>NZ_JBYCZO010000001.1:0-2372500 GCF_057586275.1 Sphingomonas sp. SRI_018 | reverse complement strand
CGCCAGCGGCCGGACGCGATCGCCTTCCAGGCCGCCAACCCGACCATCGCAGTGCTCAATCCCGTGCAGCGCTGGGGACAGCCCGACGAGGAGCGCATCCGCGGCGCCATCGACGCGCGCTACCGGCTCGACGATGTCGCGACGCTCTACCTGTTCGGCACCGCCCAGTCGGCCGATGGCGTGACCGACTTCAACTGGCGCAACCCCGCCGGCACGGCCAACGTCTACAACTCCAGCAGCGCCTTTCCGGGTTCTCGTTCAGAACGCTCTATCCAGCCGGGTTCACGCCGCGCTTCGGCACCGAATTCAGCGACTATCAGGCGGATACGGGCGTGCGCGGCGAGCTCGGCGAGCGCTTCCGTTACGACGTGAGCGTCGGCCTCGGCCGGAGCCGGATCGACTATACCATGCGCGAGAGCCTCAACGCCTCGCTGAATGCCGCGGCATTCGAGGCGAATCCGCAGCTGCGGCTGGTGCTGCTGACGCATCCAGCCACCGCACCGGCTTGGTTCTGCCGGTGCGCGAGATTGCGGCGCTAGCGCGTGCCCGCGGCATCGACGCGATCGTCGACGCGGCGCACAGCTGGGGGCAGCTCGACATGACGCTCGCCGATCTCGATTGCGATTTCGTCGGATCAACTGCCACAAATGGCTTGGCGCGCCGCTCGGCGTCGGGGCGAGCCATATCCGCAGGCGTGCGCTGAGCCGTATCGACCGCGATCCCGCCGAGTCGGCAAACGGTTGCGACGGCGTGCAGGCCCGCGTCCATACCGGCACAGCCGATTTCGCCGCGATCCTCACCGTCCCGGATGCGCTCGCCTTTTAGCAGGCGATCGGCCGCACGCGCCGCGCGGCGCGGCTGCGGGCATTACGCGACCGCTGGGTTTCCGCCGTCCGTCCCCTGCCTGGTATCGAGATACTCACGCCCGATGAGCCCGATCTGCACGGCGGCGTCACCGCGTTCCGCCTGCGCGGCCTCACCAGCGTCGAGGACAATGCGGCGCTGTCCGCTCGGCTCCTCGACCGCCACCGCATCTTCACCGTGCATCGCGATGGCCCGCTAAGGGAGCCTGCGTGCGCGTGACCCCGGCTTTATTCAAATATGGATGCTCTGGCGCGCGCGCTCGCGGTCGAAGTGGGGCCGATTTCAGCCGTCAATGCGGAGCGGCGATAGAGCGCTCCATCCATGCGCGCGCGTTTCAGAAGGCCAGCCTCGCGCCGATGGAGATGTAGCGGCCGATCACGTCGTAGAAGGGTGAGTAGAGCGACCCGTTTGGCGCCTGCTTGTCGAGCAGGTTGGTCACGCTGCCGTAGACCTCCATCTTCGCCGACGCGCTCGCCGCGACGCGTACCCGTGCGAGAAGGTCGAGATAGGTATAGGCCCGAATGTGATTGTTGAGCAGCTTGACCGTCGAGTTGAAGTTGCCGGGAGAAATGTAACGCGCGCGCAGCTGGGCTCCGAAACTGTCGCTGTCGTAGCCGATACTGCCGTTGATCCGCCACCTGGGCATGCCGAGGCTGAACGAATTGCCCTGGGATCCGACATATTCGATCGCCGCGACGCCGTCGCCGACCTTGAGGCTGTCGATCCAGCTCGCCAGCAGCCGCAGCGTGAGCGTGCCGGGCAGGTCGGCGAAGGTACGGAGCGGCAGCGTCTGGGAGAGCTCGGCGTCGATCCCATAGGTCCGGTATTCCGAGAGGTTCAGATAAGAGGTGACGGTGCGGGTGATATTGCCGTTCGCATCCCGCTCGACATAGGCACATAGTGCCCGATTGCCGTTGAAGCAGCGCGTGACCAGATCCTGGGCCGAGAGCAGCGTGATCACGTCGTCGATGCGAATCCGGTAATAATCGAGCGACACGCGGAGGCCGGAAATCGCCGGCGGCGCATAGAGGAAGCCGGCGGTGAGGGTGGTTGCGGTCTCAGGCCGCAGGTCGGGATTGCCCGAGCTGTTGTTGGGGACATAGACGCTCGTCCCCTTCTCGGGGTCGGTCAGCGTGTTGTAGCCGACCGTGAGCTGCGTGAAGAGCTCCGCGAGATTGGCCGAGCGGATATCGCGCGAGCGGGTGAAGCGCGCGCGGAAGCCGGGAAAGACCTCGTTCGTCGCACCCAGCTTCCAGGACCAGATCGTGCCGGTCGTGTCATAGTCCGACAGGCGCACCGCGGCGTTCAGCTCCAGCTTGCGCAGCAGAGGCCGATCGCGCGCCAGCGGGACCAGGATCTCGCCAAAGGCCTCCCTGACGGTGAAGCCGCCGGAGATCGGGGCGAAGTTGAACGAGCGGAAGGCTCGGGCGAGGTCGAGCTCGCCCACCGTCTGCTCGATCGCCTCGTGCCGCGTCTCGATGCCCGCGGCGATCGAGACGGGACCTGCCCAGAGTGTGAATGGCTCGCCGCGCAGGCTGATTCCCGCCACGTCCAGCTTCGTCGTGGCGCGCTGGCGCGGCGTGCCGGTGACATAGGCGAGCGCCCCCGCCGTGGGCGAGCCTTCGCCGAACAGGTTGATTGGCACGCAGGTGCTCGACGGATTGGTGAGCTTGACGCGGCAGATCGGCTGGCCCGTCGTCGGATCGCGCACCGCATCCACTGCCTGGTTGAAATTGGCGCCGATCACGAAGCCGGGCGTGTCGATGTCGTTGCGATATTCGCCATGGCTGTAATAGCCGCTCCAGCGCCAGCGCTTGCCGATCGTCCCGTCCAGCGCGATCGTCCCCTGCGTCGTCACCCGCTCGAAAACGATGCGGGGGAAGGGGAAGTCGGAATTGAACCGGCCCATGGTGAAGCCGGCTTCGCCCGCCGCCAGCAGCTGGGCGCTGATGACGGGCGACAGGAAGGCATTGTCGCGCGAGATGACGATGTTGCCGCGATTGTGGTCGCCGAACCAGATATAGTCGTTCCACATGCGCGAGTGGCGCAGCTCCGCGGTGACCTTCACGGCGCCGCTCGCATCGAAACTGACGCGGCCGAGCGCGCTGTACCGCCGCTGCGGCGTGACCAGCACGCTGATGTCGTCGTTCGACGGCCCCTCGCCGCCGATCATGTCGCTGCCGACCACGGTGCCGTAGCGGAAGTCGCGCAGCGATCCGTCCGGGTTGAAGACCTGGCCCGCCAGGACGCCGCTCAGAATCAGGCCGCCGGGGGCCGCATTGGAGAACCCGACGTCGGGCGTCAGCCTGAAATAGCCGTTTCCCGCAGACACGCTGACCCAGCGCCCGACGCTGGACCGGGACGTCTTGGGGATGATGCCGTCATTGTCGAGATATTCGGCGCCGAGGATCACATGGCCGCGACCTTCGGCGAAGGTCGTGCCGAACGCGCTCTCGAAACGGTGTTCGGCCGCGTCGCCTCGCGAGGAAATCCCCGCCTGGGCGCCGAGCTTGAGGCCGTCGAGCTCTCCGTCGAGGACGATGTTGACCACGCCGGCGACTGCACCCGAGCCCCAGGCCGCGGAGGCGCCGCCGGTCACGACGTCGACCGACTTGATCAGCACGGTCGGCACGGTGTTGAGATCGTTGTCGCTCGAGAAGCGTCGTCCGTCGAGCAGCACGAGCGTGCGGGCGATGCCGAGGCCACGAAGGTCGACCGGCGCCATGCCCGCGCTCGTGTTGGTACCGCTGGTTTGCGGCGAGATGGTTCCACGGAACTGCGGCAGGTCGTTCAATGCGGCGGCGACGTTCGAGCGCGCGCCGACGTCGAGGTCCATTCTGGCTATATGCGAGGTCGGGGTCGGGGCCTCGAAGCCTGCCACGTCGATGCGTGAACCGGTGACGACGATATCGGCGACGTCATCGATCTTCACCGGCGCAGGCTCGGGAATGACCGCCACGCGGTACTCGCGTCGCGGCGGGGATGCTCGCTTGGAGATGACGTAGGAACCGCCGGCGGTGACGGTGAAGTCGAGCCCCGATCCCCTGAGCAGGCGGCGCACCGCCTCGGCGGCGCTGTAGGTGCCATTGAGCGCCGGAGCGATGCGCCCCCTGGCGGCGCTTGGCACGAAGATGACGTTGGTGCGGGTGATGGTCGCCACCGCCTCGAGCGACAGCGACAGGTCCTGCCGGGGCAGCGAGAAACGGAACCTGGCGGCAGTCTGTGCCTCAGCGGCCGTCGCGGCCATGCACGCGAACACAGACAGCGATATCGCCAATCCCCGTATCATGGACCCCTACCCCGCATCGCCGGATGGTTCCGGTCGATCGGCGGATGATAGATCGCGATACGCCGCGGATGGCAGGGAGATGTGCTCAAGGCGTCAAAAGCACCGCTTTGTCCTCGCGCCGCACCTTGAGGCCGTGCAGCTGCGCCACCGCTGCGGCGAACTCCGCCGGATCGTCGTTTGCGAACACGCCTGAGATGGGTAGCGCGCCCAACCGCGCATCGTTCACCACCACGCGTTCCCGACCGTATCGGTTCACCTCGGCGACCGCTTCCGACAAGGGCGTGTTGCGGAACAGGAGCTCGCCACGGCGCCAGGCGGTGACCGCATCGAGCGCCGGCCGATCGAGCAGCGGCGCCGCCTCCGGACTCGCCGAAACGCGCTCACCCGGTGCGAGGACGGCGAGTAACCGTGGACGCTCGCCGATACGCATGACCTCGACCTTGCCACGCAGCAGCGTGACGCGGACCCGCTCGCCATCGCGCCGTACCACGAAGCTGGTGCCGACCGCCTTGATCTGCTCGTCGCCGGCCCTGACGACGAATGGCCGTTTGGCATCATGCGCCACGTCGAACATCGCCTCGCCGCGGTCGAGCAGCACCTCGCGCTCGTCGCGGTCGAACTTCACCGTGATGTGGCTGTCGGTGTTGAGCGCGATCCGGCTGCCGTCCTCCAGGGTTGCGGTGCGTTGCTCCCCGGCGCGGGTATCGAAGGTCGGTGCCTGGTTGAGATAGACGGTGATCGCTCCCGCACCTGCCAGCGCGGCCACCGATGCGGCGAGCGCCAGCGGCACGAAGCGCCTTCGCGCCGGGCTCCGCGGTTCCTCGTCGAGTTCGACCGCGCCGGGCAGCAGCTCCCACAGCTCGGTGGCGCGCTCGAATGCCTCCTGGTGCGCGGGATCGACCTTGAGCCAGTCCTGCAGCGCTCCCTCGGCCTCACGCCCGCGCGGGCCGTGCAGCCTGGCGAGCCATGCCGACGCCTCCGCGTTCAGGCGCGTTCGCTCCTCCTTCGAGCGGATCACCATTGTTCCATCCAGTCCATCATCTCCAGGGTCGCCCGGGCGACCTGCTTCTCCACCGCGGGGATCGACATCCCTTCTTCTTCGGCGATCGTTGCGTAACTGGCCCCGTCCAGCCGGCGGCGGAGCAGGATGCGGCGGGTGCGCTCGGGCAGACGCGCCAGGCCGGCGGCGGCATGTTTCAGGCGCGCCTGGGATTGCAGCACCTGTTCCGGGTCCGGCGCCGCATCGGCGATGCTGAACACGTTCCCGGCGGAGAAGGGCGCCCGGCGCTCCCGGCGTTCGGTGTCGATCGATAGGTTGACGGCGGCCTTGACCAGCAGCGCTTCCTGCGAGCGCACCGCATGCTTCTGCTCGTAGCGTTCGACCTTCAGGAAGGCCTCGTGCACCAGATCCTCGGCATCCTGATCCGCGACGCCGCGTCGCCTGAGCACGGATCGGACATGCCGCAACATCTCGTTCAACTGGCTCATCGCGCTCCCTGGTCGTTTTCTACACGATGCGGTGGACGAAATCCGAGACCCTTTCTCAACGGCCGATGTTGCGGGCGATCGTCCGCCATTCGGCCTCGGACAGCGGAAGGGTGGCGAGCGCGGCGTAATAGGCGCCGAGGTCGCGCGCGAACGGCCAGTCCGATGCCGGCAGGAAATGCTCCGGCCCGATCCTGCGTATCAAGGCGACCAGCGCCGCCTTGTCCTGATCGGATGCCTCGGCGGGCTTGATGGCGGCGAGGTCGAAATAGAGATCGGCACAGAGCGTCCGGTCCCGCTCGCAGGCACCGGCGAAGACGCCGAGCGCGTCGAGGGTCGCGGCATCGATGCCGCCCCAGCCTGCGGCGTGTGCGATCTGCACCGTCGTGCCGCGTGCGGCCGGCAGCACTTCTTCCACGAAGATGCGCGCCTCCTCCGCCCCATAGCCGGTCGCCCGGTTGCGGATGTGGATCATGATGCGCAGATGCGCGGCCGCCGCGGCGCGGAAGGTTTCCGCCAGCATCCTCACGTAATCGGGCCGATGATAGTCGAAGCGCGAGTTGGCGAGATGCAGCTTGACGCCGGCGACGTGGCGATCGCCCCGCCAGCGTTCGATCTCCGGCAGCGCCGTCCCGGTGAGCGGATTGACGCCGATATAGGCTTCGAGCCTGTCCGGATGGGTGCGGGCCAGTGCTACAGTGAAGTCGTTCGCCTTGCGGACGATCTCCGCGTGATCGGGGACAGGCGGCACCATCATCGGGCTTTCCGCCAGATAGGCGGTCGACATCACCCGCGCGCGCCTAATGCCGGCCTCGTCCATGGCTCGCAGCAGGTCGGCTACGGTCAGCGGGGCGGAAAACTCGGGATCGCATTTGCTGGTCCTGCCCGGGCTCGCGCAATAAGCGGGCAGGAAGGCGAGGATCGCGGGCGAATGCACATGCACGTGGTGGTCGACGAGCACCGCCGGCGGTCGACGGTCCGCTGCGCCTAGCGACGCAGCGGACAGCAGGACCGTCGCGGCGATCGCGAGCCCGCGGACGAAGATCAACGCCTCCCTTCGCCGAGCAGAGTCTGCTTCCAGAACAGCACGCTTGCCCAGAAATAATAGTCCTCGTTCTCCTTCTTGTGGAAGACGTGGCCTTCGTTCCCGGCGAGCAGGTGCCAGACGGTGCCGCCCTTGCCGCGCACGGCCTTGACGATCTGCTCGGCCTCGCTCGCGGGCACGCGCGGGTCGTTGCCGCCGGTCGCGATCAGCAGCGGCACGGTGATCTTGTCGACGCTGGTGAGCGGGGAAATCTCGATCAGCTTGGCGCGCTGCTTCGGATCGCGCTCGTCGCCATATTCGACGCGGCGCAGGTCGCGGCGATAGGACTGGGTGTTCTCGAGGAAGGTGACGAAGTTGGAGATCGCCACATAGCAGTTCGCGCCCTTGAGCCGGGCCGAATAATGGGTGGCGGACGCGTAGCACATGTACCCGCCGTAGGAGAGGCCGGTCACCGCGAAGCGGGCGGGATCGAGCGTCGCGTCCTTGGCCAGCGCGTCGAGGAAGGCGCCGACGTCCTTCACCGAATCCTCGCGCTTGTAGGGACCGTTGTCGAGGTTCACGAACCTCTTGCCGAAGCCGGTCGAACCGCGGACGTTGGGGAAGAACAGCGCGATGCCGAGCTCGTTGAGGTAGTAGTTGTCCGGTCCCAGGAAGTCCGGCCGGGTCTGCCCCTCGGGTCCGCCGTGGATGTTGACGATCAGCGGCCGCTTGCCGGGGAATTTTGTGGGATCGGGGCGGTAGAGGAAGCCTGTCACTGTCTCGCCGTCGAAGCTCTTCACCTCGATAAGCTGCGGCTCGACGTTCTTTGCGGGATCGAGCCCGCCGGTCTCGCTTTCGGTCCAGCGGGTCACCGCCAGCGTTTTCGGATCGACGGCGAAGGCGTCGCCCGCGACGCGCGCGGAGGACATGCTGAGGCCGATCGTGCCCCAGGGGGCGATCTCGATCGCCGATCCGATCGCGTAGGGAATCACGCCGGCCGGCAGGCCGGTGACGTCGCGGGTCGTTCCCGCCTTGGTGTCGAGCACGTGCACCCGGCTGATGCCTGCCTCATTGGTCGCATAGGCGATGAAGCTGCCGTCAGGAGCGACCGCATAGTCGCTCACGTCCCATTTCGGCTCCTTCGAGACCGGGGCGAACCTGCCCGTGCGCGCATCGAGCCGGCCGAGCCGCACGAAATCGGAATCGATGTCCGACAGCACCCAGATGCTGCCGTCGGGCGCATAGCGCGGGGCGACATAGGAGACCTCGCGCTTGACGTCGTTCAGCGCGCGCATCCGGCCGGTCTTGAGGTCGAGCTCATAGACGTCGGCACGGTTGATCGACATGCGATTGACAACCAGCGCCGTCCCGCCGTCGGCGGAGAAATCCGCGATGTTCCAGCCGCCGCCCTTGACCGTCGCGACCAGATGGTCGGACTTGGGATCGCGCGGATCGATCACGTAGAGATCGGCGTCCGCCCCGTTGCGCCGGGTCGAGGAATAGCCGAGCAGCTTGCCGTCCGGACTCCATGCGCCGAACCAGTTGCGGCTCTTGCCGTCGGTGAGCAGGTGCAGCCGGCCGTCGACCAGCCGGTAGAGCTGGAAGAACTCGCCGCCGCCGACGTCCTTCTGCACCACCGTCACGTCGCCGGCGCCCGGGGAGGCGCTGGCCATGATGACCGGCTCCTCCTCGAAGCTCAGCTGGGTGCGGTCGGCGCCCGGGCCGCGGACCTTGTGCACCTGGTCGGTGTTGGCGAAGCGCGTCTTGATCAGCATCGAGCGGTCGGCCGCGTCCCAGCCGAGGAACACCGCCTTGCGCGCCTGGAGATATGGCTGGGTCTCGGCGGCAAGCGCCGGCGGGATGGCGGGGATGCCGTCGGCGACGATCGCCGCAGGCTTGGCGACCTGCGCGATCGCGGTCATGGGGAGCAGCGCGAGCGCTGCGGCAAAGGCAGGACGGAGGAACATCGGGCAGTCTCCAGAACCGGAACCGCCCGGCAGCTGGGCCGGGCGGTCGGTAGTCGCGACGATCAGAAGCGGATGCGGGCGCCGAGCGTGAAGTAGCGCCCGAACACATCGTAATAGGGCGAATAGAGCGACCCCGGCGGCGGGTCCTTGTCGAACAGGTTGGTGATGTTGCCGTAGAGCTCCATCTCCCGCCCGTTCGTCACCGGCACCTTCACCTGCGCCTGCAGGTCGAAATAGGTGTAAGCGTCGATGTGGTTGTTGGTGAGCGGGATCTGGTTGTTGTACTCGCCGGGCGAGATGTAGCGGGCGCGGACCATCCCCGAGAAGCTCTGGTCCTCGTAGCCGATCGATCCGTTCACTCGCCACGCCGGCACGCCGAGGCCGAACGAATAGCCTTGCGAGCGGACATATTCGAGCTTCACCACCCCGTCATCGGTGGTGAGGCTGTCGACCCAGGTGCCGAGCACGCGGAACTTCATCCTGCCGTCGGCGGAGGCGAACAGGCGGTTCAGCGGCAGGATGTAGGAGAGCTCGGCGTCGATGCCGTTGGTCTTGTAGCTCGCCAGGTTCACATAGGTGGAGATGGTGCGGGTGATATTGTTGTTCGCATCGCGCTCGACGCGCGAGCACAGCGCGGTGTTGCCGTTGAAGCAGCGGGTGACGAGGTCCTGGGCGGCGATGGTGGTGATGACGTCGTCGACGGAAATGTCGAAATAGTCGACCGACATGTTGAAGCCTGGGACGGCGGGCGGGGAATAGGTAAAGCCGAATGTCCAGGTGTCGGCCTTCTCCGGCTCCAGGTCCGGATTGCCGCCGCCGTTGCTGAGGACATAGACGTTCTGCTTGGTGACCGGGTCGTAGAGCGTGTTATAGCCGGTCGTCGTCTGGGTGTAGAGCTCGCTGAGATTGGCCGAGCGGATGTCGCGCGAGCGCGTCACGCGGCCGCGGAAGCCGGGGAAGAACTCGTTGGTGGCGCCGAGCTTCCACGACCAGATCGCGCCCGTCGTGCTGTAGTCGCTGACGCGCACCGCGCCGTTGAACTCCAGCTGGCGCAGCAGTGGCGTGTCGTGGATCAGCGGCACCAGGATCTCGCCGAACGCTTCCTTCACGGTGAAGTCGCCGGACATCGCCGAGAAGCTGAAGGTACGGAACGCCTTGGCGGCGTCCTGCGCGCCGACGGTCTGGTTGATGCTCTCCTTGCGCGCTTCGATGCCGACCGCGAACGAGACCGCGCCGGCGGGCAGCTCGAACGGCTCGCCGCGCAGGCTGACGCCGCCGACGTCGAGCTTGGTCGTGGCGCGCTGGCTCGGCGTGCCGGTGACATAGTCGATCGCCTCCTGCGACGGCGCGCCCTGGCCGAACAGGTTGATCGGCACGCAGTTGGTGCCCGGGTTCGTCAGCGCAATCCGGCAGATCGGCGTACCGCCCGGCCCGGTCACCGAATCGACCGCGTTGGCGAACTCCTGCGTCAGCAGGAAGCCGGGGGTGTCGATGTTGTTCTGATATTCGCCGTGGCTGTAATAGGCGCTCCAGCGCAGGTTCGACCCGACCTTGCCGTCGAGCGCCAGCGTGCCCTGCGTCACCTTCCGCTCGAAATCGATGTACGGGTAGGAGAGATCGCTGTTGAAGCGGCCCATGTAGAAGCTGGTCTCTCCGGCATTGGCCAGCGCCGTGCGCACCTCGTTCGAGAGGAAGGCGTTATCGGACCGGATCAGGATCCCGGCCGGCTTCGTGATGTCCTTCTTGTCCGGCGCGTCTCCCTGCACATGATCGCCGAACCAGATATAGTTGTTCCACATGCGCGAGTGGCGCAGCTCGGCGGTCACCTTGATCGAGGGGGTGATCTCGTAGGTGAGGCGGCCCAATGCGCTGTAGCGGCGCTGCGGGGTGACGAGCGGGCTGAGGTCGTCGTTCGACGGGCCTTCGCCGCCGGTCATGTAGCCGCCGCTCACCCGGCCATAGTCGAAATCGCGCAGTGAGCCGTCGGGATTGAACGCCTTGCCCTTCAGCACGCCCCAGGTGATCAGGCCGCCGGGGGCCGAGGTGGAGAAGCCGACATCCGGCGTCATCGCGCCGGCGAAGGATGCCCAGCGGCCGACGTTCTTGCGGGCGGTCTTGGGCACGATGCCGTCGCTGTTGAAATATTCGCCGCCGATGACGACGTGGCCGCGGTCGTCGTCAAAGCCGAAGCCCGCCTTGCCTTCGAAACGGTGCTGCGCGGCATCGCCATAGCGCGAGACGCCCGCCTCGGCGCCGAGCTGGAGGCCATTGAACTTCTCGTCGATGCCGAGATTGACGACGCCGGCCACCGCGCCCGAGCCCCAGGCGGCCGAGGCGCCGCCGGTCACGACCTGTGCGCTGCGGATCATGATGTTCGGGACGGTGTTGAGATCGTTGTCGCTGACGATGCGGCGGCCGTCGACCAGCACCAGCGTGCGGTTGATGCCGAGGCCGCGCAAGTCGACCGGCGCGTTGCCGGCGCCGGTGTTGGTGCCAGTGGTCTGCGCCGAAGTGGTCGCGCGGAACTGCGGCAGGTCGTTGAGCGCCGCGGCGACGTTCGGGCGCGCGCCGACCGAGAGGTCTTCGGCGGTCACGGTCAGCGTCGGCGTGGGCGTGTCGAAATTGCGATCGATGCGCGATCCGGTGACGATGATCTCGCCGTTGTCGCCGTCCGCGGCCGGCGTATCCGCCGGAGCCGCCTGCTCCTGCGCTGCCGTCTGCGCCGAAACGCCCGCAGCGGCGAAGATCGCCGCGCACGCCCCGATGACACTGCCAAACCGGATGATATTGCCAGATCGCGTCATGTGACCCCCTGTTCCAGCCGGCGGTCCATCGCCGCGGGCTTCCACAGGGGAAGACGAACGGATTTCACAAAACCGACATATTTTCGAAAAATCTTCGGAGCGGATCGACATTCAGCAATTTAGCCCCTCCCCTTCAGGGGAGGGGTTGGGGGTGGGGCAGTGCGGCGGGCCAGGTCGCTTGGGGCCAGGCCCCACCCCAACCCCTCCCCTGAAGGGGAGAGGCTTAAGGCCCTAGATCTCCCCCGTCAGGGTGAGCGTGAATACGCGCGGGATGTTCTGGGTGAGCAGGCCGGAATTGCTGACGTTCCAGGCGAACCGGTTCGTGAGGTTCGCCACGCGGGCGCGGAGCGTGACCGAATGGTCCCCGATCGCGAAACGCTGCCTCAGGCCGAGATTGACTATCGCATAGCCGGGAAGCGTCACGCGATTTTCGCGATCGGCATAGCGCTCGCCGCGGATGCTGACGCCGCCGTCGAGCGTAAGCCCCGCGACGCCGGGCACGCGCCAGGTAAGATTGGCGAGCGCCATCACCTCGGGGCGTCCGATCGGACGCGCGCCGACCAATTCGCGATCGACGAGCTCGCCTTCGGTCCGTGCATCAAGATAGGTCGCGCCGAGCACCGCACCCAACCGAGGAGTGATCGGCCCGGCGAGGGACAGTTCGGCGCCGCGATGCCGTACCCGGCCGACGAAGTCGAACGCGCCGCCGGCGTCGATGCCCGGCAGCGGCTTCGAAAGGTCGAACACGCCGGCGATCAGCGTCGGTCCGCCGGCGATGGCGTATTTCATGCCGAGCTCGGCCTGGCGCGAGATTGCGGCAGGCAGCACCGCGCCGCGGTTCACCGCATTGGCCGGCGCGACCCCGGCCTCCTCCAGCCCGCGCGCATAGCTGGCGAAGCCGGTCAGCGCGCGCGTGAACCCGACCGACAGCGCGCCGCCATAGAGCCAAGGCCGGCTCGTCTCGCGCTCCGAGCTTCCGTCGAGCGCGCGCGCCTGCTTGCGATATTCCACACGCTGGACGTCGGCGCGCAGCTCCGCGAAGCTGCCGATCGACAGTCGATAGCCAAGCCCGCCCGTCCATTGCTCCACCTCATCTCGAAGGCGCAGCGGATTGAGGCTGACCGGCGGCCGGGGAAGGGCGGGCGGCCGGTCGATTTCGGGATAGTGGCCAAGCGTGAAGGCCGCGCCCGGATCGCTGAGCACCACGCTGTCGCGTCGCCGTATCGCGGCGATCAGGCGATGATCCAGTGCGCCGGTGGTGAAGCGCTTGGCGGCCGTGATCTCGGCAGAGAAGGACCGGCGGTTCTCTTCGCCGAACAACAGGCCGCTCACCTCGGCTCCGGTGCCGGCATCGGACAACCGGAGCAGGTTGAACACGTTGCGCCGATAGGCGAGTTCCGACCGGAAGGCCGACGCGCCCAGGCTCCAGCCGTCTCCTGCATCGATGTCGAGGATCGCGCCCGACAGATCGCTCTCGTTGCTGGCGTCCATCCACGACTGGGTGCGATCGATGCCGAGCGATATGCGCGCCGGCGGCGTACCCGCGCTGGCGAAAGTGGTGTCGGCACCGCGCGTGTACCAATTATGGCCCCAGACGCCGGTCAGTCGGATGCCCGCCGCCGGCGTCCAGCGCGGGACGAGGCCCACCGCGATGAAGTCGCCGCCGGTGCCGTCGGTATAGCGTTGCCCGACGCTCAGCTGGAGGCCGCCGGCGATGCTCAGCCGGCTGTCCTGCGTGCCGCCCGCGAAGCGCGTCAGCACGATCGGTCCCGACCCGCTCCACCAGCCGGCCTCGATCGTCGCCTGCATTCCCGGCACGCCGTCGGGAAGGTCGTATTGCACGACGCCCGACGGGGCGGCGAAGTCGGTGCGCAGCCCGTTGGCGCCGACGCGGATGGCGGTGCCCTCGGTCAACGGCTGAAGCATCCCGGCAGCCCGGACGAAATAATGATCCTCGATCCGGTAATTGCCGGCGCTCTGCAGATCGAATCCGCGCACTTCGCTTTCGGTGTAGAGCCCGACTTCCTCGACGCCGATGCGCCGGCCGAAGGCGTCGTCCGCGGCCCGCACCACATCGTGGTTCTGCGGCTGGGCCGGCGGTGAGATCGCGATCTGGGCATGGACAGCGGGTGCCGCGAGCAGCGACAGACAGCAGATGGAGCAACGCATGATTCGCAATCCCGATGACATCCGGTCGCCGGGCCGGATGCCCCGGCCGCGGCGGCATCGGGAGCCGGTTGGGACGAACGGCGCGCGGACGTGACGAACGGCAGTTCGCGCGCGCGCTCGTAGGCTATCGTCGGACCATGGCGGCTGATGTTCGAGAGTCGATCTGGGAGCGGCAGATCCCGCTGAGCGCCGGCGTGGCTATGGGCCTGCTCGGCTTCCTGCTCGGCTACGCCATGGGCGGCATCGGAACGCCGGTCGATCCGTTCGTCGCCGAGCGGCCGGAAGAAGCGCGGCTCGCCAATCTGCTGGTCTGGGGGCTCACCCTCACGATCGGCTTCGCTTGCCGGGAGCCGGTCGGCGAGCTCGTCTCCGCGCCGCAGCGATCGCCGCTGCTGCTCGCCGTTCTCGCCTTCGCTCCCGTGACGGTTGCCGATCTGCTCGCGTCCCAGTTCGCAATCGCGATATCCGGCGATCTTCGTTGCGCCCCGGGCATGCCGCCGCTGCCGTCCATCTTCAGCTTCCTGCCGCGGGCAGCGATTCTGGGTACGACCGTGCTGCTGGCGCTGCTGGCCTGGGGGCGGCACCTCGAAAATCATGCGCGCCGGGAATCGGACGATATGGCGTTCACGCCGTCGCCGGAGGCGTATTCGGCGGTACCGGGCGAATGGCTCCACCTGCCCGAGGCGCCTTTTCTGCGGGTGCGCGTCCAGGACGTGGCGCTGATCCGCTCGGCCGGCAATTACAGCGAGATCGTCGCCAACGGCCGTGTCCATCTGGTGCGGGCAACGCTGAGCGAGTTGGCGCACCGCTTTGCCCCTCTCGGCTTCGTGCGCGTTCATCGCCAGACCGTCGTCAATGCGCGGCAGGTCCGCGAAATCCGACGCGAGCCGAGCGGGCGGCCGGTCGTCCATCTTGCCTGCGGAACGCCGATCCCGCTCGGCCGGCGCTTCAGGTCCGCCGTGGAAGCGCTGGGCTAGGATCCAGACCCTGGAGAGGCGAGGATCAGACGGGCAGGGCAGTGGTCGCCTTGATCTCCGAAAGGGCGACGGTCGAATTGATCTCCTGCACGCCGGGAAGGCGCGACAGCTTCTCGAAGAAGAAGCGCTCATAGGCCTCGATGTCGGCGGCGACGACGCGCAGCATGAAATCGACCGGCCCCATGAGGACATAGCATTCGAGCACCTCCGGCAGCTCGCGGATCGAGGCGGTGAACTCGTCGAGGTTGGCGCGGCCATGGGCATTGAGCTTCACCGTCGCGAAGACCTGGGCGTTGAGGCCGATCTTGCGGCGGTCGACCAGCGCGACCCTGCGCTTGACGAAGCCTTCGCGCTCGAGCCGGTCGATCCGGCGCCAGCAGGGCGAGGCGGACATCCCGACTGCCTCGGCGATCGCCGCAGTGGAGAGCGACGCGTCGTCCTGCAGCAGGCGCAGGATCTTTCGGTCGAAATTATCCAGGTTGTCCGGCACGATCTTTCTCGGATTGACGATTTCCAGGTCAGAATATTCGATATTCCGCCGAATTGCAGCGGGATTGGGTAAGAAATTCCCGCTTCTCATGGATATCCTCCCCGGATTGGGGAAGGAGCCTGCATGATGGATCACGCGCAACCGACGGAAGAGCCCGAAGAGGCGGTGCACCTCGACGATCTTCGGACGGCGCGCGCGGCGTGATTCCGGTCATGGCCACCAGACGTGCGCCGAGGGTCGACACGCGCGCAGCCGTCTTCGCGATCACGGCGGATCGGTGCGCGCAGGTGCTCAGTCGCCTGCTCGCGCTGATTGCGCAGCAGGATCGTGTGATCGAACGGGCGCAGGTCGAATGCTCGGCCAGGATCTGCCGCATTTCGCTCACGGTCCACGACATCGATCCGCATCGCGCGGAGATCGTCGCCGAGAAGATGCGCAGCCTCGTCAGGGTCCGTAGAGTCCGGCTGCGCCTTCCCTGATCCGATCGCGGGAGAGCCGCGCGCCTAGCGCTGTATGACGATGATGTCGGGGACCCGATTGTCCTTTGAGCGGGGCTGGGGCATCAGGGACGGGTGGCGATCGTGTCCGTTCCAGCTGCTTTGCCGAAGCGCCGTCCTTTATATGCCCATCTGTACGTGCAGGTGCTGGTGGCGATCGTGTGCGGTGCGGTGGTGGGGCATGTGTGGCCCGGGGTGGGCGAGGCGCTGCGGCCGTTGGGGGACGGCTTCATCAAGCTGGTGAAGATGGTGATCGCGCCGGTGATCTTCCTCACCGTCGTGACCGGCATCGCGGGGATGCGTGAGCTGGCGGCGGTAGGCCGGGTGGCGGCGAAGGCGTTCGGCTATTTCCTGGCGGTGTCGACGCTGGCGCTGCTGGTCGGGCTGCTGGTCGCCAATGTCGTGCAGCCGGGGGCGGGGATGCACGTCGATCCCAGGACGCTCAACCAGAGCGCGGTCGCCGGCTATGCCCATCAGGCGCATGAGAGCAGCGTCGCCGGCTTCATCATGGCGGTGATCCCCGAGACGATGGTGTCGGCGCTGACCTCGGGCTCGATCCTGCAGACCTTGTTCGTGGCGATCCTGTTCGGCATCGCCTTGAGCCTGGTCGGTGAGCCGGCGCGGCCGGTGCTCGATCTGGCCGAGCGGGTGATGCTGGTGGTGTTCCGCCTGGTCGCGATCCTGATGCGGGCGGCGCCGGTCGGTGCATTCGGGGCGATCGCTTTCACCGTCGGCAAGTATGGCGCGGGCAGCCTGATCGGCCTGGGCGGTCTCGTCGCCACCTTCTACCTGACCTCGATCCTGTTCGTGCTGGTCGTGCTCGGCGCGATCGCCTGGGCGCACGGCTTCTCGATCCTGCGCCTCATCGCCTACCTCAAGGCCGAGCTGCTGCTCGTGCTCGGCACCTCCTCGTCCGAGGCGGCGCTGCCCAGCCTGATCGACAAGCTTGAGCGCGCGGGCTGCGACAAGGGCGTGGTCGGCCTCGTCGTCCCCACCGGCTACAGCTTCAACCTCGACGGCACCAACATCTACATGACCCTTGCCGCGCTGTTCATCGCGCAAGCGTGCGGCATCCATCTCTCCTGGGGCGAGCAGTTCGCCCTGCTCGGCGTCGCCATGCTCTCGTCGAAGGGGGCCGCCGGCGTCACCGGCGCCGGCTTCATCACGCTGGCCGCCACCCTCTCCATCGTCCCGGCCGTCCCCGTCGCCGGCATGGCTCTCATCCTCGGCGTCGACCGCTTCATGTCCGAATGCCGATCCCTCACCAACTTCATCGGCAACGCCACCGCCGCCATCGTGGTCGCCACTTGGGAACGCAAGATAGACACCCGGCAACTCGACGCCGCTCTTGCGGGAGGCGATCGGGGGACCGCCGATGCACCGGTTGGCGAGTCGGCCGTGGTATGAAAACTGCGCTGCTGGTTCTTGCCTGCCTGTTGCTGGGGGCAGCAGCGCCCGGGGCGCCGCGAACGATCCTATTCGTCGGCAACAGCTTCACGTTCGGTGCGGGGTCGCCGGTGATGCGCTATCGGCCCGACAGCGTGACCGATCTCAATCATGACGGTGTTGGCGGCGTGCCGGCGCTGTTCAAGGCCTTCACCGAGCAGGCGGGGCTCGACTATGCGGTGAGCCTCGAGACCTCGCCCGGCAAAGGCTTCGATTTCCATGTTCGTGAGAAGCGCGCGTTGATCGCCCGCCGCTGGGACGTGGTCGTGCTCCAGGGCTACAGCACGCTCGACAGGGACAAGCCGGGAGATCCGGCGATCCACATCGCCAATGCCAAGCTGCTGGCCGAGATGGTCAGCCGCGCCAATCCCCAAGTCGACGTCGAGCTGGTTTCGACCTGGACGCGCGCCGACCTTACCTATCCGCCCGGCCGGCGCTGGTCGGGAAAGCCGGTAACCGCAATGGCGCTCGACCTGCGCGCAGCCTCCGAGCTTGCGCGTCGCGCCGTACCGGACATCGATGGAATAGTGCCGGTCGGCGAAGCGTGGAATCGAGCGATCTCGGCTGGCATTGCCGATCCCAATCCCTATGACGGCCTCACCTATGGCCAGGTCGATCTGTGGACATGGGACCAGTATCACGCGAGCGCCTATGGCTATTATCTGGAGGCATTGATGGTGTTCGGCCGAGTGACAGGTGTCGATCCGCGCGTGCTCGGCGAGCGAGAGCGCGCCGCCAATGACCTCGGCCTCGAACCGCGCGTGGTGAAGGCGCTTCAGCAGATTGCCTTCGACCAGCTGCAGGCCGGCTGACGATGGCGTTTCTGGGTATCGAGACCGGCGGCACCAAGATTCTGGCGCGCGTGGTGGCGGAGGACGGCATCGTCGTCGGCGAGGGACGCTGGTCGACCACCACGCCGGATGCCGCCGCGGATGCGATCCTCGGCTGTGTGGAGACGGCGGGCGTCGCGGTCACCGCGGCCGGCATCGCGGCCTTCGGTCCGCTGATCGTCAATCCGGCGCTGCCGAACTATGGCGAGATGCTCGACACCCCGAAGCCCGGCTGGACCGGGTCGAACCTGCGTGTAGTGCTCGCCGGCCGGCTGGATTGCCCGGTCGCGGTCGATACCGACGTCAATGTCGCCGCCATTGCGGAGCAGGCGCTGGGGGCGGGACAAGGGCTCGGCAGCGTCGCCTATGTGACGGTCGGCACCGGTATCGGCGCGGGGCTGGCGATCGACGGGCGCGCGCTGGTGGGAGCGCTGCACCCCGAGGCGGGGCACATCCGTCTCGTGCGGGCCGCCGGAGACGATGCGCCGAGCACCTGCCCCTTCCATCCCGACTGTGCGGAGGGGTTGACTGCCGGACCGGCCGTGCAGCAGCGGCTGAAGGGGCGGACCCTGCCCGAGGCTCCCGAGGTGGCGGCGCTGGTCGCCCATTATCTGGGGCAGCTCCTGGCGGCGCTGGTGTTCGCCTGGTCGCCGCAGCGGATCGTGATGGGCGGCGGGGTGATGACGACGCCCGGGCTGCTCGAGGCGACTTCCGGGGAATTGCGCGCGGCGCTCGGCGGCTATGGCGTGGGACCGGCTGCGAACGCGCCGGATTTCGTCGTGCCGGCGATGCTGGAGAATGCAGGGCTCGAAGGCGCGCTGCTGATGGCGCGCCGCGCGGTCAGTTCGTGAACGCCATCTCGAAATTGCCCCAGCGGCGCCCGTTGATCCACAGCGGCACGAACACGCTCTTGACCGCGCGATAGCGGCCCTGGCCGAGGTCCTGGCAATAGGTGACGAGCATGAAGTCGCCCTCGAACGCGATGGCGCGGGCGGTCGCCTCGTCCATGAACATGCGGCGATTTCGGCAGTTCTCGGCGTTCCATGCCGGATCGCCGGGCCGCTGCGGGAGCGACTTCCATGACATATGGGTCGGCAGATAGGCGTTGATGTCGGTCGCGGCGAGCCCGAGGATATGGGTCTCGTCGGATTTGGCGATGCGGTCGAGCACCGGCTGAATGGCGCGATCGGCGAAGGCGTTGAAGCGGTTCGTATATTGCACCGGGTCGGTGCCGGGGATCGGCCGGTAGTCGGTGTCGAACACCTCGTCGGCGCTGACCTCGCCCGCCGCCAGCGCCCGTTCGACGATCGCCTTGACCTCCTTCATGCCGGCGACGGTAATCTCGACGAAGCCGGTGTCGTCGATCGCCACGCCCGAATGGGCGAGCTGGTCGAGCATCCCGCTCGACATCGTCTCGAGCCGCAGGATGCGCTCGCGGGCGCTGGCGAGCTGGGCGCCGCTCTCGCGCGCATGGGTGCCGAAGCCGGTGAGCGTGTCGCGCACGCGCGCGACGCTGTTGCTGGTGACCTCGGTCGAGCGCTCGATGTCGTCGGTGAGGCGGTCGACCTGGCCGACGATGTCGGCGACCTCCAGCACGGTCTGGTTGATCTGCGCGACGCCCTTCTGCGCGAGCACGCTCTGACGCACGCCATCATCGATCTCGTGCATCACCGTGCCCGCCTCGCGCACGAAGCTGTCCATGGTGCGGGTGATCTCGTCGGTCGCCTGGCGCGTCTCCAGCGCGAGCTTCTTCACCTCGGCCGCCACCACGGCGAAGGTGCGGCCGGCGTCGCCGGCGCGCTGCGCCTCGATGGTGGCGTTGAGCGCGAGCAGATTGGTCTTGCGCGCGATGTCGTCGATCGCGCTGGAGACGCGCTGGACCTGCGCCATCGCCGCCGCGAAATCGGTCATGCGGGTGCCGAGATTGGTGATGAGCTCGGTCAGCGCGCCGAAATCGGCGACCGAGCTCACGATCAGCGACGCCTCGCGTTCCAGCGTGGCGCGGGCCTGGTCGGACAGGCGGCGCGCCTCGCTGGTCGCCTCGGCGACGGTGCGCTGGTCGGCTTCGAGCGCCGCGGTGACGCCTTCCAGATCGGCGAGCGCTTCGAGCTGGGTCGCTATGCGTTCCGAGACGCCGGCGATATGGCCGGAGGCATCGCTGCAGCCGACCGCAAGCTGTCCGCAATCGCGCGCCACCGCGCGGATCGCATCGCCGTCGAGTTCCTGCGCCATCGCGTGCGCGGTTGCCATGCGCCTGTCAGCCCTCTTCACGTAACCGGATGCTGGTAACCTGCTACGGTAAAGGACAGTTTAACCAGAAGGTCAGGCAGTGAGACGCCGCCGCGCCGCACGGGCGCGGCCGACCAGGCCCGAGAGCAGGAGGTCGTCGATCCCGGCATGGCCGAGCCCGAGATGATCGGGCCGCACCGCTAGCGCATCGGTGAGGCCGAGCGCGCCGGACCGCACCGCCCGCCGGCCGATCCGCCACCACAGCCGCGCCGTCTCCCAGCGGATCAGCTTGATGCTCTCGCGATCGAAGCTGCCGCTGTCGAGATAGCTCGCCTGGAGCATCGCGATCAGCGTGCCGAGCTGGCGCAGCGCGTCGCGGCTGGCCACCGGCACGCCGGCCATGACGTGGCGTGCGACCAGCGCGGCCGCCTCCTCCGCGCTGTCGCCGAGCAACGGCGCATAGGCCTCGCCGAGCACGGTCTCGGCGCTGCCGATCATGCGTGCGGTGTGGCATTGGGAGGCGCCGCCCGGATGGCTGCGATAGGTGATCAGCGGCTCGTCGATCCGCGCGATCGCGCCGTAGCGGCGCAGGCGGTGATAGAGATCGAAATCCTCCGCATAGAGGATCTCGGGCCGGGTGAAGGGATCGAGCTCGCGCGCGACGTCGCCGCGCAGCATCACCGACGACCACACCAAAGGATTCATGATCTGGAGCAGCCAGCCGATCAGCGCGGGCGTGGTGTTGGCGGGCAGGCGCGAGCGGCGGATCGCGCCATCCTCGAGGATATTGGCGGCGGCAGCGACCAGCACGACGCGGCTGTTCGCCTCCAGATAGGCGACCTGGCGCTGGAGCCGGTCCGGCCGGCAGAGATCGTCCTGATCGAGGCCGGCGATATAGCGGCCCCGCGCCTCCGCGAGGGCGCGGTTGCGGGCACGCACCGGGCCGCCGTTCGCCTCCGCTTCGACCAGCCGGACGCGCGGATCGGACCAGCCACGCAGGATCGCGCGGGTGTCGTCGGTCGAGCAGTCGTCGACGACGATCACCTCGAAATCGGCGAGCGTCTGCTTCTCCAGGCTGACGAGCGTCTCTTCGATCAGCCCGGCGCCGTTATAGGCTGCCATGATGACGCTGACCGTGGGTGTGTTCATGCCGCTGCTTGTGCCCGGTTGGCGAGGATCGCTTCGACGATCATGCGCCCGACATCGTTCTGCCACAACCATAAGCCGTTGGCTTGACCGCGAAAACTCCTCTCTCCGCCGAGCGCGCCCGACGGAACGAAGCCGGCGGCGAGGCCGATGCCGTAGACGCCGGGAAGCGGCATGCCGTCGGCGCCGAGCACGCGGCAGCGATCGTCGACCATGGCGTCGCCCTGGTCCGCGGCCAGCGTGATCGGCATCCCGGCGACATCCTGGAGCGGCAGAGCGCGCGGGCGGTAGCCGAGGGCGGCGACGACGATGTCGGCACGGTCGAGGATCGCGAGCGCTTGCGGGTCCTCGTCGGCGATTCGGTGCACGGCCACGCGCGGGTCGGGCGCGCGGCCGTCGATGCCCAGGATGCGCAGCACCAGCTCGCGCGCCTCCAGCCGGAAGCCGGCGAGACGATAGACGAAGCCCGACAGCGGACAGATGTCGTCGGGGCCGAAATCGGTGAAGCCCTCGGCATGGGCCGCCTCGACGGAGAGGTAGAAGGGACGCAGCGGCCGGCGGTGGAGCAGGGTGATCCCGCCTGCGCCGAACGGGATGCCGGGCCGCGAGCGCAGCAGCAGCGCGACGGTGGTGAGGGCGCTGGTCGAGCCGCCGATCACCGCGATGCGCGGGTCGCGCTTGCCGGCGAGCAGATCGGCGACCTTGTCGAGCCCGCCGAGCGCGAGCACCTCGTCCGACTGGAGCAGCCGGTCGCCGGCGCGCCGGATCAGCGGTTCGCCCGCGACCTGCTGGCCGGCGAGACGGTCGAGCGGTTGGTGGCCGCCGGTGGCGACGACGAGATTGCGCGCCGCGGCCTCGAAGCGATGATCGTCCTCGAGCCGGCGCATGGCGACGTGCCACAGTCCGCCGGACCGGCGCGCGCCGAGCACCTCGTGGCCGGTCAGCACCTGGCCGCCGCCACGCTCGACCGCCAGGGCGAGCCGTTCGCCGATCACGTCGAGGAACGGACCGGTGGCGGCGAGCGGTACGCCCAGTTTGTCGCGCCATTCCTCGATCGCCTGGACCGCGGGATGGCCGGCGAGATCGGGCTGCGCCTCGAGCGCGGTGAGGAAGGTCTGCGCCGTGCTGTCCGACGCGATCGCGTAGCGCGCGAGCCGGCCGGATCCGAGATGGTTGCCGCGTTCGGCGATGGTGAGGCCGCCCGCCGCCAGCTCGCCGAGCCGGCCTGCCTTGGCCGCGGCGATGAGGATGGCGGTTCCGGCCGGTCCGCCGCCGACGATCAGCGTCTCGGCGACGGGCGTACGCTCGCCGGTCCGGCGCAGGCTGCCCGCTTCACGCACCGCCGCGGCGATGGTGCGCACGTCGGCGGGAGTCATGTCGTCGGTGGCGGGCAGCGAGAGGATGCGCGCGGCGATGTCGTCGGCGACGGGGGTTTCGGTCAGCCGTGCGTGCTGCCGGAACAAGGGCTGCTGCCCGAGGTGCGGGCTGAAATAGTGCGCGGCCCCGATCCCGCGCGCGGCCAGCGCCTCGACGATCGCGGCGCGGCGGGGCGCCAGCGCCGGCGGCAGCAGCACGGGCATGAAGCCGAGCGCGCGGCGGCGGCCGGAAATGCGCTGGAAGCCGAAGCCGTCGAGCGCCTCGCGATAGCTCGCCTCGAGGAGCGCGCGGCGTTCGCTGATCTCCTCGATCTCGTCGAGTTTGGCCGAGGCGATCGCGGCCAGCACCTCGGGCAGCTTGGCGTTGAGGCCCGGCAGCGAGGCGCTGCGCGGCGCCTCGAAACCGAAATTGGCCATGGCGCGCAGCCGCTCGATCAGCGCGGTGTCGCCGGAGTGGACGACGGCGCCCTCGGCGACGGCGAAGGGCTTGGTCGCCTGCATGGAGAAGACGACGGCGTGGGGATAACCTGCGCCAAAGCCGGTGCCGTCATCGTCGAGCGTGCCCAGGGATGCGGCGGCATCGATCACTATACCGACACCGTGACGCCGGGCGTATCGCCGGTAGCGGGCGAGGTCGATCGCGTTGCCGAAGGTGGCATAGGGGACGACCACCGCGATCCGCTCGCCATGTTCGGCGAGCAGGGCCTCCTCGGCGTGCGCCGCCGCAGCCCAGTCTTCGGGATCGATGTCGCAGAGGAGCGGCGTGAGGCCGGCCCACATCGCCGCCTCGGCGGTCGCGGCGAAGGTGAAGGCGGGGATCAGCGCATAGCCGCCCGGCCGCCCGGCGCGGTCGGCGGCATCGCGGATCGCGAGCATCAGGCCGAGCGTCGCATTGGCGAGCGTCAGGCTGGCGCCGCGCCCGGCGAACATCCGCTCGGTGATCGCGGCCTCGAAGCGGCGTACTTCGGGCCCATGGTTGCTGTAAGTGCCGGTCGCCTCGATGCGGGCGAACACGTCCCCCAATTGGCTCGGGCGCGGCGGGCGCGGGGCGATCAGCGGATAGCGCAGGCGTCGGGCGATCGTCATGGCCGCGCACCATGCACACCGCCTGCTAACAAATGCCTATCCCGCTGATGGCGCCGGCTATAGGAGCGGGTGGACCGAGCAAACGGGGGTGACATGAGCGGCTGGACGATCGGGATCATCGGCGGGTCGGGGCTCTACGCGATCGACGGGGTCGAGGGCGAATGGGTCGAGGTGGAGACGCCGTGGGGCAGGCCGTCCGACGCGATCTTCCGGGGCCGGTTGGGCGAGGTCGGCGTCGCCTTCCTGCCGCGCCACGGCCGCGGGCACCGTATCGCGCCGGGCGAGCTCAACGCGCGTGCCAACATCGACGCGCTGAAGCGGCTCGGCGTCACCGACGTGCTGTCGATCTCCTCGGTCGGCGGGCTGCAGGAGGAGCGGGCGCCGGGGACCTTCACGATCGTCGACCAGTTCATCGATCGTACCAAGGGGCGGCCGTCGAGCTTCTTCGGCACCGGCATGGTCGCGCACGTCTCGATGGCCGATCCGGTGTGCCCGCGGCTCGCCGGCATGGCGGCGGAGGCGGCGCGTGCCGGGGGCGCCGAGGTGCATGAGGGCGGCACCTGCATCGTCATGGAAGGTCCGCAATTCTCGACCCGCGCGGAGAGCAACCTCTACCGCAGCTGGGGCGCGCATGTGATCGGTATGACGGCGCTGCCCGAGGCCAAGCTCTGCCGCGAGGCGGAGCTGCCCTATGCGATGGTGGCGATGGTCACCGACTATGACTGCTGGCACGACGCGCACGAGGACGTCAGCGTCGCCCAGGTGATCCGACAGCTCAATGCCAATGCGGAGAAGGCGCGAGCGTTGGTCGGCCATTTGCTGCGGGGCCTGCCGGCGGAGCGGGCGCCGTCGCCGATCGACACCTGCCTCGATACGGCGCTGATTACCGCACCGGATGTGCGCGATCCGGCGCTGCTGGCGAAGCTCGACGCGGTGGCGGGGCGGGTGCTGGGATGAGCGCGCTGGTCCGCTATTCCGGCGGCTGCCTGTGCGGTGCGATCCGCTGGGAAGCGCGGGGCGAGCCGGACAATATGGGCATCTGCTGCTGCGCCGATTGCCGCAAGGCGTCTGGATCGGGGTTCATCCCGTTCATGGGCTTCGCCGCCGCCGATCTGAGCTTCAGCGGCGAGCCGCGCCAATATCGCTCGCCCGCTTTCCGTGGCGGCGAGGCGACCCGCAACTTCTGCCCGCAGTGCGGCGGGCTCGTCTTCGGCGGCGGGATCGGCGAGACCGATTCGCATACCATCTACGCGGGCTCGCTCGACGATGCGTCGCTGTTCCGCCCGACCATGGCGCTGTTCGTGCGCGACCGGCCGGCGTGGGTCGAGCTGCCGCCCGGATTGACGCTGTTCGAGACGATGCCGGAGTAGAATCGGATTGAATCCGTTCCCCGGCGAAGGCCGGGGCCCAGTATCGAACCGCTCGCAACTGGGCGCCGGCCTTCGCCGGGGAACAGCAGCTTCAAACCGGATCGATCAATCCTAAAGCCCCTTGCCGCCCACCGGCCGGGTGGTCGCGGCGGTGTCGAAGCCGGCGATCAGCGGCATCGCCGCCTTCACCTGCGGCAGCTGGAGCGAGGCCTTGTGGCTCGCCTCGCTGTCCCACACCTCGGTCACCCAGATCGCGTCCGGGTCGCGCACGTCCTCGGCGACGATGTAGCTGATGCAGCCCGGCATGTCGGCCGAGCCCTGGAGCAGCAGCTCGAGCAGCGCGGTGCGCTGGCCCGGCTTGGCGGCGATCTTGCCGATCATGCCGTACATTTGCCCGTCTCCCGCGGCGAAGGCGGCGCGGCCGGCGAGCGCGAGGGCCAGGCCGCCCGCGATCGCCCCGCGCCGCGCGATGCTCACGCCGCCAGCTTCCGCAGCACGTACTGGAGGATGCCGCCGTTGAGGAAATACTCCAGCTCGTTGACGGTATCGATCCGGCAGCGCGTCTTGAACGTCTCGGTCGAGCCGTCGGCGCGCGTCAGCTTGACCTCGACCTCCTGGCGCGGGCGGATGCCGGCGACGTCGGTGATGGTGAAGGTCTCGGTGCCGTCGAGCTTCAGCGTCTCGCGGGTGATGCCCTCGGCGAACTGGAGCGGGAGCACGCCCATGCCGACCAGGTTGGAGCGGTGGATGCGTTCGAAGCTCTCGGTGATCACCGCCCGCACGCCAAGGAGATTGGTGCCCTTCGCCGCCCAGTCGCGCGACGAGCCGGTGCCGTATTCCTTGCCGGCGACCACCACCAGCGGGACGCCGTCGGCCTTGTAGCGCATCGCCGCGTCGTAGATCGGCATGACCTGGTCGTGGTACTTGGTCATGCCGCCCTCGACGCCCGGCACCATCTCGTTCCTGATGCGGATGTTGGCGAAGGTGCCGCGCATCATCACCTCATGGTTGCCGCGCCGCGCGCCGTAGCTGTTGAAGTCGGCCTTGGCGACCTGATGCTCCTGCAGGTAGATGCCGGCCGGGCTGTCGGCCTTGATGCTGCCGGCGGGGGAGATGTGGTCGGTGGTGATCGAATCGCCCAGGATCGCCAGCGCGCGCGCCTCGACGATGTCGCCGACGGGGGCAGGCTCCATCGTCATGCCTTCGAAATAGGGCGGGTTGGCGATGTAGGTGCTGCCCGCGCGCCATGTGTAAGTGTCCGATCCGGTGACGTCGATTTGGCGCCAGTGGTTGTCGCCGTGATAGACATTCGCGTAGCGGGAGCGGAACATGTCGTCGCTCACGCTGGTGTCGATCAGCGAGCGGACTTCGTCATTGGTGGGCCAGATGTCCTTGAGGTAGACATCCTGCCCGTCCGAGCCCTGGCCGATCGGCGTCTCGACCATGTCCTCGGTCACGGTGCCCTTCAGCGCATAGGCGACGACCAGCGGCGGCGAGGCGAGGAAGTTGGCGCGCACGTCCGGCGAGACGCGACCCTCGAAGTTGCGGTTGCCCGAGAGGACCGAGGCGGCGACGATGTCGTTGCCGTTGATCGCCTTCGAGATCGGCTCGGCCAGCGGGCCCGAGTTGCCGATGCAGGTGGTGCAGCCATAGCCGACCAGGTTGAAGCCGATCGCGTCGAGATCGGACTGGAGCCCCGACTTGACCAGATAGTCGGTGACGACCTGCGAGCCCGGCGCCAGCGAGGTCTTGACCCAGGGCTTCGGCTTCAGCCCCTTCTCGCGCGCCTTGCGGGCGACCAGGCCGGCGGCGATCAGCACCGAGGGGTTGGAGGTGTTGGTGCACGAGGTGATCGCGGCGATCACCACGTCGCCGTCGCCGATGTCGTGCCCGCGCTCGTCGACCGGCACGCGCGCCGGGCGCTCCTTCTTGTAGACCTTGAACAGGTCGCCGTTGAACACCTCGTCGACCTTGTTCAGCGACACGCGGTCCTGCGGGCGCTTCGGCCCGGCGAGCGACGCGGTGACCTCGCCCATGTCGAGCTCGAGCGTATCGGTGAACACCGGGTCGGGCGAGCCGGCGTCGTGCCACATGCCCTGCGCCCGGCAATAGGCCTCGACCAGCGCGATCTCGTCGTCCGGGCGGCCGGTCAGGCGCATATAGTCGAGCGTCTTGTCGTCGATCGGGAAGAAGCCGCAGGTCGCGCCATATTCGGGCGCCATGTTGCCGATCGTCGCGCGGTCGGCGAGGCTCATGGTGGCGAGGCCGGGGCCGTAGAATTCGACGAAGCGGCCGACCACGCCCTTGGCGCGCAGCATCTGCGTCACCGTCAGCACCAGGTCGGTCGCGGTGATGCCCTCCTTGAGCGCGCCGGTCAGCTTGAAGCCGATCACCTCGGGGATCAGCATCGACACCGGCTGGCCGAGCATCGCCGCCTCCGCCTCGATGCCGCCGACACCCCAGCCGAGCACGCCCAGGCCGTTGATCATCGTGGTGTGGCTGTCGGTGCCAACCAGCGTGTCGGGGTAGGCGATCTCCTTGCCGTCCTCCGCCTTGGACGACCACACGCCGCGGCCGATGTATTCGAGGTTGACCTGGTGGCAGATGCCGGTGCCCGGCGGCACCACCTGGAAGTTGTCGAGCGCCTTCGATCCCCATTTCAGGAACTCGTAGCGCTCGCCGTTGCGCTGGTACTCGAGGTTGACGTTGTCCTCGAATGCCTTGGGCGTGCCGAACTCGTCGACCATCACCGAGTGATCGATGACGAGGTGGACGGGGACCTGCGGATTGATCTTGGCCGCGTCGCCGCCGAGCTTGGTGATCGCGTCGCGCATCGCGGCGAGGTCGACGACGCAGGGGACGCCGGTGAAGTCCTGCATGAGGACGCGCGCGGGGCGGTACTGGATCTCGCGGTCAGGAGCGACCGGGTTGTTCTGCCAGTCGACGATCGCCTTGGCATCCTCGGGCGTGACGGTCTTGCCGTCCTCGAAGCGCAGCATGTTCTCGAGCAGCACCTTCATCGAGAAGGGCAGGCGGGAGATGTCGCCGAGCTGCTCGGCCGCCTTGGCCAGGGAGTAATAGTCGTAGCTCTTGCCGCCGACGGTGAGCGTGGAGCGGGTGGCGAGCGTGTCCTGGCCGATCGCGGTCATGGGCGGCGGGTCCTTTCCAGTTGCGGCCAGTCGCGGGAGCGCGGCGGGGAGACGAGCGACGCGCCGGTTGGCCGGCGGAGCCACTCGCGCGAGGCGCGCCCGGACGGGCGGATGCGAGAGTCGAGGGGGCCGATAGCAGGGTGGGGGGTGAGGGGGAAGGGTGTGGGGGCGAGGATGTCGTGGCGGCGGGGTGCGTCCATTGGTGCGGCGCAGCGTACATCGGTTCGCCGCAGGAGACACTCGAACTGTCGGCCCGCCGAACAGAGGTCTCGGAAGTGTTCATGTGCCCGCAAGGTTGGGCTCAACACGCTGAAAGTCCCTAGTGCTCAGGTACAGCTATGAGACGCACATCCAGATGAAGATTGATGGAGCGGGTTCCGACAGCCGAATACCGTATCACGACGACGGCGATCGGACGGCGAGCTGCGATCACTTGGGCTTGATTGATCGAATTTGAAGGAGCAATGCAATGAGTGTCCTTTCCAAAAGCTCGAGAATTCTGTTGCTGCTTGCTGCGTCTGCCGGCTCGGCCAGCCTGTATGCGCAGGAGCAGCCGGCCCCGAGCGAGCCATCTCCGGACATAACCGTGAGCGCCTCGGCGCCGGCCGACCTGTCCGGCATGCCGGAGGGACCCGAGGTCGAAGGCTTCATCTCCGCGCGCAAGGACGGGAAGATGCAGGTCACGACCGCCGGCGGCACGAAGACGATGGTCTTCCTCAGCGAAGGAACCAAGATCAAGTCGAGCGGAGGCTTCCTGGGCCTCGATCGCGACAAGCTGGCCGCGGACTCGCTGCTCAACGGCCTGCCGGTCAGCGTCAAGACGGTGCAATGGGCGGACGGCCTGGTCGCGAGCCAGATCGCGCTCAAGAACAAGGACCTCAGGACCGCGTCGATGATCCGCAACGGCACCGAACAGGGCTTTGCGGACCAGACCGCGGCAACGGAAGCGCTGCGCGGGCGCGTCGGTGACATCGACCAGTATAATGTCAAAGGCACGACCAACGTGAATTTCGACACCGGCAAGGCGGTGCTGTCCGAGCAGGCGAAAGCCGATCTCTGCGCCGCGGCGACTTCGGCCGAGGCGATGGACAATGCCCTGCTGCTCGTCGTCGGTTACACCGATTCGACGGGAAGCCAGGATTTCAACCAGACCCTCAGCGAGAGGCGGGCCGCGAAGGTCGTCAACTATCTCCAGCAGGCCTGCCACTGGAAGCCGTATCGCATGCTGACCCCCACCGGGATGGCCGAGGCGGATCCGGCGGCAAGCAACGATACACCCGACGGCAAGGCGCAGAACCGCCGCGTCGCGGTGAATATCCTGGTGAGCAAGGCCGTCGACGGCCTGTAAGAGGCCCCTCGGGGGTGGGCTTCGCCCACCCCCGTTTCCCGCTTGGGGTCGCGAGCCGCTTAAGCCCCTCCCCTGAAGGCGGGCTTGATTCAACCTGATCGAACCCGGGCTTAGTTCAGGTGATCGTCTTGGCGGCGGGACGGGCCGGTTCGAGCATCGCGGCGAGCTGGAGCAGGCGCTTCGCTTCGAGCGTGCCGACGACGGCGAAGGCGAGGTGGCCCTCTTCCCAATAGGCGACCTGGTCGTCGAGGCGCTTGTCGAGCGCGGGTGTCGGGCCGCCGGGGGTCTCGGCCTTCATGCCGAAGATCGAGAAGCGCTCGCCGCGCTCCGACTGGACGGCGAGGCCGATGCTGGGGCCTCCGGCGGAGGGATAGACCTGGACGTCGAGCAGCTTCCAGCCGGCGGGCAGCGCGGGCATGGCGATGCCGGTCGCCCTTTCCATGGCCGTGCGATCGAAGGCGGCGACGCCGGGCTCGAGGCGCATCGCGGCGCGGAGCAGCGTGGCGCGGTGGCTCATCACCGCCTCGTCGACGAAGCTCGATGCCTGGGCGGGCGCGCGGAACACCGGACCGACGACATCGTGCACGCCCCAGCCGAGGAACAGCATCGCCGCCATCGCCGCGGCGCGGCCGAAGGTGGCGAGGCGCCGGCCGGGCGCCGCCGGGAGGGGATCGTTCGCCGCGACCGCCGGGGTTCGCGGCGTGACCGCCACCGGCGCCGGCGCTTCCACCGGCGCAGCCTTGCGGTCGGTCCACCACAGACTGAACATCGACAGCGCATAGAGGAAGCGGCCGTGGTCGCGCTTGCCCTCGCGGTGCTCGGCGAACAGGGCGTCGACCTCGCCGCTCCGGAGGAAGCCGAGGTCCGCGGCGCCGCTGTCGTGCCACAGCTCGCGGGCGTAGTCGCCGAAGTCGCCGTCGAACCATTCGGCGAGCGGGATCTGGAAGCCCTGCTTGCGGCGATCGACGATGCCGTCGGGCACCCAGGGCTTGATCGCCTCGCGCAGGATGTACTTGCCGGTCTTGCCGCGGACCTTCATGTCCTGCGGCACGCCCATCGCCCAGTCGACGAACACCGGGCTCAAGAGGGGGACGCGCACCTCGAGCGAATTGGCCATGCTGGCGCGGTCGACCTTGGTCAGCATCGCGCAGGGCAGGTTGAGCGTGAGGTCGGCGTAGGCGAACTGGTCGAGCCCGTCGGGGGAGATCGTCGCGGCGGGATCGGGGAAATATTCGTCGCGCAGGCGCTCGTAGGCGCCCGGGCCGTCGAATTCGGCGAACAGCTCGGGGTCGAGGACGCGTTCGCGCAAGCCCATGGAGGTGATCTGGGTCTTGGCGAAGAAGCGGCTGGCGCCGTCGGGGAGGCCGGCGGTGCCGACCGCCTTCTGCCAGCGCTGCAGCACGCGGTTCCACCGGCGGACCGGGGTCGGCGGCAGCGAGAGGATGCCGCGCGCGGCGTGGCGGGCGAGGGCGGGCATGCGGCCGACCGCGCGCTCGGTGAGGTGGCGCTTGTAGCCCATGAACAGCTCGTCGCCGCCGTCGCCGGACAGGACGACCTTGACCTGCTCGCGGGCGAGGCGGCTGAGGTACCAGGTCGGGACCGCGGAGGGATCGGCGAAAGGCTCGTCGTAGCAGCGCTGGAGTTCGGGCAGCAGCTCGCGGGCGGCGGCGAGGTCGACGATGCGGGTGGTGTGGGCGGTGCCGAGGTGGCGGGCGACCGCCTCAGCATAGGGGGCCTCGTTGTAGCGCTCGACGGGGAAGCCGATGGTGAAGGTCTTGACCGGGGCGCCGGTGAGGCGGGCCATGGCGGCGACCACCGCGGAGGAATCGATTCCGCCCGAGAGGAAGGCGCCGACCTCGACGTCGGCGAGGAGGTGGCGCTCGACCGTCTTGAGCAGGTGCTCGCGCATCGCCTCGATCCAGTCGGCGTCGCTGAGCCTGGGGGCCTGATGGTAGGCGGGGCGCCAATAGGGGCGGATCTCGGCCTCGCCCTCGGCGCCGATGGTGAGGAGGTGGCCGGGGGGCAGCGTCGCGACCTCGGCATAGATCGAGCGGTCGGTGCGGATGTGGCCGAAGCTGAAGACGTCGTGGGCTGCGCGCGGGTCGACGTCGAAACGGTGGCCGGGGAGCGGCAGCAGCGCCTTGAGCTCCGAGGCAAAGGCGAGGCCGCCGTTCTGGCGGGTGATATAGAGCGGCTTGATGCCGAGCGGGTCGCGGGCGAGCGTCAGGCGGCGTTCGGCCCGGTCCCAGATCGCGGCGGCGAACATGCCGTCGAGGCGCTGCCATGCCGCGTCGCCCCATTGGCGGAAGGCGGCGAGGATGGTCTCGGTATCGCTGTGGGTGCGGAAGGCGTGGCCGAGCGGGGCGAGCTCGCGGCGCAGGTCGAGATGGTTGTAGATCTCGCCGTTGAAGACGATGGCGTAGCGGCCGTCGGGGCTCTCGATCGGCTGGTGGCCGCCGGCGATGTCGATGATGCTGAGCCGGCGCATCCCGAAGCCGAAGTCGCCGTCGACCAGGATGCCCTCGTCGTCGGGGCCGCGGTGCCGGATCGTGCGGCACTGCGCGGCGACGACGGCATGCGTCACGCTCGCGGCGCCCCGCGCATACCAGCCTGCAATGCCACACATCGTCGTTCGGATCCTTTCGCCCCGGCGTCCCCCTAGCACAGGACGGGAAATTGCACAGCGTTAACCGCCGCATAGCCGCAACGATCGACCCTAAGGCCGATGCCCGGACGGGAATCTGCGGATGTGATGTTGTAACTTGCCCTCAATGAGCATAGATGGCGGCGATCATGGCGTTCGCGTCCCGCTCAAGCTGGTTCCATGGCCTCGATCGCTGGGCGATCGGGCTCAGCGGGCTGTGCATGGTGCATTGCCTGGCGACGTCGGTGCTGCTCGCGCTGGCCTCGACCGCGGGCGGGCTGCTGCTCGCGCCGTGGATCCATGAGGTGGGGCTGATGGTCGCGATCCTGCTCGGCGCGCTGGCGCTGGGGCGGGGGATGTTCGCGCACGGCTATATGATGCCGTCGGCGATCGGGGCGCTCGGGATCGGCGTGATGGCGGGGGCGTTGTCGCTGCCGCACGACGGGGCCGAGACCTTCTACACGCTGGTCGGCGTGGGGTTGCTCGCGCTGGGGCACGACCTCAACCGGCGGGCGGTGATCTAGGCTTTAGATTCGTAAGATCGAGCGGCCAGATTGGTGGTTAGTTACCATTGCTCGCAGCAGTAGGAAGCCCGCAGTCGAACAACCCGCCATATGGTCCCCATGCGCACACGCTCGGGCCAATCTGAACCGACGATAAATTAAGTACCACAAGGACGCTCAATCCGGCGAGGAAGAGCGCCAACGCCAGTAGGAACTTATTTCGCGCTATGGCCAACAACTGGATGGGCCCGAGCAGAAGGAGAGCGCATCGGATAACGAAGGCGCCAGCACTCTGGAGAAGAACGCCAGGCCACATCGCAAGGGCAACACAGACCGAGCTGATGCTGAAAAAGAGGCTCAGAAGGCACGCAAGTCCGGCGAGCCATGGAAGGATTCTTTCGGCCATGACCTCTGATACTGCGACGAGTTGACGTCCGCTATTGGGGCGTTGGCGGTCGCTCTCGTTTTTGATTTGTGATCTACCGCGCCGACGTCGCCGCCGCCCGATTGGCCGCGACGAAGAAGTCGATGAATGCCCGCACCGCCGGCCGCACCTGGCGGCGGCTGAGGTGGTAGAGGAAGAAGCCGGGGAACGGCGGGCAATGGTCGGGGAACAGCTCGACCAGCCGGCCGGCGGCGAGATCGTCGGCGATGCGTGCCTCGTAGAGGAAGGCGATCCCCGCGCCGCTGAGCGCCGCCTGATAGGCGAGCTGGTCGTCGTTGGTGGTCATCGCCGCCACCATGTCGGACAACGTGACCTCCGCGCCGTCGCGCTCGACTTCCCAGGCATAGACGTTGCCGCCGGTGAAGCGGCGCTGGATACAGCGGTGCTCGGCCAGCGCCTCGAGCGTCGCCGGGCGGCCGTGGCGCGCGAGATAGTCGGGCGACGCGACGATGGTGAAGCGCTGCGGCGGGCCGATGCGCACCGCGATCATGTCCGGCTGCAGCGATTCGCCCAGGCGCAGGCCGACGTCGAACCGCTCCGCGACGATGTCGACGAAGCGGTCCTCGACGATGATGTCGAGCGAGATCGACGGATAGGCCCGGGCGAACGCGCCAAGGTGGGGCCTCAGCAGCATATAGGCGCTCGACGCCGTCGCCGTGACGCGCACGCGGCCCGACGGGTCGCCGTCCGCGTCGCGCGCCTCGCGCATCCCTTCCGCGATCTCGGCGAGTGCCGGCTCGAGCCGGCCGAGCAGCCGCTGGCCCGCGTCGGTCAGCGACAGGCTGCGCGTCGAGCGGTTGAGCAGCCGCACGCCCAGCCGCTCCTCCAGCGCGCCGACGCTGTGGCTGACCGCCGACGGCGACAGCCCGAGCGACCGCGCCGCCGCCCGGAACCCGCCCGCGCGGACCACCGCGGCGAACAGCGTCAGATGCGGCAGCTGGTCGCGGTCCATTGTGCAATCCTATCGAACAGGATGTGCTTCATAGCGCGGCTAATCCGAACAGGACAGCGCGCTACATCGGGTCCGCTCCACCCAGAGGAGGGACGATATGGAACAGCGTAGATTGGGCAGCCTGCAGGTCTCGGCGATCGGCCTCGGCTGCATGGGCTTCACTGCGGCCTATGGCGGGCAGGACGAGGCGGCGTCGATCGCGACGCTCCACCGCGCGGTCGAGCTCGGCGTCACTTTGTTCGATACCGCCGAGGTCTATGGCCCTTACGAGAATGAGGAGATCATCGGCCGGGCGCTGCGCGAGGTGCGCGACCGGGTGGTGATCGCCACCAAGTTCGGCTTCACCATCGGCGACCAGGGCATCGGCTTCCAGCGCACGACCGGGCTCGACGGCAGCCCGGCCAATGCGCGGCGGGTCGCGGAGGCGTCGCTCGGGCGGCTGGGCATCGACACGATCGACCTGTTCTACCTGCACCGGCCCGACCCGGCGGTGCCGATCGAGGAATCGGTCGGCGGCATGGCCGAGCTGGTGCGCGAGGGCAAGGTGCGCGCGATCGGCCTGTCGGAGGTGAGCGCCGACCAGCTGCGGCGGGCCCATGCCGTCCACCCCATCGCCGCGCTGCAGAGCGAATATTCGCTGTGGTTCCGCGAGGTGGAGGACAACGTGCTGCCCGTCTGCCGCGAGCTCGGCATCGGCTTCGTGCCCTACAGCCCGCTGGGGCGCGGCTTCCTGACCGGCAGCATCCGCAGCCGCGACGATTTGGAGCAGAACGACTTCCGCGCCGGGCTGCCGCGCTTCGCCGAGGGCAATCTGGAGGCGAACCTCGCGCTGGTCGACCGGCTGAAGGCGCTGGCCGAGGCGCGGGGGGTGACGGCGGCGCAGCTCGCGCTCGCCTGGGTGCTGGCGCAGGGCGACGACATCGTTCCGATCCCGGGCGCGCGCAAGATCGCCAACCTGGAGGCGAACGTCGCCGCGGTCGACCTCCGCCTCTCGCCGGAGGAATTGGCGGCGATCGGGGAGGTCATGACCGACGTCCAGGGTGCCCGCTATGGCGAGCGGGAGGTCGCGCGGCTGGTCGGGCAGCGGTAATCTTCGGTTCTTTCCCCTCTCCCATTGGGAGAGGGGAGGGGCCCGCTCGGGCGTAGCCCGAGTGGGAGGGGTGAGGGTGACCTCGCTGGCCGCAGTCACCCCCTCACCCTCCCGCCGCTTCGCGGCTCCTTCCCTCTCCCAGAGGGAGAGGGACAGTAGGGAGCATCCGCTGCCCCCGCCCGCCTTGCCGCGGTGGCTGCGGAAGCCTACATTCACGGCATGGCCGCGCACCATCATCACGAACCCCATGGCGCCGCGCTGACGCGCGCTGCCGAGACGGCGCTGACCAGGGCCGGCGAGCAATGGACGCCGATGCGCTCGCGCGTGTTCGAGGCGCTGGCCGGGTTCGAGAAGCCGGCATCCGCCTATGACATCGCCGAGGCGGTATCGAAGGCGGAGGGGCGCCGCGTCGCCGCCAACAGCGTCTACCGCATCCTCGACCTGTTCGTCGGCGCCAATGTCGCGCGGCGGGTGGAGAGCGCCAACGCCTATATCGCCAACGCGCATCCCGACTGCCTGCACGACTGCATCTTCCTGGTTTGCGACGTGTGCGGGCAGACCACGCACATCGACGACGACGCGATCACCCGCACGGTGCGGCAGGCGGCGAAGGGGGCGGGATTCTCGCCCGAGCGGCCGGTGATCGAGGTGCGGGGGAAGTGCGCGGACTGCGAGGGGTAGTACCTTCACACCTCTCCCATTGGGAGAGGGAGGGGCCCGCTCAGGCGTAGCCTGAGTGGGAGGGTGAGGGTGACCTTGCCGGCCGCAGCCACCCTCACCCTCCCGCGCCTCCGGCGCTCCTTCCCTCTCCCAAAGGGAGAGGGACAGTGGGGCGTCGCCTCAAGGGCCGGCCGGCCCGGCCAGCTCGTTCAGATAATCCTCGATCGCCGTGAAGCCGTTGCCGTCGCGGTCGCTCGCGCTGTCGTCGCGGCGCGGGTCGAGGCCGTGGCGGCGTTCCCATTCGTCCGGCATTCCGTCGTGGTCGCTGTCCTTCGGCGTGGGGAGCGACTTGAGGTCGGGCCAGCCACCGTCCTGCGACTGGGTGTCGATCTGGCGGCCAGTGCGGGTGCGCACGCCCTCGACGACGCGGCGGTCGACCGCGTCGCGGACGCGCGAGGCGCCGGCCTCGGCCAGCACGCGGGGGTAGGCTGACGGCGCGGGATCGGGGGTTACCGGAGCGACGTCGAGCGGTGCGGACAGGCGATAGCCGTCCGGCTGGATGCCCGACACCAGCGACCATTGGTCGGCGGGGATGGCGCCGTTCATGCTGTTGCCCGACCAATAGGCCTTGGCCAGCGTGTTGGATTCGTTGAACGCGATCGGCTTGTCCGAATCCGGGCCGCTCAGATAACTGTTGTCGACGAAATTGTAGCGGGCGAGCGTGGCCTTGTCGGCGTTGTAGCCCGAGTGGCTGCCGCCCCAGTTGTAGAAGACGTTCGAGCGGAAATCGAAGAAGGCGCCTTCGGGATCGACGTCAGGGCCGCTGTAGTTGCCCGGGCGCGGCATCCGCGCTTCGTGATTGGCCCAGAGATTATGGTGGAAGCTGATCCGCGAGCCGCGCCCGCCGCGGATCAGGCTGCCGTAGCCGTGCTCGCCCTTGGCATGGAGCGAGTGGGTGAGCGAATCCGCGATGATCGACCATTGGACGGTCAAGTCCCAGAAGCCTTCGCCGGGCCGTGTGTAGTTGGCCGAGGCGGACAGCGTCTCGTCGACCGACCAGCTCGCCGAGACATGGTCGAGGATGATGCGGCGGCCGCCGAGAATCCAGATCGCGTCGGATTCGGATTTGGATTCGTCGCCGAGACGCGAGCGGATGTAGCGGATCACGACATCGTCGGCGGCGACCTCCAGCGGGTGATCGCGGAGCGTAATGCCGTCGCCGGGGGCCGACTGGCCGGCGATCGTCACCCGGCCCTCGCGGATGCGGAGCGGGCGGGTGAGGCGGATCGTGCCCGAGATGGCGAAGACGATGATGCGGGGGCCCGGCGTCTCGATCGCGGCGCGCAGCGAGCCGGGGCCGTCGTCGGCGAGGGTGGTGACGATCATCACCCTACCGCCGCGCCCGCCGCGCGCGAAGCGGCCGGCGCCCTCCGCGCCGGGGAAGGCGAGCTGCTGCACGGCGGGCGGCGTGTCGGCGATCATCATTCTGCGATCACTCGTAGAGCAGGCGGGCGGTGTCGGGCGCGGCGATGGCGAGCTCGTGCGCGACCATCGCCGAGAAATAGTCGGCGCCCTTGCGGCCCAGGTGCGTGCGGTCGAACGACAGCTTGCGCCGGGCGAAGGGGCTGTCGTTGACCTCGGTCGCGGTGGTGTCGCCGGCCGGCGCGGCGCCCTTGGGGAGCTGGGCGAGCGTATCGGCCTCGGCCTCGCCCATCGCCTGCACCGCGGCGGCGCTCTTCGCGTTGAGGTCGACGAGCGGGACCTTGAGCTCGGCGGCGACCCTGCGCACCGCGTCGGCCCAGGGATCGAGGTCGCGGTCCAGCCGGCCGTTCTTGAAGGTGCGGCGGGTGAGCGGGGTCACCAGCACCGGGATCGCGCCCGCCGCGCGGGTCTCCTCGACGTAGCGGCGCAGGTTCGCGGGGAATTCGGTGGCGAGATCGGTCGAGCGGCCGGGCTTGCCGGGCTGGTCATTGTGGCCGAACTGGATCAGCACCCAGGTCTTGACGAAGCCGGGCGTCTTCATCTCGGCGAGCGCCAGATCCCATGAACCCTCGGCGCGGTAGCTGCCCGAGCTGCGCCCGCCGCGCGCCAGGTTGACGCAGGCTACGAACGAGGTGACGTGATCCGCGCAGAAGGCGCCGCCCCAGCCGCCGGCGACGGCGGTGGTGGAATCGCCGACCAGGACGATCTTGGAGGCGCGGATCGGCTGGGCCGGCGACGGCGTCGTCGTCGGGGCGGCTTGCGCGGCGAGCGCGGCGGCGAGCAGCAGCATCACAGCGCGCGGAACCGGAAATCGCGGAAGCGCGCCGCGCCGGCGCCCGCCGAATAGAGACCGGGTCTGAGCATCAGGAAACCTCCTCTGACATTGTGGTGATAGCCCGACACCTCCATGCCGCGGTCGAAGCGTTGCCAGGTGCGGCCGCCGTCGCCGCTGGTGTGGATGGCGAGGACATGTTCCTTGTTGGCGAGGCGGATGCGCATGCGGCGGCCGTGCGGGTTCTTCGGGCGGCCGCGCTCGATGCCGTATTGGTGGGTGACGAAGTTGCGCTCGTCGAAGCCGAGGCCGCAGTAGAGCTTGTCGTCGTAGAAGAGGACGAGGCCGGCGGTGCCGCCGGGCGCGATCTCGATGTCGCAGTCGAACTCGTAGGCGGGGTCGCCGGCGATGAGCAGCAGGGGGGAGGAGTCGCTCGGGGCCTTGCCGACCGCCGTCAGCACCAGCGCGCCGTTGTCGACGCGGGCACGGTCGCGTTCGGCGGGGCCGGGGCGGAAGAAGTTCCACCTGCGGCCTAGCTCCAGCGTGCGGAAGTCGTCGGAGAGGGGCTGGCCGTGGGGGAGGGCGGTGCCGCCCTTGGGCTTGGCGATCGGCTGGGAGAGGTCGCCGCCGGTCATGCGGAACCAGCCGTCGTCGGTCCAGCGGATCGGGTCGAGCAGCGTCTGGCGGCCGAGCGTCCAGAAGCCGTTCTCATAGCCGTGGTAGACCGACCACCAGCTGCCGTCCGGCGCCTCGACCAGCGAGGCGTGGCCGCGCGACCACCATTTCTCGTCGCGGCTCTTGGTGTGGACGAGGGGGTTGGCGGGGTCGTTCTCCCAGGGCCCGTGGATCGAGCGCGAGCGGGCGGCGATCACCATGTGGCCGGTCGGCGGGCCGGCGGTGCCGCCGACGGCGGTGATCATGTAGAACCAGCCGCCGTGGCGGACGATCTTCGGGCCTTCGGGCGCGAAGCCCTCGACGTCCCAGTCGTCGGGGTAGCGCCAGGGGTCGTAGACATGCTCGGGCTTGCCGATGACGGAGAGGCCGTCGTCCGATAGGCGGACGCGGTCACCGCCCGACAGGAACAGCCAGCGCGAGCCGTCCTCGCCGACGGCGTGGCACGGGTCGATGTGGCTGGGGAGGTGGAGGTCGATCGGATCGGACCAGGGGCCGTCGATATGGTCGGCCCAGATGACGAAGATCGAGTTCGGCTTCGCCTTGACGGGGATGTAGAGGAAATAGCGGCCCTTGTGCTTCTCCAGGCTTACCGCCCAGACCGAGCCAATGTTCCTGGTGAGGGCGGCCTTGCGCGGTTGCCAGTTGATGAGGTCGCGGCTGTGCCAGATGGTGAGGCCGGGATAGCTCTCGAAGCTCGAGAAGGTCATGTAATAGTCGTCGCCGTCCTTGAGGATGGCGGGATCGGGGCGGTCGCCCGACAGCAGCGGGTTGAGGAAGCGGCCGTCGCCGAGGTCGGCGATGCGCTGGTTGTCGAAGCCGCGGCGCCAGTTGGTGGGCAAGGGGGCGCAGGCGTCGTCCTTCGTCTCGGCGCGTGCCGGCAGCGCGCCCAGCATGGTGCCGGCGAGCGCGGTGGTGAGCGCGTCGCGCCTGGTGACGGTCATGCCTGTCCTTTCTCGAAACTGCTGGCGGTGAGGGTGCGCCGCTGGCCCTTGGCCAGCGTGATCCGGGTGCGGCGGCCGTGGGCGAGCACGGTGCGCGTGCCGGGGAGGTCGGCGCGGAAGGTCGCTTGGGTCAGGCGCCCTGCGCGCCAGGCGAGGTCGACCTGCCAGCCGCCACGGGCGCGCAGGCCCGTGATGCTGCCGTCGCTCCAGGCGCGGGGGAGGGCGGGGAACAGGTCGATGGTATCGCCGCGGCTCTGCATCAGCATCTCGATCACCGCCGCCGCGCCGCCGAAATTGCCGTCGATCTGGAAGGGCGGGTGGGCGTCGAACAGGTTGGGATAGGTGCGCTCGGGGCCGAGCAGGAAGGCGAGGATGGAATGGGCGTGGTCGCCGTCGCGCAGCCTTGCCCAGAGGTTCGCGCGCCACGCCGTCGCCCAACCGGTCGCGCGGTCGCCGCGGATCTCCAGGCTGCGGCGGGCGGCGGCGGCGAGATCGGGCGTGGTGTCCGGCGCGATCTGGTGCGAGGGGTAGAGCGCGTAGAGGTGGCTGACGTGGCGGTGGTGGATGTCGTCGGCGCCCGCGTCCCAATCCTGCTGCCATTCCTGGAGCTGGCCCTCAGCGCCGATCTTGAAAGGAGCGAGGCGGGCGCGGGCGGCGCGCAGCTCGGCGACGAACTCGGCGTCGCGGCCGAGGATGGTCGCGGCTTCGCTCGTCTGGTCGAACAGGTCGCGCAGGATCGCCATGTCCATCGTCGGACCTGCGCACAAGGACGAGCCGTGGCCGTGGCCGTTCTCAGGGCTGAGCGACGGGTTGGTGACGAGATAGCCGGTCTCGGGATCGCGCTGCAGCGTGTCGAGGAAGAAGCGGGCGGCGCCGGCCATCAGCGGATAGGCCGCAGCGAGGAAATCCCGGTCGCGGCCATACTCCCAGCGGGTCCAGAGATGGGTGCAGAGCCACGCGCCGCCGGTCGGCCATAGGCCGTATTTGGCGCCGTCGATCGGCGCGGTGCCGCGCCACAGGTCGGTGTTGTGGTGGCATACCCAGCCGCGCGCGCCGTACATCGCCTGCGCGGTGTGGGCGCCGCGCTCGGCGATGCCGCGGATCAGCTCGACCAGCGGCTCGACGCATTCGGGCAGGTTCGCGGCCTCGGCTGGCCAGTAGTTCATCTCGGTGTTGATGTTGACCGTGTACTTGGAGCCCCAGGGCGGATCGAGGGAGTCGTTCCAGAGGCCCTGCAGGGTCGCCGCCTGCCCGCCCGGGCGCGAGCAGGAGATCAGCAGGTAGCGGCCGTACTGAAAGTAGAGCGTGGCGAGGCTCGGGTCGGCCGCGAGGTTGTCGGCGCGGACGCGCCGGTCGGTGGGAAGCGCGGCGGCCGGGCTGGTGCCGAGGTCGAGCGTGACGCGGCGGAACAGGCGGCGGTGCTCGGCGGCGGCGTCGGCGGCGATGCGCTTGAAGGAGCGCGCACCGGCCGCGTCGAGCGTAGCGGCGGTGAGCGCGTCGGGGTCGCCGCTCACGTCGCCGAAGCGGCGGAAGCTCGTCGCCATCGCCAGCAGGATCACCAGCTCGCGGGCACCGCGCACGACCAGGCGGTCGCCGTTCGCGGTGACGGTCCCGCCCTTCGCCCGCACCCGCGCGCGGGCGGTGAAGCGCAGCGACGGGGGGATGCCATGGGCGGCGGTGTTGGTGCCGGTCAGCACCAGCTCATGCCCGTCCGCACGCGCCGAGGCCGACTTGTGCGGCGAGGTGAAGGACAGGTCGACGTCGAGCGCGCCGCCGCGGCCGGCCTTGAGACGGACCGCGATGAGGCGGTCGGGGACGGAAGCGAGCACCTCCCGCTCATGCTGCACGCCGTTCGCGGTGAAGCGGGTGGTCGCCACCGCCGCGTCGAGGTCGAGCGCGCGGCGGTAGCCGGTCGGCGCGCCGAGGCCGGGGAAGTCGAGAATCAGGTCGCCGAGCGCCTGGTAGGGCATCTGGCGGATCGGCGTGGCCATGACGTTGGCGTTGGCGAAGGCCTCCGCCTCGGCGAAGCGGCCCTGGAAGATCATCTCGCGCAGCTTGGGCAGCGCCGCGCGGGCGCCGGGGTTGACCGGGTCGTGGGGGCCGCCGCCCCACAATGTCCCCTCGTTGAGCTGGAGCCGCTCGCGCGCGACGCCGCCGAACACCATCGCGCCGAGCCGGCCGTTGCCGACCGGGAGCGCCTGGGTCCATTCGGCGGCCGGCTGCTCGTACCAGAGCGTGAGCGGATGCGGTGCGGCCGCCTCCGCGCGCTTGGGGAGCGCGGCGGCGACGCCGGCGGTGGCCATCAGTCCCAAAGTCTCGCGGCGCGAAATGGTCATGTCGTCATCCTGAACGGTTGGTCCTCGGCGACGACTATGCGGCCTGCGGCGTCGAAGTCGATCCGCACGAGCCCGGGTTTCTCGCGGAAGTGGCTCCAGGCATCGTTGCCGAAGAAGGTCTGCCACCAGCGCCCCTCGGCATCGCGCAGCACGTTGCCGCCGCCGCAGCAGGGCGCGCCCTCGTGGCGGTCGCGCCACGGGCCGGTCGGCTTGTCGGACATCCAGAAGGCGAAGGAATAGCGGTCGTCGTAGCGGTCGACGACGCCGAGGTAGTAGACGCCGTTCCGCTCGAACATCGTCGCGCCTTCGTAGCCGAAGTGACGATAGCCCTGGTCGGCGCATTGCTTGCGATGATGCGACGGATCGAGATCCCAGCCGTCGGCGCTGGTCATCGACTGCCACTCGCCGGCATAGCCGGAGAGATCGTCCTTCAGCCGGACGATCTCCTCGGCCGAGCCGTAGGTCAGCCACACCGATCCGTCCGGCGCCTCGAACAGCGTCGCGTCGATGCCCTTGCGGAGCGGCTTGTCGGGCGAGAAGGCGTGGACATAGGGGCCTTCCGCGCGGCCGGTCGTGCTCTTGAGGATGGCGAGGCCGGCGCGGCTCATGCTGTGGCAGATGACGTAGTTGCCGCGGATGAAATGGATCTCGGGCGCCCACAGCGCGCGGAACGGCACGCCGGCGCGCATCCGCCAGCTCTTCTCCCAGCCGCCGTCGCGCTCGATCGACCAGACCAGGCCGAGATAGTCCCAGCTCATGAGGTCCTTCGAGCGCCACAGCTCGACGCCGTCATTGGTCGCCCAGATGTTGTCGCCGGTCGAGCCGGTCATGTAGTAATGGCCGTCGCCGCCGAGGCAGACGATGGTGTCGCGGATATGGACGTCGTGGAGCGGGCGGATGCGGGGCAGCAGCCCTCGCGTCACTGCCGTTCCCTTGTCCGACTCGCCCCAGGGCGCGAGCCGGTAGGGCGGCGTGTCCGGTCCCTTGTAGCGCACGTCGGGCAGGCCCGAGGTCCAGCCGCCGCTGGCGCTGGCCACGGTGGCGCGGCGGCCGGGGCCGCTGGTGCCGCGATAGGGCCAGTAGCCGAGCGGAGGCGGCGGGACGATGCGGCCGCTGTTGTCGCCGCCGGTGCGTGGCGGCTCGCCCGGGCGCGGCGCCGGGCCGTAGGGCGGCTGCTGCGCGAAGGCCGTGCCCGGCAGCGCCAGCAGCGCGGCGCCCTTCAGCAGGGTGCGGCGGTCGAGGGGAAAAGGCTCCCCGCCGTCCGTTGCCGGACGACGGGAAGCAGGCTCTCCGGGGAGGACCATCAAAAGCTCAGCCGCGCGCCGACGCGGTAGACGCGCCCGCTGCTGCCGTAGTTGGTCACCGCTTCCCGGCCCTGATAGGCGTAGCGGTTGGTGGTCTGGTTGGTGAGGTTGAGTCCCTCCACCGTGATCGAGAAATTCTTGAGGACGTTGAAGCTCAGCGACGCGTCGACGTTGGTCGTCGCACGGCTGTAGACGAAGTCGTTGATGAGCGGGCTGTCGCAGCCGGCGCTTTCCGTCGGCGCGGTCGCGGTGCCGGTGCCGACGGTGCTGAGGCCCGGGCCGCACGATCCCGCTGCGATCGGATATTGCGAGACATAGCCCTTGCGATGCGCGACCGATACGCGGGCGCGGAACGCCGGGACCTCGTAGAACAGCGTGCCGTTGAGCGCCTGCGGCGACACGCCGATGAAGGGGCCCGTACCCGTTGTCTGCGCCCGCGTCGCGGTGCCGGGGTCGAGGATGTAGTTCAGTTCCGACTTGATGTAGGTGTAGTTCACCAGCGCGCCGAAGTTCTTGAGGAATCCTGGCAGGAACGTGAAGTTCTGCTGAAAATTGATCTCGAAGCCGCGCAGATACCCACCTGGCGCATCGCGATACTGGCGCGCCACAAACGGGTAATTGTTGTCGATATAGGCGGTCTGGTTGGGGTTGGTGTATTGCGCGCGGATCGCCGCGATCGTGTCGGCATCGGCGAACTGCGACAGCGGGGCGGTGAATAGCACCGTCTGCGGGAAGGACGAGATGTCCTTGGAGAAGCCGGCGATCGAGATCAGGCTCGATCGGGTGAAATACCATTCGAGGCTGACGTCGAAGTTGGTCGAGCGGAACGGGCTGAGCTTGGGATTGCCGATCGTCATCGACGCGCCCGTGTTGTCGCCGTTGCTGGGAACGGAGATCGAGGTGATCGTCGGCGAGAGATTGGCGAGCAGCGGCCGCGCCATCACCTGCGAGGCGCCGATGCGGACGTAGAAATTCCGGACCGGCTCGTAGACGATGTTCAGCGACGGCAGCCAGTCGGTGTATTTGTTGCGTCCGACGATTGGGCGGCCCGCCTGGGAGGTGCCGGTCGAGGTCAGGTCGGTGATCGCGACGCGGGTGCCGACGTTGCCGCGCAGCGGCTGGCCGAACAGCTCGGAGTTGAAGTCGAACTCGAGGTAGAAGGCGGTGTCCTTCTCACTCACGCCGAAGTTGTTCTGGCCGCCGTTGCGCTTGGTGGTGAGGCGGAAGTCGCCGTATTTGTTGATGCAGTCGCACTGGAAGCCGATGAGGTCGTCGATCTTGCCGAGATCGGGCACCAGGAAGCTCGAGATGGTGCCTTCGGGCACGTTCAGCCCCTTGCCGAACGAGACGAGCTTGCTGTTCGCGGCGGTGGTCGATCCCGCCTCCAGCAGCGTGGGATTGAGCGTGTCGGTGTTGCGCTCGGCCTGCTGGGTATAGAAGCCGAAGGTGCGACGGGTGGCGCCGAAGCCGATGTTGAACTCGTCGTTGACCTTCCAGTCGAAGTCGACCTTGGCGCCCTCATAGGTGTTACGGACGTAGCGTTCGTAATGGCGGAGGGCGGAGAAGCCCTTCACCATCTGCCAGTTGTTGGGATCGGTGGTGTCGAAGCCGAAATCGAGGATCGGCATCTTGCCGTGATCGCGGTCGTCGTAGACGAAATTCTCGGGCGAATCCATGCGGTTGAACTCGGCGAGCAGGCCGGTCTGATAGTTGACCGACTTGGACTTGCCGTAGATCGCCGACACCTTGAAGGCGTCGCTGAACTCATGGTCGATCCGCGCGCTGCCCTGCCAGAAGGTGGTGGTGTAGGCCGAATAGTCGACCGCCGAGCGCATATCGACGTTGCGCAGCACCAGATAGTCGGCGTTGCCGTTGGTGACGTTGGCGTCGAGCACGTCGACCGCCGGGCGGCCGATCAGCTGCCCGCGATAGGCGAGGCCGTTGCTCGACGGGATGTACCCCACCGAATTCGGATTGTTGTAATAGTCGTAAGGATCGAGGTTGTTGGGATTGGTGCTGAAGATGTTGGTGCCGAGCACCGCCGGCACCACCTGTCCCTGCTGGTTGAACGCGGTCGTGAAGGCCGGCGTGGTGCCGTACATCTCCTGCCCGCAATCCTGCGCCGGCACGAGATCGCTGCCGGCGTTGTAGGTGCACAGGCCCGGATAGGCACCCCGCGCCGTGGCGGGAGCGAGGCGGCCGGAGGCATTGTTGTAGGCCGCGTTGGTGTTGTTGCGGTTGAGGCCGACCGGCGAGAGCTGGTCGTTCTCGCTGACGTTGCGGAAGCGCGAATAGAGGCCGTCGATGGTGAGCCGCGTCTTCGACGTCACGTCCCATTGATAGGAACCGGTCAGCCCGATGCGGTTGTTGCGCACGAGCTGGTGGTTGAGCGACGGCAGCGCCGGGATCCGCACGGTTGAATCATCGAACCGGCCGGGCGTGTTGTAGGGCGCGCCGGGATAGAGCTTGGCGTAGGCCGCCGGGTCCGATCCGGTCTGGAAGGCGGTCGCATCCGGGTTGGCATAGTTCAATGATCCGACCGGCGCCGAGAAGCCGGCGCGCTGCGGCACGCCCTCGCCGACGAACTGGCTGCTGCGGTAGAGATAGTCCGACTGGCCGGGCGAGCGGATGTAGGAATCGATGACGTTCTCGGTGCGGTTGTAGGCGGCCGAGAGCAGCAGGCCCATGCGCTTATCGGCGCCGAACCGGAACGAGACCAGGCCGGCGAGGCGCGGATTCACCTTCTTGCTGTTCTCGTTGTAGCTGCCCTCCCCGGACAGCGCGAAGCGGCTGCCCTTGTAGTCGAAGGGCTTGCCGGTCTCGAGGTCGATCGTCGCGCCGAGCGAGCCCTCGTCGGTCTCGGCCGAGGGGGTCTTCTGCACCTTCAGCGAGCTGAACAGCTCGGAGGCGAAGGTGTTGTAGTCGAACGAGCGGCTGCGGTTGGGGCTGGTGCCGGCGTCGTTGGCGCCGGCAGTCGACAGCGCTTCCAGCCCGTTGAGGCGGGTGCGGTTGAAATCGCCGCCAAGGCCGCGCACGGTGATGCCGCGGCCCTCGCCGTTGTCGCGGTCAATCGAGACGCCGGGCAGGCGCTGCAGCGATTCGGCGAGGTTGGCGTCGGGGAAGTCGGCAATGTCCTCCGCGGTGATCACGTCGATCTGGAGGTCCGACTGGCGCTTCTCGTTGAGCGAGGACTGGATCGAGCCGCGGAAGCCGGTGACGATGATGTCGGCGGGCGTCTCGTTGGCGGCGGTCTGGACGGTGTCCGCGCCGGTGCCGGACTGGTCGGGGGCGGCCGTGGCCTCCGCCTGCTCGGGCGTCGAGCCGACGCCGGTCTGCGCCGCTGCGGGTGCCGCCGTCCCCAGTGCGATCAGGATCGCCGCGAGCGATACGCCCTGTCCGGCGGCCGTCCTTGCCCGCCGTCCGAAATTGCCTTGGTCCATTCTCTCTCTCCCTCTTTTTGTTGTGTCGTGGTTTCGATCAGGGGCCCCAGCCCAGAATTGATACCGGTGTCATTCGCGCATAAGCGTCGGCCGCAAGTTGGGGGCGGCTTGGGGCGGCGACGGCCCCCGGTCCGCGGCTGCCATATTCGGAGAAGCGGGCCTCCGCCGGCGTGAGCTGGCGGCGGACGCCGGCCGGGTCGGTGTAGCCCATCGAGGTCCAGCCGGCGGGCGCGATGTGCGCGTCCATCCAGCAGCGCAGGAACGATGCCTGGCCGGTCAGCGCCATGTTGCCACCGGCGCGCCATGGCCGGCCGAGGAAGATCGAGCCGTCGGGGACGCCGGTCTCGCGGGTCAGCCGGCAGCGGTCGAAGACGAGGCCGTAGCGCTGGCGCTCGTGCGTGCTGGGCGCGGCAATGTAGCCGGCCGGAGCGTTGGGCACGGAGCGGCTGACGATCTCGCATCGTTCGATCCAGGCCGCGCCGCCGCCGAAGATGAAGTCGATGCAGCCGCTGATGCGGCAATCCACGACATGGGTCGAGGCCTGGATCAGCAGCGTGTCCTGGTAGCCTTCGATGCGGCAGCCGGTGATGCGGGTGCGCTCGCCCGCAGCGGCGACGGCGAGCGCCACTGCCTGCATCGGCTGCGCGAGATAGGGATGGTCGTTGCAGATGGTGAGGTTGCGGAGCGTGACGCCGGGCGCGGCGATCGTCAGCACCGCCGAGCCGCTGGTGCCCCAGTTGCGCCCCTCCGGCGAGGGCAGCGCCGCGCCGGCCGCGAAGGCGATCACCGCGCCGGGGGCGGTTCCGGCCAGCGTGACGTTGGGGACGGTGACGGACAGCTTCTCGCGATAGGTGCCGGGATCGAGACCGATCGTGAAAGGGACGCCGCCGGCGCGCGCGGCGATCGCGAGCGCTTCGCTGAGCGAGGGCACCGTGCCGCGGCGGCCGGACGTGGAAACGATGACGTCATGGGAAGCGGCGGCCGCCGGTGCGGCAAGCCCGGCCAGCGCGGTGGCCGAGGCGCCCCCGAGCACCTGCCTCCGTCCGAGGACGGAGCGGACATGCGCGTCGGCTGCAAGCTCTCCCATCATCCCCTCTCGCCATCCGGCCATGACCGCCTTTGCGGCGTGTCCTTGTGTTAGCGCTAGACAAAGACGAGCGAGAAAGCAAGATGACACCGGTAGACCGCCTCGATGAAGCGACCTGTTGAGATCCTATCGCCGGCGCGAACGGCGGCGCGGCGGGGCATCCGACTGGCGGCGAATCAGGGTGAAGTCGAGCAGGCGCTGCTCGGGCTCGTGCTTGCGCTTGCCGTTGCGGAGCTGGCGCGTGAGCATGGCGAGCGCGCTGTGCGCCATCTCGCCGATCGGCTGGCGGATGGTGGTGAGTTCGGGCCAGATCGAGGTGGCGAAGCCGGTGTCGTCGAACCCGACCACACTGAGGTCGCCCGGCACGTCGAGCCGGTCGCCGTGCGCGACCGCGATCACCGCGGCCGCCATGTCGTCATTGCTGGCGAAGATCGCGCTCGGCCGCTCGTCGAGCGCGAGCAGCTCCTCGGCGGCATCTAGGCCGGAGCGGTAGGTGAACTCGCCCTCGACGATCAGCGCGGGATCGGGTTCGATGCCGGCCTCGGCCAAGGCGTCGCGATAGCCGGCGAGTCGCTCCGCGCTCGCCAGCAGGCGGGGGCTGCCTTTGACGAAGCCGATGCGGCGGTGGCCGAGCGCGATCAGGTGCCGCGTCATCGCGCGCGCGGCGGCCTGATCGTCGATGCCGACCGACATGACACCGGGCGCCGGGTGGCCGCTGGCGATGGTGACGAGCGGTACGCCGGCCTCGGCGAAGGCGGCGAGCACCACCGGCGATTCGCACAGCGGCGGGGGCAGGATCGCGCCGTCGACCTCCTTCGCCAGCAGGCGCTGGACCAGGGTTTTCTCGTCGGTCTTGCCCTCATCCTCGCATTGCTCGATGACGAGCTGGACGTCATCGCGGCTGGCGGTGCTGAAGCCGCCGACCAGGAACTCGCTGAGGAAGAAGGCGCTGGGATTGCTGTAGAGCAGGCCGACGCGCAACCGGTCGGCGCCGGCGAGGCTGCGCGCGGCGGGATTGGGCGCATAGCCCAGCGCCTTGATGATATCGTTGACCTTCTGGCGCGTCTCGGCCGAGACGTTGTGCCGGCCGTTGATGACGCGCGACACGGTCATCTGCGAGACGCCGGCGCGCTGGGCGACGTCGAAGATCGTCGGCGACGAGGCGCTGGTGCGGGGGGTTCGGGCCATGGCGCCGTGTTCCATGTCCCGGCGGGGCGCGCAAGGCATTCGTCATATCTCGCCGTTGCGGCGCGCAGGTGAAAGTGATAGCGCTAACGTAAATACCGGGCGCGGACCCGTGCCGGAATTGTCAGGAGAGCGTAAGATGATTCGCCGCCGCGAGGCTTCCTTCCGATCGCCGCGACGCTGACGCATGTTCCTCGGCATCGACATCGGCACCTCGGGGGTGAAGGCGGTCGTGCTCGACGAGCGCGGCGCGATCGCGGGGCAGGGTACCGCGGCGCTCACCGTCCAGCGGCCGCACCCCCTGTGGTCGGAGCAGGACCCGGAGGCGTGGTGGGCCGCGACCACCGCGGCGGTGCAGGCGATCGATCCCGCCGTGCGGCGCGCGGTGCGCGGCGTGGGGCTGGCGGGGCAGATGCACGGCGCGACCCTGCTCGACGCCGACGACCGGCCGCTGCGGCCCGCGATCCTGTGGAACGACGGTCGCAGCTTCGCCGAGTGCGAGGCGCTCGAAGCGCGGGTGCCCGAGCTGCGGCGGATCGCCGGCAACATGGCGATGCCGGGCTTCACCGCGCCCAAGCTGCTGTGGCTCCGGGCGCATGAGCCCGACGTCTTCGCCCGCGTGGCGACCGTGCTGCTGCCCAAGGATTATGTCCGGCTGCGCATGACCGGCGACAAGGCGTCCGACCTTTCCGACAGCGCCGGGACATTGTGGCTCGACGTCGGCGCGCGGCGATGGAGCGAGGCGCTGCTCGCGGCGTGCGGGCTCGACGAAGCGCAGATGCCGGTGTTGCACGAGGGAAGCGAAATCACCGGCCGGCTGCGGCCCGAAGTCGCCGAGCTGTGGGGCATGGGCGCGGTGCCGGTCGCGGCGGGCGGCGGCGACAATGCCGCGGCGGCGGCCGGGGTCGGCGTGGTGAGGGACGGCGACGCGCTGCTGTCGCTCGGCACCTCCGGCGTGATCTTCGTCGCGACGCGCGACTTTCGGCCCAATCCCGATCGGGCGGTCCATGCCTTCTGCCACTGCCTGCCGGGCATGTGGCACCAGATGTCGGTGCATCTCTCGGCCGCGGCGTGCATCGACTGGGTGGCGCGGATCACCGGCGCGGCGGGCCCGGCCGAGCTGTTCGCCCGCGCCGAAGCGGCGGGGCCGGCCAGCGGGCCCGAGATCTTCCTGCCCTATCTCTCCGGCGAGCGCACGCCGCACAACGATGCCGAGGTGCGCGGGGCGTTCCTCAGGCTCGATTACGACAGCGACGGCGGGCGGCTCGCGCAGGCGGTGCTCGAAGGCGTGGCCTTCGCGCTGGCCGACGGTCTTGCCGTGCTGCGCGAGGCGGGAACCGAGCTCGAGCAGCTCGCCGTCGTCGGCGGCGGGGCGCGCTCGGGCTATTGGGGGCGCGTGCTGGCGAGCGCGATGCAGCTGCCGCTGGTCTATCTCCAGGGCGGCGAGGTCGGTCCCGCGCTCGGCGGCGCCCGGCTCGCGCAGCTCGCCGTCGATGGCGGCGATCCGGCCGAGGTCTGCGTGCCGCCGCCGGTCGCGCGTACCATCGATCCCGAACCCGACCTCATCGACGCGCTGGCGGAGAAGCACGCCGCCTTCCGCGCCGCCTATCCCCGCATCACACCAAGGAGCGCCTGATGGCCACCGACTATTTCGCCGACATCCCCCAGATCCGCTACGAAGGGCCGGAGACCGACAACGAGCTCGCCTATCGCTGGTACGACAAGGACCGGGTGGTGCTCGGCAAGCGGATGGAGGACCACCTTCGCTTCGCGATCTGCTTCTGGCACAGCTTCTGCTGGCCGGGCAGCGACGTGTTCGGCGGCGGCACCTTCAACCGGCCGTGGCACGCCGGCGCCAACGACAGCGCCGCGGCCGCGCAGAAGCGCCAGGTGGCGTTCGACCTGTTCCGCAAGCTCGACGTACCTTTCTACACCTTCCACGACGTCGACGTGATGGCGGAGGCGCACAGCGTCGCCGAGCACGGCCGCTTCTTCGCCGAGGCGGTCGACGATCTCGAGCGGCTGCAGGCGGCGAGCGGCCGCCGGCTGCTGTGGGGCACCGCCAATCTGTTCAGCCACCCCCGCTATGCCGCGGGCGGGGCGACCAATCCCGATCCCGAGGTCTATGCCTGGGCGGCGTTCCAGGTCCGCCACGCGCTGGAGGCGACGCACCGGCTCGGCGGCACCAACTACGTGCTGTGGGGCGGGCGCGAAGGCTATGAGACGCTGCACAACACCGATCTCGGCCGCGAGCTCGACAATCTCGGGCGGTTCCTCAACCTGGTGGTCGAGCACAAGCACAAGATCGGCTTCACCGGCACCATCCTGATCGAACCCAAGCCGCACGAGCCGACCAAGCACCAGTACGACTTCGACACCGCGACCGTGTACGGCTTCCTCAAGCGCTACGGGCTGGAGGACGAGGTCCGCGTCAACATCGAGGCGAACCATGCGACGCTGTCCGGCCACAGCTTCGAGCATGAGCTGGCGATGGCGGGCGCGCTCGGCATCTTCGGCTCGATCGACGCCAATCGCGGCGACCCGCAGAACGGCTGGGACACCGACCAATTCCCCAATTCGGTCGAGGAGATGACGCTGGCGCTGGTCGAGGTGCTGCGCGCGGGCGGGTTCACGACGGGCGGCTTCAACTTCGACGCCAAGGTGCGGCGGCAGTCGGTCGATCCGGTCGACCTGGTCTATGGCCATGTCGGCGGGATCGACGTGGTGGCGAAGGGGCTGCTCAATGCGGCGCGGGTGATCGAGGACGGGCGGGTCGATGCGATCCGGCGCGAGCGGTATGCGGGGTGGGATGGGGAGCTGGGCCGGTTGGTCGGCGAGCGCGACCTCGCCGGTATTGCCGACCTCGCGGTCGAGCGCGATCTGGCCCCGACGCCGCGGTCAGGGCGGCAGGAACGGATCGAGAATCTGATCAACCGGGTGATCTGAGGCGGATTGCGAGATGCGTCACCCCGGCCTTGTGCCGGGGTCCACTGAGCCTCGCGGACTGCGCTCAAACCTCTTGGCCGGTCCTTGCCTCCCGGTGGACCCCGGAACAAGTCCGGGGTGACAGCGAAGAGAGTCGAGGCGTCGGTCATCCTCAAACGTCGATCGGTATTAGCGCGGTCCCCATGATCCAGGGCTCCTGCCTCCGCGGGAGCACGGACAGCTCTATACCAAGGTCATCCCGGGCTTGACCCGGGATCCAGAGCCACGGGGGACGCCGCTCGTGACCCTGGATGCCGGATCAAGTCCGACATGACGAAGAGAAAAAGCTCGGGACGCCTACTTCCCCACGCCCTCGTCGTCGCGGTAGCGGATCTGGAGATAGCGTTCGCGGGTCGAGAGCAGGTCGAGGTCGCCTTGCGCGAGCTGCTGGGTCATCTCGCCGATCTCGGTCTCGATCGTCCTGAGGCCGTCGACGAGCTGCTCGTCGGGTGTGCGGCCGTTGCGCGGGGTGCGGCGCAGCGGTTCGGGCACGCGCTGGTAGCCTTTGACCAATTCGGGGAGCTGCTCGCCGACCAGCTTGCGCACTTCGACCGCGGCGGGGGTGTTCTCGTCGAGCGCCGCGAGCTGGGGCGCCAGCGTCTCCAGCCGCGTGCCGATCGTGTCGATCAGGTTGACGGCGGGAGCCGGAAGCGCCGGCCGCTGCTGCTCCAGCCAGGCCTCGGTCTGCCGGGGCAGCGCCTTGAGCGGGATCTGGCCGAACCGTTCCGGCCGCGGCGCCGGACCAGCGGGGAGCAGCGCGAAGAACAAGGTTGCGGCGATCAGCAGCGCCATCACCGCCAGCGCGCCGAACATGCCGAGCGGCACGATGAACCCGATCGCCACCGCCGCGACGATGATCGCGGCGTCGGCGGCGAGCACACGACCGACGCGGGTCACGATCTCCCGCTCGCGGCGCTTGCGGGCGCGGGTCCCGGCGCCATAGCCGGCGCGGGTGCGGTCGAGCACTTCCTGGCTGCGGAAAACGACGTCGTCGACTTCGGACACTTACACGGCCTCTAGCTTGAACGTCTCCTGCGGCCCTTCCAGCGCGGCCTGGGCCTGGCCTTCGGCGCGAGCGATATAGCCCTTCGACTTCTCGACCTCGTTCGACAGGGTGTTGACCGTCGTCTTCATCGAATCGAGCGCCTTGAGCTTGAACGTGTCGATCGCGTCCATCGTGTCGTAGATGTTCTGGAACGCGCGCTGGAGCGTCTCGACCGGGATGGTCGAGCTCGCCGCCTGCTCGTGGATCGTCGCGGTCTGGCTCTTGAGCAGCTTGCCGGTCGAATCGATGATGTCCGCGGTGGTGGTGTTGAGCGCGGTGATCTGCTCCAGCACCAGCTTCTGGTTGGTCAGCGCCTGCGCCACCGTCACCGCCGTCCGCAGCGCCGAGACGGTGGTGGTCGAGGCGCGGTCGACGCCCTTCACCAGCTCGACGTTGTTTTTCTTGACGAGATCGAGCGCGAGATAGCCCTGCACCGTCACCGCCATCTGCGTCAGCAGGTCCTGGGTGCGCTGGCGGGTGTAGAACAGCGCGGTCTCACGGATCGCCTTGGCCTTGGCCGGGTCGGTATGGTCGAGCTCGGCGGCCTTGTCCTCGAGCTTCTGGTCCATCGTCTTGGAGAGGTGGATCATCTGCTCGAGCCGGCCCATCGCCGCCCATAGGTTCTGCCGCTCGACGTCGATCGCGGCATTGTCCATCAGCAGCTCGTCCTTGCCGGAGGCGAGGCTTTTCAGGATCGAGGCGATGTGGGTCTGCGACGATTTGTAGCTGTCGAAATAGTCGCGCATCTTGTTGCCGAAGGGGATGATCCCGAACAGCTTCTTCGAGGTGAACAGGTCGCCCTTCTTGCCGGGGTCGAGGTCCTCGATCGTGCGGCGGAGCTGGGCGAGGTCGGCGCCGACGCCCGATTCCTGGTCCATCGCGCGGATCGGGCGGTCGAGGAAGCGGTTGGACTGGCCCGCCGCCTCGCGGATCTCCTTCTGGCCCATGCCGGTGATCGCGTCGATGCGCTTGCCGAACTCGGGGGAGTTGACGTCCTGCGCGACCAGGTCGTCGATGAACGCATCGACGCGGCTTTCGAGCTCGGTCCGCTTGGCGTCGTCGACGGGGACGAGGCCGGCCGATTTCTCAGGCGCGACCGCGGGCACGGGCTCGGGTGCGGTGAGGACGAGGTCCTTCTCGGCGGTCTTGGTCTCGGTGGTGGAAGCGGTGGTCGCCATGGCTATCTCCTGCCGATGCTGTCTCAATGGGCGCAAGGGCGCGTGGGTTCAAGGAGGATCAGTTCTTGACGACCTTGCGATGGCTGAAGATCGTGGTGCCGACGGCGAGTTCCTTGGGGCCGCATTTGTCGGGCTCCGGCGCGACCTCGCCCACGCAGAACCGCACGCCGGGAATCACGCCGTCGATCGTAGTGTCGGCGCCGGCCTTGGCGACGCCGCGAACGAGGGTGGTGCCGAGGACGAGGGCATGACACTCGCCGGAGCTCGACTGTTTGCACGCCACCGCCAACCGCCCCGTATCGGAGAGCGTCACCTCGGCCTTCATCTGGTGCACCTGCTCGTCGCCGCAGCCGCCGAGCGCCGCCGCCAACACCAGCCCTCCCCACGCTTTGTTCATGCCGTCTCCTTGGTGCCTTATCTATGTAACACACACGAATGAAATGCCAAGGCTTCCCGCGACGCAGCATTTGCGCTAGGGGCCGCCAACTTTCACGCGAAATCAGAGAATCCCCATGCGCCTCCGTAACGTGGCGATCATCGCCCACGTCGATCACGGCAAGACCACGCTTGTCGACCAGCTGTTCCGCCAGTCCGGCACCTTCCGCGACAACCAGCGCGTCGAGGAACGGGCGATGGACTCGAACGACCTCGAGAAGGAGCGCGGGATCACCATCCTCGCCAAGCCGACCTCGATCGACTGGGAAGGCATCCGCATCAACATCGTCGACACGCCGGGCCACGCCGACTTCGGCGGCGAGGTCGAGCGCATCCTCAGCATGGTCGACGGCGTGGTGCTGCTGGTCGACGCTGCCGAGGGGGCGATGCCGCAGACCAAGTTCGTGACCGGCAAGGCGCTGGCGCTGGGCCTGAAGCCGATCGTGGTGGTCAACAAGATCGACCGCTCCGACGCGCGCGCGCAGGAAGTGCTCGACGAGGTGTTCGACCTGTTCGTCAGCCTGGACGCCAACGACGAGCAGCTGGATTTCCCGGTGATCTTCGCCTCGGGCCGCAACGGCTATGCCGGCGACAATCCCGACATCCGCGAGGGCACGCTGCGCCCGCTGTTCGAGAAGATCGTCAGCCATGTGCCGCCGCCCAGCCTCGACGAGGACGCGCCGTTCACCTTCCTGGTGACTTTGCTCGATCGCGACAATTTCCTCGGCCGCATCCTGACCGGGCGCGTCCAGTCGGGCGTGGTCAAGGTCAACCAGCCGATCCACGCGCTCGACGAGGCGGGCAATGTCATCGAGACCGGCCGTGCGTCGAAGCTGATGAGCTTCCGCGGGCTCGACCGCGTGCCGGTCGAGGAAGCGCGCGCGGGCGACATCATCAGCCTGGCCGGGCTGACCGTGGCGACCGTCGCCAACACCATCGCCGACACCTCGGTGAGCGAAGCGATCCAGGCGCAGCCGATCGATCCGCCGACGCTGTCGATGCGCTTCGCCGTCAACGATTCGCCGATGGCGGGGCGCGAGGGCAGCAAGGTCACCAGCCGCATGATCCGCGACCGCCTGTTCCGTGAGGCGGAGTCGAACGTCGCGATCAAGATCACCGAGGCGGCCGACAAGGACAGCTTCGAGGTCGCCGGGCGTGGCGAGCTCCAGCTGGGCGTCTTGATCGAGACGATGCGCCGCGAGGGCTTCGAGCTCGGCATCAGCCGGCCGCGCGTGCTGTTCCGCGAGGGCGAGAACGGCGGCCGCGAGGAGCCGTACGAGACCGTCGTGATCGACGTCGATGACGAATATTCGGGCACGGTCGTCGACAAGATGAACCAGCGCAAGGCCGAGATGACCGATATGCGCCCGTCGGGCGGCGGCAAGACGCGCATCACCTTCTCGGCGCCGTCGCGCGGGCTGATCGGCTATCACGGCGAGTTCCTGTCGGACACGCGCGGCACCGGCATCATGAACCGGCTGTTCGAGAAGTACGGGCCGTACAAGGGCCCGATCGAGGGCCGCAAGAACGGCGTGCTGATCTCCAACGGCTCGGGCGAGGCCAATGCCTATGCGCTCAACGCGCTCGAGGAGCGCGGCATCCTGATGGTGGCGCCGGGCGATCCGCTCTACGAGGGCATGATCATCGGCGAGAACGCCAAGCCGGACGACCTCGAGGTCAATCCGATGAAGGCGAAGCAGCTCACCAACTTCCGCGCCTCGGGCGGCAAGGACGACGCGATCCGCCTGACCCCGCCCAAGAAGATGACGCTGGAGCAGGCGATCGCCTATATCGACGACGACGAGATGGTCGAGGTGACGCCGAAGTCGATCCGCTTGAGGAAGCGCTTCCTCGATCCGCACGAGCGCAAGCGGCAGAAGCGGGTGAGCGAGGCGGCCTGACCCCGCCGCTTTTCGCTCCTGCTTCCGGCCGATCTATGCTTTGATCAGGCGGTCGTTCATGGAGCGAGGAGGGCGCGGACATGCTGATCGCCGTGCTGCTGGCGCTGGCCGGCGTCCAGGACACCGCCGTCGACCGGCCGGAGACGGCGGGCGACGGTACCCAGCGTTGGTCGATCCTGGTCGATCCATGTGCCTCGGCACGGAACACCACCAGCGACATCGTCGTCTGCGGCAAGCCGGAGGCGGCGACGCCGCGGCTGCCGCTGCCGGCCGAGCGCGGGCCGCCCGACCGGCCGATGCCGAGCAATCCCGATCTCAGCGGCACCGGCGCGCTCGCCGCAGCCGCGCCGCCGTGCGCGGCGGACATGCGGGGATGCACGGTCGGCGTCGACCTGCTCGGCGGCGCCACCTTCCTGGTCCGGGCGGTCGGCAAGCTGATCGATCCCGACAGCTGCTGCGAGGAGCCGGGTGAGGCGACCAATCCGGGCATGCTGATCCGGGACATCGGCGCGGCGGTGAAGCGCGGGTCGGGCAAAGCCCCGGACAAGTCGGCGCGCGTGCCGATCCCGCTGGACGATCCGGTGCCGGCGGAGCCCCGCGGAAACGGAACATCGCCAAGGGAATAAGCGGGCCGGAAGGTCGCCGGGGCAGCCTGCCGCCCCGGCGTCGCTGCGTCAGAACTTGAACTGGGCGCCGAAGTAGAATTGGGCGCCGGTGTGGCTGTAGACGAACGTGCTGTCGCGGTCGGAGTCGATATACTGGCGATAGGGCCGGTCGAAGAGGTTCAGCCCCTCCAGCGTCAATTTGACCTGATCGGTCAACTGGTAGGACACCGACATGTCGAAGATCAGCGACTTGTCGACGCCTTCCAGGTCCTGGAGCGGGTTGTTGGCGGGAAGCGCGATGATGTAGGGGCCGCGGTAGGACCCCGAGATGCGCGCGCTCAGCTTCTTGTCCTCGTAATAGAGCGTTCCGTTGAAGGCATCGCGCGACAGGCCCAGCAGGTCGCGCTTGGTGGTATTGGCCGAACTCGCTGCCAGATAATAGGTGATCGTCGATTGCACATGCGTGTAGTTCAATAGCGCGCCGAAGTTCTTGAGGAACCCGGGCAGGAAGGTGAACGCATGCTGGTAGTTGATCTCGAATCCTTTCAGCGGCCCGCCCGGCGTGTTCCGGGCCTGGTTGACCGTGAACAGGGTGACATTGGGATCGAGGCCGCTGTTGGCGAGCAGGCTCAGCGGCAGCCCCGTCTGCGCAAAGGTCATCTGCAGCGCCTGGTTCTGGATGTAGGAATCGATGTCCTTGCGGAAATAGGCGGCCGACAGCAGCGAGCTGGGCGCGAAATACCATTCGATCGCCGCGTCATAGGTGGTGGCGCGGATCGGATCGAGCGTCGGGTTGCCACTGTTGATGCTGGGCGTGCCGCTGATCACGACGTTGGCGCCGGGGCTGAGGAAGCCTAGCTCCGGCCGGGTCATCACCTTGGCGACGGCGCCGCGGATCAGCAGGTTGCGGCTGAGGTCGGCCACCACGTTGAGCGACGGCAGCCAATCCTCGTAGGAATTATGCGCGGTCACGAACTGTGCCAGCGAGGTGGAATAGCCCGTCGAATCGAGCGAGGTGCGGGCATAGCGCAGGCCCGCGTTGCCGCGGACCGGCACCCCCATGCCGGCCAGATCGAAATCCACCTGGCCATAGGCAGACACGATGTCCTCGCGCACCTTGCGCGTGCCGCCGAGGTTCTGAACGAGGGCGAAATCGCCGGTATAATCGTCGAGCCCATAGCGCTCGGCGAAATCCGAATAGTTGATCGCGACCCAGGAGCTGGGGAACACGCCGTCGCGCATCCCCTTGCCGAAGCCCTTGACCAGATGCGTCATCCCCGCAAGATCCGCCGCGCTGACCGTCGGCACGAGGAAGTTGTTGGGGCGCTGATAGGGCGTGACGCTGAAGTCGAACCGGTCGACGTGGACGCCGCCCTTCACGGTAAAGCCGTCGGCCGCCTTCCAGGTGAAGCTGCCCTCGACCATCCTGTTCTCGTTGTCGACGAATGACGGGGACGCGCGGATTTCGGCGCTGCCGGGGGCGAGCGTGTACTGGCTCGGATCGGTGACGTCGAAGCCGTAGGTGATCGTCGGCTGGTTTCGATCCTCGCGGAAGTCGATGGTCTGGCGGGTGTTGTTGCGGCCGAACAGGAAGGTGGTCTGCTCGGTCTGGTCGAAATTCGTCCGCGCCTTGCCCGCGAGCAGGTTCACGCGCAGTCGATCGGTGACGTCGAACTTTCCGTAGAGGTTATATTGGGTGAAACGGCTGCGGAAACGGTCGTACTGGGTGTCCGAGCGCACGTCGACGCCGTCGAACACGCCATAGTCGATGTCGTAGACCGTCTGGCCGAAATTGACGCCCTGGGTGTTGCTGATGCCGGCCTCGCGCAGCTCCGCCTCGCGGATGGCAGTCTGCGGCTTGCCGAAGTTGGGCGAGGCGATCGCGCGGGCGAAGGAGAAGCCCTCGAGCCAATTCTCCTCGCGGAACACCTTATAGTCCGAATAAAGCACGTCGGCGCCGAACTCGATGCCGGGCTTCGGCTCCCATTGCAGCGATCCGGTGACGCCCAGGCGCTTCTGGTCGTGATGGAACCGTCCGTAGCGCGGGATGCGCGGCAGGAAGACGGTGGAGCGATTCACCAGCGCGTAGTTGGTGTCGTTCGCTGCCGGCCGCGGTACGCCGGTCGCGCAGTCGGTGGCGGTGGTGCCCTGTCCCGGGTTGAGTGCGGGCGATACCGGCGTCACGCCGACCGGCGAACAGAATCCGCCGTCGATCGTCGCCGGATTCCAGCCGCCCGAGCCGAACTGGTCCTCGTAATAGCGGCGGCGGCTGTAGGCGGCCGAGGCCAGCACGCCGATGCGGCCGATGCCGGTCTCCCAGGTCTTGGAGACGAGGCCGGTGAGCTTCGGATCGACGTTCTTGGCGAGGGTGCTGTACCCGCCCTGCGCGCTCACCGCCAAGGTGAAGCCCTTATAGTCGAAGGGCCGCGACGTGTTGAGGTCGACCGTCGCGCCGAGCGAGCCCTCGATCGTCTCCGCGTCCGCGGTCTTGCGGACGACGAGGTTGTTGAACAGCTCCGACGCGAAGACGTTGAAATCGAAGCCGCGCCCGGTGTTGATGCCGCGGTCGGAGGTAGTGGCGCCGGAGATCGCCTGCGCCTCCATGCCGTTGACGCGGACGCGGGTGAAGCTCCCCGACAGGCCGCGGACGGTGATCGCCCGGCCTTCACCGCCGACGCGGTTGATCGAGACGCCGGGCACGCGCTGCAGCGATTCGGCGAGGTTGTTGTCGGGGAAGTCGGCGATGTCCTCCGCTTTGATCATGTCGATCGCGGAGGATTCCGAGCGCTTGGCGTTCAGTGCGCTGCCGATGCTGGAGCGAAAGCCGGTGACGACGATATCGGCGTCGTCCTGTCCGTCCTGGACCGTCTGCGCTGGGGTTTCGGACGGCGCGCTCTGCGCATGGGCGGAACCGCTCGCGAGCCACACGGCGACCATGGAAGCACTACCGACGAGAGCAGCGCGCGCAACCTTCGACCCTGACATATACTCTCCCTTTTGTCCCATATTATGGGATTGAATTTTATCAGGCGAGATTTAAGCATCTTTCGCGCCGGGAGAAAAGCGCGAACGGACGGGTGGGATTCCCCTCTCGGAGGAATAACCGGCGGCCGACACGCGTAAGTGGGAGCGTCACCAATCTCCGCGGAGCTTCCCTTGCCGATACCACCACTCGGCCGCGTTGCCGGCCATGTGGCGTGCCTTGCCCTCAGCGCCTGGCTCTGTCCGTTCGCCCGGGCGGGCGACTATCCCCATGTCCCCGAGCCGATGGTGTTCGACATGATGCGCCCGCTCGGTGCACGTCAGGGCGAGCTCGAGGCCAATACGCTGGCGATGGTGCCGCTGTCGGGGCCCGAGCGGACGGTCGGCTGGGCGCCGGAGGTCGAATATGCCTTCGCCGATGGGCTCGCCGTCGAGGTCGAGCTGCCGTTCGAGGGGCGCCGGCTCGCCGAGCTGAAGCTGGGGCTGCAAGGCGCGTTTGGGACGTTCAACGAGGGGCGATCGGCGCATGGCGTCCAGTATCTCGGCATCTACGACCGGCATCATCGGCGCTATTCGAGCAGCCTCGCCTATATGGTCGCGCACCGATTCGACCGCCGATGGAGCAGCGTGAGCATGGCCGGCCTCTCCGACATCGCCGCCGGCGGCGGCCGGGGGCGCAACGCGGCCATCCTCAACCATTCCACTTTCTATGACGCCAGCGACGATCGGGTGCTTGGACTGGAAGTGAACTATCTCGGCGGGCGTGACGGCCATGTGCTGGTGATGCCGCAGGTCCACCAGCGGCTGGCGCGCGCGGTGAACGTGCAGTTCGGCCTCGGCGCGCACAAGGACCGCGGCGAGCCGGTGCGGCCGCGGGCGGGGGTGCGGCTCGTCAGAGAATTTTGACGGCGGAGAGGGAATAGCGGGGCGTCGGCAGGCGTATGCCCGCTATGGCACTGCTCGATGTCCGTACCGCGTACCCGCGTTTCGCCCCCAAGCCGTCGTCCCGGCCTCCGCTGCGCGTCGCATTGTTTTCCGGCAATTACGACTGCGTGCGTGACGGCGCCAACCAGGCGCTCAACCGGCTGGTCGCCTATCTGCTGGCCGAAGGGCGCGCCGAAGTGCGCGTCTATTCGCCGCGTGCGCCACGCCAGGCTTTCGCGTCGGTGGGGGAGGTGCGTGCGGTCCGCTCGCTGAGCCTGCCGGGGCGGCCGGAATACCGGCTGGCGCTGGGCTTCACGCGCGAGGCGCGCGCCGATTTCGACGACTTCCGGCCCGACATCGTCCACCTCTCCGCGCCCGACCTGCTCGGACGGCAGGCGCAGAAATATGCGCGGGCCAGAGGCATCCCGGTAGTGGCGAGCCTGCATACCCGGTTCGAGACCTATGCCGACTATTACCGTCTGTCGTTCCTGCGGCCGGTGATCGAGCGCTACCTCGACCGCTTCTACGGCGACTGCGACCTCATCCTCGCGCCCACGCGGCCGATCGCGCAGAGCCTGGCGGCGGCGCACGGCCGGGAGCGGGTGGCGATCTGGGGCCGCGGCGTCGAGCGGCGGCTGTTCCATCCCGCGCTGCGCAGCGAGGCCCTGCGCGCCGGCCATGGCTATGGCCCGGACGATATCGTGCCGCTGTTCTTCGGGCGGCTGGTCGTCGAGAAGGGGCTCGGCGTGTTCGCGGATACGATCGCCGCGCTGCGTGAGGCGGGACACCGGGTGCGGCCGCTGGTGGTCGGCGAAGGGCCGGCGCGCGGCTGGATCGAGCGGCGGCTGCCCGATGCGGTCTTCACCGGTCATCTCGAGGGGCTGGAGCTCGGCAGGACGATCGCCAGCGCCGATATCCTCATCAACCCCAGCGTCACCGAGGCGTTCGGGAACGTCAACCTGGAGGCGATGGCGAGCGGGCTCGCGGTCGTCTCGGCCGACGTCGCCAGCGCGGCGGCGCTGATCGAGCATGGCCGCACCGGGCTGCTGGTGCCGGCGCATGACGCTGCCGCTTTTGCCGGTGCGGCCGAGGATCTCATCCGCGACGCGACGCTGCGGCGCCGGCTTGGCCGGGCGGCGGGCGACGAGGCCGGGCGCCATCGCTGGGACGATGTGCTAGGGGCGGTGCTGGAAAGCTATCGCCGCTGCCTGGGGCACGTGCCCGTTCGCCAGGCGGCGTGAGGCCAATGCGATGCGGTGGATGAAGTCGGACCGGGACGGGGCGATCGAGGACGATCTCGCGGCGATGCGCCGCTATGCCCGCGCGCTCGCCCGCGACGACCAGGATGCCGACGACGTCGTGCAGGACGCGCTGCTCCGCGCGATCGAGCGGCATCGGAGCTACCGGCCCGGGCACGGTCGTCGCCGCTGGCTGCTCGCCATCGTCCACAACGTCTTCGTCTCGGGCAAGCGGCGCGAGGCGGCCGAGGCGCGGCGCAACGATCGCTTCGCCGAGACGCTGATGGCGCATGTCGATCCGGAGCAGGAGCGGCGCGCCCATCTGGCACGGATCGCCCGGTCCTTCGCCGCGCTGCCCGAGCATCAGCGCGCCGTGCTCCACCTCGTCGTCGTCGAGGGGCTCAGCTATCAGGCGGCGGCCGACGTTCTCGGCGTGCCGGTCGGGACGGTGATGTCGCGCCTCGCCCGGGCGCGTGCGACGCTGAGGGATGGCGACAGCGGGCAGGAGCCCGGGGCCGCGCAGCTGCGGGTAGTGGGAGGACAGGATGCTGGATGAGCCGTCGGAAATGGACCTCCATGCCTATGTCGACGGCCAGCTCGATCCCGGCCGCCGCTTCGCAGTCGAGAGCTATCTGTCGGAGAACCCCGCGCTGGCAGCGCGGGTGATGGGAGAACTCGGCACGCGGACGGCGCTGCACCTGCTCGCCGACGATCCGCGCCCGGTGCCTGCCGAGATGGCGGAGAAGGCGGCGGCGCTGCAGCGGCGGCCGGCCCGTGCCCTCCTGCGCAAGGCGGTGCCGGCCGGCGCGCTGTCGCTGGCGGCGGCGGCATCCGCCTTCCTGCTCCTGCCGGGGCGGCCGCCGGCCTATGTCGACATGGCGGTCGCGTCGCACCGCGTCGCGATGATGCGGGCGCACATGGCGTCGCAGGTCGAGGCGCCGACGTTCGACGCGGGAGAAATCCTGGCTCGCACCAGCATCGCCGTACCGACCTTGCCGACCAATTGGCAGGTGACCGACGTCCAGGTCTTTCCCACCGACAAGGCGCCCGCGCTCCTCGTTGCCGTGAAGACCCCTGAAGGGCGCAGCATGTCGATCTTCGCGACACGCGAGGCGAGCGACGCGCCGGAACGGCCCGATGCGGTCCGGGAGGGGCTGCAGTCGGTCGCCTACTGGCGGCGCGGCGACATGTCCTATGCGCTGACCGGCGACGCCGATCCGATCGCGATGGACGATACCGCCGAGGCGCTGGCGCGCTACTGGTCGTGACCTAGGCTGTCCATCAGGCGGGCACCGCCTCGCGGTAGCGCGACGCCACCTCGCTGCGCGACAGGCGGCTCTGCATCGCCAGGCGCGCGTCGTTCATCGCGGTCCAGTCCGCCTCGTCGGCGAGCGGGGGGATGGTCACGCCCTCGCGGCGGTCGAAGCCGGCCAGCGCGGCGTCGACCAGGTCGTGCACGTCCATGACGAAATCGGGCGGGAAGCTGTCGACGTCCTTGCCCGAGCGCTCCCAGATTTCGGTGCGGGTCGCGCCGGGCAGCACCGCCTGGACATAGACGCCCTGGTCCTTGAGCTGGTGGGCGAGCGACAGGCTGAGGTTGAGCAGGTGCGCCTTGGACCCCGAATAGACGCCGTCGTAGAATTCGGGCGCCAGCGCCAGGACGGAAGCGATGTTGACGATCGCGCCGGCCTTGCGTGCGGCGAACGCCTTGACCGCGGCGCCGGCGAGGCGGGTCGGGGCGGTGATGTTGAGCGCGACGATGTCGTCGATCTCTTCGGGCGTGGCGTCGAGCAGGGTGCCCTTCATCGACTTGCCGGCGTTGTTGATCAGCAAGGTGACCGACGGATCGGAAGCGAGGCGCGCTTCGACCGCGGCAAGGTCGGTGCGGTCGGTGAGGTCGGCGCGCAGCACCTCGACGGTGCGGCCGGTCTCGGCGCGCAAGCGCTCGGCCAGCGCCTCCATGCGGGCGGCGTCGCGCGCCACCAGGATCAGGTCGTAGCCGCGCCGGGCGAGGCGATCGGCATAGACGGCGCCGATGCCGGTGGACGCGCCCGTGACGAGGGCGGTTTCATTGAGGGGCTGGGTCATGTCTCGTATCTCCCGCGGTTCGGGATCGAGTCGCTTGCATTTTGATAGTTATGTCACTATCATTCTGCAATGGACATCGAGAAATTTTCCGCAGGCATCTGTCCCGTGGCGCGTGGGCTCACCCGTGCGGGGGATATGTGGAGCATGCTGATCCTGCGCGACGCGGGGCTGGGCCTCACGCGCTTCGACCAGTTCCAGAAGAGCCTGGGGATCGCGCCCAATATCCTGACGCGGCGGCTGGCGGCGCTGACCAAGGCGGGGCTGCTCGAGCGGCGCCAGTACAGCGCGCGGCCGCCGCGGCACGAATATGTGCTGACCGAATGCGGGCGCGATTACCTGCCGATCCTCCATGCGCTGGGCGCGTGGGGGGCGAGGCACTTCGGCGGCGGGCCGATGAGCGTGGTGGTCGAGGCGGAGAGCGGCCGGACGGTGGAGCCGGTGGTGGTCGATCGCGCGACCGGGACTCCGCTCGATGAGATGGGGCTGGAGCTGCGGCGGCCTGATGGGCTGCCCGGATAAGGTGAAATCGTGCTCCTGCGAAAGCAGGAGCCCTGAATCACAAGGCGTATCGCTTGCGGCCTGAGCTCCTGCTTTCGCAGGAGCACCGACTCAGCCGCCCGCCATCTCCAGCAGCACCGCCCATTCCTCCTCGCGCACCGGCGTCACCGACAGGCGGGAGAGGCGGAGCATCTCGAGCGCCTTGAGGCGGGGCTCGGCCTTCATCTCGGCGAGAGTGACGGGGCGGGGGAGCGCCTCCACCGCCTTCACCGCGACGCTGGCCCAGTTGCCGTCCTCGCCGTCGGGCCGCCAGGCGCGGGTGATTTCCATGATGCCGACCGCCGCCTTCTGCTTGCCCGAATGGTAGAAGAAGGCGCGGTCGCCTGGCTGCATCTCCTTGAGGAAGATGCGTGCGGTGGCGTTGCGGACGCCGTCCCACTCGGTCGAGCGGTCGCGGACGAGGTCGTCCCAGCCGTACGTCTCGGGTTCCGAACGCATGATCCAATACGCCATTGCAACAAAGCCCTCCCTGGCTGAACCTGTGGTAAACGGAGCATTCCGGGTGAGTTCAGATGACCCTTGCTAGGGCACGCAACAAGCTCGGTCGACCTGCGTTCGTTCGTCAAAGCGACCTGGCGTGTCATGAGGAGCATCGAGATGCGCAACCTGTTCAAGAAAGCGACGCTTGGCCTGGCGCTCGGCGCGACCGCGCTCGTCGCGACGGCGGCGCCGGCCGAGGCGCAGCGCTGGCGCGGCGGCTGGGGTCGCGGCTATTACCATCACCACCACGACCGGACGGGTCCGGCGATCGCCGCCGGCGTCCTGGGGCTGGCGGTCGGCGCGGCGATCGCGTCGGGCAGCCGCGACCGCTATTACGACCGTCCCTACTACTACGACCGCGGCTATTACCCGCGTCCCTATTACTATGAGGACGATTACTACTATCGCTATCGCCCGCGCTGCTACACCGAGTGGCGCTACGACCCTTATTGGGGCGATCGCGAGCGGATCCGCATCTGCCGTTGAGACGGCAGCCATATGACGAACGGCGGCGCGGGAGCCTCAGGGTTCCCGCGCCGCTTTTCTTTTGCGCGCGGCTGGGGCAGGAGGCGCGGTCATGAGCGACACTCCTCCCGACCGGCTTTCGACCAATCCGCGCAGCCCTCATTTCGACGGGGAACTGCTCCGCCGCGGCATCGGCATCCGCTTCAAGGGGCAGGAGCGCCGTGACGTCGAGGAATATTCGATCAGCGAAGGCTGGATCCGGGTCCAGCTCGGCAAGAAGGTCGACCGCCACGGCCAGCCGCTGACGATCAAGCTCACCGGTCCGGTCGAGGCCTGGTTCGAAAGCCCGGCCGAGGGCTAGGACGGTCTCCGGAAGTTTTATATCGGCCAGGGCCGCTTCCGGCGCATAAATGGCATGGGGGAACAGTCTTCAGGTCACGCGCTGGCGCTGTCCTTGGCCGGCGTCGCGCGGGCCTCGGCGGTCAGCACCAGCTCGGCGGCGAGCAGGGCGCCTTCCTGGTCCTGCGCGACCGACGTGCGCTCGACGATGTCGGTCACGAACTGCGGGCCGAAGGGCAGCGGCACCTTCGAACAGTCGAGATAGCGCGTGCCCTTGCGGTCGGCGATGAACAGGTGGTTGCCGCCGGGCCGTCCGGCGACGTCGACGTACTTCCTGAGCTCGATGTAGCCCTCGGTCCCCAGGATGAACAGGCGGCCGTCGCCCCAGGTAGGCAGGCCGTCCGGGGTGAACCAGTCGACCCGGACATAGCCGGTGCCGCCGTCGCCGTTCAGCACCATGTCGCCGAAATCCTCGAATTGAGGATGCTCGGGATGGTTGAAGTTGCCGGTCTGCGACGCGACGACATGCGCGCGTTTGCTGCCCGTCAGATAGACGAACTGGTCGGCCTGGTGGCTGCCGACGTCGGTGAGGATGCCGCCGTTGCGCTTCGTATCCCAGAACCAGTCCGGCCGGCTCGGCGCGGCCAGGCGGTGCGGGGCGAGGTTGACCGTCTGGATCACCCGGCCGATCGCGCCGTCGTGGACGAGCTGGCCGGCCATGACCGCGGCCGGCACCTCGAGGCGTTCCGAATACATGATCCCGTATTTGCGCCCGGTCTCCTTGATCGCCTGGCGGACATCGGCGAGCTGCTGCAGCGAGACGACGGCGGCCTTGTCGCTCAGATAGTCCTTGCCCGCGCGCATGACCTTGATGCCGAGCGGCGCGCGCAGGCTGGGGACCGCCGCGCTGCACACCAGCTTGATCGCGCGGTTCTCGATGATCTCGTCCTCCGATCGCGCCAGCGGGACGCCCGGATAGCGCTTCTGGAACATCGCGACCTGCTTGGGATCGGTGGCGAAGAAGCTCGTCAGCACGCCGCCGCCGCGGATCACCGCGTCGGTGATGCCGTAGATGTGGTTGTGGTCGAGCCCGATCACGGCGAAGGGCACGCGATACTTGGCTTCAGGGGCGGGCCGTGCCGGCGCGCCCTCGGTCGGCGCATCGCCACGGGTGGCGGACTGCGCGAGCGCGTCGGCGGCGAAGCCGACGGCGACACTCGCGGAGAGAAGGCCCAGAAGCTCGCGGCGGTTGGATTCGATCACAGCGGGTTCCTCTTGGTGATGCGCATCATTCGATCGTCAGACGGTGACGAGGTCGGTCGGCCAGGTCATGGCCTCGCCGCGGTCCATCGCCTGCTCGCCGAGCAGCGAGGCGACGCTCGCATGATAGGCCTGCGCCAGCAGTCCGGGAAGCGGCTTGCCCGATCGCACCGCCTCGCCGAACCCCTCGAACTGGAGCATCGTCTCGTCATATTCGCCCCAGCCCAGCGATTCCCCCGGCGTCGTGACGGGGAGCTCGGGGAACCAGGTGGCGCCGCCGATCGGAACGGTGCGCTTGTGACCGCGCTTGACGTCCTCCTGCATCCGCTGGAGCGCCAGCACCTTGGGCGGCACCTCCTGATAGATGCGGCCGAGCTCCGGCTCGATCGTCCCCTTGCTGCCTTGGATCTGCTCCTCGCACCCGTAGCGCGCGTTGTTCAGGAGCGAGGTGTAGACGAACTTCCGCCCGCCCGCATATTCATAGACCAGCGCGACATGGTCGTAGACGTCGCGCCCATCCTTCCAGAAGCAGATGCTGCCCGACCCGATCACGCGGGTCGGCACCGCGTCGAGGAACCAGTTGCCGACCTGGAGCTGGTGGGTCGCGAGCTCGGTCATCAGTCCCGCTGAAACGTCGCGATAGAGGCGCCAGTTGATCTGCCGGTCGGTACCGCCGGGCGGGATCGGACGTCGCCAGCTGGTGTTGCGGTGCCAGCTCGCCCGGATCTGCGTGACCGGACCGATCTCGCCTGCTTTCACCCGGCGCAGCGCGTTGAGATAGGTCGGGTGGAACATGCGCTGATGGCCGATCTGCAGCACCTTGCGGCTGTCTTGCGACTTTCTCACCATCGCGCTGCAGTCGGCGATGGTGCGCGCCATCGCCTTCTCGCACCAGACGTGCAGACCCGCGTCGAACGAATCCAGGACGTGGGTCGCATGGACGTTGAGTGGGGTCGCGATGACCACCGCGTCGAGGCCGCCGGCATCCAGCATCGCGCGATGATCGGCAAAGGCGGGCGTGGCCGGACTGACCAGCGCGCGTCCCTTGGACAGATGCGGCTCGAAATTGTCGCAGATCGCGGCGACGGTGCAGTTGCGGGTCTTGAGGATGTTCCGGATCAGCGTCCGGCCGCGATCGCCCGTGCCGATCACGCCCAGCCGCACGCGATTGCCTGCGGCCGGCTCGGCTCCCGCGGCGGAGACCGCCCATGGCGCGGCCGCCGCCATGCCGGCGGCCGCCGTCGCCTTCAGGACGCCGTCGATGAACGCGCGCCGCGTGAGGTCGAAATCCTTGTCGGTCATTGCAGAGCCATCTCACCTGGTTGAACGGGCATCGCCGCTTCACGGCTGAAATCGAACAGGAAGCGGCGCGCCTGCCCAGGGTCGAGCAGGCGTCCGGCCAGATCGTCATCGGCGACGAGCAGCGCCGTGCTCATCACCTCGGCCCGCGCGCCGCTGCGGTCGATGGCAACCGTGGTACGCGGCGCGGTGATGACGGAGGTGTCGGTCGGACGGATCATCGCGGCGCGTTCCGGCGCGGCCGTTCCCGCGCCCACGGTCGACGAGATCGAGAGCGCCTCGTCGCGGAGCTCGAATTCCGCGAGGACTCCCCCCGGCCGGATCGGACGGGGAACCGCGACCGGCCAGCCTCCCCCGAGCGGATGCTCGCCGACGACCGCGATCGAGCTCTCGCCCGCACACAGGAAGGCCGACGTGACTCCCGCCGCCCTCAGCACCCCGCACGCCCGATCGAGCGCGAAACCCTTGCCGAACCCGCCGAAGTCGAGGGCGACGGGCCGCGACGCCTCGATCCGGGCATGGTCCCTATCGAACGCGATCATGTTCCACCCCGTCCCGGGCCTCGACGCATCGGCGGCCGGATCGAACAGGCCATATGTCGCCGCATAGGCCGCCTCGATCTCGACCAGCGCGTCGAGCAGCACCGGATCATTGATACGGCAGTGCCGCCCCGCCATCAGGCACTCGTTGAGCGCTGTCGTCGCTGAGGGGCGGTGGATCGTCAGCGCATCGTCGACCGCCTCGATCGCGCGCCGCGCCGCGAGCAGCGCATCGCGATCGTCCGAGCCGAACAGATGCAGCTCGACCCGCGTCCCCATCGCGGCGAACCGCTCGGGCTGCATCGCAATCATGGGGGTGATCACGGGACGGTCAGGCCTTCACCTCCCAGCCCGGCTCATAGTCGACCGACCAGAGCTTCATCGCCTCGGGGCCGGAGGGCTTGCCCGTCGCGGTGTCGAGCGTGAGCGTCGACTTGGTGCGATAGGCGATGTTGCCGAGGTGGCAGAGCGTGGTGCTGATATGACCCTCGCGGATCGGCGAGGCGAGCGCGCTCGCCCGGCCGCGGATGACGTCGACGAGGTTGCCCGCGTGCAGGACGTCGAGCGCGCCTTCGCCGACCGTCCCGGTGGTCTCGGAGCTCGCCGCCGCAGCCACCTGCCGCACCTGCTTGCCGGCGAGATCATAGAGCTCGAATCCGTTGCGATCGACGACCGCCGAGCCCTTGGTACCAAGGAACAGCACGCCGCGGCCGCGGCCGTAGCGCAGCATCCCGTTGCAACTGTTCCCGTCCCACCGGATCGCGCGCCCGTCGGGATAGATCAGGTCGAGCGCGAGCGTGTCGTACATCTCCCAGTCGTCGCCGCGGTAGAATTGGCGCGAGCCGCGCGCCGTCACCGTCTCAGGAAAGGTGAGCCCCATAAGCCAGCGCGCCACGTCGAGCTCGTGCATCGCGTTGTTGCAGGTCTCGCCGGTCCCGTATTTCCAGAACCAGTGCCAATTATAGGGCACGAGATTGGACCGATAGGGCCCGCGCGGCCGCGGCCCCTGCCACATGTCCCAGTCGAGATGCGCCGGCGGTGCCATTTCGTGCCCGCGACCGATCGAGGTGCGGTTGTTGGCGTACCAGGTCTGCGCCTCGTACACGTCGCCGAGCTCGCCGGCCTTGATCAGCGCGGCGAGCTGTTGGGTCTCGACGCTCGAACGCTGCTGGTTGCCGACCTGCAGCTTGCGGCCGGTGCGCTGCTGCACCGCGATCATCGCCTCGCCCTCGGCCGGGGCGAGGCTGATCGGCTTCTCGCAATAGACGTCCCGGCCGGCATCCATCGCGTCGATCGCCACCTTGGCGTGCCAATGGTCCGGCGTCGCCACCGTCACGATATCGACAGCCTTGCTGTCGAGCAGCCTGCGGTAGTCGCGCTCGGTCCTGGGCGCGGGATTGCCCTTGGCGGCGAACTCGGCGGCGCGCTTCGCCAGGATCTGGGAGTCGACGTCGACGAAATGGGTGACCGCGACGTTCGGCAGCTTCGAGAAGGCACTCATATGCGCCTGCCCGCGCCCGTTGACCCCCACCACCGCGACGCGCAGCCGGTCGTTGGCACCCTTGATCTGCGCATAGCTGCGCGCGCTCATCGCGATCCCGAGCGTCGCGCCCGCGCCCTTGATCATCGTCCGGCGGTCGAGCATCGTCATTCCCCTTGCAACTGGCGCAGCTTGATCGAGCGGAAGTCGACGCGGTCGCCGTGATCCTGGAGCAGGATCGGGCTCTGCGCGCCTTCGCCGAAGTCCGCCCGTCCGGCGAACTTGCTCTCGGCGACGAGCGCGCGGAACTCGGGCGAGCCGCGCTCGTACTCGACGACCTTGAAGCCGTTCAGCCAATGCTCGACATGCCGGCCGCGCACGACGATCACCGCGCGGTTCCATTCGCCCGGCGGGTTGATCCGCTTGCCCGGACTGTCGGGGTCCGACAGGTTGCGCGCGGGGATCAGGTCGTAGAGCGAACCGAGCGTGCGGTTGCCGTCGCGGCCCATCTTGGCATCCGGATGACGGGCATCGTCGAGCAGTTGGTACTCGAGGCCGACCTGCGTCTTCGGATCGATGCGGTACTTGATCCCGCTGTTGGCGCTGGGCGTCAGCCGGAAATCGACCGACAGCTCGAAGTTGCGATAGTCGCGTGCGGTGACGATGTCGCCGCCGCCCCCTTCGACGGACAGGATGCCGTCGCGGATCGACCAGCCCTTGCTCGGAAAACCGGCGGCCTTGGTGCTGCGCCAGCCCTTCGCGGTGCTGCCGTCCCACAGCAGCGTCCAGCCCGCGCGCCGCTCTCCGTCGGACAGGCGGTTGCTCAGCCAGCCCTGCTGCTCCAGCGTCGTTGCCGGCGAGGCGAAACGAGCTGCGTTCTCGCTGATGATCCGGACGTTGCGGAACCGCACCTCGGGCTTCCGGCTCGCCAGCGCGTCGGGGATGGCGTGCACCTGGAATGCGATGAACCCCTGCGCGTCGGTGTCGTCGACGATATCGGCGGCGGGCACGCCATTCACCCAGGTGCGCAGGCGGTTGCCGATCGCCTCGACGCGATAGTGGTTCCAATCGCCCGAGCGGAAGACCCGCCGCGCCGCCTCGTTGCGGCCGAGCGTGTAGAGCCATTGCCGGCGCTGCTCGTCGTAGATGCCGCCGCTCCAGGCGCGCTTCGACGGGTCGATCTCGGCCTGATATCCGAAGACGACGCCGTTGCGGTAATCGGGCCGACTCTGGCCGCGGATCATGACGCCGGAGTTGAGCACCGGATCGGTCTTGGCGTCATACTCCAGGATGAAGTCGCCATATTGCCGGTCGGACACCAGCCAGCTGTTCGCCGATCCCGCCGCAGCGCGTCCGATGAGCTCGCCGCCGGTCACCTCGTACGGCGCCTGCCCGCCCGCGGTGTGCCAGCCGGCCAAGCCGGCGCGAGGCGTGATGTCGACCCATGGCGCCTGCTTCTGCGCCATCGCCGGGGCTATCGCGATGCCTGGCAGAGCTAACAGGCTTAGAGCGGCGATCCCTCGGACTATTGCGCCGGCACCGATCCTGTTTCCGCGAGGGCGAGTCGAGCACCCAAGTCCTGACGATCCCATAGCATTCCCCGCCTTATGTTGCCGCGGTGCCGGCTCCTGCCGATGCGGTCTCTCTTCTCTCGCATCGTTAATCTGTGGTCGGACCACATTGCAATAGCTGTCAGACATTTCTTGCAAAGAAATATGGCTGCCTGCCTGCCAGGTCTTGACGATGGGTCGCCGTGGGCGAAGTAAGACAATTATACGAAGACCGGGCTCGCGTCCGGCTGATCGAACGAGGAACGATATGTCGGCGGAAGAACGGGGTGGCAAACTCTACCGGAAGATCGTCCAGGCGATCGTCGCCGACATCGCCGACGGGGTGTTCCCGGTGGGCACGCGCCTGCCCGCGGAGCGCGACCTGACCGAGCGGTTCCAGGTCAGCCGCCCGACGATCCGCGAGGCGATGATCGCGCTCGAGATGCAGGGCCTGGTCGAGGCGCGCAAGGGATCGGGCGTGTTCGTGCTCGCCTCCTCGACCGCCAATGCCGACCGCGAGCTCGACATCGGCGCGTTCGAGATCACGGAAGCCCGCCGGCTGCTCGAGGGCGAGGTCGCCGCGGTCGCTGCGACCGAGATCGACGAGGCGCAGCTTGCCGAGCTGCGCGAGCTGCTGGCCCAGATGGCGCAGGAGGATACCGAGGCGGCCGAAGCCGCCGACCGGCGCTTCCACATCGCCATCGCCGAGGCGACCGGCAATGCCGTGATCATCTCGGCCGTCACCGATTTCTGGGACATGCGCTTCCGCTCGCCGCTCGCGCGCGAGGTGCTCGCGAAGGCGGGTAGTCTGGGCACCGAAAACCGCATGGCCGAGCATGGCCGCATCCTGAAGGCGCTCGAGGCGCGCTCCCCGGTCGATGCGCGCAACGCGATGCGCGATCATCTCACCCGGCTCATCGACCATCTTCTGCACGTCACCGAAACCGAAGCGGTCGAACGTGCTCGTGCGGAGAGCGATCAGCGCCGGCGCGCCCTGGCCCGCCGCACGGTCTGACACCGGGCCCGATCGGGTCCGCTACCCTCGCATTTCTTCCGAGTTCGCATTCCGGGCATGGGACATGGTGCCCTTGTGGCGCGGCGACTCGTCACGCCTGAAATCGCCCCTCTCGTCAGACGCTATTGTCATAGTTGCCTGACAATGATAGCTGACGACTAACAATAAGATACAAACCCGATTGTCAGGAATCATATGCCGAGCGGCCAAAGCGGCTGCCGGCCAATCAGGGAGAGGGGAAATGAACCGCGATAGCCGCAGCAAGCGTCAGCTATTGATCTCGGCGAGTTTGGTGAGTCTCTGTATGGCGTTGCCGGCGTTCGGCCAGGCGACCCCGCAAGCTTCCGCAGAGCAAGCCGGCCAGACAGGTGGGCAACCAGCCGCCGATTCTCCCCAGACCGATTCGCAGCCGGACATCGTCGTCACCGGCTTCCGCGCTTCGCTGAACAGCGCGCTGAACCTGAAGCGGGAGGAAACCGCGGCGATCGACAGCATCGTCGCCGAGGACATCGGCAAATTCCCCGATTCGAACCTCGCCGAGTCGATGCAGCGCATTCCCGGTGTCGCCCTGTCGCGCGGCGACGGCGGCGAGGGGCGCAACATCTCGGTCCGCGGCCTCGGCGCCCAGTTCACCCGCGTGCGCATCAACGGGATGGAGGGCGTGTCGCAGGTCAGCGGCAGCGACATCCGCGGCGGTGTCGCCACCGGGCGCTCATTCGACTTCGTGACCTTCCCGACCGAGATCTTCTCGAGCCTCTCGGTACGCAAGACCCTGTCGGCCGACGTAGAGGAAGGCTCGCTCGGCGCGACCGTCGACCTGCGCGCGCCCAAGCCGTTCGATCAGAAGAAGGACTTCGTCTTCTCGGGTACTGCCCGCGGCATCTACAACGATATCGCCAAGGAGGTCGATCCGCGGCTGTCCGCGCTGGTTTCCAAGAAGTTCGGCGACACCTTCGGGGTGCTCGGCAGCATCGCCTATTCGAAGCGCCATATCGACGAATATGCCTATTCGGCGGTCGACATCTTGCCGTCCTACGTCGCCGGGCGCGAACTGCCCGATCCGAGCGCGCCGCCGCCCGCGCCCGGCCAGAAACCCGCCACCGTTATCTTCCCCTACTGCACCCCCGTCGGCTATACTTATAAGGGCTTTCCGGTGAACAGCCCGGAGCCGAGCTACGCCAACGGCGGCGCATCGGTAGGTGCCGATGCAAACAATTGCTCGGCCGGCAACCCCCGCACCAGCACGCAAGCCGCATATGACTATATCATGAGCCGCACCGGCGTGTCGGGCCGTCCGGGCGGCGGCGTGTTCCTGCCGCGCCTGCCGCGCCCGGTGAAGGGCAGCCAGGACCAGGAGCGCCTGGCCGGATCGCTGACGCTGCAATGGAAGCCGACCGACAATACCGACATCTCGCTCGACGGCCTGTATTCGCGCTTCAAGGTCAATCGCCTCGACACGATGATCGACGCGCGCTCGATGGGCCGGACCGCCGCGAACAACGGCCAGCCGATGATGTCGATCCGCGATATAGAGGTCGACGACAACGGGTCGCTGATCCATGGCCTGTGGGACGGCGTGGACCTGCGCTCGGAGATGCAGGACGAGCGTTTCACCTCGACCTTCCGCCAGGTGAACCTCAACTTTGACCATCGCTTCTCCGACACGTTCCGCGTCTTCGGCATGGCCGGCGTCAATGATTCGCAACTGAAGGTGAACCGTCTGCAGGTCGCGATCGATTCGAACGACACCGACGATTTCTCGATCGACTTCCGCGACAATCCGCATGTCCCGAAGATCGGCTACGGCATCGACCTGACCGACCCGGCCAACTTCCTCTATGGCCCGCCGCTGCCCGACGGCACGCAGCGCGGGCAGATTTCGAACTTCATCCGCAAGAATACCATCGTCAGCAAGACGTTCGAGCTCAACGGCGAATGGGAAGCGGCGCCGAACTTCACCGTTCAGGTCGGCGGCCAGTATCGCACCAACAAATATACCGCGCGCGAGCGCCAGCTGATCCCTGCCCAGTCGCTGCCGCAGTTGCTGCCGGCGGGCGTGTCGCTCGCCGACATCACCTTCGTGACGAAGGGGATCGGCAAGAATCTCGACGGCCAGATGCAGGATTTCGTCGCGATCGATCCGGACAAGTTCCGCGACGCGGTGAACTTCAGCAGCTACCAATATTGCAGCGTGGAGTGCGCCAAGGGCACCTACGGCGGCGTCGACGAGAAATACAAGTCCGGCTACGTCATGGTGAAGTTCGACACCAAGGACGTCCTGCCGTTCGCGCTGCGCGGCGATGCGGGCGTTCGCTACGTCCACACCGACCTCGACACCTACGGCCCGATCCCCACCCAGGCGCCGGCCGGATCGCCCTATCCTTCACAGTACGTGATCTCGCAGGTGAAGCGTTCGTACGAGGACTGGCTGCCGTCGATGAACCTCGCGCTCGACGTTACGCCCGACCTCATTGCGCGCTTCTCAGCGGCGCGGGTGATGTCGCGTCCGTCCTACGGCCAGCTGATCCCCAGCGGCAGCGCGAACATCGTGATCCGCACCGCTTCGATCACCAATCCCTATCTCGATCCGATCCGCGCCAACACCTTCGACGCCTCGCTCGAATGGTATTTCGCGCCCGGCTCGCTGCTGTCGGTCGCCTATTTCTACAAGAATATCGAAACCTATATCCAGAACACCAACCAGCTGGTGCCGTTCCGCGAGCTCGGACTCCCGCTGTCGTTGCTGGAGGGCACGGGCACCGGCGTCACCGCGGACGAACTGTTCAGCGTCACGCGCAGCAACAACACCGACGGCGGGCCGCTGCGCGGGTTCGAGGTGAACCTCCAGCTGCCGTTCCGTTTCCTGCCCGGGGCGTTCAGCAACTTCGGCCTGCTCGCCAACTTCACGCGCGTGCGCTCGAGCATCAACTACATCATCTCGCCGACGATCACGCGCAGGGCGCCGCTCGTCGGCCTCTCGCCGGAGACCGCCAGCGGCACGCTCTACTATGAGGATGACAAGTTCAGCATCCGCTCGACGATCAACTATCGCGCGGCGTTCCTCACCGGCGTCCCCGGCCCGACCGACAGCGACGCCAACGTCAACGCCAGCTCGATCTTCGTCGACGCATCGGCGTCATACAACATCAGCGACAACATCAAGCTGATCGCCGAGGTGTCGAACATCACCAACGAGACCAACCGCCTCTACACCGACACCATGCGGAAGGACCCGCTGTACACCGCCTATTTCGGTCGCACCTACGCCCTGGCGGTCAACTTCCAATTCTAGCCCTCCTCCCCTGTCGCCGTGAGCCTCTCCCGGCTCACGGCGAGCTTCGTTCGCTATATCCAAATTTGCCTTACCAATTCTTTGTATCTGGCCTGCTAAATTCAGACCTGCTAACCGTCCACTTGGCGAGAGAGGCCGGGGTGGCCTCGGTGGGTGGCAAAGGAGGCAAGTAACCGGTGTTGATGACTGAAACGATGCGCTGGTTCGGCCCATCCGACCCCGTGACACTGAAGGATATCCGACAGGCCGGCGCCAGCGAGGTCGTCACCGCGCTCCACGAGGTTGCCAACGGCGCGATCTGGCCGCGCGAGGCGATCGCCGCGCGCAGGCAGGAGATCGAGGCGTCGGGCCTGGGCTGGACGGTCGTCGAGAGCCTGCCGGTGCACGAGGGGATCAAGACCCGCGCGAAGGACTGGCACGAGCTGGTCGAGCGCTATCGCGAGAGCCTGGTCAACCTCGCCGCATGCGGCATCACCACCGTCACCTACAATTTCATGCCGGTTATCGACTGGACCCGGACCGACCTTGCCTGGGAGATGCCGGACGGCGCGCTGGCGCTGCGGTTCGAGATCGAGGCGGCGGCGGCCTATGACCTGCACATCCTGCGCCGCGCGGGCGCCGAGCGCGACTATCCGCCCGCCCTGATCGAGCGCGCGGCGCGGCGGTTCCACGCGATGACCGACGAGGACCGCGATCGGCTCGAACGCACGATCATCGCCGGGCTGCCGGGCAGCGAGGAGACCTTCACCGCCGATCGGTTTCGCGACGCGCTTGCACAATATGACGATGTCGACGCCGACGCGCTGCGCGCCAATCACGTCGCCTTCCTCGAGGCGGTGTGCCCGCTGGCGGACGAGCTCGGGATCCGTCTCGTCGTCCACCCGGACGACCCGCCGTTCCCGCTGTTCGGCCTGCCGCGCGTGGTGAGCACCGAGGACGATGTCGCGACGCTGTTCCGGCGCGTGCCCAACCGGTCGAACGGCCTGTGCTTCTGCGCGGGGTCGTTCGGCGTGCGCCCCGACAACGACCTGCCGGGCATGATCGATCGGCTGGGCGACCGGATCGGCTTCCTCCACCTCCGCTCGGTCCAGCGCGAGGGCGAGGGCACCTTCCACGAGGCGGCCCATCTCGAGGGGGACGCCGACATGGTCCGGCTCGTCGCGGCCATCCACGCGCTGCAGCAGCGCGAGGGTCGCTCGATCCCAATGCGGCCTGACCATGGGCACCAGATGCTCGACGATCTCACGAAGACGACGCTGCCCGGCTACTCGCTGCTCGGCCGCATGCGCGGCCTGGCCGAGCTACGCGGAGTCGAGCGCGGCATCGCATACGCGACCGCCGCTGCCGAGCGCCTGGTCACCGCATGACGATGAGCGCGACAGATCCGAACGAGGCGACACGCCCGGCCCCGGCCTCCGCGGGCGGCAACGTCCGCTGGATCATCTGCGCGCTGCTCTTCTTCGCGACGACGATCAACTACATCGACCGGCAGGTGATCGGTATCCTCAAGCCGACGCTCCAGGCGGAGCTCGGCTGGTCCGAGATCGACTATGGCATGATCGTGTTCTGGTTCCAGGCGGCCTATGCGATCGGTCTGCTCGCCTGCGGGCCGCTGATCGACCGGATCGGCTCGAAGCTCGGCTATGCCGCGGCGATCGGCCTGTGGAGCCTGGCCGCGCTCGCCCATGCGCTGGCGCGCAGCCCGGGCGGCTTCTCGCTGGCGCGGTTCGCGCTCGGGCTGGGCGAGGCTGCCAACTTCCCCGCGGCGATCAAGTCGGTCGCCGAATGGTTTCCGAAGAAGGAGCGGGCGCTCGCCGCCGGCATCCTCAACGCCGGCGCCAATGTCGGCGCGATCGCGACGCCGATTATCGTGCCGTTCATCGCCATCCGTTACGGCTGGCAGGGCGCGTTCATCGTGACGGGGCTGCTCGGCTTCGTGTGGCTGGTCGCGTGGCTCGCCTTCTATCGCGCGCCGGCCCGGCATCCCCGCGTGTCGTCCCAGGAGCTCGCCTATATCAACGCCGACGACGCCACCGACGCCGCACCCGCCCCGATCCCGTGGCCCGCGCTGTTCCGCCACCGCGGCACCTGGGCGTTCGCCACAGCCAAGTTCCTGACCGACCCGGTGTGGTATCTGTTCCTGTTCTGGTTGCCCGACTTCTTCGCCAAGCGGCACGGGCTCGACCTGACCAGCTTCGGCCCGCCGCTGATCGCCGTCTATCTGCTGGCCGACGTCGGCAGCATCGGCGGCGGCTGGCTGTCCTCATGGCTCATCAAGCGCGGCTACAGCGTCAACGCCGGACGCAAGCTGGCGCTACTCGCCTGCGCGCTGGCGGTATTGCCGGTCTTCTTCGCGAGCGTGGTCTCCAGCCTTCTCGCCGCAGTCGCGATCCTCGGCGTCGCTGCCGCCGCGCATCAGGGATGGTCGTCGAACCTCTACACGATGGTGTCGGACACTTTCCCGCGCGGTTCGGTCGCGTCGGTGATGGGGATCGGCGGCGCGGCGGGCGCGGTCGGCGGGATGATCATGGCCCGCTACGTGGGGCAGGTGCTCGAGACGGTCGGCAGCTATCTCCCGGTGTTCCTCTGGGCGGGCACGGCCTATCTGGTCGCGCTTCTCCTGGTCCAGCTCCTCGTGCCGCAGCTGGATCGAGCGGCACCGGCGGCTGGTGAGGTTTAGCTCCGATCACGATAGCGTCGCGGGATCGAAGGCTATAATCCGCCGCAATGACCGAACCGCTCGTGCCGACCGTTCCACCTGTGCGAGCGACGCGCCGGCCGCCCTGGCTGCTGATCGCCGGGGCGCTGGTCGCCGGCGCCCTCTGGCTTCTGTTCCGGCTCGGATCGGAGGTGCGTGCCGGCGAAGCGATGGCGCTCGACCGCAGCCTCATGCTCGCGATGCGCGTGCCCGGTCATCCGGAGCTCCCGGCCGGCCCGGCATGGCTCGCGGGCGCGATGGGCGACGTGACCGCGCTGGGCGGCGCGACGGTGCTGACCGGCGTGGTCGTGCTGACGATCGTCTTCCTAGCGCTCAAGCGGCTGTGGCGGCCGGCGCTGCTCGTGCTGATGGCGTCGCTGTCGGGCAGCTGGGCCGTGTCCGCGCTCAAGGCCGGCTTCGCGCGGCCGCGGCCGACGCTGATCGATCATCTGGTGGAGGTGAGCAACGCGAGCTTCCCCAGCGGTCATGCCGCCAACAGCGCGATCATCTACCTGACGCTCGCCTCGCTGCTGTTTCCGGTGGTCCGCGAGGCGCGGATGCGCGTGTTCGTGCTTGCCGTCGCATTGCTGCTGACCGGCGCGATCGGGATCAGCCGCGTCTACCTTGGCGTGCATTGGCCGAGCGATGTGCTCGCCGGCTGGCTGTTCGGTGCGCTGTGGGCGCTGATGTGGTGGTGGATCGAGGCGCGGCTGCTGCGGCGGTCGTGAAGAGAGGAAGACTTGTTCACGCGGAGACGCGGAGGACGCAAAGATGTCTCGCCTGTAGCTCCGTCTCGCGTCAGCGAGACCTTTCAACCTGTAGCAAGTGACAAGTCTGAAGGCCGCTGGTGCGGCTGAGCGTGCGGCAGGCGACGTGATCTCTGCGTCCTCCGCGTCTCCGCGTGAACAAGTCTTCTTCTTCTCGCCACGCCCCCGCGAAGACCGTTAACCCCGCTCCGCCAGCTTGCGCTCCCACGCCAGCGCATCTTTGACGATGCCGTCGAGGTCGGCGTGCTGCGGCCGCCAGGGCAGGGTGGCGAGGATCGCGCTGTTGTCGGCGACCAGCGCGTCGGGATCGCCGGGGCGGCGGCCTTCGAGGCGGCGCTCGATCCTGAGGTTGGTGACGCGGTCGACCGCATCGAGCACCTCCAGCACCGAAAAGCCGCGGCCATAGCCGGCGTTGAGCGTGTGGCTTTTCCCCGGCTCGGCGATCAGCAGCTCCAGCGCATGGACATGGGCGGCGGCAAGATCGGTGACGTGAATATAGTCGCGCACGCCGGTGCCATCCGGCGTCGCGAAATCGGTGCCGAACACGCTCACCCCGTCGCGCTTGCCGATCGCCGCCTCGACTGCGACCTTGATGAGGTGCGTCGCCCCCGCGGTCGACTGGCCCGAGCGGCCCTTGGGATCGGCGCCGGCGACGTTGAAGTAGCGTAGCGCCGCGTAGTTGATCGGATGCGCCGCCGCGACGTCGCGCAGCATCGCCTCGGTCATCAGCTTGGACATGCCGTAGGGGTTGATCGGCACGGTCGGGTCGCCCTCGGCGACCGGCACCTTCTCCGGGATGCCGTAGGTCGCGGCGGTCGACGAGAAGATGAAATGCCGTACCCCGCTCGCCACCGCGCTCTCGATCAGCGACCGGCTCGCCGCGGTGTTGTTGCGATAGTATTTGAGCGGATCGCTGACCGATTCCGGCACCACCACCGATCCAGCGAAATGCATGACGGCGCGCACGTCGTGCTCGCGCATCACGTCGCGGACGGCGGGGTCCTCCACCGCCATCCGGACGAAGGTGGCGCGCGGGTCGACCGCCCAGTCGAAGCCGGTGACGAGATTGTCGATCACGACAACGCGGTAGCCCGCGTCGGCCAGCGCCAGCACCGCATGGCTGCCGATATACCCCGCACCGCCCGTCACCAGCACCGCGCCGTCCATCGTCGCCCTTTCACGTTTGCGTTGCGCCCGGCCATCCGGGCAATCATTGCCCGAGCGCCATGGCACCCCTATCTCGCCCGTCAAGCCGCCCAGCCGAGGAGCCAGCGATGCCCGAGCCGTCCAGATATGCAGGACGTTGCCTTTGCGGGGCAGTCCGTTTCGAAGCCGAGATCGCCGAGCCGGAGATGGGCGCCTGCCATTGCGGCATGTGCCGCCGCTGGTCGGGCGGCGTGTTCCTGGCGGTCGAGGCCAAGGCGGTCGATGTCGCGGACCCCGGCGCGCTGAGCTGCTATGTCTCCTCGGAATGGGCCGAACGCTGCTTCTGCACGACCTGCGGCAGCACGATGTTCTGGCGGTCGAAGGATGGGGAGCACATCGCCGTCTCGGTGCAGGCGTTCGACAACCCTGGCGATTTCGCCTTCACCTCCCAGATATTCATCGACGAGAAGCCGTCGACCTACAGCTTTGCCGAACGGACCCGGAACCAGACCGGCGCGGAGGTCTTCGCCGCGTTCGGGGCCGGCGACGGCGCGTAACGAAAGGAACCATGTCATGACCACGGAAACCGCAACGCTCGCCGGCGGCTGCTTCTGGTGCACCGAGGCGGTGTACAAGGACGTGATCGGCGTCGAGAGCGTCGAGAGCGGCTATATCGGCGGCCATGTCGACCATCCGACCTACAAGCAGGTGTGCGGCGGCGACACCGGCCATGCCGAGGCGATCCGGGTGACGTTCGATCCGGCTGAGGTGAGCTACGACGACCTGCTCGACATCTTCTTCGCGACGCACGACCCGACGACGCTCAACCGCCAGGGCAACGACGTCGGCACGCAGTATCGATCGGCGATCTTCCCGCATTCGCCGGAGCAGGAGGCGGCGGCGCGCGCCGCGATCGAACGCAACCAGGCGAACTGGCCCGACCCGATCGTCACCGCGATCGAGCCGCTCGGCACCTGGTGGCCCGCCGAGGACTATCACCAGCAATATTGGGAAGGCGAGGGCCAGCGGAATCCCTATTGCCTGGCGGTGATCCCGCCCAAGCTCCAGAAGCTCCGCAAGAGCTTCGCCGCGCGGTCGAAGGCGCTGACGAACGCCTGATCCATTCTTCCGTTCGCCCTGAGCCTGTCGAAGGGCCGTTCTTCTTCCGAAAGAAAGGACGGGGCTTCGACAAGCTCAGCACGAACGGGAAGGACTATTCGGCCGGAAGCGCCTCGCCCTCGACCGGCGGGCGCGTCGCGGCTTCGGCGCCGAGCGCCTTGTAGACGATCCCGCCCAGCACGCCGCCGACGATCGGCGCCACCCAGAACAGCCACAGCTGGCCGAGCGCCCAGCCGCCGACCACCAGCGCCGGCCCGGTGCTGCGCGCCGGGTTGACCGAGGTGTTGGTGACGGGGATCGAGATGAGGTGGATCAGCGTCAGGCACAGCCCGATCGCGATCGGCGCGAAGCCGGCCGGCGCGCGGCCGTCGGTCGCGCCCAGGATCACCAGCAGGAAGATGAAGGTCAGCACCACCTCGATGGTGAAGCCCGCGGCCAGCGAGAAATGCCCCGGCGAATGCTCGGCGAAGCCGTTGGCGGCGAGGCCCTTGGCCGCGAGGTCCCAGCCCGGCTGACCCTGCGCGATCAGAAGCAGCAGATAGGCCGCGATCGCCGCGCCGATCACCTGCGCGACCACGTAGAGCGGGATGTCCTTCGCCGGAAACCTCCCGCCGGCCCACAGGCCCACGGTGACCGCCGGATTGAGGTGGCATCCCGAGATATGGCCGATCGCATAGGCCATGGTCAGCACGGTGAGCCCGAAGGCCAGCGATACGCCCAACAGGCCGATGCCCACGTCCGGAAAGGCCGCGGCCAGCACCGCGCTGCCGCATCCGCCGAACACCAGCCAGAATGTCCCGATCAGTTCCGCAAGTCCACGCTGCACATTGGTCATGGCATTCCTCCTGCGTTCCCCCGACTCACGCGGGTGGGCGCAGTCTATGCGTCGTTGCGGACGTGTAAAGAATCGCGCGGATGTGCCGCGCGGCGCAGGCGATCGTTGATCGCGACGCCGATTCCCGCGGCAGGAATCGGCGCGACGGCGATGGCAGGCGAGGGGCTCGCATCGGCGCGGTGGAGCTCGTCGAATAGCCGGGCGGCCGCCTCGACCGGATCGCCCGAGGCGGAGAGGGTGGCGTCCCCCACGACCGGGCCGAAGCCGATCAGCCATTCACCGTTGCGCCGTTCGGTCGCGTCGAGACGAAGGGGCTTGGACGGTGCGTAGTGACTTTCGAGTTGGCCAGGAGCTGCAACGTGCCCCGGCGAAGGAGCATCGGGCTGCGTCGCGACTGGGCCCCGGCCTTCGCTGGGGAACAGTTCCTCTTCGGCGATCGGTCCGGGGCGGAGCACTCTCCTCTCCATCACGATCGTCGATTCGATCCCCGCCTCGGTCGGCCCGTCGTCGATCACCAGCGGGATGCGCCCGCCGAGGCTCGCGACCACATGCTCCGCCCGCGTGGGGCTGATGCTGCCGCTGGCGTTGGCCGAGGGTGCCGCGAGCGGCTTGCCTGAGGCCCGCAGCACCCCCTGCATCGCCCGATGGCGCGGCACCCGCACCGCCACCGTCGCCAGGCCCGCGGTGACCAGGCTCGCGACCGCCCCCTCGCGCACCGGCAGCACCAATGTCAGCGGTCCGGGCCAGAACCGCTCGGCCAGCGCCCGCGCCTCGCCGTCGAACACCGCGATCGCCTCCGCCGCTGCGAGGTCCGGCACATGCACGATCAGCGGGTTGAAGCTCGGCCGTCCCTTGGCCGCATAGATGCCGGCGACCGCCCGCGAATCGGTGGCGTCGGCGGCAAGGCCGTAGACCGTCTCGGTCGGCACCGCGACGCATCCGCCCGCGCGAATCACCGCCGCGGCCTCGGCGATGGCCGCCTCGCCGTAGGGTAAGGTCCGCGTGTTTGGCGCGCTCATGCGCCTGCGGCTATAGCCTCGGCGGACAAGCAGCAAGCGAGAGGATCATGCCCTTCACCCCCGCCGTCGCCGAGCAGCGCTTCGTGCTCGACCATATCGCCCGCATCGGCGAGCTCGGCGTCGACCACGACATCCTCGACGCGGTGCTGGAAGGGGCGGGCCAGTTCGCCGCGGGCGAATGGGCGCCGCTCGACACCATTGGCGACACCATTGGTGCGAAATGGACCGAGCGGGGCGTGGTGATGCCGGAGGGCTATGCGGCCGCCTATAAGGCCTATGTCGAGGGCGGCTGGGGCACGATCGGCTCGCCGGAGGCGTTCGGCGGCCAGGGCCTGCCCTTCTGCCTCGCCGCCGCCGTGCTGGAGACGCTGGGCAGCGCCAACATGGCATTCGCGCTCGCCCCGACGCTGACCGTGGGCGCGATCGAGGCGCTCACCCACCACGGCACGCCCGAGCAGCAGGCGCGCTACCTGCCGAAGCTCGCGACCGGGGAATGGACCGGCACGATGAACCTCACCGAGCCGCAGGCCGGCAGCGACGTCGGCGCGCTCCGCACCCGCGCCACCCCGCGCGGCGACGGGACGTTCAGCATCCAGGGCACCAAGATCTTCATCTCGTTCGGCGACCACGACATGGCGGACAACATCGTCCACCTCGTCCTCGCCCGCACGCCCGACGCGCCGGCCGGCACCAGGGGCCTGTCGCTGTTCCTCGTCCCCAAATACCGCCTCGACGCCGCCGGCAATCCCGGCGAGCCCAACGACGTGCGCACCGTCTCGATCGAGCACAAGATGGGCCTCCACGCCTCGCCGACCTGCGTGCTGAGCTTCGGCGACAACGGCGACTGCGTCGGCGAGCTGATCGGCGGCGAACTGGGCGGCATCCGCGCGATGTTCACGATGATGAACAACGCCCGCCTCAACGTCGGCCTCCAGGGCGTGCAGGTCGCCGAGCGCGCGACGCAGAAGGCGGTCGAGTACGCCCGCGAGCGCATCCAGTCCGCGCGCGCCTCGGCGCCGGGGGCGGGGCCGGTCGCGATCGTCGAGCACCCCGACGTCCGCCGGATGCTGATGCGGATGAAGGCACAGACCCAGGCCGCCCGCGCGCTGGTCTATCTCGCCGCCGCCGAGGTCGACCGTGCTGCGGGCGGCGACGCCGAGGCCAAGGCGCGCCTCGACCTGCTCACCCCGCTCGCCAAGGCGCACGGCACCGATCTCGGCAACGAGGTCGCGAGCCTCGGCATCCAGGTTCACGGCGGCATGGGCTATATCGAGGAGACCGGCGCGGCGAAGTACTTCCGCGACGCCCGCATCACCCCGATCTACGAGGGCACCAACGGCATCCAGGCGGCGGACCTCGTCGGCCGCAAGCTCGGGCTCGACAACGGCGGCGTGCTGGCCCGGCTGGTGGCGGACATGCGCGCCGAGGCGGAGGCGCCGGCTCTGCGCGAGCTGATCGATGCATGCGAGCAGGTCGCCCGCTCGCTACTGGCGGCCGAGATCGACGACCGGCTGGCGGCGAGCTACCCGTTCCTGACGATGCTCTCGGTCGCCGTGTGCGGCTGGCTGGTGGAGCGGCAGGGCCGTGTTGCCGCGGGCAGCGAGGAGCCGTTCCTGCGGATGAAGACCGCGACGGCGCGCTTCTACGTCGAGCAGATCGTGCCCGAGGCGCTCGGCCTCAAGGCCGCGGCGACGGCGAAGGCGGATGCGCTGTATGCGGTCGACGCGGAGACGTTCGCCGCTTAGCTCGATTGCGGACAACACTAAATTTCGTCACCCCGGACTTGTTCCGGGGTCCACCGGGCAACCAGCGCGGGTTTCGAGAATCGGGCTGGAGCCTCGACACCTATGCTTGTGGAGGAGTGGATGCCGGAACAAGTCCGGCATGACGCTTAAGGTGCGGTTCCTTCGCTCCTCTGGATCACGGCCCAGCGAATCGCACGTTACCCTCCGCATCGATCGGCCAGCTCGGATTCCACGCGATCTCCCACGCATGGCCGTCGGGATCGGCGACATAACCGCGCACGCCGCCATGCGGCGGCGCCTCGGCCGGCCGCAGCAGCCGCCCGCCGGCCGCGACCAACCGGTCGATCAGCGGCGCGACCGCGTCCTCGCTGCCGACATTATGGGCGAGCGCGAAGGCGCCGGGGCCGGGCCCCGCCTGCTCCTGCCGATCCTCGTCGAGCGCGGTGCCTCGCCATATGCCGAGCACGATCCCGTTGAGCTGATAGAAGGCGATCTCGTCGTTCTCGAACACCGGCTGCCAGCCGAAGCCTTCGGCATAGAAGCGGCGCGAGCGGGCGCCGTCTGCGGTGCCGAGCGTGATGACTGAAACATAGGGCTGAACCATCGGCCTCTCCTCCGTCGCCCCATCTCAGTAGCTCGCCGACTCCCGCCAGTAGTCGGTGCCGCCATCGACGGCATGACGGTCGATCTCCGCCAGCTCCTCGCCGGTGAAGTCCAGCCGCGCCGCCGCATCCAGCGAGTTGTCGAGCTGCTCGACCGTGCGCGCGCCGATCAGCGCCGAGGTGACGCGCGGATCGCGCAGCGCCCAGGCGATCGCCATCTGGGCGAGCGTCTGGCCGCGCCGCTCGGCGATGGCGTTCAACGCGCGGATGCGCGCGAGGTTCGCCTCGGTCAGCACGTCCTTGCCGAACGATCCGCCGCGCGCGGCGCGCGTGTCCTCCGGGATGCCGTTCAGGTATCGCGAGGTGAGCAGCCCCTGCGCGAGCGGGGAGAAGGCGATGCAGCCGGCACCGAGCTCCTCAAGCGTGTCGAGCAGCCCATTCTCGATCCAGCGGTTGAACATCGAGTAATTGGGCTGATGGATGAACAGCGGCACGCGCTCCTCGGCGAGGATGCGTGCGGCCTGCCGGGTCAGCTCGGGCGAATAGCTGGAGATGCCGACATAGAGCGCCTTGCCCTGCCGGTGGAGATGCGCGAGCGCGCCCATCGTCTCCTCGAGCGGGGTCTTGGGATCGACGCGGTGCGAATAGAAGATGTCGACATAATCGAGCCCCATCCGCCTCAGCGACTGGTCGAGGCTGGCGATCAGGTACTTCCGGCTGCCGCCGATGCCGCCATAGGGCCCCGGCCACATGTCCCAGCCCGCCTTGGTCGAGACGATCAGCTCGTCGCGATGGGCCGCGAAGTCGCCGGCCATCATCCGGCCGAACATCTCCTCGGCCGATCCGTAGGGCGGGCCATAGTTGTTGGCGAGGTCGAAATGGGTGACGCCACGGTCGAAGGCGCGGCGCAGGATCGCGCGGCCGGTCTCGAACACGTCGACCCCGCCGAAATTCTGCCACAGCCCTAGCGAGATCGCCGGCAGGTCGATGCCGCTGCGGCCGCAGCGGCGATAGGGCATCGCGCCGTCATAGCGATCGGAGGCGGGGACGTAGGTCATCAGGCGCGCTCGGACAGATAATAGCGGTCGGTTGGCCTGAGATCCGTGTCGAGCTCATAGACCATCGGCTGCCCGGTCGGGATCTCCAGCCCGGTGATCTCCGCGTCCGAGATGCCCGACAGATGCTTGACCAGCGCGCGCAGCGAGTTGCCATGCGCGGAGATCAGCACGCGCTTGCCCGCCCGCAGCTCCGGCGCGATCCGCTCCTCCCAATAGGGGAGGACCCGCGCGATGGTGTCCTTGAGGCTCTCGGTCTGCGGGATCGGCACCCCCTTGTAGCGCTCGTCCTTGGCGAGGTCCCACGGCGAACCTTCCTCCGGCAGCGGCGGCGGCACGTCGAAGCTGCGGCGCCACAGCTTGACCTGCTCGTCGCCGTGCTTCGCCGCGGTCTCCGCCTTGTTGAGGCCGGTCAGCCCGCCATAGTGGCGTTCGTTGAGCTTCCAGCTCTTCTCCGTCGGCAGCCACAGCCGGCCCATCGCCTCCAGCGCCAGGTTGAGCGTCTTGATCGCACGCGTCTGGAAGCTGGTGAAGGTGAGGTCGAAATCGAGCCCCGCCGCCTTCATCGCCTCGCCCGCGTCCCAGGCCTCCTTCTCTCCCAGCTCGGTCAGGCCGACGTCCCACCAGCCGGTGAAGCGGTTCTCCAGGTTCCAGGCCGACTGGCCATGGCGGATGAGCACGAGCTTGGGCATGTGAACTCCTTGAGAGTGGGGCCTACCCCAACCCCGTTCGGGCTGAGCTTGTCGAAGCCCCGTACTTCTTCTTTCCCGGCGCGCCGATAGTAAGAAAGACGGCCCTTCGACAAGCTCAGGGCGAATGGAAAGGGTGGTTCGAACCGGGGCCCTAAACCTCGTCGATGAACCCCGCGAGCGTATCCAGGCACGCATGTCCCAGCCGCTTCGACCGCTCCGGCGACCAGCCGAACTCGGCGTCCGGATTCGGATCATGGTCCTTGAACGGCATCTCCAGCGTCATCGCCACCGCGCCGTAGCGTTCGGCGAGCTGGTTGGTCGACATGCTGAGATTGGCCTTGCCCGGCGCGGCCTTCTCATAGCCCTTCTCGGTCTGGAAGTCGGGCGTCGCCGCCGCCAGCCGCCGGCCATATTCGTAGAATTTGTCGCCGAGCGCATCGGTCCAGCCGGGGATGCCTTCGAAGCCGGCGAGGAAATTGGCCGGGATCGCCTCGTCGCCGTGCACGTCCATCGCGAAGTCGACGCCGGTCTCGTCCATCGCATTGCGTACGCACAGCACTTCGGGGCTCCGCTCCAGGCTCGGCGTATGCCATTCGCGGTTGAGGTTCACGCCCGCGGCGTTGGTGCGCAGGTGCCCGCGGAAGCTGCCGTCCGGGTTCATGTTGGGCACGACGTGCAGCGTCGCCTTCTCGCGTAGCGCCCGCGCGGTCGGATCGCTGAGGTCGACCAGCTTCTCGAGCGCGCCTTCCATCCACCATTCCGCCATCGATTCGCCGGGATGCTGGCGGGCGTAGAGCCACACCTGCTTGGGGCCCTCGCCCAAGCGCAGATAGTCGATCGCGCGCCCGTCGAGGCTCTGCCCGAGCTCGCGATGGGTGACGCCGGGCTGCAGCGCGATGCGCGCGACCAGATCGTCGTGCCGCTCCATCGAATAGGGCGCGAAATAGGCGAACCAGGCGAGCTCGGTGTCGAAGCGGTGCGTCCAGGTGAGGACGCCGTCCACGTAGTTGGTGTCGGGCGCCATCCGCCACGCGATGCGGTCGGTCGACACGCGCGCCTTGTACCCCGGCCAGCCGAACGGGTAGGCCGATCCGGCGCAGTTGACGATGCGGAAGGTCAGCGTCCGTCCGCGCGCGCCGGCAACGCGGAAGTGGAACCACTGGTAGAAATCGGAGAGATGGTCGCGGACGATCTCGAGGTCGACGCGGTCGCCCTCCTGCCCGACCACGCGAATGTTGCCGCTGTCGAACGCGGCCGAGATCTGGATGGTCATGGCACGCTGATAGTGATGCCCGACTCTCCAGGGAACCCCTTGAACAGCGCGCCGGCCAGAATGTCGGCGGTCGAATCGGGCTGGCCGGCGCGTTCGATGCCCTGCCGCTGCGCGCGCCCTTCCCAGATCGTCGTCCCGTCGCTGCGCCGGCGCAGCTGCACCGCCAGCTCGGTCGCGAGGATCGCGCGCCGCTTGCCGCGGCCGATGCCGGTGGCGGTGCTGATCCCGCCGCCGACCCCGGTGCGGCGCCCGAAGCTGGCGCCGCCGATGCCGAGGCCGATGGAGAAGGGCGGCGGGCTCTCGACATAGCCGGCGTCGGTCCGGCGAAAGGCGACCGCGGCGATATATTGCGAGGTCGATCCCTGCGGCGCTGGCTGGAAGCCGAGCTTGGCGAGCTCGCCCGCCACCGCGTCGGCATAGAGCTGGTATTCGGGACTGACCGTCTGGTTGGTCGACAAGGGCTCCACCGTCACCGTACCCGCTGCGATCGGCTGGCCGAGGTGGTAGCGGGTGACCTCGCTGGGGCCGCTTCGGCCGCCGCCGGTGGTCGCGCAGCCGGCCAGCGCCGCCGCCAGGATCAGGATCGCCGCACGCTTCATCATGGCACGCTCACCGATTGGTTGGTTTCACCAGGAAAATTCCGGAACAGCGCCTGCGCCAGCTTCGGCGCGACGGTCGCGGGGGCGTCATTGCGCGTTCCCGCCACCTGCGCCGTGACCGCGCGGCCTTCCCACGCCGGCTGGTCCTCGCCGCGCCGGAGGATGCGGACCTGCAGCTCGGTCGCCATGAGGTTGCCGACGCGCGACTTGTCGGAGGGCAGGGCGACGCCCAGCGTGGCGCCGACGCCTCGGCCCGTCGTGCCGGGGCTCGCGCTCGTGCGATCGACCGGCACGTCGGAGGTCACGGCGCCCCGGGCGGTACGCGTCACCGTCACGCTCGCCACGTAGCGGCCGTGGCCGGCGCCGGGCAGCGCGGTAAAGCCCTTGTCGATCAACACCTGCTCGACCGCGTCGGCGAACACCCGGTCGGCGGTGGAGGGCTTTTCCGCCGACAACTCGATGGAGACGGTGCCGGGCGTCACCTGCGCGGCTTCCGCCGCCTGGGCCGGCGCCAGCGCCGCGCTCGCCGCAGCCAACATGGTCAGCAAACCCATAACGCTCCTGCCTCCATGGGCGCGGGCGCGCCTGGGGATCAACCGTTACGCCTGCGTCCCCGTTCCCTCAAGTGCCTACGCGGCAGGACGAAAAGTGCTCCGATAGGCGAACAGTCCCGGCGTGCCGCCGGTCATCACGAACAGCACATGCGATCCGGGCGCGAAGGCGCCGTCGCGCACGGCCGCCAGCAGGCCGGCGAAGGCCTTGCCGGAATAAACCGGATCGAGCAGCAGCCCCTCGGCCCGCGCCATCAGCCGCACTGCCTCGACCATGGCATAGGTCGGAATGCCGTAGCCCGGCCCACGCTCGTCGCCGATCACGTCGATGGCCTCTTCGTCGATGACGGCGCCGGCATCGATCAGCGCCAGCGTCGCCCGCGCCTTGTCGATCGTCGTGCGGCGGCTCGCCTCCTCGTCGGCGAGCACGGCATAGGAGGTCACTACCGCCGGCGATCGCCCGAGCGCGGCATAGCCGGCGGCGAGGCCGGCATGGGTGCCGGCGCTGCCGTTCGCGACGATCACGCGGTCGAACTCGACGCCCAGCTTCTCGGATTGCCGAACGATCTCGTCGGCGCAGGCGGCATAGCCCAGGCATCCGACCGGCGACGATCCGCCGGACGGCGCGACATGCACCTTGCGCCCCTCGCGCCGGAGCGTCGCGGCCCGCTCCTCGGCATAGGCGAGCGAATCGGCCGAGCCTGGCAGGTCGTGGATGGTGGCCCCGAACAGCTCGTCGAGCAGGACGTTGCCATTCTCGGTATAATCCGCCTCCTCGCGCGGCACGCTGCGTGTCAGCACCAGTTCCGCGGCAAGCCCGACCCGCGCCGCTGCCGCGGCGCTGAGTCGCGCATGGTTCGACTGGCGCGCGCCGACGGTGATGAAGGTGTCGGCGCCGTCCGCGATCGCGGCGCCGAGCAGGAACTCGAGCTTGCGCAGCTTGTTGCCGCCGCCGCCGATCGGCGTCAGGTCGTCGCGCTTGGCGTAGAGGGCGACGCCCTTCGCCGCCTCGCCCAGCGCCTCCTCGATCCGGTGCAGCCGCTGGATCGGCGTTGGCCCATCGATCAGCCGGGTGCGGGGGCGGTCGAGAAGGGCGGTCTCCAGGTCCATGCGCAATCCTCGTACTGGCGTTTCGCCGCAGATGCGCCTTGCATGGGCGTTGCACAACCGTCCCGCCCCGCCTTGACTTGTCGGGGTCGCGCCGCTAGGCGGGCGCCTCATTTTTCCAGCGAACATCGCCAGGCACGAAACGGGATCGGTCATGAAGATCGTGAATTCACTGAAGTCGCTCAAGGATCGGCATCGCGACAATCGCGTGATCCGCCGCCGCGGGCGCATCTACGTCATCAACAAGACCAACCGCCGCTTCAAGGCCCGCCAGGGCTGAGTCGTGGGGGACAGGGTCCGCGCCGTCATCTTCGATGTCGGCAACGTCCTGTTCCACTGGCATCCGCGGTTCCTCTACGAGCGCCTGATCGCGGACGATCGGGCGCTCGACGCGTTTCTGCGCGACGTCGTCACCCATGAGTGGCACTTCCAGCACGACGCCGGCCGCCCCTTCGCCGAGACCTCGGCCGAGCTCGTCGCGCGCTTCCCTGAGCATGAGCCGCTGATCGCCGCCTGGGGTGAGCGCTTCACCGATTCGATGGACCGCCCGGTCGCCGGGATGCTCGAGCTGGTGCAGGAGCTGGACGAGGCCGGCGTCCCGCTGTTCGCGATCACCAATTTCTCGGGCGAGTTCTTCCCCCAAGCCCGCCGGCGCTGGCCGGAGACCTTCGACCGCTTCCGCGACATCGTCGTCTCGGGCGACGAGAAGCTGCTGAAGCCCGATCCCGCCATCTACCGCCTCGCGCTCGCCCGCTTCGGCCTGGAGCCGGGCGAGGCGCTGTTCGTCGACGACAATCCCGCCAACGTCGAAAGCGCGAGGGCGGTCGGCATCCACGCCGTGCTGTTCACCGACGAGCTGGCGTTCCGGGCGGAACTCGGCCGGGTGGGGTTGCTTGTCTGAACGGCTTTCCGTGTGTACATTGTGTGCACGGAGATGAATCATGGAAATGTCGGTTCGCGAAGCCCGCGCCCAATTCGCCGCCGCCCTTGCGGCTGCGGAGCGTGGTGAGCGCGTGACCATCACCAAGAACGGACGCCCGGTCGCGGAGCTGGGGCCGCCCTCCGCGGCGCAGCCGAAGCGCAAGGGTGGGATCGATTGGGAACGGGTTGAGCGCGTCCGCAAGGAAATGGGCTTGGACAAGCTGCCTCCATTACCCGACGGATGGCAGGAGGAGTTCGACGACCCCGCGTTCAGTCGCGAAGTTCTGGGGCTCGATGACGATTGGGAGCCTTATCGGCCTTGAGCGTCCTGCTCGATACCCATTTCGTGATCTGGCTCGCCAAGGACGGCGCGGAGCTGACGCCGCGCGAACGAGCATTTCTCGACGCGCAGGAGGAGCGCGCCTGGATCTCGGCGATCTCGATCTGGGAGCTGAGGATAAAATGGTCGAAGGTGAGCCGAAACGGCGAGCGCAAGGGCGCGCTGGCGCCCGAAGCCGCGATGCTTTTCGCCGACCGGGCGGGCATTGAGGTCGTGCCGATCACCGGAGTTGACTGCACGATGCCGCTCCGCACGCCGCTCTCGCACAAGGACCCCTTCGACGAGATGCTGCTGGTCCACGCCCAGCAACGCGGTGCGCGGCTGCTCACCCGCGACAGCGACCTGCAGGGTCACCCGTTGGTCGTGTCGCTGTAGCGCTTCAGCTCGTCGCCGATCACGCGCACCACGTGGAGCACGTTGGTGCTCCCCGGCGTCCCGAACGGCACGCCCGCGCAGACGACCACACGGTCGCCCGCCGCGGCGATGCGATGACGCAGCGCCATGCGCTTGGCCTTGGCGACCATCTCCTCGAAATTGCCGACGTCGCGGGTATGGACCGCATGCACGCCCCACAGCAGCCCCAGCCGCCGCGCGGTCTCGATCTTGGGCGTCAGCACCAGGATCGGCACCGACGGGCGCTCGCGCGCGATGCGGCGCGCGGTCGAGCCCGACATGGTGAAGCAGATGATCGCGCTCGCCGACACGATGCCGGCGATGCTCTTCGCCGCCTCGGCGAGCGCGTCGGCGGTGGTCGGATCGGGCTTGGTGATGGTGAAGTGCACGCGGTCGCCGTGCGCGGGGTCGCGCTCCACCGAATCGGCGATCGAGTTCATCATCGCGACCGATTCGACCGGCCAGGCGCCCGCCGCGCTCTCGGCCGACAGCATGATCGCGTCGGCGCCGTCATAGACCGCGGTCGCGACGTCGGACACCTCGGCGCGGGTCGGCGTCGGCGCGGTGATCATCGATTCGAGCATCTGCGTCGCCACCACCACCGGCCGGCCCATCCGCCGCGCAGTCTCGACGATGCGCTTCTGGAGCGGCGGCACCGCCTCGGGCGGCAGCTCGACGCCCAGGTCGCCGCGCGCCACCATCACCCCGTCGCAGCCCTCGACGATCTCCTCGAGCCGCGACACCGCGGAGGGCTTCTCGATCTTGGCTAGCAGCGCCGCGCGCCCCTCGATCAGCCGCCGCCCTTCGGCGAGGTCCTCCGGCCGCTGCACGAAGCTCATCGCGATCCAGTCGACCCCCTGGTCGAGCGCGAACGCCATGTCGCTGCGGTCCTTGGGCGTCAGCGCCGCCAGCGGCAGCACCACGTCGGGAACGTTGAGCCCCTTGGAGTTGGACAGCGGCCCGCCGACCACCACCTCGGTGATGATCTGCTCCTGGTCGTGCTCCAGCACCTTCAGCACCAGCTTGCCGTCGTCGAGCAGCAACCGCGCGCCGGGCTCGATCGCCGCGAAGATCTCCTTGTGCGGCAGCTCGACGCGGGACGAATCGCCGGGTTCGGTCGAGCGGTCGAGCAGGAAGCGCTGCCCGGTCTCCAGCGTCACCCGCCCCTCGGCGAACCTGCCGACGCGCAGCTTCGGCCCCTGCAGGTCGGCGAGGATGGTGGTCGGCCGGCCATAGGTCTTCTCGAGCGCGCGGATCGCCTCGATCACCGGCGCCTTCGACGCCTGGTCGCCATGACTCATGTTGACGCGGAAGGCGTCCGCGCCGGCCACGAACAGCTTCTCGATCATCTCGGGCGTGTTGCTCGCGGGGCCGAGCGTGGCCAGCACCCGGACCTTTCGGGAGCGCGGGTGGATCGTGCGGGTCATGCTGGGCTCCTGTCGCTTGCGTGGGCGCGTCTAGCGTCTATTGCGAACGGATCAACCGGAGAACGGGCAATGGACGAACTGGACGCCTTGGACGACCGCGTGGCCGCCACCGCCTTCCGCCGGCTGGTCCGGCACCTGCGCCGTCGCAGCGACGCGCAGAACGTCGACCTGATGGGCCAGGCCGGCTTCTGCCGCAACTGCCTGGCCGACTGGATCGGCGAGGCGGGGCATCTCGACAAGGCGCGCGCCCGCGAGATCGTCTACGGCATGCCATTCGAGGAGTGGAAGGCGAAGCACCAGGGCGAGGCGACGCCGGAGCAGCTCAAGCGCATGGAGGAGAGCATCGCCCGGAACGCCGCGCTCGACGAGGCGCTGGAGGAGAGCTTTCCGGCGAGCGATCCGCCGTCGATGACGGAGCCCCGTTGAGCCCGCGGGCAGCTTCGCCTACAGGCGCCGCTCAACCCGATGGAGATACATGAATGAGCGAGGTTATCGCCGCCGATCAGCTGCGCCTTTTGATCGAGCGCATCGAGCGGCTTGAGGAAGAGAAGCGCGGCATCGCCGACGACATCAAGGACGTCTATGCCGAGGCCAAGTCGACCGGCTTCGACGTGAAGACGATCCGGACGATCATCAAGCTGCGCAAGATGGAGAAGCATCACCGCGACGAGGCGGAGGCGCTGCTCGAAACCTACAAGGCCGCGCTCGGGCTGGCCTGAGCCACTTTTCCTGGTCTAGAGACGAGCCATGGCAGGCCATTCCAAATTCAAGAACATCATGCACCGCAAGGGCGCGCAGGATAAGAAGCGCTCGGGCATGTTCTCCAAATTGAGCCGCGAGATCACCGTCGCGGCCAAGATGGGTCTCCCCGACCCGGACATGAACCCGCGCCTGCGCGCCGCGGTCAACGCCGCCAAGGCGGCGTCGATGCCCAAGGACAACATCCAGCGCTCGATCGACAAGGCGAGCCGCGGCGATGCCGAGAATTACGAGGAGGTCCGCTACGAGGGCTTCGGCCCCGGCGGCGTCTCACTGATCATCGAGGCGCTGACCGACAACCGCAACCGTACTGCCACCAACGTGCGCACCGCGGTCAGCAAGAACGGCGGCAACCTCGGCGCCTCGGGTTCGGTCAGCCACGGTTTCGACCGCATGGGCCTGATCACCTATCCGGCGAGCGCGGGCGACGCCGAGAAGGTGTTCGAGGCCGCGCTGGAGGCGGGCGCAGAGGACGTCAGCTCGAGCGAGGACGGCCACGAGATCTGGACCGCCCAGGCCGACCTGCACGAAGTCGCCAAGGCGCTCGAGCCGGTGCTGGGCGAGGCCGAGGCGGCCAAGCTCGCCTGGCGTCCCCAGACGATGGTCGAGGTGGGCGAGGGCGACGCCGCGACGCTGTTCAAGCTGATCGACGCGCTGGACGACGACGACGACGTCCAGACCGTGTGGGGCAATTACGAGGTTCCCGACGAGGTGATGGAGAAGCTGGGTTGACCCAAATCCTCCCCGAGCTCGCTCGGGGAGGGGGACCGCCGACCGCAGGTCGGTGGTGGAGGGGCGGCGCGCCAGCGCCGGCTTTCGCCGTCGCCCCCTCCACCATGCTGCGCATGGTCCCCCTCCCCGAGACAAGCTCGGGGAGGAACGGGTGCTGATCCTCGGCCTCGATCCCGGCCTCGGCACCACCGGCTGGGGCCTGATCCGCGCCGAGGGCAATCGTCTCAGCCACATCGCCAACGGCCGCCTCGTCACCGACACCGCGGCCCCGCTGCCGCGCCGGTTGGCGCACCTCGACACGATGCTCGCCGCCCTGATCGCCGATCGCGCTCCCGATGCCGCCGCGGTCGAGGAAGTCTTCGTCAACGCCAACCCGCAATCGACCCTCAAGCTCGGCCAGGCCCGCGGCGTCGTGCTCTGCGCCGCGGCGCGCGTCGGGATCGACGTCGGCGAATATGCTGCGCGGCTGGTCAAAAAGGCGGTGGTCGGCGTCGGCAATGCTGAGAAGGCGCAGGTCCACGCCATGGTCACGCGGCTGCTGCCCGGCGCAAAGATCGACGGCCCCGATGCGGCCGACGCCCTCGCCGTGGCGATCTGCCACGCCCATCACGCGGCGACGGCACGGCGGATCGGGTGAAGCCGGGACCGGCATTTCCCGCTTTCCTACATCATATCGTTCCTGTTACGTACCGAACATGACCGGCTCGCCGACCGCACCCTGGACCGTCCTCTTTCCCGGCGCGTGCCCTGCGGAAGCCGACGCTTATGTCGTTTTCCCGGAACTTTTGGAACCTTCGGGGCGGCCGGCGTGATCGCGCACCTCAAGGGCATTTTGACCGCCACCGCCTCCGACCACGCCGTGATCGACGTCGGCGGCGTCGGCTATCTGGTCGGCGCATCGGCGCGTACGCTGTCGGCGCTCGGTGCAGTCGGGGATGGCGTCACCGTGCATACCGAGATGCTGGTCGGGGAGGACTTCATCCGCCTGGTCGGCTTCGCCACCGCCGAGGAGCGCGACTGGTTCCGCCTGCTCACCGGCGTGCAGGGGGTGGGCGCGCGGGTCGCGCTGGCGATCCTCTCCGCATTGGCGCCGGAAGAGCTTTCCCGCGCGGTGTCTGCGCAGGACAAGGCGATGGTCGCCCGCGCCAACGGCGTCGGCCCCAAGCTCGCCGAGCGCATCGTCCGCGAATTGAAGGACAAGGTCGGCGGTATCGCGATCGGCGGCGGCGCGGCGTCCGCGGCTGCCGCCGGCAGCGCCGCGGCCGATGCGCTGTCCGCGCTCGCCAACCTCGGCTTCCGCCCGGCCGAGGCGTCGAGTGCGGTCGCGGCAGCGGAGGAGGAACTGGGCCCCGGCGCCGGCCTCGACGCGCTGGTGCGGCTCGCGCTCAGGAAAGCCGCGAAATAATCGGAACTTGTTGCGACTTGCCAACAACCGTTCCGAGGCATAGCCTCCGCCGCGACCAAGTCAGGAGGGCGTGTATGAAGCGGCTTCTTCTTGTGACGACCAGCGCATTGCTGGTGTTTCCCGACATCGCGATGGCGCAGGCGACGACCCGGCCCGCTCCCGGCCAGGAACGGCCGGTCGGCCGGCCTCAGGTCCAGCCGCCGCGGCCCAATCCCGGTCAAGGCGTGAGGCCGCCGCAGCCGCCGCGGCCCAATCCGGGCGGACCCTCCATCCAGCCGCCGCGCCCCAATCCCGGCGGACCGGCGATCCAGCCGCCGCGGCCGGGTCCGGGCCATGGCGTCCGCCCGCCGCGGCCGCGTCCGCCGCATCGGCCGGGCTATCGTCCGCCGAACTTCCGACCGCTTCCGGCGCCGGTATTCCGCTATCCGCGCGGCTATCGCTACCGGCGCTGGTCGATCGGCCTGCTGCTGCCGAGCCTGTTCCTGTCGTCGGCCTATTATTACAACAACTACGGAAACTTCGGCTTCGGCCCGCCGCCGCGCGGCCATCGCTGGGTCCGCTACGGCCCTGACCTCCTGCTGGTCAACGTCCGCACGCGGCGCATCGTCGACGTGATCTACGGCGCGTTCCGATGAGGTGACGGTCGGCGCCGGACGCGTTCACGCCCGCGCTCGACAAGGCCGGGTGCGAACGGGTAGGGAACATTCCTGCCGATGACCGACGCCGACCGCATCCTCACTGCCTCCCGCCGCGCCGAGGATGTCGACGCGGCGCTCCGGCCCAAGACGCTCGACGAGTTCGTCGGGCAGAAGGCGGCGCGCGAGAACCTGCGCGTGTTCATCGACGCCGCGAAGGCGCGGGGCGACGCGCTCGACCACGTCCTGTTCTTCGGCCCGCCCGGTCTCGGCAAGACCACGCTCGCCCAGATCATCGCCCGGGAGATGGGCGTAGGCTTCCGCGCCACCTCCGGCCCGGTGATCGCCAAGTCGGGCGACCTCGCCGCGCTGCTCACCAATCTCGAGGACGGCGACGTCCTGTTCATCGACGAGATCCACCGCCTCAACCCCGCGGTCGAGGAAGTGCTCTACCCGGCGATGGAGGACCGCGCGCTCGACCTGATGATCGGCGAGGGGCCGTCGGCACGTTCGGTCCGCATCGACCTGCCGCGCTTCACCCTGGTCGGCGCCACCACGCGTCAGGGCCTGCTGACCACGCCGCTCCGCGACCGGTTCGGCATCCCCGTGCGGCTCAATTTCTACACGGTGGACGAGCTGCTCCGCGTCGTCACCCGCGCCGCCAGCCTGCTCGACCTCCACGTCGCCGAGGACGGCGCCCGCGAGATCGCCAGGCGCTCCCGCGGCACCCCCCGCATCGCCGGCCGGCTGCTGCGCCGGGTGCGCGATTTCGCCAACGTCGCCGGCACCGAGACCGTCGACGCCGCCACCGCCGACCGCGCGCTCAACCGGCTGGAGGTCGACGCGCTCGGCCTCGACGCGATGGACCGGCGCTACCTCACCATGATCGCCGACGTGTACCGCGGCGGCCCGGTCGGCGTGGAGACGCTCGCCGCCGGCCTGTCGGAACCGCGCGACACGATCGAGGAGGTGATCGAGCCCTATCTCATCCAGATCGGCATGATCGCTCGCACCGCCCGCGGCCGCTGCCTCAACGCCGCCGGATGGAAGCACCTCGGCCTCGATCCGCCGACGACCGCACAGGACGGCTTGTTCGATTGAGGCGCCAAACGGGGTTCCCGCGGCGAATCGCCTCGGCTAGGCGTTGACGCCATGACTGCCGAGGCGACCGACCTGCCGCTCGAAGGGCGCTTCGAGGGGATCGAGCACCGATTCCCGGTCCGCGTCTATTTCGAGGACACCGATCTCTCCGGCATCGTCTATCACGCCAACTACCTCCGCTTCATGGAGCGCGCCCGCTCGGCGATGCTGCGCGCCGCCGGCATCGACCAGCGCGCCGCGCACGAGGCGGGCGAGGGCGCCTATGCCGTGCGCGACCTCCACATCCGCTACCTCGCCCCGGCGAAGCTCGACGACACGCTGTCGGTGGCCACGCGGCTGGAACGAATCCGCGCCGCTTCGGTAGTCATTCATCAACGAGTCATGCTCGGCGGGCTTTTGCTGGCCGAAGCGCGCGTCGAGGCGGCCTTCGTCGCACCGAACGGCCGCGCCCGTCGCCAGCCGGCCGAGTGGGTGAGGAGGTTCGAAGCCCTCGTGGATAAGGGGAATTGATCAGGTGGAATTGCTAGCCAACCCGAACGCCGCGACGCTGTCGCCGGTCGCGCTCTTCCTCCAGGCCGACTGGGTGGTGAAGGGGGTGATGATCGGCCTCATCCTCGCCAGCATCTGGACCTGGGCGATCATCATCAGCTTCCGGTTCAGGATCGGCGGCCTCCGCCGCAACTCCGACCGGTTCGAGGCCGAGTATCGCAAGGCGGCCGACATCGACGCCTTCCACCGCATCAACGGCGACAGCCCGCTGCCGATCGCCAAGGTGTTCGCGGCCGGCGTCGCCGAATGGCGCCGCTCGACCGGCGGCAAGCGCATCGACCGGGAGGGCACGCGCCAGCGGCTCGCGACCGCAATGGGATCGGCCGCCGCGGCCGAGGTCGACCGCCTGTCCGACCGGCTCAACGTCCTGGCGACGATCGGGGCGGTGGCGCCGTTCGTCGGGCTGTTCGGCACCGTCTGGGGCATCATGCGCAGCTTCACCGCGATCGCGGGCGAGCAGAACTCGTCGCTGGCGGTGGTGGCGCCCGGCATAGCCGAGGCGCTGTTCGCGACCGCGATCGGCCTGTTCGCGGCGATCCCGGCGGTGATCGCCTACAACCGCTTCAGCCACGCCATCAACCGCATCGAGGCGCGCCTCCACCGCTTCGCCGACGGCTTCCACGCGACGCTGAGCCGGCAATTGGATTCGGGCGAATGACCGAGGTGGCTCAAATCCTCCCCGGTACGGGGAGGGGGACCATGCGAAGCATGGTGGAGGGGGCCCTCCGCCAGCGAGTCGCTTGGGGCTGGGCCCCCTCCACCACGCCACTGCGCGTCGCGGTCCCCCTCCCCGTGCCGGGGAGGAGCTAGTCATGGCGATGAACCTCCCCTCCCAGCACGGTCGCGGCCGGCGCATGCCGATGGCCGACATCAACGTCACGCCACTGGTCGACGTGATGCTGGTGCTGCTGATCATCTTCATGGTGACCGCGCCGCTGCTCACCGCCGGCGTGCCGGTGAACCTGCCCGACAGCCGCGCCAAGGCGCTCGAGCAGGACCAGAAGCCGGTCGACATGGCGATCGACAACCAGGGCCGCATCTTCATCGACAAGACCGACGTCACCGCGACGCTCCCCGACGCGCTCGCCAACCTCGCGGCGCAGGGCAGCCCGGACAAGCCCCGCCAGGTGTTCCTGCGCGCCGACACCGGCCTCGACTACGGCCGGGTGATGCACGTGATGGGCGAGCTCAACCGCGCCGGCCTCAACCGCGTCGCGCTGGTCACCAACGCCGCGAGCGAGGAGCGGTAGGGTGGAACGCGGCGAGAAGATCGGCTTGGGGTTGGCCGCGGCGGGGCATGTCCTGCTGTTCGGCCTGCTCTCGGTCGGCTTTCTCTCCACCCCCAACCCGCTGAAGCTCGAAAGCAAGCCGATCGACATCTCGCTGGTCGACGCGGTCAGCCTCAAATCGGCCGCCCCCGCCGCGACCGAGCCGCCTGCCTCCAGCCAGGCGCCCGACACCGGCCCGCCAGAGGAAGCGCCGCCGCCCGCCGAAGCGGTCGCCGAGCCCCAGCCCGCGCCGCCCGTGGCCCAGCCCGCGCCGGCGCCGCCGCCAAGGCCCGCGCCGGTGGCCAAGCCGGAGCCGCCCAAGCCTGCCCCCGCCAAGCCGTCGCCGGCCAAGCCCGCGCCCGCCAAATCCGCCACCAAGGCCGCGCCGGCACCGACAAAGGCGGCCGGCACCAATCCCGCCGCGACCAAGCCCAAGCCGCGCGGCAGCCTGCTCGGCGACGATTTCCGCAAGAGCCTTGCCGTCTCCGCGGAGAAGGGGCGGGGCCAGGCGCCGCGCGCGCAGGCGGTGTCGGCGCAGGCGGTCGCGGGGCTCGCCGACGCGATCGCGCGGCAGGTCCAGCCCTGCGCCAATCGCGTGCCCATTCCGGGCCCGGGTGCCAACCAGATCCGTTCGCGCCTGCGCCTGCAGATGACGCGCGACGGCACCCTTGCCGCGCGCCCGGCGCTGATGGGTCAGACCGGCGTCAACGGCGAGAACCAGCGCTATGCCCAGCGCGTCGCCGAGCTCGCCACCGCGGCGATCATGCAATGCGCCCCCTATACCCTGCCCGCCGAGCTCTACGAGAACGGCTGGAAGGACATCATCATCAACTACAAGCTGCCGGGGTGAGGGCAGCGAGGAGAGCATCATGCCGCAGTCGACCGTCCCCAATCGTCATGCCGGACTTGTTCCGGCATCCACCGAGCCGCGAGCGCAGGACGCGCAGCTCCGTGGACCCCGGCACAAGGCCGGGGTGACAAAGTATGTGTGGCGAGGGCTGGCGCTTGCCATGGGCCTCGGGATCGCCGTCCCCGCCGCGGCGCAGGTCGAGGTCGACGTCGTCGGCGGCATCTCCGCGCCGATGCCGATCGCGATCCCGCCGATGCCGACCCCGGCCGCACAGGGCACGCCCGCCGGCAGCACCGACGCGCTCGGCCGCCAGGTGGCGGAGGTGGTCACCAACGACCTCAGGAACTCCGGCCTGTTCAAGCCGCTGGGACCGGAACAGCTCCGCGCCGTCAGCATGGACCAGGTCACCGCACCCGATTTCCCCTACTGGGGCAGCACCGGCGCGCAGGCGCTGGTCGAGGGCTTCGTCCGCGCCAACGGCGACGGCACGCTGACGGTCGGCTGCTACCTCTACGACGTCTTCGCCAAGACCGAGCTCGCCCGGCAGGGCTTCGTCGTCTCGCCGGCCGACTGGCGCCGCGGCGCGCACAAATGCGCCGACACCGTCTACACCCGCCTCACCGGCGAGGGCCCCTATTTCGACAGCCGCATCATCTACGTGTCCGAGACCGGGCCCAAGAAGAAGCGCATCAAGCGCCTCGCCATCATGGACCAGGACGGCGCCAACCACCGCTTCCTCACCAACGGCCAGTCGATCGTGCTGACGCCGCGCTTCGCGCCCAACCAGCAGCAGATCGTCTACATGAGCTACGTCAACGACAAGCCGACGATCTATGTCTACAACCTCGGCTCCGGCACGCAGCGCCGGCTGGTGACGACCAACAACCTGACCTTCGCCCCGCACGTCTCGCCGGACGGCCGCTGGGTATTGTTCTCGATGGCGGTGGCGGGGAACACCGACATCTACCGCATCTCGATCAACGGCGGCTCGCCGGAGCGGCTGACGAACAGCCCCGGCATCAACACCGGCGGCAGCTATTCGCCCGACGGCTCCAAGATCGTGTTCGAGAGCGATCGCTCGGGCACGCAGCAGCTCTATGTGATGAACGCCGACGGATCGAACCAGCAGCGGATCAGCTTCGGCGGCGGCCGCTATGCGACCCCGGTGTGGAGCCCGCGCGGCGACCTCATCGCCTTCACCAAGATGACCGGGTCGTTCCGCATCGGCGTCATGTCGGCCTCGGGCGGCAACGAGAAGATCCTGACCGAGGCGTGGGGCGACGAGGGACCGAGCTGGTCGCCCAACGGCCGCGTGCTGGTGTTCTTCCGCACCGCCCAGGGCTCCGGCAAGGCCGACCTGTGGTCGGTCGACCTGACCGGCGTCAACGAGCGCCGTATCCCCACCCCGCTCGACGGATCCGATCCGAGCTGGGGACCGTTACGCCCCTGAAAGAGTTTCTAAGGATCAGAGTTCCACCATTCCCGTCGCTGACGGGGCAAATCTAGGGAGATGCCGACATGGCCAGGACCACAACCAGACTGATCGTCGCCGCGGCGCTGATCGCCACCGCCGGCTGCGCCAAGAAGACCCCGCCGGTGCTGCCGCCGGAGCCGGTCGGCGCCCAGCCGGGCACCGGCCAGACTGAGCCGAGCGGCCCGGTGACCGACACGGTGGTGCCGGGCAGCCAGCAGGACTTCCTGCGCTCGGTGCAGAGCGATACCGTCCACTTCGCGCTCGACGCCTATGACATCGATCCGGAAGCGCGCACGATCCTCGACAGCCAGTCGACCTGGCTGCAGCGCTACCCCAACGTGCGCATCACCATCGAGGGCCACTGCGACGAACGCGGCACCCGCGAATACAACCTCGCGCTCGGCGACCGCCGCGCCAATGCCGCCAAGAACTACCTCGTCGCGCGTGGCATCGACGCGAGCCGCATCAGCACGATCAGCTACGGCAAGGAACGCCCGGTCGCGATGGGCTCCGACGAGGCGAGCTGGGCCCAGAACCGCCGCGCGGTGACGGTGACGCTGCAGTAAAATCTCCCTCTCCCTTTGGGAGAGGGAAGGGGCCCGCTCGCGCAGCGAGTGGGAAGGGTGAGGGCGACGTAGCTCTCACCCCGTCACCCTCACCCTTCCGCCGCCTTCGGCGGCTCCCTCCCTCTCCCAATGGGAGAGGGATTTTTGTTGCGACTCACATCACAACGATATAAATATGATATCACTTTAACAGGAGGAAGTGATGTCGGACCTCAATCGGTCGAGCCTACAGCGGAGCCAGGAGCGCCCCGCGGCGTCGATGAGCGGCTACGTCATGCTGCTGATCGCGCTGGTGGCGCTGGCAGGCATGGTCTGGGGCGGCAGCCTGATCGACGCCAATCCGGAGCTGGGCGTGCCGGTGCTGATCGTCGCGGTGCTGGTGTTCGTGCTGATCGTCCCCGGCTTCTACATGCTCCAGCCCAACCAGGCGGCGGCGATCACCTTGTTCGGCAGCTACAAGGGCTCCGACCGCACCACGGGCCTGCGCTGGGTGCTGCCCTGGTACGCGCGCCGCAAGGTCTCGGCGCGCGCCAACAACATCATCTCGGAACGCATCAAGGTGAACGACCTGCGCGGCAATCCGATCGAGATGGCGGCGCAGGTGGTGTGGCGCGTGACCGACACCGCACAGGCGCTGTTCGACGTCGACGACTATAAGGCGTTCGTGAACGTCCAGATCGAGGCGGCGGTGCGCACGATCGGCTCGCGTTACCCCTATGACGACTTCGAGCATCAGGAAGTGACGCTGCGCGGCAACCACGACCAGATCGGCGCGGAGTTGCGCGAGGAATTGATCGCGCGGCTGCTGGTGGCGGGGATCACCGTCGACGAATGCGGCTTCACCCATCTCGCCTATGCGCCGGAGATCGCCCAGGCGATGCTGCGCCGCCAGCAAGCGCAGGCAGTGGTCGCCGCACGCCAGACCTTGGTCGCGGGTGCCGTCGGCATGGTCGAGATGGCGCTCGAGCAACTGAGCGCGAAGAATGTGGTCGAGCTCGACGACGAGCGCCGCGCGGCGATGGTCTCGAACCTGATGGTGGTGCTGTGCGGCGAGCGTGACACCCAGCCGGTCGTCAATACGGGCACGCTCTACCAGTAGGCTCGACGATGGCGGCTCCCCCCAAGAAGGCGTTCCCGGCGCGCCTCGATCCCGCGCTCTACGCGGCGATCGAGCGCGCGGCGGCGAGCGATCTCCGGAGCGTCAACGCCGAGGTCGAATGCCTGCTGCGCGAAGCGCTCGCGCGCCGCGGGGTCAAGCTGGCCGACCCGGTCCCGGTCCGGCGCGGGCGCCCGAAGAAGGACGAAGGAGACAGTCAATGATCGGAGTATTCACGCGCAATCCCCGCCCGCTCGCGGCGCTGTTCGGCGCGTTGGCGATCGCCGGCTTGATCGTGGCGTTCGTCCGGTGAGCGCGAACGGCCGGCGCGACGACGAAGCCTGGTTCGCGCCGAAGCGCTTCGGCATCGGCGCGGGCCTGCCGATCGCGTGGCAGGGCTGGGTGACGCTGGCGGTCTATTCCGCCGTCGTCATCCTCGTCGGAGGAGCGCTCGTCCCGCGCCATCCGTTCGTCGCGGTCGTCATCATCCTCGCCGCGACCGCCGCCTTCCTCGCCATCTGCGCCCAACATACGCGCGGCGGCTGGCGGTGGCGCTGGGGGAAGGAGGATTAAGCAGGTCGAACGTCTATGAGCCCCTCCCCTTCAGGGGAGGGGTTGGGGGTGGGGCAGTGCGGCAGACGATACGCTCGAGGACAGGCCGCACCCCAACCCCTCCCCTGAAGGGGAGGGGCTAGTAATCCACCTAACCCAACGCCTCATCCAGCAACCGCGCCAATCGCAAGCCGCCCTTCACCACCTGCTCGCGCGCTGGCTCGACCAGTCTGGCGATAGTCGCATCGTCGAGCCTCGCCCGCGCCGGCTGCGGTCCGCAGGGATCGCCGAATGCGCTCGCATAGACCACGTCGCGCGCGACCTTCCACGAATCGCGGCTCCAGTCCTCGACGCTGCCGGCGGCGATCCGCCGGCGCTCGGCGAGCGGATAGCGGCGCACCAGCGACGGCGGCGTGCCGATCGCCCGCTCGGCCAGCCAGCCGTCCCAGATCGCGTGCAGATTGAGCCGCTCGGGGCCGTAGATGCCATAGTCCGCCGGTACCTTGTTCCCGCCCTGGTCGTGCCGCTCGCCGGCATGGAGCGGCTGGGAGAGGTCGCCGACGAAGTGGATCAGGAACACCAGCGCCTGCACCCGGTCGTGCGGCGAGGTGCGGCGATCCTTGAGCAGCGCGACGTCGCGCTCGATCTGCGCCGACACGCAATTGCCGTCCTTGCACGCCGGCTTGAGATCGAACGGCGCGCAGACGTCGACGTCCTGGAAATGCCAGGTGTAGGCGAAGTCGAACGGCCGCTTGCCGTTCGCGTCCTTGATCTTCTTGATGCAGTCCGCCCAGGTGCTGGCGCCCTCGACCGTGTTCGCCGGGCATTCTGGCGTGCCGAGCAGCCGCGATCGCGCGAGCAGCCGCCGCACCGCCGTTCGCGTCGACGGCTTCACATTGGCCATCGCGATCCGCGCGACGGTCTCGTGACCATATTCCCAATAGGCGAAGGCCGGCGTCGGAAGGCAGGCAGCGGCGAGCGCGAGCAGCGCGAGAACTCGGCGGAACATGCGGCGGCGATTAGCCCCTGACATCCGCCGAGACCAGAGTCACCCTTCGTCCCCGTACATCGCGACCAGCCGCTCCCCGCCTGCCGAGGCGCGAGCGCGATGCATGCCGGATGTGGTGAAGTCCCAGACCATGGTCCCGTCCGCTCCGGCGACGATCACGCCGCCGGTGCCGCCGAGCGCCTTCACCTCGGCCAGCACCGCGGCGGTCGCCTCCGCGATGCCGGCGCCGGCGAGCCGCACCCGCGCCTCGATCTCGTGCGCCGTGCCCACCCGCAGGAAGAACTCACCCGCTCCCGTGCAGGAGACGGCACAGCTGCGGTCGTCGGCCCAGGTGCCGGCGCCGACCACCGGCGAATCGCCGATCCGGCCCCAACGCTTGCCGGTGACGCCGCCGGTCGATGTCGCCGCGGCGAGCCGTCCCGAGCGGTCCCGCGCCACCGCGCCGACGGTGCCGTATTTCATGTCGACGTCGAAGGCGTCGGCGCCGCGGGCCAGCAGCTCCGCGAGCTGACGGCGGCGCTCCTCGATCACGAACCAGCCGTTGTCGACTTGCTCCGCGCCGATCTCGCGCGAGAAGGCGTCGGCGCCGATGCCGGCCAGGAAGACGTGCGGGCTCTGCTCCATCACCGCGCGGGCGAGCGCGACAGGGCTGCGCGTGAAGCTGACCCGCGCGACCGCGCCGGCGCGGCGGGTGGCGCCGTCCATGATCGCGGCGTCGAGCTCGGCGGTGCCCTCGCGGGTCAGCGCCGAGCCGCGGCCGGCGTTGAAATGCGGGTCGTCCTCCAGCACGCGCACCGCCGCCTCGACCGCATCGAGCGCGGCGCCGCCTGCGGAAAGTACGTCCGCGCCGGCATCGAGCGCACGGCCCAATGCGGCGCGGACGGCGGCCTCGGTCTCAGGCGAGGTCCGGCTGCGCTCGATCGCTCCGGCCCCACCGTGGATCATCAGCGTCCAGTCGGGATTCGTCATGACCGGGAGCCCTAGCAGAAGCACGGACCTGCGCCACCCGCGGCCTGAGCCCGATCAGCGGCCTGAGCCAGCCGACCTCGCGCCCGATCAGGTAGAAGCCCCAGCACGCCGCCACCGTCGCCGGCACCAGCACCGCGAACTCGCCGAGCGCGCCGATGCCGAGCGGCTTCACCCAATATTCGACCAGCACGATCGCGGTTTGGTGGATGATGTAGAAGGGGAAGACCGCCTCGGTCAGCATCGGCCGCCATTTGTGGTCGCGGTTCCAGAAGCGGCTGGCGATGCCGATAAGCGCCGCGATCGCCGCCCAGGTCTCGATGTCGCGGGCGAGGCGGAAGACGGTGACGATGTCGTAGCTGGGGAAGCTGAAGTCGGGCCAGGCGACGAGCAGCGCCGCGATCACCGCATAGGCCGCGACCGCCAGCGCCGCCGATCCCTTCCAGTGCGCGACCAGCGCCGCCGTCACCGGCCGCGATCCGGCGAGCGCGAAGCCGAACAGGAAGGCGGGGACGTAGCGGACGTGCGCGCCGAGATCGCGGATCAGGTCGTGCGTGTCCTCGTTCCGGTGGAACAGCACCGTCTGGATCAGCACGACATAGAGGATCGGCAGCCACACCACCCGCGCGCCGCCGCCGAACAGCCGGTCGAACGCCGCCTGTGCGCGCGTGCCGTCCGCCACCAGCGCTAGCATTGCGCCGAGCCCCAGCGTGTAGACCCAGAGGTAGAGCACGAACCACAGGTGGTTCCAGGTCGGCATGACGATGCCGAACAGCGTGCCGAAGCGGAAATAGTCGGTCAGCCAGAAATGGAGGAAGCCGGCCCGGTAGCCATGCTGCACGACCACCTCGACCCAGCTCTGCGGCGGCACCACCACGGCCATACCGAACAGCAGCGGGATCAGCAGCCGGCTCGTACGGCTCCGGAGGAACGCGCCGATCCCCGGCGACTTCATCAGCAGCGCCCGGCTGGCATAGCCCGACACCACGAACAGCAGCGACAGCCGCCAGGGATTGGTCAGGAACATCGGGATCTCGATCCAGGCCATCGGCTGGGCGGTCTTGATGTGGAACCCCCAGGGCACGAACACCATGCCGATGTGATAGAGGATCAGCAGCGCGAACGCGCCGACCCGCAGCCAGTCCATTCCATAATGCCGTTCCATGGCGCACCTCCTTGCATGCGATGCATGATCGCTATGCGGACGGCCGCGGGGCGGGTATCGCAGAGGGCCGGATGGCGGCTTCACCGGGACGATGGACGAGACGCGGGGGATGAGCGGCGGGTGGCGCGGGATGAACGGGACGCAGCGCCGGATCATGCTCGGCGCGCTCGGCCTGTTCCTGCTGATCGTCGTCGTCATCATGATCGCCAACGCCGAATCGACGCTGAGCGACCTCGCGGCCAACGGCGTTCATATCCGCCCCGACCTGGTGTGGTCGTGGGAATGGACCAGCATGATCGGCTGGCTCAGCCTCTATCCGCTGCTGTGGATCGCGGTGGCGCGGATCCGGCCGCCGCGCGTGCCGTGGCCATGGGTGGCCGCCCTGCTGGTGCTCGGCAGCGTCGTCGCCTCGGGCTGGCACATCGGCGTGATGGTGGCGCTGCGCCACGTCTATTACGACGCGGTGGGCTCCGGTCCCTATCGTTTCTTCGGTGTGATCCAGGAGCGGCTGCTCTACGAATACCGCAAGGACGTCGCGACCTATCTCCAGTTCGTCGCACTGGCGGCGATCGTGCAATGGCTGGTCGCGCGCGCCGCCACCTCGCCCGCTCCGCCGCCGCGCGCGCTCGCCGTCGCCGACGGAGCGGTCACCCACCATGTCCCGATCGACGAGATCGAATGGATCGCCTCCGCCGGCAACTATGTCGAGATCGGCTGGAAAGCGCGCACGCTGCTCCATCGCGCGACTCTGTCGGCGACCGAGGAGGCGCTCGGCCCCGAGTTCGTCCGCATCCACCGCGGCAGGCTGGTGCGCCGCGCCGCCATCCGCCGCGTCGAGAGCGAGCGCAGCGGCGACTTCACCGTCACGCTAGAGAGCGGGGCGGAGCTGCGCGGCAGCCGTCGCTACCGGCTTTCGTGACAGCCCGATCAGCGGCCGCAGCCACCCGATCCGCCGGCCGACCAGATAGACGGCGGCCGAGGCGCCGATGCTCGCTGCCGCCAGCAGCGCGAACTCGATCCAGGGGCTGATCCTCAGGTCGAGCGTCCACCAGGCCACGATCACGATCGTCGTATGGTGGATGAGATAGGCGGGGAACACCGCCTCGGCGAGCGGCCTGCGCCAGCGATGATCGCGGTTGAGGTAGGTATCGGCGAGATGGAACAGCGCCAGCACCATCCACCACGCCATCGCCACCCGCGCCGCCCGGTCGAGCGCCGCGATCGCGTGCGGGGGCAGGGTGTCGGCGGGATAGGCGACCTCGATGGCGATCACGACAGCGCCCGCCGCCACCGCCGCCGCCAGCGCCGGCCGCCAGATGCGCGCGATCATCGGCCAGGCGGCAGCATTGCCCGCGACGACGAAACCGAAGGCGAAGATCGGCCAATATTCGACATGGGCGCTCCAGTCGGTGAACAGCCCCTGCTGCTCGGGCACGACGAACATCAGCGACAGCTTGGCGACGGTCAGTGCTGCGGGCGGCGCCCACAGCAGCCGCCGCCGCTCGCCCAGCCAGCCGAGCAGCCGGTCGCCCCAGCCCGTGCCTGCCCGCGCCACCACTGCGCCGAGCACCATGGTGTAGCCCCAGAGATAGGCGACGAACCACAGATGCTCCCAATTGGGGAAGCTCACGCCCCAGAACCGGCCCCAGCGCCAGTAATCGAGTGCCCAGAAATGGAGATAGCCGCTCGGATAGTCATGCTCGCGCACGCGCACCCACATCTCGATCGGTGCCAGCACCGCCATGCCGAACGCGAGCGGGATCAGCAGCCGCGCATGACGTGACTTGAGGAATGCAGCCAGGGTCTCGCTGCGGGCAAGCAGCTTGCGCGAGGCATAGCCGGACACCGCGAACAGCAGTGCCAGCCGCCACGGTGTCAGCGCCGCCATCGGCGGGATCAGTGCCGGATAGGTGACCGGCCACTTCACCACCCAGCTCCATGGCGCGAACACCATCGCGGCATGATAGAGGATCAGCAGCGCGAACGCGGCGATGCGCAGCCAGTCCATCCCGAAATGGCGCTGGCTGATGGTCGTTGCGAATTGTGCCGCCGGGGGCTGGTGCAAGGGCCTGATCCACTGGCGCCTGGGCTGGCGCATCGCGCGCGAGCATAGTGTCGACATGTAAGCGAAATGTTATGGCAACAATCGGCATCGCCCGTGATCTGAGGGAGGAGGGGACATGCGCAGCTTCGCCATCCGCCTGGCACTGGCCGCGGCGGCGCTCGCGGTGACGGGCCCGGCGTCGGGGCAATTGCTCCAGGCGCTCAAGATCATGCGCAACAACCGGCCGCCCGCGGCGCCGTTCGCGCAGCTGAAGCCCCCGCCGCCGCCCGATTATGCGCGGCCCTCGGAATGGGCGGCGCTGCCGACCACCCGCGACGAGGCGGATGCGACCCCGCCCGGCATCCGCGCGGTCGACCAGACCCAGGCGGAGGTCGACGTCTTCTTCATCTATCCGACCGTGCTGATGAGCCGCGACGTATGGAACGCCGACACCCGCGATCCCGAGCTCAACCGCCGCATCGAGACCACCACCATCCGCAGCCAGGCCACCGTATTCAACGGCTGCTGCGCGATCTACGCGCCGCGCTACCGCCAGATGACGCTGGGCGGCTACATGAAATGGTCGGATAACAGCGTGAAGGCGACCGAGCTCGCCTATTCGGACGTCGCGCGCGCCTTCCGCGTCTTCCTCGACCGCTACAACCGCGGCCGGCCCTTCATTCTCGCCGGTCACAGCCAGGGCTCACGCCTCGCCCGGCTGCTGATCGAGCGCGAGATCGACGGCAGGCCGGTCGCCAATCGCCTGGTCGCTGCCTACCTCCTCGGTCACTGGATCGAAGCCGACTGGTTCAGCCACCTGCGCAGCGTGCGCGCCTGCACCCGCGCCTTCGACACCGGCTGCGTCGTCACCTGGTCGACCTTCGCCGAGGGGCGCGACGGCTCGGCCCAGCGTCGCACGCTCGGCGCCCAGTCCAGATACAAGCCCGAGCAGCTGAAGCGCCCCTACGTCGGCATCAACCCGCTCACCTGGACCACCGATGGCACGGTGGCGCCGAAGTCGCTCAACAAGGGATCGTGGCTGCCCGGCCCCGGCCCGGCGCTGCGCTCGCTCGATGTCGGCCTGGTGTCCGCGCGCTACCGTGACGGCGCCGTCTACATCTCGCCGCCGGGGATCAAGTCCTATACCGACTATGTCATCCCGTTCGGCAACTACCATAATCTCGACTATGCGATGTTCTGGATGAACCTGCGCGAGAATGCGCAGACCCGCGTCAACGCCTTCTGGAAGCACTGAGTCCCGTCTCCTTCGTCATTCCCGCGAAAGCGGGAATCTATTCTGGCTGGCGGCGGTGAGATTCACTGGCTTCGGCGACAATGGATTCCCGCCTTCGCGGGAATGACGAAGGCGCTTGTGGTTCCGCTGAGGCCTCATCGACGCTATATGGCTGCCGTTCCACGAGGAAATCGAATGTCAGTCCGTCCCTGGCGCGACATCGCGCGCCGCAAGAGCCGCCAGATCATGGTCGGCAACGTCCCCGTCGGCGGCGATGCACCGGTCACCGTCCAGACGATGACCAACACGCCGACCGCCGACGCGCGCGCGACGATCGACCAGATCCGCCGCTGCGAGGATGCGGGCGTCGACATCATCCGCGTGAGCTGCCCCGACACCGACTCGACCGCGGCGCTCCGCCAGATCGTCCGCGCCGCGCGCGTGCCGATCGTCGCCGACATCCACTTCCATTACAAGCGCGCGCTGGAGGCTGCCGATGCCGGCGCCGCGTGCCTGCGCATCAACCCCGGCAACATCGGCTCGTCCGAGCGCGTGGAAGAGGTGGTCCGCGCCGCCAAGGCCAACGGCTGCGCGATCCGCATCGGCGTCAACGCCGGCAGCCTCGAGAAGGACCTGCTCGAGAAATATGGCGAGCCCTGTCCTGAGGCGCTGGTCGAGAGCGCGCTCGACCATATCAGGCTGCTCCAGGACCATGATTTTCACGACTACAAGGTCGCGGTGAAGGCGTCGGACGTGTTCCTCGCCGTCGCCGCCTATCAGCAGCTCGCGGAGGCGGTCGACTGCCCGCTCCACCTCGGCATCACCGAGGCGGGGGGTTTCGTCGGCGGCACGGTCAAGTCGGCGATCGGCATCGGATCGCTCCTGTGGTTCGGCATCGGCGACACCATCCGCGTCTCGCTGTCCGCCGAGCCGGAGGAGGAGGTCCGCGTCGGCTTCGAGATCCTCAAGAGCCTCGGCATCCGCAACCGCGGCGTGCGCGTGGTCTCGTGCCCGAGCTGCGCGCGCCAGGGCTTCGACGTGATCCGCACCGTGCAGGTGCTGGAGGAACGGCTCCAGCACATCCGCACGCCGATGTCGCTGTCGGTGCTCGGCTGCGTCGTCAACGGCCCCGGCGAGGCGCGCGAGACCGACATCGGCATCACCGGCGGCGGCAACGGCAAGCACATGGTCTATCTGTCGGGCGTCACCGACCACCATGTCGGCGACGCCGACATGGTCGACCACATCGTCAGGCTGGTCGAGGCCAAGGCGGCCGAGATCGAGGCCGCGGAGGACGCGCGGGCGGTGGCGGCGGAGTGAAGGCCCGAGTTGTTGCTCTGCCGATGCTTCTTGCGCTCAGCGCATGCGCGGCGGGACGACATCAACCGCTCTCCGTCACGATGCATCGAGTTGGTGACGGGCGCTGTGACGTAGCCGTCGGTTCGGATCGCTTCAGCCTGGAGGATTCAGCCGCCCTCAATCGCTTTGTTGCGGCTCATCCGCCTCCGCGGACGGATCTTCATATCAACATGGCTACCGACGTGCCCTATCGCTGCCTGGGTGGCCTGATCTACCAACTTCAGACGAAGGGATATGGCCGCATCAGCTTCGCCGCGGAACCACCTCCTAGCCACCCCCCAGCACATTGATCGTGAACGCCAGCACGCCGAGGTTGAAGACGAACGCGATCATCGAATGCCCCGTCACCACCCGCCGCATCCGTGTCGAGGTGATCGCGGTGTCGCTGGTCTGGAAGGTCATGCCGAGCGTGAAAGCGAAATAGACGAAGTCCCAATATTCGGGCTCGTCCGCGCCGGGGAAATCGAGCCCGCCAGTATCCTTGCCGCCGCCGGCGGTAAGGTAGAAGAGATGGGCATAGTGCAGCGCGAACACCGTGTTGCCGAAGGTCCAGGCGATCAGCAGCGTCGCCACCACCAGCGCCAGCGTGATCGGCGGCGGCTTTCCCGTGGTCCCCAGCTCGGCCGCCACCGCCGCCAGCACCGCGATCGTGGTCGCCGCGGTCACCACCAGCATCATCGCGCGATTGGCGTCGTTGCGGCGTGAGGTCTCGCGCATCACCTCGGCATCGGTCTGCCGCAGCAGCGGCGCTACCGCGGCCAGGAACACCAGCGCCGCGACGTCGAACCCGATCATCACGCCCTGCGCCCAGTCGCTGAGCGCGATCGCGATCGGGACCGCCACCGCCGCGATCACGCAAAAGGCGAGGAATCGCGGCGGCGCGATCCGGTTGCCGATGCTCTGCTGGCCTCCCGCCATTGCGCTGGTATAGCGCAGCCGTCACGCCGTGCCAGCAGAAGGGGAGGGGGAAGCCATGGCCGCACGCACGCTTTCTCCCGCCACCGCATTCGGCGTCGGCGCGCTGGGCATCGCGGTCTTCTCCGCCATGGACGCGGTGATGAAGGGGCTGAGCCTCGACATCGGCGCCTACAACGCGCTGCTCTGGCGCAGCTTCGCCGCCATCGTGATCGCCGCCGTGCCTTATCTCATCGGCCGCCCCGCAATGCCCGAGCGCACCGCGATGCGGCTCCACCTGATCCGCGGCGTGGTCAGCGCGGTGATGGCGATCCTGTTCTTCTGGGGCCTCGCGCGCGTGCCGATGGCGCAGGCGATCGCACTCGCCTTCATCGCGCCGCTGATCGCGCTGTTCCTCGCCGCCGTCATCCTCAAGGAGCGGATCGGCCGCGCCTCGATCGTCGCCAGCGCCATCGCCTTCGCCGGCGTCCTCGCCATCCTCGCCGGGCAGGCGCGTGCCGAGCTCGGCCATGAGGCGTTCCTCGGCGCGATCGCGGTGCTGGGATCGGCGGTCTGCTATGCCTTCAACATCATCCTGATGCGCGCGCAGAGCCTGGTCGCGGGACCGGTCGAGGTCGCCTTCTGGCAGAACGTGACCGTCGCCGTGTGCCTCGCGCTGCCCGCGCCGTGGTTCGCCGCGGTGCCGGCGCTGCATCACGCGCCGATGCTGGTGCTGGCCGCAGCGCTCGCCACCGCCTCGCTGCTGCTCCTGTCCTGGGCCTATGCCCATGGCCCGGCGAGCTATCTCGCGCCGACCGAATATACCGCCTTCATCTGGGCGTCGCTGTTCGGCTGGACCGTGTTCGGCGAGACGCTGTCGCCATGGACGGTCGCCGGCGCCGCGCTGATCGTCACCGGCTGCGTCATCGCCGCGCGCAGCCGCCCGCAAATCGAGGAGACCATTGCATGATCCGTCCCGCCGTGCCCGCGGACGTCCCCACCATCCTCCGCCTCGTCCGCGAGCTCGCCGAATATGAGCGCGAGCCCGACGCCGTGGTCGCGACCGAGGCGATGCTGGCCGAGGCGCTGTTCGGCAATCGTCCCGCTGCGGAGGCGGTGATCGCGGAGGTCGACGGCGCCGCCGCCGGCTTCGCGCTGTTCTTCCACAATTTCTCGACCTGGACCGGCCGGCGCGGCATCTATCTCGAGGATCTCTACGTCACGCCCGAGGCGCGCGGGCTGGGGATCGGCAAGGCGCTGCTCCGCCACATCGCCGCCCTGGCGGTCGAGCGCGGCTGCGGCCGGTTCGAATGGGCGGTGCTCGACTGGAACGAGCCTGCGATCCGCTTCTACGACGCCTGCGGAGCGGAGAGCATGGACGAATGGACGGTGCGCCGCGTCTCGGGCGATGCGCTGCTCGCTCTGGCAGGGAGGGACTGATGGCCTGGGTCTGGCTGATCGTCGGCGGCTTCTTCGAGGTCGGCTTCACCACCTGCCTGCGCTACGTCGACGGCTTCCGCAACGTGCCGTGGACGATCGGCTTCCTCGTCTCGGTGGGCCTGTCGATGGGCCTGCTCGAGGTCGCCTCGCGTTCGATCCCGATGGGGACGGCCTATGCGGTATGGGGCGGCATCGGCGCGCTCGGCACGGTGATCGTCGGCATCGTCTGGTTCGGCGAGCCCGCGCACCTTGCCCGCATCGCGCTGATCGTCGCGCTGGTGGCGTGCATCGGCGGCCTCAAGCTGACCGCGCATTGAGAATGGCGGTCGATGAGGGCCTCGCCGATTGGGTCGCCGAAGCGGTCGAGCCGCTCGGCCGCGTCACGCGCAAGCGGCTGTTCGGCGCCGCGGCGCTCTATTGCGACGGCATCGCCTTCGCGATCCTGGCGTTCGATGCGCTGTGGCTGAAGGCGGATGCCGAGACCGACGCCGAATGGGATGCGGTCGGCGCGCCGCGCTTCACGGTCGAGCGCGACGGCGGCAAGGTCCAGTCGATGAACTACCGCCGCGCGCCGGACGAAACTTATGACGACGCCGACGAGCTCCGCCGCTGGGCGCGGCTGGCGATCGAAGCCGGGCGGCGCGCGGCGATGAAGCCGAAGCGGAGGCGCCGCTAGCTCCTCCCCGCTTGCGGGGAGGGGGACCGCCGCCGAAGGCGGTGGTGGAGGGGGTAGGCCTCACACGATCTCGCTGGTGGAGGGCCCCCTCCACCAAGCCGCTGCGCGTCTTGGTCCCCCTCCCCGTGCCGGGGAGGAGCTAAGATATTAAGCCGCCTTCGCCGCCTTGGCCCGCTCGATCGCCTCGATCACGATCTGCCGTGCCTGCTCGGCGTCGCCCCACTGGCCGACCCGGACCCACTTCTCGGCCTCGAGGTCCTTGTAGTGGGTGAAGAAGTGCTCGATCTGCTGGAACACGATCGAGGGCAGGTCGCCGCGCTCGCCGACGTCCGAATAATAGGGGAAGGTGGTGTCGACCGGCACGCACACCAGCTTCTCGTCGCCGCCATGCTCGTCCTCGAGGTTGAGCACCGCGATCGGCCGCGCGCGCACCACGCAGCCGGGGATGAACGGCGAGCGCGCGATCACCAGCGCGTCGAGCGGATCGCCGTCCGGCGACAGCGTATGCGGCACGAAGCCGTAGTTCGCCGGATAGCGCATCGGCGTGTGGAGGATACGGTCTACGAACAAGGCGCCCGAGGCCTTGTCGAACTCGTATTTCACCGGCTCGCCGCCCGACGGTACTTCGATGATGACGTTGAGGCTGTGCGGCGGGTTGTCGCCCACCGGCACCATGTCGATACGCATGGACTGGTCCTTGTTCGCGAGTGGCCGCCCGGCCCTCGGATTGCTCCGGAGACCGGACGGGTTCGCGCGCGCCTTAACGGGCGGTCAGCAGCCGGTCGAGCCCGTTCGTGCCCGTGCCGGTCTTTTCAAGGCGCGGATAGCGCAGTCCGTCGCGATAATCGATCTCGGCGGTGCGATAGCGGCTGCCGTTCTTGACCAGCAGCTTGATCGGCGCCTTGCCGGTCTTGGCGGCGGTGATCGCGGCCTTGAGCTTGTCCTCGGTATAGGCGTCGCCGTCGACCGCGACGATGGTGGTGGCGACGTCGAAGCCGGCGTTGAACGCGGGCGAATCCCACACGACGCCGGTGATCTGCCCGTCCTTGCCGACGGTCATGCCGAGCGAGAAGGTGAGGTTGAGCTGCTTGCGGTCCTTCTCCGCTGCCTTCCACATGTCGGTCGGCTGGTCGGTGTAGACCAGGCGATAGCCGTTGTCGGTGAAGCCGGCGAGCGGTGCGCGCTCGTTGATCTTGTTGACGCGCTGGTCGAGGAAGCCCGCCCAGTCATAGGGCTGGATGTCGTTCAGCGTCTTGGCGACGTCGTCGAAAGTGTAGGTCAGCTCGCCCCAGTCGCCGTCGTTCATGCCGAAGAAGGCGCGGGCGAAATCGTCCATCGACTTCTTGCCTCCCGACAGCTTGCGCAGCAGCGCGTCGGTCTCCAGCCAGATCAGCAGGCCCTCGTTGTAATAATCCTCGCTGCGCTGCCAGTTGGTCCAGCCCTTGGGCCGGCGCGCGGAGATGATCGGGTCGTTGGTGGTGTCGATCAGCGGGCGCCATTTGCGGCCCTGCATATTGTCATAGTTGGCGGCGATGATCGCGAGCTGGTCGAGCGTGTCCTGCTTGCCCACCAGCCCCGATCGCGCCTGCAGGACATAACCCCAGAACTGCGTCTGCCCCTCATAGACCCACAGCAGGCTGTCGCGCATCGGCGTGCGGAAGTCGGGCGTCCACAGGTCCGCGCCGCGGCGGTACTTGCCGTCCCAGCTGTGGGTGAACTCGTGCGGCAGCAGGTTGCGGTCGAGCGCCTTGTCCTTCCACTCCTTGAAATAGCCGAGGTCGACGCCGTCCTCGGAGCTGCGGTGATGCTCCAGGCCGTTGCCGCCCATCTCGTCGCTGATCGACAGCAGGAAGTGGTAGTTGTCGTAATGCTGTGCGCCGAACAGCTTCACCGCCTGGTCGACCAGCGCCTTGTGCTGGGCGATCATCTCGGGTGTGGCGGCGTCGATCTCCGCCTGGTTGTCGGCGACGACGTCGAGGTGGACGCGCGGGGACAGCGGCCAGGACTTGGCGTAGCGCCCGGCGATGGTGGGCGAATCCTGCAGCACGTCGTAGGTCGTCTGCTGATAGCTGTAGGTCGACCCGTTCGCCGTCGACGGCAGGCCCGAATAGGCGGTCCAGCCCGCCGGATACTTGACCGTCGCCTGGATGGGGATGCGCCGCGTGTAATAGCCCGCCGGATAGAGGCTCACCGCCTCCCACTGGATGTTGAGCATGTTCGGCGCGACGACGATGCGGCCCTGGTTGGGCGCGGTCGCGGAGAGGAACTGGAACGAGACGTCGAGCTGCTTCGCGCCCTCCGGCACGTCGAGGTGGAAGGCATAGACGTCGACCGGATCGCGCTTCCACGGGATCACCTTCCCACCCGCGGTGACCTTGAGGCCCGCGAGCTTCTCGATCTGCCCGCGCGGCGCATGGTTGCCGGGCAGCCATTTCGGCATGAGCAGCACGAAATGGCCGGCCTGAGCGACCGGCACCGTCTCCTTGACGCGATAGATCCCCTGCTCGGTATCGGTCGCGTCGACCTCCAGCCTGATGACGCCGCCCGGATAGTCGACGTCGCGCGCCTCGGGGATGGTGTCGGTGAACGGGGCGGTGGCGACCGGCGCCGAGTTCCTGATCTGGGCGACAGCGGACGGGGCGGCGGAGGCGAGGAGGAGAATCGCGAGCGGACGGAGCATCGAGAAACTTTCATATGAAACGGGATGCGCCGTTTCTTAGAGCAAGCTAGCCATGTTGCAATATCACCTGCCTCACCTCCTCTGGTCGTCACCCCGGCCTTGTGGCGGGGTCCACTGCACCGCAGGCATTGCAGCAGGAGGTTCGAGCTCTGGATGAGCCGCCCGGTGGACCCCGGCACAAGGCCGGGGTGACGATGGGGCAAGCGGCGTCCGCTTCAAAGGTTCACGGCTTGCTTACCATTCCGCGGCTAGAGCGGCGGCCATGTACCACGACGCCACGCTCGCCGCCCGCGCCAAGGCCGATCCGCGGCCCAAGTCGGCGGTCAGCACCGGCGTCGGCCTGGCGGGTCTCGCGGGATTGCTGGCCTGGACCGCGGTAGCGCTGTATTTCGAGATGCCTGGGCCGCTGTCGGCGCTCACCAACGTGGTCGCTGCCGGCGTCCCCATGGTGCTGTGGTCGATCTTCGTCGACAAGGTCCACCGCAACCCCTCGACCGGCATCGACTGGGACAATCCCCGCCCGCTCAGCGAGACGATCGACGTCAGCCTCGCCAAGATCGCCGGCCTGTGGCTCACCTGGGGCGGCATCGCCTGCGTCTATGCGCTCTCCCGCTTCTATTGGCAGGGGCCCTATGTCTTTTCGATGTGGTGCTTCGCGATGGCGGCGCCGGTGCTGTTCCTTGGCGCGATCCCCTGGGTGATCTGGTCGGACCGCTACCTCAAGCAGCCGCGCGACGGCGCCTGGACGCTCGGCGCCTGGCTGCTCAACCTCGACGAGCCCTATGAGCGCGAGGCGATCTACGCCCATCTGCGTGCCTGGGCGGTGAAGGGCTTCTTCCTCGCCTTCATGCTCGCGATCGTACCGGCCGGTTTCGGTGACTTCATCCGTGGCGACACCGCCAACCTCTGGCGCGATCCCGTGGCGCTGGCGCAATGGCTGATCACTTTCATGTTCCTGGTCGACGTCGCCTTTGCGACGGTCGGCTATATCCTCACCTTCCGCGCGCTCGATTCGCACATCCGCAGCGCGACCCCGCTCGCCGCCGGCTGGACCGCGGCGCTGATCTGCTATCCGCCGTTCGTGCTGATGGCCGACGGCGGCCCGCTCGACTATCACCCCGGCACGTCGGATTTTGTCCATTGGCTCTCCGGTCATCCCACGCTGATGGCGATCGTCGCCTTCGTCCTGGTCGGCCTCACCGCCATCTATGCCTGGGCGACGGTGGCGTTCGGTCTGCGCTTCTCCAACCTCACCCATCGCGGCATCCTGACGCACGGGCCCTATGCCTTCAGCCGCCACCCGGCCTATCTCAGCAAGAATCTGTTCTGGCTGATCTCGACCATGCCGATGCTGGCGACGACCGGCAGCTGGGTCGACGCGATGCGCAACACCGCGCTGATGCTGGCCGTGGCCGGTGTCTATTACTGGCGCGCCAAGACCGAGGAAGCGCATCTCGGCATGGATCCGGCCTACCGCGAATACAGCGAATGGATGGAACGCAACGCGCCGGTGCCCCGCTTCTTCGCCTGGATCACGGGCCGCAGCAAAACCCCTCTCCCATCGGGAGAGGAAGGGGCCCGCTCGGCATAGCCGAGTGGGAGGGTGAGGGTGACGTATCACCACCCGGTCACCCTCACCCTTCCGCCGCTACGCGGCTCCCTCCCTCTCCCGATGGGAGAGGGATTTTCAGTAGCTGAGCTCTCCGTACACCCCGCGCACGTCGCCGCCCCAGGCGCCGTGATAATGCTCCAACAGCATCTCGGCCGGCACCTTGCCGGTACGGACGATCTCGCGCAGCGGATCGAGGAAGCCGGTCTCGTTCGACCCCGACGCATCGAGCCGCGCCCTTGCCGACAGGCCGGCGCTGGCGATGTCGAGCACCTCGCCGGCGATGTCGCGCAGCCTGCCGCCGCCCGGCAGCGGCGCATCGAGCGCGAGCTTCGGCACCGCGTTCCGCAGCGCGTGCCGGTCCTCCATCGACCAGTGCTTGACCAAGTCCCACGCCGCATCGAGCGCGCCTTGGTCGTACAGCAGCCCCACCCACAGCGCCGGCAGCGCACAGATGCGGTCCCAGGGGCCCCCATCGGCACCACGCATCTCGAGGAAGGTCTTGAGCCTGACTTCAGGGAAGGCGGTCGAGAGATGATCCGACCAATCCTCGATCGTCGGCCGCTCGCCCGGCAGCACCTCGAGCTTGCCTTCGAGGAAATCGCGGAAGCTGAGCCCCGCCGCGTCGATGTACTTGCCCTCGCGGTAGACGAAGTACATCGGCACATCGAGCGCATAGTCGGCATAGCGCTCGTAGCCGAAGCCGTCCTCGAACACGAACGGCAGCATCCCCGTCCGCGCCGGATCGGTATCCGACCAGATATGGCTGCGGTAGGAGAGATAGCCGTTGGGCTTGCCTTCGGTGAACGGCGAGTTGGCGAACAGCGCGGTGCCGAGCGGCTGCAGCGCCAGCGCGACGCGGAACTTCTGCGCCATGTCCGCCTCGCTCGCATAGTCGAGGTTGGTCTGGATGGTGCAGGTCCTGAGCATCATGTCGAGGCCGAGGTTGCCGACCCGCGGCATGTGCCGCAGCATGATCGCATAGCGGCCCTTGGGCATGATCGGCAGCTCGGCGCGCGCCTTGTCCGGCCACATGCCGAGTCCGAGGAAGCCGAGCCCGAGCCGGTCGCCGACCGTCTTGACCTGGCGGAGGTGCCGCCCGGTCTCGGCGCAGGTCTCATGGAGATTGTCGAGCGGCGCGCCGGACAGCTCGAACTGGCCGGCAGGCTCCAGGCTGATCGAGCCGTCCCTACCGGTCAGCGCGATGACGTTGTCGCCCTCGATCACGGGCTGCCAGCCGAACTCGGTAAGCCCGTTCAACAGGTCGCGGATGCCGCCCGGCTCGTCATAGCTCGGTGCGCGATGGTCGCTGAGGCGGAATACGAACTTCTCGTGCTCCGTCCCGATCCGCCAGTGCGCCTTCGGCTTCTCGCCGCGCGCGAAGAACGCCGTCAGCTGATCCCTGCACTCGATCACGGGCGAGTTGCTGCTCGAAACGGTCTTCGTCGTCATGGCCGGGCATTACTCGGGGGCGAGGGTATGCGCTAGAGGCCGCAGCAGCGCTCATCGGAGGTTCAGCGAGAGGAGATGAAGCTGCGCCGTGAATGCTACGGGAGGACGGCAATGCGGTTCGAAGCGATCGCCCTGTGCGTGCTGCTGGTGCCGACCGGGGTATCGGCACAATCGGTCTACGGTCCGCCGCCACCGGGCGCGCGACTGCCCGGCATCTCGACGGCGACCCAGCCATCGATCGAGCGTGAGACGAGCCGAATCCGCAGCGACATCCGCCACGGGCGCGACAGCGGCGCCTTGACGAAAAGGGAGTCGCGCCATCTTCGCCGCGAGGCCGATCAGATCGACACGCTTGCCGGCCGCTATGGCGCCGACGGCCTTTCCGATTCGGAGAGCCGCGAGCTCGACATGCGCGTGCGCGCCTTGCGCGACATCACCAATGCCCAGCGGACCATGGGATCGGGCAGCAAGCGCTAAGGCAGACCGGCCGGGTTCAGGCGGCGGTGCCCCAATCGCCGGCCGCCGCCATCCACAGGCTCACCGCCGCCGCCGCCGCCGTATCGGCGCGGAGGATCCGCGGGCCAAGCCCGATCCCCACCGCGTCCGGCAGCGCCCGGATCGCTTCGCGTTCCTCGGGATCGAAACCACCTTCGGGCCCGATCAGGATCGCCGCTGGACCGGGCCGGCTCCGCATCGCCTCGACCGCCGGCACGCCGCCGGTCTCGTCGGCGAAGAACAGCGCTCGCGCCGCCGGCCAGTCGCGCAGCAGCGCGGGCAGCTTCACCGGCTCGGCGAGCTCCGGCACCGCGGTCCGCCCGCATTGTTCGGCGGCCTCGATCATGTGCGTGCCCAGGCGCTCCAGGTTGAGCCGGTCCACCACCGTCCGCCGCGTCACCACCGGCACCAGCCGGGCGACGCCGAGCTCGCACGCCTTCTCGGCGACCCAGTCGATCCGGCCCTTCTTGAGCGGCGCCGCGCACAGCCACAGGTCCGGCACCGTCTCCGCCTCGCGCAGCCGCTCGCGCACCGCCAGCGTCAGGTCACGCTTGCCGGGGCTCTCCGCCACCGCCAGCCATTCGCCCGAGACGCCGTCGAACAGCTTGACCGGATCGCCCGCCTTCAGCCGCATCACCGACAGGAGGTAATGCGCTTGCGCCCCCTCGACGCGCACGGCGGCGCCTTCGGAGAGCGGCGTCTCGACGAACAGTCGCGGCGTGGACTGCGGCGGCCAGGCGGGGGTGGCGGGCATGGATGCGGCTTAGCGCGCCTCGCAGTGCCGCCGCCAGCCCGATCAGGGCTTTCCTAAAGGGATTTGGTTTGGCAGCAGGACGGGCGATGACCGCCGAGATCGTCCCCGATACGGAGCACCGCGGCCTGGTCGGCGCGCTGCCGCCCGCCTTGCGCAACTTCGCGCTGCTGGCGCGGCTCGACCGGCCGATCGGCTGGTGGCTGCTGTTCTGGCCGGGAGCCTGGGCGGTGGCGCTGGCCGGCGGGGCGGTGGCGCGCTGGGACCTGATCCTGTGGCTGCTCCTCGGCAGCATCGCGATGCGCGGCGCCGGCTGCGTCTACAACGACATCGTCGACCGCGACCTCGACCGCCAGGTGGCGCGCACCGCCGTCCGTCCGCTGGCGAGCGGCGCGGTCTCGCTCAAGGCAGCCTGGGCCTGGCTCGGCCTCCTGTGTCTGATCGGCCTGGTCGTGCTGCTCCAGCTCCACTTGTCCGCGGCGGCGGTCGCGCTGGCCAGCCTCGCGCTGGTCGCCGCCTATCCCTTCATGAAGCGCATCACCTGGTGGCCGCAGGCGTGGCTCGGCCTGGTGTTCAGCTGGGCCGCGCTGGTCGGCTGGTTCGAGGTGGCGGGACGGCTCTCGGCGGGAGGGCTGCTGCTCTATGCCGGCAGCATCGCCTGGGTGATCGGCTACGACACCATCTACGCCCTGCAGGACATGGAGGACGACGCGCTGGTCGGCGTGCGCTCCTCCGCGCGGCGGCTGGGGCGGGCGGTGAAGCCCGGCGTCGCCGGCTTCTACGCGGTCGCGCTGCTGCTCTGGGGCGCGGCGATCTGGCAGGTGCGGCCCGATCCGCTGGCGCTGCTCGCGCTGCTGCCGGCGGCGCTGCACTTCGCATGGCAGGTCGCGACATTGGTGCCGGCCGACGGCGCCAACGCGCTCGCCCGCTTCCGGTCGAACCGCAACGTCGGCTTCCTGGTGTTCGCCGCCTGCCTCGTGGTCGGAACGGCGCTTTGACCTTCCGCGGCGCACTCCCCAGGGTCCAGACCGATAAACGGCAATGGCCGTGATCGCCCGGAGAGCTTCGCTGGCAAGGAGCGCGGCGCAGACGCGTAGCTGAAGCTACGCGCAAGCAAGCGACGTAGCCAGCGAGGCTCTCCGGGCGACCCCGAAGGGGCGGGCGGATTTTGGCGCATGGCGTCGTCCTTCGTCGGTCACGATGCTACCAGCATCGCTCCCTCCTCACTCCTAGCCCTGCACCAAAATTCGCTCCGTCACGGCCGTTGCCGTTTATCGGTCTGGACCCTAAGTCGCGTCGATGTTGAGTCCCAAGCAAGCCGCCGATCGCGCCGCCCAGGCCGTGGAGCGCGCCCGCGCCGCCGGCGCCGATGCCGCCGATGCCGTCTATGCCGGCGATGTCGCCAGCTCGGTCCAGGTGCGCATGGGCGCGCTCGAGGACGTCAGCCGGTCCGAGAATGCCGAGCTCGGCCTGCGCGTCTTCGTCGGCCAGCGGTCGGCGAGCGTCGCCACCTCCGATCTGTCGGACGATGCCCTCGCCGCATTGGTCGAGCGTGCGGTGGCGATGGCGCGGCTGGCACCGGAGGATCCGTGGGCCGGCCTCGCCCCCGCCGACCGGCTGATGAAGGGCACGCCGCCCGATCTCGACCTCGACGACGGCGGCGATCCCGCGCCCGACACGCTCAAGGCACAGGCGCTGGCGGTGGAGGAGGCGGCTCGCGCCGTCTCCGGCGTCTCGCAGAGCGACGGCGCCGGCGCGTCGGCATCGCGCTCGACGGTGGCGATCGCGACCAGTCACGGCTTCGCCGGCGGCTATCGGGTCAGCGGCTACAGCCTCTCCGCCTCGATGCTGGCGGGCGAGGGCGGGGCGATGCAGCGCGACTGGGCGAGCCATTCGGCGCGCCACGCCGCGCAGCTGGAGGCGCCCGAGCTGGTCGGCACCCGCGCCGGCGAGCGCGCGGTCGCCCGGCTCGATCCGGGCCGGATCGAGAGCGGCGCGATGCCGGTGGTCTTCGACCCGCGCGTCGCCAATGGTCTCGTCGGCCATCTCGTGGGAGCCATCGGCGGCGCCGCGATCGCCCGGCGCACCAGCTTCCTGCTCGACGCGCTCGGCACGCGCGTGTTCGCGCCCGGTGTCGTGATCGAGGACGACCCGCACCGCCCGCGCGGCCTGCGCTCCCGGCCGTTCGACGGCGAGGGGCTGCCGGTGTCGCCGACCCGCATCGTCGAGGACGGGATGCTCGAGACCTGGCTGCTCGATTCGGCCTCGGCGCGCCAGCTCGGACTCGAGCCGACCGGCCACGCCGCGCGCGGCGTCTCCGGCGCGCCGGGCGTGTCGACCAGCAACCTGGCGATGCTGCCGGGCAAGCTGCCGCCCGAGACGCTGATCGGCGAGATCGAGCGCGGCGTTTACGTCATCGAGCTGATCGGCCAGGGCGTAAACGGCGTCACCGGCGACTACAGCCGCGGCGCCTTCGGTTTCCTGATCGAGCAGGGCGAGATCACCCGCCCGGTGGCGGAGTTCACGATCGCCGGCAACCTCAAGGCCATGTTCCTGAACCTCACGCCCGCCAACGACCTCGAATACCGCTACGGCACCAATGCGCCGACGGTGCGGATCGACGGAATGACGATCGCCGGTGGCTGAGCTCGCCGACGCGGTCGCGGCGATCGCCGCGGAGGCGGGCGCACTCGCGCTCCGGCGGTGGAAGACCGACTTCCGCCGCTGGGAGAAGACGCCGGGCAGCCCGGTGTGCGAGGTCGACCTGGAGGTCGACGCATTGCTCCGCCGCCGGCTGGAGGCGCTGCTCCCCGACGCTGCCTGGCTGTCGGAGGAAACCGCGGACGACCGCGAGCGGCTGGCGGCACGGCGGGTGTGGGTGGTCGATCCGATCGACGGCACCCGCGACTATATCCGCGGCCGCCCGGGCTGGGCGGTGTCGGTGGCGCTGGTCGAGGACGGCCAGCCGGTGATCGCCGCGCTCGACGCCCCTGCCCGCAGCGAGACGTGGCGCGCCGAGGCCGGCCAGGGCGCACGCCGCAACGGCGCGGCGATCCGTGCCGCCGACCGCGCGGAGCTCGCCGGCGCCCGCGTGCCCGCCGACAGCTTGTCCAGGGTCGACCGCGACCTGGTGATGGTCGACAAGCCCAATTCGATCGCGCTGCGCATCGCCATGGTCGCCGCCGGCCGGGCCGACCTGCTCGCGACGATCCGCTGGGGCCATGAATGGGACATCGCCGCCGCGGTGCTGATCGCCCGGGAAGCGGGGGCGACCGTCACCGACGCGCTCGGCCGTCCGCTCGCCTTCAACACGCCGTCGAGCCAGGCCTTCGGCGTGCTCGCCACCGCGCCCGGCATCCACGCCGCCGCCGTCGACCGCCTCGCCGAACGGGCGAAAGCGGCGGTCGGGAGCTAGCGGCGGTCGACATTCAGCCTATGCCCTCTCCCCTCCTACAGGAGGGGAGAGGGTTGCGCAGACTTAGCGGCTGCGGAGCAGGCGCTTAGTCGGAGCTGGGAGAGGGGTGGGCGCTTGCGCAGCAAGCGCGCGAGGCTACGCCTCGCTCTACCCCTCTCCCAACCTCCGCTAGGCGCTAAAGCGCCAAGCTGCGGTATCCCTCTCCCCTATCAAGGGGAGAGGGCACGAGGCCCGATGTCGATGCCTCAACCGATCCGGATCGACAGCTCGACATCCTCGCCGAACGGCATCGACAGATACCCGTTCTCGGGCGCACACACATGCGCCAGATAATCCGGGCTGTAGTCGGCATTGTCGGCGACGATGAACGCGCCGGGCCTGAGGCGGCTCTCCACCAGGGCGAGGATGTCCGGATAGAGCCCCTTGGCACCATCGAGCAGCAGCAGGTCGATCGTGTCGGGAAGGCCGGTGCTCAGCGTCTGCAGCGCATCGCCTTCCCGGATCTCGACCAGGTCGATCAGCCCGCCCGCCGTCAGGTTCGCCCGCGCCCGCGCCACCTTGGACGGCTCGAACTCGCTGGTGATCAGCCGGCCGCCGCCATTGTCCCTGAGCGCCGCGGCGAGATACAGCGTCGAGAGGCCGAACGACGTCCCGAACTCGACGATCGTCCGCGCGCCGCCGCCCCGCGCCAGCATGTAGAGCAGCAGGCCGGTCTCGCGCGAGACGGCGAGGGGAAGGTCCTTCAGGCGCCCATAGAAATCGAGATAGTCGGTCTTGCTGCGCATCAGCCGCGACCGCTCCTCGTGCGAGAGCTCCGCCACGATTGGATTCGCCGCCGGCGACGTCTCGGCCGCCTCCTCGAACAGGCGATCCAGCAGCGGGGCGAGCGGAGGGATGGTAAGGATAGTCATCGAAGTCTCCAGTCCGGGGAAAGCGCAACCTTGCGCCGGAGGCAAAAATACGAATAATTCGTCAGGTTACCTATTCGCATTCCCAGGACGTCCGATGACCGATCGCCGAACCGCCTCGATCTCCTCGCGAAAACAGCCCAAGCAGGCGCGCTCGACCGAGCTCGTCGCCACGATCCTGGAGGCGGCGGTTCAGGTTCTGGCGAAGGAAGGCGCGCACCGCTTCACCACGGCGCGGGTGGCGGAGAAGGCGGGCGTCAGCGTCGGCTCGCTCTATCAATATTTCCCGAACAAGGCGGCGATCCTCTTCCGCCTCCAGAGCGACGAATGGCGGCAGACGACCGAGCTGCTGCGGCGCATCCTCGAGGATGCCGAACGGCCGCCGTTCGAGCGGCTGCGCTCGCTCGTCCATGCCTTCGTCCGCTCGGAGTGCGAGGAAGCGGAGATGCGTGTGGCGCTCGACGACGCCGCCCCGCTCTATCGCGACGCGCCCGAAGCGCGGGAGGCGAAGGCATCGGGCCGAGGCATCGTCAGGGCTTTCATGCAGGAAGCCCTGCCCGAGGCTTCGGACGCGACGCGCGCGCTGGCCGGCGACCTGATCACGACGACGCTGAGCACGGTGGGGAAGCGGTTCTCGGAAACCCCACGGACCCCGGCGGAGATCGCGGCCTATGCCGAGGCCATGGCCGACATGTTCTGCGCCTATCTCGAGCAGCTTCAGCGCCGCTGAAGCATGGCCTTCCTTTGGTCGATCCCATGCGCTGCGAGCCGGACCATCTGCCGGCAGAGCGCGGCCGACCATCGCCCCGCTTCTTCGCTTGGGGCGCTTCCTGCGTTCGTCAGAACCAGGCCCTGATCCCCAGAACGAGGTCGACACCGCCGGTATCGTCGCCGCGCGCACGGGCGAAATCGGCGGTCCGGCCGAGCCGGCGTTCCCAGGAGACGCCGACATAAGGCGCGAACTCGCGGATGCGTTCGTAGCGCAGGCGCAGGCCGAGCTCGGCGGTCGACAGCCCCGATCCGATCGCATTCTCGGGCACGTCCTGGAAAGCGAAGTCGAGCTCGGCGCGGGGCTGCAGGACCAGGTCCTGGGTGATGCGCTGGTCGTAATAACCCTCGGCCCGCGCCAGCACGTCGCCCTTGTCCGAGAGGAACAGACTGCCGCCGAGCTCGAACCAGTAAGGCGCAAGACCCTCGACGCCAATAACCGCATAGGTGCGCCGCGGACCCGGCCCGAGGTCCTGGCGGACGCCGGCCTGCAGGTTCCAATAGGGATCGATGGCGCGGCTGTAGAGCGCCTGCGCGTCGGCGCTCTCGACGCGGTCGCCGAAGCGCCCTTCGCCCTCGCTCTTGAGCCGGAAGCGATCGATGTCGCCGCCGATCCAGGCTCCGCCGTCCCAGCGATAGCCGTCGCCGCCCCGGCGCGGCTGGTACTCGGCGATGTCGATCATGACCTGGTGGAAGGTCCCGCCGCCATGCTCGCGGCGCAGGCCGCGCTCGGCGGCCGCCATCGCCTCGGCGCCGTAATAGCGGTCCGCCGCGCGATCGGCCGCCGGAGCGGGGGCCGGAGCGTTGCCCGGCGGCAGGTCCGTGCCCGACGGCGCCCGTTCCTCAGCAGACATCGCCGGCACGGGATGCCCCTGGTGGACATCGTCTCCGGCCGGCGTGGCGGGGGCGTCGGAGCCCTGCGTCGACGGCATGGCGTGACCGGCATGGGGGTCCTGCTCCGGCTGGGCGGCAGGCTTCGCGGGCATCTCCATGTCGGGCATGTCGTGGCCCGAATGGTCTTGCGCGCGCGCCGGAGCGGCAAGCGCCAGCGGCGCGAGGGTCAGCAGCAGCGCCTTTCTCACGCCCCGTCTCCCGCGAGCGGGCGCACGCGCACGACCTGCATCATCCCGGCATGCATGTGGTAGAGGAGGTGGCAGTGGAACGCCCAGTCGCCGGGCTCCGCCGTCACGTCCCAGCTGACCTTGCCGCCCGGCAGCACGTTGACCGTGTGCTTGCGCGGAGCATGGTCGCCATGCCCGGTGACGAGCTCGAAGAAATGCCCGTGCAGATGGATCGGGTGCGCCATCATCGAATCGTTGACCAGCGTCACCCGCACCCGCTCGCCGGCCCGCATCGCGATCGGGGCCTTCACCTCGGAGAATTTCTCCCCGTCGAACGACCACATGAAGCGCTCCATGTTGCCGGTCAGGTGGATCTCGACCTCGCGCGCCGGCGCCCGCACGTCGGGATTGCGCTCGAGCGCGACGAGGTCGCGATAGGTGAGCACCCGGTGATCGACGCTCTCCAGCCCCTGGCCGGGCTCGCCGGTGCGGTCGACCGGCATCGGCGAGATCGTCTGGACGCCGGGGCCTATCCTCACCTGCGGCGCGTTGGCGGGATCGCGCATCGCCATGCTCATCCCGGCCATGGCGGCATCCGGCGCCGATCCCGAATGATCCATGCCCGCCATGTCGCCGTGATCCATTCCGGCCATGCCGTCGTGGCTCATCGCGCCGTGGCTCATCCCGGACATGTCCATGCCCATGTCCTTCATCGTCGCGATCGGGCGTTTGCGCAGCGGCGGGACCTCGGCGGTCATGCCGGGACGTGGGGCGAGCGTCGCGCGCGCCATGCCCGACCGATCCGCCGCCTCGGCGACGAGCGTGTAGGCGCGGTCGTCGGTCGGCGTGACCACGACGTCATAGGTTTCTGCGACCGTGATCTGGAGCTCGTCGACCTCGACCGGCCGGACGTTCTGCCCGTCGGCCTGCACCACCGTCATCCGGAGGCCGGGGATGCGCAGGTTGAAGATGGTCATCGCCGAGGCGTTGACGAACCTGAGCCGCACCCGCTCGCCGGGTTTGAACAGCGCGGTCCAATTGTCCTTCGGCCCATGCCCGTTGACGAGATAGGTGTAGGTCGACCCGGTCACGTCGGAAATGTCGGTCGGGTCCATCCGCATGGCGCCCCATTCCAGCCGCTCCTTGAGCGGCTGGTCCTTCCCCGCGAGCAGGCCCGACAGCGTCTGGCGCTGCCGGTTGAAATAGCCGGGCTGCTGCTTGAGCTTCATGAAGATCGCATGCGGGTGCAGCTGGCTGTGGTCGGAGAGCACGATCACATGCTGCCGGTCATAGGCGACCGGATCGGGGCCCTCGGGCTCGATCAGGACCGGACCGTAATGGCCGAGCTGCTCCTGAAGGCCGGAATGGCTGTGGTACCAATAGGTCCCCGACTGGACGATCGGGAACTCATAGGCGAAGGTCGAGCGCGGCCCGATGCCCGGGAAGGAGATGCCCGGCACGCCGTCCATCTGGAACGGCAGGATCAGCCCGTGCCAGTGGACCGACGTCTCCTCGTCGAGATCGTTGACCACATGGAGCCGCACGTCCTGGCCCTCGCGCAGGCGGATCAGCGGGGCGGGAACCGTGCCGTTGATGCCGATCGCATGGCTCCGGCGGCCGTCGATCGTCATCATCTGGTGCGCGACGCGCAGCGTGATGTCCTCGCCCGAGACTTCCGGAAGCGATGCGGCGATCCCCGGCGCGTTGGTCCGGGCCCAGGCCGGCATCCAGGCGGCCAGCGCCAGTCCGCCGCCCATGCGACCGGCGCCCCGCAACAGCCGGCGCCGGTCCATCGTCATGTCCATTCCCGTTCCTCCGAGCGCCGGCGACGGCGGCCTCTCATTCCGGAGTCCGTCGATACGGTCTGACACAGTGTCAAGGTCAAGCGCCGCCCGGCCCTTGACCTTGACATGATGTCAATCCCTAGATCGGCCGGCATCGGAGGAATGCGATGACCCATGCCCACGTCCGCGATGCCCATGCCGGCCATTCCCGCTGCAGCGGGTCAAGGAACGTAGCGCCCGATGCACCGCCGGGAACGATCTACACCTGCCCGATGCACCCCGAGATCCGCCAGGTCGGCCCCGGCACCTGCCCGATCTGCGGCATGGCGCTGGAGCCGGAGACGGTCACGCTCGACAGCGGTCCCAATCCCGAGCTCGCCGACATGACGCGGCGCTTCTGGATCGGCCTCATGCTGACGCTGCCGGTGTTCGTCTTGGAGATGGGCGGGCACCTGACCGGCCTCGCCATGATGCTCGGCCGTCAGACCTCCAACTGGATCCAGCTCGCGCTCGCCGCGCCGGTGGTGCTCTGGGCCGGCGGGCCGTTCTTCGAGCGCGGCTGGGCGTCGCTCCGGTCGCGCAACCTCAACATGTTCACGCTGATCGCGATGGGCGTGGGCGTGGCCTTCGCCTACAGCCTCGTCGCCGTGCTCGCCCCCGACGTGTTCCCGGCCGCGTTCCGCGACGCGGGCGGTGCGGTGCCCGTCTATTTCGAGGCGGCCGCGGTCATCACCGTGCTGGTGCTGCTCGGCCAGGTCCTCGAGCTGCGCGCCCGCGAGCGCACCTCCGGCGCGATCAAGGCGCTGCTCGGCCTCGCGCCCAGGACGGCGCGGCGCATCCGCGACGACGGCAGCGACGAGGAGGTCACGCTCGACCGCATCCAAGTCGGCGACCGCCTGCGCGTGCGCCCCGGCGAGAAGGTGCCGGTCGACGGCGAACTGCTCGAAGGGCGCGTCGCGATCGACGAATCGCTGGTCACCGGCGAATCGATGCCGGTGACCAAGGAGCCCGGCGCCCAGGTGATCGCCGGCTCGCTCAACCGGACCGGTTCGTTCGTGATGCGCGCGGACAAGGTCGGCGCCGACACGCTGCTGTCGCGGATCGTCCAGATGGTCGCCGAGGCGCAGCGCAGCCGCGCGCCCATCCAGCGCATGGCCGACCGCGTCTCGGCCTGGTTCGTGCCGGCGGTGATCGCGGTGGCGGTGGTCGCCGCGGTCGCCTGGGCGCTGGTCGGCCCCGATCCGCGCCTCGGCCATGCGCTGATCGCCGCCGTCTCGGTGCTGATCATCGCCTGTCCCTGCGCGCTCGGCCTCGCCACGCCGATGTCGATCATGGTCGGCGTCGGGCGCGGCGCCCACGCCGGCGTGCTGATCAGGAATGCCGAGGCGCTCGAGCGGTTCGAGACGATCGACACGCTGATCGTCGACAAGACCGGCACGCTGACGGAGGGCAAGCCCGCGGTCACCCTGATCCGGCCCGCGCCGGGCGTCGACGAGGCCGAGCTGCTGCGGCTCGCCGCGAGCGTCGAACGCGCGAGCCAGCATCCGCTGGGCGAAGCCGTGGTACGTGCGGCCACCGATCGCGGGCTGGCGCTGGCGGAGGTCCGCGACTTCGACGCGCCGATCGGCCGCGGCGTGACCGGCATCGTCGAGGGCAGGCACCTGCGTCTCGGCGGACCCCGGTTCATGACCGAGCAGGGGATCGACACCGCCTCGCTCGCCGAGGAGGCCGAGCGGCTGCGCGGCGACGGCGCGACCGCGATCTTCGTCGCCGTGGACGGCGCGCTTGCCGGCCTGATCGGCATCGCCGACCCGATCAAGCCGAGCACCCCCGACGCCGTGCGGGCGCTCAAGGCCGAGGGCGTGCGCGTCGTGATGCTGACCGGCGACAACCGCACCACGGCCCGGGCGGTGGCGGCGCGGATCGGCATCGACGAGGTCGAGGCCGAGGTGCTGCCCGAGGACAAGGCCGCGGTCGTCCGGAGGCTGCGGACCGAAGGCCGCGCCGTGGCGATGGCCGGCGACGGCGTGAACGACGCGCCCGCGCTGGCCGCCGCCGACGTCGGCATCGCGATGGGCACCGGCGCGGATGTCGCGATCGAGAGCGCGGGCGTCACCCTGCTCAAGGGCGACCTCACCGGGCTGGTGCGCGCGCGGCGCCTGTCGCGTGCGGTGATGCGCAACATCCGCCAGAACCTGATCTTCGCCTTCGCCTACAACGCCGCCGGCGTGCCGATCGCCGCCGGTCTGCTCTACCCGCTGACGGGCATGCTGCTGTCGCCCGCAATCGCCGCGCTGGCGATGGCGCTGTCGTCGGTCAGCGTGATCGCCAACGCGCTCCGCCTGCGGCTGGTGCAGCTCTGAGCGCGGGAGTAGAAGCCGCCCCATGAACATCGGCCAGGCAGCGGAAGCGAGCGGCGTCTCGCAGCGGATGATCCGGCACTACGAGAAGATCGGCCTGATCCCGCCGGCACCGCGCCGGGACAGCGGCTATCGCGACTATTCCGATGCCGACGTGCACCGGCTGCGCTTCATCGCCAATGCCCGAGACCTCGGCTTCCCGATCGAGGAGATCGGAACGCTGCTCGACCTCTGGAACAACCGCGACCGGTCGAGCGCGGAAGTGAAGGCGCTCGCCATCGCGCGGGCCGATGCGCTGAAGCGCAAGGCGGCCGCGATCGAGGCGATGCGCCGCACGCTGGAGGACCTCGCCCGGCGCTGCCACGGCGACGGCCGCCCCGACTGCCCGATCCTGGAGACGCTCGCCGGGGAGTGATCCCGACCGCCGCCCTCGAGACCGTCTAGAGCGGCGGTCAGAAACCTGAGTCGTCATGCCGGACTTGTTCCGGCATCCACCTCTCCACGAAGACTGGCGCTGAGATTTCAGCTCGAATCTCGAAACCGGCGCTTGGCTGCCCGGTGGACCCCGGAACAAGTCCGGGGTGACAAACGATGGATCAGATTTCCGCAATCCGCTCCATTCTCACCCGAGCTTCCGGGCCCGCTCCCAGAAGCGCGCATTCGGCGTCACGCCGAGGCCCGGGCCCTCCGGCAGCAGAAAATAGCCTTCGCGGCAATCGAGCCGACCATCCATCAGGCTCGCCGAATGGTGGAAGATGCTGTGCTGATACTCGTGCCAGGGCAGGCTCAGCACGGTCGAGGAGGCGTGCAGGCTGGCCACGGCGAAGATGCCGGCGCCGATCGTCGCGTGGGGGATGACCTTGGCATGATGCGCCTCAGCCAGATGCGCGATCCGCATGAACTGGGTGATGCCGGTATGCCCCATCTCGGGCTGCACGATCGAGACGGCGCGCCGCTCGAGCCGGGCGAGCGCGTCATAGCTGGTGCGCCATTCCTCGCCCGCCGCCACCGGGATCGGCGAGCGCGCGGCGATGCTCGCCAGGCCGGCCACGTCCTCGGTCTTGCACGGCGCCTCGATGAAGGCGAGGTCGTAAGGCGCGAGACGCTCGGCCAGCGCGATCGCCTCGGCCGGCGTGTAGATCCAGTGGCAGTCGACCATCAGCGCGACGTCGGGCCCGAGCCCTTCGCGCAGCGCCGCGATCTCGCGCTCGACGCCGTCGTAGCTGACCACCGCGGCGATCTTCACCGCGCGATAGCCCCGGTCGACGAGGCTCTTCGCCAGATCGACCTTCTCCTTGAGCGTCGGCCGCGGCAGCCCCGAGGCATAGGCGGGGATGCGGTCGCGATGCCGGCCGCCCAGCAGCTGGTGGAGCGGCAGATCGGTCAGCTTGCCCATCAGATCCCACAGCGCGATGTCGACCGCCGCCATCGCGTCGAGCCAGAAGCCGCCGGTATAGCCGCGCACGCGCATCAGGTCGTAGAGGTCCTCCCAGATCGCCTGGACCTCGAACGGCGAGCGGCCCGCGACGAACGGCGCGATGAGATCGTCGACCAGCGCGAAGATCGCGCCGGGAGCGACCAGGCCATAGGTCTCGCCCCAGCCTTCCTCGCCCGACTCTAGCGTCACCCGCACCACGGCCGAGCGCATCTCGGTAGGGTAGATCGTCCGGTTGCCGCGGCGGACGACATAGCCGCGCGCGTTGACGCTCTCGCCCGGTCCGAGGCCGCCCAGGTAGGAATCGTCCTGCGGTATCGTGACCGAGAACACGTCGATCGCCTTGATGGCAGGTGCTTCGGTCACGTCGCTCTCCCCTTTTATCGCTGTCACGCTGAGGCTTTATTAGCAACATTCACGTTGTTCAACCAACTATGTAATCCATCCTCCGTCATTCCCGCGAAGGCGGGAATCCATTGTCGCTGAAGTCGGTGAGTCCCACCATGGTCAGCCAGAATGGATTCCCGCCTTCGCGGGAATGACGAATAGAGAGAGGCGCGCTTCCCCGTCTTTTAGCAAAGCATGTTGACATTGCAGGGCCCGGCCCGCCACTCCAGCTAGCGCTTCCTAAGCAACGACGGTGACGGCGACGAGAATGACGAGGAGAGCCAATCTGAAGGCGTCGGCCGGCGCGCAGCCGAACCAGAGCCTGATCGACGGGATCACCGTGCTCCAGGCGTTGGCGACCTCGACCGAGCCGGTCGGCTGCCGCGAGCTGGCGCGCCGGGTCGACCTCGAGACGACGCGCGTCAACCGGCTGCTCAAGACGCTGACCTATCTCGGCATCGCTCGCCAGACCAGCGACCGCAAGTACCGCCCCGGCTCCGGCATGACCGTGCTGGCGGCGCAGAGCCTGTTCGCCTCCGGCCTGTTGCGCCGGGCCTTGCCCGCGCTCGAGGAACTGCGCCGGTACGGCCATACGGTGGCGATGGGCGTGCTGTGGCGCGACAACGTCAGCTACTTGTTCCACGCGCCGCCCAACATGCCGGAGACCGACGCGGTCGGCCGCATCGGCCTCTATCCCGCGACGCAAGGCGGGATCGGCATGGCGCTGCTGGCGGCGCAGGACGATCTCGAGATCGAGGAGACCTACGACGGTCACGCCATCCCCGGCTATGCGAGCCTCGCCGATCTGCTCGCCGCGCTGAACCAGGTACGCGCCGCCGGCTATGCGCGCCTCCGGGTCAAGCAGGATTTCGAGCAGCACACGGTGGCGATCACGATCGGCACGCCGGTCCATGCCGCGATCGGCCTGTCGGGCTGGATCCCCGAGGCGGCGATGCCGGAGATGCTCGACGCGCTCCGCCGTGCCGCGCAGCGCATCGAGGAGAGCAGCGACGCGCGCGGCGTCGATCATGGACCGGTGGTGCCGGTGCTGGATTATCGGACGGCGGTTTAAGGCGGGTCGACATCCAACCTCATTACGCGAGCCAGCTAAGCCCCTCCCCTTCAGGGGAGGGGTTGGGGGTGGGGGAGTGCGGCAGGCTCTATCGCTTGAGGCAGGCCCCACCCCAACCCCTCCCCTGAAGGGGAGGGGCTTAGAATGTGATCGTGCGACCTGCTTGCTGCTTGAATTCGATCGGACCCGCCACCGGCCGAACCGGACAGCCCTTCAGCCTGTCGCCGCCCTTGCAATGTAGGATTTCGCCTGCTTGGCTCGCCCGGTCCGAGCCGCGCGAGCGCCGGTCCGCTCTTTGACCTCGTCGATTTCGTCCATGTCGCCCGGCCGTCGCGCCACTGTCGCGTTGGTGTCGCCTCGGTGTCGCGTCGGTGTCGCGCCTGTGCCGCGTTGCTGTCGCGTCCTTGGCGCGTCGCCGTCGCGATCTCGTCGCGTTAGCGCAGCGTCCAGACGGACCAGCTCGCAAACACGTGACTTGAGTCAATTTAGTCAACTTTTTTTGGAGATCACGACACCGGCGTCCTCGTCCGGACGGAGCCGTTTCTACCTATGACTTTCGTGACCTTCGACTGTTTTCCGCGGGTTTCCGGCACCTATCGTGAAGCCTCCAGAAAATGCCCCTCCAGCCGCGCAAGCACACGCGTCAACTCCGCATGATCCCCGGCATCGAACGCCGGCCCCGGCGCGCGGGTGAAGCAGCTTTCGATCACGCCGCGCCGCCGCAGCACTTCCTTGGTCAGCCGCCAGCGGAACACCGCCTGCATCATCAGGATCGGCAGCATCGCCTCATAGAGGTCGCGGACGCCGGCTTCGTCCCCGGCGCGATGCGCGGCGAACAGCGCAACGTGGATCTCCGGCGTCTCGGCGGCCGGCATCGTCCCGATCGCGCCGCGGGTCAGCTCGTCGGTGATGTAGCGCCCGCCCGCGCCGCCGAAGATGCCGGCGAGGTTCGGCGGCCGGTCGCCGAGCAGCGCGCTGATCCGCTGGCCGCACGGCATGTTCTCCTCCTTGACCCAGCGGATCGCGTCGGTCGAGCGCACGATCGCGCCGACCTGCTCGGTCGAGAGGCCGAGCCCCATCGGCGACGGGGCGTTCTGCACCATGATCGGCAGCGCTGCCCGTTCCCCCAGCGCGGCGTAGAAATCATGCTGGGCGGCGAGGTCGGCGCCGACCGCCGCCGGCGTCATCACCATCGCCGCGCGCGCGCCGGCTGCGGCGCCGGCGGTCGCCAGCCGCGCGCTCTCCTCGGGATCGGCGGTACTGGCGCCGACGATGAAGCCGGCGCGTCCGGCCACCGCCTCGCCGACCACCGCGATGAGCTGCTCGCGCTCCGCCAGCGTCAGCGTGTCGTACTCGCTCGCCAGGCCGGGGAAGACGACCCCGTCGACGCCGGCGGCGACCGCGAAATCGACGACGCGGCGCAGGCCGTCGGGGTCGATCGCGCCGTTGTCATGGAAGATCGTTGGCAACACCGGGAACACGCCGCCGATTTCTTCCGTCATTCTTCCTCCTTGATGCATTGGGGGCGCCGGCCGGTCAGAATTTGGCGCTGAAGCCGGCCGAGAAACGGCGGCCCTGGATGCCGTAGAAGGACGTGGCCTCCGACGATTCGACGTAGCGGCGCTGGACTTCGTTGGTCAGGTTCGCCGCATCGGCGAAGATGGTGAAGGGTCCGAACTCGTAGCGGATCGATGCATCAAGCGTGCGGTAGGGCGCATAGTAGATCGCCGTGCTGCCGGGTCCCACGCTGTCGAAGAACTTGTCGCGGTAGTTGTATGCGACGCGGACGCCGAAGCCGTATTTCTCGTAATAGCCGACCAGGTTGTAGTTGACCTTCGACAGCCCCTGGAACGGCAGCGACTGGCCGCGCCGGTCGAGCAGCGAGGTCGAGCTGTCGATGTAGGAGAAGTTGGCGATCACGCCGAACCCGTCGAGCGGCGAGGGGAGGAAGTAGAACGGCGCCTGCAGCAGCACCTCCACGCCCTTCACCTTGCCGCCTTCGCCATTGTAGGGGCGGGTGATGAGGAAGCCCTGGCCGGCGGGGTCGGCCGCGACCTCGCCCGGCGGGATCTCATAGGCCGCGCGGCTGTAGATGAACGACTTCACGTCCTTGTAGAAGCCGCCGACGGTCAGCGCCGCGCCGGGCGCGAAATACCATTCGAGCGCGGCGTCATACTGGTCGGCGCGCAGCGGCTCGAGCTCCGGATTGCCGGCGCTGCCGTTGAACGGCGTGAGCCGGTTGAGCGTCAGGTTCGGCGACAGATCGATGGTGTCGGGCAGGCCGAGCACCTTCGCATAGCCCAGGCGGAACACCAGCTTGTCGGTGATGCCGAGCTTGGCGACCGCGCTCGGCAGCCAGTCGGTGAAGCGCTTGTGCACGGTCAGCGGGTCGACCGCGCCGCTCGCCCGGCGGATCGATCCCAGCGCGCTGCGCGCGGTGTCGGTGTAGCGCAGGCCGATGTTGCCCGACAGCGGCATCGATCCGATCGAGGTCTCGAAGTTGAGCTTGGCATAGGCGGCCATCGTGTCCTCGATGACCTCGAACGTCTGGAGCGGATCGACTACGCGCGGCGTGCACAGCGCGCTGCCCGGCGCGATCGTCTCGCAGGCCTGCCCGGCCGGCAGCGTCCCCGGCAGCGCGGCGATGTAGCGGGTGGCGATGTCGGGCGCGTCGCCGCCGATCAGGCCGGCGAAGTCGCGGATGTCGTAGATCGCCGGGCCAGTCGCCACCGGGAAGGTGTTGCCCGGATTGGTGCTCGGGAAGGCGATCTGGCGGAAGGTCGATTCGCGCCGGGTGCTGAGCGACGAATAGCGCAGCCCCGCCTCGATCGACGACAGCAGGCCGCCTGCGGGCTTGAAGGTGAAGTCGAGCCTACCGGCGGTCTCCTCCGCCCGGCTCGTCACGAAATTGTCGAAGACGTTGGTGTAGCGGAACTGCGCCGGATTGGTGACGTCCAGCCCGGCCGGCGCCGTCACCGTCGGCACGCCGCCGTCGTTGATGTCGAAGCTGAACGGATAGCGCGACGAGCTCGACATGCGGACGAAGGTCTGCGTCGTGTCGATCGACGAGCGCGAATAGTCGAATTCCGGACGGACGGCGAAACGCCCGTCGTTGGTGCTCCACTTGAGCCCGATCCCGCCGCTGAACGTGTCGCTGGAGACCTTGAGCGCCTCGGCGTTGCTCTGCGCGGTCTGGTTGATCGTGCCGGCGGTCAGGATCTCGTCATCCGACAGCGTGTAGGAGACATAGTCCGAGGCGGTCGAGCTCAGCGGGACCGAGAACCAGTCGCGGTCGCGGTCGGTGTCGAGGTGCGAATAGGCGACGTCGGTATAGACCTCGAGATTGTCGGTCGGCTTCCACTGGATCGCGCCATTGCCGCCGATCCGCTTGCGCGTCTCGACGAGGTTCTGGAAGCGGAAGTCGGCGATATAGATGCCGGGGATGCCGTCGCCGTTGGGATCGTTGGCGTGCGGGTTCGCCGGCGTGTTGAAGCTGGTCGTCAGCGGCGTGTAGCCGGTGAAGGAGTTGAACGACTGCTCCGTCACCGGCTTCCTCGAATAGGTGACGTTGAGGAGGATGCCGAGCGTGTCGTTGGCGAAGGTGTTCGAATAGAGCGCCGAGGCGTCGTAGCCGAACTTCTCGCTCTGGTCGGCGTAGACGCCCGAGGCGCTGAGCGCGATCAGCTCGCCCTTGTGGTCGAACGGCTTGCGGGTGATGACGTCGACGGTGCCGCTCAAGGAGCCGTCGGCGCGGTCGGCGCCCTGCAGCTTGATCACGTCGAGCCGGCCGATCATCTCGGACGGGAACAGCGACAGCGGATTGTAGTCGGAATCGAGCACCGAATCGATGCCGCGCCCGCGCCCGAACGGGCCGACCAGCGTGCGGCCGTTGATCTCGGTCCGGTTCTGGCGGAGGCCGCGGATCGACACGCTGGTGCCCTCGCCCAGCGCGCGGCGGATCTGCACGCCGGAAACGCGCTGCAGCGATTCGGCGATGGTGTTGTCAGGCAGTTTGGCGACGTCGGTGGCGACGACCGAGTCGAGGAACTGGTCGTTCTCGCGCTTGACGTCGAGCGCCTCGGCGAGGCTGCGGCGGAAGCCGGTGACGATGATGTCGCCCGCCTGGTCGCCGCCCTGGTCGGCTGTTTGTCCCTGCGCAGGCGATTCGGCCTGCGCCTGTGCCTGCGAGGCGAACAACAACACGCCGAGGCAGGCCCCGGCAAGCAATGACGATTTCCCCATCTCCGCCCTCTCCCGATTTTGTTCTGTGGCGCGACATTGTTGCACATTTAGCTACAAGTCAAGCGGGGGTGCTCAGATCCTCCCCGGCACGGGGAGGGGGATCGCGACGCGAAGCGTCGTGGTGGAGGGGGCCATCCTCCCGCCGAATCGGCCGTAGCAGGCCCCCCTCCACCATTCGTCTGCGACGAATGGCCCCCCTCCCCGTGCCGGGGAGGATCTGATGAACTAACTATTACAGCAATAGAAAGAGGCTAACGCCGGGTGATGCCGGCGCCGCCGTCGATCCGATAATCGACGCCAGTGATCCACGACGCTTCGTCCGAGCACAGGAAGAGCGCCAGCGCCGCCACGTCCTCGGGCGCACCCAGTCGGCCCAGCGGATGCCGGGCGATATTGGCCAGACGCGCGGCCTCCGGGTCGGGCTGCGCCGCGAATCCGCCCCGCAGCAGCGGCGTGTCGATCGACGCCGGCCGGATCGTGTTGACCCTGACGTTCGCCTCGGCGAGCTCCAGCGCGAGCGTGCGGGCGAGGCTATCGAGGCCGGCCTTGGACGCGGCATAGGCGGCGAGACCCGGCGTCGCAAAGGTCGAGTTGATCGAGGAAACGAACAGGAAGGTGCCCCGCCGCCGCGCCTGCATGCCCGGGGCGAACGCCCGCGCGAGGCGCAGCGCTCCACCGACGTTCACGTCCATCGCCCGCGCGAGGAAATCGCTCGACGTTTCCAGCGTCGGCTTGCCCTCGGCGAAGGCGGCGGCGTGGACGACGATGCTGGGCGTCAGCCCGGCGGCGGCGATCGCCCCGGCCGCCGCCTCGACCGAGGTGTCGTCGCCGAGGTCGCAGCGCAGGACCAGGTCGCCCTCGTCCGCCTCGGCGAGATCGAGCGCGACGGTGGTGCAGCCTTCGGCCATGAACCGCCGGACGATGGCGCCGCCGATCCCTCCGGCCGCACCGGTGACGACCGCGACATGCCCTTCGAGACGCAGGCTCATGCGCCGACCTCCTGTTCCGCATGGATACGCCGCAACGTGCTGAACCCTGCGGCCGAAAGCCGCCGGTCGTCCAGCAGCTCGGCGGCCATGCCGAGCTGCGCGATCGCGGCTGTGAACAGCGGGGCTACCTCAGGCGCGCCGGTGACGAAGCAAGGGAGGCGCCGGGTCGCGGCGAAGGCGAGGTTCTCCCTGACGTCCGCGCCGATCAGCAGGCCCCAGAGATAGGCGCCCGCATCCGCTTCCGAGAAGCGGCGCGCCAGCACGGCGCTGCGGGCGGAGAAGAGCAGCCGGCCGAGTCCGCCGCCCTCGGCCGCACGCGCGACACCCAAGCGGAATGGCTCGCCATCCTGCGGCGGTGCCTGCATCAGCGGCGCCAGGATACTGCCCTGGGCGAGGACGCGGTGCAGCTCGACCGTCATCGAGGTGTGGAAGCGGGCGACGGCGCCGCCGGTCAGCTCGATCCACTTGCCGTGCTGCCCCGGCACCGACAGCAGTAGCGCATCGGACCCGATCTCCTGAAGCAGCCCCGCCGCCGCGACCTCCTCGCCGCGCAGCACGTCGTGATCGTCGAAACGCGAGGTGCAGGACAGACCGGGCAGGATCAGTGCGGGCACCTCGCCGATCCGAACCGCGCGGGCGCCGCGGACGATCGCTTTGGGTGTGGCGGGGCAGGGATGCTGGGGCACCAGCTCCCAGCCGATCTGCGATCCGATCATGCCGGCGAGCCACAGCTCGGGCGCGGCTTCGGGCCAGCGCGCGCGCAGCTCCGCCAGCCGGCGCGCCATGCCGCCGCGGTCGAGATCGGCGAGCCGGATGTCCTCGCGATGCTCGTCATGGATCCGGCCATCGGTATCAAGGAGCCGCGCCGACAGCCGCGCCGTGCCCCATTCGACGGCGATGAACGTCTCGGCGGTCATACCTCTCCCTCCCGATCGGCCAGCGACCGCCCGGTCGTGGCGAGCCAGGCGGCGATCACCCCGAGCGGATAGGCGACCGCGATGACCAGGAACATCGGCCGATAGGTGATCACCGCGACGAGTTGCCCCACGAGATAGGTCGATCCGATCGTCACCAGCCCGGTGACGATCGCGCCCGCGCCCATCACCTTGCCGATGTGGCGCGCGGGGAACAGGTCGACCGGCAAGGCGGTCTGGTTGGTCACCCAGGCGGTGTGGCAGAAGGCGACCACCGCGCCCAGCGCTAGGCTGACCGCGACGCTCGGCTCGAACGCGTTGAGCGCCCCCAGCGGCGCGACCAGCGCGACCAGCGCCATCGCCAGCACGCGCGCCCGCGCCGGGCGGACGCCGCGCTTGACGAACCAGTCCGAGAGGACGCCGCCGGCGACGGAGCCCAGGCCCGCGCTCGCATAGACCACCCAGCTCGTGCGGCCCATTTCCGCCACGGTCAGGCCGCGCTCCTCGACGAGATATTTGGGGAACCAGAACAGGTAGAAGAACCATACCGGGTTGGTGAGCGAGTTGGCGATGGCGTAGAACCACAGGCCGCGGCTGCGCAGCACGCGCGACCAGCCGGCCCAGCCGGCACCATCGGCTGGTTCGGGACGAATCTCCGCGCCGGCGACGATATCCTCCGGATAGACGGGCGGCGCCATGCCGGGCCGGTAGATCAGCCGCCAGCCGACCAGCCAGGCCAGTCCGATCACCCCCGACAGCACGAAGGTCGCCCGCCAGCCGAGCGCTAGCATCAGCGAAGTGATGAGGAACGGCGCCACCGCCGCGCCGAAATGCGCCGCGGCCGAATAGACGCCGATCGCCAGCGCGCGCTCGCGCTGCGGGAACCATTCGCGCACCAGCTTGGGCGAGGCGATCCAGTTGCCGGCCTCGCCGAGGCCGAGGGCGAAGCGGCTGGCGCCGAGCTGCCAAATGTTGGTGGCCAGCCCCGAACAGGCGCTGGCGAGCGACCACCAGCCGATGAACAGCGCCATACCCCAGCGCGCGCCGATGCGATCGAGGATGAGAGCGCCCAGCGGCGCGCCGAGCATGTAGGCGACCAGGAAGGCGTTGACGACCGCGGCATAACCGGGATCATCGATCCGAAGATCGCTCTGGACGGACCCCGCCATCAGCGCCAGCGTCTGCCGGTCGAGATAGTTGAGCAACGCCGCTGCGGCGAGCATGGCGCCGATCGCCCAGCGGTAACGTACCGGCATGGTCATGCTCTCGGGCTGCTCCCTCTCCGCCACCGATCACTATCGTGCGGCACCCGGCCTTGCTATGCTAATGTATCCGTTATAGCAACATTAAATATGACCTTCGCTTCGTCTCCTCTCGACGACATGCCGCGCCAGCCGGAACGGATATGGCGCGTCGGCGCCGGCCTAGCCGAATGTCCGGTGTGGCTGGAGGACCGGCGGCTGCTGGCATGGGTCGATATCGTCGGACCCAGCTGTCACCTGCTCGACCCCTCGACCGGCGAAACCTGGATGTTCAAGGTGCCGGCGAAGATCGGATCGGCCGCGCCCGCGCCGGGGGGAGCCACGCTGCTCGCGCTGGAGGATGGCCTATGGCGCCGCCATGCTGATGGCCGGTTGGAGCGTTGCGCCTCGCCGGACATGACCGGGGTGCATTTCAACGACGGCAAGTGCGATCCGGCCGGCCGGTTCTGGGTTGGGTCGCGCTCCAGCGATGGATCGCTCACAAAGGGCAAGCTGTTCCGGTTCGATCCCGACGGCAGGCTATACGAGATGGCGAGCGGCTTCGACGTGCCAAACGGGCTCGGTTGGAGCCCGGCGGGCGACGCCTTCTATCTCGTCGATACGGTTCCGCGGCTGCTCTATCGCTACGATTATGACCCGGCATCGGGCGCGATCGGGCGGCGGCGCGTCATCCAGGATTTCGCCGGCCAGGCAGGCAAGCCGGACGGCCTCGCAGTCGATGCCGCCGGCAATCTCTGGTGCGCGATGTGGGACGGCGGCGGCATTCTCGTGTTGTCGCCGGAAGGACTGCTGCTGGATCGATTGCCGACGCCATGCCCGCGCCCGACCAGCTGCGCCTTCGGTGGGGGAGAGCGGATGACCTTGTTCGTCACATCCGCGTCCTATGGTCTCGATCCGGCGGATTTCGGATTCGGGGATTCCGGCAGTATCTTCGCCTTCCGGAGCCCGATTCCAGGCACGCCGGTCGCGTCCATGGCCGGGTCAGGGAAAGCCAACATGACAAAGATGTAAGACTGCCATCAGCTTGGCTCCATCTTCCGTGCGATAGGGCGGGCGCGTTCCCACGATGCTCACAGGAGCCTTTCGGGCCGATGCGCACGCCTGTCTTCTTCGATCCCACCGGCCGCCGCAGCCGCTGGTCCAGGCGCGTGCTCGCCGTGCTGATCATGGTCGTGCTCGTCAGCGCGCTGGCGTTCGCGACCACTCTGGTCGCCGTTCCCCGCCAGCGCGATCTCGCGCTGCCGTTGCCGCAGCCTCATGCGGATCGGCTGCGCGGCACGCCGCCTCGCCATGGCCTCTCGGCCTGGCTTCCGGCCAAGACCGCGAAGAACCCCCATAGCCCGCTCAGCGTCGGCTTCTACGTGCCCGACGACGATGCGAGCATCGCCTCGCTGCGGCGTCATGTCGGTGCGCTCGACTGGGTCGTCCCGGCGCTGGTGTCGGTGTCCGGCCCGGACCACAGGGTCTCGGTCGAGCGCGACCCGCAGTTCGACCGCATGATCGCCGCGATGCCGAACCCGCCCAAGGTGCTGCCGATGGTCCAGAATTTCGGCAACGAAAAATGGGACGGTGCCGGCGCGGCGGCGCTGCTCCACGACCCCGCGCAACGCAAGGCGCTCGCGATGCGGCTTGGCACGCTTGTCGCGGCTCGCCGCGAAGCCGGGCTGGTGATGGATTTCGAGGCCCTGCCGCGCGGCGCGATGGGGGATTATCTCCGCTTCCTCCACCAGCTGAGGAGTGCCTTGCCCGCCGACGCGCAGATCGCGGTCACCGCCCCCGCCGAGAACCAGGACTGGCCGCTCGCGGCGTTCGCCCGCGTCATCGACCGGCTGATCTTCATGGCCTATGACCAGCATTGGCAGGGCGGCGAGCCCGGGCCGATCGCGCCGCAAGGCTGGTTCGTCCATCAGGTCGAGACGGCGTTGCGCACCGTCGGTCCCGACAAGCTGGTCGTCGCGCTCGGCAGCTATGCCTATGACTGGCACGGCGACGACACCGATGCGCTGTCGATCGAGGAGGCGTGGCTCGCGGCGCATGACAGCGCGGCGCCGGTCGGCTTCGATGCCTCCAGCGGCAATGCCGGCTTCGCCTATGACGAAGGCGGAAAGCACCACAGCATCTGGATGCTCGATGCGGCGACCAGCTGGAACCAGCTCCAGGCGCTCAAGCGGCTCGGCATCGACGATGTCGCGCTGTGGCGGCTGGGCACCGAGGACCCGGGGTTCTGGGCCGATCTCGGCGCCTTCCGCACCGGCGGCATGCCCGATCTGTCGACCCCGCGCTCGCTGCTCAGCACGGATGTGGAGGGCTCGGGCGAGATTCTGCGCATCACGGCGACACCCGGCGACGGCCACCGCACCGTGACGCGCGACGCCCAGGGCATGATCCGTGACGAGCGCTACGACGCGCTGCCGACGCCCTATGTCGTCCAGCGCGTCGGCGGCGGCGATCCCAAGCTGCTCGCGCTGACCTTCGACGACGGCCCTGACGCGACCTGGACGCCGAAGATCCTCGACGAGCTCGAGGCGGCGAAGGTTCCGGCAACCTTCTTCGTGATCGGCGAGAACGCGCTAGTGCATCCGGCGCTGCTCGGCCGCATCCTCGCCGATGGCGACGAGATCGGCAATCACAGCTACACCCACCCCAACCTCGCCGCGGTGAGCGCGACGCAGACGCGGCTCGAACTCAACGCGACGCAGCGGTTGGTCCAGGCCTATACCGGGCGCAGCATGACGCTGTTCCGCGCGCCTTATTTCGGCGACGCCGAACCGACCACCGCCGACGAGCTCGGCCCGGCGCTCCAGGCGCAGCAGGCTGGCTACACCGTCGTCGGGCTGCATGTGGATCCCAACGACTGGCAGCGTCCGGGCACCGATGCGATCGTCGATCAGGTCATCCGCCAGGTCCATGCCGCCACGCCGACCAACTCCGGCAACGTCATCCTGCTGCACGACGGCGGCGGCGACCGCGCCCAGACCGTCGCCGCGCTTCCCCGGATCATCGCCGCGCTCAAGGGCGAGGGCTACCGCTTCGTCCCCGCCTCCCAGCTCGCCGGCGTTTCGCCTGCGCAGGCGATGCCCAAGGTCGCGAGCGCCGATCTGTGGGCGGTGCGGATCGACGTCGCGATCTTCGTCGCGCTCGCCGCGCTGGCGGCGCTGCTCGCCTGGATCTTCTACGTCGCCATCGCGCTCGGGATCGCCCGCGCGGTGGTGATGGCCGGCCTTGCCTGGTTCCAGAGCCGCCGCGATCGCGCCCGGCCGCCCGCGTTCGAGCCGAGCGTGTCGGTGATCATCCCCGCCTATAATGAGGAACGCGTGATCGCCGCTTCGGTCGCGCGCGTGCTGGCGAGCGACTATCCCGCGCTTCAAGTGATCGTCGCCGACGACGGATCGAAGGACCGCACCAGTGCCGTGGTCGCCGCCGCCTTCGCCGGCGATCCGCGCGTCACGCTGCTCACGCTCGAGAATGGCGGCAAGGCGGCGGCGCTCAATCGCGCGCTGCTTCAGGCGACGGGCGAGGTGATCATCGCGCTCGACGCCGACACGCAGTTCGAGCCGCCGACGATCCGCCGCCTCGCGCGCTGGTTCGCCGACCCGAGGATCGGCGCGGTCGCCGGCGACGCGCGGGTGGGCAATCGCGTCAACCTGGTCACCCGCTGGCAGGCGGTCGAATATATCACCGCGCAGAATCTGGAGCGCCGCGCGCTCGCCGGGTTCGACGCGATGACGGTGGTCCCCGGCGCGGTCGGTGCGTGGCGGCGTGCGGCGCTCGACACGGTCGGCGGCTATCCCGAGGACACGCTGGCCGAGGACCAGGACCTCACCATCGCCATCCAGCGTGCCGGCTGGCGCGTGACCTATGATCCCGAAGCGGTCGCCTGGACCGAGGCGCCGGAAAGCTTCCGGGCGCTCGCCAGGCAGCGTTACCGCTGGGCGTTCGGCACGCTGCAATGTCTGTGGAAGCACCGCGCGATCCTGCGGACGCGCAAGCCGTCCGGGCTGGCGCTGGTCGGCCTGCCGCAGGCATGGCTGTTCCAGATCGCCTTCGCCGCGATCTCGCCGCTGATCGACCTGACGCTGGTCGTCTCGATCATCGGTACGGCACTGCGTGTGATCGAGCACGGCTGGGCGCAGACCCGCGGCGACGTCGGCGCCATGGGCCTCTACTGGCTGGTCTTCACCGCGGTCGATGTCGCGTGCGGCTGGATCGCCTATGCGCTCGACGGCAAGGGCGTGCGCTATCCCGCCCACCTGCTCGTCGCCCAGCGGCTGGTCTATCGCCAGATCATGTATTGGGTGGTGATCCGCGCGATCGCTTCGGCGATCGGCGGCTGGGTGGTCGGCTGGGGCAAGCTCGAGCGCACTGGCCGCGTCTCCGCCGCGGCGCCGGCAGGCGCATGAGGGTGCCGCGATCGATCCCGGCGCTGCTGATCGCTTTGGGCGCCCCTGTGGTCCCGGCGTGGGCTCAGGATGTGCCGGACCTTTCCGCTGACCGGATCACCATCGGCGTCGGTCCGGCCTTCGTACCGCGCTATGTGGGATCGGACCGGATGACGGTCGTCCCCGGCATAGCGGCGCAGGGGCAGGTGTCGCACCGGTCGTTCGAGACCGCCGGCACTTCGCTCAGCGTCGACCTGATCCCCGATGCGGACAAGCCCGGCTGGAAGTTCCAGGCCGGGCCGATGTTCAACCTGCGGCTCGACCGTACGGCGCGCATCGCCGAGCCGCAGGTCGCCGCGCTCGGCACCCGCAAGAGCGCTTGGGAGCCCGGCGCCTGGATCGGCCTTCAGCGCACCGGGGTCATGACCAGCCCCTATGATTCGCTGTCGGCGAGCATCTCCTGGCAACATGACGTGAGCGGCGCCTATGACGGCTCCGTCGTCAGTCCCGCGATCAGCTACGACACGCCGTTATCGCATCACGATTACGTCAGCCTCTCGGCCGGCGCCGATCATGTCGGCAAGCGCTTCGGCCGATATTATTACGACATCGACGACGCCGGCAGTGCCGCGAGCGGTCTCGGCGTCTATGACGGCGCGGACAAAGCGGGGTGGAAGGACTGGAATCTCGACCTGCTGACGATGCACATGGTTCGCGGTGAGCTGACCCGCGGCGTCGGCGTGTTCGGTACGCTGGGCTATTCGCGTCTCGTCGGCGCCTATGCGCGCTCGCCGATCGTCGCCGATGTCGGCAGCGCGAACCAGTGGAGCGGCGCGGTCGGCGTCAGCATCACCTTGTGAGGACCCCAATTCGTGAACACGGAAAGGACATGAGCCTGAACCTCCTGCTGGTCGAGGACGATGCGACCCTTGCCGCGATGCTGTCGGACGACCTGCGCGGCTATGATCATCGCGTGACGATCGTCTCCGATGGGGGAGAAGCGCTCGCCGCCGCTGGGCGCGATCAGTTCGATGCGGTGGTGCTCGACCGGATGCTGCCCTCAATCGACGGCGTTTCCGTCCTCCAGCGGATGCGGCGCGAGGGGTTGACGATGCCGGTCATCATGCTGACCGCGCTCGGCCGGCTGGCCGAGAAGGTCGAGGGGCTGGAGGCGGGCGCGGACGATTATGTGGTGAAGCCGGTCGACGCCGCCGAGCTCAACGCCCGGCTGCACGCGGTGCACCGCGCGCGCGGGTGGATCACCACCGATACCGACACGATCCGCGCCGGCGACGTCGTCGCCAGCCCGTCGCAGCACCGGGCCTGGCGCGCGGGCAAGGCGCTGGACCTCTCGAAGACCGAATTCAACCTGCTGTGCGAATTCGTCCGCAACGCCGATGCAGTGCTGACCCGGGCGATGCTCTACGAACGGGTGTGGGGATTCGATTTCGAGCCGACCACCAACGTCGTCGACGCGTTCGTGCGGCGGCTGCGGATCAAGCTGATGGCGGATGGAGGATCGGACCTCATCGCGGCGGTGCGCGGCGTCGGCTATGTGATGCGCGGTTAGGGTCGTGTCGCGGCTGCGTTCGCTGAGGGCGCTGACGCTCCTCTTCGTCCTCATCTTCCTGGCGGCGACCGCGGCTACCGGATTCGCCACCTATTTCGTCACCCATGCGACCATCGCCCGGCTGGTCGACCAGCGGATCATGGCGGAAAGCAACGCCGTTTCGGGCGGCACTTTTCCCGCCGACCGCGCCGCGGTGATCGCCAGCATCGCCGACTATTCGCACCGGCGCGACACCGGCGACCTCGGGTTCATGCTGACCGACGCCGCCGGGCGCAGGATCGCCGGGAACATCGCGTTCGACCGGCCGCTGCCGCTCGGTTTCTCGACGGTGGGAAAGGCCGACAGGATCAAGGGCCTCACCCACGGCCGCGCGCTCGTCCGGCGCATCGGCAACGGCCTGACGCTGACGACGGTCGCCGAAACCGAGCCGATCGACAATTACGACGGGGAACGCATCCGCATCTATCTGCTCGGCTTCGGTTCGATCGTTCTCATCGTCGTCGTCGGCGCGATCCTGTTCAGCGTGATCGTCCGCCGCCGCATTATCGCCCTGCACCGCACGGCCGATGCCATCATCGACGGCGACATGCAGCGGCGCGTGCCCGTCGACGGATCGGGAAGCGAGTTCGACGAGCAGGCGCAGGCGTTCAACCGGATGCTTGATCGAATTTCCGGGCTGATGGGCGAGATCCGCAATGTCTCCAACGACATCGCCCACGACCTCAGGACGCCGCTCGCGCGCCTGCGCGGGCGGCTGGCCGCCATCGCGCATCAGGCCGAGAGCGCGCCGGTCCGCGACGGCCTCGAGGATGCGATCGCGCAGAGCGACGCGATCCTGGCGATGTTCGCGGCGGTGCTGCGCATCGCCGAGGTGGAAGGAGGCGATCGTCGTGCAGCCTTCGAGACGCTCGACGTCGGCGACCTCGCGGCCGCGATCGGAACGGCGATGCAGCCGGCGGCGGAGGAAGAGCGCCATCTGCTGGTGGTCGGCGAATGCGAGCCCGCGCCGATCCAAGGGGATCGCCAGCTGCTCAATCACGCGCTGGTCAACCTGATCGAAAACGCCCTGCGGCATACGCCCGCCGGCTCGCGGATCGAGATGTCGGTGGCGCGATCGGGACTGGATGCGATCCTGACGGTCCGGGACGACGGCCCTGGCATCGCGCCGGAGCAGCGCGCGCTGGCGCTGCGGCGCTTCGGCCGGCTGGACAAGAGCCGCGCCCGGGGCGGCCACGGGCTCGGACTGCCGCTGGTGGATGCCATCGCGCGGCTGCACCGGGGCGGCCTGACCCTGGAATCGGCGGACCCCGGCCTCAGGGCCGTTCTCACGCTGCCGCTGGCTGGATGACAGGGTTCGGCCCGGGAAGGGGGCTGCGCTTCCCGGGCCGATCGGTTCCCGCCGTTGGGATCGGCGGCGTCAGAACCTCAGCGACGCCTCGGCGCCGAAAGTCCGCGGCGCGTTGAAGTTGCCATAGTCGCCAAGGACGCTGGCGATGCTGCCCGCGGTCGCGCCGGGGGTCGTCGGGGCGCCGGGCAGGCTGTTCGACGGGTCGCGGCGATAGACATATTGCTCGTCGAACAGGTTGCGGGCCCAGATGCTGAACGTCACCTTCTGGCCGGTATCCGACAACTGGATGTCGGCGAGCGACAGGCGTCCGTTGACGATGAACGACGGATCGTTGCGGGTGGCGAACTGGTCGAAGGTCTGGGTCGACTGCGCGTAGTTCGCGTCGAGGTGCAGCGCGATCGCCGTGTCGCCGCCGCCCACCGGCACCCGATAGTCGATCGAGCCGCTGGCGGCGTTGCGCGGCGTGAAGACGATGTAGAAGTTCTGGTACACGTTGGTCGACGTGATCAGCACCGGCGGAATGCGCGTGTAGGTATAGGCATAGGATCCGGTCAGGGTCAGGCCGTCGACCGGCTGCACCGTCAGGTCCGCCTCGATGCCGCGGATCTTGGTGGTTCCCGGCGCATTGATGGTCACGAGGTTGTTGAAATTGCCGGTCGCGGTCGGCTGGATCGAGCTGATGTCGACCTGGCTGTCCTTGCGGTCCATGATGTAGCCCGCCAGGTTGAACCGCGCGCGGTGATCCCAGAAATCGCTCTTCAGGCCGATCTCATAGGACTTCACGTCCTCGGGATCGAACGCCTGGTAGTTCGCGGTGCGCGAGCTGGCGCCGCCGGCGCGGTAGCCGGTCGCATATTTGGCATAGAGGTGCAGCGAATCGCTCGCGTCATAGGCGAGCGTCACCATCGGGTTGAAGCGGTTCCAGGTCTCGTCCAACGGCTGATAGCCGTTCTGCGCCGCCGCTGTCGGATTGGTATCGTAGTTGATGTTGCGCGAATAGTGCAGCACGCCGCGCTTCTTGTCGCGGGTGTAGCGGCCGCCGACGGTCAGGTGGAGCGCGTCGGTCGCGTTCCAGGTGAGCTGGCCGTAGGCGGCATAGCTCTTCGACCAGACCTCCGACGCGCGGTCGATCGAGCGGCAGCCCGGCTGCGACCCGAACCCGCCCGAACCGGTGCACGGATCGAGGATGACGTAGCGCGATCCGACGACGGCGCCGGTGGCGTCGGTGATCGCGACGATGCCGTTGGAGTTCGGCGTCGCGGCGTCATCGCTGACATGCTCGTTGAAGTAGTAGAGGCCGGCGACATAATCGATCGACCCTAGCGAACCGACTGCCTGGAACTCCTGGCTGAACTGATGCTGGTCGAGGTCGGCGAGGCTGTAGCGGCTGAACGCGCAAGGCGCGGCCGCGGTGCAGGCGGCGGTCAGCGCGATTGCGGGAACGCGGTGCGCGCCGCCCGAATTGTCCCACTGCGTCGCCGAGACACCGCGCCATGCGGTGATCGAGCGGAGCTCGAGCTCGGACCCCAGATTCCACTTGAGGATGTTGGTAAACCCGTGGGTCTTGTCGACGCTCGGCTGCTGCGGCACGCCGATGTCGGCGGTCTTCATGCGCGAGTCGCCGTTGACGACGACGCCGGGCAGCAGCGGCTTCACCGCGCCGGTCAGGCTGGTATAGTTGGTGCCGGGCAGGAAGCAGCCCGGCGCCGCCGACTGCGCGCCCGCGACGCATCCGTTGGGATTGTAGTTCAGCAGCTGGCTGTAGAAGGGCGTGTTGGCGTCGTAGCCGACGTCGTAGGAGAAATCATCCGTGACCCCGTCGATCGGCTTCCATCGCGCGGCGGCGCGGAAGCCGTGGCGGTCGTAATAGTTCCAGCCGGTCTGACCGGCGAGCGGATCCTTGGTGGTCGCGTCCTGATGCTGGATGACGCCGTCCAGCTTGACCGAGACGCCGGCGAACTCCGGCAGGTCGAGGTGGAGCTCGGCGTTGTAGCCGCCGTAATTGCTGATACCCGCGGTCGCGCGGCCCTCGAACTTGCCGCTCGGCGCCTTGGTGACCATGCTGAGCGCGCCGCCTTCGGTATTACGGCCGAACAGCGTGCCCTGCGGCCCCTTCAGCACCTCGATCCGCTCGAGGTCGAACAGTGCCGCGTTAAGGCCGTGCTGGCGGCCGAGGTAGACGCCGTCGATATAGATGCCGACGCCCTGCTCGCGCGCGGGCTGGTTGGCGTCGAGCGGCACGATGCCGCGGATGCCGACGGTGAGCGCGCTCTGCCGGGCCTCGAAGGTCGCGACGCGCAGACTGGGAACCCCGCCGTCGGCGAGATCGTACAGGCTCTGGACGTGGCGGTCCTTGATCGTGTCCGCGTTGACCACGGAAATCGCGATCGGCGTCTTCTGGAGGTTCGTCTCGGTCTTCGTCGCGGTGACGACGATGTCCTCCAGTCCCTGTCCGGACGTCTGGGCCGCGTCGCCGGCGGCATCCGGCGCAACCTTTGACGACTGACCCTGCGCGAGCGCGGGCGATGCCAATAGTGCCAACGCGGCGCTTCCGAGCAGATAGGGTAGGCGGATACGGTTTCGGCAGGACACTGAGGAACTCCCTGAACATGATCGTCGTTCGTGGGGTCCCTAGGAGTTAAACAGGTCATTTATGTTACAATCTTTGTAACATAAAAGATGTCATTCTTTCATTTTCGTTTCATTGAAGAATAGATGTTATCAAGCCAAAAATACTTTACGAGTTTATCACTCTTGATAATGGATAATTTGTTAGAATAATTGGCAGGAGAATATCAGTTCCGAGAGATAATAGTAGTTATCTTTGGATATATTCTAGTATGGCTGCTGACATTCAACTCCGCGGAGGGTGCGGCCTCCTTTCAATTCTTCCCTGGTCGGGGAAGGATATCAAATGTCGATCAGTCCGGACCGGCTATCACGCCGGGCAACGATGGCATGGATGATTGAATCAGAGGGGTGGCCGGATGTCGACATCTCCGGCGCGGTCGTCGTGCCCTATGGCTATGCCAGGCCCGCCGGCCGCATCCGGGTCCGCGAAGCCGCACATCCCGTGCCGGATGCCAACAGCGAAGCCGCGGCAAGGGAGATGCTCGAGCTGGTGCAGGGCCTGACCGGCGACGATCTGGTGCTGTCCCTCATCTCCGGCGGCGGTTCGGCGGTGATGTCGCTGCCCGCGCCGGGGCACGCTGGCCGACAAGCAGGGCGATGGCTTCCCTTCAGAGTTGCTCCCGTCGTCAATGCTCGCGGAAGGACGACCAGAAGCTGTTGAGCAGGGGCTCGATCATGTAATCGAGCGCGGTCCGCTTGCGCAGGGGAATCAGGATCTGCGCGGGCATCCCGGCGCGCAGGACGAAATCGTCGCCGCGGACTCGGTCGATCAGGCGGAGCTGCTCATAGGGTACCACGATCTCGCCGGTGAAATAGCTCTGGCCCGACTTCTCGTCGGTGAAGCTGTCCGCAGAGAGCCGCGTCAGGCGGCCTTCGAGATTGGGCAGGCTGCGTTCGTGCAGCCCCGAGAACTTAACCAGCGCGCGCTGCCCGACCGAGAGGTCGTCGGCATCGTCCGGCGCAATGCGGGCCTGGACGACGAGCGGGGTGCGTTCGGGGACGATGTCCATCAGCTTCTGCCCCGGCGCGATAACGCCGCCCGGCGTGAATACCGACAGGCCGACCACGGCGCCGGTCGCCGGCGCGCGGATGGCGGTACGCTCGAGCTGGTCGCGCGCCGCCATCCATTTCGGCAGGATTTCGCCAAGGCTGGTCTCGACCTCGCGAAGGTCGGAGGCGGTGCGCTCGCGGAAGCTGCGTTCGGCTTCGAGCACCTGCAGCTCGCTCTCGCGCGCAGCGCCGCGGGTCTGGGCGACGCTGGCGCTGTATTGGCCGCCCTGGCCCTGCAGCTCGGCGCGCGCACGCTCGAGTTCGCGCATCCGCGTCTGCGAGACGAAACCCTTCTCGGCGACCGGACGCAGGGCGGTGATCTGCTCGTCGATGAGGCGCAGCTGTTCGCGCGCCGAGGCCGCTTGCTCGCCATAGCCGCGGCCCTGCTCGCCCGACTGGGCGACGCGCTGGCCGAGCGCTCCGCGCTGCGCGGCGAGCACGGCGGTGCGCGCGGTAAGTTCGGTCTGTTGGAGGCGCAACGCGGTCGCCGCCTCGGCCTTGTCCTCGGGCGAGAGCGACGCGAACTGAGGTGGCGGCGCGATCCGCGACTGGCCGAGCTGCTCGGCCTCGAGCCGCGCGCGTTGCGCGAGCAGCCGGATCGACTGCGACGCGAGTGCGCGTTCCTGTGCACGGACCTCGGGCGCGGCGAGCTCGATCAGCAGTTGGCCGCGCTCGACGCGCTGACCTTCCCGGACATGGATTCTGCCGACGACGCCGCCGTCGCGGTGCTGGACCGATTGCCGCTGGCCGGAGACGACGAGTGATCCGGGTGCATAGGCCGCAGCATCGAGGCGGACGAAGGCAGCCCAGCCGAGGAACAGCACGAAGAACAGCGCCGCGATCACCAGGCCGGTGCGGATCTCGCCGCGCGGGTCCGCCACCGCCGTCGAGGCGGGCGCGACCGACGTCGCGGGCGGAAGGAGCAGGGCCTCGCTCATCGTGCCGCCGCCTGCGCCGGCATCCGCCGCACGTTCTGCGGCGCGATCTTGGGAAGGACCTCGTCGCGTGCGCCGAACATCTCGACCCGGCCGTCGCGCAGCACCACGATCTTGTCGATCACCGGCAGGATACCGAGCTTGTGCGAGACGACGAGGATGGTCCGCCCTTCAGCCTTCAGCGCGGCGAGCGCGGAGATGAGGGCGGCATCGCCTTCGCCGTCGAGATGGGCGTTGGGCTCGTCAAGCACTAGGATCGCGGGATCGCCGTAGACCGCACGCGCGAGGCCGATCCGCTGCGCCTGGCCGGCGGAAACGCCCCGACCGCCGAGCTTGAGCTGATGGTCATAGCCGTCCGGCAGGTGTCGGATCAGCGGATCGGCGCCGACCTTCTCCGCCGCACGCACCACCGCCGCGTCGATGGCGACGCGGTCGGCATCCAGCTCGCCGGCGAAACGGGCGATGTTCTCGGCGACGGTACCTGCGAACAGGACCGAATCCTGCGGCAGATAGCCGACATGGCGAGCGAGCTCTTCGGGGTTCCAGTCGCGCGTGTCGGCGCCGTCGAGGCGGACCGCACCGCGGTCGGCGGCCATCGCGCCGGCAATCACGCGGACGAGTGTCGACTTGCCCGCCCCGCTCGACCCGACGATCGCGACGACCTCGCCTGGCGCGATCCGCAGCGACACGCCGTTCAGGATGGCGCCGTCACGCGTGTCGTTGAGGACCGTGACGCCGTCGAGCACGATCTCCCCGCGCGGCGGCGGCAGGCGCGTGGGCTCGCCCGCCGCGTCGATGTTGTCGAGCAGCAAGCCCAGGCTGTGATAGCTCTGCCGCGCCTGGACGATCGTCTTCCATGTCCCGATCAACTGCTCGATCGGGGCGAGCGCGCGGGCGATCAGGAAGGAGGAGGCGAAGATCGCGCCCCCCGAGATAAGGTTGTCGACCGCCAGCAGCGCGCCGAGCCCGAGCGCGAGCGACTGGAGCGCGAGGCGCACGAACTTGGTCGCGGTGAGGAAGCCGCCGGTGGCGAAGCTCGCCTCGGTCTGGGCGGTCAGCATCGCTTCGCGCTGGCGGAGTTGACGGGCCACCACCGCGCGACGCATCCCGAGCGCGCGGATGCTGTCGCTGGAGGCCAGCAGCGTGTCCTGGCTGGCATAGGAGGTGCTCGCGATCGCCTGGGCGCGGTCGAGCCGGGTTCGCGTCGCCCTGGCATTGGCCCAGGCGAGCAGCGGCAGCGCCACGCAGCCGAGCACGGCAAGCGCACCGACCCAGGGATGCACGAGGAAGCAGACGAGCAGGTAGATCGGGATCCACGGCGCGTCGAACAGCGCCAGGATGCCCGTGCCGGTCAGCGCGCTGCGCATCGTGTCGAACTCGCGCAGTGCCTGGCGCGCAACCGGCAGATCCGGCCGGCCGAGCGTCGCGTCGAGGATCAGCGGCGCGAGCGTGGCGTCGAGCTGGACGCCGGCACGGACGAGCAGCCGACTGCGGATCCTGTCGAGCAGCGAGAGCGTCGCCAGCGCGAACAGCAGCACTAGAGTGATGAAAAGCAATGTCTGCAGGCCCTGGGTGGGCACCACCCGATCATAGACCTGCAGCATGTACAGCGTCGGCGCGATGTAGAGCAGGTTGATCAGCGCGCTGAAGCCCGCCGCGGCAAGGAAGTGCCGGCGACACAGCGCGAACGCCGCACGCATCGCTTGTCCCGCTGCCGCCACCTTCACGCTGCCGCTCCCCCAGCAAGCCACGCCGCGCGACCGGCCTGGCCGCGCGACGAAGGCAGTATCGGGGCGAATTGCCTTGGAATCAAATCAGAATCCGTGGCTCAGCTCGATCGGCTTCCAATGACCGAACAGGTCGTCGACGAAATCGCCGAAGTCGTCGAGCACGCCGCCGAGGCCAGGCTGATGGTCCGAATATTCGTCAGGCCCGGCAAATTTGACCAGCTTTGGATCGCCGACCCCGAGCAAAGTGACGCTGGTGCCGAGGCTCAGCGTCAGGACCAGGTCCTTCGTGCCGTCGCGGTCGACGTCCTTCACACTGGTGCCGCGGACGGTGACGCCGTCGTCGAGGATGATCCGGTCCTCGGCGGTGTCGAAGTCGCCGATCGTGTCGCTGCCTTCGATGCGGCCGAAGTGGAAGCTGTCGGCACCCGCCCCGCCCCACAACATGTCGTTGCCGAGGCCGCCGAACAGCACGTCCCGGCCGTCGCCGCCCGAAAGCGTGTCGTTGCCGAGATCGCCGAACAGCACGTCGTTGCCGGTCCCGCCGCCCAGCTTGTCGTTGCCGAGCCCGCCGTCGAGCCGGTCGTGGCCGTCGAGCCCGTTCAGCGTGTCATTGCCGAGGCTGCCCGAGAGCCTGTCCTCGCCGGCGGTGCCGTTCAGCGTGTCGGCGAAGATCGAGCCGGTGCGCGTGATCCCGTCGGCGATGCCGGTGACGTTGACGCTCACCGTCGCGGTGCTGGCGAGGCCGTTGCCGTCGGTGACGGTGTAGCTGAACGTATCGACCGCGACGGCGCCGCTCGCCAGCGCGTCGAACGCATCGGCGTCGGCGACATATTGCAGCGTCTGGTGCGCTGGGTCGAAGATGAGATGACCCAGCGTGCCGGTGGCATCGACCGCGCTGATCGAGAGCGCCTGGCCGACGTCGACGTCGCGATCGTTGCCGAGCAGCGTCGCCCAGAGGTTTGCGCTCGTCGCATCCTCGTTGACCGCGACCGTATCGGCACCCGCGACCGGGGCTTCGTTGACGTTGCCGACCGCGATCGTGAAGGTCTGCTGGATGCTGGCGCCGGCGCTGTCGGTCACCTTAACGACGATCGCGTAGCTGGCGATCGTCTCGTGATCGAGCGGAGCGGTGGTGGTGATCACGCCCGTCGCCGCATCGACCGCGAACAGCCCGCCCGCATTGTCGAGCAGCGCATAGGTCAGCGTGTCGTTGGCGGTGTCGGTGGCCGAGAGCGTGCCGACCACGGTGCCGGCCGGCAGGTTCTCCGCGACGCTCGCATGGTCGAGCGCCAGGTCGGTCGGCGCCATGCCGAGCTTCAGCAGCGCGAGCTGCGGATCGTGGTCGGTCGGGCGGCTGCCGGTGATCTGCGAGTTGAGATGCACCGAATCATATTGCGCGCCGCCGAGCAGGCCGCCGGTGACGAGGATGTTGTCAATCTGCTGGGCATTGCCCTCGAACAGGTAGCTGTAGCGCTCCTCATCGGGCAGCAGCGTGTTGAGGTTGGTCAGCACGCCGCCCTTCGCCGGATCGGTGAGTTGGGTCTGGGCATCCTCGAAGTAGAAGCCGTTCCAGTCGCCGAGCACCGCGATGTTCATCGCCGGATCGTCGGCGAGATGCTCCTGGATATAGGCCTTGACCCCCGCCGCCTGCGCGGTGCGGGCGGCGTCGCCGGCATTGTCGGCGGGCTGATTGTTGCCGAGCAGCGGATCGCTGCCGAGGCGTGAAGTGAGGTGGACATTGATCGTGGTGATCGTCTGGCCGGCGAACCCGAACTGCGCGACCAGCGGGCTGCGGGTGCCGGCATAGGCCGTGCCGGTGATCAGCTCGGCGCTGCCGTCGATATAGTCAACGCGGTCGAGATTATAGAGATAACCGTTGCGGATGTTGCCGCCCGGCTCGCCGCCGGTTGAGCCGGCCACGGTCGGCGCGACCTCGACATAGGCATAGTGCAGGCCCGACGCCTCGTAGATCGCGTCGATCAGGCCCTGCGCCGTGACCGTGCCCGATAGGTCCGGACCCGAGCCGGCGCCGTCCGCGTCCTGGACCTCCTGGACCGCGACGATGTCCGGCGCCTTGAGGCTGTAGACGATGTCGTTCGCCAGGATGTCGAACTTGTTGTCCGACGTATCGAGATTCTCGAGGTTGTAGGTCGCGATCGACAGGTGGTTCGCGTCGCCGGCGAGCGTCGAGCTTTCCCGGCCGAGCGTCGCGTCCTTGGTGACGGTGACCGCTTCGGTCGCGATCACCTCATATTGGTCGAAGGAATAGTTGACGACGCCGGTGACGCTGCTCAGCTGGTCGCCGATCGTGTAGCCCGGCGCGAAGCCGGAGAAGATCGCGCTGTCGTCGTCGATCTGGATCTTCTCGGGATTGTAGTCGCCCGGCGCGATGGTGATGCCGCCGCGGTCGTTCATGCCGGTGGCGCCGGCGCCGTGCGAGGCGACGACGTCGGTCTCGCCGAACGCGTTGGTGTTCGACACGGCCTGCGGCGCGTCGATGGTGACGCGCATCCCCTCGAGCGATTCCCAGAAGTCGAGACCGTCGTGCGCGGGGTCAAAGCTTGTGAAGTTGTCGTCCTCGATCACCTCGCTCGGCGGCAGGATGCCGCCCGCGCCGATCAGCACCGCAGCCGGCAGCGCGTTGCCCGTGCTCTCGACATTGATCGTCGGCGCGGTGATCTCGGTGACGGTGAGCCCCTGCGCGTCGCCCGCGAACTCGGACACGGTGCCGCTGACCGACAGGCCGTCGCCGACATGGACGGTGGGCGCCGAGCCGGTGAAGACGAAGACGGCGTCGGAGGTCGCGGCGTTGCCGTCGCCCTCGGCCGACTGGAGATAGAAGCCGTTGCTGTCGACCGCGGTGACGATGCCGGTGGTGGTGACGCTCTGGCCGACATAGGCCGACTGGTGGCCCTCGCCCTGAATCGCGCCGATCGACAGCGCGATCGGGTCGTCGTTGGTGATGATGCCGACCGCATGGGCATCGTCGACGACCACGTCGCCGGTGGTGGCGCCGAGCGTGACCGACAGCGTCTCGTTGGCCTCGCCGATCGTGTCGCCCTTGATCGGGATCACGATCTGCTTCGAGGTCTCGCCCGCCGCGAAGCTGATCGTGCCGGCGAGCGCGGCGCCGGCAGCGAGGTCGTCGGCGGTGGCGGTGCCGTCGAGATTGACCGCATAGCCGACGCTCGCCGCGAGCGCGGTGCCGCCCGCGCGATGGACGGTGAACACCAGGTTCGAGACGCCGTCGTCACCCTCGACCGTGCGCGCGTCGTCGATGCGCAGGTGGCCGGTGCCGGTCGGCGGCAGGAAGGTCTGGCCGGCATTGACGCTGCCGAAGCTGTCGTCGGCGCCTTCGACCCAGGTGAAGTCGGCCGCGCTCGAGCCGGTGCCGGTGAGCTGCAGCGACAGCCCGGCACCCGGCGCCGGCTCCTCCGACACGCCGATGTCGGTGCTGGTCACGCCCGCAGCCGGGGTGCCGGCGGCGGCGGTGAAGGTGCCCTCGTAGGACAGCAGCTGGATCACGGTGCCGTCGGGCGCGATCAGCGCGACGCCGTCGGCGGCGCCGTTCTGCAGCCCGTTCACCGGATAGCTGAACGAGACGGCGCCGAAGCCGTTGCCCTCGTCGTCGATCACCCCCGACAGAGCGGTGGTGGTGTAGCTCGGCGCGGCGTCGGGGGTGTTGCTGCCGTTGTAGAGAACCAGCTTGTAGCCGCTGAGGTCGGTCCCGGCGATACCCGCGATCTCGATCGCCTCGCCGACGTCGGTGCCCGAATTGTCGTAGTGGATCTCGTTGATGAAGACGTTGGCCGGTGCGGCGGGCGGCGCCGCGTCGTCGTTGGCGATCGTGCCCGTGGCGCTCGCATCACCCAGCGTCGCGCCGCCCTGCGGATTGCCGAGCGTCACGGTGAAGGTCTCGTTGCCCTCGAAGCCGGTGTCGCCCTGGACGGCGATGCGCACCTCGGCGGTGGTGGCGCCGTCCGCGAAGGCGACGGTGCCGGTGGTCGGGATGCCTGCGGCGAAGTCGTTCGCATCGGCCGCGCCGGCACCGCTCCCGAGCTCCAGCGACGAGGTCGCCGAAACGGCACCCGCACTGCCCTCCGCGCGCGTGACGGTGAAGATGATCTCGTGCGTGCCGCTGTCGCCCTCGGCCACGGTCGCGTCGGCGATGCCGAGCATGCCGGCCGACGGCGGAACGATGCCGCCGAAGCTCTGGCCGACGTTGACCGCGCCCGGCGTGTCGTCGGCGATCAGCGACCAGCTGAAATCACTCGCCCCGGTGCCGCTGCCGGTGAGATCGATCGAGGTGCCGGCCTGCGCGCCGTCCTCGTAGACGCCGACATTGGTGCTGGTCATGCCCGCGGCGGGGCCGTCTGCGGCGGTGAAGCTGCCTTCCCAGCTCAGGAACTGGACGACCGTGCCGCTCGCGTCGACCAGCGCGACGCCGTCGGGCTCGCCGGCGGCGCCGCTGCCGCCGTTCTGGATGCCGTTGGCCGGATAGGCGATGCGGATCGCGCCGAAGCCGTTCTGCTGGTCGGCGATAGTGCCGCTCAGCGTGACCGTGTTGTAGGCGGTGCGCTGCGAGGGATTGCCGTTGTAGAGGACGAGCTTCCAACCGGTCAGGTCGGTGCCGGCGGCACCGGCGATCTCGACGAACTCCCCGGCGTCGGTGCCGGCATTGTCATAATGAATCTCGTTGATGAACGCGTTGGCTGGCATCGAAATTCCTCCCCCTCAGGAATGCTGCGAACCGCTCGGGCCTTCGGCGAGCGTACCGGTGATCCGCCGTCGCTAGGTCCGGTCTATGACAAGGATATTGCGCTCCCTCGCTTGTCGAATAGTCTGACGATGCACCGCGACGCAGCCGGCGAGAAGAGCTCCGAATTGGAGGAGGCAAACGGCTGGTCGCTCGAATCGGGCCGCTCGTCGCCCGGCGCCGGAGGTCATGGCATGGTTGGACGATAACCGCTTGTCCCGACACGCTTTGTTGCCGCACCGCGGCATCAAATCCCGCTTGACCGCGATCATCGGCGGGTTCTAGCCTTCGCTTCTGTCATTCAGCCGCACCCGCGCGCGGGCCGGCCAATGGAGCGGGTTATGCGATGGGGGTGCGCGGAATCCCGGGTCGCCTTCTGGTCGGGTCGATCGCATTGATCGGCGCGGCTCCGGCTGAGGCGCATCCGGCGCAGCGCGAGCCGACCACGCCGCCGCTTTCCGCGCAGGGCATCGCCAGCGTCCGCATCCTCTGCCTCGTCGAACCGCAGGACGGCAGCGCGCCCGCGATCCGGACCAAGCTGTGCGATCAGGTCCGCGACGCCGCGTCGCGCGGGGCGCCGGTTCCGGTCTCGACCGTCGGGTTCGGCGATCCGGCCGTGCTCGACCGTTCGACCCTCACCATCCTGGTCCACGCCGCCGTGCAGCGCGTCGGCGGCGAGCCGCTGCTGCTGCTCGGCATCCGGCCCTATCGCAGCGCTACCGAAGCGACGCTGCTGTTCGGGCCGCCGCCGGTGGCGATCCCGTTTGCCGGCGGCGACCCCGCCGCGCCTGAAATCCGCGCCGCCATCGACGGCGCACTCCGGCAAAGCCTGCCGTGGCGGAGTCCGGACTGACAGATCACCAACGGCCAACAGAGGGGAGTCCAATGGCCAAGGTCAACGCGAAGGCGATCAGCGTGCAGCAGGGTTCGAGCGACCATCTCGAGCCATATCGCGACACCGACCTGCCGGTGGTGGATGTCGGCGACACGATCGCCCTCTACGGCAACGTCGACGGCCAGGGCGGCAGCATTTCGGGCAAGCCGGTGTGGTCGCTCGACCAGATCATCGCCAACCTCAACCGCACCTCCTACCCCGGCACCGGCATCGACAGCCCGCACTGGACCACCGACGAGGACAGCTTCGGCGCCCGCCCGCGCAGCGGCGACGCCACGGTGCTCACCTTTGGCTTCCACACCGCGGAGACGATGTTCGCGGAGCCCTATGTCTATGAGGAGAACGGGCAGCTCTACGGCACCGTCGAATATTTCGGCTTCCAGGAATTCTCCGAGGCGCAGAAGGATGCCGCGCGCGAGGCGATCGGGCTGTGGGACGACCTGGTCTCGGTCCGCTTCGAGGAGACGACGGCGGACAAGGCCGACATCACATACGGCAACTACACCAACCAACCCGGCACCCAGGCCTATGCCTATCTGCCGTACAACTACAGCGCGCCCGACACGCTCGCGGCCGGCGATGTGTGGGTGAACGGCCTCCAGGCGAGCAACCTGCAGCTCGACTATGGCTATTACGGCATGCAGACGCTGGTGCACGAGACCGGGCACACGCTCGGCCTGCAGCATCCGGGCGCCTATAACGCCGCGCCGGGGCTCTCGATCACCTATCCGAACAATGCCGAATATTATCAGGATTCGCGGCAATATACCGTCATGTCCTATTTCAATTCGGAGTTCACCGGGGCCGGGCACATCGACTGGAACCGGCTGAGCTGGGTTTATTCGGCGACCCCGCTGATCCACGACATCGCCACGATCCAGGCGATGTACGGCGCCGACATGACCACCCGCGCCGGCAATACCGTCTACGGCTTCAACAGCACCGCCGATCGCGATGTCTACGACTTCTCCGTCAACACCATGCCGGTGCTGGCGATCTGGGACAGCGGCGGCAACGACACGCTCGACTTCTCCGGCTGGGACAGCAATTCGGTCATCAACCTCAATCCCGGCCAGTTCAGCAGCGGCGGCGGCAGCGGCGTCGTGCCGCTCGAGGTGCTCAAGGCGCGCGGGCTGCTGCCGGCGAGCTACACCGAGGAACAGTATCTGGCGCTGCGCACCCGCTACAATGCGGTCGACGGGATGCTGCACGACAATATCTCGATCGCCTATGGCGCGTGGATCGAGAATGCGGTCGGCGGCGGCGGGGACGACTATATCGTCGCCAATGCCGTCGCCAACGTGCTGACCGGCAACGGCGGGACTGACACCGTCAGCTATTATCAGGCGACGGCCGGCGTGACGCTGTCGGCCGCGGCGATGCGCGGCCTCTCGGGCGACGCGGCCGGCGACCGCTATGTCGGGATCGAGCATTTCGAGGGGAGCGGCTTCAACGACACCCTCCTCGGCGGCACCGCGAACGACTGGCTGTCGGGGCTGGCCGGCAACGACCGTATCGACGGCGGCAACGGCCGCGACACTTTGTTCGGCGGCGACGGCAACGACACCCTCGACGGCGGCAACGACAACGACACCCTCGACGGCGGTGCCGGCAACGACACGCTGCGCGGCGGCAACGGCGCCGACACGCTGAGCGGCTGGGACGGCAACGACACGCTGGAGGGCGGCAACGACAACGACACGCTCGACGGCGGTACCGGCGACGACGTGCTGATCGGCGGGAACGGCCGTGACGTACTGATCGGCGGCGCGGGCGTCGACGTCCTCGACGGCGGCAACGACGACGACACGCTCGACGGCGGCGCGGACGATGACACGCTGAACGGCGGCAACGGCCGCGACGTGCTGAGCGGCGGCGACGGCAACGACGTCCTCAGCGGAGGAAGCGACGCCGACACCATCACCGGCGGCCTCGGCAACGACGCGCTGGCGGGCGGCAACGGCAGCGACATCCTGATCGGCAGCGACGGCGACGACCGGCTCGACGGCGGCAGCGACAACGACCGGCTGTTCGGCGGTGCAGGCGACGATATCCTGACCGGCGGCAGCGGCAACGACGTCTTCGTCTTCGCCGATCTCGGCGGGACCGATTCGATCACCGACTTCCGGCGCGGCGACCGCATCGACCTGATCGCGATCGACGCCGTCGCCGGCGGCGGCGACGACGCCTTCCACTGGATCGCGTCGCAGGCGTTCAGCGGCACCGCGGGCGAGCTGCGCGCCTATAATGACGGAGGGTCTTTTGCCCTCGCGGGTGATGTCGACGGCGACGGGGTCGCCGACTTCATTATTCACTCGAATGCGTGGATCACCCAGGCCGACGTCCTGTTTTGAGAGGCCCCAGGGTCGGATCGACATTCAAGCATGTCGCACGGCTAGGCCTAAGCCCTTCCCCTGAAAAAGAGGGGGTTAGGCCTAGCCGCCCTAACGGCTCAGGGCTTGAGCTTCTCGACCATCTCGGCGTGGTTGGCCGGCGTCACCACCCAGTCGCCGGCATCGTCGTAATCGAACTTGATCGTGACCTTGGGGCCGGGGCGGGTGAGCTGAACCAGGCAGCGCGTCCAGCGCTGGCCGCCGGCCGCCATGGTATCGGCAAGCTCGACCGCGCGGTCGATCACGTCGAAATCGTCGGGCGTCTCCGCTTCCCAGTCGTTGTCGGGAAGATAGACGAAGCCGTACATCCGCTTGCGCTGGGCGACCTCGATCACCAGCGCGATCCCCGACCAGTCGCGGCCGGCATAGTTGCGGTCGGCGACGATCTTCTGCCCGATCTCATTGACCAGCGCATCGGCGCGTGCCTGATCGAATGCCACGCTGCTCATCGCCACCATCTCCACGGGCGCCGCCGGTGGGGCGCCGATCACTTGCCGAGCATCTTGCGGATGTCCGCCGTCGAGACGCGGTCGAACGTCTGCCCTGCCGCATTATCGAACAGTTCGCTGTTCTTGAAGACCCGTTTGCCGGCCTCGTTGAACACCTCGTAGACCACGCCGACCTGCGCCGGCCGGTCGGCGGTGCCGCCCTTCAGCGCGACGTTGACCTTCACCGTGGCGCCGGCCTCGATCCAGGCGGCCCACTCGTTCTCCATCGTCTTATAGGCGGAGCGGTTGAAGTTGAAGTTCTGCGGGAACATGTTCCGCTCGCCCTGGTCGGGCATGAAGCGGTGGCCGATGATGTGGCCGGCATCGTCGTCGTCGAGCCCGCGCTCGCGCACGCGGTCCTGCGCGGAGAGCTCGTCGCTGCTGCGCTTGGTGCCGGTGGGCTGGACCTCCGACAGCGTCGCGGAGGCCGAGGTGGGGCGGCCGTTGGCGTCGATCGTCCAGGTGACCTCGTTCCTGCCGACGTGCGCCGTGTGGACGCCGGCAGCGGCGACATCGTCGACCTTCTTCGCCGCCGGCGAATAGAGCTCGTCGATCTGGCGCTTCATGCTCGACAGCGTGTCGCGCGCCGATTGCGGCAGCCGGTCGAGGATCGCGTTCGGCGCCGCGCCGATCGCGTCGGAGATCTTGCCGAGCGCCGGCCGGATCGCCTGGGCGAAGGCGCTGTCGGTCCTGGCGATCTCGACGGCGTTCACCACCGTCTTGCCCCAATGACCGAGCTTGCCGAGCTTGGCGGCGTCGCCGAGGTAGGGGATCATGCTGACCGCCGAGATGCCGGCGCCCAGCCAGTCGCCGCGGAACAGCGAGATGATGCCGTTGGCGCCGTCGGAGATCGGCGTCGGATCGAACAGGCCGGCGACGTCGAGCCCCATCTGGGTGAGGTCGAGCGCCAGCTCCTTCTGCGCTGGGGTGAGGCCGGCGGGCGCGGTGCCGCCGGCGCGCTGCTGCGTGGAAATGGCGTCGGGCAGCAAGCGGTCGAGCTCGCCCTGCTGCACCGGCGACAGATCCTTGCGCGCCGCCTCGATCGCGTCGGCGGCGCCCCTGGGATCACGCAGCGAGAGCTCGGCCAGGTCCCTGGTCAGGCCCTCGACGTCGACGCCCTTGCCCGTCCTGTTCGCGACGACCAGCGCCTCGCCGAGGCCGGTGGTGTTGCTCAGGGCCTTCGTCGCGTCGGTGACGCCGTTCACTCCGCCGACCATTGTCTCACCCTCGCTTGCGTGTCCCGGGAGCCGTGCCGATCAGACGAGAAGGATCGGGCGATAGGCGGCGCTCGCGCTCGCCTCGGCCGAGCCGCTCATCCCGGACTGATAGCCGGCCGCGAAGGCGCCGAAGAGCAGGAAGGATTCGATCATCTGGCTGGCTTCGGCCAGGCTCGGCATCTGGCTGCCGGGGCCGTAGATCTGGCCGGGCTTGGTGAGGTTGGCGTCCGCCTGGGTGACTTTCGTGCCGAGCTCGGTCTGCCAACCGCCCGCCGCCTCATGCACGGTGAAGCCGTCGCGGGTCGCCGCATCGAGCGCGTAGCCGTTGGTCGAGACGTTGACCGAGAGGTCGCCGAGCTGGTTCTGGCTGATGCCGTCGATCACCACCGCATTGTCGCCCTTGGTCACCACCACCTGGCTGGCGAGATATTCGTTGGGGTTCTTGGCATAGGGCTCGGTGTTGATCGTGATCTTGGTGCCGTTGTCGAGCTGGAAGGTGGTGGTGCCGTAGAAGTCGAACTGGCGCTTGCCGTTCACGTCGACGTGCGGGTCGCCCCAGATCTTGGTGCTCTCGCCGGTCTTTTCGTTGAAGATCGTCATCTGGCTGTTGCGCTCGTCGATCTCGAGGCGATAGCCATCGCCAAGGTCGACCTTGGCCGTGCTCTGGCCGGTGAGCTGGGCGGTGAAGCCGCCGCTCGGCTGCAGCGCCCCGAGGTCGGTCGAACCCTGGGCGAGCATCCCGAACTGGATCGCGAAAGCCGACGGCAGCGATGCGAAGGCGAGCGGGCCCGCGTTCAGCGGCCGGAAGTAGCTGCCCATCACGCCGGCGGCGAGGATCAGGCCTGCGCCGTTCACCGCGGTGTTGAAATTGGCGGCGAGCTGGGCGCTCTGGCCCGGGTTGATCGTTGTCATGCCCTGTCCTCCATCTCCATGGGCCAAAGGCGGCCCGCCTGATGATCGAGGAAGTGACACAGCCCGTCGCGACGGACACTCAACGTATCGCTTAGATCGCCTAAACGAATCGTCTAGGGACAGGCCGGCGGGCGAATGGCATCAGGACGCATAAGCTCGCGCGATTTGCGGGCGCCCGAGGAGCCAGATGACCGACCCCGCCGGCAACATCGCGCGTACCCCCAGCCTCGCCACGACGCAGGCGGTCGCGGCGCGGCTGCGCGAGGCGGCGAGCAGCGAGTTCCAGGCGCAGCATGTCGTCCCGGCGCGCGAGGGGCTGGTCTATCAGCAGCCGCAGCCGCCGATCCAGTTCGACCAGGTCGCGCCCGTGCCGCAGGGCATCGGCGGCGTAGGGGCGCCGGCGCCGCGCGAGCTCGCGCTGATGGCGGCCGACGTCTACAACGATGTCGCCAGCCCGCCGCCCGGCTATCGCGTCGCGAACGATGCCGATCTCGCCCGGCTCGGGCTCAGGACGCAGGATCTGTCCTCGCCGCAAAGCTCGTTCCGTGCCCGCGTCTATGTGAAGGGCGAGGGGGACGCGGCCGGTTATGTCGTCAGCTTCCGCGGCACCACCGACGCAAGCGACTGGAAGGCGAACCTGCACCAGGGCGTCGGCCTGCCCTCGGATCAATATGCCCATGCGCTGCTGATCGCGAAGGCGCTGGCGCGCAATCCCAACGTGAACGTGACGCTGACCGGCCATTCGCTGGGCGGCGGTCTTGCCTCGGCGGCCGCCCTGGGAAGCGGGCGCGACGCCGCGACCTTCAATGCCGCAGGCCTCAGCTCGGCGACGATCCAGCAGGCCGAGCAGATCCGTACCGCCGCCGGCATCGGCCGCGCGGCGGAGATCGCGGCCTTCTACGTCAAGGGCGAGGTGCTCTCGGCGGTGCAGGACGGCGGCGACCGCGTGGTCGGGGCGATCTTCGGCGGCGTGATTGGCGGTATCCTGGCCGACGCACCGGAGGCCTATGGCGCGCGCCACCCGCTCGACGCGGTACGGCCGGCGGGGACGCATTGGTATCAGGACAATCCGGTCGCGCGCCACGGCATGGACTGGATGCTGAGCAGCCTGCCGGCCAATTGATCGTTCTCCCGCCTCCGGGCTACAGCAGGGCATGACCAGCCGTCGTCTGACCGGCATCGCGGCGATGCTGGCGTTCACGCTCACCGGGGGATGCAGCATGGCTGCCAAGAGCGCCTGTTTCACCAAGCGAGCGGTGGTGCTGCCCGATCGCACGCGGGTGCTCGCCAACGTCAGCAACGGTGCGTCAGGGCGCACGCTGGCCGAGGCCGTGCTCGACGGGCGGATCGAGGATGCCCGCGCGATCATCGCGCGCGACCCGCGGCTGCTGACGACGGTGGTGACGCACGATCCGCGCATGACCACGCCGCCCGACGGCCAGTTCGGCGACCTGCTGACGCTGGCGGTGTCGCGCTGCGACAGGGACGGCATCGCGATGCTGCTCGAGGCTGGGATGCCGGCCAACGGCGTGCGACCGGGCAATGCGCTGACGCTGGCGCTGCTCGCCGACACGCCGGAGATGGCGGAGATGCTGTTCCAGGCCGGCGCCTCGCCCGATCCGCAACGGCTACCGGACGGCGAGGATGCGATGCGGCAGATGATCGCCTTCTCGCACATCGGCGGGGTGATGACCTTGCTCCGCCATGGTGCCGATCCGCGCTGGCACGACCAGTTCGGCATCGATCGGGTAAGGATGGCCATGGACGCCGAGCAGGCCGACATCGCCGAGCTGCTGGTCGGGAAGGGCGGGACGCTGTGGAGCGTCGCCGGCGACGGCAGCATGGCGGTGCACGAGCTGCTCACCGAGCCGGTGGCGTTCCGGACCGGCGAGCTCAAGGCGGCGCGGGCGCGGCTGGTGGAGCGCGCCAAGGCCAGCCCGATCGGCTGGCCGCCTCCCGACCGCGCGACGGTCAAGCGCATGGTCGCGTCAGGCGCCTGGCCGACGGCGGAGATGGCGCGCGCGGGGATGACGGTGGCGCCGGAGGTGCTCGCGAAGCTGCGGGGGAGCCACTAACGCATCGGCTGCCCGGCGGCCGACCAGAGCGCGTCGAAGGTCAGGTCGTCCACCGGCACCCGCTTCATCGTGCCGAACGGGGCGATGCCGGCACAATTAACGACCCTGACCGAATCCACCGCGCTGGCCTGCTCGGGCGCGATCGCCGCCTGATCGTCGGTCGCGACGATCGCCGGCACGCCGGGGCGTGCTCCTCTTCCGCGCGGCGGCGCGATCAGGAAGGTGCCGCGCGGCCCCGGCGCCAGCGAGGAGACATCGATCGTGCACACGCCGCCCTTGTCCGTCTGAGCGACGCCACGAACGTCGGCGCGCCGATTGCGGCCGACGTCGACCAGCAGATAGGAGGGCGCGAGCCGGAGCAGGACCCGGAGCGCCTGCGGCCAGCCGGGGTCGGCGGTGACGGCGGGCGTGATCGCCAGGCTTTCGCTGACGAACAAAGCCTTGCCGGTCAGCCGCGCGGAGGAGGGCACGGCTTGCGTCTCGCCAGATGATGCGGCGGCGGGAGCATTCGCCAAGGCGCGAACCAGCAACGGGATCATCGGGCCGGTGATCTCGGTCCGTCGCGTGCCCCTGCGCGCCACCAGCGCTGTCGGCAATGTCGCGCTGTCGAGCTGGGCGAGATCGTCGACCGCAATCTCGGCGCCCTCGAAGCGCGCGCCGGTCAGCGTCGCTCCCCAGAAAGAGAAGCCCTGAAAGACTGCATTGGAGAAGTCGGCGCCGGCGGCACTGATGCCCTGGCGGTCGAACGGGCAGCCGTCCGCCTCGGTCACGCCGCACTGGAAGCGGAAGCCCGAGAAATTGGCGCCGTCGATCTTCCAGCCGGACAGGCTCGCGTTCCAGCCGCCGTCGAGCCGTCCCCCGCGGAAGTCGGCGCGCGTGGCGTCGGCGCCGGCGAGCGTCGTCGTGCGGAACAGGACGCCCGGCATCACGGTGCCTGCCAGCTTGGCGCCCGAAAGATCGCTGACCATGAAGCCCATGCCGGGTGCATTGACGCCCCGCCAGTCGCTGTTCGCGAGCTTGCTACCGCGGAAGCAGATCGACGACAGTCGCGCCTTGCGGAAATCCCAGCCCGCGAAGTCGCCGCCGTCGATCACGATCACGCGGCCGTCCTTGGCGCGCTTGCGTAGCCGCTCGATCGCGCTGACCTTCCTCAGTGCCTTGCCGTCGACGGGTTCCGGCAGCGTCGCACCGGTCCCGTCGACCGCGCCCGCCTGCGCCGCGCAGCCGGCGGCGGCAACCGGGACGGGGGCGGCCTGCTGCGCGAATGACAAGGCGACGATGATCGATAGTCCGCTCATGGTTCCTCCCTGCTTCGACTCGTCGCACGATCATCGGCAGCGCGCCCTAAACGATTCGATTAGAGACACTTGGCCGTCGTCGTGACAGGTTCGCAGCGTAAGTCATGGAGGCGGAAATGGTCGAATCCGTTACGGCGACGCGCCCGCAGACCCTGAGCACCGGCGATACCTCCCGCTACACCGTCCAGCGCGGTGATACGCTGTCGCAGATCGCGGCGTCGCACGGCGTCTCGCTGAACGCGCTGATCGCGGCCAACCCGCAGATCCGCAACCCGAACCTGATCTTCGCCGGCCAGGCAGTGACGATCCCGGCCGGCGGGAGCGGCTCCGGCGGAACCTATACGGTGCAGCCGGGCGACACGCTCTCGGGCATCGCCCAGCGCTATGGGCTCGACTGGCACGGCCTCGCGCTCGACAACGGGCTCGCCAATCCGAACCTGATCTTCCCCGGGCAGACGCTCCGGCTCGACGGCGCATCCACACGCGGCACCGGCGGCACCGGCGAGGTCGACGCGCCGGGCGGCAGCGCCGGTGGACGCAACGCCGCCGACGTCGCCAAACAGTATCTCGGCCGCAACGCGAGCGACCTGCGCGGCGACCGCAGCGACAATCTGCCGATGAACGCCAACGTGCCGACCAACGTGTGCTGCGCGAACTTCGTGTCGGCGGTGCTGACCGAAGCGGGACAGCTTCCCGGCAACCTCCACACCGATTCGGTCGCGCAGCTCAACTCGACCCTGCGCTCGCGCGGCTGGACCGAGGTGAGCCCGCAGCAGGCACGGCCGGGCGACGTCGTCATCATCCAGGGCGGCGGCGTCTCGCACACCGAGATCTATGCCGGCAACGGCAAGATGATCGGATCGAACAACGTCAACGCCGACGGGTCGCAGAAGGTCAGCTACAACAACCTGTCCTGGGCACTGCAGCATGGCGCCAAGATCCTGCGCGCGCCGGCGAGCGCGCAGCCCAAGCCGGAAGCGACGGGCGGCACGCAGGGCAGTGGTAATGTCGGACAGCCGGCGGCGACCCGTCAGGGACGCATCGACCAGGCGATGAACTACTTCATGGGCCAGGGCTGGACCCGCGCCCAGGCGGCGGGGATCGTCGCCAACCTTGATGCCGAGAGCGGCATGGAGGCCAACATCCGCCAGCACGGCGGCGGGCCGGGCTACGGTCTCGCGCAATGGGAGGGGCCGCGCCAGGCGGACTTCCGCGCCTGGGCCGGGCACGACATCCAGAGCTCGACCTTCGAGGAGCAACTCCGCTTCGTGCAGCATGAGCTCACCACCTCGGAGCGGGGCGCCGGCAATCGGCTGCGGGGCGCGACGAGCGCCGCCGATGCCGGGGCGATCGTGTGCCGCTATTACGAGCGGCCTGCGAACATCGCCGGAGACTCGGCTCACCGCGCGCAGCTCGCCACGCGGATCTTCCAGAACTGATCCGGTGCTGGCGCTGCTGGTCTGGCTCACCGCCGCGCAGACGAGCGAGCAGGCGACGTGCGCGTTCGACACCGCGCCACCCGAATCCTGCACCGTGGCTTTCACCGTGCGCACCGACGGCACCACCGAATTGCGGGCGAAGGCTATCAAAGGCGAGCACCAGGCCGTGTTCATCGGCCGGCGGCAATCGGGCTGGTGGGCGGGCACGCTCGATGGCGCGGAGGCGATGGGGTATGAGCTCAACCGCGGCAACGTGACCTTCGCCACCCGCGCGCTCGACCGGACGTTCCAATATTACACCGCAGGTCACGAGCACGGCAGCTATTGACGCCGCCGCTCAGGGAAACAGCGCGCGCGGAGCCTTGTGCTTCGCCGGCCATTCGGCCCAGGCGACGTCGGTCGGGCCGATCCCGTAATCGACGACGCGCCAATGTCCCCCGGCACGCCGGAGCAGCGCTGCATAATCCTTCGACACCATGCCTTCCGATTCCGCCGAGGCGAGGGGCGTACCCGCGTAGGAGATCGGCCGGCCGCCGCTATCCTGCATCTCGGCGATCAGGAACGCCCAATCGCCGTCGCGGCGGAGGGTACGCACCTTGAACTTGACCGGCCTGCCGAGGTGCTGCGCGACGGGCTGGCGGGCGATGTCGAGAATCGCGGCGCGATCCGCCTCGGCGACCGTCACGGCCTGGGCGGAAGCGACGGTGAAACTCGGAAGGTCGGCGCCGGACATCATCGCCATCCCTATCATCTCCTAAGCGATTCGTTGAGAGCGCAAAGCTGCCGGACGCGCTATCTACGGCAGCATGTTGCAATTGCCGGACGAGTTAGGGCGATGATCAATCCCATCAACGGCGGGCGTGCCGACGCGGTCTCGCTGCGCGGCATCGAAGGCAAGCGCAGCGGCGGTGCCCAGGCCGCTGCGGCGATGAACACGATCAGTGCCCGCATCGCCGAGACGATGGCGCGCGAGCTGAAGCTGACACCGGTCGATCCGCGCGGCGGCTATGCCGGGGGCTCGGCGAGCGATGCCTATGGTATCGAGGAGATCGCGGCGGAGCTTTCCCGGTCGCTCGGCGGCAGCCCAGCCGATCAGGGTCGCCTGTCCCGGGCGCTGCACCAGTTCGCGGAAACGGTGGCGACGCTGGTCGCCGCGCGCCCGCTGAGCAGCACGGTGTCGAACGTCGTGTCCTCGCTGGGCGTCGACCTCAATGACGGGAAGCCTACGACCGAAGAGGCGCTGACGATGATCGAGGCGGCGACCGTCCGCCTGCGGCCGGACGGCTATTCATGACCGAGCCGGTCGGACTGTCGACGATCGGCGGCCTCGGCCCATCACTGCCTGAGGATGGCGCGATGGTGGCGAGCGTGGTGCTCGTCGACCCGATCGCGGCGCCCGCCGATAGCACCGCCGTGGTGCCAGTGGCGGCGGACATCGCCGTCTTCGTCGCGCCTTCATCCGATCTGCCGGCCATATCGGGCCCGCCCGCCTTCGAGGTGAAGGCGATTGCGATCGGCGGCATCCTGTTCGATCTGTCGGACGGTTATTCGCTGTCGATCGACGAGAGCCAGTCGGCAGTATTCGTCCTCAATGCGGCGACCGGGGAATCGCTGCTGGTCTGGGGCGCCGGGAACATCGCGCTCGACGGCGCGGACGCCGCGCGTTTCTGGGGCACCACCACCGTCGAGCTCGCCAACGGCACCAAGATCACGCTCGAGACCCAAGCGGACACCACGATCGCGGACCTTTACCGGCTCGACAAGCTGACGGTGACGCAGGGCGAGCGGGCGATGGTGATCACCGGCATATCGGAAGAGACTTTGGGCGACCTCAAGGTCGACCAGGGCCTCGATGGCGAGACGATCGACGACCAGACGCGCGACGGGCTCGTGATCGCGCGGGACGGCGACGGCTGGAGCGACGAGCTCGGCAACGCCGTCACCCAGGCGATCCTCGATCAGACCCGACCCGGCGCGCTCTATGGCCCCGGCAAGACGACCTTGAGTCTGGGCGAAATCTTCTCGATGCTTTTCCGGGCGGTGAGCTACGGTCAAGTCTCCTCACTGATCCTGACGACGAGCAAGAACCTTTCCGCCGACTTCGGCGGCCGCGATGCCGAGAATCGCATTCGGCGGACCCTTGCCCTCTATGCCGCCGGAACCGCGCGCCTGCCTGACGCCTGAACCCCGATCCGGCCGACCCTGACCTCGCGCCGGAGCAGCCGTTCGCCGAGCTGCTCGCTCCATTGCGCGGCGGTCGTCGGCGGTACGGCCGTGCCCGCGATCAGGACGACGTTGACCTGCCCGGCGGGGTCGCGCCCGAGCACCGCGCCCTCGATCCGGTAGTTGCCGAGCGGCAGCGCGAGATGAACCTCGGGCTCGGCACCGGTCTTCGCCACCTCGGCGATCGCGGCGGCGATGCGGTCGAGCTGGGCGTGGAAGGCGGGATCGACATCGCCGGCCGGGCTGGCCGTCTCCGCCACGGGTACGCCGACGAAATCGCGCGGCATGATCGCGGCGAAGGGGCCCGCGTCCGTCAATGGCTCCTTCTTGCTCCCGGCCGTTTTCGCGGAGGTGCGGGCGAGCGCGTCGGCGAAGGCGCGCTTCTGGGCCGGCATCGGCTCGGGCGCATCGGATCGCGTGCTCGGCACGGCACGCGGCGTGAAGGCGGCGGGCTTGGGAGCGGAGGGGGCCTGGGTCATCGCATGCTCATCCGGGGCATCATCACGGCATCGGCTTCGGCGCGATCCTCCGCGCGGCGGCGGTCGGCGCGGACCAGTGCCCGGCGATGGGTGGCGATCGCGTCGCTGCGGATCTGATGGCGGCCGACGGCGCGCACCGCTTCGGCGTGGGTCTGGTCGGCGACCGTACGCCGCGCCCGGGCATCTGCGAGCGCCGCGGCGGCGCCGGCAAGCCGCTCGATACAGCGATCGAGCCACAGCCGCGTCTGCCCGCACGCAGGCGTGGCGGCGAAGGCGCGGCGGGCTTCCGCTAGCGTTTCCCCGGCGGCGAGGTGCGCGGCCTGAGCGTCGTTAAGCTTGAGCGCTGCTTCCTCAGCCGCGGCACGCGCCTCAGTGGCGGCGCGGGTGAGGCGGAGCTCACGCACCTGCGCGACCCGCACCAGCTTGGCTCCGCCGGGGTCAGCGGCCATGGTCGATCTCCTCGAAGTTGCGCAGCCGCACCACCGTCTCGCCGAGCGCCGCATGATCGTCGCGGCGCTGGCGGAGGAAGGCGTCGATCGCCTTGCGCTCGGCGAGCGCGCGGTCGGCGAGCCGGTCGCGGCCGGACTCGTACTCACCCATCTGGACGAGTAGCTCGATCTCATCGAGCTTGGCCAGCATCGCGCGCAGCCCCTCGGCCGCGCGCTGCTGGGCGGGCGAAGCGAGCCTGGTGAACAGGCGAGACAGGCTGCCGAGCACATCGATCGCCGGATAATGGCCGCGCGCGGCGAGCTTGCGGGAGAGGACGATGTGGCCGTCGAGCAGCGAGCGCACCTCCTCGCCGATCGGATCGCCGTCCTCGTCCTCGAGCAGCACGGTATAGAGCGCGGTGATCGCCCCCGCTGCGCCGGCGCCAGTGCGCTCGAACAATCGCGGCAGCTCGGCGAACACCGATGGCGGGAAGCCGCGCCGCACCGCCGGTTCGCCCGCCGCGAGGCCGATCTCGCGCAGCGCGCGGGCGAAGCGGGTGACGCTGTCCATGAGGAGCAGCACATGCTTGCCCTCGTCGCGTAGCCCCTCCGCGATCGCGGTGGCGACATGGGCGGCGCGCACGCGCTCCATCGCCGGCCGGTCGGACGTGGCGACGATCACCACCGACCGCGCCAGCCCTTCCTCACCGAGCGTCTCCTCGACGAACTCGCGCACCTCGCGGCCGCGCTCGCCGATCATCGCGATGACGATCGCATCGGCCTTCGCCTGGCGCGCGAGGTTGGCGAGCAGCGTCGACTTGCCGACGCCGGCACTGGCGAAGATGCCGACGCGCTGGCCGATGCCGATGGTCAGCAGCCCGTCGATCGCGCGGATGCCCGTCTCCATCGCCTGGTCGACGGGATGACGTGTCATCGGGTTGGGAGCCGGGGCGCGGATCGGGCGATGGGTCGAGCGCTTGACCGGTCCCAGCGCGTCGAGCGGCTGCAGGCGCGCGTCGAGCACGCGGCCGAACATGTCGGCGCCATGGGGCGTGCGATCGTCGCCGCTGCGCAGGATCACGTCGCTGGCGAGCGACAGGCCGCGCAGGTCTCCGAGCGGCGTCAGGATCGCGTCGCCGTCGGCGAGGCCGATCACCTCGGCCCACAGCGTGAAACCGCTCTCGGGATCGACGATCTCGCAGCTCTCGCCGATCCGCGCGCGCACGCCGGTGACGCGCAACGTGGTGCCGAGCGCGCCGACGATGCGGCCGTGCTGCTCGAACATCGGCGCGGCATCGAGCGCGCGGACGAGCGAGAGCGTATCGGCGCCGGCCTTCATGGCTCGGTCACCCCCCAGCGCTTGGCGAGCGCGTCGAGCTGGACCGACAGGCTGGCGATCACCTGACCGGTGCTGGTCCGCATGTGGCAGTCGGTGGGCCCGAGCGCGGGATCGGCGGCGACGGTGACGTGCTCGAGTTCGGGCAGGCGGGCGGCGAGCGTGTCGGCCATCGTCGGCGCGACGGCGATCGCGACCGGGCCCTCGCCGGGCAGCCGCTCGAGCGTGCGCTCGACCATGCGGGTGACCAGGGTCTCGTCGTCGAGCTCGCCGATCACGGCACGCACGGCGGCATGGGCGGCTTCGGCGACGTCGGCGCGGCGCGCCTCGGTGTGCCGCTCTACCGCCGCGGCGAAGCCGGCGATCTGTTCGGCGAGCTGCTCCTCGACGGCCGCCCTGGCTTCGGCGAGACCCTCGGCATGACCGGTCGCGCGCGCGTGCTCGGCATCGGCGGCGGCGCGGTCGTGGATCGCGGAGGCCGTCTGGAGCAGCGCGACCGCATCGGTGAAGTCGCTCCGCTCCGCCCGCTTGATCACCGCGCAGTCGCTGCCGAGCAGCGCGCGGTCATCGGCATGGACGAGGTGGAAGGTCATGCCAGCGCTGCCACGATCGTGCTCGCGCGCATCGCGAGATTACGGGCCTGCGCGTCGTCGCGCGCGCCGGGGAAGCGGCCGGCGAAGGGGCCCGGCAGACCGGCATGGAGCAGGCCGCGACCTTCCGCGACGAGCTGGTCGGGGGCGGGCAGGGGCGCCTCGTCGAGCGGCGGCGACAGAGGCGTCTCGCAGGCGGCGTCCAGCAGATCCTCGCCCACTGTCGCGGCGAGCATCGCCAGCCGCGGACCCGAAAGCTCGGTATCGATTGCGCGGCGATGGCGCAGCAATGCGGCGAGGCAGGCGATCCGCTCCTGCCGCTCGGGCGGCTCGGTCAGCCAGTCGGGGACCTTGGCGAGGTCGGCGAAGCTCGGTCCCTCCGCGCCCGAGAGACGCCGGGCGAACCGCGCGCCGCGGCTGTCGCTCGCGGCCTCGGCGAGTGCGGCGTAGCGGCGGCGGCGTTCGGCGCCGTTCACGGTCGCACCGTATCCGGCAGCCCGCCCTTGGCCTTGGGCCGCCGCATCCGCCACAGCGCCCGTCCGGCGAAGACCAGCAGCAGCGTCGCCACGATCCCGGCGAGCACGCGGATCAGCGTCGTGACCGAGATCACGTCGTCGTTCTGCGGCACCATCGGCAGCGTCTGCGCCGGCACCATCACCACCGAAACGCGGTCATAGGTCAGCCCGTCGATCGAATTGGTGACGAGCGACTTGATCGCCCCGGTCTGGCTGCGCAGGTCGAAGCCCGTGCGGTACTTGACGAACACCGACGCCGCCGAGGGCTTGGCCTCGCGCGACAGCGGGTCGGCCTCGGGCATGGTCAGGTGGACGCGGGCCTGGACGACACCGTCGATGTCGCTGATCGTACGGCTCAGCTCCTGCGACAGGCCGTAGATCAGCCGGGCGCGCTCCTCGAGCGGGGTCGAGGTGAACCCCTCCTTCTTGAACACGGAGCCCAGCGAATCATACTGCTCGTGCGGCAGGCCATGGGCACGCAGCGTCTCGACCGCGCGGGCGAAGTCAGCCTGGTCGACGGCGACGCTCCAATTGTCCTTCTCGCCATGGACCTTGCTCGCCGCGATGCCCGCCTGGTTCAGCACCGCGATCATCTCGTTGGCCGCCGGCTCGGTCAGCTTGCCATAGACCTCCTGCTTGCTGCACCCGCCGAGCACGGCGAGCCCGAGCAGCAGGGGGGCGGCGGCCAGGCGCAGCGTGCGGCTCATTGCTGCTTGAACAATTGCTGCACGCCGTCCGAGCTGCGGTTGGCGATGTTGGAGGTGAGCTGCGCCTGGAACATGAATTCCTGGCACTTCATGGTGAGCTGGACGATCTCGCCCGGCGTCAGCTGCCCGCCGCTCGCCTCGGCCGCCTGGGCATAATCGGAGACCGAGCGCGCCTGGACGTTCACCTGGTCGAGCGCGGCGAACATCCCCTTGAGCGGTCCCGGAAGCGATCCGACCGGCACCGTGCCCTCGACGCCGCCGAGTTTCTCGATCGCCTGCTGGAACCGCGCCTCGGCCTGCGGGCTGATCGCCGCACCACCGCCGCCCGGCGGCAGCAGCTCCATCGCGCGCTGGCCCTCGGCCCCGCCGCCGGCCAGCGCGGAAGCGGCGGCGGCGATTGCTTCGACGCTCATGATCAGCTCTTCCGCGCCATCGTCTCGAGCGCCTTGGAGACGCTGTCGAGCGAGGTGTGCGAGCTGTTGGCCATGAAGCTCATCCGCATCGATTCGGTGGTGAGCGCGGTGATGTCCGACGGCTTGTCGCCGCCCTGCGAGACGACGTCGGCCTGGTTGGTGATCACGTCGGCCTGGGTATCGAGCGCCTTGCCCCAGGCGTTGGCGAACGCCTCGAACCAGTTGCTCTGGCCGCCCTCGTGGATCTCGTTCGAGTTCATCAGGCCCATCGAGGCCATGGAGCGCATCATCGCGCTGTTGATCGGGTTCGTCATGATTGCGTCCCTCGCTTGGCTGTGCCGCCCGTCTCAGATGCCACTCCCGGGGCGGGCGGCGTCCCGTTCCCCAGGATGAGTTCCTCGACCCGCCCGTCGCGCTCGAAGCTGACGCGGCCGTTGCCGATGGCGATGATCTTGTGCCCGGTCGGCACCTGCGCCCCGGCGAACCAGCGCGTGCCGTCGGCGGTTGTGATGTAGCCGGGCGACCCGTCGACGAAGGTCGCGAGGCCATATTCGGAGCCCGAGAAGAAATATTGCAGGTCGCGGTCGCCGCGCGCGTTGTCGGTGGTGAAGGCGACGCGGGTGACGCCGGGCACGTCGGCCTGGATCAGCTTGGCGAGCTCGGTCTGGCGGTCGCCGGGCAGATACTCGGCGGTGACGAGCAGGCTGTTGCCGCGCATCGGCCTGGCCTCGCCGTCGATGCCCTGCGTGCGGAGCAGGTCGGTGGCGGAGGCGGCGAGCGCCTGCATCGAATCGACGTCGATCGTGGCCGCGCCGATCCGCTCGGCGACCACCATGCGCAGCCGGGCGAGTTCGGCGTCGTCCTTGACGATGCCGGTGATGATCGGGCCGCTCGGGCTGTCGCTGACCTTGAGCGCGCTGAAGCCGGATGCGGCGAGCACCGCGCGGTCGGCATCGGGATTGTGGAACTGGCCGCCGATCCAGCGGATGGTCGGTCCGGCCAATGCCACGAGCAGCAGCAGGGCCGCGGCGACGGCCGCATAGACCGGCCAGCGCCGCTCGATCGAAAGCGCGTCGCGCATCGGGTAGAAGCGGGTCGCGACCCGCTCGGTCAGCGCGGCGCGCTGCGACTCGAGCGGCACGGCTGCCTCGCCCGCCGGCGCGATCGTCGTCGACAGGCGGGCGGTCTCTTCCCACCGCTCCGAGGCAGGATCGCCGATCGCCACGGCGAAGCCACCGAGCGTCATCGGCACATAGGCCGGCAGCGCCGTCTCCTCGCCGGCAGCGACCGGCCGGCCCAACAGGCCGACCTGACCCGCGATCACCCGCACCGTCGCCACCTCGTCGCCGAGGTGCAGCTCCAGCGACAGCCCGCGCGTCGATGGGTCGCGCAGCACGATGTCGTGGTCGAAGCCGTGCCCGACCCGCACGAACTTGCCCGGATGCAGACGGTGCTCGGCGCCTTCGAGGCGCCCGTTCAGCACCCGCAGCACCACCGCGGCGAGCTTCAGCGGGGCGAACGGCGCATTCACCTTTTGGCCCTCCGCTTGCCCTTGCTCAGCGCCTGGAGCTGCTCGAGCGGGATCGGCTGGGTCTCGGCGGTGGGCTGGAAGGCGGCGCCGTTCGCGGCGACCGTCTGGCGCTGCGACAGGATGCGCGGCGTGATCAGGAACAGCCGCTCGATATGCTGCGTGCCCTTGCTGCGCTTGCGGAACGCCTGGCCGACGATCGGGATGTCGCCGACGCCCGGCACCTTCGACTTGTAGTCGTAGTTGGTCTCGACGGTCATGCCGCCGATCAGCAGGCTCTCGCCCTGCTTGACCACCGCGCTGGTGTTGATGCTCGACTGCTTCACCGCGGGGATGCCGTCGACGATCATCCCGCTCGGCGAGCCGTCGAGGATCTCGATCGCCAGCCGCGTGCGCAGCTCGCCGCCGTCGTAGAGGATCGACGGGTTGATCCGCATCACCATGCCGGCGGTCACCGGGAACAGATCGACCTGCCGGTCGCCGGCGACGCGGACGTAATATTGCACCTGGTTGTTGAACACCGCGGGGATGTTGTTGAGCGTCGACAGCCGCGGCCGCGAGACCACGCTCAGCACGCCGGCCTTCTCCAGCGCGGTGATGCGCACCGCGAACAGATCGAGCCCGCCCGTGAGGTAGGTCGCGCCGAAGTTGGGCGCCGAGAAATTGTCGGTGGGGTTCGACTGCTTGCCCCCGAACAACGCCGCGAAACCGCCGGTGCGAAGGCCGAAGTCGAGCCCCAGGTCCTTGAGCCGGTTGGTGTCGAGCTCGAGGATCGTCGCCTCGATCTCGACGCCGCGCGGCTCGACGTCGAGCGCCTTCACGATGTCCTCGTAGACGGTCATCGATTCGGGGCGGTCGCGGACCAGCACGGCGTTGTTGGTCGGATCGACCTCGACGCGGGGGCCGTTGACGTCGCGCGGCTCCGCCTTCTCGATGACGACGGTGTCGAAGCCGGGCGTGCCCTGCTGGTCGAAGCTGCGCTGCGATTCGTCGGGCGGCACCGCGTTGAGCCCGCGCCCGCCGAGCCGCGGCATCGACTGGCGCTGGATGTCGAAGTTGCCGCTGGTCGAGACGGTGTTCGAAGGACGCCCGTCCCCCATCATCCCGCGCAGGATCGAGGCGACGCCGGGAATGACGACGGTGCGGTCGTAGCTCTTCTGGATCGTGTCATCGGCGCGGGCATAGCGCAGGTAGAAGATGCGCACCTCATAGGGCGAACGCGCGGTGGCGGCCGTCAGCACCCGCGAGCGCAGCGGCACCGCGGAGACCGTGCCCATCGGCGCAGGGCCGTTCAGCAGCGGCGACACGATTCCCGCGCTCGGGGCGGTGGCGGACGCGGGGATCATCGCCGGCTTGGCGCCCGATCCCGCCAGTTGCGCGACCCGGTCGAGGAAGGCGGGGACGCCGGTCGCGCTCACCGCGTTGGTGCTCGCCGCGACCGAGTTCGCCCCGTCGACGATCCGCATCCGCTGCGCGTCCTGCACCACTGCCGCCGGATCGGCGGCGGCGAAGCTCTTCGACTGGATCTCACCGCCGGTGTACACGCGGACGACCGCGCCGTCGTAATAGGCGACCAGGTTGAATGCGCGGGACAGCTGCGCCCAGATCGTCCTGGGCGTGCCGACGAACACGCCGTTGATCTTGCCGTTGATCGCCGAGCTGGTCTTCACCCTGAGGCCCGCCTGGCCGAACAGGTCGGCGATGGCGGCATCGACGCGCTGGTTGCGCGCGGTGAGGGTGACGGTCTTCTCGGGGAAGGGAGGCGTGTCGGCCAGCGCCGGCGTCGACGACGCCAGCACGGCCGAGGCCAGAAGCAGCAGGGACCGCCGCGGGATTCGCATCATTCGGCAAACTCTCTTTGCGCCTGGTCGGCCAGGCTCTCTGGTGCGGAATTGAGCTCCCCGACGATGTCGAGCGGCACCGCGGGATTGAGCTCGTTGAAGGAGATGACGGGCACGTCGAACAGGTCCCCGGCGATCAGCAGCCGCAGCGGCCGCCGGAGGTCCTGCGCGGTCAGGATCGCGCGTGCCCCGCTCGCCTCGACCTGCTCGGCGAGCAGGGCGTTGAGCGCCCGCATCTGGTGCGGGTTGATCGCGAGGCGCATCTGCCCGTCGACGGGCGTCAACGTGTGGCGGATGATCTCCTCGAGATTGCTGCCGACGATCAGCACGCGCAGCCGCCCCGCCACGCACAGCGGCGCGATCAGGTGGCGGCGCATCGCGATGCGCACGCGCTCGGCCATCGGGATCGCCTCGCGCTCGTACTGGCCGACCTCGCCGATCGCCTCGACGGCGTCGCGGAAGTTGCGGAGCGGCACCTTCTCCTCGACGAGCAGGCGCAGCACCTCGCCGATGCGCCCGGTCGGCACCGCGCGCACCGCTTCCTTGACCACTTCGGGATGGCTCTCGCCGAGCCGGTTGAGCTGGTCGGTGACTTCCTGGAGGCCGAGGAACAGTCCGAGGTTGCGTTCCAGCAGCCGCTCGACCTGGCCGGCGACGCGCGGCGCGAACTCGTCGTCCTCGACCACGCCGCCGCCGAGCGGCGCGTCGTGCGCGACCAGCGCCCAGCCGCCGGCCGGCATCGCCGGACCGGTGTCGGCGACGATGCGCAGGTCCGGAACGGCGACGCCGCTGCGCTCCTGCAGCGCGGCGATACCGGTGCGGACGCGGTCCGCCAGCGCGGCGAACACTGGCGAATCGGCGGGCGCGCCGATCGTGAGCCGCAGCGGATCGAGTCGCGGCAGCGCCTGTGCCGCAATCATCGTCTCGCCAGTGATCGCCGCGGGCGTGCCGCTCTCCATCCCGAGTCGCGCGCGCACCCAGCGGCCCGAGGTCGGATGCGACAGCGTACCCCCGATCAGCAGCGCGGCGGCGAGCGCGAAGAACACCAGCGTCGGGAAGCCCGGCACGAGCCCGAGCAGGATCGACAGCGCGCCCGCGATCAGCAGCACGTGCGGCTTGCCCGAGATCTGCCGCGCGATGGCGGGGCCGAGGTCGCGGTCGCGATCCTCGTCGGTGGTGCGCGTGACCAGCAGGCCCGCCGCCATCGCCGAGAACAGCGCCGGCACCTGCGCGACCAGCCCGTCGCCGATCGTCAGGATCGAGAAGGTCGCCGCCGCCTCCGACACCGACAGCCCGTGGTAGAGCATCCCGACCGCGAGCCCGCCGAGCAGGTTGACCAGCACGATCACGATCGAGGCGATGGCATCGCCCTTCACGAACTTCATCGCACCGTCGAGGCTGCCGTGGAGCTTGCTCTCCAGCTCGAGCGTGCGCCGCTTCTCGCGCGCCTCGTCCTTGCTGAGGATACCGGACCTGAGGTCGCTGTCGATCGACAGCTGCTTGCCCGGCATCGCGTCGAGGCTGAAGCGCGCCGCCACCTCGGCGACGCGCTCGGCGCCCTTGGAGATGACGATGAACTGGACGACGGTGATGATCAGGAACACCACCAGCCCGACCACGAGGTTGCCGCCCGCCACCATCTCGCCGAAGCGTTGGATGATCGAGCCGCCGTCCATCGTCGTCAGGATCATGCGCGTGGTCGAGATGCTGATCGCCAGCCGGAACAGCGTCGACAGCAGCAGCACGGTCGGGAAGGTCGAGAAATCGAGCGGCTTGGTGATGTAGACCGAGCTCAGCAGCAGCAGGATGCCGACGGTCATGTTGATGGCGATGAAGATGTCGAGCGCCAGCGGCGGCATCGGCAGGATCATCAGCATGACGACCGTCACCAGCGCGCCGACCAGCAGCACGTCGGCGGTGCGAATCGGCAGGCGCAATCGGCGGAAGGGCAGTGCGCTGGCCATCGTCAGCGGTTCGCGACGCCCTGCTCGGAGACGAGCTGGTTGTAGTTGGCCATGACCGCGCGGACGTAGTTCTGCGTCTCGGGATAGGGCGGCACCTGATTGCCGTATTTGCGCACCGCGCCCTCGCCGGCGTTGTAGGCGGCGAGCGTCAGGTTGAAGTCACCGTAGCGCTGGTGGAGCCGCCGCAGCAGCCGCGCGCCGCCGTCGACATTGCTCTCCGCATCGGCGACCGAGCGCACGCCGAGCTCGCGCGCGGTGCCCGGCATGAGCTGCATCAGCCCGCGCGCGCCGACCGGGCTGGTCGCATTGGCGCGGTAACGGGATTCCTGGGCGATCACCGCGTGCAGCAGCAGCGGATCGACGCGGTGGCGCTGCGCGACGCGGCCGATCATCGCGTCATAGGGCGTGGTGTAGCTCGCCGGCCGCATCGACAGGATCGACTCGGCGTCGAGCGGTCCCACATTGACCAGCGGCGCTGCGGCGGCGAGGTCGACCGGCTCCTGCCGTTTCGGCCTGATGTGCGCGACTCGGACGCCGCTCGGCGGAGTCGGCGTTGCCGCGGGTACGACCGCGCGGCGGATCGCCGGCCGGTCGGGCGCGATCTCCAGATTGGCGGGCGGGACATAGTCGGCCGGCGACGCCGGCGCGGTGACGATCTGCTGCGGACCGCACTGGACGAGCGACTGCACCCCGGCGAGCGAGCCGGCATCGGCAATGCGCAGCGTCGCCGTCAGCGGACAGGGCGGCGGAGGCGGGGGCTTATCCCTGGAACTGGCAATCGAAGGAAGAAGACCAGCACCGAAACCCAGAACGAGAATCGTCGCCGATCGTATGTCGAAACCAAGCCTCATCTGCATCGCTCCGCAGTCTCCGACTATGATCGGAGAAGCCACAACGATGCCCCACTGCCGCCGGTGCTCGGTTTCGACGGCAGTAACTAGTCTGCGGGGGAATTTTTTCAGTTTCAAGTCATCGCGTGCAAATTTGATCATTCTCAATGAGATACGACGAATCGAGGCAGATGCACGACGAAATGCGTGAGTCGTGTGGAACCTTTTTGCGACGATCGAGCGTTCCGCAGCCGAAATGAAGGGCGGTATACTATAAGAATCGCGCGGATTCCTGCGGGATTCTGTCCATTGTCATAAGAGTTACATGAGTATACGCCAGGTCGGTCCTACAAACGTGATTGACTTGGTGGAGTTTATTGCTGAATCGTTTCATCATGTGAGTCGCTGTTCCGCCCCACGAACGGCGTTTCACCGACATCGACAGTAACGCGCCGTGTATTGGTGCGCGATGTCTCGGCCTTGCTCGGGCTGATGAAGTTGAGGAGTCGATGAGATCGGCGGTGCGAAGCACCGATCGATCGATGGCGGCTGCTGGAGACAAAAGAGCGCATGGCCCAGAAGAACGACGGCGCCGACAAGAATGAGATGCCGACGCCCAAGAGGCTTCGGGACGCGCGCAAGAAAGGCGACGTCGCCAAGTCGAAGGACCTGAGCGCCGGCCTGCTGACGCTGGCGTGGCTGGTGCTGTTCGTGCTCGCCTCGGGCTATGTCGCGGGCGAGCTGGCGCGGCTCGCCACCGATACGCTCGCCGTCGCCACCACCGTGCCGTTCGACCAGGCCGCGACGATCGTCGGACGCGACGCGCTGGCCACCTTGGTCCGCGTGTCGCTGATCACGCTGGCGCCGGTCGCCTTCTTCGCGACGGTCGCCGAGTTCCTTCAGGTCGGCCCGATCATGACCACCGACAAGATGAAGTTCGGCCTGGAGAAGCTGAATCCGATGGAGGGCCTGAAGCGGATGTTCGGCAAGGACGGGCTGTTCGAGCTCGTCAAGACGCTGGTCAAGGTCGGCCTGATCTGCGCGATCTTCTACCTGGTGTTCCGCAGCGCCCTGGCGGGATCGGGGCAGCTCATCCGCCTGGCGAGCGCGTCGCCCGTCGATGCGACGGGGCCGGCCGCGGCGATGGCGGTGCTGGGCCAGAGCTACAGCCTCACCGTCCAGATGTTCGCGATGGTGGTGGCGGTGTTCCTGTTCGTCGCGGTCGGCGACCGAATCTACGCCAAGGCCAAGTTCATCAAGCAGATGAAGATGAGCCGCCGCGACATCAAGCAGGAGCACAAGGAGGACGAGGGCGATCCGCAGGTCAAGTCGATGCGCCGCGAGATGCACCAGGAATGGGCGAACCAGAATGCGATCGGCGCGACGCGCGGATCGGCGGCGCTGCTGGTCAACCCGACCCACATCGCGATCGCGCTCGACTATGACGTGGAGAGCTGCCCGGTGCCGGTGATCGCCGCCAAGGGCGCGGGTGCGCTCGCCGCGGCAATGCGCACCGAGGCGGAGTCCGCAGGCGTCCCCATCATCCGCAACGTCGCCACCGCCCGTCAGCTCTGGGCGCGCGGCGAGATCGGCGAGATCGTGCCGCAGGACATGTTCGACGCGATCGCCGCGATCATCCTGTGGGCCGGCAAGGCGAGAAGCGGCGAGGCGCCGATGTGGCAGGACATGGATTCCGCCCAGCCGCGCCGCCCGGCGCTCGTCCCCGCGGCCTGACACGCCATTCCCCTGAACGAAAGGATCAGCATAGCGACATGGGTATCGGAGCCGTGGTCTCGTCGATCCTGGCGATCGTCATCGCGCTGGCGGTGGTGCTCGGCATGGCCTGGGGCGTCATCTGGCTGCTCAAGAAGCTGCAGGACCGCCAGCTCGGCGTCACCAATGGTGGCGAGGGCGAGCCGCCGATCCGCTTCCTGCGCTCGATGCCGCTCGGCCAGCGTGAGCGGGTGGTGTTGATCGAGGCGCGCGGCGAGACGATGCTGGTCGGCGTCACCACGGGATCGATCACGGTGCTGGCACGCTGGCCCGAGGCCGGCCTGCCGCCGCGGGTGCGGGCGGAGCCGTGATGGCGAGCGCCGCGCTCGATGCGCTGACGGAGCTTCCGGCGGTCGATCCCGATGCGGCCGCGCTCGGCCAGGCGCTCTGCACGCTGATCGGAAGCGTGGGGCTCGATGCGGCTGTCGTCCACCAGCCGCAGGCGGCGCCATGGTTCGTCACGGCGGACGGGCTTCGCTTCACGCTGCTGCGGCACGACGGGCGCCACGTGCTCCTCGACGAGGGGCGCGTCGGCGATGCGGTCGCACTGCTCGACCAGGCCGAGCCGGTGCTGATGGCGCTCGAGGCCGCGCTGGAACTCCCGCTCGAACCCGAGGCGCTCGTGTCCGATCAGCCGGAGCCCGCCGTACTGATCTCGTTCGCGCAAGACCGGACGACCGGGCTCGTCGCCGTGCCGCTCGATCACCCGGGGCGGGCAGGCTGGGACGAAAGGGCGCGCGCGATCGCCCTGCCGCCGGAAGCCGTGCCGGTGGTGCTGCGGTGCCTGATCGACGGTCCACGGCTGTCGGTCGCCGAGGCGGGCGATCTCGCCGGCGGCGACATGGTGCTGGTGGACGCCCGCCCTCGCGGGCGGATCGAACCCGGCGACGCGCGCGCGATCGCCGGCCAGCTCGATCTCGCCTCGGGCCAGTTCGCGGTTCAAGTCCAGGGAGGATCGATGTCCGAATCCGATTCGCCGGCGGCCGATTTCGCGGTGCCGCTCAGCGTCCGGCTGCCCGATCGCATGACCAGCGCCGCGGCGCTCGCGGCGCTGAGGCCCGGCACGACCTTGCCGCTGGGGCCGTTCACCGACGGCCTCACGGTCGAGCTGCTCGTGGCCGATCGCCTGCTCGCCAGGGGCGAGCTGGTCCGGCTCGGCGACCGCTTCGCCGTGCTGATCGAGGAGCGGGCCGATCTGGCCGACGTCGAGCCCGCCGCGCCGGAGACGGAGGCCGACGCGTGAACCTCGCCGCCTTCACGCCGGGTTCGGCGCTCGTCACCGTCGTCCTGATCGCGCTGGCGCCGTTCTTCGCGGTGATGGTGACCAGCTTCACCAAGATCGCCGTAGTGCTGAGCCTGGTCCGCAACGCGCTCGGCCTGCAGCAGGTGCCGCCCAACATCGTGCTCAACGGGCTGGCGCTGATCCTGTCCGTGTTCGTCATGTATCCGACGCTCGACAGGATGTACGCGGCCGCCAACGTCGAGAGCCCCGCCTCTGCGCCGACCATGCCCGGCGAGCCGAGCGCGCAGGAGAATCCGCTCCAGAGCACCAACGACATCTTCGCCACCGCCGATCGCGCCAAGGAGCCGCTGCGCGAGTTTCTGATGAAGCACAGCGATCCGCGCGAGCGCGTCTTCTTCCTGCGCACCCAGCAGCGGATCGGCGACCCGGCCCAGGCGCAGGCGCTCAAGGAAAGCGACTTCGTGATCGTGATCCCGGCGTTCGTGGTCAAGGAGCTGAAGCTCGCCTTCCAGATCGGCTTCCTGATCTTCCTGCCGTTCCTGGTGATCGACATGGTGATCTCCAACATCCTGCTCGCGATGGGCATGATGATGCTGTCGCCGGTCACCATCTCGCTGCCGTTCAAGATTCTGCTGTTCGTGCTGGTCGACGGCTGGGTGAAGCTCAGCCACGGTTTGGTGCTGTCCTATGCGTAGGGTCGGATTCGGCCAGTTTGTATCTGTTCCCCGGCGAAGGCCGGGGTCCAGTATCGAACGGCTCGCAACTGGGCCCCGGCCTTCGCCGGGGAACAGCTGCTTCGAGCCAGATGGATCGAACTCTAGGCGCGCCCCGTGAGCGACGATCTCGTCCGTCTGACCACCGAGGCGCTATGGCTGGTGCTGCTGCTGTCGGCGCCGCCGATCATCGCAGCGTCGGTGGTTGGCCTGCTCGTCGCGATCGTCCAGGCGGCGACGCAGCTCCAGGAGCAGACGCTGCAGTACACGCTCAAGTTCTTCGCGATCGTGATCAGCATCCTGGTGACGGCCGGCCTGATGGCGGGGACGCTCTACGGCTATGCCGATGCGATCTTCTCCGGCCTGGCGGGGGTAGGGCGATGATCGAGGCCGTCCCGCCCGGCGTCGGCGTGCCGCTGCTCAAGTCGATCCCGTGGCTCGACCAGTTGCTGACGGTCGGCGTCGCCTCGACCCGCTTCGCCTTCGCCTTCGTGCTGGTTCCGGTGTTCTCGCGTGAGGTGATGCCGGCGACCGTCCGCAACAGCATCATCGTCACCTTCGGCCTGGTCGCGCTCGCGCTCCGGCCGGATTTCGCGCCGGCGAACCTCAGCGCCATGGGATGGGCGACGATGCTGCTCAAGGAGGCGGCGGCGGGCGGCATCATCGGCCTGTTCTTCGGCACGGTGATGTGGGCGATGGCCGCGGCCGGCGAGATCATCGACACCAAGGTCGGCGCCACCATCGGCCAGCTCGTCGATCCGCTGAGCGGCAACACCACCTCGCTCACCGGCATCCTGCTCAGCCGCTTCGCCGAGGTCGTGTTCGTGAGCGCGGGCGGCCTCATGCTGCTGGTCGGTACGGTGATGGGCAGCTACCTGATCTGGCCGCTCGGCCCCGGCGGCATCACGCTCGACCTGCGCGCCGTCGAGTATTTCGAGGGCGAGTTCGGCCGCCTCTTCACGCTCGCCTTCCTGTTCGCCGCGCCGACGCTCACCGTGCTGTACGTGATCGATGCGGGGCTGGGTTTCCTCAATCGCTTCGCACAGTCGTTCAACGTCTTCTCGCTGTCGCTGCCGATCAAGGCGGTGGCGGCGTGCTTCGTGGTGATCCTGACGCTGCCGCTGCTGGCCGAGGCGATCTACGCCGATCTCTCCAGCCGTCCGGAGATCGCCGCCGGCGTGCTCCAACGCGTGGGGGCGGGGCGGTGAACCCGAGCCATGCACCGCGTCCCACACCCGGCCCGGCCATGCTCGGCGAAGGCGTGACCGACACCGCCGAGCTCGAACGCCTCGTCAGTCTGCTGCGCGAGTCCGAGGCGCGGCGTGAGGCCCATGCCCGCGAGATCCAGATCGGCGAGTTCACCGTTTCCGGCGCGCGCGTCCCCGTCCACCACGTCGCCGCCCTCCAGACGCTGACCCGCAACGAGGCGGCAGTGCTGCGCTTCCTCGGCTGGGGCCGCGCCAACGGCGATATCGCGACCCTGCTCAACATGACCGAGAACACGGTGCGCACCCACATGAACAACGCGATCCGCAAGCTCGAGCTCGACGGCGTCCGCGAGCTCAACAGCCTGGCGGGCCTGCTCTTCCTGCCGCTCGAATGAGCCGGAAACTAAACGAATCGATTAGGCGATCTAAACGATCTGCTGAGCGCGAACGCCCGCCAAATCGGCCATCTTCCACACCGTAGCGGCGATTAGTCGCGACCGGCCAGCTCCCCCGCACGGAGCGCGAATTTCGGGAAGGGAAAGGAAACGGTCATGGCAGGCATCGGCGGACTCTTCGGTTCAGCGTTCAATCCGGTCAACATCATGCAGCTTGCCGCCGGACCGGTTGGCTGGGCGTCGCTGGCGGCTCGGGTTATCATGCAGGCGGTGGGTCAGCAGGTCATCCAGAGCCTCGGCCAAAAGCTCGGGCTGCCCCAAGGCGTCATCGACATGGCGAAGACCGCATTCGGCGCGGCATCCGGCGGTTCGCCGCTCAGCATTGGCGATGCGGCGACCCAGATCGGTGGCAGCTTCGGCCTGTCGGCGGCAGAACAGGGTGCTTTCGCCCGTGACCTTGGCCAGCAGGCAGAGGACATTGCCCAGAAGCTCTTCACCGCCTCGCGTGAAGGTAGCGATCGTGCCAAGACCGAGGGCTCGCGTAACGGTAAGGTCGGCAGCGGCAATTGGCTGCGTGCGATTGCCGAGGCGATGGCGGCGTCAATGGATAGCAAGATCGAGGAAATGCAGTCGCTGGCGAAGACCTATGACGGTCAGTCGAAGGACAACAAATCGACCAAGACGATGACCGATCTTCAGGTGGCGACGCAGGAATTCAGCTATATCATGCAGTCGACCACCAACATGATCAAGACGATCGGCGAAGGTCTGTCGACCATGGCGCGCAAGGGCTAGGGAAGTCGGCGGTTCATCGCAATTGGCCGGGCGAAGCATCGACTTCGCCCGGCGTTTTGCTTATCGAGCTCCCCGGGGGGAAGGAGACGTGCAATGTCGTTTAGGATGATCGCGCCCATCTGCTTTGCCTCGCTCGTCGTCCCCGGTGCTGCTCATGCCCAAATGATCAGCCCTATGCTTTACGAAGGCCCGCGGATCAGCCTTCAGAATCATGCCGATCGAGCCCGTTCGACGTCGCCGTCCCGCAACATGTCGCGACCCGGACCTTCCGCGCTTCGGCCTCCCGTCGCAGTGCAGCCTGCCAGCTTCCGCTACAAGCCATCGCGGGAACGTCGCACGGCCAACTATGCGCGCTTTGTCGCCAAGAGCCGTGCCAATGATCCCCAAGGCGCGGACAATCTCGCCAGGCTGTTTGCGTCAACCGACGTGGTTGAGGGGATGAGCCGCCCGCTATCCTCTCTCGGCTTGCGGATCGACGACGTCGCCGATGCCTATGCGGTGTGGTGGATCAATGCTTGGCAGGCGGGTCGTCACATCGATATCGACGTGAACCGTCGCATGGCGGCCGCGGTCAGCGCCCAGGCGGCCGCCGGGTTCGCGTCGTCCGGGATGCTGAGCACCGCGAGCGATGCCACCAAACAGGAGATGGCCGAATCGTTGCTGGTTCAGGCTGCCCTGATTTCCGACGCCATGAAGCAGAGCGAGCGTAATCCCGACCTTGCGCGCAAGGTGGCCGTAGCCGTGTCCCAGGGCGCGCGCAGGATGAACGTCGACCTGGCTGCGATGACGCTGACCGATGACGGCTTCGTGCCCGCGAACGAAACCGGCGAAGTCACGTCCAAGCCTGGAACCCGGCCGACCGAGCTTGCCCGGACCGCGCCGGTCGAAAGCGGTGGCAAGCCGTCCTATGCGCTGATCGCCGCTGCGGGCGGAGCAGGACTCGGCGGCATGATCCTGTTCGGGCGTAGGATGAGCCGCAAGGGATAGTTGGCGCTGCGGCCAGCGACCGGCTGGCCAGCAGCAGTCCGGCTCCTTCTCGCGAGCGCACGCGATCGCGACCGCGTATTCGACATCGGCATGGCGCGTAACGCCGCTGGTCGGATCGTTCCACAGCATGCGTTCAGCCGGCAGGCGGCGATCGAGATAGCCGGTACGCAAGCGCATCTCGATATCGCCTGGCATTCGATCGCCAGGTCCTTCGGGTGAGGCTGATCACGCAGTGAGCCCTTTGCCACCGCGCCCTTCTGCATGTCGCAAGGGACACAGATGTAGCGAAGGTTTCCGCAGCACGCGCTCAACGATTCGATGAGATTCGCTAATCGAATCGCGGAGCGAAACCGACCGTAAACCATGCTCTTGAGACCCGTCGCCGGATCACTCCGGCCCGCTGCCAGGAGAAGATCGCATGGTTACGCCAGTTCAGCAGGGTGCCGTCGATTACATCAAGGGAAAGCTCGACGATTCCGGCTGGTTCAATACCGTCACGCATGACGAGATGAACGACGTCAAGGCGAAGCTGCAGAGCCTCTCGGCGACCGATGCCGACGCGGTGATCGACGAGCTGGGGCGGCAGGGGCAGCTCGACAAGCTGGCGGATCAGGCGGTGGACGGCAGCTGGTTCGGCAACGGCGGCTATTCGGCCGACGAGCGGCGCGACCTGTTCAATGATCTTGCCGGCAAGCTCGACGGGCAAAGCCTTGCCGCGGTGAGCAACGCCTTCGCCAAGACCGATGACGGTGCCGACGGCTTTCATCGCGTGACCGAGTTGGCCGATGCGGTGGCGACGCACGCGTCCAACTACCAGAAGACGCAATATGTCGAGGCGATGAAGAGCCGGGTCGCCGAGGGGAAGAACTGGACCGAGAGTCATGTTCTCAGCACCTCGAGCCACGAGAGCGATCCCGAAGCCGTCGCGGTGGGCAAGGTCCTCTCCAGCCTCAAGGGCAGCGCCTATGCCGCGGACGCCTTCAAGGCGCTCAATCCCGAGCAGCTGCGCGCGGTAATGAAGTCGTCGATCGATGAGACGATGACGGGAGGAATAGGTGCCCCCAGCGTCGAATGGCACCCGGAGGGTTTCGGCAAGCTGATGGACGCGGCTGCCTCCATCCCCGATGCCGACCTCAAGGCGCGAATCTTCGACGCCGGTGCCGACACGCTGCGCGACGTGCGCAACACCAGCGGCTTTGCCGGACGACCGGTGATCGTCGGCAAGGACGACACGATCAAGGCGATGGCCGACGGCCTTACCAAGATCATCGACAGCGACACCACCGGCGTGATGCGGGAGCTCACCTATAATGAGGAGACGGCGGACGGTTCCGACATGGCGACCTATTCCCGCGCGCTCATGGAGGGCAAGCAGGAGAAGAAGCTGGGCGAGATCATGGCCAAGCTGCAGTTCGGCAACGGCCTCAACGAGAATCCGGCCGCGCGGCTCGACCAGGTGACGCAGGTGCCGGTCGCCGCCGGATCGTCGCAGGAACGGCGCGAGAATGCGGGCGCGCTCGGCTATTTCGTGGGCGCGGCCTATGCCGGCGCGCAATCCTGGTCGACCGACGTCAAGAAGCAGCAGGAGATGATGACATCGGTGCTCGATTCGGCGCTCACCCTGGTCGACAAGGCGAAGGTCGGCGGCCCCGCCGCGAATGCGGTCGGCACCACCGCCAGCGTCGCCAAGGAATGGACGCACTATGCCGTGCGCTGGGCGGTCGAGGACAAGGGTCTCGCGCCGGCGCAGCGGCTCGAGAGGGCGGCGCTACCGATCAATCCGCAGACGCGGGAGCTCGGCGTCGGCGACAACATCATGGACGCTTTCAACACCGCGCTCACCAGGGTACAGCGCAACGCGCAACCATGAGGCGACTGCAACGCTTGGCCACCGGAATCCGGAGCGCCGCTATGGTCCTTGTCATGGCGGCGCCTGCCGCTTGTGGAGATGGCCGATCGGAGATGCAGGTTCCCGATCCGCCGCCGATGCTCACGCGTCCCGACGAATATGCCTTCGGTGACAAGATCGCTGTCGCCGACGAGGTCGCGGTCCGCCATGTCGACGAGCTGCTTCGCCAACGCTACGGCCGGCCCGAGGTGAAGCGCTACACCGCGCCCGGCAATGCGGATTTCGACGCGCTCAAGGCCTACTACGACACCAGGGCCGGTGCAGCCGGGTGGAAGCCGATCCCGGGCCTTGGCCGCAGCCTGTTCCCCGGTGAATACGCCCTTGGCTACGAACGGGGCGGCTCCGCCTTCGCGGTGGTCTGGCTCACGCCCCGCCCAGGATCGCCGCTCGTTCCCGTCAACGTGATCCGCTTCGGTGTGGTCGACAAGGCGGAGCGCGAGGAGATCGGCCAGTAGGCTGTTCCTTTGACCAATCGAGCAGGGAGGCGCATGATGCGGCTATCGGTGTCCTCCGTACGAGCACGACGCCGCCCGACAGCGATTAAGAGAGCTGCCGCTCAAGAACGGGAGCCCCGCTGTGATCATGAGGTACAATCGCTCATATTTCGAACGTCGCCGCGATGAGTGTCTGGCGTGTGCCGAAGCCGCCAGAGGTGGTCATGTCGCTCGCATTCATCGCGCTTTCGCCGACCGTTACGCTGAAATTCTGAGGGAATGCGACGAAGTGCTTGCACTGAGACCCGCATGATCGCTGGTAAAATTGTCGTGGCGATCGGGAATTCGGCACACCGCGCGGCGCACGCCGCCACTAGTTACCGCAGCTTACCGCGGCGGTGACCGGATGGAGCGGGACAGCCTCGCTATTTGGTGGCGATCTCGTTCGCTTCCGCGCGATATTCCTCGCGCACAAACGCCTTCGCCGCCGTCTGTGTCCTGAACGCGTCGCCCAGCACCTCGCTCGACACGAGCGGATAGCCCTGCGAGTTGAACCGCGTGGTGCGCACGGTCACCCGGTACACGCCTTCGTCGTCCTTGGTGATGAGATAGGGGCGGACGGGCACTCTCGACATCGCGATACTCCTGAGATGGAACGGGTAAGCGTGGATCAGAAGCCGCCGCTCGGAGCCATCGTCGGCGAGGCCGGCGAGCTTTCCGAGACATCGACGATGGCGGCTTCGGTGGTGAGGAGCAGGCCCGCGACCGACGCGGCGTCCTGCAGCGCCGAGCGGACCACCAGCGTCGGATCGATCACGCCGGCTTCGACGAGGTTCTCATAGCGTTCGGTCTGGGCGTTGAAGCCGACGTCACGGTCGTTGCCGGCGATCAGCCGGGCAGCGACGACGCCGCCGTCGTGGCCGGCATTCTCCGCGATCTGGCGGAGCGGTGCGGACAGTGACTTGCGGACGATGTCGATGCCGCGCGTCTGGTCGTCGTTCGCACCTTTCCTGCCGTCGAGCGCGCGCGATGCATAGAGCAGCGCCGTCCCGCCGCCGGGGACGATGCCTTCCTCGACCGCCGCGCGCGTCGCGTGCAGCGCGTCGTCGAGGCGATCCTTGCGCTCGCGCATCTCGACCTCGGTCGACGCGCCGACCCGGATGATCGCGACCCCGCCCGCGAGCCTGGCCAGCCGATCCTGGAGCTTCTCCCGATCATATTCGCTCGTGCTGAGCTCGATCTGCTGCTTGAGCATCGCGACCCGGCCGGCGACCGCGGCGCGATCGCCCGCGCCGTCGATGATCGTCGTATCGTCCCGACCGATCGTCACGCGCCGGGCGCGGCCGAGCATGTCGAGCGTGACACCTTCCAGCCGGATGCCGAGATCGGGCGAGACCAGCACGCTGTCGGTGAGGATCGCGATATCCTCGAGCATCGCCCGGCGGCGATCGCCGAACCCGGGCGCCTTGACCGCGGCGACCTGGAGGCTGCCGCGCAGCTTGTTGACCACGAGCGTCGCGAGCGCCTCGCCCTCGACCTCCTCGGCGATGATCAGCAGCGGCCGGCCCGACTGCGCCACCGCTTCCAGCACCGGCAGCAGCGCGCGCAGGTCCGAGAGCTTCTTCTCGTGAACGAGGATGTGAGGGTCCCGCAGGTCGACCGTCATCTTTCCGGCATCGGTGACGAAATAGGGGCTGAGATAGCCGCGGTCGAACTCCATGCCCTCGACGATCTCGAGCTCGAACGCCGTGCCTCGCGCATCCTCGATCGAGATCACGCCTTCCTTGCCGACCTTGTCCATCGCCGCGGCGATCATCCGGCCGATCTCCTCGTCGCCGTTGGCCGAGATGATGCCGACCTGGGCGATCTCGTCGTTGTTCGACACTGCGCGCGACCGTGCCTTCAATTCCTCGATGACCTGGGTGACGGCGATATCGATGCCGCGCTTGAGCTCCATCGGGCCGACGCCGGCCGCAACCGACTTCATCCCCTCGCGGACGATCGCCTGGGCGAGCACGGTGGCGGTGGTGGTGCCGTCGCCGGCGTGATCCTGCGTCTTCGAGGCGACGGCGCGGAGCATTTGGGCGCCGAGGTTCTCGAACCGGTTCCTGAGCTCGATCTCCTTGGCGACGGTGACGCCGTCCTTGGTGATGTGCGGCGCGCCATAGCCCTTGTCGAGCACCACGTTGCGCCCCTTCGGCCCCAGCGTGACCCGCACCGTATCGGCGAGCATATCGACGCCGCGCGCGATGCTGTCGCGCGCATCGTGCGAAAATTTGATGTCCTTGGCTGCCATGGATGTCGGCCGTTCCGGTTGCTGGGCCGCGACGAACGTGTCGCTCTCACAACCGGAAGCCAGCGCCGCCAATATGCGAACTGGCGCGCAGGGATCGCGCGCCGATAGCTGGCATGTGGGCGTCCCAGCTGCTCCTGGCAAGTGGCTATCGCTTGCCTTTAGCTAGAGAGTGCGGGATCGTCCTGATCGTTCGCCGATGTGGCCGCCACTCCGATGCCGTGGAGCATGGAATGGCCAAACGCCCCGCATGCACCTATATCCGTCACATCGTCGCTGATCCTTCCGCGAGCGCGCGACGGCTGAGAGAAACGGATTGCTCCCGCTTGCCGACGGGAGAAGTCATGTGCCCATCCGCCCCGCATTCAGCGAATTCGAACAACCACGCCCCGACGTCAGAGACCTACCCCCGACTATTACCGACGCCCTTCCGCGGCTCGCGCTCCCTCACGTCACGTCGCCCGCCGACCCGGCCGAAAAGCCGCCCGCCTCCGCGCCGGATCAGGAACCCTATTTCGAGATCTATCGTGCCGAACGCGTAAGCCTCACCTCCATCCTGTTCTCGGGTGGCGATTGGCGCTGGCGCTTCTGCGCGCCATCCGGAGCGCCGATTGCCGCAGGCAAAGGCTATGCCAGCGAGAGCCACTGCGCAGCGGCGGTCACAGCGCTCCGGAGCGGCGCCGGCGGCGCCACGGTGCGGACCGGGGCGGCGTACAAACCAGGCGATTGAGGCTGGTCGCGGACCGGATCGACGCGTAAGGCTGAACCGCTGCTCCAATCCGGGTCAGAGCGTTGGCCGATTGGCTCGAACGCGAAGGAGGAGCAATCCGATGGCCAAGGGTCAGCGCAGGGGTAACCGGGAAGTCCGCAAGCCAAAGAAAGCGGAACCGCCCAAGCAGAATGCATCGAATCCTTCTTTGAAGGGAAGTCCGGTGCCTGTCCCAACGAAGCGGGTCTGAGGCGACGAAGGTTACGGCGCGCCACTGCCGTTGCCTCACCGCTGCGTGTGAAAGCGGCTATCGTCGCTGCGGCGGACATCGAGGCTTGTGAACACGCCTAGCTGATCGCCGTGGCGCGGAACATTTCGCGGATTCCTCCGCTGGAGGGATTACGCCGGCGTCTCGGAGATCTGTTGGAAATGACGGTGCAGGTGACCGTCACCTACGGCGGCTGGCTCGCGGCTGGATGGTCTGGAAGTGAACACGCAGCTTGAGGCGTGCATGGCCTTCCTTTCCTGCAACCGTGCAGCAACCGCGGGCGGTGGGAGATACGAAATGGAGCCCAGATTGATCGTAGCCTATATGCTGATGCTGCTCATGGCGGTGCTGTTCGCCGCGTTCGTCGGCTATCGCATCTACCACTCGCATGCGCGCAGCTACGCGCGGCGACTTCGGCGCGAAGCCCGCGCCGCCGAGCAGGCGACATTGAAAAGGAGCGAGGCGCCGCGGGTCTGAGGGGACCGATGAAGCGCTCGACCGCCCGGTTGACGGTCGCTTGGGCGACGGTCGCGGTCATGCTGATCGCCGCTCCGGTTCGGCTGGTCGGCGCGCATTGGGTGATCACCGCCCTACTGTTCGCCTGGCTGCTCGGCGTCATCCTCTGGGCGGCATTCGGCGTGGTGCACGAGGCGGAAGAGGTGGCGGAGCGCCTGGGCGAGCCGCTCGGCACGCTCGTCCTCACCTTGTCGATCGTCATCATCGAGGTCGCGCTGATCGGCGCGGTGATGCTGAGCGCCAAGCAGGTACCGACGCTTGGCCGCGATACAATGTTCGCGGTGCTGATGATCGTTCTCAACGGCGTCGTCGGCCTGTGCCTCCTGGTCGGCGGGCTTCGCTTCCATCAGCAGAGCTACAACCTGCAGGGGGCAAACGCCTATCTGGCGGTCATCATCCCGCTCAGCGTCATCGCGCTGGTGCTGCCGAACTTCACGACCTCGAGCGCAACCGGGATGCTCTCGCTGCCGCAGGCGCTGTTCTTCTCCATTTTCACGATCGCGCTGTACGGGAGCTTCCTCTGGCTCCAGGCCGGCAGGCATCGCGGCTTCTTCGTGCCTGTCGGCCAACAGGTCATCGATGAAGCCGCGACGCCGCTACCCCATGCCCGGCGCGCACCCGGTTCGACCACAATCCGGGTGGGAGTTCTGCTGGCCAACATCCTGCCGATCATCATCCTTTCCAAGGACCTGGCGAAGCTGCTCGACCATGGCATCGCGGTGCTCGGCGCCCCAACCGCGCTTGGCGGCATCCTCATCGCGCTCATCGTGTTCACGCCGGAGGGCATCTCCGCGCTGCGTGCCGTTGCGGCCAACCAGCTCACCCGCGCGATCAATCTCTGCCTTGGCGCGGCGACCTCCACGCTGGGCCTGACGGTACCCGCCGTGCTGTTCATCGGACTGGCGACCGGGCAGCCGGTGGTCCTCGGCGTATCGGCGGCGAACATGGTGCTGCTCGCCGTGACGCTGATGCTGAACAGCCTGACCTTCACCGGCACGCGGACAACCATGCTGGAAGGGGCCGTGCACCTGTCGCTGTTCTTCGTTTTCCTGGTGCTCGTATTCAGTCCATGATGATTGATCTGACAAGCGACAGGTTCGACCAGACTTACCCCGAAAAGTCACCGTTCGTTCAGCGATAATGTAACGGTTGCCACTGGAGACTCTCGTCTGACCGCTTTGCACCCAAGCCGCGGTCAGAAGCGGACAATCATCGCGAGTCTGCGCTGCATCTCAAGACGCGGACATGCCCGCGAGAAGGGCCAGGTAATCAGCCAGCCTGCGGGACATGAATTCCGTGAATAGCCGCACGCGCTTCGTCTTGCGCGTCTCTCTCTGCGTGAGAAGCCAGATGGTCCCGTATTGATGCAGCGCCGTGCCAGGCAGTCTCACAAGTTGCGGATCGGCATCCCCGATGAAGCACGGCAGGGTCGTGATCCCCAACCCCTGCCGGACTGCGGCAAGCTGCCCCTCCCCATCGGTGACCCTAAACAAAACCTCGGCAGTTCGAATGTCACCTGCGCTGGCCCAGCTCGGGATGCCGTGCATGCTGATCACGATCCACCGAAGGGGATCAGGTGCGCCTTCGCGCCATGCGGTTAGACGATCGCGGGAAATGTAGACGCCGCCGAAAATATCCGGCCCCTTGAGGCCGTGGAGATTGGGCGGAAGCGTCTGGCGATCGTAGACGACGCGGATCGCGACATCGGCCTCCCGGTTGGTGAGATTGGCCAGTTCGCCGGACGACAGGATCTCCATCTCGATATCCGGATGCCGACGCGCGAATGCGGCGAAGTCCGGCATGAGCAGATGTGCGGCGAGGTTCGGAGCCAGAGCGACCCTCAGGCGTCCGCGCACCGTTTGGTCACGCCCGAACACCCGCGTCTCCAACAGATGGGATGATGCTTCCATCTGGTTGGCCAGGTCGAGGACTTCTTCGCCGGCAGCCGTAAGCCGGTAGCCTGAGGGCAGCTTATCGAACATCCGCGCCTCAAGCTGCCCCTCGAGCTGGGCAACGCGTCGCAACACGGTCGAATGATTCACGCCAAGCCGCGCCGCGGCGGCACGCACCGAGCCGCCGCGCGCGACAGCAAGAAAATAACGGACGTCGTCCCAATCGATCATGGTGCATTCTTGCGCCATGCATAGCGCCTTTCCAACGACGATCTTCGTCTCCCGCGCTTACGCGGTGGATCGATTTCGCACCAGGGATATGCGGGTTTTCACACTCAACCACCGGCGCTTGCGGACCCATCTCGGGTTCTCGGGGCCTGCCCCGCACGATCGAATATCGGATTTGAGGAACAGTCATGGGAAAGCTCGATGGTAAGGTTGCAGTCATTACGGGCGGTGCGACCGGTATCGGCCTCGCCGCGGCGAAGCGGTTCGTCGCGGAAGGAGCCTTCGTCTATCTCTTCGGCCGGCGGCAGGACGCGCTCGATACCGCCCTTGCCAGCCTCGGCGCCAACGCTCGCGCAATAAAGGGTTCGGTCTCCGACGAGGCTGATCTCGACCGGCTCTACGCCGCGGTGAAGGCCGAGCGCGGAACTCTCGACATCGTCTTCGCCAATGCCGGGGCTGGAAGTCCGCTTCCGCTTGGCGCGATCACCGCCGAGCATATCGACGAAACTTTCGACACCAATGTGAAGGGCACGATCTTCACGGTGCAGAAGGCGCTGCCGCTCATGGGTTCGGGCGGCTCGATCATCCTCACCGGTTCGAGCGCCGGCACAACCGGGGCGCCCGGTTTCACTGCCTACAGCGCGAGCAAGGCGGCGGTGCGCAATCTCGCCCGGACCTGGGCCGAGGACCTGAAGGGAACCGGCATCCGGGTGAACGTGCTCTCGCCCGGGGCGACGGCGACCGAGCTCGCGAAGGAAGCACTGGGAGAGGAAGGTCAGGCGGTTTTCGCGTCGATGACCCCGCTCCAGCGCATGGCCGACCCGGCCGAGATCGGTGCCGTGGCCGCCTTCCTCGCATCCTCGGACAGCAGCTTCATGACGGCGAGCGAAGTCGCGGTCGACGGCGGCCTGGCGCAACTCTGATATCAACTCGAAGGAGAGCAGACATGACCTACGCGATCATCGGTTTCGGCGAAGTGGGCCACGCGCTGGCCCAGGCGTTTGCCCGCAAGGGCATCGAAGTAGCCGTCGCCACCACGCGCGATCCGGAAAGCTTTGCGGCCGATGCGATGGCAATCGGCCCCGGAGTCATTCCCACGACGCTCGCCGAGGCGGCCAAGGCGGACGTCATCTTCCTGGCGGTGCGATACCAGTCGCACCCGGATGTCGCGAAGGCGCTGCCCAGCTGGGAGGGCAAGATCATCGTCGATGTGACCAACGCCTATGGCGTGGCTGACGAGGAGCTCGGCGGGCAGCCTTCCGCCAAGGTCGTCGCCGATGCCTTCGCGGGCGCGAAGCTGGTCAAGGGCTTCAACCATCTGGTCGCCCCTGTCCTGGCAGGACCCGGCCGTGCATGGCGGCCGGCGAGTCATATTCCTGTCAAGCGATAACGACGGCGCGGCTGCCGAGATCGCCGGGCTGGCGGACAAGCTTGGCTTCGCACCCATCAAACTCGGCGGGCTTTCCGAAGGCGGACTGCTTGTGCAGGGCCATGGGAATGCCTGGGGTCGGCTTATCTTCAAGGATCTGGTCAAGTTCGACAGCTGATTTTGAATCGAAGGCAAATGGAGTGCGAGCGCCATTCGCCTAAATGTCAGGAGTTGGGTTGGAAGCGGGCAGGCGACTTCGCGCCCCAGGTCGTTCGGCCCGCTCCTGGGCGTCCCTCAAAGCGGCTATGCGTTGAGGAAGGTCAGGCTTCCGCTACTGGCGGTTGGCTGCCGTTGCCCCCAACCGTTAGCGGATCTGTATAGTAAGGAATTCGGCTTCGCGCTTGTTGGACAGGCTCTCGCCACCTATCTTTCGCCCGCAGCCAAGGGAGTGCGCAGCGACATGGATTTCGCCCTGATAGCAGAATCTTCAAATACCGCCGTCAGGAAAGCCACGATCCATGTCCTCCATTACCCTCGCCGACATTTCGTGGTCCGCGCCTGACGGGCAACCCGTCCTTTCGGACGTTTTGCTCACCTTCCAGCAGGAACGCACCGGAATCGTCGGCCGGAACGGAGTCGGCAAGAGCACGCTCCTCAAGCTCGTTTCGGGCGATCTGACCGCGAGCCGCGGCCGCGTCGTGGTGGACGGCACGGTCGGCATGCTGCGGCAGATGGTGCAGATATCGCCGAACGAGACTGTCGCCGATCTCATGGGCGCGTCCGCTGGTCTCGCGCTGTTGCGCAAGGCGGAAGCCGGGACGGCCTCGATCGACGAGTTCGCCGAGGCCGACTGGATGCTGGAGGCGCGCGCGGCCGAAGCGCTGGCCAAGGTCGGGTTGGACGCGGAACTCGACGCGCGTCTCGTCAGCCTTTCCGGCGGGCAGAGAACACGCGCGGCGCTCGCCGGCATATTGTTTCGGGAGCCCGATTTTCTCCTGCTCGACGAGCCCACCAATGATCTCGATCGCAATGGTCGCAGGGCGGTTCGCGAGCTACTCGAGGGCTGGCGCGCGGGCGCGCTGGTGGTGAGCCATGATCGCGAGCTGCTCGAGTGTCTCGACGCGATCGTCGAGCTGACCTCGCTCGGCGCGACGCGCTATGGCGGGAACTGGAGCGCTTATCAGGCGCGCAAGGCCGTCGAGCAGGAAGCCGTCGAACGCGATCTCGCCTCGACCGAGCGTCGCGCCGCCGAGGTCGCGCGCAAGGCCCAGCAGGCAGTCGAGCGGCAGCAGCGGCGCGATGCCGCCGGCAATCGCCGGGCCGCACGCGGCGACCTGCCGCGCATCTCGATCGGGGGGCGCCGCGATCGCGCCGAGAAGAGCGGCGGGGAAGGGGCGCGCCTCGCGGATCGGATGCGCGCCGACGCCGACCAGTCGCTCGCCGCGGCACGCGCTCGCGTCGAGCGGACGACCACTATGCGGTTGGAGCTCGCCTCGAGCAACCTAGCGGCAGGGACGCGCGTCCTCGACATGGAGCATGTCTGCTTCGGTTTTGCACCGGATCGCCCCTTGCTCAACGACGCGTCGCTGCATCTGGCGGGGCCTGAGCGCGTGGCGATCTGCGGGCCCAACGGATCGGGCAAATCCACACTGCTCAGAGTGATCACGGGCGATCTGGCACCGTGGGAGGGACAGGCGACGATGCACGTGCCGTTCGCTTATTTCGACCAGCGGGTCAGCATCCTCCGGCCCGAGGCTACGATCGCGGAGAATTTCCGCCGTCTCAATCCTGGCTTGACCGAGAACGACTGCAGGGCCGCGCTGGCGCGGTTCCAGTTCAGGGCGGATGCCGCGGACCGCCGCGTCGAGACGCTCAGCGGCGGACAGGTGCTGCGCGCCGGGCTTGCCTGCGTGCTGGGCGGCGCGACGCCGCCACCGCTGCTCCTGCTCGACGAGCCCACCAATCACCTCGACATGGAATCGATCGCAGCCGTCGAGGCCGGGCTGAAGGCCTTCGACGGCGCCCTCCTGGTCGTCAGCCATGACGAGGCGTTCCTCGAGGCGATCGAGATTTCGCGTCGCATCGAGATCAACGCGCTCGGCGGCGGAGGCTAGCGCAATGCGGCGAGATCCGCGGCCGCCTTCAGCTCCCACGCGCGGGCACCTTGTTCCCGGCTGAGGGTGAGCGCCTGGTCGAGCAGGGTGCTCGCATCTTCTGCCGACGGGGTGAATCGCACGATCCGGGCCTTGAGGCGAAGCAGCTCGGGTACCGCGAACCTCTCGCCGTTTGCGTCGCAGCGCGCGAGCGTGGCGTCGACCAGATCCAGCGCCTCATCGGTGCGCGAATCCGCGACGAGGCCGCGGGCGAGCGCGATCGAGAAAGGCGTGGTCAGCAATTCGTAGCGCGCCGCGCGCAGCCGGGAGAGGCTTTCCTCGACCGCGCCGAGCGTATCGCCTGTCTGCCCGCGCTGGATCGCCAGTTCGCCGCGAAAGCCCGCGGCCGCGGCGATATACGGGCCGAGCGCGTTGACCTCGGCGCATTCGGTGAACGCGGCGAGATCCTGCTCGGCGGCGGCGTAATCCTCCATCCACAGATAGACCGACAACGACCAGATCAGCGCGATGCAATGGGTGACGGCGTGATCGAGCTGGGCGGCCTCGCGGACGATCTGCCGTGCGAGCCGTCCGGCCTCGTCGGCATGGCCGGCGAGCCATAAGGTCCGTGCAAGCGCGATGCCCGAGCGGTTCCGGTGATCGAAGCCGTAGTGGATCGTCCGGCTGCGCGCGGAAGGCGGACTCTTCCGCAGTGAGAGCTCCAGCTCGCGCCGCGCCCGCTTCTGGTCTCCGGCGAGATGGTGCGAGATGCCCGAAAACGAATAGGCGATCCCCATCGCCTCGGGCGCGCCGATAGCCTCGGCAACCTGTACTGCGCGCTCGGCATGACCCATCGCGGCGGCATATTCGCCGATGCGTTCGTGAAAGATGTGGAGGCAGCCGAGCAGGCGCAGCTGGTTCCAGCGATCATCGAGCAAGGTCGCGATCTCGAGCGCGCGGGCCAGCGCATTCCCCGCTGCCTCGCTGTTGCCGCGGGTGAACATCAGCGAGATGCCGAGCGCTGCCTGGAGCTCCAGCTCGATCGCGGTGCCGCGCTGGACCTCCTCGATCTCGGCGAGCGCACGGGCGCACCAGGTGCGGCACTCGATCAGATGCGAGAGGTTGAGGAAGACCGGCGCGCTGGCGGCGGCCAGGCGCACCGCGATCCTGAGGTCGCCGTCGCGGCCGAAACTCCAGTCGAGTGCGCTGCGGATGTTGCCGAGCTGCTGGCGCAGCGGTCTGGTATCCTGCAGCACGTCCTCGTCCTGCTCGGCCACCGCCTCGAGCTCGGCGAGGAAGAAGGCGGCGTGGCGACGGGCGACAGCACCGCTCTCGCCCTCCCGGCGGGCAAGCAGCTTCTCCCTGGCATAGGCGCGCGTCATCTCCAGGAGGCGGTAGGTGCCGGTACGGCGCGATCGATCGGGCGCGACGAGCGACTTGAACGCGAGCTCGTCCAGCGCAGCCGCCACGTCATCCGATCCAATCTCCGCATCCGCCACCACCTCCAGTGCGGCGTCGATCGAGAAGGGGCCGACGAGGACCGACAGGCGCTCGAGCACGATCCGCTCCTTTTCGGTGAGGAGGTCGTAGCTCCAGTCGAGCGTCGCCTGCAGCGTCTGCTGGCGGGGGCGGGCGGTTCGCCTGCCGGACCAGCCGAGGCTGAACCGCTCGCCGAGCTGGCGCGCCGTCGCGGCGATGCCGTGCGTCGCCGCGCGCACCGCGGCGAGCTCAATCGGCAGCGCCATCCCGCCGAGCCGCCGGCACATGTCGGCGATGAGGCGGGCAGCGTCCTCGTCGACGACGAGCGAACTGTCGGCCGCCATGGCACGCTCGCAGAAGAGCTGCACTGCCGAATAGGTGAGCAGCTGCTCGGGCGTCAGCGCGGCCGGCTCCTCGGGATAGTCCAGGGCGTCGAGCCGCAGCACGTGCTCCGCCCGCACGCGCAGCGGCTCGCGCGAGGTCGCCAGCACGCGCGCGCCTGGCGCCTCCTCGATGATGCGCTCGACAATGCCGGCAACGGGCTCGACGACATGTTCGCAATTGTCGAGCAGCAGCAGGAATGGCCGGTCTCGGATATGCCCTAGAATGACGGCGAGCGGGTCCTCGCTCTGCACCGCGATCCCCATCGCGCCGGCGATCATGGAGGGCACCACCGCCGGATTCTCCAGCATGCTGAAGTCGACGAAGGCGACCCGGCCCTCGAACGTGCCGGCAAGCCTGTGACCGGCCTCGATCGCCAGCGAGGTCTTCCCGACGCCGCCTGCACCCACGATCGTGAAGAGCGGCGTGTCGGCGACACGCTCCACGAGGAACGCTACGTCGCGTTCGCGTCCGATGAGATGGGGCAGCCTCGCCGGAACGTTGATGCTGCTCGCGCCGGGTCTCGCTTCGTCATCCGGCGCCGGCCGTATCGCGGCGCCGTGCCGCTCGACCGGCGCGACGAAGGCGTAGCCGACACCGACCTGCGTGGCGATGTAGCGGGCACCGTCGGTGCCATCGCCCAGCAGCTTGCGCAGGCCCGCCATATGGAAGCGCAGGCTGCCGTCCTCGACCACCACGTCCGACCAGACGCGCTTGAGCAGCTCGCGCTTCGAGAGGACCCTGCCGGGCTGCTCGGTCAGCACCACGAGCAGGTCGAAGGAGCGCCCGCCGATCTCCACCGGCTCGCCGTTCCTCGTCAGCAGCCGCTCGCTCGGGGACAGGCAGAAGGGCCCGAAGAACATGCGTTCGCCGTGGAGTTGCTGCTGTAGGTCCGCCACGATCCCGTCGTTCCCCGTGCATGGTCGGTACGATCCATGCCGCGAGCGACGGCGTGCCTCAATCCCACCGAAGCACAATGATGCGATTCATTTCAGCCGCCGGGCCGTTCCGGGAAGTCGGTCGACCGGCTGAGCGTGCGCCAGCGTTCCAGCTCGTCGAGGCGTGCCTTGTCGCTGCGCTCGATCGCGGCGAGCGCATCGCTGCCGAGCGGGAGTCGCAGGGGTGGCGCCTCCGAGGCGACGACCTGGAGGATCGCCTGTGCGCCGCGGCGCGGGTCCCCAGGCTGCTTGCCGTCATAGGCCGCCTGCACGCGCGCGGCATTGCCGACCACCGCGTCATATTCGGGGCGGCCGGCGTCGAGCGTCGTCGATGCCCCGGCGAAGTCGGTCCGGAAGCCGCCCGGCTCGATGATCGTCACGCGAACGCCGACGAGCTTCATCTCCTGCGCCAGCACTTCGGAAAAGCCCTCGACGCCCCATTTGGCCGCCGAATAGGGCGCGCGCCCCGGCGCGCCGATCCGGCCGCCGACCGACGAGAACTGGATGATGTGGCCGCTGCGGCGCTCGCGCATGTGCGGGATCACCGCCTTGGTCATGATGATCGTGCCGAACAGATTGGTCTCGATCTGGCGGCGGAAGGCGTCGATCGGCGTATCCTCGACCGAGCCCACGTCGCCGTACCCGGCATTGTTGACGAGGATGTCGAGCGCGCCGAACCGATCGATAGCGGCCCCCACTGCCGCGGCGGCATCCTCCTCGCTCGTCACGTCGAGCCGGGCGACGGCGAGACGCCCTGGGCGACCCTCGCCGAGACCGGAAAGCTGGTCGGGGTCGCGCGCGGTCGCGAGCAGATTGTCGCCCGCGTCGAGGATCGCCTCGCAGAGGGCGCGCCCGAAGCCCCGCGAGCTGCCGGTCACCAGCCATGTCCGTGCCATCATCCATACTCCATTTGAAGGGGGCCGCGCGTCAGTCGAAGGTGAAGACATAGGCGCGCACGCCCGGACGGGAGAACTCGACCGTGACGGTCCGGTTGGCGATCTCGCCCGGCTGCCGGACGAGCTGGTAGAGCCGGTCCTCCTTCACCTCGCCCCAGCCCGCCGCGTCGACGTCGACGCCGTGACTCTCGCCCGGCGCGCTCCCGTCGATCGTCACCCGGAAGCGGATCGGGCGGCCGTCCGGCGCCCCGCCGAGCACGAGATGCGCGTCTCGGGCGTGGAAGCGGAACCGGATCGTGCCGGCGTCGCCCTCGAGCGTCGCGAACTCGCGGCCGACGTTCCAGCTGCCCGCCAGGTCCCATTGGTTGAGCGAGAGGTCCGCTGCCGAGGCGTAGCTGAACGGCGCATCCTCGCGGATCCCGCCGGGCGAGGCGAAGTCGACCGCCTTCTCATAGCCGACATAGGCCTCGGGCGAGCGCAGGTCGCCCCAGTCGGCCGCCGCTTCGATGCCCTTGCCTTCGATCGGTGCGAGCGGAATGCCGGAGAGGTCGTGGCCCGCTTCCGCCAGCAGCTTGCGGATCAGCTGCTCCGCCTGGTCGTAATTGCCTTCGCCCAGCCGATAGCCGCGCACCCGTCCCCTGGCGTCGATGAAATAGAAGCCGGGCCAGCCCTGGTTGGCGAAGTCGCGCCACGCCGCATAATCGTTGTCCTGCAGGTTCGGGTAGCGGACCTGCAGCTGGCTGGTCGCGAGGCGGACCTTGGCCGGGTCCTTCTCGAAGCCGAACTCCGGTGCGTGGACGCCGACCACCTCCAGTCCCTTGTCCCCGTAGTGCTCGCTCCAGGCACGCAGATAGGGGAGGGCGCGCAGCGAGTTGATGCACGAATAGGTCCAGAAGTTGACCACCACGACCTTGCCGCGGAGCGATCTTGGGCCGTTCGGAACGGCCGTGAGCCAGGGGCTTGCGTCCTGCAGCACCTCCAGCGGCCGTGTGGTGGCACCAAAGGGGGCGGAGATCACGGCGTCCGTATCCTTCGCTGAGGACCGGACCAGGCCCAGCGCGTCGCCGAAGCAGATCGCGGTGGTGGCGACGGCTGCCACGAATGCGGCGGCGGCGAAGCCGAGCGAGCGTCTCTGGGTCATGGTGCTGCCTCATCCTGATGGTCAGCCGACATGTAGATCGCCCGTGCGGCACGTCCCGTTAGCCATCGCCGGAACCCCGTTAGTTTCTGAAAGCCGGGGCCGGCGGGCGAACGCTAACGCCGCATCACTCCACTTAACGGGCGCCGCGCCGTCGCTTCTCTAAATCCGGCCGTGACCAGATCAGGAGGAGAAGCCAATGTTCGGAAATCATCCCTCGCGCCGCCAATTCGTTGTCGGTGCGGGCGTGGCGGGGGCGCTCAGCGCCATGCCCTCCGTGGTGCGCGCCCAGGGCGGCGGCAGCGCCATCCGCCCGTTCAAGGTCGCCATTCCCGCGGCCGAAATCCAGGCGATGCAGCACCGCATCGCCGAGACCCGCTGGGCCGACGCGCAGCCGGCGTCCGATGACGGCCAGGGCGTGCGCCGGCAGACGCTCGAACCGCTGATGCGCTACTGGGCGCGCGGCTATGACTGGCGCAAGGTCGAGGCCAGGCTCAACGCGCTGCCGATGTTCATGACCGAGATCGACGGTCTTGACGTCCATTTCATCCATGTCCGCTCCCGGCACGACAATGCGATGCCGATGATCCTGACCCATGGCTGGCCGGGCTCGGTCCTCGAGTTCCTGGGAGTCATCGATCCGCTCACCAATCCGACCGCGCATGGCGGGAAGGCGGAGGACGCGTTCCACCTGGTGATCCCGTCGATCCCGGGCTTCGGCTTCTCTACCAAGCCGACGGTGCTCGGCTGGGGCTCGGATCATATCGGCCGCGCCTGGGCGATGCTGATGCAGCGGCTGGGCTATGACCGCTATGTCAGCCAGGGCGGCGATTGCGGCTCGGTGATCTCGCAGCGCATGGCGCTCCAGCACGTGCCTGGCCTCATCGGCATCCACCTCAACATGCCGGCGGTCGTTCCCGCCGATATCGCGAAGATTCTCGCCGCCGGCGATCCCGCTCCGGCCAGCCTGTCGGCCAAGGAACGCGGCGCGTTCGATCAACTGGAAGCCTTCTACCGCGACAACTCGGCCTATGCCGCGATGATGAACACGCGGCCGCAGACCATCGGCTACTCGCTCGTCGACTCGCCGGTGGGGATGGCGGCCTGGATGTACGAGAAGATCGCGCAGTGGACCTACAGCGGCGGCCAGCCCGAACGCGTTCTCGGCCGCGACGCGATCCTCGACGATATCTCACTCTATTGGCTGACTGCGACGGGTGCCTCCGCCGCCCGGATCTATTGGGAGGATCACTCCAACAATTTCAACGCGCGCGGCATCATCGACCTACCGGTCGCGGTGAGCGTCTTCCCCGGCGAGATCTTCCGCGCGCCGAGGAGCTGGGCCGAACGCTGCTACAAGAAACTCTTCTACTTCCATGAAGCCGGCAACGGCGGCCATTTCGCCGCGTGGGAACAGCCCGCGCTGTTCGCCGAGGAAGTGCGTGCCGCCTTCCGCCCGCTGCGCTGGCCACCCTTTTCCAAGGAGAAGAACGATGACCGATCCTAAGACTCTCTATACCGCTCATGTCCATGTCACCGGCGGCCGCGAAGGCGCCGCGCGCAGCTCGGACGGCCGCCTTGACATCAGGCTGGCCACGCCCGGCGGTCCGGGCGCGGGCACCAACCCCGAGCAGCTGTTCGCCGCCGGCTGGTCGGCCTGCTTCGAGGGCGCGATGGCGATCGCCGCCAAGTCCAGGGGCATCACCCTGCCGGCCGATCTCGCGATCGATGCCGAGGTCGAGCTGCGTCACGGCGAGGACGGCTATTCGCTGGCGGCCCGGCTGAACGTCAGCATCCCCGGCGTCGACCCGGCGGTCGCCCGGCAGATCATCGAGACCGCGCACCGGACCTGCCCGTATTCGAAGGCGATCAAGGGCAATATCGATGCGGTCGTCGCGCTCGTCTGACCATTCTCTCGAAAGGAGACCGAACATGAAGAAGCTGATAGCCGGCGGGCTGCTGTTCGCCGCCGTACTCGCCCCTGTTGCGGCGCAGGCGCAGGCCGCCAAGCCGACGGTGGTGCTCGTCCATGGGGCGTTCGCGGATTCGTCGAGCTGGAACGGCGTGATCGCCATCCTCGAGCGCGACGGCTATCCCGTCGTCGCGGCGCCCAATCCGCTGCGCGGCGTGCGCGCCGATGCCGATGTGGTCGGCGATCTCGTCAAGAGCATCCAGGAGCCGGTCGTGCTCGTCGGCCATAGCTATGGCGGCTCGGTGATCAGCGAGGCGGCCGAAGGCGTGCCGAACGTGAAGGCGCTGGTCTATGTCGCCGCCTTCGCGCCCGAGGCAGGCGAGACAGCGCTGGGCCTGACCGGCAAGTTCCCGGGCAGCACGCTCGCGCCGGCGCTGGCGCCGCCGGTCAAGCTCACCACCGGCGGCAACGACCTCTACATCCTCCAGGCACGCTTCCACGATCAGTTCGCGGCGGACGTGCCGGAGGCCGAGGCGCGGCTGATGGCGGCCGGCCAGCGTCCGGTCGCCGACGCGGCCCTGTCGGAGGCATCCACCGCGCCCGCGTGGAAGCACGTCCCGTCCTGGTTCATCTATGGCGACAAGGACCGGAACATCCCGCCGGCCGCCCAGGCGTTCATGGCCGAGCGGGCGCAGTCCCGGCAAACGGTGGTGGTGAAGGGCGCTTCGCACGTGGTGATGGTGTCGAACGCGCCGGTGGTGGCCGGCCTGATCGAAAAGGCTGCGACCGCCCGATGAGTCGAAGCGCCCGCGGCAGCCTCTGCCGCGGGCGTTCGACCATCGGTTCGCCGCCTATCGCGAATAGGCCGTGAAGACGAGGTCCGCGCCCTTCTCCAGCGCGTTGAGCTTCGAATGGCAGGCGAAGCAGGACTGGGTGAGCGCGACGTCCCGGTTGGCCACCCCGTTCTCGAACTGGCCATAGCCCCAGCCGCCGCTCGCGGCATAGCGTTTCGAGTCCTTCACGCTCACCTGCACGTTGGTCGGCGAGCCGGCGACGAAGGACTGGGGGGCGGGAAAGACGCTGTCGTTGCGCGGCGACGATTCATAGCGCCAGGCCAGCCGCACGATCACCGCGCCATCCGGGAAGGGCCGCTTGCCGTCGCGAAAGGCCTTCACCGCGATGTCGTTGCCCAGGATGGCGCGGATGTCGTTGTTCTTGCCCGCCTCGTGCGCGACGCTGATCAGCCTCCAGTCCCGATATCCTTGGGGAAGTTTCACGCCGTAGATCGGCGAACCCTCGTCCTTGGGCCGCTGCGCGGTGACCACGGCGGAAACCCCGAACGACAGGCTCGCGAGCGCGAGGGCGTAGGTGGAAAGATGCTTCATGCGAACGCTCCTCACGCGCCTTCAGCCGGCCAGCCTGGCCGCATCGAGCACCGCCTTGGCGAAGGCGGCGGGTGCTTCCTGCGGCAGATTATGGCCGATCCCGCCGGTGATCAGCCGGTGCTCATAGGGACCGGTGAACTTGACGCGATATTGCGAGGGATCTGGATGCGGCGCGCCGTTGGCGTCGCCTTCCATGGTGATCGCTGGGATCGTCACCGGCGGCGCGGCGGCCAGCTTCGCTTCGACGGCGTCATATTGGCCCTCGCCCTCGGCAAGCCCGAGCCGCCAGCGATAATTGTGGATCACGATCGCGACGTGATCGGGATTGGCGAATACCGCGGCCGAACGATCGAAGGTCGCGGCGTCGAACTTCCATTTCGGCGAGGCCAGCTCCCAGATCAGCTGGTTGAACGACTTGGTGTTGGCGGCATAGCCGGCCCTGCCGCGCTCGGTCGCGAAATAGAACTGGTACCACCATTGCAGCTCCGCCTGCGGCGGGAGCGGCTTGGCGTTTCCGGCCTGGCTGCCGATCAGATAGCCGCTGACCGAGACCAGCGCCTTGCAGCGCTCGGGCCAGAGCACCGCCATGATGTCCGCGGTGCGCGCGCCCCAGTCGAAGCCGGCGACGATCGCCCGATCGATGCGGAGCGCGTCCATCAGCGCGAGCCCGTCGGCCGCGAGCGCGGCCTGCTGGGCATTGCGTGGTGTCTCGGCCGAGCGGAAGACCGTGCTGCCATGGCCGCGCAGGTGCGGCACGATCACGCGATAGCCTCGCGCGGCGAGCAGCGGCGCCACCTCTGCAAAGGCATCGATGGCATAGGGCCAGCCATGGAAGAGCAGGACCGCCGGACCCGAAGCCGGCCCCATCTCGACATAGCCGATGCTGAGCACGCCGGCATCGACTTGCCGGACCGGTCCGAGAGGAGACGGGGTCGAAGGCGCCCGCGGCGCCGCTGCCAGCGCCGGAGCGCCGCCTCCAGTCAGCGCCGCGGCGATCGCGGTGGCGCCGTAGACGAAGCCGCGGCGATCGGTGAGGGTTTCGGGCAAAAGCGTCGACATGGCTGGGGTCCTTTCGGTGGCAGGGAACGGTTTCAGATAGCCTCGTCCGAACGGGCGCGCCCGTTAATCGCTATGATCTGCTGTGAGCGGGCCGCACGTTTCTGGGAAACTAACAGCGCCTAACTGGCTCTTGCCGACCCCGCGGCATAATCGGGAGATACCCTGGTGAGATTGGAAACCGATGCCCCGATTCAGTCCGACGATGGAGCGGCACGTTCGCGCCGCCGAGGACGCCTGGAACAGCCGCGATCTGGAGGCGATCCTGCTCGCCAGCACGATCGACTGCCAGTGGCGCAACCGCGTCGATTTCCTGTGGGGGCGCGACAGATCCGCACCTTCCTCGAACGCCAGCTACGCCGCGAGATCGAGCTCCGCATCGTCATCGAGCTTTGGGCGGAAGGCGATCGCCGGCTCAGCACGCATCACGCCGCCGAGTTCCGCAACGACAGCGGCACCTGGTTTCGGGTCTATGGCAGCGAGGAGATCGAGTTCGATGATGCCGGGCTGGTCCGGCGCCGCCTCACCGCCGCGAACGAGCATCCGATCCAAGTGCATGGGCGCGCCTTGCGCTGGCCCGAAGGACCGCGTCCCCCCGACCAGCCGAGCCTCACCGAGTTCGGCTTCTAGGCGCGCTTCAACGCGGGCATGAACTCCATGCCTTTGGTCTCGCGCAGCAGTGCTGCGGCGAGCAGCACCAGCAGATAGGCCAGCGACACGTAGAGACCGATCGAACGGGAGATGCCGAAGGCGGCGATGCTGCCGCCTACGGCGAGCGGGGCGAGGCCGGCCACGCCCCGCCCAACATTGTAGCAGAAGCCGAGACCCGAACCGCGCAGCCGCGTCGGATAGAGCTCGCTCAGCACCGGCCCGATCACGCTATAGAGCCCCATCGCGAAGAGCCCGAGCGGCGCGCCGAGCGCGAGCAGCGTGGCGTCGGAAACCGCGCCTTCGGTGGCGATAAGCACCGTGACGATCCCACCCAGCGCGAACAGGGCGAGCGCCGCCCGGCATCCGAGACGGTCGGCGAGCGTCGCGCCGAGAAAATAGCCGGCGAGCGATCCGCCGACGAGCACTGCCATGTGCGTCGCGGTCTGCGCTGTGGTCATGCCGCGCTCGAGCCGCAGCATCGTCGGCCACCAGGTGGCGAGCGCCCAATAGCCGCCGTGCGTGCCGATCGCGAGCAGGCTGCCCCGCGCGGTATTGCCGCGCATCCGCAGCGAGAAGATCCGGTGCCACGTCTCGGTCTCCGGCGCGGCGAGGAAGGTCGCGGACTCGATGAGCCGCCGGCGCGCGGCGAAGATCGCCAGCGCTGGGAGCAGGCTGACGAAAAAGACGGCCCGCCAGCCCGGTTCCGGTGGCAGCAGCGTGATGGCGATCGTGGACGTCGCGGCGGCCAGACCCCAGCCGATTGCCCATGCGCTCTGCGCGGTCCCCACCAGCCGGCCGCGCGTCGCTGCGGCGGCGATCTCGCCCATGAATACCGCGCCGACCGCCCATCCGGCGCCGAAGCCGAACCCTTGGAGCGTCCGCGCGACGAGTAATTGCTCGAAGTTCTGGGCCAACCCGCAGCACAGGGCGGCGAGCGCCATCCAGACGATGATCAGCTGCAGCACGCGCACACGCCCGAATCGGTCCGAAGCCGCGCCCGCCAGCCATCCGCCGGCCGCAGAGGCGACGAGCATCACCGTCGCAAGCAATCCGCCTGCCGAAGGGGACAGTTGCCAGAGCGTCAGCAGCAGCGGCAGCACGAACGAATAGAGCTGGACGTTCATCGCATCGATGCTGAACCCGGCATAGGTGTTGCGGAACGCTCGACGGCCGTTCGGATCGAGGTCGCAGTACCAGCGCGGTGCGATCATCGTAGGGCAGGTGCCAGAGAATCCATCGCGGCTTTCAAACACATCTTGAACGATCGTTCCAGTACATTATCTTCTCAGCATGGCCCGGCCCAAGGAATTCGACGTCGATGCCGCCGTGGAGGCTGCGATAGCGGTGTTCCGCGAGCATGGCTTCGAGGGCACTTCGGCGCAGATGCTCGTAGATGCGATGGGGATCGGTCGTCAGAGCCTGTACGACACGTTCGGCGACAAATGGGGCATCTACCGCGCGGCGGTGAGGCGTTATTCGCAGGACGAAGTGCGGACGCATGCCGAGATGCTGGCGAGCCGCGAGCGAGCGATCGAGGGGATTCGCGCGATGTTCGATCGCGTCGCGGCCGAAGCGAGGCAAGCCTGCCTAGGCCTTAGCGCCACCGTCGAGTTCGGCTGCACCCGGCCCGAGCTGGTGAAGCTCCGCGAAGCTTCGAGCGCCACGCTGACCCGCACCGTGAAGGAGGCCCTGGCCCAAGCGCAGACGCAGGGCGACGTCGCGGCCGATCTTGACCTCGACCATCTCGCGACCTTTCTGATCACGACGATCTCCAGCCTCCGCCTCGCCGCGCGCGCGGGCGCCGGGCCGGCGCAGCTCTCCACGCTTGTCGACCTCACCCTACGCGCGCTGCGCTGATCTTTTTTTGTTCAATTCTGGAATGATCATTCAATAAGGAGTTTCAAGATGAAGACCATTGCGATGACTGCGATCGGTGGCCCCGAAGTGCTCGAACTGCTGGACCTGCCGGAGCCCGTTCCAGGCTCCGGCGAGGTGCTGATCGAGGTCGCCGCGAGCGGCGTGAACTTCATGGACGTGGGCGTGCGCCAGGGAATGGCATGGCACGAGATGCCGCTGCCGCGCGCGCTCGGCGTCGAGGGCACCGGCCGCATCATCGCGCTGGGCGAGGGCGTGACCGATCTCGCGGTCGGGCAGCGCGTCGCCTGGGTCTATGCCCCCGGCAGCTATGCCGAGCGGGTCGCCATCCCCGCCGCCGCGCTCGTGCCGGTGCCTGACGATATCGACGATCGCACTGCAGCCTCGTTGATGATGCAGGGGCTCACCGCCAGCCATTTCGCGACGGACTTCTATCCGGTCCAGCCGGGCGATGTCGCGCTGGTGCATGCGGCCGCAGGCGGGCTGGGACAACTGCTCACCCAGATCATCAAGCTACGCGGCGGCACGGTCATCGGGCGGGTTTCCAGCGCGGCCAAGGTCGCGGCCGCCAAGGCCGCCGGCGCGGACCATGTGATCGTCGACACCGAGGGCGATTTCGCCTCCGAGGTGTTCCGTCTGACCGGTGACGAGGGCGTGCACGTCGTCTATGACGGCTCCGGTCCCGCGACCTTTGACGGATCGCTGGCCGCGCTACGCCGCTCCGGAACCTTCTGCTGGTATGGCCCGGTGCTGGGTGGCCCCGGGCGGATCGACATCATGAGCCTGCCTCGCAGCATCAAGCTCGGCTATGCGGTATTTTCCGACCATATCCACACCCCCGAATTGCTGCGCGCCCGCACGGCGCGCCTGTTCGATTGGGTGCGCCAAGGCAAGCTCCACGTCGCGGCTGCCCGGGACTACGCGCTGGCCGATGCTGCCGAGGCGCACGCGGCGATGGAGAGTCGGGCCACCACGGGCAAGCTCCTGCTGATTCCGTAAGGGCCGTATGTGATTTGAATTGTCGGAAAGCGACCATCGGGCAAGTTTTTGGGAGCACGGCAGCTATCGCGAACCGTCTCCCTTAAGCGGACAGTCCACTGGGCCGGCCTTTTAGTGGCGGACGGGGCCCAGTGCCTCGGCCGCCGTATTTCCGTGAGGCGCGTATGAGTGTGTGTGAGCGCGTACTCCCTCGCTTTCACGGGGGACAACCGGCTAAACCTTCTTCGCCATCGGAAAACTCGTGATCCTCAGCTTCGGCGCCGCATAGGGCATCAGCACCAGCTTTTCCGGCTTGCCCTTCGCTACCGCCGTCGCGGGCGGTGGGGCGGCGGCGTTGTCCTGTTCGTCCCAGTCGGTCGCCGTCAGGCGATAGCCGTGCGTCACCAGCACCACCGGAGGACTGCGGCGCGAGAAGGGCACCGGGCCGATCGCACGCTCGACCCGCTCGATCGGCGCATCATCGGCCAGCGCATAGCGCCACTCGCCCGCGGGCAGCACCGCCCAGTCGGCGGTCAGCCCGCGGTCTCGCAGCTTATGCCACTTTTCGGTGATCGGCAGCGAGAACACCAAAGGTCCCTGCTCGACGAAACTGCCATGGGGGGAGGCGACGCGCCGCGCCTCGGCGGTGAAGCGCAGTTCGACTTTGTCGCCGGCCGTCCATTCGCGATCGATCCTGGCGAATTTTCCCGCGGTGGCGCCCGCGACCGCCTCGCCATTGACGCGTATGCTCGCCGTCTTCGCCCAGCCGGGAACGCGCAGCGCCATCGGGAAGCGCGTCGGGCGGACCGGATCGACATGGATCGTCACCTGATCCCGGAACGGATAGTCGGTCTCCTCGCGCAGCTTCACCGGCACGCCGCCAACGCTGGCCGCGACCTCGCACGGGCCGTAGATCGTCTTGGCCAGCCCACCCTCGGCCGATGCCATCCACAGGCTCGCGACCAGCTTGGGCCAACCCTGATGGAAATTGGCGGTGCAGCAGCCGAAATTAGGCTCCAGCCCGAACAGGTTCGCCTCGGGTCCGTTGGTCGTCCACGGGCCTTCTTCCCTGGCGCAGCGGATCTGGTTGGGCTGCTGATCGTATTGATGCGCCCACATGTCGTCGGTGAAGGTCGCTTGCAGCGCGTTATACGCAATGCGCTCGACCCGATCGCCCAGCGCGGCATCGCCGGTGATGGCGAGGCCGAGCTCGAGCGAATACATCGCCTCGACGATCGCGCACAGCTCGACGCCCTGACTGGGGCTGCGTCCGGCAAGATGCTCGTCTGCCGAATAGATGCCGATCGGCAGGCCGTGATAGCGGTCGAGGATCGCCAGCTGGTTGTGGATCGCTTTGCGATCCTCGTCGCTGCCCGACACCACCGACCACACCGGGGACGCTTTCAGCGCCTGCGCGTTGTTCACGCCGTGCAGCGTCTGCGCGTGGTCGGCCAGCCCGTTGGCGGTGCCCTCCGCGCCGGTCTTGTCGAGGCCGATCTTCGCCTTCACCGTCTTGGTGCGATAGGGATAGTTCGGTCCGAACAGCCCTTGCCAGTCATGGCCCTGCTGCTTGAGCAGCTTGGCCAGTTCGAGCAGCTTGGTATCGCCGGTGCGGTTGTAGAGCCAGACCACCGATACGACCTCGTCCTGCCAGCGCGACCGGCCCCAATCGCGCAGCGGGCGCCTGGGCATCTCCGCCAGCTGGTGATGGAAGTAGTTGGTCATCACCGGAATGACGCGCGGATCCTGGGTCAACTCATGATATTGCGTGAGCACTTTCAGCATCACCATGCGCGGCCACCAGTCATCGTTGCTGCGCGGGCCGATCATCCCGTTGGGGGCAGGGTTGTCGAGTGTCCAGTCGATGAACTTCATGGCCTTGGCCTTGAGCGGCGCGGAATCGAGCATCCATGCCAGCGGTACCAGCCCGTCGAGGAAATAGGGGCCGCGCTCCCAGCTTTCGCCTTTGCCGCCCAGCCAGCCGCTGTCGGGGCCCAGATCGGGCCAGGTCTCGTCGATCCGCCCACCCATGCCATCGGCCTGGATCTGCAACTGCTTCCGCAGCCATCCGCCCGGTCGGATCGCGCCCGTTGGCAGCAGATAGAAGGGCTGGGGTGCGAGCGGCGCGCGGTTCGGCGGCGACGACCCCGCGGTCGTGGGGGCGGAACGCTGCGCCACGATCGGCGCGCTGGTTGCAGTGACCGCAACGGCAGCTGTGCAGCCCAGGAACTGACGGCGATCGGTGTGATGGCTGCACAAAGCGTCGCTCTCCTAGGATTGTCTGACTAATATGACACAAGCACGAATGGCTTTTTGCTCGCCGGCGTTCAAGTACTGCCGACGCTCGGTACCCGCCCCGACCCGGTTCCGCCACGCTTCGTCAGCGTGACAAATGTCATGGGTAGTGGGTGCCGGCCGGTCTATTAATCGTCGGAACTCGCGCTCGATATCCATGCGCGACCGTGCGCCAGATCCATGGTGAGGATCCAATTTCTGAGGATCGGCACTCCGATATTGCCGTCGATTATAAGGGGCATGGAACGCGCGTCAGCCGCCGCCAGTGGCACCCCGCCAGCCAGTTCGCCTTGAAACCGCTGAGGCGACGGGTCGTCAGCCTTCATCGAGAAGAGTTCGGCATTGTGCCTGCCGATAACGATCGATCCGTCGCTGCCGGTATCCAGTTCCATCCAGAGCTTGCCCTTGGGTGTCGTCACAGCGACAAACGGGGTTATCGCGTGCCCGGATACCTCTCGGCCGAGGCGGAACTCGACCTCCCTGGCCCCGGCGATGCGTCGCTTCATGCTTGCGGGTGTCTCGAGGACAATCTGACGATGGGCGAGGTCAATGGTCACGACCTTTCCGGCGAAGCTGTCGAGGGCGATCGAGCCGGCGACCGGCGGAGCATCCTTGGGCAGCAGCTTGGAGAAGTCGAGAACCCCAGCTGTCGGAGCGACAAGAGTAGCACCACCGCTGCGCAGCGTCACATTCTCGCAGCGCTTCAGGTCGATCCGGTCTCCACGCATGCGAAAACCGCTGAGTTGTCCCCAGGGAGCGCAGCCTATTCCTGCCGCGGTCTCCGGCGTGATCGCGGTGATCCCGCCAGCAGTATCGAACAAGAACGTCTGCCGCTTGCCTGCAACTTCGGCCTCAAACGACCAGATTACACCCATATATGGTGAAAGTGGGATCGTCGTTGGTCTTGGCTGTGCGTCGATCGGAACAGCGGCCATCACCAATATTCCGATGCAGATCACGCGTAATCTCGACGCCGGTCCAATACGGGGCGCGATCATCACCACTCCTGTCCATCGCCAAGCCCGTCACGCTATCGTTGCCGGACCGGGCCGGCAATGCGCATCGCTTCCCCGATTGAGCGGGATGATCTGCACAACGCTTCGGAGGTCGCATGAACAAGCACCGCATTTACTCGATCAGCGTTGCAAGCGTGTACCCCCATTATATCGCCAAGGCGGAAAGGAAAGGACGCGTGAAGGCCGAGGTCGACGAGATCATCCGTTGGCTGACCGGGTACAGCCAGGAGCTGCTCGACGAGCATCTGGCCAAGGGGACGCCCTTCGAAGATTTCTTCGCACAGGCCCCGCAGATGAATCCGTCGCGCTCGCTGATTACCGGTGTGATCTGCGGTGTCCGCGTCGAGGAAATCGAGGAGCCGCTCATGCGGGAGCTCCGATACCTCGACAAGCTGGTCGACGAACTTGCGAGGGGCAAGCCAATGGAGAAGATCCTGCGCAAGTAGCCGCGGTTCGTCATCGACGTGCTATCGGCGCGAGGTCCGCGACCACCATAGACTGCTCAACGATGACACACCCGAATCGCGCGAGGAGGTCAGTCCTCGTCTCCGCGCTCTCATCGACTCATCCTGGCCGCTCAACGAAAATGATGAGCTTACGACAGGTCAGCCGCTTGGCGACCCAGGGGTATTGGCGCTGGAGCGAGTGAAGGGATTCGGTCACGGTCACGGTCAGAAGTGGCCGGGAATCCGCGTCTGAGAGCGCTGAGCGCACCATCTTAGCTGCATGAACCAGAGGCTTCTCGTGCTGGAGCGCGGTTGCGTCCAAAGGCTTCGGATAGGTGACCACTGCGGCCGCGTTACGGTCAAATTAAGATCTATTTCCCCGCCATGTCCGCTCCCCCGGCTGTCAATGGTGCGCATGGGACTTCAACGTCCAGTCGAGCGGCGAACCCGCGGCGCTGATGCGTGCCAGAGATGGCGGGTGGACGAACAACTCGGCCGGCAACCCGGTCGGCGGCGGCGACAAGGTGAAGGCCAACAATACGTTCGACCTGCACGTTCAATATGAGTTCCAGGGCGACAACTTCGCCCGGGGCTGGCAGGTCTATGTCGACGCCCAGAACATCTTCGACAAGGACCCGCCATTCTACAACGGCAACACCGCGGGCATCCTGGGCGGCGCCTGGGGCTATAACGGCTTCGTGTCGAACCCGATCGGCCGGCTTGTTTCCGTGGGCCTGCGCATCCGGATGTAATCCCCTCCCCGGAAGCGCCGCTCGGGCCGTGGGACTCCAGAGCATGGCTCCTCCGGAGTATTGCCTGGTTCACCCACCCTACCTCCTTGCGGAACAGCGTATCGGCCATGCTGTGCCTGTGGCTCGAGATCGCTATCGACGCCCTGTCGCACATCGTCACGGGGCGACCGCGCTCGACTATCTCGGGCCGTCGGCGGTGGTCTTCTTCGTCGCCGTGATCCAAGGCTCCTCCTTCAGGAACGCGATTCGGCCTCACTCAGGCAGGCTTCAATCCGGACGAGCGGCGGGCGGGTCAGGCCTGCGTTACCTCCCGGTCCGCTTCCTCGGTGTGCAGGTTGATCAGCGAATCCATCAGCCCGTCCTCAGCGCTCGAGCACACGCCGAGGATCACCGCCTCGTCGCAGCCGTCGCCGGTCACATAGGCATGGCCCATGTTCGAATCGATGTAGATCGATTCGCCCTCCTCCAGCGGCACCGGATCGTAGAACTCGGTATGGACGACGATGCGGCCGCTGACGACGAAGATGAACTCCTCGCCGCTGTGGTGGACGAGGTCGCCGAACTCCTCGGCCGACTTGGCGCGCACGCGGGTCAGCACCGGGATCATGCGCTTCCGGCGCAGCTCGGTGCAGAGATAGTAGTAATCGTAGTTGCGCGTGTTGACGCGCACCGCGCGATCGAGATCGCCGATGCTGCGGCGCGCGGTCACCGCCACCTCCGGCGTCGCCGCATTCTCGGCGAACAGCTCGGACATGCGGATGTTGAGCCGCTGGCTGAGCTGCAGCAGCTTGTCGTAGGTGAGGGTGAGCCGGTCGTGCTCGACCTTGGACAGCGTCGACACCGGAATGCCGCTGCGCTCGCTCATTTCCTTGAGCGTCCAGTCGTTGCGCGCACGCAGACCCTTGAGCAGCGTGCCGAGCGTAGGGTGCGCCTGCTTCATATCGCCCGACCCCGCGCCTGTTCGCGACCGTTTGACAATTTTCTAAATAGGATCATGATGTCCCAATCAGGACGAGGATGTTTCATGTCAGGCGCCAGACTAGTCGCTCCCGCCTGACGACGCAATCGACCGCAGGCCGCACGGCCAAAGCGAAGGGGGTTCGCGATCCATGTGGAAGCACGCGCTCAAACTCGGACTGGCGGGGCTGCTCGGCCTCGCTGCCGCCGTTCCGGCGTTCACGCAGCAGTCGCCGTCATTGGTTCCGGAGCCTGCGCCCACGGCGGCTGCAGCCCCGGTGTTGCCGCCGGCTCCCGCGGGGGCCGGGACGCTGACCAAGGCCGATGTCGATGCCTGGCTCGACGGCTACATGCCCTATGCGCTCGCCCGCGGTGACGTCGCCGGCGCGGTGGTCGTGGTCGTCAAGGACGGGCAGGTGCTCACCCAGCGCGGCTTCGGCTATGCCGATGTCGCGGCGCGGAAGCCCGTCGATCCGGAGCGGACGCTGTTCCGGCCCGGCTCGACCTCGAAGCTGTTCACCTGGACCGCGGTGATGCAGCAGGTCGAGGCCGGCAAGCTCGACCTCGACGCCGACGTGAACCGTTATCTCGATTTCAGGATCCCGCCCTATCGCGGCAAGCCGCTGACGCTGCGCGAGATCATGACCCATACCTCGGGGTTCGAGGAGATCATCAAGGGGCTGCTCGCCTTCGACAAGCCGGTCAAGCCGCTGGGCGACGTGCTCAAGGAGCGTATACCGGAACGGATCTTCGCGCCCGGGTCGACGCCGGCCTATTCCAACTATGCCACCGCGCTGGCCGGCTATATCGTCGAGCGCGTCTCCGGGACGAAGTTCGACGACTATGTCGAGCGCAACATCTTCCAGCGGCTCGGCATGGCGCACACCAGCTTCCGCCAGCCGCTGCCGGCCAAGCTGAGGCCGCTGATGTCGCAGGGCTATGAGCTGGGCTCGGGCAAGGCGCAGCGCTACGAGCTGATCGGCCTCGCCCCCGCCGGCGCCGCCGCATCGAGCGGGGCGGACATGGCGAAGTTCATGATCGCGCACCTCAACGACGGCGGCCCGCTGCTGAAGCCCGAGACGGCGCGGCTGATGCACACAGCGCAGAACAAGAGCGTGCCGGGCAACAACCAGATGGCGCTCGGCTTCTACGAGCAGTGGATCGACGGCCACCGCGCGATCGGCCACGGCGGCGACACCGTCTATTTTCATACCGACCTGATGATCTTCCCGGCGGAGAAGGTCGGCGTGTTCATCTCGATGAACAGCGCGGGCAAGGACGGCGCCCCCAACGGGATTCGCGGCGCGCTGATGGACGAGTTCGTCGACCGGTACCTCGCCTCCGGCCCTCGCAAGCCGCCGGTCGAACTGGCGACCGCCAAGGAACACGCCAGGATGCTGGCGGGCAACTGGACCGTCAGCCGGCGGATCGAATCGAGCTTCGCCTCGATCGTCAGCCTGCTCGGCGAGATGAAGGTGGGCCTCGACGACGACGGGCGGCCGCTGATCGCCGGCGTTCCCGCGCTCGGTGGGGCGCCGCGCAAGTGGATCGAGGTCGCGCCTTTCATCTGGGAGGACGCCTATGGCCATGAGCGGCTCGCCGCCCAGGTCAGGGACGGCAAGGTGGTGCGCTGGACCTTCGCGATGGTCTCGCCGTTCATGGTGTGGGACCGCACGCCCTGGTACGCGAGCGGCAGCTGGCTGATCCCGGCGCTGATCTTTGCGCTGGCGGTGATCCTGGTGACCGCGGTCTCCTGGCCCGCCGGCTGGATCGCGCGGCGGCGCTATGGTGCGGCGCTGGCGCTGGAGGGTAACGCGCGCAAGGCCTATCGCCTCACGCGCGGCGTCTCGTGGCTGGTGCTGCTGGTGCTGGCCGGCTGGGCGGTCGTCATTTCGGGGATCGAGAATTTCGATACCCACGGCAAGACCGACTGGCTGATCCTGCTGCTCCAGGTCGTCGGCACGATCGGCTTCCTCGGCCTGTTCGGCCTCGCCGCGTGGAACCTGTGGCTCGCCTTCAAGGGCAAGCGCGGGTGGTTTGCGAAGCTGTGGGCGGTATTGCTGCTGCTCGGCGCCTTCTTCGTCCTGTGGACGGCGCTGGTGTTCAAGCTGATCAGCTTCGGCACAGCCTTCTGAGCCATGGCGCAGCGGCGCTCGGTCGACGTGCGGGTGGAGCGGTTCGCCTATGCCAAGCCGTTCCGCATCGCCGGCCATGTCTTCACCGAATCCTCAGTGGTGGTGGTCGAGGTCTCCGACGGCGTCCATGCCGGCCGCGGGGAGGGCGGGGGCGTCTTCTATCTGGGGGATGACGTCGCCGCGATGATCGCCGCGATCGAGAGCGTGCGCGCGCCGCTCACGCGGGGGATGACGCGGGAGGAGCTGCAGGCCGCGCTGCCGCCGTGCGGGGGGCGCAACGCGATCGACTGCGCGCTGTGGGAGCTGGAGGCGAAGGCGAGCGGCACGCCGGTCTGGGCGCTGGCCGGACTGCCGGAGCCCGAACCGTTGCTCACCACCTTCACACTGGGCGCCGACGAGCCGGCGGTGATGGCCGAGGCGGCGGTGCGGGATTTCCCGGAGGCGCGCGCGCTCAAGCTCAAGCTGACCGGGGAGCTTGATCTCGATCTCGCCCGCGTGAGGGCAGTGCGCGCGGTGCGGCCGGAATGCTGGATCGGTGTCGACGCCAACCAGGGCTATGCGGTCGCCGACCTCGCGCGGCTGGTGGAGGGACTGGCCGATCTCGACGTCCGGCTGGTCGAGCAGCCGCTGGCGCGCGGGCGCGAGGCGGATCTCGACGGGTTCGACTCGCCCATTCCGATCGCGGCCGACGAGAGCGTGCTGGGCCTCGCCGACGTCGAGGCCATGGCCGGGCGGTTCGACACGATCAACATCAAGCTCGACAAGTGCGGCGGCCTGACCGAGGCGCTGGCGATGGCGCGGCGAGCGCAGGAACTCGGGCTCGGCGTGATGGTCGGCAACATGATGGGGACGAGCCTGGCGATGGCGCCGTCGTTCCTGGTCGGCCAGCTCTGCGACGTGGTCGACCTCGACGGCCCGACCTTCCTTGCTCGCGATCGCGTGCCGGGGATCGCCTACCGCGCCGGCCATATCCATTGCGACGACAGCGTCTGGGGACAGCTCGCCGCGTGAGCTGGATGCGGCGAGAAATAGATTTGCAAAATAGGTTGACATTTTTCTGATTAGGATAAAACATCCTGATCAGATAACATGATCAGGGAGGCGGCAATGGCGTCATTGCCCCGGTTCCCGCGTCGCCGGTCATTCGGCGGCGTGGCTGCGGTCGCCGATGTCAGGGGGAGACGGATGGTGAATCAGCATGTCGCAATTCGTGCGATGTTCGCGCTTTCGGCGGCGGTCGGCGCGCTTGCGCTGCCCGGCGTCGCCGCCGCGCAGGATGCGCAGGCCGCCGACGCTACCGTCCGCGATCCCAACGACATCGTCGTCACCGCCCAGAAGCGCGACGAGCGGCTGCAGGACGTCCCGATCTCGATCAGCGTCGTCGGCGGCGAGCAGATGCAGCGCAGCGGCGGTTCGCAACTGACCGATTATGCGGCCTATGTGCCGGGGCTGCAGGTCGACAATGCCGGGTCGCCCGGCCGCTCCACGCTGTCGCTGCGCGGCGTCGCGCCGATCGGGCCGAGCGCGACGGTCGGCATGTACCTCGACGACGCGCCGATCGGATCGAGCGGCATCTACAATCGCGCGCAGACCTTCTCGCTCGACCTGCTGCCCTACGACATCGAGCGGCTGGAGGTGCTGCGGGGGCCGCAGGGCACGCTCTATGGCGCCAGCTCGATCGGCGGCCTGCTCAAATATGTGACCGTCCAGCCCGATCTCCAGAACCTGTCGGTCCGCGCCAGCGGCGAGGCCTTCACCATCGCGCATGGCGAGGATCTCGGCTGGGCGGCGAGCGCGATGGTGAACGTGCCGATCATCGCGGACCAGCTGGCGATCAGCGGCAGCTACTCGCGGCGCGACACGCCCGGCTACGTCGACAACATCCAGACCGGCGAGAAGGACGTGAACGACGCCGTCCAGAAGGGCGGCCGCGTGGCGCTGCTGTGGCGGCCCGATCCCGCGCTGACGATCAAGCTCAGCGGATTGTGGCAGTCGGTCGATTCGGACAATTTCAGCATTCTCTACGAAGGCATGGGCAACCAGCCGCTGGCGCCCGGCGCGCGTTTCCTCAGCACCAATGCGCAGCTGCCCGAGCCCTTCACCAGCGACTTCCAATTCTATTCGGGCACGGTCGGCTATGACTTCGGCTTCGCGGAGCTGAGCTCGACCACCTCGTACAGCGAGCTCAAGATCCTCGAGACCAGCGACGCCTCTCGCGTCTACGGCGTGATCTGGGGCGGGCTGGCGATCTACCCGGCACGGCTGCACCAGAAGAAATGGACCGAGGAGGTGCGGCTCACCTCGGCGTCGAGCGACAAGCTCGAATGGATGCTCGGCTTCTTCTACACCGACGAGGACAATACGCACGACCAGGTCGTCCGCGCGCTCGACGCTTCGGGCGAGGTGCTGCCGGCGTTTGATCCGTTTGCGATCGTCGCGCTGCCCAACACCTACCAGGAATATGCGGTCTTCGGGAACGCGACGTGGAAGATCAGCGAGAAGTTCCACATCAGCGGCGGCCTCCGGTGGGCGCGCAACGAGCAGACCTTCACTCAGGTGACGCAGATTCCGCTGCTCGGGCTGGATTCGGGCGGGTCGGGCACCTCGGAGGAGGAGATCGTCACCTACAGCGTCAGCCCGCAGTTCAACGTCAATCCCGACACGATGATCTACGCCCGCGTCGCCAGCGGCTATCGTCCAGGCGGGCCGAACATCGCGCTGCCGGGCTTTCCCTCCACCGTCGATTCCGAGAAGGTGACGAGCTACGAGGCGGGCATCAAGGCGCGTTTCCTCGATCGCGCCGTCGCCTTCGACGCCGCGGTGTTCCTGCTCGACTGGAACGACCTGCAGACCTCCGCCCCCTTCGCCGAGGGCATCAACGGCCTGGTCAACGCCGGCACCGCGCGGAGCAAGGGCGTCGAGGCGTCGCTGCTGATCCAGCCGATCGCCGGCCTCAGCGTGGGTGCGAACTTCGCCTACACCGACGCCAAGTGCACCGAGACGACCAGCAACTGTACCGACGGCGACCAGCTGCCCAACGTGCCCAAGATCGCGGCGGCGATGACGGCGGACTATGGCTTCGCGCTCGGCGGCTCGGCGCGGGCGCGGATCGGCGGCGCTCTGCGTATCGTCGGCGACCGTATCTCCGCGGTCGAGAGCTCGCCGCTGGCGGTGCCGGTCGACGGCTATGCGACGCTCGACCTCAATGCCGCGGTCACCTTCGACGGGAAATGGACGCTGCGCGCCTACGCCCGCAACCTCACCGACGAGGAGGGGCGGATCACCACCAACGTGGCGACCACCAATCCCGGCTTCCTGTCGACCGTCCCGGTGCAGCCGCGCACGCTGGGGCTTGCGGTCGACCTGGCCTTTTGAGGGTGGACGCGCTCGAAATGAACGCACCTGTCGCCTTGCGTACCGGAGGCCTCGCGCTGCCGCAGCCCTATCTCCTGTTCCTCGGCGACGTCGAGCACGCGGGCTTCGCCAAGACGGCGTTCGGCCTCAGGGACTGGGCGCCGGAGAAGTGCGTGGGGGAGCTCCGGCTGCCCGGCGCCACCGTGACCACCGGCCTGGAGGCGTTGACGCCCGCCGAAGCCCATGCACGGGGCGCGCGGGCGCTGGTGATCGGCGTGGCCAATCCGGGTGGGATCATCCCGGCGAGCTGGCGCGCCTCGCTGGTCGAGGCGCTGGAGGCGGGGCTCGACCTGGTCGCGGGCATGCACGTACGCCTCGCCGAGATTCCCGAACTGGCCGAGACGGCCCATCTGCTCGGGCGCCGGCTGATCGACGTGCGGGTGCCGCCGCCTCAAATCCCGGTGGCGACCGGGCGGAAGCGGAGCGGCAAGCGGCTGCTCACCGTCGGCACCGACTGCGCGCTGGGCAAGAAATACACCGCGCTGGCGCTGTGGCGCGCCTTCGCCGGGCGCGGTGTGGAGGCGGATTTCCGCGCGACCGGCCAGACCGGCATCATGATCGCCGGCGGCGGGATGCCGATGGACGCCGTCGTCTCCGACTTCGAGGCGGGCGCGGCGGAACTGCTCTCGCCCGACGCGCCGGCCGATCATTGGGACGTGATCGAGGGGCAGGGGGCGCTCACCCATCCGGCCTATGCGGCGGTGTCGCTCGGCCTGCTCCACGGCAGCCAGCCCGACGTGTTCGTGGTCTGCCACGAGCCGGGCCGCACGGAGATGCTGGGCACGGCCGGCTACAAGCTCACCGGCATCGAGGAGGTCGTCGAGCTGACGACATTGCTCGGCCGGCGGACCAACCCGGCGATCCGCTGCGCCGGCTTCTCGTTCAACACGTCTGCGCTGGGGGAGGGGGAGGCGGCCGAGCTGATGGCGCGTGAGGGCCGTCGGCTCGGCCTGCCCGTCGCCGATCCGATCCGCGGCGGACCCGCGTTCGAGGCGCTGGTCGACTCCTGCCTGGCCGCCGCATGACCGCGCCGGCGGCAGGATCGAGCTGGTTCCAGCGCTTCCTGCTGCCGGGCTTCGCGCTCAAGGCGGTGATCATCGGCGGCGGCTACGCGACCGGGCGCGAGCTCGCCGAATATTTCCTGTCGAGCGGCCCGTGGGGCGGGCTCGCCGGCATGATGCTGGCGATGCTGCTGTGGAGCGCGATCGCCACCGTCACCTTCGCCTATGCCCGGATGGTAGAGGCGCTCGACTATCGCGCCTTCTTCCGCTCGCTGCTGGGGCCGGGATGGATCGCGTTCGAGGCGGCGTACATCGTGTTCGTGGTGCTGATCCTCGCCGTGTTCGGAGCGAGTGCGGGGGCGATCGGCACGGCGATGTTCGGCTGGCCGGGCTATGCCGGGGCGCTGCTGCTGGCCGTCGGGATCGTCGTCACGACGGCGCTCGGCAGCGGCTCGGTCGAGCGCGTGTTCAAATATGTCTCGATCCTGCTCTACGGCGTCTACGCGCTGTTCCTGCTGCTCGGCCTGTGGAGCTTCGGCGAGCGCATCCCGCAGGGGTTCGCCGCGCAGGGTTCGGCCGAGGGATGGGCGCTCGGCGGCGTCACCTATGCGAGCTACAACATCGTCGGCGCGGTCGTGATCCTGCCGGTGCTGCGCCACCTGACCAGCCGGCGCGATGCAGTGGTGGCGGGCCTGCTGGCGGGACCGCTGACGATGCTGCCGGCGATCCTGTTCTTCGTCTGCATGGCCGCCTTCTATCCGGCGATCGCATCGCAGACGCTGCCGTCGGACTTCCTGCTGCGCCAGATGCATGTCCCGGCCTTCCACTGGCTGTTCCAGACGATGATCTTCCTGGCCCTGCTCGAGAGCGGGTCGGGCGCGGTGCACGCGATCAACGAGCGGATCGCGGGGGTGATGCGGGCGCAGCGAGGTCAGGAGCTGGGCGTGCGCGCCCGGGCAGTGATCGGTAGCGTCCTGCTGCTCCTCTGCATCTTCGTCGCCGACCGCATCGGGCTCGTCGCGCTGATCGCAGGGGGATACCGGCTGCTCGCCTATCTGATCCTGGCCGTCTTCGTCCTGCCGCTGATGACGATCGGGCTCGCGCGCCTCCTCGGCCGCGGGCCTGCACAACCCCGGGGAGAAGTCGCCGCATGAATCGCTTTCTCCCCACGCTGCCCGCGCTGCTGCTCGTGCTCGCCGCGCCCGCGCGCGCCGACGTGCCTCCCGGCTTCGACGCATGGGTGGAGGCGCTCCGCCAGAAGACCGGCGCGCCGGGCATCGCGGTGGCGGTCGTCGAGAAGGGCAGGACCACGCTGGCGCGCGGCTGGGGCGTGCGCAGGCTCGGCGATCCGGCCAAGGTCGATGCCGACACGATCTTCCAGACCGGATCGACCGGCAAGGCTTTCACCGCCGCGGCGCTGGCGATCCTGGTCGACCGGGGCGCGATCAAATGGGACGACCGGGTGATCGACCACATGCCCTGGTTCCGCATGTACGATCCCTGGGTCACGCGCGAGATGACGATCCGCGACCTGCTCGTCCACCACAGCGGCCTCGGGCTTGGCGCGGGGGACCTGCTGTTCGTGCCGCGCGGCAGCCTGTCGCGCAAGGAGACGGTGAGGCGGCTGGCCTTCATCAAGCCGGCGACCAGCTTCCGTTCCGGCTATGCCTACGACAATATCCTCTACACCGTCGCCGGCCAGCTGATCGAGGAGGTCACCGGTAAGACCTGGGAAGAGTTCATGACCCAGGAGGTGCTGAAGCGCGGCGGCATGAACACGGCGACCGCCACCTACGAGGCGCGCTGGTCGACGCCCGACCGCGCCTTCCCGCATGCCCGGATCGGCGGCGCAGTGCGCGGCGACGGGCCCAATTCGGTGCTCGACGAGCGCGAGGAGTTGGGCCGTGCCGGGATGCCTGCCGGCGGGCTGGCGCTCAGCGCCAACGATCTCGCGCAATGGCTCAAGATCCAGCTCGGCCATGGCGCCTTGCCCGGCGGCGGGCGGCTGTTCAGCGAGGCGCAGGCGGCCGAGATGTGGAAGGGTGTGACGATCCAGCCGATCGCGCCCTATCCCGGTGCGCTCGCGCCGCTCACGCCCAAGTTCAGCACCTATGCGCTGGGCTGGGAGGTCGAGGACTATCGCGGCGCGCGGATCATCTCGCACGGCGGCGGCGTGTTCGGATCGATCACGCACGTCATCCTGCTGCCCGAGCAGGACGTGGGAATCGCGGCGGTGGTCAATTCCGAGGACGTCGCCCTGCTGCGTGGCGTCGCGCACATGCTGGTCGACCATTATCTCGGCGTGCCCGACCAGGACTGGCCGTCGCGTTTCGCGGCGTTCATGGAACAGCGCGTCGCCGGCGGGAAGGCCGCGCTGGCGGCGGCCAAGGCCGCGCCGGCCAAGGTCGGCCCCTCGCTGCCGCTCGAGCGCTATGCGGGGACCTATCGCGATCCCTGGTACGGCGACGTGGCCGTCACCAGCGGTGCGGATGGCCTCCGCATCGACTTCAGGACCACGCCGCGCATGGCCGGCAGGCTGGTGCACTGGCAGTACGATACCTTCGTCACGCGCTTCGACGACAAGGCGATCGAGCCGGCCTATGTCACCTTCGCGCTCGACGTCGACGGCAAGATCGCGCGGGTATCAATGAAGGCGGAGAGCCCGATCGCCGACTTCAGCTACGACTATCAGGATCTCGACCTGCGTCCGGTGGCGGGGGCGGGCAAGTGAGGCGCGCCACCCTCGCGGCGCTGCTGCTGCTCGGCGCCTGCGCCACCACCCCGCGGCCGGGCACGGACCCGCTGGCGCTCCACAAAAGCTTCCTCGTGCTCGACACCCATCTCGACACGCCGATGCATTTCGCGCGGCCGGGCTGGAGCTTCGGCGAGCGCCACGATCCCGCGACCGATCTCGTGCAGGTCGATCTCAAGCGGATGGAGGACGGCGCGCTCGATGGCGGCTTCTTCGCCATCTATACCGACCAGGGGCCGCTCACCTCCGAAGGCTATGCCGCCGCGCTCGCCTTCGCGCGCGGACGGTCGGACCTGATCGACCGGACCATCGCCAGCTTCCCGGACCGCGTCGGCCCCGCGCTGACGGCCGCCGACGCGAGGCGGCTGAATCGCGAAGGCCGCAAGATCGCCTTCAAGAGCATGGAGAACAGCTACCCGCTGGGCGAGGACCTCTCGCTGCTCGCCGAGTTCCATCGCCGCGGCGTGCGGCTCGCCGGGCCGGTGCACGGCAAGAACAACCAGTTCGCCGATTCCGCCACCGATACCCCGCGATGGGGCGGCCTCAGCCCGCTCGGGCGGCGCTGGGTCGCGGAGATGAACCGGCTCGGCATGGTGATCGATGCGAGCCACGCCTCCGATGCCGCGTTCGACCAGATGCTTGAGCTGTCCAGGGCGCCGATCCTGCTCTCGCATTCCAGCGGCCGCTGGGCGTTCGACCATCCCCGCAACCTCGACGACGGCCGCATCCGCAAGCTGGCGGCCAAGGGCGGCGCGATCTGCGTCAGCACGATTTTCCTTTCCGACCTGAACCTCTCCGGCGAGCGTGGCGCGCTGTTCGCGCGCTACGAACAGATCGCCACGCTCAGTCCGGAGGAGCAGGTCGCGCTCGCCCGCCGCTGGCGCGAGCTCGACCGGACGGCGCCGCTGTGGAACGCTGATTTCGAGCGCTACATGGCGATGGTGCTGCACGTCATCGCGGTTGCCGGCGTCGACCATGTCTGCTTCGGCGCGGACTGGGACGGCGGCGGCGGCCTGCCGGGGATCGAGGACATCTCGGCCCTGCCGCGCGTCACGGAGCGGTTGAAGCGCGCCGGCTATTCGGACGCAGATCTCGCGAAGATGTGGGGCGGGAACGTCCTGCGCATCCTCGAGCAACAGGGCGGTCTGCCTTAGCCGGCGGTGACGCTCCGGATCGTCGCCTTGCCCCGGGCGAGATCGCGACACACCGCGGCCGTCCGCTCGTCGATGGGGAAGCAGCATTCTGAGATTACATCGCTGAGAGCGATGCTAGAGCGTTCCGCAGGGCGTGCCCCTTTAGGGGCTCTCTCACTTCGCAAGCGCCTAACTCGCCTAGAGGCCGAGCTAGGCGAGATTGAAGAGCGCCCTCAGCACGTAGCTAACGTTGCTCTTGTGTTCGATGGGGAGCCGGTAAGAGGTTCCTTGGCGATCGAAGCAGATTTCGCCGGAAAGGCATTGCAAGACTATCAAGAACTGATCGCCAAACATTTGGCCGCCGATAGCGGTCAAATGGCGGATCGTGGTCGGCTACCAGATCAAATTCACAAGCAAGCTCGCATGAATGTGACGGCGCTTGTGCACGGCTCTTTTGGTTCCGTTCTAGTGGTTTAGCCGCTCAGAGATCGGGGGCCAACCGCAACCCGATCAGCGCCACGACCGGGAATGCATCCGGTTTACCCCCCAGCCCCTCGGAAGTCGTGCTCCGCGCTGTTGAGGCCACGCCGGGGGCATAGCCGATCCGGAACTCTCTCCAATGCGAGAGGGATTTCCTACTTCACCCGCCCGACCAAGGGATAGCTGATGATCAGCACCAGCGGTTCGCTGCCCTGCTGGCGGATGCCCATCGTCTCGCCGGTGAAGAAATAGACCGCCTGCCCCGGCCCGACCTGCGCCTTGCGGTCGCCGGAGAAGGCTTCGCCGCGGCCGGAGACGACATAATAGACCTCGTCGTGGCTGAGCTTGTGCGCGCCGATCGCCGCGCCCGGATGCAGCGCGCGCTTGCGGAACTCCATGTTCCGGCCCGGCACCGCATCGCTGATCCGCCAGGCGGTGCTCATCCCGATACGCCCGTGCGGAGTCGGCTCGTCGCGCTTGACCGAGTTCTCGTCGATCACGGTCATTCCGCCGGCCGGTACCTCCTGTGCGGCGGCAGCGGCGGGAAGGAATCCCATCAGGAGAAGCAGGCTACCCCGCATGGCCGAGCTCCGCGATCAGCGTTTCCATGTTCTCGATGTAAGCGCCCGTCGAGATGCCGATCGCCGGGTGCGGATCGATGTACGGCGAGGTGTCGGTATCGTCGCCGACGCGGGTCGCGCCATAGTCGCCCGGCACCGGTGTCGGCGAGCCGTCATGGGTATAGGGATGGCTGGTGGTCTTGAGCTCGGTCGGCCACCAGCCCTCGGCATTGAGCGAGGCGACCAGCGCCTCCGCCGAGGGGCGCTTGCCGCCGAGGTTGCGATCCGAATTCTTGCCGAGGTCGACGAGGAAATAGCGCGGCAACGGTGCCTTGGCGCCGGCGCGGAGCGGCGAATCCTTGGCGACCGCGCTGCCGGGGATCGCCTTCAGCCGCTCATATTCGGCGCGCAGCTTCGGCACGTCGATGCTGCGGAAGGAGCTGTAGTGCTCGAGCGTGTGCTCGGGATTGCCGTCGACATAATATTCGCCGTTGACCACGTCGGAACCGCGGCGATGGACGAACAGCGGCTTGTTCGAGCCGATCTCGACGAAGGTCGGATAGGCCCTGCCGTTCTTGACGAGATTGTCGGGCAGCCGCACGGAATCGAGCCATGCCAGCGCCTCGGGCACACGCGCGAGGAATTTCGGATCGCCCGTCAGGCGGTAGAATTCGAACAGCTGCTCGATGTTCGCCGCGGTGGTGTGGGTGACGAGCGCGGTCGGTTCGTAGGTGCGCGCGCCGGTCGGCTTCATGTCGAGCGTATATTGCAGCCCCCAGCCGGCCTGCGGCGCCGGCTGCTGCGCGGCGACGAACACGTCCATCGCACGCCGGATCGCGTCTGGGATGCGCGGGTCGCCCAGCGTCTGCTGGTACATCAGCAGGAACTTGATGTTCTCCGCCGCGACGTCGTCGTTGAAGGTGATGAAGCCGGTATAGTCGGGCTTGCCGTGGTCGATGTAGGGGCTCTTGGTCGCCGGATAGCGTTGCGGCCAGCCGCCGTTCGGATACTGGCTCTCGAGGACGAAGCTCAGCGCCTTGTCGAGCGCCGGCTTGAGGTGCGGGTCGCGCTTCTCGAGGTAGAGCCTGAGCAGGAACTGCATCGACTCCGACGTTCCGGCGTCGTCGAAGGTGGCGTTGCCCCAGTCGTGCTGGAATTCCTCCAGCCGCCAGGCGTTCCTGCCGATCGTCGCGTACCAGCGCCTGGTCGAGTCCGGACCGCCATAGTCGATGAAATAATGCCAGCCGCCGCTCGGCAGCTGCCCTTCGATCAGCGCGTCCGCCGCCTTCACCGCCGCCTGATAATAATAATCGTCGCCGGTCGCGTGATAAACGTCGAGGAACAAATGCCCCATCGTCGCGGTGCCGGGCGGCTGCACCCACACCATCGTCGGATAGGCCTCCATCTCCCCCCAGCGGCGCGAGAAGTCGGGCAGATAGGCCCAGACATAGCCGCCGTGGACCGATGCCTTGTCGACCATGAAGCGCGTCGCCCGCTTCATCGTGTCGAGCAGCTGCGCGCGGGGCGGAGCGGCGGAGCCGGCGACGGCGGGCACGGCTGCCATTATCGACCAGACGGTGCCGAGGCCGAGGATCAAAGCTGTGGCACGCCGCATGCGATACTCCGAGACGGGAAAGGCCGGCGCAACCCTAGGGGATCGCGCCGGCAGGTGAGGAGACGTCAGTAGTTGAAGCGCACGCCGACCAGGAACTCGCGGCCGGTGTGGTGATAGACCGACAGCAGGTTGCGCGAGTCGACATACTGGTCCTGATACTGGTCGGTGAGGTTGACCCCCTCGAACGTCAGCTTGATCTGCTTGGTGACGTTGATCTGCACCGAGGCGTCGAGGTTGAACGTCTTGTTGGTGCCCTGGCTGTCGACGCCCTGGGTGCCGACCGCGTCGCTCATGTAGCCGCTGCGGTAGGCGCCGGAGACGCGGGCGCTGATCAGCTTGTCCTCGTAATAAAGGGTGGCGTTGGCCGAGTGGCGCGACAGGCCGGTCAGGTCGTCGATCTTCATCACCTGGCCCTGGGCGTTCAGATATTTGATGTTCGAGCTGACGTGCGTGTAGTTCAGCAGCACCCCGAAGTTGCCGAGGAAGCCCGGCAGGAAACGGAACGGCTGCTGGAAATTGATCTCATAGCCGCGCAGACGCCCGCCCGGCGTGTTGCGCGGCACGGAGAAGACCCAGTTGGTGAAGGCGGGATTGCAGGTCGCCGGATAGAGATTGCCGCACGCCGCGATCGCCAGGCTGTCGGGCAGGCCGAACGGGTTCTCGGAGAAGGCGCCCGACGACTGTACCGTCTGCACGAAGCTGTCGATGTCCTTCTGGAACAGCGCGACCGACAGCAGCGCCCCCGGCTGGTAATACCATTCGGCGGAGACGTCGTAGGTGGTGGCGCGGAACGGATCGAGGTTGGGGTTGCCCGCCGACACCGTCCTGTTGGCGCCCGAGACGCCCACCGACGCCGAGGGCGGCAGGCTGCCCAGGTCCGGCCGCGCCATCACCCGCGCCGCGGCGAAGCGGAGCAGGAAGTCGCGGCTCGGCTCGATCACCAGGTTCATCGAGGGCAGCCAGTCCTCATAGGTGCGCGACGAGGTGATCGGCGTCGCCTGGCCGCCGAGGAACGAATAGCCCTGCGCGCGCTGGAAGGTCTGGACATAGCGCACGCCGCCGTTGCCGCGCAGATTGAAGATGCCGAAGTCGTGGTTGAAGTTGAACTGGACGAAGCCGCCCTTGTCATGCTCCTCGACGCGGGTGTTGCCGGCGAGGCCCGGCTCGATGCCGAGGCGGAAGGCGCCGCCCCGCGCAGTCGGATCCTCCAGCCCGAAATAATCGCGCGCCGCGAAATAGTCGGGGGCGAAGAAGCTCTGGCCCTCGATCGACACGACATGGCCGAACTTGTCGAGCGTGTCGCCGGGCAGCGTGCAGCAGGTGAGGTTGGTGTCCTGCGCCGCGGTAGTGCCGTTGCTGCGGCGAAGGTCGATGCTGCGGAACTTATACTCCTTGTAGGAGGCGCCCGCATCGATCGAGAATTCGTCCGAGACCTTCCAGTTGAGGTTGAGCTGGGCGTTGTCGAACCGGTTCTTGACCCCCGCCGCGCGCAGGCGGAGCTGGCTCAGCACCCAGGCCTGCGGATTGTCGAGGTCGGCGGTGCCGAAGTCGAACACCGGATGCTTCCGGTCGGTGTAGTCGTAGCTGTAGCCGTCGACGTTGAACTGGTCGAAGGTGACGGTGTTCTGGACCGGATTGTCGTGGTCCGACTGCGAATGGCCGGCGAGGAGATTGATCGACAGATTTTCGCCGAGCTGCTGGTCGATCTTCACCGTGAGCTGCTTGAACTTGGTGTCGAGCCGGTCGAACCGGTTCTCGACGCGCAGGTCGACGTCGTTGAAGGTGCCGGCGATCAGCGCGCCGTTCTCGACGGTGGCGGCGGTGACGTCGACATCGGCGACGCCGCAATTGGTCGGCCGCGACGTCGCGGTGCAGGCGCCCGCCACCGAGAAGCCGTTCGCCTCGAGATAGCGTTCCTCGCGCGTGCCCTTGAACTGGGCATAGAGGCCGTCGATCGTGATCGTCGTGCTGTCGGTCGGTTTCCACTGCACCGAGGCGGTGGCGCCGATGCGCTCCTGATCGGTGATGAAATAGTCGTAGCGCGGGAAGCGCGGGTGGAAGAGGTTGTTCGCCTCGATGCACTGCGGCGTGGTCGAGGGGCCGCCGGCGGTCGGATAGGCGCAGGTTGTGCCGAGATAGCTCTGGAAGCCCGGCGCGACGCCCGCGGTGTTGGTCGTCCAGCGCACCGTCGAATAGCCGCTCTCGACGATCCGGCGCTTGGTATAGGCGACCGAGGCGAGCACGCCGAAGGTCTCGTCGGCATTGCGCCACGAGATCATGCCCGCGGCGCGCGGCGATACCTTCTCCGACAGGTCGTTGTATCCGGCCTGCGCGCCGCCGGCGATCGTCAGGCCCGCCTTGTAGTCGAACGGATGCGCGGTCTGCAGGTCGACGGTCGCGCCGAGCGAGCCCTCCTCGGTCACCGCATCGGCGGTCTTGCGGACGGTGATGCCGTTGAACAGGTCGGCGGCGAACACGTTGAAGTCGAACGCGCGGCCGCGATTGGTGCCGCCCGAGGCGTCCGAGCTGCCGGCGGTGGCCATCGCCTCCATGCCGTTGATGCGCACGCGCGTGAACTGCGCGCCGAGGCCACGGACAGAGATCTGCCGGCCCTCGCCGCCGTCGCGCGCCAGGGCGACGCCCGGGACGCGCTGGATCGACTCGGACAGGTTGAGGTCCGGGAACTTGCCGATATCCTCGGCGAGGATCGAGTCGATCGCCGCCGCCGACTGGCGCTTCTCGTCGAGCGCGCGGGCGAGGCTGCCGCGGAAACCGGTGACAATGATATCCTGGTTGGAGTCGGCGCTCTGATCCGGTGACGCCTGATCCTGCGGCACGGCGGTTGCTGCCGAAGTGTCGTTCGGTCCTGCCGCCTGGGCATGGGCTGCCGCCGAGAATGTCACCGCAAGCGCCAATGCCGCCACCGACGTGCCGCCGCGCATCCAATGCTTGAATTCAATCCCCTTGCTCATATCCCTCTCCCAGAATTTCGTTTGTTTTGTGTTATTTGGTTATTGCACGTCTCAGCCCGTGCCGAGCATGGACCTCCGTACCCGACCATGCGCCAGCACCGCCTGATGGAAGCGCCTGAGCGCTGTGCCGCCGCGTCCGGCACCGGTCTCGGCTAGGGCGAGCCACGCCGATGCCTCGCCCGCCCGCACGGCCGGCTCCAGGCAGACGCGATCGGCGTCCTGGTCGAACGTGGCGAAGAAAGCGGGTTCGCCTTGCATCATCCCCAGCTTCTGACGAGCTTCCGATGCTGACCATCGCTCACTATGGACACCGGTGTCAATGACCGCTCGCGCAATTCGGAACAACAGCCAGTGAATGTGTCCCAAAAGCATCAGATCATTGCCGGCATGGGCGCCATCCGCGGCCATGAGCTGCTCGGCATAGACCGCCCAGCCCTCGGCGAAGGCAGGGGCGTAGCGTAGCCGCAGCGGATGCGGCGCGGCGCGCGCTTCCATCGGGAGCTGGATCATGTGGCCGGGGATCAGCTCGTGATGGACGACGCTGCCGAGGCTCCAGGCGGGGCGGCGGCGGATGTCGCTCAGGTCGACGAAATAGCCGCCGGGCTTGCCGTCCGGCGTCGGCAGCTCGCGATAGCCGCTGCGGGCGGCGGCCTCGTCGGCCGGCGACATGCGGCGGACGGCGACGTCCAGGCACTCCGGCGGCACCGGGCCGATCAGCGCCGGTACCCGCGCCTTGGCGGAAGCAAGGAGGCGGTTCATGTCGGCGACCGCGCGGGTGCGCCCGGCATCGTCGTTGCCGTAGAGATGCGCGGGATCGCGGAAGGCGGCGACGATGCGCTCGCCGACCGTGCCGTCGCGGCGACCGAGGCGCCGGAGCACCGCGTCGGCGGCGCGGATCAGCTCCTCCGCCTTGGCGAGGAACAGCCGATGCGCCGCCGTGCCGCCGCCCCTGAAGCCGAACTGCCGGTCGAGCAACAGGTCGTAGTATTCGGCCCCGTTCGGCAGCCGCCACATGCCCGGCGCATCGCCTGCCCGAGGTGCCAGCGATGCGAGGAGCGCTGCCTGCTCGCGCAGTGCGGTCGCGGTGCTGCCCTGGGCTTGGCCGGCTGCCTTGGTCACGGCAGCGGCGGTGCGATCGAGCAGCGCGCGCGGGAGGATGATCCCCGCCGTCGCTTCGGCGCGAATCGCGCGGGTGTCGGCAGCGATGCGGTCGGCGGCATCGGCGCGGCCGGGATCGCGCCAGGCGCCGCTCGTCGGCGTGACGGTATAGGGCGAGCGGCCGGGCTGCCCGAACGGCATGACCTCGGCAATGCGCGCGTCGATCGCGAGGCCCTCGCGGATGCACTTCAGGTCGAGCGCCGCCGAAGGCGACAGCCGATCCCCCCGGAACGCCTCCAGTCGCGCCAGCCGCGCGGCAGGCGAGGGGAGGGCGTCGAGTCCGTCGAGCAAGGCCCGCAGCCGCTGGTCGTCGCTCTCCGCCGCCTCGCCGGGAACGGCGGCGGTCGCCAGCGCCGCTCCGGCGCCTGCCAGCAGCGCGCGCCGCGTCACCGGGAGGCCGGCGCCGCTCATTGGAGCGGCACCACATTGTTGAGCCGGGTCACCTCAGGCGCATCGCCGGGCAAGGTAACGCGGACCTTAAGACCCGTCGAGTTCACTCCGCCGGGGATCGTCAGGCGCACGGTCGCGGCCTTCGGCGTCAGGTCGAGCGGCGCGGCCAGCGTCGGCAGCGGCACGCTCGCCACCGGTTTGCCGGCTGCATCCTCCAGCATGGCCGTTCCGCCGGCCGCCTCGACCGCGCCGAGGCTGTGGACGGTGACGGAGACCGTCCGGCCCTGCCGCCGCACGTCGTCGGCGCCGATGCCGAGGTCCGCCCGTTTTTCCGGCGGCGTGCCGGGCGACTTGAGTGCGAACTCCAGCACGGTGGTGGTGCGTGGGGCGAAGGTCACCGCGACCGCGGCGCTGCGCTCCAGCGTCACCTCGGTCGCCGTGGTCGATCCGTCGGCGGTGTCGCCGTTGGCGGCGCTGGTTCCCGCCGTCATCGTCCAGCGGCCGGCGGCGACGTTCCACGCCGTCATCGTCGCCGGCTGGGCGACGTCGCTCATGTTGTAGGCGATCACCTTGAACCGCTCGCGCGTCGCCCCCGGCACCAGGATCGCGACCTGCTCGGCCGCGCCCAGATTGGCGAAGCGCCAACTCACCGCGTTGCCGGGATAGGTCTGGTTGCGCTTCAGCGCGATCCCGCCAAGCCGCTCGCGCTGGAGGAATTCATTGGGCTGGTCGACGCGGTCGGACCACCAATGCCCCTCGGTATACATATATTCGTGCTGCGTCTTGTCCTCGATCGCGTCGGCGTGGAGCGTCTCGAGCAGGCGCTTGTCGCCGGTCGCATCCCAGCCGGCGACGCGCGCGAAGTCGCCCGGCTGGCCCGCGAGCGCCTTGCCCCAGTCGTTCGTCCGTCCGAGCGCGGCGACGACGTTCTCGTTGAGATCGCCGAGCGATGCCGGCCCGCCCTTCGCCACGCGCGAGAGGATCGGCGCCAGATATCTGTCGTCCCCCGTGAAGCGCCACGCCGCCCATACGGACTGATAGGGCGTCGCCACTCCGCCGCCGTCGCCGGCGCGCTCGGCGTCGGTGCGCCAATTGATCTCGTTGGGGTAGCTCCAGGCCCCCTTGGCGTCCTGCTTCCCATGCGCCAGCCAGCCGTCGATCACGCCGGTGACGAGGCCCCGCGCGGTCGGGTTGCCGTTGTAGACGCCCATCAGGATCGGGGCGTGCATCACGACGAAGCTGTAGGGCTTCTGCCACTCCCACGGCCCTTCGCGATAAACCTTGGTGCCGCCGTACCAGTTGGAGGCGAAGTGCATGTGGCCGGCGGGATTGCGCTGGATGATGCCGGTCAGCGCCTTGGTCGTCGCCATCAGCCGCTCGACCGCTCTGGGCTCGCCCCAGTTGAGGTAGAGCCGCTCGGCGTCGCTGTTCATCCCCTCCTCATAGGCGTGAAGCTCGTCGGTGGTGATGGTGCCGAGCCCGCCCGTGTTCATGCCGTTCGCGTAGACGGCATCGGAGAGGGCACGCAGCGACGCGTTGATCTTGTCGGGCTCGACGCCCATCAGCGCCAGGCCCGGCCATTGCTGGGTCAGGTCGGTGTCGTCGGAGATGCCGCCGCCGAAATCGCCGTAGGGCACCTGCCGGTTGTCGATCCACCAGTCGACGAAGCGGCGCGTGAGCTTCAGGTCCTCGAGCTGCCGGAACGCCCACAGCGGCACGCCGGCGGGCGGCACCGGCTGGGTGAAGGGGGGCATTCCCGTCGCGCCGTAGCTGATGTCGGCCCAGTAGCGCCGGCCCTCGAGATTGTCGGGATCGACGCGGAGCAGGTCGGTGATGTCGGCCTTCACCCGGCGGTACATCGCCTCGCGGGCGGAGGCGGTATGCTCCTCCACCAGAAAGCCCCAATTGTCGCGGACCTGGTTGAAACGGTCGGCGACATGTTCGGCCTTGGCGGCGGCGCGGTCCTTGAACACCAGCCGGATCTTCATCCCGTCGATCGAAGCAGGACCGAAATCGGGCGCCGCGCTGGCGATGGCGAGATAGAGGCTGTCCTCGGTCAGGATGCGGTCGCGCAGGTCCAGCCACAAAGTGCGCGCCTCGCCCCGACGGACCGAGACCGAGACGTCGATCATGTCGCGCTCGGGCCAGATCGGGTCCTTGACGCGGATGTTGAGCGGGATGAGGCCGTCGCGGTTCGGCGTCACCTTGAGCGCCGGGATGTCGAGCGCGATGCCATCCAGCCCGTCATGCGCATTCGCCCAGGTATAGTTCCATGCGCGCGCCAGCGGCCGGTCGGGCGCGGCGGCGCTGAAGCCGGACGGGATCAGGATATGGACGAGCGGCGCCGCATCCTCGATGCGCCGCGCCTCGCCAGCTGCGGCCGCACTGCCTGCGCCGACCGCTGCCCCCCCTCGGCTCGCCGGCAGCGCCACCACCGTCGCCCGCTCCGCCGGCGGATAGCGGCCGGCGATGAAGGCATTGAGCCCGGCGAGCGCGGCGAAGCCCGGCGCGGCCTTGCTGTCGACGGTGTAGCTGAGCTTAACCGTACCCTCGGGCTCTGCGCCCGGTTGGACATCATAGGCCCAGATTTCCTGGATCGGCGTTTCCTGCGCGATATTGGTGAAGCGCAGCCGCCCGCCGGTGCGCTCGGAGAAGCTGTGGATCGATTTCTCGATCCCCTGCGGCCGCCGGGCCAGCGGCGCGTAGCGCTTCCCGTCCGCCGCATAGTCGAGGCCGCCATAGGCGGCGCCGCGGATATCGACGCGATTGACCGCCTCGCCGGGCGGGATCGTCAGCTCATAGGCCTTGCCGCCTTCGACATAGGTGTTCCAGTCGGGCAGGGTGAAATAGTCGTTGCGGCCGGGCAGGCGCGAGCGGTTGTAGACGCCGGGCCAGGTCGTCTCCGGGATTCCGTCGACGCCCTTCCACATCCATTGTTTGAGGTCCCTGGCGTCGGCGAACTCGACCTTGCGGATGCGCGTGCTGGCGGCGGTGAGCGCGGGCGGCGATTCCTTGTCGAAGCCATAGCGATGAAGAAAGGCGCGCCGCTCGCCCGCCGCGTCGAGCGGGGCCGCGCCTGACGGAGTGCCGCCGCCGGCGAGCGCGGCGATGTCCGCGGCCGGCAGCATCCGGTCGTAGACGCGGATGTCGTCCAGGTCCGAGCCGCGCATGAAATTGTAGCGGCTCTGCACCTGATGCGGCGCGATCACCCGCCCGGCGAGGCCGAACTGGTCGAGGCCGCTGTCGAGCACCGCCTGCCCGTCCTTTCGAGCCACTTCCTTGCCGTCGACGTAGAGCCGCACCCCGACCGCCTCGTCCCAGACGAAGGCGATGTGGTGCCAGGTGTCGGGTGCGGGCAGCGCATCCATCCGGAACGACACCCGCTCGCGCGCGAGGTTGGTGTCGGTGACGAAGGCGTCGAAGCCGTGGCCGTTCCAGTCGATCCGCAGGAACGCCATGTCCCAGCTCGAATGATCGGCGAAGCCGACGCGGAACAGCACGAACGGCGCTTCGCCGACCGGGTAGCGCGACCGCCAGAAGAAGGCGAGCGTGCCGCGCCGGGCCTGGATGTTGCCCGGCGCGTTCCAGGTGACGTAGCCGTCGTCCTCCCACTGGATCGCGCCTCCCGCCTTGCCGGTGGGGACGATCGCGACCTTGCTTGCGAAATTGGGGACGGCATCGCCACCGGCGCGGTCGGCGGTGAGGCTGATATCCGCCGAGACGTGGAAGATCAGTCCCGGCGCATCGTCGGCGCGTGCCGGACCGGCCGTCAGCAACGCCGCAGCGCCGATCGTGAGCAGCATCGACCCGTGACGGCGCACCATCCACCCCTCCCTTGCTGATCGCTGCGTGGCGATCGATTCTGGTGCCGGGTCATACCGGCTTATGACACCGGTAGCAATCGGCCCCTGACTAAGTAGCCGACGCCACACATTCCAGGAAGGCCGCCGCCTCGGCGCGTGCGCGCTCCGCCTCGGCGCACAGCCAGTCGCGTAACCGGACGATCTTCCGGCTGTGCTGGCGGGAGAGGGGGTAGGCGAGCCAGAAGGACCGCCCCGCCGCGGCGACTTTCGCGTGCGCCGGCACGAGCCGGCCGGAATCGATCTCACGGCTGAACAGGATCGGTGAGGCGATGACGACGCCATGCCCCGCGAGCGCCGCCGCGACGTCGAGATGCTCTGCCGAGAAGCTGGTGCCGAAGCGCGATGCCGGCGGCCCCTCCGCAAAGCCCAGCGACCGGTACCAACTCGCCCACCAGTCGGGCCGGCCGAGCAGCGGAACCTCGAGCGGGGCGCCGGGATCGCCGATGCCGGTGGCGGCATCCTTCAATCCGGGAACGCACAGCGGCATGAAGATGCTGGGAAACAGCTCGATCGTGCGCAGCCCCGGCCAGCGGCCGTCGCCGTTGCGGATCGCCGCATCGAAGCGGCCGGCGGAGAGGTCCTCGGCCGCCTCTGACACGTCGAGCTCTACCGATATGTCGGGATGCTGCGCCCGGAACAGGCCCAGCCGCGGCGTCAGCCAGCTCGTGCCGAAGGTCGGAAGCGTGGTGAGCGACAGCCGCGCCTCGTCCATGTCGGCCGCGCGCGCGAAGCTCGCCCGGAGCGCGGCGAAGGCATTGGTCGCTTCCGCGGCGATCATCGCACCGCCCTCGGTCAGCTCGACGCGATGCGGCCGGCGGCGGAACAGCGTGATCCCGATCTGCGCCTCGAGCTGTCGAACATGATAGCTGACCGAGGCCGAGGATGTGCCAAGCTCGCGTCCGGCCGCGGTGAAGCTCCCCAGCCGTGCCGCCGCCTCGAAGGCGCGGATCGCCGCAAGCGAGGGAAAGGGGCGGTCGAGCATAAGTGTGGCTTAGCCTCTCGGGCCAAGCTTCGCATAGCCAAAAGCGCATTGGCGATGTCATTCCCCCTGGAGAGGTAGTGCGGGAGATGCGCGGTGGGACAGGATATAGGCGGCGGAAAGGGGTTGCGGCGCAGGGACGTGATCGCCGGCGTCGCGTTGGCTGGCGGAATGCTTGGCCTCTTGGTGCCGACCCTTGCCCAAGGCCGCGACCTCGATCTCTCCGCGCGAGCGCACGACTGGGACTGGCTGGTCGGCAATTGGGACGTCTGGCACCGCCGCCTCAAGGAGCGGCTGGCCGGCAGCAACGACTGGCAGGAGTTCGCGGGCAAGAGCGCGCTGTGGCTGACGCTCGGCGGGCTCGGCACGATCGACGACAATATCGTCGACATCCCGAGCGGCACCTATCGCGGCCTCACCGTCCGCGCCTTCGATCCGGTGCAGGGGCAGTGGTCGATCTGGTGGATCGACGGCCGCAATCCGACGGTGATCGATGCGCCGGTCCGCGGGGGCTTCGACGGCGACACCGGCGTCTTCACCGGGCCCGACCTGTTCAAGGGGCGCCCGGTGATCGCGCGCTTCCGCTGGCTCGATATCCACAGCGCACGGCCGCATTGGGAACAGGCGCTCTCGACCGACGGCGGCAAGAGCTGGGAGATCAACTGGGAGAATTTCTTCACCCGCACCGCGCCGGTCGCGACGCCGTTGCCGCTGTTGGCGGAGAGGAGCCGCGACTTCGATTTCCTGCACGGGACCTGGTCGGTGCGACACCGTCGCCTGCGGCAGCGGCTTGCCGGGAGCAGGGACTGGGAGGAGTTCACCGGCACCCTGACCAACTGGCCGGTGCTCGGCGGTCACGGCAATGTCGGCGACAATCTTTTCGCGCGCGCCGACGGGGCTCATCGCGGGATCGGCCTCAGGACATTCGACCCAGCGCGCGGCGAATGGCTGAGCTGGTGGCTGGACGGGCGCAACCCCGCCGGTTTCGCCCCGCCGGTGCGGGGCCGATTCGCCGACGGCTTGGGAACCTTCACCGGCGAGGATCAGCTGAACGGCCGGCCCGTCCTGACGCGGACGCAATGGTCGTGGATCACATCCGGTTCGGCGCGGTGGGAGCAGGCGATGTCCGGCGACGGCGGCGCGACCTGGGAGGTCAACTGGGTCAGCGATTTCGTGCGAAGAGCTTGAGGAGGCGGCTACGCGCCCGGCGGCTGGTCCATCAGCGCGAGCCAGCGGGCGCGCAGCGCCGCAGGCCGGGCGGGATAACGCTCCCCAAGCGTCTCGCAGGCCACCATGCGATCGAGGCGGAAGCTGCGGAAATCCTGCCTCAGCTCGCACCAGGCGACGAGGATGCGCGCGGCGTCGAGATAGCCGATCAGCGCGGGCCAGACGGTGCGCTCGGTCGCCGCGCCCTTCTCGTCGCGATAGTCGAGGCGGACCTTGCGCCCCGCATGGATCGCCGCACGCAATGCGGTCACGTCGATCGTCTCGGGCGTGATCCGCCATCCGGGCGTGGTACGGGCGGCGGGGTCGTCGATCAGCGTGCGCATCTCCGGCGGAACGACCGCCGCGACCTTGGCGAGCAGGTCGCGCGCGGCGCGGGCGAGCGCGGGATCGGCATGACCCGCCACCCATTGCGCGCCGAGCACTGCGGCCTCCGCCTCGTCGGGCGTCAGCATCAGCGGCGGCAGGTCGAAGCCGGCATCGAGCACATAGCCGATCCCCGCCTCGCCGCGGATCGGCACGCGCTGGCCGATCAGCGCGGCGACGTCGCGATAGACCGAGCGCTTAGAGGTCTCGAGTTCTTCAGCAATGGCTTCCGCCGTCACCGGACGGTGCGAGCGGCGAAGGATCTGGACGATCTGGAACAGGCGGTCGGCGCGTCGCATGAGCTCGGTCGTAATGTCACTATGCTGACAGCATGGTGGCAGCAGCATGGCAGTAGGTGACACCAGCAATCAAGCCTCGGCAATCAAGGGAGATGACGATGCTCAAGACCTATCACGGCAGCTGCCACTGCGGCGCCGTCCGCTTCGAGGCGGACATCGACCTGGCGGCGGGGACGGGCAAGTGCAACTGCTCGATCTGCATGAAGCGGCGCAAATGGGGCGTGAACATCAAGCCCGAGCAGTTCCGGCTGCTGGCCGGTGCGGATGCGCTCACCGACTATCAGTTCGGCAACAAGCAGGGGCACCATTATTTCTGCAGCACCTGCGGCGCGGCACCGTTCGGCGACGGCTATGTCGAGGAGATCGGCGGCGATTTCGTCTCGATCAGCATCAACTGCATCGACAATGCGAGCGACGAGGAACTCGCCGCGGTGCCGGTGAATTTCTTCAACGGACGCGACAACGCCTGGTGGAACAGGCCCGAGGTGACGGCGCACCTGTGATGATCGTCAATTCCTCCCCGTGCCGGGGAGGATCTGAGTGTCGGAATCACGTCCCCGCAGCGGTCAGCCGGTCGAGCTGGTCGGTGGTGAGCGTCACGTCCCACGCGCCCACCAGCTCGCGGAGCTGATCGACGCTGGTCGCGCTGGCGATCGGGGCGGTGACGCCGGGCTGCGCCATCAGCCAGGCGAGCGCGATCTGGGCGAGGGTGGCGCCGGTCTCTTCCGCGACCTGATCCATTGCCGCCAGCACGCCGGCCTTTTCCTTGAGAAGCCCGGACATGCGGCCGCCGCGCGGGCTTTTGCCGAGGTCGGCCTCGCTGCGGTACTTGCCGGTGAGGAAGCCTGACGCGAGCCCGTAATAGGGCAGCACGCCGATATTGTGCTCGACGCAATAATCCTGGAGCTCGCCCTCGAAGCGATGGCGGCTGACGAGATTGTATTCGGGCTGGAGCACGCGGTAGCGCGGCAGGTCCTTCGCCGCCGCCGTCTCGTTCGCCGACTTGAGGCGGGCCGCGTGGAAGTTGGACGCGCCGAGCACATGGATCTTGCCGGCGTCGGCGAGCTTGCCGAACGCCTCCAGTACGTCCTCCTGCGGCACGCTCTCGTCGTCCTGGTGCGCATAATAGAGGTCGATGCGCTCGACCCCCAGCCGCTCGAGCGAAGCGTCGCAGGCGGCGGCAATGCGCGCGGGGGCGAGCTTCTCGCCGCCCTCGCCCGGGAGCATCCCGACCTTGGTCGCGATCTGGACCTTGCCGCGCTTGCCCGACGCCTTGAGCCAGGCGCCGATCATGCTTTCGGATTCGCCGCCGCGATGCCCCGGCACCCAGGCCGAGTAGACGTCGGCGGTGTCGATCATCGTGCCGCCCGCGTCGACGAAGGCGTCGAGCACGGCGAAGCTCGCCTTCTCGTCCGCGGTCCAGCCGAACACGTTGCCGCCCAGCACCAGCGGCGCGATGTCGAGGTCGGTGGCTCCCAGGCGGCGCGGCTGCATCAGTTCAGGTCCTCCGGCGCGACGTTGGCGGCGGCCGCCTGATTGGCATCGAGCGCGGCGGCGGCCTCGTTGAGCTCCTGCTCCTGGTCGGCGGTGAGCTGGCCGGGAGCCCTCTGGTCGTCTCCGCTGCCGCAGCCCACAAGCAGCAGCAGCGGAGCGACCGCGATCAATGGCCGGATCAGTGCGCGATCTCGTTGCCGGCGGCGTGGAGCGCGTTGCCGGCCGTATCGGCAGCATGGTCGGCCATGTTGGCGGCATGATCGGTCGCGTTCTCGGCCGCGCCGAACGCCTGGTCGGCGGCGGCATCGACGTCGTTGACGGCCTCGCTCATCGTGGCATTGGCGTCGGCGGCCACCGCATCGGCGGCGTTGCCGACCGCGGTCTGGCTGTTGTCCGAGCAGGCGGCGAGGCCGAGAGCGGTCGCGGCGATGGCGAGCGGCAGGATCAGTCGCTTGGTCATGTCTTTCTCCCCCGTGGATTGGGACGTGAACGCTAACCGAGCCCGATTGGTGCCGCAACCCGCCGCAATTCGATGCCGCAACGGCTGCGTTGACCTCATATAAAGATATCTTTATATCTATATAGCTATGACCATCGTCCTCGACATCTTCCGCGCGCTGGCGGACGGGACGCGGCTGCGCATCCTGGCGCTGCTGCGCACGATGGAACTGTCGGTCGGCGAGCTGGCGCAGGTGCTGGGCCAGAGCCAGCCGCGCGTCAGCCGCCATGTCAAGATCCTGTGTGACGCCGGCCTCGCCGAACGGCGCAAGGAAGGAAGCTGGGTGTTCGTCGCGCTCGGCCGCGCGGATCGGGTCGGGCCGGTGCTGACGGCGCTCGACGAATGGAACAGGGAGGCGCCCGACCATTGGGCGGTGGCGGACAGCGCGCGGCTGGCGGCGGTGCGCGCCGATCGCGCCGCGGCGGCGGCCGAGTGGTTCGAGGCGCATGCCGGTGAATGGGACGCGATCCGGTCGCTCCATGTCGCCGACAGCGAGGTCGAGGCGGCGATGGCCCGCGTGGTCGGGGACGCGCCGCTCGGCCGGCTGATCGACATCGGCACCGGCACCGGGCGGATGCTCGAGCTGTTCGCGCCCCGGGCGGAGACGGCGCTCGGCATCGATCGATCGTCGGAAATGCTGCGGCTGGCGCGCGCCAAGCTCGCCGGCGCCGCCAATACCGAGCTGCGCCAGGCCGACCTCTACGCGCTGCCGATGGTGGACGATGCGGCGGACCTCGCGATCATCCACCACGTTCTCCATTTCGCGCAGCAGCCAGGCGCGGCGATCGGCGAGGCGGCGCGGGTACTCGCGCCGGGCGGCCGGCTGCTGATCGCCGATTTCGCGCCGCACGACCGCGAAGAGCTGCGCAGCCGCGAGGGCCACACCCGGCTCGGCTTTTCGGACGAGCAGATGCTCGGCTGGTTCGAGGGCGCCGGGCTGGCGCCGGTGCAGGTCGAGACGCTGGAGGGCGGCGAGCTGACGGTGAAGCTCTGGCTGGCACGCAAGACAGGTACGGACACGAAGGAGGTGAAGGCGGCATGAGCGGAGACGAAGAGGCGCGCCGCGCGACGGCAGGGCCGCTCTATGCCGACCTTGCCGGCGATATCGGCGTGTCGTTCGAATTCTTCCCGCCCAAGACGGAGAAGATGGAGGAGACGCTGTGGGAGTCGATCAAGACGCTCGAGCCGCTCGGCCCCCGCTTCGTCTCGGTGACCTATGGCGCGGGCGGATCGACCCGCGAGCGCACCCACGCGACGGTGGCGCGGATCGAGCGCGAGACGTCGCTGGCGGCGGCGGCGCACCTCACCTGCGTCGAGGCGACGCGCGAGCAGATCGATGCGGTCGCGGAGGAATATTGGGCGGCGGGCGTGCGGCACATCGTCGCTTTGCGCGGCGATCCGCCGGTGGCCGGGGCCAAGTTCGTCTCGCCGACGGGCGGATACGAGAATGCCGCGGCGCTGGTCGCGGGCCTCAGGAAGCTGCACCCGTTCGAGATCTCGGTCGCGGCCTATCCCGAATGCCATCCGGACTCGCCCGATCCCGCGGCCGACCTCGACAACCTCAAGCGCAAGCTCGACGCCGGCGCAACGCGGGCGATCACGCAATTCTTCTTCGAGGCGGAGACATTCCTGCGCTACCGCGACGCCGTCGCGGCGGCGGGAATCGACGCGGAGATCGTGCCGGGGATCATGCCGGTCACCAACTTCGCCAGCATTCAGCGGATGTCGGGGATGTGCGGGACGGCGGTGCCCTCGTGGCTGGCGCGGCTGTTCGAAGGGCTCGACGACCATCCCGGCGCGCGCCAGCTCGTTGCGGCGACGGTGGCGGCGGAGCTGTGCCGCCGGCTCTATGCGGGCGGGGTACGCAACTTCCATTTCTACACGCTCAACCGCGCGGAGCTCAGCTACGCGATCTGCCACCTGCTGGGGCTCAGGCCGCAGGGCAAGGCGCGGGAGGCGGCGGCGTGAATCGTTCCTCCCCGTTTACGGGGAGGGGGACCAGCCGTAGGCTGGTGGAGGGGGCTCTCCGCCAGCGACATCGCGATTGGAGAGCCCCCTCCACCACCGCCTTCGGCGGCGGTCCCCCTCCCCGTAAACGGGGAGGAATGGGAGAAGGACGATGACCTCACGCGAAAAACTGCTCACCGAGGCGACGAAGCGCATCCTGATCACCGACGGCGCGTTCGGGACCGAGATCCAGGGCTGGAAGCTGGCGGAGGCCGACTATGCAGGCACGCTGGGCCTCAGCCATGATCAGAAGGGCAACAACGACATCCTCGCGCTGACCAAGCCCGAGGTGCCGGAGGCGATCCACCGCGCCTATTTCGAGGCCGGCGCCGACATCGCCGAGACCAACACCTTCTCGGCCAACCGCATCAGCCAGGCCGATTACGGCGCCGAGCACCTCGTGCGCGAGATCAACGTGGAGAGCGCGAAGCTCGCCCGTCGGATCGCCGACGAGTTCGAGGCGAAGGATGGCCGTCCTCGCTTCGTCGCGGGCGCAATCGGACCGACCAACAAGACGCTGTCGCTGTCGCCCGACGTCAACGACCCCGGCTATCGCGAGATCGACTTCGATTACCTGAAGGAGGTCTATCGCGAGCAGATCGACGCCTTGGTCGAGGGCGGGGCGGACTTCATCCTGATCGAGACGGTGTTCGACACATTGAATGCCAAGGCCGGGATCATGGCCGCGATCGAGGCGGGCGAGGCGCTGGGCCGGGACCTGCCGATCATGCTGTCGATGACGCTGACCGACCTCAGTGGGCGCAACCTCTCCGGTCACACGGTCGAGGCGTTCTGGCACGCGGTGCGGCACGCGAAGCCGCTGACGATCGGCCTCAACTGCTCGTTCGGCGCGGAGCAGCTCCGCCCGCATGTGAAGACACTGGCCGGCATCGCCGACACGCTGATCATGGTCTATCCCAACGCAGGCCTGCCCAACGAGCTCGGCGCCTATGACGAGCTGCCCGAGACGACGGCGGCGCTGGTCAAGGAATGGGCGGACCAGGGTCAGGTCAACATCCTCGGCGGCTGTTGCGGCTCGACCCCGGCGCACATCAAGGCGATCGCGGAAGCGGTGAAGGCATTGCCGCCGCGCGCGATCCCGACGCCGGAGGTGCGGACCCGGCTCGCCGGCCTGGAACCATTCACGATGGCGGCGTGATCCGTGCCCCGGCGAAGGCCGGGGCTCAGTCTCCGGCTGCTCGCAACTGGGCCCCGGCCTTCGCCGGGGCACAAGAAGAAAGAATAATGACCACCCCATCCTCCACCAATTTCGTCAACGTCGGCGAGCGGACCAACGTCACCGGCTCCGCCGCGTTCAAGAAGCTGATCATGGCCGGCGACTATGCCAAGGCGGTCGACGTCGCGCGCCAGCAGGTCGAGAACGGCGCGCAGGTGATCGACGTCAACATGGACGAGGGCCTGCTCGACGCCGTCGAGGCGATGACGACCTTCCTCAAGCTGATCGCCGCCGAGCCCGACATCGCGCGCGTGCCGGTGATGATCGACAGCTCGAAATGGGAGGTGATCGAGGCCGGGCTCAAGTGCGTCTCCGGCAAGCCGATCGTCAACTCGATCAGCATGAAGGAGGGGGAGGCGCCGTTCCTCGACCATGCCCGCAAATGCATGGCCTATGGCGCCGCCGTCGTCGTGATGGCGTTCGACGAGGTCGGGCAGGCGGATACCCAGGCCCGCAAGGTCGAGATCTGCGAGCGCGCCTACAAGCTGCTGACCGGCATCGGCTTCCCGCCCGAAGACATCATCTTCGACCCCAACGTCTTCGCCGTCGCGACGGGGATCGAGGAGCACAACAACTACGCCGTCGACTTCATCGAGGCGACGCGCGAGATCAAGAAACGCTGTCCGCACGTCCACATCTCCGGCGGCCTCTCGAACCTCTCGTTCAGCTTCCGCGGCAACGAGCCGGTGCGCCGCGCGATGCACTCGGTGTTCCTCTACCACGCCATCCCCGCCGGCATGGACATGGCGATCGTCAACGCGGGGCAGCTCGACGTCTACGACACGATCGATCCGGAGCTGCGCACCGCCTGCGAGGACGTGATCCTCAACCGCGATCCCGAGGCCGGCGAGCGGCTGGTCGCGCTCGCCGAGAGGTTCCGTGGCACCGATGCCGCGGCCGAGAAGGCTGCCGAGGAATGGCGCGGCTGGGACGTCGCCAAGCGGCTCGAGCACGCGCTGGTCAAAGGCATCGACGCGCACATCGTCGACGACACCGAGGAGGCACGCCTGGCGTTCGCGCGGCCGATCGAGGTGATCGAAGGCCCGCTGATGGACGGCATGAACGTGGTCGGCGACCTGTTCGGCTCCGGCAAGATGTTCCTGCCGCAGGTGGTGAAGTCGGCGCGCGTGATGAAGAAGGCGGTCGCCCACCTGCTCCCCTTCATCGAGGCCGCGAAGGAGGAAGGCGCCAAGGGCAAGGGCAAGGTCGTCATGGCTACCGTCAAGGGCGACGTCCACGACATCGGCAAGAACATCGTCGGCGTGGTGCTCCAGTGCAACGGCTTCGAGGTGGTCGACCTCGGCGTGATGGTGCCCTGGTCGCGGATCCTGGAGGCCGCCAACGAGAACGACGCCGACATGATCGGCCTCAGCGGCCTCATCACTCCCTCGCTCGACGAGATGGTGACGGTCGCCGAGGAAATGCAGCGCGCCGAGATGCACATGCCGTTGCTGATCGGCGGCGCGACCACGTCGAAGGTCCACACCGCGCTCCGCATCGCGCCGGCCTATGAGGGGCCGGTGGTGCATGTGCTCGACGCCAGCCGCGCGGTCGGCGTCGCCACGACGCTGGTCAGCGACACCCAGCGCGACGACTATGTCGCCAAGGTCGCCGCCGACTATGCCGCCGTCCGCGCCGCGCGCGAGGGCAAGGGGCAGAGCGAGCTGCTGCCGATCGAGAAGGCGCGTGGCAACGCCTTCCCCGCCGACATGGCGCTCAAGCCCGGCAAGCCGAAGCAGCCCGGCATCCATGTCTTCCCGGACTGGGACCTCGCCGACCTGCGCGAGTGCATCGACTGGACGCCGTTCTTCCGTGCCTGGGAGCTGGCCGGGGTCTATCCCGCGATCCTCGACGACAAGCTGGTCGGCGAGAGCGCGCGCAGCCTGTTCGCCGACGCGCAGAAGATGCTCGACCGCATCATCGCCGAGAAATGGCTGACCGCGCGCGGCGTGGTCGGGCTATGGCCCTGCGTGCGCCATGACGACGACGTGTTCGTCGATCCCGAGGGCGTGTGGAGCCCCGCCGAACTCGCCTCGCTCGACCTGCTCGGGCTCACCGACAGCGACGACCTCGTCCGCCTGCCGTTCCTGCGCCAGCAGATCGCCAAGCGCGAGGGACGGGCGAACATGTGCCTCGCCGATTTCATCGACCGCGACGGCGACTGGATCGGCGGCTTCGCCGTCTCGATCCACGGCATCGAGCCGCACCTCGCCCGTTTCAAGGCGGCGATCGACGACTATTCGGACATCCTGTTGAAGGCGCTCGCCGATCGCTTCGCCGAGGCGTTTGCCGAGCGGCTGCACCAGCATGTCCGCACCACGCTCTGGGGCTATGCCGAGGGCGAGCAGCTCGACAACGAGGCGCTGATCCGCGAGCAGTACCGCGGCATCCGCCCGGCGCCGGGCTATCCCGCCTGTCCCGAGCACAGCCTCAAGCCGCTGCTGTTCAACATGCTCGACGCGCACCATGCGACCGGTATCAGTCTTACGGAGAGCTTCGCGATGCTGCCGACTGCGGCGGTCAGCGGCTTCTACTTCGGACACCCGCAGGCGGAATATTTCGGCGTTGCGCGGATCGGCCCGGACCAGCTCGAGGATTATGCCGGCCGGCGCGGCGTGAGCGTCGAGCAGGCGACCCGCTGGCTGCGGCCGAATTTGGATTAGAAGCAATGCCGGTGCTCCTGCGAAGGCAGGAGCTCGGGCTGCAGGCGATACCCGGTGATCCTGGGCTCCTGCCTTCGCAGGAGCACGATTCCGCCCGCTCGGGACGTGCGTCAGTCCGGTTGACCGTGTGCCGGCACCGTTTCCAAGGCGGCCAGCCGCGCACGATAGCTCGCCAGCAGCGCAGGATCGGCATCCTCGGCGTGCCGCGCGACGAAGTCGGCGAGCGCGTGCCGCAGGTCTTCGCGAAACCTGGCATTGTCCGGTGCCGCATCCAGTTTCGCCGACGCGGTCTCGACAGGTTCCCTGTCCCGCGCGACCAGGCGCCTGCGGCCATAGGGCGATTGATCGACCATGATCGCGATGTTGCGAGGGAAGCCCGGGACATATTTGACGGCGAAGCGCTCGCCCTCCGGCGGGATCAGGATCTCGTTGCGCCACGGATAGAGCGCCGCCGTCATGGTGTCGAAGCTGGTTTCGACGTCGCGCCCGTCCGCCGTTCGCACGACCGCCTCATAATACCAGATGTTGTTGTCGTTCAGGGTCGAGCTGGTTTCCTCCGAATGGACGATCACCGCCGTGCCCGGCGTTCCGACGGCGTTGAGGAACAGCGCGTTCACCGCCGAGCCGAAGAACGGGCTGAGCACGCCCATGATGAATCCCGGGATTCCCAGGACCATCCATCCCGATCGTCGCGTCACCCGAGCCAGCAACGCCCCGATCGAGAAGGCGGCCAACGGATAAATAGGCAACGCTAGGAAGGGATGATGGCTGAGGAAATAGAAGACCGCCGATATCGCCCCCATGCGCGTCTTCTCCACCCCTGGCGTGATGCCGGGCTATGGCGGGAGGGTTTGCACCGGTCAATCGTGGCGTTTCGGGAAACGCGCGTCCCTTTCAATCCTCCCCGCCAGGGGGAGGTGTCAGCTCAAGGCTGACGGAGGGGGAGGACGGCGAACCGGTATGCTTCCTCCCCCTCCGTCGTGCTTCGCACGCCACCTCCCCCTGGCGGGGGAGGATTTGAGCGTCGCCTGATCCTATCCCTTGAGCGCCTCCGCAATCGTCGCAGCGAACGGCGTCGTCGGCCGGCCGATCAGGCGTGAAAGCGCGCGTCCGTCGTCGAACACCGCGCCGTCGGCGGTGGCGGTGCTCGAGTCCGCGATCAGCGCGGCATAGGGCTCGGGCAGGCCGGCGGTGACGAGCGCCGCGCGATACTCCGCTTCCGGCATGTCGATATAGGGAATCTCGCGCCCGGTCTGGCGCGACAGCTCGGCGGCGTACTCGGCCATTGTGAAGGATTCGTCGCCGGCGAGTTCATGGACGGCCTCGGACGGCGCGTGTTCGTCGAGCAGCGCCGCCGCCGCGGCTTCGGCATAGTCCGCCCGCGTGGCGCCGGAGATGCGGCCGTCCCCGGCACTGCCGATCACCGCGCCGTGCGCGAGCGCTGCGGGGATCGTGGCGGTGTAGTTCTCCGTGTACCAGCCGTTGCGCAGCAGGGTGTAGGGAAGGCCGCTCGCCTTGATCAGCGCTTCGGTCTGGAGGTGCTCCTCGGCGAGGGCGAGCCTCGACGTGTCGGCGCGCAACACGCTGGTATAGGCGATCCGCGCGACGCCAGCGCGCTTCGCCGCATCGATCGCGTTGCGGTGCTGCGGGACGCGCTGGCCGACAGCATTCGACGAGATCAGCAGCAGCCGCTCGGCGCCGGCGAAGGCCGTGTCGAGCGTATCCGGCCGCTCATAGTCGCCCTGGCGGATCGTCACGCCCTCGGGAAAGAGCGAAGCGGCGCGAGCGGGATCGCGGACGATCGCCGCGACGGCGGCAGGTCCTGCGCGCCTGGCGAGCGCGGCGACGACGAGCTGGCCGAGCTGGCCGCTGGCGGCGGTGACGAAGAAACGAGGCTGTACGGTCATTGGGATCTCCGGTCTCGATGATTGACCATGGTCTCAAATAGAGACTATAAATCGATCCGGAAGACGGCACTTTCCCGTCACCTGGTTACGCCGGAGATACCCGATGGACGCGCACGAGACGCTGGGTGTGAAGTTCGAGCAATGGCTGACGATGGGGTTCGACGAGACACGGTGCCCGGTGCGCAGCCTGCTCGACCGGATCGGGGACCGCTGGTCGATGCTGTTGCTCGGCGCGTTGGCAGGCGGGCCGAAGCGGTTCAGCGCGCTCGCCCGCGCCGTGCCCGACATCTCGAAGCGGATGCTGACCCAGACGCTGCGCACGCTCGAGACCGACGGGCTCGTCCACCGCGACGTCCGGCCGACCGTGCCGCCCAGCGTCACCTATTCGCTGACCCCGCTCGGGAAGAGCTTCGCCGCGCCGCTGCTCGGGCTGGTCGAATGGGCGGAAGCCAATTTCGGCGCCGTGCTGGCGGCGCGGGAGCGGATGGCGGCGTAGATGGGACTCAAGCTCCTCCCCGGCACGGGGAGGGGGACCAAGACGCGCAGCGGCTTGGTGGAGGGGGCCCTCAACGCCGGAATCCGTCTAGGCGGGCCCCCTCCACCACTCGCTTCGCGAGCGGTCCCCCTCCCCGTGCCGGGGAGGAGCTCGAAGACAAAGAATTCACTTCCCTAATGGGATCGGCTTTGCTTGGTTCCGCCGAGCAACGGAGGGGATGATGGCGACCACCGCTGAGACTGCGCCGACAAGCGAACCGAGCGCGAAGGACATGCGGCTGGTCATCTCGGCCTCGTCGCTGGGCACCGTGTTCGAATGGTATGATTTCTTCATCTACGGCACGCTCGCCGCGTCCGGGATCATCGGGCGCACCTTCTTCCCCGCCGGCAGCGAGATGGTGCAGACCCTGCTCGCCTGGGCGGGTTTCGCGGTCGGCTTCGGCTTCCGGCCGCTGGGAGCGGTGCTGTTCGGCTACCTTGGCGACAGGCTCGGGCGCAAATACACTTTCCTCATCACCATCACGCTGATGGGCATCGCCACCGCCGGCGTCGGCTTGGTCCCCTCCGCCGCGGCGATCGGCATGGCGGCGCCAGTGATCGTGCTGCTGCTCCGCGTCGCGCAGGGGCTCGCGCTCGGCGGCGAATATGGCGGGGCGGCGATCTATGTCGCCGAGCATTCGCCGCCCCGCCGCCGCGGCTTCTTCACCAGCTTCATCCAGGCGAGCGTCAGCGGCGGCTTCATCTTGAGCCTGATCGTGGTGCTGACCGCCAAGCTGACGATGACCGACGCGGTATGGCAGGCGTGGGGTTGGCGCGTGCCGTTCCTGTTCTCGATCGTGCTGCTGGCGGTGTCGCTCTACATGCGCCTCAAGCTCTCGGAGAGCCCGGTGTTCCAGGCGATCAAGGAAGCGGGCGAGACTGCGCGCAATCCCTTCGTCGAGAGCTTCACCTATCCCGGCAACGGCCGGCGGCTGTTCGTCGCGCTGTTCGGCATCGCGGCGGGGCTGACGGTGATCTGGTACACCGCCCTGTTCACCACGCTGTCCTTCCTCCAGACGACGATGCGGGTCGAGGAGACCACCGCGCAGCTCATCACCGGCGCGGGCGCGGTGATGGGGTTGGTCTGGTTCCTCCTCGCCGGGCGGCTGTCGGACCGGGTCGGGCGGCGGCAGCCGATCGTGATCGGCTATATCGCGACGCTGGTGCTGCTGTTCCCGATCTTCTGGTACATGGGCGCCGCCGCCAATCCCCATCTCGCCCATGCCGCGCGCGAGGCACCGGTGATCGTGGCGGGGCCGCAATGCCATTACGCTCCCTTCGCGGCGAAGCAGAGGGATGAATGCGGCCAGCTGCTCGACTATCTGTCGAAGAAGGGCATCGCCTACACCACCGCCGAGGCGCCGGCGGTGGCGGTGACGATCGGCGGCGTGCCGGTGGGCGGCGACAACAGCCCGGCCGCGATCGACGCCGCGCTCGCGGGAGCGGGCTATCAGCTCGACAAGGTGGTGCCGTCGCCCGGCAACATCGTGCGCATCCTCGTCGCGATCTTCCTGTTGGCGGCCTTGTCCGGGGCGACCTACGGACCGGTCGCGGCGCTGCTGACGGAGCTGTTCCCGCCGCGCATCCGCTACAGCTCGATGTCGATCCCCTATCATATCGGCACCGGCTATTTCGGCGGGTTCCTGCCGCTGATCAGCCAGTATATCGTTGCGCGGACGGGGGATCCTTTCGCGGGGTTGTGGTATACTTGGGGCGTGGTGGCGATGTCGCTCGTGGTGGTGATCGTATTTCTGCGCGAACGCGACCTGATCAAGGAGTAGCGTCCCCGCAACGGGGCGGCTAACCGGTCTGCATGACTCCGTCCGCCCCGCATCGCCTGATCCTCGACGGTTCCGCCCTGGTCCACAACTGGCGGCTGCTCGCCCGGATGAGCGGCAGCGCGGCGTGCGGCGCGGCGGTGAAGGCCGATGCCTATGGCCTGGGCGCGGGCGAGGTCGTCCAACGGCTGGCGGAGGCAGGGTGCCGGGATTTCTTCGTCGCGACCTGGGCGGAGGCGCTGGCGCTCGCGGGGCAGGAGGTATCGATCGCGGTGCTCCACGGCGTGCGCGCGGAGGACATGGAGCTTGCCGGCCTGCCGAACACGCGCCCGGTGCTCAGCACTGCCGAGCAGGTGAAGCGCTGGCGCGAGGGCGGCGGGGGCATGTGCGACGTGATGGTCGACACCGGCATGAACCGGCTCGGCCTATCGGTGGAGGAGGTGACGGGCGGGCTGCTCGATGGCCTCGCCATCGACGTGCTGATGAGCCACCTCGCCTGCGCCGACGAGGACTCGCCGATGAATGCGCGCCAGCAGTCCGCGCTGGCCGGGCTCAAGGGGCGGACCAATGCGCGCCGGCTGAGCCTCGCCAACTCGGCGGGGATCGCGCTTGGCGCCGACTATGCGTTCGACCTGACCCGGCCGGGGCTGGCGCTCTACGGCGGCGTGCCGCGGGCGGAGCTGAGCGGGGTGCGGCAGGTCGTTTTTCCCGAGGCACAGATCCTCCAGCGCCGCCGCGTGCCGGCGGGCGGCACGGTCGGCTACAATGCCACTTGGACCGCGCCGGAGGAGACCGAGGTGGCGGTGATCAATCTTGGCTATGCCGATGGCTATTGGCGCGGCTTCTCCGGTCGCGGCATCGCGCAGGCGGGCGGGAAGCGGCTGCCGGTGCTGGGACGCGTGTCGATGGATTTGGCGGCGCTCGACGTCGACGCAGCGCCGGAGCTCGCCGAGGGGGATTGGGTGACGATCGATTATGCCCTGCCGGCGGCGGCAGAGGCCTCGGGCATGTCGCAGTATGAGCTGCTGACGGGCCTGGGGAAGCGCTTCGAGCGGGTGATGCGCTAGGGTCTGAACTCAATTGAAATTCGGCCGCCGCTGCGCGGTCGCCCATGGGCGACCTCGATCCTCGTTCCAATTGAGTTCAGACCCTAGTGAACCGACCCGCCGTCGCGCGATCAGCGGACCCTGATCGCGGAGATCGTTGTCGCAGGTGTGATCACTTCGACATCGGTCCTGAGATGGAGCAGCCGGACGCCGCGTCGTGCCCTGGCCCGCTCCAGCGCCGGCGCGAATTCCTCCGTCCGCTCCACCGTCTCCGCCCATCCGCCATAGGCGCGCGCCAGCGCGGCGAAGTCCGGATTGCGGAGTCCGGTGCCGCTCACCCTCGCCGGATACTCGCGCTCCTGGTGCATGCGGATCGTGCCATAGGCGCCGTTGTCGACGAGGATGACGATCAGGTCGGCGCCATGCTGGACTGCGGTCGCCAGCTCCTGGCCATTCATCAGGAAGTCGCCGTCGCCTGCCACCGCGACCACCTGCCGCTCCGGGAACCGCAACGCCGCCGCCACCGCTGCCGGCACGCCATAGCCCATCGCGCCGGCCGTCGGGGCAAGCTGGGAGGGCTTGGCGGCATAAGGCCAGTAGCGGTGCCACCAGCTCGAGAAATTGCCCGCGCCGTTGCAGATGATCGTATCGGCCGGCAGCAGCTCTCGCGCCGCTGCCACGCACTGCCCGAGGTCGAGTGCGACGCCATCGCGCGGGTGCGGCGTCGACCAGGCCCGCCATTCCGCATTGGCGTCCGCACCCGTAGGGCGGGGCGGTCCGTCGAGCGCAGCGAGCGCCTCGGCGAACTCGGCCATGCCGGCGCAGATCGCGAGGTCGGCGCGATAGGTGCGGCCGAGCTCGTCCGGGTCGGGATGGACGTGGACCAGCCGCTGGCCCGGATGCTCCGGCGTGATCAGCGTGTAGCCGTCGGTGGTCGCTTCGCCGAGCCGCGCGCCGACGACGAGCAGCAGGTCGGCCGCCTTGATCCGCTCGACCAGCTTCGGATTGGGGCCGTAGCCGAGGTTGCCGGCATAGACCGGGCAGTCGTTGGGGATCGCGTCCTGCCGGCGAAAGGCAGCGGCGACGGGGATGCCGGTGCGGTCGGCCCAGGCGGCGAAATCCTGCCCGGCGACGTTGCTCCAGTCCGCGCCGCCCACGATCGCGATCGGATGCTCGGCGGTGGCGAGCAGGTCGGCGAGCCGGTCGATCGAGTCGGGGTCGCAACCCTGCGCGATCCTCTCCACGCGCGGCCGGTCCACGGCTTCGGCGGTCTCGACCAGCATATCCTCGGGGATCGCCAGCACCACCGGCCCCGGCCGCCCGTTCATCGCGGTCGCATAGGCGCGCGCGACATATTCGGGGATGCGCTTCGGGTCCTCGATCCGGCTCGCCCATTTCGCCAGCGGCGCGAACATCGCGGGCAGGTCGATCTCCTGGAACGCCTCGCGGTCGCGCGTGCCGCGGTCGATGTCGCCGACGAACAGGATCATCGGCACCGAATCTTGGCAAGCGACATGCACGCCGATCGAGGCGTTGGTTGCGCCGGGGCCCCGCGTCACGAAGGCGACGCCGGGCCGCCCCGTCATCGCGCCGTCCGCGCCTGCCATGAAGGTCACGCCGCCCTCCTGACGGCAGGTCACCACGTCGATCTGGGGCGTGTCGTGGAGCGCGTCGAGCACCGCGAGGAAGCTCTCGCCCGGTACGTGGAAGATGCGGTCGCAGCCCTGCGCCACGAGGTTGTCGACCAGGATGCGGCCGCCGGTGCGCTGCGCGATGTGTTGCGTCGTCATGGCGTGGGTGTAACCGCGTCGACGGAAAATGGGAGGGGGTGGAAGTTGAAAGTCGGTTCAGGTTCGCTTGACCAGCCCCGCGGCCGCCGCCTATCGCCGCGGCGAAGGAGAGACTCGGGCCTATGAAGAAGCTCTATCCCGACGCCGCCGCTGCTCTCGAGGGGCTGCTGTTCGACGGCATGACGATCTGCGCGGGCGGCTTCGGCCTGTGCGGCATCCCGGAGCGGCTGATAGACGCGATCCAGGCGTCGGGGGTCAAGGACCTCACCATCGCCTCCAACAATGCCGGCATCGACAACGAGGGGCTCGGCAAGCTGCTCCGCTCGCGCCAGGTGAAGAAGATGATCTCGTCCTATGTCGGCGAGAACAAGGAGTTCGAGCGCCAGTATCTTGCCGGTGAGCTCGAGGTCGAGTTCTGCCCCCAGGGCACGCTCGCCGAGCGCTGCCGCGCGGGCGGGGCGGGCATCCCGGGTTTCTACACCAAGACCGGCGTCGGCACGCAGGTCGCCGAGGGCAAGGAAGTGAAGGTCTTCGACGGCGAGGACTATATCCTGGAGCGCGGCATCCGCGCCGACCTGTCGATCATCAAGGGCTGGAAGGCGGACGAGGCCGGCAACCTGGTCTTCCGCAAGACCGCACGCAACTTCAACCAGCCGATGGCGACGGCGGGAAAGATCTGTGTCGCCGAGGTGGAGGAGGTGGTGCCGGTCGGCGCCCTCGATCCGGACGGCATCCATCTGCCCGGCATCTATGTGAAGCGGCTGATCGTGGGCAGCCCCTATGACAAGAAGATCGAGTTCGTGACCACCCGGGAGCGCGAAGCGGCGTGATCCGCGCGGTCGCGGCCTTGATGCTGTCGCCGCTGGCGGGCGGCTGCGTCGCGGCCGCCGCGATCCCGGCGGTCGCCGGCTCGATGATCGTCAAGTCGCAGATGGACAAGAAGCGCGAGCGGCGCGTCGAGGTTCAGGCGGCCGCGCCGGCACAAAGTGTCGACACGCCTGAAGGACGCGTGACGGTCATCAAGGGTATGACTGCGCTGCCCCCGCCGACCGGTACGCCGCCGACCGGTACGCCGCCGGCCGCGGCTGCCGCCGCAGCGGCGGGTGGAGCGGTGCCCGAGACGATGCAGTATCTCTACGGCTCGGGGGAAAGCGCCGGGCTCAGCATGCAGGCCTATCGTGCGCTGGCCGATTATCTCACCAAGAACGTCGTCTATCGCCGCAGGGAGACGCTGCGTCAGGTCGTGTTGAGCGACGGTTCCTCGCTCAACGCGCCGCTGTTCGAGCCGTGCGGGGCCAAGCCACTCGCCGTCGTCCTCGACATCGACGAGACTGCGGTGCTCAACCTCGGTTATGAGGCCGACGCGGCTCGGCGCGGTGGCGGCTATGACGATGCCCGCTGGGGGCGCTGGGAGGCGAGCGGCGCCGACAAAGTCGTTGCGGTTCCCGGCGCTAAGGCGGCGCTCGACGCCGCTCGCAAGGCCGGCATCACCGTGATCTTCAATTCCAACCGCAGCAACGCCAACGCGACTGCGACCGAAGCGGCGCTCGATCATGCCGGGCTCGGCCCCGCCAAGCACGGTGAGACCTTGTGGCTGAAGGGCGACGACGGCGGTGGTTCGGGCAAGGACGACCGCCGCTGGGCGATCGCCAGCGGCTATTGCGTGGTCGCGATGGTCGGCGACCAGCTCGGCGACTTCAGCGACCTGTTCAATGATCCGCGTATGACTCCCGCCGCCCGCCGCGCCTTCGCCGCCACATCGCCGGTCGCGGAGCTGTGGGGCAACGGCTGGTTCCTGCTGCCCAACCCGGTCTACGGCACCGGCCTCAAGGGCGGCTTCGACGATGTTTTTCCCGCCGACAAGCGCTGGAGCGATCCGGCCGAAGGAGTGAAGTGATGCCCTGGACCCGCGACGAAATGGCCGCCCGTGCCGCGAAGGAGCTTCGCGACGGCTTCTACGTCAATCTCGGCATCGGCATCCCGACGCTGGTCGCGAACCACATCCCCGACGGCGTCGAGGTGACGCTCCAGTCGGAGAACGGGATGCTCGGCATCGGTCCGTTCCCCTATCCGGACGAGGTCGACCCCGATCTCATCAACGCCGGCAAGCAGACGATCAGCGAACTGCCGCAGTCGGTCTATTTCAGCTCGGCGGACAGCTTCGCGATGATCCGCGGCGGGCATATCGACCTGACCGTGCTCGGCGCGATGGAGGTGTCGCAAGGCGGCGATATCGCCAACTGGATGATCCCCGGCAAGATGATCAAGGGCATGGGCGGCGCGATGGACCTGGTCGCGGGCGTCAAGAAGATCATCGTGGTGATGGAGCATGTCTCCAAGAACGGCGACCCCAAGTTCATCCCCGAATGCACGCTGCCGCTGACCGGCAGGAACGTGGTCGACATGATCATCACCGACCTCGCCGTGTTCCAGCGGGCCGATCACCAGTCGCCGTTCCGTCTGATCGAGATGGCGCCGGGCGTGACCGAGGAGGAGGTCGCGGCGAAGACGACCGCACAGTATGAACCTCTGTCGGCGGCCGTGAACGCCTGATGGCGGCGGAGGCCTTCACGCCGAAGGTCTTCACCACCTTCCGCGAAGGCTATGGCCCGGCGCGGCTGCGCGCCGATGTGCTCGCGGGCCTGACCGTCGCGATCGTCGCGTTGCCGCTCGCGATGGCGCTCGGCATCGCCAGCGGCGCATCACCGCGCGAGGGGCTCGTCACCGCGATCGTCGCCGGCTTCCTGATCTCGGCGCTGGGCGGCTCCAGGGTGCAGATCGGCGGGCCGACCGGCGCCTTCGTCGTGATCGTCGCCGGTGTCATCGCCGCGCACGGCCTGTCTGGGCTGGTGCTGGCGACGCTGATCGCCGGCCTCGTCCTGATCGGTGCAGGCTATGCCGGGGTCGGGCGGCTGATGCGCTTCGTGCCGATGCCGGTGATCACCGGCTTCACCGCCGGCATCGCGGTGATCATCGCCTCCAGCCAGGTCGGCGATGTCCTGGGCCTGAGGGCGGGTGCGGTGCCGGCCGAGTTCGTCGAGAAGTGGATCGCCTATATCCGTGCGCTCGACACGGTGAATTGGGCGGCGCTGGGGATCGGTGCGGGTACGCTGGAACTCATTCTCCTTCTCCGGCGCTTCGCACCGCGCGTGCCGGCCTATCTTGCCGCGATCGTCGCGAGCGGCTTCATAGTCTGGGCATTCGGCCTGCCGGTCGAGACGGTGGGCAGTCGGTTCGGTCGGATGCCGGCCGGCCTGCCTTGGCCGCACCTGCCCGAGATGTCGCTCCAGGCGGTGCGCGACGTGCTGCCGAGCGCCTTCACCATCGCCTTCCTCGCCGGCATCGAGGCTCTGCTCTCCGCCGCCGTGGCTGACGGCATGACCGGCTATCGCCACCGTCCGAACCAGGAGCTGGTCGGCATGGGCGTCGCCAACATCGCCTCGAGCCTGTTCGGCGGATTGCCCGCCACCGGCGCGATCGCGCGTACAGCGACCAACATCCGCGCAGGCGCGCTGACGCCAATGGCGGGCATGTTCCACGCGCTGTTCCTGCTCCTCTTCCTGCTGCTGGCGAGCGTGCTGATCGGCTATGTGCCGATGGCGGCGCTGGCGGCGATCCTGCTGATGGTCGCCTGGGGGATGAGCGAATCGGAGCGCTTCGTCGCGCTCCTGCGCAGCGACCCCGGCGAGCGGGCGTTGCTGCTGCTCACCTTCGCCTTGACCGTGCTGGTCGATCTGACCGTCGCGATCGGCGTCGGCGTGACGCTGGCGGCGCTGCTGTTCATGCGCCGGATGAGCGAACATGCCGGGCTGGTATCTGTCGATCCCGACGAGGATCCCGATCAGCGCGCCAATCTTCCCGAAGGCGTCGAGGTGTTCCGCTTCACCGGTCCGATCTTCTTCGGCGTAGCGAGCGAGATGCTGGAGGCGCTGCGCCGGATCGGCCGCAGCCCGCGCGCCGTGATCCTGCGCATGGAGCAGGTCCCCTACATCGACGCGACCGGTGCGGCGGCGTTGGAGACCTTTGTACGTCAGGCCGCCTGGTCGAATGTCGAAGTCTGGCTGTGCGGCCTCCAGCGCAAGCCGCTCGATTTCCTCATGCGCATGGAGCCGCGCTACGCCGGTGCGCACCGCGCACTGACTTATGAAGGCGCACTCAAGCAGCTCGCCCGGGCATCGCACGACGTCGGGTGACCTGCCACGTTGACGCTAGGTCCGCCGAGGCGTAGCGTTCTCCCCATGTTCGGCTGGTTCCGCCGCCGCTATCTCGACCTGCTGGGCTCGATCTACATCTACAACGAGCACCGCGGGTACACGAGCATCGATCGCGTGCTCGAAGCCGTTCGCGCCCGCGCTCCCGACGACCATGTCCTGATCGCCGCGATCGAGAAGCATCGCGCCGACGAGCGCAAACATTATGTGATGTTCAAGCGATGGTTCGAGCTCCAGGGCAGGATGCCGCTGATGGTCGACCGCACCTGCGGCCATATCGACCGCTTCGTCGAGATCATGTTCCGCCGCACGATCGACGAGCTCGACACCCAGGCGATCATCGCCGACGACCATCAGTTCGAGAAGCTCTGCCGGGTGATCTCGCTCACCGAGCAGCGCGGCTTCAAGCAGGTCGAGATCCTGCTCAGGCACCCGATCGTGACGAAGGACCGGGCGCTCGTCCGCATCTTTCGGGTGATTGAAAAGGACGAGCCGAGCCATTGGGCGCCGTACGAAAGCTGGCTCAAAGCGCACGGCAAGCGCGATCCGCGCTGGTGGGAGCGTGCGATCGACAGCTTCATCCATTCCGAGCTGCTGCTCATCAAGCTGCCGGTGCTGTTCCTCAACCCGCGGCTTAAGCGCCGGACGGAATGGGCGGACGCGCGGGAATCCGCCGAGAGGCTTGCTTCGCCGATCCCCGCCATCGCATAGATCGGCCATGCGGATACTTCTGACGGGTTCCTCCGGCTGGCTCGGCCGTTTCCTCGCGCCGCTGCTCCGGAGCCAAGGGCATGACCTGCTCGGCCTCGACGTCGCCGCTGGCGCCGACACCGACATCGTCGGCAGCGTCGCCGACCGCGCGCTGGTCGACCGGCTGTTCGGCGAGCATGGCTTCGACGGTGTGGTCCACGCCGGCGCGCTGCACAAGCCCGACATCGCCCGCTACCCGCGCCAGGCGTTCGTCGACGTCAACGTCACCGGCACGCTCAATCTGCTCGAAGCGGCGGTGGCGCATGGCGCGTCGCGGTTCGTCTTCACCTCGACCACCTCGCTGATGATTACCCAGGCGATCCGCGACGAGACTGCGAACGAGGCGGTATGGCTCGACGAGACGAGCGGGCCGCTCACCCCGCGCAACATCTACGGCGCCACCAAGCGTGCCGCCGAGGAGCTGTGCCGCCTGGTCCACGCCGACCATGGCCTGCCGGTGGTGGTGCTCCGCACTGCGCGCTTCTTCCCCGAGGAGGACGATACTCATCGCGCGCTCTCAGGCGAGAACATGAAGGCCAACGAGTTCCTCAATCGCCGCCTGACGGTCGAGGATTGCGCCCGTGCGCACCTGATCGCGCTGGAGAAGGCGCCGGAGGTCGGGTTCGGCCTGTACGTCGTCTCCGCGCCGACGCCGTTCGACCGCGACGAGGTCGCGGCGCTCAAGACCGACGCGCCGGCGGTGATCGCGCGCCACTTCCCCGACGCCGCCGCGCTCTACGCCCGGCGTGGCTGGTCGCTGCCGGCGAGCATCGGCCGCGTCTACGAAGCCTCGGCGATCGAGCGCGACCTCGGTTTCCGCTGCGAGACCGATTTCGCCGCGGTGCTTGCGGCGCTGCGCGACGGCGCGCCGCTGCCGTTCGCGCACGATCCGGATTATATCTCGCCAAAGGAGCCGGCCGCCGCGTTGTGAGGCCAGGGCGAATCGGGTAGATTAGGGTGACACCGGAAGGGGGATTCCGATGCTGCGCCGCTCGATCCTTCAGCTGCCCTTGCTTGCCTGGTCGACCTCGTTGCTCGCGCAGACCCGCGCACCCGATGCGCCGCCGATCGGCCGCGTCCCGTCGGGCGCCGACCGCGAGGGGCAGAAGCGCGCCGTCGGCATCAGCGCGACGAGCTTCAAGGTGCTGTCGAACGAGACCGGCGGCGACCTGTTCGTGATGGAGCAGAGCAACACCCGCAAGGGCGGCCCTTCACGCCACCTTCACCATAATGAGGACGAGCTCTTCTTCGTGCTGGAGGGCCAGTATCTCGTCGAGGTCGGCGACACCAAGTCATGGCTGGGACCGGGCGACTGCATCCTCGGCCCGCGCGGCATTCCGCATGCCTGGGCGTTCGTCGGCGATACGACCGGCCGGCTGCTGATCTCCTTCGCCCCAGCGAACAAGATGGAAGCCTTCTTCCGTGAGCGCGAGGCGCGGGGGATCAAGCCTGGCCAATATGCGCAGACGCGCGAGGACGCCGCGGTGCTGCGCGATTACGGGATGGAATGGATCGGCCCGCCGATCCCGCCGGAGGACTTCCGTCGTGCGTAGCCCGCGCAATACAATGTCGCGACGGGTTGTGCCCGCGCACGAAAGCGTTAAAGCGCGCAAATGGCTAGCCGACCACTGACCTTGTACGAGAAAATCTGGGCCGATCACGTGATCGAGCGCCGGGACGATGGCACCTGCCTGATCTACATCGACCGCCACCTCGTCCATGAGGTGACCAGCCCGCAGGCCTTCGCCGGCCTTCGCGCGGCGGGGCGGCCGGTGCGCCGGCCCGAACTTACGCTCGCGGTTCCCGATCATAACCTGCCGACCACGCCGCGTGTCGATGCGGAGGGCCACATGCTGCCGATCGCCGACCCGGAGAGCGCCAACCAGCTCGCTGCGCTGGAGGCGAACACGCGCGAGTTCGGTATCGACTATATCGGCGCCACCGACCCCGCGCAGGGCATCGTCCATGTCGTCGGCCCCGAGCAGGGCTTCACCCTGCCCGGCACCACCCTGGTGTGCGGCGACAGCCACACCTCGGCGCATGGCGCGCTGGGGGCGCTGGCGTTCGGCATCGGCACCAGCGAGGTCGAGCACGTCCTCGCGACGCAGACCTTGCTGCTCCAACAGTCGAAGACGATGGAGGTACGCGTCGACGGCACGCTCGGCTTCGGGGTCAGCCCCAAGGACGTGGTGCTGGCGATCATCGGCAGGATCGGCGCCGCGGGCGGCACCGGCCACGTCATCGAATATACCGGCAGCGTGATCCGCGCGATGTCGGTCGAGGGACGCCTGACCGTCTCCAACATGTCGATCGAGGGCGGCGCGCGCGCCGGCCTGATCGCGCCGGACGAGACGACCTTCGCCTATATCAAGGGCCGCCCGATGGCGCCCAGCGGCGAGGATTGGGAGCGCGCGATCGAGGCGTGGCGGCGGCTGCCGACCGATGCCGGCGCGGTCTATGACAAGACGGTAGTGCTCGACGCGACCGACATCGCGCCGTCGCTGACCTGGGGCACCAGCCCCGAGGACGTGGTGCCGATCACCGGCGTCGTCCCCGATCCCGAGAGCTTCGCCGATCCGGCCAAGCGCGCCGCCGCGGCCAAGTCGCTCGACTATATGGGTCTCAAGCCCGGCACGCGGATGCAGGACGTGGCCGTAGAGCACATCTTCATCGGCAGCTGCACCAACAGCCGCATCGAGGACCTGCGCGCCGCCGCCGCGGTGGTGAAGGGCCGCCATGTCGCCGACCGCATCCGCCAGGCGCTGGTCGTCCCCGGCTCGGGGCTGGTCAAGCGCCAGGCCGAGGCGGAGGGGCTCGACCGCATCTTCGTCGAGGCGGGATTCCAGTGGCGCGAGCCGGGCTGCTCGATGTGCCTGGCGATGAACCCGGACAAGGTACCGGCGGGCGAGCGCTGCGCCTCGACGTCCAACCGCAATTTCGTCGGCCGCCAGGGACCGGGCGCGCGCACGCACCTAGTCTCGCCGGCGATGGCGGCGGCGGCGGCGGTGACCGGTCGGCTCGCCGATGTCCGCGAGCTCATGGGGGGAGGAACGGCATGAAGAGGGTGATCGTGCTGCTGGTCGTCGGCACATTGGTGAGCGCCATCGGCGCGGTCTGGGCTTCGGCGCATTCGAAACCGGCGCAGGAGGCGGCGCGTCCGCATGGCTGAGCCGATCACCACGGTCGAAGGCACCGCCTATCCCTGGGGTGCCAAGAACATCGACACCGACATCATCATCCCCGCGCACTGGCTCAAGACCACGACGCGCGAGGGGCTGGGTAAAGGCGCGTTCGAGGCGGTCCGCGCCGAGCCCGGCAACGTGTTCGACGACCCCCGCTATGCCGGGTCGCCGATCCTGATCGCGGGCGAGAACTTCGGCTGCGGCTCCAGCCGCGAGCACGCCGCCTGGGCGCTCGCCGACATGGGCGTGAAGGCGGTGATCGCGCCGAGCTATTCGGACATCTTCTCCGGCAACGCGGTCAAGAACGGCATCGTGCCGGTCGTGCTGCCGCAGGAGGCGGTCGACCGGCTGCTCGATGTGGCGAAGGACCATCCGGTCACCGTCGACCTCGAGACGATGACCGTCACCACCCCCTTCCAGGATCGCTTTTCGTTCGACCTCGATCCCTTCCGCCGCATGTGCCTGATGCAGGGGCTGGACGAGATCGGCTTGACGCTGGCGCAGGATACCGCGATTTCGAAATATGAATCGGGCATGGCGCAAAGCCGCCCGTGGATTGCGAGGAGAGTTGCTGATGCGGGCGTTGCTGTCGGAGGTGCCGGGCGGACCTGAAACCCTGAAGCTGGCCGAACTGCCCGATCCGGCAGCCGGCCCCGGTCAGGTGGTGGTCGCCGTCAAGGCCTGCTCGATCAACTACCCCGACGTCCTGATCATCGAGGACAAATACCAGTTCAAGCCGCCGCGCCCGTTCGCGCCGGGCGGCGAGATCTCCGGCGTGGTCGAGGCGGTGGGGGAGGGCGTCGCCGGCTTCGTCCCCGGCGACCGCGTGCTGGCGATGGTCGGCAACGGCGGGCTGGCCGAGAAGGCGGCGGTCGAGGCGGCCCGGCTCTACCGGCTGCCCGAGGGCCGCAGCTTCGAGGAGGGTGCATCGCTGCTCCTCACCTACGCCACCACCATCCACGCGCTGCTCGACCGGGGGCATCTGAAGCCGGGGCAGACATTGCTGATCCTCGGCGCGGCCGGCGGAGTCGGGCTGGCAGCGATCGAGCTCGGCAAGGCATTCGGCGCGCGCGTGGTCGCCGCCGTCTCGTCCGAGGAGAAGGCCGCGGCGGCGAAGCAGGCCGGGGCCGACATCACGCTCGTCTATCCCCGTGCACCATTCGACAAGGAACAGTCGAAGGCGCTCGCCGACGCCTTCAAGGCGGCGGTCGGGCCCGACGGCGCCGACGTCATCTACGATCCGGTCGGCGGCGACTATGCCGAGCCGGCGCTGCGCGCGATCGGCTGGGAGGGGCGCTATCTCGTCGTCGGCTTTCCCGCCGGCATCCCTCGGCTGCCGCTCAACCTCACCTTGCTCAAGAGCTGCGACGTCTGCGGCGTGTTCTGGGGCGCCTTCGCCATGCGCGATCCCGCGGCCAACCAGGCGCATGTCGACCATCTCTTCCGTCTGTGGTCGGAGGGGAAGATCGCGCCCCGCGTCACCGAGACCTTCGCCTTCGCCGATGGCGGCAAGGCCATCGCCAAGATGGCTGCGCGTGGGGCGATCGGGAAGCTGGTGGTACGGGTGGGGGCTTAAGAGGGCTTAGCCGTTGCGCCCCTCGCGTCGCCCCCCTATCTCAGCCGGCGTAACAGTTCAGGGGCCAGGCATGACCGATTTCGAGGACCGCAAGCGCGCGTTCGAGACCAAATTCGCCCGCGACGAGGAGATGGCATTCCGCATCACCGCCCGTCGCAACCGGCTGGTCGGCCAGTGGGCGGCCGCCAAGATGGGGCTGACCCCGGAAGAGACCGACGCCTATGCCAAGGCGGTGGTCCAGGCCGACTTCGAGGAAGCCGGCGACGAGGACGTGGTCCGCAAGCTCGTCGGCGATCTCACCGCCGCCGGCATCGACACCGACGAGGCGGAGGTCCGCCGCGCGCTCGAGGAGGCGCTGGTCGACGCCCGCCGCCAGCTCCTGGAATCCAAGTAACATGCCGATGGACGCCGCCGAGATCGAGACGCTGATCCGCCAGGGCATCCCCGATGCCGTGGTGCGGATCGACGACCTTGCCGGCGACGGCGATCATTATGCCGCGCATGTGACCAGCGCGAGCTTCCGGGGCATGCCCCGCGTCCGCCAGCACCAGGCGGTCTATGCCGCGCTCGGCGGGCGAATGGGTGGCGTGCTCCATGCGCTCCAGCTCACCACCGCGGCCCCGCCCGAGGAGTAATCGAAATGACCGACATCAACACTCGCATCGACGGGATCGTGAAGGGCAGCGACGTGCTGCTGTTCATGAAGGGCACGCCGATGTTCCCGCAATGCGGCTTCTCCAGCCGCGCGGTGGCGATCCTCCAGCACCTCGGCGTCGAGTTCGACAGCGTCGACGTGCTCCAGGACCAGGACGTCCGCCAGGGCATCAAGGCCTATAGCGACTGGCCGACCATCCCCCAGCTCTACGTCAAGGGCGAGTTCATCGGCGGATCGGACATCATGATGGAGATGTACGAAACCGGCGAGCTCAAGGAACTGCTGGCCGAAAAGGGAGTTGCGCACGCGGCATAACGACCGCGGACGAAGGGGATGAGCGGTGTTGAGGCAGACCGGCTCGTCCAACGTCGCCGATACGGCTGCGCCGCCGCGGTCTCCGCTGCTCGTCTGTGACCTGACCCAGAGCTATACGCCGTCGGGCGGCGGCGGGATCAGCACCTATCTGCGCGAGAAGCGCGACTATGTGCTGACCCACACGCCCCATCACCTGCTGCAGATCGTACCGGGTCCGGAGGACAGGGTGACCGTCAACGGCCGCCATGTCTTCGTCGAGGTCGGCGCGCCCCCGGTGCGCGGCAGCCCCAACTACCGCTTCATCCTGCGCACGTCGAAGGTGCGCGAGGTGCTGGAGGAATATCGGCCCGACATCATCGAGTCGCTCTGCCCCTGGGTGCTGCCCTGGACGGCGATCCGCTACCGGCGCGCCTTTCCCGAGACGGCGCTGGTAGCGGGCTATCGTACCGATTTTCCCAACGCCCATGTCTATCGCGTCGGCCGCGACATGTTCGGCGAGGTCGCGGGCCGTTTCCTGCGTCTGGTGAGCTGGGGCTATGCCGAGGTCACCTATCGCGAGTTCGACCACGTCTACACGCTGAGCGAGGATGCGCGCACCCAGCTCGCGCGCAAGAAGATCACCCGCACCAGCGTGCTGCCGCTCGGCGTCGACACCAACTTGTTCCATCCCGGCAAGCGCGACCCCGGCTACCGCGCCGAACTCGGCCTGCAGCCGAGCGACGGGCCGCTGCTGATTTACGCCGGCCGTATCGATAACGAGAAGCGCGCCGACCGGCTGCTCGCGATGTTCAAGGCGCTGCCTTCCGATCTCGGCGCGGCAATGGTGATGGTCGGTGACGGCAAGCTGCGCAACCGTCTCGCCTCCGAGGCGGCCGGGCTGCCGATCGCCTTCCCCGGCTTCGAGAAGGATCGGGCCGAGCTCGCCCGCGCGCTCGCCTCGTCGGACATCTACGTCTCGGCGATGGCGGACGAGACCTTCGGCATCTCGGTGGTCGAGGCGCAGGCGTCGGGCTTGCCGGTGGTCGGCGTCGCCGGCGGAGCCATGCCCGATCGGGTGCCGCCCGGCACCGGCTATCTGGGGCCGGTCGACGACACTGCGGCGATGGCGCGCAACGTCGTCCGTATCTGGCGCGAAGGCGCGGCGGCGATGGGGATAAGGGCACGCGCGACGGCGGCGTCCATCTATGACTGGCGCCGCACGTTCGAGCTGTTGTTCGATACCATCTACCCAGCCGCCCTGTCGCATACCGCGGTGCGACTCGAGGAGGACGCGGCGCTGCTGTTCCCGCCCAGGCGCGATCCGCGCTCGCGTACTTATCGAGGCTGAGGAGGCCGGGTGCGGGCGGGTCGACCCGGAGACTGAGCGACCCGCCCGGCTAACTGAAGCGGAGAACCGCTCGGCCGCTGCCAGCGTTGCAGCGTGCGTGCCAAACAGTGCCAGTCAGCAATTTCCGCGAGATTCGCTGGTTAATGAAGTTCTACGTTGAACCGAAGTGTAAGCTGGGCCGACACTCCTGACCGTCATGCCGGACTTGTTCCGGCATCCACTCATCAATGAGCCGCGGCGCCGGTGGCTCGGTGGACCCCGGAACAAGTCCGGGGTGACGCAGTGGGTGGGCAGGCATTGGTCGGACATCGGACATGCCATTCATCCTCCATTCACCCACTTGACTACATTCGTAATCACGCCGACAACGAACGGGGCTGATCGAGGGAGCGAGCGAATATGGCCGAGCGGATCAGTGATGCGGAACATGCGGTGATGGAGGTGCTCTGGGACGAGTCGCCGCTCACTGCGCAGGATGTGGCGGAGCGGGTGGCGCCGGTCCGCGGCTGGAGCGCCAATACCGTCAAGACCCTGCTCGGCCGGCTGCTCGCCAAGAAGGTGGTCGGGCATGAGGAGGTCGGCCGGCGCTATCTCTACCGGCCGCTGGTCGAGCGCGGCGATTATGTCTCGGGCGAGTCGCGCCGGCTGATCGACCGGCTGTTCGGCGGCAAGCTCACGCCGCTGGTGGCCCATATGGCCGAGCACGACCAGCTCACCGCCGAGGACATCGCCGAGATCGAGGCGCTGCTCAAGGACCTCAAGCAATGATCGCCTGGGCGATCGAGACCCTGATCGCCACCACGCTGCTGATGCTGCTGGTGCTCGCGATCCGCCAGCCGGTGCGCCGCGCCTTCGGGCCGGATGTCGCCTATGCGTTGTGGGCGCTGCCGGTGCTGCGGCTGCTGCTGCCGCCGCTGCCCGAAAGCTGGCGCGAGAGCACCATGAGCGCGCTCCCGGCGCTGCCTGCGCCGGAGGACATCACCATCTATCTCGGCGAGCCGGTGATGACGCTGCCGGTGGAACCGGCGTCCGGCATCGGCTGGCCCAGCTGGGTGTTGATCGCCTGGGCGGTGGGAGCAGCCGCGTTCCTTGCCTATCATCTCATCACCCACAGCCGCTTCTGCGCGCGGGTTCGCGAGATGGCCGGCAGTGTGCGGGTGGTCGCCGCCGGCAACGTCGAAGTGATCGAGACGGGAGCCGCCACCGGTCCGCTCGCCTTCGGCATCAGGCGCAAGTATGTCGCCTTCCCGCGCGACTTCGCCGAACGCTACGACCCGCTCGAGCGCGACCTCGCGCTGGCGCACGAGCTCGGCCACCACGCCCGCGGCGACCTGATCGCCAATTGGGTGGCGCTGGTGGTGCTCGGCATCCACTGGTTCAATCCGATCGCCTGGCGGGCGTTCCGCGCCTTCCGCGCCGATCAGGAGATGGCGTGCGACGCGCTGGTGCTGTCCGGCCGCGCGCCGGAGCTGCGCCACGCCTATGGCCGCGCGATCGTCAAGTCTGCGCACGGCGGCGCGGTGTCCGCCGCCTGCCATCTCCACACCGTCAACGAGCTGAAGGGGAGGTTACGGATGCTGACCAGGCATGAGAAGGCGTCGCGCGGGCGGCTGGCCGCCGGCACCGGCGCGCTGGCGGCGCTGACGCTGGTCGGGCTCGGCGTCACCGCGTCGGGCACCCAGGCCGCCGAGCGCGTCCGCTCGGGGATCGAGAGCACCACCGGGGTCGACATCGCCAGCCTCGAGCTGCCGCCGCTCCCGCAGGTCGCGCCGCCGGCTGCGCCTGCGCCCGCTCCGGAGCCGCAAGCCGCTCCAACCCCGCCGCTTCCGCCTGCTCCGCCAGAAGCGGCCAAGCACAAGCGCAAGCTGGTCGTGACACGCGACAAGGACGGCAAGGTCACGACGCACGAATTTTCGGACGACGATTTCGACGTCGATCTCGACGAGGACGACAAGGGACGCGGCTTCGCCTTCCGGCGAATGGACGACAAGGATTTCCCCTGGAGCGACAAGGAACGCGCCGAGTTCCGCCGGCAGATGAAGGCTATCCCCGAAGTCAGCTCGCGCAGCTGCGGCAACGGCTCCGGCAGCGCCAACCAGATGGTGATCCACACCAAGGAAGGCGAGAAGCGCAAGATCATCATCTGCACCGATCGCATCAAGCGCCAGGCGGACCTCGCCCGTGCCCAGGCGACGCTCGCTCGTAACCAGGCGGAGCTTGCCCGCACCCAGGCGCTGGCGCAGGTCGACGTCGCCAGCATCGAACGCAACGCCAGGGCCCAGGCGCTCGCCGGCTTGCGTCGTGCCCGCGCCAGCGTCGAGCGCGCCGACATGGGCGACGACGCCCGCGCCCATGCGCTCAAGGGTATCGACCAGGCGATCGCCGACATGGAGTCCGGCAAGGACTGAGTTGAGGAAGGAGGGCAGGGCGTCCGGCGACCCCTCGTGCGCCGGGCCGCGCCGTCTTCCGCACGCGCGCGGCTCTTGTGAGCCGCGCGCGGAGCGGCCATCTGATGGCGATGACCGACGTGCCGCACGACACGCCCGAGACGCTCGAACCCGGCGTCGTCCGCCTGACCGCGAACAATCCCTCGCCGTTCACCAAGGACGGCACCCAGAGCTATGTCGTCGGCACCCGCGACGTGGCGGTGATCGATCCGGGGCCGATCGACGATGCCCATCTCGCCGCGCTGCTCGACGTGATCGGCGGCCGCCCGGTCGCCGCGATCCTCTGCACCCATACGCACCGCGACCACAGCCCGCTCGCAGCGCCGCTCAAGGCCGCGACCGGTGCGCCGGTCGTCGGCTGCGCGCCGCTCGCGCTCGACGATCTCGGCCCGCGTGCCGATGCGTCGTTCGACCCGGACTATACGCCCGACCGCGTGCTCGCCGACGGGGACACCGTCGCCGGCGACGGCTGGACGCTGGAGGCGATCGCGACGCCGGGCCACACGTCGAACCATCTCTGCTTCGCGCTCGTCGAGAGCAAGGCGCTGTTCAGCGGCGATCATGTGATGGGCTGGTCGACCAGCATCGTCTCCCCGCCCGACGGCGACATGGGCGATTACATGCGCAGCCTCGACAAGGTGCTGATCCGCGACGACCGTGTCTATTATCCCGGCCATGGCCCGGCCGTGGACAATCCCCAGCGGCTGGTGCGCGGGATGATGGGCCATCGCAAGCAGCGCGAGGGGCAGATCCTCCGCCTGCTCCAGCGCGGCACGGGCGACGTCGGCGCGATGGTCGAGGCGATGTACGTCGGGCTCGACCGGCGGATGCATCCCGCGGCGGCGCGATCGGTGCTCGCGCATCTCCTGGACCTGCGCCGGCGCGGCCTCGTCGCCGGCGACGAGGGCGAGCCATGGACGCTGGCAGCGTGACCCCGCCATCCCCGCCGGGCAAAGGCGGCTCGCTGACGCGCGGCTGCCTCGTCGCGGTCGGTGCGCTGGCGTTGATGGCGCTCGCGGCGGCCGGCGCCTTCTGGCTGGCGACGCGCTGGGTCGACAAGCAGCTCGATCCCGATCCAGTCACCGTCGCCAGCGCCAGCCTGCAGGGGCTGCGCGAGCAGAACCGCCTGTCCGCCTTCGCCGCGCGCTACGTCGCGGTCGTCACCTCGAGCCAGTCGCGCCTCGGCCTCACCGCGCAGAAGACGCTGATCATGCCCGGCATGGTCCGCTACGAGGTCGATCTCGGTAAGCTGAATCAGGGCGACGTGAAGTGGGACGCCGGCACCCGCACGCTTTCGGTCAAGCTGCCGCCGGTCGAGCTGGTCGGGCCGCAGGTCGATCTCACCGCAATCCGCGAATATGGCGGCGACGGGCTGCTCACCAAGTTCACCGATGCCGAATCACGGCTCGATACCGCCAACCGCCGCGCCGGCCAGGCCGAGCTCGTCCGCCAGGCGCGCGAGCCGGTGCCGATGCGGCTCGCCCGCGACGCTACCCGCCGCGCGATCGAGCGCAGCTTCGCGATGCCGCTGCGCGCCGCCGGGATCGACGCCAGGGTCGATGCCTGGTTCCCCGACGAGCGGCCGGGGATCGGCCTCGAACGCTGGGATACGACCCGCTCGGTCGACGAGGTGCTCGGCAATCGGCGCTGATTGGTCCCATGCCCGAACCGTGCTAGGATCGCCGCAGGGGTGGTTTCGTCGGGGGACGGAACATGGCAACCGTGATTGCAGACGCGCCCGCGATGCGGCGCGACGAGCGTTTTTTCCTGATCACCGCGATCGCGATGGCGCTGACCGTCGTCGCCGGCTTCTCGCTGCAGCTCGCCGCGGGGCGCTCGACCTTCGCCTCGCCGCCGCTGCTCCATGCCCATGCGATCGTGTTCATGGGCTGGGTGGCGCTCTACGTCACGCAGAACGTGCTGGTGTCGCGGGGCGCGATGCCGCTCCATCGCCGGCTGGGCTGGATCGGTGCGGTCTGGGTCGTCGCGATGGTCGTGCTGGGCTTCGCGGTGACGGTCGCGATGGTGCGGCGGGGCGGCGTGCCGTTCTTCTTCCGGCCGCTCCACTTCCTGGTGTTCGATCCTGCGACCGTGGTCACTTTCGCCGGGCTCACGGCAGCGGCGATCGCGCTCCGCCGGCACACCGACTGGCATCGCCGGCTGCACTATTGCGGCATGTCGCTGCTGCTCGGCCCCGCCTTCGGTCGCCTGCTGCCGCTGCCGTTCCTGATCCCCTGGGCTTTCCATGCCGCCTTCGCCGCCGCGATGATCTTCCCCGCGATCGGCGTTGCCGCCGACCTGCGCCGGAGCGGCCGCGTGCATCCCGCCTGGTGGTGGGGGATCGGCACGATGGTCGCCTGCGTGATCGTGATCGAGGCGATCACCTACAGTCCGCTCGGGCTGGCGCTCTACCGCGCGGTAACGGCGGGATCGCCCGGTGCCGCGATCGATCCGCTCGCGTTCCCGCCGCCGCCTCCCGGCCTCTTGATAACGGGGCGCAGCCCGTCCATCTGACCGCCGAAGGGCGAAGAGGATCGGAACCGCATTCATGGACGCACGCAACGGCATCGGCGGCACGCTGACGGGAGTCGACCTCCGCGCCGAGATCGACCGGCTGCGCAAGGAGCGCAACGCCGTCATCCTCGCGCACTACTACCAGAAGCCGGAGCTGCAGGACCTCGCCGATTTCGTCGGCGACAGCCTCGATCTGTCGAAGAAGGCGGCGGAGACCGACGCCGACGTTATCGCCTTCTGCGGCGTGCGCTTCATGGCGGAGGTCGCGAAAATCCTGTCGCCGGACAAGATCGTGGTGCTGCCCGACATGGACGCCGGCTGCAGCCTGGAGGACAGCTGCCCGCCCGAGCAGTTCGCGGCCTTTCGCGCCCAGCACCCGGACCATATCGCGCTCACCTACATCAACAGCTCGATCGAGGTGAAGGCGCTCAGCGACATCATCGTCACCTCGTCCTCGGCCGAGAAGATCCTCGCGCAGATCCCCGCCGACCAGAAGATCATCTTCGGGCCCGACAAGCACCTCGGCGGCTACATGAACCGCAAGACCGGCCGCGACATGCTGCTATGGCCGGGCGTGTGCATCGTGCACGAGGCGTTCAGCGAGACCGAGCTGCTGAAACTCAAGGCGCAACATCCGGACGCGCCGGTCGCCGCGCATCCGGAATGCCCGCCGCATGTGCTCGACCATGCCGATTACGTCGGCTCGACGAGCGGCATCCTCAATTTCGCCAAGACCTTTCCAGGCGACACGCTGATCGTCGCCACCGAGCCGCACATCATCCACCAGATGGAAAAGGCGGTGCCGGAGAAGAGTTTCATCGGCGCGCCCGGTGCGGACGGCAACTGCAACTGCAACATCTGCCCGTACATGGCGCTCAACACGATGGAGAAGCTCTACGTCGCGCTGCGCGACCTCGAGCCGCGCATTGAGATCGAGGAGGGGCTGCGCCTGCGCGCCAAGACCAGCCTCGACCGGATGCTCGCGCTGGCGAGCGGCACGGTGGGGATGGGCGATCTCGGGCCGATGAAGGTGACCGGCGACTGAGGCCGGTCGAAAAGGCGGCTGCGGAGGACGATCGCCCCCGCAGCCGTTGTCGTTGACGCTTACTGCTTGACCGTCACCTCGACCCGGCGGGCAGCGGCGCTGCTGCCGGCGGCGGCGGTCGTCTCGGCCGGCTTCTCGAGCACGACCGCGTCCTCGGGAATGCCCGCTGCCTTGAGCGCCGCGGCGACCGCTTGCGCGCGGTTCTTCGACAGCTCGGCGTTCAGCGCGGCATTGCCGGTGGCGTCGTTGAAGCCGGACACCGCCAGCTTGGCGCCCGGATGCGCGGCGACATAGGCCTTCACGTCCGCCGCCTTCTCCGCAAAGCCGCTCGCGACGTTCGACTTGCCCGTGTCGAAGTAGACGGTGAGCGCCGGCAGGCCGTTCCGTGCCTCCGCCAGCACCGCCGCGCCCGCAGGCTCGGCCGCCGCCGTGGCTGCGCCGGCCGCGTTGCCGCTGACGTTGCCGAGCTCCTCGCCGGCGGTGCCGCTCAGGTTGCCGTCGGTGACGTTGGCAAGGTCGGCATCGGAGACGATCCCGGCGTCGTTGCCGCTCAGGTTCTCGAGCGTCGTGTTCGAGGTCGCAAGACCGGCTTCTCTGTTCTGGCAGGACTTCAGCAGCAGGACGAGTGCGATCAGCGCCAGCGCCAGCAGCAGCCAGGGCCACCATTTGCCGAACCAGGAGCCGCCGCCCCGCCCGTCGGGCAGATCGCCGAGCGGCTGGCTGCCGCCGCCGCCCGATCCGCCGCCCGTGGATGCGCCACCGCCTCCGCTCCCACCGGTCGCCGCCGAAGCGGCACCGCTGCCGAGCGCTGCAAGCCCGGCTGCGCCCGCGGCGGCGGCACCGGTCGCGGTGCGGCCGATCCCCGCCGCGCCGGCGGCCGGAGCGTCGATCTTGTCGTCATTGTCGGCGAGCGCCGCCGCGCCGGCGGCACTCGCCGTACCCGCCGCCGCACCGCCGCCGAACAGGCCGAGCTTCCCGAAATGCTCGGCGAGCAGGTAGTAGACGGTGACGCGGTTCTTGGTCCGATCCTCCTTCATCCGGTCGCCGACGGCGGCGATCGCGCGGTCGAGCTCCTCGTCCGGATCGGTCAGCGCGAGCTTCTTCTTGAGGAAATTCTCGCGCACCCGCCCGGTCTCGGTGGCGTCGCTGAACGACACCAGCGACGAATCGCGATTGCGTAAGGCTATACCGCAGTACCGGATGATGCCGGCAACGGCCGCCTCGTCCAGATTGGCAACATATCGTCTGACGTCTGCAATCCAATCTTCCGCCATTACGACCTCCTCTCACGATGGGAGAAAGTCGATCGTAATACACTTGCCGATTGCCGGCAATCGACCGTTGGAAACGTCTTATGACGGAATTATGTCATTGCTCCAGGTGCCGTGGATCGTTCGTTGTCCGGACCGATCCATTTCGGTGATCAATCCTGCACGGGCGTCGGGAATTCGCAAGATTCCGCATCCGGCGCAGGCATGAAATTATGCCACCTCAGTGACGCTATCGGGCCAGTCGTCCGTCCTCGATCGCCGCCGGCTCGAACGTGAACAGCAGCTTCGGATCGGGCGCCGCCGTCTTCCTGGCGACCTTCGCCGGCGCGGCGGTGCGCAGGATATGGCGGATGATCGCCTTGCGTGCCGCCTTCTTGTCGTCCGCCAGCACGCAGGTCCAGGGCGCGACCGGCGTATGGGTGTGCAGCAGCATCGCGTCGCGCGCCGCCGAGTATTCCGCCCATTTCTTCTGCGCGACCGCATCGAGCGACGAGACCTTGAGCGCCTTCAGCGGATCGCTGCGTCGCTCCTTGAGGCGTTTCGCCTGCTCGTCCTTGCTGATGTCGAGCCAGAACTTGATCAGCCTGATCCCGCTCTCGACCAGCATCCGTTCGAAATCGGGGGCGTCGCGCAGGAATTGTGCCTGCTCCTCCGGCGTGGAGAAACCGTTGACCACCTCGACCCCTGCGCGGTTGTACCAGCTGCGGTTGAAGATCACGAGCTCGCCCGCGGCGGGGAGCTGCGCTGCATAGCGTTGGAAATACCATTGGCTGCGCTCGCGGTCGCTCGGCTTGGGCAGCGCCACCACGCGCGTGTTGCGGATCGAGAGATGCTCGGTGATCCGCTTGATCGATCCGTCCTTGCCCGCGGTGTCGCGCCCTTCCATCACGATCACCACCCGGTCGCCGCTCTCGGCCGCCGCCTGCTGCATCCTCACCAGCCCGAGCTGCAGCGTCTCCAGCTCGTCGAGATCGTCGTCGCGGTGCTTGGCCATCGGCGCAATTCCCCTCTGCCTAACTCCAGTGGATTATGCCACAAGCGCGCCGGCTGACCAGCAACGGCGGGGAAGGACAGGCAATGGGGGACTTCGACGTCGACGCTTTCGTGCACGCGACGCTGGCGGAGGACCTGGGCGAGGCGGGGGACGTCACCTCCGCTGCGGTGATCCCGGAGGACGCGCTGTTCGACGGCGTGATGGACAGCCGCGACGCGATCGTCGTCGCCGGGCTGGAGATCGCCGCCGCCTTCTTCCGCGCGCTGGACCCCGACGTCGTCGTCGAGCCGCTCGTCGCCGACGGCGACAAGGTGGCGGCCGGCACCGATCTCATGCGCCTTTCCGGCAAGGCACGCGCGCTGCTCACCGCCGAGCGATCGGCGCTCAATACCGTCCAGCACCTGTCGGGCATCGCCACGCTGACCCGCAGCTATGTCGATCGCATCGCCGGCACCGGCGCGGTGCTGCTCGATACGCGCAAGACCATTCCGGGCCTACGGTTCCTCGAGAAATATGCGACCCGCATGGGCGGCGCGCAGAACCACCGCATGGGATTGTGGGATGCGGCGATGATCAAGGACAATCACGTCGCCGTTGCCGGCTCGGTGGAGGAGGCGGTGCGCCGCGCGGTTGCCGCCGGCATCGGCGAGATCATCGTCGAGGTCGACCGCATCGACCAGATCGAGCCCGCGCTCGGCGCCGGCGCCACTCACCTCCTGCTCGACAACATGGACCCGCCGACCCTGCGCGGCGCGGTGACGCTGGTGAGAGGGCGGGTGCCGACCGAGGCGTCCGGCGGCGTCCGGCTGGAAACGATCCGCGCGATCGCCGAGACCGGCGTCACCTACATCAGCGTCGGCCGGCTCACCCAGTCGGCGCCCGCCGCCGACATCGGCCTCGACTTCGCACCACGCTTGCCCGGCGCGTGAGCAGCGCTATCGTTCCGCACAGCAGAGGGGGAAGAGAGATGACGCGACCGCTTTCGATCGTGCGCTTCGAGCAATTCTACATCGGCTACTGGCTCGTTGGCCTCGTCAACACCGTGATGTCGTGGGACCGCTCGTTGAGCATCGCGATGCGCAATCCTGCGGTCGCGGCGATGGGGCCGGGGTTCCTCTACGCGACCACGGCGGTCGGGCTCGCGATCCCGCTGCTGCTGTGGTTCTTCATCGCCCGCCGTGGCAGCGCGATCGCCAAGTGGATATTGGTGGTCCTGTTCGGCATCGGCATCCTCGGCCTCGTCTTCACGGTCATGAGCGGGCGTTTCCCGAGCGGCCTGTCCGGCGTGCTGGCGGCGATCGCGCTGGTGCTGCAGGCGATCGCCGTCGCGATGCTGTTCCGCCCCGACACCGGGCCCTGGTTCGGCGAAAGCGAACCCGAGGCCGATGAGCGCGAGCCCGAGGCCGAGGCATGATCCGCCTGGCGCTCGCAGCCGCCGCGCTGCTGACCCCGGTCGCCGCCTCGGCGCAGGCCTATCGCTGCGCCATCCCCGGCGACCTGCCGCGCCCGCGCGCCGACGGGCCGGACACGCGCGAGCCGAAGCGCGTGGTGCCGATCGGCGGCTATACGCTGGCGATCACCTGGGCCGCGCAGCATTGCCACGACAATGCCCGTGAGGCCTCGGCGCGCTTCCAGTGCGCGAGCGGCAACCGCTTCGGCTTCACGCTGCACGGATTGTGGCCCGACGGCACCGGCGCCAAATGGCCGCAATATTGCCGCCCGGCGCCGCTGCTCGGCGAGGACGTGCTGCGCCGCAATCTGTGCGCGACGCCCTCCGTCCAGCTCCTCCAGCACGAATATGCCAAGCACGGCACCTGCATGGGGCTGCCGCCGGCGCAATATTTCGCGCGTTCGACCGGCCTCTATGGGCGGCTGCGCTATCCGGACATGAACGCGCTGTCGCGGCGGCCGAACCTCACCGCCGGCCAGTTCGCGATGGCCTTCGCCCGCGCCAATCCCGGTTTGCGCGCGAACATGATGCGGATCACCGCCAACCGGCAGGGCTGGCTCGAGGAGGTGTGGCTGTGCCTCGACAAGCGCTTCGCCTTCGCCGCCTGCCCGGCGCACCAGGGCGGGCTCAAGCCCTCCGCCCGGCTCAGGATCTGGCGGGGCGGAGGGGCCTGATCGGTCAGCCCTCGATCACCACGCTCGACGGGTAATGCTGGTCGAGGTGCTTGCGGATGATCCGGAGGTTGCGCGTGTTCGAACGGAAGAAGAAGTCGGGAATCGCGCCCACCCACGGGATCATCCCGAGCGCCCAGTCGAAGCCGATGTTCCCCGCCATGCGCGCGATCTGCCCCTTGGACATGCCGAGGTTGCGCGCCTCCCACACCATATAGGCACCCATCGCCGCGGCGATGGTGGTGCCGCCGAACGGCAGCAGGTCCAGGATCACGTCGAGCCCGAACGCAGTCTTGAGTCCCGGAATCCGTATGCTGCGTTCGAGCAGCTTCTCCAGCGCCTCCACGCGCTGGCGCACCGATGCGGGATCGGTGCCGAGCGGGAAGGTCGGTGTCATGCGAGTCGGCTTGGCCATCGCAATCAGTTGGGAACGCCGCGCAGATGGTTCAATGGATGGAAGGCGCGGGCATTGGGCGTCCAGGCGCGCAGCCGCTCCGCGACCAGCGACCAACGCAGCGGCTGGGCGAGCGGAATGAAGGCGACATCGGCGGCAAGCGCCGCATCGGCCTCCGCCAGCCGATCGGCCCGCGCGCGCAGCGTCGGCGCGTCGCGCGCGGCCTCGATCAGCCTCGCCGCGTCCCCGCCGCACGGCTGGCAGGCGGTGCGCAGATACCAGCGCGCGCTGTCGTAGGGCGCGACCGCGTCGACGAGCCGCAGGTCCGCCGCATCGCGCATCCCGACCCGCACGGCGCCGATGCCGATCTGTCCCAGCGACGCCGCCAGCCTCCCGTAGAGCAAAGTGCCGCCCGGCCCGGCCGGAAGCGCGATGCGGAGCATGATCGGCCCGTGCACCTGCTTGTAGAGCGCCACCCGCGCCTGGGCCGTCGCCACCCGGTCCTGAGGCGCCACGCTCGCCCAGCCGGGCACCGTCGGCGGCGCGGCCGAATCGAGCTGGGCCGGCAGCACCGTCTCGGCCGCCGGCCAATTCTCCCGGAACGCGGCCGTCACCGCCGCCCGGTCGATCGCCATCGCCAGCGCGCCCCGACCCAGCGGATCGGCGAGGAAGCCGTTGCGGTTCGCCACCGCCAGCCCGAACAGGCCGTTCGGGGCGTCGACGCGCAGGTTGATCGGCTCGATCGGCGCCTGGGCCAGGATCGGCCAGTCGGCGATGGTGCCGCCTTCGACCAGATCGATCTGCTTGCCGGCGAAACGCGCGATCGCCAGCGCTGCCCGCTCGCCGCGCAGCCGCACGAACTCCTCCGGCTTGGGCTCCTCGGGTTCGTCGTCGGGGCTGCGCACCGGATCGAATGCGGGGCGGAGCAGGATGCCCGGCCCTCGGTCGCGCTCGATGCGGAACGGCCCGCTGCCGCCCCGGCGGGCGAGGATCGCGAGCTCCGGCTGCGCGAAGAGCTTGAGGATGTCCGGCCGCGGCCGCGACAGCTGGACCTCGATCACCTGCGGCGTCATCGCGACGATCTCGTCGATCGCGCTGAGATAGGGGAGGAGGGGATTGCGGCTGCCGCGCGCGATCGCGCGGCGCAGGATCGTCACGACGTCGTCGGCGGTGACGGTCTCCCCGTCGGGCCATTCGGCGTCGCGCAGGCGGAAGATCACGCTCTTGCCGTCGTCGATCACGATCCAGCGCTCGGCGAGCCCCGGCTCGATGCCGCCCGCGGCGTCGAAGCGGACCAGCCCCTGCGCGGTCGCGTCGAGCAGCAGCCGGCTGGCGGGGCTGAGCGACTCCCGGCTGGGATCGCCGAGCGCGGCGGGGCCGCCGATCACGCTCACCTCGACCGGCTGATCGTCGCTTCGCCGCGATCCGCAGGCCGTGAGCGTCAGCGCCAGCGCGATCGCGCCGGCAATGGTGCGGACGGCGGGACTCGAAGACCTTTTGCGCCCATTAGCTGCCGTTGCCACAACTCAATACTCCAAAGCAGATGCCCCGAGACCTTAAAGAGTTCAATGGAATGAGGTCGAGGGAGCATGACCCAGCTTGCCGTCATATATCCCCGGTGGTCTCGCCCATCGAGGATTGCGTTGAGGAGGATCGGGTTTGCGAGGTTGGGTACTCTTCCATCAAAATCTCGATCCGTCGCTGCCCGAGGTGCCGGAGGTCTTTCGCTTTCAGGAGGCGGCCGCACTCGCCGGCGTCGAACTTGAGGTATTCAAGCCGCAGAATTTCGATCTGATCGTCGGTGCCGGTGACGATTGGACCGCGACATATGAGAACAGGGCCGTCGAGCGACCCGACTTCGTCCTGTGCCGGACAGGCGCGGAAACCGACTATGCCACGCTGGCGCTGCTCCGGCACCTTGAACGGCGCGGCATCCGGCTGATCAACGGGCCCGCGACGATCGAGCTGGTCGCGGACAAGCTCCACACGCTGCAGACGCTGGCGCGTGCCGGGCTGCCGGTCCCGCGAACGATCCTGGCCAAATTCCCGCTCGACCCCGATCTCATCGAGCGCGAGCTCGGCTTCCCGGTGATCGTGAAGACGTTGAAGGGCACGCGCGGGGCCGGTGTGCTCAAGTGCGAGGACCGCAGTCAGTTCGAGGACCTTGCCGGCCTGCTCGAAAGCGCGGGTGCGCAGGCCGGGTTCATCCTTCAGCACTATATCCGCGCCAGCCACGGCCGCGACGTCCGCGTCCTGGTGGTCGGCGGGCGGGTCGTCGCCGCGATGGAGCGCCGGTCGCTGACGGGCGGCTTCAAATCGAATGTGTCACTGGGCGGCGTCGGCGTCGGCTACAATCCGCCCCGCGACATGGCCGAGCTGGCCGTCCGGGCGGCCGAGACGCTGGGCCTCGACGTCACGGGCATCGACATTCTGTTCGACGAACATGGTTATCGCATCTGCGAAGCCAATTCCGCACCCGGCTTTCAGGGGCTGGAGCGTGCGACCGGCCTCGATGTGCCGTCGGCGATCCTCGACTGGATCGTCTCGACCCATGCGCCGGCGCCGGCCGTTCCCGTCCATTCGGAAGGTGACGCGGTCGTCGATCTCATATTCGGCGGGCGCACCGGCCTTCGCGAGATCAGCGACCGCAGCACGAGCTATGCGGGCTTCGCCAAGGCAGTCGGCGTGCGTCTGATCGGGGGCGGTATGTCCGTGCTTGCCCATGCGTCGTTGCCTGACGGCGTGGTCGACCGGCAGGGCGCGACCGGCTCCAGCCTCCGTGCGCTCTATGACAATGCCGCGGCGACCCCGCAGATTCGTCTCGACGAAGCCGAACAGGAGCGCACGCTGATCGTCACGCTCGCGGTCTCGATATGGGCGGCCGCCCTGCCTTGGCTTTCGGGCGCGGGGGTCTGGCTGAGCGGCACCCTGTCCATCCTCGCCATACTGTTCCCGGTCGTGTTCCTGCTCACAGCGCCATCGGGGCGCGCCCGCCGCATCGCTGCGGCCAGGCGGCCATCGAGCCGTTCGCGCTGATGGACTGGGCAGCGATTCCGTGGGCGGAGCTGGCGCCCTTCGTGGTCATCGGTTTCTGCGCGCAACTTGTCGACGGCGCGTTCGGCATGGGCTTCGGCCTATTGTCAAACGCGCTTCTTGTCGTGCTGGGGATACCTCCGGCTGCGGCATCGGCGACGGTCCGTACCGCCGAAAGCTTCACCAGCGGCCTTTCCGGCCTGAGTCATGCGCTGCAGCGCAATGTCGACTGGTCGCTGTTCGCCCGGCTGGTCGTTCCCGGAATCCTTGGGGCGTTCTTCGGCGCATGGTTGCTGCTGCGCGTCCACGCCGAGATCGTTGGTCCGGTGGTGCTGGCCTATCTCGCCGCACTCGGCATCTACCTGCTGTGGCGCGGGGCGCGCCGGCCGCAGGCCTATCGCCGCCAGCGGCTGGTGGCGCCGCTGGGGTTTGTCGCCGCCCTGATCGACACGTCCGGCGGCGGTTGGGGCCCGATCGCGACCGGGACATTGATGGCCCAGGGCGCAAACCCCCGGACGGTGATCGGGACGGTGAGCGCGGCCGAGTTCTTCGTGACGGTCACCGTGTTCAGCGCGCTTGTCGGCACGCTGGGGCTCGAGACGATTGCTCCGCTTGCCGTCGGGCTTGCAGTTGGCGGCGCGGTGGCGGCGCCGGTCGCCGCGTTCCTCGTCAAGCGGCTTGCTCCCAAGACGATGATGTCTCTCGTCGGCGCGTTGCTCGTCGTCGGGAGCATCTATGGCTTGCTCAGCGTGATGGTTGAGCAGATCCCGGCGTTTCCCCGGTTCTAATTTCACTGGCAACAGCCAGCCATATGTTTCCGGCTGCTCAAGCTCCCGGTGCCGGGATCACGGCGTCAGGCTGCGATATGAGCGGACCTGAGCGTCTCCAGCGGCCGGGGATCGATCCAGCCGCGGACGTCGAAGCTCTGCGGAATGAAGTTCCAGCGGTGCAGGAAATCCGTGAAATCCTGGATCGCCGCGATCGACTGCTCCGCCAGATCGGTCTTGAGGCGCTTCTGCGCGTCCTCGCCATAGGCGACCGACACCCAATATTCGCTCGAATTGGTCTCGCGCGCGAGATAACGGCGCACCTCGGACGGATGATCCTGCGCCCAGGCCTCGGCGCGCAGTACCTGGTCGAGGATGGTGACCGCCGCGTCGAAGTGATTGTCGAGCAGATGGCCGTCGACCGCGAGCGTGCGCGGCGTGCCGTTGTTCGAGCGGATCAGCGGCTCGGGATGGGCGCCGGTGTCGATTACCGTGGTCAGGCCGAACTGGTTCGCCGCCTGCGCGCCGTGCACGCCCTTGAGGAAAATCGCGTCGACCTCGCCGCGCAGCAGCGCGATCAGCTCCAGGTTGTTCGCCCGTGCCCGGCTGCCCACGCGGCGTGCGAGCGTGCCGCCGACATTCACCGCCTGCTCGTCGCTGTAGTGGCTGTCGATGTCCTGATCGACCAGCTCGACGTCCGAGACCTTCAGCCCTTCGAGGCTCAGTGCGTTCTCCAGCCCGCGGATCGCCTGGGCGCGGGTGAAGTCGATCTCGACTTGCTTCCAGTTGGGCAGGCCGAAGCGGCGGCCTTTCAGGTCCTTCACGCCCCGGATACCCGATTCCGGGCTGGCGAGGATCAGCTGCGTCTCGTCGGCCCAGGAAAGGCCGATCACCCGCGTGTCGCGCCCGCGCGCCTTGGCGCTGATCGCCGGGATGTTGCCGCCGTGCCGTACCGAATTGCGCACCGTGTGGCTGAAATGCGATTCGCGCGTCGCGAAGTCGTTGGATTCGAGCAGCGAGGACAGCTTCGTGCCCCGTGCCCGAAAGGCTTCCTCCAGCCAGCCGTGCTGAATGGCGATACCGAGCCCGGTCGGAACCGGGCAGCGCGTGTACCAGAGCGTGTCGAGCGTGTCGGTCATGGGCAGATCCTCAATCAGGAGACAGCGGCGAGGGCAGGCGGCGCCGGCGCTTCGCTCGGCGCGGCGGAGGCGATCCGCGGACGCGGGAGGTTCAGGTGCTCGCGCAGCGTGGTTCCCTCATATTCGGTGCGGAACAGGCCGCGGCGCTGCAGTTCGGGCACCACCAGGTCGACGAATTCGTCGAGCGAGCTCGGCAGCAGCGGCGGGATGAGGTTGAAGCCGTCGGCGGCGCCGCGCTCGAACCAGTCCTGGATCTGGTCGGCGATGTCGGCCGGCGTGCCGATCACCACGCGATGCCCCCTGACGGCGTTGAAGCGCAGGAAGAGCTGGCGGATCGTGAGATTCTCGCGCCGGGCGAGCTCGGTGAGCTGGCGCCAACGGCCCTTGCCGTTCTCCGGCTCGGGCAGATCGGGCAGCGGGCCGTCGAGCGGATAGCCGCTCACATCCTGACCCATCAGGTTGAGCTCCCCGGAGAAATCGACGGCGGCCTCGAGCGCGGCGAACTTGTCCTGCGCTTCCTGCCGGCTGCCGCCGATCGCGAAGGACAGGCCCGGCATCACCTTGAGTGTGTCGGGATCGCGGCCGTGCCTGGCCATGCGACCCTTCACATCGGCATAGAAGCGCTGCGCCTCCTCGATGAACTGCGCAGCGGCGTAGATCATCTCGGCATATTTGGCGGCGAACTCGCGGCCCACCTCCGAATTGCCGGCTTGGGCGAAGACGGGGTGACCCTGGATCGGACGCGCGGCGTCGAGCACGGTGCTGAGCTGGAAATATCTGCCCTGATGGCGCACCGGATGGACGTCGTTCGGATCGAGATAGAGGCCGCTGTCGCGGTCGGCGTGGTCGAACGCGTCGTCCTCCCAGCTGTCCCAGAGTGCGCGGGCGACGTCGACGAACTCGGACGCGCGCTCGTAGCGTTCGGCATGGCTCAGCGGCTGTTCGACGCCGAAGCTCTGCGCGGCGCCGTCGGCCAGCGACGAGACGATGTTCCAGCCGACCCGCCCGCCGCTGATATGGTCGATCGCGGCGAAACGCCGGGCGAGTGCATAGGGATGATCGAAATTGGTGTTCACCGTCGCCACCAGCCCGATCCGGCTGGTGACGGCGGCGAGCGCGGCGGTGAGCGTCAGCGGCTCGAAATCGAGGAAGGCGTGGCGCCGCTCGATCCCCTTGGTGCTGTCGCCGGCGATCCCGACGAAATCGGCGAAGAAGGCAGTGTCGAACTTGCCGCGCTCGGCGGTCTTCGCCAGTCCGGCCCAGTAACGGAAATCGGGCCGCCCGCTCTCCGCCGAGCCGGGCTGGCGCCATGCGCCGGGGTGATGCCCATGGCGGGTGAGGAACACGCCGAGGGCGAGCTGCCGCTTGCTGGCCGTCATCGGCGTTACTCCGCCGCTTCCGCCGCCGCGTCGGCGTAGTGGATCGTGCCGTCGTCGTCGACATGAGCGTCCTGGGGTACCAGCTTGCCCATCTTCCACTGCTGCTCGAGCACGCCCGGGCCGAAGGGCTTGGAGCCGCCCAGCGCCGCGCCCAGGATCTGGAACTGCGCGCCTTCCTCAAGCAGCACGATGGTGTTGACGAGGTCGCGCAGCCCCTTCCAGCTCCAGATGGTGGCGCCGCCGTTCGCCTCGACGATGCCGGGCACCTCATGGTCCTGCTCGATCGAGTCGAGAATGAAGTCGACTTCGGCCTGGCGCCGGTTGATGTAGACCGGCAGCTCGGCGGTGAAGCGGAAGCGGCGGTTGGGGACATAGAGCAGCGGCAGCGCCTGATGCGCCTGCGAATAGGCGCCGAGATGCGGCGTGTGGACGTGGCTGATCGCCTGGACGTCGGCGTGCGTCTTGAACAGCTTGAGGTAGCGCGCGGCGCCGCCGGGCTTGTTGCTCCACAGGCTGTTGCCGTCGAAATCGATCACCGCCGTCTGCGGCTGATCGGGATCGTCCTCCCACAGGCCGAGGTAGTTGAGCGTGACGATCTTGTTCTCGCCGGGAATGCGGACGGCGAAGAACAGGGTGCCGCTCGCCGAGACGGTGCGCGTCTCGCGCAGCAGGCGGAAGGCGCGGCGGGCCTCCTGCTCGGTCTTGGTGACGAAGGCGATGGCTTCGGGCGACAGGCTGGACTGTACGGACATGACGATCCTCCTCAGGCAGGTTGGTGGGCGCGGATGGCGGCGCGGTCGTTGAGCGCGCGGGCGGCTTCGAGCGGGCGCGGGTCGATCCAGTCGGACAGGCTGAAATCCGCGTCGAGGAAGCCGTGGGTGAACAGGAATTTCTTCTGCTGGTCGAACAGCGCGACCCGTTCGGGATCGAGCGTCGGGTGCAGCCCTTCGTGCAGGCGGCCATAGGCCTGGACGACCGCGGCGGCGCTGCCCTCGGTCTCGAACTCCAGGATCGTGCGCAGCCTGTCCGGCTGATCGGCGACCCAGTCGGCGGCGCGCAGCGTCACCGCGAGGAAGCGCGCCAGCAGGTCGAAATGATCGTCGAGCAGCGACTGGTGGACGGTGATCGGCCGCGGCGTGCCGTTGTTCACGCGGAAGCGCCGATCGGGCAGCGCGTCGAGGTCGATCGCAACGACCAGTCCCGCCTCGCGCGCCTGGTCGAGCGCCGCTGCGCCCTTGACGTAGATCGCATCGACATGGCCGTCGACCAGTGCCTGGATCGGCCACAGCCGCCCCACGCCGGACCGGCGCGGCGCGAGGTCGCGCCCGCTGCCGCCGATGTTGCGGAGATGGTCCTCGACCTCCACCAGCACGACGTCGTCGAGGGTCAGGCCGGCCGAGGCGAGCGCGCCCTTGTAGCCGGCGAGCGACATGCCGCGTGCGATGCTGGTGCCGCGGACGTGGCTGGGGATGTCGTTCCTCGTCCAGCCGGGAAGGGCGAGGCGGCGGCCGGTGAGGTCCGCGGCGCTGCGGATGCCTGTGCCCGGGCGCGTGAGGATGAGCTGGCTCTCCTCGATCCAGGTGAGGCCGACCAGCTTGGTCGGTTCGCCCTGCGCGCGGGCGGCGATCGCCAGCATGTTGCCGCCTTCGCGGATCAGCGTCGGCAGGCGGTGGTCATAATGGTGCCGGGCAAGCTCGGAGCCCGATTCCTGCAGCGTGCGGATCGCGATGCCGTCGGCGGCGAAGTCCTCGGCGAGCCAGCCGAGCTTGTAGGCGATGCCGGTCGCGGTGGGCACCGGGCAGCGCGTGAACCAGAGCTCCGCAGGCGTGCTGTCCACTGCCTGTTCCAACACCGTTGCCATCGCCAGTCTCCTTCGGCGGTTCCTGCCGGAAGAAGGAGCAAGGGACGTGCCAAGCGCGATCCGCCCGGAATTGCGTCGGTCCGGACGCAGGGGCGGCGGGACGGTGCGCGATATTCAGCAGCGAGCGTGGTGAGTTTTCACCGAAGCGCCCTCGCGTCGCCCGTCAGATCAGCCCGAAGTTCTTGAGATAGGTCCGCACCACGTTGCGCGTCACGCCCAGCGCGGCGGCGGTCTTGATCTGGTTGGAGCCGTGCTGCTCGAACGTCTGGGTCACCACCGCGCTGATCAGCCGGTCCAGCAGCGCGTCATGGCCGCCGTCGAGCAGCTTCGCGATCATCGGCCGCACGATCTCCTCGAGGTTCGCCGGTGCGGCGCTATCGCCCGGCTCTTCATATCCGATGAGCGCGAGCGTATCGCCCGCGGGCAGCAACCCGAGGTCCTCGACCTGGATCAGGCCGTCCTGGCATACCAGCGCGGCGCGATGGATGGCGTTCTCCAGCTCCCGGATGTTGCCCGGCCAGTCGTAGCGGTAGAGCGCCTCTTCCGCGCTGGGGCTGAGGTCGAGTCGGTTCGGCTGGATCCTGTCGCCGTAGATCTGGAGGAAATGCCGGGCGAGCGGCAGGATGTCCGCACGCCGCCGGCGGAGCGGCAGCAGCGGCACCGTCACCACCTGGAGGCGGTAGAAGAGATCGGCGCGGAAGGCCCCGGCCGCCACCGACTGGTGGAGGTCGACATTGGTCGCGGCGATCACCCGCACGTCGAGCGGGATCGGCGTGCGCGATCCGAGCCGGACGACCTCGCGCTCCTGGAGGACGCGCAGCAGCTTGACCTGGAGCGACAGCGGCAGGTCGCCGATCTCGTCGAGGAACAGGGTGCCGCCGTTCGCCGCCTCGAACCAGCCCGGCCGCGCGATATGGGCGCCGGTGTAGGCGCCCTTCTCATAGCCGAACAGCTCGCCCTCGATCAGCGTCTCGGAGAAGGCGCCGCAGTTGACCGCGATGAACGGACCCTGCGCACGATCGCTCAGCGCATGGACGTAGCGCGCGACCAGTTCCTTGCCGGTCCCGGTTTCGCCGATCACCAGGATGTTCGCTTCGCTCGGCGCGGTCTTCTCGATCAGCGGAACCAGCGCGCGCGACTGCGGATCGGAGAAGACGAACGCACGGGCGCGCACGCCCACCGAATGATGCTTGCCCGAATCGAAGGACAGGACCGGGTGTCCGCCAAGGCGCGGTGAGGCACCGGCACCGACATTGGTTCGCTCTGCGAGATCGGCCTGTGGAATTGCGACCATGGGTTCCTCCCGATCTGCCCGGAAGGATAGCAGTATAATCCCTAGTGAATAAGTAGGAAATAAAGGGCGGGACCTAGCTCAGCTTTCAACCATCGTCGGCGAGTCCGTGCCGAAGGCGGCGCGCCGGCGCATCGCGGCCTGCAGCGGACGCGGATCGACCCAGCGGGCGATGTCCACCGGCTCCTCCAGAAAACCGTGCAACCACAGGAAGTTGGCTTGCGTGCCGAGCATCCCGATCCGGTCGGCCGAAAGATCGGGATGGAGCGAGCGATGGAAGTCATTGCGATAGGCGGCGTCGACGCCGACGCTGCCGGCGAGCGTCTCCTGCGCCAGGATGTGCTTCAGCCGGGCCAGGTTGGTCGAGGCCCAGTCGGCGGCGCGGAGGGTCTGCTCGAGGAAGCGGACGACGAGGTCGAAGTGATGCTCGATCATATGTTCGTGCACGGTGATCGGGCGCGGCGTGCCGTTGTTCACGCGCGCGAGCCGGCTCGGATAGGCGTCGAGGTCGATGCCGATCGACAGACCGAGCCGGGCGGCGTTCTCCGCCGCGGCGGCGCCCTTCACATAGACCGCGTCGACTCGGCCGGCGGCAAGCCACTCTAGGCCGAGCCACAGGCGCCGCATGCCCTGTGCGCTCGGCTGTTCCACCGGCGGGGCCGGGACGTCGACCAGTTCCACATCCTCGAGATCGAGCCCGCCCAGCGCCAGCGCGCTGCGGATGCCGTGGAGCGACATACCCCGCGCGATGCTCTCTCCGCGCGTGCGCGCGAAGCCTGGGAGGGCGAAGCGTAGCCCCTTGAGGTCCGCCGGCGCCATGATCCGCGTGTCCGGGCGGATCATGATCGCCTGGCGCTCGTCGATCCAGGTGAGGCCGATCACGCGCGTCGGCGCGCCCAGCGCCCGCGCGGCGAGCGCCTGGATGTTGCCGCCTTCGCGGAAGAGATAGCGGGCCTGGCGCTCCGGATCGGGCGCGACGAGGTTGAGCCCGCCCTCGCGGACGCGCTTGACCGCGATGCCGTCGCGCCCGAACTCCTCGGTCATCCAGCCGAGCGACCAGGCGACGCCCGATGCCGCTGGGACGGGACATCGCGTGATCCAGATGCAGTCGGGCGTGTCCTCATCCAGTGCGGCGGCGCATCCGGACATCCGATCCGTCTCCCTTTCATTGGCGAGGCTAGGCGCCAGCAAAGGATTGAGCAAAGGACGTGCCAAGTCGTCGGAGGCTGATCGGCTCATACCCCTGTCGCCCGGACCGCTGCATTTCGCGCAGTTCCATGCGGCGCGCTGCTTCGAATTGCGCAGTGAAACGGCCCCCCAACGCCTGGTTCCGGCTTCCCGCTCTGGGGCCCGCGCTTGGCACGTGAAGTGCATCGTGCCGGCGGAAAGGAGCCTCACGACGTGGCAAATCCGAAATCGCGCAGCCTGTGGATCGGTGCGGTCGTCCTCGCCCTGGTCGCCGCTGCGGTCGCGTTTCAGTTCCTTGGCCGGGACCGGGCCAGCGATCCGCCCAAGACCGTGACCATCGCCGGTATCGCCTATCCCTACGAAGGACGGCAGGTCTACAACGGACTGACCGGCGTGGTCATCGAGCAGGGCTGGCTCAAGTCGGAGCTGGCGAAGCGCGGCGTCGAGCTCGCCTTCACGCCGGTGCCGACCGCGGTCGGCGGGCCGCTGATCAACGAGGGTTTCTCCGGCAAGCGGATCGATTTCGCGGGATACGGAGACTTCCCGGCGATCATCGCGGTGTCGGGGGGCGTACCGCTCAAGCTGGTCGCGCCGATCGGGAGCGGACAGAACTCCTACCTGGTCGTCCGCAACGGCCTCGCGGCGAAGAGCATCGCCGACCTCAAGGGCAAGCGCATCGCGCTCCACCGCGGGCGGCCGTGGGAGCTGCCCTTCTCCAAGCTGCTCGACGCCAACGGGCTGAAGCTCAGCGATTTCACCATCGTCAACATCAACCCCGCCGCCACGCCTGCGGCGCTCGCCTCCGGCAACGTCGACGCGGCCTTCCTGCTGTTCGACGGGCTGCTGCTCGAGCAGAAGGGGATCGGCCATGTGATCTGGTCGACCAAGCAGGCGCCGGCCGACTGGAAGATGCGTGCCGAGCTGTTCGGGCGCGGCGATTTCGTCGACGACAATCCGCAGCTCACGCAGCTGGTGGTCGATGCCTATGTCCGCGCCGCCGCCTGGTCCGCGCGCGAGGAGAACCGCGCCGAGGTGATCCGCGATGCCGCACGCGGATCGGTGCCCGAGGAGGTCATCGCCAGGGACTATGCGGAGTCCGGCATCCCCTGGCGGGATCGCTTCTCCCCGCTGTTCCGGCCCGAGGTCGCGGAGCATTACCGTGCTGCCGCAGCCTATGCCTATGACCGCGGGCTGGTGCGCAGCAAGATCGACGCCGACCGGCTGCTCGACGACCGGTTCGTCACCCGATCGCTGCACAATCTGAAGCTCGAAGGCTTCTGGAACGCGCCGGCCGCGTCGGCGGTGGCGGCAAGGACGGACTCGTGACGGCGCGCTCCGCGTTGATCGCGCCGCTGGTCCTGCTCGCGCTGTGGCAGCTTGCCTGCCTCAGCGGCGTGTTTCCGGCGCAGGTGCTGGTGCCGCCGAGCGAGGTGGCGCGCGCGCTCGCCTCGCTCGCCGAAACCGGCGAGTTGCAGCGCCACATCGGTGAGAGCATGTTCCGGCTGGCGCTGGGCTTCGCGATCGGCGCGTCCGCCGGCCTCGCCTTCGGGGCGGGCATCGCCTTGTCGCCGCTGGCCGAGGCCGCGCTGGCGCCGCTGTTCCTGGCGCTGTGGCAGGTGCCGGTGATCGCCTTCGTGCCGATGCTGGTGATCTTCCTCGGCATCGACGAGCCCTTCAAGGTGGCGGTGGTCGCGCTCGCCGCGTTCTTCCCGGTGGCGCTCGCGACCTTCGACGGCGTGCGCGGCGTGCCCCGGGCCTGGTTCGAGGTTGCGCGGGTCTATCGCCTTCAGCTGCCCGACCTCATCCGCCGCATCCTGATCCCTGCGACCGTGCCCGCCGTGCTGACCGGGCTGCGCGTGGCGCTGACCCGCGCCTGGGTGGTGCTCGTCGCCGCCGAGCTGCTCGCGGCCGACAGCGGGATCGGGCAGATGATGGAGATGGGCCGCCAGCTCTTCCGCATCGACGTGGTGCTGGCGGGCGTGGTGGTGAGCGGGCTGATCGGCTTCGCGCTCGATCGCGGCGCCAAGGCGATCGAGCGCCGCGCGACGCGGTGGAGGACGGCATGAGCGCCCTGCTGTCCCGCCGCTGGGCGCGGGTCGCGATCGGGCTGGCGGCGCCGGCGCTGATCCTCGCCTGGTGGCAATGGCAGGCGACCTCCGGCGACGCCCGCGCGCTCGCCTTCGCGCCGCTGGGCTCGATCGGATCCGCCTTCGTCGAGCTCGCCGGAAACGGCTTGCTGTTCCTCGACATGTTCGCGACATTGTCGCGCAGCCTGACCGGGCTGGCGATCGGGGGCACGCTCGGCATCGCCACCGGTGTCGCGATGGCGGTCTGGCGTCCGCTCGACCGCGTGCTCGGCCCGCTGCTGCACGCGATCCGGCAGGTGCCGCTGATCGGCTGGCTGCCGCTGCTCGGCCTGTGGTTCGGCACGGGGCGGGGGACCGAGCTGATCGTGGTCAGCATGTCGGCCTTCTTCCCGTCGATGCTGAACAGCTATGAGGGCGTCGCCAATGTCGAGCGGCGCTATCTCGACGTCGGGCAGGTCTATGGCTTCACGTCCGTGCAGCGTTTCCGGCTGATCCTGCTGCCTGCGGCGATGCCGCTGATCCTGACCGGACTCACCCAGGCGCTCGCCTTCTCCTGGATCGCTTCGATCGCGAGCGAGCTGCTGCTCGGCACCGGCGGCGGACTGGGGGTGACGATGCAGCTCGCGCAGATGCAGCAGCGGCTCGACATCATCCTGGTCGCGATCATCGCCACCGCGCTGCTGGGCTTCGTCATCAACCACCTCTTCCGCCGCCTCCGCGCGCATCTGCTGCGCTGGCAGGCGGCGCCCCTCTGACCGGGAGACCATGATGTTTCAGGAAGCCCTGCCGAAACCGGCCGCCGAGGCGCCACCTGTACCGCGCGGCGCGCTGTCGATCACCGATCTCCATAAGAGCTTCACCATCGGCGGCACGCCGCGGCCGGTGCTCGAGGGCATCAACCTGACAGTCAAGCCCGGGGAGTTCGTCAGCATCGTCGGCGCCTCCGGATGCGGCAAGTCGACGCTGCTCCGGCTGATCGTCGGGCTCGATCACGACTATGGCGGCGAGATCCGCCTCGACGGCGAGCGGATCGCCACCACCAGCCTCGATCGCGGCATCGTCTTCCAGGACCATCGCCTGTTTCCCTGGATGACGCTCGAGCAGAACATCGAGCTGGCGCTGCTCAACACCGGCACGCCCAAGGCGCGCCGGGCGCAGATCGTCGCCGACCATATCGCGCTGGTGAACCTCAAGGGGTTCGAGCAGGCCTATCCGCACCAGCTCTCGGGCGGCATGGCGCAGCGCGCGGCGATCGCCCGCGCGCTGGTGACCGCGCCCAAGCTGCTGCTGCTCGACGAGCCGCTCGGCGCGCTCGACGCGCTGACGCGGGTGCATGTCCAGAACGAGCTGCAGCGCATCTGGATGGCGCAGCGCTCGGCCATGCTGATGGTGACGCACGACGTCGAGGAGGCGCTCTACCTCGGCGACCGCGTGGTGGTGATGGCGCCGAGCCCCGGCCGCATCCGCCGGATCGTCGAGGTGAACCTGCCGCACCCGCGCGAGCGCGGCGCGCCGCTGCTCCACAAGCTCAAGGACGAGATCCTCGCAGAGCTGACCGCGACGCCAAGCGATCCCGCCAATCTCGTGCGCCTGCCGGCGCGGGAGGAGCGCTGATGGCGCGTCGGCCGGATCATCCCGTCGAGCCGCTGTTCGTCGACCGCTGGTCGCCGCGCAGCTTCACCGCGGAGCCGGTGCCTGATGCGGTGCTGCTGAGCGCGTTCGAGGCGGCGCGCTGGGCGCCGTCGGCATCGAATGCGCAGCCGTGGCGCTTCCTGATCGCGCGCCACGGCGACGCGCATTGGGAGGATTTCGTCGGCCTGCTGGCGCCGCGCAACGCGCTCTGGGCGAGCCGGGCGTCGGCGCTGATCGTGGTGCTCTCGGTGCTGCAGGTCGAACGGCGCGGTGAGATCGTGGCGAACGTCTCGCACAGCTTCGATACCGGCGCGGCCTGGACGAACTTCGCGCATCAGGCGCTGCTGCTCGGCTGGCATACCCATGGCATCGGCGGCTTCGACCGCGCGGCCGCACGCGAGCGGCTCGCGGTGCCAGAAGACCATGCGGTCGAGATGATCGTCGCGCTCGGGCGGCTGGGGAGCCTCGATACGCTCCATCCCGAATTCCACGCGGGCGAGAGCCCCAGTGGCCGCCGGCCGCTCGACGAGACGGTGTTCGCGGGCCGACTGGGGCTGCCCGCCTTCGCAAGCGAGAGGAACGCGGCATGACCATCCACAGCTATTGGCAGATCGACGTCGCCGAGGAGCCGGCGCGGTCGGAACCGAGCGCGCGGCCGCGCGGGCCGACGCTGTTCCGCGACGTGCGGACACCGACGCTGAACCGCTACGACTATTACGCCCAGATCGCGCAGGCGGCGGCGCAGACGGCGTTCGATGGCGTGTTCCTGCCGCATCGGCCGCAATCGGACGACAGCCGTATCGTCGCGGCCGCGATCGCGCGCGAGGTGCGGCGGATCACGCTGATCGCGGAATTTCCAGCCTGGTCCGGCTCGGCGGTCTATGCCGCCAAGCAGGCGGTCAGCTTCCAGCGGGCGGCGCACGGCCGGCTCGGCTGGGCGATCGCGCCGTCGGCCGATCCCGTCGTCCGCGCCCGCGACGGCGATCACGTGCCGGAGGACGAGCTCGTCGAACGGATCGAGGAACTGCTCGAGGTCGCGCGCGGCGTCCATGGCGAGCGGCCCTATTCCTTCGCCGGCAGGCATTTCGAGGTGCAGGATGGCGGCTTCGACGCGCCGCTCAACCGCGTGGCGTTTCCCCGCGTATTCCTCCAGGGTGAGAGCGAGGAGGCGCTGGCGCTGTCGGCGCGCGCCGCCGACGTGCACCTCTTCGCTGCGGCACCGCTGGCGAAGCTCCGGGCGCTGGTCGAGACGCTGGACACGCTGGCGCTGAGGGAGGGTCGGTCGGTCGCCTTCGGGCTGATCCAGCCGGTGCTCGCCCGCGAGGATCAGGACGAGGCCCGGGCGGACGCGAACCGCATCGCCATCGGCGGCGACGCGATCGTCGGCACCTATGACGAGGTGGCGGCGCGGCTGGCCGAGCTGGCGACGCTCGGCATCACCCATTTCGTGCTGACCGCGCCGTCCTCGCTCGAGGAAGCGTATCGCATCGGCCAGCATGTCCTTCCCCGCTTCCATGCGCTGACCGAGCGCGTTCCCGCTGCTGCCTGAGGTGTCCCATGACGATCGATTTCTACTGGCGACTGCCCACCCACGGCTGCCACGGCAGCATCCGCCACGGCGCCTATGATCGCGGCGACTGGTCGCCGCTCGGCCCGCACAACATCGCTCCGGGGCTCGACCGTGACGGCGAGGACGACGGCTTCCGCTACATCGACCATCTCGCCGAGATCGCCAAGGCGGCCGAGAGCGCGGGTTTCATCGGCGGGCTGATCCCGTCCTTTCCCAACACCGACGATCCCTGGGTGATCTCGCCGCTGCTCGCGCGCGAGACCCGGAGCTTCCGCTTCATGATCGCCTTCCAGCCCGGCTTCCTCAATCCGGTGCACGCCGCGCGCATGTCGGCAAGCCTGCAGCGGGCGACGGGCGGGCGCACCGTCTTCAACATCATCACCGGCGGCGGCGGCCCGGCCCAGCTCTGGTGGGGCGACAGCTTCAGCCACGACGACCGCTATGGCCGCACCACCGAGTTCCTCGATGTGTTCAAGGGTGTGTGGAAGGGGCAGGGCTTCTCCTACCGGGGCCGCTTCTACCAGGTCGAGGATGGCGGGCTCTCGCCGCTACTGGCGCTGGAGGAATTGCCGGAAATCTGGTTCTCGGGCTCGTCGGAGGCGGCGCTGCAGTCGGCGGCGAAGCACGCGGATTACTATCTCTCCTGGCTCGAGCCGTTCGACCAGCTGGCCGACAAGTTCGCGCGGGTGAAGGAGCGGACCGCGGCGCTCGGCGGCGAGCAGAAATGCGCGGTCCGCGTCGATCTCGTCGCCCGGCCGACCGAGGAGGAGGCCTGGCGCGACATCCGCATCGGCTTCGAGAACGTCGGCGACGAGCGCCGTCGGGCCAGCCGCGGCGGCCCCACGGATTCGGTAGGGGCCGCGCGTCAGCAGGCGCTCAGGCCGAGCGAGGCGCAACGCTATGAGGATTTGATCGTGGCGCCGAACCTGTGGGGCGGGTTCAACCTGCTGCGCGGCGGCCCGGCGCTCGGCATCGTCGGCAGCTACGAGCAGTGCGCGGCGAAGCTCGACGAGCTGATCGCCCGCGGCACCGACGCCTTCATCCTCGCCGGAACGCCGCATCTGGAGGAGGCCTACCGCGTCGGCGAGGAAGTGCTTCCCCTGCTCGGCGGCCAGGCGGAGGCGCTGCTGCAGGCGGCGGAGTGATCCGCGGCGCTTGAACCGTCGTCCGGCTTTTACCGGAACGACGGTTAATTTGAGCTGGATCGCGCCCTAGAGTTTGATCCATCTGACTTGAAGCAGCTGTTCCCCGGCGAAGGCCGGGGCCCAGTTGCGAGCGGTTCGAGACTGGGCCCCGGCCTTCGCCGGGGAACAGATTCAGATTGGCCGAATCCGACCCTAGAACCGCACGATCACCGACGCGCCATAGGTGCGCGGATCGCCCCAGTAGACGGCGTCGCCGGTGATCCCTTGCACGGGATTGGCCTGTGGCAGCGCGTGGTTGCGATAGTCGGTGTCGAGCAGGTTGTTGACATAGGCCGAGACGGTGTAGCGCTCGTCCGGCGACGTATAGGTGATCCGCGCGTTGGCGATCGTGTAGCCGGGCTGGGTCAGCAGGTAGCGGTTCGCCGTATCCTGCGGCGTGATGTAGTAATATTGCAGCGAGGTATAGCGCGCGTCGGCGGCGAACTCGAGATCGCCGCTCCCGCCCAGCGGCACCGTGTAGCTGGCGCTGCCGTTGAGCGTGAGCTTGGGCGCGCGCACGAACCGGGCGCCCGACAGGTCGGCGCCGCCGTTCACCACCTGCAGCTCGTCATATTTGGTGTCGAGGATACCGACCGCGCCGCTCAGCTTCAGCCGGTCGACCGGCGTCGCCTCCAGCTCGATTTCGGCGCCGTTGACGTGCGCCTTCTTCGCGTTCTGCAGATAGGAGACGGTCGCGCCGCCCACCGCGCCGGGGTTCGGGCCGACCACGTTGATCTGCACGTCGTCATAGTCATAGTGGAACAGCGTCGCGTTGAAGGTGAGGCGCTTGCCGAACCACTGCGACTTGTAGCCGAGCTCGAACGAATTGAGCTTCTCCGGTTCGACCGCGAGCAGCGCGGCCGGCAAGGTCGCCGCGGTGTTGAACCCGCCCGATTTCACGCCGTGCGCGAACTTGAAGTAGAGCAGATTGTCGTCGTCGACCTTCCACGCCGGCGTCACGTCGTAGGTGAAGGCGTCCCAGGTCTTCCTGAGATCGCCGGAGAAGGTGCCGGCACCGCCGAAGCCGCCGGTATAGCTGTCCCACCAGCGCGCATAGTTGCTCCAGCCGGTCGCTGCCGCGCTGGGCGAGGCGAGGCGGTCGAGGTCGAGCGTCTTGGTCTCCCGCGTCCAGCGCGCGCCGAGCGTCAGCTTGAGCGCGTCGGTGAAGGCGAAGGTCGTGCTGCCGAACGCGGCGCCGCTTTCCGCGCGATGGTCATAGGCGGTCCAGCTGTAGGCGGCCGGCGCCGTGCTGCCCGGCTGGGCCGGCACCGATCCGGCGGGCAACGTCGCCGAATAGGCGTCGGAGACGATCTTCTCGTTGAAATAATAGGCGCCGAGAATCCAGCTCAGCCGGTCCGACTGGGGCGAGGCGAGGCGCAGCTCCTGGGTCCACTGGCTGCTGCGCGCGCGGGTATAGGAACGGGAAATCTCGAGCGGCGTATAGTCGTTGTCGCCCGGCCCGCGGGTCTTGAACCGCTCATAGCCGGTGATCGCGGTGAGTGTCAGGCCGTCGCCGATCGTCCAGTCGAGATGCAGCCAGCCGCCGAGCTGGTTGCTGCGGCTGTATTCGCCCGCGTTGGTGCTGATCTCGTCCTTGTCCGTGGACGGGGCATAGCCGTTCCGCACCACGCCGCTGGTAAGGTAGCTGGCCGTGGTCCAATAGGTGCCGTCGGTGCGATAGTCGCGGTAATGGACGCTCAGCAGCGCCTCGAAGTCCTTGGCCGGCGCGAACAGCAGCTGCCCGCGGAAGACATTGTCGACGACGTGGTTCGACTTCTCGCCAGTGAAGAGATTGGTGAAGCGGCCATCGCGGTCGTCGAGGTGGAAGGAGAGGCGCGTCGCGAGCACGTCGGGCACGAGCGCGACGCCGACGCCGCCCTCGGCAATCTTGTTGTCGTAGCTGCCGTAGTCGAGCTTGACGTAGTTGTCGTCGCTGCCGCCGGTGAGGGACGGGCGTTTCGAGATCACGTTGATCGCGCCGCCGGTGGTGTTCTTGCCCCACAGCGTGCCCTGCGGGCCGCGCAGCACCTCGACCCGCTCGATGTCGAACAGCGGCAGGCCGGTGGCGCTCGCATTGCTGATGTAGACGTCGTCGAGGTAGAAGCCGACCGGGTTGGCGAGGTCGAGCTGCTGCTGCCCGGCGCCGACGCCGCGGATCCACCAGCGCGGGCGCCCGTGCTGTTGCGTGCCGGCGGAGGCGTTGGGCACGAGGTTCAGCACCTCGCTCGCCGAGCGGCCGATCCCGCCGACGCTGAACGTGTCGCTGCCGAGCGCGGTCACGGCGGTCGGCACGTCCTGCAGCCGCTGCTCGCGCCGTTGTGCGGTCACCACGATGTCGCCGCTGGCGGCCGCGCGGGCCTCCTCGCCTTCGCTGCCTTCCGCCGGCCTTGTTTTCAGCGGATCATCGTTGGCGGTGTGCGCGGGAGAAGGGCGGTCGGCCGGAAGCGACACGGCAAAGGCCGGAGTCGCCATCGCGAGCACGAACGCGAGAGCACTCGTCTGGGCCAGGGCGACGGACGCGGTTCGGGTCGGTAGCTGTGACAAGTCGGAAATCCCCCGATCGACTGGCGGCGAGATGCGCGCCGTGTTCGTCGACGGGATCGCAAGTGACGTGCCAGACGGCCGGCGATGCCGATTTACGGCCGCTCCGCCCCGAAACCGGGCGGGCGATGACGGCCACGCACACCGATGCTGATGCGATCGCAGCATCTGCGGTCACCGGCTTGCTGCTTCTGCAACAGTGTTCGCCTCGGGAAAGCGCGTCGCCGGATACGGGCCACAGAGGGATGCTAGGCCGGCATCTGGCGAAGCACCGCCGCGACGCGATCATTCTCGCTCCGCTGGCCGATGGTGATCCGGATCCAGCCGTCGAGCGGCGGAAAAGCGCGCGCGATCTCGATGCCCGCGGCGGTGAAGGCGGTACGATAGCGCTGCGGATCGGGCGGAGCGAAGAAGACGAAATTGGCGCGGCTGTCGCTGTGACGCAGGCCTCGCTCGTCGAGGATCGCGGTCAGGCGCTGCCGCTCGGAGACGACCGCCGCCCGGACCGAGGCGACATGCCGTTGATCGGCCAGCGCGGCGGCGGCCGCTGCCAGGGCAGGGCGGCTCAGCGAATGCGGCGCGCCGATGCCGGTCTTGCGCAGCCCGTCGGCCAGCGACGCCGGTGCCAGCGCATAGCCGATCGGCAGACCGGCGAGCCCGTAGATCTTGGCCAGCGTGCGGAACACCAGCACGTTGCGTCCCTCGCGCACATGGCGGACGGCGCTACGTGCGGCGAAGTCGTCATATTCGAGGTAGGCCTCGTCGACGACCACCAGCGTCCGTGCCGCCGCATCGGCGATGAACCGGTGGAGCGTGGCGGCATCTCCGACGGTGCCGGAGGGATTATGCGGATTGACCAGCGACACCGCCAATGTCCGGGCATCGATCGCCCGCGCCAGCGCTGGCAGGTCGTTCTCGAGCCTGTCGTCGAGCGGCACCGGCACGGCGACACCGCCCAGCGGCGCGGCGAAATCGACGAGCTCGGTATAGCCCGGCGCGGAATAGGCGATCCCGCCGCCCTGATGTTGACGCGCCAGATAGGCGCCGAGCGGCGCCAGCACTTCGCCGACCACCACCTGCTCGGGGGCGACACCCTCCAGCGTTGCGATTTGTCGGGCGAGCGTATCGACCTCAGCCTGGTCGACGTAGCGCTCGATCCCGGTCGTGGCGCGGGCGATCGCCGGTGCGACCTGAGGCGAAGGTCCGTATGCGTTTTCGTTGAGCGACAGGCGTATCCGCTCGCCACCGGCTGGCCGTGCCGCCGCCGGGGCAGCGGCGAGGACGGCGGCGCTCATCGCCAGCCATTCGCGGCGGTTGAGAAGGGGCATGTCCATCAGAAGCGCACTCCGGCTCGGACATAATAGAAGGCGCCGCTGAAGCCGAACGGCGAGAACTCGCTGTAGGGGAAAGCACCGAACGTGTCGGCGCCGGTCAGCGCCGGGGTCGAGCGGATGTTCTCGGTCGGATAGACGTTGAACAGGTTGTTGGCGCCGACGGTGACCGCGAGGTGCGGGTTCACCTGTCCGGTGAAGCTGAAGTCCGTCACCCATTTCGCCTTGAGCCGCTGGATCACGTCGACGTTGCCGGCCGCGCCGGATTCGGTGGGCACGGTGCGGTAGGGTGTCGAGCCCGCGGCGATCAGCGCGAGGTTCGCCACCGACTGGTTGGTGAGCGCAACCTGCTCGACTTCGCCGTAGCGAGTCGCGCGCACGTCGAAGGTGATCGCGCCGAGCCGGAGATTGGCGCCGAGCGCGACCTTGTCCTGCGGCTGGCCGTACTCGACGCGCGTACGTTCGTTGATGTCGAACAGCGGCGTGGTGATGCCGAGGGCGGTGATCTCAAGCGGCGTCGCGGCGATCCGGCGGATGCGCGTCTCGTTGTGATTGTAGGCGGCGCTGAGCCTGAGGTCGGCCGAATCCCCCAGACGCGCCCGATAGGCGACGGTGACGTCGACGCCCTGGGTGCGCGTATCGACGGCATTGGTGAAATAGCGCACGCTGGTGACGCCCGGGATGCCGATGCTGGCGAGATAGTCGCGCAGCCGCCGGCTGCCGGGCGCATCGACATAGTTGGACGAGAGCACGATGCGGTCGTCGATGTCGATGTGGTAATAGTCGACCGATGCGGTGAGCCCGCCGCCGGCATAGGTGAGGCCGCCGCCCCAGTTGGTCGACTTCTCCGGCCGCAGCGGCTCGGCGCCGAGTGCCTGCGCCAATGCCGAACCGACCGGGGCGGTGCGGACCAGCACGAATTCCGGGAAGCCGGTCGAATTGTTGACGATGGTGCGGCTGCTGGTCGAGCTGAAATACTGCTGCGCCAGTGCCGGTGCGTGGAAGCCGGTGCCGACCGACCCGCGCAGCGCGAACCCGGCGGGCAACGCGATCCGTGTCGAGGCCTGGCCGTTCCAGGTGTCGCCGAAGTCGCTGTAATCCTCATAGCGGCCCGACAGGTCGATCTCCCACCCGCGCACCAGCTCGGTGCCGAGCTCGGCGAACAGACCGATCGCGTGGCGGTGAACGTCGACGACGTCGCCCGGCTGGATGCCGGCGAAGCCCTGCGATCCGATGGTGGGCACCGCGCCGGCATTGGGGCCGTCGAGTATGCGCTCCGGTCCATAGGCATAGCTCGCCGGCTCGCCCGCGCCGATCTTGTAGCCGTCGCGGCGATACTCGGCGCCGACGGCGAAGCTGAGCGGTGCCGCGAGCCCGACCTCGAACGCCCTGGAGAGCGTGAGGTCGCTCGTCCATTGCGAGTTCTCGTACTTGCCGTTGTAGAAGCGCGTCGGGCTGGCGGTGCCGAGCGTCGCGTTGAGCGTGTTCTCGGTACGGTATTCGATGCTGTTGCCGCCGTAGACCGTCGACAGGTCCCATTTCCACCCGGCGACCTCGCCGCGCAGGCCAAGCGCTGCCGAATAGTCGGTGCTGCGCGTGTTGACGAACGGCAGGAAGCCGTCGGGATAGATGGCGCGGACGTTCTCGTCCTGGCCGGGCCGGCGGAACGAGGCGTTGGAATGCGCCTTGCTCACGCGATAGCCGCCGAAGCCATAAAGCTCGACGGCGCCGAGCGGCTTCTCGAGATTGACGATCACCGAGGCGTCCTTGAGGTCGCCCTCGTCGGCGAAGCGCCAGACGTTGCGGTCGACGCTCGCCTCGCGCGGGTCGAGCCGGGTGCCGGCGACGCCGCCGGGCGGATTGAGGCCGATGCCAGCGCCATAGCGCGCGGAAAGCGGCTGAGGCGTACCTGTCGGCGAGGTGCCGAGATAGAATTGGCGCGTGTCCGGCCGCGCCCGGTTCGCCGCCTCGTGGTCGCGGTAATAGCCGGTCACGTTGACGAATCCATCGTCGCCGAGCTTGAGCCCTCCGCCCAGCGAGAATTCATAAGTGTCGCCCCCGCCATCATAGGTCGACCCGGCGCTCGCCGTCGCATGCAGCGCGGTATCCTCGCGCAGCAGGATGTTGATGACGCCGGCGATTGCGTCGGAGCCATATTGCGAGGAGGCGCCGTCGCGCAGAATCTCGATCCGGCCGATCCCGGCGGCGGGAATCTGGTTGAGATCGGTCGGCACCGCGCCCTTGCCGATGGTGCCGCCGGTGTTGACCCAGGCCGCGGTATGCAGCCGCTTGCCGTTGACCAGCACCAACGTCTCGTCGGGCGAGAGGCCGCGCAATGACGCGGAATGGATGTGGGTGTTGCCGTCGGGCGTGGTCGGCGTCGCAAAGGCGAAGGACGGCGCGAGCTGGCGCAGCACTTCCGTCGTCTCCTGATAGCCGGAGGCGCGCAGATCGTCGCCGCGCAGTAGGTCGATCGGCACCGGCGACGTCGTCACGGTGCGCTCGCCGAGCCGGGTTCCGGTGACGACGATCTCTCCGTCACGGCTATCGTCCGGCGCCGTTTCCGCCGATTGCTGCGATCGATCGGCCGGTGAGCCCGGCGCCGACTGCTGCGCCAGCGCCGGCGCGGGGCCGAGCAGGGTGCCGGCCAGGAGCAGGAATTTCATCGCCATGTCTGTTCCCCTTCAGATCAACGGGACAGACGCGCCGGTTTGCTTTCGTGGACGCGCGGTTCCGACCCGGTTCGAACTTTCGACGAGGCTCGACACCGGGTGTCCGCCCGCCCACCGATCTCCTGCCGTGGGCAGCAGGCCGGTAGGGCAGCAATATTCCTAGTTTTTAAGTATGAATTAGAAGAAATGCTTCGGCGGTAGCAAGCTGGGCTGAAGGGATATCGGAATCGCGCTTACGTCGGCGCGGACGTGGGTTGGGCTGTCACGCGTTCAGCGAACCAAATAAAAGTCGACTATCATAACTATGGTGCGGACGGCGGGACTCGAACCCGCACTCCGTGACCGGAAAGGGATTTTAAGTCCCGTGCGTCTACCAATTTCGCCACGTCCGCGCATAGCTTCGACCGGAGCGCGTGGCGGCGCCCGCGTCAACCCGCCGATCACTATTTGATATTCCGACCCCGCCTTCCCGATCGTCATGCCGGACTTGTTCCGGCATCCACTTCTCCACGAAAACTGACGGTGAGGTTCCAGCCCGAACCTTGAAGTCGCCTTGCTGCGCGGTGGACCCCGGAACAAGTCCGGGGTGACGAATGGCGGGTCAGGTTCTCTGCAATCCGCCCTAGCTCGAATCCGCCTCACTCCATATTGAGGCGCGCGCGCATTTCCTTGCCCGGCTTGAAATAGGGCACCCGCTTGGCCTCGACGCTCACCGTCTCGCCGGTGCGGGGGTTGCGGCCGGTGCGGGCGTCGCGCGCACGGGTCGAGAAGGCGCCGAAGCCGCGCAGCTCGACGCGGCCGTCGGCGACGAGGCGGTCGACGATCTGATCGAAGAAAACGTCGACGATCTTCTCGATGTCGCGCACCGACAGGTCGGCGTGATCGCGGGCGAGGAGCTGGACGAGTTCGGATCGGATCATTCTACCCCCCGGGGCAGCGGCGACACGCGCCGCATTTAGCCTATCCTACGCGAAACGCACGGCTTTTATCAACCGTTGCGACACGTATGTCGGGCCGGGGCGACACGGATGCGCCGCCCCGGCCAGACCCCTTACTTGGTTTCGCTGTTGCGAGCCTTCAATGCCTCGCCGAGGATGTCGCCGAGCGACGCACCCGAATCCGACGAACCATACTGGGCCACCGCCTGCTTCTCCTCGGCGATCTGCATCGCCTTGACCGAGAAGGTCGGCTTCTTCGAACGATCGAAGCCGGTGACCATCGCGTCGAACTTCTGCCCGACCTGGAACCGCTCCGGGCGCTGCTCGTCGCGGTCGCGGCCGAGGTCGGTGCGCTTGATGAAGCCGGTCGCGCCGTCGTCGCCGACCTGGACCTCGAGGCCCGCGTCACGCACCTCGAGCACCGTCACGGTGACGATCTCGTTCTTGTTGACGCGCGCACCGCCGGCGGCCGCCGGGCTCGGCACGCCGCCGCGCTCGAGCTGCTTCATGCCGAGGCTGATGCGCTCCTTGTCCGGCTCGACCGCGAGCACGACCGCCTGCACGGTCTCGCCCTTACGGTGCAGGTTGAGCGCGTCCTCGCCCGAGATGCCCCAGGCGATGTCGGACATGTGGACCATGCCGTCGACGTCGCCGTCCAGGCCGATGAACAGGCCGAACTCGGTCGCGTTCTTGACCTCGCCCTCGACGGTCGAGCCGACCGGGTGCGCGGCGGCGAACGCCTCCCACGGGTTCTGCTGCGCCTGCTTGAGGCCCAGGCTGATGCGGCGCTTCTCCTCGTCGACCTCGAGCACGACCACTTCCACCTCCTGCGAGGTCGAGACGATCTTGCCCGGATGGACGTTCTTCTTGGTCCAGCTCATCTCGGAGACGTGGACCAGGCCCTCGATGCCGGGCTCGAGCTCGACGAACGCGCCGTACTCGGTGATGTTGGTCACGCGGCCCGACAGCTTGGCGCCGACCGGATATTTCTGCGCCGCGCCGTCCCACGGATCGCTCTCGAGCTGCTTCATGCCGAGGCTGATGCGCTGCGTGTCGCGATTGATGCGGATGATCTGGACGCGGACGGTGTCACCGATGTTGAGCACTTCGCTCGGGTGGTTGACGCGCTTGTAGCTGAGGTCGGTGACGTGGAGCAGGCCGTCGATGCCGCCCAGGTCCACGAACGCGCCGTAATCGGTGATGTTCTTGACGACGCCGTCGATCACCTGGCCCTCGTGGAGCGACTGGATCAGGCCCGAACGCTGCTCGGCGCGGGTCTCTTCCAGCACCGCGCGGCGCGACACGACGATGTTGCCGCGCTTGCGGTCCATCTTGAGGATCTGGAACGGCTGCGGGATGTCCATCAGCGGGGTGACGTCGCGCACAGGGCGGATGTCGACCTGGCTGCCGGGGAGGAAGGCCACCGCGCCGTTGAGGTCGACGGTGAAGCCGCCCTTGACGCGGCCGAAGATCACGCCGTCGACGCGGTTGCCCTGGGCGAACTCCGCCTCCAGCTTGTCCCACGCGGCCTCGCGGCGGGCGCGGTCGCGGCTCAGCATCGCCTCGCCATTGGCGTTCTCGACGCGGTCGACGAACACCTCGACCTCGTCGCCGACCTTGAGCTCGGCCTTCTGGCCGGGGGCGGCGAACTCGCGGAGCGGCACGCGGCCCTCCGACTTCAGGCCGACGTCGATGATGGCCATGTCGTTCTCGATACCGGTCACGGTACCGATGACCACGCGGCCCTCGAAGCCGTCGGCCTGGCCGAGCGTCTGGTCGAGCAGCGCGGCGAAATCGTCGCGGGTGGGATTGGCGGCAGTTGCCATAAGAAACAGGGTCCTATTCGTTCACGTTTCCGGCCAGCCGGTTGTCTCCGGCGGTCTTTGGGCCGATTCGCCGCGGCGGCCGGATGCCGGTCGCGGCGTCCACCGGGGCGGTTCACACCCGAGCGAGGAAGTCAGGACAAATGCGCAAATGGCGCGGCCAGCGCGACCGGATGCCCGGTCCGCTCCGCGCCTATGCGGGGGATCGGGGCGTCGCCGCCCGTTGCCCCGTCCGTGCCTCCACGAGCGCGATCGCCCGCTGGACGGCGGCGTCTATAGAGAGAAAGCTGGTGTCGAGCAAGACGGCGTCGTCGGCGGGCTTGAGCGGCGCCTGGCTGCGCGTGCTGTCGCGCTCGTCGCGGGCGCGGATGTCGGCGAGCACCTTGTCGAGGCTGACGAAGCTGCCGCGCGCGAGCAGCTCGGCGTGGCGGCGGCGGGCGCGGATCATCGGCGTCGCCTTGACGAACAGCTTCACCTCCGCCTCCGGCGCGATCACCGTGCCGATGTCGCGCCCGTCGAGCACCGCGCCGCCAGGCTGCTGGGCGAAACGCCGTTGCCGCTGCAGCAGCGCGGCGCGCACCAGCGGATGGACCGAGACGATCGAGGCGACCTTGCCGATCCGGTCGTCCTTCAGCCGCTCCTCGGCGAGCAGCGCCTCGTCGAAATCGGTCGAGGCGACGGCATCGGCCTCCTTCTCGGGATCGAGCTCGTTGTCGAGCACGGTCGCCGCCACCGCGCGATAGAGCAGGCCGGTGTCGAGGTGCGGCAAGCGGAAATGACGTGCGAGCGCGCGCGCGATCGTCCCCTTGCCCGAGGCCGCAGGCCCGTCGACGGCGATGATCATTGGTCGAGCCACCGCGGATCGGCGCCGAGCTTCGTGGCGGTGGCGACGAAATCGGGATAGCTGGTGGCGATCGGGCTCGCGTCGTCGATCTCGATCGGCCGCGCCGACGCCATGCCCGCCACGCTCATGCTCATCGCGATGCGGTGATCGAGCTGCGAGGCGATGCGGGCGCCGCCGGGGATCGGCTCGCCGCCGGTGCCCTCGATCGTCATGCCGTCGGGAAGCTCGGCGACGCGGGCGCCGTTGGCGGCGAGCGCTTCCGCCATCGCCGTGACGCGATCCGATTCCTTGACGCGCAGCTCTTCGGCGCCGCGTGCGACCGTCGTCCCCTCGGCGAAGGCGGCCGCCACGAACAGCACCGGATATTCGTCGATCATGCTCGGCGCGAGCTCGGGCGGCACCTCGATGCCCTTGAGCCCGACATGGCGCACGCGCAGGTCCGCGACGGGCTCGCCGCCGACGACGCGCGCATCCTGCTCGGCGATGTCGGCGCCCATCAGCCTGAGCGCGGTCAGCAATCCCGCCCGGGTCGGATTGAGCCCGACGTTGCGGATGACGATGTCGCTCCCCGGCACGATCGACGCCGCGACCATCCAGAAGGCGGCAGAGGAGGGGTCGCCCGGCACCACGATGTCCTGGGGCCTCAGCTCCGCCTCGCCGGTGATGGAGATCACGCCGTCCTCGACGGTCAGTTCCGCCCCGAATCCCTTGAGCATCCGCTCGCTGTGGTCGCGCGTCGGCACGCGCTCGATCACCCGCGTGATCCCCGGCGCGTTGAGCCCGGCGAGCAGCACCGCCGACTTCACCTGCGCGGAGGCGACCGGCAGCTCGTATTCGATCGGCACCGCCGGGCAGATCCCGTGCACCATCAGCGGCAGGCGGTCGCCCGGGCTCGCGGTGAAGTCCGCCCCCATCTGGGAGAGCGGCGCGATCACGCGCCCCATCGGGCGTTTCGACAGCGACGCGTCGCCGATGAAGGTGGTGGTGATCGGATGGCTCGCGACCAGCCCCATCAGCAGTCGCGTCGACGTGCCCGAATTGCCCATGTCGAGCGCGCTCGCCGGCTGCAGCAGCCCGCCGACCCCGACGCCGTGGACGCGCCACACGCCGTCGTCGCCGCGCTCGATCGTCGCGCCCATCGCCTGCATCGCGGCGGCGGTGGCGAGCACGTCCTCGCCCTCCAGCAGCCCTTCGATTCGCGTCTCGCCGACCGCGAGGCTGCCCAGCATCAGCGAGCGGTGGCTGATCGACTTGTCGCCGGGAACGGTCACCGTTCCACTGAGCGGACCAGAGGCGGAAATCGAAAGCGGACGGGGAAGGGAGCCGTGCATCGGCCGCGGCTTTTGACAGCGCGCTTGCGCTCTGGCAAGGCGCGCCCCAACTTCGTGGGTGATACCCCGAAATCCCCTTTTTTGTGAGTGAGGCGAAAGCGATGGTGAAGCCCGAGTGGGGCACGAAGAGGACGTGCCCGAAGTGCGGCACGCGGTTCTATGATCTCGGCAATGACGAGCCCGTCACCTGCATCAACTGCGGCGTGGCGTGGGAGCCGGAGCCGATTCTCAAGTCCAAGCAGCCGCTGCCGTTCGAGGCGGTGAAGACCGACAAGGCCGAGGGCGAGACCGCGGATGCCGATCTCGGCGCCGAGGATCTGGACCTGGAGGTCGACGAGGAGGGCGAGGCGAGCCCGGACGACGACGTCGATCTCGGCGGCGACGACGACCTCGGCGTTCCGACCGGCGATGAGGACGAGGAAAGCTGATTTTCGGCAGCGGTCGCGACCCTGTTCGCGACCGCTTGCCAAACCCGCGCGGCCCGCGTAGAGGGCAGCGCCTTCCCGGGGTGTGGGGCCGTAGCTCAGCTGGGAGAGCGTCGCAATGGCATTGCGAAGGTCAGGGGTTCGATCCCCCTCGGCTCCACCATTTCCCGTAAGCAGTTGAAAAGCTGCTAAAACCACGGAAAACCTAGGCTTTTTACAGGCGACTGTTACATTTGTAATAGGACGCAGAAGCCATGTGTACGTACCTCGCCAAGCGCGGATCGACCTACTATTTCCGCCGTGTCATCCCTGTAGAATTGCGCTCGGCCCTAGGTGGCAAAGCGGAGTTCATGCTGTCGCTCCGAACCAAGGATCGGGAGCAGGCAAAGCGGCTGATCCCTGACAAGACCAAGGAAACCGACCGGCTTCTGGATGAGGCTCGGCGGCGATCCGGTTCCTCCGTGCTTGCTAATCTCCTGTCAGCTTCGCAGTCCGCTCGGGGGCTCGATCCGTTCGCAGGGATGTCGCAGGAGGCAATTGATCGGCAGCTAAATCACGAAGCCGAGGAAGCGCGGCTGGCCATCGCTGAGGACGATGAGTGGGAGAAGGCGGCCGAATGGGAAGCGGCCTTGCCGCCCGATCATCCCGCCGCGCGGCTCCTGCGTGGGGCTCGGCAGGATGTGAGCGAGCTTCAAGGCAGATACGATCGCAGGAAGGCTCGCGACCTTCGAAAGGGGATGCCCGCAAAATCGCCCGGAGAGGCCGCACAGGGCGCGTCCGCAAAGCTGGCCGAGGAAATCCCCGGCGTCATGCTGGACCCCACCATTGTCGATCTGTGGGCGGCTGAGCGAAAGGTCGTGCAGAAGGGGATCGATACCCACCGCAGCGTCGTGCAGTGGTTCTATGAGCGGGTGGGCAGGAAGGCGGTTGACCAGATTACCCGCAAGGACGTGCTGGCTTTCAAAGACAGCCTGATTGCCGACAACACCCCCGCGAACACCAACATGAAGCTGTCCCGGCTTCAGACCCTTCTCCAATGGGCCGAGGACAATGACTATCGCGAGGGCAACCCCGCCAAGGGCGTTCGCGTGCTAAATGCGGATGCCGCGAAAAATAAGCGCAAGCCCTTCGACATCGGATCGCTCAACGCGATCTTTTCCAGCCCGGTCTATTCCGAGGGCCTGCGGCCGACGCAGGGCCGGGGCGAGGCGGCATATTGGCTGCCGCTGTTGGCTTTGTTCACCGGAGCGCGCCTTGAGGAGCTAGGCCAGCTTCGCCCTGTGGACGTGCAGCAAGAGCGTTATCCCGACGATACCGGCGAGGAACGCTCGGCGTGGTTCATCCATATCCGCGAGGACGATGAGGATAATCTAAAGCTCAAAAACGCGGCCAGCGAGCGGGTGGTGCCCATTCATCCCGAGCTAGAACGGCTTGGCTTCGTAGGGTTCGTTGAAGCCGCGAAGAAGGCGGGGCAGGCGCGGTTATTCCCGCTGCTCAAGCCGAACATCTATGGACGGCTGACAGCGAAGTGGGGCGAATGGTTTGGCCCGTATCTCCGCAAGACGGTCGGCATTACCGATAAGCGACTGGTGTTCCACTCGTTCCGCCACACCTTCAAGGACTATGCGCGCCATGCTGGCGTCGTTGAGGGTGTCCAGCGGCAGATAATGGGCCATAGCCCCGGTGACGTGGCGGACGAATACGGCAGCGGGTATAGCTTGCATCAACTCGTGGAGGGAATGAAGCTCTACAAAGTGCCGGGCCTCAAGTTGCCCGCGTGATTGGTGGCGGCGAGTTTCGCTCCGCAAAGCATGGATTTCGCTATTACAGTTGCTCTGTCGGAGTAGTATCCAACAGCCTAAATGTGCGGTCGAGCCACGATGCCTCTGTGCCGCTTGTCGCATTTTAGGGGGGGATGGATTGATGGGGCTGCTGGACGCTATCGGCTGGGTAATCGGACGGCGCACCGTGCTCCGGGAAATGAAGGCTACGCCATTTCGGGAGGCTTGCGCGCTCGCAATTAATCAGAAGTTGAATGATACCAAGTTGCGAGAGCATTGGGCGCAGGAGACGATAGAGCGGATTGCGGATTGGCTTTGGCAGGAGTGCCTTGGTATTGAGGCGCATGAAAATCCCCGAGGTCGCTGCCGCTATTTGCTGATCGATCAGACGCTTGCACGGGCGAAGTTTGAGGTGCTGATTATGGATCCGGCACCCGGCAATAACCTGACCGGTCTAGTGGGTACTCAGGGCGTCACGGGCAAGTTGCACGGCCACATTGATGAGGTGTTTCGGGCGGACGAAGAACTGCGCGACATGACGGGCCTGCCATTGGATGAAGTAGATTGGCAGAGCGCCAACGACGTTGCGGTCCTCATGATGTGGAAGACCTACTGGATTTCATCCGTATTCAACGTTGCGCGCATCGCGCTGCATGACAATGCGGTAGATGATGACCGGGACTGGTATAAACCGTTTTTCCATGCGGCTTGCGTGGCATCGGAGTATTTCACGCGGCAGAATATCGGTCTGCCTAATGCAATCGAGAATGACCCGGATGGGATGGTGGCTCTCGCCTACAACACTTTCATGGAGTTTGCGCTAGGCGACGAGCCATACCCGCTAAAGGCTTGGCGCAATCACTATCGAGAATGGATCAACGATGGGCGGCTCAAGCCTCCATTTGGAACTGATTGATAGAGAGACGCGCATCTACAATGGCGGTTCTGCCCGGCTCTCGTACTCCTCCACCGCCTCGGCGCTAACGCGCCACAGTTTGCCTCCGAGCTTGAAGGCGCGAAGTTCCCCCGCGTTGATCCGATCATAGATGAACGTGTCGCTGCACTGCCAATAGGCGGCGAGTTGGGCGACGGTGTAGGGCCTTTCCTGCATGGTTCTCCCTCAGCAAAAAGGCAGGTCCGCTCCGTTGGGAACGAACCTGCCAAGATTGTTATTTGAGATATTCCGGGTGCGTCACCGGGAGCGAGCGCCAATCCTCTCGGATCGGGCGGCGCGATTGATTGAAGTTGCGGTTCACCGCGTAAGGCTTGCCGCCAATCATCTTGAGGGTTTCGCTCGGCAGGATCACACCGCGAGCGGTAGCCTGATGGTCATTGCCGATCGGATAGCCAGCGCCCAAGGGGTTGCCCTTGCCAGCCATCTTCGGGTGAGCCCGCGCCCACTGCGAGTTAAACTCGTCCTTGAATGCCTGCATCGGGACAAGGATGTTCGCGGAATTGCCCTCTGTGTCTCGCCCGATGATGTGGAGAGCCTTGGTCCCATTGGGGGCGTCCACGTAGTTGATGTCGAGGTTCGAACCGATGCCAGCCTTGAGGCCCGCGCGCTTGAGGCGGAAGTCAACCTGTGCACGGAATACCTTGTCGGCTTCGTCCTGCTGGAGGCCAAGCTGGACCCGGAACGGCTTGGTGCCCGGCGCTGCGCGCCACGCCTCGCCGCCTGCGATCTGGAGCGAGCCGTCCGCAGTTGCCGCGTTCAACGCCTCGGGGGCGAGGGCGGTAGCCGGGGTGTCGCTGTTCTGTAGCCCGAGGGCCACCCGCTCGCGCACCAAGTTCTGCATGACCCGGATGGCCTGCGTGGAGTACCGGGTGCCTAGCGGGTTGTACCATCCCGACTGCTTGGAGTTGACCGCAGAGGCCACAGCCTCGTCGGCGTCCTTGCGAAGGGCCGGGGGAACCTGTGCCGAGCTATAGCGAGCCGGGTCGCCAAACGCCTGCCGGTAAGCCGCCTCGGGTCCGATGGACTTGGCCAGCGTACCGAACGCGCGCATCTTCTCGTGATACTCGCCGAAGTATTCCGCCGTCATGCCGGGGTTGACCTTCATCATCCCCTGCCACGTTTGGTACGCCCGTCCGAAGTTCTTGCCGTACTGCTCCTCCAGAGAGCCCTTCAACGGGCCTAGAATGTCATTTTTGACGGCGGTTGAAGTGTAGTGCCCCACGGTAAAGGCGCGGGCGAGGCCGGTGAAGTCCCCATTGCGGAAGTCGCGCAGGGCGATGCGGTTGAAGTGCTTGGCCTCTACGCCGCCAGCGATAGCCGCTTCCACATCACCGCTGGCCCACGCGCCACCTGCTGCTACCGATGCTTCGCGATCATCGCGCTCGGCAATCTCGATCTGCGTCTGCCGATTAAACTCGCGGTCCTCAAGCTGCCATACTCGATCCTGCGCTCGTCGCCAGTTGGCCACCAGCATATCGGAGATGGACCGTACCTCGCCCTTGATGTCGGCGAAGTCGAACATCTCCTCATCAAGGCCGGTGTGACGTTTGAGCTTGGCGTTCATGGCCATTAGACGATTGGTGGCCTCGGTAGCCGTGAGGAAACCTTTGGCGCGCAGCGTCTCGTAGTCCGCCATATCGTCGCCAAGCAGCGAGATTGCGGCATCCTCCATGGCGCGCTGACCGTAGCGGTGCTTGGCGTCCTCCAGCTTGGTGCGCTGGTCATCGTCAAAGATGCTGTCGATGCCCGAGCGCTCCATGAGGGACACGGCGTAGAAGTTGCCGTTGGCCATCGCGTTGCGCATGAAGTCGTACATGCCCTTGCGGTAGGTCTCGTCGTCCATTCCCTCTGGCTTGACCATGCCGCCCAGGAACGCCTTGCCCGAAGCGATAAGCCCCGCGCTCGGTTCGTCGGTCGGGTCTGACATGCTGGCCTGCGCCTGCGCAGACTTCTGCAACGTGGTCGCGCTGTCGTTGGCTGCCAGCGTCCAAGCGTTGTTGGCCGTCTGTTGCTGATACTCGCGACGCTTCTTGGCCACGGCGTTCATAAGAGGGCCGCTCGCCTCGATAAGGCCAGACTGGATCATCTGGTTGGCGAACGGGTCGTTGGTCATAAGGGCGCGGGAAGCATCGGCTAAGCGTTTGGCCGCGTCCCGAGGGTCGAGCTTCTTAAGCTCGTCCATGTCGTCGTATTGCTGCTGCGTCCACTTATCGAGCGCGGCTTTCGCCGTGAAGAACTCCGCACCCTGCTCGAAAGCGGTGGGGCCGAAGATGCTATTAATGCCGCTGCTAGATTTGGTAAGCTCGTCAAGGGCCACGCCCTCCTGCGCTTTCTGGAAGCCTTCGAAGAAACGCTCCTGCTGCTTACGCTGGAGGTGGGGCTGCATTAGCTCCTCAAAGAAGGTGCCAAGCTGGCCCGCCGTGTTGCCGGGATCAGTCTGCGGGGTAGCATGGACCACCCCGCCTTGGTTCTCCCCGCCGATCACCTGCGCACGTGCACTGGCCCCGGATGCAGAGGGGCGGGCCTGCACAGGTGCAGCGCCCTGAAACGAAGCTCTGCCGCGTCACTTGCCGACTGTCATATCCAGTGGCCATCAATTAGCCGCCTGCGGCTGAGAAAGGACCGGCTTGCCGAAGGTGCCTGCCCCTTGGCCACCATTCACGGCAGCGCGGGCAGCCTCCTTGGCCGATGCGAAATCGGCGGGCATCGGCGGCATAGCTTTGCTGGCCGAGAGCGGGCCGACATACGGTATATTTGCCCACGCCTGCTGCGCCTTCGGAGCCACCATGCCCGTCACGCCGCCTCCGGTGGAAATCTGGCTGGTGGTGCGCACGATGGGGCTGCCGTCATTGGCGCGCCCCACGATCTGCCGCCCGGCGAGGGTGCTGGGGGCGGGTTCATCCGTGAAGGCAAACGTGCTCGTCCGGTGCTCCACGGCTTGCGCTAGCGGGGCTGCGTTGGCCGCCTCCTGAAAGTCTTGGCTGAACTCCGGAGGCTGTTCGCCATTCCGACTGGCGAGGGCGGTCATGTCCTGCGCGATCATCGGGGCGAGTGAGCGCACCGCGTTATCGTCGCCGGTCTGAATATAGCTGGACAGGGCCGCATCGTATTTGGCCACTGTGTCATCGTCGCTGGCTTCAACCAATCCGACCACCTTGGACAGCGCCGGAAGTAGGTCGGGGTTGGTGTCGGCAAACGTGTTCAGTGCGCGCTCGTAGGCACTGCGGGGATCTACCCCGCCAGCCATGATGCTGCGCGCCATCGAGGTGATGGCGTTGGCGTTATGGCCATTGTCGTGGATGAGGCAGAGAGCAGCGTTGATCTTGGCCCGCTGCTTAACGGTAAGGGTCATTCTTATTCCTGTTCGCGCGCATCGTTGGGATGGCGGGTGAGCCAAGCGGGTGAGCTAGTCACAAGCTGGTATTGAAGTTTGAATTGCTTCTGGCCTAGGTGCGGCTTTCCTGCTCGCTCCCAATCCTTAGCCGTCGCGCTAGCGACCCGCTCAGCCTCCTTTTGGCTCCCCGGACTAAGCCTGTCGTAGATCGGAGCGGGCCATTCCTCTCCGCCATGGTGTGGGAAACCGAGGCGCACGCGATCGCGCTCTCGAATAAGCGATAGAGAGACGCGAACGACTTCCAGAGGATTGCTCAGGTCGAACTCATCGGCGTCCCAAAGCCAGCTTCCGATGCACGACCACTGGCATTCTGTAACCGCAGCGTCCCCGTATTCGCGGCAGCGCTCTCGCAGTTCCTCAACGGTTTTCGGCCATGGAGTGTACGCGGCTCGCTCTTCAACATAGGCCGGTCGAAGTGCACGCGCGTCTCTGTCTCTTCGCGGCTGCTGCGCCCGAAGTTGCTCCAAGGTCATGCCCTTCGCTGCGGCGATCTTCCGCTGCTGCTGGAGCCATTCGCGCTTGGCACCGGCTCGGCCCGTATTCATGCTGGTCACGCTGCGATGAAGCCCCGGCTGAGGCCCCGGAAATAACGGTCGAACGCCTCGGCGGGATCGCTCGGGGCCAAGCTCATGATCTTGTTCGGGACGCGCTCGGGGTGCCGCTCGATTAGGAATGCGAATACGTTGTCCGGCAAGCCGCCGAAGCCGCCGACGCTGGCTCGGGTCGGTACGCTCTGCTGCGCATCCATGTCGTAAGCAGTGCGCGTGTAGTGGATCGTGAAGCTAGAGCGTAGCACGCCCTCCTCCGGCGTGTTGTCGATAACGCTGATGTCGCTCAGCCCGTCGAAGCGAGCATCCGCAACAGCTTTCACCTTAGCGGCTGCGGCTTTCTCGTGGGCCGTCCTGGCCTTTGCCAAATCGGAGGTCAGGTTCTTGACCCTTTCCTCCGCGTTCTTGAGCCGCGCTAGCAGGGCAACATCCTGCTCAGCTTCACGCAGATCGGCCTCAATGCGGAGGAGGTTGGCGTAAGTGGTAATGTTCATTCGGTCCTTGTGGTGGTTGTGCCGCGTCAGCGGCTGGAGAAAACTTGGTTGAAGAGAAAGCTCGGCGGCGTCCGCAGACGATCTGCCCGAGCCGTTTGGGCTGCGCTTACCGTATCAGCCGAGGCGGCTGTCTTGCGGGGGCGAAGCGTCATCGAGCGGGGCGCGGGATTATCAGCGTCGAAGGCTGCGGCCACCGCTCGCGCGGGGGTGGGGCCGGGCTTTCTGCGTCGGGCATATTCGGGGACGGGCAATCGCAGGATTTCCAGCGTTGCTCGGAGGCCAATCATCACGCGCCGGTCTGCGCGAGTGAAATAGGCTTCCGCCTCCTTGCTATTCAGGATGTCGTCGGTGACTGAAAATGTTGCCATAGGTCCTTCTTGGTGGTGGGGATCGGCAGCCGGGATGGCAGGCACGATCAGTCCCGTGAAATCATAGAGATGGCTCTCGCCCGTGCTCAGGCAGGCGCAGGCTCGGGGCTGAGGATGGCCAACGTGCGCTCAGCCAGATGGGGAGGGCAGGCATACAGGGTGCAGCGCCCGGCCTTGCTAAGCTCAACCCTGCCGATGTTCGCCAGCTTGCGCAGATAGCGCAGCGCGGTGTCCTCGCTCACTCCCGCCATGGTGCCGATGTCGGCAGCCGAGCGCGGGGAGCGATCTTGGTGGTATGCGGAGAGCAATGCCAAGCCGATGCAGGCACGACCCCATAGCTTCTCAAGCTGATTGAGGGTCTTTTGCGCCGATGTAGCCAGAGCTAGCGAATGGTCATTTGAAATTGTCACAATCCCTCCCGGTAACTGTGGGAGGCATCGGCGCAGATCACTGAGGAGCGCAATAGTTGGATGCAGCCTGCCTAATGATTTTATGGATATGTGTCTAATTAGCACCCGCTAATCTGGATATGCTACTTACAAGATGCTCGCAGCAATTGACCTTACGACAAGGTGTATGGTTTCAATCACTGCGAGCATTAGGTAGTTAAGCATCAAGCCAGTAGGAGTAAGCCACTGGTGGGGTAAGAGGAGAGTGCCAGTCTGCCGTGGTCCGGGGTCGGATGCGCTAGTGACCTGTGGGTGGCAGATTGTGGCTAAGCCGGGATGCTGGTCACGGCTATTGCTCTCCCCTTGGAATGATCCAGCATCGGCCTAAGCCTGCGACGCCGTTTCGCAGGCCCGAGGATGCACAATGAACGAATGCTAGGTCTAGCTGGATCAATCGAAAGGGAGATTGGAATGGAACCGGGGCGCTGGCTCCATGGTGATTATTTAATCTAGTATCACCATAGATTTGATAAGAAGGTTAGCCATGCCCTCCCCGGCCATATAGATCAGAGCTTGCGTGCAAGGTCTTAATCTAGCTGCCGTTGGAAGCAGGCTACGCATCACCATGAGTTTGATTAAGCGTTGAGCCGATGCCCTGCTAACCGTTAGTGTCCACTGGCTCACGCCATTGTACCTAACCCCGGAATGGCTAGCTGCTTGTTTAACGTCGAGCCGCGACGGCAACAGATTTCTTGTGCATGATGGTACCAATTCAGTCCACCGACGCGGAAAGCGTCTTCTGTGCGTGATGGTACCAATTCAACGGACACGTCCTGAAACGGTCGCGCATCGTGATTTCGGAAAGAGGTCGTGGAGTGCGCGAGCCATACGATCGAAGAGGCCCTGTGGGGCTCGCTACAGCCGCTTTCCGAGCTTGCCGCGAGGAAGGTCGCGAATAAGCGCCTCGGCGCTGTACGCCCTTTAAATCGCCCAATGGCTCAGGCCGCTGACGGCTCCTCCGCCTGCGCGGCGGTCGCATCGGATTTGCGCGCAGCATCCCGCTCCGCATCGAGTAGCAGCCGGGCGAGTGCGGGTTCGATTGGGCCACGCGCGGTAGTGCCTTCAGCCGTACCGGCCCACACCCATGTCCGCGTCCGCCTGATCCCTAGCACTGGCCACGCTCGGGAGAACATCGGCTCTCTGTCGCGCTCTCGTATCCGTTCTAGGTAATGGTCGAGGTCCAGATATATGGACACCTCTTGGCCGGGCTCAATGGTAAATGGTGGGTTGTGTCCAAGCCCGGTGTCCCCCGGCATCTGGACCGCGTATTTCCTGCGGAGGAATTTCGGCCATTGCCACGGCCAAGTACCCGTCCTCCAGCCGATGGTTCTGACATGGGCCACCCTCTGACCGACGTTGGTAACTGAGATCATCAGCAGGCGTTGCTCGGGCTGCCCACCTCCAATGGTCAGGCGTTCGCCCGCTTTGACCTTGAGCGTAGGGCGGCGCTCGGAGAGGGCTATCCAGAGGGAGACTACAACCGCAGCGAATGTTGCCGCCGCCCCAAGCAGTTGCCCAATTGCCGATAGCTTCGTCCAGAAAAGCTCTTGGTCGGTCATCCATGCCCCCAACTGACCCTAAGCGCGCTCAGCCGCTTTCAATACGTCGCTAACAGATTGCGGAGCCCACTTGCCACCTCGGGCAGTCATAATCCCCCGAGCGTTCAACTCGCTGGCGATGGCCCGGAGGCTAACGTGCCCCTCCGACCGAATGGTCTGGATGATCGGCGCTACGTCATCGGCAAACGCCTTGGCCTTGGCCCTGATCGCTTCGACCGCAGGGCCGTTACCCTGATACGCGCCGAACGCCTTCGCGCCCATTGGATTGCCGAGCTTCTGGCCTCGGGCCTTCGCGGCCGCCAGCGCGTCCTTGGTGCGCTTGCTGATAGCTTTACGTTCCGCCTGGGCGATTACCGCCATGATCTGAACCGTGGTTTCATTGGCTTCGGGCATATCCGCTGCAAGGAACTTGGTGCCTGCGTCCTGCAGCTTGGCAAGGAACGCCAGATTGCGACTGAGGCGGTCGAGCTTGGCGATTACCAGCGTTGCCCCTGTGACCTTTGCATGATGGAGCGCCTTGGCTAGCTCGGGCCGATCATCGCGCTTGCCGCTCTCAATCTCGACATACTCCCCGAGAGGTTCGCACCCGCGAGTGGCGCAGAACGCTTCGATGGCTGCCCGCTGGGCATCTAGGCCCAATCCGCTGCGTCCCTGCTTGGCGGTCGAGACGCGGTAGTAGTTGATCGTTCGCATGGTGGCTCCCGGTGCTTCTCGGGGCCATCTACGAGGGTTGTCAAGAATTGTCAAACGAACATTAGACTATTCTGGACGGGGTCATGTTTCGACATTTGGTGGGCAGGGTGGGGCACCCCAAGGGGGAATTTGCGCGCTTGTTAGATCGGAGTTGCCCTCTCGCGTAAGTGCCGCAAAAATGGGTCGTAGGGGGAACGCAATTGAAGCGCTACAGGGGCTCGGCTCAGTTTGGGCGATTGCAGGCGGTCTTGGCGCGCCGGAAAGCTATCGCTGCCAAGCCCGAACCTGCGCCGGATTGGATTGCTAGAATTGCGGGTCTCGGCGGTTTAACTGTTGCTGTCGCCGCGTTCGCGCTCCAATTCGCTGAGCGATCAACACCGTTCAACGTAGAGTTGTATGTCGCGCAACTGGCGTCATATCGGGAAGTAACGAGCGCGAGCAGAGAACTCACCCACGATCTTCCCGATTACGTGTTCTGGCCAGATCGCCAAAGTAAAGAGGCTCGTCAAAAGCTGAGGCATTTCCGTGATACGATGGAAGCCAACTCAATGATGTGGGATGAGCCGATAGCGCTCAGATTGGAAGAACTTGCACATTCGATAGACCTAGTTTTACTTGGTCTTGATGGAGGCACCGAGACTAATCCAACGGAGGGGCTATATATTCTCCACCAGCAGAAGCCGAAGGCGGGCGCATCACCCGAGCGCGTGCGGCTACTGACCCAAATCGCGGAGGCATCAGTAGATAGCGCTAGGTGGATGAAGCAAGAATTGGAGCGTCAGCGCCGCAGAGCTGAGCAGTCCCGCTGACCGGAGAGCGGGTTTGCAGCGCCACGTGTACTGAGGGGTTAAAAAGGGGGGGGCGCCATGCGTGAAATCATTCTCGCAGAAATAAGGAAGATCGCCCAGGCGAACGGAGGAAAAGCACCCGGAGTTGGGCTTTTCCGTACTGAAACCGGCATAAGCGAAAGCAAGTGGCGGGGCATCTATTGGGCGCGGTGGGGTGACGCGATTGCTGAGGCCGGGTTTTCTGCCAACGAATGGCAAGGGAAATTGGACAGCGCCGAGATGCTGCGAAGGTTGGCCGAGCTTGCGCGCGCGATGGGCCGCGTGCCTACCTATGCCGAACTGAACCTAGCCCGCCGCAGTGATCCGAGGGTCCCAAGCCCCAAGACCCTTTCGGGGCATTTCGCAGGTAGGGCGGAACTGATCAAAGCATTGCGCACCTACTGCGCAGCGCGAGCAAATCTGAGTGATGTCCTGCCATTGCTACCGAATGTGGTTGTTCCGCCTAGGGCTAAGCAGGGCCAAATATCCGAGGGATGGGTTTACCTCCTCAAGTCGGGATCACACTACAAGATTGGCCGTAGCGATCAGCTAGAGACGCGGGTCAAGAAGATCAGCATTGCCTTGCCAGAGGCAACCACGCTCGTTCACGCAATCCGGACCGATGACCCACCCGGCATCGAAGCCTACTGGCACCGCAGGTTCGATGATCGCCGAGCGAACGGGGAATGGTTCAAGTTGAGCGCGGCGGATGTTGCAGCGTTCACTCGGCGCAAGTTTCAATGATGGCCAGAGGGTCCGAGAGGCGACCAGCGCGATATTGGTTGGTCGAAGGACGAGACTTGTCAGGTACCATCATTCACAAGAGGGCCTATCCCCTAAGCCGCTATTCAGAATTGCAGATGAGCGCGTTGCTTCAAGCGATGACAGCGAAGTCGGCCTTAAGTTTTGACGAGATTGCCGGTGCTCTTTGCCGTCGCGGTAGTAGAACGGCGCTTCTTGAGGTCCAACACCTGCATGGGGAGCATTTCACACTGGCGTGTGGGCCGTCGTTAGACTGGACAGCGCGCGTTCTTCCTGCGGATGACGGGAGGTTGGAAGAATTAGCGCCTCACTAGGATAAAGTGGGACATTTGGGAGGGGGCAATGACAGGACAGATACGACAATGGCTCGGTCGGCTAACCGGCTTCTCAACGCCTATATTCGGCGCATCGTGGACGGCACCGCCAGCGGAACGTGACGTAGCCGCTGAGTTGCTGGCCCACCTTGAAGATCGGCGTGTCCTATACAACCCGAGCGATGCTGAGGTGGCACACCATTGTGTTCAGTCGGTCATGGAAATTCGGCATCTGCTGTCAGTGTTGCTAGCCAAGCTCGGGGGAGGCGGGGTTCTCGCTGACCACATCCGCGCGTTGGGTGCGGCCTCCAGACGGTTCCTAGATCGCGTAGGTCATTGGCATGATCCCGATTATGGCCACGTAGCTTCGCATGGCCATTGGCGTTCATGGGAATTCCTAGATGCCCTGGGGCAGATGCGCGGCATATTTGGGGTTCATATTGCGATTATCGCTGCACGCTACGGCCTTGAGGTCAAAGGGGACCTTGAGAGCATTCTTCCCGTCGAAGCACGGGCGCAAGAGTTCAAGAACGGATAAGGGTGAGCAATGAAGGCCATCGCGCTAATGCTAGCGGCACAGGCGCTCAGCGCCTCAAGCTTAACTCCGACTGCCTTTTACGTTGCTGGAGTGCAACAGGGCATGACATTAGCGGAGTATAACGCCCTGATTGCTAATGGCGATTTTAAATCGCAACCAGTCCAACCTAACACATATATTGCTACTATCAATCAACAGAATGTAGTTGTCACCTTCTGCCAAGACCATGTTGTAGGTGCAGTTGCCGAATATAGTTCATGGGAATGGATGCAGTCAATAAAGACACTTGAGGACGCCGGCTTCACATGGTCGCGTCCAGTTGTCACGCTGGACGCGAATGAGAGCGAGCTTCGGACTGGTTCGACGGTATTCGGTACGTTCGTTCCCAAGGGCTACACCTATGGCGTTATCCCGATGCTAAAGGCGGCGACCCTGAGGGGCCATGACATGCCGACTTTTCAGCTATCGTTCCAAGCCATCGAAAATCCCTGTCGCCAATAGGCGCCTTGCCCCGCGCGCAAAAACTGTTACATCCGCGTGTGCCAACGGTAACAGGTGCTCATAAAAAGTTCTTTGTTTTCCAATGGTTAAGCCGAAATCGTTCGATCCCCCTCGGCTCCACCATTTCCTTGATTTTGCTAGAAGGCAAAATCGTAGCAACCTAACTTCTCGCAGCGTTTGGTGATCCTCTTGCATCGATTCACGTCGATTCGGGTCAGCTTGACTGCGGGTGTTGCTGAACCTCAAGCAGAACGAGATCATCTACGTTAGGCGAGAGGCAAGATTTCGCTGCAAAGCGAGCCGCGAGCGCGGTCGAACTCCGCTGAGTAAGTCGGTCGCGCCCAATGGGCATCATGGCGCGCTCCACATGTCCGCGCGGTTGCGGGAACAAAGAGGATCCTGGTTGGCGCTCAATGCATAGGTCGGACCCCGCCCAAGGACGGGGGGCGATTGGTTCGCAATTGGCGACCTGCTAGGTGCAATCCCATCGTGGGGAGATGTCGTCGGAGCAATCGCATTCCGGCCTTGATCATTAGTCAATTTGGGCCGAGCTTCCTCGTTCATTCCGTCGCAAAAGTGCCGGGCTTTACGTGATTTTACGACATATTAACTATAATCTCCTCTAAGATATGTAGAGGGACTGCTAGCCTGCGGCACCATTTGGATCCGGTGAGCTGGCCTGTCCGACAGAACCGGGGCGTTGCGTGTGGCTTACATATTGGTTGCCGACGATGACGACTTGCTCGGCGAACTGCTCCGCTTCAAGCTGGAGGATGCGGGGCACGACGTCACTATCGTCGAGGAGGGCGGGGCAGCGCTGGTGCAAGCGTTGAGCGGGGCATTCGACCTGCTCGTGCTTGATGCGATGATGCCGGTACTTTCGGGGCTCGAGGTGCTAAAGTCGCTGCGCGCTGATGAGCGCGGCCGCGCGCTGCCCGTCGTCATGCTGACCTCGCGCAAGGCGCGCGAAGACGTGGTGACCGCGCTGGAGGCGGGGGCCAACGACTATCTCACCAAGCCGTTCATTCCCGACGAGCTCGTCGTGCGCGTGAATGCGATACTGCGATCGGAGGACGCGCGTGCGAAGCGGTCGAGCGGCGCTTAGCGCATTCGCCGCGGCGCTGTCGCTCGCCGTCCAACCCGCGGTTGCGCAGGCCGGACAGCGCGATACCTTGATCCGCGAAGCCGCCGCCGCGCGCGAGGCGCGGGATTTCGCCCGGGCGATCCGGCTGCTCGAAAGCGCCCGCGCCGATCACCCCGACGATCCCGAGATCCTGCGGCTGCTCGGCACCAACTATGCCTTCGCCAAGCGATATGACGAGGCGATCGCCACGCTGTCCCATGCGCGCGACGTCGCGCCCGGCGACCTCGACATCCGCCTGGCATTGACGCGCGCCTATTTCTGGGCCGGACGGTCCGGTGAGGCGGAATCCGAGCTCCGCGGGATCGAGGCACATGACCCGGGCAACGCCGAAGCGCCGGCGCTGCGCCGTCAGATCGATGCGACTGCGACAGGCGCTGTCCCGTCGTCGGGATTGCGCCGCGGCGGCATCGCGCTGTGGAGCTCGATCTCCGACGTATCGCTGGCGTCCGGCGACGACCGCACCTGGTGGACGGCGGGCGCGTCGATCTACGGCACCGTTGCGCCGCGCACGACGCTTACTGCGCAGGTAGAGCGCGAGGCGCGGGGAGGGGGGCTGATCGATACCTATCTGCTTGCGCGGGTCGATCACGGATTCTCGCCGTCGCTCCGCGTCTATCTGGCGGTCGCGGGGACGCCCAACGCCGACTTCCGCGAGCACTGGAGCCTGCGGGGCGGCATCGAGGGGGATGTCGGCGGGCCGGTCACGTTGCTGCTCGACGCGCGTCATGCCGATTACGGACATACCAACGTGACGGCGCTGGAGCCGGGCGCGCGCCTCGCGATCGGACCGATCCGCGGCAGCGCGACGATCCGGATGATCAATCTGTGGGACGAGACCAATCACTATCGGAGCGGCTGGTCCGGGCGGCTCGACAGCGAGCTCGGCAACGGCATGTTATTGTTCGGCGGCGCCGCCACCTACCCGGATACCCAGGCCGGCGTCACCCGCCGCCTCCATGCCGCCTTCGCCGGCGTCCAGTTCCCGATCGGTGATCGCTGGAGCCTGCGGCTGACCGGCGACTATGAGAAGCGCCGCCAAAGCTATGAGCGGAAGGGCGCGACGGTCGGCCTCCAGATGCGGTTCTGATGATCCATCTGCCGGCCATTGCCGATGCGCTGGCGCGGATCGCGATCCTGGTGTCGGTTTACGGCGCGCTGGTGATGGCGGCCTTCCTGTTGTTTCTGGTGATGCGCCGCGATCGCAAGGAGCGGCGCCTCGCCCAGTCGCAGACCAATGCCCGCGCGCTGTTGCGCGAGGTCATGACCGCCGTCACGCGCGGCGGCGAGACCGGTCCTGCTTATGCCAAGGCGATCGATGAAGAGCGGCTGGCCGCGGTCACTCATCTGAGCCAGCTCGTGCGCGGCGAGGATCGCGAGCGGCTGACCGAGTTCGTCGAGCGGAGCCGGCTGCTCGAGGCGATCGCCGACCGCGCGCGCCGCGGCAGCCGGGCGAAGCGCGTGGACGCGATCCGGCTGCTGGGGAACATCGGCGGGGCGCAGGCCGTGTCCACGCTGACCGGCATCATCCGCGATGATCGCGATCCGGCGCTTCAGCTGGAGGCGGCGGCGATGCTGGCCAAGCTGTCCGCGCTGCCGGCGCCCGACGTGCTGATCACCGCGCTCGATCTCGAACGGGCATCGGTCTCGCGTGTCCACCGCGCGTTGTTCCGTGCACTGGCGCCGGCCCATGCTGCGGAGCTGAGGCGTCTCGCCGGTCGTCGGCTGCCGTCGGGCCTGCGTGCGGTGATCATCGACGCGCTCGGCTGGACGGGCGATTACTCGGGGCTTCCCGCGCTCGCCGAAGCGGCGAAGGATCCCGATCCCGAAATCCGCCTCTCCGCGCTGCGCGCCGCGCGCAGGATCGATCATCCGGCAAGCGCGGGCTGGGTCCTCGCGCTGCTCGACGATCCCGACGAGACGGTGCGAGCGCAGGCGGCGCTTGGCTGCGCGGCCCTGGGCTTGCGCCGGGCTGTCCCGCAGCTCGACGCGATGCGGACGGACAAATCTGCTTGGGTCCGGTTGCGTGCGGGCGAGGCGCTTCAGGCCCTGCGGAGGGCGCCGGCATGACCTGGGATACGCTCGGCAACTGGGGCGAGGCGATCGGCCTCGGGCTGCTGGTCGCGGCGAGCGTGCTGAGCTTTGCCGTCGTCAGCCTGCGCAACCTGATCTCGACGGTGCAGCTGCTGATCGCCGCCTGGGTGTTCCGCACTCGTATCCGGCCGGCGCGCCGCTCCTACGATCTGTGGACGCGCTATTCGGACCTCGCCCTGCCGGTGTCGGTCATCGCCCCCTGCTACAATGAGGCGCTGTCGATCGCCGACAGCGTGCGCGCGCTGCTCGCGCTCGAATATCCGCAGCACGAGGTGATCGTCGTCAACGACGGCTCCAAGGACGCGACGCTGGCCACGCTGATCGAAGAGTTCGCACTACATCCGGTCGAGCGCGAGCAACTCGCGGAGCTGCAGCAGACCCGCATCCTCGGCGTCTATGCCTCGGCGAACCATGCCAACCTGCTCGTCATCGACAAGGAGAACGGGCGCAAGGCCGATGCGGTCAACGCCGGCATCGGCTTCGCCACCGCGCCCTTGGTTTGCGTGATCGACGCCGATTCGATCATCGAGCCCGACGGGCTGCTGCGCGCGACCGAGCCGTTCATGACCGACGACGGCAGCCTGGTCGCGGTCGGCGGCGCGATCCGTATCGTCAACGGGTCGATCGTGCAGGGCGGGCACGTCCGCAAGATCCAGCTGCCGAAGGGGTGGCTGCCGCGCTACCAGATCCTCGAATATCTGCGCGCCTTCCTGACCGCGCGCATCGCCAATGCGCAGCTCAACATGCTGACACTGATCTCCGGCGCGTTCGGCATCTTCCGCCGATCGGTGCTGGTCGAGGTCGGCGGCTATCGCCACGACACCGTCGGCGAGGACCTGGAGGTCGTCACCCGCATCCATCGCCATATGCGCGAGCAGAAGCGCCGTTACCGCATCGGCTTCGTGCCGGAGGTGGTGTGCTGGACCGAGGCGCCGTTCGAGATGACCGGGCTTCGCAACCAGCGCTCGCGCTGGGAGCAGGGCGCGCTGGAGACGTTGGTGCGGCATCGGCGCATGATCCTCAACCCGCGTTACGGCCGGATCGGCCTGGTCGCGATGCCGATGATCGTGCTCGAGGACGTGCTCGGCCCGCCGTGCGAACTGATCGGCTATGTTTCGCTGCCGATCCTCTATGCGCTCGGCCTGTCGAGTGGCGTGGTGGTGCTCGCCTTCTTCTCGCTGACCGTGTTGTTCGGCACAGCGCTCAGCCTCGGCACGCTGGTGCTGGAGGAGCTCCAGCTGCGGCGCACGCCCAGCGCGCGCGACCTGCTGATGATCGGCGTCGCGGCGGTCGTCGAAAATCTGGGATACCGTCAGATCAATCTCGTCTTCCGTCTGCGCGGCATCTGGCGTTTCCTGCGCAAGGATTCGACCTGGGCGGCGGTGCCGCGCGCCGGCTTCACCCGGAGCTGATCGCAGGGTCGCTCTGCTCGTCCCCATTCGCGAGCAGGATCAGACAGAGGTTCACTTCCGCGCGCAGGGCGTCGTCGCCGGCCTCCCCGGCGACCGCGTCCTCGATGCGCCGCACCGCCTCGCCGAGATCGGCATCGCCGAACATCGCCGCCGTGCCCGCCAGCTTGTGTGCGAGCGTGCGCAGCTCGTTGCGCTCGGCGGGCGCGATCGGCCCTTCCGAGGCGGCGGCCGCGGAAAAGGCGGCAGCGGCCTTCGTACGGAAATCGGCGTAGCGAGCGCGCAGCCGCTCGATCGCCGGATCGTTCGGTTGCGGGGGTGGCGGTGCGCTTTCTTCGGTGCCGCTTTCGACGAGGCGATCGAGGGCCGACTGCAGCTCGCGCAGCTGGATCGGCTTGGCGACGTGACCCTGCATTCCCGCCGCGAAGCAGGCCGCGATGTCGTCCTCATAGGCATTGGCCGTCAGCGCGACGATCGGCAGCGTCGCGGCGTCATATCCCTTGGCACGCAGCCGGCGTGTCGCCTCGAGCCCGTCGAGCTCGGGCATCTGTACGTCCATCAGCACGATGTCATAGGGCTCGCCTCGCGCTGCGGCTTCGTCCACGCGCGCGATTGCCTCCGCACCGTTGGCGGCGACATCGACCCGGCAGCCGAGCCGCTCCAGCAGGGCGGTGGCGAGGATTTGGTTGATGTCGTGATCCTCGGCGAGCAGTACCCGGCGTGTAGCGGGCGAGGGCTTGATCGCAGGCGTCGGTGCCGATCGTGGCGTGGAAGGGACAGGCTCGCTCGCCTCGACGAGCGGCAAAGTCAGGATCATCGTGGTGCCTTCGCCCGGTATGCTGCGCAGCGACAATGTCCCGCCCATCAGCTCGGCCAGCTTGCGGCTGATCGCGAGCCCGAGGCCGGTGCCGCCGAAGCGCCGGGTGGTGGTCTCGCTTTCCTGCACGAACTCGTCGAAGATCGCCGCCTGCCGTTCCGGCGCGATGCCGACGCCGGTATCGGTCACCTCGATGATCCCGCGCCTTTCCTCGTCCCCGTCGACGCGGGCGCTCAGCGTCACGCCGCCTTCTTCGGTGAACTTGATCGCGTTGCCGATCAGGTTGGCGAGGATCTGGCGAAGGCGCAGGCTGTCACCGACGATATGCTTCGGGAAATCGTCCGCCAGGTCGAGCGTCAGCGCGAGCCCCTTGCGCTCGGCGGCGACCGACATCAGCCTGAGCGCGCTCTTGAGCGCATGGTGGACGTCGAACGGCTCGTTGACGATCGTCATCCGCCCGGCATCGATCTTCGACAGATCGAGGATGTCGTTGAGCAGGCGCATCATCGTACGACCGGATTCGGCGATCAGCTGAGCGTGGCGCCGCTGTTCGTCGTCGAGCTCGCTTTCGAGCAGCAGCTCGGTGAAGCCGATCACGCCGTTCATCGGCGTGCGGATCTCGTGGCTCATGTTCGCGAGAAAATGGGATTTCGCCTCCGCCGCCGCTTCCGCGCGCTGCCGCGCCTCGTCGCGCTGCATCTCGAGCTGCTTCCTGCGTGTCACGTCGCGGATTGAGGCGATGACCTCCGTCGGGGCGTTGGTCGCGGAATCGCGGACCAGCTTGCTGTTCGCCTCGAGCCAGACCCAGTCGTCGGCGCCGCCGGAACGATGCGACCGGTAGATTACCGTGGTCGCCTCGATCTCGCCTAGCGCCAGAGCCAGATAGGCGTCGAGGACCATGTCGCGATCGTCCGGATGGAAGCGCGTCAGCATGTTCCGGCCGACGAGTTGCTCGGGCGTGACGCCGAGCACGTCTCTGACGGACGGCGTGGCGAAGATGCAATGGCCGTCGAGCGTCATGCGGACTACCGCATCGGTGACGTTCTCGGCGAACAGCTTGAGCTGTTCCTCGCGTGCCGCGAGCTCGATCTCGGCATGCTTGCGGTCGGTTATGTCGGCGACCACGCCGATGAAGCCCGTGCGCTCGCCGGCGGAGTCGAATTCGGCGGCGCTGACGACGCGGATCCATGTCTCGCGGCCACCTTTCGTGCGGAAATTGAGCTCACGCGAGGAGGTGTCGCCCGGCCGATCGAGGCCGCTGCCGGAGGGCTTCCGTTCGAATTCGGCCAGGTTGATCAGCGCATTGCGCCAGCCGTGACCGAGTGATTCGCTTTCGCTCAACCCGGTGATGCGGCTCCACGCGGCGTTCACATAGGTGAGGCCGCCGTCGCGACCCGCGCGATAGATTCCGACCGGCGCCGCATCCGCGAGCGTCCGGAAACGTGCCTCGCTTGCCTCGAGCGCCGCCACGCTGGCGCGTTGTTCGGTGATGTCGCGGATATTGCCGGAGGTTCCGACGAATCTTCCATCTGCATCGCGCATGGCGCGCACGCTGACCTCGACGTCGCGAATGTCGCCGTCCGCGCGGGTGAAGCGCTGCCGGAGCACGCATTCGTCGAGCTCGCCCGACACGATCCGCGGATAGATGCTCTTGGCTTCCTCATAGTCCTCGGGCCGGAGCAGCCTGGTCGTCGGCCAGCCGAGGCTTTCCGCCACGGTGTAGCCGGTGATCTGCGTCCAGGCGGGATTGAGGAACGTCCAACGCCCATCGGCATCGGTGCGGAACACGATCTCGCGCATGTTCTCGAGGATCGAGCGGGCGAAGTCACGGCTCTCGCGAAGCTCCTGTTGAACCTCTCGCAATCTCTGTACCGCCGCCGCCACCGGCAAGGCCGAGCCGAAGGTGAAGAGCAGGAAGGTCTGCAGCACGAGTATCTTGGTGGCGAGGGCTCCCTGAACCAGATGCACGGGACCGTAGCCCATGGTCGTCGCGACCGAGGCGATCAGCGCGATGATCGAGGTCGTGATCGCGGCACCGAACGTTCCGAGGCGGAACGCAGCCACCATCACAAAGGGGGTAGCGATGAACAGGAGCGGGAATCGGTTCTGGAAGAACACCGCGATCGTGATCGCCGTGCCGACCAGCAGGATCGCTGCCCATTCGATCGCAGTGCGGCGGTCGAGGTGCGGGGCGTGCTTGAAGCCGTGAAAGAGAATTGCCAGGATGGGCGTGACGACGAGCAGGCCGAGGCCGTCGGCGAGTACCCAGCTGATCCATACGTCGGGAGCGACGATGTCGCCTGGCGCCGCCAGTACAAACATGGCTATCACGCCTGAGGTGGCCGGGGCCACGATACCCCCGAGCAATGCGAGCCAGGCCATCGGCTGGAGCTTGCCGAGGTCCGGCCGGCACCCCGCGGCCCAATGCAGGCCGAGCACGACGATGGTGATCTCGACACTGTTGCAGAACGCCAGGCCCAGGGCGTGGCGCGCATCGTCGCCGACCGTGAAGTTTGCGGCGGCGTTTGCGATGAAGCTGGGAACGATGAACCAGCCGAAACCCGCTCGTTCATAGCGAAGCATTATCGCGACGAGGAAAGCGTTCGGTAGCCACAGTGCTGCGATGCGTCCGGTATCGCGGGTCAGGACAATACTGCCCCACGCGAGAAACGCGAACGCGGCGGCGGCAAGCAACGGCACGAGCAGGCCTGGCGCCTCGGCAGGATCGGCTTCGATCTCGTTCACCGCGATAGAATGGATCGTGATTTGCACCCAGGCAACACTCTCGCATCTTCTCGGTCCAATGATGCCGACCTCGTCCCAGCATCATTCCTGCAGATTTGCATCAACGGCCGCTTTCGGGCTTCCAGACGGACGCCGATCGGCTGCTTCTGGCCATTAGCTGGCGCCGTATAGAGCGGGGCAGTTTTGCGCCCGGGAGGATTGCGCGAGTTCGAGAATTATTGACGAAAAATTAACCATTTCGGCTTACGAGAGTTTTCGGTCTCTTACCGTAGGTGCATCCCCGAGAAAGGATGAACCAATGATCGTTCGTCGCATGGCCCTGTCAGTTTTGGCGCTCGTCGGAGCCGCATTGCCGGCGGCCGGCGCGGGCGCGGAAGAGATGTCGATCGGCATCGTCGGCCGCGTTCGCACCATCTGCGACGTGTCGCTGGCCGGCGGCGCGGCGGAGGCGCTGCATCGGGGCGACAATCGCCTGGGGCGGATGAGCGAGCTCTGCAACAGCGTCGAGGGCTATCGCCTGGTGATGGAGCACCCGCGGGGGCTCGCCAACGCCTTCGTCGTGATCGGCGGCGGTCAGCGGATCCCGCTCTCCGAAGCGGGCACCTCGACGGTGATCGTCGACAGCGATCATCCGACCTATGCCGAGCGGGATCTCACGCTCGTCCTCGCCGAGACCCCTGCCGGCCGGGCGACATCGATCACCCTCTACGCCGAGCCGAAAGGCGTCACCTTCTGACCCGTCCGGCGGCTCAGCCGCCGATCGCGCAGCCCGCACCGCCCGCGAGCCCGAGCCGCGGCAGGAACGTCAGCGTCACCGTGTCGCTATAGGATCCCGCCGGAACGCTCGCCACGTCGCGCTGGCTGAGCGCGACCTCGACCGGATGGACCCGGCCGGTCGGCGCCTGGGTGAGGTCGCAGGCCATGCGCGACCCGTCGTCGACCTCCACCCCGGACAGGCGCATCCGATAGGGGATGCCGTAGCTGTCCTCGTCGCTCCGCCGGAGCGCGCGGCGCTCCTTGTGGATGTCGATCGTGTAGGGGACGGTCGCCTGCACGGTGACGGCGAGGCTGCGCGGCGCCACGCCGCCGCCCGCGCCGAGCTCACCGAAATCGATCGCGCCGCGGCGCTGGCCGATCGAGCCGATATAGCTCGAGATGCGCTGCGGCACCTCGACCTGGACCGCGACCTGCGAGCCGGTCTGGAAATCCGGCGGCGTGCTGTCGCCGGCCGTCGTGCAGAAGAAGCGCAGCTCCATCGGCTGGAGATAGGTGCCTGCCGCCGCCTGCTGTCCAGGCGGAAGCTGCAGGCGGAACACGTCGGTGACGACGTTGCCGGCCGGGGCCGCCGCGAACTGAACATAGGCGCCGTTGGTCGGATTGGGTTGCTCGGCCCCCAGCACGAACACGCGGCGGCCCTGGTCGCGGTTCCACAGGATGGTGAAATCCTCGGGCCCATATCGTCCGACCCGCGAGCGGCCGCCGCTCGCATCGGGGTTGGCGAAAACGAACCGCACCCCCGTCGCCGCCGGGTCGAGCCGACGGACGCGCAAGGTGAACACGCGGTCGACCGTCGCGCGGCCGAACGGATCGTACTGGACGGTGAGTTCCGCCGGCGAAGCCTCGAAGCTCGCGCAGGCGGCCGATGCCGCGGCCGGGGCGACTACCGCCGCACATGCGCCGATCGCGGCGAGCAACCTTGTCTTCATTGCGCCCCCTCCGGCCTTATTTCTCCGCCGTCGACCAGCCCCTTGGCGTCGGCCGGAACCTCTATCACGAACCGCTCGTCCTGGTTCGGAAATTCGATGCGCCATTTGCCGGGCCGCAGCCCCTCCGCCACGAAGCGGCCGGCGCGGTTGGTGAACATGCCGACCGGCGCCCGCTGGGGCCGCGCCAGCTCGATCGCCTTGCCGGCGAGCAGGCTGACCGGCGCGCCGTCGCGGCGGCGCAGGATGCCGGTATAGGTCACCGAATAGTCGGAGCCGACCTCGACGAAATAGCCGGAGCGATAGGGCGGCACGAGCGTGACGGTGCCGGTCCCGAGGTCGTAGCCCGTCGGCGCCTTTGGTACGTCGTAGGTCAGGACGCGCGGGAAATAGGGGCTGAGGTCGGGTGCCACCGCACCCCCGAACAGCCCCGATCGCGCGAGATCGCGATCCTCGCGCGGATCGACGTAGACGGTGGCGCCGTCGAGCGACTTGTGCGGAGCGACGATCGCGAAGCTGTCGTAGATCGGCCGCGACAGCGCGACGTGACCGCCGGCGAAGGCCAGCGAGGTCCCGAAGCGGAACGACGTGCGCTGGTCGATGATGTTGCCGTTGTCGGTCGAGAAAGCGGTGAGATGGGCGGCGCCGATCTCCGCGCGGTTGCCGATGTAGGTCGCGGTGCCGTTCAGCCCGACCGCATCGTCGTTGCGGTCGACGTTGGCCGAGACGTTGTAGGCGCCGACCCCGCGCCCTTCCGCGCGCTGATAGGTGAGGCGCTGGCGGTCGCGCAGCGTATCCACCTCGGCCTGCGCGCTCGATTCGCGATCGAACCGGTAGGTCAGCGCGATACGGAGGCCAAAGCCGTGCTGCGACGGCCGCCGCTCATAGGCCGCCTCGGCGGTCAGCAGGATGCGGCGGTTCGAGCGCCAGCCATAGGTGGCGCGCGTGGTCACCTGGTTGGGCGTCGAGCCGCGGCCGATCGAATAATAGCCGTCGAGGCTGACATAATGGTCGCGCGCGATGCCCTGCGAATAGCTCGCGCCGATCTCATAGGCGAAGGGATTGGACGCGATCGCGTTCGAGGGCGTCGCGAAGTCGCGGCTCGTGGTCTGGAAGGTCGCCGTCAGCGACTTGACGTTCGAGCCCGATCCGAAGATCCGCTCGTACCCGACGTTCAGCGCATAGCCGTTGCCGATCCGGTCGATGTTCGACGCGGCCAGGTTGATGCCGATCGTCCCGACCGGCGCCGCCCAGATCACCTCGACCCCGCCGACCCCGCCGTTGGTCGAGAGCTGGAAATTGCCGCCGGCGGTCAGCTCGTCGGTGAAGCCGCGGCGGTAGAAGCCGGAGGCGATCGGCGTGTCGGTATAGGTGCGGCTGCTGATCCGGAACGGCGCCCTGACGCCGGCGTAGAGGCCGAACTCGGACAGACCCTTCGCCAGCAGGCTGCGATCGAAGTTGATCGAGAAGGAAATGACGTTCTCGGCGCCGGTATCGTCGCGGATGACCAGCCGGACGTCGTTCGATCCCTGCGCAAACGGGAAGTCGCTGATGTTGTAGGTGCCGGGGTTGAGGCGAGTCTGCTGGACCGACTGGCCGTTGACGAAGGTCTCGACCGTCGAGGGACGGACCAGGGTGAAGCTGCGCTGCCCGCGCGGCTGGATGTTCCGCTGCGGCTCGAGGTCGGAATAGACGCGCACGATCGACGCGCCCGCCATCGGCGACACGCCGGAAAAGCCGCGGCTGATCGGCTCGAGGTCGCCGGCGGAGTAGCGGGCGGTGCGGGCGAGGTCGTCATAGACGAGCCGGGTCGCCTGCCGGCTGAACCGGTCCTGCACCGACGCCTCGTTCTCCAGCACGAAGCCGCGGTAGCGGATCGCGCTGTCGAGCTGGATGTTGGGCGTGGCGAGGCCGCGGTCGAAGCCGCGATGGACATAGTCGATGTTGCCGTAGGCGGTGACATAGGCCGAGAAGGGCGACGGTTCGGCGAGCGCACCGATCGTCGGGCCGTAGCCGCCCGTCACGCTGATCGTCCGCCGCGGCCGCAGCTCGGGCGCGAGCGACAGCTTCAGCCCGAACGTCGCCTGGTCATAGGCGACGGTGAAGCCGAGCGCGGCGAGCTCCTCGCCGCTGATCTCCTGGCGCGGACCGACGGCGATGGCGAGCCGGCTCCAGACGTCGGGCGCCAGCGACGGCTTGAGCAGCGCGAGGAAGGCGGGCGCGTCGACGATCAGCCGATCGTCTTTGGTGAGCGTGTAGGAAATGTCGCCGAGGATGAAGCCATCGTCGGTGAGCGGCCCGCCGAGGGGAATGTCCCGGCCGGTGGTGTTGTAGCGCTTGGACGGGGCGGCCGCCTGGCCCGCGGGCGCAGCGGCGACGGCCTCAGCGCGCGCGTTCTGGCACGCGATGAGCGCGCCGATGCTGACGAGGGTGAGAAGCTCGCCCCGCATCGCTCAGCTGGACGTGGCTGCGCCGAGCTCGACCGAAAGCGTCCCGTCGGCCTGCGGCAGCGGCAGGTTGACCGGAAGCACGCGCGTCTGGCCCGACGGCACCAGGCCGAGGCCCATCTGGCGCTGGATGAGGTCGGGCGAGAAGGATCGGCGGAACACTTCGCGCCCGTCCGGCGCGCGCTGGACGATCGTCAGCTCGCGCTGGCCGAGATAGCCATAGGTGTTGCCGTCGTTCGACACCGTGATGACCGGCCGCGGCTTGCCGTTCTCGTCGGGCTGGATCTCGGCCTTGTCGATCCGAAGCTCGGCCTTGGCGTCGGGTGCGCCGACGCTGACCAGCACCTTGAAGCGATGCAGCACCTGGATCGCATTCTGGTTGCCCGGCAGGGTGACCGGCAGCTGTGAGACGGTGACGTAGAAGTGCTCGCTCGCCTTCGGCGCGGGCTCGCCCACCCATTGCACGCGAAACGCCTGGGTCTGGCCGCCTTCGACGGTGGCCTGGGCGGGAAACACGAGCAGGTCCTTGGCCTCTTCCTCCTCGCTCTCGACCAGCTCGCCGTTCACCACGCGCACCGGATGCGCGCTGACCTCGACCGGGACGGCTTCGGCGAAGGTGTTCTGCAGGCTGATGACGGCGGACGTGCGCCGGCCGGTCGACGACAGGTCGACGATCACCGGCGTGATGTTGAGCGCGAGCAGCGGCGTCGCGATTCCGGCGAGCGCGGTAAGTGCGACGAGGACGGCACCCACGCGGCGGAGGGAGCGGAGCGAGAGTTTCACGATAGTTTCCTGGAAGAAGGCGGGTGCCGCACGCGCGTCATGCGTGCGGCACCCGAATTCAGGCCGGCCGAGCTAGAAGACCCGGCCGAGCAGGCTCAGGCACCCGGAGTGAGCGTGATCGAAACCGATCCGGTGTAGGTGCCGGCAGCCAGCCGACGGTCGGTGAGCGACGACCAATTGTTGGCGATCGGCGTCGAGCCGTTCGACGACGCGACGGCCGCGCCGGCCGAGGCCGACTGCGCGAACAGGAGGTGGGTCGCGGCCGAGCTGGCGCTGTCATGGCCGCCGAAACGCGACGCGACCGTCGACTCGCTGTCGGTCGTGGTCGAATCGAGGAACAGGCCGTTGATCGACAGGTCCAGGCCGTAGCGGATGTGGTGCGCGAAACCGTCGCCGGTGACGCCGGTGCCGGTGGCGCCGACGCGCGACAGGACCGCACGGTCGACCTTCACCTTGCTGTTCACTTCGTTGCAGAAGGCGATGACGTTGGTGTTGTTGAGCGCGGTCGCGATCTCGGCGGTGACACTCGGACGGACCTTGGCATTCGAGTCGGTCAGGTCGCTGGACAGCGTGACGCTCGACGCGCTGCCGGTGATGCCGCACTTGCTGTTGACGGTGCCGTTGATGTCGATGGTCTTGACCTGCGCCGAGGCCGAACCCGCCGCGAAAATCGCGACCGACGCGGCCGCGAGAAGAATAGCCTTCATTTCATGCTCCTAGCTGGATTGTGGTTTCGATCAGCATCACTCGTCGGGACAGGCGGCGGGGCCGCTCCCGGGGTTTCGGCGCTCCTCGCGGAACGGACCGAAGGCGGACGGCGCCAGGCGCCGGAATTGCGTGAGAGGCATCGTCATGCCCGTGCGCCCACCACCAGGATGAGCGTGTCCTTGTAGCGGCCGGCGGCGAGCCGGCTCGGCAACGCCGATTGCGGCGGCCAGTCGATGGTCAGGGTCGCGCGGCGACCGATCGAGATGCCGGGCCCGGAGCTGAAACCCTCGCCCGGCCGCGACGCGGCAAAGGCGCAGCTGCCGCCCTCGATGAGGTCGGCCGACGAGCAGGGCTGGCTGCGGACGACGCCCTGGTCGGTGTCGAGCGCCACCGCGACGCGATAGGTCTTGGCGAAGGCGAAGCCCGACTCGTCGTCCCTGGCATCGATGTTGACGAGCGCGCCGTGGGCGGCGGTGATGCCGAAGGCATAGGGCGTGTTGCAGTCGAGCTCGACATTGGCGAGCAGCTGTCCCGGCTCCTCGAGATCGGCGGACGCGGTCAGCGACGGCAGATCGCCCGCCGCGAAGCCGCAGCGCGACGAAATCCGCGCGATCACATCAATTGAGACTGATTCCGACTGCGCAACCGCGGGCGTTGCCGCGAAGAATCCAAGAAAAACTGCGATACATGCCCACAGCGCGCAAGATCCTGCGCGCGCCCCCCGCGCAACTATCATGCCAGTAACCCACCCCCCTACGCTTCGCCCGGATAATTGCTGGCCAGATTCGTCCCCCGACGATTCAGGCGCTATTTTTTTGATATAAGGATACGCGAAGACATAACATCCCGTCCTCTCTCGTTCTTCTGGCCAAGATGCTGGAGATTTGACGGAGTGTTTACGAGTCAGGCCATATCCCCGTTATGGGACAGAGGCAACGGTTTTCGCGATAGTCGGAAATCGTCTGTTTCATTCTGAGGCGGTAACCTCACGCCTTAGGACGGGTTTCGAACGTTGAATGAGGAGGGGATTGCCACCGAAGTCCGATCGCGTATCGGGACTGCTGATGAAGGGGGACAGCCGCCTACCTCCCTGGCGTTACCGGCGTTAAGCCGAGGACCGTCCATCGTTGATGCTCACACCCATGGATGGCAGGGTGTCGCATGGCAGCTTTGCGCCCACTCCGGACACGCTGTCCGGCACTAGCCATTTCCCAATGGCCGCCGATCGTTCATGCATCCGCTCAGGCCGCGACATTGCGGACAGGCACTGGAACTACTGATCCTGCAAAGAGCTGCCGCGACAGCGTCGCACCGTAGTTTTGCATGTTGGTGACGCTCGTCCGAAGGTCGCTGGCCGTAATCGAGAGCGCGCGCCCGGACGGCGCTGAAACAGGTCCTCGGCCTAGCGCACCACGGGAATGGCGCTGACGACAATGTCTTTGGTGCGGCGCTCGATCGACCAGAGGCTGCGCGGCACCGAACGGTCCCAGGCGAAAGCCTGGCCGTCGGTAGGCAGCGGGACGGTCGCGACATGCTCGAGCACCGTGCCCGCTTCCGGCAGGCGCACCGCGTAAAGCTCCGGTCGGTCGTGGCCGGTCACATAAAGCAGCCCGTCATCACCCCACGAGCCGCCCGAGCAGCTCATCGGCGCGAAGCGGGCGAGGATCGCATCGGGAAAATGCCAGGATTGCAGCGGGCGGAACTGCTCGTCCAGGCGCATGAGCAGCGTCCAGCGATTGTCGCGTCCAGGCTCCCCGCCGCGGCTTTCCGGATAGTTGGCGAACATCGCGAACCAGTCCCGCCCGCGCCGCTCGATCCAGGTCAGCGAGCCGGGATAGGGCGGCAACGCGATGCTGCGCTCGTGACGGAGCGTCGCGGTGTCGAAGATCTCGACCGCGCTCGCCATCGGTATGCTCGGATGGTTGGAGGCGGCGCAGACGAGCTCCTTCCCGTCGACCACGCAGGAGTTCATATGCGGATAGAGCCGCTTGTCGCCTTCCCATGCGGCGACACGCTTGCCGGTGCGCTTGTCGTACTTGCCGATGCGGTTGTTGCTGATCGCGTAGAAATGGTCGCCGTCCACTGCCACGCCCTGCCGCGCTTCCTCCGCCGTCCAGCGGGCGATCGCCTTGGCCGGAGCGAGCAGGGGGGCGGGCGCCGCCGCATCCTGCGCGGGGGCGGGAGCGGCAATCAAGGCCAACAGGACAAGCAGCCCGCGCATCAGAACTTGGCCGATACACCCGCGTAGAAAGTGCGGCCATAACGCTCGTTCTGGATCACCCAATCCCGATTGCCCGCCTGGTACTGGCGGGTCGGTTCGTCGGTCAGGTTCTGCGCCTCGACGAACAGCCGCACGTCACGGAGCAGCGCGAAGCTCGCTTTGGCGTCGAGCCGGCGCAGGTCGTCGTTATACTGGTCGTTGTACCAGACGTCGCCCGCCGAGAGCAGCGCCTTGCCGGTGTTGTGATAGGCGATCGAGGCTTCCACGGCGCCCTTCTGGTAGAAAAGCTCGGCGCCGTAGAGATATTTCGACTGGCTGGGGAAGGTCGAGCTGCGGCCATCGGGCAGCGTCAGCGTCGAATCGGTGAGCGTGCCGTTGAGCTGGATGCCGAGACCGGAGAGCAGGCCGGGCAGGAAGGTGAACTGCTGCTGATACTGCGCCTCGATGCCGACGATGTCGCCCTTCTCGGCGTTGAACGGCTGCGAGATCTCCAGCGTCGGATAGAATACGCCGTTGAACGTCGTGTCGCGCAGCACCGTGGTCCGGCTGAAGATCGGGTTGCGGATGAATTTGGCGAACACGCCGACGCTGAGGATGCCGCCGGGCGCGAAATACCATTCCGCCGTCGCATCGAGATTGTCGGCGCGATAGGGCTTGAGATCGGGATTGCCGAGCGACACCGAACCCTCGACCGTGTCGATCGACCCGCCCGGCGACAGCGTGCTGTACTCGGGGCGGCCGAGGCTCTTCGAATAGGCGAGGCGGAAGATCGTATCGCGCGACGGCGCGATCTTGACGAGCAGCGAGGGCAGCCAGTCGTCATAGCTGTTGCGGCGCGAGGCCGGGACGATCGTGGCGCCGTCCTCGAGCTGATAGCCGGTGATGTCGAGCCTGGTATGCTCGTAGCGCAACCCCGGCGTGACCGTCACCGCGCCCAGCCTGATATTCGCCATCGCATAGGCCGCGGCGACGTCCTCGGTCAGGCTGAAGTCTGCCAGCGTATTGTTGGCGAGCGTCGCCACGGGATCGATCGGCATCAGCGCATCGCCGAGATGCTGGTCGGTGAAGCCCTGGAGCGCACCGATGTCGAACACCGGGCCGTTGGAATAGCACTGATCGGTGTCCTGGCTGTTGGGGTAGACGCAGATCGCCGGCGCATCGAGGCCATATTGGCCGAGCGTCCAACGGTTCGCCGCCGAGCCCCGCACATAGGTGGGGTTGTTCTGGTCGAAGTCGCGGTCGGTGCCGCGATACTTGGCGCCGAACTTCAGGAAGCTGCCCTCGCCGAGGTCATAGGTCGCATCCAGCTTGCCCTGCCAGATTTTCTCGGTGTTGAGCTGATGCGAGTAGGTGTACTGGCGGAACTGCATCTGGTCCGCGCGGCACTCGGTCCGCGGCCCCGCTGTGTAGATCTTGTCCGAGAAGTCGAAATCGACCGCGCCGGGGTTGCACCGGAACTGCCAGATCGGGAACTGGTCGAGCGTCTCGTTGCGGCTGTAGGCGCCCTCGTAGTCGAACCGCAGCCTGCCGAGATCGGTCGAGCCGCCGACCATGCCGGTCGCCAGCCATTTGGCCTTGTAGTCGAGCCGCAGGTCCTCGCGCCGCTCGGGCCCGCTGCCGGTGATGGTGCCGGTGAGACCGTCGGGATTGAGCGTGAAGGCGGGATTGGTGATGCGGTCGCCGTTGAGGCCGAGCAGTGCGTTGGTCGCGAAGTCGAGCCGGTAGCGCGGCCGGACCTCGTCCTCGATGAACTTGGAATAGATGCCGCGGACGTAGAAGCTCTGGCGGTCGCTGGGACGCCAGTCGAATGATCCGGTCGCGCCGATCCTGCGCCGGTCGAGCGAATATTCGGTGTATTTGATATTGTCGGGAATGCCGCCGCGCGCGGCGCCGGCAACCGGCTTCCAATTATCGGGATAGAAGCCCTCGCTCACGAAGTCGCGGTTGGAATAGCTCGCGCCGAGCACCAGGCCGAACTGCTCGTCCGCGCCGAAGCGGGAGGCGATGCTGAGGTCCGCCTGCACCGGCACCTTCTTGTTGAGCTCCTGATAGCCTGCCTTCGCGCTGCCGGCGACGGTGAAGCGGTCCTTGAAGTCGAAGGCGGTCTGGGTGACCAGGTTGATCGTGCCGCCGATGCCCTGGCCATCCATGTCGGCGGTCTTGACCTTGGCGACCTCGACCCGGTTGAGGAGCTGGCCCGAGACGATGTCGAGCGGCAGCGAGCGGGTGGTGCCGTCGGGATTGCCGATCTCGATGCCGTTCAGCGTATAGTTGTTGAGGTTGGAAGGGACGCCGCGGATCGCGACGTAGCGGCCCTCGCCCTGGTCGTAGGTGACGCCGACGCCGGGGAGATGCTCGACCACCTCGGAGACATTGCGGTCGGGCAGGCGGCCGATCTCGTCGGAGGCAGCGACGTCGAGCACGCCGATCGCATCGCGCTTGGCCTCGATGGCGCGGCGCTGGCTGGCGCGCTGGCCGGTGACGACGATGTCCGTATCGGCCGGCTGTCCGTCATCGGGCGCGGTCTGGGCCTGCGCCGCTGCCGCGATCGACAACGCAGCGATCGAGATGCCGAGCTGTGCGGCGAAACGATTCCGGTTCATGATGGTCCCCACGCGAAGGTGTTCGATCGGCGGGTCGGCCGCACTCTGTCGAGTGGCCTTTGTGAGTCCATTGTGACGCGCCGGTGACGGACCGGATTCCAGTTGCCGACCTTGCCGCTCGGGCAGTCCCCGGATCCGGGTTCATCGCCTTGCCGCGAAGCGTCGGCGAAAGACGACGAGATCGGTGCGGCTGGCCGAGCGTGTCGCGAAGATGGGCGTCGGCGCCTCCGGGCTAGGCGTCGACCACACGGAACACGGCTTCGATATAGCTGGTGGTCGACGCCCATGAACGCCTGCAGCACCGGGGTCGGCAATTGCTTCCCCACTCGATGCCCAGTCCGGCATTGACATCATTTCACCAGCCGATAGCGTTGGTAGCGCTATCATAAACCGGTCGCGTGGCCTGCAGGGTCGCCGCGGTCCATATTACGGAGAGGTCGATCGTTGCGCGCAGCCTCGTTGAATTCCAATTCTAAACGGAACCCACTGCGCCGTGCCGCGATCTGGGTGCGGGCGGCTCTGCTGCTTGCCGCGTTTCCTCTCGCCGCTGCGGCACAACCCGCCCGTTCCGACACCGCGCCGCGCGAGCGCATCTCGATCGACGCCGGCTGGCGCTTCACCAAGGGCGATCCGGCGGATGCGCCCGCGGTCCTGCTCTACGACATCCGCCCCGATCTCAAGGCCAGCGAGGACGGCAAGGCCGCCGACGCGCGGCCACAGGAGGCCGAGCAGCTCGCCGCCGACCGCCCAGTGCTCAAGCGCTGGATCCTGCCGACCGGCAATGCCTTCCTCCGCAACCGTGCGCCCTATGTTCGCCCGACCGGTGAGCCGGTGGAGGGGCTTTCCTATCTCCAAGCCGGCTTCGACGACAGCGGCTGGCGCAAGGTCGACCTGCCGCACGACTGGGCGATCGAGGGGCCGTTCCTGACCGAAGGTCCCTATGGCGGCATGGGCCGGCTGCCGAGCTGGGGCATCGGCTGGTACCGCAGGAAGCTCGACATTCCGGCGAGCGATCGCGGCAAGTCGATCTTCCTCGATGTCGATGGCGCGATGTCCTACGCCGCGGTCTGGCTCAACGGCCACCTCGTCGGCGGCTGGCCCTATGGCTACAACGGCTGGCGCGTCGACCTGACGCCCTATGTCGTGCCCGGCGGCGTCAACCAGCTCGCGATCCGGCTCGACAATCCGCCCGAGTCCGCACGCTGGTATCCCGGCGGCGGCCTCTACCGGAGCGTGTGGCTGACCAGGACGAACCCGGTTCATGTCGGCCAGTGGGGCAGCGTCGTGACGACGCCGGAGGTCTCGAAGCAATCGGCAACCATCGACCTCCAGCTCGCGATCGACAATGATTCCGCCGCGGAAACGCCGGTCGAGGTGGCGACCGCGATCTACGCCCTCGATGCCGCCGGCAGCCGCACCGGCCGCGCCGTCGCCGCGATCGCGCCGCAGCGCGCGCTGGTGCCGGCTCGTAGCAGCGCAACGCTCAAGGGCACGACCACGCTCGCCAATCCCCGCCTCTGGGGTCCGCCGCCCACGCAGCAGCCGAACCGCTATGTCGCCGTCACCACCCTCCGGCAGGGCGGCAAAGTCGTCGATCGCTACGAGACGCGCTTCGGCATCCGCTCGATCCGCCTCGATCCGGACAAGGGCGTGATCGTCAACGGCGAGCGCATCCCGCTGCACGGCGTCAACAACCACCACGACCTCGGCGCGCTCGGCGCCGCCTTCAACGTCCGCGCCGCGGAGCGCCAGCTCGAGATCCTGCGCGACATGGGCACCAATGCGATCCGCATGAGCCACAATCCCCCGGCGCCCGAGTTGCTCGAGCTCGCTGACCGGATGGGTTTCCTGGTGATCGACGAGGTGTTCGATTCCTGGAAGCAGAAGAAGACGCCGCTCGACTTCCACCTGATCTTCCCCGACTGGCACGAGCAGGACCTGCGCGCGATGCTGCGGCGCGACCGCAACCATCCCTCGGTGTTCCTGTGGAGCATCGGCAACGAGGTCGGCGAGCAATATACCGGCGAGGAGGGCGCGGCGGTCGCGCGCGAGCTGGTGGGGATCGTGCGCGAGGAGGACGCGACCCGCCCGACCATGACCGCGATGAACTGGGCGAAGGCGGACATGCCGCTGCCCGCCACGGTCGACGTGATCGCGCTCAATTATCAGGGCGCCGGCATCCGCAGCCTGCCCGGCCAGTTCCCCGCCTTCCGCGCGCGCTTCCCGGGCAAGGTGATCTTCAGCAGCGAGAGCGCCTCCGCGCTCAGCAGCCGCGGGGAGTATCAGTTTCCGGTACCCGGCACGATCAGCGGCCCGGTGCGGCCCGGCGTCGGCGGCGATCCCGCGACCAGGCAGGTCAGCGCCTATGAGCTGTTCGCCTCCGACTTCGGCTCCTCGGCCGATCGTTCCTTCGCGGCGGACGATCAGGCGCCCTATGTCGCGGGCGAGTTCGTGTGGAGCGGGTTCGACTATCTCGGCGAGCCGACGCCCTATTATGCCGCGCGCAGTTCCTATTCGGGGATCATCGATCTCGCCGGCTTCCCCAAGGACCGATTCTACCTTTACCAGGCGCGCTGGCGGCCCGACCTGCCGATGGCGCACATCCTGCCGCACTGGACCTGGCCGGGCCGCGAAGGCCAGGTGACGCCGGTGCACGTCATCTCCTCCGCCGACGAGGCCGAGCTGTTCGTCAACGGCAAGTCGCAAGGCCGCAAGAAGCGCGCGCCGTTCGAGTATCGCTTCCGCTGGGACTATGTGACCTATGAGCCGGGTGAACTGCGCGTCGTCACCTGGAAGAACGGCAAGGAATGGGCGACCGCGCAGATGAAGACCGCCGGCGCCCCGGCGAGGCTCGACGCCAGGGCCGATCGTGCCACCATCCGCGCCGACGGCCGCGACCTGTCCTTCGTCACGGTGCGCATCGCCGACAAGGACGGGCTGACCGCGCCCCGCGCCGGTAACCGGCTGCGCTTCACGATCGAAGGGCCGGGTGAGATCGTCGCCACCGACAACGGCGACCCCACCAGCTTCGAGCCCTTCCAGTCGCACGAACGCAACGCCTTCAACGGCCTCGCGCTGGCGATCGTCCGCGCCAGGCCGGGCGAAGCGGGCCGCATCGTCCTCCATGTCGCCGCCGATGGTCTTGAAGGCGCGACGGTTCCGATCCGCAGCGAGACGCGCTAGACTCTGTTCTGTTTAGATCGAAGCAGTGTCTGTGCTCCTGCGAAGGCAGGAGCCGTGGCCGCAAGCGACACGGCCTGTGATCCAGGGCTCCTGCCTTCGCAGGAGCACATCGTTTCAACTTAAAGCGGACGGACTCTAGCCGACCTCGCCTCCCGCGGCTGCCCGAAGGCGATCAGCGCCTCGATCTCGCCGATCACCAAAGCGGGGTGATAGGGCTTGGGCAGGACCGACACCTGGCGGCGCAGCTCGGGATCGAGGTCGTCCGTCTGCACGTCGCCGGAGGTCAGCAGGATCGGCAGGTCGGGGCGATGCGAGAGCACCCATCCGGCGAGGGCGATGCCGTCGCGCTCCCCCGGCATCCTGACGTCGGAGAACACGCAGTCGATCGGCCGGTCGCCTGCAAGGATCAGCAGCGCCTCGTCGCCGCTCCCCGCCTCCATCACCATGAAGCCGTTCGCACGCAGGGCGGCGGCGGTCGACAGGCGGATACGCGCATCGTCCTCGACCACCAGGATGGTCCCGCCCGAGGGTCGCAAGGTGCGAGGATGGGGAAAGGAAAGGTCCATGGTGCGCTCGTTTCGCACCCGTATCGCGAGCGGCGGTTAGACGTGAGTAAACACTTGTAACGACGCGCGATTGTCTTTTCTGCAACCTGTCAAACCACGCGTCTGTTGAGAATTGCCTACGATCTCGTCTAATGAAGGCGAGGAAATGGGGGCGGGTGTGCGTATAGAAATACTTCCGGTCGTGATCGTCCTCGTCTCGCTCGGTGCATGCGCGCCGGCCATCGACCGCGGCATCGCGCTGGCGCCGGCATCGCTGCCCGACCGGACCTATGTCATGGCGGAGGCGCCGCAACCGACGGACGCATCGCTCCTCGAAGCGCGCCAGGCGGTGGCGAAGGCGCTTGCCGACCAGGGATTCCGCGAAGCACCGGACGCCCGCTACCGACTCGACGTCGGCTATGCGGCCGCACCGGTCGCGCTGCGCTATTCGACCGCCGACGAGCCGGCTGGCCGCCGCGATCCCGGGCTCGCCGGCATCGCCTTCTGCCGGAGGCAGCGATATGTCCTGTCCGTCGCACTCATCGAGCGGCAGAACGGGCGGGTGGCCTATCGCGACAGCGTGTCGGGCCGCCGCTGCGCCGGCGCGGCCGCCAGGCTGGTCGAGCCGCTGGCCCATGCGGCGCTCGGCGGCCGCTGATCATTCGTTCAGGGCAGGCAGCCGCAGGACGAAGCGCGTCCCGGTCGGCGCTACGGGAACGTAGCTGAGCGAACCGCCATGACGCTGCGCGACCGCATGGGCATAGCTGAGACCGAGCCCGGCGCTCGGCTGCGTCCCGCTGCGGCCGACCGGTCCGAACCGCGCGAACAGCCGTGACAGCCGGTCGGGCGGAATGCCGGGGCCGGCGTCCTCGATCGCGATCTCGTACCAGCGTGATCCGGCGTCCGTCACCTCGGCGACGCCGCACCGGACCTCCGCGCCATCGGGGCTGAACTTGACGGCGTTGTCGAGCAGGTTGAGCAGCGCCCGGGTGAGGGCATAGCGCTCGCCCATCATCCAGCAGGGCTCGCCGTCGTCCAGCACCACCCGCACGCCCTTCCGCGACGCGATCGGCCATACCGCATCGGCGGCCTCGGCGAGCGCATCGCGGATGTCCGTCTCCTCCGGCTCGAAGCCGGTGCTGCGCAGCCGCGCGAGCTGGACGAAGTCGTCGGCGAGTCGCAGCGTCCGGCGCGCATGGCCGGCGAGGCGCGCGGACAGCGCCTCCGGCACCGCCTTGCCGCCGTCGCCGTCGAGCAGGGCGATGATTGCGGCCTGCGGCGCCCGCATGTCGTGGCTGAGGAACTCCAGCGCCTCCTCGCGGTCCTGCTGGGCGGCGCGGATCGCGGTGATCTCCGCCAGCAGCAGGATCCAGCCGCGCTGCTCGCCGGCCGCATCGGCGAGCGGCGTGCGGCGCGGCGAGAAGCTGCGCCCGTCCGCCAGCGTCAGCTCGTCGTGCTCGGCTGCGTTTGCGAGCTTCATGATCGTATCGGGCGTCAGCTCGGCCGCCATCAGCGCCTGCGCCCGGCCGTTCGCGAGCAGGACCTGCCCGGCGAGGCTCGTCACGATCAACGGATCGGACACCCCCTCGATCGTGTCGGAAATCAGCCGCTTGAGGTCCCTCAGCCGTGCGATCGACGTGCTCAGCGCGATCGCACTGCTTCCCGTCGGATCGAGTCCTGCCCGCGCGGGCCTCACCGGCGCCTCGTCGTCGCCAGCGAAGAGGCGGAGCTCGTCGGACATGGCGCGGTGGATCGCCATCAGCCGCCGCCATCCCCACAGCGGATAGACGATGAGCAGCGCGAGCAGCGCCGCGGTCGGCGGCAGCCACAGGCCGGCGATCACCAGCAGGGCCACGGGCAGCGCCGCCGTCGCCACGAAGATCGCCGCGGTCGCGACCAGCGCGCGCGACGGCCTCAGCCACAGGAACAGCAGCAGGAGCAGCAGGCTGGGGAAGTCGGCGAACGCCCATTGCCACGCGCTGGACGGGCTGCGGATGAAGCGGTTGGTGAGCAGCGCGTTGAGCAGGTTGGCCTGCACCTCGACGCCGGGGAGCGCCCCCGCCCCGGCGACGACATGGCGGTCGCCGAGCCCGCCCGCCGTCACGCCGACCAGCACGAACCGGCCGCGCAGGAACTCGGGCGGGACGCTGCCTGCCAGCACGTCCTTGAAGGGCACGGTCCGGAACGCACCCGGCGGCGCATAGGGGACGAGCACGCCCGGCTGCCCCCGCGCGGCGGCCCGGCGGAAGGCGGGTGAGGGCGCGCCGTTCCCGAGGCGATAGGCCTGCTCCGCAAGGTGCAGCCAGGTGCGGCCGCCGTCGCTCACCTCCAGCAGGGCGGCCCGCGCGCTGCCGTCGCCGTCATAGGGAAGCGCGACGTGACCGAGCGTGGCGGCGCTGCGCAGCGGTTCGACCGGTGGGGTGGCATCGAACGCCCGCCCGTTCGCGCCGGGTGCCGTGAGCAGGATGGGCAGGACGACGCGTGTCCCGCGCATCGCCGCGGCGAGCGCCGCATCCTCCCGCGGATTGGCCGCTGGCTCGGGAAAGAGCACGTCATAGCCGATCGCCGCCGGCCGGGCGGCGGCGATCCGCTCGATCAGCCGGGCGTGGACGGTGCGCGGCCAGGGCCAGCGGCCGATCTCGGCGATGCTCTCGTCGTCGATCGCGACGATCAGGATACGGTCGGACGGGGGCGCCGCGCGCAATCCCGCCAGCGCGTCATAGAGCGTGTTGTCGATCCGCGAAGTCATGCCGCCGAGCACGAAACCGCAGGTGACCGCCAGCGCCAGCAGCGCGATGGCGATCCATTCGAGCAGCAGCCGCCGTCGGATCAACGGTTAGGGACGCCCGCCGCGTCCCGAGGGCGCGGCAATGGTGAGCTTCTCCGGATCGGTCCAGGATTCGACGCTCTCGCCATTCTCGACCTGCAATAGCCCGACGCGCCAGTAATAGACGTCCGCCGGCAGGTTGCCGAGCGTGATCGTGTCGCTGGAAAGCCCGACCTGGTCGACCATCGGCCGCGCGTCGGGCGATCCGCGCATGAGCTGGAAATGATAGCGCCGCGCCCCGCTCCCCGCGCCGAACCAGCGGAAGCGGTAGCCGTCGTCGCCGGCCTCCACCGCGCCATGGATCGAGGCGAGGCGGCGGGTGAAGCCATAGGATTGCGCCATCCCTTCCAGCCCGCTCGGCGCGATCGCCCAGACGCGCACGAACTGCCGGCCGTTGGGGATGTCGGCGAAGGCGAAGCGGCCGTCGCCGGAAAGCTGTTCCGCCAGATTCTCGACGAAGCCCGCATCGGCCGCGATCACCGCGCGATAGCCGGTCGCCCCGGCGATGGGATTGGCGCGGAACTCCACCGCGTCGCGCGTCTGGATCCGGCCTGGATCGTCGAGATCGGGCGCGGGCAGGAGCGTCTCGGTCCGCACGATACCGCTGCGGTCGACTGTCGCGCCATTGCTCGGCTGCAGCGTCGTTCCTTTGCCGGCACCCCCGGCCCCGGTGATCGACACCACGCCCTCCAGCACCTCGGTCGCCGCGACGTTGCGCTCGGGCGCGTAGGCGACGCGGAACTCGGTGCCGCGCACCGCGGTCATGCTGACCGGGGTCTGGATGCGATAGCGCGCGTCGGGGCCGTCGAGCGGCGCCACCTTGGTCTCGAGCCGTCCCCCTTGCACCTCGATCCGATAATCGATCGTCCCGGTCAGCAGCACACGCCGCAGCTGGCGGACGCGCACCCGGCTCTGCGAGGGCAGCACGATCTTCGAACGGTCGGCGAGGACGAGCGTCACGAAGCTGTTCGCCGCCGTCGCGATCTCCGCGCCTTCGCCGACGAGCGCGCCGATCGCCGGCGTCACCGCCCGCCCGCCCGCGGTGAGGCGCACCGTCCCCCGATAGCTCGCCAGCCGCGCCGGCTCGGGCGCATAGCGCAGCCAGGCCCGCGGCACGGCGATCCTGCGCCCGATCGGCAGCTGGCGCGGATCGCGGATGCGGGCGAGCCCGAGCAGCGACCGCCACGTCCGCGGCGGCACGACGAAGCTGTTGGTCAGGCGGTAGAGCGTGTCCCCCTTGCGCACGACATAGACGATCGTCTCGCCAGCATCGGGAGGAGGCGGGGCAGGAGGCGCAGGCGCGGCGGAGCTCAGCAACGCCGCCGCGACGATCATGCCGTGTCCTCCGCCCCGAACCGCTCCATGCGATAGCCATAGCCGGTAATCGCGACGACCCGATAGCCGTTGTCGGGAGTCAGCTGCAATTTGGTGCGCACGCGCGAGACGTGCATGTCGAGCGTGCGCGTCGGCAGGTCGCCCGAGCTCTGCCAGATCGTCTCGAGCAGGTAGCTGCGCGACAGCGCGCGGTGGACATTCTCGAACAGGGTGAGCGCGAGCTGGAACTCCTTGGCGCTGAGCGCGACCTCCTCCGCACCGATCCGCACCCGCTCGGTAAGCCGGTCGAAGACATATCGGCCGAAGGACACGGTCCGTTGCTGGGCCGCGCCCGGCACCGCCCGGCGCAGCACCGCCTCGACCCGCGCAACGATCACCGCCGCGCTCTCGGGCTTCACCACATAGTCGTCGGCGCCGGCGTGGAGGGCCGCGGTGATGTCGTCCTTGTCGGCGCGGCTGGTCAGCATGATGATCGCGGTCGCGCGTGAAACCGCTTCCCGGATCGAGCGCAATAAAGCGATGCCGGCGGCGTCGGGCAGGTTCCAGTCGAGCACGATGAGATCGAAGGTATTCTGCCGCAGCGCCGCGAGCAGCGCCGCGCCGGTGCGATAGACCGAGCAATTGTGCCCGGCCGCCGCAAGCGGAGCACGGACGAACTCGATCAGGCTTTCGTCATCGTCGACGATTGCGATACGCAAATGCCAGTCCCCCGCCCCCTGACCTAAAACGCAACTGGCCGCGGCAGGGGCCGTCGCCGATCGCTCGCCGAGGCTCTCCCGATGCGCCCGGTCTCATACATGGCGCGAGTGCTAGCAAACAGGGGGTTAGGCAAACAATCATCAGACATGTAAACTGTTGTAACGGAATGGGACGAGCCACCTCCGCCGCGATCGAAAGCTGGATTTGGGCGCGCCAAATTTTTCTTCCGCTGATTTCCTACTCGTCGAATAGGATATTGCACGTCGTCGCCTGAGGAGACGTGCCATGTCGCTGAAACTGCTCGATACCGTTCCGGACTTCACCCAGCAATCGACGGCCGGGCCGCTCAATTTCTACGACTGGGCGGGGGCGGACTGGGTGCTGCTCTTCTCGCATCCCAAGGATTTCACCCCGGTCTGCACCACCGAGCTGGGCGCGGTCGCGAGGCTCAAGCCCGAGTTCGACCGCCGCGGCGTCAAGGTGATCGGCCTCTCGGTCGATCCGGTCGAGAGCCACCAGGCCTGGGCGCGCGACATCGCCGAGACTCAGCAGGCCGAGCTCAACTTCCCGCTGATCGCCGACCAGGACCGCCGCGTCGCCGGGCTGCTCGGCCTGATCCATCCGAACGCGTCGGACACGGCGACGGTGCGCACCGTCTTCGTGATCGATCCCGCCAAGCGCGTGCGCCTGACGCTCACCTATCCCGCCTCCACGGGGCGCAACTTCGCCGAGATCCTGCGTGCGATCGACAGCATCCAGCTTACCGAGCAGCACAAGGTCGCCACCCCCGCCGACTGGCAGCATGGCGAGGACGTCATCATCCTGCCCTCGGTCGGCGACGAGGAGGCGAAGGCGCTGTTCCCGGACGGCTGGACCGCGCACAAGCCTTACCTGCGCACCGTCAAGCAACCGCAGGGGGCCTGAATGGCCGGAATCAACCTATTTAGCCCCTCCCCTTCAGGGGAGGGGTTGGGGGTGGGGGAGTGCGGCAGGCCACGTCGCTTGAGGCCAGGCCCCACCCCAACCCCTCCCCTGAAGGGGAGGGGCTTAACGGGGTACGTCTGATGCCGTCGGATCCCAACATCACGCAGGCGGTCGCCTCACTGCGCACAGCGCGGCTGGAGGCGCGCGGCACGCGGTCGGACCAGCCGAACGTCCGCCGCTTCCCCTCGCAGCGGGCGCTCGCCGGAGTGATCGCAGACCTGTCGGCGGCGCTCTATCCGCGGCGGATCGGCCAGTTCGACGGACCCGACGAGGCCGAGGACGGCTTCGTTGCCGACCGGCTTGCCCGCGCGCTCGCCGCGCTCGAGACCGAGATCGCGCACGAGCTCGACTATTGGCAGGGCGAGAACGCCGCTCCCTTCGACCCCGACCAGCCGCGCACGATCGTCACCCATTTCGCCGCGACGCTCGCCGACATCCGCCGCCTGATCGACAGCGACGTCGACGCCGCCTTCCTCGGCGACCCCGCCGCGCGCAGCGTCGACGAGATCCTGATCTGCTATCCCGGCGCGATCGCCAGCCTCTACCACCGCATCGCGCACGAGCTCTACAACCTCGGCGCCGCGATCGTCGCGCGCGTCATCTCGGAGCTCGCCAACGAGCGTACCGGCATCGACATCCACCCCGGCGCGACGATCGGCGGCAGCTTCTTCATCGACCACGGCACCGGCGTCGTGATCGGCGAGACCGCGATCGTCGGCGAGCGCGTGCGGCTCTACCAGCACGTCACGCTCGGCGCGCGCAGCCCCTTGGGGGCCGCCCGGCTCAGCGTGCGCGAGCGCTATGCCCGCCATCCGATCGTCGAGGACGACGTCGTCATCTACGCCGGCACCACCATCCTCGGCCGCGTCACCATCGGCCGCGGCTCGACGATCGGCGGCAACGTCTGGCTGCTGTCGGACGTGCCGCCCGGATCGGTCGTGGTCCAGCCCGAGGCACGCCAGCTAGAGTCCGCCGCCGGCCTCGCGATGCGCGAGACGCTGGAGAAGGCCGCCTCATGACCGCGCGCCGCCCCGCGATCGGCGTCCTGTGCTGCAACGAGCGCATCGACCGCCCGGTGCAGGTGGTCGCCTCGCGCTTCATCGAGCCGCTGACGCGCATCGCCGGGGCGACCGTGCTGCTGATCCCCGCGCTCGCCGACGCCAACGATTGCGGCGCGGTGGCGGAGCGGCTCGACGGCCTGCTCCTCACCGGCTCGCGCTCGCATCTCGCGCCGTGGCGCTACGGCGCGCCCGACCTTGCCGAGAGCGGCCGCCTCGACGAGCAGCGCGACCAGGTCGCGCTCCAGCTCGCCGGGCACATGATCGAGCGCGGCCAGCCGGTGTTCGGCATCTGCCGCGGCTTCCAGGAGCTCAACGTGCTGTTCGGCGGCAGCCTGTCGAGCGAGGTCTGCTGCGGCCGCCACCATCGCGACCCGCTGGACGGCTACGACGATCAGTTCGCCCATTGCCACGCGATCGACCTCGCCGACGGCGGCCGGCTCGCCCATGCCAGCGGCGAGCGGCGGACGATCGTCAACTCGGTGCACGAGCAGGGCGTCGATCGTCTCGGCGGCGGCCTCACCGTCGAGGCGACCGCGACCGACGACGGCCTGATCGAGGCGATCTCGGCGCGTCCGTGCGGCGGCGAGGTGCTCGCGGTGCAATGGCATCCCGAATGGGACGGCGCCCGCACCGCCACCAGCCGCGCCTTCTTCGAACTGGTCGGTAATGCCCTGCGTGGCGGCGAGGGGAGTGTGCAATGAGTGATGTCGAGCCCCTAAAATCCTCCCCGGCACGGGGAGGGGGACCAGCGAAGCTGGTGGAGGGGGCCCGCCTCCTCTGCATCGCTTGTGGAGAACCCCCTCCACCGCCTTCGGCGGTCCCCCTCCCCGTGCCGGGGAGGATCTGAATGGCGTCGCCCCGCCGCCCCGCTTATCTCCCCTCCTTCGGGGTCCAGGTGCTGATCGGCATGGCCGTCGGCCTCGCGCTCGGCTTCGTCGGCCGCGCGACCGGCTCGGAGGGGCTCGCGAGCACCCTCAAGATCGTCGGCGACATCTTCGTCCAGCTGCTGAAGGCCCTCGTCGCCCCGCTGGTGTTCACCGCGATCGTTTCGTCGATCGCGGCACTGCGCGATCTCGCCAATGCCGCGCGGCTGGTCGCGAGCACCTTCCTGTGGTTCGCCGCGACCGCGCTCGTCGCCGTGCTGATCGGCCTGACGCTGGGCACATTGATCGCGCCCGGCGTCCACACCGGCGTCTCCGCCGCCGCCGCGGCCCGGCCGGAGACCACCGGCAGCTGGCTCGACTTCCTGCGCGGCCTGGTGCCCGGCAACATCCTCGCGATCGAGGGCAGCACGAAACTCGCCGACGGCGCCGCCCGGACCACGCTCGGCTTCAATGTCCTCCAGCTCATCGTCGTCGCCATCGCGGTCGGCATCGCCGCGATCCGCGTGGGGGAGGCGGGGGCGCCCTTCCTCGCCTTCAACGCCTCGGCGCTCGCGATCTTCCGCCGCATCCTCAATTGGGTGATCCGCCTGACCCCGATCGGCACCGCGGCGCTGCTCGGCGGCGCAGTGGTGCGCTACGGCTGGCAGTCGCTGTCGGCGCTCGGCGCCTTCGCGCTCGCGGTCTATGCCGGCCTCGCGCTCGTGCTGCTGGTGGTCTACCCGACGCTGCTGCTGGCGAACGGCCTCAGCCCGCGCCGCTTCTTCGCCGCTGCCTGGCCGGCGATCCAGCTCGGCTTCGTCTCGCGCTCCTCGATCGCGACGCTGCCGGTGACCGAGGAAGTGGTCGAGCGCCGCCTCGGCGTGCCGCGCGCCTATGCCGCCTTCGCGGTGCCGCTCGCCGCGACCACCAAGATGGACGGCTGCGCCGCCATCTATCCGGCGATCGCGGCGCTGTTCGTCGCGCAATATTACGGCATCCCGCTCCATCCTGGGGACTATGTGCTGATCGTGCTGGTCTCCGTCCTCGGCTCGGCGGCGACCGCCGGCCTCACCGGCGCGACGGTGATGCTGACGCTGACCCTCTCGACGCTTGGCCTGCCGCTCGAGGGCGCGGGGCTGCTGCTCGCGATCGACCCGATCCTCGACATGGGCCGGACCGCGGTGAACGTCGCCGGCCAGGCGCTGGTCCCGACGATCGTCGCGCACCGGTTCGGGCGCGGTGAGCGGGGGGACTTCGCCGTTCAGCCGGCCGAGTGACTACTGCGTGGTTCCACGCACGATATTGCAGCGATTTAGCCCCTCCCCTGAAGGGGAGGGGCTTGAGGCATGGCCGCGCGATCGACCGGCTCGTCCCTTGCAATGTAGGATTTCGCCTGCTTGACCTGCGCGGTCCGATTTGCGCGAGCGTCGGTCGCTCTTTGACCCTGTCGATCTCCTCCGTGTCGCGTCGGTGTCGCGTCGGTGTCGCGTCGGTGTCGCGTCGGTGTCGCGTCGGTGTCGCGTCGGTGTTGCGTCGGTGTTGCGTCGGTGTCGCAATCCCGTCGCGTCAGTGTCGCATTAGCGTCGCGTCAGTGTCGCATTAGCGTCGCGCCAGTGTCGCGTTAGCGTCGCGTTGGTGTCGCGCTCCCGTCGCGTTCGCGTCGCGCCCCTCTCGTGTCGGCGCCACGTCCGCCTGCAAACACGCGCCGCGCGTCAATTTAGTCAACCGGTCGACCTTCACCTGCCCTATACCTCACCAGATGCTGGGAATCAGCCGCGACCGCACGCGGCGGGCATAGTCCCGATATCCGGGAAGCTCGGCATGCAGCAGCCGATCCTCCCATGCGGTGCGCAGCACCAGCACCGCCGAGGCGATCGCGGCCGGCACCAATGCCCAGTAGGATCCCAGCGCCAGCGCCATCCCGAAGAACAGTAGCAGCGCCGAGACATAGCCCGGATGGCGCACGAACCGGTACGGCCCGCTGTCGATCACCCGCTGGTGGCGCTCGGACTGGATGCGGACGCCCGGCTCGAAGAACGGGTTCACCGCCTGTGCCCATGCCGTCACCGCGATACCGGCGAGCAGCGCGGCATAGCCCAGGACCACCAGCCACGCCGGCACCGCCGACCAGTGGAATCGCCCGGCGTCGAGCGCTGCGACCGGCAGGATCGCCACCATCGCCGGCAGGATCACCGCCAGCAGCGCCTTGTCCCAGCCCTTCGTCCCCGGCTGGAACCGGCTGCGGGCGCGGTAGATCACCGGATTGACCCGCGCCAGCACCAGCGCCGACGCGCCGAAGCCCAGCACCAGCACGGCGACGAACACCCATCCGGGCCGCCAGCCGATCGACCCCGCCGGCAGGAACAGCAGCAGGAGCAGGGCCAGCGGCAACCCGGCCGCATAGGCGATGGCGGTGCCGCGCGACATGGCGGCGGGTTCCCTGGGGCCTTCCATGACAGTCTCCTCCGGCGGACCGCTCGCCCTATAGCATGTTCGCGGGAATCACTTGCCCTCGACCGGTCACATCGACCAAGTCGCCCGCGATGACGTTTCAGGTGGACATGGGGGCGGACGGTGCCGGCAGGACCGTCTCGATCGATCTCGAGGAGCTGCTCGCCACGCGCCTGCTGGTGCAGGGCAATTCGGGCTCGGGCAAGTCACACCTCCTGCGCCGGCTGCTGGAGGGCAGCGCGGCGCAGGTGCAGCAGGCGGTGATCGACCCGGAGGGCGACTTCGTCACGCTCGCCGACGCCTATGGCCATGTCGCGATCGAGGCGGCCGACTATTCGGTCGGCGAGATCGCCCGCTTCGCGATGCGCTGCCGCGAGCACCGCGCCTCGGTGGTGCTGAGCCTGGAGGGGCTGGAGATGGACGGCCAGATGCGCTGTGCGGCCGCCTTCCTCAACGGCCTGTTCGATGCGCCGCGCGAGCATTGGTACCCGGCGCTGGTCGTGGTCGACGAGGCGCAGATCTTCGCCCCCGCCGCCGGCGCCGAGGTGAGCGAGGAGGCGCGGCGCACCTCGCTGTCGGCGATGGCCAATTTGATGTCCCGTGGCCGCAAGCGCGGGCTCGCCGGCATCATCGCCACCCAGCGCCTCGCCAAGCTGTCGAAGAACGTCGCGGCGGAAGCGAGCAACTTCCTGATGGGCCGCACCTTCCTCGACATCGACATGGCCCGCGCCGCCGACCTGCTCGGTATGGAGCGGCGCCAGGCGGAGACGATCCGCGACCTCGGCCGCGGCACCTTCCTCGGGCTGGGGCCGGCGATCGCCCGGCGGCCGGTGACGATCGCCATCGGGCCGGTGAAGACCTCGGCACGCAGCAGCAGCCCGTCGCTGATCCCGCTGCCGGAGACCTCCGCGGTCGAGATCAAGGATCTGCTGCTGGCCGCGGTCGAGGAGCCGTATCTCATCCCGCCCCCGCCCCCGGTGCGCGCGCCGGCGCCGGTGGTGAGCGTGCTCGACCAGCTGAGCGAGGCGGCGGCCGCGGCTGCCGAGCTCGAGCCGGAGGAGGAGCTTGCGGTCGACCACGAGCCGGTGGTGATCGAGGCGCTGCGCGGCATCATCGAGGACCCGGATTCCCGCGCCAAGCCGGCCGCGGTGCTCTACCAGGACTTCCAGGTCCGCTGCCGCATGGCGGGCGTGCGCCGGCCGCCGCTCGATGCCTCGGGCTTCACCCGCCGGCTGGCGGCGGCGCGGGCCGGCATCTTCACCGGGCTGGACGCGGAGTGGGCGCCGGCACTGGAGGCGGCGCGCGGCGTCCCCGACGACATGCTCGGCGCCTTCCTGCTCATCGCCCACGCCGCCCGCGAGGGCGAGCAGGGCCCGAGCGACGAGGCGATCGCCGCGGCCTACGGCACGGAGTCACTCGGCCGGGCGCGGCGGGTGCTGTCCTACATGGAGAGCCGCGGGATGATCGTGACCCGCGTCGACCTGTCGGGCCGCCGTTCGATCGCCATCCCCCAGCTCGGCTGGACGACGGCGCCGAGCGAATAGGTCTCACATCACGTCGCGGATCGTCTCCATCGCGACGAAGGTCGAGGTGCTGGCGACATGCGGCAGGTTGGAGATGCGCTCGCCCAGCACCTCGCGGTACTTGCGGATGTCGGCGGTGCGGACCTTGAGCAGATAGTCGAAGCTGCTCGCGATCATATGGCATTCCTCGACTTCCTTGATGCGCAGCACCGCGCGGCGGAAGTCCTCCAGCGCCGCCTCGCGCGTGTCGGACAGCTTCACTTCGGTGAAGGCGATATGGTCCAGCCCCAGCCGCGCCGGATCGACGATCGCGCGGAACCCGCGGATATAGCCCTGGTCGATCAGCCGCCTGAGGCGCACCTGGCACGGCGTCTTGGATAGGCCGACGCGGCGCGCGAGCTCGGCCACCGACATCCGCCCGTCCTCGCGCAGCAGGTCGATGATCCGGCGGTCGAATTGGTCGATATCGCTAGATATGGTCTTGGCGGAGGCCATTTGATTGGAGCCTTGGCTTGAATGAAGGTCAATGGACCTTATGATGCCGCAGGATAAGTCGGATCGCCAGATGCATTTGCGATAGGGAAAGCGCATATCCCGACCGAGGCACCCATGGCGCAACCTTCCCAACTCCCGCCCCTTTTCGCCGATTTCGCCCCGCCGATCCGCCAGCAGAGCGCGTTGAGGCAGGCGATCACCGCCGCCTATCGTCGCCCCGAGCCCGACTGCCTCGCCCCGCTGATCGAGCAGGCGACGCTGCCCGGGCCGGTCCGTGCCGCCGCCGCCCGCACCGCCACCGCGCTGATCGAGGCGCTGCGCGCCAAGCGCCGCGGCAACGGCGTCGAGGGCCTGGTGCAGGAATATGCCCTGTCGAGCGAGGAGGGCGTCGCGCTGATGTGCCTCGCCGAGGCGCTGCTGCGCATCCCCGACGACGACACCCGCGACGCGCTGATCCGCGACAAGATCGCCGGCGGCGACTGGAAGGCGCATCTGGGGGAGGGGCGCTCGCTGTTCGTCAACGCCGCCACCTGGGGGCTGGTGGTCACCGGCAAGCTCGCCGGCAGCGTCGATGACCGCGGGCTGGGAGCGGCGCTCACCCGCCTGATCGCCCGCACCGGCGAGCCGGTGATCCGCCGCGCGGTCGCGCTGGCGATGAAGATGATGGGCGAGCAGTTCGTCACCGGCGAGACGATCCAGGAGGCGCTGAAGCGCGCTCGCCCGCTGGAGGCGCGGGGCTACCAATACAGCTACGACATGCTCGGCGAGGCCGCGACCACCGCCGCCGATGCCGATCGCTACTACCGGGATTATGAGGCGGCCATCCACGCGATCGGCGCCGCCTCGGCGGGGCGCGGCGTCTATGGCGGGCCGGGCATCTCGATCAAGCTCTCCGCGCTGCACCCGCGCTATTCGCGGTCCCAGGCCGACCGCGTGGTGGGCGAGCTGTTGCCGCGCGTGAAGGCGCTGGCGATGCTGGCCAAGGGCCACGACATCGGCCTCAACATCGATGCCGAGGAGGCCGACCGGCTCGAGCTCTCGCTCGACCTGCTGGAGAGCCTGGCGTTCGACCCGGACCTCGCCGGCTGGAACGGCCTCGGCTTCGTGGTGCAGGCCTATGGCAAGCGCTGCCCCTTCGTGATCGACTGGATCGTCGACCTCGCCCGCCGTTCGGAGCGGCGGATCATGGTGCGGCTGGTCAAGGGCGCCTATTGGGACGCCGAGATCAAGCGCGCTCAGGTCGACGGCCTCCCGGACTTCCCCGTCTACACCCGCAAGGTCCATACCGACGTCGCTTACATCGCCTGCGCCCGCAAGCTGCTGGCGGCGCGCGAGGTCGTCTTCCCGCAGTTCGCGACGCACAACGCGCAGACGCTCGCCACCATCTACGAGATGGCCGGGCCGGGCTTCGCGACCGGCGACTATGAGTTCCAGTGCCTCCACGGCATGGGCGAGCCGCTCTACGACGAGGTGGTGGGCGAGGACGGGCTCGGCCGGCCGTGCCGCATCTATGCACCCGTCGGCACGCACGAGACCTTGCTCGCCTATCTCGTCCGCCGCCTGCTGGAGAACGGCGCCAATTCCTCCTTCGTCAACCGCATCGCCGACCCCGACGTGTCGATCGCCGAATTGACCGCCGATCCGGTCGAGACGGTGCGGGCGATGGCCGAGCCGGGGCAGAAGCATCCGATGATCGCGCTGCCCCGCGACCTCTATGGCGCGCGGCGCAACTCGGCGGGACTCGACCTCAGCGACGAGACGGTGCTGGCCGCGCTGGGCGAGACGATGCGCGCCGGCGCCCATTCGGACTGGAGCGCGGCCCCGGCGAACGGCGAGGGAACGCCGCGGCCGGTGCTAAACCCCGCCGACCATCGTGATCGGGTCGGCACCGTCATCGAGGTCTCGCCCGAGCAGGCCCAGGCCGCCGTACGTACCGCTCTCGCCGCCGCGCCCGCATGGGTCGCCGTTCCTCCCGCCGAGCGCGCCGCGCGCCTCGAACGCGCCGCCGACCTGATGGAGGAGCGGATGCCGTCGCTGCTCGGCCTGATCATGCGCGAGGCGGGCAAGTCGCTGCCCAACGCCATCGCCGAGGTGCGCGAGGCGATCGACTTCCTGCGCTACTATGCCGAGCAGGCGCGCCTCGTACTGACGGCGGACCGGCCGCCGCTGGGCCCGGTGACCTGCATCAGCCCGTGGAACTTCCCGCTCGCGATCTTCACCGGCCAGATCGCCGCCGCGCTGGTCGCGGGCAATCCGGTGCTCGCCAAGCCCGCCGAGGAGACGCCGCTGATCGCCGCCGCCGGCGTCGCCATCCTCCACGAGGGGGGCATCCCCGCCGACGTGCTCCAGCTGCTCCCCGGCGACGGCGCGATCGGCGCCGCGCTGGTCGCCGCGCCCGAGACGGCGGGGGTGATGTTCACCGGCTCGACCGAAGTAGCGCGGCTGATCCAGGCCGAGCTCGCCAAGCGCGTCTCGCCCGCCGGCGAGCCGATCCCGCTGATCGCCGAGACCGGCGGGCAGAATGCGATGATCGTCGACTCCTCGGCGCTGGCCGAGCAGGTGGTGGCCGACGTGCTCGCCTCCGCCTTCGACAGCGCCGGCCAGCGCTGCTCGGCGCTGCGCATCCTGTGCCTGCAGGAGGAGATCGCCGACCGCACGCTGGCGATGCTCAAGGGCGCGCTCCGCGAGCTGCGCGTCGGGCGGACCGATCGCCTCAACATCGACGTCGGCCCCGTCATCACCGCCGAGGCCAAGGCGAACATCGAGAAGCACATCGAAAAGATGCGCTCGCGCGGCCACAAGGTGGAGCAGCTGCCGCTTTCGGAGGAGGCGGCACACGGCACCTTCGTCCCCCCCACGATCATCGAACTCACCGACATCGGCGAGCTGGAGCGGGAGGTGTTCGGCCCCGTCCTGCACGTCGTCCGTTTCCGCCGCGCCGGGATCGATCGCCTGATCGACCGGATCAACGCCACCGGCTACGGCCTCACCTTCGGCCTCCACACCCGGCTCGACGAGACGATGGCGCACGTGACCCGGCGGGTGAAGGCGGGCAACCTCTACGTCAACCGCAACGTGATCGGCGCGGTGGTGGGCGTGCAGCCGTTCGGCGGGCGCGGGCTCTCGGGCACCGGGCCGAAGGCGGGCGGCCCGCTCTATCTCGGCCGGCTGGTGCGCCGCGCCCCGCTGCCGCCGCAGCTCGCCGTCGCCGCGACCGCCACCGCGGTGCGCGACCTCGCGCTGTCGCTGGAGGCGGCGGGAGACGGCGTGGCCGCCGACCTGGTCCGCAAGCTGCCGGGCGTTCCGCTGTCCGCCGAGCTGGAGCTGCCCGGCCCGGTCGGCGAGCGCAACCTCTACGCGCTCCACCCGCGCGGCCGTATCCTGCTGCTGCCGGAGACACGCACCGGCCTGATCGCCCAGCTCGCCGCGGGCCTTGCGAGCGGCAACGACCTCGTCGTCCAGGCCGATCTGGCGATCCGGCCCGCTCTGCCGCCGACCCTCCTGCCTCGCGTGCGCTGGGTCGAGGATTGGACTCCCGCCGGCCCGTTCGCCGGCGCGCTGATCGAAGGCGACGCGGAGCGGGTCCGCGCCCTGCACCAGGCGATCGCCGCGCTGCCCGGCCCGATCGTGCTGACCCAGGCGGGCACCGCCGGCTACCGTCTCGACTGGCTGGTCGAGGAGGTGTCGACCTCGATCAACACCACTGCGGCGGGCGGCAATGCCAGCCTGATGGCGATGGCCTAGCCGGATCGACATTTGAGGAAGTGACGACATCTGGGCCGTCCTCACCGTCACCCCGGACTTGTTCCGGGGTCCACCGGGAGGCAAGGACCGGGCAAGAGGTTTGAGTGCAGTCCGCTAGGTCCGGTGGACCCCGGAACAAGTCCGGGTGACGGTCGAGAAGGGGGCTACGGAAGACCTGCAACCTCAAATGTCGATCGGCGCTAGCCGATCGACCTGTGCTCCTGCGAAAGCAGGAGCCCTGGATCATGGGTATGTCGTTCGCGGCCAGGGCTCCTGCTTCGCAGGAGCACCGGAAGCGGTTCACCGCTCCAGCGAAAGCATCGCCACCGACCTGGCCGGAAGCCGGACGGTGACGGTGCCGCCCTCGACACGCCCCGCGATCGGCTTCGGCACGACCGTATCCGGCGCCTCGAACGTGTTGACCGAATTGACGTTCGCCGCCGTCAGCACCTGTCCTCCCGCGCGGCGGACCGACAGGCCCGGCACCGCCACGCGGATCTCGGACGCTTCGCTCGGATCGACGTTCACCAGCGCCAGCCACAGCTTCCCGTCGGTCGCACGCGCGGCGACGGCATCGACGCGCGGCAGCTCGACATCACCGCGGCGATAGCTGCCGGCCTCGAAGCTCACGGGCACGAAGGTCGCATCCTGGAACGGCAGGTACATCTTGAAGACATGGTAGGTCGGCGTCAGCACCATCTTCGGCCCGTCGGTCAGGATCATCGCCTGGAGCACGTTCACCATCTGCGCGATGTTGGTCATCCGCACGCGGTCGGCATGGCGGGCGAAGATGTTGACGTTGAGCGCGGCGATGATCGCGTCGCGCAGCGAGTTCTGCTGCGCCAGGAAGCCGGGATTGGTCCCCGGCAGCGGCGCCAGCCACACGCCCCATTCGTCGACGACGAGCGGCACCTTCTTCTCGGGATCATATTTGTCCATGATCGCCGAATGGGTGGCGATCCGCCCGTCCATGGCGAGCGTCGCCTTCACCAGCTTGGCATAATCGTCCTCGCCGAAGCCGGTGCTGGGATAGGACGGCGGCCAGCCGCCGACGGTGTAGGAATGGAACGACAGCCCCTCGATGTTCCAGCTCCAGTCATGGGCCTTCCACGCCTTCATCACCGCTTCGGTGTAGCTGGTGTCGTCGTCGCTGGGGCCGACCGCGATGCGCTGCATCGGCTCGTCCTTGGCCTGGACCGGATTGTAGTTGCGCACGAAGCGGGCGTAGAGCTTCATCTGGTCGGTGTAGAATTCGGGCCGCATCGCCCCGCCGCAGCTCCAGCTTTCGTTGCCGATGCCGAGGTATTTGACCTTGTAGGGCGCCGGATGCCCGTTGGCGACGCGTTCCTGCCCGGCGCTGCTCTGCCGGCCCGCGGTCATATAGGCGACCCAGTCGGCCGCTTCCTTGACTGTTCCCGACCCCACGTTGACCGAGACATAGGCCTCGGCGCCGATCTGGCCGACGAAGTCCATGAACTCGTCGGTGCCGAACGCGTTGGTCTCGACCGCGTCGCCCCAATTGGCGTTGACCGTCTGCTTGCGCCGCGCCGGATCGCCGATGCCGTCGCGCCAATGGTATTCGTCGGCGAAGCATCCGCCCGGCCAGCGCACCACCGGCACCCGGATCGCCTTCAATGCGGCGACCACGTCGCTGCGGATGCCGCGGACGTTGGGGATCGGCGAATCCTTCCCCACCCACACCCCGCCGTAGATGCCGGTGCCGAGATGCTCGGCGAACTGGCCGAAGATGTTGCGGTCGATCCTCGGCCCCGGCCGGTCCGTCTGCACCGTCACCGTTGTGGCGCCGCCCGCCTGCGCAAAGGCCGGAGCGGCGAGCAGGGTGGCCGTCGCGGCGACAAGTTGGGGCAGGGTATGTCTCATGGGTCCTCGCTTGGGATGTGCAGAAGCTGCCGAGTCGGCGCGGCGGTCAGACGGGCTGCAGCCCGTGCTCGACGATCTTGCGGATCAGCGTACGATGAGGCGGTAATCCTTCCCGCAGCCGCTCGGTCTGGATGATATTCTCCCGCATCGTCCGCTCGGCGATCCGGGCTTCGTCGGCCAGCGCCTCCGGCTCGATCTCGGTACGGAAGCCCATGCCATAGAGGACGTACTGATAGCTCGCCGGCGGGAACACCTCCTCGACCCGGTCGAACTCGTCGTGGAACCACGGCGACTGGTAGCGCCACAGCGTCAGCAGGTCCTGGAGTCGCTCGGGAACGGTCTCGGGCAGCCGGTTGTCGCGCCAGAAGGCGCTGTCCTCGCGCTGCGACAGCACATAGTGGAGCTTGAGGAAGTCGATGATCCGCCCCCAGCGGTAATGGGTGGTCGCGTTGAAGCGCGACGCGATCACGTCCATCACCTCGCGACAGACCGGCATCTGCTCGGCGATCAGCTTGGCGGACAGCTCGATCAGCACGATCGCCGACGATTCGAGCGGCTCGAGAAAGCCGGCCGCGAGCCCGACGGCGACGCAGTTGCGCTTCCAGAAGGTCTCGCGATAGCCCGAGCGGATCGGGATCTTGCGCACCGGCAGGTCCTTGCCCGCCGGGCCGAGATAGGCGCGCAGCTCGCGCTCGGCTTCGTCGTCGGAGATGTGGCGGCTGGAATAGACATGGCCGGTGCCGCGCCGGCTCGGCAGGCCGATGTCCCAGATCCATCCCGCCGACTGCGCGGTCGAGATGGTGTGCGAGGCGATCGGGCTGGTCTCACTCTCATGCGGGACCTGCACGGCGAGCGCGGTGTCGCAGAACAGCACGTCGCTGCAGTCCTTGAACCCGACGCCCAGCGTCTCGCCGATCAGCAGCGCCCTGAAGCCGGTGCAGTCGACGAACAGGTCGCCTTCGATCTCGCCCGCCTGCTCGGTGACGATGCTGCGGATATCGCCGTTCTCGGCGAGCGTCACCTGACGGACGTCGGCCAGCACATGGCGCACCCCCAGCGTCTCGCAGCAATGGCGCTGGAGGAAGGGCGCGAACTTGCCGGCGTCGAGATGATAGGCGTAGTTCGCCACCGCGTCATATTCCGGCGTGGCGATCGTCTTCGGCGCCAATCCGTCGTCGCAGAGCCGCCCCTGCGGGCACACCGCGTCGCAGAAGCTGCGCCCGTCCCCCTCCGCCAGCCAGTGCGGCACCAGGTTGAGCTGGTGGAAGCCCTGGGGCAGCATCAGCGGGTGGTAATAGCCGTCGTCCGGCGCGCCGGTGGTCCAGCGCGCGAAGCGGGCGCCCTGCTTGAAGGCGGCGTCGCACTGGCGGAACAGCTCCGTCTCCGACACGCCGATCCGCGCCAGCGTGGTCCTCAGCGTCGGCCAGGTGCCTTCGCCGACGCCGATGATCGGGACGTTCGGCGATTCGACCAGCGTCACGCTGAAGCCGGCGGGCATCCGGCTGCGGTGCTTGGCGGCGATGACGCCGGCGGTCAGCCAGCCGGCGGTGCCGCCGCCCACGATCACGATCTTCCGTACAGGATGGGTCATCTTCGTCCCGCAAAAGTCCGGGGATGCCGCGGGCACCCCCGGGAGGGGAGAGTATCAGAAACGGAACCGAGCGCCTGCGGTAAACCTGCGACCATAGGCAAACACGTCGAGCAGCTGGTTGTCGAAGCGCCCGTGCGTGCTCATCGTCTCGTTGGTGATGTTCAACGCCTCGAAGAAGACGTTGACCTGCTTCGTGAGCTGGTAGCTGGTGCTGAAGTCGATCTGCAGGCTCGAGTTGACGAAGGTCGGCTCCGATCCGAACGAGCCGGTGTTCTGGTTCTGGCCGAACTGCAGGAGATACTCGTCGCGCCAGTTGAGCGCCACGCGGGCCTCGAAGCCGTTTTTGTCGTAGAAGCCGACGAAGTTGGCGGAGTTGGCAAGGCCGGTGACGGCGAAGCCGCTCTGCGAGATGTCTTCGGCGTCATAGGGCTTGTTGGTGTCGACGAAGGTGGCGTTGGCATTGAAGCCGAAGCCGCTGTTGCCGAACACGTGCTGCCAGGCGATCTCGACGCCGCGTACCGTCGCGTCGGGGCCGTTGATCTGCTGCGTCACGGCGAACTGCGCGGGCTGGCCGGTGGTCGGATCGACCACGTCGTTGATCGTCTGGCGCTGCGTGCCGCCGACGATGAAGTTGCTGACGTTCTTGAGGAAGAAATTGACCGACGCGTAGGAGTTGGACTGGTAGTACCATTCCGCCGCGAAGTCGAAATTGTCGGCGAGATAGGGCTTGAGCCCCGGATTGCCTCCGTTGGCAGTGAGTGCGCCGACGCGCTGGCCCGTGCCGACGTTCAGCACCGGTGTCAGCAGGTTGAGGCTGGGCCGGGTGAGCGTCCGCGACGCGTCGAAGCGCAGGTGGAACTTGTCGGTGAGCTCCAGCTTCATGTCGATGCTGGGCAGCAGGTAGGAATAGCTGGTCTTGGTGGTGATCCGCTGCGGGTCGCTCAGCACTACCGTCAGCAATGTCGGGTCGCCGGCGTTCTGGATGATGCTGAGCGGTACCTGGCCAAGGCCGATCGCCGTGAGATGCGTGTTCTCCTGGCGGATGCCGGCGTTGAAGTGGAACGGCATCCCCGCGATTTCGGTGTCGAAGTTGGCGCGGGCGAACAGCGCCCAGCTCTTCTCGGTGATGTCCCGGATGCTGCCGTTGTCGAGCGCCAGGTCGAACGCGCCGGTGAAGTTCGTGCCGACAGTCGGTGCTGTATAGTTGAAGCCGGGGATGTTCTGCGCCTGCGGATTGCCCAGGCCTTCCAGGAACTCCTGATAGGCGCGCGCGTCGAACTTCAGCAGCACCGGCGGCAGCGCGCCTGAGAAGCCGGGGATGAACCCGCGCGTGCTGACCTGGTCGGTGAACAGGCTCGCGGGGATGAGCACGCCGGTCGTGTTGCCTGACGGCGAACCATAGCCGGAATAGGCCTGCCAGTAATTGTTGGCGAAGGTGTTGCGCTGTTGGAACTGGAAATGGTCCTCGACATACTGGCCGCCGATCTTGATACGGAAGCCTTCCTGTTCCCAGCTCGCGGAGAGGCGGCCCTGCTTCAGCTCGTCGGTGTTCTTGCTGGCTTGGCGCACCGTCACGTGCGAGCCCATCACAGTGGGGTCGGCCCAGCGCGACGCGTCGCCATTGGGGCCATAGTCGTGCAGCACGGGAATGGTGTCCTTGCTGCTGCCGTCGATGCGGATGCCGAGCGCGGGGCCGATCGCGAAGCCGTAGCCGACGTCGGCGTTGTCGCTGCTGATCCGCCCGTCCGGATTGAGCCAGCTCTTGGCATAGCTGGCGTCGGCCTCGAACTTGAGGCTTTCCGAGGCGTCCCACTTGAGGTTGAGGCCGGTCTGGTTGGTCTGCAGGACCGACCGGTCGGTGCCGGCGGTGAAGTCGGTCTGCGAGCCGGCCTGGGAGAAGTCGACGGTGGTGCCGTTCTCGTCGAGCTCGACATTGCGTAGCGAACCCTGGTTGAACCAGATGCCGAAGCCGAAATTGTCGGCGCGGATGGTCTGCCGCGAGAAATTGTTGTCGAGCGTGAGCAGCAGGCCGTTGGACGGGCGCCACTGCAGGGCGATGCGCCCGTCGACCCGCTCGTCGCGGGTGTAGATCTGGCTGGCGCCATATTGCTGCTCGAACCAGCCGACGACGGTCTGCCGGTTGTTGGGATCGGCATAGGCGGCGTTGTTGGGATCGCTCGTCGGGCTGCAGCTCGTCGCCGTGGTGCCGGCGAGCTGGCACGGCGCGTAGCGGCCGCCCGGCCAGCCGCTCACGAAGGCGCGGTTGGTCTGGGTGTCGTGCCGGGTGTACATGCCGGAGACCAGCACGCCGAACGTGTCGCCGGCGAAGGTGTCGCTGAACAGCAGCCCCGCGGTGGGGACCACCTTGCCCGCGTCGTCCTGGATCGAGCCCGACGCGGTGGCGACCAGCCGCATGCCCGAATAGTCGAACGGCTTGGGGAACTCGACGTTGACGGTCGCGCCGATCGAGCTGCTCGACAGCGTGACGTCGGGGGTCTTGAGCACGCTCAGCTGGCCGACGAAATCGGCGCCGACGGTGCTGAAGTCGACCGCGCGGCCGCCGGTGGCGGTCGAGATGCGGCGGCCGTCGTAGAGCGTCTCGTTGAAGTCGCCGCCGAAGCCGCGCACCGTGATGCCCTGCGGCTCGCCGCGCGCGCCGGCGCGCTGGATCGAGACGCCCGGCAGGCGCTGCAGCGACGCCGCGACGTTCGAGTCGGGGAACTTGCCGATGTCCTCCGAGGATATGGCGTCGACCACGCCGGCCGAGGTCCGCTTGATGTCCAGGTTGCGCTGGAGCGATCCGCGCAGGCCCGTGACGACGATATCGTCCGCCTGGGCCTCGTCGATTTGTGCCGGAGTGCCGGCACCGTCCTGCGCCTGTGTCTGTGCTACTGGTATGATAACGCTACCGTTCGGCGGCGTGTCGTCGGCCAGCGCTGGAGAGGCCGCGGCGATCGCAAGCAGGCTGGACGCGGTTGCGAAAGATAACCGTGCAGCGCGCACGCGGCGGATGCCGGTGACGGCCGATGTGTCGATATTGCCTTCGGTCATACCCCCTCCTCTAGAGACAGGAGCATTGACGCGGCTGCACTATTTCGCCGGTCCAGGCCCGGCGAACTGCGGATCAATCTAAACGGTGACGGAATCCGCCTTTTGGCAGCATCGCGATCCTCTCCTGTTGTGTTATTCGAATTTTGGCGCACACTAACAACAAAAGTTAGCGCTATCAAGAGTGCTCTTGATCACGGGAGGGGAGGTGCCGAATGGCTATGCTTGAAGTGCTGAATGCGAGCGATCACCGCCAGCTCCGCCTGCGCGACGAGGCGGGGAGGGAGCCGCATTTTGTGCAGATCGTCGCAGCGGAATTTGCCGTCGCGGCCGCCCATTGCCCGATCCTGCTCGCGAAGGATGCCGGATCGGGCCGCTTCTACGCCGGTGCCATGTTCGGCTTCAAACCGGACGAGCTCCCGCTCGCGGAACCTGGAGACGCGTTCCGCCCGCTCGATCTCCAGCGTCAGGCGTTCTTCATTTCCGACGAGGACATCGCGATTGACCGGGAGCATCCCCGGATCAGCGAGACGGACGGCAAGCCGCTGTTCGACGAAGAAGGGCAGCCGAGCGATTCCCTGCGCCGCATCCAGCGGGCGCTGGGCCTGCTGAAATCGGGGGTCGAGGAGACGGAGGCGTTCATCCGCGCGCTCCTCGCGCACAAGCTTGTCGAGCCGATCGACATCTCGCTGCGCTTCGACGACGGCGAGACGCTCTCTCTCCAGGGGCTTTACACGGTCAGCCTCGATGCGCTGCGTGATCTCGACGATTCGGCCGCGCTCGCGCTGTTCCGCAGCGGCCATCTCCAGCTCGCCTATGGCATGATCGCATCGCTGCAGCAGATTCCCGTCCTAGCGCATCGCCGCAACCGACGCCTGTCGGAGTGAGAAGGAAGAGGTGATGGACCAGCATCTTCGGGACATCGACGCCGGGCTCGTCCAGGACCCAGAAGCCTTTAGGCAGCACGTCTGCGAGCGGTGCGAGCCCGTGGTGGTGCGCGGTGCCTGCGCCGATTGGCCCGCACGACACGCGGCGGCGCGCTCGTTCGACGATCTCGCCGATTATCTGCTCCGCTTCGACGGCGGCGTCACCGCCGAGGCGTTTGTCGGAATGCCCGATATCGACGGGCGCTTTCACTATGACGAGAGCCTCGCCGGTTTCAATTTCGCCCGCGAGGAACTCGGCCTCCGCGATGTGCTCGCGCGGATCGCCGAAGGCGGGCAGCGGGGATCGTCCGTCTACATGGGCTCGCTTCCGGCGGACCGACACCTGCCCGGCTTCGCCGAAGAGAACCGCGCGACGATGGTCGCACCATCGGTCCGCCCCCGCATCTGGCTCGGCAGCCGGTCGGAGATCGCCTGCCACTACGACACTTATGACAATCTCGCCTGCGTCGTCGCGGGCAGGCGCAGGTTCACCCTCTATCCCCCGGATGCGATCGCCGACCTCTACGTCGGTCCGATCGACCATACGATGGCCGGCCAGCCGGTCGGCCTTGCCGTGGGCTCCGAGCCGGGCGACCCACGCTATCCCCGCTTCGAACTTGCTCGTGATCGTGCCATCACCGTCGAGCTGGACGCCGGCGACGCGCTGTATCTGCCGAAGCTCTGGTGGCACCGGGTCGAGGCCACCGCGCCATTCAACCTGCTCGTCAACTATTGGTGGGATGGCTTCAGCGCCGGCCCGGACGCGCCCTATACCGCGATGATGCTGGCGATGATCGCGATCGCGGAGCGGCCGGCGGGGGAGCGCGCCGCCTGGCGCGCCTTCTTCGATCACTATGTCTTCCGCCCCCACGGCCATCCGCTGGCGCATCTTCCGGAGGAGAAGCACGGCCTTCTAGGACCGCTGCGGAGCGGCAATTATCGCCGTATCCGTGCGATCGTGATGCAGCTGCTCCGCGGCGACTAAGGCGTTCGGAACGGCGGAATGTCGCCTCTCGGTCGATGATTGCGCGGGCGAAGCGAATTCTTCTATTGAATTCTCCTATCGGCCCGCCGGCCCGCGTCTGACGCATTCCGGCGGGATAAGCGGGGGACGGCAGTGCCAGAGGATAAGGAGGATCGTCGCTACCGTGCGCCTGCGCTCGAGAAGGGGCTCGACATCCTCGAGCTGCTGGCGAACGAGAGCGAGCCGGTCACGCTCACCGGCATCGTTAACCGGCTCGGACGCTCGCACGGCGAGCTGTTCCGCATGGTCCAGGTGCTCGAGTTCCGCGGCTATATCGAGCAGGATCCGGCGTCCGACGGCTATCGCGTCAGCGATCGGCTCTTCTCGCTCGGGATGCAGCAGCCGCGGATGCGCAACCTGATCGAGGTGGCGCTGCCGGTCATGCGCCAGCTCACCCTTTCGCTCGGCCAATCCTGTCACCTCGCGCTGCACAGCCGCGGCGAGATGGTCGTGGTCGCGCGGATGGAATCGAGCGAGCAGCTCGGCTTCTCCGTGCGCGTCGGTTATCGGCGTCCGCTGTCGAAGGCCGCATCGGGCGCGGTGCTCTACGCCTTCCAGCCCGACGACGTTCGCGAGCGGTGGGAAAGGCTGTTCGATCCGCCGCTGACCGAGGAGGAGCTCGCGCAATTCCGCGCCCACGCCAGCGAAATCCGCGAACGCCAGGTCGAGATGGCGCCGAGCCAGTTCGTCGCGGGCGTCACCGACATCTCCGCACCCGTCATGCGCGGCGGCAGCGCCGCGGCGGCGCTCACCGTGCCATTCCTCAAGAAGCTGCAGCAATCACTGACGCCGCGCGAGGCGATCGTTCAGGTTCGCGAAGCCGCCCAGCGTATCTCCGAACAGCTTGTCGAAGGCGACAGCCGGGTCTGATCGGACCCTGACGTGATCCATATTCACGCTTGCCTAGCCAGCTACTCGCAAATATGAAAATTTAAATCATAAGCGAACAGTTCTGGCCGGAGCGCACCTGATGCGGATCACCAAGCTGCGGGTGCTCGACATCCGCTTTCCGACCTCCCAGCAGCTCGACGGATCGGACGCGATGAACGCCGATCCCGACTATTCGGCCGCCTATTGCATCCTCGAAACCGACCGGCCGGGGCTGGCGGGGCATGGCCTCACCTTCACCATCGGCCGCGGCAACGACATCTGCTGCGCAGCGATCCAGGCCCTTGCGCCGCTGGTTGAGGGCCTCGACCTCGACTGGATCCGCGAGGATGCCGGCCGCTTCTGGCGTCATATCACAGGCGACAGCCAGCTGCGCTGGATCGGGCCGGAGAAGGGCGTGATCCATCTCGCCACCGGCGCGGTCGTCAATGCCGTCTGGGACCTGTGGGCCAAGGCCGAGGGCAAGCCGCTCTGGCGGCTGGTGGGGGAGATGTCGCCCGCCGAGCTCGTTCGGCTGATCGACTTCCGCTACATCACCGACTGCATCACTCCGCAAGAGGCGCTGGCGCTGCTCGAGCGGCGCGCTGAGGGCAAGGTGGAGCGTGTCGCGCGCCTGCTTGCCGAGGGATATCCCTGCTACACCACGTCGCCCGGCTGGCTCGGCTATTCGGATGCGAAGCTCGAGCAGCTCTGCCGCGAGGCGATCGACGAGGGCTTTCGCCATATCAAGCTGAAGGTCGGAAGGGACGTGGCCGATGACATCCGCCGCGTCGGCATCGCGCGCGAGGTGCTGGGGCCTGACCGCACCCTGATGATCGACGCCAACCAGGTGTGGGAGGTGGACGCGGCCATCGACCATGTCCGCGCGCTCGCCTTCGCCGAGCCCTGGTTCATCGAGGAGCCGACCAGTCCCGACGACGTCGAGGGGCACCGCCGCATCCGCGAGGCGGTCGCGCCGGTCAAGGTCGCGACCGGCGAGATGTGCCAGAACCGCATCATGTTCAAGCAGTTCATCATGCGCAGCGCGATCGACGTGGTGCAGATCGACGCCTGCCGGCTGGGCGGGGTCAACGAGGTGCTGGCGGTGCTGCTGATGGCGGCGAAGTACGACCTGCCCGTCTGCCCGCACGCAGGCGGGGTGGGGTTGTGCGAATATGTGCAGCATCTGTCGATGATCGATTATCTGAGCTTCGCCGGAACCAGGGAGGGCCGCGTCGCCGAATATGTCGACCATCTTCACGAGCATTTCGTCGACCCGTGTGTGGTGAGGAACGGCGCCTATCTGCCGCCGGAGGCACCGGGCTTCTCGATCGAGATGAAGGCGGACAGCCTGTCCCGCTATGAACATGCAGCGGCTTAGTCGCTGGCGGCTGGAAATCCGTCGATGACCCACCTATAGCCTGCGCCACGTCGATCCTCGGCCATGTGCCGAACGATCTGCGGGTGTGGCGGAATTGGTAGACGCAGCGGACTCAAAATCCGCCGTTGGCAACAACTTGTCGGTTCGAGTCCGACCACCCGTACCAGCATCTCACTCCGTCCCGGCCGTGACGATGAAGCCGTCCTCCACCCTGACCGGCCAAGGCGTGAGGCTCGCGCCGTGGCAGGGGCCGCCGACGCAGCGGCCGGTGGCGATCTCGAACAGCGCCGAGTGCCAGCTGCAGGCGATGAGCTCGCCCGACGGCGCGAGATAGTCGTCGAGCTTTTGTGCGAGCGGCAGGCCCATGTGCGGGCAGCGGTCGACATAGCCGTGGACATCGTCGCCGTGCCGCACGACGAAGCCGTGGAAGCGGCCGGCGCGGAGCTGGATCACGAAGCTGCGCGCCGTGCCCGGGCCGATCAGCTCCAGCGGCCCCAGCCGCACCCCGGCCGGGGTTGCATAGACGCGGTCGTCGGCGCTCACGCTCCGCGCTTCACCTCGGCCTTGCGGAAGCCCGTCCAGCAATCGTCATAGTCGAGCTGGGCGAGCGGGGTCTCGGCGGCGAAGCGGGTGGGGCGGAACACGAAGCGGCTTTCGAACATGAAGGCCATGGTGTTGTCGATCTTGTGGGGCTTGAGCTCCGCCTTGACCGCGCCTTCGTAGCTCGCCTGGTCCGGGCCGTGCCCCGCCATCTGGTTGTGGAGCGAGGCGCCGCCGGGCGCGAAGCCGCCGGCCTTGGCGTCATAGGCGCCGTGGATCAGGCCCATGAACTCGCTCATCACGTTGCGGTGGAACCAGGGCGGGCGGAAGGTGTCCTCCGCCACCATCCAGCGCGGCGGGAAGATCACGAAGTCGCAATTGGCGGTGCCGGGGGTGTCGCTCGGGCTGGTCAGCACGGTGAAGATCGATGGGTCGGGATGGTCGAAGCTCACCGTGTTGATCGTGTTGAAGCGGCGAAGGTCGTAGCGGCAGGGCGCGAGATTGCCGTGCCAGGCGACGACGTCGAACGGCGAATGGTCGAGCGTCGTCGTCCACAGACCCCCCTGGAACTTCTGCACGATCTCATGCGGCTCGTCCGAATCCTCGAACCAGGCGGCCGGCGTCTCGAAATCGCGTGGATTGGCGAGGCCATTCGAGCCGATCGGCCCCAGGTCCGGCAGGCGGAACAGCGCGCCGTAATTCTCGCAGATGTAGCCGCGCGCCGCATCCGCGAGCAGCTCGACGCGGAAGCGCAGCCCGCGCGGGATCAGCGCCACCTGCTGCGGCTCGACCGTCAGCACGCCCATCTCGGTGACCAGCCGCAGCGCGCCTTGCTGCGGCACGATCAGCAGCTCGCCGTCGGCGTCATAGAAGACACGCCCGGCCATCGACCGGTTGCAGGCGTAGAGATGGACCCCGACGCCCGCTCCGGCTGCGACGTCGCCGTTGCCGCAATAGGTGACGAGCCCGTCGACGAAGTCGGTCGGCTCGGCCGGCAGCGGCAGCGGGTCCCAGCGCAGGCGATTGGGGGAAGGGGGCAACTCGTCGAACGGACCCGAACGGATCAGCGATGGCCGCTCGTACGGCCGATAGGCCGGATGGTTGGCGGTCGGGCGCAGCCGATATAGCCAGCTGTGCCGGTTCTCGCTGCGCGGCGCGGTGAAGGCGGTGCCGGAGAGCTGCTCGGTGTAGAGCCCATAGGGCACCTGCTGCGGCGAGTTGCGCCCGACCGGCAGCGCGCCGGGGGCCGCCTCGGTCGCGAAATGGTTGGCGAAGCCGGTCATATAATCGGGCATTGTCGCATCCTCGCCACGGCAGCTTGCATCACGCGTCGACGGTGATCACCCCGCGCCTGATCTGGTCAAGCTCGATCGACTCGTAGAGCGCCTGGAAGTTGCCGTTGCCGAAGCCTTCGTTGCCCTTGCGCTGGATGATCTCGAAGAAGATCGGGCCGAACATGTTCTCGGTGAAGATCTGGAGCAATATGCCCTCGTCGCCGACATTGCCGTCGATCAGGATGCGGTTCTTCCTGAGCCGTTCCAGGTCCTCGCCGTGGCCGGGCACGCGCTTGTCGACCAGCTCGTAATAGGTCTCGATCGTGTCCTGCAGGCGCACGCCGCGCGCGCGCAGCTTCTCGACCGTCCCGTAGATGTCGTCGGTGGTGAGCGCGAGGTGCTGGATGCCCTCGCCGTTATAATCGCGGATGAATTCCTCGATCTGGCTCTTGTCGTCCTGGCTCTCGTTGAGCGGGATGCGGATCGCGTGATCAGGGGCGATCATCGCCTGGCTGAACAGGCCGGTCGCCTTGCCCTTGATGTCGAAATACTTCTGCTCCTCGAAGCCGAAGATCCTGGCGTAGAATTCCGACCACACCCGCATCTGGCCGCGCCGGACGTTGTGGGTCAGGTGGTCGAGCAGGTCGAGCCCGACCGAGTTGCGCTCCGCCGCCTCGCGCCAGCCGGGGACCTCCTCCCAGCCGGCGAAGGGATCGCCGTCGACGAGATAGAGCAGCGATCCGCCGATGCCCTCGATCGCCCTGGCGCCGGGCAGGGCGCTGTCGCTGGTGTCTGCCGCCGTGGCGCCGCGCTCGACCGCGAGTGCCTGAGCACGTGCGGCGTCGGCGACGTTGAAGCCCATGCCGTTGGCCGAAGGGCCGTGCAGCGCGCGGAATGCCGCCGCCTGACCCTCACCCGCATTGAGGATGAAGGCGATGCGGCCCTGACGATAGAGCGTCAGCCCGCGCTCGGGCACGCGCGCCGCGGGAACGAAGCCGAGCTGCTCCAGCTGCGCGCCCATCGCCGCCGGATCGGGCGAGGTGAACTCGGCGAAGGCGAAGCCGTCGAGCCCGAGCGGATTTGCCTGATCGGTCATCAAAACCTCCGGATATAGTATCAAATGAAACCAATACGCCGTGCAGATATGGTGTCAATTGAAACGATATCGAGGTGGGTCCGGTTGCCTTTATCGAAGGCTGAAGCGAAGGAGCTGGATTGGACGGATCGACATTCAGCCTCTGCCCTCTCCCCTCCATGGAGGGGAGAGGGTTGCGCAGACTTGGCAGCTTGCTGCCTAGTCGGAGCTGGGAGAGGGGTGGGCGGCTTCGTAGAAGCCGCGCGCGGCTCCGCCTCGCTCTACCCCTCTCCCAACCTCCGCTAGGCACTAAAGCGCCAAGCTGCGGTATCCCTCTCCCCTATCAAGGGGAGAGGACAGCGAGGCCGAATATCGATCGATCCTAGCGCTTCGCCGCCCCCCGGCTCCGCCGTTCCCCCCGCCGCTCCTTGCGCACCGTCTTGGCGTGCGCCTTGGCCTTTGCCTTCTGCTGCGCCTTGGTCGGCGGCGGCGCCTCCTCGGCGAGCGGGCGGTCGCCCAGGGCGAGGTCGAAGCCCAGCATCGCCATGCTCTCCGCGAAATGCTCGGGCAACTCGGCGCTCACGTCGACCTTGCCGCCGTCGGGATGGTCGATGCGGATGCGGCGGGCGTGGAGGTGCATCTTGCGGCTGATCCCGCCGGTCAGGAACGCCTCCTTGCCGCCGTACTTGCCGTCGCCGACGATCGGATGGCCGATCGCCGCCATGTGGACGCGCAGCTGGTGCGTGCGTCCAGTGAGCGGCTGGAGCTCGACCCAGGCTGCGCGGTTGCCCGCCTGTTCGATGACGCGATAGCGGCTGCGCGACGGCTGCCCTTCATGCTCGCTGACGTGCATCTTCTCGCCGCCGGTGCCGGGCTGTTTGGCGATCGGTAGGTCGATCAGGCCGTCCTCGATCTCCGGCACGCCGACCACCAGCGCCCAGTAGATCTTGCGCGCCGACCGGCCGGAGAAATGCTTGGAGAAGAAGGCGGCGGCGCGGGCGGTGCGGGCGAGCAGCAGCGCGCCCGACGTATCCTTGTCGAGCCGGTGGACGAGCTTCGGCCGGCCCTCCGCGTCGAACTGGAGCGCGTCGAGCAGGCCGTCGACATGGCTTTCGGTGCGCGTGCCGCCCTGCGTCGCGAGGCCCGGCGGCTTGTTGATGACGATCGCCTGTGCGTCCCGATGGATCACCATCTCACGCGCGAACTCGATCTGCTCGTCGCTGAGGGGAGGGCGCTCGCGCTTCGGTCGAGCGGTGGCGACGGCCGGTTCGGCAGGCGGGACGCGGATCGTCTGGCCCTCGGCGAGGCGATCGCCCGGCGTCGCGCGCGCGCCGTCGACGCGGAGCTGCCCGGTGCGCGCCCAGCGCGAGACGAGGTTGAAGCTCGTCTCCGGCAAATGCCGCTTGAACCAGCGATCGAGCCGGATGCCGTCGTCGTCGGCGCCGACGGTGAACTGGCGGACGTTGGTGGACTCTGCGCTCATGCCAGCGCCCGGACGATCTGGAGCCCGCCGAACAGCGCCAGCACCGATCCGATCACCGACACCAGCACATAGCCGATCGCCGCGGTGGCCTGCCCGCGCTCGATCATCGTCACCACGTCGAGGCTGAAGGCGGAGAAGGTGGTGAAGCCGCCGAGGATGCCGACGCCAAGCAGCAGCCGCACGGGCTCGCCCCAGCTCCCGCGCGCGAGGATGCCGGCGAGCAGGCCCATCGCGAGGCCGCCGATCAGGTTCACGGCCAGCGTACCCCAGGGATAGCCAGGCCCGAACAGCGCGAGCGTCAGCCGTCCGACCAGGTGCCGCGCACCGGCCCCGACCGCGCCGCCGAGCATGACGAGAAGCAGGTTCATCTCCGACGCCTAGCCGACCTGCATCCGTCCGTCACCCTTTCGTCATGCCGGGCTTGTTCCGGCATCCACGGAGCCGCAGGCTTTGCTGTCTGTGGTGCGGTGGATCCCGGAACAAGTCCGGGGTGACGATCGTGTTTGTGGCTGGCGTTAGCGTCAAATGCCGTTGTTGGCGATAAGATCGATGTCGGTGCCGCCGCCCTCGCGCGGGGTCATGTAGAGCACATAGGCGCCGCCGTCGCGATTGCGGGTGCCGCCCAGGACGTGCTGCGCGCCGTCCGACTGGTGCTCGGCGGTGAAGCCCGCCTTCACCGCGCGGGTATAGTACCAGTCGAGCATCGCCGGCATCGGCTGTGGCACGGTGAAGCTCACCACGCGCAGCGAGCATTGCGCGTCCTGCACGCCGGCCGCCTCGATCACGCGGGCGTTGGCGTAGAGCGGGATGTCCCGCGGCAGCCGGGTCGCCCAGCCGGCGGCATAGCGCAGCTTGGCGATGCAGCCGGGCAGGCCCTGGCCCTTCTGCCGCGCCGCGAGCGCGCCCAGCGTGAGCGATTCGTCCGCGGCCTTGCACTCGGGGCAACCGCCGGCGATCGGCGGAGGTGCCTTCATGATGTCGCCGGTTGCCGGCGCCGGGCCTGCGGCGACGTCGGTCGACGGCACCGGCGCCGCATAGGGCTGGCTCGGCGGGCGCACCGAATCGGCGTTGGATTTCTGCGCGAGCTGCGGGTCGACCATGATCTGGTCCTGCAGCGCGCCGGTCAGCAGCGGGTCGCTGCCGTTGTTGGAGATGCCTTCGACCAGCTCCTGGTCGAGCGTGTCGACGTTCTGCTCCTGCGGCGCACCGCCCCCGCACGCGGCGAGCGCGATCGGCAGCAGCAGAGCGAGAGACATGCGGATCATCGCGGCTTCCCTGCACCGGACAGGGTTAAGGAAGCGTTGGCGATAGCTGCTGTTCTATATTGATAACACACCTGCACTGCATTAGATTGCCGCCATGCTCAACCTTCTCTCGATCCTGATCGGGCTCGTCGCCCTGATCTTCGCGATCCCCGGGCTGATCCCGTTGCTCGGCATCCTCAACTATGCCGCGATCCCGATTGCGGTGATCGGCGCCGGCGTCGGCGTGCTGTCGAGCCACAACAGCGGCCGCAACTTCAACCTGCTCGTGCTGGTGGTGGCGGTGGTGCGGCTGTGGCTGGGCGGCTTCATCTTCTGACGTGAAAAGGGCCCGGCGGTTGCCCGGAGCCTTTGATGTGTTTCAGCCAAGGCTGAAACGGTCGCGGCACCGGCCCGCTCCCCCACCCGGCCACCCATAAGATACTGCCGCTGGGTGGCCGGGTGGGGGAGCGGGCCGGTGCCGCTACAAGCTAGCGGCAGCGGACGTTGCCGCGATCGACCGCGTTGCCGAGCGCACCGCCCGCCGCGGCGCCGATCAGTGTCCCGAGCAGCGCGTCGCGGCGGTTCGCCATGGTGTTGCCGAGCACGCCGCCGGCGAGGCCGCCGATGATCAGGCCGGTCGTGCCGTCGTCACGGCGGCAGTAATAGCGGCCGTCGTTGCCGTAATAGATGCGGTCGTTGCGGCCCAGCCGGCGCTCGCGATAGTAGCGGCCGTCGCGATAGTAGCGTGACGGATCGTAATAACGCTGGCCGCGCTCGTACCGGTTGTAATCGTAGTTGCGGTAGCGGCGCCAATCGCGGTTCCGGTCGCGCCGGTCGCGATAGCTCCGATCGCGATTATAGTCGCGCGTGGCGCGGCGTATGTCGCGGTTGAACTGCGCCCGATCGCCGTCCTGATAGGCGGGAGCGGATGTCGTCGCGGCGGCCGCGGCGGGAACCGCCGAGAAGCTGATCGCGGCGATCACGGCGGCGAGAATGGAGCTGCGCATGGTGTCCTCCTCTTCAGGCAGACGAAAAAACGAACGCCTGCATCATACAGGGGGTTGCATGTACGGCGAGCTACCGGGCGTTCATTCCCCTGTCATTTCGATCCGCCGCTCACCGGGATAGGCGAATAGCAGATCGGCGCCGTCCTGCGCCACCAGCTCGCACGTCCCCGTCAGCGTCAGGCATTCGCCGGCCTTGAAGCCGACCCCGTCGACCGCGCCTTCGCCGGTGATCGGGATCAGCCAGCCGGTCGTGTCGCCAGGCAGGGTGAAGCGGCGGCGTCCTGCCGGCCAGCGCTCGAGCACGAACTTGGGGCCCTCGACCAGGATGGTGCGGTCGTCCGCCACGCGGCCCGGCATCGGGTGCGGCACATAGGGGCCGGTCCGGGACACCGCGACGCCGTCGTCGAGGTGCAACTCGCGCGGACGGCCATAGTCGTAGAGGCGATAGGTGGTGTCGGAGTTCTGCTGCACCTCGATCAGCGTCAGGCCGGCGCCGATCGCATGGATCGTACCCGAGGCGGAATAGAGGAAGTCGCCCGCCTTCACCGGCTTCCAGTCAACGAGTTGCTCGATCGATCCGTCGAGCGCGGCCGCCCGCAGCGCTTCGGGCGAGACCTTCTCGTGCGTGCCGATCGCGATCGTCGAATCGGGCTCGGCGGCGAGGATCAGCCAGCATTCGTCCTTGCCGCGCGGCAGGCCGCGGGCGTGCGCCTGCTCGTCGTCCGGGTGGACCTGCACCGACAGCTTCTCGCTGGTGAACAGGTACTTGATCAGCAGCTCCGGCGTGGCATCGCCGGGCGTCTGGAACCACACCTCGCCGACCGGCTCGCCGCCCGGCGCCGGATCGGCGAATCCGGGCCACAGGTGATGGCGGCCCCAGGGCTTCTCGACGCGGTGGGTGGCGAGCAGGGTGGCGGTCATTGGTGCGATGTCCCGAGATGTCCGAATGGTTGTTTCGAGCCCATAACACCGTTCGCTGCACGGTCGATCCCTCTCGGCACGAAAAGGATTGGCTGCGTCCCATGCGCTGGGCTACACAGCCGGCCCATGCGTATTTCGAAGTTCCGCGCCGCCGCACTCGCGCTCGTCAGTCTCAGCGTCATCGCCACCGCCGGCTGCGCGCGCCGGGGAGGGGGGCGTGGCGACCTGCCCTATGTCGCCCGCGACGTCGGCACGCTCTATTCGGCGGCGAAGGACCGGCTCGACCGGCACGACTATAAGCTCGCCGCCGCGCTGTTCGACGAGGTCGAACGTCAGCATCCCTATTCGATCTGGGCCCGCCGCGCGCAGCTGATGGGCGCGTTCAGCTATTACCTCGCCCGCGACTATACCCAGGCGATCCAGTCGGCGCAGCGCTTCCTGTCGGTCCACCCCGGCAACCGCGACGCGCCCTATGCCTATTATCTGATCGCGCTCAGCTATTACGAGCAGATCAATGACGTGACGCGCGACCAGAAGATCTCGCAGCAGGCGCTCGACGCGTTGGGCGAGCTCATGCGTCGCTATCCCAACACCCGCTACGCCGCCGATGCGCGGCTCAAGGTCGATCTGGTGCGCGATCACCTCGCCGGCAAGGAGATGGAGATCGGCCGCTTCTACGAAGCGCGCGGTCAGTGGCTGGCGGCGTCGATGCGCTTCCGCGCGGTGATCGACCAGTATCAGGCCACCACCCATGCGCCGGAGGCGCTGATGCGGCTGACCGAGACCTATCTCGCGCTCGGCCTGCACGACGAGGCGCAGAAATCGGCGGCGGTGCTCGGCGCCAACTATCCCGGCACCGACTGGTACGAGCACGCCTACAAGCTGATCCAGGAGCACCCGCCGAGCACCGCGGCGCCGGAAGGAACCGACGTGCAGCAGACCACACCGCAGAGCGAAGAGAACGGCGGTCGGGGCAAGCGCCGCCCGCGCTGACTTCCACCCGGGCCGCGGTCATGGCAGAGCAGGGGCGATGCTGACCGCGCTGGCCATAAGGGACGTCGTGCTGATCGAGGCGCTCGACCTCGATTTCGCGCCGGGGCTCGGCGTGCTCACCGGAGAGACCGGGGCGGGCAAGTCGATCCTGCTCGATGCGCTGGGGCTGGCCCTGGGCGCGCGGGCCGACAGCGGGCTGGTCCGCCACGGCGCGCAGCAGGCGAGCGTTGCCGCCACCTTCGAGTTGCCGCCCGACGGAGCGATCGCCTCGCTGATGGCGCAGAACGGGCTCGAGCTGGAGCCGGGCGAGCCGCTCATCATCCGCCGCATCCTCAAGGCCGACGGCGGCAGCCGCGCCTTCGTCAACGATCAGCCGGCGTCGGCGGGCCTGCTGCGCGAGCTCGGCGGCCACCTCGTCGAGATCCACGGCCAGCACGACGACCGCGGCCTGCTCAACTCGCGCGGCCACCGCGCATTGCTCGACGCATTCGGGCGCTGCGACAGCGGCCCGCTCGCGGTCGCCTACCACGCCTGGCGCGAGGCGGAGGACGCGCTCGCCGTCGCCCGCGCCGAGCAGGACGCGGCGGAGGCCGATCGCGAATGGCTCGAACATGCGGTCGCCGAACTCCAGAGCTTCGCGCCCGAGCCCGGCGAGGAAGCGACGCTGGCCGAGCGTCGCGCGGCGATGCAGCGGGGGGAGAAAGTCGCGGGCGAGCTCGCGGCGATCGCGGCGCTGCTCGACGATTCGGACGGCGCGCTTGCCCGTCTCCGCCAGGCCGGGCGCATCCTCGACCGCATCGGCGAGGCTCATCCCGCGCTTGCCGAGGCGCTCGCCGCGATCGACCGCGCGTTGGCGGAGGGCGATGCTGCCCAGGCTTCGGTCGATGCCGCTGCCGAGGCGCTGGCGTTCGATCCGGCAGCGCTCGAAGCCGACGAGGCGCGGCTGTTCGACCTGCGCGCGCTCGCCCGCAAGCATCGCGTCCAGCCCGACGATCTTGCCGCGCTCGCCGAGGAGCTGGCGGGACGCCTCGCGCGGCTGGAAAACGGGGGGCAGGGGATCGCCGCGCTCGAAGCCGCGCTGGCCGAGAAGGCGAAGGTCTATGAGGAGGCGTCCCAGGCCCTTTCCGCCGCCCGTATCGCCGCTGCCGAGCGCCTCGATGCGGCGGTGATGACCGAGCTCGCCCCGCTGAAGCTCGACGCTGCGCGCTTCCGCACCGCCGTCGAGCCGTTGCCGCGCGAGCAATGGGGCGCACACGGCGCCGACCGCGTCGAGTTCCTGGTCTCGACCAACCCCGGTGCGCCGTTCGGTCCGCTGGTCCGCATCGCCAGCGGCGGCGAGCTGTCGCGCTTCATCCTCGCGCTCAAGGTCGCGCTCGCCGAGGAAGGCGGCGCGCGCACGCTGGTCTTCGACGAGATCGATCGCGGCGTCGGCGGCGCGGTGGCGAGCGCGATCGGCGAGCGGCTCGCGCGTCTCGCCGAAAGCGCGCAGGTGCTGGTGGTGACGCACAGCCCTCAAGTCGCCGCGCGCGGCGACCGCCACCTGCTGATCGCCAAGAGCCATGACGGCACCGTCACCCGCACCGGCGTCACGCCGCTCGATCCGGCGGAGCGCCGCGAGGAGATCGCGCGGATGCTCTCCGGCGCTGAGATCACCGACGAGGCCCGCGCCCAGGCCGAGCGTCTGCTGGCGGCGTAGCGGCGGATGCTGCGCTTCGCCCCGCTCGCGCTGCTGATCGGAGCGGGCGGCGCGGACGTGAGCCAGAGCTTCGATGCGCGCATCGCGGTTGCGCCGCAGCCGGTCGCGATCGGGGATCGGACGATGCTGGTCTACGAGCTGGCGCTGACCAGCTTCGCCGCCGCACCGGTGACGCTCACGCGGGTCGAGGTGCGCGACGGCGAGCGCGTGATCGCCGATCTCGCGGGCGACGCTCTGGCCGCAGCGATCGGCCGGACCGGTTCGGCGCCGAGCGAAGGAGTGACGACGATCACTCCCGGCGCCCGAGCTACGCTCTATTTGAACGTGTCGGCAGCCGTTGCGCCGCGGACGCTGCGGCACCGCCTGACCTTCACGACCGCCGGAGCGGCCAGGACGCTCGATCTGCCGGCGGTCACAGTGGACCGCACGCCGCTTCCGGAACTCGGACCGCCGCTGCGGGGCGGTCCATGGGTCGCCATCTACGATCCGGCAATGGAGCGGGGCCATCGCCGCGTCTTCTATGCCGTCGACGGCACCGCCCGTCTCCCCGGCCGCTTCGCGATCGACTGGTTCAGCCTCGATGACGCCGGCCGCGACGAAGCGCGGCTCCAGGATTGGCGCGGCTATGGCGCCCTGGTGCTCGCGGTGGCCGACGGCACCGTGGTTGCCGTGCGCGACGATGTTCCCGATCCGGCCGCGCTCCGTCCGTTCGCGCGTCCATCGATCGGAGATGCTACGGGCAATTACGTCGCGCTCGACATCGGCGGCGGGCGCATCGCCTTCTACGAGCATCTGAAGCACGGCGCGCCGGTGCGGTCGGGGCAGCGCGTGCGGCGCGGCGACGTGATCGGCGCGCTGGGCTATACCGGCCAGACCACCGGGCCGCATCTGCACTTCCATCTCGCCGACGCGAATGCGCCGCTGGCGGCGGAGGGGCGGCCCTACCGCCTCGCCGATGCGCAATGGATCGGCGGCTATGCCTCGATCGCCGCCTTCGCAGCGGGTGAGCGCTGGCAGCCGCGGACGCCGGCCGCGGTCGCTTTCCCGCCGGCCAATGCGGTGGTGCGCTTCCCGGACAGATGAACGAACCCGATCGCGCTGGCATCGTCTGCGACACATTTCCGGCATTGCCGTCACATCTCGGCGACAGGCGCATCCGATACCCCTGCTCGTCCGATCCGTCGGACGAAAAAGAGGAGTTCGTATCATGAACTGGATCACCAGGATCGTCGCCGGCCTCAGCCTTGCCGCGGCGGTCGCCGTTCCCACCGTCGCCAACGCGCAGGCGTGGCAGAGCATCAACGCCCGCCAGGCCCGGCTCGAGGCGCGGATCAACCAGGGCGTCCGCTCCGGCGCACTGACCCGGCCGGAGGCGGCCCGGCTGCGCAGCGACTTCCGCGCGCTGACCAGGCTCGAGGCGCGCTATCGCGTCAACGGGCTGAGCCTTGGCGAGCGCCGCGACCTCGACCGCCGCTTCGACGCGCTGTCGGCGCGGATCCGCTATCAGAAGCACGACCGCAACCACCGCTGGTAAGCGGACGGCTGCGGCAACGAAGAACCCCGCCGGCGACCGGCGGGGTTTTTCATGCGCGGGTCAGTGCAGCGGCTTTCCCGAATCCTTCCATTTGTCGAGAATCTGCGAGTCGCTGCCGGCCGCGGCATATTGCGGCAGCACGTCGCCGCTCTGCACGGGCGGTGCCGCGGCTGCGGTAGCCGATTTGGCCGGGAGCGAGGTCGGCACGACCGCCGCGATCACCGGCGTCGGGAACGCGACCGGCGCCGCCTCGGTCCTTGGATGCGGAGCCGCCGCCGGCTCATACCCGGAATAGGCCTGGCTGAACGCGGCCGGCGTGCCCCACCAGCCCTTCCAGCGATGGAAGAAATGCGCCCCGAACGCGCCGGTCATCACCAGGCTGCGCTGCCACGCCGGGCGCACCGCATAGGTATGATAATGGGTCGCGAGGCCGACCGGCGCGAAGACGCGGCCTGCGAGCGCCAGTGCCGCTACGCGCCGTGCCCGCTCCCAGGCAGCACGCATCGGCACGCGCGCCATCGCCCCATCGCAGGCGAAGCTGAACTGGCAGCCGCTACGCTCCGATCCCTGATAGACCACGCCGCACACGCTGTTCGGGAACGCCGGATGGCGCACGCGGTTGAGGACGACCTGGGCGACCGCCGCCTGGCCGTCGTCGGGCTCGTTCGCCGCTTCGTAGTAGATGGCGGTGGTAAGGCATTGCAGCGCGCGCGCCTGATCGGCAGGCGTGCCCTTGAGCACGAACGGCGCGGCCGGGCGGATCGAGGCGTCGGCGACCGCGTTCGCCGGCACTGGCAGGTCGGGCAGCGCGGTGGTGCCGGTGACGCCGGCGACCGGCGCGGCGGTCTCGCTCGCCGCCGCCACATCGTCCTCGTTCGCGTAGAGCAGTGCGGCGCCGGGGAAATGATCGTCGGCCTCATAGCCGGCCGGCCGCGCTGCGCTCGGGATCGCGCCCTGATCGCCGCTGGTCAGCCCAGCGTGCGCGGAAAAGCCGGCGCCGGCGAGCGATACCAGCACCGCCGCCAGCGTCCCGCGTGCCCTTTGTCCGGATAGCCATCGCTCGATCACGCGCGCGGCATAGCCGATTGCGCACGCCACGGCGCGGGCCGATTTCGGCCTGTCCCGCCGCGAAACGATTGATGGTTAACGTAATTTCTGAAATCCTCCCCGGCACGGGGAGAGGGACCAAGACGCGTAGCGGCTTGGTGGAGGGGGACCCTCGGCGGCGGAGTCCGGTGCGGTGGGCCCCCTCCACCACCGACCTTCAGTCGGCGGTCCCCCTCCCCGTGCCGGGGAGGAGCTTGATGTCCTCAGTCCCGCCGCTTGCCGCGATTGCGCCCGGCGTAGAGCACCGCGGCCGCGACCGCCGCCGATCCGATGCCGACGCCCAGCCCGATCGCGCCGATCGTCCAGGCATTGCCCTTGTTGTCGCCCGACCGCGCGCGCTCCTTGCGCGCCTTGGCGTCCTTGGCGGCGGCGAGGATCTCGTTCTGCTGTTCGTCGTCGTTGTCGGCCACGCTCACTCTCCCTTTCCTCCGCGATATTGCGCGCGGAAGGCATTGGCAAATGCACCCAGGCGCGTCTCTGCGATCGCCGCGCGCAGGTCCGCCATCAACGCCTGATAGAAGAAGAGGTTGTGCTCGGTCATCAGCATCGCGCCAAGAATTTCGCCGGCACGCACCAGATGGTGGAGATAGGCGCGGCTCCAGCCATGGCAGACGGGGCAGGCGCACTGGGGATCGAGCGGGCCCAGATCCTCGGCGAAGCGGGCGTTGCGGATGTTGATCGGGCCCGATCGGGTAAAGGCCTGGCCGGTGCGCCCGCTGCGGGTCGGCAGCACGCAGTCGAACATGTCGATGCCGCGCTCGACCGCGCCGACGATGTCGTCGGGCTTGCCGACGCCCATCAGGTAGCGGGGCCTGTCGGCGGGAAGCTGGCCGGGCGCATAGTCGAGCACGCCGAACATCGCCTCCTGCCCCTCGCCGACGGCGAGGCCGCCGACCGCATAGCCGTCGAAGCCGATGTCGGTCAGCGCCTCGGCCGAGGCCCTGCGCAGCCCCTCGTCCAGCGCGCCCTGCTGGATGCCGAACACGGCGTTGTTCTCGGCATGATCGCCTCCTGCGTCGAACGCGGCGCGGCTGCGCTTCGCCCAGCGCATCGATCGCTCCATCGCCTTCGCCTGCACGTCGCGCGTCGAAGTGGTGGGGACGAGCTCGTCGAACGCCATCACGATCGAGCTGCCGAGCAGCCGCTGGATCTCGATCGACCGCTCGGGGCTGAGCAGGTGCCTGGTCCCGTCGAGGTGCGACTTGAAGGCGACGCCTTCTTCGCTGCGGGTGGTGAGCTCGGCGAGGCTCATCACCTGATAGCCGCCGGAATCGGTCAAGATCGGCCGGTCCCAGCCCATAAAGTCGTGCAGCCCGCCCAGCTTCGCCACGCGCTCCGCGCCGGGGCGCAGCATCAGGTGGTAGGTGTTGCCGAGGATGATGTCCGCGCCCGACGCGCGCACGTCGGCGGGCTTCATCGCCTTGACCGTGGCGGCGGTGCCGACCGGCATGAAGGCGGGGGTGCGGATCGTACCGCGCCGCATCGCGATCTCGCCGGTGCGGGCGCGGCCGTCGGTGGCGTGGACGGTGAACTGGAAACGTGGAGCCATGATCGCGCCTAGTGCCGCCTGAACCGCGCGCTGTCGAGCGGCGGGGAACCGCGGGGGCGGGCTCGGGCGTTCGGGCGGGGAGGAGAGAGCCATGCCCAACCAACCGCTCAATCCCGGCGACGAGGCTGCGCCGGGCACCCCCGGCACTGGGGAGAATGTCTGCCGCCGCTGCAACGGCACCGGCAAGGTCGACGGACGGGCCTGTCCGATATGCGACGGCACCGGCAAGGTGACGGAAGGGATCGGCGGCGCCTAAGATCGGTCCATGGCGAGCGAACAGGACGACGCGCTGCGCGAGATGGCGCGGCATCGCGGGCTCAGGCTCAAGAAGTCGCGGCGGCGCAAGCGCGGCGGCGACTTCGGGAAATACGGCCTGACCGATCCGGGCGGGAAGCCGGTGTTCGGCTTCAAGGACAAGACGCTCACCGCCACGGCCGACGAGATCGAGGCGTATCTGCGCGGCGCGATGGTCGCCGACTGGAAGGGCTCGACCAAGGGCCTGAAGCGCAAGGCCGCGCCCAAGGCTCCGCCGCCCCCGCCGCCTCCGCCGAAACTCAAGGTCAGGCTCGCCAACCTGTTCGCCAAACTGCCGGCGGCCAGGCGCAGCGAGGCCTTCACCGAGCTGCTGGCGCGCCCGGGCATCCGCGTCGAACGGATCGTCTCGCGCGGGCAGGCGACGCCGGCCGATGCGCCGATGCGCCAGGACCATGACGAATGGGTGCTGCTGCTCCAGGGCGAGGCAGCGATGCGGATCGAGACCTCGGACGAGGTGGAGCTCCGTCCCGGCGACCATCTGCTGATCGAGCGGGGGCAGGAGCATTGGGTGACGCGCACCAGCGAGGAACCGCCGACCGTGTGGCTGGCGGTACACCTCGGCTGAGCGTCAGCGCCGCGCCGCCAGATAGCGCAGGATATCGTCGGGCGTGCGGAATAGGACGTCCGGGCGGGTCGCCGCGAGCGCGTCCTCGCTGGCATAGCCCCACAGCACCGCGCCGGTGCGCATCCCCACCTCGCGCGCGGCATCGACATCGCGAGTCTCGTCGCCGATCGAGATCGCTTCCTCGGGCCTGAGGCCCATCTGCTTGAGCACGCGGCGGAACTTGGGCGCCTTGCCGAACAGCGAGCTGCCCGCCGCCCAGGCGTCGATCCGCGCCGCATTGTCCGGGCCGAGGATCGCGCGGGCGTTGTTGGCGGCGTTGGAGGTGACGAGGCCCATGCGGAAGCCCAGTGCGCCGACGCCGGCGAGCAGGTCCGCGGTGCCGGGGAACAGCGGGATCTGGTCGACGTTGCGCGACACCAGCCGGCGGACATGACGCGAGATCAGCGGCAGCTTCCAACGCGGGATGCCGAGATAGGCGATCACCTCACGCGAGGGGCGGTGCCGCAGCATCTCGATCTCGTCGTCGTCGACCTCGCGGAAGCGGAAGCGGCGTGCGAGGTCGTTGACGACGGTCAGGAACCAGTCGCCGCTGTTGGAGAGGGTCCCGTCGAAATCGAAGATGACCGCCTTGATCGCCACCCCGTGCCCCGCGTCAGCCATGCGCCAGCCGCTCGCTGTGAAGGTGGCAGGGGCTGCCGTCGTCGATCTCGATCTGCACCGTCGCATGGCCGATGCCGAAGTCATGCTCGAGCCGGTGCTGGAGGTCGTGGAGGAAGGCGTCGCCCGGGTGGCCGCCCGGCATCACCAGATGCACGGTCAGCGCGGATTTGGTGGTGCTCATCGGCCAGATGTGGAGATCGTGGATACGTGCCACGCCGGGCAATTCCGCGATCGTCGCGGCGACGCGATCCGAATCGATTCCCGGCGGCACCGCCTGCAGCGCCATGCCGAGCGAATCGCGGAACAGCCCCCAGCTACTCCACAGGATGACCGCCACCACGACCAGGCTCACCACCGGATCGATCCACCATTGGTCGGTGAAGGCGATCAGCACCCCGGCGACGACCACACCGGCCGAGACCAGCGCGTCGACCGCCATGTGGAGGAAGGCGCCCTTGATGTTGAGGTCGCCGTGCCGCCCCCGCGCGAACATCAGCGCGGTCGCGCCGTTGACGAGGATGCCGGCGCCGGCGACCCAGATCAGCGCGCGCGAATCGACCACCGGCGGCGCGCCGAGCCGCCGCGTCGCTTCCCAGGCGATCGCGCCCACCGCCACGAACAACAGGGTCGCATTGACGAGTGCCGCCAGGATCGAGGAGCCGCCGAGGCCGTAGGTGAAGCGCTTCGACGCCGGCCGCTTTGACAGCTCCGCCGCGCCCCAGGCGATCAGCAGCCCCAGCACGTCGGAGAGATTGTGCCCGGCATCGGCGAGCAGCGCGACCGAATCGGCGGCGATGCCGAACGCCGCCTCGACCACGACGAAGGCGAGGTTGAGCGCGGTGCCGATCGCAAAGGCGTGGCCGAAGCTGGCCGGCGCGTGACTGTGGCCATGTCCGTGCGCGTGGCCGTTTCCGTGCGAATGCCCGTGCGAATGGTTGTGGTGCGCGCCCATTTGCCCAGGCTTAGCGGGTAAGCGGCATGAGATACTAGGACCGATCGCCGTTCGGGCGCGCGGCGTGAAAGTGAAGGGAGTCGCGCTTCATTCGTTCACTTTGCTCCACTTTGCCCCCGTGCCGGGGAGGATCTGAGATTACCTCTCCGGCGGTCGCCCGCCGCGCCCGCGGCGCTTGCCGCCTTCGCCGTAGGGCCGATCGCTGCCGAAGGCCGAGCCGCGGATCGTCAGTAGCTCCTTGTGGGTCAGCACATGGTCCTTGTCGACGTCGAACCGCGCGAAGATCGCGCTCATCCGGGTCTGCAATTCGTCGAGCGTGATGCGGTTGTCGCCGTCGCGGTCGACCTCGAACGGGCTCGGCACGGCGTTGCGGTCGCCGAGCCAATGCTCCGCCCAGTCGGCGAAGGCGATGTAGCCGATGTCCTTGGCGCCCTTGGCGACCGTCTCGAAGCTCCGCGCCACGCCCGCGCTCGCCTCCGCCTCGGTGATGCGGCCGTCGCCGTCGGCGTCGAAGCCGGCGAGCATCATCGCCACCGGCTCGACCACGACCGTCGCGGTGGCGGGACGATAGGGTGCAGCCTGGATCGGCACGTCGCCCTGCGGCGTCTGCTGCGCGGCGAGGAGGAGAGCGAGGGCAAGCGGCATCGGGGGAGACCTTTCAGGGCAGGAGCAGGCTGGCGTCACCGTAGCTGTAGAAACGATATCCCCCGGCGATCGCATGGGCATAGGCCGCCTGCATGCGATCCAATCCCATCAGCGCCGACACCAGCATGAACAGCGTCGAGCGCGGCAGGTGGAAGTTGGTGACGAGCCCGTCGATCCCGCGGAAGCGATAGCTGGGCGTGATGAAGATCGCGGTGTCGCCCTCGAACGGGCGCACGATGCCGTCCTGGCCGGCCGCGCTCTCGACCAGGCGCAGACTGGTGGTGCCGACCGCGATCACCCGTCCGCCGGCCGCGCGCGTCGCGTTGAGCCGGTCGGCGGTGGCGGCGTCGATCCGGCCCCATTCGGCGTGCATCTCGTGCGCGTCGGTGTCCTCGACCTTGACCGGCAGGAAGGTGCCGGCGCCGACATGGAGGGTGAGGGTGGCGTGCCCGATCCCCGCCGCCTCCAGCGCCGCCATCAGCTCCGGCGTGAAGTGCAGCGCGGCGGTCGGCGCGGCGACGGCGCCGGGCTCGTTGGCGAACATCGTCTGATAGTCGTCCGCGTCCTTCTCGTCGGCGGGGCGGCGGCTGGCGATATAGGGCGGCAGCGGCATCCGCCCGGCCCGCTCGATCAGCAGCTCGACCGGCTCGTCGCCGAGGAAATCGAGCGCGAAGGTGCCGCGGCCTTGCCGGTCGGAGGCGATCGCCGCGACGCCCTTGCCGAAATCGACGATGTCGCCGTCGCGCAGCCGCTTGGCGTTGCGGATGAACGCACGCCAGCGCCGCGGCCCCTCGCGCTTGTGCAGCGTCGCGCCGATCTGCGCATTGCCGCGCAGCCCCTCGAGCTGCGCGGGAATGACCCGCGTGTCGTTGAACACGAGCAGGTCGCCCGGCCGCAGCGCCGCGGGCAGCTCGCGGACGATGCGATCGTGCAGGCCGGCGTCGTCCACCACCAGCATCCGCGCCGAATCGCGGGGGGTGGCGGGACGAAGGGCGATGCGCTCCGGCGGGAGCTCGAAATCGAAGAGATCGACGTTCATGGCCGACCCCCCTTGGTCACGGGAGGTTACTGCTTCGTTGGCGCGGGCTTGGCACCCGGCAGCGTCGCCGGCTCGAGCGTCGGCGGCGCGGGCGGCGGCGCAGGCGTGTAGGCCGGAGGATTATCGGCAGCGATATAGGCGTGGAGGATGCGCGTCGGGTTCGCCGGCGGCTCGCCGCGCTCGATCTGGTCGACCCACTGCATCCCTTCGATCACCCGGCCGAACACGGTGTATTTCTGGTCGAGCGACAGCCGCGGCACGAACATGATGAAGAACTGGCTGTTGGCGCTGTTCTCCGCCTTGTCCTTCTGCTCCTGCGTCGCGCCTTCGGGCGCGCCCTCGCGCGCGGCGGAGACGGCGCCGCGGACGTGGGGGAGATAGTTGAACTCCTTCGGCAGGTCGGGAAGGTCCGATCCGCCGGTGCCGTCGCCCTTAGGGTCGCCGCCCTGGGCCATGAAGCCCTCGATCACGCGGTGGAAGGCGAGACCGTCGTAGAAATGCCGGCGGGTCAGCGTCTTGATGCGCTCGACCATCTTGGGCGCGACGTCCGGGCGCAGCAGGATTGTCACGCGGCCGCCGTCCGAAAGGTCGAGCAGCCAGAGGTTCTCCTTGTCCGTCGTCTGCGGCGCCGGGGTGCGGCCCGGCACCGGAATGACCTGCGCCGAAGCGGGCAGCGCGGCGAACAAGGCAAGGAACGCAATCAGGAAACGCATGGATGAAACCCCAACCCGGTAGGCGGGCGGTTTACGGCCTGCGCCTGCAATGGGCAACGGTCTGGAAGGGGGAGCCCGATGTCGATGGCCCGCTCGCATCGAGGGGAGCTTCGACAAGCTCGATTCGAACGGGTAGGGAGGCCCGATGCCACTCCCCACCGTCGCCATCATCGGCCGCCCCAACGTCGGCAAGTCGACGCTGTTCAACCGGCTCGTCGGCAAGCGCCTGGCGCTGGTCGACGACCAGCCGGGCGTGACCCGCGACCGCCGAGAGGGCGACGCGACTCTGCTCGGGCTCGATTTCCGCGTCGTCGACACCGCCGGCTTCGAGGATGAGGATGCCGCGACCCTGCCGGGCCGGATGCGCGTGCAGACCGAGGCCGCGGTCGCGGATGCCGATGTCGCGCTGTTCATGGTCGATGCGCGCGCCGGCATCGTTCCGCTGGACGAAGAGATCGCCCGCTGGCTGCGCAGCGCGGATACGCCGGTGGTGCTGGTCGCCAACAAGGCCGAGGGCCGCGCCGGCGAAAGCGGCGTGATCGAGGCGATGGCGCTCGGCTTCGGCGATCCCGTGCAGCTTTCCGCCGAGCATGGCGAGGGCATCGCCGACCTGTTCGAGGCGTTGCTGCCCTATATCGACCGCGAAGCCGGGGACGAGCCGGAGGACGACGAGAGCCCCGATGCGCCGCTCAAGCTGGCGATCGTCGGCCGCCCAAATGCCGGCAAGTCGACGCTGATCAACCGGATGCTCGGGCAGGATCGGCTGATCACCGGGCCGGAAGCCGGCATCACCCGTGATTCGATCGCGATCGACTGGCAATGGCCGGATCCCGCCGGCGGCACGCGTGCCGTCCGCCTGATCGACACCGCCGGGATGCGCAAGAAGGCGCGGGTGCAGGACAAGCTCGAGAAGCTGTCGGTGATGGACGCGCTGCGCGCGGTCGATTTCGCCGAGGTGGTGGTGCTGCTGCTCGACGCGACCAAGGGGCTCGAGGTCCAGGACCTCAAGATCGCCGACCGCGTGCTGCAGGAAGGGCGTGCGCTGGTCATCGCGCTCAACAAATGGGACGTCGCCGAGGACGCCTCCAAGCTGTTCAACGGCGTCAAGGCCGCGCTCGACGAGGGGCTGGCGCAGGTGAAGGGCGTGCCGCTGCTCACCGTCTCCGGCGCGACCGGGAAGGGGATCGATACGCTGCTCAAGGTCGCGTTCGAGACGCGCGAGGCCTGGTCGCGGCGCGTGTCGACCGGCCAACTCAACCGCTGGTTCGAACGCGCGATCGAGGCCAACCCGCCCCCCGCGCCAGGCGGCAAGCGGATCAAGGCGCGCTACGTGACCCAGGTGAAGACGCGCCCCCCCAGCTTCGTGCTGTTCGGCACCCGCGTCGACATGCTGCCCGAAAGCTATCGCCGCTATCTGGTCAATGGCCTGCGCCGCGAGTTCGATTTCGGCGCGGTGCCGGTGCGGCTCACGCTGCGCGCGCCGAAGAACCCCTTCGACCGGGACCGCGAATGATCGAGATCGACGCGCGCGGAATGCGCTGTCCGTGGCCGGCGATCCGGCTCGCCCGGGCGCTGCGCGAGCATGGCACGGCCGAGGTGGCGATCCTCGCCGACGATCCCGCCGCTCCGCGCGAGCTTGCCGCGGTCGCCGCGGCTGCCGGACGGGCGTTGGTGACCGACAGCGAAATGCGCTTCCGCGTCGAGGCAAGCGGCTGAATCAACACCCTGTTTACCGCGCTCGGCTATGACGCTCGGTGGCTCTTTCGGCCGAAGGAGCTTCGGAGGCACAGGAATGACGTTCGCTGACATGGGCGAATCGCTGATCGACTGGACCGTTTTCGCCGCGGCACGCGCCGAGCTCGGCGCCAATTTCGTGCGCATCCTCGGCTATTTCCGCGAGGACGGCGCCAAATCGGTCGCGCAGATCGAGGAGGCGATGCGCGCCGGCAACGCCGCGGCGATGGTGCTCCCCGCCCATACCCTCAAAGGCGAATCGCACCAGTTCGGCGCCGAGGTGCTGGCGACGCTCGCCGAGACGATCGAGGTGATCGCCCGCGGCTGCGTCGAGCGCCACGACGCGCCCCAGCAGGCGCTGGAGCATGTCGTCCGCCTGCGCCCCGTCTTCCAGCAGACGCTCGAGCTGCTCGAACGCGAGACCAACCCGCTGGTCGAACGCCGCCCGACCTTTGGCCGCAAGCCGATCCTGGCCGGGGGCGGGTTCGAGCGGGAATAAGATAGGCTAGGATCAAATCGTCATGCCGGACTTGTTCCGGCATCCACATCTCCACGGAGACTGTAATCGAGGTTCCGGCTGGAACCTAGCGAGTGGACAAATTGACTTGGCATGATTGCGGGTGAGCGTAAGGGTTACGCATGCATGTCCGATCGATTTTGGCTTTCGTCCTATTTCTTTCGGGCTGCGCAACCACCCACGCGATTGAATGCACTGCCCCAGCATTACCAACCGCTGATGAGGTCAACCATTACGTGCGATCGCATTGGCCAGTCGTGAGCAAAAGCTTTGCACGACTTTCACGTAGGCCGGGAGAAAGCGCTGAATTAGTGGGGATATCCGAGGTTTCGTGCGGCTACACGTATACCACGCCGGAATGTTCGTATCAGGTGACCGGACGCTTCGGAAACGAGCCAAACGTTCAGCAGCGCCTGTTTTCTCAATTCGATCGGGACCAGGCCGGCAACTTGGTTGAAGTCATCGTCATGTGGCACGAGCGCCGCCGATGAGTTCTGCTTAGGCAGGTCCGAGTTGGCATGTTGGCCCAACTCATCGTTTCAGCGAAGCCGCGTACTCCGCACGTCGCTTGCAATGTAGGATTTCGCCTGCTTGGCTCGTCCGGTCCGAGCCGCACTAGCGCTGGTCCGCTCTTTGATCCTGTCGATCATTTATGTCGCGTCCGTGCCGCGCCACTGTCGCGTCCGTGCGCCGTCCTTGTCGCGGCGGTGCCGCGTCTATGGCGCGCCCCTGGCGCGTCCGCGTCGCGATCCTATCGCGTCCCTGCAGCGTTCCAGACAAGGCCTGCAAAACACATGACCTGAGTCAATTTAGTCAACATTTCCGGGGGGAGCCCGACACCGGAAGGCCTCATCCGGACGGGCCTCGTCTACCTATGACTTTCGTGACCTTCGACGGATTTCTGCGGGTTTCAGCGCCCGTCTCGAGGCGTCGTGACCGGCGCCCGCCGGCCGTCACTCATTGACGTGGCGCGCTCCGCGAGGAGCGCGCCGTCACAGCCTAATCGCCCTCGCTCTTGGCGTTGAGCTGGATATAGTTCTGCAGCCCCATCCGCTCGATCATCTCGAACTGGGTCTCGAGCGTGTCGACATGCTCCTCCTCGTTGCCGAGGATGCGGGCGAACAGGTCGCGGCTCACGAAGTCGCGCACGCTCTCGCAATATTCGATCGCGCCCTTGAGCTGTGCCACCGCCTCGATCTCGAGCTCGAGGTCGCCGCGCAGCACTTCCTCGACCGTCTCGCCGATGCGCAGCCGGCCGAGCAGCTGGAAGTTGGGCAGGCCTTCGAGGAACAGGATGCGCTCCGCCAGCTCGTCGGCGTGCTTCATCTCGTCGATCGATTCGTGTCGCTCGAACTCGGCGAGCTTCTTGACGCCCCAATTGTCGAGCAGGCGATAGTGCAGCCAATATTGGTTGATCGCGGTCAGCTCGTTCCGGAGCGCCTCGTTGAGAAATTCGATGACCTTGGGGTCGCCCTTCATGCCGCGTCCTTCGTTTCGTGACGGGCGGGATTCTACACCTGTTCGGGCGTGCCGAACACCCAAAAAATGGCGGATTTCTGCGGGTTTCAGCGGCTGCGAATGCTACGCAGCAGCGCGCTCCTGATCGATAATGGCTCGCGCGAACGGCACGCACTGGCCGCATTTCGCCTGGCATCCCAGCGCACGATAGGCCTGACAGGCGCTCACCGCGCCCTCCCGCGCCGCCTGCCTCACCTCACGCTCGCGAATTGCATTGCAGACGCAGACGACCATCGGAACCCCGCAGTGTGGAGCACCCGATCTAGCGATACTGCGAGTGATTCGCAACTCTATTGCATGCGATTTGCAAAAGCGGACGCGAACCGATCAGCGTCGGGCGATGTAGGCGATCGGCACGCCGACCAGGACGATGTGGCAGAAGAGCTGAGTCGCGATGCCCGCGGCGCTCGGCATCGTTCCGAAGCGGAGCGGCACCACCACCAGGTTCATCGCCGCCCAGGTGGCGAGGCCGTAGACGACACCCCACAGCAGCGGCCTGGCTTTGAGCGCCGCGATGCGGTCGGCGGCGAGGACGAACACGGCCGCCATGACCGCCATCAGCGCGAAATGGACGGCGAGGCCCAGCACCGCTCCGCCTGCGCCCCAATCCTTCGCACCCGGGAAGGGGCCCGAGGCGACGTAGCGCAGCATCCTGTCGACCTTGCCGCCGTAGAACAGCGTGAGCCCGATCGCCGCCAGAATGTCGAGCGTTCCTGCAACCGCGGTCGCGGCGGCGATTCGCTTCGCCGCGCCTGTTTCGATCACGTCCCCCATGCTTCCTCCCCCTTGCTGATGTCAGCGCAGCTCCTTGCGGATCACCAGCTTCAATCCTGACCAGATCGGATCGATCGCGCAAACCTTCACGTCGACCAGCCCGGTCGGCAGCGCGACCTCGCGCACCACGTCCTCGGTGATGTCGGTCGGCACCTTCGCCGTCTGCTTGGGCCATGAGACCCATAGCATGCCCGCCGGAGCGAGCAGCTGGCGCAGTGCCGCCACCTTGCGCTGCAGCTCGGCACGCTCGGTCACGAAGATGTGCGCCGCATCGAGTCCCGCCGAGGGCGATACCTGCGGATCGACCCCGATCGCCTCGGGATCGATCTCTGCCAGCACGGTCTCGGGCATACCGTCGAACCACGCCCGCATGCCGGGCTTGTAGCCCAGCTTCTGCGCCAGCGGCGTGGCCGAATAGCCCGCGGTCATGCCACCAGTGTATTCCCCATCAGCGTCGGGAAGAAGCCCTCATGCGCGGCGCGCAGCTCGTCGAGCGCGACGACGTGGTCGCCTTCGTGGCACTCGAAGATCAGGCGATGGGCGATCGTCTTGCCGAGCGGCTCGACCGGCACTCCGGCCCGCACCGAGGCCAGGAGGAAGTCGTTGAGCTTGAGGTCGTCGACCGTGGCGACGTAGAGACCCTGGTCCTCGGCGAAGTAGCTGCCGGCGAGGCCCAGCGGATGCGGCGCATGGACATGGGCGCCGATGCCGCTCGCCAGCGCCATCTCGGCGATCGCAACGGCAAGCCCTCCGTCGGAGACGTCGTGCACCGCGGTGAGCGCGCCGTTGGCGATCCAGTGGCGGACGAAGGCGCCGTTACGGCGCTCGGCATCGAGGTCGACCGGCGGTGGCGGGCCTTCCTCGCGGCCGTGGACCTCGCGCAGCCACAGCGACTGGCCGAGATGGCCCTTGCGCTCGCCGATCAGGACGATGACGTCGCCGGTCTCTTTGAACGCGATCGTCGCGGACTTGGACCAGTCGGGCAGCAGGCCGACGCCGCCGATCGCCGGCGTCGGCAGGATCGCGGTGCCGGTGCCGTCGTCCTTCTTGCTCTCGTTGTAGAGGCTGACGTTGCCCGACACGATCGGGAAGTCGAGCGCGCTGCACGCGGCCGCCATGCCCTCGATGCAGCCGACGAACTGGCCCATGATCTCGGGCCGCTGCGGGTTGCCGAAGTTCATGCAGTCGGTTGCCGCCAGCGGCTTGGCGCCGACCGCGCAGAGGTTGCGCCAGGTCTCGGCGATCGCCTGCTTGCCGCCCTCGACCGGGTCGGCGAAGCAGTAGCGCGGGGTACAGTCGGTCGCGATCGCGAGGCCCTTCTGCGTACCATGGACGCGGACCACCGCGGCATCGCCGCCGGGGCGCTGGACCGTGTCGGCGCCGACCATGTGGTCGTACTGCTCCCAGATCCAGCGGCGCGAGGCGAGGTCGGGCGAGCCCATCAGCTTGAGGAGGTCGCCGGCGATGTCGGTCGTCTCCGGCGCGTCGGCGAGCGGGGCGGGGGCGGGGGTGCGCACCCACGGCCGGTCGTACTTCGGCGCCTCGTCGGCGAGCGGGCCGAGCGGGATATCGGCGACGGTCTCGCCCTGCCACTTCAGCACCATCCGCCCGGTGTCGGTGACGCGTCCGATCACCGCGAAGTCGAGCTCCCACTTGCGGAAGATCGCCTCCGCCTCGGCCTCGCGGCCGGGCTTCAGCACCATCAGCATCCGTTCCTGGCTCTCCGAGAGCATCATCTCGTAGGGCGTCATGCCGGTCTCGCGCTGCGGCACGTCGTCCATGACGAGCTCGATGCCGACACCGCCCTTCGACGCCATCTCGACCGAGGAGGAGGTGAGGCCGGCGGCGCCCATGTCCTGGATCGCGACGATCGCGTCCGAGGCCATCAGCTCGAGGCACGCCTCGATCAGCAGCTTCTCGGTGAAGGGATCGCCGACCTGGACGGTCGGGCGCTTCTCCTCCGAATCCTCGCTGAAGTCGGCGGAGGCCATGGTGGCGCCGTGGATGCCGTCGCGGCCGGTCTTGGAGCCGACGTAGACGATCGGATTGCCGACGCCCGAGGCGGCCGAATAGAAGATCTTGTCGGTGTGGGCGACGCCCACGGTCATCGCGTTGACCAGGATGTTGCCGTCATAGGCGGCATGGAAGTTGGTCTCGCCGCCCACCGTCGGCACGCCGACGCAATTGCCGTAGCCGCCGATGCCGTGGACCACGCCCGCGATCAGGTGGCGCATCTTGGGATGGTCGGGCCGGCCGAAGCGCAGCGCGTTCATGTTGGCGACGGGACGGGCTCCCATGGTGAACACGTCGCGCAGGATGCCGCCGACCCCCGTCGCCGCGCCCTGATAGGGTTCGATGTACGACGGGTGGTTGTGGCTCTCCATCTTGAAGATCGCCGCCTGGCCGTCGCCGATGTCGACCACGCCGGCATTCTCGCCGGGACCCTGGATCACTTGCGGGCCAGTGGTCGGGAGCTTGCCGAGGTGGATGCGGCTCGACTTGTACGAGCAATGCTCGGACCACATCACGCTGAAGATGCCGAGTTCGGTCAGGTTAGGCTCGCGGCCCATGGCGTGCAGGACGCGCTCATATTCCTCCGGGGAGAGGCCGTGCTCGGCGACGATCTCGGGCGTGATTTCAGTCATGCGGGAGGCCCTTAGCGGGCGTCTGCGCGTTCGTCACCTTGTCGTCGTGCGAAGGATGCTGACGGTCAGCCGGTTTTCGGATAGGATGGCGGCGTGTCGCTCCAGCTGATCCTCACCGATCCTTCGACGTTCGTGCCGATCCCGCTGCTGGCCCCGCTCCCGGGAGCGTGGCAATGCGACCTCAAGGACGATTCGCTGACCTGGAGCCGCAGCGTGTTCGACCTGTTCGGCATTCCGCGCGACACGCCGATCGATCGCCGCGACATCGTCGAGATGTATTGCGAGGAATCGCGCGAACTGCTCGAACGGCTGCGCAGCGAGGCGATCGCCAGTCGTGGCAGCTTCACCTTCGAGACCAGGATCCACCGCCTGGACGGGACCATGCGGTGGATGCGCGTCACCGCGGATACCCTGTGCAGCAACGGCCGCGTGACGCATCTCTACGGCCAGAAGCAGGACATCACCCACCTCATCGGCGGGCTCTGTTAAAGCGCCTCATCCCTTGACCCACCGCACCGCCGGATCGTCGAAATCGACCGTCTCGCCGAGCTCGTAAACGTTGGCATAGCCATAGGCGGCGAGATTGATGAAGGTCTGGATGTTGAGCGAGACTGCCGGCGCCTTGAGCCGCACCGGCGAGCGGTCGTTCGCGAAATTGTTGTTGCAGTAGATCAGGATCGGCCGCGTCCGGTCGGGCAGCGCGGCGGCGAGCGCATCGGCGGTGAAATCGGTCAGCGGCAGGTTGACCGCACCGTCGATATGGCCCTGCCGGAAGGCGTCCGCCGACCGCGCGTCGAGGATCACTGCCTTTCCGCTGCGCGCCATCTCCTGGAACCTGGCGAGGGTGATGCGGCGGCGTTCGCGCCTGGGCGCGACGTCCGCGGCGAGCCGCTGGAAGCCCGGATAGTCGATTCGCGGATTGGGCGGCGGCGTGTCGGCGGCAAGCAGCGCGGCGACCAGGAGCAAGGGCATCGTTGTCCCCTCAGCGTGTTCTCCGGGGAGGCTGGACCAGCGGCGATGAAGCCGCGGTTAACGTCCTAGAGGATCGTCCGAACCTTCTCCGGCGGACGGCCGAGCACGACGCCTTTCGCGGTCTCGACCAGCGGCCGCTCGATCAGGATCGGGGCGGCCGCCATCACATCCAGGATCGCGTCGTCGGATGCACCCTTGAGCGTCTTGGCGGCGTTCTCGGCCGTACGCAGCCCTTCGCGCGGCGTCATGCCGGCGCGGGCATAGAGGCGGGCGAGTTCGTCGCGGCTCGGCGGGGTCTTAAGATACTCGACCACGGTCACCTCGGCGCCCGCTTCATGCAGGATCGCCAGCGCCTCGCGCGACTTGGAGCAGCGCGGGTTATGCCAGATCGTCGCCTTCATGCGTCCTGTTTCGCCAGCCACTCTTCGAGCCACTTGATCGTATAGGCGCCCTGCTGGAACTCGGGATCGTCGAGCAGATGCTGGTGGAGCGGGATGGTGGTCTTCATCCCCTCGATCACGAACTCCTCCAGCGCGCGGCGCAGCCGCATCAGGCAGCGTTCGCGGGTGCTGCCGTAGACGATCAGCTTGGCGACCATCGAATCGTAATAGGGCGGCACGCGATAGCCGGTGTAGAGCCCGCTATCGACGCGCACGTGCATTCCGCCCGGCGCGTGAAAGTGCGTCACCGTCCCCGGCGAGGGGGCGAAGGTGCGCGGGTCCTCGGCGTTGATGCGGCATTCGATCGCATGGCCGTGGAACGCGATGTCCTCCTGCCGGCACGACAGGCCCTCGCCCTCGGCGACGCGGATCTGCTCGCGGACCAGGTCGATGCCGGTGACCATCTCGGTGATCGGGTGCTCGACCTGCAGGCGGGTATTCATCTCGATGAAGTAGAACTTCCCGTCTTCCCACAGGAACTCGATCGTGCCGGCGCCGCGATAGCCCATGTCGGCCATCGCCTTGGCGACGATGCCGCCCATCCGCGCGCGCTCCTCGGGCGTGATGATCGGGGAGGGAGCCTCCTCCAGCACCTTCTGGTGGCGGCGCTGGAGCGAGCAGTCGCGCTCGCCGAGGTGAATGGCGTTGCCCTCGCCGTCGCCGAACACCTGGAACTCGATGTGGCGCGGGTTGCCGAGGTATTTCTCCATGTAGACGGTGGCGTCGCCGAACGCCGCCTTGGCCTCGCTGCCGGCCTGCTGCATCAGCGTCTCGAGCTGGTCCTCGGCCTCGACCACCTTCATGCCGCGTCCGCCGCCGCCGGAGGCCGCCTTGATCAGCACCGGATAGCCGATCTTCTTGGCGAGGCGCTTCGCCTCGGCGACGTCCGCGATCGCGCCGTCGGAGCCCGGCACTAGCGGCAGGCCGAGCGCGCCCGCGGTGCGCTTCGCCTCCACCTTGTCGCCCATCGTGCGGATGTGCTCGGGCTTCGGCCCGACGAAGATGATGTTGTGGAGCTCGACGATCTCGGCGAAGCGGGCGTTCTCGCTCAGGAAGCCGTAGCCCGGGTGAATCGCGTCCGCCCCGCTGATCTCTGCCGCCGAGATGATGTTGGGGATGTTGAGGTAGCTCTCGACCGCGGGCGGCGGGCCGATGCAGATCGCCTCGTCCGCCAGCCGCACGTGCATCGCGTCGGCGTCGGCGGTCGAGTGCACCGCGACCGTCTTGATCCCCATCTCGTGGCAGGCGCGATGGATGCGCAGCGCGATCTCGCCACGGTTGGCAATCAGCAGCTTCTTGATTTTAGGCATGGGCGCCGCGTTACTCGACCACGACGAGCGGCTGGTCGAACTCGACCGGCTGACCGTTCTCGATCAGCATCGCCTTCACGGTGCCGGCGGCCGGCGCGACGATCGGGTTCATCACCTTCATCGCCTCGATGATCAGCAGCGTGTCGCCGGCCTTCACTTGCTGGCCGACCGCGACGAACGGCTTCGCCTCCGGATTGGGGGAAAGATAGGCGGTACCCACCATCGGCGATTTGACTGCATTGGCGTGGCTCGCCGCCGGGGCGGCAGCCGCGCCGCTCTCTACAACCGGGGCGCTTGCCGCCGGAAGCGGGGCGGGAGCCGGTGCATAGGCGACGGGGGGCGCAGCGGGGGCGGCGGCACGGGCGACGCGCACCTTGCGCTCACCGTCTTGCACCTCGATCTCGGTGAGCTGGGTCTCGTCGAGCACCTGGGCGAGCTGGCGCACCAGGGCGATATCGACGTGCATCTCGCCGTTGGATGTTACGGTTTCGGTCATTCGCTCCCTCGGGGACTCGGCCCTCGAAAAATGAAAGCGCGCGCTCTGTCAGAGTCGCGCGGCGGCTTCAAGCGCGAGTAGATACGACAGCGCACCGAAACCGGCGATGGTTCCTCGCGCCGCGCGTCCGACATAGCTCAGATGGCGGAAGTCCTCGCGGGTGTGCGGGTTGGAAAGGTGCACCTCGATCACCGGCACGTTCACTGCCTTGATCGCGTCATGGATCGCGACGCTGGTATGGGTGAAGCCGGCGGCATTGAGCAGCACCGCCTTTGCCCCGACCGACTGCGCTTCCTGCAGCCAGTCGACGAGATGGCCTTCATGATTCGACTGGCGCACCTCGACCTCGAGCCCGAGTTCGCGCGCCCGGTCCTCCAGCCTGCCGGCGATGTCGTCGAGCGTGTCCGATCCGTAGATCTCCGGCTCGCGCGTCCCCAACAGGTTCAGGTTCGGCCCGTTGAGGACGTAGACGGTATCGGCCAAGAGCTGTCCCCACATTCAGCAGTGCGCCCCCCATACCCGCTCGTATCGAGCGAAGTCGAGACACGTTGACACATCCGCGCTGCATGTCGGCCCAAGCCCCTCGACTTCGCTCGGGGCGAACGGGTAGGGGAGGGGCATGCATACCGACGGCACCGTCACGATCATCGTCAACGGCGAACACCGCCGCGTCGCCGCGGGGCTTAGCCTCGCCGAACTCGCCGGCGAGCTGGGGCTGGCGCCAGAGAAGGTCGCGGTCGAGCGGAATTTGGAGGTGGTGCCGCGGTCCACGCTGGGACAGGTCTGCGTCGAGGACGGCGACGAGATCGAGATCGTCCACTTCGTCGGCGGCGGCGATCATGCGCCCGCGATCGCCGACGATTCGTGGACCGTCGCCGGCAAGACCTTCCGCTCGCGCCTGATCGTCGGCACGGGCAAGTACAAGGATTTCGCCGAGAACGCCGCCGCGGTCGAGGCGTCGGGCGCGGAGATCGTTACCGTCGCGGTCAGGCGCGTCAACGTCAGCGATCCCAAGGCGCCGATGCTGACCGACTTCATCGATCCCAGGCGCATCACCTACCTTCCCAACACCGCCGGCTGCTTCACTGCCGAGGAGGCGATCCGCACGCTGCGTCTCGCACGCGAGGCGGGAGGATGGGAGCTGGTCAAGCTCGAGGTGCTGGGCGAGGCACGCACGCTCTATCCCGACATGGTCGAGACGATCCGCGCGACCGAGATCCTGGCGAAGGAAGGCTTCAAGCCGATGGTCTACTGCGTCGACGACCCGATCGCCGCCAGGCGGCTGGAGGATGCCGGCGCGGTCGCGATCATGCCGCTGGGCGCACCGATCGGATCGGGGCTCGGCATCCAGAACCGCGTCACCATCCGGCTGATCGTCGAGGGCGCCACGGTGCCGGTGCTGGTCGATGCCGGCGTCGGCACCGCGTCGGATGCGGCGGTGGCGATGGAATTGGGCTGCGACGGCGTGCTGATGAACACCGCGATCGCCGAGGCCAAGGATCCGATCGCGATGGCGCGGGCGATGCGGCTGGCGGTGGAAGGCGGGCGTTTCGCCTATCTCGCCGGGCGGATGGGGAAGCGACGCTACGCCGATCCGTCGAGCCCGCTGGCGGGGCTGATCTGACGGGAGAAGGCATATGCGGGCGACGATCGGACTGGTGATGCTGGCGGCGCTGGCGGGATGCCAGCCGGCGGGCGAGGCCAACAATCAATCGGCCAATGTCGCCGCAACGATCGAGGCCCAGCCGCACAAGGTCACGCTCAAGGCGGCCGACGGCGTCACCGTGCACGGCCGCTACTATGAGGCGGACTCGCCCAAGGCGCTGATCCTGCTGTTCCACCAGGCCGGCTCCAGCAAGGACGAATATGCGACCATCGCGCCGCGGCTGGTGGAGGCGGGCTATTCGGCGCTGGCGATCGACCAGCGTTCGGGCGGCGGGCTCTACGGCCCCAATGAGACCGTCGCGGGTGACGGCGCCGCGATGGAGATGCCGGAGGGCGAGAGCTATCTCGCTGCCCAGAAAGACCTGGAGGCGGCGCTCGCCTGGGGGCAGCAGCAGAAGCTGCCGATCGTGCTGTGGGGGAGCAGCTATTCCTCCTCGCTGATCTTCCGCCTGGCGGCGGCGCATCCGGGGGCGGTCAAGGCGCTGCTCGCCTTCTCGCCGGGTGAATATTTCGACGACAAGATGCTGATCCGAAAGGCCGCCGCCAAGGTGACGGTGCCGGTGTTCGTCACCTCGACCGCCGACAAGGACGAGGTCGAGAACGGCGACCTCGTCTTCAAGGCGCTGCCGAAGAACGACACGTCGGAGCGGATCGTGCCGCGGCGATCGGTGCACGGCTCGTCGATGCTGGTCGAGTCGAAGAATCCGGATGGCGCGGCCGACATCTGGCAGGCTGTGCTCGCCTTCCTCGGCAAGGTCGCGCCCTGAGCGGCTCTGCAAGCTTCCGGAACATGCCGTCCGACGGATCGTTTTTCCTGTCGTGACAAGAGTTTCCGAGGAGAGGCCCGATGGGCGAACTGATCGACAAAGTGAAAGGCAACATCAACGAGATGGCCGGCAAGGCGAAGCAGGCGATGGCCGGCGACGCCGACGATCCGGCCCGCACGCGCCGCGATGACGAGCTCGCCGCCGAAGGCGCCGCGCAGGAGATGAAGGGTAAGGGCCAGCAATTCGCCGGCAAGCTCAAAGGCGCGCTCGGCGACGACATCTGACCGATTCGTCCACGCAGGCGATGGAGGCCGCTTCGGGAGACCGGGGCGGCCTTTTCCCGTTGGGGATGCGACATGGTCTCGAAGACGAGACTGCAGGAGAGCGTGTGCGACTTGATGATCGCCCTGGGCGCCGTGGGCAGCTCCGAGCGCCGACCGGAAAAAATTGGGGCCGCCCGCGAAGGAGACGGCCCCCCTACATTCCGACAATTCGAGCGTCAGAACTTCACTTCGACGCCGGCATAGAAGAAGCGGCCGACGTTGTCGTAGATGCCACTGCCTTCAGTGGTGCCGTCGAGCCCATAGGGCGGAAGCCGGTCCGTGATATTGTCGACGCCCGCATAGATGCGATATCGATCGCTGACCTTCGCTCCGACGCGGATGTCGTGATAGAAGACCCTCGGGTACCAGGGATTCGCATAGGCGTCCGGGTTCTCGGGCGGGCGCCCCTGCCAGCTGAACTGGGTTTCATAGGTTCCGATCGTCTGCGGACCGATGTAACGCATCTTGTATGTCAGATCGAAGCCGCCGAAATCGAGCGTCGACGACAGATTGGCTTCCCACCGCGGATCGCCGAGCTCAAAGAGCTGGCGGTTGATAAAGGACGGCGTGTTGATGTCGGTATAGTTGTCGCGCCTGATGACATAGCTGACGATGCCGCGGAGGCTGAGGCGCACGCCGTCGTCGAGCGGCGTGTTATAGGCCAGATCGAGGTTGATGCCGGACGTCTTCTGCTTCGCGAAGTTGAACGGCCCCGACAGGAAGGCGGCCTCGGTGGGGCCCACCTGATAGCTGACCGTGCTCCCACCGACCATACGATCAAACTGGCCGAAGAAGGTGCCGTCGGGACGACGGAAGACCGCCGCGCAATATTGGTTGTCGATCCCGCTCGGGCTGTCATAGCACTGATTGATGATCGTCTGCGAACCGAGCGAGAAGATCACGTTGTCGATCGTGACGTTGTAATAGTCGACCGACAGGGTGAAGCCCGGGATCCAGCGCGGCTTCAGGACGGCGCCGACGGTGAAGCTCGTGCCGCGCTCCGCATCGAGATTGGGGTTCGAGCCGTTGAGGCCGCGCACGCCCGAGGCGGGCGTATTCGTCCACGGCACGGTGACGCCGCCCACGACCTCAGTCGTCGGCACGCCGGCCGCGGCGCAATTGCGGACGCGGTTCGGATTATTGTTGATCTGCGTCGCGGAGCACGGATCGACCAACCCAGTGAGGTAGGTCTGGCTGGGCGAGGCATAGAGATCGCTCTGCGTCGGTGCACGGACCGACTTGCCGTAGCTCGCGCGGAAACGCAGATCCTGCACCGGAGCCCAGGTGCCGCCGACGCTCCATGTCCAGACGGTGCCGGTCCGGCCGATGTTATAGTCGGACACACGGGCCGAGCCCTCGAACGACAGCTCCTTGAAGAAGGGCATGTCGGCGAGCAGCGGGATGCGGACCTCGCCGAATGCTTCCTTCACCTTGAGCTTCGGCGGCGCGAAGTCGGGAATGGCATTGAGGAAGGTATTCCCTGCCGCGGTGAAGGCGTCATAGGCGGCGAAGGCGGTTTCCTCACGATATTCTCCGCCGAACGCAAAGCCGATCGGTCCGCCGGGCAGGCTGAACAGCTGAGAGAGGTCGCCCCGGACGAACCCCGTAATGTCGAGTAGCTCGGCCCGCTGGCGCCGGCTCGATTTGACCGTGACATAGTCGAGCGCTGCCTGGCTCGGCGCGCCATAGCCGAACAGGTTGAGCGGTACGCAGGCGGGATCGTCGTTGGCCGAGCTCGCATCGGCGTTCACCGCGCAGACGATATTGCCCGCCGTATTGCGCACGGCATTGATCGCGCGGCCGTAGCGTGCCGAGTCGATGTTGCCTTCGGTTTCGTAATAGGTCTTGAGCTTGCCGTAGTTGACGCTCAGCTCATAACCCCAATCTTCGTTGAAGGTGCCGCTTGCGCCGCCGGTGATCTGGAACACCTCGCGCTGGTGATCCTCGCCGCGGCCGCCGAAGTCGATGTTGAAGCGCTGCGCGGTGAAGGTCGTGGCGCCGGGCGCGAGCGACGAGACCAGCAGCGCGCGCGCCTGCGACGTCAGGAACGGATTGTTGATGCTGAACATGTTGTTGAAGAAGGTCGGCTGGCCTTCCTGAACCGAATCGACGCGAATATATTTGCCCTCGAGGAAGGGGACGAACGCCTCCGAAACCTCATAGTGCGACAGGAAATTGATGGCCTTGCGGTCGAGCTTCGGCAGAAGCTGGCCGCTCAGGCGCAGCGTCGAGCCGAGGCCGCCGACGCTGTTGCTCGAACCATAGACGCGCAGATCCTCGATCACATTGTTCCGGGCGAGCGTGCCGTCGGGCATGAACACGAACGTATAGCCCAGCTCCGCGCCGGTATTGCTCCGCTGCCCCGTGCAGTTGAGGGCGCGCCGCGCGGCGTTGGCTGGCGTGTTCGCCGGGCAAGCGGAGGTGTAGAGTCCGCCTTCCGAGATGTTGATGTTGCGCACGCCGCGCAGGAAAATGTTGTCCGGAATGCCGTCGCCGGCGGACGGCTCGCCCACGGTATTGTCATAGGCGTTGAACTGATTGCGGCCGGAAAAGGCGCCGAAATAATCGTCGCGGTCGGTATAGTAGACTGCGTTCTGCACCGCATATTCGGCGGAGAGCGTGACGTTGCCGCGACCCTCGCTGAAATTCTTGCCCGCGGTCAGACTGACGAAATAGGAGCCGCGGTCCCCGCGATCCGAGATGCCGCCCTGGGCGCGTCCGGTAATCCCTTCGAAGTCGCGGCGAAGGACGTAGTTGACCACGCCGGCAACCGCGTCCGAACCGTAGATGGACGAAGCGCTGCCGATGATGACATCGACTCGTTCGAGCAGATCGGCGGGAACATTGTTCACGTCGACCCGATTGATGCCCGGCGTCGAGGTGACATGGCGCCTGCCGTTGACGAGCGTCAGGGTACGCGCCGTGCCCAGGCCAAGCAGGTCCATGGCATTGATGCCCGCGGTGCCGATGAAGCGCGTCGAATTGCTCTGACTGAAAGTCGACCGGAGCGCCGGAAGCTGGTTCAGCGCGTCGCCGACCGACAGATTGCCGGTCGAGAACAGTTCGTCGCGCGTGATCGAGGTGATCGGCGCGATCGAGGTGTCGTTCGGCCGCAGCAGGCGGGAGCCGGTGACGACGATTTCTTCGTTGTTTGCCGCCTGGGACTCGTCCGACTGATCCTCCTGCGGCGCGGTAACCGTCGCCCCCGTCGCGACTTGAGTGGCCTGTGCAGAAACTGCGGATGGAGCAAGCAGCAGCGTACCGGCAAGCGCCGTCGCGCTCAGAAACGAGCTCTTCATGAATATACCCCCTGTTCAAGCCTTACGGCTGTTCAGCCAATTGAAAGGAACGATCGGGGGCTCGCAACAATTTTTCGTTTATGCAGGTCTCACCACCTCAAAAAGGGGTAGTGCTGTTGCATATGGGTAACAGAAACATGATAATGATTACATCTGTCGTTGATGAATTATTGCCAATTATTGCTGGGGTTCGATCGCGAGCTAACGAACGCCTTGCTCTGCATTTCAGTGACGCATTGTTAACTTCATTGCCACGCCGTTCCGTGGTTCAATCCCGCTCCACGCACATCGCGATGCCCATGCCGCCGCCGATGCACAGCGTCGCCAGTCCCTTCTTCGCGTCGCGCTTCTGCATCTCGTAGAGGAGCGTCGTCAGCACGCGCGCGCCGCTCGCACCGATCGGATGGCCGATCGCGATCGCGCCGCCGTTGACGTTGACGCGTTCGGCATCCCAGCCGAGTTCCTTGCCGACCGCCAGTGCCTGGGCGGCAAAGGCTTCATTGGCCTCGATGAGGTCGAGGTCGGCGATCGTCCAGCCGGCTTTCTCCAGCGCCTTCTTCGACGCCGGCACCGGGCCGATGCCCATGACCGACGGGTCGACGCCGGCCGAGGCCCAGCTCTTGATGCGGGCGAGCGGGGTGATGCCGCGCTTCGCGGCCTCATCGGCGCTCATCACCACCAGCGCGGCGGCGCCGTCGTTGAGGCCGCTGGCGTTGGCAGCGGTGACGGTGCCGTCCTTCTTGAAGGCGGGACGCAGGCCCGCAACGCTCTCCAGCGTCGCGCCCGAACGGATATATTCGTCGTTCTCAACGATGGTGTCGCCCTTGCGGCCCTTGACCGTCACCGCGGCGATCTCGTCCTTGAAGCGGCCCGCGTCGCGCGCCTTCTCGGCGAGGTTCTGCGAGCGCACCGCGAATTCATCCTGGTTCTCGCGAGTGATCTGGTACTCGGCCGCCAGATTCTCGGCGGTGATGCCCATGTGGTAGCCGTTGAAGACGTCGGTCAGGCCGTCCTTGATCATCGTGTCGACGAGGCTCAGGTCGCCCATCTTGGTGCCGGGGCGCAGCGTCTGCGCGTGCGGCGAGAGCGACATCGATTCCTGCCCGCCGGCGACGATGACCTTCGCATCACCGTTGGCGATCGACTGGAAGGCGAGCGCGACCGCGCGCAGGCCCGAGCCGCATACCTGGTTGACGCCCCAGGCCGGCACTTCCTTGGGGATGCCCGCGGCCATCGACGCCTGCCGCGCCGGGTTCTGGCCCTGGGCGGCGGTGAGCACCTGGCCCAGGATCACCTCATCCACGTCCGCGCCGGCGACTCCTGCCTGCTCCAGCGCCGCCTCGATCGCGACGCGGCCGAGCTCGTGCGCCGGCGTGGCGGCGAACGCGCCGAGGAAGGCGCCGACCGGCGTGCGCTTGGCGGCGGCGATGACGATGTCGGACATGGAGGGCTCCTGCTTGCGGACGGCATATTCCCGTTCGGATTGAGCTTGTCGAAGCCCTGTTCTTCTTTTCGGAAAGAAAGGGCAGCCCTTCGACAAGCTCAGGGCGAACGGGGAGGGATTCGGGCGCCTATCTAATGTCGGGAAGGGCGTTTAGCCAGCCGGCAAGCGGCTCCCAAAGCAGCGCCTTGGCGCGGCTGCCGACGACCATCCCGACATGGCCCGCACCGAGCTCGCGGCGGTCGGCGAAGCCGGCGCTGGTGGCGGCCGGGACGATCCGGTCGGTGAGCGAGACGAAATCCACCGCCGGGCAGGCGAGGGCAGCCGGGTCGACTGTCCGCCCCTCGATCGTCCAACGGCCTTCGCCGGGATCGTCGGCGGCGAAGAAGCGCTCGAACATCTGCCGCCCTGCTGCGAGCGTGAGCGGGGCGCCGGCGTTGGCCCAATCCTCGAGCCGGATGAATTCGGCCAGCGTCTCGTCATCGGCGGTGGCGAGCGCTTCGTATTTGGCGATGGTGCGAGCGGGATCGAGCCGCCAGAAGCCCGACTGCAGCACCTCCATCGGCACCAGCCCGAGCGTTTCGCAGGCCGGCTCGGCGGCGTGCCACAGGCCGGCGACCTCGGCGCGCGCCGCCTGGCTGAAACGCGAGAAGTGCCAGGGCGCGGCGATCAGCGCGAGCCCGCGCACCGGCAGTACCGACGCGGCGGCGACCGCAATCGTGCCGCCGAGGCAATAGCCGACCAGCACCGGCGGCTCCGCGAGCGAGCGCAGCATCGGCAGCAGCATCGCCTCGACATGGGCGGTGATGTCCTGCGCCCGCTCGGCGGGGACGGGATCTCCCCAGTCGACGAGCAACGTGCGGCGCCCCTGCGCGGCGATCCACCGCAGCAGCGAATTCGCAGGCGCGAGATCGAGCACGTGCGGCGGATTGATCAACGAGGGGACGAACACCACCGGCCGCCCTTCTCCGCCATAGTCGCGCAGACAGGCGCGTCCGGCGCGCGCGACCTCCGGCATAGGCACAGGGCGTGGATCGCGCTCGGCGCTCTGATAGCGGGCGAGACCCGCCAGCGCGGCGGCGCGCCGCTCCGGCGATTCGGCCGTTTCGCTGCGCAGCATGTCGAGGAACAGCGGCAGAGGCCGCGGACCGTGTTGCGGCGCGGAAAGGTTCGGTGGTATGTCCTGTTTCATCACTGCGGAGCAGCACCGTCATGAAAAAGTCTGCGCCGGGCAGCGGCCCGGTCATCATCAAGAAATACGCCAACCGGCGTCTCTACAACACCGAATCCTCGTCCTACATCACGCTCGAGCATCTCGCTGCGATGACCCGCGAAGGGCGCGACTTCAAGGTCGTCGACGCAAAGACCGAAGAGGATATTACGCACAATGTCCTCACCCAGATCATCATGGAGGAGGAAGCGCGGGGCCAGACGATGCTGCCGGTCAATTTCCTGCGCCAGCTGATCGCGCTCTATGGCGATTCGATGCAGGCGATGGTGCCGGGCTATCTCGAAGCGTCGATGGAGAGCTTCCGCCGCAATCACGAGCAGTTCAAGTCGGCGGTCGAGGGCGCCTTCGCCAACTCGCCCTTCGCCGAGATCGCCAAGCGCAACATGGCGATGTTCGAAGCGGCGACCCAGGCGTTCAAGCCGGCTGGAACCGGCCCGGCTTCGATCGCCAAGGCGCCCGAGGCCAGTAAGGACGACGAGATCGCGGCGCTCAAGGCTGAGCTCGCCAAGCTGCAGGACAAGGTCTCGAAGCTCTGAGGCGGGAGCGGTGCGGCGATAAGAGGGGCGATAGGCTTGTCGCGCGTGTGCCCCGTTCTCACTCGCTGTCGGCCTTGGCCCATTCCATGACGTGAAACCACGGCGCGTCGTCATATTGCGCGCGCCTGTCCGCTGGCCCGCCGGTCGCCGGCGGCTCGGCGAAATGGCGAAGCGTCAGGCCCGCGTCGAGCAGTAGCGTCATGTAGGTGGCCATCGGACGATGCCAGTTGCGGATGCGGATGCCGCGCCATTCGACCCAGCCCGACCGTTCGGTGAGATAGCCGCGGATCCGCTCTTCCTCCTCGGGCCGTTCGTCCGTGCCGACGATGGTCGCCGTGGTGAAGGCGTTGATATGGGCGATCAGCAGCGTGCCGCCGGGGCGCAGCACCCGCGCCATTTCCGGGATGGCAGCGCCGATGTCGGGGATGTCGATCAGCGTCAGATAGCTGACGACCAGGTCGAAGCTGGCATCGTCGAACGCGAGCCGCTCGGCGCGGCCGAGGCGGTAGTCGCCCTGGGGATCGCGCCGCCGCGCCTCGGCGAGCAACGCCTCGGCCGGATCGATGCCGATGGGCGCCATGCCTTCCGCGGCGAGCAGCCGGCAGAACCGTCCCTCGCCGCAGCCGACGTCGAGCGCGTTGGCGAAGCTGCGCCCGCGCACGCGCGCCAGCATCGCCGGATCGAGGACGTAACGTCGTCCGAACTCGTGCTCGCTGGCGAGGTCGTCGATCCAGGCCTGCGCCGAATCATCCCAACCGCCCAGATCGTCATCGGCAGGTGTCATCCGCCGTTCGCCAGGAACAGCTCGAGCGTACGTTGCCGGGCGAGGTCGGCGCTCGGCTCGTGATAGTCCTTGCGCCGGTCGGAGTTGAAGCCGTGGCCGGCGTCGTAGAGGTAGATGGTCGCATTGGCCGGGCGGCTGGCGATCAGCCGCTCGACTCCCGCGACCGGGATGCCGTGATCGAACCGGCCGAAATGGGCGATCGTCGGCACCTTGGGCGCCTCGCCCGAGTCCGGCACCAGCCGGCCATAGTAGCTGGATGCCGCGGCGATGCCCTGGAGCCGTGCCGCGGCGAGCCAGGCGACCGAGCCGCCGTAACAATAGCCGATGACGAACACCGGCCCTTTGTCGCGGAGCGCGTCGACGCAGGTCTGGACGTCGCTCAGCGACAGCTCGATCGGGTGCAGCGTGCGCGAGAGCTCGATCGCACGGTCGAGGTCGGCGCCGGTGTAGTCGGCCTCGAAGCCGGGATGCTCGCGGTCGAACAATGCGGGGGCGAGCACCTCGTAGCCCTCGGCGGCATAGTCGTCAGCGACGTCGCGGATATGGTCGGTGATGCCGAAGATCTCCTGCACCAGCACCAGCCCGCCGCGGCGATCGCCCGCGGGGTGGACGTGGTAGGCGCCGATCTCGGCGCCGTCGGCCATCGTCATGCGCTCCATCGTGCCGCTCGCCATCGTGCACTCTCCTTCGCGGCTTGCCTTATCGAAGGATGCGCTCCGCCGCGAGCCGCAGCGTCACGCGTTCCTGGGGCGTCAGTGCAGCGAACACCGCGGCGTCGCTCGCGTCGGCGATCTCGGCGAGCGCGGGCACCAGCTTCGCGCCTGCCCCGGTCAGCGCGACCATCTGGAAGCGGCGGTCGCCGCGTCCCTTGGCGCGTACCACCAGCGCCTTCGCTCGCAGGCGGTCGATCAGCTTGGTGACGGCGCCGCGGGTGAGGCCGATACGCTCCGCCAGCGCGCTCGGCGCCACCGGCCCCGAATCGTAGAGGGCACGCAGCAGGACCCACTCCGCCGCCGTCACCCCTCGGGTGGCGAGAGCGCGGGCGAGGTGTTGCGCGGCATGGTTCGACGCCAGCCGCAGCCAATGGCCGAGATGCGATTCGAGCGGGCTGATCGGTATGGCCATGGGCATTCTTCCTGTGGAGGCGGCCGTGCACTAAGTGAATCAGTTTCCTAGTCAACCATCGTCACTCGCCCGCTTGCATCGCCCGCAACCGCCTGCTAGGCGCCCGCCAACCCAGCGAGGGGCCGCTTCCGGCCTCTCTCCTCGCATGGGTCAACCTATTCTTCCCGAGAGGAAAGCGAGTCCGTGGAGAGTTCCACCGGAAACATCGGCGGCGATATCCAGGCGAGCCTCAGCGGGCGCTACGCCACCGCGCTGTTCGAGCTGGCCCGCGATGGCAAAGCGATCGACAAGGTCGAGGCGAGCCTCGCCACCGTGCGCGAGGCGCTGGCCGAATCGGCCGAGTTCCGCGCGCTCACCACCAGCCCGGTGATCGGCCGTGCCGACGCCGCCAAGGGCGTCGCCGCGGTCGCCAAGAAGCTCAAGCTCGACAAGACCACGACCAGCTTCCTGGGCGTGCTCGCCGAGAACCGCCGCCTCGCGCAGCTTCCGGCGATCATCCGCGCCTTCCGCGGCCTCGCCGCCCGCCACCGCGGCGAGACCACCGCCGAGGTCGTCTCCGCCCACCCGCTCACCGACGATCAGGTCGACGCGCTGAAGCAGCAGCTTCGCCAGCGCGTGGGCCGTGACGTCACCGTCGATCTCTCGGTCGATCCGTCGCTGCTCGGCGGCCTCACCGTCAAGATCGGCAGCCAGATGATCGACAGCTCGATCAAGACCCGTCTGAACTCCCTCGCGCACGCGATGAAAGGCTAAGGCACGAACATGGATATCCGCGCCGCAGAAATCTCGAAGGTCATCAAGGACCAGATCGCCAATTTCGGCACCGACGCCGAGGTCTCGGAGACCGGCCAGGTGCTGTCGGTCGGCGACGGCATCGCGCGCATCCACGGGCTCGACAACGTCCAGGCGGGCGAGATGGTCGAGTTCGCCAACGGCGTGCAGGGCATGGCGCTCAACCTCGAGGCCGACAACGTCGGCGTCGTGATCTTCGGCTCGGACGCCGAGATCCGCGAGGGCGACACCGTCAAGCGCACCGGCACCATCGTCGACGTGCCGGTCGGCAAGGGCCTGCTCGGCCGCGTCGTCGACGCGCTCGGCAACCCGATCGACGGCAAGGGCCCGATCGTCGCCGACAAGCGCAGCCGCGTCGAGGTCAAGGCGCCCGGCATCATCCCGAGGAAGTCGGTGAACGAGCCGATGCAGACCGGCCTCAAGGCGCTCGACGCGCTGGTGCCGGTCGGCCGCGGCCAGCGCGAGCTGATCATCGGCGACCGCCAGACCGGCAAGACCGCGGTCGCGATCGATACCTTCATCAACCAGAAGGGCGTCAACGCCGGCACCGACGAGGGCAAGAAGCTCTACTGCATCTACGTCGCGGTCGGTCAGAAGCGCTCGACCGTCGCGCAGATCGTCCGCCAGCTCGAGGAATCGGGGGCGATGGAATATTCCATCGTCGTCGCCGCGACCGCCTCGGAGCCGGCGCCGCTGCAGTTCCTCGCGCCCTACACCGGCTGCGCGATGGGCGAGTTCTTCCGCGACAACGGCATGCATGCCGTGATCGTCTACGACGACCTCTCCAAGCAGGCGGTCGCCTATCGCCAGATGTCGCTGCTGCTGCGCCGTCCGCCGGGCCGCGAGGCCTATCCGGGCGACGTCTTCTATCTCCACAGCCGCCTGCTCGAGCGCGCGGCGAAGATGAACGACGAGAACGGCAACGGCTCGCTGACCGCGCTGCCGATCATCGAGACCCAGGCGGGCGACGTGTCGGCCTATATCCCGACCAACGTGATCTCGATCACCGACGGCCAGATCTTCCTCGAGACCGACCTGTTCTTCGCGGGCATCCGTCCGGCGATCAACGTCGGCCTGTCGGTGAGCCGCGTCGGTTCGGCCGCGCAGACCAAGGCGATGAAGAAGGTCGCCGGCTCGATCAAGCTCGAGCTCGCCCAGTATCGCGAGATGGCGGCGTTCGCGCAGTTCGGCTCGGACCTCGACGCCTCGACGCAGAAGCTGCTGAACCGCGGCGCGCGCCTGACCGAGCTGCTCAAGCAGCCGCAGTTCAACCCGATGCCGTTCGAGGAGCAGGTCGCCTCGATCTTCGCCGGCACCCAGGGGTATCTGGACGGCATCGCGGTGCAGGACGTGGTCCGCTACGAGGCGGCGATGCTTGCCGACCTGCGCGCCAATCACGCCGAGGTGCTCGCGGGCATCCGCGACACCAAGGACTTGGGCGACGACCTCAAGGCGAAGCTCAAGGACGCGCTCGACGCGTTCGCGAAGACGTTTGCGTAAGCTCTGAACGGGGAAGGGTGTGCCCTTCCCCGTTCGTGTCGAGCGACGTCGAGACACGTTCCTCGACTTCGCTCGGAACGAACGGAAGTTGACAGTCGATGGCCTCTCTCAAGGCGTTGAAAATCCGGATCAACTCGGTCAAGTCGACCCAGAAGATCACCAAGGCGATGAAGATGGTCGCCGCCGCCAAGCTGCGCCGTGCGCAGGAGGCGGCCGAGGCCGGGCGTCCCTATGCCGAGCGGCTGGAGCGCGTCGTCGCCAGCCTCGCCAGCCGGGTGACGGTGAGCGAGTCGAGCCCCAAGCTGCTCGCGGGCACCGGCAAGGACCAGGTCCACCTGCTGGTCGTCGCGACCAGCGACCGCGGCCTCGCCGGCGCGTTCAACACCAACATCGCCCGTCTCGCCCGCCGCCGCGCCGAGGAGCTGATCGCCGAGGGCAAGACGGTCAAGTTCTACACGATCGGCCGCAAGGGCCGCGCGGTGCTCAACCGCCAGCATCGCGACCGCATGGCGCACGGGATCGAGCCGGGCGACCTCGGCAAGCTGAGCTTCGCCGACGCGCGCGGTTATGCGGACGACCTGATCGCCCGCTTCGAGGCCGGCGAGTTCGACGTCGCGCACCTGTTCTACTCGCATTTCAAGTCGGTGCTGACGCAGGAGCCGACCGAGCAGCAGATCATCCCGGTCGCCGTCCCGGCGGATACCCGCGCCAATGCTGACAGCGGCATGGCGGCGGTGACCTATGAGCCAGACGAGGAGTCGATCCTCGCCGACCTGCTGCCGCGCAACGTCGCGATCCAGCTTTACCGCGCGATGCGCGAGAACGCCGCGTCGGAGCAGGGCAGCAAGATGACGGCGATGGACAATGCGACCCGCAACGCCGGCGACCTCATCAACCGGCTCACCATCCAGTACAACCGCACCCGCCAGGCCGCGATCACGACCGAGCTGGTGGAGATCATTTCCGGGGCTGAGGCCCTTTAAGCCCTGCTGTTCCCCGGCGAAGGCCGGGGCCCAGCACCGGGCCGTATGCAGCTGGACCCCGGCCTTCGCCGGGGAACATGAAAGAAGAAGGCAGAAGGTAACATGGCCACCGCCGCAACTCTCGACCGCCCCGTGGGCAGCAACAACGTCGGCCGCATCAGCCAGGTGATCGGCGCCGTCGTCGACGTGAGCTTCGACAATGAACTGCCGGCGATCCTGTCGGCGCTGGAGACCGACAACAACGGCCAGAAGCTGGTCCTGGAGGTCGCGCAGCACCTGGGCGAGAACACCGTCCGCACCATCGCGATGGACTCGACCGAGGGCCTGACCCGCGGTCAGCAGGTCACCGACACCGGCGGCCAGATCCGCGTGCCGGTCGGCCCGGCCACGCTCGGCCGCATCCTCAACGTCGTCGGCGAGCCGATCGACGAGCGTGGCCCGGTCGGCACGGACCTCCGCGCCCCGATCCACGCCAAGGCCCCCGAGTTCGTCGACCAGTCGACCGAAGCCTCGATCCTGGTCACCGGCATCAAGGTCATCGACCTGCTCGCGCCCTACGCCAAGGGTGGCAAGATCGGCCTGTTCGGCGGCGCCGGCGTCGGCAAGACCGTGCTGATCCAGGAGCTGATCAACAACATCGCCAAGGGCCATGGCGGCACCTCGGTGTTCGCGGGCGTCGGCGAGCGCACCCGCGAGGGCAACGACCTCTATCACGAGTTCCTCGATGCGGGCGTCATCGCCAAGGACGCCGACGGCAACGCGATCTCCGAGGGCTCGAAGGTGGCGCTGGTCTATGGCCAGATGAACGAGCCGCCGGGCGCCCGCGCGCGCGTCGCGCTGTCGGGCCTGACGATCGCGGAGTATTTCCGCGACCAGGAGGGCCAGGACGTGCTCTTCTTCGTCGACAACATCTTCCGCTTCACCCAGGCGGGCTCGGAAGTGTCGGCGCTGCTCGGCCGTATCCCGTCGGCGGTGGGCTACCAGCCGACGCTGTCGACCGACATGGGCGCGCTGCAGGAGCGCATCACCTCGACCAACAAGGGCTCGATCACCTCGGTGCAGGCGATCTACGTGCCTGCGGACGACCTCACCGATCCGGCGCCGGCGACCTCGTTCGCCCACCTGGACGCCACCACCGTGCTGTCGCGCGCCATCTCGGAGCTCGGCATCTATCCGGCGGTGGACCCGCTCGACTCGACCAGCCGCGTGCTCGAGCCGCGCGTCGTCGGCCAGGAGCATTACGAGACCGCGCGCGCCGTCCAGTCGATCCTGCAGAAGTACAAGTCGCTGCAGGACATCATCGCCATCCTGGGCATGGACGAGCTGTCGGAAGAGGACAAGCTGACCGTCGCCCGCGCGCGCAAGATCCAGCGCTTCCTCTCGCAGCCGTTCCACGTCGCCGAGGTGTTCACCGGCATCCCGGGCAAGTTCGTGCAGATCGAGGACACCATCAAGTCGTTCAAGGCGGTGGTCGACGGCGAGTACGATCACCTGCCCGAGGCCGCCTTCTACATGGTCGGCGGCATCGAGGAAGCGGTCGAGAAGGCCAAGAAACTGGCCGACGCGGCGTAACCAACAATAGCCCTCTCCCCTTTTGGGGAGAGGGTTGGGAGAGGGGGCGGAGTCTCACCGAGAGCGTCGCTCGCGGCACTGCCCCTCTCCCCGGCCCTCTCCCCAAAGGGGAGAGGGGGAAGGTAAGGAAATGCTCCACTTCGAACTCGTCACGCCCGAGAAGCTGGTCCGCTCCGAGGACGTCTACATGGTCGTCGTGCCCGGCACCGAGGGCGACTTCGGCGTGCTGGAGGGCCATGCCCCGATCATGTCGACCGTCCGCGACGGCGAGATCGCGGTCTACAAGAGCCAGGGTGCCACGCCCGAGACGATCGCGGTCGAAGGCGGCTTCGCCGAGGTGAACGGCATGGGCCTCATCGTCCTCGCCGAGCGCGCTTCGGCCTGACCTCCCAGATCACGTCCACCGGCTCGCCGGCGGGCACCGCATATTCGATCCGGCCGGCTTCGGTGGCGGCCGGATCGAGCGTCTTCCCGAGTGTCACCACCCTGAGCTCGGGCAGCCTGCGCCGCGGCAGGCGTACCACCGACAGCCGGGCCTCCGTTCCCGGCGCTCCCACCGTCGTCATCCGCACCACGCCTTCGCCGAGCCGGTCGCTGCTCGCGAGGAAATGGTCGCAGGTGAGCCGGAACGGCGCGCCCTCGATCGTGTGGACCGTCCGTGACGTGAAGACGAAGGCGGCGCCCGCGCCGTAGATCTCCTGCCCGACCTGTCCGGCCGGCTGGCCGTCGATGTAGAGGTCTTCGACCGGGAAGGAGAGCTTGCGGTCGATGTGGCCGTTGCGAATGCCTTCCTTGGCGACGGCCTCGGGCGGCAGGGCGTCGGGATAATAATACCAGGCCCGCGATAGCGCGTAGCAGCAGTAATCGACCACCAGCCGCCGCGCCGCCGGATCGAGCGCGGTGTTGGCGTTCAAGAGCAGCTGCTCGAACGCCGCGAAGGAATCGAAGCATTCGTACATCGCCATGTACGGACCATCGTGCAGCGCGCTGACGCCGAGGAAGTTGGTGTAATGCCGCGCATTGGCGATGTTCGATTCCCACAATGCCGCATTGTGGAAGAAGCTGGCGAGGAAGGTGTGCGCCTGCTTCATGTAGCGCGCGTCGCCGGTGATCACCGCCAGCCGCGCACAGGCCGCCGCGCCCCAGGCGGTGAGGTTCGCCTGATAGTTGAGCTCGAAGCGCATGTCGCGCGTCGCATCGAGCGCCGCCCGCGCTTCGTCGATGAAGCGGTCCTCGCCGGTGAGCTCATAGCCCTGCAGCATGACATAGGCATAGAGCCCGCCGACGTCGGTCTGCCCCAGACCCTCATCGTCGCGCGCCTCGGTGATCACCGAGAGATCGGTGACGTCGTACTGGATCGGCCAGATATACTTGAAATGCCGCGCAGCGCGGACGGCATAGTCGATCGAGCCGAGGAACAGCTTTCTCGCCTGCCTGTCGCCGTCGAGCGCCAGCCGGCCGAGCTTCTGCATCGGATGATAGAGGTACCAGCTGTCGACCGCATCGGCATTCTTGTCGTCGCCGACGTTGGGCAGATAGCGGCGCAGCGTCTTGAGCTTGGCGTCGTAGAAGCGCGGCATGCCCGCGGCGAGCTCGGCCTGGAGCGGCACCGGCCGCTTCAGCCATGCGGCATAATCGGCGAGCGAGGCGACCGTCACGGCCTGCACCATCGAGTCGGGGTATTCGGTGGCGGTGTAGGGATGGATGTAGCGGTGCCCGTACTGGCGGATCGTCGCCTTGGGGGAATTGGCGAGATCCTTCAGCGTGCGCTCGGCGCGGGCAGCCCAGTCGTGCCAGCGCCGTTCTGGCTTCTCGATCCGCTCATAGGCCTCGCCGAGCATCTGGAGGAAAGCGATGGCGCTGCTATGTTCGCCGGGTTCGGTGCGCTCGCGTAGCACCAGCAGCGCGTCGGACAGCGTCACGGGCTTGTCCGCGGCAAGCACCGGCTCGTCGTTGCCGACGGTCCGCTCGACGGGTGCGAGATAGCCGAGCTCGGGCCAGGCGCCGCCGACCGCGCCGTCGGGCTTGGTGCCGGTCGCCTGGAAATAGCCGTCGAGCGCGGTCAGGTTCTGAAGATAGAGGAAGTCACCGAACCCAGGCTCGTCGAGGCGCCCGAACACCAGGCCGGTGTTGAGTCCGCGCTGCGCCGCCTTGACCTCGCCCCTCGCCCGGGCGGGGTCGCCATCCGCGCCGAATACGACCAGGTCGCGGCCTAATACCGGCGGCGCCAGCGGAGCGGCGGGGGTGAGCATCAGGGTCGAGCGCAGCGCCGGCATCGCGCCCGGCTCGACCCGCACGGTCGCCTCGAACCGGCCCGCGACGGTGTCGGCGCGGCAGGTGAGCGTCTCACCCTCCTCGACCGTCACCTCGCCAAGCGGTCCGGCCGGCGCGCGCATGACGCGGAGCGCCACGCCGCCGCGCTCGCCCTGCACGACCAGCCACAGCGATTCATCCGAACGGCGCAGCTCGACATCGAGCGCGTCGAGCGAGCGGTGCCACAGCCGCTTCGACCCGCGCCGGGTCAGCTCCTCGGCCAAAGCCAGCGAATCCGACGTGAGCACCGCCGCCTTGGCCACCGTCATCCGCGCACCTCCGGGTTCGGCAGGTGCAACGCCGCATCGCTTGACCGGTTGCGTTCAGGGGCGGCGATAATGCCAGCGCATCGCCTTGCTGCCGTCGGCGAGCGAGATCTCCGCGAGCAGATCGGCGCCCTCGCGCCAGTAGCGGATACGCTGCGGATAATCGTGCGCCGGATTGGCGAAGACGACCTCGGTCGCGCTCGCCGACACCAGCGGAAATGGGGAGGGCGCGCGTCCCTTCGGCGACGCCCAGAAGGTGAGCCTGCCCGCCTCGTCGGGCGCGATCCGCGCCAGTTCCCAGATCTGCAAGGTCTCGCCCTTGCCGCTCCGCGACACGCCGATCATCATGCCGGCGCGAGGCGACAGCCAGCTTTCCTCGGTCCAGCCGGCCTCTGTCTCTTCGACCCAGTGGCCGGCCATCCAATCGGGCAGCTTCACCGTGTCGGGTGCGGCTCCGATCAGCATCGCCGTCGCTGCGACGATCATTCCGTATCGCATAGCCCCTCCTGCGATCGCCCGCCGCCATCATAGCAGCGGCGCCGGAACGTGGTTAGGCAATTATCAAGCCTTCCCGCCTAACCCTTCCGCCCGGATACGGGCCTTGCCCGCGTGAGGGGTGGAATGAGCGCTTTCGGTCGACGCAATGGTTTGAGCAGCGGTGCGCCGGGGACGCGCCCCGCTTTTGGTGTGGCACGGCCGATGCAGGGGAGCGGATCGCGCCCGTCGGCCGAGCCGGAAGGCGGAGAGCAGTTCCCACCGATCGCCGGCGCGCCGCTGCCGACGCAGAGCCTCGAAAGCGAGACGCTGGCCGCCGTCACCGCCGCGTCCAGCCCCGGCAGCGAGGCGATGCAACGGCTTGCCGACCGCGTCGCCGCCTCCGCCGAGCAGGGCAGCTCGCGCACCGAGGGCTTCGAGGCGTCGATCCACCGCATCAAGGAACAGGTGCTGCCCCGCCTGCTGGAGCGCGTCGATCCCGAGGCGGCGGCGACGCTGGGCAAGGACGAGCTTGCCGAGGAATTCCGCCCGATCATCGGCGAGGTGCTCGCCGAACTGAAGCTGACGCTCAACCGGCGCGAGCAGTTCGCGTTGGAGAAGGTGCTGGTCGACGAGCTGCTCGGCCTCGGCCCGCTCGAGGAGCTTCTCGCCGATCCGGCGGTCAGCGACATCATGGTCAACGGCCCCGACCAGACCTTCGTCGAGCGCAAGGGCAAGCTCGAGCTCGCCAACATCCAGTTCCGCGACGAGGAGCATCTGTTCCAGATCGCGCAGCGCATCTGCAACTCGGTCGGCCGCCGCGTCGATCAGACCACGCCGCTCGCCGACGCCCGCCTCAAGGACGGCAGCCGCGTCAACGTGATCGTGCCGCCGCTCTCCTTGCGCGGCACCGCCATCTCGATCCGCAAATTCTCCGACAAGCCGATCACGCTCGACATGATGGCGAACTGGGGGTCGATGTCGCAGAAGATGGCGACCTGCCTCAAGATCGCCGGGGCGAGCCGGTTCAACGTCGTCATTTCCGGCGGCACCGGTTCGGGCAAGACGACGATGCTCAATGCCCTGTCGAAGATGATCGATCCGGGCGAGCGTGTGCTGACGATCGAGGACGCCGCCGAGCTCCGCCTGCAGCAGCCGCACTGGCTGCCGCTCGAGACGCGTCCGCCGAACCTGGAAGGGCAGGGCGAGATCACCATCCGCGACCTCGTCAAGAACGCGCTGCGTATGCGCCCGGATCGTATCATCCTGGGCGAGATCCGCGGCAGCGAGTGTTTCGACCTGCTCGCCGCAATGAACACCGGTCACGACGGATCGATGTGCACGCTCCACTCCAACAGCCCACGCGAATGCCTGGGCCGTATGGAGAACATGGTGATGATGGGCGATATCAAGATCCCGAAGGAGGCGATCAGCCGCCAGATCGCCGATTCGGTCGACATGATCGTGCAGGTGAAGCGCCTGCGCGACGGCAGCCGCCGCGTCACCAACATCACCGAGGTGATCGGGATGGAGGGGCCGGTGATCGTCACGCAGGAGCTGTTCAAGTTCGAGTATCTGGACGAGAGCGCGGACGGCAAGATCGTCGGTGAGTACCGCTCGATGGGCCTTCGCCCCTACACGCTCGACAAGGCGCGCCAGTTCGGCTTCGACCAGGCGATGCTGGAGGCATGTCTGTAACCGAAACCGCTCTCCCTTTGGGAGAGGGAGGGGCCCGCTCGGGCGTAGCCCGAGTGGGAGGGTGAGGGCGACCACGCTGGCCGCAGCCGCCCTCACCCTCCCGCGCCTCCGGCGCTCCTTCCCTCTCCCAAAGGGAGAGGGACAGTATGATGGCGACTCGCGTGAAAACGCGCTAACCGCCCGCTTCATCATGCGCGTCGCCGGCCTGTTCCTCTGCCTCCTGCTCGGCGCGGCGCCGGCCGTGGCCGAAGCGCCGGCGGTGGAGCTCGCGTCCAATACCGCGGCGCAATGGGTGAGCTTCGATCTCACCCCCGGCAATCAGATCCGCTTCACCATGACCGTGAACGGCCGTCCGGCGACGGCGGTGCTCGATACCGGCGTCACGCACAGCCTCATCTCGCGCAGGTTCGCCGAGGCGATCGGGCTGCGGCCGGTGCTGGCGGGACAGGCCGACGCGATCGGCGGGACGGTGCCGCTCGGCTGGGCAGCGGTCGAGTCGCTGGCGATCGGCGGCCTGACGCGCACCGGCGGCCGTCTGGCGGTGGCCGATCTCAAGGCGATCGCCACCGGCAGCGCCGAGCCCGTCGAGATGCTGATCGGCAGCGACCTGCTCGGCCGTCAGGCGCTCGACATCGATTATGACGCCCGCCGTTTCCGCCTGCTGCCATCCGGCCGGCTGCCGTTCACCGGGACCAGCGTGCCGCTGTCGATCGCACCGGACTCGGGCGTGTTCCTGAGCGAGCTTTCGATCGGACGGCATCGCTTCAAGCCGATGATCGTCGATACCGGCGACGGATCGTCGGTGACCTTGTCGCGCGAGATGTGGGGCGCGGCGCGGGTGCCGACGCCGCCGCTCACCTCTGCCTATGCCTTCGGCCTCGGCGGCGCGATCGAGACCGATCTCACCGTCCTGCCAGCCGTCCGCCTTGCCGGACTCACGGCAAGGAACGTCGAGGTGAGGATCGAGGGCAAGGACGGCTTCTCCCAGCTCACCGGCACCGCGGGCCGGATCGGTTCGGGCCTGCTCCAGCGCTATCGCGTGCTGATCGACCCCACCGCCAAACGCATGGTGTTCGCACCCGGCAAGACCGTCGATCGCGAACCGCTCAAGTCGACCAGCGGGCTGCTCATCGCGCTCCAGGGCAGGTCGCTGCGCGTGCTCCATGTCATGCGCAACTCGCCGGCGGCTGCGGCGGGTTGGCGCGCGGGCGAGCGCATCTGCGCGGTCGACGGTGTGCCGATCCCTGCCGACTATCTCGCCACGCCGCTCGCGGCCTGGCCGGCAGGTGCGCCGGGGCGTACGGTCCGCCTGGGCCTGTGCGACAACGGCGGCGACCGCACGCTGACGCTCGCGCGCTTCTACTGATGGAGCGCATCCGGCCGTTGCCTGCGCCGGCGGTGGCGGCGCTGCTGCTCGCGGCGGCGGTGGCGCTGCGCGCGGCCGATTTCGGCAATCCTGTGATCCATGTCGACGAGCAATATTATCTGCTGGTCGGCGAGCGGCTGCTCCACGGAGCGTTGCCCTATGTCGACATCTGGGACCGCAAGCCGATCGGGCTGTTCCTGCTCTACGCCGGCGCGGCGGCGCTGCCGGGCGACGATATCCTTGGCTATCAAATCCTCGCCTGCCTCTCGGCGGCCGCCACCGCAGCGCTGGTCTTCGCCAGCGCGCTTCGGGTCGGTGCGAGCCGGACCGGCGCCATTGCGGCCGCAATCGCCTACCTCGTCTGGCTGCCCTTGCTCGGTGGGCGCGGGGGACAGGCGCCGGTATTCTACAACCTGCCCGTCACCGCCGCCGCCTGGCTGACGCTGCGGCTGCCGTCGCTGGAGCGGCGGCCGGATGCGATCGTCTTGAACGGCCTCGCGGCCTGTCTGCTCGCCGGCCTCGCCATCCAGCTCAAGCCGACCGCGGCTTTCGAGGGAGCGTTCTTCGGTCTCGCGCACCTGTGGTGGCTGTGGCGGAGCGGCGCCCGGGCGAAGCTGGTTCCCGCCGTATCGCTGTGGCTGCTGGCCGGCGCGGCGCCGACGTTGGCGGCGGCGTTCGTTTATGCGCGGCTCGGCCATTTCGATGCGTGGTGGTTCGCCAACGTCACCTCGATCCTGCTGCGGCCGCCCTATCCGGCGAGCGAACTCGCGATGCGGCTGCTCGGTATCGCCGCCGAGCTGTCGCCGCTGATCCTGTGCGCCATGATCGCCTGGCGCCGGCGGCGCGCGCGCTGCGCGGCGGAACGGGGATTGGCGTTCCTGTGGCTCGGCACCGCCCTGGTCGGTTTCGCCGCGATCGGCACCTTCTTCGACCATTATGCGCTGCCGCTGATCGCGCCGCTGGCGGTGCCGGCGGCGATCGCCTTCGGCCGTCATCCGCGCGCGCTGATCGGTGCGCTGGGACTGGGGCTGCTGCTGGTGGTGGTCGAGCGTGCGTTCGTCCCCAACGACGACCCCGGTGCGCGCGAGGTCGCCCGCGTCGTCGCTGCGAACGATCGCGGCGGATGTCCCTATGTCTTCATCGGCGACACCATCACCTACAGCCTGGCCGATGCCTGCCTGCCGACCGCCTACGCCTTCCCCAACTTCCTTGCCTACACGACCGAGCAGGGGGCGACCGGCATCGACGAAGCGGCTGAGGTCCGCCGCATCCTCGCCGGGCGGCCGCCGGTGATCGTCACCTCGACCCGCCGGCTCGACATCTGGAATCGGGCCAGCCTCGCCGCGCTCAAGGCGGCGCTCGTGCGCTATCGTCCTGTATTCAGCGTGCCGCGTGCGCAATACCGCACGGTCGTCTACCTCCGCCGCGACCTCGCCTTCAGGAATTGAGCGCGACGCTGGCGAGGATCAGCGCGCCCATCATCGCCGCGAACTGGATCGTCGGCCATGGCACCATCCCGACACGGTCGAGGTCGCGCCGGCGGCCGCGGCGCCATTGCCCGACGCCGCTCGCCACCGCCACCGCGACACAGGCCGCCGCCGCGCTCCACAGTCTCGCTTGCATCGCACCTCCCTGCCGCGATACGAAGGCAACGTCCACCGTTCGAGGAGACTTGAGATGCGCGCGCTCGCAACCATAGCGATCGTCTCCGTTGCGGCTGCGGTGACCAGTGTCGCGATCGGAGCGCCGGCCACGCTCCAGTCTAAGCTCGCCGAGGTCGTTGCGGCACCCACCCGCACGCCCGCCAACGTCGCGCGCGACAAATATCGCCATCCGGTCGAGACGCTCGCCTTCTTCCAGGTGAAGCCGGGCGACACGGTGGTCGAGATCTGGCCTGGCGGCGGTTGGTATACCGAAATCCTGGCGCCCTACGCTGCTGCGCGGGGAAGCTATTGGGCGGCCGGCCCCTGGCCCAAGGGGCTCGACGGCGTGCGCGCGCTGCAGGCGAAGGACGCCGCGCTCTACGGCAAGGTCAACCTCGCCGCCTTCCCGGCCGATGCAGGGCAGCCGAAGGTGCCGGACGGCAGCGCCGACGTCGTCCTCACCTTCCGCAACGTCCACAACTGGCGCGCAGGGTATCAGCGCGGCGGTCAGGATTATGCGGCGGAGGCCTTCCGCCAGATGTATGCGATGCTGAAGCCGGGCGGCACGCTCGGCGTGGTCGACCATCGTTTACCCGAGAGCGCCGACGCCGCCCGCGAGACCAACAGCGGTTATATCAAGGTCTCGACCGTCCGCCGCCTTGCGGAGCAGGCCGGCTTCGTCTTCGACAGCGCGAGCGAGATCAATGCCAACCCCAAGGACACCGCCGACTGGCCCAATGGCGTGTGGACGCTGCCGCCGAGCTATCAGCTCAAGGACGTCGACCGCGCCAAATATGCCGCGATCGGCGAGAGCGACCGGATGACGCTGCGGTTCAAGAAGCCGAGGTGAGCTTTGCTCCCCGAAGTGGGAACTGGTCGAATTGAGGTCGTCATCCCGGCGGAAGCCGGGATCTCATGAGGCTTACGGTACTGCAGCTGCCTGAGATCCCGGCTTTCGCCGGGATGACGGTATTTCAACGAAGGGCGATCACACCTTAGCGCCCGCCGCCCTGTCGGCGCTGTCCGCCGCCGCCGTTACCCGCGGGCCGGGCGTGGAAGCGCTTCTTTGCCGGGAAGTGGCGACGCTCGCCCTGACCCTCGCGCTGCCCGCCTTCACGCTGCCCGCCGTCACGCGGCTGACCGCCTCCGGCGCGCTGCATGTCGCGGCCGCGGCGGCCGTTGTTCTCGTCGCGGCTGATCGTCACCGGCGCACGGCTCTTCACGATCTCCGCCGCCTGCACCTGGAAGTTCTCCGGCAGCGGGGTGACGGTCGGGCGCTGGCGCGTCAGCCGCTCGATGTCGCGCAGATATGGCCGCTCGTCATCGGCGACGAAGCTCACCGCGATGCCGTCACGGCCGGCACGCGCGGTGCGGCCGATGCGGTGGACATATTGCTCCGGCACGTTCGGCAGCTCGAAGTTGAACACGTGGCTCACGCCGGACACGTCGATTCCGCGCGCTGCGATGTCGGTGGCGACCAGGATGCGGACCTTGCCCGAACGGAAGTCGGCGAGCGCGCGTTCGCGCTGCGGCTGCGATTTGTTGCCGTGGATGGCGTGCGCGACGATGCCGTTCGCGCCGAGCAGCTTCACCACGCGATCGGCGCCGTGCTTGGTGCGGGTGAACACCAGCGCGCGATCGATCGGCTCCTTCCTGAGCACGATCGTCAGCAGCGCCTGCTTCTCCGCCTGGTTGATGAAGGTGACGTACTGATCGACCCGCTCGGCGGTGCTGGCGACCGGGGTCACCTTCACCTCGACCGGATCGTGGATGAACTGGCCGGCGAGATCGCGGATTGCCTTGGGCATGGTTGCCGAGAAGAACAGGCTCTGCCGCTTCTTCGGCAGCAGGTTCACCGTGCGCTTCAGCGCGTGGATGAAGCCGAGGTCCATCATCTGATCGGCTTCGTCGAGCACGAAGATCTCGACCGCCGAGAGCGACAGATGTCCCTCGTCGATCAGGTCGAGCATCCGGCCGGGCGTCGCGACGAGGATATCGACGCCGCGCGACAGGTCCTGCCGGTTTTTGTGGAGCGAAGTGCCGCCGAACACGGTGGCGACATTGAGGTTGCTGCCCTTGGCATAGCCGCGCGCGCTCTCGGCGATCTGCGCAGCGAGCTCGCGGGTGGGGGCAAGCACCAGCATCCGGCACTGACGGGGCAGCGGACGCTTGTTGGCGGCGACCAGCCGGTCGATCGAGGGCAGGGTGAAGGCCGCGGTCTTGCCGGTGCCGGTCTGGGCGATGCCGAGCAGGTCGCGGCCGTCGAGCAGCGCCGGAATCGATTGCGCCTGGATCGGCGTCGGCTCGGCATAACCCTTGGCGGCAAGCGCGGCGAGGACGGGCTGCGACAGCCCGAGGTCGGAAAATTGCATTGTGATTTTGGACTCGTAATTGGAGTCGGCGCGCGCTGCCCGACATGGGCGCGCGATACGACGGGGCCAGAGTTTGGCGACCCGCGTGACGTGGGAAGCTTTGGAAACGAAGCCGGGCCGGGGCGGCAATCCGCCCGATCACGCTGCCTTGCTAAGGGCTTCGCAGATGCAGCATATGGTGGTGCGGCGGCCGGAAGTCAATGTTGCCGCCCGAATCGCCACTTTCGTGCGGCCTGCACCGCCACGAGTGCAATCAGCAATCCTCCACCGCCGATCCAAACCCAGTCGCCGATCCGGAATTCGTCGCGCGGCCAGTGCGAGACGATCAAAAAGACGGCAATGGCGAATGCGCCCCCCAGCTGTGACCATCTGAGCTTGGTCAGAACCAGGGCGCGAGCCTCCTCGCGCGATCGCGCTAGGCCAGCCGGCGTGCGATCAGCCAAGGCCCTGGCAGGCGCGCGCCAGATATACCGATACAGCGGCACGAAAAGCGCCACCAGGACAAGGACGCATGCGGTAGTGAAGTCGAGCCCGTAGCCGAGGTCCTCGCTGGTCTTGTCAAAGAAGACGGCGACCGTGATCGCGGCCACCGCCACGGCGGCGAAGCCCCACGTCATTCGATTGGACGCGCGGACGAGCTGCTCGGTGAAGACGTTCCGTTCGGCGCGGGTCACTCGCTTGGGTTGTGCTCGATGGTTCGGTCGATAGAGAAAACCGTCGCCATCCGGCTCGAACTGCTGCCCGAACAGATCACGGATGCGTTGCTCGCGGCCCCCCATTTCACCGAGCATGGTCGTCCGTCGCCTGCCTCGCAAGCTGTTTGACCGCAAAGCACGGGAAGTCTTGCGCGAATACCCTATCTATACCCATGCCCATGACACAGGAAATCGATCCCGACATCGCCTGGGGCGCGTTCGAGCGGCGCGACCGGCGCTTCGACGGCCGCTTCGTCGGCGCGGTCACCACTACCGGCATCTACTGCAAGCCGAGCTGCCCGGCGCGGCGACCGAAGCGCGAGCATGTGCTGTTCTTCGCCGACGGCGAGGAGGCGCAGGCGGCCGGCTTCCGTGCCTGCATGCGCTGCAAGCCCGACGAGGTCGGCCGCGACCGCGTCGCCGTCGCCGAGGCGGTGGCGCTGCTCGAGAAGGCGGAGGAGCCGATCGGGCTCGAGGAACTGGCTGCCGCGGTCGGCTATGCCCCGCATCACTTCCATCGGCTGTTCAAGCGCGCGACCGGCGTCACGCCTGCCGCCTACGCCCGGGGCCTACGCGCCCGCCGCGCCGCCGAGGCGCTGACGGCGGAGGAGACGGTGACCAACGCGATCTACGACGCCGGTTATTCGGCCCCGAGCCGCTTCTACGAGACCGCCAACGCACGGCTGGGCATGACGCCCAGCGCCTGGCGCAACGGCGGGGCGGGTGTCACGATCCGCTGGACGATCGCCGAAACCAGCCTCGGTCCGCTGCTGATCGCCGCCACCGACAAGGGGCTCTGCCGCGTCGCGTTCGAGGAGGATTCGCTGAGGCTCGCCGCACGCTTTCCAAAGGCGGAGGTGGTCCAGGGCGGTGCCGCGCTCGCCGAGCTCGCCGCGCGGGTGGTGAGCGAGGTCGAGAGCCCCGGCCGTCACGCCGACCTGCCGCTCGACGTGCAGGGCACCGCCTTCCAGGAAGCGGTGTGGGAAGCGCTTCGCCGGATCCCGCCGGGCGAATCGCTGAGCTACGCCCAGCTCGCCGCCGCCGTCGGCAAGCCCGGCGCGGTGCGCGCTGCCGGAACGGTGTGCGGCGCCAACAACGTCGCGGTGATCATCCCCTGTCATCGCGTCCAGCGCGGCGACGGCAGCATCGGCGGCTATGCCTATGGCGTCGACCGCAAGCTCGCGCTCAGGAAACGCGAAGGAGCGAAGTGATGGCCTATCGCATCCGCGGGCTCGATCCCGCGCCGTTCCGCCACCTCTATGGCCTGGACGATGCGGCGCTGGCGGCCGAGCAGGTCGTCCGCATGAAGGTGACGGCGAAGCCCGATGCGCCGTGTCGGGTGGAGCTCGTCGACATCGATCCGGGCGAGACGGTGCTGCTGGTCAACTATGAGCATCTGCCGGTCGCGACGCCCTATCGCAGCGCTCATGCCATCTTCGTGCGCGAGGGCGCGGAGGAGGCGGCGGAGTTCGTCGACACGGTGCCTGAGCCGCTGGCGATCCGGCTGCTGTCGGTGCGGGCGTTCGACGCCGACGGCATGATGACCGACGCCGACGTGTTCGAGGGCAGCGAGCTCGACCGGCGGATCGAGGAATTCTTCGCCGATCCGCGCGTCGCCTATCTCCACGCCCACAACGCCGGACGCGGCTGTTTCGCCGCTCGGATCGATCGCGCCTGACCGGTCAGGGCACCGCCTTGCACGAATAGACCAGCCGCTCGTTCCAGCGCGGCGGCAGCGACGATCGGATCGCCGACTGCTGGCTGGCGAGCGCCGCGCGGGCGGCGGGATCGGCCGAGCAGGTCTTGAGCGTCACGCCCTTGCGGAGCTCGCGGGCGCGGCTCATCGCCTCGTCGCCGAGCAGGTAGCGGGTGCTGGTGTAGGTCCGCGTCGCCGGCTGATAGCCGAGCACCGAGACGGTCGCCTCCTCATCGGGCACCAGGATCCGTTCCCAGCCGCCGTGGCCGTCCTCGGCATATTGGGTGCGGCCGTTGATGCAGCCATCACCGCCGTAGCTCAGCGCCACATTCTGCGTGGCGCTCACCGTCACGCGGCTGCGCGCGGGATCGAGCGTGCAGATCATCCTGCCGGTGCCGGGATCGGCGGCTGTCGTCCGAGTCTTGGGCGCGGCGACCTTGACCGACGCCGGATCGAAGCCGGGGCGCAGGAAGAAGACGATCACCGCCACCGCCATCAGCGCGCCGCCAGCGATCGCCGCCTGCCGTGCGCGCGGATCGCGGCGCGTCGCGAGCAATCCGGCGCCACCGAGCCCGAGTGCGCCCAGCACCAGCAGAAGCGTCGCGCCGCCGATGAAATTCTCGCGGATCGTCAGGTTGCGGTCGCGCGCCTGGTCGAGCGCAGCCTCGCGGTCGGCGCGGGTCTGCGCCGCGACGGCGGCCGCGTCGGCCTCGGCCTGCTCGCGCGCGCTGGCAGCGGCGGCGCTGTCGGCGGCGAGCCGGTCCTCGATCGAGAGGCAGGGCACGCCGACCGAGGCGACCGGCTGCTTCGCCTCCCGCAGGAACGCGGTCAGCTCCGAATCGGCGATGGCGAAGCCGAAGTTCGCGTCGCCCTGCTCGCCATTGGTGATCGCCGAATTGACCCCGATCACGCGCCCACAGCGGTCGAGCAGCGGTCCGCCGGAGTTGCCGCGCGCGATGTTGGCGGTGTGGAGCAGCATGTTGACCCCGGCGATCGACCGCGCGCCCGAATAGACGCCCTGCGAGCGTACCGGCGACTGCGGCCTGATGAAGTCGCTCATCGACTGGGCGGTGGCGACATCGACGTTGCCGGGATAGCCGAGCGCGATCAGCGCGTCGCCCTCGTCGGCAGGACCTGCATAGAGCGTCAGCGGCGGCAGGCTCACGCCCGAGAATTCGATGAGCGCCAGGTCGCGCGCGGGATCGACCGCGATCAGCTTGCCCTGATAGCTCTTGTCGCCCGCCGAGGGGACGACGCCGATCAGGACGTTGTCGGGATAGCGCGCCGCCGGCTCGACGACATGGGCGTTGGTGACGATCCGGTTGGGCGCGACCGCGAAGCCGCTGCCGTGGCCGAAGCCGACCACCTCACCCTCGACCACCGCGATGGTGACGACCCGCACCACGCCGCGCCCGGCGGCAGCGATGTCGTCGGCGTGCGCCGGAGTCGCGAAGGCCAGCAGGGCGAACAGGGCGAGCAGGAACCGCACCTGCGCGCGTGTCGCAGGTCGTGGCGGGGCTTGCAAGGCGCCATGACGTCACGACACGGGTTGTTACAGGAAGTTATAGGGATCGACGTCCACCGCCACCCGCACCTTCGCGGGCCAATCCAGTGCGCCCAGCCAGTCGCGGATCACGTCCTGCACGTCGAGCTGCCGTGTCGCATGTACCAGCAGGCGGAAGCGATGGCGGCCGCGCAGCATCGCGAGCGGGGCGGGGGCCGGGCCGAACACGTCCATCCCGTCGACCTCCGGCGCGGCGCGGGCGATGACGCGGGCGGTCTCGTCGGCCGCGGCCTTGTCCTCGCTCGACACCACGATCGCGGCGAAGCGGCCGAACGGCGGTGCGTCGGCGTCGCGTCGTGCTTCGGTCTCGGCAGCGTAGAAGGCTTCGGCATCGCCCGAGACCAGCGCCTCGATCACGCGAGCCTTGGGCGCATGGGTCTGGACCAGCACCGTGCCCGGCTTCTCGCCGCGGCCGGCGCGGCCGGCGACCTGCATGATCTGCTGGAAGGTGCGCTCCGCGGCGCGCAGGTCGCCGCCTTCGAGGCCGAGGTCGGCGTCGATCACCCCGACCAGCGTCAGATTGGGGAAGTGATAGCCCTTGGTGACGAGCTGGGTGCCGACGACGATGTCGATATCGCCCGCTTCCATCCGCCCGACGAACTCCGCCGCCTTGGCCGGCGACCAGATGGTGTCGGAGGTGACGATCGCGAGTCTAGCGTCCGGGAACAGCGCCCTGGCCTCGTCGGCGATGCGCTCGACGCCGGGGCCGCAGGCGACCAGGCTGTCCTCGCTCTCGCATTCCGGGCAGGCGCGCGGTGTCGGGATGACGTGACCGCAATGATGGCAGGCAAGGCGGCGGATCAGCCGGTGCTCGACCATCCAGGCGGTGCAGTTGGGGCATTGGAAGCGATGCCCGCAGGTCCGGCACAAGGTGAGCGGCGCGTAGCCGCGGCGGTTGAGGAACAGCAGCACCTGCTCACCGCGCTCCAGCGTCTCGTCGATCGCGCGGACGAGGCGCGGGGCGATCCAGCGGCCGCGCTCGGGCGGCTCGGCGAGCAGGTCGATCGCCTCGATCGCCGGCAGCTCGGCCTTGCCATAGCGGCCGGGCAGCTTGAGCTCGCGATAGCGGCCGAGCTCGACCTGATGGCGCGTCTCGATCGCCGGGGTGGCGGAGGCGAGCACCACGGGGCAGCCTTCGAAACGTCCACGCATCACCGCGACGTCGCGGGCGTGGTAATGGACGCCGTCCTCCTGCTTGAAGCTGGTCTCGTGCGCCTCGTCGACCACGATCAGGCCGAGCCTGGGGTAGGGCAGGAACAGTGCCGATCGGGCGCCGACCACCACCTTGGCCTGTCCGGCCGCGATCTGGCGCCAGGCGCGGCGGCGCTGCGACTGCCTGAGGCCGGAGTGCCACGCCACCGGCTCGACGCCGAACCGCGCGTGGAAGCGTTTGAGGAACGGCTCGGTCAGCGCGATCTCGGGCAACAGCACGAGCGCCTGCTTGCCCTCGCGCAGCGCCTCGGCGACGCCTTCCAGATAGACCTCGGTCTTGCCCGATCCGGTGACGCCGTCGAGCAGAAACGGCTCGAAATCCTTCGCTGCGACGGATGCCTGGAGGATGCCGGCGGCATAGGCCTGATCCTTGGTGAGCTCAGGAGGGGCATGGTTCGGATCGGGCTCGGGATAGGGGCTGTCGAGGTCGACCGCGATCCCCTCCAGCGCGCCGGCCTTGACCAATCCGCGGATCACGCCCTCGGAGACATCGGCGATCGTCGCGAGCTCGCGGATCAGGCCCTGGCGATCGCCGATCCGTTCCAGCGCCTGCTCGCGTTGCGCGGTCATGCGGTCGGGCGGTTCGCCGGTCGCGCGATACTCGACGATGGTCTTGCCGCCCTCCAGCGCCGAAGTGGAGGACAGCGCCATCCTCAGCACCGCTGCGAGCGGCGCGAGATAATAGTCGGCGGTCCATTCGACGAGCCGGCGGAGGGGCGCCGGGATCGGCGGCGCATCGGCGACCGCGAGCAGGTTGCGCAGCCGGTTGTCGCCGACCTCTTCGGTCGCGAGCCGCTCCGGTTCCCACGCCACGCCGAGCAGCTGGCGCGGCCCCAGCGGCGCGACCACGATCGAGCCCGGCTCGACTTCCATGCCGTGCGGCACGCGATAGTCGAGCGGTCCCAGCGCCGAATTCATGACAATCACGCGTGCCCGTGCCATCACCCCCACCTAGGATGGCCGGCGCCTGAGGGGAACAGGGGACGATGATCGAGACCGAACGGCTGCTGCTGCGCGAGATCGTGCCGGCCGACGCGCCGTTCGTGCTCGAGCTGCACACCGATCCGGATTTCCGCGCCAACATCGGCGATCGCGGCGTCCACGACCTCGCCAGTGCCGAGCGCTATGTCGAAGAAGGACCTCGGGCGAGCTATGCCCGGCACGGTTTCGGCATGTGGGCGGTCGAAGGCAAGGCGGAGGGCGTGCCGCTCGGCATGTGCGGGCTGCTCAAGCGCGACTGGCTCGATCATGTCGATCTCGGCTACGCCTTCCTGCCGGCGGGTCGTGGCCGGGGCTATGCGCTGGAGGCCGCACACGCGACGATGGAATGGGCGGCGGCACAAGGCCTCGCGCCGGTGTTGGCGATCGTCAATCCGGACAATCTCAGGTCGCTCGCACTGCTCGACCACCTTGGTTTCGCACGGCGCGGACGGGTCGAGCCGCCGGGCGAAACGCACTCGGTGCTGCTGCTTCAGAAGGAATAGTTGAACGCGAAGGTCATCGCGTGATCCATGCGGTCGCGCGCACCGCGCCGGCCGAAGCGGAGTTGGTTGAGGTAGCCGAGATCGGCGCGCAACGCCTTCAGCAGCGGAAACGACAGCCCGAACGCATTGCGAATTCGTTCGTAGCCGCGGCGTTGGCCCCATCTGGTCGTGTTCGCGTTGAAATAGCTTTCATGCGTCGCGAACAGCGCCAGGCCGCCGCGCGTGAGCGGACGGGTGAAGCGCAGTTGCGGCCTCACCCGGAATCCCACCTCGTTGCCGCTCGAATTGAAGCGCTGCTCGAACCGAGCGCGCACGGCGAAGCCGCTGCCGAGTGCCACCGTCACCATCTGGCGCAGTCGCTCCTCGTTGGGCAGGGCATGGCCATGGTCCCAATCCTCGACGTGGCGATAGCCGAAGGCGAGGTCGACGCCCTTCGCCACCGGCACGCTCGCGAGCCCGCCGATCTCCGAGTGGGAGAAGCCATCGGCATCGTCGCTGAAGCGGCCGATCGTCTCGAAGGTCAGCGTCGTATCTCCCGTCTGCGTCGTCGCGTTTGCCTGCAGCCACAGCTGCTCGTCGGCCTGCTGCGCATGGGCGGCGGCCGGGGCGGTCAAGGCAAGAAGGGCAAGGCAGATGCGGCGCATCGGGACCTCGGGGTTTGAGCGGCTGTGCGGCAACGGCGTCCGGTCTATAGAGGGGGCGATTCGGGGCAGCGGTAACACGGCTGTCGTCGGACTGTAATATCAGCATTTTGCCCTAGCCGGAGGCTTCATGAAATTCTTCGTCGACACCGCCGACACCGCCGAAATCCGCGATCTCGCCGAGAGCGGGCTGGTCGACGGCGTCACCACCAATCCCTCGCTGATCCACAAGGCGGGCCGTAACTTCCTCGAGGTGGTGAAGGAAATCTGCGCGATCACCGACGGTCCCGTCTCGGCCGAAGTGGTCGCGCTCGACCACGAAGGCATGATGCGCGAGGCCGAGGTGGTGCGGAAGATCGCCGACAACGTCGCGGTCAAGGTGCCGCTCACCATCGACGGACTCAAGACTTGCAAGGCGCTGACCGGTGACGGCACCATGGTGAACGTGACCCTGTGCTTCTCCGCCAACCAGGCGCTGCTCGCGGCCAAGGCGGGGGCGACCTTCGTCTCGCCGTTCGTGGGGCGGCATGACGACGTCGGCTTCGACGGGATGCAGCTCATCGCCGACATCCGCCAGATCTACGACAATTACGACTTCGACACGGAGATCCTGGTCGCGAGCGTGCGCCACCCGATCCACGTCTACGAGGCCGCACGGATCGGCGCCGACGTGATGACCGCCCCGCCCGCCGTGATCCGCCAGCTCGTCAAGCATCCGCTCACCGACAAGGGGATCGAGGGCTTCCTGGCCGACTGGGCGAAGACGGGGCAGACGATCGGCTAAAGCGCTTCGCGGTAATGCCCGCCGGCGGATCGCTCCGCCGACGGGCACCTTTCCTCCCCAGGAAAGCTTGGGAATGGCCGGCGCGAGGCGGGGGCTCCCGCGCTGGCCGGGACCTCAGCCGAGGCGGCCGAGGCGGTGGTAGAGGTTGCTGAACTTGGCCGAACGCGGTTCGTCGGCGATCTTGCGGACATAATCGCCGATCGCTTCCTTCATCAGGCCGAAGTCCTCCGTCGAGAAGACGGCGCGGCTGCGGGTCGGTTCTTGGGTCATCGGTCTTCTCCTTTCTTCATGGGTCTCAGGCGGCCACGGTGAACTGCGCGGCCTCGGTCGATTCGGCGAGCGCGGTGGTCGAGCTCTGGCCGCCGGCGAGCGTGGTCGCGACCAGGTCGAAATAGCCGGTGCCGACCTCGCGCTGGTGCTTGGTGGCGGTGTAGCCGTTCGCCTCGCTCGCGAACTCGGCCTGCTGCAGCTCCGAATAGGCGGCCATGCCGCGGTCCCTGTAGCCGCGCGCCAGCTCGAACATGCCGTGGTTGAGCTGGTGGAAGCCCGCCAGCGTCACGAACTGGAACTTGTAGCCCATCGCACCGAGCTCGCGCTGGAAGCGGGCGATGGTGTCCCGGTCGAGGTTCTTCTCCCAGTTGAAGCTCGGCGAGCAATTGTAGGCGAGCAGCTTTTCCGGATGCTCCCGCCGGATCGCCTCGGCGAAGCGCCTGGCGTCGTCGAGGTTGGGATGCGAGGTCTCCCACCACAGCAGGTCGGCGTGGCTGGCGAAGGCAAGGCCGCGCTTGATGCAATGGTCGACGCCGGTGCCCTCCTTCAGGCGGAAGAAGCCCTCCGGCGTGCGCTCGCCGGTCAGGAACTCGCGGTCGCGCTCGTCGACGTCGGAGGTGATCAGCCGCGCGCTCTCCGCATCGGTGCGGGCGATGACCAGCGTCGGCACGCCCGAGACGTCCGCCGCCAGCCGTGCCGCATCGAGGTTGCGGACGTGCGCCTGGGTCGGGATCAGCACCTTGCCGCCGAGATGCCCGCACTTTTTCTCCGAGGCGAGCTGGTCCTCGTAATGCACGCCTGCGGCGCCGGCGGCGATGTACGCCTTCATGATCTCGAAGCAGTTGAGCGGTCCGCCGAAGCCGGCCTCGGCATCGGCGACGATCGGGGCGAACCAGTCGCGGGTCGCGCCGCCCTCCATATGCTCGATCTGGTCGGCGCGCTGCAGCGTCGCGTTGATGCGGCGCGCCAGCTCCGGCCCGGCGTTGGCGGGATAGAGCGACTGGTCCGGGTACATCTGTCCGGCGGTGTTGGCGTCGGCCGCGACCTGCCAGCCGGACAGATAGATCGCCTTCAGCCCGGCGCGGACCATCTGCATCGCCTGGTTGCCGCTGAGCGCGCCGAGGGCGTTGACGTAATCCTCGCTCTTCAGCAGCTCCCACAGCTTGAGCGCGCCGCGGCGGGCGAGCGTGTGCTCGACCGGCACCGAGCCGCGCAGCTTCGCGACATCGTCCGCCGAATAGGGCCGCACGATGCCGTCGAAGCGGCCGGTGGGGGCGGGGACGAGGTCTTCGAAGGTGGTTGGCATTGTCTGTTCCTTGACAGGTTCGGGTGTTCTGTAAGGAAATCTTGACTAAGTTGACTATGGGCGATGGTGTGGTTTCGAGGTAAGGCTGTGTTTGGACTGGTTGACTGGTTTGAAAATATGTAAGGAATTTACAACTTCAAATCCTCCCCGGTACGGGGAGGGGGACCGCCGCGCGCAGCGCGGGGGTGGAGGGGGCCCGCCTCCTCGGTATCGCTTGTGGCCGGGCCCCCTCCACCATCGCTGCGCGATGGTCCCCCTCCCCGTGCCGGGGAGGAGCTTAAGTTGAAACATATCAAGAACATTCGGTTGTAGGAAAACGGAAAATGGCGCAGCGGAAGCTCCTGGCCGGCCATGCGGTGCGGCGGCTCAGGCGGCAGCATGGGCTGACGCAGGCGGCGATGGCGGAGATGCTGGGCGTGTCGCCGAGCTATCTGACGCTGGTCGAGAAGAACCAGCGGCCGCTCAGCGCGACCCTGCTGCTGCGGCTGGCCGAGGCGTTCGACTTCGATCCGCGCGCGCTGGCGGCGGGCGAGCCGGGCGGCGGGGCGGAGGCGGTCCGGCGGCGGCTGGCCGATCCGATGTTCGCGGACCTCGAGATCGATCGCGCGGAGCTGGAGGAATGGCTCGCCGGCGCGCCGGGCGGGGCGGAGGCGTTCGCGCGCGCCTATGACCGGATCGGGGCCGGCGGCGGCACGGCGGCCGAGGAGGTGCCGGATGCCGGCGTGCTGGTGCGGCGCGAGATCGAGCGGTGGCGCGGCCATTTCGCCGACCTCGACGCCGCCGCCGAGGCGCTGGCCGACGAGCTCCGCCAGGGCGCGGGCGATCTCTATGGTGCCATGGCGGAGCGATTGCGGGTCAAGCACCAGCTGTCGATCCGCATCCTGCCGATCGAGGTGCTGCCCGACGTGCGCGTGCGGCTCGATTTCCATGCGCGGCAGCTCCAGCTGTCGGAGACGCTCGATCCTTCCGCGCGCACCTTCGCGCTGGCGCGGCAGCTCGGGCTTGTCGAGGCACGCGGTGAGATCGACGCGCTCGCGCGGGGCTCGGGCTTCGTCGATCGCACCGCCGAGCGGTTGTTCCGGCGGCACCTCAGCGGCTATTTCGCGGCGGCGGTGATGATGCCCTATGCCCGCTTCCTGCGCGCGTGCGAGGCGACCGGTTACGACCTTGAGCTATTGCGCCGCCGCTTTGGCGCGAGCGTGGAGCAGGTGGCGCATCGGCTGACCACGCTGCAGCGGGTCGGCGCGCGGGGGCTGCCCTTCTTCATGCTGCGCACCGACCGGGCCGGACAGGTATCGAAGCGCTTCGCCGGGGCGAGCGGCTCGCCGCTGGTCGAGGGACCGGGGCTGTGCCCGCTATGGGACCTGTTCGCGGCTTTCGGACGGCCGGACGAACGGATCGTGCAACTCGTCGCGCTGGAGGACGGCAGCCGCTGGTTCACCAGCTCGCGCTGCGTCGGGCCGGCGGGCGGCTGGAGCGGGGCGGTGAAAGCGCGGTTCGCGGTGACGCTGGGGCTGGCGGCGGAGCTTGCCGGCGGACTGGCGGCGGCACGGGGCATCGACCTGGGCGGTGAGGCGGTGCCGATCGGGCTCGGCTGCCGGGCCTGTACGCGCGCCGATTGTCCGCAGCGCTCGGCGCCGCCGGCGGGACGCGCGCTGGTGATCAGCGAGCGGGAGGCGGGGGTGTCGCCGTTCGGGTTCGCGGGGGATTGAGGACTGGAACGAGACGACATTCAAATCCTCCCCCGCCAGGGGGAGGTGGCGCGCGAAGCGTGACGGAGGGGGAGGAAGCACACCGCCAGTGGGTCGCCGTCCTCCCCCTCCGTCAGCTTGCAGCTGACACCTCCCCCTGGCGGGGGAGGATTGAAAAGGTGCGCACTTTCCGCCGAACCGTCGCTCGGAGGAACGTCAAGCCCCGCCGAACCGCTTGGTCAGGACCAGCCCTATGGTCCGGGGATTGGGCGGGTTGTTGTATGGATCATAGCCCACCACCCCGTCGACGATGCGGGGCGGCTGCCGGTCGAACGCATTGGCGATGACGAGCTGCACGCTGCTGTCGGTCAGCCATGGCGCCGCCGACAGGCGGCCGAGGTCGAAGCCGAGGAACAGCGAGGCGGTGACGAACGACCCGATCTTCCTGCGCGGCTGACCGGGGCGATCATCGGTGAAGCCGTCGACATAGTTCACCACCGACCCGACCGAGACGCCGTCGCGGCCCCACACAACGGTGCCGTTCAGCCGCAGATCGGCCGGCTTCGCATAGCCGTCGAGCCGCGAGAGCGGCGTCGAGCCGTCGGCGGTCAGCTTGAGGTTCAGGATATATTGGCCGGTCATCTTGACGGCCGCCGTGCCGCCGAACAGCCGCGAGCGGTAGGCGAGGTCGAGATCGAGGCCGTCGGTGGATTCGGCCGCGAAGTTCTGCGCCCGGATGTCGGCGATCACCTGCACTTGCGACAGCAGCTCCGCGGGCACCTGGCCCGCGCCATCGAACATGGTCAGCTCGCCGCCGTTGATGAACGGGACCTGCGCGAACCTGCGGAAGACGGCGGGATTGTCGATGACCTGCCGCACCTGTTCCGGGCTGGGGTGCGCGATGTTGAAGACCTGGAGATCGCCGACCGAGAGGCTGTCGTCCGGCGACGGCGAGCCGACGCGGCCGGAGATCCTGATATGGTAATAGCCGGCCTTGATCGAGAGATTGGGGATGAAGGTCGGCGTGAAATCGATGCCGGCCGTGAACGTATCGGCGTTCTGCGTCTTGAGATCGGGATTGGCGCCGGCCCGGAACATCACCAGCGCCTGGCCGGCGGGGAGCGCGGGATTCTGGTCCGCCGGGTTCAGGAACGCATAGTCATAGATGCCGAACGACACCTGCTCGGCAACGCCGATCGTGCTGCGGAAGCGCGGCACGAGGAACGACCGCGCATAGGTGCCGCGCAGCGCGACGGAGCGGTCGACCTGCCAGCGCACGCCCAGCTTCGGCGACAGGGCCGTGTCGAAGCCGAGATCCTCGTACCGGGCCGCCGCGGAAAGGGTGAGCGAGCGGATCAGCGGCACCGCCTGGTCCGGGCCCACGAGCGGCACGTTGAGCTCGCCGAACACCGACTTGACCTTGCGTGTGCCGCCGTTGCGATTGAAGAAGATCGTCGCGTCGGTGCGCAGCGTCTCGGCGCGATACTGGACGCCGCCTGCTGCCAGGATCGGCCCGGCCGGCAAGCGCGCCAGCGCGGCCTGGCCGCGCAGCTCCGCGACGAACAGGGTGTTGGTGTATTCGCGGGTGCTCGGCGGCCGACCGGCCCGGCTGGCGCTGCTGTCGGTCTCGTTGCGGTGATAGTCGACCGTCAGGTCGACCGCGGTGCTGCCGCCGCCCTGCCAGCGCACGCCATTGTAGAGCGACACGCCGGTGGTGCGGGTCCTGAAGACCCGGTTGAATGCGGGCTCATCGAGATAGAGCTGCCGCGACGAGCGGTCGCGCTGGAAGCGCGAGGCGTCGATGGAGAAGGTGAGATCGCCCACCTCCTGCTGCGCGCCGGCGTAGAAGCCGGTGAGCCGCTCGTTCGGGAGCTGGGTGATCTGGAGCGTCTCGCCCGACACGTCGACGGGATCGCCGACGAAGGGCGAGCGCTTCTGGTACATCGCCATGCCGTAGACGTTGCCGCCGTTCCACGAATGGCCGGCGAGCGCGCTGGCCTGCACGTCGGTCTTTCCGGTGCGAGTCGCGGCCGCCCCGCGCAGCTGCAGCTCGATCCCCTCGGTTGGCCGGCGGGTGACGATGTTGACGACCCCGGCGACCGCGTCGGCGCCATAGGTCGCGGAGGCGCCGTCGGGGATGATGTCGATGCGCTCGATCAGCATCGACGGGATGACCGACACGGTCGGCGATTCGTTCATGCCGACCGACGGCATCCGCCGGCCGTTGAGCAGCGTCAGCGTCGCGTCGGACGCGAGCCCGCGCAGCGCGAAGCCCGCGAAGCCGTCGAACTGGTTGTACGGCGTCGCGTCGCCGAGCGGGGCGCCGATGCTCGCGCCGGTGGTGGCGAACTCGCTGAGGTCGCCGGTGAAGTTCTGCGGGATCGTCAGCATATATTCCGAAACGGCGCCCGATCCGGAGCGCACGATGTCCGCCTGGTCATGGGTGAACACCGGGCTGGCGACATATTCCTTCGGCAGGCCGCGGATCAGCGAGCCCGTGACGATGATGTCGCCCGGAGTCCTGGCTTTGGGATCGTCCGCGGTATCCGGCGCCGCGTCCTCGCCGGATCGATCCGGCGGAACCGCCTCCTGCGCAATGGCCGGCGATGGCGATGCGCCGATCAACGCAGCGGCGGCGAGGCCCCTGATGACGAGATGCTGCAAGTCGTCCCCCTGTTATAGATATGATACATCATATCGTCATCAGGGCGGTATTGGTGTGCCCGGACGATGTCAATCCCGGCGCCGGATCGTCCGCTTGACTTTTCGCGACTCACGCAACATATGAAGTTTCATGAGACGCGACAGTCGATTGTCGGGCGTGCTCCACGTCCTGCTGCACATGGCCGAGCACGACGGTCCGGTGACCTCGGAGCTGCTGGCTAGGGCGATGAGCACCAACCCGGTCGTGATCCGGCGGATCATGGCGGGTCTGCGCGAGCAGGGCTATGTGCGGTCGGAGAAGGGGCATGGCGGCGGGTGGACGATCGCCTGCGACCTTTCCGCCGTGACCCTGCGCGACGTCTATGATGCGCTCGGTTCACCCGAGCTGCTGGCGATGGGCAATCGGACGGAGGCGCCCGGCTGCCTCGTCGAGCAGGCGGTGAACGCTGCGCTGGAACAGGCCTTCCACGATGCCGAGGCGCTGCTGCTCGCGCGGCTGGGGGAGGTGACGCTTGCCGAACTCAGTGCCGATTTCCACGCGCGGATGATCGCGCGCGGCGGCCCCCATGATCTGGAGAATGCCCATGCCGCTTGACGCCTCGGACCAGCTGGATGCGATCGTGGTGGGAGGCAGCTTCGCGGGCCTCGCCGCCGCCACCTATCTCGCCCGGGCGCGGCGGCGCGTGCGCGTCATCGACGCGGGCAAGCCGCGCAACCGCTTCGCCGAGGAATCGCACGGCTTCCTCGGCCATGACGGCAGCGATCCGCGCGCCATCCTGGCGGCGGCGCGGACGCAGGTGGCCGCCTATCCCACCGTCGAGATCGTCGAGGGCGAGGCGGTGGAGGCCAGGGCGGACGGAGACGGCTTCTCGGTCGGCCTCGCGGGTGGCGAGACGTTGCAGGCGTCGCGGCTCGTGCTCGCCTTCGGACTGACCGATGGCTTGCCGCCGCTGCCGGGGCTGGCGGAGCGCTGGGGCAAGACGGTGCTGCATTGCCCCTATTGCCACGGGTTCGAGTTCGCCGACGAGCGGCTCGGCGTGCTCTACACGATGCCGAATTCGATCCATGGCGCGATGCTGATCGCCGAATGGGGCCCGACGACGCTCTACCTCGACGGGCAGGCGGTGCTCGATGCCGAGAGCGAGGCGGAGCTGGTGCGGCGCGGCGTGGCGATCGAGCGCGATCCGCTCGCGGGATTGGAAGGGGAAGGCGCAGGGCTGTCGCATGTCCGTTTCGCGGACGGGCGGCGGCGGGCGATCGACGCGCTGTTCGTCGCGCCGCGCTCGACCCTCACCAGCCCGCTCGCGGCGCAGCTCGGTTGCGCGATCGACGAGGGGCCGATGGGACCGGTCGTGCGCACCGACGGCGAGAAGAGGACGACGGTGCCGGGCGTCTACGCCGCCGGCGACATCGCCCGCGCGCCGCACAGCGTGAGCTGGGCGGTGGCGGACGGGGTGATGGCGGGCGTGGCGGCGCATCGCTCGCTGGTGTTCGGGTGAGGGGCGGCTGGAGATGCCTCCGTCAATCCGCCTGCTCTCCAACAGTTATAAGTCCGATCACGATAGCCGAGATGATTACGAAAGCCGAGATGATGACGGTGATGATCAAGTACATGGCAATCGCGATCGCATAGGCCGGGCCATAGTGATCCAGTGGATGCGCTAGATAGGGTAACGCATGGGTGAGGAGATTTGATACGGCTACCGACAGCGCGAAGCCTGGTAGTGGCCTGCAATGCAGCTTCCCGATCGCAATAACCGGAGTCGTAGCCGAAGCGATGATGGCAACGCTCATTTGAAACCAATCGATCACTGGCGATGACCTCGAACTGACGGACCCATGCGATTCTGAGTGCCGGATCGAGTCCGGCTATGACGAACATGAAAGGCGTTTACGCTGAATATCGATCCGTCGTAATCTGCATGCCGTCTCAATCTCTGACAACCGGCGCGTTGCTCCCCGCCCATAGTGATACCCGCTACCGCTCCTCCTCCGGCGGTTCGATCTCGACCTGCCAGCTGTGGTTCTCGACGATGGTCGACGGCACCGGCCGGCCGCGGGCGTCGAGGGCGGGGCGGTAGCGGAAGCGTTGCTCGATCAGGCGGCAGGTATGGGCGTCGAGGCGGGCGCTGCCGCTCGTGCGGGTGACCTCGCAATCGGTGACGCGGCCGTCGGTCTCGACGGTGTAGCGCACGCCGACCGTGCCGCCGATGCCGGCGTCGCTGAGGTCGTCGGGATAGTCCGAATCCTTGAGGCGCCCCTTGATGCGGCGCGGCGGCGTCTCGTCCTGCCAGCCGCCGCCGTCGCCGTCCCCCGAGCCGCCGCTGCCCGTGCCGTTGCCGATCCCGCCGGCGCCGGTGCCGGGGCCCGGAACCGGGGCAGCGCCGGTGGTCGCCTCGCTGCCGGTGAAGGGCTTGGGGGCGGCCACGACGGGCGGAGGCAGGGGAATGGGGATCACCGGCGGAGGCGCCGTGACCTCGGTCGCCTTGGAGCGCAGGTTCGGCGGCGAAGCCTCGCCCTCGGGGCGCGTGTTGCGGACCGGATCGGGGATGACCTTCGCCGGCGGAGGCGGTGGCGGTTCGGGGGTGACGCCGAACAGCTTGAGGTCGTCGCTCGGCCGCTGGGTGAAATGCACGGCGAGCCCGACCACCAGCGCATAGCCGAGCAGCGCCTGCACCGCGATCGCCGCGATCGCCGGACCGATGCGGTCCCGGGGACTGGATCGATACGCCGTCACGCCTGCTCACATGGGGAACCGTCGGGGATTCCCCAAGAGCATCAAGCGGATGAACGGAAGCTGGCCGACGGCGAGCACAAGTCTGATTTGGCCTCTAGCCTGGAGCTTCGCATAGCCAAGTGCGGAACTGTGATGTCATCTCCCTTCTGAAATCGATGATGTGGAGACAGGCGTGGAGCAGGGGCGATTCCATGACAGCGGGGCAGCCGGGATCGTGTTGCGCCTGCTCGGGTGCTTGCCGGCGCTCGTTCTCGTCGGCGCGGCGCCGGTCGAGCGGTTGCGCACCCTGGGCGAGGCGGAGCGGTTCGCGCCGGGGATCGCCTCGACGCGCTTTTCCGAGGTGCGGCTGACGATCAGCCCCGACGGAGGCACGGCGCTGTGGTTCAGCCGCGATCGGCCGGGCGGCGCGGGCGGGTACGACATCTGGATGTCGCGCCGCTCCGCCGCCGGCTGGGGCCCGGCGCGGCCGGTTCCGTTCAACAGCGCCGGCCGCGATTTCGACCCGGCCTTCTCCGCCGACGGGCGCTTCGTCTATTTCTGCTCGGACCGGGCGGGCGGCGCCGGCGGCGACGACGTCTATCGCGTGGCGGTGACCGGCGGCGGGTTCGGCGTGCCGGTCAACCTCGGGCCGGAGGTGAACAGCACGGGCAACGAGTTCGCGCCGATGCTCTCGCCGGACGGACACACGTTGCTGTTCTCGAGCGACCGGCCGGGCGGGGCCGGCGGGCACGACCTCTATACCGCGCATCGGCGGGGCGACGGCTTTGCCGCGGCCCGGCCGCTTGCCGGCGCGATCAACACCGCGGCCAACGAGTTCGACGCGACCTTCCTCGCCGACGGAGCGACGATCGTCTTCGCCCGGGCGATGGATTTCCGGAAGGACCGCGTCGACCTGTTCCATGCCGCGCCGTCACGCGGTCGCTACGATGCCGGGACCCAGCTGTCCGGCAGCGTCAACAACGATCGCGATACCTATGGGCCGATGCTCGACTGGTCCGATCGCGGGCGGCTGACCTTTTCGGGGCAGAGGGACGACGGCGGGATGGACCTGTATCGCATCCGCTACCGTCTGAGTATCGCGCGATAGCCATCGACATTCAGATTCATAGGAAGTGCGGCGCTCTTCAATCCTCCCCCGCCAGGGGGAGGTGGCGCCGGAGGCGACGGAGGGGGAGGGTGGCGACAAACTATCGAATTGCTTCCTCCCCCTCCGTCACGCTTCGCGTGCCACCTCCCCCTGGCGGGGGAGGATTGAATGTCGATCCGCTCTACGCCGCCTGGGAGCGGACATCCTGCCGATAGCTCTGGAGCAGGCCGAACAGGTCCTGCGGATTGTCGGGCGCGGCGATCAGGTCGATGTCGGGGACGTCCGCCAGCTCGGCAGCGCGGTCGTCGAGGTAGCGGAGCGCGGCGAAATCCTCCAGCGCGAAGCCGACCGAGTCGAACAGCGTCACCTGCGCGTCGCCGGTGCGGCCGGGGGCGAGGCCGGCGATCACCTGCCAGATTTCGGTGGCGGGGAAGTCCGCCGGCATCTGCTGGAGCTCGCCCTCGATGCGGGTCTGCTCCTCCAGCTCGACAAATACCTCAGCGCGCAGCAGGATCTCGCGCTGGAGCTCGGTCTTACCGGGGCAGTCGCCGCCGATCGCATTGAGGTGCACGCCTGCGCCGACCATGTTGGCCGAGAGAATGGTGGCGTTGCGCTTGTCGGCGGTCGCGGTGGTGATGATGTCGGCGCCGAGCACCGCGTCCTGCGCGGTGTCGGCCGCGGTCACCGTGAAGCCCTGCGCCGTCATGTTGCGCATGAACTTGGCGGTGGCAGCGGGATCGACGTCGTAGGCGCGCAGGCGGTCGATGCCGAGCAGCGCGCGGAACGCCAGCGCCTGGAACTCGGACTGGGCGCCGAGGCCGATCATCGCCATGACGCGGCTGTCGGGCCGCGCCAGCCGGCGGGCGACCAGCGCCGAGGTGGCGGCGGTACGCAGCGCCGTCAGCAGCGTCATCTCGGCGACCAGCCGCGGATAGCCGGTGGCGACGTCGGAGAGGACACCGAAGGCGGCGACGGTCAGCAGCCCGGCGCGGCCGTTCCTGGGATGGCCGTTGACATATTTGAAGGCGAAGCGCTCGTCGTCGGCGATCGGCATCAGCTCGATCACGCCGACGTCGGAATGGCTGGCGTGGCGCGGCACCTTGTCGAAGCTCGCCCAGCGCGCGAAGTCATGCTCGATATAGCCGGCGAGGCCGGTCAGGAACGGCTCGATGCCGATGTCGTGGACGATCCGGGCCAGAGTTTCGACGCCGATGAACCTGGTCATGTCCGTTTCTCCCCGAGCTGATGGATCGGAGATTAGGCCGGCGGAATGCCCGATTGTAATGCGCGAGCTGTGCATCGTGGGCGCCAGGATTTGACATCCTGCGCGATCGTGGCAGGCAGAATGCCATGCAGCCGCTGGATCAGCTCGACCGCAGGATCATCGCCGCGCTGCGCGGCGACGCACGGGCGCCGATCGCCAAGATCGCCGGCGTGCTCCAGGTGTCGCGCGCGACGGTGCAGGCGCGGCTCGACCGGCTGCTCGCGTCGGGCATAATCCTGGGCTTCACCGTGCGGGTTCAGGAGACGGGCGACGAGGGGCTGCGCGCGATCATGATGATCGAGGTGGCGGGCCGCTCGACCTCGGCGATCATCCGCCGCCTGCGCAGCTTCCCCGAGCTACGCGCGCTGCACACCACCAACGGCGCGTGGGACCTGGTCGCCGAAATCCACGCCGAGGACCTGCGCTCGTTCGACCGCATCCTGCGCGAGATCCGGTCGATCGACGGCATCCTCAACAGCGAGACGAGTATTTTGTTGAGCAGTGCGTAGGCACCACTACTTCGCTTGTGCCCCTGAGCGATGACTGCTTACGACCCCACTTGCGGACATTGCTCGGCGCAGACATGCTCCGCTTATGAAGCGGTCTCATCTGCTGGCGCTGGCGCTTCCGTTCATACTCGTCGGCTGTTCATACTCATATGATGTTGTGGCAGTCGTGATCGACGGACATCTTACCTTCATCGTTGATCCCAAGTCTGCACAGGGGGTTTCGTGCCTCAACGCGATCGACGTAATCGCACGCGATGAGGTACGTGCTAAGCCGTCGCCCGGCGACGATATCGTTCGCCTACAATACGGTACGTTCTGGCACCAACGCTTGACCTACGACTGCGTGGATCCGTTTCCCGTTCGCTATGGTCAACCTTTCAAAGGAAAGCCGGCCCCGCTTGGGCAGGAGCCGGACAACGTCGCAGCAAAGCCGCTCCGTATTGGGGTCGTTTACGAAGTCACCACTGTCACGGGGGCGACCGGATATGGCAGCGGTGCATTCAAGATTCTGCCAAATCGGAGAGTAGTGAATGTTCCGCTGTCGTCGCTCATCGATGCCACTGGTCAGTTGGAGCCGGTCTCAACGAACGACCGCTAATCACCCATTGCAGACATTCGGGCTCCCGAGCCCACCACACTACGCCGTATACCGCTCCCGCCCACCCACGATCGTCCGCAGCACCTTGATGTCGCGCAGCTTCTCCGGATCGGTCATGAACGGATCGGCATCGAGGCACGTAAGGTCCGCATAATAGCCCGGCGCGATCACGCCGACGCGGTCTTCCTGGAAGCCGGCGAAGGCGTTGTTGATCGTATAGGCGATCAGCGCCTGCTCGACGCTGACCTTCTGGTCGGGGAGCCAGCCCTGCGGGTTGGCGCCGTCGATCGTCTCGCGCGTCACCGCGGCGTAGATGCCCTCGATCGGGTCGAGCGGCCCCACCGGCCAGTCGGAGCCGAACGTCACCCGCGCCCCGCTCGCGATCAGCGAGTGGAAGGCATAGGTGCCGGCCAGCCGCTCCTGTCCGATCCGCTTCACTGCCCAGCGGCCGTCGTCGATCGCGTGATAGGGCTGGACCGAGGCGATCACCTGCTGGCGCGCGAAGCGGGGGATGGTGGTCGGGCTGACGTGCTGGGCATGCTCGATGCGGAAACGGCGGTCGCGCGCGCCGTTCATCCGTACCGTCTCGGCATAGACGTCGAGCACGTCGTCGTTGGCGAGGTCGCCGATCGCGTGGGTGGCGACGTGGAGGCCGGCCTTGTCGGCGGCGGGGATGAAGCGGCGCAGGTCTTCGAGGCTGATGACGCGGACGCCGCGCTGGCCGGGCGCGTCGGCGTAATCGTCCCGGAACAGCGCGGTGCGCGAGCCGAGCGAGCCGTCGGCGAGCGCCTTGACCCCGCCCCAGCGCACCCAGTCGTCGCCGCGGCCTTCCTCGGCGACGATCGCCACCATCTTCTCCCAGTCGGCGATCGGCACGAAGCAGTAGAAGCGCAGGTCCAGCGGCCCCTTCGCCCGCGCGGCGCGGATGGCGTGGAAGCTGCCCCAGTTGATGTCGGGGACATGGACCTGCGCGAAGCCCTTGCTCAGCGCATGGGCGATGCCGCCGCGCACCGATTCGATCGACTCCTCGGTGGTCTGGGGCGGGATGACGCGCTCGACCAGCGGCTTGGCATTGTCCTTGATGATGCCGGTCGGCTCGCCGTTGGCGTCGCGGACGATCACGCCGCCCGCCGGATCGGGGGTGTCGCGGGTGATGCCGGCGAGCTTCAGCGCGACGCTGTTGAGCAGGTACATGTGGAGGTCGGTACGCGGCACCGCGACCGGCGTGTCCGGCGTCACCGCGTCGATCCAGGCGCGGGTCGGCAGCTCGCCGCCGAGCCGCTGCTCGTCCCAGCTGCCGCCGAGCAGCCACTTGCCGGGCCGCGCGCGGGCCGCCGCGCCGATCCGCGCCGCGAAATCCTCGCGCGACTTGGCGCCGAGCAGGTCGGGCTGGCGGAGGATGTCGGAGCCGATCAGGAAATGGGTGTGGTTGTCGGTGAAGGCCGGCATCAGGAAGGCGCCGCCGAGGTCGACCACGCGCGTCCGGCGGGTGGTGCGGGCCTTGACCGCGTCGGCGCCGACCACGGCGATGCGCTCGCCGACGATGCCGACGGCGCCGCGGCTGGGAGGACCACCGCGGCCGGTCCACAGCGTCGCGTTGACCAGCGCGAGGTCGAGGCCGTTGTCGGCCGCATGGGCGAACAGCGGTCCCGCCAAGGCGAGCGCGGCCGCGCCGCCGCCGATGAAGTGGCGCCGATCGATCATGATGTCCTCTTGTTTGGTGATTCTGCAAATCCTCCCCGGCACGGGGAGGGGGACCAGCGAAGCTGGTGGAGGGGGTTCGCCACGAGCGGCGTAGTATGAGGAGAGCCCCCTCCACCGCCTTCGACGGTCCCCCTCCCCGTGCCGGGGAGGATCGGGAGCCCTACAGCGGGATCGGATATCCCGCGAAGGGCTTTACCTCTTCCATCACGACGTGGGTGACCATCTTCTCGACCTTGTTGGCGGGGTCGAGCAGGCGGTGGGCGAAGGGCTGCCAGTCCTGCAGGCTGGGGAGCATGAAGCGCACGAGATAGTCGAACGGGCCGTTGACGCGGAGCGCCTCGACCACCTCGGGCATCTCCCTCAGCAGGCGGTCGAATTGCTTGAGATCGACCGGGTTGTGCGAGGCGAGCGCGATCTCCGCGACCATGAACACCACCGGGTCGACCTTGGTGATCGCGACCGCGGCGTGATAGCCGCGGATGATCCCGGCCTTCTCCATCTGCTGCACGCGCAGCACGCAGGCGCTCGGCGACAGGGCGACGCGTTCGGACAGCGTACGATAGGTGATCGTATCGTCCCGCTGCAGCTCCTCCAGGATGCGGCGGTCGCGCCGGTCCAGTTTCAGGGCGAGGCTCCTCGATGTGCGCGGCCCCGGTGCCGCAGCCTTCGCCTGATCGCACGGGTCGGCGCGCCGTGCCAAGAGTCATGGCAAGAGTCACGGCCGCGGCGCCCCCGTCTGGAACCATTGGCGCGGGAGCGCCTGCCGGCGCGGCCACACTTCGTCCAGCGTGCCGGCGTCGTAGAGGCGGCCGTTCTTCATCACCTGCCCGATCGACAGCGTGTTGCGGATGTCGGCGGTGGGATCAGTGTCGAGAATCAGCAGGTCGGCATATTTGCCGGGCTCGAGGCTGCCGATGTCGGGCAGGCGGCCGATCACCTCGGCCGATCCGATGGTGGCGGCGTGCAGCACCTCCATCGGCGTCGCGCCGCCGGCGGCATAGGCCTGCAGCTCATAGTGGTAGCCGAGGCCCTGGAGCTCGCCGTGGCTGCCGATGCCGATCAGCCCCCCGGCACGCTGGATGCGCAGGACGTCTGCGGCGAAGCTTGGGTAACTGAGGTCGTCGGGCGCGGTCCACACCCGGCCGCGCATCTTCGCCTCGACCACGCCGGCCGGCATGAAGCGGCGGAGCTTGGCGTCGCGGCTGGGATCGTTGGCGATGATGAAGCTCGGGAGCGACGGCGCGCCGCCGTACATCACGTTAAAGGTGGGCGTGTAGGCGATCCGGCTCTGGGCGTAGAGACGCACCACGTCGTCGCGCAGCGGGCTCAGCGGCAGCATGTGCTCGTTGCCGGAGAAGCCGTCGAGCGCGTGCGTCAGGTTGAGGTTGAAGTCGCTCGCGCCCTCGGTGGTCGGCATCATGCCGAGCTCCTTCGACGCCTCGACCATATACTGCCGCTGCGCGCGGTTGCCGATCAGGTAGGACTTGATGTTGCGGGTGCGATAGGCGTCGCGGTAGCGGGTCAGGATCGCCAGCGCGTCGGCCTTGGAGTTGACCTCGCTGTTGAGGAACACGCCCGGGCCGGTCGAGAAGGCGCGCGGGCCGACCATCATGCCGGCGTCGATCATGTCCTGATAGCCGAACACGTCGATCGTGAACGGCTGGACGTCGAGCCCCGAGGTCACGCCATAGGCGAGGTTGGCGAGGAAATCCCAATGATCGGGGTCGAGCACCTCGCGGCGCACCTCGAACCAGTGCGCATGGGTGTCGACGAAGCCGGGGAGCAGGAACTTGCCGGAGACGTCGCGTACCTCGGCGCCGGGCGGCACCGCCACCTGGCCGGTCGGCCCGACCGCGACGATGCGGTTGGCGGAGACCACCACGTCGGCGCCGCGGATCACCTCGTCGCCGCGCATCGTGATCGCGGTGCCGCCGCGCAGCACGATCGTCCCTTGCGGCACGTCGCGCGGGCGCTCGATCTCGGCGGGGAAATGCTCGGCGCGGGCCTCGGCGTCGGCGGCGATGCCGGCCACCGGCACGCGGCTCAGCGTCGCGCCGGTCGACCACAGGATCGACCCGCCGTCCGGCGACCAGTCGACATAGTCGGCACCGACGTGCGTCAGGCGGGTGACGCCGACGCTCGGCTGGTCGATGCGGACGGTCGGCGGCGCCTTGTCGGTCGCCGGGGGCACGTTGACCAGGTAGAGCTGCGAGGCGGCCTTCACCAGCGCGCGGTCGCCCTTGGGACTGAGGCGCACCGTCTCCGGCGGGATCAGCGTTCCCGTGAAATAGCGATTGCTGTTGGGCGTCTGGATGACGAGATCGCGGCGCAGGTCGTTGCCATCGAGACTGACCGAGCTCAGCCCCTCGCGAGTGAGGAAATGGAGCCGCTTGCCCGTAGCGTCGAACTGCAGCGCGCGGGCGCCGGCGGCGCTGGCGACGACCGCGGGCTCGCCACCGCCCAGGGCCAAGCGGATGATGTCGGTCGGGCGGGCGGGGGAGAGCTCGCTGGCGGTGTTCAATCGCTCGAACTGGCTGGCGCGCAGTACCGCGACGGTCCTGCCGTCAGGTGAGACTGCCGGCTCGGTGTAGAAGGCCGGCGTCTGTGTCAGCCGGCGTGGGCGGCCGCCATTTGCCGGGACCGACCACACATGGCCGCCGTCGCTGGCGTTCCAGGTGACGTAGACGAGGGTGCGGCCGTCGGGCGACCAGCTCGGCTGGTAGGCCATGCCCTCGACGCGCGGCACCGCCGCCGGCCGCGCGCCCGGCGTCAGCGCCTGAGTGTAGAGCGTGCCGACCGCGGTGTAGGCGACCCGCCGCCCATCCGGGGAAAGGCGCGGCGCCTGAATGACGCGGACGCGGACCGGGCCCTCCTCGTCCTTGGTCTGGACGCGGGTCTGGGCGCCGAGCGCGAGCTTGACCGGCGCCTGGAACGGGATCGGCGTGCGCTTGCCGTCGGCGAGGTCGATGCGGGTGATCTTGCCGCCGACTGCGGTCAGGATCGCGCGGTCGTCGGGCGTGAAGGCGACGCGCGGGACGAGGTCGTTGTAATAGCCGCCTTCCTCACCGTCGTGATCGATCGGGAAGGTCAGCCAATCGTCGCTGCCGCTGACGAGGTCGCGGATGCGAAGGCCCGTCTGAGACCCGAGCCGGCTCGCATAGACCAGCTTGCGTCCATCGTGCGACAGCGCCGGCCGCATCGCCGCGCCGGGGGGCGAGATGATGCGGTCCTCGACCCCGGTCCGGAGGTCGCGACGGACGATCGACCAGTGCGGCAGCGGATGCTCGGTCCACAGCGAGCCGGTCTTGCTCGCGTAATAGAGATACTTCCCGTCCGGGGAGGCGATGGCGCCGAGCACGTTGACGCGGTCGTCGAACGGCTCCTGGCCGCCGGGCTGCGCCTTGGTCACCTGGATGCCGGCGCCGCCGCCCATGTCGAACATGAACAGCTCGAACGCGAGCGTCGCATGGACCGTGCGCGAGACGTAGACGAAGCGCCCGTCCGGCGACCAGGCCGGCGAGGAATAGATCGCCGCGCCGGTCTCGTTCGACAGCTTGCGCGGGTCGCTGCCGTCGGCATTGGCAACCCACAGGTTGGTCGCGCCCGAGCGATCGGAGAGGAAGGCGATGCTGCGTCCGTCGGGGGAGAAGACCGGCTGCGTCTCGAACGCGACGCCCGTCAGCACCGGCCGCGCGGTGCCGCCCGCGACGTCGAGCGCGTAGATGTCGCCGAGCAGGTCGAACAGGATGGTGCGGCCGTCGGGCGACAGGTCGAGCGCCATCCAGGTCGCTTCCCGGGCGGTGAAGGACAGCTCGCGCTCGGGCTTGAGCGTGAGCGGGGTCTGGGCGGAGGCGGCGAAGGGGAGCAGGCAGGCGGCGCCGAGGAGGAGACGTGCGATCATCTGAGAACCTTTAGCGAGCACAGTGCCGCTGCGCCCTAAGATCCTCCCCGCTTGCGGGGAGGGGGACCAGCGAAGCTGGTGGAGGGGGCTCGCCACGAGCGATGTAGCATGAGGCCAGCCCCCTCCACCGCCTTCGGCGGTCCCCCTCCCCGTGCCGGGGAGGATCGAGTGTCCTCGGCGGCGCCCCGGCATATCGCGTTCAAAGACGCCAGTCGAAGCGCAGGCCGATGGTGCGCGGCCGCACCACCGATCCCTGCGGACGCGGGTCGAAGTCGGAGAAGGGCGCGTTCAGCACGCCATATTCGTTGAACAGGTTGCTGACGAACGCCGACAGCGACACATGCTCGTCGACCTCGACCGAGCCGCGCAGGTCGAACAGGTTGAAGTCGCCGCGCGTCGCCGGCGAGCCGAACGCGACCGGCGCCGACGACAGGTAGCGATGCGCGATCTCGAACCGCGGCTTGCCCGGCACGTCCTTGAGCTCGAGCGTCGCGGTCGAGTTCACCGACCATTTCGACGAGCCCGGCAGGGTGAGGCCCTCGGCGAAGCCTGCGAAGGGCTCGGTGACCTCCGAATCCTGATAGGTCACCGAGGTGGCGACGCGGAAGATCGGCGCGACCTGCCATGATCCGCTGAACTCGACGCCGTCGATCCGCGCGCCGCCGGCGTTGGTGACGTAGGAGTAGAAATAGGGCGCGGGCGAGAACAGGCGGACCTGGATGTCCTTCCAGTCGATGCGGAACAGCGTCGCGTCGAGCAGCAGCCGGCCGCCGGCGAGCGTCGCGCGGGCGCCGATCTCATAATTGTCGACCGAATCGCTGTCGTAGGATGCCGGCAGCGTGCCGACGCCGATGCCGCCGATCCGCCCGGCGTTGGGATTGGCGCCGCCGACGCGATAGCCCTGCGAATAGGTCGCATAGGCCATGAAATCCTTGTTGGGGCGATAGGCGACGGTCACCTTCGGCGTGAAGCCGTTCTCCGCCTGCTTCGACCCGAAGGAGATGCCGGTCGGCGTGAACGCGCCCCGGAAATTGGCGTAGGGCGGGATCGTCACCTGCGCGTCGGCCTTCACGTCATAATAGCGGCCGCCGACGGTCAGCTCGAGCTCGGGCACCGGCTTGAACGAGACCTCGCCGAAGATGCCGAGGTCCTTGTTCGACTGTCCGGTGATATACTGGTTGAAGACGTCGCCCGGCGCCAGCAGGCTGCCCGGATAGCCGCCGAAGTCCGCCGGGTTGGCATCGATGAACGCCGCGGCGCCGGCCTGGTGGACGTCCTCCACCACCGATTTCTTGCTGTACTGATAGAAGACGCCGACCAGCCAGTTGAACCGACGCTCGCCTTGCGAGGCGATGCGCGCCTCGATACTGCGGATCTTGGCGTGGTTGTCGCCGATATAGGTGCTCAGCACCGGCACGCCCTGGAGATAGCCGGTGGGCGTCTCGTCGAACACGGTGCGGTTCTTCTTGTCGCTGAGCGCGCCGAGCACGGTCAGCTTCGCGGCGTCGCCGAGATCCTGGTCGACGCGCAGGCTGTTGACGAACAGCCGCGTCCTCTGCGGCTGCGCCTGGTAGCTGTCGGTGGTGTAGCCGCCGAGGCGCAACGTGGTCTGGTCCTCGAGCCGCGTCTCCTGGAACATCGAGAGATAGGAGATGCGCGTGCCCTCGGCGGGCGTGAACACCACCGATCCGCGCAGGCCCCGGGTGCGCAGGTCGTTGATCCCTTCCTCGCCGGTGCGGGTGTTGTCGATGTAACCCGAGTCGTAGCGGTCGAGACCGACCAGCCTTACGGCGAGCTTGTCCTGGATGAGGGGGATGTTGATCATGCCCTTGACGGCATGGTTCATGTCGCCGGAGCTGTTGTCGGTCGCGCCAATCAGCGCCTGGGCGGCGGCGTCAAACTTCGTCGGATCGGCGGTGTGGACGACATAGTTGACGAGGCCGCCGAGCGACGAGGAGCCGAACAGCGTGCCCTGCGGCCCGCGCAGCACCTCGACGCGGTCGAGGTCGAAGGTGTCGACGTCGGGGATCAGCGTCGGCCAGCCGGGCTCCGACAGCGGGATCTCGTTGAGGTAGTAGCCGGTCGTCGTCTGACCCTGCTCGTGATAGGTGGTCGAGGCGACGCCGCGGATGATCACCTCCGACACGCTCGGCTGATAGTCGTTGAACACGACGCCGGGCATCCGCGCGATATAGTCGGACAGGCCCTGCGCGCCCTGTTGCGCAAGCTGGTCGCCGGTGACCGCGCTGATCGCCAGCGCCACGTCGCGCAGCGATTCCTCGCGCTTGGTGGCGGTGACGATGATGTCCTCGCCCTGCGCCTCGGCGTCCTGCGCCGACGCGGCGGCAGGCAGCAGCATCCCCATCGCGAGCGCAGCGGCGCTCGCGGTCATCACCATCCGTGTCATCTTCATCACTCCCCCCTTGGGCTTGAGTTTCGCATGGGTTCGCTGGCCGGGTTGTCCCCGGTCCGTTGGGGCTGCTGCCCCGCGATGTTCCTCCTCCTGCGAAATCGGCTTTGTTATGTTTTCTGCCGCCTCCTCTGGCTGGTGGGTCCAGCCGTCGGAGCATAGGTCAGCTCAGGACGACGTTCGCCGCGAAGATGGCCGTCCGCGTCGAACATTGTTCGGTGCGCGGCCCTTGCCGGCGAACATCGTGCGGCCGAGCTTCCCCATCGCTTGTCACACGGCTGCAATCTCCCGCGCGGGGGGAGGGTGCGAAACATCCAATTTCGAGGGGAAGTGCGGGACCAAGCGGTGCCTGCCCGGACTCTCCGCGACAGATTGAATCGTCATTCCCGCGAAGGCGGGAATCCATTCTGGCTGACCGAAGTGAGACTCATCACGTTCAGCGACAATGGATTCCCGCCTTCGCGGGAATGACGATGGTTCAATCTAAAGCGGGAAGATTCCGGAGCCCGTCCGCGAATCCCGCGGCTAGCTCAGCAGTTGGGCACGTACACGGCGAGCCCGCCGAGCGAGGTCTCTTTGTAGCTTTCCTTCATGTCGGCGCCGGTGCGCCGCATGGTGTCGATCACCTGGTCCAGCGTGACATGGTGATGGCCGTCGCCGGTCAGCGCGAGGCGGGCGGCGTCGATCGCCTTGACTGCGCCCATCGCGTTGCGCTCGATGCAGGGGATCTGCACCAGTCCGCCGATCGGATCGCAGGTGAGGCCGAGATTGTGCTCCATGCCGATCTCGGCGGCGTTCTCGACCTGGGCGTTGCTGCCGCCGAGCACCGCGCACAGCCCCGCCGCCGCCATCGAGCAGGCGACGCCGACCTCGCCCTGGCAGCCGACTTCGGCCGCGGAGATGCTGGCGTTGCGCTTGTAGAGCGCGCCGATCGCCGCGGCGGTGAGCAGGAAGGTGCGGCGCCCCTCCGCGGTGCCGTGGTGGAAGCGATCGTAATAGCGCAGCACCGCCGGGATGATCCCGGCCGCGCCGTTGGTGGGCGAGGTGACGACCTTGCCGCCCGCCGCATTCTCCTCGTTGACCGCGATCGCCCACAGGTTGATCCAGTCAAGCGTCGCCAGCGGATCGGCTGCCAGCCGTTCCGCACGATCGAGCAGCGAGGCGCGCAGCTGCGGCGCGCGCCGCCCGACCTTGAGCCCGCCGGGCAGCTCGCCGCGCTGGGCGAGCCCGCGGTCGATGCAGCCGTCCATCGCGGCGGCGATGCGGTCGATGCCGGCAAGCGTCTCCTCGCGCGGGCGGTGCGCATCCTCGTTGGCGAGCGCGATCTCGGCGATCGTCAGCCCCTGCGCGTCCGCCATGTCGAGCAGTTCGGCGGCGGTGCGGAAGGGGTAGGGGAGGTCGACCCGGTCCTCCTCCGGCTGGTTGGCGCGGGCCTGTTCCTCGTCGAGCACGAAGCCGCCGCCGATCGAATAATAGGTGCGCGCGAGCAGCGACGTCCCGTCCGCGTCGCGCGCATCGAAGTGCATCCCGTTGGGGTGGAAGGGAAGCTGCTCGCGGCCGAGCCAGAGGATGTCCTGGCGCTCGTCGAAGGCGATGGCATGGGTGCCGCCGAGCATCAGCTGCCCGGAACTGCGGACCTGCTCGATCAGCCCTGGCACCGCATCGGGATCGGCGCTCTCCGGATCGATGCCGTGCAGCCCGACGATCGTCGCCGTGTCGGTGGCGTGGCCGAAGCCGGTCAGCGCGAGCGAGCCGTAGAGCGCGACGGTGACCCGCTGCACCCGCTCCAGCACGCCGCGCTCGCGCAGCAGGGCGATGAAGCGGCAGGCGGCGGTCATCGGCCCCATGGTGTGGGAGCTCGACGGGCCGACGCCGATCTTGAACAGCTCGAACAGGCTTACGGACATGGAGACCTATATAAGCGCGCCGGCGGGAGAAACCGCCCCACGCATCGGCTGGGTGCGGAACCAGGGGGCGAGGCGGGCGATCGCCTCCTGCACCTGCCCGGTCGAAAGCGCGAAGCTGAAGCGCATGAAGCGATGACCCTCGACCGGATCGAAATCGATGCCGGGCGCGGTCGCGACGCCGGTCTCGTCGAGCAAACGGGTGCAGAAGGCGAGGCTGTCGCCGGTCCAGCGGCCGACGTCGGCATAGACGTAGAAGGCCCCGTCCGCCGGCGCGAGCCGGTCGAGGCCGATGTCGGCGAGCGCCTCCAGCAGCAGATCGCGGTTCCGCCGATAGACGGCGACGCGCGCGTCCAGCTCCTCGCGGCAGTCGAACGCCGCCAGCGCGGCATGCTGGGCGAGGGTGGAGGGGGCGAGGAACAGGTTGCTCATCCGCGCGCGGGCGGCGGGGATCAGCTCGGGCGGGACGACCAGCCAGCCGAGCCGCCAGCCCGGCATCCCGTAATATTTCGAGAAGCTGTTGACGATCAGCGCATCCGGCGCCTCGGCCAGCACCGACCTGAGCGATCCGACGAAGCTCAGCTCCTGGTAGATCTCGTCGGAGACGATGCGGATGCCGCGGCGGCGGCAGACGTCGACGATCGCGGAGAGCTCGGCGGGGTCGATGATCGTCCCGGTCGGATTGGCCGGGCTCGCGATGACCAGCCCATCGGGCGCGGGATCGATCCGCTCGATCGCGGCGGCGGTGAGCTGGAACCGCTCGGCCGGGCCGCAGCCCAGCTCCAGCGGCTCGAGGTAGAGCGCCTTCAGCGTGTTGCGATAGGCGACATAGCCCGGCCGCGCGAACGCCACCCGCGCGCCGGGCCGGAACAAGCTGAGCAGCGCGAGCACCAGCGCGGGCGAGGCGCCGGCGGTGAGCAGGATCTGCTCGGGCTCGACCGCGACGCCGTGATCCTCGCGATAATGAAGCGCGATCCGCTCCTTGAGGCGCGTACTTTCCCAATAACCGAGCGCGTCGTTGTCGAGCCGCTCGTGCGCGACCGCGATCGCGCGGGCAGGGGCGCCGGCGGAGGGCTCGCCATATTCCATGCGGACGATCGATCGCCCCTCGGCCGCGAGCTGATGGGCTCGTCGGCTCATCGCCATGGCGTGGAAGGGTTCGATCTCGGCGACCATGGCCCCGCTAAGCATTTTGGTGGTCCGTTAGCAACTTGAGAGGGCGGGCCCACCAGATCCTCCCCGCTTGCGGGGAGGGGGACCAGCGAAGCTGGTGGAGGGGGATCTCCGCAGGCGATGTAACACGAGGCCTGCCCCCTCCACCGCCTTCGGCGGTCCCCCTCCCCGCAAGCGGGGAGGATTTTGGTATAGCCTCAGCATCGCCCCGGATTGAACCGCCGCATCCAGCGGACGAGATCGGGATGGGGATGGCTGGCGAGGATCGCGCGCAGCGTCTCGACCTTCTCGTCCTGGCCGAGCTTGAAGCGCCCTTCCAGCGCGGTGACCTCGGCGCGAAAGCCGATGATCGCCCCGGCCATGGCCGAGTAGCGGTCGGCGATCTCGTCGCGGCTCCACGGAGTCGCCCGCCCGCGCTCCATCGCTTCGACCAGCACGTCGAGCGAGAGGTCGGTCAGGTCCGTATCGATGCGGACATCGGCGGCGATCCTGACCTGCGCATAGTTCCACGTCGGCGCCCAGTCGCGCCGCCCCGCGTGCTCGGGGGAGACATAGCCGCTGGGCCCGTTGAACAGGATGGTCGCGCGGCCCGTCTCGGCAAGCCTTGCGTGCAGCGGATTGCGCCGCGCCAGATGCCCGATCAGCGCGTGGAGGCGGCCGTCCTCGCCGAACTCGCCGATCAGCGGCAGCAGGCTCGCGGTGGCGATATCGCTGTCCGGCGGCGCCACCCAGGCGAGCGGATAGCCCTCGATCAGCGCGCGCACGTCGGCGGCGTCGAAGTCGGTGAAGATGCCCATGCCGGAGACTTGGCGCGCCGGACCGGCGCCGCCAATGCCCAAGATCGAACCGGGCAGGGGGTCCAATTGGCCCCAATCCTGCCGGAAACAGGCGCTAGGAGCGGTCCAATGCTGCGCCGCCTGCCGCTGACCCTCGGGGACCGGATCGATCCGGCGAAGAACACGCCGGTCTATATGCAGATCATCGCGGCGATCGTGCGCGACATCGAGCGCGGCCGATTGACGCCCGGCACCTATCTTCCGAGCAGCCGCGAGCTGGCCGAGGACCTGGGAGTCAACCGCAAGACGGTGGTGCTCGCCTATGAGGAGCTGATCGCGCAGGGCTGGCTGACCTCGGCCGGGACGCGCGGCACCTTGGTGTCGTCGACCTTCCCTGATCCGGTCCGCAAGATCAGCCGGCCGGTCGCCCCCGACGGCGCAGACGGGCAGCCGCTCTACCGCGTGCTGCCAGCGCCCGCGCGCCCGCTGGCGCTGCCCGACGGAAAGGGGATCAAGCTCGACGAGGGCACACCCGACGGACGGCTGTTTCCGGCCGACGTGCTCGCCAACGCCTATCGCGCGGCGGTCCGCGATGCCGCCCGGTCCAACCAGCTCCAGTATCGCGATCCGCTCGGCGCTCCGGCGCTGCGCGAGAGCCTTGCCGAGATGCTGCGCAGCCAGCGCGGGCTGGCGGTGACGCCGGCGCAGATCTGCATCACCCGCGGCAGCCAGAACGGCATCTTCCTGACCGCGCAGGCGCTGCTGCGGCCCGGCGATCATGTGATCGTCGAGGCGCTGACCTACGAGCCGGCGGTGGCCGCCTTCAGGGCGCTCGGCGCGCGGGTGACGGCGGTGCCGCTCGATGCGCAGGGGATCGACGTCGAGGCGGTCGAGGCGGCCTGTCGGCGACAGCGTGTGCGGGCGCTGTTCCTGACGCCGCACCACCAGTTCCCCACCACCGTTGCCCTCCGGCCCGAGCGGCGGCTGCGGCTGCTCGAGCTCGCGCGCCAGTTCGGCTTCGCGATCATCGAGGACGATTACGACCATGAATTCCATTTCGCCTCGCAGCCGCTGCTGCCGATGGCGGTCTATGCGCCCGAGCATGTCGTCTATGTCGGCTCGCTGTCGAAGCTGCTGCTGCCGGCGCTCCGCATCGGCTATGTCGTCGCGCCCGAGGCGGTAACGCGCACGCTCGCCCACGCCGTGTCGCTGACCGACGGCATGGGCAACACGATCACCGAGAATGCCACGGCCGCGCTGGTCTCGAGCGGCGAGCTGCGGCGTCACGCGCGCAAGGCGCGGCAGGTCTATGCGACGCGCCGGCTCGCCTTCGCGCAGAAGCTGCGTGACCGGCTCGGCCAGCGCGCGCGGTTCGACCTGCCCGACGGCGGACTCGCCTTCTGGCTGCGCTTCCCCGGGCGCGACATGGACGCGATCGAGGCGCGGGCGCAGGCCATGGGGCTGCGCTTCGCCGCGTCGCGATCGTACATGGCGAGCGAGGATGCGCCGCGCGGGCTCAGGATCGGCTTTGCCAGCCTCAACGACACCGAAGCGGATGCCGCGGTCGCCGGGCTGCGCGTTGCGCTGGATACGGGGCAGGCATAAGCGGCGCGGAACCGAACCCGCTCCGGCCGGTTTGCTGCCACGCTAACCTTTATCAGGATTCCCGCCCATGTCGCTGCGTACCCAGGTCGCCTTGTCGCTGTCCGTCGGCCTTTCGTCCTTCGCCTTCGCCGGTGCGGCGCATGGCCAGGCCTTCTACCTGCAGGAACAGTCGGCGCGCGGAGCGGGAAGGGCTTTTTCGGGCGAGGTCGCCGACACCGGGCCCTCGTCGCTCTGGTGGAATCCCGCCGCGATCGCGGAGACCACCGACATCGAGGCGGCGATCGCCGCTTCGGCGATCCTGCCGCGCGGCAAGGTGACCGACACCGGCACGCTGATCGGCCGGCCGGGCCAGCCACTCGCGCCGGTCGGGGGAGACGCGACGACGCGCAATCCGATCGACAACGGCGTGCTGCCGTCGGGCGCGATCGCGGTGCCGCTGTCGAGCCGGTTGGCCGTGGGCCTTGCGGTTTCGTCCCCCTATAGCTTCACCACCGATTATCCGGCGACGAGCTGGGCGCGCTACAGCGCCGCCCGTACCAAGCTGCTCACCGTCGACATCCAGCCGTCGATCGCCTTCGCAGCGACCGACTGGCTGCGGATCGGCGCGGGCGTCAACGTCGAATATACCGACGCCAGCCTCAGCAACGCGCTGCCCAACCTCCTCGCCACGCTGCCGGACGGGCGGCAGAAGCTGAAGGGTAACGGCTGGGACGTGGGCTGGACCGCGGGCGTTCAGCTCCACAACGACTGGGCGACGGTCGGCGTCAGCTACAAGTCGGCGATCAAGCATCACCTGAACGGCGATCTCGACATCACAGGCCTGGTTGGGCCGCTCGCCCCCTCGAACATGTCATTGTCCGATGTCGAGGCGACCTTCTACACGCCCGCGCAGATCATCGTCGGCGGCCGCTTCCGCGCCACCGACCGCCTCACGCTCAATGCGCAGGCGGTGCGCTTCACCTGGAACAAGTTCGACGCGATCCGCCTCGGCGCGCCGCTCAACACCGCCCTTCCCGAGAACTATCGCAACAGCTGGAGCCTGGCCGGCGGCGTCGACTACGCCGTCACGCCCAAGCTGACGCTGCGCGCGGGTGTCCAGCACGCGACCACCCCGACCGTCGACGGCGAGCGCGACGCACGCGTGCCCGATGCCAACCGGTGGAACTTCGGCGCCGGCGCCTCCTATGATCTCAGCCGCCGCTTCACCATCGACGCCGCCGCCAATTACGTCGACTTCGCCGACGCGACGATCGACCGCGTGACCGCCGCCTATGCGGGCACGCCGGCGCAGACGCCGATCCTGACCTCCGGCGAGCTGACCGACGCCCATGCCATCGTGCTGTCGCTGGGTGGGCGTTTCCGGTTTTGAGCGGTCGGCGGGCCCCCTTCAATCCTCCCCGCAAGCGGGAGGATCTGTCTCAGACCAGCGAGGTCCACTTCGCGTCTCCCGCGCTGCTCGCGACCGCGGCTTCCACGAAAGCCATGGTGCGCAGCCCGTCGTCAAGCGACGGGAACCATGCCTCTCCAAGGGTCGGCGCAGCATCCGCACCGTCCCGGATCGCCGCCGCGAACTCGCGGTAGAGGTTGGCGAAGGCTTCGATATAGCCTTCCGGATGACCTGACGGCGTGCGGAAGCGTGCGGTGGCCGCCGGCGTCAGCCCCGGCCCGGCCGCGCGCACGATCTCGACGGGGCGGTCGAGCCAGCGCAGGGTGAGCGTGTTGGGCTCCATCTGCGCCCATTCGAGTCCGCCCTTCTCGCCGTAGACGCGCAGGCGCAGACCGTTCTCCTCGCCGGCCGCGACCTGGCTCGCCTTCAGCGTGCCGCGTGCACCGCCCTCGAAGCGGAGCAGCGCCGACACGTCGTCGTCCAGCCGCCGGCCGGGGACATGGATGGTGAGGTCGGCACTCAGCGACTCGACCCTGAGCCCGGAGACATGCTCGGCGAGCTGGAAGGCGTGCGTGCCGATGTCGCCCAGGCAGCCGCCGAGGCCGGCGCGGGCGGGATCGGTGCGCCATTCCGCCTGCTTCTGGCCGTCGCGGTCGATCGGCGCGCTCAGCCAGCCCTGCAGATATTCGACCTGCACCAGCCGGATCCTGCCGAAATCGCCCCGCGCAACGCGGAGCCGTGCCTCCTCGACCAGCGGATAGCCGCTGTAGGTGAAGGCGAGCGCATAGAGTCGGCCGCTGCGCCGCACCGCGTCGCGAATCGCCAACGCCTCGTCGAGGTTCAGCGCCATCGGCTTTTCCGACATGACGTGGAAGCCGGCATCGAGCGCCGCGATCGCCATCGGCGCGTGGAGGTGATTCGGGGTGACGATCGCCAGCGCCTCCATCCGCTGATCCTCGGGCAGTGCGCGCTCGCCGGCGATCATGTCCTCGAAGGTCGGATAGACGCGCGACGGATCGAGCCCGATCGCCTCGCCGCTGCGGGCATTGCGCGCGGCATCGCTGCTGAAGGCGCCCGAAACCAGGGTATAATCGCCGTCGAGCGCCGCCGCCCTGCGGTGCACCGCGCCGATGAAGGCGCCTTCGCCGCCGCCGGCCATGCCGTAGCGGATTCTGCGTCCCGTGCTCGCGACCATGCTCTCCCTTTCGCTTTTTCCGGCGTTGATTGATATCGATGTCAGACTAAGGTTGCATCTTATGGCCGGAGCCGGTTACATGAGGTGACCGATCGTTTCCAGACCGGAGAGGATAATGAAATTTTTGGTCGGATTGCTGCCCGCGGCGACCCTGTTAGCGCTAACACCAACTCTATTGCCGCCCGTGCAGGCTCAGGCCGCGCCCGATCCCGGCGCGCAGGCGTTCGGCCAGTGCCGCGCGTGTCATACGCTCCAGGCTGGAGCCAAGGGCACGATGGGCCCTAATCTCCACGGGCTGTTCGGGCGGCAGGCCGGCACCGCGCCGGGCTTCGCCGGGTACACTCCGGCGCTCAAGGCCTCGAACATCCGCTGGAATGAGCAGACGCTCGACCAGTTCCTGGCTGCGCCGACGCAGAAGGTACCGGGGACGCGGATGGTGATGCGGGTGCCCGACGCGGCGAAGCGCAAGGCGTTGATCGCCTATCTCAAGACCGCGACCAAATAATGCGATTCGCAGGAGTTGCGCGGTGAAGGGTCCCGCCGTCTTCCTCGCCCAGTTCATGGGCGATGCGGCGCCGTTCGATACGCTGGCGTCGGCCGCGCGCTGGATGGCGGAGGCGGGCTATGTCGGGGTGCAGATCCCGACCTGGGATGCGCGCTGCATCGATCTCAAGCAGGCTGCTGAAAGCCAGGATTATTGCGACGAGCTTGCCGGCACCTGCCGCGAGGCGGGCGTCGACATCACCGAGCTGTCGACGCACCTCCAGGGCCAGCTGGTCGCGGTCCATCCTGCCTATGACGCGGCATTCGACGGCTTCGCGCCCGAGGCGGTGCGCGGCAAGCCGGCCGAGCGCCAGGCCTGGGCGGTCGAGCAGCTCCATCTCGCCGCCAAGGCGAGCCGACGACTCGGCCTCAACGCCCATGCGACCTTCTCGGGCGCGCTGGCCTGGCCGTTCTTCTACCCCTGGCCGCAGCGCCCGGCCGGCCTGATCGAGGAAGCCTTCGCCGAACTGGCGCGGCGGTGGCGGCCGATCCTCGACGCATTCGAGGAATCGGGCGTTGACCTCGCCTATGAGATCCATCCGGGCGAGGACCTTCATGACGGCGCGACGTTCGAGCGGTTCCTGGCCGCGGTAAACAACCATCCGCGCGCCAACATCCTCTACGATCCCAGCCATTATGTGCTGCAGGCGCTCGACTATCTCGAGTTCATCGACATCTATCACGACCGCATCCGGATGTTCCACGTCAAGGATGCCGAGTTCAACCCGACCGGGCGCTCGGGCGTCTATGGCGGCTACCAGGATTGGATCGACCGGCCGGGCCGGTTCCGGTCGCTGGGAGACGGGCAGGTCGACTTCACCGGCATCTTCTCGAAGCTGACCCAGTACGGCTATTCGGGCTGGGCGGTGCTCGAATGGGAATGCTGCCTCAAGCATCCCGAGGACGGCGCGCGCGAAGGGGCGCCGTTCATCGCCGCGCACATGATCCGCCGGCCCGAACGCGCCTTCGACGATTTCGCCGCGGGCAGCGATCCGGGGCTCAATCGTAAGCTCCTTGGGCTGAGCTGACGACCGGGCGGACAAGAACGATAAGGGGAGGGAAGCGGCAATGGCCGAGACATTGAACAAAGGCCGATTGTTCTGGCTGGGCGTGCTCGCCCTGTTCACCGCGGCGTCCAGCCTGGCGATCCGCGGCGCCATCGCCAGCGGGCTCAAGGCCGAATGGATCGACCCGATCGCGCCGCTGCAGGCGGGCGAACTGCTCGCCGCTGCTCTGGGCGCGGCCTTCCTCAGCTTCGCGATCACCCTGTTCGTCGCCAGCGCCTTCCTCGACCAGCTCGGCATGAAGCGGTGCCTGCTGGGCGCGGGCTTGTGCTTCATCCTGGGGCCCTTGCTGATCGTCGGCGCGGGCCATCTCGCCAGCGGGATGACCGTGTACACGATCGTCTGGCTGGGGATGCTGGTCAGCGGCATCGGCTGGGGGCTGACCGAGGCGACGATCAATCCGCTGACCGCGCAGCTATACCCTGAGGACACCACCCACCGGCTCAACGTGCTGCATGCCTGGTTCCCCGGCGGGATCATCGTCGGCGGGCTGATCGGCTTCTTCCTGTCCGCGACCCTGCCGTGGCAGGGGATCATGGCGCTGGTGATGATCCCGGCCGCCGCGACCGTGCTGATCGCCGCGACCACCAGCTTCCCGCCGCCGCTCCGCGCGCAGAGCGGCGTGAGCTTCGGCGAGATGGTGAGCGAGGTGTTCCGCCGCCCCAGCTTCTTCATCTGGTTCGGCGCGATGTTCCTCACCGCCGCGTCGGAGCTGGCGCCGGGCCAGTGGATCGACGTCGCCCTGTCGAACCGCGTGGGGATGCGCGGCATCCTGCTGCTGGTCTACGTCAACGCGCTGATGTTCGTGTTCCGCCATTTCGCGGGACGTCTGGCGAACAAGATTTCCAATCCGGGACTGCTGTGGGTGTCGAGCCTGCTCGCGGCGATCGGGCTGTTCATGCTGTCGCTGGCGCAGTCGCCGGTCGCGGCGATCCTGGCCTCGACGGTGTGGGGCCTGGGCGTCTGCGTGATGTGGCCGACGATGCTCGCCTCGGTCGCCGAACGCTATCCGCGCGGCGGGTCGTGGGCGATGGGCCTGGTCGGATCGGCGGGGGCGCTCGCGAGCTTCTTCGTGCTGCCACTGCTGGGGGCGATGTTCGATCGCGCCAAGATCGAGTTCGCCGGCGGGCCCGAGGCCTTCGCGAAGCTGGCCGGTGCGGCGAAGCTTGCGGTCGAGGATGCGGCGGCGTCGGTGTCGTTCCAGCGGCTGGCGATCCTGCCGGTCGTCCTGCTCGCGGTGTTCGGCTTCATCTGGCTGCGCGAGCGCGGTAAGTCGCGAGCGGTGCTCGCAGGCGAGGCAGCGTGAAGCTCAGCCGGCGATCGGTCCTGGCGGCGAGCGCCGCCACCGCGGGCGCGGCGGCAATGGCGCGTGCAGCACCCGTGCCGCCTCCGCAGAAGGCTGCGCGCTTCTCGCTCGCCTATGCGCCGCACGAAGGCAGCTTCGCGAGCCGCGGCGACCGGATCGAGCAGATCGCCTATGCCGCCGACCAGGGCTTCACGGCCTGGGAGGACAATGAGGCTGCGGGTCGCCCGATCGCCGAGCAGGAGGCGATGGCCAAGGCGCTGGCCTCGCGCGGCATGACGATGGGCGTGTTCGTCGCGAGCATGCCGAAGTGGTCCGAATTCCGCCCGGTGCTCGGCGGCAACGACGACGGCGATCGCGAGGCGTTCCTGGCCGACGTGCGCGCCTCGGTCGAGGTCGCCAAGCGGCTCAATGCCAAATGGGCGACGGTGGTGACCGGCTTCCTTGACCGCCGGCTGCCGGTCGAGATCCAGACCGCGCGCGTGATCGACGTGATGCGCCGCGCCGCCGAGATCTATGAGCCGCACGGGCTGGTGATGGTGATGGAGCCGCTCAACACGCTGGTGAACCACCCCGGCGTGTTCATGCAGACCATCCCGCAGGGCTTCGCGGTCGCGCGCGCGGTCAACAGCCCGGCGGTGAAGGTGCTCGCCGACCTCTATCACGCGCAAATCCAGGCCGGGAACCTGATCAACACGCTCGAGACCTGCTGGAGCGAGATCGGCTATATCCAGTTCGGCGACAATCCCGGCCGCAACGAGCCTGGGACCGGCGAGATCGACCACCGCAATATCGTGAAATGGCTGCGCGACCGGAAATATGCCGGCGTGATCGGCATGGAGCATGGCAATTCGCTGAAGGGCCGCGCCGGCGAGGATCAGCTGGTCGCCGCCTATCGGGACATCGATCGTGCGTAACGGAGGGAAGTGCTTGAGGTATATCGTAGGTTTGGCGGCCGGGCTGCTGGCGGCGACCGGCATCGCGGCTGCGCAGGAGAAGCCCGGCTTCCGCGACACGCCGATGCTGCCCGACGGCAAGTGGCACGTCCATGACGCCGACCGGCCCTATCCGGCGGTGGTGACGCCCGGCGCCACGCCGGGAGCGGCGCCGTCCGATGCGGTGGTGCTGTTCGACGGTCGCTCGCTCGATGCCTGGACCGCGACCGGCACGCCCTGGCCAGTCAAGGACGGCGCGGTGACCGTCCCGCCGCGCGTGGGCGGGAAGGAGAGCCTGCTCGTCAGCAAGCAGAGCTTCGGCGACGTCCAGCTCCACCTGGAGTTCCGCTCGCCCAACCCGCCGACGAAGAGCTCGCAGGATCGCGGCAACAGCGGCATCTGGTTCATGCAGCGCTACGAGGTCCAGATCCTCGACGGCTACCAGAACCCGACCTATGCCGACGGCACCGTCGGGGCGATCTACGGCTGGAAGCCGCCGCTGGTGAACCCCTCGCGCCGGCCGGGCGAATGGCAGAGCTACGACATCGTGTTCGAGCGGCCGCGCTTCAACGCCGACGGCTCGGTCAAGCGGCCGGCCTATGTCACCGCATTCCTGAACGGCGTGCTGGTGCAGAACCACCAGGCGATGCTCGGCACCACCATCTGGCGCCAGGTCGCCAAGTACGAGGCGCACGGCGATGCCGCGCCGATCCAGCTTCAGGACCATGATTCGCCGGTGTCGTTCCGCAACATCTGGGTGCGTCCGCTCCCCGAGGCGGCGCTGAGCCAAGATTCGACAGGAGGTAAGCAGTGATTATCGACCGCAGGGATGCGATGGCCGGCATCGTCGCGATGTTCGGCACCGCGCTGTTCGCGCCGATCGCGCGGGCGGCGGGCCAGGTCGCCGCGACGGAACTGATCAACGACGGCCCGCCGAGCGCCGGCGTCTTCACCGCCGGGCAGCGCGCGCTGGTGAGCGCGCTCAGCGAGCGGGTGATCCCGACCACCGACACGCCGGGCGCGATCGCCGCGGGCGTGCCGGCGTTCATCGAGAAGCTGCTCGCCGATTGGGCGATGCCCGACGACAAGAAGCCGATCCTCGCCGGCCTCGACGCGATCGAGGCGCGCAGCCAGCAGGATTACAAGGTCGCCGCCGCCAAGGCGACGCCGCAGCAGCAGGACGCGCTGCTGACGCTGGCGATGGAGGACAAGATCCCGGGCGGCGCCGACTTCTTCGACAAGTTCCGCCAGCTCGTCATTTCCGGCTACTACACGTCGGAGATCGGCATCACGCAGGAGCGCGAATATCTGCCGGTGCCGGGCCAGTATGACGGCGCTTTCCTCTATTCCAAGGTCAACAAGGTCTATTCGTCATGATGGCAACGCGACGTCACATCCTCGCCGGCGGTGCCGCCCTGGCGGCTGCCTTCGCGACCCGGCCGCTGGCTGCGAAGACATCGAAGCCGGTCGGCCTGCAGCTCTACACGGTGCGCGAGCTGTTCCAGGCCGACCCGATGGGCACGCTCGAGAAGGTCGCGGCGATCGGCTACCGCGAGGTCGAGTATGGCGGTGGTGGCTACGACACCATGGACCACGCCGCGCTCCGCAAGACGATGGACCGGCTCGGCCTCAAATCGCCGTCGCTCCACGTTGCCTATGAGGCGCTGGGGAGCAAGTTCGACGCGGCGGTGGCAATGGCCAAGACGCTCGGCGCCGACACCATCGTCGTGCCCTATATGGTCGACCAGTACCGCACCGCCGATGCCTGGCCGCGCGCGGTCGCCGACTTCAACCGCTTCGCCGCGGCGCTGAAGAAGCAGGGCCTCGGCTTCGCCTATCACAATCACGATTTCGAGTTCACCAACAAGGTCGGCGACCGCACCCTGTACGATGTGCTGATCGCCGATCGCGATCCGGCGCTGGTCAAGCTGGAAATCGACCTGTTCTGGGCGATCAAGGCGGGGCAGGACCCCAAGGCGCTGATCCGCCGCCTGGCCGGCCATGTCTACGCCTATCACGTCAAGGACATGACCGCCGACGGCGCGATGACCAGCGTCGGCAAGGGCACGATCGACTTCGCCGACATCTTCACGCTCAACCAGGTGGCGGGCGTCAAGCATTTCTACGTCGAGAACGATCAGTCGCCGGCGCCCTATCTGCCGGACATCACCACCAGCTTCGAGACACTCAGCCGGCTCCGTGCCTGAGCCGGCCAGGAAGGAATTATCACATGGCAGCGACGGACCAATTCGACGCGATCGTCATCGGCTCGGGAGTGAGCGGTGGCTGGGCAGCCAAGGAACTGACCGAGAAGGGGCTGCGCGTGCTGATGCTCGACCGCGGCGTGATGGTCGAGCATGGCGAGAACTATGATTACGACGGCAAGCCGGCGTATGAGGTGCCCGCGCGCAACATCATGCCCGCGCGGCTGACCGAGAGCGATTATTTCATCGCCAAGCACGGCTATGTCTCGCCGGGCAGCATGAAGTTCTACAACAACGACCGGCTCAATCCCTATGCCTATGGCGAGGGTTCCAAATTCTACTGGATCCGCCCCGGCGCGGTCGGCGGCAAGTCGCTGATCTGGGGGCGCTGGTCGTTCCGCTGGAGCCCCGAGGACTTCGAGGCGAACAAGCGCGAGAACGTCGGGATCGACTGGCCGATCCGCTACGAGGACATCGCGCCCTGGTACAGCTATGTCGAGAAGTACATCGGCGTGTCGGGGTCGCGCGAGAACCTGCCGCAGCTGCCCGACAGCGAGTTCCAGCCGCCGATGCAGATGAACATCGCCGAGAAATGGGTGAAGGAGCGGCTCGAGGCGGCCATGCCGGGGCGCAAGCTCATCAACACGCGCCTCTCCAACATGACCGAGGACAAGCCCGATCAGGGCCGCTCCAAGTGCCAGTTCCGCAACCAGTGCGGTCGCGGCTGCTCGTTCGGCGCCTATTTTTCGACCCAGGCGGTGACGCTGCCGGCCGCGCGAGCGACCGGGCGGCTGACGCTGCGCTCGGACGCGGTGGTCAGCAATCTCGTCTATGATCCCGCGCGCAAGCGGGTCACCGGCGTGCGCGTCGTCGATACGAAGACCAAGCAGGCGGAGGTCATTCCGGCGCGACTGGTCTTCCTGTGCGCCTCTGCGATGGCGTCGAACCAGATCCTGCTGAACTCGCGGCCCGAGGGCAGTGGCCGCAGCTACTTCGACACCAGCGGCACGCTCGGCCGTTATGTGATGGACCACATCTTCCGGGTCGGCATCTCGGGCGAGATCCCGGGCATGACCGAGTATATCGAGTTCGGCCGGCGCCCGGGCGGGGTCTATATCCCGCGCTTCCGCAACGTCGGCGGCGAGGAAGGCGTCGGCTTCAAGCGCGGCTACGGCTATCAGGGCTCGGCATTCCGCGACCCGGCGGGGCCGGATGGCTTCGGCGCGTCGATGAAGCATGGGATGCGCAAATACGGGCCGTGGCGGTTCGGCATGGGCGCGTTCGGCGAGTGCCTGCCCTATGAGGACAACCATGTGTCGCTGCATCCCGACAAGGTCGACCGCTTCGGCATCCCGCTGATGCGATTCGACGTCACCTTCCGCGACAATGAGCTCAAGATGATGAGCGATGCGCGGACCGAGGGCGAGAAGATGCTGAAGGCGGCCGGGCTGACCAACGTCACCAGCAACCGCGGTGAGCATGTGCCGGGCGATGCCATCCACGAGATGGGCGGCGCGCGCATGGGCGCCGATCCCCGCCAGTCGGTGCTCAACAAGTGGAGCCAGGCGCATGACGCGGCGAACCTGTTCGTCACCGACGGCGCGCAGATGGCGTCGGTGTCGTGCGTCAACCCGTCGCTCACCTTCATGGCCTTGACCGCGCGCGCGGCGGACTATGCGGTCAAGCAGTTCAAGGCGGGGACGATCTGATCGCATCCACCAGACGGCGCCGATAACCGTCACCGGTATCGGTTGCCACGGGTCCTATGTCCAAGCGCCGGAGAAGCGCCGCTCTGCGGTCCTTCTCCGGCGCTTTGTCATTTCCGGGCGTCGGGTACAAATTATAGTCTTGACTATTCTATTCCAAAGGCATTCATTCTCCCAAAAAATACAGACACCAGGGAGGGCCGACGATGAGGGGACGGTACGGGCTTGGTCTGTTGATGGGTGCGGCGATGACGTGGTCGCTGCCCGCAGAGGCGCAGACGGCGCCTGGTCAGGCGGAAGCGCCGCCGCAGGCGGACCGCGGCGAGCAGCTCGACGACATCATCGTCACCGCGCAGCGGCGCGAACAATCGCTGCAGGAGGTGCCGATCAGCGTCACCGCGTTCAGCTCGGCGGGCATCGCCGCGCTCAGCGCCGAATCGATCGGCGATCTCGATACCTTCACGCCGGGCCTGACGATCAACGACACCTCGGTGACGCAGCCGTCGTTCACGATCCGCGGCGTCGCCACCGACGACTTCGGCATCGGCACCGATCCGTCGGTCGGCATCTTCGTCGACGGCATCTATTCGGGGCGCTCGGGATCGGCGCTGATCTTCTTCAACGACATCAACCGGGTCGAGGTGCTCAAAGGGCCGCAGGGCACGCTGTTCGGCCGCAACACCTCGGGCGGGGCGATCTCGATCGTCACCAACAAACCCTCCGACCGGCTGGAGGCGAACGGCACGCTGCAGGTCGGCAACTACGGCAAGGTCCGCGCCGACGTGACCGGCAACCTGCCGATCACCGGCAACCTCGCGCTGCGCGTGAACGGGGTGTTCAACCGGCGCAACGGCTATCTCAAGGACGCGATCACGGGCGAGGATCGCGAGCGCGAGCACAACACGTCGGGCCGCGCGGCGCTGCGCTGGCAGCCGGGCGCGAACACCGACATCATCCTCGCCTACGACCATGACGATACCGACAAGGACGGCCCGGCTGCGGTCGGCATCAGCCAATGGGCGCTCAGCAAGGATCCGTTCGGGCGCTTCACCAACGACGTGATCGGCAACCGGGAGACGCGCATCCTCAATGCCGTGTCGCTGACCGCGACGCATCGGATCGGCGACCTGACGATCACCAGCCTCAGCTCGTTCAAGCATTTCGAGACGCACAACCGCGAAGACGAGGACGGCACCGGCGATCCGACCCGCTATCTCGATACCGAGAATGTCGAGAAGAACTCGAGCATCTATCAGGAGCTGCGGCTCAACTTCGAGAACGACCGCTGGAACATCGTCGCCGGCGGGAGCTATTTCCACGAGCGTGGGCGGCAGCAAAGCATCGTCACCGCGCTCAGCGATTCGATCGACCGGCTGGTCGGCGAGGCGGCGGGCTTTCCGATCTTCACCATCCTCGACAGCGTCGGGCTGCCGGTCTTCGGCAACACCTTCCAGGAGACGATGAGCAACCGCGCGGCCAACGACTCGCTCGCCGCCTTCGCCGATGCGACGTTCAAGGTGACGCCGAAGCTGAGCCTGACCGCCGGCATCCGCTATACGCGCGATATCAAGCGGTTCAGCTGGTTCAACGACGGCTTCTCCGCGCCGGGGCTCGATGCGGTGGTCGCGCCGGGGGCTCTCTACAACGCGATCCTGGGCATGCCGGCATTCCCCGACGACGCTCCGATCAGCGCGGCCGATTTCTTCCGCGCGACGGTGGGGCCGAACGGCCTGGTGTTCGACAGCGGCGCATTGGAGGGGGTGCAGTTCACGCGGCGCGCGAAGTTCAACGACGTCTCGCCGCGCTTCGTCGTGCAATATGACGCGAGCGACGACGTCCATCTCTACGCCTCGGCCTCGCGCGGGTACAAGGCGGGCGGGTTCAACTCGGTCCAGATCAACTCCTTCTTCGCGCCGGAGAAGGTGTGGAATTTCGAGGGCGGGGTGAAATCGGAGCTGTTCGACCGCCGGGTGCGGCTCAACCTGTCCGGCTATTATTTCAAGTACCGCAACCGCCAGTCGATCAGCCTCGAGAGCGTCGGCGGCGGCATCCCGCAATATATCACGCGATCGGGCGACTCGCGGGCCTATGGCCTCGACCTCGACACCCAGTTCGTGGTGACGCGCGACTTCAACGTCACCGCCACCGCCGGCCTGATCGATTCCAAATGGGTGAAGCGGGTCGAGCAGGACATCGACATCGGCGGCCAGCCGACCGGCGAGCCGGTGTTCCGCGGCATCCTCGGCCTCCATTATTCACGCGAGACGGAGGGGGGCACGATCTTCGGCGACGCGAGCTACAGCTACACCTCGCGCCAGCGGATGAACGACGCGTCGCGCGCGATCGACGCCGCGATCGCCGATCCTGACGGCGCCGGGGTCGACCTGTCCATGCTCGACCGGCTGCGCAGCCCGCGCAACATCATCAACGCGCGGATCGGCTGGCGCAGCCCCGACAACCACTATTCGGTCGCCTTCTACGCCGAGAACCTGCTCAACGAGAAATATCTGCGCACGCTCAACACGATCACCGCCGACACCTTCTTCACCCCCTATGTCCGGCGCGACCGGCCGGGCTTCTATGGTGTCGAGCTGGGGCTGCGGTTCTGACGACAACGGGAGAGGCAATGATGACGAGGCGGATGGGATTGCTGGGATGCGCGGCGGCGCTGGCGCTCGCCGGCTGCGGCGGGCCGAAGACGGATGCCGAGGGTTTCACGATCGATCCCGACTTCGAGAAGAACCTCCAGGCCAGGCTGCTCGACGCCAAGCCGGGCACGGTGATCGACCTGCCCGCCGGCAAATATGCGCTGAGCCGCAGCCTCAGCCTTACCGCCAACGGCGTGACCTTGCGCGGCAAGGGGATGGACAAGACCATCCTGTCCTTCGCGCGCGCGACTTCGGGCGCCGAGGGATTGCTGGTCACCGGCGACGACTTCACGCTGGAGGACCTGGCGCTGGAGGACACCAAGGGCGACGCGCTCAAGATCAACGGTACCAAGAACGCCGTGATGCGCCGCGTTCGCGCCGAATGGACGCGCGGGCCCAATGCCGGGAACGGCGCCTACGGCCTCTATCCGGTGCAGGTGACCAACGTGCTCGTCGAAGGCGTCGTGGTGAAGGGCGCGTCGGACGCCGGCATCTATGTCGGCCAGTCGAACAACATCATCGTCCGCGACAGCCGCGCCGAGGGCAATGTCGCCGGCATCGAGATCGAGAATTCGAGCAACGCCGACGTCTACGGCAACACCGCCACCGGCAACACCGGCGGCATCCTGGTGTTCAACATGCCCAACCTGCCGGTGCCGGGCAGCAAGACGCGGGTATTCAAGAACCAGGTCGTCGCCAACAACCACGCCAATTTCGGCGCCAAGGGCAGTGCGGTCAGCTCGGTGCCGGCCGGGTCGGGGGTGATCGTCAACTCGAACGACGAGGTCGAGATCTTCGACAACGACATCAAGGACAATGCGACCGCCAACGTCATCATCTCGAGCTATTATTCGACCGGCTTCGATACCAAGGGCGGCATCGCCAAGGCCTATGATCCGTTCCCGGAGAAGATCTACGTCACCGGCAACCGCTTCTCCGGCGGCGGCGACAAGCCGGGCTCACCGCAGCTCGCGCCGCTGGCGGCACTGGGCGGCGGACGGATTACGGACGTGCTGTGGGACGGCTTCACCAACCCCAAGGTCGCCGACCCTCAGATCTGCGTGCAGAACGGCGAGGCGAAGGTGCTCAACGCCGACGGACCCTCCAAATACGCCAAGGCGCGGATCGACACCCAGCGCAACTGCGCGCCGGCGACGCGGCTCCCGGCCGTCACCCTGCCGGCGGCAATGACGAAGGACAGCGGCAAGGCATCATGATCGTGCGTCTGCTCGCGGCGCTGGCCGCGGCTTTGTTCGTCGCGGGGTGCGGCCAGGCGCCGCGCTCCGTGACCTTCCATCCCGACGAGAATCCCGCGAAGCTCTCGGCCTGGGGGCTGTTCACCGTCACCGACGGACGGATCGTGCCGCACGAGGGCATGATCACCTACGAGCTCAACACCCCGCTGTTCAGCGACTATGCGCAGAAATGGCGGACGGTGTGGATGCCGAAGGGCGTCCATGCGAGCTATCGGCCGGAGGGGGCGTTCGACTTCCCGGTGGGGACGATCGTCACCAAGACCTTCTATTATACGACGCCCGCCGATGCCGCCGACCCGCAGACCAGCGCGACGGTGGTGAAGATGACGCCCGCGACCTACCAGAGCGGTGTCGACGGGCTCGACCTCAAGCATGTCCGGCTGATCGAGACGCGGCTGCTGATCCGCCGCGCCTCCGGCTGGGTGGCGCTGCCCTATGTCTGGGACAAGGACGGGCGCGACGCGACCTTGGAGCGGACCGGCGCCGATGTCGCGCTGACGCTCGACGAGGGCGGCGGGCGCAAGGTGGCGTTCGACTATGCGGTGCCCAACCAGAACCAATGCTCGGGCTGCCACGTCCAGGATTTCCATACCCGCGCGGTCGAGCCGATCGGCCTCAAGGCGCGCCATCTCAATCGGGAGTTCGCGGGAGCGGGGGGCGAGATCAACCAGCTCGCGCGCCTCGTCAAGGCCGGTTATCTCACCGGCGTGCCGGCGAGCGGTGTCCCGCGCAACGCCAACTGGGAGGATGTTCGCGCCGACACGATCGCCCGCGGCCGCGCCTATCTCGATATCAACTGCAGCCATTGCCACAATCGTGACGGTGCGGCGCGCACCTCCGGCCTGTGGCTCGACGCCGCCACCAGCGACCCGCGCCTGCTCGGCGTGTGCAAGCCGCCGGTCGCCGCCGGCCGCGGCACCGGCGACCGGCCGTTCGACGTGGTGCCGGGCGATCCCGACCATTCGATCCTCGCCTACCGCCTCGCCAGCGACGATCCGGGCGTGATGATGCCCGAGCTCGGCCGCGACATCACCCATGACGAGGGCGTGGCGCTGGTCATCCAGTACATTCGCACGCTGAAGGGCGCCTGCGTCCAGGACGACGGCACCGAGACGGCGGCGCGATGAGCTGGTCCAACTGGTCCGGCAGCGTCATCGCGTCCGCACCCGTGTTGCGCCCCAGGGACGAGGCGGAGCTGTCCGCCGCGATCCGGCGCGCGGGCAAGGTGCGGGCGACCGGGGCGGGGCACAGCTTCATGCCGCTGTGCGAGTCCGGCGAGCTGATCGTCAGCCTGGAGGACATGGCCGGCGAGCTGACCGTCGCCGCCGACCGCCGCACCGCGCGCATCCCCGCCGGCTGGAGCATCCGCCGGCTGACCGCGGCGCTGTGGGAGGAGGGGCTGGCGCTCGCCAACCAGGGCGACGTCAACCCGCAGTCGCTCGCCGGGGCGATGGCGACCGGCACGCACGGCACCGGGCGCGACCTCGGCTCGCTGGCGACCTTCGCGCGCGGCTTCCGGCTGGTCGGTCCCGACGGCGAGGCGCGGTGGTGCGACGCCGCCACGAATCCCGATCTCTTCCAGGCGCAGCGGCTCTCGCTCGGCATGTTCGGCATCGCGACCGAAATCGAGGCGGCGGTGGTCCCCGCCTATCACCTCGCCGAGCGGATCGAGAAGCGGCGCTGGGACGAGGTGCGCGAGACCTTCGACACTTTGGTCGAGCGGCATCGCCACGTCGAGTTCTGGTTCTTCCCCCACGCCGACAGCGTGATCCTGAAGACGCTGGAGCCGACCGACCCGTGCGATCCGCCGCGCTCCACGACCGACATGGAGGAGACCGCCTTCCGCCGCGTGCTGGAGATCGCCCGGCGCGCGCCGTTCCTGACGCCGCTGCTCCAGCGCGGCATGATGCGGACGCGGTTCAAGAGCCGGCGGCGCGGGCCCGCGCACACCATCTTCCCGTCCGACCGCACGATCCGGTTCGAGGAGATGGAATATGAGATGCCGCGCGCGGTCGGCCTCGACACGCTGGGCGAGGTGGTGCGCTGGATCCGGCGCAAGCGGTTGCCGGTGACCTTCCCGTTCGAGTTCCGCGTGGTCGCGGGCGACGACATCTGGATGAGCCCGATGAACGCCGGACCGGCCGCCGCCATCTCGATGCACCAATATGCCCGGATGCCGTGGCAGGCGCTGTTCGCCGATGCCGAGGCGATCTTCCGCGCCAACGGCGGGCGGCCGCACTGGGCCAAGCGCCACCGCTTGACCCGCGCCGACGTCGATGCGCTCTATCCGATGGCCGAGCGCTATCGCGAGGTGCGCCGCGCGGCCGATCCGGCGGCCAAGTTCCTCAACCCGCATCTGGAGGCGTTGTTTTCCTGATGGACGACCGCGAGCTGCACACCCATCTGATCGGCCGCCAGGGATCGCGCGCCGCGCTCAACACGCCGGTGCTGGTGCTCGACGTCGAGGCGCTCGACCGCAACATCGCAAGGATGGCGGCGCTGACGGCGGAGCGCGGTGTGGGCCTGCGCCCCCATGCCAAGACCCACAAGAGCGCCGACATCGGCAAGCGCCAGATCGCCGCCGGCGCGCTCGGCCTGTGCTGCGCCAAGATCGGTGAGGCGGAGGTGATGGCGGACTCGGGGATCGCCGGCATCCTGATCACCTCGCCGGTGACCGCGCCGGGGGCGATCGAGCGGCTGGCGGCGCTGGCCGGGCGAGCCGCGGGGCTGATGGCGGTGGTCGACCATCCCGACGTCGCCGCGCGCATCGACCATGCGCTCGCCGCCACCGGGACGCGGCTCGACGTGATCATCGACGTCGATCCGGGCATCCGCCGTACCGGCGTCGCCTCGCCGGAGGATGCGGTGGTGCTGGCGCGGGCGATCGCCGGCCTGCCCAACCTCGCCTACCGCGGCGTCCAGTTCTACTGCGGCTCGCAGCAGCATATCGAGAGCTATGCCGAGCGCCACGCGGCGATCGTCGAGCGCACGGATTATCTGAAGCAGGTGATCGGCGCCCTGACCGAAGCCGGCTTCGCGCCCGGCATCGTCACCGGATCGGGCACCGGCACCCACCGCATCGACCTGGAGCTCGGCGTGTTCACCGAGCTGCAGGCCGGCTCCTACGTGTTCATGGACAAGCAGTATCTCGACTGCGACCTCGCCGACGCGCCCGAGCCGCCGTTCGAGACCTCGCTCGCGGTCGACGCGCGGGTGGTCAGCGCCAACCATCCGGCGCTGGTCACGATCGATGCGGGCTACAAGTCGCTGTCGACCGACGGCGGCGTAGCGGTGGTTCAGCGCGGCGCGCCGGCCGAGACGATGTTCATGTTCATGGGCGACGAGCACGCCGCGCTGATCGGCCCCGACATCGCCGCGCGGCTGCGCCCGGGCGGCGCGGTGAGCCTGACCGTGCCGCACTGCGATCCGACGGTGAACCTCTATGATTTCTACCATGTCGTGAGAGGTGACACGCTGGTCGACCTCTGGCCGGTGAGCGCGCGAGGCCGCGCCCGGTGAGCGAGGCCGGCGCCCGCCTGTCGCCGGACCGCATCGTCGCGATTCTCGCCGTCGGGGTGATCGGCGTGTTGATCCCCGGGCTGCAGCCGCAGCTGCTCGGCGCTCTCGAAGCCGAGGGGGTGCTCGGTGCCACCGCGCTCGGCGTGCTTGCCACTGTCGAGCTGCTGGCGATGGGTCTGGCCGCGGGGGGAGCGGGGTTCGTGCTGCCGTCGGCCAGGCTGCGCGAGATCGCCGGCGTGGCGCTGATAGTGACCGGAGCGCTCGACCTCATGACGCCGATGCTGGGAACCGGCGCGATCTTCCCTGCGCGGATCGCGGCCGGGCTCGCGGAAGGCGTGCTGGTCTGGATCGCGATCGGCTTCATCGTGCGCAGTCGCCGGCCGGAGCGATGGGCGGGCATCTATCTCGCCGTCCAGACGCTGGCCCAGTTCGCACTCGCAACGCTGATCGGAGTGGTCGGTGCGAGCGCTGGGCGCGGCTTCACGCTGCTCGGCGCTGTCACGGTTGCCGGCCTCCTTGCCCTGCCGTGGCTGCCGCGCGCCTATGCCGCGCATGAGGAAGCTGTCGGCGGCCATCCTCCACCACGCGGCCTCATCGCGCTCAGCGGAGTGCTGCTCTATCTCGCCTTCATCGTCGCGGTTTGGGTCTATATCGAGCCGCTCGCTCGCCAGCGGCAGGTCGGCGCGGCCGCGATCGCGATGGCACCGCCACTTGCGCTGGCCATGCAGGTGCTCGGCGCGGCGACGGCGACCCTGCTGGCGGAGCGGGTGCCGGCGCGGCTCACCGTCATCCTCGTTGGCGTCGTCAATCTCGGGCTGCTCGGGCTGATCGGCGCGCCGCCGTCGGACGCGGCGTTCGTCGCGGCGGTGGCGGCGTTCGGTTTCCTGTGGCTGTTCGTGATGCCCTTCCAGATCCCGATCGTGATCGCCGCCGATCCCAGCCGGCGCGCAGCGATGCTGATCGGCGGCGCGCAGCTCACCGGCTCCAGCCTCGGCCCGTTCCTCGCCGCGCTGCTGGTGAGCGATGCCGACGTGTCGCCGGTGCTCTGGTTCGGTGGGGCCTGCGCGGCTATGGGCGTGGCGGCGCTGATCGGCGCCGGCCGAGCGAGCGTTCCCGTACAAGAGAGTTGAAGTGGCTGGAGTTCCAAAGCCTTCCAAGCGATCCCGCCCCAAGCAGGAGCGGGCGCAGCAGACCTATGAGCTGCTGCTCGACGTCGCCGGGGAGTTGCTGGCGGAGGTCGGGATCGAGCGCATCTCGACCAACATGATCTGCGCCCGCGCCGGGCTCACGCCGCCGGCGCTCTATCGTTATTTCCCCGACAAATATGCCGTGCTGGAGGCGCTCGGGCGGCGGCTGATGGACCGGCAGAACGCGGTGCTGGAGGCGTGGATCGCGCGCCACGTCGACGGCGGCATCGAAGCGATGAGCGAGCATGTCGAGGAGCTGATGGAGGAGAATGCCGCGGTCACCCGCGACGAGCCGGGCGCGGTGTGGATCCTGCGCGCGCTCCACGCGACGCCGCGGCTGGTGCACGTCCGGCTCGAATCGCACCGCTACGTCACCGACAAGCTGACCGAGGCCTATGTCCGGCACCTGCCCGATATCGACCGCGACGCGCTGTGGCAGCGGCTGCGGCTCGGCATCGAGCTCGGCTTCGCCGCCGACGAGATGCTGTACGAGGAGACGCGCGTCTCGGCGGAAATGGTGTTCCGCAGCGTCGCCCAGATGCTGCGCGCGCAGATGGCGCAGACGCTGGCGGAGGGTGGGGCGGACTGAGACACTCCGTCATCCCGGCGGAAGCCGGGATCTCGTGAGGCTTACGGTACTGCAATCGCCTGAGATCCCGGCTTTCGCCGGGATGACGGCTTATATCATTGCCGCTTCGCGCTCCTCGAACAGCGGCAGCAACGCGCCATCCGTGCTGCCTGCATCGAAGTTGGAGACGGTGACGCCGACCAGCCGAATGCCCTTCTCGGGCGGGAACAGCGTGCGGACGAGGTCGAGGCTCGCCTGGCGCAACAGGTCCCGTGTCGAAACCATGGCGGTGTGGCTGCGGCTGCGCGTGACGATGCGGAAGTCCTGGAACTTGACCTTCACCGTCACCGTGCGGCCGAACGCCTGCGCCTTCTCGCACCACGCCCAGACGTCGTCCGCCATGCGCAGCACGCCCGCCTCGATCTCGGCCGGCTCGGTGAGGTCGCGGTCGAAGGTGGTCTCCGAGCCCGACGACTTGCGCTCGCGGGAAGGATCGACCGGGCGGGCGTCCTCGCCGCGCGCGATTGCGTGATACCATTCGGCGGCGCTGCCGAAATGCTCGCGGAGGAAGGTGAGCGATTGTGCGCGCAGGTCCGCACCGGTCTCGATGCCGAGCCGTTTCATCTTGGCCGCGGTCACCGGGCCGACGCCGTGGAAACGGGCGACCGGCAGCGTCTCGACCCAGGCCGGGCCCATCTCCGGCGTCACCGCGAACTGGCCGTTGGGCTTGCGGTGATCCGAGGCGAGCTTGGCTAGGAACTTGTTGTAGGAGATGCCGGCGGAGGCGGTGAGGCCGGTCTCCGCCAGGATGCGCGCGCGGATCTCCTTCGCGGTCGCCCAGGCAGTGGCGAGGCCGCGGCGGTCTTCCGTCACGTCGAGATAGGCCTCGTCGAGCGACAGCGGCTGGATGAGGTCGGTATAGTCGGCGAAGATCGCATGGATCTGTCGCGAGACCGCGCGGTAGACGTCGAAGCGTGGTTTGACGAACACCAGCTCCGGGCAGCGCCGTAGCGCGGTGACCGAGGGCATCGCCGAACGCACGCCGTACCGCCGCGCCTCGTAGCTCGCCGCCGCCACCACGCCACGCGCGGCGGCGTAGCCGACCGCCACCGGCTGGCCGCGCAGGGCAGGATCGTCGCGCTGCTCGACCGACGCGTAGAAGGCGTCCATGTCGATGTGGATGATCTTCCGAGGTGGCGGTGTGGTCACGTCGGTAGTTTAGTGCAGGTCGAACAAATTGTGAACGAGAGTCGTATGACTAGCCCCTCCCCTTCAGGGGAGGGGTTGGGGTGGGGGCCTATCCGCGGGCATGTCCGCTTGGGGCACTGCCCCACTCCCAACCCCTCCCCTGAAGGGGAGGGGCTTAACGGGAGATCACGCCACCGCCGGCAGCCGATCCAGGAACTTGTCGAGCGTGATCGGATAGTCGCGCACGCGCACGCCCGTCGCGTTGTAGACCGCGTTCGCCACCGCCGCGCCGACGCCGCAGATGCCGAGCTCGCCGACGCCCTTCGCCTTCATCGGCGACGAGATGGGATCGGTCTCCTCCAGGAAGATCACCTCCTGGTGCGGGATGTCGGCGTGGACCGGCACCTCATAGCCGGCGAGGTCGTGGTTGACGAAGAAGCCGAAGCGCTTGTCGATCGCCAGCTCCTCCATCAGCGCGGCGCCGGTGCCCATCACCATTGCCCCGATCACCTGGCTGCGCGCCGATTTGGGGTTGAGGATGCGCCCCGCTGCGCACACCGCGAGCATCCGGCGCACCCGGATCTCGCCGGTATAGGCGTCGACCGCCGCCTCGACAAAATGGCCGCCGAAGGTCGATTGCTGATATTGCTTGTCGAGGTCGCCGTACTCGATGAAGTCCTCGGCGACGATTTCTCCGCCCCGCGCGGCGTCGCCGAGCGGCACGCTGCGGTTGCCCGACCGGACCTGGCCGTCGGCGAACGCCGCGTCGGTGGCGTTGAAGCCGAGCCTCTGCGCCGCCGCCTCGCGCAGCTTCATGCAGGCGGCATAGACGCCCGACGTCGAGTTGTTCGCGCCCCACTGCCCGCCCGAGCCGCACGACACCGGGAAATCGGAGTCGCCGAGCCGCACCACGACCTTGTCGAGCGGCACGCCCATCGTCTCCGCCGCGGTCTGGGCGATGATCGTGTAAGTGCCGGTGCCGATGTCGGTCATGTCGGTCTCGACCGTCACCATGCCCTGCCGGTCGAGCCGCACGCGCGCGGCCGACTTGGTGAGTAGGTTGTTGCGGAACGCGGCGGCGATGCCCATGCCGACCAGCCAGCGCCCTTCGCGCACGCTGCCGGGCTTCGCTTGACGCCTGTTCCAGCCGAAGCGTTCGGCGCCGGTCTTGAGGCATTCGACCAGCCGGCGCTGCGAGAAGCGGCGGGAAGGCTGTTCGGGATCGACCTGGGTGTCGTTGAGGATGCGGAACTCGATCGGGTCCATGCCGAGTTTTTCCGCCATCTCGTCGATCGCGATCTCCAACGCCATCAGCCCCGGCGCCTCGCCCGGCGCGCGCAGCGCATTGCCCTCCGGCAGGTCGAGCACGGCGAGGCGCGTCGCGGTCATGCGGTTGGCGCCGGCATAGAGCAGGCGGGTCTGGTTGACCGCCGTCTCCGGCCCGCCGCCGGGGAGGTCGCCCGACCAACTCTCATGGCCGATCGCGGTGATCTTGCCGTCGCGCGTCGCGCCGATGCGGATGCGCTGGATCGTCGCCGGGCGGTGGGTGGTGTTGTTGGCCATCAGCGGCCGCGTGAGCGCGACCTTGACCGGGCGACGCACCGCCTTCGCGCCCAGCGCCGCCAGCACCGCATCGGCGCGGACGAACAGCTTCCCGCCGAACCCGCCGCCGATATAGGGCGAGACCAGCCGCACATTCTCCCTGGGGATGCCGAGCGTCTTGGCGACGTCGCCCTTGCCCCAGTTGATCATCTGGTTGGAGGTATAGATCGTCAGCTTGTCGCCTTCCCACAGCGCGATGCTGGCGTGCGGCTCCATCATCGCGTGCGACTGGTCGGGCGTAGTGTAGGTGGCGTCGAGCTTGACCGGCGCGGCGGCGAAGGCGGCGGCGAAATCGCCGACCGCGGTGTCGGGCTTGCCGCCGAACTCGCTCGGCGGGGGCGGGGGCGCCGAATCCTTCACCGCCGCCAAGTCGAAGCGGCCCTTGCCGCGGGCATAGTCGACCTTGATCAGCGAGGCGGCGGCGCGCGCCTGCTCGAACGTCTCGGCGACCACCACCGCGATCGCCTGGTGGTAGTGCTCGATCTCGGGCCCACCGAGCAGCTTGGCGGTGTTGAAATTGCCCTTGCCGAGCGTGCCGGCATTCTCGGCGGTGACGATCGCGAGCACGCCGGGCGCGGCCTTGGCATCGGCAAGGTCGATCGAGGCGATCCGGCCCTTGGCGATCGCAGCGCCCACGACATAGCCATAGGCGGGGTTCTGCACCACGTCGTGCCGCTCATAGGCATAGGGCGCGGTGCCGGTGGTCTTGAGCGGACCGTCGATGCGGTCGGTAGGGCGGCCGACTACCTTGAGCTGATCGATCGGGTTGGTTCCGGCTGGGGTGTCGAACTTCATGGCTCAGGCCCTCGCTTCGGCCAGTACCGCGCCGAGCGTGCGCTCGACCAGCGGCAGCTTGAAGGCATTGTCGTGCGTCGGCTTGGCGCCGGCGAGCAGCTGGGCGGTCACCGCCTTGGCGCCGCGCGGCATCGCCGCCTCGGCCGCCTCGACGCGCCACGGCTTGTGCGCGACGCCGCCGACCGCCACCCGGCCGCTGCCGTCGCGCTGCACGATCGCGGCGACCGAGACCAGCGCGAAGGCGTAGGACGCGCGGTCGCGGACCTTGTGGTAGAGTTGCTTGCCGCCGATCGGCTTGGGGAGGGTGACCGCGGTGATCAGCTCGCCCGGCGCGAGCACGGTCTCGACATGCGGGGTGTCGCCGGGCAGGCGGTGGAACTCGGCGATCGGGATGGTGCGGGTCGCGCCGTCGGGCTTCACCGTCTCCACCGTCGCGTCGAGCGCGCGCATCGCCACCGCCATGTCGCTGGGATTGGTGGCGATGCACGCCTCGCTGGAGCCGATCACCGCATGGCCGCGGCTGAACCCGCCGATCGCGCCGCAGCCGCTGCCGGGCTTGCGTTTGTTGCAGGGCTGGTTGGTGTCGTAGAAATAGGGGCAGCGGGTGCGCTGGAGCAGGTTGCCGGCGGTGGTCGCCTTGTTGCGCAGCTGGCCCGAGGCGCCGGCGACCAGCGCGCGGGCGAGCACGCCATAGTCGCGCCGCACGCGCTTGTCGGCGGCGAGATCGGTGTTGCGGACCAGCGCGCCGATGCGCAGGCCGCCGTCCGGCGTCTCCTCGATCTTGTCGAGCGCGAGACCGTTGACGTCGACCAAATGCGTCGGCGTCTCGATCTCCAGCTTCATCAGGTCGAGCAGGTTGGTGCCGCCGGCGATGAACCGTGCGCCGGGCGTGCGGGCGACCAGCGCCGCCGCCTCGGCGGGAGAGGTCGCGCGTTGGTAGCTGAACGCCTTCATGCCTTCGCTCCTCCCGCGACCTCGGTTATCGCCTCGATGATGTTGGAATAGGCGCCGCAGCGGCAGATGTTGCCGCTCATCCGCTCGCGGACCTCCTCGACGGTGAAGTTGGGGAGGGCGGCGACATCGGCGGAGACATGGCTGGGGATGCCCGCCTTGATCTCGTCGAGTACCGCCACCGCCGAGCAGATCTGCCCGGGCGTGCAATAGCCGCATTGGTAGCCGTCGTGCTTGACGAAGGCGGCCTGCATCGGATGCAGCTTGTCGGGGGTGCCGAGGCCCTCGATCGTGGTGATCTTGTCGCCCTCGTGCATCACCGCGAGCGTCAGGCACGAATTGATCCGGCGGCCGTCGACGATCACCGTGCAGGCGCCGCACTGGCCGTGGTCGCAGCCCTTCTTGGTGCCGGTGAGATGGAGGTGCTCGCGCAGCGCGTCGAGCAGCGTGGTCCGCGTGTCGAGCGTCAGCTCGCGCTTCTTGCCGTTGACCTCGAACGTGACGGGAGCCGTCACCGGTCGTTCTGCCATGTCGCTCGCTCCGCGCTGAACCTTTGCCGCGCCGGGTACGGCGGTGACCGCCGCCGATGCCGCGCCGCCGATCAGGACGCCGCGGCGCGACACGTCGAAGTCATGGGACCCGCTCATCTCTATGCTCCGATTCGTCGTTCCCGGTCAGGGGCTCAATCGGTCTGGCGCGGCCGGGTTCCGCGTCCGTCGGCCATTCTGCACGGCTCCCGGCGAGCGGGCAAGGGCGCGGACGGATGAGACTGGCGTGGGAAACGTCTGGTAACTGGCGGGTTATGCTCCGGCAATCTCGGGAAGGCGCCGTGGAAGGGAAGTCGAACCTCGTCCTCTATGCGGCGCTGGCCGCCAACCTCGGCATCGCGGTGGCCAAGTTCGTCGCGGCGGCGATCTCCGGCTCGTCAGCGATGCTGACCGAGGGGTTCCACTCGGTGGTCGACAGCGGTAACCAGCTGCTGCTGCTCTACGGCAAGCGCCGCGCCGAGCGGCCGCCGGACGAGATTCACCCCTTCGGCTATGGCCGCGAGCTTTATTTCTGGAGCTTCGTCGTCGCGATCCTGATCTTCGCGACCGGCGCGGGCCTGTCGGTGTACGAAGGCGTCGTCCACCTCCAATATCCCGAGCCGCTGCGCGATCCGCTGATCAACTACATCGTGCTGGCGGTCGCGCTCGTGCTGGAGGGCGGCTCATGGTGGATCGCCGTGCGCACCTTCGGCCGTGCCAAGGGCGATCTCGGCTGGTGGCGCGCGATCCGCAGCTCGAAGGACCCGCCGAGCTTCATCGTGCTGTTCGAGGATTCGGCGGCGATGGCCGGCATCCTCATCGCCGCACTCGGCGTCTACCTCAGCCATGCAACCGGCGATCCCAAGTGGGACGGCATCGCCTCGATCGCGATCGGCGCGGTGCTGGCGGTGGTCGCAGCGCTGTTGGCCCGGGAATCGAAAGGCCTGCTGATCGGCGAGCGTGCCGACCCGGCCCTGACCGCCGCGGTGCGCGCTTATGTCGCCGATCTGCCGGAGGTCACGCGGGTCAACCACGTCCGCACCATCCACACCGCGCCTGACCGGATCTTCATCGCGATGAGCGTCGACTTCGTCGACTCGGTGACCGCAGGCGAGCTGGAGCGGCTGATCGAGCGCGTCGAGAACACGCTGATGGCGCGATGGCCGCGCATATCGGCGGTCTATATCCGGCCGGAACGCGCGGCGGACAGCGGCTCGCCGCGTTGAGGTTCAGCTCGCCCGCGTCCACACCTTGGTGCGGCAGAAGAAGGCGACGCAGCCCTTGATCTCGAGCTTCCCGTCGGGGCGGAGCTTGAGATAGCCCTTGCTGGCCCCGCTCCCCGTCTCGGGGTCATAGACCGGACCGCCCTTCCAATCGGTCGGGCCGCCGGTGAAGCCCTGCAGCACCACCAGCCCCTTGAGCCGCCGCTCGCGCAGTTTGGGGTCGGAGTTGCGGATGTCGCGGCGGTCGGGATCGGCACGCAGCGGCGCGGCATCGACGACGCGGCCGCACAGCGCGCCGCCGCAGCGGTAGATCTGGACGCGGCCATCGTTGCTCCCCGTCGCCCAGAGACCGGTGATGTCGGCTGGCGGGGCGGGCGCCGCGGCGACCAGCATCGCCGCAGAGGCAGTGACGGTAAGGAGGAACTTCATGCGGCAGCGGCCTGTGGCGGAGTCAGCGTCTCGATAGCCTCGCGCAGCAGCGCGCGGTCGTCAATCTGCCAGGGATGGAAGCCGGGGCGGAAATAGCCGAGGATGCTCTGCATCAGCAGCCGCATCGGCCCCGGCCGGCCATAGAGATAGGCAAGCAGGCGCAGCCATGTCCGCAGGTCGTTGCGCCCATCCTGCCGCAGCAGATCGGCGATGTTGGCGAAGATCACGCGGTGAAAGCGGATCGTCGCCGCCACCATCACCGCGCTGCGCAGCGCCCAGCGCCGCAGGCGCGGCATATCGCGCGTCGCATGGTTCCAGGTGTCGAAGGCGACCGCCTTGTGCTCGATCTCCTCGATCGCGTGCCAGCGCCACAGCCGCTTGGCCTCGCTCGTCGCGCCGGCGAGATGCGCGGGATCGGCCAGCGCACCATGCGCCAGTGCCGCGGTATAGTGCTCGAGCGCGCAGGTGGCGGCGAGCTGCGCGATCGGTCTCCGCCGCTTCGCCCAGCTGATCGTGCGGCGCGTGCGCTCCTCGAGCGGCGCGATGTCGTAGCCGGCATCCTCGGCCTGGCGGTTGAAGACGACATGCTCCCGCGAATGCATCGATTCCTGGTACATGAAATCGTCGATCTGGCTGCGCAGCGGCTCGGGCGTGCCGTCGCGATAGGGCTTGATCGAGGTCATGAAGAACTTCTCGCCGAGCGGGAAGGTCGACGACAGCGCGTTGAAGAAAGCGGTGCGGCCGGGATCGCCGCCATGCCACCAGCGCGGCGGCGGCGCGTCGCGGCCGAACTTCCAGTCGCGCTTGTTGATGGCCAGGTCGGCCGGGGTCCGTGGGGTGGTCTCGCTCATCCGATCGCTCCTTGCGCGACTCAAATTAACATTGATGTTAATATCAAACGCGACGAGCCGGCGCAAGTTCCCGTGCACCCGTTATCCGAGAGAGGGAGTCGGCGGGACGGAATTGGGCTATGATGGGCGGCGCAATGTATCTACACCGATGTCCAATCGGGGGAGTGTAGGCGTGCGAGCGAGAGGGGACCTGTCGAGATGAGCGAAGCGAAGCCGGTGCGCGTGCGGCGGCGCAAGCGGCAGGGGGATGAGGCGCGCGAAGAAGGGCTGGTGGCGGCGCGCAAGCTGCTGCTCGATCAGGGGCCGGCGGCAGTCACGCTCGCCAACGTCGGGCGCGAGATCGGCATGTCGCACGCTAACGTCCTCCATCATTTCGGCTCGGCAGCGGGGCTGCAGTCGGCGCTGATGGGGTCGATGATCCGCGACCTCATCGGCGCGCTCGAAGTGGCGGTCGACCATCTGCGCAGCGATGCCGCGGCGCCGCGCTCGCTGGTCGACCAGGTGTTCGACGCGTTCGACGAGGGTGGCGCGGGCCAGCTTGCCGCCTGGATCGCGCTGTCGCGCGACTTCCGGCATCTCGAGCCGATCCGCGAGGCGGTCAATTCGCTGGTCGCGGCGCTCAGCGACAAGTTCGTCGATGCCGGGGCCGAAGCCCGCATCCGGTCGGCGGTGCTGATGATAGCCGTCTGCGCATTCGGCGACGCGGTGATCGGGCCGCACCTGCGCGACATGCTCGGCCAGGAGGACAGCGAGATGCGGAGCCTCACCGCCAAGCTGCTCCAGCTCTTCCTCATTCCGCCGCTTTGACGGGAGTCCTCGTGTGAGCCTGACCGTCCGTAACCTCTCCGACCAGCTCGTCGACCTGGTCCGCGACCGCATCCTCTCCGGCGGGGTATTGCCCGGCAGCCCGATCCGCCAGGACGCGCTGGCGAGCGAATTCGGCGTCAGCAAGATCCCGCTGCGCGAAGCGCTGGCCCGATTGGAGCAGGAAGGGCTGGTGCAATCGCACGTCAACCGCGGCTTCTTCGTGCGCGCGCTCAGCGCGGCCGAGGCCGAGGAGGTCTACGACCTGCGCCTCACGCTCGAGCCCATCGTCACCGTCGCCGCGGCGCTGAACGCGAGCGAGGAGGATCGCATGATCGCCCGCGAAAGGCTGGTTTCGCTCGAGCAGGTGATTGGCGCGGGCGGAGAGGGTGCGGGCGCCTTCAACCGTGCCTTTCACCTGGCCCTGCTGCGGCCGAGCGCGCGCCAGGTCGCCGTCGGCATCCTCGAGCGGCTGCATACGCTGTCGGAACGCTATGTCCGCAAGCACCTCGAATCGCTGGGCCATGACGAGCGCGCGGTCGAGGAGCACAGGACGATCCTCGATGCATGGCTGGCGCGCGACGGCGAGCGGCTGCACGAGCTCACCGCGGCGCATATCCGGAACACGCTCCACGATCTCCGCCGGCAGCTCTCCGCCGCGGCCTGATCGGCGATCCCCTCTCGATCGGGAAGCGGGCAACCGCTACGAGGTCCCGATCGATAAGAACCAGGGGAGGGACATTTGGCGCGAGGATTATTGGGGCCGCTCAAGCCGCTCGATACCGAGGCGGCGGCCGAACCTGACCGCAAGCTGCGCAAGACGCTGAGCTGGCCGCATCTGATCGCGCTGGGCATCGGCGCCATCGTCGGGACGGGCATCTACACGCTGACCGGCGTCGGTGCCGACCGCGCGGGACCTGCGGTGATCCTGTCCTTCGCCATCGCCGGCGCGGTCTGTGCCTTCGCCGCGCTCGCCTATGCCGAGATGGCGACGCTGATCCCGACCGCGGGCAGCGCCTATACCTATACCTATTCGGTGATCGGCGAGACGCTCGCCTGGGTGGTGGGGTGGAGCCTGATCCTCGAATATTCGCTGGCGAGCAGCACCGTCGCGGTCGGCTGGTCGGCCTATCTGGTCGGCTGGATCGAGCAACTGGGCGTCCACCTGCCGCCCGAGCTGCTGTCGGGTCCGCACGGCGGCGGCATCATCAACCTGCCCGCGGTGCTGGTCGCGCTGGCGATCGCGGGAATGCTGATCGCCGGCACGCGTGAGAGCGCGACCTTCAACATCGTCCTCGTCGTCATCAAGATGACCGCGCTCGCGCTGTTCGTCGCGCTGGCGCTGCCCGCCTTCACCGGCAGCAATTTCGAGCCGTTCATGCCCTATGGCTTCGGCAGCGCGGTCGGACCCGACGGGGTCAAGCGCGGGGTGATGGCGGCGGCGGCGATCGTGTTCTTCGCCTTCTACGGCTTCGACACCGTCGCGACATCGGCCGAGGAGGCCAAGGATCCGGGCCGCGACCTCACCATCGGCATCGTCGGGTCGATGGCGGCGTGCGCGCTGATCTACATGGCGGTCGCGTTGGCGGCGGTGGGAGCGGTCGGCTATGCCGATCTCGGCAAGTCGGCCGAGCCGCTCGCGCATGTGCTGCGCACGCTCCAGCATCCGGCCGCCGCCTGGGCGATCGGGCTCGCCGCGCTGATCGCGCTGCCGTCGGTGATCCTGGTGATGATGTACGGCCAGAGCCGGGTGTTCTTCGTGATGGCGCGCGACGGGCTGCTGCCGCGCGCGCTCAGCCGCGTGTCGGCGCGGACGGGCACGCCGGCGCTGATCACCGCCGTCACCGGCGTCTTCGTGGCGTCGGTCGCCGGTTTCTTCCGCCTCGACGAGATCGCCGAGCTCGCCAACGCCGGCACGCTGCTCGCCTTCATCGCGGTGGCGGCGTGCATGATGATCCTGCGCCGCACGCGGCCGGACCTGCCGCGCGTGTTCCGCTGCCCGGCGCCCTATGTGGTGGGGTCGCTCGCGATCCTGGGCTGTCTCTATCTGATGTCGAGCCTGCCGCTGCACACGCTGACCCGTTTCCTCGGCTGGAACGCGATCGGGCTGGCGTTCTATTTTCTTTACGGCCGCGCGCGCAGCCTGGCGGGGAGGGAGGTCCCCTAAAAGAACAGCTTGCGGATACTGAGCCTGATCGTCCGGCCGGTCGGATCGAGCAGGTCGGGCTGGTAGTTGATCGGCGTCGCGCCGGTCGCGTCGGTCACCTTGAGCTTGGCGTCGAACAGGTTGGTGATGCTGAGCGTCACCCGCGTGCCGATCAGCCAGCGGTGCTCGCGCGCCAGCGCCATGTTAGGCTGGAAGTTGGTGAACAGCCTCAAGTTGAAGGTCGCGAGCGGGGCGAAGCGCAGGTCGGTCGGCGCCGCGGCGGTGCCGCCCTGCACCGTGCTGCCCGACTGCCAGTTGCCGGACAGGCGGATGCCGTAGCCGGCCAGGGTACCGCCCGCCTGCAGCTCGAGCTCGTGGCGCGGTTGTCCGCCCTGGTTGCCGGTCGCGCCGCCATTGAGCTGGTCGATGATCGGCACGCCCGGCCGGATCAGGATGCGGTCCTCGAAATGCCAGGTGTGGTAGAAGGCGAATTGCAGCCGCCCGCCGCGTCCGCCGCCGCCACGCCCGCCGAAGCCGCCGAATCCCCTGCCGCCGAAGCCGCGGCCGAACCCACCGCCGGGACGCTCGCCAGGACCGCTGTCGGGCGATCGCGTTTCCCCCGTCTGCGACTGGCCCGTAGCTGGAGCCGATTGGTCGCGATCCTGGCTCGGCGTTTCGGTCGGCGCCGTCGTCGCTGCGTCGGCGGCGGCGCGTTCGGCGGCCTCCTGCTGCTGGCGGCGGCGGAAGGCGCCGTACCCTCCGGCGGGTCGCGGCGGCGGGGCTGGGCCGATTCGCTTCGAGAAGTTGATGCCCCAGCGCAGCTCCTCGCTGTCCTCGCGTGCGAAATTGACGGGACGGCTGTCGATCCGGAGCAGCTGGCCCGGCTCATCCGGGTCCGTGCTCGCGGCGCGGATGATGCGATCGGGAAAGGCCGCCTCGATCGCCGCGGTGGGGCTCGGGAAGCTCTCGATCGGATTGAGGGTGCGCTTCTTGAGATAGTTGGCGGTGAGCGTGAGATCGCTGCTGCCCAGCGGCTTCAGCGTGAGCCCCAGTTTGGTCACGCGCCGGTTCTCCGCCCGCAGCGCGGCATTGCCGCCGGTGACGCTGGTGATGTCGACGCTCTCGCCGCGGACATAGTCGAACACGCGCGTGTCGGGCGTCACCACGGTCGGGTTGCCGAGCTGCGCCATCGACGGCGCGCCCTCGGTCTCGGTCACCGAGAAGATCAGGCGGATCGCGTCGATCGGCGACCAGCGTGCGCCATAGCCGGTGGTCTTGAGGTCGCCGAAGTCGGACAGATGGTCCAGCGCGGCGTTGGCGTTAACCGAAAGATTGCCGATCGCGCCGAGGAAGCCGGTGCGCCGGCTGGTCAGCGGCACGTCTACGCTCGCCTGGACGCTGCCGGTCTGGCGGTCGAGATTGCTCGGGTCGCTGATCAGGCCGCCGCGGATCGCGCGCGCGTCGAAGGCGTCGGTCTCGAACCCCGACTTGAACGAGGCGACGAGATTGCCGCCCGGCAGCTTCAGCAGCGGCCCGCTCGCGGTCGCCTCGGCATCGGCGGAGGTGGTGACCGAGCGCGCATAGTCGCGCCGATAGTCGCCGAGCAGCGCCGGATCGAGCAGAGCGAACGGGTTGACGCTCGGATCACCGGCATCGATGCGCGCCTGCACCGCGGCCAGGTCGAGCGCATTGTCGCTCAAGGTGCGGGAGAAGGTGCGGTCGGCATTGGCGGTGAACGACCAGCGCCACTTGCCGACGTCGCCGCCCAGCGTCGCGCCGAGATGGCCGACATTGCCGTCGACCTGGCGCTGCCGCGCACCCGCCTCGACGAAATAGCGGTCGACCATGACTGGCGTAGTAAAGGGCGAGAAGGGGTTGCCTGCCGGTACGTTCAGGCTGCCGCTGCCGAGCCCCAGCCGCGAATCGCTCACCGTCGCCTCGAAACTGCCGTTCAATGAGGCGGTGACGTCGCCGAAGATGGTGCGGCTGTAGGTGCCGTTGGCGGAGAACTCGCGCGTCGCGGCGGCGAGGGTGCGGTAATTGGCGACGCTGCTCGGATTGGGCGGCAGCAGGAAGTCGCCCAGCGCCGGGCGGCCGCTGACCCACTGGGGCACGCCGGCGACCGCCACCTCTTGTCCGGCGAGTGCGCTCAGCGCGGGATCGATCTCGTCCGCGCCTGCGGCAGGCGTGACGTTGCCGACGATGCTGTAGGGCCGGGTCGGATCGGTCGGGATGATGTCGCGGTCGCGTTCGTAGAGCGGGGTCGCGCCGTCGTAATGGAGGTTGAGGTTGAAGCGCTCGTCGCGGTTGATCCGCAGCCGATTGGCGTCGGCCTGGGCGGTGTAGCGGCCGCCCTCGGTGGTGCCGCCGCCGCGCAGCTCGCCGGTATAGGCGCGGAAGCGGCGGCGCAGCACGATGTTCACGACGCGCTGGTCGGGGCGATAGCCGAGGCCGAGCGCCGCTTCCTCGGGCAGGATGTCGACGCGCTCGATCGCCTCGGTCGGGATGTCGCGAATCTCGCGGAAGCTGGAGATGCGCCGGCCGTTGAGCAGCACCACCGGCGCGCCGCCCGGCCCCTGATCGCTGCGCACCTGCGGGCCGAGCTCCGTCAGCAGCTCGTCGATCGAGCTGACGCCATAGGATCGGATGTCGGCCGGGCGGAGCTGGATATCCGGCTTGATGTCGCCCGGCACCGCGCCGCGCTCGCGTTGGCCGGTGACGGTGATGTCGGGGCCGAGCTCCTCGTCGGGACCGCCGCCGTCGACGTCCTCGCCGGCGGGACTCGACGGCTGGTCGGGCGCGACCTGTGCCGCCGCCGGCCAGGTCATGATCATCCCCAGCAACACCACCCCGCTCAAGCGCATCGAGACCCCGCCCAGTCCATGTCCGGGCGTGCCCCGGCTCCACCGGCCGCGGCCTAGCAGCGATTTGTCGCAAAAGATTGGCAGGTGGGTGCGACTGTTGAGGCCGGCCGACAATCAGCAGGATCAAGCCCTTCCCCTTCAGGGGAGGGGTTGGGGGTGGGGCAGTGCGGCAGGCTTCATCGCTTGGGGCCAGGCCCCACCCCAACCCCTCCCCTGAAGGGGAGGGGCTAATTTGTTGAATATCGATCCGTCTCAGGCCGGCAGCGGATCGCCTTCGCGCACCCCGATCCAGAAGGCGGTCGACCCTTCCGCATCCGCCTCGGCGCGGAAGCGGATGCCCCAGCCGCGCAGCGTCTCGATCGGATCGCATGCGCCTACGCCCTCGAACTTGCGGCGGATGCGGTGGATCAGCACGTCGCGGGAGTCGGAGCTGCAGCCATGCTCGGCGAGCAGCATATGGACATCGTCCCAGCGCATCCGGCTGCGGCGGATCAGCGCACCGAGCAAGGTCGCCTCGATCGGGGACAGAGGCACGCGCTCGGCATTCCAGTGGATCTCGACCGGATCGACCGACATCGTCACCGCGCCGCGCTTGACGAGTGGCCTTCGCACGCCGGCGGAGAGCAGGAAGCTGTCGGAGTGGGACGCGATGAACATGGCGCCACGCTATGGCGCTGTGCCGGCAGCAGGCAGCCGAATGTTGCCAATGCCGGCCGCATTGCGACGAAGGGCCTGCCGCGCCACGAACCGCACGGCTCGTCCCACCAACGGCACGGCTCGCGCTTGGCAGCGGCGCGGCGAGCGTAATAGCACTCCTCCATGAACGCCGCCGTGCAACCGGCGTCGCAGCTGCAATTCTCCGAGCAGCTCACGCGGCGCATCACCACCGCCACCATCCTGCTGTTCTGGGCGGCGCAGTTCGGCGTGATGACCGCCGGCCGCCTGATGACCGGCGCCGACGACGACGCCAGCTTCCTGCCGCCGCGCGCGATCGTCACCGTGATCGGCATCGCGCTGTCGTTCGGGATCGCGGATTTCCACCGCCGCACGCGCGGCGCCGCGCTGTCCCGGAGGCTGGTGCTGGCGGTGGTGGCGGCGCTGGTGTGCTCGGTGCTGCATGCGGTCGCCAACTTCCTGATCTTCCACCTGTTCATGCCGATCCGCAATTGGCAGGACGCGACCGTCGCCAGCTATGCGCTGGCGGTGCTGCAATGGTTCTGGGCCTATTCGGCGCTGTCGGGCCTCCTCTTGTCGGTGGTCTATTCGGCCGAGATGCGCGAATATGAGCGGCGCGCGGCGATGCTCGAGCGCGAGGCGCACACGGCGCACCTCCGCGCGCTACGCTACCAGCTCAATCCGCATTTCATGTTCAACACGCTGAACTCGATCGCCTCGCTGATCTCGACCAGCGCGGTCGAGCCGGCGGAGCGGATGGTCGAGAACCTGTCGGACTTCCTCCGCGCCGGCCTCGCGATCGATCCCAACGAGGACATCCCGCTCGCGCGCGAGATCGAGCTCCAGTCGCTCTACCTCGCGATCGAGGCGGAGCGCTTCCCCGACCGGCTCAAGGTGGCGATCGACGTCCCGCCCGAGGCGCGCAAGGCGCTGGTGCCGAGCCTCATCATCCAGCCGATCGTCGAGAATGCGGTGCGTCATGCGGTGGCGGCCTCGACGACGCCGGTGACGCTGCACATCCAGGCCCGGGTCGAGGGCGGGCGCGTCGATATCCGCGTGCACGACACCGGCGGCAACGGCGCCGCCGCCCGGACGAAATCGGAAGGGACCGGCGTCGGTCTGCGCAACGTCGCCGAGCGTCTCGCCGCCCGCTACGGCGAGGACTGCGCCTTCGCCGCCGGCCCGGAACCCGACGGCGGCTTCGCGGTCCGCTTCTCGATTCCGCTAGAGCGCCGTCCATGATCCGGCTGCTGCTCTGCGACGACGAGCCGCTCGCGATCGAACGGCTGCGCGATCTCGCCGCGCGCATTCCCGATGTCGAGGTGGTGGGGACCGCCAGCAATGGCCGCGCCGCGCTCGACGCCATCGCCGCGCTCGCGCCCGACGTCGCGATGCTCGACGTCGAAATGCCGGCGCTCGACGGCTTCGACGTGGTCGAGGCGCTGGCGCTCGCCGGCGGACCGTCGCCGCTGATCGTGTTCGTCACCGCCTATCCGCAGTTCGCCGCCCATGCCTTCGACAGCGGCGCGATCGATTTCCTGACCAAGCCGGTACGACTCGCCCGGCTCGAGACCGCGATCGAGCGGGTGCGGCGCGCGATCGAGGACCGCAGCGCCGCCGCGCGCCTCGCCGACCTCGCCCGTCAGCTCGAGGTGCTCAGGGCCGAGCGGCAGAGCGAGAGCGGCGAGCGCGGCTATCTCTGGGTCCAGCGTCGCGGCGAGAGCGTACGGATCGCTCTCGGTGAGGTCGATCGCGTCCAGGCCGAGGGCGAATATGTCCGTCTCTACCACGGCGCCGTATCCTACCTGCATCGCGAGCCGATCAGCAGCCTGATCGAGCGCTTCGATCCCGCGCGGTTCCTGCGCATCCACCGCTCGCATATCATCAACCGCGACCGGGTAGCGTCGATCCGGCGGCGGCCAGCGGGGGGCTATACGATCGTCACCGTCGACGGCGAGCAGCTGCCGGTCGGGCGCAACTATCGCGCGGTGGTGCGCGATCTGGTCGGGCGCGGCGAGGGGTGAAGCGCGCTTGCCGTTCGCGTGCAACGGCGCGACAATGCCGCCGATGCGACGCCTGAGTCTCCTGCCCGTCCTGCTGCTCGCCGGCTGCGGCGGCGGCACGCCCAGCCAGCCGGCCGCCGAGCCTACGGCCGAGCCGCCGAGCGCCTTCCAGAACCAGGTCGCGGCCTTGCCGGAGGGCCAGCGCAAGGGCGTGTTCATCCGCGCGATCCGCGATGCCGGCTTCGACTGCCAGGGCGTGGTCGAAGCGCACCGCCAGGGCGAAGGGTTGAGCGGTCAGCCGCTCTACGTCGCGCAATGCAGCGACAAGAAATATTACGGCATCCTGCTCGGCCGCGACGGCACCGCCCAGGTGGTGACGCGGGGGGATCGCTGAGACTACCCTTCCGTCACCCCGGCGAAGGCCGGGGTCCACCAAGCGTCTAGTTCTGACGCCTAAACCTCTTGTCCGGCACATGCGGCACGGTGGACCCCGGCCTTCGCCGGGGTGACGGGAATGCAAAAAAAAGGGGCCGCCGAAGCAGCCCCTTTTCCCTTCAGCCGATCGGCCGTTCAGAGCCCGATGACGCCGCCGTCGGTGCGCTGGATCACGATCGTCGCCGAGCGCGGGCGCGAGTTGCTGGGATCGCTGCCGGTCGCCTGGTTGGCCGGCCAGTGGCTGGTGATGTTGGTCGTGTTGCCGTTCTCGCCGGGGTGCTGGATGTTGACGAACATCGTGCGGCCGTCGGGCGTGGTGTCGACGCCGGTGATCTCGGCCTCGAGCGGGCCGACCAGGAAGCGCTTGAGATTGGTGCCCGGCGCCTTGCCGACCTTGGTCGCGACGCTGACGGTGGTGCCGTCGGCGTTGGTGTTGACGATCGTCTTGTTCGCCGCGTCTCCGCCGTCGCCGACGATGCCCGGGATCGCCGCCAGCATCATGCAGTTGGTGACGTCCAGATAGGCGCTGTCGTCGGTCTGGATCCACAGCAGCGGCGTGGCCTGGCCGGCGACGTTGGAATTGCGCGAGAACCAGCAGCCGTCGGGGCTCGAGAAATCATTGTCGGAGGTGAGGCCCGAGACGTTGATGTTGGCCGGATCGAGGTCCTGCCCCGCACCGAACAGATAGATGTCCCAGGTGAAGGTCGTCGCCTCCGAGCTGTTGCTGGCCTCGCGCAGGCGGATGATGTGGCCGTTGCGGTTGCCGATCGAGGTGCTGGGCGGGTCCTTGTAGGCACGCGGGTTCGCCGCATCGGCGTTGGCCGGGGTACGCGTCGAATTGTTGGTGAGGGTGAGATAGACCTCGCCGGTCGCCGGATTGACTGCGGTCCATTCCGGCCGGTCCATCTTGGTCGCCGCCAGCGCATCGCCGGCGAGCCGGGCGTGGGTCAGCACGTCGGCCTGGTCGGCGAACGGATAGGTGGTGTTGGCGCTGGTCAGCGGCGCGGTGCCGAAGGTCAGCGGCAGCCAGGTGCCGGTGCCGTCCGCCTTGAACTGCGCGACGTAGAGCGTGCCGCTGTCGAGATATTTGTCGCCCATCGCCAGCCGGTCGGCATTGGTCGCGTCCGCCGCGACCCAGGCGGTCGCCGAGACGAACTTGTAGAGATATTCGTTCACCGCGTCGTCGCCCATGTAGAAGGCGGGCTTGACCCCGGCGACGAACGGCGAGGGCCAGCAGCCCTCGTGGTTCATGCGGCCGAGCGCGGTGCGCTTCCGCGGCGTCTTGCTCTTGTCGTAAGGATCGATCTCGACCACCCAGCCGAACTGGTTGGGCTCGTTGCGGAAATCCGTGGTCGCCGAGCCGCCGGTCGCCTGCGCGTCGAAGCGGCGATAGCTGGTGTTGCTGCCGTCGGCGGGCGCCACGGTCGCCCAGCCGAAATTGCCGCTGCTGCTGGTGACGCCGTAACGGGTGAGCGCGGTCACTTCCTTGGCGGAGCGGCGCGGATTGTCGGCCGCGGCGGGGCGGCGGAAATAGCCGGCCCAATTCTCCTCGCAGGTGAGCAGCGTGCCCCACTGCGTATAGCCGTTGGCGCAGTTGTTGAGCGTGCCGCGGCCTTGGCTGCCGTCGGTCGAGAAGGCGGTCTGGATCAGGCTCGACCCCTTGACCGGCCCGTTGAACACCACCGGCGTGTTGGGCGTGACGCGGCGGTTGTAGCTGCTCGCCTGGACATAGCCCCAGCCGGCGGAGCTCTTCGTCACCTCGACGACGCTGACGCCGTGCGCCTCGATCTCCTTGATCGCCTCGCTCTCCGGCCGCGCGCCGCCCGGGGAGGTCGGGCCGTTCACATGGAGATAGGCCTGGTTGATGTTCTCATGGTTCATCGCCAGCAGGCCGCGCGTCGAGCTCTGGTCGTCGCGCGATCCGTCGCTGGCGAGGCCGAACCAGTGCATCGCGTCATGATGGTCGCCGGCGCGGTTGGCGAAGCCCGTGTCAGTGCCGTCGTTCTTGTACGCCGCGGCGTCGGCGGTGATCGGGTCGCCGGTGCGGTAGAGCACGCCGACGGTATAGCCGGCCGGCACCGTCACCACGTCGTTCTTGTTCTTGGCCACCGCGGTAAAGCTGAGCTTCGCGGCGGAGACGCTGACGATCGCATCGGCGCTGGAGGTATTGCCCGAATTGTCGGTCGCGGCGAAGCGGATCGCGACCGAGGTCGTCGACGATACCGCCGGCGCGACGAAGGTGGTGGAGGTGCCGGTGGTCGCGCTCAGCGACACGACCGGGCCGCTCACCTGGGTGAAGGTGGTGGCAGTGACGGAGCCGTCGTCGGTGGCGGTGCCGGTGACGGTCACCAGCGTGCCGGCCGTCGCGGTCGCGGGCGAGGCCGTGGCGGAGACGGTGGGCGGGGGATTGCCCGTGCCGTTGTCGTCGTCATTGTTGTCGCACGCCGCCAGCGCGGTGCTGCCGAACACCGCCATCGCCATCGCACCGACGCCGCTGCGCAGCGTCTCGCGCCGCGAATAGCGCTGATCGATCAGGTCGTTGAGGCTGGGGCCGGTGCTGCGGTTGGTGTCGACGTCGCCGTCGTCATAGCCGATGTCGGTACGGATAATCTCGGTCATTGCATCCCCCGTGTGCTGCCCGGCCCCGGACTTGAGGCGGCGTCTGGTGTTTCGTCGATGACGAGAGTCCCTGACGGATCGGTGAAGCTGCGGTGACACTTTTGTGAAGGCGCGCCAAGGCTCTCGTCAAGGATTTGCGTCGGGCTGTTCGCGTTCGTCAGAGTCGCCTAGTGGCGATGTCATGGATCTTCCGCCGCCTGATCCCCTGCCGCAGACGCCGAGTCTCGCCGATCGCGTGCGCGAAAGGCTGACGCGGCCGCGACCCACCGTCGATCTGCGCGGCGGCCGGCGCGTGGGTGCGGCCTTGGCCGTGCTGCTCGCGGCAGGGCCGCTGGCGACCCTGCTCGGTGCCCGGCTGATGGAGGATCGTGCGCGGAGTGAAGCCGCCGCGCTCCGTCCCGCTGCCGCGCCGCGACTGGCGGTGGAGGCGGCGCGCAGTGCGGGTCAAGCGGAACTGGCGCCCTTGCTGACCCGCCCCGGAGTCGGCGCGACGCTAGAGGGAATCGCGCGGGCATTGCCGGCGGAGGCGACGCTGGTCCGGGCCGAGCGCGGCGGCGACGGCCGGTTGACGCTCGATATTGCCGCACCCGACCCGGACAAGCTGCGCTCGGCGCTGCGGCGCGATCCGGTGACCGGACGGCTGCGGGACACCGGCCAACGGCGCGGTGATGCGGTGATGGTCGTGACGTTCGAGGAAGGGGCATGAAGCTGCCGCCGCTCGTCTGGGGTGCGGCGCTCGGCCTGGCCGCCGCGATCCTGCTGGCGCCGTTCGGGCGCGCCGCGCTCGGCGATCTGGCGGTGGCGCGAGCGGAGCGCGATCGGCTCGCGGCGGCGATGAAAACAGCGGTTCCGCGATCGGTGGTCCAGGATGGCCTGGCCATGCCGGCGGCGGATCGCGATGCCGCCAACCGGCTGCTCGCGGCGCGTATCCGCCTGCTCGCCGGGCGCGGCGCGGTGTTGGTCGAGGATGCCGCGCCTGTCGCCGACGCGGCCGGGCTGGCGCGGATCAGGGTGCGGCTGTCGGGTTCGGAGGACGCGGTGATCGCGCTGGCCGATACGATCGAGCGCACGCCGCCGCTCGCCCGCTTCGCCCGCTGGCGGATCGAGGCGAGCGGGAGAGCCGTCCGCCTCCAGGGCGAGTTGGTCGCGCCATGGCGTTGAGCCGATTCGAGACAGTCGCGCTGGCTTTGGCAGCGGGAATCGCGATGGCGATGCCGCTCTGGCTGCTTCAGCCGGACCGCGCCGTGGCACCCGCCGGGCCGGCGGCGCCCCTTGCCGCGCCGCTCGTGCCGCCGCCGCTGACCGCCGTCTTCTCCCGATCGCTCTTCGGCGCGGCGTCACCCGAGGCGGAGGCGCCGCTGCCGCCGGACGCGCCGCAGCTCGTCGGCATCGTCGGCCGGATCGGCAGCGATGCGGTGGCGATGGTGCGATCGGGCGACGGCACTGGCCGCACGCTGCGGCCGGGCGAGAGCGTCGACGGCTGGACGCTCGAATCGCTCGCGATCGACGCCGCCTTCTTCACCCGCGGCGGCCAGCGCCTGCGCGTACCGCTGCCGGCCGGCGACGAGGCCGCGCCTCAGTAGATCCCGTTGACCTCCAGCGTCAGCCGCGGCCCCGGCGGGTTGAGCAGCAGGCTGCGCTTGTCGCGCACGGTGGCCTCATGGCCGCGCAGCTTGGCATAGCGCTCGTCGGTCGCCGCCTTCGCCGCCGCGCCGTCGCGCAGGATGGTCGGCTTCAGGAAGATGAACAGCGTGCGCTTGACCTGCCCTTCGCGCCGCGACTTGAACAGCTCGCCGAGCACCGGGATGTCGCCGAGCAGCGGCACCTGGCTCTTGGTCTGCGACCGGTCGTCGGAGATGAGGCCGCCGAGCACGATCGTCTGGCCGTCGTCGGCGAGCACGGTGGTGTTGATCGCGCGCTTCTGGGTGATGATGTCGGCGGCGGTCGACAGCTGCGTCGACGAGATCGCCGAGGCTTCCTGGCTGATCTCCAGCCGGATGGTGTCGCCGGCGTTGATCCGCGGCAGCACGCGCAGGGTGATGCCGACGTCCTTGCGCTCGATGGTGTTGAAGGGATCGGCGTTGCCGTTGTTGGTGATGATCGATCCGGTGAGGAAGGGCACTTCCTGCGCCACCACGATCTCGCCGACCTTGTTGTCGAGCGTGGTGATCTGCGGCGTCGACAACAGGTTCGACTTGGTCGAGGTGCCGAGCGCACGTACCAGGATCGAGAAGTCGTCGCCGATCGTGATATTCCCGCTCAAGCCCTCGCCGAGCAGATTTGCCGCAGGCACGCCAAGCGCGCCGAGTATTCTCGCCAGTGAGGGTCCAGGCGACTCGAACGAGGTGCCGACACCCTCGACCTGGCTGAGCGCTGCGGCGGAGGTACCGATCTGCACGGCCAGCTGCTCGGCATCGTCGCCGATGATCTCGGCGATCGCGGCCTCGATCAGCACCTGCGGGCGGCGGACGTCGAGGTCGGGGATCAGCCGCTCGATGTTGCCGACCGCGCTCGGCGTGCCGCGCACCACTATGGCATTGATGTCCGGCGCCGGCTGGACGGTGATGTCAGGGGTCGAGAAGCCCTGCGGCGTCCCCTCCTGCTGGTTCTGGCCGACGGTGGAGATGCTGCCCGTCGTGCCGCCCTGGCCGGCCGCGCCCGCCAGCGCGCCGGCGGCATTGGCCTGGTTCGACGCGTTCTGCGCGATCAGGTTGCCGAGCTGTGCGGTCGGGCTTGCGCCGCCCGGCGAGCGGCGCTGGGAAAGGCTGCGCGCGACCGGGTTGGTGACCGCGCCCTGCTCGCCCAGGATGCCGCGCAGCACGTCGGTCACCGATTCGGCGTCGGCATAGTTGAGGCGGAACACGCGCGTCACCGGCGTCGCGCCGCCCGGCGCGTCGAGCGCCTGCGCCATCCGCCGTGCTTCGGCGACCGCGGCAGGCGTGCCGCGCACGACGATGCTGTTGCTGCGCACGTCGCCCGCGACGCGCGTGCCTTCGCCCATCACGGCCTGCAGCGACTGGGCGATGTCGGCGGCGTTGCCGTTCTTGAGCACGATGGTGGTGAAGGTCGACCCGCCGCCGCCGTCGAGCGAGCGCGCCAGCGCCTCGATGCGGCGGACGTTGTCGGCATAGTCGGTGACGACGATCGCATTGGGCTGGGTGAGCGGCTCGACCGAGCCGAAGGTCGCGACCAGCGGCCGCACGATCCGCGCCGCATCGGCCGAGGGGACGTTGGACAGGCGGATCATCCGCGTCACCAGCTCCTGCCCGCCCGCCCCTCGGCCGGGCACGCCGCCGTCGCGCACGGCGTTGGCCGCCGGCACGATCCGCCACGCGCGGCCGGAGCGCACCGCCGCGAAGCCGTTGGCGCGCAGCACCGACTGGAACAGGTCCCACACGCCGGCCTGGCTCAGCGGCTCGGCGGAGGTGACGGTGACGACGCCCTTGACCGCCGGGTCCAGGATCAGCGTGCGGCCGGTCAGCCGGCTGATCTGATCGGCGACGTCGGCGATCTCGACGCCGCGCATGTTGACGACGATATCGTTCGGCGCGCCCTGCGGCTCGGTCTGCGCGCTCAACGCGGAGCTCGCCAATATCAGCGCGAGCATGGAAAGGCGGATCGGATGGGCCACGGCGGGAATGCTTCCTATCGGATGGGGACGGTGAGCGTCAGCCGCTTGCCGTCGCGAAGGACCTGGATCTGGGCGGTGCCGTCCTGCTGCGCTTTCATCAAGGCGTCGCGGGCGGCGTCGGGGCTGCCGAGCGACGCGCCGTTGAGGGACTGGACGACGTCGCCCGACTGGAGCCCGGGCGGCGCCCCGTCGCCGACCTGATAGCCGCCCGAGACCGGCCGCGCGCCGAACTGCTGCATCAGCGTCGCGGCGGACGGGGCGGCCGGAGGGGCCGGCGGTGCGGTGGGTCCGGGTGCCGCGGCAGGGGCCGGCGCGCCCGTCGGGCTCGCGGCGGGCGCCGGAGCCGGCTGGGCGAAGGGATCGGGGAAGGCGAGCGATTCGAGCCGGCCGTTGTTGCGCAGCAGGACGCGCTTGGGCTCGATCGCCTCGATGACCGCGCCGGCGACGCTCTCGCCGACGCGATAGGTCTTGGTCTCGCTGCCCGCCGCGATGAAGGCGCTGGCGAGCTCGGCCGGCCGCGCGAACACCAGCCCCTTGAGCTCGATCTGGAGCGCAGTCGGCACCGCGCCGTCGCCGGGCGCGCCGCGGCCGAACGGGGCAAAGGCGAGCGCCGGCGCCAGGTCGGGCGGCGGCGGGGCGGGGCGGGCGGTCACCGGCACGCTCACCGCGCCGGTCCCGGCGTGACCCGCGAGCCGCCAGGTCAGCCCCGCCAGCGCGAAGGCGACCGAGACGATCACCAGCCCGGTCAGCACGTCGAGCGCGAGCTTGATGCGATAGGGCGTGAGCTGGAAGCGGCCCTGCGTCATGAGCGCCGCGCCTCCCGCGGTCCCAGGTCGAGGAAGCCGTCGAGCACCGCGGAGGGCGTCTTCTCCCCGGCCGCCGACACCTGCACCCGCACCTTGGCGATCTCGGGGTCGTCGGTGGCGGTGCGCGTCACGCCGACCTGCCAATCCTGTCCCAGCATCGCCACCTGGTCGCTGCCCGTCGCGCCGAGCGTCAGCTCCGCCATCCGGTTCTCCGCCACCCACATCGCGGCGGCGCGGCGCTCCATCGCGCGGGTCGAATCGATATGCTGCTCGACCGCGCCGATCAGCCCGACCGTGGCGATCGCCAGCACCACGAGCGCGACCAGCGCCTCGATCAGCGAGAAGCCTTCGCTGCCGGTCCCCCCCGCGGCTGTCATGGCGTCGACGCCGGCATGGCGACGGCGGTGAGGCCGTCGTAGCGGACGATCCAGCGCTGCCGCCCGCTGGTGACGGTGGCGACCAGCGGCTTGGCGGCGCCGTCGAGCCCCAACACCAGCGGGGGGCGCTCCGACAGCGTCATGGTGATGCCGCCGGGCATGCGGTGCGGGTCGATCTCGGGCCGGCCGCCGGGGATGGTGCCGTCGGCGTTGACCCGGGCGAAGCCGTAGCCGCCCTTGTCGGCGGTAAGCGCGATCATGCGGTCCCCCAGCATCGCATCGTCCGCCGCCGCCTGCAGCCTCAGCGCGAACCGCCGCGCCTCGCTCTCGACCGAAGGCGCACGGGTGGCGGCGCCGACGCTCAGCGACACCGCGCCCGCCGCGATGCCGATGATGACGAGGACGATCAGCACCTCAACCAGGGTCATCCCCAGTTCCTCCCCGGCACGGGGAGGGGGACCGCCGACCGAAGGTCGGTGGTGGAGGGCGCCCCGACGCAAGCGAATCGCCCGTGGCCGGGCCCCCTCCACCACCAGCTTCGCTGGCGGTCCCCCTCCCCGTACCGGGGAGGAATTAGGGCCGCCCAACCTCACTTCTTCCCCACGATGTCCGCGTCGAGCCCCTCGCCGCCGGGCTTGCCGTCCTTGCCGAGCGACATCAGCCGGAACCCGCCGGGGGCAGGGGACTCATAGACATAGGGATGCCCCCACGGATCGACCGGCACCTCGGGCAGATAACCCTCGGGCGACCAGGCCGGCGGGAGCGGCGGCGTGACCGGCTTCTCCGCCAGCGCCTTCAGTCCCTGCGCCGTGGTGGGGTAGTCCCCGTTGTCGAGCCGGTACATCTTGAGCGCGGCCGAGATGGTGCGCAGGTCCGTGGTCGCGGTCGTCACACGCGCCTGATCCGGCCGGTTGATGACGTTGGGAACGATCAGCGCGGCGATCAGCGCGATGATCACCAGCACCACGATCATCTCGACCAGGGTCACGCCCGCCTCGCCCCCGCCTTCTCCGGCGCGGGACACACGAACCTTGCGGGCGGCGGCAAGCGCTGCCACGGTGTCACGAAACTGTCGGAAAACAATGCGCATTCGCGGTCCCATGGCCCTCGCCCGTGACACATCCATTACAGCGGAAGCGTGGGAAAACGCCAGCGCCCGCGCGCGCTCGTCCAATGGGGGTAGTGGCCCCGCCGGAGTCTGGACGCTCGTCGGCGACGCGCTCACCGCCGCCGACGAGGACGGACCCGCCACCGTGCTGGTCCCGACCGAGGCGGTGCGGCTGGTCGCGGTCGACCTGCCGGTCTCCGGACGCGCCAGGCGGCTGGCGGCGCTGCCCTTCGCGGTCGAGGACATGATCGCCGAGCCGGTCGAGAGCGTGCATCTGGCGCTGGGCGCGGAAATCGCGCCGAAGCGGTTCCTCGTCGGGGTGGTGCGGCATGACCGCATGGCCGAATGGATCGCGCGACTCGAGGATGCCCGGCTCGACCATGCCGCGCTGGTGCCCGACGCGCTCGCCTTGCCGAGGCCCGGCGAAGGCGAATGGGCGGTCGAGCTCGGCACCACCCGCGCTCTCGTGCGTGCCGGCGACGGAACGGGCTTCGCCGTCCCCGCGCCGATGCTGCGCACAGCCTGGGAGGCAGCCGGCCGCCCGCGCGCGATCGCCTATGGCGCGCCGTTGCCGGAGGACATGGCAGCCGGCACCGGCGCCATCGCCGCCGAGCCGCTCGCGCGCCGCGTGCTCAACCCCGCGCTCGACCTCCGGCAAGGGCCCTATGCCCGCCGCCGCAGTGCCGTTCCCGGCTTCGGCCGGCGCCTGGCGATGATCGCCGGCCTTGGCCTGCTTGCCCACGCTGGCATCGCCGCCGCCGACACGCTGATGCTCCAGCGCATCGCCGACCGCCGTGCCGACGACCTCAAGACGCTGGTCGCCACCATGGCGCCGGGCGCGAACCTTGCGGGCGAGGACCTCGCCGGCACGGTCGCCGACATGCTGCCGCCGGCCGGAGCGGGGGCAGGGGGTGCCGATCCCTTCCTACCGGTCGCAGCGCGGATCTCGACCGCGCTTGCACCGCTCGGCGGCACCGTTCCGGTCAAGGCGATGACCCTCGCCGACGGCATCTTCACCATGGCGATCGACTCGACCGATCGCGCGCTCGCCGCCCGCATCAACGCCGCGCTGCGCGAAGGCGGCGTGGAGGCGAAGGTCGCGACGGCGGCGGACGGTATCCGCATCACCGCGGAGGCAACATGACCGTGCTCCGGATCGCCGATTCGCCGATCGCGGCGCGCCTGACCAGCTGGTGGGCCGGCCTCACCCGGCGCGAGCAGGTCATGGTCGGCGGGCTCGGCATCGTCCTGGCGGCGCTGGTCCTCGTCTTCGGCGTGGTGAAGCCGCTCCAGGCTGCCCGTGCCCAGGCACTTGCCGACATCCGCACCTACGACACGCTCAAGGCGCGCGTCCGCGCCGGCGGCACGCTCGGCACCGCTCCCGGCCCGGCACCGCGCACCGGCGCTCCCGCGGAGGTCGTCACTGCCTCGGCGAACAGCTTCAACCTGACCGCGCAGACCGAACCCACCCCCGGCGGCGTGCGTGCGACGATCGCCGAAGGGGGCTATGATGCGGTGATGAACTGGCTCGCCGACATCGCCCGCACCAGCAGCCTCTCGGTCACGCGCGTCGATATCCGCAAGCGTCCCGCGCCCGGCATGGTCAGCGCGACGGTGGAGTTCCGCGGATGACCGACACGCTCGTCGCCGCCCCGCCGCGGCTCCCCTATAGCTTCGCACGCCGCACCGGCGTGCTGCTCCAGGCCGATCCCGGCGGCGTGGTGTGCCTCCACCGCCCCGACGCCCCGCTCGACGCTATCCTGGAGGTGCAGCGCATCGCGCCCTGGACCAGCTTCGTCCCGGTGACCGAGGAGGCATTCGCCGCCGAGCTGTCGCGCACCTACGGCGAAGGCGCCGCGCAGGCGGCCGAGTTCGAGATGGACGCGACCGACCTCGCCGCGCTCGCCGACTCGGCCGCGGCGGTCGACGATCTGCTCGACACCCGCGACGATTCGCCCGTCATCCGCCTGATCAACGCGCTGCTGCTCGAGGCGATCAAGGAAGGCGCCTCCGACGTCCATGTCGAGACCACCGAGAAGCGGCTGGTCGTCCGCTTCCGCATCGACGGCGTGCTGCGCGACATCGTCGAGCCGCAGCGCGCGCTGGCGCCGCTGCTGGTCAGCCGCATCAAGGTGATGGCCAAGCTCGACATCGCCGAGAAGCGCGTGCCGCAGGACGGCCGCGTGACCCTGCGCATCGGCGGCCACGACGTCGACGCGCGCGTCTCGACCATCCCGACCCAGCATGGCGAGCGGGTGGTGATGCGCCTGCTCGAGAAGGGCTCGCTCAAGCTCGACCTCGGCGGCCTCGGCATGAGCGAGCGCGACCAGGAGGTGTTCACCCGCCTGCTCGACCGGCCGCACGGCATCCTGCTCGTCACCGGCCCGACCGGATCGGGCAAGACGACGACGCTCTACGCCGCGCTCACCCGCCTCAACGACCGCAAGCGCAACATCATGACGGTCGAGGATCCGATCGAGTACGAGCTGCCCGGCATCGCCCAGACCCAGGTCAACCCGCGCACCGACATGACCTTCGCCCGCGGCCTGCGCGCGATCCTGCGCCAGGACCCCGACGTGATCATGGTCGGCGAGATCCGCGACCACGAGACCGCGGAGGTCGCGGTGCGATCGGCGATGACCGGCCATTTCGTGCTGTCGACGCTCCACACCAACAGCGCGATCGGGTCGGTCACGCGCCTGATCGACATGGGCGTCGAGCGCTATCTGCTCGCGCCGATGCTGGTCGGCCTCGCGGCGCAGCGGCTGGTACGGCGACTGTGCCCCGACTGCCGCTGGCAGGACGTCGCGACCGAGGCCGATTCGCGGCTGCTCGGCGGCGAGCTCAAGCCCGGCAAGCCGATCTGGCGCGCCGGCGGCTGCGACCATTGCCACGGCGAGGGCTATCGCGGCCGCGCCGGCATCTACGAGGTGGTGGCCATCGACGAGACGCTGCAGGCGATGATCCACGACGGCGCGTCGGAGGCCAAGCTCGAGAAGGAAGCGCGCAAGAAGAACCCGTCGCTGCTCGACGACGGCGTCGCCAAGGTCCGCGCCGGCATCACGACGGTCGAAGAGGTCGCGCGCGTGACGCGCGAGGAGGGGTGAGTAGAGCCCGCAAGATCCTCCCCGGCACGGGGAGGAGGACCATGCGCAGCATGGTGGAGGGGGCTCTCCGCCAGCGACTCGCCAAGCGGCGAGCCCCCTCCACCACCGCCTTCGGCGGCGGTCCCCCTCCCCGTGCCGGGGAGGATCTTTAAATGCCCGCCTACGCCTACAAAGCGGCCGACAAGGCAGGCGCCACCCGCAAGGGCATCGTCGAGGCCTCGTCCCCCGTCGCCGCCCGCGCGCTGCTGCGCGAGCAGGCGCTGCTGCCGCTGTCGGTCGAGCCCGCGTCCGAGCGCCGCGCCGGCTTCGGCGAGTTCCGCCTGCCGCGCCTGCGCAAGGGCATCACCTCGCGCCAGCTCGCGACGCTCACCCGCCAGATCGCGACGCTGGTCGGCTCCGATATCCCGGTCGAGGAGGCGCTACGTCTCGTCGCCACCCAGTCCGATTCGGGCGCGGTCAGCTCGCTGCTGCTCGACGTGCGCGGCGCCATCCTCGACGGGCGCAGCTTCGCCACGGCGCTCGGCAACCATCCGAAGGCGTTTCCGGAGTTCTACCGCGCCTCGGTCGCGGCCGGCGAGAGCTCGGGGCGGCTGGCGCATGTCCTCAACCACCTCGCCAATTTCGTCGAGACGCGCCAGGCCAATGGCCAGAAGCTCCAGCTCGCGCTGCTCTACCCGGCGCTGCTGGCGGTCGTATCGGTCGGCGTGATCGTGATGCTGATGATCTACGTCGTGCCGGACATCGTGCGCGTGTTCGTCTCGCGCGGCGCCGATCTTCCATTCCTGACCCGCGCGCTGATCGCGATCAGCGCCTTCCTCCAGCATTACGGGCTATGGCTCGGCCTCGCGATCGTGGCGGGGAGCCTCGTGTTCGGCCGCTGGGCGAGCGTGCCCGCCAACCGCCTGAAACTCGACCGCTTCTTCGTCGAGCACCGCCCGTTCCGCCGCTTCGTCCGCCAGCACAACGCCGCGCGCTTCGCCGGCAGCCTGGCGACGCTGGTCGACAGCGCGGTGCCGCTGGTCGAGGCGCTCCAGGCCGCCGCGGCGGTCACCCCCAACCGTTGGATCCGCGAGCGCGCCTTCAACGTCGCGACGCGCGTGCGCGAAGGGCTCAGCCTGCGCGCGGCGATGGCCGAGGCCAATGTCTTTCCGACGATGCTGACCGCGCTGGTCGCGAGCGGCGAGAGCTCGGGCAAGCTCGCGCCCGCGCTCGGCCGTGCGTCGTCGGAGCTGGAGCGCGAGCTCGACGCGCTGGTGGCGACGCTGGTCGCGCTGGTCGAGCCGATGGTGCTGCTGCTGATGGGCGGCATGGTGCTGCTGATGGTGCTTGCGATCCTGCTGCCGATCATCAACCTCAACAATCTGGTGACGTTGTAGGCATCGCCGGCTCCAGTGTGGCGATGCGTTGATTTCCCACATTCTTTGGCCGGCGGCCAAGCTTTGTTAACCAAGGCGCGTTAGCCCGGCAGGGTGATCTCTGGCCGTTTCTTGCCGCTTGCGCAGCCGCGGGGCCATCCGACCGCCTCCGCGAACGCAGGGGTGCGCCCGACCAGCCGCGTGAAGATTCTGCTGTGGGCGTTCGGGGTAGCGTTCGTCACGGGCTTGCTGGGTCTGGGGCTGCCGATTGAAGATTATTACCGGATGGCGCGCAATGCCATGCGGGCCCACCCGCCGTCCGGTGACATTGTGGTCATCGGAATCGACGACCGCAGCCTTGAGCAGGTGGGAAGCTGGCCGTGGCCCAGGACCCGGCATGCCGAACTGGTGGATCGCCTGAAAGCAGCGGGCGTGAAGCGGATATTCTTCGATATTTTCTTCAACTCCCCCGCGCATCGCGGCGAGGATCGGGCCTTTGTCGATGCGATGAAGCGCGCCGGCAATGTCTATCTTGCCGGGTATAGCGCCACGGCCCGTGTCGGCGGCTTCAGTGAGAAGCTGCCGATCCCCCCGCTTCGTGCGGTCAGCCGGCTGGTGAGCGTCAACGTCCGCTATAGCGGCACGATGTCCGTCCGGACGCTGCCGTACGCAAGCAACATTCGCGGAGTCACGACATCCTCGCTTGCGGCCACGCTGGCGAACGTCGCCGGCCCCGCCGACATTCAATTCCCGATCGACTACGCCATCGACATCGAGCGGTTGCCGACCGTCAATGCAGCCGAGGTTCTGGCCGGCCCGCCAGGTTTGGCCGAGCGGCTTCGCGGCAAGGATGTCGTCATCGCCGCCGCGTCCCAGGAGATGGGCGACGTCTATTATGTCCCCGGCCAGGGGCAGGTGAACGGCGGCTTCATCAATGTTCTTGGCGGCGAGACGCTCAAGGAGGGACGCCCGATCGACCTGGGCTGGTTGCCGGCGCTCGGCATCGGCCTCCTCCTGGCGGCAATCAACCTGTTGGCCCGACGGCGTTGGGTCGGCCGTCTCGCGCTCGCAGCTGCCGCGCTGGGCGTTACGATCGTGCCGTGCATCGCCGAAATGAACCTGATCTTCTTTCAGGTGATCCCCGCCGCACTGCTCGTCGGGATCGTCGTGGTGAGCCATGCCTGGGCGAAATTCCGCCAGTCGTACAAGGTTCGCGGGAACATCAACGCCTTGTCGGGCTTGCCCAACCTCAATGCCCTGCGCGGCGAGAATGTGCCCAGCGATGCCGTGCTGGTCGCCGCGCGCGTACGGAACTTCGCCGAGATCAGTTCGGCGCTTCCGCCTGAAAGCGAGCGCGCGCTGATCAACCAGATCGTCTCCCGGCTGGCGCTCGGCGCGCGCGGTGCTCGCATCTATCAGGGGGACGAGGGCATTTTCGTCTGGACCTCCAATGCCGAGATCGCCGGTGCGGATCAGCTGGAGGCGCTCCATGCCCTGTTCCGAAGCCCGGCGCTGATCGATGGTCGTGCGGTTGACCTCGCCGTCACCTTCGGCGTCGATGCCGGTAGCAACCGCAGTCTGGCGAACCGGATCGCCGCAACCTTGGTCGCCGCCGATGAGGCGGCCGCCGAAGGGCTGCGCTGGAAGGCTTATGATCCCGCGAAGCTGGCCGATGCCGAGTGGAAGCTATCGCTGCTCGGACGGCTCGACGCCGCGATCGACAGCGGCGAAATCTGGGTCGCCTACCAGCCGCAGCTCGACCTTGCGTCGGGACGCATCGTCGGCGCGGAGGCGCTGGTGCGCTGGTCGCATCCGGAGAAGGGAGAGGTCAGCCCTCAGGAGTTTGTGCTCGCGGCCGAGCAGCATCATCGTATCGACAAGCTTACCGAGTTCGTCCTGTCCGATGCGATCAAGACGGCAGCCTCCTTTGCGGCGCGCAATGTGGAGCTCGACGTCGCAGTCAATATCTCCGCTCGGTTGCTCGAGAAGCCGGGCCTGGTCTCGCTTGTCCGCAGGTTGCTTGCCGAAGCGCGCCTCGCTCCCGAGCGTTTGACGCTCGAAGTCACGGAATCGGCGGCGATGACGAGCGGCCGGGCCTCGATTCGCACGCTGGAGGAAATCGGCTCGCTCGGCATCAACGTATCGATCGACGATTACGGCACCGGCTTCTCGACGCTCGAATATTTCAAGCGGATTCCCGCGACCGAAGTGAAGATCGACCGCAGTTTCATCGCGTCGCTCGATCGTAACGCCAGCGACCGCGTCATGGTGCGGTCGACGATAGAGCTAGCGCATTCATTGGGTAGGAGCGTCGTCGCAGAAGGCGTTGAAAGTCGCGAAGTTCTTACCGAGTTGACGAAGCTCGGCTGCGATCGTGCGCAAGGCTATCTCATCGGACGGCCGATGAAGCTGATGGGGCTGACTAAGCTGCTATTGGAGGATCACAAGTCGAGCGCCGCCTGATGTCCCGAATTAAGATTCTGAAAATGGTAAATATATTGTAAACGAGCCGTCGCTTTGATAAAGCGCTCCCTGCGTGCCGTCCCGTGGCGGCACAGGTGGAATCTTCAGGGAGCTGAGCAATGAAGAAGATGCAGCGCCCGGCGCGCGGCCTTTGGGACTGGCTTTCGACCGGTCACTGGGATGGCGGCGACGGCGCGGGTGGCGTGAACGGCTAAGCCGCACGCAATCCGTTCAAAAGGACAGAAGCCCCGGCTCCGGTCGGGGCTTTTTTCTTGCCTGACGTCCCGTCCCGGCACAGAAGCCGGCATCCGGCCGGAACCTCCGTCCTGCCGGACCATTTCCGTGATGGAACAAGGGAGAGATGGCGATGACCAGGATTCTGGCGGCGGCGGCGCTGCTGATCGCGGCGGGTTGCGCGAATCAGGGGACCACGCCCGCGGCCGAAGCCGCGGCACCTGCGGCCGGCTCTGCGGTCGCGGACCTCGCCGATGCGAAGGGCGCGCCGGTAGGACGCGCGGTCGCGACCGAGCACGGCGGCATGGTCCACCTCAGCGTCGAGGCACGCTCGCTGCCGCCCGGTGTTCACGGCATTCACGTCCATACCGTCGGCCGCTGCGACGCGCCCGACTTCACCACCGCGGGCTCGCACTGGAATCCGGCCGGCAAGCAGCATGGCGCCGAGAATCCGCAGGGCCCCCATGCCGGCGACATGCCGAACCTCACCATCGGGGCGGACGGGCGCGGCAGCCTTACCTTCATGCTGCCGTCGGGCACGCTCGACGGGATGCTCGATGCCGACGGCGCGGCGCTGGTGATCCATGCCGCGGCGGACGACCTCAAGACCGACCCGTCCGGCAACAGCGGCGCGCGGCTCGCCTGCGGAGTGTTCCGGCGCAGCTAATCCGCGAGCGGATAGCGCGCGACCGGTTCGTAGGTCGCCCGGCTGCGGCCGAGATGGCTTTCGAACAGCAGGAAATGGTCGAGCGTGAAGGGCGGGCCGGCGAGGCCCGCCTGGTCCGCGAGGAAGCGCTCGACCGCCTCGCGCGGGACGTTCAGCCGCGCCAGCGTTATGTGCGGCAGATAGGCGCGGCGCTCGGGCTCGCAGCCGGCGCGGACCAGCGCCGCATCGATCTTGTGATGGAGCGCGGTGATCGCCTCGGTCGGACGGATGCCGGCCCACAAGGTGTTGACCCGCCCCCGGCTGTCGAACGCGCCGACGCCGGCGACGGCCAGGTCCAGCGGCGGCGCATGGATCGTGTCCAGCGCCGCGGCGATGTCCTCCGCCTGCGGCCGGTCGACCTCGCCGACGAAGCGCAGCGTGACGTGGAGCTGGCCGTCGTCCTGCCAACGCGCGCCGGGGATGCCGCCCATCATCGCGAGCAGCCTGTCGCGCACCGCCTGAGGGGGCCTCAATCCGACGAAGAGCCTGTGCATGATTTCTGTGTCTAAATGTTGCTGACGGACGAAGCGATCCCGGTTTCGCTTGAAAGCGGACGGCCCAAGGGCGATATTCAGCGCATCCGGCATATTGCCGGGCAAAGGAGCTGTTTGAAAATGGCAAACTGGTCTGACCCCCGGATGGGCGCCGCGAATTTCGCGCAGGCCGCCGCGCGCGCGGGCGCGTATGACGAGGGGCTCCGGTCCTACATGCTGTCGGTTTACAACCGCATGGCCTCGGGCGTGCTGCTGACGGGCATCGTCGCGCTGGTCTTCGCCTATTCGGGCGCGGCCGCCACGGTGATGACGACCCCGCTCGCCTGGGTGATCATGCTGGCGCCGCTCGGCTTCGTGATGGCGCTGAGCTTCGGTGCGAACCGCATGGCGACGAGCACGATGAGCCTGTTGTTCTGGGCCTTCGCGGTGGTGATGGGCCTGTCGCTGTCGACGGTGTTCCTGGCCTATACCAACACCTCGATCGCGGGCGCCTTCTTCGCGACCGCGGCGGCGTTCGCGGGCCTCAGCCTCTATGGCTACACGACGAAGCGCGATCTGGCGCCGTTCGGGACCTTCCTGATCATGGGTCTGGTCGGCCTGATCGTGGCGAGCCTGGTGAACCTGTTCCTGCAGTCTGGCCCCATGGGGCTGGTGATCAGCGTGATCGGCGTGCTGCTGTTCGCAGGCCTCACCGCCTATGACACGCAGAAGATCAAGAGCCTCTACTTCGAGGTGCAGGGCACCGAGATCGCCGGCAAGACCGCGATCCTGGGCGCGCTCAGCCTCTACCTCGACTTCATCAACATGTTCCTGTTCATCCTCCGCCTGTTCGGCAGCAGCCGCAACTGACGGAAGCGGGAACGGAACCACCTTCGGCCCGGCGGGGAGACTCGCCGGGCCTTTTCATTTCCGCGGCCGGCTGCCGGAACGGGGTGCCGCCACCATTCGTTACTCTCCTGAAACGCCCAGGAGAGAGGCCATGAACGACGTGAAGGACAAGCACGACAAGAAGACGTCGGCCGCGCCCGACGCCGCCAAGGCGCCGGGGCAGAAGCAAGATGCCGGCCATGACGAGTCGATCCAGGAGCGGCTCCAGCGCCGCCCCGACAGCCGCGAGGCGCGGCTCGACCGCGCGCTCGACGAGTCGATGGACGCGAGCGATCCGCCCGCCTCGACCCAGCCGATCCACAGCCACGAACCGCCCAAGTCATCGGGCTACAGCGAGGAGGAGGAGAAGGCGCGGCAGGAAGACGCCTGACGGCCGTAACCGCATCCATCCCTACGGCGGCAGCGAGCGGTCTCGCTGTCGCCTTTTTAATTTGCCGAACCTGCGCGGCGGTTAGAGTCCATCCCGTTCGGATTGAAACAGCGTCAGTGCTCCTGCGAAGGCAGGAGCCCAGGCCGCAAGCGATGCACCCATGATCCAAGGCTCCTGCTTTCGCAGGAGCATGATTCCGCTTCATTCGCGCAAAATCTAAGCCGCAGGCGCCAGCTCGATCACATCGAGCAGCGATTCGTATGCGGGATAGGGCAAGGCGATCCGCCAGCGGCGCTCGCCGACGCGCTCGACTACCCCCGCCATGTCGCGCGCGTCATCGCGGCCGTACTGGACCGGCACCATCTCGTCGCCGAACGTCAGCGTGCCGAGGAAGATCGCCCGCGCATTGCTCTCGCGGTAGATGCGCCCCATCGGACGCTGTGGACCTTCGTCCTTGCGAAAGCCGAGGACGTCACCGTCCGCCTCGATCCGGCATCGCGACCAGGGATAGGCGGTGAAGTCCGCGGCGGCGGACCCCTCCTTGGCGCCGAGCTTGAAGGTGCGGCATCGATAATCGCCGGCGGGCGGCATCGCCCCGGTGAGCGCCAGGTCGGGCTCGAACAGCGTGCCGCCGGCGGTGATCTCCGCGCCCTTGCCGGCGCCGCGGGCCTTGTCGAGCGCCTCGATCCACGCGTCGCGCCAGCGCCGAAGCCGGTCGCGATCAGGATCGGTGGCGACCGCGCGCCAGTTCGCATGGACCGGCTCGGCGGTGGTGCAGACCTTCTCCGCCTTGCCCGCACAGGCGGCGAGCAGCGAACAGGCGAGCAGGGCGGGGAGGCTGCGCATCGGCTGCGACTGTGCCCGTCCGCGGCGCCGCTGCCAAGCGCCTCTATTCCGCGGTCCACCCACCGTCGACGGTCAGGTTGGCGCCGGTGATCTGCGCCGCCTCGTCGCGGCACAGGAACAGCGCGAGCGCGGCGACCTGATCGGGCTGGACGAACTCCTTGGTCGGCTGCGCCTCCAGCAGCACGTCGTTGATCACCTGCTCGCGCGTCAGCCCGCGCGTCTTCATCGTGTCGGGGATCTGGTTCTCGACCAGCGGGGTCCAGACATAGCCCGGCGAGATCGCGTTGACGGTGATGCCGAACGTCGCCGTCTCCAGCGCCACCGTCTTGGTGAGGCCGGCGATGCCGTGCTTGGCGGCGACATAGGCCGACTTGTTGGGGCTGGCGACCAGGCTGTGCGCCGAGGCGGTCGAGATGATGCGGCCCCACTTCCGCTCCTTCATGTGCGGCACCGCGGCGCGCATGACGTGGAAGGCGGAGGACAGGTTGATCGCGATGATCGCGTCCCATTTGTCGATCGGGAAATCCTCGATCCGCGAGACGTGCTGGATGCCGGCGTTGATCACGACGATGTCGGGGCCGCCCAATTCGTCATGGCAGCGCTGGACCATCGCCGCGATCTGGTCGGGCTTGGTCATGTCGGCGGCGTCGTAGAGCGCGCCGGCGCCGCTCGCCTCGGCGAGCTTGGCCCGCTCCGCCTCGATCGCCGCCGCGTCGCCGAAGCCGTTGATCACCACCGCCGCGCCCGCGCCCGCGAACGCCTTGGCATAGGCGAGGCCGATGCCCGAGGTGGAACCGGTGACGAGAGCGGTCTTGCCCTTGAGGAACATAGCTGACTCCTAGTTCAAATCCGTTCGTCCCGAGCGAAGTCGAGTGACCTTGCCGGACGAGGCAAGGCGGCCTCGCTCGGCTCGGTGCCGTGTCTGGACTTCGCTCGACACGAACGGTGGGGGAAGAAACACGGCCTACCGCCGCGTGAGGTCGAACGCGGCGGTCTTGCCGTCGAGGATGTTGCTCGCGACGAGCTGCGCGTTGGCGACGGTCTCGTCCACCGCGGCGCGGCCGGCGGCCCAATGCTCGCGCATCGTCCGCGCCGAGAACTCGAAGTCGCGCGCGCCGCCTTCCCAGGCATTGGCGCGGTAGATCAGGTGGACGACGTTGACCGGCCATTCGTCGGCCTCGTCGGCGAGCTTGCGCACCTCCGGCATCTCGCACAGCTCCGCCGGCAGCTTGGCGAGCATCCTGCGGATCGCCTCGCGCTCCCGGCGCAGCCTCAGCCGTTCGTCGGAGATGGCACGCGTGCGGCTGGAGAAGCGGATCTCCTTCTCGCGCGCTGCGACGTCCAGGATCGTGCGCGGCATCTCCGCCGTCGCGGAGAACAGGTCGACCTGGAACACCAAAGTATCGCAGCTCTGGTGATCGAGCACATGCGTCAGCGGCGTGTTGGAGACGAGCCCGCCGTCCCAATACCAGCGCCCGTCGATCTCGACCGGCGGCAGCCCCGGCGGCAACGCGCCGGATGCCATGATGTGGCGCGCGTCGATGCGGTCGGTGGTGGTGTCGAAATAACGGAAGTTGCCGCTCTCGACGTCGACCGCGCCGACCGACAGCCGCACCGGCCCTTTGTTGAGCAGCTCCCAGTCGACCAGTGCGTCGAGCGTCGCCGCCAGCGGCGCCGAATCATAGAAGCTGAGCGCTTCGGGAGTGCCGGGCGTCGCGAACGTCGGCGGGACGGGGCGCGGCGTGAAGAAGCCCGGTACCCCCATCAGCATCACCGCGCCCGCCGACCATTCGTGGACGAACTCGCGGACCTGGTCCTGCGGGTAGATGGGGAAGCTCGGCAGCGCCGAGGTGGCCGTGTCCCAGAAGGCCTGGAGCCGTTCGATCCGCCGCTCGGGCGGATTGCCGGCGACGATCGCGGCGTTGACCGCGCCGATCGAGATGCCTGCGACCCAGTCGATCTCGACGTCGGCCTCGCCCAGCGCCTCGATCACGCCGGCCTGGTAGCTGCCGAGCGCGCCGCCGCCCTGCAGCACCAGCGCCACGCATTCCGGCAGCGGCAGCGCCGCCGCCCGCGAGCGGGTAGGGCGTTTCGCCTGGGGCTCGGCATCGGCCATCGCCGCTCTCATGCCGCAGTGCAGCGAGTCGGGGCAAATGAAATCCGGTTCATGTTGGCGGGCGGCGGGAAGCGATTGCAACTGCGGCGATCCCGGCGCATTCATGGCCGGACGGCAATCAGGGGAGGCCGGGCAATGCGGCTCGACGATCTCGATCCAAGCAACAATGTCGAAGATGGCGGCTTTGGCTCGGTCGGTCGCGGTGGCGGTGGCCTGCCGGTTCTTGGACTGCTGCTGCCGTTTCTGTTTCGCGGCAAGATGGGTTGCGGAACGGTGGCGCTGCTTTTGATCATCGGCGCTGTCTACCTGTTCTCCGGCGGGCTTGGCGGGATAACCGACGTGGGATCGGGGCCGGCCACGCAGCAGCAGAGCTCGACGGCTGGCCAGCAGGGTGCCCAGGTCTGCAACACCGCCGAGCGGCTGTTCACGTGCCGCGTCCTGGCATCGACCGAGCAGGTCTGGGGCAAGATCTTCCAAGCGAGCGGCCAAGTCTATCAGCCGCCGAGGCTACGTTTCTATTCGGGCGGCACGAACTCCGGCTGCGGCCAGGCTTCGTCGGCCGCCGGGCCATTCTATTGCCCGCCTGATCAACGTGTCTTCCTCGACACGACGTTCTTCGACGAGCTTCAGAACCGCTTCGGTGCCAGAGGCGATTTCGCCCAGGCCTATGTGATCGCGCACGAGGTCGGCCATCACATCCAGACGCTGACCGGCACCTCGCAGCGTGTGCAGCAGGCCCAGCAGCGCGCCGGCCGCGTGCAGGGCAACCAGCTCTCGGTGCGGCTCGAGCTGCAGGCGGATTGCTACGCCGGCGTCTGGGCCAAGCAGAGCGGCCGCCTGGAGCCCGGCGACGTCGAGGAGGGCATGACCGCCGCCCGCGCGATCGGCGACGACACGCTCCAGCGCCAGGCGCAGGGGACGGTGGTGCCCGACAGCTTCACCCACGGCAGCTCCGACGAGCGCATGCGCTGGCTCCGCCGCGGGCTGGAGACGGGCGACCCCGCGCAGTGCGACACGTTCAGCGGGTCGATCGACTAGGCGGTGAGCTGATAACGGGGAACGGTCGAGGCTGACGGTTAGCTGTTTGGGGCAGCGACAGGGGTTCGGCGGATGCGCGCTCGGCTCCAGCCGGAAAGGCCGATGGAGTCCTTTCCCAAAAGCAGACGTTCCCCGAGGCGATTTTCCCGACCCGCGCTACTCGCCGATGCTGGAAAGCAATTCGTCGAGTTGCTCCAGCTGCTCCGGCAATGCGGCCGCCGAGCCCTGCAGTGCTTCCTCGAGCGCCTCCTTGGACGGATAGGCTTCGTGGAAACGCAGCAGCGTCTTACCGCCCTGGTCCTCGAAGGTCACGGTCGTGACCGCGCCCTCTTCGCCCTCGTCGTTGGTCCAGACGATGCGCTCGTTCGGCACCACCTCGAGATACTTGCCGTAGAAGGCCATGGTATCCGAACCGCCGGCGCTGAATTCCAGGCGATATTTGCCGCCGGTACGGACGTCCATATCGCACGATACCAGCGAAACGCCGGATGCCGATCTTGGCATCCACCAGCGCTGGAACAACTCAGCTTGGCTCCACGCCCGGTAAACCATGCTCGGCGGCGCATCGAATGCCCGCGTTACGACGAGTTCGCGATCCCCTCTGCGCTCGATTGACGTGCGGTTCTGCGCACCGCCTGCACTGCTAACCTGCTGATTCATCGCTTCCCTCCTGTTTCATTTCGCTGATGATTTCGTCCAATGCGTCGAAGCGGGCCTCGAACAGCTTGCGATGCGCCTCGATCCACTCGGCCTCCGCCTCGAGGCCGCGTTTCCCGAGCTTGCAGGTCCTCACCCGTCCGACCTTCTGCGTGACGACGAGCCCCGCCCGCTCGAGAACCTGGACGTGCTTCTTCATGCCGGTCAGCGTCATCTGGAACTTGTCCGCGAGACTGGTGATCGACGCGCTCCCTCGCCCAAGCTGATCGATGATCCCGCGGCGGGTCGCGTCGGACAGCGCCGCAAACGAGAGATCGAGGGGAGGGCTTGAATACTGAACCATATAGTTCAGTGTCTAGCCTGCTCGCGCAGGAAGCGCAAGCGTCCCGAACTTTCCATGCCGTAGACCGGTCATCCGAGGCGCGTGCTCGTGCTCGACATGCCGGGTGCGATCCGGAACCGGGATGGTCGCCGTCTCTCGCGCCTTGCAATGTAGGATTTCGCCTGCTTGGCTGGTCGGGTCCGAGCTGCGCGAGGCGCCGGTCCGCTCTTTGATTCTGTCGATCCCATCCCGCGTCGCGCCGCTGTCGCGTCCCCGCCGCATCCCCGGCGCGTCAGCGTCGCGCTGCTGGCGCGCCTCTGTCGCGCCCTTGGCGCGCCGCTGTCGCGTTGCCGTCGCATCCCTGTCGCGTCGGCGCCGCGTTCCCATGTGCCGGCTCGCGTGCACCTGCCCCGAGTCAATTTAGTCAACATTTTCGGGGCAATCCGACACCAGAAACGCAATCCGGAAAGGGGCCCGCTCTACCCGTGACTTTCGTGACCTTCGACGGATTTCCGCGGGTTTCCGACGCCTGTCGCCGTCTCTCAGAGGCGCACCAGCATCTTGCCGGTGTTGGCGCCGCTGAACAGGCCGAGGAAGGCGTCGGGCATCGCCTCGATCCCGTCGACCACCGTCTCCTCCCGCCTGAGCTGCCCGGCGGCGAGAAGCGCGCCCATGTCGCGGTAGAACTCGTCCGCGCGGTGCATATGGTCGAAGACCAGGAAGCCGGTGATACGGATGCGTGCGCCGATCACGCGGGCGAGGTAGCGCAGGCTGGTCGGCTCGGCGCGGTTGTAGATGTCGATCATCCCGCAAATCGCGAAACGCGCATGCAGCCGCGCGGTGGCAAGCGCGGCATCGAGGTGGTCCGCGCCGACATTGTCGAAGTAGACGTCGATGCCGTCGGGCGCCGCCGCGCGCAGCCCGTCCAGCACAGGCCCGGCCTTGTAGTCGATCACCCGGTCGGCGCCGAGCGAGCGCACCCAGGCGCATTTCTCCGCCCCACCCGCCGAGCCGATCACCGTCATCCCCTTGGCCTTGGCGATCTGGACCACGGTCGATCCGACCGCACCCGCCGCGGCGGAGACGAACACCGTCTCGCCCGGCTTGGCCTCGGCGACGTCGAGCAGGCCGAAATAGGCGGTCATGCCCGGCATCCCGAGCTGCCCGAGGAACGCCTGCGGCGGCACGTCGAGCGCCGGCAGCTTCTGCGCCTCGTCCGCCGGCAGCGCCGCTTCCTCGCGCCAGCCGCGCATGTGCTGGACGAGATCGCCCGGCGCGAAGCCGTCCGCCCGGCTCTCGACCACCTCGCCGACCGCGCCGCCGGTCATCGGCTCGCCGAGCGCATAGGGGGCGGCATAGCTTTTCGCATCGCTCATCCGGCCGCGCATATAGGGGTCGACCGACAGCCACAGGTTGCGCACCCGGATCTCGCCTTCGCGGAGCGCGGACGGCTCGATCTCCCTGAGCGCAAAGTCGCCGGCCTGCGGCAATCCCTGCGGGCGGCGTTCGAGGGTCCAGGCGCGGGGCATCGTCGCTCTCCCATTCGGCTTTCGAGTCATGGGTATGGCCGCCGCGCCCGCACCGCAAGCGCGTGATGCGAAAACGCCCGGGCGGCGAGGCCCGGGCGTTCCATAGCTGGGTCGGGCAGGCGCCCGGCCGGCTCAATAGGTGCCGGAGAAGCTCCGGTTGAGGTTGGTCGCGCCCTCGTCGGTATCGCGGTCGCGGTCGCGGCCCGATCCGAAGAAGGCGCTCGAGCGCTCCTCGTCGCGCCAGTGCGTCTTCGCTTCCTCGGCCGACTTGATGATCGTCACCCTACCGTCGACCGACTGGATCCAGCTCGACGGGATCGAGTGATGGCGGCCGCCCGCGTCGGCATCGCTCTTGGTCAGGACGATGCGGTCGCCGCGGACGCAGTCGACGGTGCCGACATGCTCGCCGTCGGAGCCGACCACCTCCATATGCTCCTCGACCTGCTGCAGCGCGCTGCGCTGGGTCTGGCGGTTCGAGCGCCAGGTGCCGAACTCGCTCTCGAACCGGCGCGCATTCTCCCGGCGATATTCGTCATAGTCGCGGTCGAGCGCGTCGATCTGCGAGCGGCGCCAGTTGTGATAGTCGCGGTCGTGGTGGCCGTAGCCTGCCCAATTCTGGCCACGCTCGCCATAGCCCATGCGCTCGTCATAGCGCTGGTCGAGCTCGCGGCGGCGCTCGGCATCCTCGTCGCCGAACCACGAGCGGACCTCGTCGCCTGCCCGCGCCATGAAGCCGCGGTCCTCATAGTCGTAGCCCTCGGGCACGCGGCCAAAGTCGCGGCGCCCGCGATAGCCGCGCTCGCGCCAGTCGTCGCGGCCGCCGCGATAATCGCGCTCATATCCGCCGCGCCCGGTTTCGGTGAAGCGATGTCCGTCATGGGCATAGGCGCCGCGATAGTCGCCGCCGAAATTCTGCTGGCCGTAGCCCTGGCCGCGGTAGCCGTAATAATCGCGCTCGCCATAGCCGCGCCGGCCATAGTCGCCGGGCCGCTCGTACGACGCACCATAGCCGCCGCCATAACCGGTGCCGCCGCCGCGGAAATTGCGGTCGTAGCGCGGGCCGATCACTCCGGCGGCCTCGTAGTTGCGGGCGCTCGAATAGCTGTAGTCGCGGCCGGATCCGTAGTCGCGGCCATAGTCCTGATCCTCGCGGTCATAGTCGCGCGTGAAATCGTCGTTGCGGAAACGGTCGGTCATGTCCTGCATCCTTCCTTCGAACCTGTCTGGATGCGCGCCGCGACGGCGGCGGCTCCTCCGGGGAATCAAAGGACGACGACAGCGAATGTTCCGCGCCGGACGGCGCCCGGGGCGACGAAACGGGCCAGCCGGGCGTTGAGAAAAAAGCTTGCGCGATGGGCGTTGCATCGCCCGAACCATGCCGCTAAGGGAGCGCCTCCCGACGGCCACGGCCGGGCGGGACCGGGAGTGCGGGGCTGTAGCTCAGATGGGAGAGCGCTGCAATCGCACTGCAGAGGTCAGGGGTTCGATTCCCCTCAGCTCCACCATCGCCTCCCGTTTGAAATTCCACGATTTTATCCCGGCCGCCTGACCCACGCTCGACTGCGCATCGGCACGTCGGAGCGCGGCGGGCTTGATCCTGAGCGGCGATAGAGCATTAAAACCGCATGGTTTTGCGTAAACGACGGTCGATGCCCGCGGGCTTCGCCATCACCGCCGCGCTGCTGCTGGCGCCCTTTGCCCTGTCGCCGCTGTCCGCCGCGGACCCGGCGCCGTTCGACCTGCCGGGGCCGGCGCTCGGCATCTCCGTCACGCGTAACGGCGTCACGCTGCCGATCGGCGAGGTACCGGCGCTGGCGGAGGGGGACAAGCTGACGATCGCCGCCGACCTGCCGGAGGACCAGCGCGCCCGCTTCCTGCTGCTGTCCGCCTTCCTCAGCGGCGCGACCAACCCGCCGCCCAAGGACTGGATCCGCACCGCCGAGACCTGGAAGCGCAAGGCCAAGGACAAACGCCTCGCCCTGACGGTGCCGGAGGGGGCGAGGCAGCTGGTCCTGTTCCTGGTCCCCGAAACCGGCGGAGCGTCCGACACCATCACCGACGCGGTGCGCGGACGGCCGGGCGAGTTCGTCCGGGCGACGCAGGATCTCAACCAGGCGTCGCTCGACCGCTCGCGGCTCAACGTCTTCATGGCTGCGATCCGCGCGCAGGAGGACACGCATCCCGAATATCTGAGGAGCATCGCCCCCAGGCTGGCGCGCAGCCTGTCGATGAAGCTCAACGCCGATTGCCTCGCCCAGGTGATCGAGCAGCAGGCGGCCTGCCTCCTCGAGAACCGCGATTCGCTGATCCTCGCCGACGTGCACACCAGCTCTCTGAGTGAGACGCTGGTCGGCGCGCCGACCGATCTCGCCCTGCAGCTCAGCTACACGCGTGAGGGCGGCCTCGGCTATTACAGCCCCTATATCGGCGTCGTCCGCGACATCGCCCGGGTGTTCGGCGCGTTCAGCAATCCGCAGTTCGGCTATCTTCCGACGCTGAGCCTGCGGCAGGGCGACCGCGTGTCGCTGCTCCTCAACGCCGCGCCGTCGTTCGCCAAGCCCAAGTCGGTGATGGTCGTCTCGATGCCCGCGATCGGGCCGGATCGCCCGCCGCAGCTGCACAATGCGGCCGAGCGCCCGATCTGCGCCACCCGGCCGAATGCGGTTCTTCCCGTCGAAGGCGCGCCGCTGATCTATTCGACCGGCTATGCGCGCAACATGAAGGTGCGGTTCGCTGCGGCGTCGGGCCGCACGCTCGACGTGCCGGTCAAGGCGCGCCCGGACCTCGGCGGCTATGTCTGGGCGGGTGCGATTCCCGCTGGCGCACCGAAGGGCGCGGTCACCGCCCAGCTCCATGGCTTCTGGGGATTCGATCCGTTCGACGGACCGCAATTCGACCTGCAATTCCCTAGCGATGCGGGATGGAGTGCCGGAGACGGCGCGCCGTTGGCGGCCGGGCGCGACAACAAGGTGATGCTGAGCGGGCCGGCACCTGCCTGCGTCGAGAGCATTGCCATGCGGTCGGGCAATGCACCTTCGCGGCCGATCGCCTGGACCATGGCCGACGACGGCCGCATCGCGGTGACCCTTCCGCTGCGCGAGCCCCCCGGCGGCGAAGTTGCGATCGAGATCAGGCAGTTCGGTGCCGCCAAGCCCGTGAAGCTGCCCTTGCCGGTCCAGGCGGAGGCCGCGCCGGCCGCGACGCCGGCCCCGCCCGCGCCTTGATTGCCGCTGCCCGGCCGCCGCTCTAGATCAGGAGACATGGCCGATCAGCCCGCAGCGATCATCCCTGCCGCCACCGTCGTCGTGATGCGCGACCGCCCGAGCGGCGCGCCCGAGCTGCTGATGCTGGAGCGGTCGGCTGCGATGTCCTTCGCCGGCGGGGCGCTGGTGTTTCCCGGCGGACGGGTCGATCCCGGCGATCGGGCGCTGGCGGAGGTCGGCGGTGCCGACGATCCCGAGGACGCCGCCGCACGGATCGCCGCGGTGCGCGAGGCGATCGAGGAAGCGGGAATCGCGCTGGCGCTCGATCCGATGCCGGACGCCGCTGTGCTCGGGGAGATGCGGGCGGCGCTTCACGGCGGGATGCCCCTTGGTGAGGCACTCGAGAGGGTGGGAGCGGGGCTCGCGCTCGACCGGCTGGTGCCGTTCGCGCGGTGGCTGCCGCTCGGCGTCCCGCATCGCATCTTCGACACGCGCTTCTATCTCGCCCGCGCACCCGAAGGCGCGGCCCCGAGCGTCGACGCGACCGAGAACAGCCGCCTGTTCTGGGCCACCGCCCGCGACGTGCTGGACGAGGCCGACGCGGGCCGCGCGACGATCATCTTCCCCACCCGCCGCAACCTCGAACGGCTCGCGCTGTTCGGCGGCTTCGACGATGCGGTTGCCGATGCCCGCGCACATCCGGTGCGGACGATCACGCCGCACGTAGAGATGCGGGACGGCGTCGAGCATCTCTGCATTCCGGACGATCTCGGCTATCCCGTCACCGCCGAGCGGCTGACCCGTGTCCGGCGCGCATGAGCAAACCCCGCAAGACGCTGTGGAAGCTGTGGTGGACGGTCAAGAACGCCTCCGTGCTGCTGGCGTTCCTGTTCGTGCTCTATGCGCTGATGAAGGCGCGGCCGCAGGACCTGCCCTGGACTGAGCTCGACCTTGCCGAGACGCCGGGCATTTCCACCGGCGACAAGCTCATGGCGCTTGGCGGGGACTTCGCCGAATGCCGTGCGCTGCTCGACAAGGCCGGCGTGCGCTTCACGCCGCTGGCGCCGCTCGCCGACGGACAATGCGGCTACAGCAATGGCGTTCGGCTGGATGATGGGGGATCGCAGCAGATCGCCTTCTCACCTGACCGGCTGGGCGTGTCCTGTCCGGTCGCGGCGGGGCTGGCGATGCTCGAATGGAACGTGATTCAACCCGCCGCACAACGCCATTTCCGCTCGCGCGTGGTGCGAATCGAGCATCTCGGCAGCTACAACTGCCGCCGCATGTACGGCCGCAGCACCGGCGACTGGAGTGAGCATGCCCATGCCAACGCCCTTGACGTTGCCGGCTTCGTCCTCGCGGACGGAACGCGGATCAGCGTGCTGAAGGATTGGCAGGGGCAGGGGGAGAAGCCGCGCTTCCTGCATGAGGTCCGCGACGGCGCGTGCGAGTTGTTCGCGACCGTCCTGTCGCCCGATTACAACGCTGCGCACCGCGACCATTTCCACATCGATCAGGCGCAGCGCGGCGCGCTCGGTTCGCGAGCGTGCCGCTAGTAGCTCAGTTAGGCAGCGCGGCCGCGTCGACCTTCTCGACCCAATAGGGGAAGAAGGCCGGCTTGCGCGTCGACCAGCCTGAGGCGGTCGCCGCCGCTTCGCTGATCGACTGGAGCAGCTTGCGGCGAAGGTCCGGGTGCAGCGTCGGCAGCGCCGATGCGGCGCAGAATGCCGCCGGCAGCCACGGCCGCACCTCGGCGCCGATCAGCCGCTCGTAGAGGAAGCGATAGGCCGAGAAGGTCGGCAGCCGCCCTTGGCCGAGGTCGAACGCCGACACCGTGATCAGCGGCGCCATGAACGGCTCGATTGCCTCGAGCCCGCTGTCGTCGGGCAGCAGCGCACGGACCTCGGGAAGCCGGTCGTACATCCGCGCCTGCGCCCGGATGCTCGCCGCCTCGACCACGTCGCGTGACCAGCGGGCCAGCGCATCCTCGCGATCGAGCCCGATGTCGAGCGCGCGCCGGATGTAGCGCTGCGTCGCCGCGCTGAACCCGGCGAATTCCTTCATCTCCGCCAGCGTCATCGCGCCTTCGGCCGGTTTCATCTTGGAAGCCATCGTCGTCACCCCACCCGCCAAATACGACAGGACGATGCACCCGAGCGGTTAACCAACCCCTTAACCATTCGTCGTCCGCCGTTCATCTATGGAAACATGAACGCCGTTGCACCGCAACAAAGCTGCGACGAACCGAGTCGGCTATCCACAGGATTTCGTGCAGTGATGCATGGAGGCAACAATATGTAGCCTCTTGCGAGCGATGCAGCCGCGGCGGGATCGGGGTGAACCGAAAGGTTCCGCTCAATTCGTCCCATCAGGTCACCGGTTCAACGCCGATGGGGTTCCCGCGCCCGTCCGCGCCTGCATAGTGCCTCCCAGTTGGATCGTTAAGGACCGGGGGGTCTTCATGCACATTCGCGGTGTTGCGGCGCGTGTCGCGCTGGTGGCTGCCGGCCTGCTGATGACCGCCGCTCCCGCCCAGGCCAAGTTCTGGCAGTGCGTGCCCTACGCCCGCATGATTTCCGGCGTGAACATCCACGGCAATGCGCTCACCTGGTGGGATCAGGCCGCGGGGCGCTACGAGCGCGGCTCGGCGCCGAAGAAGGGCGCGGTGCTCGCCTTCGCGCCGACCAGGCGGATGCGGCTCGGCCATGTCGCCACCGTCTCCAAGGTGGTGAGCGAGCGCGAGGTGCTGCTGACCCACGCCAACTGGTCGCGCCGCGGCGGCGTCGAGACGGATGTCCGCGCGGTCGACGTGTCCGAGGCCGGCGACTGGAGCCGCGTCAAGGTATGGTACGCGCCGAACGGCGGGCTCGGCACCTCCACCTACCCGACCCACGGCTTCATCTATCCGGACAGCGCGCCGACGACGACGCCGGATGAGGATGAGGCGCCGATTGCCCCGGTGATGACCGCGGCGGCCACCGCAGCCGCGAACTTCAAGCTTGCCAGCATCACGGCGATCGGCACCGCCTCGAACTGAGCTATCCTGTCAGGGCGCGGGGCGTGAACGCCAGCGCCACGCCGTTCATGCAATAGCGTTTGCCGGTCGGCTTCGGGCCGTCATCAAACACATGCCCCAGATGCCCGCCGCAGCGGCGGCAATGGACCTCGTTGCGCACCATGCCGAGCGTGGTGTCGCGACTCAGCGCGACGGCATTGGGGAGGGGCGCCCAGAAGCTCGGCCAGCCGGTACCGCTGTCGAACTTGGTCCTGGAGGTGAACAGCGGCAGCTGGCAGCCGACGCAGGAGAAGACGCCGGAGCGATGCTCTTTGTTGAGAGGGCTGGTGAAGGGATATTCGGTGCTCGCCTTGCGCAGCACGGCATAGGCCTGCGGCGACAGCCGCTTGCGCCATTCGGCGTCGGAGAGCTGGATCTCATAGGCCGCGGACGCGGTTTCGGGCCATACGGCGGTCGCAACGGTGAGGCCAGTCAGGCCGACGAAGACGGTCCGCCGATCGATGTGCATGGGAACTCTCCATTTGGTGCGAGCAGACGGGAGTCGCCTGAAGCGCCGGTCCGGTCCATAGGGGCCGCGACGACCAATATGGAGAGGGGCTATGGCGATTGGCAAGCTGGCGATCCTGCTCGCGGGGCTGACGATGACGGTGGCGGGAGCGGCGCAGCAGCCGCCGCGCGATCCGCACCTCCCGGCGCCGGTCGTCGACAGCGTGCCGCCCGAGCTGCCGCGTGGGCTTCGCGACGGCGTGCTGATCCTGTCCAAGACCAACGGCTGGCGCCATCTCGAGCATCTTCCGCACTCGAACGCCGTGCTCGGCGAGCTGGCCGGGGCGGCTCGGCGGCGCAGCTATGCGACCGAGAATGCGGCGGTGTTGAACGATGCCCAGCTCGCGCGCTTCTCGGTGGTGGTGCTGAACAGCGTCAGCGGCGATTTCGCCACTCCGGCACAGCAGGCGGCGCTCCGCAAGTGGATCGAAGCGGGCGGCGGCGTGGTGGCGCTTCATGCGGCGGGCGACGGCAGCCACGCCTGGCCGTGGTGGATCGACGAGGTGATCGGCGCGCGCTTCACCGGCCATCCGGGCGGCGCGGATCATATCCAGCGGGCCAGTATCTCGATCCTCACGCCGGATCATCCGGTGATGGCGGGTGTCCGGCTGCCCTGGGCGCCGGAGGACGAATGGTATTCGTTCGATCGCGTGCCGGGCGGTGCCGGGCTCACCCTGCTCGCGACCATCGACGAGGGCAGCTACCGCCCGCCGGAGGGCAAGGCGATGGGCAAGCTCCATCCGGTGATCTGGGCACGGCAGGTGGGGCGGGGCCGGGTGGTCTATGCCGCGCTCGGACACACGCCCGAAGCCTATGACGACCCGAACTTCCGGCGCGTCATCGCCAATGCCTTGCGCTGGGTGGCGAAGCGCTAGGTCGCGTCGCATGTCGCGGCCGCCGCTTGCCGGTTCGAGGTCGACCGAAAAAGTTGACTAAATTGACTCGGGGCGCGTGTCTGCGAGCCTATGCTGGGAAGGCTGCGTCGACGCGACAGGGAAGCGACAGGGAAGCGACAGGGAAGCGACAGGGAAGCGACAGGGAAGCGACAGGGAAGCGACAGGGAAGCGACAGGGAAGCGACAGGGAAGCGGCGTGGACGCGACATATGCGCGACGCGGACGCGCCATGAGCGCGGCACGGTAATCAACGGGGTCAAAGAGCGGACCGACGCTCGCGGACGTCGGAGCGCACGAGCCAAGCAAACGAAATCCTACATTGCAAGGGCGGCAGATCGGATTCGATCCTTCCCCGCCAGGGGGAGGTGGCGCCGAAGGCGACGGAGGGGGAGGGCGGCGACTCACTCTCGGCGTGCTTCCTCCCCCTCCGTCACGCTGCGCGTGCCACCTCCCCCTGGCGGGGGAGGATTGGAAGAGGGCCGTACTGACGGCCTCAATACCGGCTCAGCTCCACCGGCATCTTGCGGTATCCGTGAACGAAGCAGGCGGAGACGCGCACCGGCTCCTCGATCAGGTTCACGCGCAGGCGCCGCTTCGCCATCTCCTCGAGCAGCACGCTGATCTGCAGCTCCGCCAGCCGCGCGCCGACGCAGCGGTGGATGCCGTGGCCGAAGGCGAGGTGGCGCCGCGCGTTCGGGCGGTCGACCACGATCTTGTCGGCATCCTCGCCGAACACGCTCTCGTCGCGGTTGGCGGAGATGTACCAGAGCGCGATCTTGTCGCCCTCCTTGATCCTGTGCCCCTCGACCTCGGTATCCTGCGTCGCCGTCCGCCGCATGTGGGCGAGCGGGGTCTGCCAGCGGATGATGTCCTGCACCGCGTTCGGGATCAGCGACGGATCGGCCTCCAGCTTCGCGCGCTCGTCAGGGAACTGGTTGAGGCCGTATGCATAAGCCGACATCGAGTTGCGCGTGGTGTCGTTGCCGCCGACGATCAGCAGGATGAGGTTCCCGATGAACTCATACTGATCCATGTGCGCCATCGCATCCGAATGGATCATCATGCTGATGAGGTCGGGTGTGGGCTCCTTGCCGACCTTCTGGTTCCACAGGTTCTGGAAATAGGCGCCGCACTCGAACATGTGCTGCAGCCGCTGCTGGCGGAGCTCGTCGTTCTTGACGATCTCGATATCGCCGGCCCAGTCCGACCAGAAGGTGAGCTTGCGCCGGTCCTCCCACGGGAAGTCGAACAGGATCGCCAGCATCTGCGTGGTCAGCTCGATCGAGACCTGATCGACCCAGTCGAACGTCTCGCCGACCGGCAGCGCGTCGAGGATCTCGGACGTGCGGCGACGGATGTCGTCGGTCATCCGCACCATTTCCGACGGGGTGAAGGCCGGTGCGACGGTGCGCCGCTGCGCCGTATGCACCGGGCGGTCGCGGGCGATGAACATCGGCATCTTCACCCCGTCCGTGGAGGGATCGAAGTCGGCGATGGTGATCCCGCCCGCTTCCGACGAGAAGATCTCGGGCAGCGATTCGATGTGGACGATCGGCTTGTAGGTCGCGACCGACCAGAACGGGCCGAAGCCGCTGTGCTCGGTCTTGTGGATACCGCCGCGGCGCCGGATCTCGGCGAAGGGCGCCTGCCACACGTCGTCGCGGTAGAGCTCGGGCCGGCTGACGTCGAGCGGATCGACCTCCGGGCTATGCACCGAATCCTGCGCAAGCGTCGCCATCCTGCCTCTCCCGATATGCGGCGAGGAGAATGCCTTAACTGACACCTGTGTCAATAGCGGTTCGTCGCCGGAACAGCCTCGGGCTGCCCGATTGCAGCACGCCGCGCCGGAACAGCTGGGCGCCGAGCCAGATGGTGATCGCCACCCACAGCGCCTGCCAGCCGAGCGCCAGCAGGTGCGGCCACAGCTCCGGCTTGTTCGCGGCGCGCGCGCCCATCGCCAGCGGCGAGCTGAACGGGAAGATCTCGGCGCCCCGCGCGATCCAGCTGTCGGGGCTGGAGGCCGCCGCCTGCGCCCAGCCGAACATCGCCATCTGGAACATGGTGATCGGCAACGACAGCAGCTGGATCTCGCGCGGGGTCGACGCCTGCGCCCCGACGCTCAGGAACACCGCGCCCTGCAACAGGTATGACATGGTGAAATAGGCGAAGAACAGGATCGGGAACGCCGGTATCCCGACCGCCGGCCCGATGCTCGCAAAGGCGCGGCCGAGCCCTCCCGGCAGCAGCGTGGCGAGATTGCCGAGGATCGTGCCCCAGAAGCCGACGAACAGGATCGCGACGCCGAACATGCCGATCAGCTTGCCCAGGAACACGCTTTCGAGCGGCACTGCGGCGGCGAGCACCTCGATCACCTTGTTCGACCGCTCCTCCGCCATGGTGCCGACCGCCTGGCCCGCCAGCATCAGCGTCAGGAGGAAGATGCCGAACACGGTGAAGAATGCCGCCTGCCCATGGCCCGATACGGTGGCGGCGACGCGTTTCACCGGCTGCTTGGTGGCGGTGGAGAGCGTGGCCGGCACGCGGGCATCGCGCAGGCTCTCCTCGGCCAGGCGGGCCAGATAGTCGGCATGGCGGCCCCCGCGATCGGCGTAGAGCACCGTCGGACGCTCGATCGGCCCGAAGAGGACGGCAGAGGCCTCGATATCCTTGCGTTCGAACAGCGCACGCGCCTGGGCCTGCGGAGCGGCATCGGGAGCCTCGACGACCAGCTCCGGCGGCGCTTCGCTGCGGCGGAACAGCGGGCGCAGGTTCCGATCGGCCGCGAGCAGCGCGCGGCCTTCCGCGGCGGGCACGATCGCGACGATCCGCTCCTTGTCGAGCGAGCTGTCAGCGATGCTGTGCGCGCCCATCCCCCCGATCGCGCCAAAGCTCATCATGATGAGCGGCGCGAGCAGGAAGATGAGGAAGGTCGGCGTGAACACGGTCGCGATGAAGTCGCGCCGGGCGACCGTCAGCGTCTGGCGGATGAGGCGGCGGGCGGTGCTCATGCCGCCAAGAACCTATCGAACCCAATCGTCACCCCGGCCCCCTCGACGCCGCCTGCGGCGTCGCTCGGGACAGGCTTGTGCCGGGGTCCACCGTGCCGATCATTCATCGGCCGCGGAGCTTGCTGCACGGTGGATGCCGGAACAAGTCCGGCATGACGGTGGGAGAAGGGGCGCCGTGCTACACTCATGCCGCCTGCTCCAGCGCGTCGCGGCCGACGATCCTGACGAAGGCGTCGTGCAGCCCCGGCCGCTCGATCGACAGACCGGAGATGCCGTAGCCCGCCTCGATCAGCCGGGTCAGCGTCGCCTCGATCCCTTCCTCGGGCAGGGTGAACTGCCAGCCGCCGTTCTCGCGTTCGGCATCGGCGGGCAGCAGCGCGCGGATGGCGTCGTTCGGATGATGCGGCACGTAATGCGCCTTCATCGGCAGCGTCGCGCGCGCCTCGGCCACCGTACCCTCGAAGCGCACCTTGCCGCCGGCGATGATGCTGAGCCGATCGCACAGCCGCTCGGCGTGGGCCATGACATGGGTCGAGAACAGGATGGTGGCGCCGCGGTCGCGCTCGGCGAGGATCAGCTTCTCGAGCTTCTCCTGGTTGACCGGGTCGAGGCCGGAGAAGGGCTCGTCGAGCACCAGCAGTTCGGGTTCGTGCACGACCGATCCGAGGAGCTGGACGAGTTGGGCCATGCCCTTGGAGAGCTTGCGGATCTTCTGGTCGGCGGCGTGGCCGAGCCCGGCGCTGTCCAGCATCGCGCGTGCCCGCTTGCGCCCCGTGCGCCAGTCGAGGCCTCTCAATGCGCCGAGGAAGGCGATCGCCTCCGCCGCCTTCATGCCGGGGTAGAGCCCGCGCTCCTCGGGCAGATAGCCGACTCGGTCGCTCGCCTCGCGCGGGTGGACGGCGTCGAGCAGCGTCCGCTCGCCGCCGTCGGGCTCGATGATGCCGAGCAGCATGCGTAGCGTCGTCGTCTTGCCCGCGCCGTTGGGGCCGAGCACGCCGTAGACCGCGCCCTTCGGCACGGCGATGTCGACGCCGTCGACGACGTTGCGGTCGCCGAAACGCTTGACCAGCCCTCTGGCGGTGACGGCTCTTCTCTCCGACAACAAAACGCCCCCTTCAGCCTCGACTCGTGCTAGCTGGCCCGCGTGCGACAAGACAAGCCATTGGAAGCGTTGCTGAAGGATAAAGCCGCGGAGCTGGGTTTCGCGGCGGCTGGCATTGCGCGCGCCGATGCCGCGCCGGCGGCGGGGGAGCGGCTCCGGCAATGGCTGGCGGAGGGGCGCCACGGATCGATGATCTGGATGGAGGAGCGTGCCGATCAGCGGGCCTCGCCAGCCGGGTTGTGGCCGGAGGTGCGAAGCGTGATCGCGCTCGGCATGAGCTATGCGCCCGGCCGCGACCCGCTGGCGCTGGCCGGCGAGGGCGATGTCGGGCGCATCTCGGTCTATGCCCAGGGCGGCGACTATCACGACGTGGTGAAGCGCCGGCTCAAGGCGCTCGGCCGCTGGCTCGTCGAGCAGGCGCCGGCAGGGATCAAGGTGTTCGTCGACACCGCCCCGGTGATGGAGAAGCCGCTCGCCGAGGCGGCCGGGCTCGGCTGGCAGGGCAAGCACACCAATCTCGTCAGCCGCGAGCATGGCAGCTGGCTGTTCCTCGGCGCGATCTACACCACGCTCGACCTTGCGCCCGACGTGGCAGGGGATGGGCGGTGCGGGAGCTGCGATGCCTGCCAGCGCGCCTGCCCGACCGATGCTTTTCCCGCGCCGTACCGGCTCGATGCGCGGCGCTGCATCTCCTACCTCACCATCGAGCACAAGGGGCCGATCCCGGAGGAGTTCCGCGCCGCGATCGGCAACCGCATCTACGGCTGCGACGATTGCCTGGCGGTGTGCCCGTGGAACAAGTTCGCCTCGGCCGCCGCGGCCAATCGCGCCTTCCTGCCGCGCGCCGAGCTCACCGCGCCGCTGCTCGCCGACCTGCTGGCGCTCGACGATGCGGGATTCCGGCAGGTGTTCGCCGGCTCGCCGATCAAGCGGATCGGGCGCGACCGGATGGTGCGCAACTGCCTGATCGCTGCGGGGAACAGCGGGGATAAGGGGCTGGAAGAGCCGGTGCGGCGGTTGATGGACGATCCCGATCCGGCGGTCGCGGAGGCGGCAGAATGGGCGATTATGCGGCTCCAGGGCTCCTCCCCGGCACGGGGAGGGGGGCCATTGGCGAAGCCAATGGTGGAGGGGGCGGGCCGCTAGTGAGTCGCCACGATTGGAGCCCCCTCCACCACGAACTACGCTCGCGGTCCCCCTCCCCGTGCCGGGGAGGATTTTTATTTCCCGCCCTCGCGTCGGTTGAGCGCAGCCACACAGCTCGCACGGTCGATCGCGCTGCCGTCGCGCTGGCGGGTGTCGATATGGGTCACCACCGGCTCGCCGCCGCCCTCCTTGGGCGGGTAGAGATAGGCGTCGAGCACGCAGATCTGGCTGGTGAACTGGAGCTTGCGCGCGCTGCCTTCGGCGATCTCGACGTCCGGTTTGCCGAACGCTCTTGTCAGCGCCGGAGCGGTCTGACCGATCACGCGCTCGAGCCCCGTGGTGGGATAGATGCGCGGCGGCGGCACTGGGACCGGCGCAGCCGGGCGCGGGGCGGTGGTCGTAGCGCAGCCGCCTGCGAACAGTCCCAGGGCGACGACGGCGATTCTCATGCTTCGAGCCTCCGATGGAAGAGATGCGTCGCCATCGCCGCGCCGAGCACGGGGACGAGCAGGTTGACGAACGGCACCAGCAGCAGCGCGGTGCCGGCGGCGCCGAGCAGCCAGCGCCGGCCGGTGGTAGCCTTGCGGAAATCGGCCATCGCGGCAGCGGGCATGTGCCGCGCCGCCACCATGTCGCCGAGGTCGCGGCCGAGCAGCCAGGCATTGACGACGAAGAAGCCGATCGCGGTGCCGACTCCCGTCACCAGCAGGACGATGTAGATCGGGCTCGCGGCCAAATTGACCGCCAGCGCCCGCACCGCAGATCGCAGCCCCATCGCGACGCCGCGCGCGAGCGGCACCGGCCGGCTGGTGGCGAGCGCGTGGGGATAGTGGCGCGCCTCGACCGCTTCGACCACTTCGTCGGCGAACACGCCGGTCACCGCGACCGCGATCGCGCGAAACAGCAGCCAGCCGAGCGCGATGCCGCCGAGCACCGCCGCGGCGCCGGCGACCTCGGCCCAGCCGGCACTCGCGCCCAGCCATTGCACGAACGCCCGAACGCCCAGCCACAGCGCGACTCCGATCGTCGCGAGCAATGCCAGCGTCACCAGCAGCGACTTGGCCAGCACGCGCAGCACCCGGCGGTCGCCAAGCTGCTCGAGCGAAAGGAGGAATGCCTGTATCACGGCTGATCCCTCTACCGGCACGAAGCGCCGCTGTCGAAGCGTTGCGTGCGGGCGCGGCAGTCCCTAGGGGCGGCGAATCGACTCTCAGGAGAATTGTGTGGAGACCAAGTACGACGTGGTCGCGATCGGGAACGCGATCGTCGACATCCTCGCCGATGCAACCGACGCCTTCATCGCCGAGGAGGGGATGACCAAGGGCTCGATGCAGCTCATGTTCTCGCCCGAGCAGGCCGATGCGCTCTACGCCCGGATGAACCCGGGGCAGGAAGTGAGCGGGGGCTCCGCGGCCAACACCGTTGCTGGCCTGGCTGCGCTCGGCGGCACGGCGGGCTTCATCGGCCAGGTGGCGACTGACCAGCTCGGACAGGTGTTCGCGCACGATATCCGCGCGTCCGGCGTCGACTTCACCACCGAAGCGCGCGACGGCGAACCCTCGACCGCGCGCTGCCTGATCCTGGTGACGCCCGACGGCCAGCGGACGATGAACACCTTCCTCGGCGCCTCGCAGTTCCTGCCGGCCTCCGCGCTCGACGAGGAGATGATCCGTGCCGGCAAGATCCTCTACCTCGAAGGCTATCTGTGGGATCCCGAGGAGCCGCGCGCGGCGATGCGGCGCGCGATGCAGGTCGCGCGTGACGCCGGACGGCGGATCGCCTTCACCCTCAGCGACGTCTTCTGCATCGACCGGCACGGCGACGATTTCCGCGCGCTGATCGAGGAGGGGATGATCGACATCCTCTTCGCCAATGAGAACGAGCTGAAGGCGCTCGCCCGGACCGACGATCTCGAGGCCGCGATCGCGCGCGTGCAGCCGCGCGTCGAGGTGCTGGTCGTCACCCGCAGCGAGAAGGGCGCGCTGGCGTTCCAGGGCGGGCAGCGTTTCGAGGTGCCGGCCGAGCCCATCGACGAGGTGGTCGATACCACCGGCGCGGGCGACCTGTTCGCGGCGGGCGTGCTCTACGGCATCACGCGCGGCATCACGCTCGACCGTAGCCTCGTCTACGGCGCGGTATGCGCGGCGGAAGTGATCAGCCACATCGGCGCGCGGCCCCGCGCGGACCTCAAGGCGCTGATTGCGGAGAAGGCGGCGGCCTGATCCGCCCGCATCGCAGGCAAAGAAGAAGGCCGGGGAGTCGCCTCCCCGGCCTTTTCGTTTGGTGCCGTTCCCTCAGGCCTGCTGACCGCCGGGCGTCGGCGCGTCGGGCAGCGGCGGCACCGGCTGCGGCGGCACGTCGGCATCCTCCTCATGCACCTCGACGATGCCGCGGCCGACGTGGCTGCGCCGGTAGCTGTAGGTGAAGTAGACGATCAGGCCGACCACCGCCCAGCCGAAGAACAGCATGATCGTCGGCCCGGACAAGCTGAAGAACAGGTAGACGCAGCCGATGATGGAGATCGGCGCGATGAGCATGATCGCCGGGGTCCGGAACGGACGGGCGCGGCCGGGATCGGTCCTGCGCAGCACCATCACCGCGATCGACACCGCCGCGAAGGCGAACAATGTCCCCGAGTTCGAGACGTCCGCCAGCAGGCCGACCGGGAAGAACGCTGCGAACAGGGTGACGAACAGGCCGGTCAGCAGCGTGATGACATAGGGGGTGCGGAACGTGGGGTGAATCTTCGAGAAGAGCTCGGGCAGCAGGCCGTCGCGGCTCATCACGAAGAAGACGCGGGTCTGGCCGAACATCATCATCAGGATGACCGACGGCAGCGCGATGATCGCCGCCGCGCCGACCAGCCAGCCGACGAACGGCCAGCCGACCTGCTTCAGCGTCCAGGCTAGCGCCTCCTTCGAGCAGACGACGGCGTTTTCCTGGATCGCGGCGCACGCCTGCGACAGCGCCGGCGTGCCGGGCGACAGCACCTCATGCCCCGGGCCGAACACCGGCTGCGCGCCGACCGTGCCGATTACGCCGGCGGCGACGAGCATGTAGAAGATGGTGCAGATCGCGAGGCTGCCGATCAGGCCGATCGGCATGTTGCGCTGCGGGTTCTTGGTCTCCTCGGCGGCGGTCGACACCGCGTCGAAGCCGACATAGGCGAAGAAGATCGAGGCCGCCGCGCCCGAGATGCCGGCGAAGCCGAGCGGGGCGAACGGCGTGAACTGGCCCGTCCTGATGACGGGGATCGTCAGGATCACGAACATCGACAGTGCGAGGATCTTGATCGCGACCAGCACGGCGTTGACCGTCGCGCTCTCCTTGGTGCCCTTGACGAGCAGCGCCGTCACCACCGCGGCGATCAGCATCGCCGGCAGGTTGATCATGCCGCCGTCGAACGGCCCGCGCACCAGCGCAAGGGGTATCGAGATATTGAAGCTGGTGTTGAGCCAGCCGATGAAATAGCCCGACCAGCCGACCGAGACCGCGCCGGCCGCGATCGCATATTCGAGGATCAGCGCCCAGCCGACCATCCAGGCGACCAGCTCGCCCATCACGGCATAGCTATATGTGTAGGCCGATCCCGAGACCGGCACCATCGCCGCCATCTCGGCATAGCAGAGCGCCGCCACCGCGCAGACGAAGCCGGCGATGACGAAAGACAGCATCATGCCGGGGCCGGCCTTTTGCGCGGCCTCGGCGGTGAGCACGAAGATGCCGGTGCCGATCACGGCGCCGATGCCGAGCATGGTGAGCTGGAATGCGCCGAGCGATCGGTGCAGCGATTTCTTCTCGGCCGTCGCCAATATGGCGTCGAGTGGCTTGATACGCCCGAAAATCATGAAAACAACATCCCCCCAGGGAAGCAGCGCGCGCATATGCGCCGCAGCGGTTTACGGATGGCGGGGGAGCCTAGACCGAAAACCGTTCCGCGCAATCCCTTAACGCGCGAGCATCGGCCCCAGCGGCTTGCCGGCGAAGATATGGACGTGGAGATGCGGCACCTCCTGGTGCGCATCGACGCCGGTGTTGGCGAGCAGGCGATAGCCGGGCGCGACGAGGCCCGCCTCGCGTGCGACATGGCCGATCGCGCGGACGAAGCCGACGATCTCCGCTTCCGAAGCCCTGGCGCTGAAATCGTCCCACGAAACATAGGCGCCCTTCGGAATCACCAGGACATGGTGCGGCGCCTGCGGGTTGATGTCGTGGAAGGCGAGCGCGAACTCGTCCTCGTAGACGCGCTTCGACGGGATCTCGCCGCGCAGGATCTTCGCGAAGATGTTCTGGTCGTCGTAGGGCTGGGTGGCGTCGATCGGCACGTCTCAAACCTCCATCGTCATGCGGAGCGGCTCGCCTTCTCGTCCAATCCCGAGACACCCTCCCGCCGGGCGAGCTCGGTGCGGACGTCGTCGAGGCTGACGCCGGCATGGGCGAGCAGGACGAGGAGATGGAAGGTGAGGTCCGCCGCCTCGCTGGTGAGCGCCGCACCGTCGTCCCCCATCGCCGCGATCACCGTCTCGACGGCTTCCTCGCCGAGCTTCTGCGCGATCTTGGCGCGCCCCTTCGCGGCCAGGCGCGCGACATAGGAGCTGTCGGGGTCGGCTGTCAGCCGCTGGCGAATCGTGGCTTCGAGAGCGTCGAGCTGGTCCATCGCCGCCCGTTCAGGCGGAGCGGCGCGCGCAAGTCAATCCTTGGCGCGCTTGCCGGCCCGCCGCCGCATGCTCCGCTGCGCCAGCCAGACGCCGATCGCGGCGAAGACGAACAGCGCGACATCGCTGAGCGCGAAGCCGTTGCGGACGACCTGACCGCTGTGCGGCGCGGCCGCATCGGCGAGGCCTGGCAAGGCAAGGAGCGGGAAGAGCAGGACGCGCATAGGCGTCCTCATACTCCGGCAGAGGTTAAGCGTGCCTCACCGGAATGCCGGCTTCGGCGAGTGCGGCATGGGCATCGGCAATGCTCGCCTCGCCGAAGTGGAAGATGGAGGCGGCCAGCACCGCGCTGGCGTGGCCGTCGCGGATGCCCTCGACCAGATGCTGCAGCCCGCCGACGCCGCCGCTGGCGATCACCGGCACGGTGACCTGGTCGGCGATCGTGCGGGTCAGCTCCAGATCGTAGCCGTCGCGGGTGCCGTCGCGGTCCATCGAGGTGATCAGCAGTTCGCCCGCGCCGAGCTCGGCCAGCCGCAGCGCGTGCGCGACAGCGTCGATGCCGGTGGCGCGGCGGCCGCCGTGGGTGAACACTTCCCAGCGCCCGTCCACCCGCCGCGCGTCGACCGAGGCGACCACGCACTGGCTGCCCATCCGCTCGGCGATCTCGGCGACCACCTCGGGCCGCGCGACCGCGGCGGAATTGACCGCGACCTTGTCCGCCCCGGCGAGCAGCAGCGCGCGCGCATCCTCGACCGAGCGCACGCCGCCGCCGACGGTCAGCGGCATGAAGCACACCTCGGCGGTGCGGCGGACGACGTCGACGATCGTCTCGCGTCCTTCATGGCTGGCGCCGATGTCGAGGAAGCAGAGCTCGTCTGCCCCCGCCGCGTCATAGGCGCGGGCCTGCTCGACCGGATCGCCGGCGTCCTTGAGATCGACGAAGTTGACGCCCTTCACCACGCGCCCGCCGGCGACGTCGAGACAGGGGATGACGCGCGCGCGGACGGTCATGACGTAAGATCCTCCCCGGCACGGGGAGGGGGACCGCCGGCGTAGCCGGGGGTGGAGGGGGCCCTCCTCCCGGCGACCCGCTCGCGGCGCGCCCCCTCCACCAGCCTTCGGCTGGTCCCCCTCCCCGTGCCGGGGAGGATCAGCATGACGCCACCCGAATCGCCTCGCCGAGGTCTAGCCGGCCGTCGTAGAGTGCGCGTCCGGTGATGACTCCCTCGATGCCGGGCCGGCCGGCCAGCGCTTCGATGTCCTCGATCCCGGCGACGCCGCCGCTCGCGATCACCGGAATCGCGACGGCGTCGGCGAGCGCGACCGTCGCCTCGACGTTGCAGCCCTTGAGCAGCCCGTCGCGGCCGACGTCGGTGAACAGCAGTGCCCCGACGCCCACATCCTCGAACCGACGAGCGAGATCGACGACCGGCACGTCGGAGACGTCGGCCCAGCCCTTGGTCGCGACCATGCCGTCGCGCGCGTCGACCGCGACGACCACCGCGCCGGGGTAGTCGCGTGCCGCCTCGCGCACCAGCTCGGGGTTCTCCAGCGCTGCGGTGCCGATCACCACCCGCGTCACGCCGAGGCCGAACCAGCGTTCGATCGCCTCGCGGTTGCGGATGCCGCCGCCGAGCTGGATCTTGCCGGGGAACGCCTCGAGGATGCGCGCGACCGCGGCGCCGTTGACCGAATCGCCGGCGAAGGCTCCGTCGAGGTCGACGACGTGGAGCCATTCCGCGCCGGCCGCGGCGAAGGCGGCCGCCTGCGCGGCGGGATCGTCGCCGTAGACGGTGGTGCGGGCCATATCGCCCTCCGCGAGGCGCACGACCTGGCCTGCCTTCAAGTCGATGGCGGGGAAGACGATCATCGAAAGATCCTCCCCGGCACGGGGAGGGGGACCGCCAGCGCAGCTGGTGGTGGAGGGGGCTCCGCCCCAAGCGCTTCGAATGTGGAGGGCCCCCTCCACCAGCCTTCGGCTGGTCCCCCTCCCCGTGCCGGGGAGGAGCTTATGGCTGCCATGTCAGGAACCTCCGCAGCAATTCGATGCCGTAACGCTGGCTCTTCTCCGGGTGGAACTGCACGCCGACCAGATTGTCGCGCCCGACCGCGGCGGTCAGCGTGCCGCCGTGCTCGGTGGTCGCGATCACGTTCTCGCCGTTGAAGGCGAAGCCGTGCAGGAAATAGGCCTCGCCTGCCTCGATCAGCGGGTGCGGCACCGTGGGGATCACGTCGTTCCAGCCCATGTGCGGTACACGCACGCCTTCCCTCGGGGCGATCGGTGCCACCTCGCCCGCGATCCAGCCGAGCCCTTCGTGCTCGCCGAGCTCGAGCCCGCGCGTCGCCATGAGCTGCATCCCAACGCATACGCCGAGGAACGGCGCGCCGCCGCGCAGCACGCGCTCGTCCAGCGCCTCGACCATGCCCGGGATGCCGCGCAGCCCGCCGGCGCAGGCGCCGAACGCGCCGACGCCGGGCAGCACGACCCGCTCGGCGCGGCGCACGGCATCCGGATCGGCGGTGACGGCGATATCCGTGGCGCCCGCCGCTTTCAGCGCGTTGTGGACCGAATGGAGGTTGCCCGCGCCATAGTCGATCAGCGCGGTGGTCATCGCAGCAACGCTGCGATCGCCGGCGCCGCCATGCTCGCGGCGACTTCGGTGACGGCGAAATCGCTGGCGCCGTTCGTCACGAACGGATCGGTGGCCGCCAGCGCCTCGACCTCGGCGCGGCGGCCGCGGCACAGGATGATGCCGCCGACGCGCGGCACCTGCCGGCCGGCGATCAGGAACAGGCCCTCGTCGAATCCCTTCTCCAGCCAGGCGACGTGCTCGGGCAGCAGCCGGTCGATCTCCTCGACCGGCGCGCGATAGGTCAGCGTGATGATGCTGACCGGTGCGGCTTCGACCCGCGCCATCAGAGCGTGCCCTTGGTCGAGGGCACCGCGTCCGCCTTGCGCGGATCGATCTCGATCGCGGTGCGAAGCGCGCGGGCGAGGCCCTTGAACGCGCTCTCGGCGATATGGTGGTTGTTCGACCCGTAGAGCGTCTCGACGTGCAGCGTGAGGCCCGCGGTCTGCGCGAAGCTGTGGAACCAGTGCTCGAACAGCTCGGTGTCCATCTCGCCCAGCCGCTTCTGGGTGAAGGGCAGCTTGCAGACGAGATAGGGCCGGCCCGAGATATCCAGCGCGACTCGGGTCAGCGTCTCGTCCATCGGCGAGAGCGCGTCGCCGTAGCGGCGGATGCCCTTCTTGTCGCCGAGCGCCTCGGCCAGCACCGTGCCCAGCGCCAGCGCCGAATCCTCGACGGTGTGGTGCTGGTCGATGTGGAGGTCGCCCTCGGCCTGGAGCCTGAGATCGATCAGCGAGTGGCGCGACAGCTGCTCGAGCATATGGTCGAGGAAGCCGATGCCGGTGGCGACCTCATAGAGGCCGGTGCCGTCGAGGTTGACGGCGACCTCGATCCGGGTCTCGCTGGTGGCGCGGGTGAGGCTGGCGGTGCGCATCGGCAGCCCAATAGCGTAGTAACGCGTCTGTGCAATCTTGACCGTGCCGGGAAAGGAGGCCAGCGTGCGCGCGATGAGTACGCCCGTTCCCGACAGCCTGATTCCGTACGACGAGATCGTGCAAGAAGCCTTGCGTGCAGTGGTGGGGCGCGTGCTCGGCTCGATCGCGGACGCGGGCGGCCTGCCGGGCGAGCATCATTTCTATATCACCTTCAAGACCCAGGCGGCCGGGGTCGACATCCCCCAGCGCCTGATCGAGCGTTTCCCGGACGAGATGACGATCGTCATCCAGCACCGGTTCTGGGACCTTAAGGTCGACGACCGGGGCTTCTCGGTGGGCCTGAGCTTCAACCAGGTGCCGTCGACGCTGGTGATTCCCTTCGCCGCGATCACCGGCTTCCATGATCCGGCGGTCAATTTCGAGCTCCGCTTCCAGGCCGGCGACGAGCAGGACGACGAGCCGCACGAGCCCGCCGACAACGACGAGCCCGTCGCCAAGCCGGTCGAAGACGGGTCGAACGTCGTCGCGGTGGATTTCAAGCGTAAGAAATGATCCGTCGCCCCGGACTTGTTCCGGGGCCCACCCATCCGCACATTCGCCGGCGTGAGGTTCGCGGCACCGTGGATGCCGGAACGGGTCCGGCATGACGGAGGAATGGATGGCGAGTGCAACCCGAACCGAAACCGACTCGATCGGCGCGATCGAGGTGCCTGCCGACGCCTATTGGGGCGCCCAGACGCAGCGCAGCGTGGAGAACTTCCCCTTCGGCCCGACCGAGCGGTTGCCGATCGAGCTCGTCCATGCCCTCGCGCTGGTGAAGCAGGCGGCGGCGCGGGTGAACCGCAAGCATGGCCTTCCCGCCGAGATCGCCGATGCGATCGAAACTGCGGCCGCCGAGGTGGCCGCGGGCAAGCTCGACGACCAGTTCCCGCTGGTGATCTGGCAGACCGGCAGCGGCACCCAGTCCAACATGAACGTCAACGAGGTGATCGCGGGCCGCGCCAACGAGATCCTCACCGGCCAGCGCGGCGGCAAGTCGCCGGTCCATCCCAACGACCACGTCAACAAGTCGCAGTCGTCGAATGACAGCTTCCCGACCGCGATGCATGTGGCCGCGGCGATCGCGGCGACGCGGCGGCTGGTGCCGGCGCTGGAGCGGCTCGAGGCGGCGCTGCTCGCCAAGGCCGAGGCGTGGGACGGGATCGTCAAGATCGGTCGTACCCATCTTCAGGACGCAACGCCGCTGACGCTGGGGCAGGAATTCTCCGGCTATTACGCGCAGGTCCGGCTCGCCCGCACGCGGCTGGTGCCGCTGGTCGAGCATGGCCTCTCCAAGCTCGCGCAGGGAGGGACGGCGGTTGGTACCGGCCTCAACGCGCCGCCGGGCTTCGCCGAGGACATCGCCGCCGAGCTCGCGCGGATCACCGGCCTGCCGTTCGAGACCGCGCCCAACAAGTTCGAGGCGCTGGCGACGCACGACACGCTGGTCGACTTCTCCGGCCGGCTCAACACGCTCGCGGTCGCGCTGACCAAGATCGCCAACGACATCCGCCTGCTCGGCTCCGGCCCGCGCTCGGGGATCGGCGAGCTGGTGCTGCCCGCCAACGAGCCGGGCAGCTCGATCATGCCGGGCAAGGTCAACCCGACCCAGTGCGAGATGCTGACGATGGTCGCCGCGCAGGTGATCGGCAACCATGCCGCGATCACCGTCGGCGGGCTGCAGGGGCATCTCGAGCTCAACGTGTTCAAGCCGCTGATCGGCGCGGCGGTGCTGCGCTCGATCCACCTGCTGACGGTGGGGATGGAGAGCTTCGCCGAACGCTGCGTCGAGGGCATGGAGGCTGACGAGCGGCGGATCGGCGAACTGGTCGCGCGCTCGCTGATGCTGGTGACCGCGCTGGCGCCGGAGATCGGCTACGACAACGCCGCCAAGATCGCCAAGCACGCCCATGCCGAGGGGCTGACGTTGAAGGAAGCGGGGCTGGCGCTCGGGCTGGTCGACGAGGCGACCTTCGACCGTGTGGTGCGGCCGGAGACGATGGTCGGGCGGTAGGCATCTCAGCCACTTCCCGTGCCCCGGCGAAGGCCGGGGCCCAGTCGCGCCTTGGTCAAGGCGGCCGTCTACCTCATCCAATGACCGGGTTGGAACTGGACCCCGGCCTTCGCCGGGGCACAATCAAATCAACTCGATCCCGCTCACCCCTTGATCCTCGCCACCTCGCGCTCGAGCTTGTCGAGCGTGGTGCGCCAGCCTTCGGGCGCGCCGCCGACCGCGGCCTTGCCGACGACCTCGTCGTAGATCTCATATTGCTGCCGCACGGTCATTAGTGTGCCGTCGCCCTCGTCGGCGAAGGTGACCTGGGTCTTTGCGGCGAAGGGCGCCTTGCCGCTGTCGTCGACATGCGCGCCGGTCTCGAAGGCCAGGCGTTCGTTCTCGACGACCTCGGTGAAACGGCCGCAGCTCCAGAAGCGCTGGCCGTCGGGCGCCTCCATGCAGACATCGAACTTGCCGCCGGGGCGGCACTCGATCTCCGCCTCGGGCGTGGTGAAGCATTCGGGGCTGAACCAGTTCTTCATATGCTCGGCGGTGGTCCAGGCCTGGAACACGATCGCACGCGGCGCGTCGAAATGGCGCTCGATCACCAGCGGTTCCGGGCGGATGACGGTCTTCTCGGTCATTTCTGCTGTCCTTTCAGCGTGTTGACATAGTCTTCCAGCTTATCGAGCCGGCTCTCCCACTCGCTGCGGCAATCGGCCAGCCAGCGTTCGACCTGGCCGAACGTCTGGGGATCGATGCGGCAGGTCCGGACCCGCCCGGCCTTGTGCGACCGGACCAGCCCCGAGTCCTCGAGCACCGCGAGGTGCTGCATGACGGCGGACAGCGACATGGCGAAGGGTTGCGCCAATTCGCTGACCGGCATCGGCCGAAGCGCGAGCCGCGCCACCATCGCGCGCCGGGTGGAATCGGCGAGCGCATGGAAGACACGATCGAGAGAAGGCGATTCGTTAAGCATGTGCTTAAGTATTCCGGGTCGAATAGTTTAGCAAGTGCTTAAGTGTTGCCTGGGGGAACTTTCTGCCGGATCGGACGCTTTCGCGATGAATCTCAAGGAGATGGTGGATGCTGGGTGACGTGATCGCGGCGGTCGTGGGCCGCAATATCGACCGTCGAGACGGGGAGGGCGGCACGATAGGCGCGCTCGCCGGCGTCGCCGCCTGGCGAGTCGCCAGGCGAGTCGTGCCGGCCGCGATCGTGCTCGGCGGTGCGGCGCTGGGCGCCCGCTATCTCGCCCGCAAGCTCCGCGAGACATCCGCGACCGCTTGACCTTCCCCCCGCCTGCACGCCACTAGCGTGCATGGCCGACGCCCGAGAAGACGATCCCCACAAGTTCCGCCGCCGCGGCGTATTGTTCGTGCTGTCCTCACCGTCGGGCGCGGGCAAGTCGACGATCGCGCGCAAGCTGCTCGCGGCCGAGCCGAGCCTCGGCATGTCGGTATCGGCGACGACGCGGCCGATGCGGCCGGGCGAGGTCGACGGCAAGGACTATCATTTCGTCGACCTCGAGCGCTTCCGCGAGATGGTGTCGAACCACGAGTTCCTCGAATGGGCGCATGTCTTCGGCCATCGCTATGGCACACCGCGGGGACCGGTGGAGGCGATGCTCAAGTCCGGCCAGGACGTGCTGTTCGACATCGACTGGCAGGGCGCGCAGCAGCTCTACCAGATCGCCGGCGGCGACGTGGTGCGCGTGTTCGTGCTGCCACCGTCGATGGAGGAGCTGCATCGCCGGCTCACGCACCGCGCCACCGATTCGATGGAGGTGATCGAAGCGCGGATGGCGCGCGCGGCGGCCGAGGTCAGCCACTGGGACGGCTATGACTATGTCCTGGTCAACGACGACGTCGAGCGTTGCTTCGAGTGCGTGCGCACCATCCTGGCGGCGGAGCGTTTGAAGAGGTCGCGGCAGACGGGCCTGATCGGCTTTATCAGGGGGCTCACTACCTCGACATAGCAGGGAGAGCGACGATGATGGGACGAGCGTTGCTGGGCGGCATCCTGGGAGGGGTCGCCATGTGGGTCGTGGGTTTCATCTTCTGGGGCACGCCGCTCAACCGGCTCGCGCTCAGCGTCGCGCCCGATGCCGCCAATGCGGCGGTCCAATCTACCTTGGCGCAGCAGCTCGGGCCGACCGGGACCGGCGTCTATGCCGTGCCCTGGCCCGGGACGCAGGTGGGAAGTGGTCTCTACGCGCAGGGCCCGGTGGCGATGGTCCATTTCAACGCGGGCGGCTTCCCGGTCGTCGATGGCAGCTCGCTGATCGGTGGGCTGATCCTCGCGGTCATCGCCGCGGTGCTGGTCGCCTTCGCCATCCACCGCGTCGCGGCGCCGCTGAGCTTCGGTCAGCGGCTGACCCTGATCGGCCTCTTCGCCATCGCTATTCCGGCCTATCTCGACCTTGGCCAGATCGTCTTCAATCACGGGCCGTCGGACTATTTCATCTACAGCTTCGTCTGCGACGTGCTGTCGTTCCTGGCGGCGGGCGCGGTGATCGCCTGGATGCTGCCGAGGTCGGCGGCGCCGCTAACCGAGTAGCCTCAGGAACTGCGCACCGGCATCAAAGTCGGCGCGGCGGGCCTCGGCCGCCTGGCGGGCGAGCTCGTCCTCGCCCCATTGCTCGGCCTGCCAGTCATCGTCGATGCGGCTAGCCTGCCAGACGGTGTCGGCATCGGCCGTGCCTTCCAGCAGCGCCAGCGCGGCGACCAGCGAGCCGGTGACGGTGACGAGCGGCGACAGGCCGGCGAGCTCGAACGGGCCGAGGTGCGTCACCGCCTCGCGCAGCCGCGCGAGCGTCGCCTCGGGCTGGGGGCGGTGGATCACGCCCGCGGTGGTCTCGAAATGCACGTCGTAGCGGCCGCGCGCCCAGTCGAGAAGCGGATCCCAGGCGGCGCCCTGCCGCTCAACCAGCGGTTCAGGCGATTCGGCGCGGTAGCAGAGGAGGTCGCTCTCGCCATACCGGGCGAGGCCCGCGGCGAAGGCATCCGGATCGGGCGCGATCCGGTCGATGGCGGCATTGGCGAGGCCGGTGAGGGGCATGGCGCGCGGGTCGATGGTCTCGCCGACGCTGCGCCATTCTTCCGCGATTGCCTCGGCAAGTGCTTCGCTCGGCACTGCCAACGGCGTGCGGCCGGGGGTACGCACCGGGCGGTCGTCGAGCGCGATGCCGAAGCCGTCGCCCTCTCGGACGACAGCGACCTCTTTCCAGAACCGCTTCATTGGTCGGGCGGGCTGCGCCAGCGGTGCGCCAGCGCGAGCGGCACTACCGCCATCACGTAGAGCGCGGCGAGCACCAGCGCGATGCCGATCCCCTTGCTCGTCCAATCGGGCGCGCGGGCGGCGAGGATGATCCCCAGCACCGCGCCGGCGGCCGCGGCACAACGGACGCCGACGATGGCGAACCAGCGGTTGCGGGCGGTGCGCTCGGTGCTCATCGCGCCGCCATAGCCGGCCGGTCGAGGCAGGCAAGCAGCGTTGCTGCCAGTTGATCGGCGTGGGCCACCACCTGCAACGCGCCGGCTGCGGCGAGTTCCTCGGGTGGATGATAGCCCCAGCCGACCCCGACCGCATGGGCGCCGGCATTCGCCGCCATCATCATGTCGAAGCTGGTGTCGCCGATCATCACCGTGGTCTCCGGTGCGGCGCCCGCTTCGGCGATCGCCGCGGCGGCCATTGACGGGTTGGGCTTGGAGGGATGGCGGTCGGCGGTCTGCAGCGTGACGAAACGGTGCCTGAGGCCGTGATGCTCGAGGATCAGCAGGAGCCCGCGGTCGGACTTGCCCGTCGCGACGCCGAGCACCCAGCCGGCATCGTCGAGCGCCGCGATCGCCTCGGCGATGCCTGGATAGAGCGGTTCCGGCGCAAGCTCGCCGTTGCCGCGCATCGCCAGGAACACGCGCTTGTATTCGGCCGCGAGGCTGTGGTGGAGCGGATCGTCGCCCTCGGGATGCAGTGCCGCCACCGCCTCGACCAGGCTCAATCCGACGATCCGGCGAATCGCCTCGCGGCACGGCACCTCCAGCCGGTGGCCGGCGAAGCTCTCCTCCATCGCGCGGCAGATGTTGGCGCCCGAGTCGACCAGCGTCCCGTCGCAATCGAACAGTGCGAGCCGGTTCATGCCAGCGACCGCATCCAATGCGCGATGCCGCGGCGGCCGGAGGCTTCGAGCCCGTCCGCCGCGCCCAACCGCGCCGCCTCGGGCTTGTTCTGGCCGAGCTTCAGCGTGCCGCGCCAGGCCGTCACCTCCAGCCGGAAACCGACGATCGCGTTCAGCATCGCGTCGAACTTCTTCGGGTCCATCTTGGCGCGCGTCCAAGGCGCCTTGGGTGCGAGCCGCCCCTCCTGCTCGGCGGAGAGCCGGTCGACCTGCGCGACCAGCTCGTCGCGATCCATCCGCCGCATCGTCCCTTCGAGCTCGACGGCGACATAGTTCCAGGTCGGTACCTCGCTGCTGCCGAGGCCGTACCAATCGGGGCTGACATAGCCGTCCGGGCCGATCACGCTGAACAGCGCGGTCGCGCCGTCGAGATGACGGGCGATGCCGTTGCCGCGGGCGATGTGCATGGCGAGCGTCGCCTCATCGAGCCACACCACCGGCACATGCGCGACGCGCGGGCCGTCGGGCGTGCCGGCGAACAGCGCGCCGAAGCCAATCTCGGCGACGAGTTGGCGCATCGCGTCGCGATCGTCCCAGTGGAAGGCAGAGTTGGGGTGCATCGGCCTCCTCTAATCCCGATTGCGGCCGGTGCGAAAGTGAAAGGGGCGACCGATCTCGATCGGACGGCCTTAGAAGAGTGTCGCCAGCAGGTAGAAGAGCGCCCCCACCGCTGCCGACGCCGGAATGGTGATGACCCACGCCACCATCACATTCCCCGCCACCCCCCAGCGCACCGCCGACGCGCGGCGCGCGGTGCCGGCGCCGATGACGCTGCCGGTGATGGTGTGGGTGGTCGACACCGGGATCCCCATCCACGACGCCGCGAACAGGATGATCGAGCCGCCGAGCGAGGCGCTGAAGCCCTGGTGCTGGGAGAGCTTGGTGATGCGCGAGCCCATCGTCTCGATGATCTTCCATCCGCCGGTGAGCGTGCCGAGCGCGATCGCGACGTAGCAGCTGATCGCCACCCAGTGCGGCACCTCGAACGCGCCGTGGAGATAGCCGGTCGAATAGAGCAGGACGGTGATGATCCCCATCGTCTTCTGCGCGTCGTTGAGGCCGTGGCTCAGCGAATAGGCGCCCGACGAGATGAGGTGGAGGACGCGGAACGTCCGCTCGGCACCGCGCGCGGTGGCGCCGCGGAACAGCCAGCTCGTCACCAGCATGATCAGCATCGACAGGATCATGCCGAGCGTCGGCGAGAGGACGATCGCGACCAGGGTCTTGTTGAGCCCGCCCCATTGCACCCCGGTCAGCCCGGCATGGGCGACGCCCGCGCCGATCAGCCCGCCGACCAGCGCATGGCTCGACGAGGAGGGAATGCCCTTGAGCCAGGTGACGACGTTCCAGAACATCGCCCCGACCAGCGCGCCGAACACCACCGCCGGCGTCACCAGCTCCTTGGCGATCAGGCCCTGGCCGATCGTCTCGGCGACCTTGTGCAGGCTGGGGAAGGCGATCGTCAGGAAATAGGCGGCGAAGTTGAACACCGCGGCGAAGGCGACCGCGTGGACCGGCTTCAGCAGCCGCGTCGCCACCACCGTCGCGATCGAGTTGGCGGCGTCGTGCAGCCCGTTGAGGAAGTCGAACGCGAGCGCGACGGCGATCAGGCCGATCAGCAGCGGGAGGGCGAGGTCGTGCACGGGGCTGGCGGCCGGCTCAGGCGTGGTCGATCACGATGCCGTCGATCTCGTTCGCGACATCCTCGAACGCGTCGACGATCCGCTCGAGATGCTTGTAGATCTCGCGTGCGACGATGAAGCCGAGCGTGTCGCTCGCGCCCTGCTCCTTGAAGGCGCGCTTGACGCCGGCGGTGTGGATGTCGTCGGCCTGGCTCTCCATCCGGACCAGCCGCTCGGTGAGCTCGTGCAGCCGGGCGCCGTTGCGGCCGACGTCGCGCAGCAGCGGCATCGCCTCGGCGGTCAATCGCGCGGCGTCGACGATGATCGCCACCATGTCCTGCATTTCCTGCTCGAACGCGGTGACCTCATAGAGGTCGATCGCGGCCACGCTTGCCTGCATCTCGTCGATGGCGTCGTCCATCGCGCCGATCAGGCTGATGATCGCGCCGCGGTCGAACGGGGTGAGGAAGGTCTGGCGGACCGTCTGCAGCACTTCGCGGATGATGTCGTCGGCGTCGTGCTCGCGCTCGATCACTTCGCGGATATGGTCGGGCGCGGCGGGGCCGCCCTGCATCAGCCGCGCCATCGCGTCCGCCGCGGCGACGACGGTGGTGGCATGGGCCTCGAACAGGTCGAAGAAATTGCCGGTCTTGGGCAGCAGGCGCTGGAACCAGGCGAACATGGGGCTGATCCTCGAGGTTGCGGCGACCGCGCCGAGCATCCCGGCGCGGCGCGTGGCGGCCTTGAACTCGGACGGGCCGAAAGAGCGGATGAGATCGCGCAGGTCGCTCTCGTCGACGATCTCGGCGGCCTCGGGCAGGGCGAACCAGCGGCGCTCGCGCTGCGACTGTTCCTTCCAGCTGCCGAGCTCATCGTTGACGGCGAGGGGGAAGACGTCGACGTCGACCATCAGCGAGGCGCCGTTGGCGCGCCGCTTGCGGTAGCGATAGGAGCCGAGCGGGGTCGGGCAGACGAGGCCGCGCACGCCCGCCTCCTCCTCCGCCTCCAGCGCGGCGGCGGCGTGGGGGGTGAGGCCGGGCGGCGGGTTGCCCTTGGGGATCACCCAGCGCTTGTTCTCGCGCGAGGTGACCAGCAGCACGCGCACGGCCGCATCGGCCGCCGGTCCGTCGGCGCGATAGGGCAAGGCGGCAATCTGGCGAATGACGGTGTCCCCCGTGACCCCTTTGAGACCTTCCCGGCCGTGCAGCGGGCGCTGTCACGAATCCGTCACATGCGGCTAGGGTCGGGGGCGAGGTCCGTCAATGCCGGTTAACGCACCGCCGTCGCGCACCCGCCGCACGCACATCGGCGATCGTAGGGTAGCCGTTCACCGCCATCAGCAGGTCGGCCTCCGCGAGGATGCATTTGAGGACATGCGCCGCTCCCTCGGCACCGCCCAGCGCGAGGCCGTAGGTGTAGGGCCGTCCGATCCCGACCGCACGGGCGCCGAGCGCGAGCGCCTTCACCACATCGCTGCCCGACCGCACGCCCGAATCGAACAGCACCGGCACGTCGCCTGCTGCCGCGACCACGTCGGGCAGCATGTCGATCGCGGCGAGGCCGCCGTTGGCCTGGCGCCCGCCGTGGTTGGAGCAATAGACCGCGTCGGCGCCGAGATCGATCGCGTGGCGGGCGTCGTCGGCGTGGCAGATGCCCTTCAGCACCAGCGGCAGCTTGGTGATCGAGCGGAGCCAGGCCATGTCGTCCCAGGTCAGCACCTTGCCGAACAGTCCCGCCCACAGCATCACCGCGGCGGCCGGATCCTGCTCGGGCGGTTTGCCGAGCAGCTTCCGGAACACCGGATCGGAGGTGTAGTTGGTGAGGACGGCGCCGCGCAGCTGGGGGAAGTTGGCGGTGTTGAGGTCGCGCGGGCGCCAGCCGGTCACCCAGGTATCGAGCGTCACCACCAGCGCCTTGTAGCCCGCCGCCTCGGCGCGGTGGACGAGGCTCTCGGCGAGCTCCGGGTTCTTGGGCGTGTAGAGCTGGAAGAAGGCGGGCGTGTCGCCGCACTCGCCGATCACCGTCTCCAGCGGATCGTTCGACAGGGTCGAGGCGCAGAGCGGTACGCCGGCCATGGCCGAGGCGAGGGCGGCGGCGAGGTCGCCGTGGCCGTCCTGGGTGACGATGCCGGTGACGCCGATCGGGCTCATGAAGATCGGGGAGGGCAGGGTGAGGCCGAACAGCTCGACCGACAGGTCGCGCGTCGTGCAGTCGACCATCATCCGCGGCACCATGCCCCAGCGGTTGAAGGCGCGGGCGTTCTCCTCCTGGGTGAACTCGTCGCCGCAGCCGCCCTGGACGTAGTTCAGCACGTGCGGCGGCATCGCCGCGCTCGCCCGCGCGCAGAGGGTGGCATGGTCGACCGGCAGCTTCGGCACGATCCCGCGCAGCCCCGCGCCGTAGATCTCGTTCTGATAGTCGCCGTAATGGGCCATCGCATCCTCGTCTGCCTATGTGTCGGCGGCGAGTGTCAGACCTGATCGCGGCGGAAGCAATGGGCGGCGTGATCGTTGACGATGCCGGTCGCCTGCATCCAGGCATAGACGATCGTCGGCCCCACGAACTTGAAGCCGCGGCGCTTCAGTTCCCTGGAGATCGTCTCGGACAGCGGCGTCGAGGCGGGGACGGTGCGGCCGTCGCCCTTCAGCACCCCGCCGTCGGTGAAGGACCAGGCGAGGTCGGCGAAGCTCTCGCCGCGATCGGCCATGTCGCAGTAGATCTGCGCGCCGCGGATCGTCGCCTCGATCTTGGCGCGGGCGCGGACGATGCCGGGGTCGGCCATCAGTCGCGCGATATCCGCTTCGTCGAACCGCGCGACCTTCGCGGGATCGAAGCCGGCGAAGGCGCGGCGGAAGCCCTCGCGCTTGCGCAGGATGACGATCCAGGCAAGCCCGGCCTGGAAACCCTCCAGCATCAGCGTCTCCCACAGCATCCGCGGGTTGCGTTCGGGCACGCCCCATTCGGTGTCGTGATAGGCGCGGTAGAGCGCATCGCCGTCCGACCAGCGGCAGCGGTGTCCGGCGTGGGGATCGTGGGGAGAATCGGTCATGGAGACGGCTTATACGTCGACCGCTGGTCACCCTCACCCTTCCCACCGCCTACGGCGGCGGGCCCCTTCCCTCTCCCAATGGGAGAGGGAGGGAGGCGCGAAGCGCCGGAAGGGTGAGGGTGACCCGTGTTCGGATAACGGCCTACTTCGCTCCACCCTCCCACGCCGGCGTCGGCGCGCGATAGTCGAGCGCCGGTTTCCGGTCGCCGAGCATCGCCTGGTATTTGAAGCCCGGCCCGCGTGCCTTGTCGAGCTCGGCCTTGGCCTCGGCCAGCACCTCGGGGCTGCCGAACAGCTCGGCGGCGGTCAGGGCGATCGTCTTGGCCGCGACCACGCCGCCCTTGACGCCGATGCCGGTGCCCGAGGCCGCCACCGCCTGCCAGCTGTGCGCAGGCGTGCCCGGCACCCAGGTCGCGGTGTTGAGGCCGATCGTCGGCACCGTCCAGCTGATGTCGGAGACGTCGGTCGAGCCGCCGCCGTCTGGCCCGCGCTCGCCCTGCGAGACCCTCGTCACCGAATCGAGCGGCTTCTGCGTCGGCAGCGTCTTCTGGATCTCGGTCGCCCAGGCGGTCTCCTCCGGCGTCCATTGCTCGCCGCCGACCGCCTGGAGGTTGCGCAGCATCACCTTGGCCAGCGTCTCGCTCGCCAGCATCGAATAGACGCCGCCGGTGATCTCGTAATCGACGGTGGTGCCGGTCGCCATCGCGGCGCCCTCGGCGGCCTTCTTCACCCGCTCCCACACGTCCTTGACGATCGCGGGATCGACATTGCGGACGTAGTAATAGCTCTCGGCGAAGTCGGGGACGACGTTCGGCGCCTCGCCGCCCTTGGTGACGACGTAGTGGATGCGCGTCGAGGACGGGATGTGCTCGCGCAGATAGTTGACCGCGACATTCATCACCTCGATCCCGTCGAGCGCCGAGCGGCCCTTGTCCGGTGCGGCGGCCGCGTGGGCGGAGACGCCGTGGAAGCGGAACTTGCCGGAGATGTTGGCCATGCTCTTGCCCGTCGACACGCCGTTGGCGTCGCCCGGATGCCAGTGGAGCACCGCCGAGACGTCGTCGAACAGGTCGGCGCGGACCATGTAGACCTTGCCCGAACCGCCCTCCTCTGCGGGCGTGCCGTAGACGCGCAGCTCGCCCTGGACCTTGTTGGCGACCATCCAGTCCTTGATCGCCAGCGCGGCGGTGACGCTGGCGGCGCCGAAGAGGTTGTGGCCGCAGCCGTGCCCCGCCGCCTTGCCGGCGATCGGCGTGCGGGTCGGCACCGCCTGCTGGGCGAGGCCGGGGAGAGCGTCGTATTCGGCGAGGATCGCGATCACGGGGCCGCTGCCGTTCCTGAAGCTGGCGACGAAGGCGGTGGGGATGTCGGCGACCCCGGTGGTGACGGTGAAGCCGGCCTTCTTGAGCTCCGACTGGAGCAGGGCGGAGGACTTGGCTTCCTGATAGCCGACCTCGGACCAGTTCCAGATCTGCCTGGCCGTCGTGGCGAAGGCGGGGGCGCGTTTGTCGACGTCGGCGAGGATCGCGCCACGCTGCGGATCGGGCAGCGCCTGGGCATGGGCGGCGAGGGGGAGGAGGGCGGTGGAGGCGAGGAGAGCGAGCTTCATCTGGTCATCCTATAAAGCCCTCTCCCCATTGGGGAGAGGGTTGGGAGAGGGGGAGGAGCCTCGCAGAGACCATCGCCTGCCGCACTGCCCCTCTCCCCGACCCTCTCCCCAAAGGGGAGAGGGAGTTTCAGCGCGCTCCTACTGCTGCCGCATCCGGCCGCCGCGTGTCGGCGGCGCCGAGGAACCGCTCGCCGTCGACCATGATCGACTGGACGCTGCCCATCGTGTTCGACGTGCGCACCTTGTGCCCTTTGGCCTCGAGCAGCGTGACGATGTCGGGCGAATAGCCGTCCTCCAGCTCGAGCGGCGCGTCGCCGCCGGCCTGGTTCATGCGCGGGCGCTCCGCGGCCTCGGCGACGTTGAGGCGGTGGTCGATCACGTTGGACAGGAGCTGCACCATCGTCGCGATGATATAGCCGCCGCCGGGCGTGCCGGTGACCAGCCAGGGCTTGTCGTCCTTGAACACGATCAGCGGGGTGATCGTCGAGCCGACGCGCTTGCCGGGGACGGGCAGCGTCGCCTTGCCGTCCTCTGCCCGTCGTCCCCAGGCGAGGTTGCCGAGCGAGTTGTTGAGCAGGATGCCGGTGCCGGGGGCCACGACATGCGCGCCGTAGGACGCCGAGAGCGTGTAGGTGTTGCTGACGGCATTGCCCGCCACGTCGACGACGGAGAAGTGCGTCGTGTCCTTGCTCTCGTACGGGTAGGGATTGCCGTCCGGCAGCGTCTTCGCGTTCAGCGAGGCGTCGGGGCGGATCAGCTTGGCGCGCTCGGCCGCATAGTCCTTGCTGGCGAGGCCCTTCGCCGGCGTCCGCCAGTCGGGTGCCCCGCCGACGAGGCGGCGATCGGCGGCGACGATCTTCATCGTCTCCGCCAGCAGGTGGAGGTTGGCGACGCTGCCCCAGCGCGCCTCGCGCACCGGGAAATTCTCCAGGATGTTCATCGCCTCCGCGACGCTGACGCCCGAGGCGGTCGGCGGCATATAGGCGATCCGGTTCCCGCGGTAGCTCGACCAGATCGGCTCGGAGACGATCGCCTGGTAATCGGCGAGGTCCTTCTCGTCGATCACGCCGCCGCCGGCCTTCATGCCCGCGGCGATCCTCTGCGCGATCGGCCCCTTGTAGAAGCCGTCGCGGCCCTTGGCGGCGATCGTCTTCAGCGTCGCGGCGAGATCGGGCTGCTTCCACAGCTCGCCGGGGCGATAGGCGCTGCCGTCGGGCTTGAAGAATGCCGCCATGGCGGCGGCATCCCTGCTCATCGCCTTCTTCTGCTCGGCGGTGGCCTGCGCCTCGTCGTCGGAGAGAATCACGCCGCGCTCCGCCATCGCGATGGCCGGCGCCAGCAGCGTGCCCCAGGGCAGCGCGCCGAAGCGGCGGTGCGCCTCCCAGAGGCCGGCGACCGTGCCGGGGATCGCCACGCCCTTCATCGACCAGCCCTTGGCATTGTCGAACTTGCCGTCGGGTCCGAGCAGCAGGTCGGGCGTCGTGTGGCGCGAGGCCTGGCCGTAATAGTCGATCGCGATGGTTTGGGCGGGCTTGCCGTCCTTCGCCACCATATGGATCAGCATGTAGCCGCCGCCGCCGATGTTGCCGGCGCGCGGCAGCGTGACGGCGAGGGCGAAGGCGGTGGCGACGGCGGCATCCACCGCATTGCCGCCCTTGCGCAGGATGTCGGCGCCGACCGCCGCGGCGAGCCTGTTCTGGCTCACCACCATGCCGCCGCGGCCGATCGCCGGCTTATGAATCTGATCATAGGCGACGATGTCGCCGCCGGTGACCGGCCGGGCGGTCTGCTCGACCTCCTGCGCGACTAAGGGGCTGCAAAGTGCGAGGAGGCCGAGCAGGGCTGGGATGCGGCGCATCAGAACGATGCCCGCACGTTGGCGTACCAGTAGCGGCCGTAGGGATTGTACATCGAGCCGAGATAGCCTTCCGACGACAGCGGCGGCTGCTCGTTGGTGAGGTTGCGGACGCCGATGCGCAGGCGATAGCGGCCGGCGCTGTCGTCGCCGATCGTGACCTGGCCGTAGAGGTTGAAGGTCATCTGGTCGTCGATGACCCAGTTGCCGTTGGTCGCGTCGAACAGGCCGGTGTCGAGGACGTCGCTGGTATATTGGGTGAAGGCGCCGATCTGGAACTCGCGATAGGTCCAGGTGGCGGTGCCGGTCACCTTCCAGCGCGGCTTGCCGTTCTGGCGGATGCGGTCGCCGGCCTCGGCGATGTTGGTGTCCGGGTTGATGGTGCCGGCCGCGCGGGCGTCGATCAGCGCCTGAACCGGCGGCGAGGGCTGGAGGAAGAACTTGTCGAGATAGGCCGCGTTGACGCCGAAGTTGAACCGGCCCGCGCCGAAATCCGGCAGCTGCCAGTTGAGGCCGAGATCGATGCCGGCCGCCTCCTGCGGCAGCAGGTTGACGTACTGGTCCTTGACGTAGAGCACGCGGCCGGCCGGTGCGAGGTTGCTTCCCTGATACAAGGCGATGTCTTCCGCCGTGGGGGCAGCGCGGATCACGTTCGGATCACTGCTTCCCTGCACGCGCAGCAGATAGTCGTTGATGAGTGCGTTGCCTTCGCCGAACAGACCGACGATGCCCTTCTGCTGGATGTGCCAATAATCGGCAGTGAAGGTGATCCGGCCGATCGCGTCGTCCAGGAAGTGCGGTTCCAACACCACGCCCGCGGTCCAGGTCTTGGACGTCTCGGGCTTGAGATCGGGATTGCCTGATCGCTGCGCCGAGGTGGAGAAGCCGATGCAGGCCGGATCGGCGAAGCTCTTGATGACGCCGGTACGAAGCTGCGCCTCGCAGCGGACATAGTCGGTGCGGGTGTTGGAGCGGGTGACGACGGTGGCGTTGACCTGCTCCAGGTTGGGCGCCTTGAAGCCTTCGGCATAGGAACCGCGGAAGCGGACGCCGTTCACTACGTCCCAGGCGGCGGCGATCTTGGGCTTCGCGACCGAGCCGACGTCGCTGTAATGCTCGAAACGGCCGGCCAGCTGGAGCTCCAATGAGCGCATCAGCGGGACGTTCATCTCCGGGCTGACCACCGGCACCGCGAACTCGAGATAGGCGGCGGCGATCGTGCGGTGGCCCTTGGTGTCGGGCGAGGGGCTGGTGCCGATCAGGTCCGATCCGTTGACGGCGCCGGAGACGGCATCGACGAACTGGATGGTGCCGTCGACGCGCGGATCGCGGTCGTCGAGCTGGGTCTCGCGGCGGACTTCGCCGCCGATAGCCATGCCGACGTTGCCGGCAGGGAGCTGGAACAGGTCGGATTTCGATCCCTTGATGTCCCACATCGCCAGCGTCGACTTGCTGACGCGGGTGGTCTTGATCCTGATCGCGTCGATCGCGGCCTGGTTGCTGAAGGTGGCGTCAGCTCCGCTCACGTCGAGCAGATTGCCGCCGTTGAACGGGTTGTAGGCGTCGGGCGTGGTCAGCGAGAGCTGTTTCTGGAGCAGGGTCTGGCTGATGCCGTCGGAGCGGTCGCGCACGCGCGCTTCGGAGTAGAGCAGCGCGCTTTCCCAGCGGAAGCCCAGCGCCTCGAAGCGCAGGCCGCCGAGCAGGCGGTACTGAGTGTTGAGCACCTCGACCAGATTGGGCCCGACGTCGGCGAAATTGTAGCTGCTGAGCGTGACCGGCAGGCCGGCCGCCGGGGCGTTGATGCCGGGCAGCCGGTTGGGGCTGCCGACGGGGCCGAACGGGTTGTAGTAGCTGCTCGCCGGGATCACGAGCGGACCGGATGAGAGCGTGCCGGTCGGCGCCTGGTAGCTGTCGGTCTCCGCGCGGTAATAGCCGGCCTCGCCGAAGAATTCGAGCCCGTCGGTCAGCTCATAATGGCCGTTGAGGAAGAGGTTCACACGCTCCACCTCGGGGATCACCGTGGTGTTGTAGGCGCGCGGCGCGTCGAAGCGCAGGTTGCGGTCGGCGGCGGCCGAGTTGGTGCCGTCGTCGATGCAGATGCCGCTGCCGAGCTGGGCCAGGCAGCCGGCGTTGGTGCCCGGCTGGATATGGAACTGGCCGGAATTATTGGTGATCAGCGTGCCGTTCTGGCGAACCGGCGTGTTGCGATAGACCTGGAACGAGCCCCAGGGCGTGATCGTGCTGCGGCCGTCGACCTGGGTGCTGCCCTCGAACGGCGTGCCGACGAACAATGGGGACTTGTCGGCCGAGGCGGTATAGTCCTGCTCCCGTGCGTTGAGCGCGGTACGGTGGTCGTAGCTCGCGAACAGCGTGACGTTGCCGCGGCTGCCGAGGTTGTGGCCGACGAGCAGGTGCAGGTTGCTCTCGATCATGTTGGTGCCCTCGGCCCAACCGACCTGGCCCTCCGCCTCGACGCCGGTATAGTCCGAGCGCAGCACGGTATTGACGACGCCGGCCACCGCGTCCGAGCCGTAGATCGCCGCCGCGCCGTCGCGCAGCACTTCGAGGCGCTCGAGGCCGAACACCGGAATGGCGTTGGTGTTGTAGGTGAGGACGGGGACCAGATTCTCGTCGGCGCGGCTGGTCGGGTGGTTGACCACGCGGCGGCCGTTGAGCAGCACCAGCGTGTTGCCGACGCCAAGGTTGCGGAGGTTGACCGAGCCGACGTCGCCGCGGGCCGAGTTCGAGCTGTTGGGGAGATAGCTCGAGTTGAAGCTGACGTCGCCCAATTGCGGAATGGAGCGGAACAGCTCGTCGCCGGAGACGGCGCCGGTGGCGCCGATCTGCGCCTGATCGACCACCGTCACCGGCAGCGCCGCGGTGACCTTGCTGCCGCGGATCTGCGTGCCGACCACGACGATATCGGGCTCGGCGGGCTGGTCGCCTTCCACCGCCTGCTCCGCGCTGACCGTCGAGGCGTCCCCGGGTGGGGTGGGGGTCTGCGCCGCTGCCGGTGTCTCCTGCACCAGCGCGATCGGGCGCATCGCCGATACGGCGCCCGTCTCGCGCGCGATCACGCGGACGCTGTTGGGGCCGGTGTAGCGCCATGTATAGCCGCTCTTCGCCAGCAGCGCGTCCAGCGCCTCGTGCGCGGTGTAGCGGCCCGACAGCCGTGGACTCCTGGCGCGGGCGATCGCCGGATCTGTGAAGACGAGTTGCACGCCAGTCTGCTGCGCCACCTGGAGCAGCGCCTTGTCGAGCCGGCCGGCAGGCAGGTTGATGGGAACGCGGGCCGTCTCCGCAGCCTGAGCGGCAGCGGGCGCGGCGATCACGGTCATGATCGCGCTGCCGAGCAGCAGATGGCGGGTATTCATATGGTTTTCCCCCCTTGTTTTGGCGTCCTCCCCAGGACGCTCGTTCCGTATACGACGCCGCTGCGCCGCAAATGCGAACCCCGCGACGCAGATTTTTTTCGTCATGTCGCAACCGACTGGTTCGCCTTTGCGCATTCTCCGCGTCATGGCATTGACGGCATTGGGCAAAGGGGGCGGCGTGGGAACGGCGGGACAGGCAGGGGCACGGGCAATCGATGCGGCGGGCGGGGCCGACGTCGATGCCTATCGCGCGGCCCTGCGTGCCTTCATCGCCCGGCGCGTCGATGACCCCAATGAGGTCGACGACCTGGTGCAGGAGGCCTGCGCCCGCCTGGTCGCCACCCAGCGCGAGCAGCCGCTGGACGAGCCGCGCGCCTATCTGTTCCGCATCGCCGCCAACCTGATCGTCGACCGCCATCGCCGCGCCGCGCCGACGGTGCCGCTCGGCCCGGAGATCGACCCGCCGGTCGCGGCCGCGCAGGAGGACGGCCGCCGCGTCGCCGATCTTCAGGCCGCATTGGCTGCGGCGCTCGACGAGCTGTCGCCGCGCTGCCGCGAAGTGTTCGTGATGCGTCGCTTCGACGAACGCGGTACCGGCGAGATCGCGCGCGAGCTGGGGATCAGCCCGCGCATGGTGCAGAAGCACCTGACCCACGCCGTCGCGCATCTCTACGATCGCCTGGCCCATCTGATGGAGCGCGGCGCGTGACCCGGGACAGGCTCGGCAGCCGTGCGCCGGCAGTGTTCGAGGCGTTCCTCGACGGCCGCGAGGCGGGGCTGCATCCGGCCGACCGCGACGAGGCGGCCGCCTTCTGGTCGTGGCTCGGCGGATTCGAGCATCCCGGCATCCCCGAGCGCCCGCGCCGGTCATGGCCGCGCTGGGCCGCTGCGGCGGCGCTGGCGGCGGTGGTGTTCGGCGGCGTCAGCTGGATCGCCCGCACGCCGCCCGAGCGGGACGAGGTGCGCAGCATCGCCGCCGGCCATGCCGAGCGCAAGCGCGTCCAGCTCGCCGACGGGTCGACGGTGACGCTCGCCGCCGACAGCCGCGTCGAGATCGCCTTTACGCCCGGCGAGCGGCGGCTGCGGTTGACCGAGGGCGAGGCGCTGTTCGCGGTCGCCCACAACAAGGCGCGGCCGTTCGTCGTCGAAACCCGCCATGGCGAGGTGAAGGCGGTCGGCACCGCCTTCGACGTGGCGGTGGGGAAGCGCGAGGCCGAGGTGACGGTGGTCGAGGGCGTGGTGCGGATCGCGCTTACCGACGGCACGCGCGGCGGCAGTGCCGAGCCGATCGAGAAGCTTGCCCGCAAGGGCGAACGGCTGGCGTTCGGGGTCGATCGCAGCGGGAGCGGCAGCACCGGCTTCATCCGCCAGGCCGGTGCGGTCGACGTCGCGGGGGTGACCGCCTGGACGCGCGGGCAGCTCGTCTTCCACGGCGAACCGCTGCGGGAGGTGATCGCCGAGATCAACCGCTACACCAACGATCGCGTCGTGCTGACCGATCCGGCGGCGGGCTCGATCCCGGTCTATGGGGTGATCAACCAGGGCGATACCTCGGCGATTCGCGACCTCGTCGCCGATCCCCATGCGGTGGCGATCCGATCGGAAAGGTGAGGCGGGGGCCTCGCGCCCGCTTCCAACCATCGCGGCAAACCGCTATCGCCGCGCTTTTCCTGAAGCTGTGATCCGCTCGCGCCGCCCGAACGCCCATGCAACCCGCCGGACTCGAGGCCGTCTTCCTGGCCAATCGCGACAAATTGTTGCGTTTCCTGCGTGCGCGCGGCGCGGGTGACGGCGCCGAGGACCTGCTGCACGAGCTGTGGCTCAAGGTCTCGGCGGCGCGCAGCGGGCCGGTGGCGGCGCCGCTCGCCTATCTCTATCGCGCCGCCGACACGCTGATGATCGACCGCTACCGCTCGCGCCGCCAGGCCGAGCAGCGCGACCGCGACTGGAGCGAGGCCGAGGGGACGACAATCCCCGGCACCTCGGACGAGCCCTCGGGCGAGCGGGTGATCGCCGCGCGGCAGGCGGCGGCGCGGGTCGCCGAGGCGCTCGACGCCCTGGGGCCGCGCGTTGCCACCATCTTCCGCCGGCACCGCATCGACGGCGTCGCCCAGCGCGAGATCGCGGGCGAGCTGGGTGTCAGCCTCAGCACCGTCGAGGGCGATCTGCGCAAGGCCTATCGCGCGCTCGCCGAGCTCAGGGAGCGGCTCGATGAGGTTTGACGCGCATGTCTCCGTCATGTCGGCTAGGAGATTGTAATGGCCGAGCCGCGTGACCGTATCGATGAAGAAGCGCTGGCGTGGGCCGTCCGCACCGCCGATCCGGCGTTCGAGGACTGGGACTCCTTCACTCTCTGGCTCGAAGGCGATCCTGCACGTGCTGCCCGCTACGACGCGATCGCGAGCCATGTCGCCGAAGCTGCCGACGATCTGCGTGCCGTGCCTGCTCCCGAGCCGGTCGAGGCTCCGGCGCGTCCCCGGCGGCGCTGGCTGATCGGCACCGGCATCGCCGCCGCGCTGGCGGGGGTGGTCGGCTATGGCGCCTGGACGCTGCAGCCGCAGCCCTATGCGATCGAGACCGCCGCCGGCAGCACGCGCACGGTGACGCTCGGCGAGGGCAGCACGATCGCGCTGGCCGGCGGCACGCGGCTGGTGCTCGATCATCGCGACGACCGTGTCGCCACGCTCGAGCGTGGGCAGGCGATGTTCGTGGTCCGACACGACGCGGCGCATCCCTTCCGGGTCAAGGTCGGCAGCGACGAGCTGGTCGACGTCGGCACCGCCTTCGACGTCAAGCGCACTGCCGGCGTGATGCGCGTCGCGGTGTCGGAGGGCGCGGTGGTCTTCAACCCGGGCCGTGAGGCGGTGCGGGTCGACCCCGGCAAGGCGCTGGTCTCCGACGCGGCGGCGCACAGGCTTCGCGTCTCCAGCATCGAGCCGGAGGCGGTCGGCGGCTGGCGCGAGGGCCGGCTCAGCTATCAGGGCGAACCGATCGGCGAAGTGGCCGCCGATCTCTCGCGGGCACTCGGCGTGTCGATCGCCGCCGCGCCCGATGTCGCGGAGCGTCCGTTCCGCGGCACGCTCGCCGTGGCCACGCTCAGGAAGGACCCGACCGCCGTCGCGCCGCTGCTCGGCGTTGCGGCGAAACGGTCGGGCGAAGGGTGGGTGCTGACCGCAGGACCGTGATCGCCGCTGCCCGCATCCTCGCGGCGGCCGTGCTGGTCGCCGCCGCACCCGCTCTTGCGGAACCTGTCGCGCTGGTGCTGCCAGCGGGGAGGCTGGGTGATGCTGTGCTCGCGCTCGGGCGGCAGACGGGCACCAACATCGCGGTCGCGGATGCATCATTGTGGGGCCGGCGGGTGCCGGCGCTGCGCGGGCGCTACACCGCGCGGGAGGCGTTGGAGAGGCTCGCCCGCGCCGCCAATGCCGAGGTGCAGCCGGCCGGTCCGACCGGCTGGCGCCTGGTTGCGCGTCGTCCCGAGCCGCCGCGCCCGCGTGTCGTGGCCGCGCCCCGCAAGGCGCCTCCGCCACTGCCTCCCGCACCGGTGGTGGAGGTGCCGCAACCCGACATCGTCGTCACCGCCAGCAAGCGCGACCTGACGCTCCGCGATTTCGCCGGGCAGGTCTCGCGCATCGACGGGGCGGAGCTTTCGCTCGGCGGGGCCGGCGGCACCGACCGGCTGGTGGCGCGCGTCGCCAGCGTTTCCTCCACCCATCTCGGTGCGGGCCGCAACAAGCTGTTCATCCGCGGCATCGCCGATTCGAGCTTCACCGGTCCGACGCAGTCGACCGTCGGGCAATATTTCGGCGACCTGCGCCTCAGCTACAACGCGCCCGACCCCGACCTGCGCCTGACGGACCTCGCCGCGGTCGAGGTGCTGGAGGGGCCGCAGGGGACGCTCTACGGCGCCGGATCGCTCGGCGGCATCATCCGGCTGGTGCCCAACGCTCCCGACCTCGACACAGTGAGCGGCTCGATCGCGTTCGGCGGCTCGGCGACCTGGCATGGCGCACCGGGAGCGGATGCGAGCGCGGTGCTCAACGTGCCGATCGAGGAAGGGCGGCTGGGCCTCCGCCTCGTCGCCGACGTCGCCAGTGAGGGTGGCTACATCGACAAGCCGCTGCTGGACCGCAAGGACGTCAACCGCACCCGCATCTCCGGCGGCCGTGCGGCGCTGCGCTTCGACGCGGGTGGTGGCTGGACGGTCGACCTGATCGGCCTCGGCCAGCGCACCCGCGGCGAGGACAGCCAGTACGCCGATCGCGATGGCCCGCCGCTCACCCGCGCCGCGCGGACGGAGGAGGGCTTCGACGCCGACTATGCGCAGGGGCAGGTCGTCGTCGCCGGGCCGATCGGCGACCTCAAGCTGAGCTCGTCCACCGGCATCTCCCGACAGGTGCTCGAGGAGCGCTACGACGCGACGCTGCCGGATCAGGCGCCACGGCTGTTCGTCCAGCACAACCACACCACGATGATCGCGCACGAGACGCGGCTGTGGCGGCCGATGGCGGACGGGTGGGGCGGCATGGTGGGCGTGAGCTTCACCCACAACACCACCCGGCTGTCGCGCGAGCTCGGCACGCCCGAGGACCCGCAGCCGGTGACCGGCGTCGAGAACCGCGTCGACGAGCTGTCGCTGTTCGGCGAGGGCAGCGTCGAGCTGGTGCCCGGCCTCACCGCCACCGCAGGCGCGCGCTACACGCGCTCCGAGCTCGACGGCGCGGGTGAGGACGTCGCCCCGGCGACGACCGAGACGCTCGCCTACGCCCGCGCGGAAATGACCGCGGGACGGGTCGAGACCGCCTTCCTGCCCTCGGCGTCGGTGATCGCCGCGGTGCTGCCGCGCACCAGCATCTATGTGCGCTATCAGGAGGGGTTCCGCCCGGGCGGCCTCGCGGTCGAAGCCGATTTCGTCCGCCGCTTCCGCAACGACCGCGCCTCCAGCATCGAGATCGGCGCGCGCCACGGCAGCCGCGGCTCGGACCCGTTCGCGCTGTCGGCGAGCCTGTCCTACACGCGCTGGCGCGACATCCAGGCCGACTTCATCGACGCGACGGGCCTGCCCAGCACTGCGAACATCGGCGACGGCCGCATCTGGTCGCTGAGCGCCGCCGCCAGCGTGCGCCTGGCGCCGGGCCTCAGGTTGGACACGGGCGTCAGCTACAACGACAGCCGCATCGACGAGCCGGCGCGCGACTTCCCCTATTCGATCTCGACCCCGACATTCGACTATGCCATCGGCCTGCCGGCGACGCCGGTTAGCGCCGGGCAGCGGGCGCTCGCGGTGATCGCGCGGATGAACCAGGTGCCGAACATCGCGCGCTTCGGCGGGCGGGCGGGGCTCGATTATCGCCGGCATCTCACCGGCGACCTGTCGCTCACCGCCAACGGATGGGTACGCTATGTCGGTCCGTCGCGGCTCGGCGTCGGGCCGGAGCTCGGCGCGCGGCAGGGGGATTATCTCGACAGCGGCCTCACCGTCCGCATCGGCACGCCGGGGATCGGCGCGACGCTCAGCGTCACCAACCTCGCCGATGTCGAGGGCAACCGCTTCGCGCTCGGCACACCCTTCACCACCGGGCGCGACCAGATCACGCCGCTGCGCCCGCGCACCGTCCGCCTCGGTCTCGACGCCAGCTTCTGAAAAAAATCGCGGACCGGCCAAGGCGCCGGCCGATCGGCTCCGTCCTGCAGATCAGAACATCTGCAAAAGGGACCCTTGATGCGTCGTTACCTGCTTGCCTCCACCGCGCTCGCCGCGATGGCGGCGCCCGCCGCCGCGCAGACCAATGTCGACACTGCGCGCACCACGCCGATCAGCACCTCGACCATCAAGAACGGCACGCCCGACGCGATCAACATCACCGACAAGGGCTCGGTCAAGCCGGCTAGTGGCACCGCGGTCACGGTCGACACCAACCATGCCGTCACCAACGGCGGCACCATCCAGATCACCAATTCGGACGGCGCGATCGGCATCGGCGCCAACGCCGGCACCGGCGGCGGCATCACCAACAACGGCGCGATCACCATCGACGAGACCTATACCGCGGCCGACGCCGACAATGACGGCGATCCCGACGGTCCGTTTGCGGTCGGCAGCAACCGCGCCGGCATCCGTACCCAGGGCGCCTACACCGGCAACATCGTCAACGGCGCGGCCGGCGTGATCACTGTCGAGGGCAATGATTCGGCCGGCATCCGCCTCGGCGGTCCGCTGACCGGCAACTTCACCCACGACGGCAAGACGACGGTCATCGGCGACCGCTCGATCGGCGTCGACGCCAGCGCGATCAACGGCAACGTGCGCCTCGCCGGCACCATCACCGCGCAGGGGAAGGACGCGATCGGCGCCCGCTTCGCCGGCGACATCTCCGGCGCAATGGTGGTGCAGGGCACGATCAGCTCGAGCGGCTATCGCTTTCCGACCGCGCCCACCGATACTTCCAAGCTCGACGGCGACGACCTGCTCCAGGGCGGCTCCGCGCTGATCGTCTCGGGCAATGTCGGCGGCGGCATCATCTTCGCGGTGCCCCCCAAGGACAACAGCACCACCGACAACGACGAGGACAAGGACGGCATCGAGGATTCGAAGGAGGGCAGCGCTGCCGTCGCCTCCTACGGCGCGGCGCCGGCGGTGGTGATCGGCGCGACCGACCGCGCCATCACGATCGGCCCGGTCGCGGGCACGGGCACCGGCTTCGGCATCGTCATCGACGGCACGATCAAGGGCGACGGCGTCTATTCTGGCATCGACGGCAACGGCCTGGTGATCGGCGGCCGCGGCGGCGCGGTGACGGTCGCGGGCGGCATGGGCATCAGCGGCACCGTCTCGGCGAACAGCAATGGCGCCAGCGCGACCGCGATCCGCATCGGCGCGCAGGCGACCGTGCCCGAGATCCGCAACAGCGGCACGATCAGCGCGGCCGGCGGCAAGTCGACCACCTCGTTAACCACCGCGATCCAGATCGATCAGGGCGCCTCGGTCGGCACCATCCGCAACAGCGGCACGATCAAGGCGACCGCCGGCGGCGACGACGGCACCGCGACCGCGATCCTCGACCGCTCGGGCGGCGTGGTGCTGGTCGAGAACAGCGGCACCATCTCCGCCTCGGGCGCCAAGGCCGACTCGACCCGCAACGTCGCGGTCGACCTCTCGGCCAACACCAGCGGCGCCACCGTCCGCCAGACGGCGGTCGCGAGCGGCGTCACCGCGCCCTCGATCACCGGCGACATCCGCTTCGGCACCGGCAACGACGTGCTCGACATCGCCGACGGCGCAGTCAAGGGCAACGTGTCGTTCGGCGCCGGCAATAACCGCCTGGCGCTGTCGGGCGACGGCACCTACACCGGCGCGGCCACCTTCGGCGCCGGCAACGACACGCTGGCGCTCACCGGCACCTCGAAGTTCACCGGGTCGGCGGACTTCGGCGGCGGATCGGACGTGCTGACGATCGACGGCGGATCGCTGTTCGCGGGCTCGCTCGCCAATGCCGGCGGCCTGGCGGTCACCGTCACCAACGGCGGCTTCGACGTCACCAAGACCGCGTCGATTGCCTCGCTCACCGTCGGCGCCAGCGGCGTGCTCGCCGTCACGCTCGACAAGACCGGCGGCACCGGGACGATGATCAACGTCGCCGGCAACGCCAGCTTCGCCGACGGCGCGACGCTGGCGCTGAAGGTCGCCAGCATCAAGGACGTGGAGGGGCATTATGTCGTCCTGCAGGCCGGCTCGCTGACCGGCGCCGACAAGCTCAAGACCAGCTCGGTGCTGCTGCCCTATCTCCTCAAGGGCACGCTGAACACCAGCGTCGCCAACCAGCTCGCGGTCGACGTCGTCCGCAAGACCACCACCGAGCTCGAGCTCAACCGCTCGGAAAGCTCGGCGTTCAACGCGATCTACGCCGCGCTCGGCACCGATCAGAAGGTCGGCGACGCCTTCCTCAACATCACCGACGGCGAGGTGTTCCGCGGCTCGCTCCGCCAGCTCCTGCCCGACCATGCCGGCGGCGCGTTCGAGGCGGCGACCCAGGGCTCGCGCAGCGTCGCCCGCATGGTCTCCGACCCACACGGCCCGTTCAAGGACGAGGGCAACTGGGGCTATTGGGTCACCTCGACCGTGTGGGGCACGTCCAAGGATCGCGACGCGACCGCGGGCTACAACGCCGGCGGCTGGACCGCGGCGGGCGGCGTCGAGACCAAGACCGGCTTCGGCAACGTCGGCGTCTACGCCGCGTACATGTGGAGCCAGGACAACGACAACAGCACCGACAACGACGTGATGGGCAACCAGTACGAGCTCGGCAGCTACTGGAAGGGGCGCTGGAACGGCTTCGCCGCCAATGTCCGCGCGTCGCTGGCCAAGATCGACTTCGACAGCACCCGCCGCTTCGACGGATCGATCGGCACCGAGGCGGTCAGTCGCGTCGCCAAGGGCAGCTGGGGCGGCAAGCTGACCTCCTTCTCGGCGGCGGTCTCGCACGAGAGCGGCGGCGCGATGTTCTTCATCCGCCCGTCGGCCGCGGTCGACTATTACAAGCTCAAGGAGGACGGCTACACCGAGACCGGCGGCGGCACCGCGATGAACCTGACCGTCGCCGGGCGCACCAGCGACGAGCTCGCGGTCACCGGCGCGATGGCGGCCGGCATCGACTTCATGGGCTTCTACGAGCGCGACGAGGGCTGGTTCCGCGTCGAGGCTGAGGGCGGCCGCCGCCAGATCGTCGGCGGCGAGCTCGGCGTCACCAAGGCCCATTTCCAGGGCGGCGAGACCTTCACCCTGGTGCCGGAGGACCGCACCAACGGCTGGGTCGGCAAGCTCCGCGCGATGGGCGGCAACAATTATTTCCGTCTGGTCGGCGAGGCCAGCGCCGAGGAGCAGCAGGATCGCTTCGTCCTCGGCATCCGCGCCTCGCTCCAGATCGGGCTCTAGTCCCTCTGATTGGCTGCCGGGCACCGGTCCCCCGCACGGCAGACAATCGCGGCCGCGGCATTCTCCCCAATGTCGCGGCCGCACCCTTTTTCCGCTGCGGATTGATGTCGGCCGGGCTGTTGTGCCTATAGGCTCCATGCGGCGTCCCGCCGCGGGGGGGCATGATGGCAGCTGAGTTCGACGTGGTGATCGTGGGCGCCGGCCATGGCGGCGCGCAGGCGGCGATCCTGCTGCGCCAGCACGGCTTCGCCGGCTCGATCGCGCTCGTCGGCGACGAGCCGGGGCTTCCCTATGAGCGGCCGCCGCTCTCCAAGGAGTATCTGCTCGGCGAGAAGCCGGTCGAGCGCCTCTACCTCCGCCCGGCGGAGTTCTGGCGCGGACGCGACGTCACCCTGCTTCCGGGCCGGCGCGTGTCCGCGCTCGATCCTGCGGCGCATCGGCTGACCCTCTCGGACGGGGACGCGATCGGCTATCGCACCTGTATCTGGGCCGCAGGCGGCCGGGCGCGCACGCTCGCCTGCGAGGGCGCGAACCTCGCCGGTATCCATCTCGTGCGTACGCTCGCCGACGCCGATGCGATCGCGGCGGCGCTCGACGGCGTGACCAATGTCGCGGTAATCGGCGGCGGCTATATCGGGCTGGAGGCGGCGGCGGTGTTCCGCAAGTTCGGCAAGCACGTCACCCTGCTCGAAGCGCTGCCGCGCGTGCTCGCGCGCGTCGCGGGCGAGCCGCTGTCGCGCTTCTACGAGGCCGAGCATCGCGCCCACGGCGTCGACGTGCGGCTCGGGACGCAGCTGGAGGGTTTCGACGGCCAGGAAGGCCGCGTGGTCGGCGTGCGTCTGGCGGGAGGCGAGATCCTACCGGCCGAGCTGGTGGTGGTCGGCATCGGGATCGTTCCCAACGTCGAGCCGCTGCTGGAGGCGGGTGCGACCGGCGGGAACGGCGTCGACGTCGACGAGCTCTGCCGCACTTCACTGCCGGACGTCTATGCGGTGGGCGACTGCGCCGCGCATGAGAACGGCTTCTGCGGCGGCCGGCGCATCCGGCTCGAATCAGTCCAGAACGCCAACGATCAGGCCGCGACCGCGGTGAAGGCGATCCTTGGCCAGCCGCAGCCCTATCGCGCGGTACCGTGGTTCTGGTCGAACCAATATGATCTCAAGCTGCAGACGGTGGGCCTGTCGGCCGATCACGACGAGACGGTGCTGCGCGGCGATCCTGCCTCGCGCGCCTTCTCGCTGATCTATCTGAGGGAAGGGCGGGTGATCGCCCTCGACTGCGTCAACGCGGTCAAGGACTATGTCCAGGGCCGTGCGCTGGTGGTGAACGGCGCTATGCCCGACAAGACTGCGCTCGCCGATCCGGGGGTGCCGCTCAAGGAGCTCGCCGGCTGAATCCCGCACCGGGACGCCGGTTAACCACCTTTTCGCATGGCCAGAATCGTAAACGGGGCGTTAACTTCCGCCCATGCGACGCTATCTCGTTCTTACCGATGAAGGCCGGCGCCACCCCTTCCGCCGCTCGCTCCCGCCGCAGCGGATCGAGCGCCTCCGCGATGACGATCAGGACCTGAAGCTCTTCGCGCTGAGCTTCACCGCCTTCTTCATCTGCTTCTATACGTTCCTGTTCTGAAAATCCTCCTCGAGCAACTCGGGGAGGATTTGCTAATCACACGCCTTGTGCAGCTTCTGCGCGAGCCACGCCGAGATCAGGCACATCACCGCCACCAGCAGCAGCATGTTCTCCGACGTCACGCCCAGGGCGGTGAGGGCGATCACCACCACCGCGCCCACGGCCATCGCGCCGGAGTTGACGACGTTGTTCGCCGCCACGGTGCGCGCGGTCTGGTCCTTGGTGACGGTGGTGGTGAGGAAGGCGTAGAGCGGCACCACGAACATGCCGCCGGTGATCGCGATGGCGACGAGCGTGACGATCACCAGCAGCGACTGCGGCATCGTCACGAACTCGGCGATGTTGTAGAGCCCGCCGTCGGGCGCCGGCACGAAATTGCGGGCTTCCAGCGAGAAGGCGACGACGAACACCGCCATCAGCAGCACCGACATCGGCCCGTATTTGGCCGAGATGCGGCCCTTGAGCATGGCGTTGATGATCACCGATCCGATCGCGACGCCGATCGAGAAGATCGCGATCGTCATGCTCGCGACGCGCTCGTCGGCGGTCAGCACGTTCTTCACCAGCGGGGGGAAGATGATGATCAGCACCGCCCCGATCGTCCAGAAGAAGCTGATCGCGCAGATCGCGAGGAACAGACGCGGGATGTGCATCGTCGCGCTGATCAGCCGCCAGGACGAGGTCAGGGGATTGTAGTTGATCGCGAGCTGCGGCCCGACGCGCGGCGCCGGCGGCACCATCCGGCCGGTCACCCAGCCCGCGAGCGCCACCGCCAGCGTCATGCCCGCGGCCAGGCGGATGTCGTGCACCACGAACCCCGCCACCACCGTGCCGATCAGGATCGAGAGGTAGGTCCCCGCCTCAACGAGGCCGGTGCCGCCGAGCACCTCGTCCTCTTTGAGGTGCTGGGGCAGGATCGCGTATTTGATCGGGCCGAAGAAGGTTGAATGGATGCCGAGGAACAGCACCGACGCCAGCATCATGCCGATGCCGATCGTCGTATGCCCCGCGCGCGCCGCGAGCATCCCCGCGCCGCCGAACAGCATGATCGCGATCTCGGCGGTCTTCACCAGCCGGATGATCTTCGACTTGTCGTGCGTGTCGGCGAGCTGGCCGGACAGGGCGGAGAGCAGGAAGAAGGGAATCAGCGACAAACCGGTCGCCAGCGCGTTGAAGTTCGATTCGAGCTTGGCGTCGTTGAAGATCTCGTAGGTCGCGAACAGGACCATCGTCGTCTTGAACAGATTGTCGTTGAAGGCACCAAGGAACTGGGTGACGAACAGCGGCAGGAAACGCCGTTGCCTGAGGAGCCCGAGGGCGTTGATCATGGAAGAGGGTGCACCCCGGTCGTTAGGACAGCCCCGCCGCCATAGCCGAGCGGGGGAGGAGCGGGCAACTCTCATACCCTATACCCCTCTCCCTTTGGGAGAGGTAGGGTCCCGCCCGGCACAGCCGGGTGGGAGGGTGAGGGTGCCCTCGCTCGCCGTAGTCGCCCTCACCCTCCCGCCGCTTCGCGGCTCCTTCCCTCTCCCAATGGGAGAGGGACAGTGGGCCTCTCCCGCAAGCGGAGCGAGAGTGCTAGTCGAGACGCGATGCTGACGCTGCCCAACATCCTGACCCTCTCGCGGATCTTCGCGGTGCCGCTGCTCGTGTGGATGCTGTGGTGGCCGCAATGGACGGTCGGCTATTGGCTGGCGTTCGTGCTCTACTGCGTGATCGCGGCGACCGATTACCTCGACGGCTATCTCGCCCGCGCGCAGGGGGCGGTGTCGAAGCTCGGCATCTTCCTCGATCCGATCGCCGACAAGATCATGGTCGCCGCGGTGATCCTGATGCTGGTCGCGACCCACGATATCGAGGGCTTTCACCTCATCCCCGCGCTGGTCATCCTGCTCAGGGAGATCATGGTATCGGGGCTGCGCGAATTTCTGGGCGGCATCCAGGTCTCGGTGCCGGTGTCGCAACTCGCCAAATGGAAGACCGCGCTCCAGCTCGTCGCGCTGGGCGCGCTGATCCTGTCGGGTGCGCTGCCGGGGTGGCTGTGGATCAAGGTGGTCGGGCTGGCGTCGCTGTGGGCGGCCGCCGCGCTGACGCTGATCACCGGCTGGGACTATCTGCGCATCGGCCTCAGGCACATGGAAAGCTGATGGCGGTCGAGATGCTCTATTTCGCCTGGGTGCGCGAGGCGGTGGGGAAGGGCGGCGAGACGATCGAGCCGCCCGCCGAGGCAGCGACGGTCGCCGACCTGCTCGACTGGCTCGGCGGGCGCAGCCGGCCCCATGCCGCGGCTTTCGCCGACAGGCGGCGTCTGCGCGCGGCGGTCGACCAGCGTTTCGCTCCGCTCGATGCGCCGATCGCGGGCGCGCGGGAGATCGCGATCTTCCCGCCGGTGACCGGCGGATGATCCGCGTCGTCGTCCAGCCCGAGCTGATCGACGTCGCCGCCGAGCTGGCGCTGGCCGAGGCGGACGCGGTCGGGGCGGGCGCGGTCGCGAGCTTCACCGGCCTGGTCCGCGCGGACGACGGCGTCACCGCGCTGGAGCTGGAGCATTATCCCGGCATGACCGAGGCGGCGCTGCGCCATCTCGCCAACGAGGCTGCCGAGCGCTGGGCGCTGCTCGGCGCGACCGTCGTCCATCGGGTCGGCCGGATGACGCCGGGCGAGCGGGTGGTGTTCGTCGCAGCCGCGGCGAGCCATCGCGCTGCCGCACTGGAGGCCTGCGCCTATCTGATCGACCGGCTCAAGACCGATGCGCCCTTCTGGAAGCGCGAGCTGCGTGGCGATGCGGCGCACTGGGTGGAGACCAGGGAGGGCGACATCGCCGCTTCCGCTCGCTGGCTGGCGGAGTGAAGTGAAGGCGTGCTCCTGCGAAAGCAGGAGCGCTGGCCGCAAACGACGTGACCTGTGATCCTGGGCTCCTGCTTCCGCAGGAGCGCTGATAGCGTCTCGACAGGACGGGTCTTCACTCACCCCTCCGATAGCACCTCGGCCAGCAGCCGGAAGTCCTTCTCGCGCGGCGAGGCGCGGCGCCATACCAGGGCGATATCGCGCGCCGGGTTGTCGGCCGCGAGCGGCGTCGCGTCGACATGGGTGCTGTCGAGGATGCCCGCGTCGATCGCCATCTCCGGCAGGATCGTCACGCCGAGCCCGTTGTCGACCATCTGTACGATGGTGTGGAGCGAGGTGCCGAGCATCGTCGCCTCGGCGCGGATCTCCGGCCGGTTGCACGCCGCCAGTGCATGGTCCTTGAGACAATGGCCGTCCTCGAGCAGCAGCAGCCGCGTCTCGTCGATCTCGCTGGGCTTCACGCCCGGCGGGGTCGGCGCCATCTCGCCTTCGGGATAGGCGAGGAACAGCCGGTCCTGGAACAGCCGCGCCACCTCCACGTCGCCGCAGGCATAAGGGAGGGCGAGCAGCACGCAGTCGGTGCGGCCATGGCTGAGCCCCTCGCACGCCGCACCGCTCGGCTCCTCGCGCAGGTAGAGCTTGAGGTCGGGGTATTCTGTGCGCAGCCGCGGCAGGATGCGCGGCAGCATGAACGGCGCGATCGTCGGGATCACGCTCATCCGCATCTCGCCGGACAGCGGCCGGCCGGCGGCGCGGGCCATGTCGCCCAGCTCCTCCGCCTCGCGGATCACCCGCCGCGCCTTGTCGGCGATGCGCTCGCCCACGGGCGTGAAGCGCACCACCCGGCGCGTGCGCTCGACCAAGGTGATGCCGATCAGCGTCTCCAGCTCGCGGATGCCAGCGGAGAGGGTGGACTGGGTGACGAAGCAGCTCTCGGCGGCGCGACCGAAATGGCCGTGGTCCTTCAGTGCCACCAGATACTGGAGCTGCTTGAGCGTGGGGAGATAGGTGGCGGCCAGTGATCGTCTCCGTCGATGAATGGCCTCCTAGATAAGCGGTTCAGACGATGATGCCAGCCCAGCGGAGGGTTATCGCTTATCGCGCCAGAGCAGCCATAGGTTGATCGCAATTCCCGTCGCGGCGCCTGCCAGGAACCCGATCGTCGTCTGGCCGAGAAGGAAGCCGATCACGATGCCGGCGAACAGGGCGAGGACGAACAGGGCACCGCCGCCGGTGGGCGACTTGGGAGACGGAGCGGGATCGGGGGTCGGCATCCTTCCCTCCTGCCATGTCCCGGCCGCGGATGCCACCGTCCCTGTCGGAACCGTGAAGGTGTGGCCCATTCAATCCTCCCCCGCCAGGGGGATGTGTCAGCCGCAGGCTGACGGAGGGGGAGGACGGCAACTCACTATCGGCTCGCTTCCTCCCCCTCCGTCACGCTTCGCGTGCCACCTCCCCCTGGCGGGGGAGGATTGGAATGTCTGGGCCCTCGCCCGCCGGTGCCGGATCGAGCAGCTGGCGGTGTTGCCTTCGGGCGACGGTGCGGCCGTAACCGTCCACTAACCGGTTGGCTTGACGCGGGTAATCGGGTTAAGCCCTGTCCATGTCCGCGTTCGTCCGTCGGCACAGCGTGTGGGCGGCGGCGAGCCTTGCGCTGACGCCGCTTTCCGCCGTTGCCCAGGAAACCCCTCAACCGCCGCCGGCCGCGCAGGACGCGCTCGATCCCACGTCGCCGATGGCGCCGCTGCCGGACCTCGGCGTCGAGTGGCCGGACCTCAGCAAGGCGCCGGCGGGCGAGGATGTCGTGTCGCAGGAGCGGGCGGAGGTCGCGACCGACATCCGTTACGATTACCGGATCACCGGCATCGACGGCATCGGCAGCACGCTGATGCGCCAGCGCTTCGATGCCGGCTCGACGCTGCGCGCCCACCGCGGTGATCCGGCCAACGCCGCCCAGCTCGACCGCCGCGCGCGCGAGGATGCCGAGCTGCTGACCACGCTGCTGCGCTCCGAGGGCTATTACGACGCGCAGATCGCGACGCGGGTCGAGCCGCAGGCAGGCAAGCTCATCGTCACGCTCGAGGCCGAGCCGGGGCCGCTCTATCGCCTGTCCGACGTGACGCTCGCCGGCGTCGAGCGCGCGGACGGCAAGGCCGGGGCGCTGACCAAGGCATTCGGTCTGGAAAAGGACGCGCCGGTCAACAGCGATGCCATCGCCGCCGCCGACGCGCGGCTGAGGACGGCGGTGGGCGAGGAGGGCTTTGCCTTCGCAAAGGTCGGCGAGCCCGAGATCGTCGTCGACCATGCCACCCAGACCGCGACGCTGGTGCAGAATGTCGAGCCGGGCACGCTCCGCCGCTTCGGCAAGATCGTGATGCCGGAGCCGCGCCCCGTGTTCGGACCCAAGCACGTCCAGGACATCGCGCGCTTCAAGCCGGGGCAGGAATATGATGCCTCCGCGCTCGACGATCTGCGCCGCGCGCTCGTCCAGACCGGCCTCGTCTCGACGGTGAAGGTCGAACCGGTCGAGAGCGGCGATCTCTCGACCGTCGACGTCGCGGTGAACGTGGAGCCGGCGCCGCCGCGCACCATCGCGGGCGAGCTCGGCTACGGCACCGGCGAGGGTGCGCGGGCCGAGGTGAGCTGGACGCACCGCAATTTCTTCCGGCCGGAGGGCGCGGTGACCCTGCGCGGCGTGCTCGGCACGCGCGAGCAGCTCGGCAGCATCGTCTTCCGCCGCAACAACTTCCACGAGCGCGACCGCATCCTGACCGCGCAGCTCACCGCCGCGCATCTCGAACGCGATGCCTATGAGGCCGACACGCTGTCGCTGATGGGCAGCATCGAGCGGCAGACCAACATCTTCTTCCAGAAGGCATGGGTGTGGTCGCTGGGTGCCGAGCTGGTCGCATCGGACGAGCGCGACGTGATCGTCTCGACCGGCCAGCCCCGGCGGCGGACCTATTTCATCGGCGCGCTGCCGAGCAACCTCACCTATGACGGGTCCGACGACCTGCTCAACCCGACGCGCGGATTCCGCCTCGGCGCCCGGATCAGCCCCGAACTGTCGCTGGTCGGCAAGGCGTTCGGCTACGCCCGCATCCAGCTCGACGGGAGCATGTACCAGCCGGTCAACGATCGCGTCGTCGTCGCGGGTCGGGTGCGGCTCGGCACGATCGGCGGCGCGCCGCGCGACGCGGTCGCGCCGTCGCGGCGCTTCTATGCGGGCGGCGGCGCCTCGGTGCGCGGCTACGGCTATCAGAGCATCGGGCCGCGCGATCCCAACAACGACCCGATCGGCGGACGCAGCCTGGCGGAGTTCTCGCTCGAGGCGCGGGTGAAGGCGTTCGGTAACTTCGGCGTGGTGCCGTTCTTCGACGGGGGCAACATCTACACCTCCGCGCTGCCCAAATTCTCGGGCTTCCGGTACGGCGCGGGCGTGGGCGTGCGCTATTATTCCAACTTCGGCCCGATCCGCGTCGACGTCGGCACGCCGATCAACCCGCAGCCGGGGGATGCCCGCATCGCCGTCTACGTCTCGCTGGGACAGGCGTTTTGAGCGACGAGCCCGAGGCCCTTTCCGCGCCGCCGCCGCCCGCGCGCCCGCGCCGCTGGCGCTGGTGGCAGTGGATCGTCGGGCTGCTGGTGCTGCTGGCAGTGCTCGCGGGCGGCGCGGTGGTGCTGCTCGACACCAGCATCGGCCACCGCCTCATCGCCGACCGGATCGGGGCGCTCCGGCCGTCCAATGGCCTGCGCTACTCGGTCGGGCGGATCGAGGGATCGATCTACGGCAAGGCAGTGCTGATCGACGTGCGCGTGCGCGATCCCAAGGGGCTGGTGTTCCAGGCGCAGCGAGCCGAGCTCGATTGGCGGCCGCTCGAATGGCTCAACAATCGCCTCGTCATCCGCAGCCTCGTCATCCCACGCGCGACGCTGGCCAAGCTGCCGCAGACGACCCCGACCGGGCGCAAGGGACCGATCCTGCCGGGCTTCGACATCGCGATCGGCGAGCTGCGCGTCGACCGGCTGACGGTGGCGCCGGCCGTCACCGGCGTCGTCCGCAACGGCAGCCTCAGGGGACGCGCCGACATCCGCTCGGGCCGCGCGATGATCGACCTGGCGGCGGTGGTGCAGGGGAGCGACCGACTGACGCTCAAGCTCGACGCCGAGCCGGATCGCGATCGCTTCGATATTGACCTCACCGCGCGCGGTGCGGCTAACGGCGTGCTGGCGAGGCTCGCCGGCGTATCGCGCCCGCTGGCGCTCGACGTCCAGGGCGACGGCCGCTGGAAGGCATGGCGCGGCGCCGGCACCGCCGACGTTGGCGGCACGCGGGTGATCGACCTCAGGCTCGCCAACGATGCCGGCCGCTATTCGCTTGGCGGCACGGTGACGCCCGGCAGCCTGCTCAAGGGCAAGCTCCAGCGGCTGACCGCGCCGCGCGTGATCGTGAGCGGCGCGAGCACGCTCGCCAACCGGCGGATGGAAGGTACGCTGTCGCTGCGCTCGGCGTCGCTGGCGGTCGAGGCGAACGGCGGGCTCGACCTCGCGACCAGCGCCTATCGTAACCTGCGCGTCACCGCCCGGCTGCTGCGGCCGCCGGCGCTGTTCCCCAACATGACCGGGCGCAACATCGAGCTGCGTGCGATCCTCGACGGCACCTTCGCGACTGCGAGCTTCGACTATCGCATCACCGCCGACCGCTTCGCGTTCGACAATACCGGCTTCGAGGTGGCACGCGCCGCCGGGCGCGGGCGGTTGTCGAAGCCGCCGGTGTTGGTGCCGGTCGCCTTCACTGCCGCACGCGTCACCGGCGTGGGCGACGTTGCCGGCGGCATCCTGCGCAACCTCAGCGTGCGCGGGCCGCTGCGCGTCACTGCCCAGAACGTGACCGGCGACGACCTGGTGCTGCGGTCCGACAAGCTCAACGGCCGCATCAGCCTGTTCCTGGACCTGCGCACCGGTCGCTATGAGGTCGGCCTCAGCGGCGGCCTGAGGCGCTATCTCATTCCCGGCATCGGCCTGGTCGACGTGACCTCCCGCCTGACGGTGGTGCCGGGGCCGGGCGGGCACGGCACCCGCGTCGTCGGGCGCGGCGTGGCGCAGGTGGTGCGGTTCGACAACAGCTTCTTCGCGTCGCTGACCGAGGGGCTGCCGCGCATCACGACGGGCCTGGAGCGTGGGCCGGACGGCGTGCTCTATTTCCGCGGGCTGGTGCTGACTTCACCGGGGCTGAAACTCAGCGGCAACGGCTTCCGCCGGCGCGACGGCACCTTCCATTTCGAAGGCTCGGGCAGCCAGGCAACCTATGGCCCGGTGCAGCTTCGCCTCGACGGCGACATCAGCCGCCCGACCGTCGATCTGATCCTCGCGCGGCCCAATGCGGCGATGGGGCTGCGTGACGTCAAAGCACATCTCACTCCCACGCCAGCCGGCTTTGCCTTCACTGCCGCAGGCGGATCGTTGCTCGGCGCCTTCACCGGGGAAGGCGCGATCCTGCTGCCGAAGGGCGGCACCAGCCGCATCGAGATCGCCCGTCTCGACGTGGCGGGGATGCGCGCGAACGGCGGGCTCGACATCGTCACCGGCGGGTTCGAGGGGCGGCTCAACATCGCCGGGAACGGCCTCACCGGCGTGCTCGCCTTCCGCCCGCAGAACGGCGTGCAGCGCATCGACGCCAGCGTCGACGCCGATCGGGCGCGGCTCGCCGAGGGGCTGCGCATCCGCCGCGGCCACCTGGAGGGGAGCATCGTGCTCGATCCCGACGGCGCCAACATCGACGCGACCATCAGCGCGCGCGGCGTGCGCCGCGGCGCGATGGCGGTCGGGCGGCTCGACGCCACCGTCAAGCTGGCCGGCGGCACGGGGGAGGCGCGCGTCGCAATCAGCGGGCGGCGCGGGCGCGCGTTCGACATCCAGTCGGTGATCGGCATCGCGCCGGACCGCTACACGGTGCAGGCGCAGGGCACGGTCGATCGCCGGCCGATCAGCCTGACCACGCCGGCGGTGATCGTCCGCGACGGCGACGGCGACGGCTGGCAGCTGCAGCCGGCCCAGCTCACCTTCGCCGGCGGCACGGCGCAGGTTTCCGGGCGCTTCTCGGGGGAGGGGACCGCCCTTGACGCCACGCTGTCGCGGATGCCGATGTCGGTGCTCGACATCGGCTATCCGGGCCTCGGGCTCGGCGGCAGCGCGTCGGGTACGCTCCATTATGCGCAAAACGGCGACGGCGCGCCGACCGGTCGCATCGACATGACCATCCGCGGCCTCACCCGGTCCGGGCTGGTGCTGTCCTCGACCCCGATCGACGTCGGTATCGCCGGCATCCTGCAGCCGAACAAGGCGGCGGCGCGCGCGGTGGTGGCGAATCGCGGCGGCAGCGTCATCGGCCGCGCGCAGATGCAGATCGCACCGCTGGGCGAGGGCGATCTCTCCAGTCGCTTGATGAACGCGCCGCTGTTCGCGCAGCTCCGTTACGCGGGGCCGGCCGATACCCTGTGGCGGATGACCGGGATCGAGCTGTTCGACCTGTCCGGCCCGGTCGCGATCGGCGCCGACGTCACCGGCAGCCTTTACGATCCGCGCATCCGCGGATCGGTGCGTGCCGACAATGCCCGGCTCGAAAGCGCGGTCACCGGCACGGTGCTGCGCAACGTCCAGGCCTCGGGCCGGTTCGACGGCTCGCGCCTGGTGCTCGACCGGCTGGCGGCGCAGGATCCGGGGCAGGGGACGGTCAGCGGCAGCGGCGTGTTCGATCTCTCACGCGCGAACGGGCTCGGCATCGATCTCAACATCCAGGCGCAGCGCGCCCGGCTGATCGCGCGCGACGACATCGCCGGCACGGTGACCGGACCGCTGCGCTTCCATTCGGACGGGTCGGGCGGAACGATCTCGGGCAACATCGTCATCAACAACGGCCGCTATCAGCTCGGCAAGGCAGCTACCGCCGCCGCCGTGCCGAGGCTCAACATCCGCGAGATCAACGTCCGCGGCGTCGACGATGACGACGAGGCGGCGGCCGCCGTGCCATGGCAGCTCGATGTCCATGCGCGGGCGCCGAGCGGCATCAGCGTGCAGGGCCTGGGCCTCGACAGCCGCTGGTCGGGCGATCTCGCCATCGCCGGCGAGCCGACCAATCCCAAGATCACCGGCCAGCTCAATCTGGTCGATGGCGATTACGAGTTCGCCGGGCGCACCTTCGAGCTCGAACGCGGGGTTATCCGCTTCGACGGCAGCGTACCCGCCGATCCGGCGCTCGACATCTCCGCCGATGCTGACGCCCAAGGGCTCAACGCGACGATCCGTGTCACCGGCACCGCGTCCAAGCCCGACATCAGCTTCACCAGCACGCCGGCGCTGCCCGAGGACGAGTTGTTGTCGCGGCTGTTGTTCGGCACCTCGATCACCAACCTGTCGGCGCCGGAAGCGCTCCAGCTCGCCGCGGCCGTGGCCGCGCTGCAGGGCGACGGCGGCGACGGGCTCAACCCGATCAACGCGGTGCGCCGCGCCGCGGGGCTCGATCGCCTCCGCATCCTGCCCGCCGACCCGCAGACCGGCGCCGCCACGTCGATCGCGGCGGGCAAATACATCACCCGGCGGACCTATGCGGAGATCATCACCGACGGGCAGGGCTATTCTGCGACGCGGCTGGAGTTCCGGCTGACGCGCTGGCTATCGCTGCTCGCATCGGTCTCGACGATCGGACGCCAGAGCGTGAACGTCCGGGTGTCGAAGGATTATTGAGGCACCGGAACCCCTTGGCGCCAGCGCGGTTCAGCGCTGAGCGATGACGCTGCCGCAGATCCTGTCCGTGACCGTGCTCGCGGGCATGATGGCGCTCTTCGTCTGGGGACGGCTGCGCTACGACATCGTCGCGATCCTGGCGCTGCTTGCCGCGCTGGCGGTCGGCGTGGTCGAGCCGAAGGACGCCTTCACCGGCTTTTCCGACGACATCGTCATCATCGTCGGCTCGGCGCTGGTGATGTCCGGCGCGGTGCAGCGCTCGGGGGTGATCGAGCGGCTGCTGGGGTCGCTCGCCAAGCGCGTGACGCGGGTGCGCTCGCAACTGCTGCTGCTGACCGCCAGCGTCGGCTTCGCGTCGGCGCTGGTCAAGAACATCGGCGCGCTGGCGATGCTGATGCCCGCCGCCTTCTCGATGGCGAAGCGGTCGGGCAGTTCGCCGTCGGTATTCCTGATGCCGATGTCGTTCGCCTCGCTGCTCGGCGGCCTCATCACGCTGGTCGGCACCTCGCCCAACATCATCGTCAGCCGCGTGCGCGAGGACATGACCGGCGAACCGTTCCGGATGTTCGACTATGCCCCCGTCGGGCTGACGCTGACGGTGGTCGGGCTTATTTTCCTGCGCTTCGCCTATCGCGTTCAGGCGCTGCGCCAGGCGCCGGCGACGATGGGGCAGGCGCTGGATGTGGCGAGCTATGTCACCGAGGTGCGCGTCGGCGAGGGATCGAGCGCGATCGGCGTTCCGCTCGGCGAGCTGCTGGAGCGCGGGGAGGGCGACGTCGCCGTCGCGGCGCTGCTGCGTGCGGGCCTGCGCACCGCGCCGCTGCCCGACATGAAGTTGCGCGAAGGCGACGTGCTGATCCTGGGCGGCGCGCCGGACGTGCTCGAGCGGGTGATCGCCCGCGACGAGCTCGAGCTGGTCGGCCAGGACAAGCACGAGGGCGACGACATCGGCGTGATCGAGGCGGTGGTGACGATCGATTCGCCGCTGGTCGGCGAGACGGCGGGCGACCTTCACCTGCGCGAGCGGACCGGGGTCAACCTGATCGCGATCTCGCGCCAGGGTGAACGGCTCGATCGCCGGCTGGCGCGGATCACGCTCGCCGCGGGCGACCTGTTGCTGCTCCAGGGGCCTCTCAAGCAGATGCCTGAGCGGTTGGCCGACCTCGGCGTGCTGCCGCTCGCCGAGCGGGAGCTCCTGCTCGGCAGCCCGCGCAGATGGCTGCTGCCGATCGCGATCCTCGCCGCCGCCATGGCCGCGACGGCGACGGGACTGGTGCCGGTGGCGGTCGCCTTCTTCGCTGCCGCGGGGCTGGTGATGGCGACGGGTGCACTGCCGGCGCGCGAGGCCTATGATCATATCGAATGGCCGATCCTGATCATGCTCGGCGCGCTGATCCCGGTGAGCGACAGCCTGCGCACCACCGGCGTTACCGAGCTGATCGGCACCTGGCTGTCCCATGCCGCCGCCAGCCTGCCGCCCTGGGGCGCGGTGGCGCTGATCCTGGCGGCGGCGATGGCGGTGACGCCGTTCCTCAACAATGCCGCGACCGTGCTGGTGATGGCGCCGATCGCCGCTACCTTCGCCGGCGATCTCGGCTATCGGCCCGAGGCGTTCCTGATGGCGACCGCCGTGGGGGCGGGGTGCGATTTCCTGACGCCGATCGGCCACCAGTGCAATACGCTGGTGATGGGGCCGGGCGGGTATCGGTTCGGCGATTACGCCCGGCTCGGCGCTCCCCTGTCGCTGCTGGTGCTGCTGGTCGCGACGCCGCTGATCCTGTGGGTGTGGCCGGTGAGGTGAACATTCGGCCTGCCCGAATTATCAACATGTAAACATCGAATTTTCGAATGATGGTCGAGCGCATAGCATGACCGGCATGTCACCGCTCCTGTTGCTGGCCGCGCTCGCCGCCACCGCTAATACGACGCCGCGCGACGCCGTCGCCGCCTACGCGCGCGCGACCGAGCGGAGCGATCCCGAAGCGCTGAACGAAGCGGTTCAGCCGAGCGCAGTCATGTATTGTGCCGACGGTACCGATACCCGCGCCACCGGCCAAGGCGAATGGAAGACCAAGCTTGCCGCGAGCGTGCCACCGACGCCGGCTTCGACGCGCATCGACTGGCTCGACGAGGGCAAGGAAAGCGCGGTGGCGCGGTTGACCGCGGTGCGCGGAGCGTTGCGCTTCACCGATTACCTGCTGATCGCACGGCTTCGTGAGGAATGGCGGATCGTCGGCAAACTCTGCGAGGCTGGCGTGGATGATTCGATCCCGCCGGCCACGGCCGCGGCGGAGCGGGTGATCGACGCCAAGCTGGCCGCTGACCGCGCCTGGAACGGCGCGCTGCTCGCAGACAGCATCGACGCCCGCGCGCTGGTGATGACCGTCGAGAACGGCGAGTTCGTCGCCGCGACGCTGGCCGAATGGCAGGCGCGTTACGTCGAACGGCGGAAACATTCGCCCGGAAATGCCGTCACGGTCACCAGCCGGCAGGTGGATGTCCGCGGCAGCATCGGTGCGGCACGTTGGACCTTCCATTCGCCGAGCGGCAGTGACTGGAGCGATCGCGCGCTGATCATGCGCCGGCCCGACGGCCGCTGGCGAATGATGGCGTTGCTGTTCGTGAAGGACGCGCCCGCCGATTAGGCGAGTGCGCCGATCAGCGACTTCACCTCCATGAACTCGGCCAGCCCGAACTTGCCGTACTCGCGGCCATTGCCCGACTGCTTGTAGCCGCCGAACGGCACGTTGGGGTCGGGCGCGCCGCCGTTCACATAAACCATCCCCGCACGCAGCCGCGGCGCGACGCGCTTCACGCCGTCCGCATCGCCGAACACAACCGCCGACAGGCCGTAGTTGGTGTCGTTGGCGATGCGTACCGCATCCTCCTCGTCTTCATAGGGGATGATGGTGACGACCGGGCCGAACACCTCCTCGCGCGCGATCGTCATGTCGTTGGTGACATTGGAGAAGAGGGTAGGGCGGACGTAATAGCCGCTGTCGATTCCGTCGGGCCGGCCCGGGCCGCCGACCTCCAGCTTGGCGCCTTCCTCAAGCCCCTTGGTGATCAGGCCCTGAATCTTGTCCCACTGCGCCTTGTTGACCACCGGGCCGATGTGGCGGCCTTCGGTAAGCGGATCGCCGGTCTCGGTCGCGCTCATCACCTGCCTGGCGATCGCCACCGCCTCGTCCTGCCGGCCCTTGGGCACCAGCAGGCGCGTCGGCGCGATGCAGCTCTGGCCGGAATTGAGCAGCACGCTCATCAGTGTGCCCGGCACCGCGCGGGCGAAGTCGGCGCTGTCGAGCACCACCGAGGGGGACTTGCCGCCGAGCTCCTGGTGCACGCGCTTGACCGTGTCGGCGGCGTTCTTGGCGACGAGGATGCCGGCGCGGGTCGAGCCGGTGAAGCTCACCATGTCGATCCCCGGATGCTGCGCGAGGGCAGTGCCGACGCCGGGGCCGTCACCCTGGACCAGGTTGAACACCCCGCCCGGCACGCCTGCCTTGTCCATCACCTCGGCGAAAATCGCGGCGCAGGAGGGTGCCTCCTCCGACGGTTTCAGGATCATCGCGTTGCCCGCTGCCAGCGCGGGCGCGACCTTGGCGACGATCTGGTTCATCGGCCAGTTCCATGGCGTGATGAGCGCGACCACGCCGATCGGCTCGTGGACGACCAGGCTCTGGTTGATCGTCTCCTCGAACCGGAACTCCTTCAGCGCCTTGATCGCCGCCATCAGATGGCCAAGGCCCGAGCCGACCTGCGCCGTCTTGGCGATGCCGATCGGGCAGCCCATCTCCAGCGCAATCGCCTCGGCGAGGTCGTCCGCACGGTTCCTGTATTCGGCGAGGATCGCCTCGAGCAGCGCGACGCGCTCGTCGACCGAGGTGCGGCTGAAGCGCTCGAACGCCGCCTGCGCCGCCTTGACCGCGGCATCGACATCGGCGGCGGTGCCGAGCATGATCTCGGTGCAGGGCTGCTCGGTCGCGGGGTTGATCACCTCATGGCGCTGGCCGCCCTGGCTTTCGACCCACCGGCCGCCAATATAGTGCCTGAGATAGCTCCGCATCCTCGCCTCCATTGGTTCGAACTTTGGGTATGTGGATGGCGATGCGGGCGGAGCGTTGCAAGTCGAAACGCGTTCGGAGGTGACGATGCAGGCACGGGCGGCAAGGATCGAAGCGACCGGCGGGCCGGAGGTGATCCGTATCGTCGACGTCGAGGTGCCTGAGCCCGGCCCCGGCGAGGTCCGGATGCGCAACACCGCGATCGGGCTCAACTATATCGATACCTATCATCGTAGCGGACTCTATCCGCTCGAGCTGCCGACCGGGCTCGGCGGAGAGGCGGCCGGCGTGGTCGAGGCGGTGGGCGAGGGCGTCGAGGGTTTCGCGCCCGGCGGTCGAGTGGCGACGTTCGGCCCGACCCGCGGCGCCTACACGACCGCGCGCAATGTGCCGGCGAAGGAGTTGTTCCATCTCCCCGACGACATCGACGAACGCACCGCCGCAGCGCTGATGCTGAAGGGCTGCACCACCGAATACCTCGTCGAGCGCATCGCGAAGGTGGAGCCGGGGCAGACTGCGCTGGTCCATGCCGCCGCGGGCGGGGTGGGACAACTGCTGGTCGGCTGGCTCAAGGCATTGGGCGTGACGGTGATCGGCACCGTCGGCAGCGAGGAGAAGGCTGAGGCCGCGCGCAAGTCCGGCGCCGACCATGTCATCCTCCACAAGTCCGAGGATGTTGCGAAGCGCGTGCGCGAGATTACAGACGGTGCGGGCGTGCCGGGGGTGTTCGACGGCGTCGGTGCGGCGACATGGGAAGTGTCGCTCGCGAGCGCCGCGCGGCGCGGGCTGATCGTGAGCTACGGCAATGCCGGCGGGGCGGTGACCGGGGTCAATCTCGGCGTGCTGTCTGCCAAGGGATCGCTGTTCGTCACGCGGCCGACGCTGTTCGACTATTATGCGACGCCCGAGGAGCGGAAGGCCGGCGTCGAGCGCGTGTTCGCCATGCTGCGCGCGGGGGCGATCAAGCCTGAGATCGGCCGCACCTTCGCGCTGGAGGACGCCGCCGACGCCCACCGCGCGATGGAGGCGGGGGAGACGCTGGGGAGCAGCTTGCTGATCCCATAAATCCTCCCTGCTTGCGGGGAGGGGGACCGCCGCCGAAGGCGGTGGTGGAGGGGGGTCGCCACATCCGACACTGCTTGAGGCCCGCCCCTCCACCATCGCCATGCGGTGGTCCCCCTCCCCGTGCCGGGGAGGAGCTTTGCGCTACCGCCGCTCTTTAGCCAGCCGGCTGATCAGCACCGCCGAGCGCAGCGCCTGGCGCTGGATGCTGTCGAGGTCGACCCATTCGCCCTCGGCATGGGCACCCCCGCCGCCGACGCCCATGCCGCCCAGCGTGTCCGCGTAGGCGGCGACGAAGCCTGAATCCGCCGCGCCGCGCTTGGCGGGGTCGTATTCGCCCATCTCCTCGAGCCCGAGGTCGCGGTTGACTCCGTTGAGCTTCGCCAGCAACGCCCGGTTGCCTTCGGTCGGTGCCATCGGCGGGTAGCTGTCGAAGAACTTGAGCGTCGCGTCGGTGCCGGCGAGGTGCCTGGTGACGATCGCCTGCATCTTCTCCCGCGCCCGCGCGTCCTGTTCAGGTGTAAGCGAGCGCAGGTCGCCGCGCGCGACCGAGCTCGCCGCGACGACGTTGGTCTTGCCCTGCGCGGTGACGCGGAAGCCTGACGGGTCGATCTCGGCCGGAGTCCCGCCCGCCAGCACGCCGACATTGTAGGTGAGGTTGGGCTCCGGCAGCTCGCGGCGGAAATCGTCGAGGATGCGCGCCATCTCGTAGATCGCGCCATAGCCGAGCGATGGACCGAACACCCCGCCCGAATGGCCGGTCTTGCCGCTGGTCCTGAGCTCCCAGCTCGCCGCGCTGCGACGAGCGATGGTGCCCATGTCGCGGCCGTCCTGCTCGGCCAGCCCTTCATATTCGAGCGCGACGTCGGCCCATTTGCCCGCCTCGATCAGGTCCTTGCGCGCGACCTCCAGCGGGGTGCCGGTGCGTTCCTCGTCGCCGGTCAGGAGGATCTGGATGTCGGCGCCCTTGAGCGTCCCCGCCGCCTGCATCGCCCGCATCGCCGCGACGATCACGACGTTGCCGCCCTTCATGTCGCTGGTGCCGGGGCCGGTCGCGCGATTGCCGTCGCGGACGAACTTCTGGAAGGGCGAGTCGGGCTCGAACACCGTGTCGAGATGGCCGATTAGCAGGATGCGCTTGCCCTTGCCGTTGCCCTTGTGTGTCGCGATCAGATGCCCGGCGCGGCCGACCGCCGACTGGTCGATCCAGCGCACGGTGAAGCCGAGCGGCTCCAGCTCGGTGCGGAAGATGTCGCCGACTTTGCGTACCCCGTCGAGGTTCAGCGTCCCCGAATTCTGGTTCACCGCGCGTTCGAGCAGCGCGATGTCGCGATCCTGCTCGGCGGCGATCACCGCCTTCATCTTCGCCTCTGCGGGAGCGAGGTTCTGCGCGGCGGCGGGCAGGCCGGCAACGGTTAGGCCGGCGGCGATCAAGGCAGATGGAATTCGGATCATTCCGCCGGGCTAACAAAGCCCATGCGGCGAGGGAAGCGGCGGTTGCATGACAGCGCGGCCTGGCAGGTCATGATTCGGTCACAACCCACCGATACCGCGCCCGCGCCGGGCGTCGCAGAACGCCGGCACTGGAGGGGACAGAACCAAATCTCAGTCCCAGGGAGGGCCTTCGTGCCGCATCTGAAACTCACCAAATCCATCCTGCTGCTGAGCGCCGCCACGGCGATGCTCGGCGCCGTCTCCGCCCATGCGCAGGACAGCGCCGCACCGGCGGCCGACGCCGCGCCGCAGGACGGCGTCGGCGATATCGTCGTCACCGCCGAGCGCCGCTCGGAGAATCTCCAGAAGGTGCCGGTCTCGGTCGGCGTGGTCGGCGGGCAGGACCTGCGCACCTACACCAGCGGCGGCGACGACACGCTGCTGGCGCTGTCGGGCCGCGTGCCGAGCTTCTACGCCGAGTCCACCACCGGCCGCATCTTCCCCCGCTTCTACATCCGCGGGCTCGGCAACATCGACTTCTACCTCGGCGCATCGCAGCCGGTATCGATCATCCAGGACGACGTCGTGCTCGAGCATGTCGTGCTGAAGTCCAACCCGGCCTACGACATCCGCCAGGTCGAGGTACTGCGCGGGCCGCAGGGATCGCTGTTCGGGCGCAACACCACCGCCGGCATCGTCAAGTTCGACACCATCCAGCCGAGCCACGACTGCGAGGGCCGCGCCGACCTGTCCTACGGCAGCTACAACACGGTCAACCTCGATGCGGGCGTCGGCGGGCCGATCGCCGACGGCATCTCCTTCCGCCTGTCGACGCTGATCCAGCATCGCGACGACTGGGTCGACAACACTTATGTCGGCCCCAGCGCCGACGGTACCCGGACGCCGAGGAAGGACGCGATGGGCGGCTATGACGACCGCAATGTCCGCCTCCAGCTGCTGCTCGAGCCGACCGACGCGCTGTCGATCACTGCGTCGGCCCATGCCCGCTGGTACGACGGCACCTCGACGTTGTTCCACCGCGCCGCGCTCAAGAAGGGTTCGAATGACGTCTCGGACGAGCCGCGCGGCACGGTCGCCTATGACGAGGCGCACGACAATCCGCAGGCCTACGACACCTACGGCGGGTCGCTGCGCGCGGCCTATGACTTCGGGCCGGTCACGCTGACCTCGATCACCGCCTATGAGACCACCTCGGGCTACAGCCGCGGCGACACCGACGGCGGCGCGGCGGCGAACTTCCCGGTGAACGGCCTGCCCAATGGCTTCGGCCAGTCGCAGGGCAACGTCCGCGACCTCGACCAGTGGACGCAGGAGGTCCGCCTCGCCAGCAACGGCAACGGCCCGTTCAAGTGGCAGGTCGGCGGCATGTATTTCGACAGCCGCGACATCACCGACTTCTACCAGCGTGCCTATTTCCTGACGCCGCCGGCGAACAATCCGAACAACTGGGTGCGGCTGCACAACGTCAACACCTCATGGGCGGTGTTCGGACAGCTGAGCTACCAGTTCGCGCCGGACTTCACGCTGACGATCGGCGCGCGCGAGACCAACGACACCAAGACGACCGACCTGCTCAAGACCGCCGACACCGCGGCCGGCGTGGTCACTTATCGCGGCCGCCGTCACGTCCGCCTGTCGGACACGACGCCCAGCTGGGACGTCAGCCTGTTGTGGCAGGCGAACCCCGACCTCAGCTTCTACACCCGTCTCGCCCGCGGCTTCCGCGGCCCGACGATCCAGGGGCGTTCGGCGGTGTTCAACTCCGACTTCACCACCGCGGATTCGGAGACGATCACGTCGCTCGAGGCCGGCTTCAAGAGCAACCTGTTCAACAACACGCTGCGCTTCAACGCCACCGCCTTCGCCTATTCGGTCAAGGACATCCAGCTCAACGGCAACGATGCCGACGGCAACGGCGTGCTGTTCAACGCGAACCACGCCTATGCCTATGGTGCGGAGGCGGACCTGGAGTGGCGGCCGACGCGCAACTTCACCGCAGGGCTGGGGCTCAGCCTGCTGCACAGCGAGATCAAGGATAAGCGCGTCTATGCGCAGGTCTGTGCGCTGAACGGTGTGGTGGTGTGCACGGTCGAGGACCCGACGATCACGCGCCCGGTGTTCGGCGCGCCAGCGGTGTTCGCGCAGATCGACGGCGAGCCGCTGCCCAACGCGCCGGAGTACAACCTCAACGTCAACGCCCGCTACGATCTGCCGCTCGGCAACGGTGGCCGCGCGTTCGTGGCGACCGACTGGAACCTGCAGGGCTACACCCAGTTCGTGCTCTACCGGACCAAGGAGTTCACCTCGAACGGCAACTTCGAGGGCGGGCTGAAGATCGGCTATGCCGCGAAGGACGACGCCTATGAGGTCGCGCTGTTCGCGCGCAACATCACCAACGAGAAGAACCTCAAGGGCGTGATCGAGAACTACATGGCAGCGGTGTTCAACGAACCGCGCATCATCGGCGTCCAGCTCAGCGGCAAGTTCCGCTGAGGCTCTTAGCCTCTCCCTTTCAGGGGAGGGGCTAAGGATGCTCCAAGCTGGAAACGAGAAGGGCGCCCGAGTGATCCGGGCGCCCTTTTCTTTGTCGGGCAGGACGCCGCGGCGAAGCCGCGACGTCGGTCCTCGCTCTGGCGAGGCCGGCCGTACAGCGCGTTGCGGACCGGGCTTCGCCGGTCCGAAACGGCGCGGTCGTGGCCGCGCCTACGCGCTGTAGTACATATCGAACTCGACCGGGCTCGGCGTCATCTCCCAGCGGGCGACCTCCTCGCGCTTGAGCTCGATATAGGCTTCGATCTGGTCCTTCGAGAACACGTCGCCCTTCAGCAGGAAGTCCATGTCGGCCTCCAGGCTGTCGAGCGCCTCGCGGAGCGAGCCGCACACGGTCGGCACGTTGGCGAGCTCCGCCGGCGGCAGGTCGTAGAGGTTCTTGTCCATCGCCTCGCCTGGATGGAGGCGGTTCTGGATGCCGTCGAGGCCCGCCATCATCAGCGCCGCATAGGCGAGATAGGGGTTGGCCATCGCATCGGGGAAACGCACCTCGACGCGCTTCGACTTGGCGCCCGCGCCGTACGGGATGCGGCACGAGGCCGAGCGGTTGCGGCTCGAATAGGCGAGCAGCACCGGCGCCTCGTAACCCGGCACCAGCCGCTTGTAGCTGTTGGTGGTCGGGTTGGTGAAGGCGTTGATCGCCTTGGCGTGCTTGATGACGCCGCCGATGAAATAGAGGCAGGTGTCGGAAAGGCCCGCATAGCCGTTGCCGGCGAACAGCGGCTCCTTGCCCTGCCAGATCGAGAAGTGGGTGTGCATGCCCGAGCCGTTGTCCTCCTTGATCGGCTTGGGCATGAAGGTCGCGGTCTTGCCATAGGCGTGCGCGACCTGGTGCACGACATACTTGTAGATCTGCATCCGGTCGGCGGTGGTGGTGAGCGTGCCGAAGGTCAGGCCGAGCTCGTGCTGCGCCGCCGCCACCTCATGGTGGTGCTTGTCGCAAGGAAGGCCCATCTCGAGCATGGTCGAGACCATCTCGCCGCGGATGTCGACCGCGCTGTCGACCGGCGCGACCGGGAAATAGCCGCCCTTGGCGCGCGGACGATGGGCGAGGTTGCCGCCCTCATATTCGCGGCCGGTGTTGGTCGGCAGCTCGATGTCGTCGATCTTGTAATAGCTGGTGTTGTAGCCGTTCTCGAACCGGACGTCGTCGAACATGAAGAACTCGGCCTCGGGGCCGACGTAGACGGTGTCACCGATGCCGGTGGTCTTGAGATAGGCCTCGGCGCGCTTCGCCGTCGAGCGCGGATCGCGGGCATAGAGCTCGCCGGTCGACGGCTCGACGATGTCGCAGATCAGGATCAGCATCGGCGTCGCCGAGAAGGGATCGACATAAACCGCGTCGAGATCCGGCTTCAGGATCATGTCCGACTCGTTGATCGCCTTCCACCCCGCGATCGAGGAGCCGTCGAACATCAGGCCGTCGGTCAGCTCGTCCTCGCCGAGCACGGACGAGACCATCGTCAGGTGCTGCCACTTGCCCTTGGGATCGGTGAAGCGGAGGTCGACCCACTCGATCTCCTTCTCCTCGATCATCTTGAGGACGTCACTCGCCGAATTCGCCATGTCTTGCCCTTTGCTCTCTAAAAAATGTGCCGCCGGGATGCGGCAGAATCATGTTGCGCCGCGGCGCACCGTCTTCACAGATTATTGCGTCGCGTCAAATCGCATCCTCATTGCGCTCGCCGGTGCGGATGCGCAGCGCCGTCTCGACCGGGATCACGAAGATCTTGCCGTCGCCGATCCGGCCGGTCTGCGCCGCCGAAGCGATCGCCTCCACCACCCGTTCGGCGAGTCCGTCCTCGACCACCACTTCCAGCTTCACCTTCGGCAGGAAGTCGACGACATATTCGGCACCCCGGTAAAGCTCGGTATGCCCCTTCTGCCGGCCGAAGCCCTTGGCCTCGGTGACGGTGATGCCGGACACGCCAACTTCGTGCAGCGCCTCCTTCACCTCGTCGAGCTTGAACGGCTTGATGATGGCTTCGATCTTCTTCACCGGCTTGGGTTTCCCTGTTGGTCGCTTGTTGAGAGCGGCCCCATACTCCCTGATCGCGCGGCTTGCAGCAAGCGTGCCATTCGCAAATGCGGCGGAAATCCTCGCGCCGTTGCACCGCCGCATCGCTAATGGGCTTCGATCGTTGCCCAGCAATTGGGCAGCAGGTGCTCCGTTGCCCAATTGGGCGGCAGGGAAGGAGAGACGGACGGATGCGTGACGTTCCCGCGGATTGGCTGGCCCCGCCCGATCTCTCGGCGGCCGCCAAGGTCCAGCGCGAGATCGCGGCGGCGGGGGAGACCGCCGACCGGGTGGGACCGGTCCGCATGGTCGCGGGCGTGGATACCTCGATGCGCTGGCGCGACGTGCGCGGGCCGATCCATGCGGCGGTCGCCCCGCTGCCCTGGCCGCCGGGCGAGCCGCTGCCGGCGGCGAGCGTGACGATGGTGCCGCGGATTCCCTATGTTCCCGGCTATCTCGGTTTCCGCGAGACGCCGGCGATCGTCGCGGCGCTGCGACGGCTCGGCGCGATGCCCGACCTGATCCTGGTCGACGGACACGGCCGCGCGCATCCACGGCGTTGCGGAATCGCGACCCATCTCGGTGTCGTCGCCGACGTGCCGACGATCGGCTGCGCGAAGACATTGCTGTGCGGCCGCGTCGAAGGCGAGCTGGGGCCGGCGCCAGGCGACCGCGCGCCGCTGGTCGACCGCGGTGAGATGGTGGGCGTGGCGCTCCGCACGCGCCCTCGCGCGCAGCCGATCTACGTCAGCATCGGCCACCGCGTGTCGCTCGAGACCGCGGTCGCCTGGGTGCTGAAGCTGTGCGACGGACGCCGGCTGCCCCTGCCGATCCGGCTGGCGCACGATGCCGCCAACGCGACCCGGCGTGCGGCAGAAGTTCAGGCGTAGGGCGGCTTGTCGAACCCGCGAGGCGACAGCGTGAAGATCTCGCAGCCGTCCTCGGTGATGCCGATTGAATGCTCGAACTGCGCCGACAGCGAACGGTCGCGGGTCACGGCGGTCCAGCCGTCGTCGAGCAGCTTCACGTCGGGCTTGCCGATGTTGATCATCGGCTCGATCGTGAAGAACATGCCGGGGCGCAGCTCAGGCCCGGTGCCGGGGCGGCCGACGTGCACCACCTCGGGCGCGTCGTGGAACAGGCGGCCCAGGCCATGGCCGCAGAAGTCGCGGACCACGCCGAAACGGTGCTTCTCGGCATGTTTCTGGATCGCATAGCCGATGTCGCCGAGGTGATTGCCGGGCTTCGCCTGCTCGATGCCGAGCATCAGGCATTCATAGGTGACCTCGACCAGCCGCTTCGCCTTCAGGGGCACGTCGCCGATCAGGTACATGCGGCTCGAATCGCCGTGCCAGCCGTCGAGGATCGGGGTCACGTCGACGTTGACGATGTCGCCGTCCTTGAGGATGCGGTCGCCCGGGATGCCGTGGCAGACGACATGGTTGATCGAGATGCAGCTCGAATGGGTGTAGCCGCGATAGCCGAGCGTCGCCGGGATGCCGCCCGCCGCCTCGACCGTCCTGTGGACGATATCGTCGATCTCGGCGGTGGTGACGCCGGGCACCATGTGCGGCACGACCGCGTCGAGCACCTCTGCGGCGAGCCGGCCGGCGCGGCGCATGCCCTCGAAATCCTCGGGGCGATGGAGGCGGATCGCGCCCGTGCGCGTCAGCGGGGCGTCGGCGGTCACATATTCGGTCATCGCCGCCATATAGCGAGGGACACGCGGTTTCGCTATGGGGCGGAGCCATGAGCGAGAGGATCTGGACGGCCGCGCTGGCGGTGATCGGTGACGAGATCCTCTCGGGCCGCACCCAGGACAGGAACGTCGCGCAGATCGCGACCTGGCTCAACGTCCAGGGCATCCGCCTCGCCGAGGTCAGGATCGTGCCCGACGTCGAGGAGGCGATCGTCGAGGCGGTGAACCAGCTCCGCGCCCGCAACGACTATCTCTTCACCACCGGCGGCATCGGGCCGACGCACGACGACATCACCGTCGACGCGGTGGCGAAGGCGCTGGGCGTCGAGGTGGTCTACCATCCCGAGGCGCTGGCGGTGCTGGAGCGCTACTATGAGACCCGCGGCGGCCTCACCGAGGCGCGGATGCGGATGGCGCGGGTGCCGGCGGGCGCCGATCTGATCCCCAACCGCATGTCCGGCGCGCCGGGCATCCGCATCGGCAAGCTGTTCGTCATGGCGGGCGTGCCGCATATCACCGCCGGGATGCTCGATGCGCTGACGGGGCAGCTCGAAGGCGGCCGGCCGGTGCTCTCGGCGACGATCGGCTGCTGGGTACCCGAAAGCGAGGTCGCCGACCTGCTGCGCGAAGCCGAGCGCAGCCACGAGGGCATCGCGATCGGCAGCTATCCCTTTTTCCGCGATGGCCGGACAGGCGCCAATTTCGTGGTCCGCGGAACCGAGCAGGCGCTGGTCGACGCCTGCATGGCCGATCTCACCGCGGCGCTGGAGGCGGCGGGGCGCGAGGTCGTCAGCGGGGGAATATAGGGCGTTCCCGCGGCAAGACCTTAACGCGAAATCAACCACGTCCGGTCATGCAGCCTCCATGGCATTGCGCATGTTCCAATCCGTCCCGGCAAAGGAGCCCGCACGGCGATGGTCCCTGGCACCGTCCGAGGCGATGCCCGCCCTCGCAATAGCGGGGTTCATGGCATCGATACTCGCCACCGGCCTCGGTACCGGCGCGATCGGCTATGACCACCGCAGTCTCGATCCCGTGTTTCTGACGTTTGCCGGATTGTGGGGGATCGGCGTCGTACTGCGCCGACTGGGCGCGCGCCGTATCGGCGGTTTCATTCAACTCGCCGTCCTCCTGATCGCCGTTGGGACGCTCACCTCGCTGGCATCGGCTCTGCTCGCTACCAGTGCCCGACCCTATATGGACGGGTGGCTGGCGGCCTTTGACCGGCAGATGCTGCCGGGCTTCGACTGGCCGCGCACCATCGTCGCAATCCAGGAATACCGGTCCAGCCTGCTCGCGCTGACCTATGCCTATACCTCGCTCGGCTGGCAGCCTTTGGCGCTGGTTGCGATCGCGAGCGCAATGGGCCGGGAGCAGCTCGGGTGGCGTTTCTTGACTGCTTGGTCGCTCACGCTGCTCGTCTGCCTGTTGATCTTCCCATGGTTTCCGGCCCGCGGCGCCTATGTCCATCACGGGATAGTACCGGAGCAGGTTCCCGCGATCAGGGTGCTGGCAGCCTGGAAATTTCTGCCGCTGATCGAAGGGTTGCGGGACGGGACCATCCGCGCGCTCAGTACCGAAACTCTTGGCGGCATCATCACCATGCCGAGCTTTCATGCAGGCGGCGCGGTGGTGCTGGCCTGGGGATTTGCCCAGCTTCGCTATCTGCGCTGGCCGTTCCTCACGCTGAACCTGGCCATGTTTGTGGCCGCGGTTCCGATGGGCGGACATTACATCATTGATCTGATGGCAGGTGCAGCGATCGCGGGCGCGGCAATCCTGGCAGCATATTGTCTACATCAGAAAACCGCCGGCCACACTCCAGCGCTCCGGGAGACAGCATAGTGCGGGCGCTAACGCGGCGCCTCGCCCATCGAAGCGATGCCTCGTATTTGCGTCATCATTCTCGAGCCGCAACCAATCGCGCAGCGCCGGCGTTTCGTCAAAGTGGACTGCTGCGCCATCGTCACCGGGGGAGAGTCAGGGATAGGAAGAGCGTGTGCGCTGGCGCTGGGCGCGCGGCGCTCGAATGTTGCGATAACCTATTTCGGGGATGAGACCGCGGGCGCGGCGGTCGCAGGCGAGATCGAGCGCAGCGGTGGCCGGTCCATCGCCTGCCGGACCGACGTTGCTGACGAGGCGGCGGTCGACGCTCTGTTTGCAGCAGCCGAGAGAGCATTCGGGCCGGTGCGTCTGCTGGTCAATTCCGCCGGCCTCAACATGAGCGACACGCCGATCGCCGACATGAGCTTGGCCCAGTTTGACCGCGTGCTACGCGCCGACCTCTATGGTCCCTTCCTCACCTGCCGGCGCTTCGTTCGCGGGCTCGAAAGCAAGCAGGGTGGTGGGAGAATCGTCAATATTTCCTCGATCCACGAGCGCGCGCCTCGCTCTGGCGGGGTTGAGTACGACAGCGCGAAGGGAGGGCTGGCGCAGCTGACCGCGACACTCGCGCTCGAGCTGGCGCCGCAGCGTATCGCGGTGAACGCCGTTGCGCCCGGCATGATCTTGACGTCGATGAATCAGTCCGCGCTCGACGATCCCGACGAGCTGCGCCGCAAAGAGGCAGCGATCCCTTGGGGCCGCGCGGGGACGGCCGAGGAGGTCGCCGAGCTCGTCCTGTTTCTGCTGTCGGAGAAGGCCGACTATATCACGGGCGCGACAGTGACCATCGACGGTGCCCTGTCGCTGACGGTGGCGCAAGGGGCATGAAATTGGCCAAGAAGACGGCGCTCGATTTCGCAGTCGAGCAGATCGATGTGGTCCAGCTCGACATCGCCGAGCGCCCCGATGGTCTGCTCGCAGCGCACGACTTGATGAGCCCCTATGTGTGGGAGGCCGAAGGCCGCATGCGATTGCTAGTGAGGGTGCTGAAGAATCCACTCGGCCCCGGCGATCCGACCGGGATCATCTATGCCGGTGAGTCTGCCGATGGATTGTTCTTCAGGACGGAACCCACTCCGGCGATCGTCCCTGGCCCCGATGACGTCGACGCTGGCGGGGTGGAGGATCCCACCGTGGTGATCGGAGACGAGCCGCACCTGCTGGTATTCTACACCGGGGTGGACGGCAAGCGGGACCAGGGTTCGCTGCTTGTCGCCACCGGACCTGACCTAACCCATCTGACTAAGGACAAAGTCCTGCTCAAGGCGCGAGCAGGCGAAGGCAACATCAAGGAAGCGACGGTGGCGCAGGGGACTGACGGCCGCTATCGGATATTCTACGAATATGCGAAGGACAACGCCTCGCGGATCGGCCTTGCGGTTGCGGATAATCTCACTGGCCCATGGGAAGCGGTCGAGGACCTCTTTACGGTTCGGCCCCGTCTTTGGGACACTTGGCACCTTTCGACCGGGCCGATCCTTTCCCGCCCGGGCGAGCCACCGGTGATGTTTTACAACGGTGCTACCGCCGATGCGCGCTGGCGTATCGGCTGGATCGCTTTCGATGAGAACTTCACGAGAGTCCTCGACCGCTGCATCGAACCGCTTTTGGTACCGCCACCGCCGAAGCAACGCGCCGGGACTGACATTGCCTTTGCCGCCTCACTTCTTGATCGGTCGCCGGACATCTTTCTCTACTACTCGCTCGAGGACCGACTTCTCCGTCGCGCGCTCGTGCGGAGGCTCAGCGGACTGAACTGACCTTTGGTCGAACTTCACCCCCGAATAACCCGGTGCCTCTGCTCAGGCGCCTGCCAGCGCGGTGACCTAGCTCCGGCCGGAGCCACACTAGAAGGTTTGGAAGCAAGCAATACGGGTCGCCCGCCGCGTCATCGCCGTCTCATGGCGCCAGCTCGGAGGGCTGCAACAGCAGTGCTGTGCTCACCGAATTATGGCCGCAGGAATTCCGTAGGCGGCGACAGCTGCGCCGGTACAGAATATCTTTACATGATGCGCCTAGGGGCCTTTCCGGCTTTGCGGGAGGGTGATGGTCGTGCGTCGTGTCCTTGTCGTTGGATGCAATCTCGTTGTGGCGCTGTCTGCCGTTGCGGTGGGGGCTCAGCCGCTGCGTGATACCCATGTCCGCGGCCGATTGATCGTCGGTGCGACCGTGGTCTCGCCGTGTCGTATCGAACCTGTCGGGAACGGGCAGCACCCCATGCCGTCGGCAGCGGTCTCGTGCCCGCAGGCACAGCGTCCCGAGGTGAGATTGGTCGAGCCCGAGACTTCGGTCCAGCAGGGGCAGAATACCGACCCGGATACGGAGCTTCGGCGCGGCAATCAGTCCGTTCTGGAAGTAAACTTCTAAATCCAACCGTTTGGCGGCGCTAAGAAAAGTAATAATATTATGATTGCGGAATAGCGGCGGAACGTGCTGCGATGTCGGTGAATCGCAGCTTCTGGAGTTGCTCTGGTAAGCCGAACCGCAGACAATTTGCCTGCAAGGGGGGCGTCGTAAGCAAGTGGGAGAACCACATGACTTGGCGCACCCTTCTCACCCTGTTGGGCTCGACCGTCGCGAGCCTGCTGATCGTTAGCCCCGCCCGGGCGCAGACGGCGACGACTACCTTTCCCGTAACCGCGACCGTGCAGACCGCCTGCGCGGTGACCGCCAATCCGCTGGCGTTCGGCAACTACAGCCCGACCGCCGCCACCGCGCTCGACGCCACCACGACCTTGTCGGTGCTCTGCACCGTCGGAACGTCGTTCACCGTCGGACTCAATGCCGGCACTGCGACGGGCGCGACGGTCACGACTCGGCGGATGACGAACGGCGCGAACACATTGAGTTACGCGCTCTATCGTGAGGCGGCGCGGACCAACAACTGGGGCAACACGCCGGGAACCGACACGCCGCCGCCCACGACCGCCGGGGCGCTGCCGACGACGCTCACCGTCTACGGGCGCGTCCCAGCCGGCCAGAATGTTCCGGCCGGCGGATACACTGACACGATCACGGTCACGGTGAACTACTAGGCCAGCCCGTGCGCACGGCGTGGCGCTTCGGCGCGGCATTGGTCGCGGCAACGCTTGTTCCGTTCGTCGGCTATGCCGCGGCGCTCAAGGTGTTTCCGGTCCGGATCGTCCTGACCCCGGCCCAGCCGGTCCAGACGATGACGATCGAGAACGACAGCGACGAGCCGTCGCGGGTCCAGCTGCGCGTCTATGCCTGGCGGCAGGACCAGGGCGAGGATGTCTTCGAGGAGACGCGCGACGTCCTCGCCAATCCCGCTCTGTTCGAGGTGGCGCCCGGCGGAACGCAGATCGCGCGGTTCGGGCTGCGCACGGCGCCGGGCGCGACCGAAAAGACCTATCGCGTCTTCCTGGAGGAGGTGCCGACCGAACGCCCCTCGCGTCCGGGCGAGGTGCGCACCTTGCTGAGGATCAGCATCCCGATCTTCGTGCCGCCGCCGCAGCAGACTCCGATGCAGCTGGTGTGGCGCGCCGTGCCGGCCGGGCCGGGGCAGGTGCAGCTGCTCGTTCGCAACGAGGGCGCTGCCCACGTCCAGATCAACCGGCTGGCGCTGCACCGGCCGGGCGGCGCCGCGCTGGGGGCCAGGGACGTGTCCCTCTATCTCCTGCCGGGTACGGCGAAGGCGGTGATGCTGGACAGTGCCGCGCCGGTCGTTGCCGGTCAGGCGCTCAGGCTCGACGCAATGACCGACCAGAAGGACGTGTCGGTCGATCTGGTCACCGAGGCGGCCGGCCGTGATGCCGGGCGCCCTTAGCGCGGCGATGGGCGCGCTTTGCCTGATCGCCGGCCCGCTGGCCGCCGGCGCGCAACCGAGCGGCTCCGATCAGCCGCAGCGGGCGGATTCCGCAAGCAAGGCGGAGCTGATGCTCGTCGAGGTCTCAATCAACGGCGTTCCCCGCGACGGCGAATATGTCGTGGCCCGGCGGGGGGAGCGTTTCTGGGTCCGTCCCGAGGATCTCGATCGCTGGCGCATGCGCCGCCCTGAGCTCGCGCCGGAGACGATCGAGGACGAACGGCTCGTGCCGTTATCGGCTTTCCCCGACGTGACGGTGCGGTTCGACGCCGCGCGGCAGCGCCTCGACCTCATTGTTCCGTCGGCACGCTTCCTGCCCCAGCAGCTGTTGCCCGCCTCCGGACGAACCGGCCCGACTCCAGCGACGTTCGCGGCCTTCCTGAACTATGATCTGTCGTTCCAATATGACGACCGCCTGACCGGTACCGCCTTTCTCGAGGGCGGTGTCTCGGACGATTGGGGGCTGGTCTCGAGCACCATGACGGTCGGGCGGAACGGCGGCGCCGGCACGGTCACCCGCCTGGATACCTTCTACCTGCGCGATTTCCCCGATGCACTCACGCGCCTGGTCGTCGGCGACACGGTGACGGATGCCAGGGATTGGTCGCGGCAGGTCCGGTTCGGCGGTGTCCGGCTCGGCACCGAATTCGCGCTGCAGCCGGAGCTGGTCACCTTTCCCGTGCCCGATTTCGGCGGGCGCGCCGCCGTGCCATCGAACGTCGAGCTGCTGGTCAACGACGCCGTTCGTTACCAGGCCCAGGTCGACCAGGGACCGTTCTCGATCATCCAGGCACCGGTCGTGACCGGCGCCGGCGACGTGACCCTGGTGGTGCGCGACGCGCTCGGCGTCGAGCGGCGGGTCAGGACCTCCTATTACGTCAGCTCCCGCCTCCTGCGGCGCGGGCTCTCGGCCTGGTCGCTCGAGGGCGGCGTCGAGCGACGCGACTACGGCATCCGCAGCTTCCGCTACCATAATCCCTTTGCCGCGGGGAGCTACCGCTACGGCCTCACCGACTGGCTGACCGTCGAGGGTCGGGCAGAGGTGGGCGGGGAGGTGCAGATGGCCGGAGCGGGCGCGAACCTCATCGTACCGGACATCGGCGAGATCGGCGTCGCCGGCGCCGTCTCCCGCGGCGACGACGGCGAGGGAGCGCTCTACCGCATCTTCTTCAGCCGCATCTCGCCCGATTGGAACATCGGGGTCAGCTACCAGCGCGCCTCGCGCCATTTCGACCAGCTCGGGATCGACCGCGACGAGGATCGGATCACCGAGCAGCTCCAGGCATCGGCGGGCGTGTCGCTGGGACGCGGTGGCAGCATCGCCGTTTCCTGGACCGACCTGACCTATGCCGCCGGAGACCGGACGCGGCTCGCGTCGGCCAACTACAGCGTCTCGCTCGGCGACAAGGCCTATCTCAATCTGTTCGCGCTGAGGACCAAGGTCGAGGATGCCGGTTGGGAGACGACGGCGGGGATCGGGCTGACCATACCGTTGGGATCGCGCTCCAGCGCCTATGCGCAGGCCGACAGCCGCAACGTGCTCGCCGAGCTGCGCCAGACCACGCCGACCGAGGGTGGCTGGGGCTATCGGCTGGCGGCGAGCACGGGGGAGGCCGATTATCAGCAGGCCGAGCTGCGCTGGCGCGGCGACGTCGGTGAGGTCAGCGTGGAGGCGGCGCGGTTCGACGGCCGCGAGGGGCTGCGGGCGATCGCGAGCGGCGGCCTGCTGATCGCCGGCGACCGCGCCTATGCGACGCGGCGCGTCGAGGGCGGGCTAGGCGTCGTTGAGGTGCCGGGTCAGCCGGACGTGCGGATCTATCAGGAGAACCGGCTTGTTACTCGCACCGACAAACAGGGCCGGGCGATCATCCCGGACCTGCGCGCCTATGAGGAGAATCGCATCTCGCTCGCGCCGTCGGACCTGCCGCTCGACGTCCGTATGCCGAGCGATACGATGATCGTGGTGCCGCGCTTCCGCGGCGCGGCGCAGGCCCGCTTCGCGGTCGAGCGGGACCGCCCCGCCACGATCGTCGTGACGATGCCCGACGGCAGTCCCGCCGAAACCGGTGCCAATGTGCGGACCAGCACCGGCGAGAGTGCCTTCGTCGGCTATGGCGGCGAGATTTTCGTCCGCGAGCTGCAGCCGGGCATGAGCCTCGAGGTCGAAACCGGCAGAGGTCCCTGCCGTGTCGTCGTCCCGGACCGTCCGGCCGGAGAGACGCTGCCGCGGATCGGGCCGCTACGGTGCCAGTGAGAGGATTTCCGATGATGACCGCCAATCGGTTCGGCGTTCTCCTGGGCGTGTTGCTGGCGTCCTATCTTCTCTGGCCATCCGAGGCGCGGGCGGCCTGCAATCCGCTCTCGTTTTGCAGCTGCACCGTCACCGCCACGGGCGTGAGTTTCGGCACCTACAATCCCATTTCCTCGTCCGCCAACGATGCGACCGGATCGGTCAGGGTACGCTGCACGCTGCTCGTGGCGCTGGCCGGATCGTTCACCGTCGATCTCAGCACCGGTTCGTCCAACAGCTATGCCGGCCGGACGCTGCGGAACGGCACGACCAACCTCGGCTACAATCTCTATACCACGGCAGCGCGCAATCAGATCTGGGGCAATGGAACGGGCGGCACGGTGAATGTCGTGCGAAGCTTCACTGCGCTGCTGGCGGTCGACCAGACGATCACGGTCTATGGCAGGATCCCGGCCGGGCAGAACGTCCGTTCGGGCGCCTATAGCGATACCATTGTCGTCACGGTGACGTACTGATCGAACCGAGCGAAAGCTGAGCCCAACTAGTGGCGAAAGGCGCTTTGTTGGGCCAGCCATCCTGTGACCAATCACGGGGTGAGGTGCCGCCTGGCTGCAGAATTTCATCGATTGCCCGAGCTGGCTCGATCCGTTGTAAAGTACATGCTGCAAACACGCGTGTAAGTAAGTAGATTTCTTAGATAAAATGCGACGGACCGTTTTCGCGTTAACCATTTGTTAACCATTTTGGCGGACCGTCATGAGGATAGCTAGCGATCGATTGCGGCTGTGAATCCCGCGGCTCAAAAGGTGCATGCTGGGTGCCCTTCGGCGTCCCTGTGTCGCGCACCCGTCCGGATTTCGCAGCATGTGAGGGCGCGGCAGCATCTGAGGATGGACTCCCGGCACCGTAGGCCGCGGTAACGGCTAGCCATCTTCCGTCGGGGGCAATGGCGACCTCATTCGCTTCAAGGACTGGCGACGATCATGGCGTCGAAGCGCCGTCTATCGTCGGCTCACGGTAAACGGCGCTGGGCATGATCCGCCGCCATGGAAGGAGGGGCTGAACGAAGCGGCAGGAGCTGCCGCGTGACAATAGGGGACGTGCAATGCGTATCGTTTCTCTACGCTCGCTTGCGGGCATTATCCTGGCTTGTGCACTTGCGGCCTGTTCAAGCGGAACAGGTCCATCCACGACGGAAACCGAAGGCAGGGTGATCGTGGCGGAGGCCGGGCCAAGCGCCGCGACGGGCGCTCTCCCTGCGGCCAGCATCAACACCGCGAGGTCGGGTCAAGCCGGCGCCGCATTCACGCCGCCGCTGCCGAGCCCTTGGACGACGGCTCTCGGCACCAGCAATCCCAGTGCGCTCTTTCCCGCGACCGCCGGGCTCAGCACGACCGGGATCGGTGCAAATGGTTCGAGCGGCAGCACGGGCGGCGCCCGGACGCTGCTGGCCAGTGCAGTCACGCCGCTCGCCGCGGGCACGGCGCCTGCCGAGTTCGCCGATTTCGACTTCGCGAACGGTACCCGGTATCCGGAGCAGGCCACGGCGTCGGTCGGCCCAGCCTTCTACCAGCCGGGGGCGAGTGTCGCCTATGTCCCCATCTCGCTCGATCGACCGACGCCAAACACCGTCATCGCCCGCGTGATGACCGAGGATGGCACCGGCCCCGTCAGGGGTATTGCGGGGACCAATTATCAGAGCATCTACAAATCGGTGATCTTCCGCCCGGGCGATCCCCTGACGAAGACGGTCGAGGTCCCGATCATTCTCGGCATCCCTCAGGCCGATTTCATCGTGCGCTTCGTCGAGGCGCCATGGGGCGGCAAGATGGGAACCGACCGCGCGGCCGTGCAGTGCGACATCTATCATGAGCCGACCGCGGAACAGGTCGCGGGCCGCGCGCCGCGCACCTTCCAGCCGTCGGGCACCCTTCAGTGGAAGATGAGCCGCGAGACCATGAAATGGTCGGACGCGGGGCATGACAAGGCCTGGTCCACGCAGCTTCCCAACGGCCGCTCGCAGCCGGGCAATCAGGAGACCGGCATCTATCTCGATGGCTGGGTCTATCGCGACTACGGCATCGAGGCGCCGCTTCGCTACACCGATGACGGCCTGATCATGCACACCCAGAAGCTCAAGGAGCCGATCTCCTGGAACGGCGTCCCCTACGACTATGGCGCGATCGTCCTGAGCGGTCACAACACGCGACCCCTGCAGATCGGCTATGGCCAGTATGAGTTCACCGCCAAGATGCCGACGCGGCGCGGCTCCTGGCCGGCCTTCTGGCTGATCTCGACCGCAGGCTGGCCTCCGGAGATCGACATCTACGAAGGTTTCGGCTTCGAAAGCTGGTGGGACTTCGACCGCTATACCGCCAATACGCTGCATGGAGGCGCCAACGTCGAACGCACCTTCCAGCAAGGCACGTTCATGAACACCGACGAGATCTACGGCATCGGCGGATTCACCACCGGCTTCCACAGCTTCGCGGTCGATATCCAGCCCGATTACATCACCTGGTTCATCGATGGCAGGGAGACCTACCAGGCGGTGAATCCGTTCGCCGGCTTCCGCTGGTATCCGATCATGGACGTCGCGGTGAAGACAAACGGCGACTATGCCGATGGTTCGGGCGACATGATCGTGAAGGATATCAAGGTCTATTCGAACTGAGGCGTGCGGGAGCGGCGCGATCGCGCCGCTCCCGTCCGTCGTTGAGATTTCAGGCAGCGGGTCGACCGAGAGTCACTTTCGGCAACACGGAGGCAGGGCGTGGCGGCGTGCTTGGCCAGTAGTTCGCCATCGATCGAGCACGCCCCAAAAACCAGGCTCTCGTCCGCCAGACTAATCGAATCGCTCATTGTTCTGTGTGCCACCGTACGGAATATCCGCCCCGATCTGGTTTGACGTGCGGAGTAAGGGCGATGGTGGGTTCGGTCGGCAGCGCAGGCGCTGGAATCCTCCTGTCGAAGGATGCGCCGCCCGCGCCAGCCGGCGACAGCAGATCGCAGCAGCGCGAGCCGATCGTTTGTCTTTTCAAGAGGAACTGACGGCTATTGAGAGCAGCAATGTGATCGCTCCTCATCCAAGATTGCCGAAGATTGTCGGCGAGATTCTTTCGCTCGATGCCTTGCTGAAGGATGACGCGCCCGAATCGCGGGAACAGGTAACGCCCCGCATCCGCTCCCGCATCGATTCGATAGTGCTTACCCCTGCAAAGGTCGGCCGAGCATTGATATCGAGATGACTGGCGCCTCGCAAAAATGATTGAGCTGGCTACGGGCGAGCCAATCGACGACCTAGGGATGATAACGCTGGAGCGGGTGAGGGGAATCGAACCCCCGTCGTAAGCTTGGGAAGCTTCTGCTCTACCATTGAGCTACACCCGCAACGCCTTGCCTTCGCCCGGCGGAAGCTGTCCGGCAGTTAGCCTGCGGTTGTTCCGCGCGCAAGCTCGCTGCTGCCGTGAGGCAGAACAACCGATCAATGAGGGCGCGAGCCTGCGTCTCCGTCAGGCTATCGAATGCTCGGCAACTGGCGCTTGACCAGGCTCGACGGCCTTTGCAGATGCCGGATGCCGCCAATGTAGGGAGGAAGAGTGCAGGTGTTCAACTGGATCGCAGGATTATCTCGCTGCTCCAAAGGGAAGCATGAACGTTCCGAGAAACATATTACACCCGCAGCCGACGGCAGCTACGTAAGCATTTGCCGCTATTGTCGGACCCGGATGAAGCGTCGTGCCAAGCGTGATTGGTCCGTGATCTCTCGCGCGGAGTTCGATGCTCTGATCTGATCGGCGCCTGGGGATAGTGGCGCTACTCCACAACTCGGCCGCGGATATCCCCGTCGGTGCGTCGTTTGACGAGTTTGCGCGTTGGCGGATGGCATGAAGACGCTCTGGTTCATCACCAATCCCAATTCCGGCACCGCGACGATCGAGAAATGCGAGGCGCTGGAGGCCGTGTTCCACGAACACGGGCTGGGCCTAGCCGGTCGCACACATTTTCCTGAGGACGACCTGCCGAGTAGCGAATCGCTCGATCGGGCAGGCGTCGACACCGTCGTGCTGTTCGCCGGCGATGGCACGATCAATGCGGCCCTGTGCGCGCTTGCCGAATGGGACGGCGGATTCCTGATCCTGCCTGGTGGCACGATGAACCTGCTGGCCAGGGGACTCCACGACAGCCTCGATCCGGCCGAGATCATCCGTGCCGCGCATGAGCGCGATCGGCGGGTGTCGATCCCCTTCGTCGAGGCGGGACAGCATCGCGCGTTCGTGGGTCTGATCATCGGGCCTGCGGCGTCTTGGTTCCGCGCTCGCGAAGAGGTGCGGCGCGGGCGGCTCGGCGGCGTTTGGCGCGCGGCGCGGGCGGCATGGCGGCGGACGTTCGGGCGCGGAGTTCGCATCGCCGGGGTGCCGGGCCTTCGCGGGCGCTATCAGGCGGTGTTCGTGCGGCCGCACGCGCCGGGGCTGGACGTGCGCGGGGTCGACGCGCGGGACTGGCGGTCGATCGCCGACCTCGGCTGGACCTGGGTGACCGGCGACTGGGTGGAGGCCCGCGCGGTCGACCAGACGCACAGCGATCGGCTGTGCATCGCCGAACCGCGGCCGGTCCTCGCGCTGTTCGACGGCGAGGCGGAGCGGCTGGAGCCGGGCACGGAAATCACCGGCGGCACCACCCGCGACGTATTTCTCGCCACCAAAGCGGCATGATCCGGCTGTTCCACGTCAGCGACGTGCATTTCGGCAGCGAGGACCGGACTGCGCTCGCCTGGTTCGATGCTATGGTCCGCGACGAGGTGCCCGACGCGGTGATCATGACCGGCGACCTCACCATGCGGGCGCGCTCGCGCGAGTTCACCGCGGCGGCGAAATGGCTAGAGAGCCTGGGACGGCCGGTGACGGTCGAGGTCGGCAATCACGATCTGCCCTATTTCAATCTCTTCGCACGCTTCTTCACGCCCTACGGGCGCTATCTCGCGCTCGAGCGGATGATCGAGCGGCCGCTCGATATCCACGGCGTCTCCGTAGTGCCGCTGCGGACGACCGCGCGGTTCCAGTGGCGGCTCAACTGGTCGAAGGGGCATGTCAGCACCCGCGAGCTCCAGAAGGCGCTGGCGCTGGTCGAGGCGGTGCCGGCGGGTAGCGTGGTGCTGCTCGCCTGCCATCATCCGCTGATCGAGGGCGGCACACTCGCCAACGCCCGCACCCGCGGCGGCCGCCGCGCGCTGGCGGCGCTGGCGACGGCCGGGATCGACGCGGTGCTGAGCGGGCATGTCCATGATCCGTTCGATATCCCGCATCAGGTGGGTGGCCGGACGGTGCGGCTGATTGGCGCCGGCACGCTCTCCAGTCGCACGCGCGCGAGTCGGCCGAGCTTCAACGAAGTGCGGATCGACGGGCGCGAGATCGAGGTGATCGCGCGGGTGATGGATGGGCCGGATGTCGAGCTGACGGCTGAGACAGCTGTGACCTAAGCTATCTCCGTCACCCCGGCGAAGGCCGGGGTCCACCATGCAGCGAGCTCCACGGGCGGAAGCTCATGTCCAGTGCTTGCCGGCCGATGGCCCCCGGCCTTCGCCGGGGTGACGGTGGAATGTGGCTCGGCCACGAACGAAAAGGGCGGCCCGTTGCCAGGCCGCCCCTCGCATTCCAAGTGGAAAAGCCGTTAACGCTTCGAGAACTGGAAGCTGCGGCGGGCCTTGGCCTTGCCGTACTTCTTGCGCTCGACGGTGCGGCTGTCGCGGGTCAGGAAGCCGGCCGCCTTGACCGGGCTGCGCAGCGCCGGCTCGTAGCGGGTGATCGCCTGGGCGATGCCGTGCTTGACCGCGCCGGCCTGGCCCGAAAGCCCGCCGCCCTTGACGGTGGCGACGACGTCATACTGGCCCTCGCGCCCGGCGACGCCGAACACCTGGTTGATGACGAGGCGCAGCGTCGGACGCGCGAAATAGACTTCCTGATCGCGGCCGTTGATCGTGATCTTGCCGGTGCCAGGCTTCAGCCACACGCGGGCGACCGCGTCCTTGCGGCGGCCGGTGGCATAGGCGCGACCGAACTTGTCGAGCTCCTGCTGGCGCAGCGGCGTGGTCGGCTGGGTCTGGACCGGCGCGACGGCGACCTCACCGGCCGTGGCCGGAGCGGCGGCCGGCTCCTGGCCGGCGGCGATGGCGCCGAGATCGGCGAGGGACTGGCGATTGTCGGACATTATGCGCCCACCTTGTTCTTGCGGTTCAGCGCCGCGACGTCGAGAACCTCGGGGTTCTGTGCGGCGTGCGGGTGCTCGGCACCCTTGAAGATGCGCAGGTTGCGCATCTGCTGGCGGCCCAGCGGACCGCGCGGGATCATGCGCTCCACGGCCTTCTCCAGGATGCGCTCGGGGAATTTGCCCTCGAGGATCTTGTCGGCGCGGACTTCCTTGAGGCCGCCCGGATAGCCGGTGTGCTTGTAGTAGAGCTTCTGCGTCAGCTTGCGGCCGGTGAACTTCACCTTGTCCGCGTTGATGACGATGACGTTGTCACCGCAATCGACGTGGGGCGTGAAGCTGGTCTTGTGCTTGCCGCGCAGCAGATTGGCGATGATCACCGCGGCGCGGCCGACCACCAGACCGTCGGCATCGATCAGATGCCACTTCTTCTCCACCTCATGCGGCTTGGCCGACTTGGTGGTCTTCATCAGCGCCTTCATGGGCCTTGGACCTCTATCACAGAAAAGCAGCACGCCGCCCCATCGGGAGCGGCGCGGATGCGGCCCTTTGTTCGATGGGCGGCGGAAAGTCAAGCAAAGCGCGGCTTTGCTGACGGGTATTATTTTACCCGATCGTTGCGGAGAAGGTGCGGACCTGCCGCACGGTGCCGGCATCGCTCTCGATCTCCGTCGTCTGGCTGGTGTCGAGCACCAGGCCTGTAGCGGGATCGGCGCGCTGGGTCAGGCGGAAGGTGACGCGCCGATCGGCGGAGCCTCCGTTCAGCTCGCGGGTGGTGAGGATATGCCCATCCGCGGTGCGTTCGCTGCGTTCGGTGCCGGTAAGCGGTGTCGCGACGCCATCGGGTGCACGCATGGTGAGCGTGATCGGATGGAGAGCGCGCGTCTCCGTCGCTGCAGCCTTGGGATCGATCAGCGGAGAGAGGGTGCTGGCCAGCATGGCGAGCTGACGTTCCGGCGGCAGCGAGCGCAGCATGACCACCGGCGCCGGATCGGCGCTGCCCGGCGCCCTTCCTGGCTTGCGGCGTCTGATGGCGTCGGCGATCGCGTCGACCACGTGCGTCCACAGCGCCTCGCGGTCGGCGACGGCGAGGGGCTGGCCGGCGCCGTCGAGCGTTATCGTCATGCGGCGTCCGATCAATGCAGACAGCCCGGCCTCGGCGATGGCGCTGCTGGCGTTGGCGGCTTCGCCCGAGGCGGACAACGTATCGACATCGGCGACGTAGCCGCCGTCACGGACATGGAAGACGACGCGGCGGGTGGTGGCGAAGCGGCTCTCCGCGCCGTCGAGGGTGCGCGTTTCCGCGACGGTGAGCGTGATCGGTTGCTCGACCGGTGGGGCAAAGGCCGGCGCGGCCGACATGATGGCGAGCAGGGCCGCAAGCAACGCGCTCATCGCGTGGACGCGGCGATCCATGCCGCCAGCGCTTCCCCGGCAGCGGCGGGAACGATCTCGATCGCCGGCAGGTCGTAGCTGTGGCGCTCGGCGATGCGCGCGGCGAGGCGGGGCGCGACGGCGATCGTGGTCTTGAACAGCGCCTGCACTTCCTCGGCGTGCTCGATCTTGCCCTGCCAGCGATAGATCGAGGTGCAGGGAGCAGCGATGTTGACGCAGGCGGCGAGCTCCTCCTCGACCATCGCCGTGCCGATCGTCTCCGCCTCGCCCCGGTCGGCGAAGGTCGCCAGCACCAGCGCGATGTCGCTCATCGCCGCCCGGCCGCGTGTGCGCCCCAGACGGTGGCGATCAGCAGGAGCGTGCCGACGAGCTGGTGCAGCGCCGCCAGCCAGATCGGCACGCCGCTCATTACGGTGGCGATGCCGAGCAGGATCTGAAGGCCCACCGCCGAGTGAATCGCGATCGATGCGCGTCGGTCGCCCGCCGCCCGGGCCTTGCGCGCCAGCACCACCAGCCCGGCGAAGGCGATCCACGCCCACCAGCGGTGGATGAAGTGGACGAGGAACGGATCGTTGACCGCCGCGTCGAGGACGGAGCGGCCGGCGAGCGTCTCGGAGGGGAAGAGGCGGCCGTTCATCAGTGGCCAGTCGCTGGCGGCCAGCCCGGCGTTGAGCCCGGCCATCAGCGCGCCATAACCGAGCTGGACGAACAGCAGCACGAGCACGATCGCGCCTACGACAGTCAGCCGCGCCGGTTTGTCAACGGAGGTGCGGACGAGGGCGCGTAGATCGAGCGCAGTCCAGACGATGCCGCTAAGGATGACCAGCGCGGTGAGGAGGTGGATGGCGAGACGGATGTGGCTGACGTCGGTTCGCACCGACAGGCCCGAGGTCACCATCCACCAGCCGATCGCGCCCTGCAGCCCGCCCAGCGCGAGCAGCGCCGTCAGCCGCCAGCCATAGCCGCGCGGGATCTGCTTGCGAATCCAGAACCACAAGAGCGGCAGCGCGAAGGCGAGGCCGATCATCCGCCCGAGCAGCCGATGCAGATATTCCCAGAAAAAGATGCCCTTGAACTGGGCAAGCGTCATCCCCCGGTTGAGCTGCTGATATTCGGGAATGCGCTGGTAGTTGGCGAACTCGGCCTGCCACTGCGCGTCGTTGAGGGGTGGGATGACGCCGCTGATCGGCTTCCATTCGGTGATCGACAGCCCCGATTCGGTGAGCCGGGTGATGCCGCCCACCACCACCATCGCCACGATCAGCGCGGCCACGACATAAAGCCAATGGACGAGCGCCATCGGGCGGGCGGTCGGCGGGTCGAGCGGAGGCCGGAGCATCGCGGCGAGTTAGCGGAGTGGGGGTGTGAGGCCAAGCGGATTGGTGGGAGGAATGCCAAAATGACATTTGTCACCGCAAATCAGGTGGCCGGTTCGGGTCGCTGGCAGACGAACTCGACGAGCCGTCCATCGGGGTCCCGAAGATAGCCTGCATAGTAATTGGGGTGGATATGCGGCGCGAGCGCAGGCGCGCGGTCCAGCGTCAGCCCTGCCGCTTCCGCCTCGGCATAGACGCGGTCGACCGTGGTGCGATCGGGCACGGCGAGGGCGAAATGGACATGCGAGACCGGATCGCCCTCGGCGATGAACAGGTCCAGCGTGGTGCCGTCGCCGAAGCCCTTGGACGGGCCGTCGACCTGCAGGGTGTAACCGAGCGGCGCCAGGGCGCGGGCGTAGAAGGCCACGGTCTCGGCGGGCTTGCGCGTATAGAGTTCGAGATGATCGATCACCGGCGTCTCCTTGTATGGAGGCGGTAGTCTATCGCGCGGGCGCGACGCGATCTTGGCATGAGATGCGGGAAATGTGATCGTGATCGATCGTCTGCCCCGCAGGTTTGAGGACATCCGATGACCATCCCCCTCGACGCCGCCGATCTTACGATCCTGCGCCTCTTCCAGGAGGATAGCGCCACGCCGATTCGCGCGCTCGCCGAGGCGGCGGAGCTGTCGGTGCCGTCGGTGCAGCGCCGGCTGCGGCGCCTGCGCGATGCTGGGGTGATCGAGCGCGAGATCGGTGTGCTCGCGCCGGCCGCGCTCGGGATGGCGATGACGTTCGTCGTGCTGGTCGAGCTCGAGCGCGAGCGGCTCGACCAGCTCGATGCCTTCCGCCGCCGCGCGCTGCGCGATCCCAATGTCCAGCAATGCTATTACATCACCGGCGAGGCCGATTTCGTGCTGATCTGCCTCGCGCGCGACATGGCCGAGTTCGAGGCGCTGACACAGCGCCTGTTCTTCGCCGACGAGAATGTCCGCCGCTTCCGCACATCGGTGGTGCTCAGCCGCACCAAGGTGGGGCTGAGCCTTCCGATCGGCGAATGAGCGGCGAGGCGCTTACAGCACCTCGAACAACCCGGCCGCGCCCATGCCGCCGCCGATGCACATCGTCACCACGACGTACTTGGCGCCGCGGCGCTTGCCCTCGATCAGCGCGTGGCCGGTGCAGCGCGCGCCGGTCATGCCGTAGGGGTGGCCGATCGAGATCGAGCCGCCGTTGACGTTGAGCAGCTCGTTCGGGATGCCGAGCTTGTCCTGGCAGTAGAGCACCTGCACCGCGAACGCCTCGTTGAGCTCCCACAGGCCGATGTCGTCCATCTTGAGGCCGAAGCGGTCGAGCAGCTTGGGGATCGCGAAGACCGGGCCGATGCCCATCTCGTCGGGCTTGGTGCCCGCGACCGCCATGCCGACGTAGCGGCCGAGCGGCTGGAGGCCGCGCTGCTCGGCCAGCTTCTCCTCCATCAGCACCGAGGCGGCGGCGCCGTCCGACAGCTGCGAGGCGTTGCCTGCGGTGACCGAGCCGTCGGGCAGCACCGGCTGCAGCGCCTTCAGCCCCTCGAGCGTGGTGTCGGGGCGGTTGCCCTCGTCCCTGGCGAGGGTGACCTCCTTCTGCGTGACCTCCTTGGTCTCCTTGTTGACCACGTTCATCTTCGCGGTGACGGGCACGATCTCGTCGTCGAACTTGCCGGCGGCCTGGCCGGCGGCGGTGCGCTGCTGCGACTGGAGGGCGTATTCGTCGCAGCGCTCGCGGCTGATGTTGTAGCGCTTCTGCACCACCTCGGCGGTCTGCAGCATCGGCATGTAGATGTCGCCGTGCATCGCCAAGAGCTCGCGGTCGGGGCCGACGCGCATCTCCGGCGTCTGGACGAGCGAGATCGACTCGACGCCGCCGCCTACGCACACGTCCATGTTGTCGACCATGATCTCCTTGGCCGCGGTGGCGATCGCCATCAGGCCGGAGGCGCACTGGCGGTCGACCGACATGCCGGCGACGCTGACCGGCAGCCCGGCGCGCAGCAGCGAGGTGCGGGCGATGTTGCCGGCCTGCACGCCCTGCTGGAGCGCGGCGCCGAATACGACGTCCTGCACCTCGGCCGGGTCGATCCTGGCGCGCTCGACCGCGGCCTTGATCGCGTGGCTGGCGAGGGTGGGCGAGGGCAGGGCGTTGAACGCGCCGCGATAGGCGCGGCCGATCGGGGTGCGGGCGGTGGAGACGATGACGGCGGAGCGCATTGGGCTATCCTCTCGGGCTTAGACGAAAATCTGGCTGATCCACTCGGCGACCATCGCGGGCTTGTCTTCGCCCTCGATCTCGACGGTGAACTCGTTGACCTGCTGCCATTGGCCGGGGCGCTTCTCGCTGAACTCGAGCAGCTTGAAGCGGCCGCGCACGCGCTTGCCCGAGCGCACCGGCGTCAGGAAACGGACCTTGTTGCCGCCGTAGTTGACCGCCATCCGGATGCCCTCGATCTGCGGCTGCTCGGCCTTGGAGGCGAGCAGCGGCATCAGCGACAGCGTGAGGAAGCCGTGAGCGATGGTGCCGCCGAACGGCGTCAGCTTCGCCATTTCCGGATTGACGTGGATGAACTGGTGGTCGCCGGTCGCGTCGGCGAACTTGTCGATCATCTCCTGCGAGACCTCGACCCAGTCGGAGACGACCTCCTGCCCGATCTGCTGGGTCCGTTCCTGGACGGTGATTGTCGACACGGCATTCCTCTCTGGGCGGCGTTTTACGCGATGACGGATTTCTCTCAGCACGGCTGCGGCCCCGTCGCAAGGCCTAGCCGAACCGGAATTACGAAACGTGGGCTGACGTAGCGTAAAGGAGCGGACTCGAACTTCTAAATCTGTCCTTGGAATGGGCGGGACGCGTTCGAATCACCTGCGGTCTCAGGCGGTTTCGCCGCCGGTGGCGGCGCGCGCGGCCGGCTGCTTCTCCGGAAAGGGCATGATCAGCCGGCCGTCGGGCGCGGCGGTGTAGGTGGTCTGGGTGGGGAAGGGGATGGTGATCCCCTCGTCGGCGAACCTACGCAGGATCGCGACGATCACCTTGTCGCGCGTCGCGTGCGCCAGCGGCCAGTTGTCGCCGGGAATGTCGAACTCGAGCACGAAGTCGATTGAGCTCGGGCTGAATGTCTCGAAGCTTGCGCGGGCGACGGTCGCCTTCTCCGCCTCGACGATAGAGGTCAGCATCGCCGGCAGGGCGGCGAGCGTCTCGGGCGGTGTCTCGTAGGCGACGCCGATCGGCAGCCGGATCCGGACATGGTCGCGGTTCGATGTGTTCTGGATTTCCTTGTCGAGCAGGTTCTTGTTGGCGATCACGCGCTCCTCGCCGGTGAAGGCGCGGATGCGGGTCGACTTGAGGCCGATCGCCATGATCACGCCGGTAGTGTTGTCGTACTGGACCTTGTCGCCGACGCGGAACGGCCGGTCGAAGATGATCGCGAGCGCCGCGAACAGGTCGGCGAAGATGCCCTGCGCGGCGAGGCCGATCGCGATGCCGCCGACGCCGAGGCCGGCGACGAGGCCGGTGATGTTCACGCCGAGGTTGTCGAGCACCACGATCAGCGCGATCGCGAACAGCGCGAAGGTGACGAGCAGGCGGATGAGGCCGAACGCGCTGCCGAGCGTCGCGTGCTCGTCGGCGCGGCTGCGGTTCTCGATCGTGCCGAGGATCAGCTCGCGCGCCCAGAGCGCCGCCTGGAACACCGCGGCGACGGTGAACAGGAAGGTGATCGTCGAGGAGACGATCGGCGGCGCCGCCGCATAGCCCGCGACCAGCCGGGCCGCGAGCATCACCATGAAGAAATTGCCGGTGCGTGCGATCGCCCGGCCGATGACGCCGCCCCAGCCGTCGGCGAGCCCCGGTCGGCGGCACAGCTTCATGCCGATGCTGCGCGCCGCGTGGAGCAGCGCGACGATCGCGGCGGCGATGCCGACGGCGATTAGGATCTGCAGCCAGTGGGTCTGGAGCCAGGCAAGGCTGTCGGTGAACAGGGCGTCGGCGTGGGCCTGCACCTCCTCAGCAGTGATCGGGTCCTTGACGGTCGCGGCCGCGTTGGCGGCGGTCGTGTTGCTCATCGATGGGCTCCTCAGGCGGCAGCGCGCTTGTGGACGGTCGGGACGCCCTTTTCCAGCAGGGCGATGAGGCCGCGCTCGTGGCGGCTCAGATATTTGGCGGAGCGCGGCAGCGGCTGGGCCCTGAGCGCCGCTTGGCCGCCCGACTTGGCGAGTTCGATCAGCAGCGGGTGGACATAGCTCTTGCGCGCGATCGCGGGCGTGTTGCCGAGCATCTCGGTGACCGGTTCGAGCATCGTGTTGAGGCCGATGTCCTTCTCCGCCTCCACCAACGCGGTGAAGGCGATCACGCTCGCGCCCCAGGTGCGGAAATGCTTGGCCGTGAAGTCTTCGCCCATCGCCTCGCGGATATAGTCGTTGACATCGCCTGACGTCACGCCGCGCGCCTCGCCGGCATCATCGAGCCAGGCGAACAGATGCTGGTCGGGCAGGTCCTGGCAGCGCTTGACGAAGCGGGCGAGACTGCGGTCTGTGACGGTGAGCTGGCGCAGCTTGCCCGACTTGGCGCGGAACTGGAGGCGGAGCGTCTCGCCCGTCACCTTGCCGTGGCGCTTGCGCAGCGTGGTGGCGCCGAAGCTCTTGTTCGCCTTGGCATAGCCTTCGTTGCCGACGCGGAGCTGGCCGAGGTCGAGCAGCCGCACCACCGCGGCGACCGCCTTGTCCTTACTGAGGCCGGGACGGCGGAGGTCCGCCTGCACCCTTGCGCGCAGCTTGGGCAGCTTGCGCCCGAAAAGGGCGCAGGCCTCGTACTTCTCCGCCTCCTGCGCTTCCCGAAAGTCGGGATGATAGCGATATTGCTTGCGGCGCTTCTCGTCGCGGCCGACCGCCTGGATGTGGCCGTTGGGCTTCGGGTTGAACCAGGCGTCGGTATAGGCCGGCGGCAGGCCGATCGCGTTCAGCCGGTCGATCTCGTCGCGGTCGGTGATGCGGTTGCCGTCTGCATCCCAATAGCCCCAGCCGTGACGGACCTTGCGGCGTGTGATCCCGGGTGCGCTGTCGTCGCTGTAGATCAGTCGTGCCGCCATCGGGTCCGACCAATGCCCGGGCGGTCGATGGGTTCCGGAACCAGGCGCGGCGTATCGATTCGGGACGTCCTAACCCGCCGATAACGCATTGGCCTTAGGACGGCGGCGCGCGACAATCCCTGTCTCGCGCCGTGTCTCGCGCCGTTTGGGATTTTCGTGAATGCGCCTGCCGCTCCTGCTCGCTTCCATTGTCGTGCTCGCCGCGCCCGCCCTGTCGCAAGCCCAGCGCACGCCGTTCACCGTGGCCGAGACCGGCCGCTCCTTCCGCAGCTTCGACGAGGCGCTGGCGTCGCTCCAGGGCGGCGACGGTACGATCCGGATCGCGCCGGGCACTTATCACGAGTGCGTCGTCCAGGATTCGGGCAACGTCGCCTATGTCGCCGAGGTGCCGGGCAAGGTGATCTTCGAGCGCGCGATCTGCGAGGGCAAGGCGACGCTGGTGCTGCGCGGGGCGAGCGCGCGGGTCGACGGCATCGTCTTCATGCACACCTTCGTCAACGACGGGAACGGCGCCGGCATCCGTATCGAGAAGGGCAATCTCGCCGTTGCCAACGCGATGTTCATCGACGGCCAGTGCGGCATCCTGTCGGCGAGCGATCCGGCGAGCACGATCATCATCGACCGCTCGACCTTCGCCGGGCTCGGCAAGGACCCGACCGGCAACGGCGCGCACGCGGTCTATGTCGGCGAATATGGCGCGCTGAAGGTCACCCGCTCGCGCTTCGAACGCGGCACCGGCGGCCATTACCTCAAGAGCCGCGCGCCCAGGATCGAGGTGCTCGATTCGAGCTTCGACGACAGCCGGGGACAGGCCACCAACTACATGATCGACCTCTCCAACGGTGCCTCGGGGCGGATCGCGGGCAACAGCTTCGTGGTCGGGCCGAACAAGGAGAATTATTCGACGATGATCACCGTCGCGCCGGAGGGGATCAAGAACTCGTCGGCCGGGCTGGTGGTCGAGAACAACCGCGCCTGGCTGGCCGAGGGCTTCAAGTGGAAGACGACCCTCGTCGGCAACTGGTCGGGCGACAAGGTGACGGTGCGGAACAACCAGCTCGCCGACCGGATCGCGCCGGAGGGTTCGCGCTACTTCTAACGGCTTCAGCCAGCCAAGCGCGAGCCGAGGTGAGCGGCGAGATATTCGAGATTGGCGATCCGCCGCCACAAGCCGCTGTCGGTGATTCGGTCCATGCGGAAGTAGCGGCGCATCGCGGGGAAGGCGGGGTCGATCACCCGGCCCATGTAATCGGCGCCGAGCAGGCCGCCATGCTCGTCGGAGAGCGGGCGCAGGCGGCGCTGGATCGCGTAGCTGCGCTGGCGCAGCCAGATCGGGCGGACACGCGAGGACCATTCGTCGAAACGGTGCCGCAGGCTCGGCGGGCCGGCGAAGTCGTGGCCATAGGCGGACATGTGCCGCGCCAGGGTCGGATCGATCGCGTGGAGCAGCATCGCCTCGAAGCGGCCGGCGTGCTTTAGCGCGAGCGGCAGGGTCATCGCCTCGGCGACCACCTGATGGTCGAGGAACGGCATGAGATAGGGGCTGAGACGCGCCTCCAGGCTGATCTCGCGCCCGAACAGCGCACGGCAGCGTACCCGGGGGTAGATGTGCTCGACGAGGCCGCGGGAAAGGCGATCGTCCTGGGTTCCGGCCGCGTCCGCGATCTTGGCGGCGATGCGGTGGAGGAACTCGGCCTGGTCGAACCGCTCGGTCGCGTCCTCGCGGGTGAAGCGGGCGTAGAAGGTGCGCGCGACCGCGCCTGCGCCGATCGGCCGGTCGGGAAGGTAGAAGAAGTTGCGGTAGATCTCCCCGCAGCCGCCCGATGCCGCGAGCCCGCCGCCGGCGTGACGGGCCTGCTGCGCCGCATGGTTGCCGCCGTTGTCGAAGATGTTGCCGTAGGTCGGCAAGCCGTCGAAAGCGTGGAAGTTGCGCTCGACCTGCTCGGCGAAGGCGTCGGGCGCAAGCGGCTCGGCGGCCTTGTTGATCCATTCGACGTGGAAGCCCTCGGCGGCGCCGATCGCCTTGGCGATGGCGACGTCGGCATCGCCGGGCGGACCGTAGACGTAGATGTCGGGCTGCGACCCCGCTGCTCGCAGCGCCCCCAGGAGCAGGCGCGAATCGAGGCCGCCCGAGAGGGGGCAATGCACGCCGTTCCCGAACTGGCGGACATGGGCGCCGACGATCGCCTCCAGCCGGGCGCGGTGGCGCTCCAGCCGCTCGCCGGTCGGCATCGGCGCGATGCCGGGGAGCGGCTTGGCGGCGGGATGGGCGATCGTGCCGTGCTCGGTCAGCTCCAGGATCGTGCCGGGGCCGAGAGTCTTCAGCTCGGCGAACACCGTATCGTCGCCGATCGGCATGACGTTGAACGCGAGCTCGTACACGCCCTGCGCGTCGAAGCTGACGCGGGGCAGCGCCTTGGCAGCCGCCAGGAGGGAGGTGGAGAACAGCCGGCGATCGGCGTCGTGGAAGAGCTGGAAGGCGGCGAAATAGTCGGCGAACAGGAAGGTGCGGCCGGCGCTGCGCACCAGCGCCACGAACTGGCCGCCGATCCGCGACCAGTCGAGCGCCGGCAGGGCCATCGCGCGCAACCGCTCGAGCGCCGGCCGGCCCATCAGCCCGTCGACGGTGATCGTGCCGGCTACGGCGACGCAATCCTCGTCCGCCGTCAGCAGGCATTCCGGCCCGCCGATCGCATAGGGCCAGTGCAGCAGCTCCCAGCCGGGCAGCGCGACCGCGCTCGGCGCGTCGAAGCCGTGGCGAGCATATTGCGCCCGCGCTTCCGCCAGCGCCGCACCGGCGAACGCACGGTCGTCGGTTCGGACGAGGAACAGGCCGGCCATCAGGCCACCACCGGCTCGGCGGCGGGACGCGGTCTGCGCAGCGGCTTCCAGCTCGTCTCGCTGCGCTTGCGCCCGACATAGGTGTCGAACCCGATCTCGGTCCCCAGCAGCAGGAACAGGAACGGATTGAGCGCGATGCCGACGAAGGCGGCGCCGAGCAGGTAGATGAGATGCGCGTGCTGGAGCGCACTGGCGAGCGGCGCGATCCATGCCTCGTCGCCCTCGGCCTTCGCATAGCGCCGGCGCAGCACCTCCATGCGGACGAGGCCGATGACCTGGATCAGCAGCCACAGCGCGAGGCCCGGATAGCCCTGCTCGCCCAGCATCTCGAAATAGGCGCTGTGATAGGCGCGCGCCTTGTCGACCTCGAGCGAGCGCTCGACGGTAGCGTTGTTGCCGTTCTTCTCGATCGCGACCTTGTCGTAGCGGATGTGGTTCTGGCGATAGGCCTCGAACCCGCCGCCCATCGGATTGCGCTGCACATAATCGAGCGTCCACTTCCACACCGCGAGCCGGGTCGAGGCGGAAGCGTCGGCCTGATAGGTGCGGATCGTGTCCATGCGCTGGGTGAAGGTGGAGGGCAGCAGCGGCACCGCCACCAGCCCGAGCACGCCGATGCCGGCGATGTAGAGCAGCCGCCGCTTGACGTCGCGCAGCATCAGCACGCCGAGCAGCGCGACGCACAGCAGCCCGGTGCGCGCCGAGGTGCCGATCGGCATCAGCAGGCAGGCGAAGATCAGGGCATAGCAGAACAGCTTCACCCGCCAGTCGGGCGGGAAGATGGTGCCGTGGCGGGTGAACCACAGCAGGATCGGCACGATCGCGATCGCCACCGCGGAGATGATGCTGCCTTCGAACAGCCCGGTGTTGTTGGCGACCATCAGGTTGAGCTCGCCGTAGCCGCCGCCGGAGGCGAGCGTCTTGATCCCGCCGACGATGACGATCGCGCCGACCGACAGCAGCGAGAACATCAGCAGCGCCTCGATCCTGAGGCGCGTGCGCAACGTCAGCGGCAGGAAGATGCCGAAGGCGATCGCCTTCCACGCCCATCCCCATTTGAACTGCGCCTCGACCGGGAAGTCCGCGTTGATCGTGGTGTACCAGCAGTAGAGCAGCAGCAGGAACATCAGACCCTGGCGCGGCGCCACGCGCACGTCGCGCTTGTCCTCGGCTGCGAAGGACAGCACGGCGAGGGCGGCGGTGATCAGCGAATAGGGGATCGAGCCCAGCGCCGTGTACATCATCAGCTGCGGCGACAGCGTGTCGATGTAGACATAGGCGAGCACGAACAGGAACGGCCGCTTGATGCCGATCCCGAGCAATGTGGCGATGAAGCCGAGAAAGACGAGATCACGCACCCGGCCGGCCCCATCGCTTCGTGTGCGCCGCCGCCTCGTCGCGCGGGCCCGGCTCGCGGTCGAGGTCGTCCCGCCGCCACAGTCGGATCGCGGCGATCAGCATCAGGCCGTGGGTGAGCGCGAGCGCGAAATTGTCGATCATCGGCTCGTCGTCTCGTCCCCGGGGTGGCGCCTGAGGCCCGCTTACGCGCTGCCGGTTGACGCGCCGTTAAACAGTCGCGTGGCAGGGGAGCTCCGGCATGCGTATCCTCCACGTCCTCGATCATGGCCTGCCGCTGCACAGCGGCTATGCCTTCCGCACCCGCGCCATCCTGACCGCGCAGATGCGGCGAGGGCATGAGATCGCCGCCGTCACCGGCCCGCGCTATCATGACGGCGAAACGGGCGAGGTGACGATCGACGGCATCCGCTTCTTCCGCACCCCCGCTTTCGCGCCGGCACCGACGCCGCTCGGCGAATGGCGCGAGATCGCCGCCTTCGCGCGGCGGATCGGCGAGGTGATCGAGGACTTCCGGCCGGACGTGCTCCACGCCCATTCGCCGGTGATCGACGCGTTGGCGGCACTCAGGGCGCGGCGCGGCCTGCCGCTGGTCTATGAGATCCGCGCCTTCTGGGAGGACGCGGCGGTCGGCAACGGTACTGGCAGCGAGGGATCGCTGCGCTATCGGCTGACCAAGGGGCTGGAGACCTGGGCGGTGCGGCAGGCCGATGCGGTCGCGGTGATCTGCGAAGGACTGCGCTCGGACCTGGTGGCGCGCGGCATTGCTGCGGACAAGATCATGGTGTCGCCCAACGGCGTCGACATGACGCTGTTCGGCGCGCCCGTCCCGCCGGATTCGGCGCTCGCCGCGGAACTGGGCGTCGACGGGGCGGAGACGATCGGCTTCATCGGCAGCTTCTACGACTATGAGGGGCTGGACACGCTGATCGCAGCAATGCCGGCGCTGGTCGCGGCGCGGCCGGGGCTCAGGCTGATCCTGGTCGGCGGCGGGCCGGAAGAGGCGGCGTTGCGGGCGCAGGCGGCCGCCTCGCCGGCCGCGGAGGCGATCCGATTCGTTGGGCGGGTGCCGCACAGTGAGGTCGAACGCTACTACAGCCTGATCGACGTCCTGGTGTATCCACGCAAGGCAATGCGACTCACCGATCTCGTCACACCCTTGAAGCCGTTGGAGGCGATGGCGCAGCGCCGCCTCGTCGCCGCATCCGACGTCGGCGGGCACCGCGAGCTGATTCGTGACGGCGACACCGGCACGCTTTTCGCCGCCGACGATCCAGCGGCACTGGCCGAGGCGGTGGCGGCGATGTTCGCCGACCGCGGCGGATGGGACGCGCGGCGGGAGCGTGCCCGTGCCTTCGTGGAAGCGGAGCGCGATTGGGCCGCGAATGTGGCTCGCTACGATCCCGTTTACCAAAAGATCACCCAATCCGGGGCAAGGAAGGCGCCATGGTCGCGTTCTCCTTCCGTCAGCGCCTGACGCTTTCGCCGGCGGCGCTCGCTGCGATCGTCGCGGCGGGTGCGGTGGCGGCGGCAATGGTCGCGCTGCCCACGCACGTTCTCGAATCACTTGCCGTCGACAGTGGCGTCGCCGCCTTCGTGCCCTCGGCCGAGCCGCCGCTCGGCGCCACCGCGCGCACGCTGCTGGCGATGTTGGGCGGTGCCTTTGCCGGTGCGGTCGGCTGGGCAGTGGTGACGCTGCTGCCGCGCCGCGGGCCGCGTTCGGCCGCGCAGCCGCAATCGGACGAAGAGACGGTGCCGGTGCTTCGCCGCGCCGACGCGCATCCCGACGCGCCGCCGCGCGCGCCGCTGCTCGCCACCCGCGATCTCGGCCCGCCGCCGTTTCCGCCCGAGCGGGCCGAACCGGCGCCGGAGCCGGAGCCCGAACCGATCGAACGCGACCTGCCGCGCGACCTGGAGGCGCCGCTCTCCGCTTTCGATCCGGGCGCGATTCCCGAAGTACCGGCGGTGCCGGTCCCGCCGGTGGCGCCGCTCTATCGCAAGCCGGATCTCCGGCCCGGCGAGCGGATCGAGACCTTCGAGCTCGCCCGCCCGGCGCCGCTGCCGATCGACGAACGCCCACTCGCCGCGCCGCGCACCGAGGCGACGATCCAGGCGCTGCTCGACCGGTTGGAAAAGGGCGTCACGCGCCGTGCCGCGGCGGCTCCTGAACCGCAGCAGCCAACGTCGCCTGCCGAATCGTCGCTGCAAGGGTTGGAGCGGGCACTCGACGAGCTTCGCCGGCTGGCGGTGCGGGTGTAGGGCGGATCCGCTCTCATCCGTCACCCCGGACTTGTTCCGGGGGCCACTGGGCAGCCGAGCGTAGGTTTCACGCCTCCAGCTACAACCGTGGCGCCAGTCCAGGTGGAGACGTGGATGCCGGAACAAGTCCGGCATGACGATTCGGGTTCATTGCAGCCGCCGGTAATCCATCCCATCGCTTACGCCGCCGGCGGCAAAGTGAAGGGGATCGCGCTGCATTCGTTCACGTTCGTCCACTTTGCCCGCTCTCATCGTTCCTCCACCGTCAGCGCTTCGACCACCGCCTCGATCCGGTCGCTCGAACGCTGCTTGCGCACGACCGCCAGGTCGGCGACGAGATGCCCGCGCAGCGGCAGCTCCGCTTCGGGCAAGGCGGCGAGCCAGCGCCCGCTCGCATCGTCCCTCCCGACCGTCATCGTCAGCACATGCCGCGCGCCGCTGAACGTCGCGCTCGCCCAACGCGTCGACTGCGCTTCGGCGACCTGCACGGGCACGCCGGCCCGAGCGGCATTGTGGATCAATGCGCGCTCGAGCAGCGTCGCCGCGTCCGGACCCCGGCTCATGGCCGGCGCTCCGGGTGGGCGGCGATGAAGGCCTCGATCCGCGCGATCATTCTCGCCCCCGGCTCGCGGCCGTTGAGGAGATCGGAAACGAGCCGCGGATCGTTGGCCGCTCTCCGCCCGAACTCCGTCGCCGGCATGCCGGTCTGTTTCATGTAACGGCGCACGCGCGCCAGCACTTCCGCCACGATCCATACCTCCGACTCGCCGTTTGTGTTCCTGATATGTTCTGTTTGGTCATTTCCAACTTGTCTAGGAAATTTCCTACGCTATGGATGAGATGTGGATGGAGCCGAGCAACGTCGCGCGCTCGAGGCGCTGATCGCCGAGGGAGGTGTGAGCTTCGCCGCGCTCTCGCGCATGCTCGGCCGCAATCCGGCATGGCTGCAGCAGTATCTGAAGCGCGGCACGCCGAGGCTGCTGCCGGAGGAGGATCGCGGACGGCTCGCGCGCTTCTTCGGGGTGGACGAGGCGGTGCTCGGCGGGCCGGCGACGAGGCTGGTCGCCGTGCCGCGGATCGAGGTGAGCGCCGCCGCCGGCTCCGGACGGCTGGTCGACAGCGAGACGATGCGGCCGACGCGCTATCCGGCCGAGGAGCTGGCCCGCATGGGCGTGCGGCCGGAGGATGCGTCGGAGATCACCGTCAGCGGCGATTCGATGGCGCCGACGCTGCACGACGGCGACCGCATCCTCGTCGACCGCGGCCAGTGCCGCCCCGGCACGCGCGCGGCGATCTGGGTGATCCGGGTGGACGAGGCGCTGCGGGTCAAGCGGCTGGCAGGCGAGGGACGGCGCTGGCGGATCGTCAGCGACAATCCCGACTGGCCGGAGGAGCTGCGCGACAAAGCCGAGGTCGAGGTGCTCGGTCGCGTGGTGCGCCTGACGCGGGAGTTTTAGGGCGGATCGGCATTTGGGGGATGGCTGACATCCCAACCCTCTTCACCGTCACCCCGGACTTGTTCCGGGGTCCACCGGGAGGCAAGAACCGGACAAGAGGCTTGGGCGCAGCCCGCGAGGCTCAGTGGACCCCGGAACAAGTCCGGGGTGACGCAGAGGAGGGCGAGATGTCAGTCCCCTCCTCACCCTGTTCGGCGCAAGTCTCCATCTACGCCGCCTCCGACAGCTCCGCCGGCAGCCGGATCAGATAATCGAACGCCGACAGCGCCGCCGTCGAGCCCGCGCCCATCGCCACCACGATCTGCTTGTAGGGCTCGGTGGTGGCATCGCCCGCCGCGAACACGCCAGGACGCGAGGTCTCGCCGCGATGGCCGATCTCGATCTCGCCGCGCGGGGTCAGCGCCACCGCGTCCTTCAGCCACTCGGTGTTCGGCACCAGCCCGATCTGCACGAATATGCCCTCCAGCTCGACCTGGTGCATCGTGTCGTGGTTGCGGTCCTTGTAGCTGAGGCCGGTCACCTTCTGCCCGTCGCCATGCACCTCGGTGGTGAGCGCCGAGGTGATGATCTTGACGTTGTTGAGGCTCGCGAGCTTGCGCTGCAGCACCGCATCGGCGCGCAGCTGGCTGTCGTACTCGATCAGCGTGACGTGCGCGACGATGCCGGCGAGGTCGATCGCCGCCTCGACGCCCGAGTTGCCGCCGCCGATCACGGCGACGCGCTTGCCCTTGAACAGCGGCCCGTCGCAGTGCGGGCAATAGGCGACGCCCTTGTTGCGGTATTCGGCCTCGCCGGGGACATTCATCGTCCGCCACCTTGCGCCGGTCGACAGGATCACCGTGCGCGCCTTGAGCGAGGCGCCATTGGCGAGCCGCACTTCGTGGAGGCCGCCCTCATGGCCGGCCGGGACCAGCGCCTCCGCGCGCTGCAGGTTCATGATGTCGACGTCGTACTCGCGGACGTGCTGCTCGAGATGTGCGGCCAGCTTCGGTCCCTCGGTGTGGGGGACGGAAATGAAATTCTCGATCGCCATCGTGTCGAGCACCTGCCCGCCGAACCGCTCCGCCGCGATCCCGACGCGGATGCCCTTGCGCGCGGCATAGATCGCCGCCGCCGCGCCGGCCGGGCCGCCGCCGACCACCAGCACGTCGAACGGCTCCTTCTTCGCGATCGCCTCGGCCGCGCGCTTGTCGGCGCCGCTGTCAAGGCGGGCGACGATCTGCTCCAGCTCCATGCGGCCCTGGCCGAACGGCTCGCCGTTGAGGAACACGGTCGGCACCGCCATGATCTGCCGCGCCTCGACCTCGTCCTTGAACAGCCCGCCGTCGATCGCCGTGTGGGTGATGCCGGGGTTGAGCACAGCCATCAGGTTGAGCGCCTGCACCACGTCCGGGCAGTTCTGGCAGGTCAGCGAGAAATAGGTCTCGAAATGATGCTCGCCGTCGAGCGCCTTGACCTGCTCGATCACCTCCTGCGCGGCCTTGGACGGATGCCCGCCGACGTGGAGGAGGGCGAGGACCAGGCTGGTGAACTCATGCCCGAGCGGAATGCCGGCGAAGCGCACGCCGATGTCGGTGCCGACGCGGCGGACCAGGAAGCTCGGCCGGCGCGCGTCGTCGTCGGCGCGGACCACTGCGACCTTGTCCGACAGCGCGGCGATCTCGCCCAGCAGCTCGCCGAGCTCGCGCGACTTGGCGCCGTCGTCGAGGCTGGCGACCAGCTCGATCGGCTCGCGGATATTGACCAGATAGGCCTTGAGCTGCTGCGTGAGATTGGCGTCGAGCATCGGGTAATCTCCGGAAACTTCAGACAAAACGGCCCGGGGCGGAGGGTCATCCACCCCGGGCCGCGGTTCGCCCAAGGGGGCTGGGCTAGCTTAGATCTTGCCGACGAGGTCGAGCGACGGGGCGAGGGTCTCTTCGCCCTCTTCCCACTTGGCGGGGCAGACCTCGCCCGGGTGCGCCGCAATATATTGGGCCGCCTTGATCTTCCGCAGCAGCTCAGCCGCGTTGCGGCCGACGCCTTCCGAGGTGACCTCGACGAGCTGGATCACGCCTCCCGGATCGACGACGAAGGTGCCGCGGTCGGCCAGGCCCTGACCCTCGCGCAGGACCTCGAAGTTGGTCGACAGGACGTGGTTCTGGTCGCCCAGCATGAAATAGTTGATCTTGCCGATCGCGGGCGAGGTGTCGTGCCACGCCTTATGGCTGAAATGCGTGTCGGTCGACACCGAATAGACTTCGACGCCCATCTTCTGCAGCGTCGGGTAGACGTCGGCCAGGTCCTCGAGCTCGGTCGGGCAGACGAAGGTGAAATCGGCCGGATAGAAGAAGAACACCGCCCACTTGCCCTTGGTGTCGGCGTCGGTGACGGTAACGAACTTGCCTTCCTTATAGGCCTGCGCGGTGAATGGCTTGATGGTGCTACCAATCAGCGACATGTGTCTCTTTCTCCAGTTTTGCGTTGCGGCACAAATCGGCGCTGCACTGCCGCATATAGGGGCGGTGCGGCGGAGGTAAAATGGGAAGCCTTGGTCGATGTGATCGACTGAGGCGATCAATCGAATAGGACTGATCGGGCAACAAGTTCCTCCCCGTGCCGGGGAGGATCTAAGATCAGCTCACCGCCTGGTAGATGCTGTACGCGCTGATGACCGTCAGCAGCGTGCCGACTAGCGCCATCATCGGCCGTGCCGGCACGTGGCGCGCGAGCCAGCCGCCGAAGGGCGCCGCGGCGACGCCGCCGATCAACAGCCCTACCGTGTGCAGCGTAAAAGCCTCCGGCCCCAGGGCGACGAGAAACGTCGCCGAGATGGTGGAGGTCAGGAAAAACTCGGCGGTGTTGACGGTGCCGATCGTCGTGCGCGGGGTCGATCCCTGGATCAGCAGGTTGCTCGTCACCACGGGCCCCCAGCCGCCGCCGCCCGCCGCATCGAGGAAACCGCCGACGAGCCCGAGCGGCTCGATCACCTTGGGCTGTTTGGGCTCGACGCGCCCGCGCCAGGCGCGCAGCAGCAGGTAGAGGCCGATGGCGGCCAGATAGGCCATCACGAACGGCCGCGCGACCGACGCGTCGACGCTCGACAGCACGAAGGCGCCCAGCGCACCGCCGATCACGCCGGGGATCACCAGACGCCGGAACAACCGCCAGTCGACGTTGCGGTGCGCGACATGGCTGATGCCGGACGCGGCGGTGGTGAAGGTCTCCACCACATGCACGCTGGCCGAGGCGAGGGCAGGGGAGACCCCCATCACGCTCACCATCAGCGTCGAGTTGATCACCCCGAAAGCCATGCCGAGCGCGCCGTCGACGATCTGCGCCGCAAAGCCCACCGCGATGAACGGCAGCAGCTGCGACCAATCGATACCGCCCATGCACGTCTCCAGCTGCCCAGGGTCCAGAATGGCTGCGGCGGCCAAATCCCACAAGACAGATAGAGTTTTACCACGCCAAACCGAAAGTTGCCGACGCTGGAATTCGGCGGCGGAGAGGCCTACATGCAGCCGATTAAGGGGATCGTGCCGATGTTTGCTGGGCTCGTGGCCTATCTTGATTCGATCAAGGCGCGTGATCCCGCGCCGCGGTCGCGCTGGGAAATCCTGTTCTATCCGGGCGTGCTCGCGCTCGGGATGCACCGCATTGCCCATGCGCTCTACCGCCGCGAGCTGTTCTTCCTGGCGCGTGCGGTGAACCATTATGCCCGCTTCCTGACCGCGATCGACATCCATCCGGGCGCGAAGATCGGCCGCAACTTCTTCATCGATCATGGCTTCACCGTGATCGGCGAGACTGCCGAGATCGGCGACGACGTGACGATCTATCAATGCGTGACGTTGGGCGGTACCAGCCCCGACAACGGCGTCGGCGGCAAGCGCCACCCGACCATCGCCGACGGGGTGATCGTCGGCTCGGGCGCGCAGGTACTGGGGCCGATCACGGTCGGTCCGCGCGCGCGGATCGGCGCCAATGCGGTGGTCACGCGCGACGTCCAGCCAAGCGCGGTGATGGTCGGCATCCCCGCCAAGCCGACTCTGGTCGAGGCCGACACCTATCAGCGCGAGTTCGTGCCCTATGGCACGCCCTGCAGCAGCGAGTGTGATCCCGCCGGCCAGCGGCTGGAAGCGATGCGCGCCGAGCTGGAGGGGCTGCGCAAGCGGATCGACAAATTGCTCGCCGAGCGCGAGGTGGAGCGCGACCGCGCCTGATGGGGACGGTCACGCCCTTCCCGCTGCCGGGCCGCACCCCGCTGCAGATCGGCTTCGAGCGGCTCGAGCTCACCCGCATCCTCGATCTCTACGGCCGGATGGTCGCGGCGGGGCATTGGCGCGACTATGCGATCCAGCTCGGCCATGAGGCGGCGGTGTTCGCCGCCTTCCGCCGCTCCGCCGAACGGCCCGAGTTCCGCATCGAGAAGCGCCCGGCGCTGCGTAACCGCCAGGGCATGTGGGCGCTGATCGGCGAGCATGGCATGGTGCTGAAGCGTGGGCATGAGCTGAACCCGGTGCTGGCGCCGGTGGAGCGGCGGCTGCTCAAGATCGTCGAAGCATAACTCCCTCTCCCCTTGGGGAGAGGGTAGGGGAGAGGGGGTGGGGTCTCACCGAGACCGTCGCTCGCGGCACTGCCCCTCTCCCAACCTCTCCTCGGAGGGAAGAGGGCTCATGGACCCTACACCGCCGCCACCGCCTGCTGCACCGGCGGCAGCCGCTTGGCGAGGTCCCGAGTAGGGACACCGCCAGCCGCCGCGCCGGATGCCAGAAGGCGGAGAGCAGCAGCAGCGCCGACCCGATCACCAGTGCGGTGAACGCCGCCGACAGCTCGACCGCGCCGACCTTTTGGAACAGCGCGTAGAGTGCATAGAGCACATAGGCGAGGCTGGAGACGAGCAGCGCGCGCCGGTCCACCGCCAGCGCGACGAAGCCGAACGCGACGTAGAGCGCCAGCACCACCAGCGCCATGCCGATCCCGATCGTCCCGTCGAACACGCCGAGCATGTGGAACACCGAATGCGCGATCATCGGCGCGGCGGCGAGGTGCAGCCAGAAGGCGACGTCGGCGCGGCGGGTACGGCGCTCGCGGTCGCTCATGTCCCACCACATCGCGACGGCGAACATCGCGACGCCGCCGACCAGCACCATCGGATAGACGGCCTCATCGCGCGCGCCGGTCGCGGCCATGAACAGCGCGACGACCACGCCGACCAGCGCCGCGCCGCCCGCGGCGACGGTGATCGGCACCATGAAGCGGCGCCAGTGCAGCCATGCCGCGCCGGCCGTCACCAGCGCGATGCCGGCGATGATCACCGCATCGAGCCGGTCGGGCAAGTCGGGATTGGTCTCGGTCATCACGCCGATCAGCGCCGCGGCGACGCCGCCGACGAAGGTCAGCAGCAGCAGGATCGACGGCAGTGCCATCCGCCGTCGGCGTGTGAAATATTCGGCGAGGGCCCAGGACACGATCGCGACCGCCGCGCCGCCTGCGGGGTCGGCGATCCATCCGCCGATCCATGCTACCGCGGTCAACAGCAGCGCGATCGCGATGGCGACGAAGATGTCGTTGAAGCCGGTGAGGAGCCGGAACGACTCCTCGTCGACCGCCGGCGCGAGCCGGGTCGCGGCGATATGGTTGCGGAACGCCGCGGCCGCCTCGGGGGTCAGCACCCCCGCGTCGACCGCGCTGTTCAGATCGGTTTCGCTGTACATGCCATGCTCCTCCCCCTCGCGACGGGGAGGATAGCATTAGTGTATTGCTTGAGCAATACAGTTGATGTGAAAGCCTTGGGACGGCCACTTTCAATCCTCCCCCGCCAGGGGGAGGTGGCACGCGAAGCGTGACGGAGGGGGAGGAAGCACGCCGATAGCGGGCCGCCGTCCGCCCCCTCCGTCAGCCTGGGGCTGACACCTCCCCCTGGCGGGGGAGGATTGAAGTGATCACCCCTGCAGCAGCTTCATGATCGACATCGCCTGCTCGGCGCCCGACTGGGGGGTCGTCTCGCCGGTGCGGTCGATGATCTCGGCCCAATGTGCCGCGACTCCCTCCGGGCTCAGTTCCTCGCCTTGCAGCCGCTTGCCTTGGGTCAGCGTGACATAGGCCGCCTGGAATACGCCGGCGCCGGCGCCGACGATCATGTTGGTCGGCGCGTCCTCGCTCACCAGGAACAGCGCCGCCGGCGCCACCGCTTCCGGCGCGAACAGCTTGAACGCGTCGCCGGGGAAGATGTCCTCGGTCATGCGCGTGCCGGCGGTCGGCGCGATGGTGTTGACGCGGATGTTGTACTTGGCGCCCTCCAGGTACAGCGTCTTGGTGAGCCCGGCGAGGCCGAGCTTGGCCGCGCCGTAATTGGCCTGGCCGAAATTGCCGTAGAGCCCGGTCGACGACGCCGTCATCAGGATCCGGCCGTAGTTCTGCTCGCGCATCGTCTCCCACACCGCCTTGGTGCAGTTGGCCGAGCCATTGAGGTGGACATCGACGACGAAACGGAAATCCTCCGGCTCCATCTTGGCGAAGCTCTTGTCGCGAAGCACGCCGGCGTTGTTGATCAGGATATGGACGCCGCCCCAGGCCTCCTTGGCCTTGGCGACCATCTCGACCATCTGGGCATATTCGGTGACGCTGCCGCCGTTCGACATCGCCTCGCCGCCGGCGGCCTTGATCTCTTCGACCACCTTGAGCGCCGCGTCCGAATGGCCTGTGCCGTCGCGCGCGCCGCCGAGGTCGTTGACGACCACCTTCGCACCGCGCCGCGCCAGCTCGAGCGCATAGGCGCGCCCCAAGCCGCCGCCCGCACCGGTGACGATCGCGACCTTGCCGTCGAAGCGAATGGACATGGAAAAACCTCCCCGAATCCGTGATCCGGGGAGGCTGTAGCGCACGTTTACGTAAAGGGAAAGCGGCCTATTTTGGGCTGCGGCGCTGCATGCAATGATCGGTCTCGCCCTTCTTGCACGGCGGGTATTTGGCGAGCGGAGCCGGCGGCGGGAACGCCTGGTCCGGCGGAGGCGCCTGCTGGAAGGTGGGCTGCACCCCAGGCTGCGGCGTGCCCTGGAGCGCCGGCGTGCTCGGCTGATAGCCGCCGGCCGGGTCTGGCGTAGTGCCGGTGGTGGGCGCCGTGGGGCTCGCCGTGTCGGGCGGCGGCGGTGGAGGTTGCGTCTGATCCTGCGCAAAGGCGGGAGCGGCGATGGCGAGCATTCCCGCCACGATGATCGACTTCATCAGTCTCTCCTCGAGAACGGCGCACGAAGCGCGTGCGTCGAGGAGGCTAACGCAGAGCGGCGAAAGTCGTTTCGCGCCTGACGCAAATGTAATGTGGGGGAGCGTTAAAGCTCCTCCCCGTGCCGGGGAGGAGCTTTGAGTTCACCCTCCCGCGTCAAGCGCGTAGCCGGCGGAGCGGACGGTGCGGATGATGTCGGGCCGGCCGCCGACGTTGATCGCCTTTCTGAGCCGCCGGATGTGGACGTCGACCGTGCGGCTCTCGATGTCGCTGTCGTGCCCCCATACCGCGTCGAGCAGCCGCTCGCGCGAGAACACCCAGCCGGGATGCTCGAGGAAATGCTTGAGCAGCCGGAACTCGGTGGGTCCCAGCGGCACCACGTCGCCGCCGCGGCGGACCTTGTGGCCGACCGTGTCCATCTCGATGTCGGCATAGGTCAGCGCCTCGCCGGCCAGCGCCGGCCGCACGCGGCGCAGCACCGCGTTGACGCGCGCGACCAGCTCGCGGGGCGAGAAGGGCTTGGTGACGTAATCGTCCGCGCCGGTCTCGAGGCCGCGCACGCGGTCCTCCTCCTCGCCGCGCGCGGTCAACATGATGATCGGCACGTTGGCGGTGTCGGGCGAGCGCCTGAGGCGCCGGCACACCTCGATGCCGGACAAGCCCTCGACCATCCAGTCGAGCAGCACGATGTCGGGCGTCGCTTCCCTGGCGAGCAGCAGCGCCTCCTCGCCGTCGGGCGTCTGGCGCACGTCGAAATCCTCGCGGCGGAAGTGCCAGGTGACGAGTTCGGCAAGCGCCGGATCATCCTCGACCAGCAGCATTCGGGCTCGGCTCATATCGGTTCCCCCGGTACTTTAGGGTTCAAACGCCGCCGCCAGCGTCGCCGGTCTCGCGGTCGGCGAGATAGCGGCCGGTGGCGGCGAAATAGACCATTTCGGCGATGTTGGTGGCGTGATCGCCGATCCTCTCCAGGTTCTTGGCGACGAACAGCAGGTGCGCGACCTGGCTGATCGTGCGCGGGTTCTCGACCATGTAGGTGACCAGCACCCGGAAGATCGAGTTGTAGAAATCGTCGAGCGCGCTGTCGCGCTCGTGCACGCGCACCGCCGCCTCGGCATCGCGCGCGGAGAAGGCGTTGAGCACATCGTGTACCATGTCGGCGGCGAGCGCGGCCATCGCCGGCAGGATCGAGATCGGCTCGATGCGGTCCTCGCCGTGGATCGACGGCACGCGCTTGGCGATGTTCTTGGCATAGTCGCCGATCCGCTCGATCACCGCGGCGATCTTGAGCGCGGCGATCACCTCGCGCAGGTCGTCCGCCATCGGCGCCCTCAGCGCGATCACGCGGACCGCCAGCTTCTCGACCTCGGCCTCGAGCGCGTCGAGGTCCTTGTCCTTGGCGCGGACTTCGCTCGCCAGCGCGGTGTCGTTGCGTTGGAGCGCGGTGATCGCGTCGGCGATCGCCTGCTCGGCGAGGCCACCCATCTGGCTGATGAGGCCGCGCAGCTCGCCGATGTCCTGGTCGAAGGCCTTGACGGTATGTTCGTGGCCGGTTGCCATTCTACTCGAACTCCTCAGCCGTAGCGGCCGGTGATGTAATCCTTCGTCCGGGGCTGCTGCGGGTTGGTGAACAGTTCGCTGGTCTCGCCATATTCGACGAGCTGCCCCAGGTGGAAGAACGCGGTGCGCTGCGAGACGCGGGCGGCCTGCTGCATGTTATGCGTAACGATCACGATCGCATAGTTGCCGCGCAATTCGTGGATCAGCTCCTCGATGCGCGCCGTGGCGATGGGGTCGAGCGCCGAGCAGGGCTCGTCCATCAGGATCACCTCGGGATCGACGGCGATCGCGCGGGCGATGCACAGCCGCTGCTGCTGGCCGCCGGACAGCGCGGTGCCGCTTTCCTGCAGCCGGTCCTTGACCTCGTCCCACAGGCCGGCGCGCTTCAGCGACCGCTCGACGATCGCATCGAGATCGGCCTTGGACGCGGCGAGCCCATGGATGCGGGGGCCATAGGCGACGTTCTCGTAGATCGACTTGGGAAAGGGGTTCGGCTTCTGGAACACCATGCCGACGCGGGCGCGCAGCTGCACCACGTCCATCGCGGGGGCGTAGATGTCCTCGCCGTCGAGCGTGATGTTGCCCTGGACCCGCGCCGACGGGATGGTGTCGTTCATGCGGTTCATGGTGCGCAGGAAGGTCGACTTGCCGCACCCGGAGGGGCCGATGAAGGCGGTGACATGCTCCATGTCGATGTCGATCGACACGTCGCTCACCGCCTGCTTGGCGCCATAGAAGACGCTGACGTTGCGGGCCGCCATCTTGAGCGTTTCGGTCGTGTCGATCGTCACCAGCGGGTCTCGAACTTGTTGCGAAGATAGATGGCGAGGCCGTTCATCGCCAGCAGGAAGAGCAGCAGCACCAGGATCGCGGCGCTGGTCTTCTCGACGAAGCCGCGGCTGACCTCGTCCGACCACAGGAAGATCTGCACCGGCAGCACCGTCGCCGGATCGGTGAGGCCGTCGGGCGCCTGGGCGATGAAGGCGCGCATGCCGATCATGAGGAGCGGCGCGGTCTCGCCGAGCGCGCGCGCCATGCCGATGATCGTGCCGGTCAGGATGCCCGGCAGCGCCAGCGGCAGGACATGGTGGAACACCACCTGGATGCGGCTCGCGCCGATGCCGAGTGCGGCATCGCGGATCGAGGGCGGCACCGCCTTGATCGCATTGCGCCCGGCGATGACGATCACCGGCATGATCATCAGCGCCAGCGTCATGCCCCCCACGATCGGCGCCGACCGCGGCAGGTGGAAGGTGCCGAGGAACACCGCGAGCCCGAGCAGGCCGAAGATGATCGAGGGCACCGCGGCGAGGTTGTTGATCGACACCTCGATCAGGTCGGTCCAGCGGTTCTTGACCGCATATTCCTCGAGGTAGATCGCCGTGAGCACGCCGACGGGAAAGGCGATCAGCAGCGTCACCAGCATGGTGAGCAGCGACCCCTTGAGCGCGCCCCAGATGCCGACCGCGCCGGGATCGGTCGCATCGGCGCGGGTGAGGAAGCCCCAGTTGAAGCCGCTCTTCACCGCATCGGCCTCAGCGAGCTTGGCATAGGCCGCCTCGGCTTCCGGGCGGCCCGATCCGCGGGCGGCGCCGTCGATGTCGGTGGAGGCGGGGACGGCGATCACCGCCTTGCGCTTGAGCAGCGAGGGATCGGCCTTCACCGCGTCGCGTACCGTCGTCCAGGCATTGCCGGCGATCCAGTTGTCGGCACCCTCGCCGAACGCCTTCACCGCCGCCACCGACACCTGCTCCTCCAGCCCGGCGCTGGCGAGCGCCAGGTCGGCGCCGCGGCCGGAGAGCTGGTCGCGCGTGACGGGCAGTTCGAGCGCGGCGAAGTCGATCGGCAGACGGATCTCGGTGCGCTGGAAGCCCTGGATGCCGCTCCCCAGCATCGTCGCCAGCAGGTAGACAAGGAATGCCGCCGACAGCACGATCGCGCCGAGCCCGAGCAGCCGGAACCGCCGCTCAGCGGCGTAGCGGCGCTTCAGCCGCCGCTGCATCGCCTGGGTGCGCCAGTCGGTCGGCACGCGCGCCGGGGCGGCGAGGGCGGGCGCGCTATTCATAAGCCTCCCGATAGCGCTTCACCACGCGCAGCGCGACGATGTTGAGCAGGAAGGTGATGACGAACAGCGTCAGGCCCAGCGCGAAGGCAGCGAGCGTCTTCGGGCTGTCGAACTCGGCCTCGCCGGTCAGCAGGTCGACGATCTGCTTGGTGACGGTGGTCGCGCTCTCGAACGGGTTGAGCGTGATCGTCGCGGCGCCGGAGGCCGCCATCACCACGATCATCGTCTCGCCGATCGCGCGGCTGACCGCGAGCAGCACGCCCGCGACCACGCCCGGCAGCGCCGCCGGCAGCAGCACGCGGGAAATGGTCTCGCTGGTGGTGGCCCCCATCGCCAGGCTGCCGTCACGCATCGCGGTCGGCACCGCCGCGATCGAATCATCGGCCATCGACGAGACGAAGGGGATGATCATCACGCCCATGACGAGTCCCGCCGCCAGCGCGCTCTCCGAGGAGGCATAGGTCATGCCCAGCATCACCGCGACGTCGCGGATCGCCGGTCCCACCGTCAGCGCGGCGAAATAGCCGTAGACCACGGTCGGCACGCCGGCGAGGATCTCCAGGATCGGCTTCATCCACCTGCGCACGGCGGGGGCGGCGTACTGGGTCAGATAGATCGCGCTCATCAGCCCGAACGGGATGGCGACGATCATCGCGATCACGGCGCCGATGAAGAAGGTGCCCCAGAACAAGGGCACCGCGCCCAGCACCGATCCGGGATCGTTCGCCGGGATCACCTGCGGGCTCCAGTGCAGCCCGAATAGGAAGTCGGTGACCGGCACCACCGCGAAGAAGCGCGCGCTTTCGAACAGCAACGACACGAAGATACCGAGCGTGGTCAGGATCGCGATCAGTGACGCGACCAGTAGAGTCAGCATCATCGTCCGCTCGACCCGCTGGCGCGCGCGGAACGCCGGGGCGAGGCGGCTCAGCGCATAGGCCCCGCCCGCGAAGGCGAGCAGCACCGCGATGCCGGTCGCGATCCAGCGGTAGCGGTGCTCGGCGGCGGCGAACAGCGGCGCGAGCTGCTCCGACAGAGGGAAGAAGGCACCATAGGCATGGCCGTTGGCGAGCGCGCGCGCCTCGTCCAGGATCGAATCGCGTTCGAAGCCGAACGGCGGCAGCGCGTTCGCGGCGGGATCGGCGAGCACGCTCGCGGCGACGATCTGCGGCTCGATCACCGCCCAGACGGCGAGGAAGATCAGCGTCGGCACCACCACCCACAGCGCGACATAGGTGCCGTGCTGGCTCGGCAGCGAATGCGGCCGCTCCGGCCCGTCGGCGAAGCGCACTGCGCGGGCGCGCGCCGTCAGCCAGCCGATCAGGCCGAGTCCAGCGACCAGGAACAGGAGCGCATAAGGATTCAAGCGGCGAAATCCGGACGGAGCATGAGGATGATCGGCTGCCTTCTCAGTGGAGCGTCGCCGGATTGAGCGCAATCCCGTTGTTGAGGATGTCCTGCGAGCGCAGCCGCGTGGTGTTGGTCGCCGCGATCAGCCCGCGCTTGACCAGCGGGCCGCTCGGCTTCCACGCCTCGGCATATTCGTCGAGGAATTCCTTGAGGCCGGGAACGGCCTTGAGATGCGCCTTCTTGACGTAGAGATAGAGCGGCCGCGCGCCGGGATAGCGGCCCATCGCGATCGTCTCATAGGTCGGCTCGATCCCTTCCAGCGGCACGCCGTGCAGCCGGTCCTTGTTCTCCTCGAGATAGCTGTAGCCGAAGATGCCGACCGCGTTCGGATTGGCCGCGAGGTTCTGGACGATGAGATTGTCGTTCTCGCCCTTGTCGACATAGGGGCCGTCGTCGCGGATCTTGCTGCACACGTCCTTGAACCGGTCGGGATTACCGGCCTTCATCGCCTTGGCCGCGGGCATGGCCGCCTCGCAGCCGGGGTCCATCACCAGCTCGACGAAGGCGTCACGCGTGCCGCTGGTCGATGGCGGACCATAGACCTGGATCGGGATCGCGGGCAGCGCCGGATTGACGTCCTTCCACGTCCTGGCGGTGTTCTTCTCCCCCTTGGGATTGGCAGCGAGCGCCAGATAGATGTCCTGGCGAGTGAGCTTGAATTTCGGCCCGTTGTTCGATTCCGCGAGTGCGATGCCGTCGGTGCCGATCTGGATCTCCATGATCTCGCCGACGCCGTTCTGCTGGCAGGTGTCGTACTCGGACTTCTTCATCTGGCGCGAGGCGTTGAGGATGTCGGGGTGCTGCGGCCCGATTCCGGCGCAGAACAGCTTCACCCCGGCGCCGGTGCCGGTCGATTCGACCACGGGCGCCTTCATGTTGGAATGCTTGTTGACGAACTGCTCGGCGACCGCGGTCGTGAACGGATAGACCGTCGACGATCCGACGATCTTGATCTGGTCGCGCGACTGGCTGCCGCAGCCGGCGAGCGCCAACATCGGCAGCGCCGCTGCCACCAGCTTTCCGAACATGCGCATGTCGATGCCTCCCGAGGACCAGGGGCGCGACTCGCGCGGCCCTCAGGCGCCCTGTGTTTCAGTCACGTTACGGGTTGATGACACCGCGGCCGGCAGCAGGATCGAAACGGTGGTGCCGCGCCCGACTTCGCTGGCGATATCGAGCTGTCCGCGGTGGCGCTCGACGATATGCTTGACGATGGCGAGCCCCAGACCGGTGCCGCCGACCGAGCGGCTGCGCCCCGAATCGACGCGGTAGAAACGCTCGGTGAGCCGCGGCAGGTGATCGGGCGCGATACCCTCGCCCTCGTCGCTGACGGTGAGCCGCACCATCGTGCTGCCGGCCGGTGCGACGGCGATCCGCACCGGCGTTCCGGCCTTGCCGTATTTCATCGCGTTGCCCGCGATATTGTGGAGGAGCTGCGAAAGCTGCGCCCTGTCGCCGATCACCACCGGGACCGCCTTGGCCTCGACCACGAGGTCGGCCCCGCGGGGATCGGGCGTCGCGGCGAGCTCCGCACGGACCTCCTCGACCAGCGCCTGGAGATCGACCTTCTCCTCCGGCACGCGGTATTTCTCCGCTTCGATGCGGCTCAGCGACATGAGGTCGTCGATCAGCCGCTGCATCCGCCGCGCCTCGTCGAACATCACCCCCAGGAAGCGCTTGCGGATCGCGGGATCGTCGCCCGCCTCGTCGCTCAGCGTCTCGATGAAGCCGAGCAGCGCGGCGAGCGGCGTGCGCAGCTCGTGGCTGGCGTTGGCGACGAAGTCGACGCGGATGCGCTCGGCGGCGTGGCGGCCGGTCGAATCGGTCAGGTGGACGACGCGGCGGCCGTCGGGCAGCGCGCTGACCTGCATCGCCCAGCGCTGGTCGCGCGCCCCGAGCCCGACGAGATGGATGGGCTGGTGGCCCTCGTCGCCGCCGGCGTTGACCAGCCGTTCGGCCGCGGCCGGATGGCGGATCGCGAGGCGGACGTCCTCGCCCAGGATATGCTCGCCGAGCAGCTGCCGCGCGGCGGCGTTGGCATGGGTGACGCGGGTGCCGGCGATCACCAGCACGGGTTCGCCGATCGCCTCGATCAACGCGCTGGTTGCCGCATGTGGCGACGGCGTCGCTGTCGGCTGGGGCGCGCGCTGCTCCGCCTCGGGCAGCGCCGCCAGCAGCAGCACCGCTGCGAAGCCGGCGACCAGCACCAGCAGCATCGCCGAGACGTCGTGATTGAGCAGATAGCCGACCAGCGCGGCGACCGCGATCAGGCCGAAGGCGACGAGCGCGCGTGCGGACAAGCCGAACCCCATGGACGATGCCTTAAACGTCAAGCGTGCGATGCGATAGGGCGAGGAGCAGGCGGCGGTTCAAAGCTCCTCCCCGGCACGGGGAGGGGGACCGCCGCGCGTAGCGCGGTGGTGGAGGGGGCTCGCCTCACTCGAGCCGCTGGCGGAGGGCCCCCTCCACCAAGCCGCTACGCGTCTTGGTCCCCCTCCCCGTGCCGGGGAGGAGCTATGCCGTCACCGAACTCAGTCCCCGCAACGCCGGCACCAACTCTTCGTAGGAATCGATCACCGCATCCGCCCCCAGCTCCTCGACCGGCTGCATCAGGAAGCCGAAGCTCACCGCAATCGACGGTATGCCGGCATTACGTGCCGCCTGCATGTCATAGATCGAGTCCCCGACGAACGCGGCGGGACCGCGCCCGCACAACTCGATCATGTGCAGGATCGGCGTGGCGGAGGGCTTGGCATTGCCTTTGCCGAGCGTGTCGCCGCCGATCAGGCAGTCGAACCGGTCGCGCAGGTTCAGCTCGCGCATCAGCTTCTCGGCCAGCGCCTCGAACTTGTTGGTGACGATCCCGACCTTCACCCCCATCGCCTTCAGCGCATCGACCGCCTCGATCATGCCGGGGAAGGGCCGACTCTCGACCGCGATGTGAGCCTCGTAGAAGCCGAGCAGCAGCTTGTAGAGCCGCCGGAACTCCTCGTCGGAGCAGCCGCCGGTGGCGTCCAGCGCGAGGCGCAGCATATTTTTGGCGCCCCCACCGATCATCGGCTCGACCTCGTCGCGCGTCAGCAGCGGCCGCCCGGCCTCGCTCAGCGCGTGATTGACCGCCGCCGTCAGATCGCCGGAAGTGTCGAGCAGAGTGCCGTCGAGATCGAACCCGACGATCGCAAAGGGAAAATCATGCATCGCCCCTGCGCATGGCCGCTTCGCTATGGAATTGGCAAGACGTTCGTGGCAGGGGCGCCGCTGTGACCCGTCCTCGACCGATCGCCGCCATCATCCTCGCCGCCGGCCAGGGCACGCGGATGAAGTCCGACCTCCACAAGGTGCTGCACCCGATTGCGGGGCGGCCGATGCTGCTGCACCTGATCGCCAGCGTCGCCGAGCTCGCGCCGCAGCGCACGATGGTGGTGGTCGGCGCGCGCCGCGAGCAGGTCGAAGCGGCGGTGGCGCCCGTCGGGGCGGAGATCGTCCATCAGGCCGAGCAACTCGGCACCGGCCATGCCGTGGCGCAGGCCGAGAATGCGCTCGGCGGCTTCGCGGGCGACGTGCTGATCCTCTACGGCGACGCGCCGCTGGTCACCGCCGCGACGATGCGGCGGATGATCGAGCGCCTCCACGCGCCGGACCAGCCGGCCTGCGTCGTGCTCGGCTTTCGCCCCGCCGACCCGGGCGCCTACGGCCGCGTGATCGCCGACGCGGATGGGCGTATCGCCAAGATGGTCGAGTTCAAGGATGCCAGTCCTGAGGAGCGTGCCGAAACGCTTTGCAACTCCGGCGTGCTGGCGGTCCGCAACGAGGATCTGTTCGCGCTCCTCGCTCGCGTCAGCAATGCCAATGCCGCTGGCGAATATTATCTTCCCGACATCGTCATGCTCGCCGCCGCCGAGGGCCGCGCCTCCGCAGTGATCGAGACCGACGCGGCGGAGGTCGCCGGCGTCAACAGCCGGGCCGAGCTCGCTGAGGTCGAGGCGATCTGGCAGGCTAAGCGTCGCACCCGCGCCATGGCCGAGGGCGCCACGCTGATCGCGCCCGAGACCGTGTGGTTCTCCTACGACACCGAGGTGGGTCGCGACGTGACGATCGAGCCCAATGTCGTGTTCGGCCCGGGCGTCAGCATCGCCGATGGCGCGACGATCCACGCCTTCTGCCATTTCGAAGGTGCCACGGTCGGACATGGGGCGGAGGTCGGCCCTTATGCGCGGCTGCGACCCGGCGCCGTGATCGGCAAGCGTGCCAAGGTCGGCAATTTCGTCGAGATCAAGAAGTCGAAGCTGGGAGAGGGCGCCAAGGCCAACCACCTGACCTATCTCGGCGACGCGACGGTGGGCGCGGGGGCGAACATCGGCGCCGGTACCATCACCTGCAATTACGACGGCTTCTTCAAATACCGGACGGAGATCGGCGAGGGCGCCTTCATCGGCTCGAACAGCGCGCTGGTCGCGCCGGTCAGCATTGGCGCCGGCGCGATCACCGGCGCGGGCGCGGTTATCACCAGGGACGTCGAGCCCGACGCGCTCGCGCTGGTCCGCCCGGAACAGACCGCCAAGCCCGGCTGGGCGAAGCGCTTCCGCGAGACGATGCTCGCCCGCAAGAAAGCCGCGAAATGACCGACCGCTACGACGGCAAGCCGTTCCTGCGGCTGCTCGACAGCTATGTGCTCGACGCGATCGGCTTCCTCGACGCGGGCGGCGAAGCGGCCGCGCGCGATGCCGAGGCGGCGGTGCGCGACACCTACGGCCTGTCGGGCGGCTGGCGTGAGATGGTGGCATCGGAGATGAAGTTCCCGGACGGAATGCCCGGCGCGCTCCGCGAGATGTGGACCAGCGGACGCAAGCGCTTCATCGAGACAGAGGGCCATGAGCCTGATCCCGGCGAGTTCGTCCGGACGTTCGTCGATACCAATTTTGCGCGCTGAGGCGCGGGGGGAGAGCATCGCGCCATGTGCGGAATTGTCGGTATCCTGGGCACCAGCGAGGTCGCAGAGCGCCTGTTCGAGGGCCTGAAGCGCCTCGAATACCGCGGCTATGATTCGGCGGGCATCGCGACGCTCACCGACCGCGGCATCGAGCGCCGCCGCGCCGAGGGCAAGCTCGCCAATCTCGCCGCGCGTCTCGCCGCCGATCCGCTTCCCGGCACGATCGGCATCGCCCACACCCGCTGGGCGACGCACGGCGCGCCGACCGAGGACAACGCCCATCCGCACATCGTCGGCGACGTGACGATCGTCCACAACGGCATCATCGAGAATTTCAAGCCGCTCCGTGACGAGCTGATCGCCGCCGGCCGCGAGTTCAAGTCGCAGACCGATACGGAGGTGGTCGCGCACCTCGTCGACCGCGAGCTCAAGGCCGGCAAGTCCCCGCGTGACGCTGTGGCGGCGGTGCTGCCGCGGCTCCACGGCGCCTTCGCGCTTGCGGTGCTGTTCGCGAGCGAGCCCGACCTGCTGATCGCTGCCCGCCTCGGCGCACCGCTCACCGTCGGCTACGGCGAAGGCGAGAACTACCTCGGCTCCGATGCCCATGCGCTCGCCGGACTCACCCAGCGCATCGCCTATCTCGACGAGGGCGACTGGGCCGTGCTGACCCGCGAGCGCATCGAGATATTCGACCGCGACAACAATCCCGTCACGCGCGAGATCGTCGCCTCCGGCGTCTCGCCGGCAATGATCGACAAGGGCAACTACCGCCACTTCATGCTCAAGGAGATCCACGAACAGCCGGTGGTCGTCGGCGACACGCTGCGGAGCTACATCCGCCCGGTCGAGCAGATGGTGGCGCTGCCCGACATGGACTTCGATCTCGGCAAGATCGAGCGCGTCGTGATCATCGCCTGCGGCACCGCCAGCTATGTCGGCATGATTGGCAAATACTGGATCGAGCGGTTCGCCCGCCTGCCGGTCGAGGTCGATGTCGCCTCCGAATACCGTTACCGCGATCCGGTGCTGCCGCCGAACACGCTCGGCGTGGTGGTGTCGCAGTCGGGCGAGACCGCCGACACGCTGGCGGCGCTGCGCCACATGAAGGCGAACGGCGTCACCACCGCCGGCATCATCAACGTGCCGACCAGCTCGATGGCGCGCGAAGTCGACCTGCTGCTCTCCACCCATGCCGGGCCGGAGATCGGCGTTGCCTCGACCAAGGCGTTCACCTGCCAGCTCGCGGTGATGGCGGCGCTCGCGGTCAACCTCGCCCGCGCCAAGGGCAGGCTGACCCCGGAGGAGGAGCGCGAGATCGTCCGGCACCTGATCGAGGCTCCCGCCGCGATCAACGCCGCGCTCGCGCATGATGAGGAGATCGAGGCGATGGCCCATACCATCGCCGGCGCCCGCGACGTGCTCTACCTCGGCCGCGGCCCTGAATATCCGATGGCGTTGGAGGGCGCGCTCAAGCTCAAGGAAATCAGCTACATCCACGCCGAAGGTTACGCCTCGGGCGAAATGAAGCACGGCCCGATCGCCCTCATCGACGACAAGGTCCCGCTGATCGTCCTCGCGCCCTCGGGTCCGCTGTTCGACAAGACGGTCAGCAACATGCAGGAGGCCCAGGCCCGCGGTGCGCAGGTGGTGCTGATCTCCGACGCCGCCGGCATCGCTCAGGCGGGCGAGGGCACGATCGCGACGATCGAGATGCCCGAGGTCCATCCGCTGATCGCGCCACTGGTCTATGCCGTGCCGGTGCAGCTGCTGGCGTACCATGTCGCGGTGGCGAAGGGCACCGACGTCGACCAGCCACGCAACCTCGCCAAGTCGGTGACGGTCGAATAACCTCGCGCGGAAGCGCTCACGGGATTGTGCAACGACAATAAAGTTTTCCCATGAACAATAAAGTCGTCCCGCCACCAATAAAGTTTTCCCCACTATCGGCGGGCTAAGCAGTTATCGAAGGAAGCACTATCACGTGGAGTTCAGCGGCAGCGCGGCAATGAAGTCGATCGTCTTAGGACCTTGAAGTCGCCGATCCGCTCGCGAGCTTGCGCCAGGATTGATGCTCGTCGAGCGCGGTGCCGGGCTTAAGCACCATCACGGCCTCGACCTCCTCGTCATTTGTCGCGGGCAAGCCGATCACGGCCATGTCCTGCACCGCCGCATGACCGAAAATCGCGCTTTATCGGAAGATAACAAGCTCGTTCCAAAATGAAATTTGTTCCAATCCTGCATGGGAATGAACTCGTTTCATTTTGTGCTGTAGACGGCTGGTCATTTATCCATGCACCGCGCCGGCCTGGAAGCCGCCGATCCGAATTGATGCGCGGTCTTTTCGTGAGCATGATTCAGTCACGGGGCGAGGCATCGCCGAGGAGATTGCCAGAGGGCTGAGCCCTATACCTCGCCGATGCCTCCATCCATCGCGAGTCGCGTACCGGTCATGTAGCTGCTCGCGGCCGATGCTAGGAAAAGGGCGGCCTGCGCCACTTCGTCCGGCTAACCGATCCTGGCCATCGGAATCCGCGGTAGAAGGCTTTCGGCGACCTCCGGGTTGACGTCGGGCGCGACGCCCGCATCTCGAAACAGTGGCGTCTCTATGCCCCGGGCATCAATGCGTTGACCCGTATCCCGCGGTTGCGGAGATCAATGGCCCAGTTCCGGGCAAGCGAACGGACCGCAGCCTTGTCGCTCCGTAGGAGGTGTAGCCGGGTGCTCCCATCTCAGCCATGCAGGAGCTCATCAGCACGATGGAAGCTCCTTCGCTCATCATCGGCAGCGCCTTTTGGATGCCAAATACGATTGCCTTGAGATTGATCGCCATGTGCCTGTCGTAGACGTCCTCTGTGATGCTTCCGAGCGGCTGTGGCGTGATGATGACCGCACAAGCAAAGTAGACACCGATCCTGCTCCACGCGTCACGCGCCGCATCGGTGACCCGGTCCAGTTCGGACATGACGGAAAGGTCGGCCCGGACCGTGATCCATCGACTGTCCGTAGCACTGACGAGGCCTTCTGGATGCTCTATTGGCTCCCGATCCGCGAGTAGCAGATTGGCACCCTCTGCGAGAAAGAGTTTCGCAGTGGCGAGGCCGATCCCTCCCGCCGCGCCTGTGATGATCACGTTTCGACCCGTCAACCTCCCATGCCATCTCTCCTGCTCGTTTTAACTTTTCATTGGCTTGCGTTGCGCTGACGCCGGCCCATGCGTTCATTCGGGGAGCACGAGTTCCTCGGCGATGGTGGGGTAGAGCGCGACCATATCGTCGAACGACTGCCTGGTGAGGCTTCTCGGCAACGGCAGCCGCTCGAAAAATTCGGGATCGGCCATCCCTCATCAAAGCTCTGCACATCCAAGTAAAACTATGATCAATTCGATGAGCCAGTTCTATTGTGACATCTTGATTGAGGCGCGGCGCCATCGGCGCTTTCGCCGAGTTGCTCGGTTCGATCACTTCTGCATCACGTCTTGATCCATGCACAAGAAACCCTGCCAAAGATCACGCTTGTGATGACGCCGCCGCTCTCGGCGGACGAAAGGGAAGGCGAGCACGCTCGAGATAGAGGTGGATGACCGGACGATTCGCATCGCAGCCTGAGCATGTGTGGCCGCCTCGTGTTGCGCACGGATAAAATTGCCTCATTCGTAAAATAAGACTGCCTCAGCGCAATGTCTGCAATGCGCCCTCCATTCGCGGCCGCTAAGCCGATGCCTAAAAGCTGCCGCTCCGGCCACTGCTACGCCGACCCGGTGGACCTCAGGCGAGTGCGCCCGCATCGGCGTTGAGGACAGCGCCGGTAATCACGCTTGCGGCCGGGCTCGCCAGGAAGACGACAGCATTGGCGATCTCGCGCGGCTCTGCATAACGCCCCAGCGAGGTCATGCTGCGTTGGAAGTCGGCAGCGTCGCCATCGGCGGGGTTAGCATCGGTATCGGTCGATCCGGGCTGGACGAGATTGACGGTGATACCCTTCGACCCGAGTTCGCGCGAAAGGCCGCGCGTGAACGAGGTCAGCGCCGCCTTCGAAACGGCATATGCCGTCACACCGGGGAACGGGACGCGCTCGCCCAGACCTGAACCAATGGAAACGATCCGCCCACCGGTCGGCAGATGCGGGATGGCGGCTTTGGCGAACAGCATTGGCGCGCGCACGTTGACGTCCATCAGCTTCTGATACTCGTTGAGATCGAGCTCGGCGATTGAGCCGTAATAGCCGATCGCGGCGCTGTTGATGAGGATGTCCAGTCCGCCGAGCGCGGCCGCAGCCTCACTGACGGCGCGGGTGATCGCATCGGGATCGGCGCTGTCGGCCTGGATCGCGATACCGCGGCGACCGGTCGCCTCGACGAGCTTGGCCACCGCTTGTGCCTTCTCGGCCGAGTTTTGGTAGGTGAAGGCGACATCAGCGCCGTTTTCGGCCAGCGTCACGGTGATCGCGGCGCCAATGCCGCGCGAACCGCCGGTTACCAGCGCGCGCTTTCCACTCAGATCGATCATATTCTTGCCCTTCCTGGCCGCGACAGGACCGCGAAGATGTTCGTGCCTATTCTGGGGGGATAAGCAGGCACCGGTAGCCCCATGAGCTGCTCAACTGTGTTGCCGGAACGGAACACGGCCGGTTAGGCCATTGCCGGCATGTGCAGCGATGGGCGACGACAGCAGTTTGCGACGCGCCGATGGCGCACCGCCCAGTGCCGTTCGCCACCCGATCGGGTCAGACCCCTGCCGTCTCCTCGGCGGGCACTGGCGTGTTCAGCAGTTGCTGTTCCCACATGTATGCGATGCCGCTGCCGGCAAGGTGATCAATCATGATCTGCGTCACCGCCCCGGCAGTTTCGAGGCGTGCCCAGTCGCGCTGCCATTCGGAGGCAACGGCGGTCCAGGTCATCATGTTGACGCCGGCTCGGATCATTCGCTGGATCGCGACCTCATGCGATTCGACTGACAGGCCGCCGGAGGCATCGGTAACCACCGTGACGTCCCAACCCTCGCCAGCCGCCTGGATCGCCGGCATCGCGACACACACTTCGGTCCACAGGCCCGCAATGATCAGCTGCTTGCGGCCGGTCGCCTTGACCGCATCGACCACCTTGTTGTCTTCCCAGGTGTTGATCAGGGTGCGGTCGATCACTTCCTGCCCGGGGAACACGTCGGTCACATGCTTGAAGATCAGCCCGCCGCGATCGGCGATCACGCTGGTCAGGATCGTGGGTACCCCGAATGCCTTCGCCGCCTTGGCGAGCCCGGTCGTATTGTTGACCACCGCCTGCGGATCGTGGCTGTTCAAGTTGGTCAGCTGAAAGGGCTGGTGATCGATCAGGACGAGGACCGAGTCCTCCGGGCGAAGAAGCGAGTCGAGGCCGTTGCGGAATTTCATGGCAGTTCCTTGGCTGCAGTTGCATGGGATCGTTGCGGCGGACATCGGCTGATCGGTGCCGCCGCGATGCGCGTTTGCCATTGCAGAAATCGCCACGGTAGCCTCACAAGCTGCCATGCTGTGTCGCGCATCGGGGAACGCTGGATGGACATCGAGGAGTTGCGAACGTTTGTGGAGGTCGCCGACGCGGGCGGGGTGTCGGCAGCTGCCCTGCGCCTCGGCCTATCCAAGTCGATCGTCAGTCGGCGTCTCGCGAGGTTGGAGGCAGACCTCGGCATCCAGTTGCTGGCGCGCACCACGCGCGGCGCTGCGCTGACTGAAGCCGGCGTCATCTTCCGCGATCATGCCGCAAAGGTCTGTGCCGAGATTGACATCGCCCGGGAGACGATCCTGCCCGAGGGCGAACTGCGCGGCAGCTTCCGGATTGCCGCGCCGCTTACCTTCGGTCCGACCCACTTCGCCCCGGTCATAGCCGAGATGGCGCGCCTCAATCCCCAGTTGCAAGTGCGATCCTGCTACACCGACCGCTTCGTCGATCTGATCACGGAAGGGTTCGATTGCGCGATTAGGGTCGGCCATCTTACCAACTCCAATCTGCTCGCACGACGCGTTGGGCAGACGCCGGCCGTTTATGTCGCGTCGCCCGCATACATCGAACAGCACGGCGCGCCGCAGACGCCCGAAGCGTTCGCTACCCACGAAGTCGTCATGCAAGGCAACGAGACCTGGCTCGCCATGGACGGCGATGCGGCCATCACGCTGAAGCCGCAGGGGCGGTTCAAGGCCGATAATGCTATCGCGCTGATCGCCGCAGCGCTGGCAGGCATTGGCGTGGCCGGCGTGCCCAGGGAGTTGGTCACGGAGCATCTTGCATCGGGGTCACTGGTCCCCGTGATGAGGCGCTTTCCGCCGCCAGCGCTGGGCATTCATGTCGTGCGGCCAGCCGGGCACCATCCTGCGCGTAAGGTGAGAGTGCTGACCGAAATGATGATCGAACACTGCCGTGCGTTGGGGTGACGGGTAGGCGGGGGCCGGCGACAGGCGGTTGCGGAGCTGACGGCTCTCATGCCCCGCATGATTCCCTCACGATCAGGTCGGTCGGCAGCAGCGCCGAATGATGGTCCGGCGCCGGATCGAGGATGCGAGCGACGAGCTGCCGGCCGGCCTCGTAGGTATCCTGTCGGATCGTGGTCAGCGTCGGTGTGCTGAGACGGCTCAGCAACATGTCGTCATAGCCAACCACCGAAACGTCGCCCGGCACTGACAGCCCAGCGCGGCGCAGCGCCCGGATCGCCCCGAGCGCGATGAGGTCGCTCGACGCGACGATGCCGTCGAAGGCGACGTGCCGCCGCAGTAGCCGGCTGACCGCGGTCTCGGCGGACTCGAACTCGAAATCGACCGGTATGATCAGCTTCGGATCGGCCTCGAGCCCGCTCTCGCGAAGCGCTTCGAGATAGCCGTTGCGGCGCTGCATCGCCTCCGGGTCGGTGCTGCCGACGAACAGGATGCGCCTGCGTCCCAGACGGGCGAGATGGAGCGTCGCCCGCCGCCCGCCGAGCAGGTTGTCCGACCCCACCGAACAATATTTCTGCCCCGGCATCTGCGCGCCCCACACCACGAAGCGCGCGTTGGTGGCGACGAGGCGGTTCAGCTCCTCGTGCAGCATGCTCTGCCCCAGGAAGATCACGCCGCTCGCCCGGCTGGTGGTGACGGCGGTAACGAGGTCGTCGTAGGTTGACGGCGCGACATGGCTGACGGTGAAGTCGCAGGCGCGGGAGCGCGCCGCCTCGCCGATGCTGGCCAGCAGCTCGAGGAAGAACGGATGCGACAGCGGCAGCGGCCGCCCGCGCATATAGGGGGTGACGACCGCGATCGATCCCTCGGCCCCGATCGGCCCCGCCGGCATGTAGGAGCGGAACGGATAGTCATGGTCGCGCGCCAGCGCCCAGATGCGCTGCTTGGTGCGCATGCTGATCAGCGGGTGATCGTTGAGCGCTCGCGACACCGTCGAGATCGACACCCCCGCCAGCCTGGCGAGGTCCTGCAGCGTCGTATTGCTGTTGCTACTGCTGCCCATTGCGCCCAAGCTCTGGAGTGGCCGACAAGCGCCGCTTTAGCGCATCGGGGGGAGGGCTTTGCAAGCGAGCGTCGGAGCGGCGGCGGGTGAGGCGGAGCTTCGCAGCCTCGCGCGGCCGCGCCTCAGCGTCCTGCAGATCTGGAACATGTGCGTCGGCCTGTTCGGCGTGCAGATCGTCTGGGGCCTGCAGAACGTCAACACCAGCCGCATCTTCCAGACGCTTGGAGCGGAGGTCGGCGAGCTGGCGATCCTGTGGATCGCGGGGCCGGTGACCGGGCTGCTCGTGCAGCCGATCATCGGCTATCTCAGCGATCGCACCTGGGGACCGCTCGGGCGGCGGCGGCCCTATCTGCTCGGCGGGTCGATCCTGGCCGCGCTGGCGCTGTTCGCCATGCCCAATGCATCGAGCCTGTGGACGGCGAGCCTGGCGCTGTGGGTGCTGACCGCCGCGGTCAACATCGCCATGGAGCCGTTCCGCGCGCTGGTCGCCGACCGCCTGCCCGAGGAGCAGCGCACCACCGGCTTCGCGCTGCAGGTGTTCTTCATCGGCGCCGGCGCGGTGTTCGCCTCCGCGTTGCCGTGGATGCTGACGCACTGGTTGGGGATGAGCGGGGAGGGCGCGCCGGGCATGCTGCCGCCGTCGGTGCGCATGGCCTTCTACATCGGTGGGATCGGCGTGCTCGCCGCGGTGAGCTGGACGGTCTTCACGACGGGCGAGCAGCGGTGGGTGGGTACCGGCCCTTGCGAGCCGGTGCCGCATACCGTGCCGACCGCGGAGGGCGCGGCCGCGCTGGTTCGTCAGGGCATGTCGTGGATGGGGGCCGGCGCCGCAGTCGCGCTGGCTGCCGCCGCGATCGGCTGGGAGCGCGAGATCTATGTCGTCGCGGCGATCGCCTTCGCCTTCGGGCTGTCGCAGCTCGCGGCGGTGCGGATGCGGCGGCGCGGCCGTGTCCGGCTCGGCATGCTCGAGATCGTCGAGGACATCCTCCACATGCCCGAGGCGCTGAAGCGGCTCGCGGTGGTGCAGTTCTTCACCTGGTTCGGCCTGTTCGCGATGTGGATCTACACCGTGCCGGCGGTGGCCGCACGTCATTTCGGCACGGCCGATGCCGCTTCCGCCACCTATAGCGAGAGCGCCGACTGGGTCGGCATCCTGTTCGCCGGCTACAACGGAGTCGCCGCGCTCATGGCGTTGCTGCTGCCCGGCATTGCCGCGCGGATCGGCCGGCGGGCCTGCCATATACTGTGCCTGATGCTGGGTGCGGCCGGGCTGACCGGCTTCCTGGTGATCGACGATCCCGCGCTGCTCTGGCTGCCGGCGGCGGCGATCGGCTGTGCCTGGGCGTCGATCCTGTCCCTGCCCTATGCCATGCTCGCGAGCGCGGTGCCGCCGCGCAAGACCGGCGTCTACATGGGCGTGCACAACATCTTCCTGGTGCTGCCGCAGCTGGTCGCCGCGATCGTGCTCGGCCAGCTCGTCGGGCGCCTGTTCGGCGGACAGGCGATCCATGCACTCGCCCTGTCCGCCGGCTCGCTCGCGCTGGCGGCGGCGTTCACGCTGGCCATTCCGCGCTCCGTCGACCGCAACGCCTGACCGCCCGACGCGGCGGATGAAAGCCTCATGGGCAAGCTCACTGGCAAAGCTCCTTTATGCAAAACTTGCATATTGATCGGTCGAAATCAAGCGTGTCCATTGGCCGATGCGAACAGATATGCAGCTAGGTAACCTGCGTATCAGGCGTTAAAATGAGTGTTAATCAGATAGTTATCTGCATCGACATCTCGATGAGAGATTTTGCTTGCCAGTTTGCGTAAACTGAGCAAAATTACGCAAATCAATAAGGGGCATGGCAGCGTCGAAGCAGCGCGGCTGGCCCGGGAGGAGAGGCCATGGAACGCTATCGGCGTCCCGACGCGATCAGGTTGGATGAAATCCGCACAGTTGAGACGATCGGCTGGTGCGCCGCCGCCTTTGCGACGCCTTTGCAACAATTCTGACGAATGCCCGTGCGCGAAGGCGCGCGGCTGCGACGAGTTATGAGGCGAGCCAATCCCGGAAAAGGGGATGGCGGGAGAGGGGAGATCGACATGGAAGACAATCGCTCGGCTGCGCATGGCAGGTTTCTGAAGGGTGGCGCGTCGCTGGTCGCGCTGATGGCGATGGGGATCGGGTCCGTTGCCCATGCCCAGACCGCGCCGCTGAGCGCGCCCGCCGCGCAGGAGGCTTCGCCCGGCGGTGCGGCTCAGGAGGAAGCGCCCGCCGCCGGTGACGGACAGCAGGACGACATCCTCGTCGTCGGCGTCCGCCAGGCGCTCGAGACCTCCCAACTGGTCAAGAAGAACGCCGACACCTTCGTCGATTCGATCACCGCCACCGATATCGGCGCCTTCCCCGACAAGTCGGCCGCGGAAGCGCTGCAGCGCGTTCCCGGCATCACCGTGAACCGGCTGCAGTCCGCCGACGATTCGACCCATCCGTCGGGCGAGCCGACCGGGGTGCTGATCCGCGGCCTGACGCAGGTCCGCACCGAGATCAACGGCCGCGACAGCTTCTCGGCGGACTCGGCGCGCGGCCTTCAGTTCAACGACGTTTCCCCCGAATTGCTCGGCCGCGTCGACGCCTACAAGAACCAGACGGCGGACATGATCGAGGGCGGCATTGCCGGCACCGTCGATCTGCGCACCAGGCTGCCGTTCGACCAGAAGGGCCTGGTCGTCACCGGCGCGTTCCGGGAGAATTACGGCGACCGTTCCGGCCGCTGGACGCCCGAGTTCTCGGGTCTCGTCAGCAAGACCTGGGATACGGCGATCGGCCGCTTCGGCGTGCTCGCCAGCTATGCCCAGAGCCATGTCGTCACGCGCACCGAGAGCGTGATCATGGACAAGATCGACACCTATTGCTCGAGCGGCTTCGGTACGGTGGACCCCGACGGGACGGCTCGCGGCACGGTCGGCGGCGACGGCAGCATCCCGTGCGCCGCCAACCCGTTCGGCGGATCGGGCTGGGCCTTCGCGCCCGACGGCATCCGCTATTCGCAGGTCGACTACGACCGCAAGCGGCGCGGCATCGCGGGGGCGCTGCAGTATGAGAACAACTCGGGCACGCTGCTCGCCACCGTCCAATACATCGACTCGCACTATCGCAATGCCTGGCTGGAGCGCGCCAGCCATGCGATCCTCGACGGCAATTACTTCGGCACGCGCGCGTTCAATCCGCGCTCCGGATCGGTGCTGGCCGGCAGCAAAGGTCTCAGCTTCGGCGCCGACGGCATGCTCGAATCCGGGCTGCTGACCCAGCCGCACGGCAGCTTCAGCGGCACCACGGAAAGCGTGCAGGCGGCGATCAATGCGGGCTCGGCGGTGCCGGGCATGCCGTTCGTCAATTACTGCGGGCCCGGCCCCGGCGGAGCGTGCGCGACACAGCGCGACGGCCTCTACTTCCAGAACGAGGCGCGCAACTTCGCGCACCGGGAGGGGACCCGCGACCTTTCGGGCAACATCCGGTGGAGCCCGAGCGAGCGGCTGCACCTCAATGCCGACGTGCAGTATATCGACGCCTCGACCTACAATAACGACATATTGGTCGCGGCCGGATCGATGGCCGATTTCGACTATAGCGTGAACCGCGACGGCACGCCGCAGGTGACGCTGCTGCCGGGCTCGAACGTCAACTATGCCGCGGGCGGCCTCGCCAATCCGCACAATTACTGGATTCCCTTCATCCAGGGGCATGTCGAGGACAATGACGCGACCGAGCTCGCGCTGCGCGGCGACGCGGAATACGACTTCCCCGACAGTGGTTGGCTCGACTCGCTGAAGGTCGGCGTGCGCTATGCGGACCGCAAGCAGACGGTGCGCTACTCGACTTTCAACTGGACGCCGATCGCGGCCAACTGGAACTGCAACGGCCCCGGCTTCAACGCCGACAACACCAGTGGCGGTGCTTATCCGACCGACACCGGGAACTGCGCCGGCAATGTCGGCCACGCGCCCTTCGCTGGCTATGGCGAGGGCATCTGGGAGGCGGCCAGCCTCGGCGATTTCTACAACGGCAGCGTCTACGACAATGGAGAGCTGGTCTATCTCAACCGGTCGACGCTGCGGGATTTCCCGCGCCTGATCGACTCGCTCAGCGGCGCAACCACCCATTCGCCGATCGGCGGCGGCTATACGGCGATCTGCGACCGCGCCGAGGCGACCGTCGACGGATGCTTCACGCCGGGCGAGGTGATGCGCGTCCGCGAGCAGACCCAGGCCGCGTACGTGATGCTCAAGTTCGGCGGCGACGACAAGCTGATGCTCGGCAACGTCGCGGTGAAGGGCAATGTCGGCCTGCGCGTCGTGCGGACGAAGGAGACGAGCTACGGCAGCGTCGCCTTCCCGGCGACCAACATCTTCGACAATCTAGCGCCCTGCGGCACGCCGCTGTCGGGCAACAATGTCGTCAATCCGAGCTGCTACCTGACCGACGCGATCCGCGCCTTCGCCAATGGCGGGAGCACGGAGGGCACCTATCGGGCGAGCCGGACCGACTGGCTGCCGAGCCTCAATCTGCGCTTCGGGCTCGACGACAAGAACTTCATCCGCTTCGCCTATTCGCGCGCCATGTCGCGGCCGGACATCGGCCTGCTGCGCAACACGCTCGCGATCAACGCGCCGGTCATCAACGCGACGCCGGACTCGCCCTATGTCGTCTATAGCTCGCCGACCGCGCCGCGCACGCCGGAGAACGTCGTCGGCTACAACTTCGTGTTCCTGGCCAATTCGGGGAACGCGGCGCTGAAGCCGTTGATGGCGCACCAACTCGACCTGTCGTTCGAGCGGTACATGGGCCGCAACAGCTCGCTGACGGTCGGCCTGTTCTACAAGAAGCTGACCAACGCGATCGCCTATGGCCAGTTCGCGCGGACGATCGCCAACGGCACTTCGACGCAGACCGTGCAGATCAACGGGCCGAGCAACGTCAAGGACGGCGGCAAGCTGCTGGGGGCGGAGGTCGCCTACCAGACCTTCTTCGATTTCCTGCCGGGATTGCTGAGTGGCCTCGGGGCGCAGCTGAACTACACCTATGTCCATCAGTCGGGAATCAACAATTCGAACCTGATCACCGCCTCGTCGAGCGGCGACGTCGGCGCGTTCGGGGCGGGGCAGCAGGCGCTGGGCGGGACGGGCTATGTGCTCGACTCGCACCGGCTGGCCGGCATCTCGACCCACACGTTCAACGCGGTGGGATTGTACGAGAAGGGGCCGATCGGCATCCGGATCGCCTACAACTGGCGCTCGCGCTATCTGACGCAGAACCTGGACTGCTGCATCGGCCTGCCGGTGTTCCAGAAGTCGGCCGGCTTCCTCGACGGATCGATCCGCTTCTCGGTCAACCGCTTCGTCGAGCTGTCGATCGATGGATCGAACCTGCTCAACACCACGACCGTCTACCAGCAGCAGATCTTCGGCGACTCGCCGCAGACGCCGGGTGCCAAGCCGGTCTATCGCGACTCCGCCTGGAACCGCGTCGACCGCCGCTTCCAGTTCGGGGTCCGCTTCAAGTTCTGATGTCCTCCCTGGGCGCCGCCGATGCTTGGTCCGGCGGCGCCCGTTTTTCGTGAGAGCCGCCCGATGATGTTCCGCGCCTTGCTGTTCCTCGCGGCGCTCGCCGTGCCCGCCACCGCCCGCGCCACCGGGCGCGAATGCGCGCAGTCGCCCGGCAAGGCGATCGAGCTATGCGTATTCGTGGAGGGCGGCCAGGCGCTTTACGAGGTTCGCCGGGGCGGCGTCGCCGTGCTCGCCCCCTCGGCGCTGGGGCTGGGCTTCGCGGGCGAGCCGGCGGCGCGCTATACGGCGCTGGGGCAGGCGAGGCGCAGCAGCGTCGATACGCGCTGGGAGCAGCCGTGGGGCGAGCAGCGCACGATCCGCGACAATCATACCGAGCTGACGGTGACGCTGACCGGCGACACGCCGCTCAACCGGGAGGTCGAGGTCACCTTCCGCCTGTTCGACGACGGCATCGGCTTCCGCTACCGGTACAGCGCCGTTCCGGCCGGGCAGGCGGTGGCGGTGACCGCCGACCGCACGCAGTTCCGCACCGTCGGCAGCTATCGTGCCTGGTGGTATCAGGCGCTGGGTGTGGATCGCGACGAGTATCTCTATACCGAGACCGACGCGCGCCGGGTCACGCTGGCCGAGACGCCGCTGACGCTGAAGGGCGACAACGGCCTCTATCTTTCCTTCCACGAAGCCGCGCTGGTCGACTTCCCCAGCATGTTGCTCGCCGGCGACGGCGCCGGCACGCTGAGCGCGTGGCTGATGCCTTGGCCGGACGGCGTGCTTGCGCGGAAGACCGGCCCCTTCACCACGCCCTGGCGCACCGTGCTGATCGGCGACAGCCCCGCCGCGCTTGCCGACAGCCGCATCGAGCTCAACCTCAACGAGCCGAACAGGCTCGGCGACGTGAGCTGGTTCAAGCCTGGCAAATACGTCGGCGTGTGGTGGGAGATGCACCTCAACCGCTCGACCTGGGCGAGCGGCGCGCGGCACGGCGCCAACACCGCCAATGTGAAGCGCTACATGGATTTCGCCGCGAAATACGGGTTCGACGGCGTGCTGGTGGAGGGCTGGAACCAGGGCTGGGACGGCGACTGGACGGTCGAGGGCGACAAGTTCAGCTTCACCCGATCCTATCCCGATTTCGATCTCCCGGGATTGGCCGCCTATGGCCGCAGCAAGGGCGTGAAGCTGATCGGCCACCATGAAACCGGCGGCGCCGTGCCCAACTACGAGGCGCAGCTCGAGGATGCGATGACGCTCTACGAGCGCGCCGGCGTCTCGACGGTCAAGAGCGGTTATGTCCGCCACAGCGGGGACATCGTGGATGCCGAGGGCGGGCGCCAGTGGTTCGCGGGGCAATATATGGTCCGCCACCACCAGCACGCGGTCGAGGTCGCGGCACGCCACCATATCGCGGTCGACACGCACGAGCCGGTCAAGGACACGGGCCTGCGCCGCACCTGGCCCAACTGGGTGAGCCGCGAGGGCGCGCGCGGGCAGGAATACAACGCCTGGGGCGTGCCGACGAATCCGCCCGAGCATGTCGCCATCCTGCCGTTCACGCGGATGCTCGCGGGGCCGATGGACTATACGCCCGGCATCTTCGACCTGGCGCACGGTAAGGACGACGTCACCCGCCGCGTCCAGTCGACGCTGGCAACCCAGCTTGCGCTCTACGTGGTGCTCTACAGCCCGATCCAGATGGCGGCGGACCTGCCCGAGAATTACGAGAAGAACCTCGCTGCCTTCCAGTTCATCCGCGACGTGCCGACCGACTGGGAGACCTCAACGACGCTCGCCGGCGAGATCGGCGACTATGTCGTCGTCGCCCGCCAGCAGCGCGGCGGGCGGGACTGGTTCCTGGGCGCGGTGACGGACGAGAACGCGCGCAAGGTCACGCAGCCGCTCTCCTTCCTCGCGCCCGGCAGGCGCTACGAAGCGCAGATCTATCGCGACGGTCCCGGCGCCGACTATCGCACGAATCCGCTCGCTTTCGAGACGGCGCGGCGGGTGGTGACCAGCAGGGACAGTGTCGAGCTGGACTTGGCGCCGGGAGGCGGCGCAGCGATCCGGTTCCGCGCGCTCGACTGACCGCCGCTCTATCGGTCGCTCAAAGGGCATGAATACGATCTTCAGCACCATGAAGACGAGGATCACCGGGATCAGCAGAACGAACATAATGATCTTCACCGGCCAAGATCTCTCGTCGCTGATTACGAGGTGTCGCATCGGACAGCTGTAACATGCTCGCGGCTATCCGTTGAGGGTGGCCTCGCATGGGCGCATCGGCATTGTCGCTCGTTTGGGCCAAACGTGCGTGACCGTGCTGGGATTCGGGCAGCCTTTCAGAACGCGCAAGCCCGTGAGGCGTGGCTCAGTGCTTTTCCAGCTTATTTCTCCGCCGTGGCGACCATCACCTCCGTGAGCGTTCCCGCGAGGCTCTGGACGAACTCAGCGCCAGGGTGCTGGCGGCTGCGGTCGCTGGGTTGGTTATCGCGCTGGCGACGTCCCTGATGGCGGAAGAGGGACTGCGCTCCGGGGGGCTTGTTAGGTTCGCCTGGTGCGGCGGCGTGATCGTCGCGCTTGCCGATGAAGGTTGACGTGGCTGACGCCGTCCCAAGCGTATCGAGATAGGGATAGCCGACAATTGCTCGCAGCCCGGACGGCGGGCCGAGGCTCCTCCGGAAAGCTCAATCCCGCGGGTGCGCTGCAGGACGAAACCGGCAACCTGGATCGAGAGATGCTGATCGAGCAGCGAATATTTCGCGCCGATTTCCTTGTTGTTGATCTTCTCGGGTGCGATGTCGGCACTGTTCGCAAGCGCGAAGGTCTCGGCCGAGGGCTGATTTGCAACAGTAAGGATCGGCGGAACGCTACGTCGGTGCCATGCCTTTGTTCCCTTCCGGTCGCGGCGGCAGCAATCGTGCCGGGACGAGGCCGCGCAAGGAGTTTCCCAGCAGGAAACCGGCCCGGCAATCCTCCGGACGCAGGTCTCCTTCGACTGCGCGTCCGGTCTCGATCAGCACCGATCGCAATACGCCCGGCAACAACCCGCGCGACAGCGGCGGCGTCACCAGCACGCCGCCCCGCTCGACGAAGAGGTTCGTGAAGCTTCCCTCGGTCAGATAGCCGTGCTCGTCGACGAGCAGATATTCGAACGCTCCCGAACCAGGCGCGGGCCAGCGGTAGAGCGAGCGATCGCTCGTCTTGTGCATGAGGCGGAAATCCCTGGCGTCGGTGGCCCTGGTCATCAGGCCGACCGGTACCGGGCCGGGGATCGCGGCGGGCACATCGGCGATCTCGACCGTGACCGCCCCGCTTGCGGCCAGAACGAGGCGGACGCGTCTCGGTTCGCCTATGCCGTCGAGCGCGGCATCGAGCTCGCGTCCGATCGTGACGGGATCGCAGGCAAACCCGAGCGCCGCGGCGCTGCGCGCCAGCCGCGCGAGATGATGATCGCGATGGCGAAGCCCAATCTCCGGGTCATAGGCCATCGTTTCGATGAGATCGAGGTCGCGCCTTGCCGCATCGAGGAACTGCGCCTTGACCAGGCATTCCGCCCATTCGCCGGCGGGATCGGAATCGGCGACGATCCCCGATCCGAGCCCGATCGTCATGCGACCGGTTCCCGGTGCATGGCGCAGCGTCCGGATCGCCACGTTGAAGCGCGCATCGCCGCCAGGGGCGATGTGGCCGATCGCGCCGGTATAGATGCCGCGCGGGCCGTCCTCGAGGTCGCCGATGACCTGCATCGCGCGCACCTTCGGCGCTCCGGTTATCGAGCCGCATGGGAACAGAGCCTCGAGTACCGCAACCGCATCCGCGTCCCGCCGCTTGCGTGCTTCGACCGAGGAGACGAGCTGCAGGACCGTCGGATAGCGTTCGACGGCAAAAAGTTCGGGAACCGCGACGCTGCCGGGCTCGGCGATCCGTGCCAGGTCATTGCGCATCAGATCGACGATCATCAGATTCTCGGCGCGCTGCTTGGGATCGCTCGCCAGCTCGGCTGCCGCCTCCCGTACATCGCGTGCGCCATGGTGGGGCATCGTGCCCTTCATCGGCCGGCACCGCACCGTGTTGCCCTCGACCGCGAAGAACAGCTCCGGCGAAAGCGACAGGATCATCTCGTCGCCGGTCGAGATCAGCGCCGAATGTGCGGCGCGCTGGGCGGCGCGAAGGCATCCATAGAGCGCGAACGGATCGCCGGCGAAGGTCAGGTCGGCCATGAAGGTCAGATTGGCCTGATAGATGTCGCCGGCGGTGATCAGCGCCTTGACCTGCTCTATGCGCCGCTGATGCGTGGCCGCCGACGGTCGCGGACGCAAGGGACCCAGCCAGGCCGCATGGGCGCCGGGCAGCAACTGCATGACCTCGGCGCTCGAGAGGATCTGGGGCGCATCGAAGGCGCCGAACCACAGCAGGCGATCGTCCGTGTCCCGGGCGGGTATCTTCGGATTGAGCGCCGCACCGGCTTCATAGGCCAGATACCCGGCCACATGATGGCCGGCGACCAGCGCATCCCGCATCCGGGTAAGCGCCGGTGCGATCTGGTCGAGCGACCTGGCCTCGAATATCGCGCGCGGAGATCGGAACAGCAGGTTCGATGCCGCCGCGTCGCGCGCATCGTCGATGAGCACGAAAGGTCCGATTGAGTGGAGCGACTGGATCACGACCCCGGGTCGTTAGAACCGGCTCCGCATCGGAACAACAGACATACGGCGGTGGTCGTCGGGATCGATCCGCTCGGCCGCGGCCCGCGTCCGGCCTAGAGCCGGCCGCGGATGCCGAAGAAGAAGGAGCGTCCCGAATATTCGTAGAAGTTCGGCACGTTGCGATAGGTGTTGAACCGCTTGATCGCCGAGCCGAGCAGGTTCGATCCCTGGACATAGACCGACAGGTTCTTGGTCACGTCGTAGGACAGGCTCGCCGACATCTCGTGATAGGGATCTTCCTTGACCGGCAGATAGCCGAGGTTGCCCGACTGCGCATAGACGTAGCGCGACTGGTAGCTGTACGACACCTGCGCGCCGATGCCGTGGTTTTCGTAGAACAGCTTGGCGTTCGCCGAGAAGGGGATCGCCCCCGGCAGGTCGGTGGTGATGTCGCCCGACTTGGCGCGCGAGTGGTTGTAGGTCGCGTTCGCCTGGATGCCGAAGCCGTTGTCGAGGAAATACTGGCCGCCGACCTCGATGCCGTAGACGTTGGCGCTGTCGCCGTTGACGACCTGATATTCGACGAAGTTGAAGTTCTGCTGCTGGTTGGCCGGCTGGTTGGTCGGCGTGACGACCACGTCGACCGGGATCGTCGAGACGAAGTTGGTGATGTGCTTGTAGAAAGCCGCGGCGGTCAGCGCGAGGCGGTTGGTCGGGTAATATTCGAGCGAGACGTCGAACTGGTCCGCCTCGGTCGGCTTCAGATTGGGATTGCCGGCGTCGTAGATGATGTAGGTGCCCGACTGCGCCGAGGTCGCGTCCTTGGCCGGGGACAGCTCGCCGAAGGTCGGCCGCGAGATCGCCTGCGAGGCGGCGAGGCGTACGCGGAAGCCGTCGGCGATGTCGTAGGAGAAATTGGCCGCCGGCAGCAGGCGCAGATAGTCGCCGCCGCCCGTGATGTCGTCCACGGGATTGAAGTTCACGTCATTGTCCTGCGTGCCGACGCGCGGGATGATGCTGGCGATGGTGGCGCCGTAGCCGGTCGACGACACCTTGGTCGACACCAGCCGTGCGCCGAGGTCCGCGCGCCAGCCCTGGCCTTCCAGGTTGAACTGGACATAGCCCGCCCAGGTCCGCTCCTTGATGAGATAGGAGGCGGGCAGGTCGGCCTCGATCACCTGCGTCGAATAGCCGGCAGGGTAGGGCGACAAGGAGCAGCCGGGGATCGGCGTCCCGGTCGCGTCCAGGCAGCTGTTGGGATCGAGGATCGCCGGATTGTTGTCCGCCCGCGGCAGCGCTGCGAGGTAGGTGTCGATGTCGAAATAGGGGAAGTTGCGCGGGAAATTCCCCTGTCGCTTCGACAGGATGTTCTCGCGTCCCGGCTGGACCACGTCGGCGCCGAGCTGGCCGAAGGTGAAGGGGTAGCCGCAATAGTTGCACGACGTCGTGTACTGGTTGTCGATCTGGTCGACGGTCTTCCTGCGGTCGGTCCAGGCGACGCCGAAGGTGATCGACTTGAAGATGTCGTTGGCCACCTCATACTCGCCGTCGAGCTTCACGCCCTGGGTGCGGTCCGCGATATTCTGGCCCTGGATGCCGATGTAGTGCGCGCGGAAATCGTCGTTGGTCGCCTGGTCGAGCGTCCGCCCGCCGGGGATGGTGATGGCGAGGTCGGGCAGGCCGTTGTCGCGGGTGGCGAACGATGCCGAGGCGCCCGGGATGCCCGCCACGACGAAGCGGTTCTGCCCGCCGCTGTTGTCGGTGGCCTTGCCGTAATAGCCGTCGAGCGCGAACTTCCACTTCTCGCCCGCCCGCCAGTCGATGCGGCCGCCGATCTGATAGGTCTCACTCTTGCGCGGCTCGTCGGTGGTCAGCACCTCGGCGACGAGATCGTTGACGTTGAAGCCGGTGACGACATTGTTGTCGTCGGTGCGGATCGAGGCGGGATCCCAGCGCAGCGAGCCGTCGTCGCCGAGCGGGTTGAGGTAGTTGGACGAACGGTAGTTGTGCTGCGACACGTCGAAATGGCTGTAGAGGCCATCGATCGTCAGCTCGAAATCGCTCGACGGCTTCCACTGGAACGATCCCGCCGCGCCGATCCGCTCGCGCTCGCCAGTGACATAGCCGACGCTGTAATAGTCGGGCCAGATATAGGCCGGGCCATTCGCGTCCGGGTCGACCCGCCCGTCGCCGTTGAAGTCGACGCCATAGCCGGCTTCGGTGCCGTCGGTGATCGAATATTCGCCGAGGTTGTCGGTGCGGAATTTGTACTTGTTGTAGCTGCCGCCCAGCACGATGCCCATGGTGTCGTCGGCGAAGGTGGTGCTGACCACCCCGGTGACCTTGTAGCCGCCTTTGTCGACCAGGTCGTTGTACTGCCCCTCGATCGAGGCGGAGGCATGGAAGCCCTTGCGGTCGAGCGGGCGCGCGGTGCGCAGGTCGACGTTGCCGCCGATGCTGCCTTCCAGCTCGGACGCGCGGACCGCCTTCTGCACCTCGGCGCCGGAGATGATCTCGGACGGCAGCACGTCGAAGGAGAAGGAGCGGTCGGGCCCGTCGGTCGGCAGGATGCGCCCGTTGAGCGTGGTGATCGCGAAATTCTCGCCGAGCCCGCGGACGGTGATGGCGCGGCCCTCGCCGCGGCCGTCGCGGCCGACGGTCACGCCCGGGATGTTGGCGAGCGCCTCGGCCACGTTGCGGTTGGGGAACTTGCCGAGCTCCTCGGCGGAGATCGCATCGACGATGGTGTCGGCGTCGCGCTTCGCCTGGATCGAGCGCAACAGGCTGCCGCGGACGCCGCGGACGACGATGTCGGGACCCGCGGCCGTCTCGGTGCTATCCGTGGCATCGGGCTGCTGGGCCGGATCGGACAGGACCGTCGAGGGGTCGGGTGCGGCGGTCGAGGACTGCGGGTCGTCAGGCTGGTTCGCCTGGGCAGCCGCTGCGGAGGCGGCCAGCAGCGCCGTCGCGCTGGCTCCAGCGAGCACCACCGTCCGCCACTTACGCCCTCTCGTCATCACCATTCCCCTTCGATGTTTCGCCACATTCTGCTCGGCTCTGGCGAACCGTCGGCGCGATATATTTCGTTTTCGTAACCCGCCTGTAGCAACACTGTCAAACAGAAAAGAAACGAAACGACGGCAATGTTGTCGGGCGCATCCCATGTTGATAAGCATCGCGTAACAGGAGGTTTTCATGTCCGTCACCCGGGACACCAGCGAGAGACGTCAGCAGATCAGCGCGCTCGTGCGCGAGCGGGGGAGCGTGCAGGTGGCGCCGCTGGCGGCGCGGTTCGGGGTATCGGTGCAGACGATCCGCAAGGACCTGCATTTCCTGGAGAAGCGCGGCGTCGCCGAGCGGTCCTACGGCGGTGCGATCTCCGCCGATGCGGTGAACGTCGCGGTCGAGCCCTCCGTCGAGACCAAGCGGGCGATCCACATCGACGAGAAGGCGCGGATCGGGGCGCTGGCGGCGTCGATGGTGAAGCCGGGCGATTCGATCGTGCTCGATTCGGGCACGACCGCGCTGCAGATCGCGCACCACCTGCCGGACGACGAGGACATCACCGTCCTGACCAACGATCTCGACATCGTGTGCGCGCTGGCGCGCAAGGAGCGGATCACGGTGGTGATGCTTGGCGGCACGCTCAGGCGCCGCAACCGCGCCTTCTACGGCGCGCAGACGGTGGGGGCGCTCGACGACCTCCATGTCGACAAGCTGTTCCTGGGCGTGGACGGCTTCGACCTCGAGCGCGGCATCACCACCCATTTCGAGCCCGAGGCGATGCTCAACCGCAAGATGGTGCAGGCCGCGCGGCAGGTGATCGCGGTGACCGACCGCTCGAAGTTCGGCCGCGTCTGCCTCCACCGCATCCTCAACGTCGGCGAGATCGACGATCTCGTCACCGACGCGACCGAGGCCGACGGGATGCACGCCGCCGCCGACCGGCTCGGGTTCCGGCTGCACATCGTCTGAGGGTTCGCCCGCCTGCGATGGGGCGACCGGTTTCCATGCACTATCGTCACCCCGGACTTGTTCCGGGGTCCACTCATCGTCTTCGTGAGGCGAAAGAGCCTCTCGCGCTACCCGTGCGGCACGGTGGCCCCCGGAACAAGTCCGGGGTGACGGTGGGGGTGGGGCTTGTCCACCCAGGCAAACGCAGTCAGCCCTTCAGATGGAAGAACCGCTGCGCGTTCTTCCAGTAGATCTTGTCGATCACGTCTCGAGGTAGGTTGAGGCCCTTCGCGTCGGCATTGATCGCCTCCACGCGCTGGCTGAGCGGCGTCGCCAGATAGCGCCAGTCGGCGCGCCACACCCGGTCGGCCTCCTCGGCGAAGTTGCCGGTTGCGGGCGGGTTCTGGGCGCGGGCGGCGGGATCGGGCGGGCTGTCGGTCAGGTCCGTGCCGTACAGGATGCGGTCCTGGTACTTGATGAAGAACGCGCGCACCTTGGCGAGGTCGGCGTTGGACTGGACCTGGAGGTTCGACATGCGCGCCGCCAGGTCGACCACCGTGTTGGGATAACGGTCGAAGAAGCGTGCGAGCTCGTCCACGCTCCACTCCAGGCTCGCCATGTGCGCGCCGTCGAAGGCGAGCTTCGGATGCCGCCCCACGAAGCGGTCGCGCGCGGCCATCAGCGCCTCGTAGCTCGGCTCCTTCGGATGCAGGTACATGTAATATTCGGGATGCTCGCGGAAATAGCTGCGGTCGTTCTCCGTCGTCATCTGGTCGAGCGGCAGCCAGCAGTTCCTGGGCTCGGCCTGATGCGCGATCAGCGGGATGCCGCGCTGCTCGAGATGCGCCATCACGCCGTCGAAGCGCGGATCGTCGAGGAACACGCGCTTGCCGTCGGCATCCTTGGCGACCATGCCGATGTTCTTCCACACCTTCACCGCGATGGCGCCCTGCGCGAACGCCGCGTCGAGCGCGCGGATGGTGCGCTCCGTCCACCCCGGCGTGCCGAAGCCCTGCATCGAGAAGGTGGTGGCGAAATGGAAATGCTTCGGATCGGCGGTCTGCATCCGATGGGCGACCGTCGCCTGATCGGCGAGCGGCGGGAAATCCGGGTAATCCACATTGATCGACAGCAGCTCGAACCCGTCGCGGCGCACGAGTTCCAGAAAGCGCTGGTCGTCGACGTTGGCATGGAAATGCGCGTCGAACTTGGCGATCTTGGTGAAATCCGCCTCGCTATAGCCCGCCTCCGGTGCAGCGCCGATCAGCAGCGCCGATCCGGTCAAAAGCAGCATCCTGGCCATCATCCGCATCGCGACCTCCCAAACGAAAACGAAACGAAACGCTCGATTATGTTGCGTTTTTGATTTGCGCCGCGCGAGCGGTTGGTGCAAGCTCTTTCTCAACCGCCGCTCGTCGCCCCCGGTGGCGAGGCCGGCCACTGGAAGGAGAGCCAGCGACATGCCGTCCAATCCCGTCACCCGCCGGATCATGCTCGGGCGCCTGCTGGCCAGCGGGGCGCTGATCGCCGCTCCGGCGATGACCGGCCGGGCTTGGGCGGCCGCGCCGGCGGGCGTGCGGCTGTCGGACGGCACGCTGACCATCGATTTCGACGCGGCGATGCGCTCGACCGTGTCGCACGCCGGCAAAGCCGTGACGCCGGGCGGGGCGGGGGAGGCATTGTTCCTCGCCGATCGCCGGCCGGTCGACCGTTTCCTCCTGCTCGACCACCAGGAGGCTCCGGTCAGCGGTCCGCACGGCGCCGGGCGGCAGCATCGCCTGCGCGGCACCGCCGAGGGCGCGGTGGAGCAGCAGCTCGCGATCACCTTCTTCGATCGCTATCCCGGCCTCGCTCTCTACGAGGTGCGCTTCCGCAATACCGGGACGGCGCCGCTGGCCGTCGCGGGCTGGCGGATCGCGACGCACGACCTGCTCGCGCATCCCGACGGCGCCTGGAGCTTCGCGGGCGCCTCCTATCCCGATCGGCGCGACTGGGTGCAGAAGGTCGGTCCAGGCTTCGAGCAGCGCAACTTCATGGGCATGAACGGCTCGGACTATGGCGGCGGCACGCCCGTCGCCGTGGTCTGGCGCCGCGACGTCGGGCTGGCGGTCGGCCATGTCGAGACGGTGCCGCGCCTCGTCTCGCTGCCCGTCGCCGCACAGCCCGACGGCACCCGCATCGGCCTCACCGGCGACGAGCCGACATTGCTCGCCCCCGGCGCCACGCTGACGCTCCCGACCGCCTTCCTGATGGTGCACACGGGGGATCATTTCCGCCCGCTCGACGCCTATCGCCGCATCATGGCCGAGCGCGGGCTGGCGGCGCCGGCGATCCCCGAATCGAGCTATGGCCCGATCTGGTGCGCCTGGGGCTATGAGCGCAACTTCACCACCGAGCAGGTCTACGGCACGCTGCCGAAAGCGAAGGCGCTCGGCTTCGAATGGGCGGTGCTCGACGACGGCTGGCAGACCGCCGAGGGCGACTGGAAGATCGACCGCACCAAGTTCCCGCGCGGCGACGCCGACATGAAGGCCTTCGCCGACCGCATCAAGGCGGAGGGGATGCGTCCGCGGCTGTGGCTGGCGCCGCTTGCGGTCGATCCGGGCACCGATCTGCTGCGCGACCATCCCGACATGCTGCTGCTCGATCAGAGCGGCGCGGCGCAGAACGTCAGCTGGTGGAGCGCCTTCACCCTGTGCCCGGCCTATCAGCCGACGATCGACTTTTTCCGTGCCCAGGTGCGCCGCATCATCGGCGACTGGGGGTATGAAGGGCTCAAGCTCGACGGCCAGCACCTCAACGGCGTCGCGCCCTGCTACAACCCCGCGCACAACCACGCCCGGCCCGAGGAATCCTACGAGAAGCTGCAGGATTTCTGGAAAGCGATCTACGACGAGGCGATCTCGATCAACCCGCAGGCGATCGTCGAGCTCTGCCCCTGCGGCGACAGCTTCGCCTTCCACAACATCCCGGCGATGAACAACACGCCGGCCTCCGATCCCACCTCGTCCTGGCAGGTCCGCTCGAAGGGCAAGACGTTCAAGGCGCTGATGGGCCCGTCGGCGCCCTATTCCGGCGACCATGTCGAGCTCAGCGACGGACGCGACGACTTCGCCTCGACCTACGGCATCGGCGCGATTCCCTCGACCAAGTTCACCTGGCCCAGGGACACGCCCAATCCCACCGACCAGCTGCCGCCCGGTGGCTTCGTGCTGACGCCGGAGAAGGAGGCGCTCTGGCGCAAGTGGATCGATCTCTACAAGACGAACATGCTCGCCAAGGGGACGTATCTGGGCGGCCTCTACGACATCGGCTTCGACAAGCCGGAGGCGCATGCGATCGAGAAGGACGGCGCGCTGCATTATGCCTTCTACGCGGGCAAGTGGGACGGCCCGATCGCGCTGCGCGGGCTGGGCGAAGGAAACTACACGCTGACCGACGCCTTCACCGGCCGCGCGCTCGGCACGGCGACCCGGACGCGCAACACCATTCCCGCGGCGTTCGAGCGATTCCTCCTGGTGCGCGCCACCCCGGCCCAGGGCGCCGCCGCGTGAGCCAGGTTGTCGCGCCGTCCAGCCGCGCCTGGCTCGTCAATGCACTCGTCACCGTCGTCCTGTGGGGCGTGTGGGGCGCCTTCTCCGGCCTGTCCCCGCAGCACGGTTTCCCCGAGACCTTGGTCTATTGCGTCTGGGCGCTGACCATGATCCCGCCGGCGCTCGTCGTGCTGGCGCAGGCGGGATGGAAGCTCGACCGCTCGCCGCGGGCGATCGGCTATGGCCTGGCGATCGGCCTGCTCGGCGCGGGCGGGCAGATGGTGCTGTTCTACGCCGTCGCGCGCGGGCCGGCCTATCTCATCTTCCCGATCATCTCGCTGTCGCCGGTCGTCACCATCGCGCTCTCGTTCCTCCTGATGCGGGAGCGGACGGGGAAGCTGGGCGCGTTCGGCATCGTGCTGGCGCTGCTCGCGTTGCCCACCTTCGACTTCGCGCCCGGCAGCGGGGGCGGGGCGTCGGCGGCGTGGCTGGTGCCGGCGCTGGTGGTGATGCTGTGCTGGGGCGTGCAGGCCTATTTCATGAAGGCGGCCAACCATATCATGTCGGCCGAGAGCATCTTCGTCTACATGACGCTGACCGGGCTGGTGCTGATCCCGGCCGCCTGGGCGATGACCGACTTCGCCAGGCCGGTCAACTGGGGGCTCGAGGGCCCCGGCCTCGCCGCCCTGATCCAGCTGCTCAACGCGATCGGCGCGCTGACCCTGGTGTTCGCCTTCCGCTACGGCAAGGCGATCATCGTCGCGCCGCTCGCCAATGCCGGGGCGCCGCTCGCCACCGCGCTGATCTCGCTGGTGGTGCTGGGCGTGATGCCCGGGCCGCTCAAGACCGTTGGCATCCTGCTCGCGCTCGCCGCGTCGCTGCTCCTCGCCATCGAGCCCGATGCCAAGGACGACGAGATGGTTGCCGAGACCGCGTAGTTTCGTTATATTTCGATTTATTGCGTTATGCGAATTTCATCGCTAACGACGATCCGGAAAGGAGCCGACGTGAAAGCGATTCGAGACATGGTGCTGCGGCACAAGGCCGGCGAGCGGATCGGCGTGACTTCGGTGTGCTCGGCGCACCCGCTGGTGATCGAGGCGACGCTGCGCCACGCGCTCGCGACCGGCCAGCCGATCGCGCTGGTGGAGGCGACCTCCAACCAGGTGAACCAGGACGGCGGCTATACCGGCATGGTGCCGGCCGGCTTCCGCGACTTCGTGCACGGAATCGCGGACAGGGCCGGTTTCCCGTGCGAGCGTCTGGTGCTCGGCGGCGATCATCTCGGCCCCAACGCCTGGACCGTGCTGCCGGCTGCCGAGGCGATGGACAAGGCCGAGGTGATGGTGGCCGACTATGTCCGCGCCGGCTTCCGCAAGATCCACCTCGACTGCTCGATGAGCTGCGCCGACGATCCGGTGCCGCTGCCCGAACGGACGATCGCCGAGCGCGCCGCCCGCCTGTGCCGTGCCGCCGAGGATGCGTTCGAGGGCGATGCGGACGACGCGCCGGTGTACGTGATCGGCACCGAAGTCCCCGTGCCCGGCGGCGCCGCCGAGGACCTGGAGGAACTGGCGGTCACCACGCCCGAGGCGGCGATCGCAACCGTCAACATCCACGACACCTTGTTCCGCGATGCCGGTCTAGGCGGCGCACTGGAACGCGTGATCGCGACCGTGGTCCAGCCGGGCGTCGAGTTCGACCACGACAAGGTGGTCGACTATCGTCCCGAGCGGGCGACGGCGCTCAGCCGCGCGATCGAGCCGGTCGACCATATCGTGTTCGAGGCGCACTCGACCGACTACCAGACGCCGGAGGCGCTCGCCGCGCTGGTCCGCGACCATTTCGCGATCCTGAAGGTGGGGCCCGGCGTCACCTTCGCGCTGCGCGAGGCGCTGTGGGCGCTCGACGCGATCGAGGCGGAGACCATCGCCGCGCCGCGCCGCGCCCGCGTGCGCGAGGTCACGCTCGCCCGGATGCATGCCGAGCCCAAGCACTGGCGCAAATATTACCACGCGACCGGCGAGGCGCTGGCGCTCCAGCTCCAGTACAGCCTGTCCGATCGCATCCGCTACTATTGGCCCGACCCCGAGATCGCCGCGGCCCAGGACCGGCTGTTCGCCAATCTGCGCGAAACGCCGCCGCCACTGCCGCTGGTCAGCCAGCATCTCCCGCTCGCCTATGCCGCCGTGCGCGCCGGCCGGGCCGCCCTCGACCCTGCCGAGCTCGTCATGGCGCATGTCGCCGCCACGCTCGACGCCTATCATGGAGCTTGCCACCCCGATGCCTGACACCCTGCGCGCCCCCGATGCCGACGGCAGCGACCCGGTGCCCTGGACCCGCCGGGAGATCGAGCAGCAGCCCGAAACGCTGCGTGCCACCCAGGCGGTGCTGCGCGCACGCCAGGCGGAGATCGAAGCATTCGTCGGACCGCTGCTGGCCCGGCCGGAACTGCGCATCGTCCTGACCGGCGCCGGCACCTCGGCCTTCATCGGCGAGTGCCTGGCACCGTGGCTGTCCGACCTGCTCGGCCGGCCCGTCGAGGCGATCGCCACCACGGACATCGTCAGCGCGCCGGCGCTGCACCTGCGCCGCGACGCGCCGACGCTGCTCGTCTCCTTCGGCCGCTCGGGCAGCAGCCCGGAAAGCATCGCCGCCGTCGATCTCGTCGACGCGACCGTCGCCGAGGCGTACCACCTCGTCATCACCTGCAACCCCGACGGCGAGCTGGGCCGGCGCACGAGCGCGAACACCCATGTCGTCGTCCTGCCGGAGGCGACCCACGACCGCGGTTTCGCGATGACGTCGAGCTTCAGCGCGATGACGCTGGCGGCGCTGTCGATCCTCGGCGGCATCACGGCGCTCGACGCACGCGTCCCGGCCATCGCCGCGGCGGTCGGTGACACGCTCGCGCGATCCGAGCCGGTGACGGCTGATCTCGCCGCGCGCGGGTTCAAGCGCGTCGTCTATCTCGGCAGCGGCGTGTTCAAGGGCCTTGCGCGCGAGGCGGCGCTGAAGCTCATGGAATTGAGCGACGGCGCGGTGGTGACGGCGTTCGACACCGCGCTCGGCTTCCGCCATGGTCCCAAGACGATCATCAACGGCGAGACGCTTGGGGTGATATTCGTGTCCAACGACCCGCTCACCCGCCTCTACGACCTCGACATCGTCGAGGAACTGCGCGGCGACGGCCGGTGCGGTGCGGTGATCACCGTCTCCGCCCGACCGGAGGACAGGGCCGACATCGCCGTCGGCGGCATGGCGGAGGCGGCCGATGCGGACCTGCTCTTCCCCTTCATCGTGCCGGCGCAGCTGTTCGGCCTCCATGTCTCATTGGCGCTGGGCCTCACGCCCGATCGCCCCAATGCGAGCGGCACGGTGAACCGAGTCGTGCAGGGCGTGCGGATCCACGCGCTTCCGGCATGACCGCCCGCGATTGCTTCCTCGGCGTGGACGGCGGCGGCACCAAGACCGAGTTCGTCTGCATCGATGTCGCCGGCACGGTGATCGCGCGCGCCGTCACCGGGACCACCTATCACCTCGAGGTCGGCCTCGAGGAGACGGTACGGCGTCTCGAGCAGGGCATCGGCGCGGTGTGCGGCGACCTCGGGATCACGCCGGCCGTGCTCGGCTTCGCCTTCTTCGGCCTGCCTGCCTATGGCGAGGACAATGTCGCCGACCCGCAGCTGCACGCCGCCTGCCGTCGCCTGCTGGGGCACGACCGCTACGCGTGCGGGAACGACGTCGTCTGCGGCTGGGCCGGATCGCTCGGCTGCGAGGACGGGATCAACATCGTCGCCGGCACCGGCTCGATCGGTTACGGCGAGCGCCAGGGCAAGGCTGCGCGCGTCGGCGGGTGGGGGGAGGTGTTCGGCGACGAAGGCTCGGCCCATTGGATCGCGATCCGGGGCCTCGCCCTGTTCTCGCGCATGAGCGACGGCCGCGCGCCCAAGGGCGTGCTGTACGACCGGATCGTCGAGGCACTGTCGCTGCGCAACGATCTCGACCTGTGCGAGCGCATCATGGGGCCTGCGGGTATGGGCCGCGGCGAGATCGCCAGCCTCGCGAGCCTGGTCTCCGGCGCGGCGACCGAGGGAGATATCGGTGCGCAGGCCATTCTCGTATCGGCCGCCGAGGAGCTGGCGGCGCTGGCGCTTGCCCTGCGCGACCGGCTCGGCTTCTCGCCCGAGGCTCTGGTACCAGTCTCCTGGTCCGGCGGCGTTCTCCTGCGCGAGCCCCTGGTGCGCGACGCGTTCCTTGCGGAGCTGGCGGGCAGGGGAGGCTTTGCCGCGGTCGAGCCTCGCTACGATCCGGCCTATGGAGCCGCTCTCTATGCCCAGCGGCTGGCGGGCTCCGTGGCGCGCGCGGACACGTAACACGCCTGTCATCCGCTTCGGTTAGCGGCCGCGTCCTTTGAACGACGGGAGCGATCGAGTGGTGTCCAGCAAGGCCGAAACTGTTCGCGAGATTGCCCGGTGGCTTCTTCTCCTGCTTGCCGCCGCGCTCGCGGCACCCGCCGCCGCCGCGTCGCCCGCGCCCCTGCCGCTCAAGCAGAACGGCGGCACCTGGCCGTCCGGGCACGTCCAGGGCATCGCGGTCGACGTGCAGGGGGGCTTCATCTACTATTCGTTCACCAATCTCCTCGCGAAATATGATTTCAACGGTCGGCTGATCGGCACGCTCGTCGGCTGGACGGGCCATCTCGGCGACCTCGACTTCAACCCGGCCGACGGAAAGGTCTACGGCTCGCTCGAATACAAGGACGACAGGGCCTTCTACGTCGCCGTGATCGACGTCGCCCGGCTCGACCGCGTCGGCATCGAGGCGAGCGGAACGGACATCTTCCGCACCGTCTATCTGCCCGAGGTGGTGAAGGACTATTCCGCCGATCTCAACGGCGATGGCAGGGTCGAGGGCGATAAGGCAACCGCCTCGCCCGATCACCGCTACGGCTGCTCCGGCATCGACGGTGTGGCGTTCGGCCCCGCGTTCGGCCGCAGCGACGGGCCGCGCTATCTGACCGTCGCCTACGGCATCTACGGCAACACCGCGCGCACCGACAACGATCACCAGGTGCTGCTCCAGTACGACGTCAGCGATTGGGCGCGCTACGCCAGCCCGCTGACCGAGGCTGCGCCGCACCGCAACGGTCCCGCCGCCGTGCACGGCAAATATTTCGTCCGGACCGGCAACACGAGCTACGGCGTGCAGAACCTCTCCTACGACGAGACGCTGCAGCGCTGGTTCCTCGGCGTCTACCAGGGCAAGAAGCCGTCCTTCCCCAACTACCTCCTGTTCGCCGTCGAAGCCCGCGAGCGGCCCGTGCTGTCCGATCTCGTCGGCGTGCCGGGACCCGGGGGCAAAGGGTGGGAGCGGGGCCTGCTGCTCGACCTCGCCGACGACGGCCTGAAGGACGCCGCCACCGATATCCGCGGATGGAACCAGAAGGCTGACGTCGGCTTCCAACCGGTCGGGCAGGGCTTGTTCTACGTCGCCGCGAACTCCGGCGGCAAGGGCGCGCAGACCGCCGACCTCACGCTCATGCGCTGGACCGGGGACGCGGCGTGGCCGTTCGTTCCGGCGACGGCGGAAGACGCGGCCAGGCGATGACCCGCGGAGCGTCCGCCGAAGCCTGAGTGTCACAATTGACGTCTAGGCGTCGCCTCGAATCGAAGCGGCGCTCGGCGGAACAGGGATGAACGGCACCGACAGGGAAAGAGCGCACTGGCTGTTGCGCAATATCCTGCCGCATGAGCCTGCGCTCAGGGGCTGGCTGTCGCGGCGCGCGCTGCCCGGGCTCGATCCCGACGACATCATCCAGGAAGCCTATACGATCCTGGCCGAGCTGGAGAGCGTCGACGCCATCCATTACCCGCGTGCCTATCTGTTCCAGGTCGCACGGTCGGTGATCACGCGCCACGTCCGCCGCACGCGCATCGTGCCGATCCATGCGGTCGACGACCTCGATCGGCTCGACCATCCCGACGACGCCGCTTCGCCCGAGCAATATGCGATCGACCGCGACGAGCTGCGCCAGCTCGCCCGCGCGATCGCGGCGATGCCGCACAAGACCCGGGAGGCTTTCATCCTCCGGCGCGTCGAGGGATTGCCGCAGCGAGAGATCGCCGCGCAGATGTGCATTTCGGAAAATACGGTCGAGACTCATATCTCGCGAGGCATTCGATTCTTGATTGATTGGTTCGGTCGTGGCGGAAAGGCACCGTCCCAAACCTCTAGGGTCACGGAATCGGAGATTGCCTGGGTTGATGGCCGAGCGCGAAACCAGTCGAGACATTGATCGGGCGGCGTCCGAATGGACGGCGCGGCTGGATCGTGGGCCACTGACTCCCGAGGAAGATGCGGCATTCCAGGCCTGGCTGGGTGGCGATCCGCGCAGCCGGGGCGCGCTGCTGCGCGCGCAGGCCTTGTCGATCATGAGCGAGTCCGCCCGGGCGCTCGGTCTCCGTTTCGACCCGGCCGCGTTCGAGGAACCGAAGCGCCCGGCCGCCGCGCGCTTGTCCCGCCGGCAGGCGCTGAGCTGGACCGGAGGAACGGTGGCGGTCGTCGCCTCGCTGGTGGCGCTGGGCGTCGGCATGCCGGCGGCCGGCGCCGTCATCAGCACTGGGCGGGGGGAGATCCGCCTGGTGCCGCTCAAGGACGGCTCGACCGTGCTCCTGAATACCGAGAGCAGCGTCAGGGTCCGGTTCGACGAGGGGGAGCGGCTGGTCACGCTGCTGAGGGGCGAAGCTTATTTCTCCGTCGCGCGTGACGAGAGGCGGCCCTTCGTCGTCGAGGTGGACGGACGCCGCCTGCATACCACGCAGGCGGGGTTCAGGGTCCGCAAACTCGACGCGGACCCGGTCGACATATTGGTGCAGCGGGGGCAGGTCGATCTTGCCGCGCTGGCGCTCACGGCCAATACGCGGCTGACCCTGGTCGATTCCACGGAACGGCCACAGTCGATCACGCCCGAGGCGGTCACGCGCGAGCTGGCGTGGCGCGAGGGGAAGCTCGCCTTCGAGGGGGAGACGTTGAAGCAGGCGGCGGACAGCTTCGCACGCTACAGCGACACGCGCATCCTGATCGGCGATCCGGGCCTAGCGCGCGAGCCGGTGACCGGCCTGTTCGCCGCCAACGATCCAGTCGGCTTCAGCCGCGCCATCGCGCGCGTGTTCGACGCCCGGCTCGAGCAAAGAGGCGACGACGTCGTGCTGACGCGCCGCGCTGCACCACACCCGTTTTAAGCCCTCCCCTTCAGGGGAGGGGTTGGGGGTGGGGGAGTGCGGCAGGCCGTGTTGGTTGAGGCGAGTCCCCACCCCAACCCCTCCCCTGAAGGGGAGGGGCTAGATTTGCTGAAAAATTTTCGCCGCCGATAGCGGAAACGGCCGGCCGACGGCTCTCAACCGCAAACGCCGCGACCGACGCGGCAAGCGGGGGAAGTCAGTCGATGAAATCTCGTCATTCCATCCTCACCTGTGGTGCTGCCATCGCGGCACTGGCGATCGCCGCGCCGGCCCAGGCGCAGGAACGCGTCTTCGACATTCCGGCGCAGCCGGCGGTCCGCGCCATTCCCGAGCTGGCGCGCCAGGCGCAGGTGCAGATCGTCGCACCCGCGCGCGATCTCCAGGGCATCTCGACGCCGGCGGTCAAGGGGCGGATGGACGTGCGGACGGCGCTGCGCCGCCTGATCGCGGGCACGCCGCTACGGATCGATTCCGACGATGGCCAGATCATCACGCTGCGTTCGTCCAGCCAGGGCGCGTCGAACGCGGGGCAGGGCGAGGCTATCGGCACCGGCGGTCTGCGCGGCCGCATCCTCAACACCGCGACCGGGGAATATGTACGCAATGCCGAGATCCGCGTCGAAGGCACGCCGATCGTCGCCTATTCCGAGGACGGCGGCGCCTTCCGCCTGACCGGCGTGCCGGCCGGCGAGGTGACGGTTGCGGTCAAATACACCGGCCTCCAGGAGGAAAAGGCCGCCGTCACGGTCGCCGCGGGCGAGGTGACGACGCTGGATGTCGAGCTGAAGGCGCTGTCCTACATCGCCTCGGGTGAGGAAAATCCCCAGGACATCACCATCACCGGCCGCCGCGACGGCCAGGCCAGCGCGATCATGGAGCGCCGCGCCGCGTTGAACGCCAAGAACGTCGTCCCCGCCGACAATTACGGCGCGCTCACCATGGGCGACGTCGGCGAGTTCCTGAAGAACATGCCCGGCCTGTCGCTCGACTATACCGAGGTGGATGCGACCAAGGCCCGCATCGGCGGCCTCGATCCCAAATATACGACCTTCACTACCGACGGCGCGCGCATGGCGACGGCGACCTCGAACAACAACAACGGCCGCGAGAACTCGTTCGAGCAGATGTCGATCACCGGCATCGCCGCGATCGAGCTCAACAACACGCTCACCGCCCGGATGGACGCCGACGCCCCCGGCGGCACCATCAACCTGCGCAGCAAATACGCGTTCGAGCGCAAGGGGCGGCAGTTCCGCTTCCAGCTCGGCGGCGTCGGCACCTCCGATTCCGGCTTCTCGCAGGCCTATTTCCCCGACGACCGGAAGCATCCGCGCATCTTCCCGTCCGCCCAGATCGGCTATTCCGACGTGCTTCTGGACGGCCGCCTCGGCATTTCGTTCAACGCCAGCTATAATGCCAATTACGTCCAGCAGGACCGTATCCAGACCGACTGGTCCTACCTCCCCGACGGCCGGGTGATCCCCTATCAGGTGATGTGGCGCCCGGGTCCCAAGCGGACGCACCGCAAGGCCGCCAATCTTGCGGTGGACTACAAGATCTCGGACAAGCTCACCTTCGGCGTGCGCAGCACCTATTCGATGTACGACGTCGAATATTTCAACCAATATACTTTCCTGATCTTCGGCACGACCGCGCGATCCTATGCCACGGCGGATTCGACGCCGACCCATATCGTCGTCAATCCCAACGGACAGAACACCCGTCTCCACACCCAATATTCGCATCGCTATGCGGGCACGCCCTCGTGGCTGGTGGCGCCGAAGCTCGAATATAAGGACGACACGTTCGAGGCGACGCTGCGCGGCAGCTATTCCAGCTCCGCCTTCCACTTCCGCGACAACAGCAAGGGCTTCTTCCAGCGTACCGACAGCTGGTTGACCGGCATCGGCTTCACGATGGACCGGGCGTCGGAGGATTCGAATGCCTGGACGCTGACGCAGACGGCCGGCCGATCCTGGGGCGATCCCACCAACTTCAACCGCGACCTCGCGATCGGCTACAACATCCGCACCTCGGAATCCGACGCCCGCAACGAGATGTACGGCGGCAACCTGGACCTGAAGAAGCAGCTCGACCTCGGCGCGCTCCCGGTCACGCTCATGGCCGGCGCCAGCGCCCGCAAGAACGACTGGCGGACCAACGAGGGCTCCTATCAGCAATTCCGATACGTCGGCCCGACAGGGTCACAGACGGCACCCGAGGCCGTCATCCCCTGGACCGAGAACTACAAGTTCCAGATCATCGGCTTCGACGCCGGCAACCTGAACGCACAGAACTGGCGCGCGGACAGCAACTATGGGGTCTACGACATCTACCAGGCGCATCCGGAGTATTTCCTGCCGGACACGCTGGGCAACCTGAAGCGCCGGCTCGACAACGACAAGCGTGTCCAGGAGGATGTCTACGCCGCCTATTTCGAGGCCCAGACGCGCATCGGCCGCGCCTCGTTCGACCTCGGCCTGCGTTACGAAAAGACCGAAACCGCGGCCAAGGTCGCGAACACCCGGCCGATATCGGAGGTCAAGGCGGCCGGCTATCCGGTGAACGGGAACTCCGCCACGACCGTCGACGGTCTGCTCTACCAGTATAACGGCGGCACCTATTCCACCCGCCGCGGCGACTATGACGACTGGTTCCTGAGCGGCGGCGTCAAGTACGACTTCACCGACAAGCTGGTCGGCCAGCTCGCCTTCAGCCAGTCCATCCTGCGCCCCGACTACGGCAACCTCGGCGGCGTCGTCTCGGTCAACGACGACACGCAGATCGTCACCGTGCCGAACCCGCTGCTGAAGCCCGAGCATTCGACGAAATACTACGCCAGCCTGCAATATTACCTCGAGCCGTCGGGCATCGTCGGCCTGTCCGTCTACAAGCTCGACATCAAGGACATGCAGGTCACCGGTATCACCGTCGATCCCGAGGACGTCGGCTACGACCCCGGCGATTATGCGGGCTACACCTTCCGCAGCGCGCAGAACGCGCCCGGCACCAGCACCAACACCGGCCTGACGCTCGAATACGACCAGCAGCTCACCTTCCTGCCGGGAATGCTGCGCGGGTTCGGCCTGCGCGGATCGGTCACGATGATCGACCCCGATGGCGTGCGCGTGAACATGCCGAAAAGGTCGGCCAACTGGGGCGTCCGCTACAGCTACAAGGCCTTCGACATCCAGCTCACCGGCAACGCGCAGTCGAAGTACCGCACCAGCGCGCTCGGCAACACGCCGACCACCGCCAACAACGGCATCCTCTACCACGACGCCCGTCAGCTGTGGAACATCAGCGCCAGCTACAAAATCTCGAAGAACTTCGAGCTGATGCTGGCCGGCCGCAACATCTTCAACGCGCCCGACGTCATCTATTCCAACATCCCCAGCCGCGTTCAGCAATACAGCATCTACGGCTCGATGTGGAATTTCGGGATCAAGGGCGTCTTCTGAGGAAATCCGCGATGACGCTGACCATCGATCGCCGCAGCCTCGTTCTCGGCGGCACGCTCGGGCTGGGAGCGCTCCTGCTCCCGACAGGGGGCGGCCTCGCGGCCGAGCTGCTCGGCGCGACGGGGTTCACGCACAATGTGGCGAGCGGCGAGCCCGGCTCCGATTCCATGCTGCTGTGGACGCGCTACGTGCCCGCAGCCGGCGACGGCATCGTGCGGCTCGACGTAGAGCTGGCGCTCGACCCCGATTTCACGAAGGTGGCCGCCGGCGGAAGCGTGCGCACCGGCGCCTATCGCGACTGGACCGCCAAGATCACCGTCGACGGACTGCGGCCGGGGACCGTCTACTGGTACCGCTTCATCGCCCCCGATGGCGCCAAGTCCCCCGTCGGCCGTACCAAGACCTTGCCTGCGGACGATGCCGCGCGCTTCGGCCTCGCCGTATTCTCCTGCTCGAACCTCCCGATCGGCTGGTTCAACGCCTATGGCCATGCGGCAGCGCGCCCGGACCTCGACCTCTGGCTGCACGTCGGCGACTATGTCTACGAATATGGCATGGCGCCCTATCATGCCGAGGACCTGGTCGCCGGCCGCATCGTCGATCCCGACCGCGAGATGATCGCGATCGGCGACTATCGCCTGCGCTACGCCTGCTACCGCGCCGACCCCGATCTCCAGCGCCTGCACCAGATGGCGCCGATGGTCGCCCTCTGGGACGATCACGAATCCGCCAACGACAGCTGGGAAGGCGGCGCGTCCAATCACCAGCCGGCGAGCGAGGGCGACTGGAACGCCCGCCGCGCCGCCGCGATGCAGGTCTATCGCGAGTGGATGCCGGTCTCCGACGAACCTTGGAAAACCTATCCGCTGGGCCGGCTCGCCACGCTCTACCGCACCGAATCGCGCCTGCTGGCCCGGACGAAGCAGGCCGACATCGGTGCGGCCTTCCGCGCGGCAAATCCCGACGCCGCGCTCGAGGCGTTCCGCGACGGCGCCTGGCAGGACCCGTCGGCGACGATGCTCGGCACGACCCAGGAAAGCTGGCTGGCGCATGAGCTGAAGGCCAATGCCCGCTCCACCGCCTGGCAGCTGATCGGCATGGGCACGATCCTGGGCCGCACGGTGATGCCCGCGGACGCGGTCGGCTGGCTCCGCCCTGACGCGAGCGAGAAGACGGTCAACGGTTTCAGGAACAATATCCGCGCGGCCAAACTCGGCCTGCCGATGTGGATGGATCGCTGGGACGGCTATCCCGCCGCGCGCTCGCGTCTGCTGAAGGCGGCACAACAGGCGGATGCCGACCTGGTGATGCTGTCGGGCGACAGCCATAACGCCTGGGCCTATGCGATGGCCGAGGACGGTCGGCCCGCCGGCGTCGAGTTCGCCGGCCACGCCGTCACCTCGGGCGGGATGGAAGGCGGCATGGGCGCCGATCCCGCAACCGTCGCCAAGGGCTTCGTCGCCGCCAATCCCGAGCTCAAATGGGCCGACACCAGCCGCCGCGGCTACATGATGATCGAGATCACGCCGAAGCGCGTGACCGGCGAGTGGCTGTTCCTGCAGACGATCAAGGCGCGCAGCACCGCGCTCGCCGGCTCGCACCGCATGTCGGTCGATCGCGGGTGGAGGGTATTCGGCGGCTGACGGAATTACCGGTTACCGGCGCTTCTGCAGATAACGCTATCAGGCGATCACCGCGCATATCGGCTTTGTGTGCACTGCACCGTTGACAGGTCTGACCACTCTTGCGTAGCTTGAAAATGTGACCGCTACCAAAAAGGGCGGCACGTCGAGCCAGGAGAGGATCATGACCAAGCTTCGCACCCGTCCGCCTATCCGTTCGGCCGCGCTGACCGCCGCAGCGCTGCTGGCCGGTGCGTCCTGGCCCGCCCTCGCGCAGGATCAGGCGCAGACGCAGCAGCAGGCCGCGCCACCCGCGACGCAGGAACCCGCCACCGCCGACGATCAGCAGGCGGATATCGTGGTCACCGGTTTCCGCGCCTCGCTGCAGAGCCAGACCGAGGCGAAGCGCAACTCGATCGGCTTCACCGACACGATCTTCGCCGAGGACATCGGCAAGTTCCCCGACACCAACATCGCCGAATCGGTGAACCGCATCCCCGGCGTCACCATCACCCGCGAGGTGACGGGCGAGGGCAGCAACGTCGCGATCCGCGGCCTCGGCACCAACTTCACCCGCGTGCTGCTCAACGGCGCGCCGGTCGCGGTCGCCTCGGTGCGCTTCGATGCGCAGAGCACCAACCGCGAGGTCGACCTCGACCTGCTCCCGACCGAGCTGTTCACGCAATTGACCGTCAGCAAGTCCCCGGTCGCCTCGATGGTGGAGGGCGGCGCCGCCGGCACCGTCAACCTGCGCTCGGCGCGTCCGTTCGACAACCCCAAGCCCTACATCAGCTACGGTTTCCAGGGCTCCAAAGTCAGCAGCGCCGACAAATGGGGCTATCGCGGCTACGCGATCGCCAGCGCGACCTTCGGCGACTTCGGCATCCTGGTGGGCGGCGCGGCGGTCAAGAACCGCTTCCGCGTCGATGGGTTCGAGACGATCGGCTGGACCAACCCCAACCTGTCGGCGACGCAGAATACGGGGGCGAACCGCAACGCGACCGGCGGCGGCAACTGGGCGATCCCCGGCACCGTCCCGGTCAACGCCGGAAATGGTCTGACCACCGGCACCGTGATCGACCAGGCCTTCCTGCTCGCGCACAATCCCGGCGCGACGATCGAGCAGATCGACAACGGCCTGCTCCCGCGCCTCGGCCGTCCGCGCACCGAGATCGGCGAGCGCACGCGCTACAACGCGCTCGCCTCGTTCGAATGGCGCCCCAGCGACGCCCTCCATTTCTACCTCGACGGCATGTACGCCAAGCGCGACACCGATTTCACCCGTACCGCGATGAACTGGGCGGTGCGCAACGGCGCGGCGATCCCCCTCAACACCACCTACGACAAGAGCGACTGCTCGGCCGGCTGCACCGTCACCGGCGGCACCTATGCCAATGCGCAGTTCTTCCTCGAATATCGCCCCTATCGCGACAAGCAGGAATATTGGGGCGTCAATCCGGGCGCCGAATTCACCATCAACGAATGGATCAAGGGCGACCTCCAGGCCAATTACACCAAGAGCACCTTCCGCCGCGAAAGCCCGACCGTCCTCGTCATCACGCCGCCCAGCAGCGGGACGACGGTGACCTACACCAACAACGGCGGTATCCCCGACATCTCGACCAACATCGACCTCAACGACCCCAACAACTTCGGCTGGGCCGGCGGCGGCCGCGTCAACTTGAACGGCGAGGAGCGCGAGACCGAGACCAAGGGCATCCGCGGCAGCCTGTTGTTCGGCGACGAGAAGCGCTTCAGCGTCCGCGTCGGCGGCGCCTATGACGATACCAAGCGCCGCATCACGCCGTTCGACAACACCAATCCCTGGCAGAACCTGATCTGCGGCAACGGTCCCAGCGTCACGCTGCCTGCGCCCAACCGCCAGCCGATCTGCGACGGCGCCAACCTGCCGGGAACGGCGGCGCCTCCCGGCTATCCGACCTATCCGGCCTATGGCACCGGCTATTCGAGCGGCCTCCCGCCGCTCGTCTATGCCGGCTCGCGCGTTCCCACCGCGCTGGTGCCGAGCTACCTTCGGCCCGGCAGCAACGGCTTCATCACCGTCGATTGGGACAAGTTCCGCGCCGACACCAATTATGACGAACTGTTGGCCGGCGCGACCGAGGTCGGCAGCGGCAGCAGCGGCGCCAACGGCGGCCTGATCCGGGAAAAGGTCACCGGCATCTTCGCCGAGGCCAACGGCGTCATCGACATCGGCGAGAATACGCTGCGCCTCAACGCCGGCATCCGCTACGTCCGTACCGAGCAGATCGTCGGCGGCCGCGTCAGCGTGCCCGATCCGCGCAACAGCGTCGGCGGCGTGACCTGTCCGGGTACGTCTCCCGCTTTCGCGCTGAACGGGGCCTGCTATCCGAACATCGACACCTTCCCGAACTCGCGCACGCTCTATTCGAACTTCCTGCCGTCGGCGAGCCTGGTGTTCAACATCGGCCGCAACGCGGTGGCGCGCGCATCGGTCTCGCGGACGATGACGCGGCCCGATCCCAATGCGATGCTGCCGGGCGCGAGCTTCGTCCAGCCTTCCGCCGACGTCGGTACGCTCGGCAACAGCGAGCTCGATCCGTACATCTCCGACAATATCGACCTCGGCTTCGAATATTACACGGGCGGCGAGGGCGTGATCGCGGTCGCGGCGTTCCGCAAGTCGATCACCGGCTTCACCGTCAACGGCCTGCGCACCGTACCGTTCAGCTTCCTCGCGCCCTACGGCATCACCTTCGCCTCGCTGACGGCGGCGCAGCAGGCCGCGCTGATCTCGCGTGCCCAGCCCGGCCAGCGGCCCGAGGATGTGGACATCGTGCTGCAGCAGCAGGTCAACGCCGACGGCAAGCTCAAGGTCAACGGCCTGGAGTTCCAGATCACCCAGCCGCTCGATTTCCTCACCCAATATATCGGCGTGCGCGGCTTCGGCTTTCAGGGCAACCTGACGCTGATCGACCAGAAGGGCGAGGGTGCCGGCGCGCCCGCGGTGGCGCTGGGCGTGGCGCCGACCACCTACACGCTGACCGGCTATTATGACGGCGGCCCGCTGTCGGCGCGGCTGACCTATACGTTCAACGAAGGCTCGCAGGGGTCGAACCCCAACCAGAACGGCATCCCCGCCGCCGCGATCTTCGGGCGCGACTATTCGCAGCTCGATTTCTCGGGCAGCCTCGATCTCGGCAAGATGTTCGACAACAAGTACCTGCCGACGCTGGTGCTGAACGTCATCAACATCACCAAGGAAGCGCAGAGCAGCTACTTTCAGTTCCCCAATGCGACGTACAACGAATACAATCCGGGCCGCACCATCCTGGTCGGCATCCGCGGCAAGTTCTGACCTTTTCCCCTCTCCCCTTGGGAGAGGGAGGGGCCCGCCGGCGCAGCCGGTGGGAGGGTGAGGGCGACCACGCTGGCCGCAGTCACCCTCACCCTCCCGCCGTCTTCGGCGGCTCCTTCCCTCTCCCAATGGGAGAGGGACAGTAGCTGCGAGATTCCCTCCCGCGCGGACAGGCGCTAGTATCCACCCGTGCCGATGCCGGGGACCGTCACCATCCGCGACCGATCGCTGCGCCTCAGGCGCAAGAGCGGCACGCCCGTCTGGCTCTCGCTGCTGTGGCGCATCGCGTTGGCGTTCGGGCTGATCGGCATCGCGCTCGCGGTCCACTGGTTCGACCGCGACGGCCTGCGCGACAATCTCGACGGCCACGTCAGCTTCGTCGACGTGCTCTACTTCACGATGATCACCGTCACGACGGTCGGCTACGGCGACATCGTGCCTGTCACCCCGCAGTCGCGGCTGTTCGACACCTTCGTGGTCACGCCGATCCGGCTGTTCGTCTGGCTGATCTTTCTCGGCACGGCCTATGATTTCCTGCTCAAGCGCGTTTGGGAGCGATGGCGGATGAGCATCATCCAGCGGAACCTGCACGGCCACGTCGTCGTCGCCGGCTATGGCACCAGCGGATCGGAGGCGGTGAACGAGCTGATCCGCCGCGGCACCGATCCGAAGCGGATCGTGGTGATCGAGGAGCGCGACGCCGCGCTCGCCGAGGCGGAGGAACGCGGCGTCGCGGTGATCGACGGCGACGCCACCCGCAACGCCGCGCTGGAGGCGGTGAAGCTCGACCGCGCCAGTGCGCTGATCGTCTCGGCCGGCCGCGACGACACCTCGATCTTGATCGTGCTGACCGCCCGCCGCATCGCGCCCAACGTGCCGATCAGCGTGGTGATCCGCTCCGAGGACAATGAGCCGCTCGCCCGCCAGGCCGGCGCCGACACCGTCATCAACCCCGCCAGCTTCGCCGGCCTGCTGCTCGCCGGATCGACGCACGGCCCCCATATCGCCGATTATCTCGCCGACCTCGCCGCCGCGCACGGGCGCGTCGCGCTGCGCGAACGTGCGGTGGCGCCGGCGGAGGTCGGCCGCCCGCTCGCCGCCATCGAGACCGGGCTCGGCGTGCGCATCTATCGTGGGGACAGCGTGTTCGGCTTCTGGGACGCCGAGGCGCGCGCGCTCGCGGCCGGCGACCAGATCGTCGAGATCGTTCCCGGTACACCGCGGGAGAGGCAGGCTTAGGGCCGGTGCAACAATTGTTTGCGCGATTTTTCGGCGCTGCCGCCTAGATAGCGCTGGCAATGCCGCATCTGACCCATCTCGACCGCCTCGAAGCCGAATCGATCCACATCCTGCGCGAAGTCGCCGCCGAGGCTGAGCGTCCGGTGATGCTCTATTCGATCGGCAAGGATTCGGCGGTGATGCTGCACCTCGCACGCAAGGCGTTCTTCCCGGCACCGCCGCCGTTCCCGCTGCTCCACGTCGACACCACCTGGAAGTTCCGCGCGATGTACGAGCTGCGCGACCGCGCCGCCGCCGCCGCGGGCATGGAGCTGTTGGTGTGGAAGAACCCCGAGGCCGAGGCGCGGGGGATCAACCCGTTCGACCACGGCAGCCTCCACACCGACCTGTGGAAGACGGAAGGGCTCAAGCAGGCGCTCGACCATTATCGCTTCGACGCCGCGTTCGGCGGCGCCCGGCGCGACGAGGAGAAGAGCCGCGCCAAGGAACGCGTGTTCAGCTTCCGCACCGCGCAGCACCGCTGGGATCCCAAGGCCCAGCGCCCGGAGCTCTGGCGCCTCTACAACGCCCGCAAGGCGAAGGGGGAGAGCATCCGCGTCTTCCCCCTCTCCAACTGGACCGAGCTCGACATCTGGCAGTACATCGCCCGCGAGGGGATCGAGATCGTCCCGCTCTACTTCGCCGCACCGCGCCCGACGGTGGAGCGCGACGGCCTGATCCTGATGGTCGACGACGACCGTTTCCGCCTGGCGCCCGGCGAGGTGCCGGTGGAACGCTCGATCCGCTTCCGCACGCTCGGCTGCTATCCGCTGACCGGCGCGGTCGAGAGCAACGCCGCCACCCTGTCCGAGGTCGTGCAGGAGATGCTGCTCACCACCACCAGCGAACGTCAGGGCCGTGCGATCGACCATGACGCGGCGGCGAGCATGGAGAAGAAGAAAGTGGAGGGCTATTTCTGATGGGAGGCGTGACTCAGATCCTCCCCGGGACGGGGAGGTGGCAGCGCGCAGCGCTGACGGAGGGGGCTCTCCTCCCGGCGTCGTCCTCGTGGCGCTCCCCCTCCACCACACCGCTGCGCGGCGCGGTCCCCCTCCCCGTGCCGGGGAGGAGCTTGTGAACCACTACCAACCCGACGCCCTCATCGCGGCCGACATCGACGCCTACCTCGCCGAACAGGCGAACAAGTCGCTGCTGCGCTTCCTCACCTGCGGCTCGGTCGACGACGGCAAGTCGACGCTGATCGGTCGGATGCTCTACGATGCACGCACCGTGTTCGACGACCAGCTCTCCCAGCTCGAGGCGGACTCGCGGCGCGTCGGCACCCAGGGCCAGAACCTCGACTTCGCCCTGCTGGTCGACGGCCTCTCCGCCGAGCGCGAGCAGGGCATCACCATCGACGTCGCCTATCGCTTCTTCGCGACCCAGCGCCGCAAGTTCATCGTCGCCGACACGCCGGGGCATGAGCAGTACACACGCAACATGGTCACCGGCGCCTCGGCCGCCGACCTCGCGGTGATCCTGGTCGACGCGCGCAAGGGCGTCCTCACCCAGACGCGGCGTCACGGCTTCCTCGTCAACCTGCTCGGCATTCGCCGCATCGTGCTGGCGGTGAACAAGATGGACCTGATCGGCTGGGACCGCGCGGCTTATGACCGCATCGTCGCCGATTTTGCCGCCTTCGGCCGCTCGATCGGCATGGCGGAGGCGGTGGCGATCCCGATGGCCGCGCTCGGCGGCGACAACATCGCCGCGCGCTCGGAACATACGCCCTGGTATCAGGGCCCGACGCTGATCGAGCATCTCGAGACGGTCGAGATCGACGCCGACGGCGACGCCGCCAAGCCGTTCGCGATGCCGGTGCAATGGGTCAACCGGCCCAACCTCGACTTCCGCGGCTTCTCCGGCCTGATCACCGCCGGCACCGTCCGCCCGGGCGACCGTATCCGCACCGTCCCCTCCGGCCGCGTCTCGCACATCGAACGCATCGTCACCCTCGACGGCGACCTCGAAGAGGCGGTCGCCGGCCAGTCGGTCACGCTGACCCTCACCGACGAGATCGACTGCTCGCGTGGCGACGTCATCGCCGCCGCCGACAGCCCGCCCGAGGTCGCCGACCAGTTCGCGACCACGCTCGTCTGGATGGACGACGAGCCGCTCCAGCCCGGCCGCGGCTATTGGCTGAAGTCGGGCGCGACCTCGGCCACCGCCAGCGTCCGCGAGCCCGACCACGCGATCGACGTCAACACCCTCGCCGAGCTGCCCGCCAGGACGCTCGGCCTCAACGACATCGGCGTCGTCGAGATCCACCTCGACCGCCCGATCCCCTTCGCGCCCTATGCCGAAAGCCGCGACCTTGGCGGTTTCATCCTGGTCGACAAGCTCACCAACAAGACCGTCGCCGCCGGCATGATCACCCGCGCGCTGCGCCGCAGCCGCAACGTCCATTGGCAGGCGATCGAGATCACCCGCGAGGCGCACGCCGCCCAGAAGCACCAGACGCCGCGCCTCCTGTGGTTCACCGGCCTCTCCGGCTCGGGCAAATCGACCATCGCCAATCTGGTCGAGAAGCGGCTGCACATGCTCGGCAAGCACAGCTTCCTGCTCGACGGCGACAATATCCGCCACGGCCTCAACCGCGACCTCGGCTTCTCCGACGCCGACCGCGTCGAGAACATCCGCCGGGTGGGCGAGGTCGCGCGCCTCATGACCGACGCCGGCCTCATCGTCCTCACCGCCTTCATCTCGCCGTTCCGCGCCGAGCGCGAGCTGGTGCGCGGCCTCATGCCCGAGGGCGAGTTCGTCGAGATCTTCGTCGACACCCCGCTGGAGGTGGCGGAGGCGCGCGACACCAAGGGCCTCTACGCCAAGGCGAGGGCAGGGGAGATCGCCAACTTCACCGGCATCTCCAGCCCCTATGAGCCGCCCGAGCACCCCGACATCCGCATCGACACCACCAGCATGTCGCCCGAGGAAGCCGCCGAGCTGATCGTCGACCGCGTGATCGGCGCCTGGACGCCGGTGATATGAGCCCCGCCGCAAAGCTCCTCCCCGGCACGGGGAGGGGGCGTTGCGGCTTTGGCTTGCCCCCGGCAAGCCAAGATCGTGTCCGGGGGACACGATCTCGCCGCAACGCCGGCCGCAGGCCGGGGGTGGAGGGGGCCCAGTTGCAACGGATTCCGGTGCCGAGGGCCCCCTCCACCGCGCCGCTGCGCGGCGCGGTCCCCCTCCCCGTGCCGGGGAGGAGCTTTGCGACAGGACTCCAACAATGACCGACGCCGAACTCGCCCACGCCATCGCCGGGGAAGCCGGCACGCTGCTGCTCGAGCTGCGCCGGGGCCGCGCGCCCGGCCGTGCGCTCGGCGACGCCGGCGACCGCGAGGCGCAGGCGCTGATCGCCGCCCGCCTCGCCGCCGCCCGGCCCGACGACTTCGTGCTGTCGGAGGAAGCGGCCGACGACCCCGCCCGCTGCGCCGCCTCGCGCCTGTGGGTGGTCGACCCGCTCGACGGAACCGCGGAATATGCGGAAGGCCGCGACGACTGGGCGGTCCACATCGGCCTCAGCATCGACGGCGCGCCCGCAGCCGGCGCGGTGGCGCTCCCCGCCCGCGGTCTGGTGATCGCGACCGACGCCCCGCCGCCGCCCGCGCCGCTCCACCATCCGCCGCGCATGGTCGTCAGCCGCTCGCGCGCGCCGCACGAATGCCCCGGCATCGCCGCCGCGATCGGTGCCGAGCTGGTGCCGATGGGCTCGGCCGGCGCCAAGGCGATGGCGGTGGTGCTGGGGGAGGCGGACATCTACCTCCACTCCGGCGGCCAATATGTCTGGGACAATTGCGCCCCGGCCGCGGTGGCGCTGGCGGCGGGGCTCCATGTGTCGCGATTGGACGGCAGCCCGCTCGTCTACAATTGCGTCGACACCTATTTACCGGATTTGCTGATCTGCCGGCCGGAGCTTGCCGAACCGGTGCTGAGATTGGTCCGCGGCTGACACCCGCACCGAGCGGCACTTCATCTCGACCATATACCGCCGGAAGTGGCCGCCACACTCTCCAAACCCGCGCACACCGTATACCGACAAAGCCATATCTGAAACTGATTGTGGTTAATAAGCAACAGTTGCGAAACAAAACTTCGTGCTTTGGAAACTTTGTGTTGAACGCTGACTGTTAAGAATTGACCATGGCGCCTCCATCGGTCCGGCAGCGATATCGCTCGCCCGCATCAAATGGGGGTTCGCATGACCAGAATATTGCGTCGTCATCTCTTGGCCACCACGTTGCTGATCTCGACGAGTGCCCTTGCTTCACCGGCCTTCGCACAGGATGCCCAGCCCGCGCAGTCAGGCCAGCCGCAGACGCCAGCCGCTGCCGATATCGCCCAGCAACAGAGCGATGCGACCACGCCCGACACGCAGGGCACCGGCAACGACATCATCGTCACCGGGACGCTGTTCCGCCGCACCGATACCGAGACGGCTTCGCCCGTCACCGTGCTCACCTCGGACAATCTCGCCAAGGCGGGCGTCACCAACATCGCCGACGCGATTCGTTCGGTCTCCGCCGACAGCGCCGGCTCGATCTCGACGGGCTTCCAGGGCGGCTTCTCCGCGGGCGGCCAGGCGGTATCGCTGCGCGGCCTCGGCGTGTCGTCGACGCTGGTGCTGATCGACGGCCTGCGCTCGACCAACTTTCCGCTCAACGACGACGGCCACAACGCTTATACCGATCTCAACTCGATCCCGTTCAGCGCGGTCGAGCGGGTCGAGGTGCTGAAGGACGGCGCCTCGTCGACCTATGGCGCCGACGCGATCGGCGGCGTGGTCAACGTCATCATGAAGAAGCAGTTCACCGGCGTCGCCGGCACGGTCGAGGCGGGCGTCGGCGAGGACGGCTATGCCTCGCGCTACCGCGCCAACCTGACCGCCGGCATCGGCGACTATGATGCCGCCGGCTGGAACTTCTACATCAACGGCGAATATCAGCGCGACGGCCGCGTCTCGGTGCAGGACGTCGGCTTTCCGTTCAATACGACCGACCTGAGCTCGATCGGGCTCAGCGACAACAACGCCGACGACAGCTCGCTGACCGGCACCGGAGCCAACGGAACGGTCAGCGCAGTGGTGCGCCGGACCACCCAGACCAACCTGAACGATCCGTTCACCGGCGGCACGACCGAGACGGGGCAATATACCACGCTCAATCTCGGCAGCTGCACGAACGGCACCTTCACCGTTGCGGGGGCGAGCGGCGGCACCGGCTGCCGTCATGATACGACTTATGAGTATTCCCAGGTTCAGCCGAAGCAGGAACGCTTCAGCTTTACCGGCCGCCTGAGCCTCCGCCTCAGCGACAATATCGAAGCCTATGCTCTCGGAAGCTATGCCCAGAGCGAGGTCGATATCATGGGCCTGCCGCCCTCGGTCCGCCAGCGCCAGCCTTATGGTGCGCCGCCGACGGTCGCATCGAACAACCCCGGCGTCGTGCTGCCGGTCTGGATCTGTCCGTCGGGCGTGGATTGCGCCAATCCCGCGACGGCGGGTCGCCAGCTCAATCCGAACAATCCCTATGCGGCCGCTTTCGCCAATGATCCGGCTAATGGTGCGGCGCGCATTTACTACCGCTTCGGCGATATCCTGGCCCAATCGCACCGCAACAATGAAGTGATCCGTGGCGCCATCGGTTTGAACGGGCAATTCGGCGACGATTGGAATTGGCGGGTCGAGGCGGTCGGCGCCCGCGACAACTACCGCCAGAACTCCTTCGGCGTGATCAACATTGCGGGGCTCCGGCAGGCGATCAACACCGGCGCATACAATTTCGTCGATCCCAGCCAGAATACCGACGCCGTACGCCAGATGATCGCGCCGGAGGTCGTATCGCGCGCCTATACCTCGATGGCATCGCTGGACGCCTCGATCGCGAAATCGCTGATGCAGCTGCCGGGCGGCCCCCTGCAGCTTGCCATCGGCGGGCAGGTGCGCCGCGAGACGCTGAACAATCCCGGCATCAACCCGGATCTCGAGAACTACGGCAACACGGCGGCCGCGTTCGGCAAGCACACGGTGTCGGCCGCCTATTTCGAGCTCAGCGCGCCGATCCTCGAGCAGCTCGAGGTTACCGCCTCGGGCCGCTACGACCATTATTCGGAAGGATTCGATCACTTCTCGCCGAAGGTTGGCTTCAAGTTCACGCCGATCCGCCAGATCGCGTTGCGCGGCACTTATTCGGAGGGCTTCCGCGCGCCGACCTTCGCGGAAAGCAATCCGCGGTCGAGCTTCCCCGGCTTCGTCAACCTGACGCCGCCATGCAGTTTCCAACTACAGCATGGCGCTACGCCGGGTCCGAACGGCACTTGCACGTCCACCAATCCTTATAACCAGCGCTATGCCGTCGGCGGCGGTTTCCAGGGTAATCCCGATCTGAAGCCTGAAACGTCGCGCAGCTTCACTGCAGGCTTGATCGCCCAGCCGACCCGCTGGCTGAGCCTCACTGTCGACTATTATAACGTGAAGAAGAAGGACGTGATCGTCGCCGGACCGGATCTCGGCCGGGCGCGCGACCTCTATTTCTCGTCGAATAGTCTCGCCGAGGCGCAGGCCGCGGTGGCGTCGCTGCCGGGCTATTCGGTCGGCGCCGTCGACGCGATCGACCCGCTGTTCCCGAATGCTCTGCCGCGTGTGCTCGTGATCAACGCGCCGTACGTCAACGCCGGCTACTTCAAGACCGAGGGTGTCGACTTCTCGGCCACCGCTACGGTGCCGTTCAGCGATACGGTGAAGTTCACGAGCCGCCTCGACGTCACGGCGATCCTCAAGTTCAACGTCGATTTCGGCGATGGCGTGATCCGCAAGTACGTCGGAACGCTGGGGCCGTATGAGCTGTCGTCGGGCGCCGGCACGCCGAAGTGGCGCGGCAACTGGCAGAACACGCTCGAGATCGGCGACTTCTCCGTGACTGCGACGACCTATTATGTGTCGAAGATCAAAGCGGTTGCCGCCGATGAGGTGAGCCCCGACGACGACGGCAACATCGACCTGTCGTGCGAGAATGCCGAGCTCTATCCGGGCCAGTGCCATATCAAGCGCTTCATCTACGCCGATCTGAACCTGGCCTATAAGGTGAACGACAACTTCACCTTCTTCGGCACCGTCAACAACGTCACCAACGAGCGGGCACCGCTGGCGGCGGCGTCCTATTCGGGCACCAACTACCTGCCGACCTGGCATTATGCCGGCGTCATCGGCCGCGTGTTCCGGGCGGGCGCCAGCTTCAAGTTCTGACGCTTATCCGCTTGCCGAATCAGGAGGGCGGCCCTTCGGGGCCGCCCTTTCTGTTCGCTGCGGCGGCCAGCGGAAACTGGAACTGGAGCGGGTCGACGTTCAGGCGTGCCGCGTCCATTTAAGCCCCCGAAGGGGGGAAACCTTGTTTGCTGAATGCTGGTCCGGGAATCGTGCTCCTGCGAAAGCAGGAGCCCTGGATCACGGGACATCGCCTGCGGCCTGAGCTCCTGCTTTCGCAGGAGCACTGGCACTGCTTCATTCTGGACAAGATCCTAGTTGCCGGCGGATCGCGGGGCGTGGTTGGACACTCTCTTGAGCAATGGCTCCGCGCCGTCACCGGGACGCGCCCGAAATAAGGGTCGCAAGCTAGCGGTAATAATTGTTCGCATGCTATTTTTACCGTGATTTACATGCAACAGTGTTGCCGTTCCTTTTCTCAAATCTGTCATTTTGTATTGAACGGCGGTCGGAAACCCTCGACGATAAGCTATCGGGCCGCAGACCCGTCTCATTCGCGTAATCGGGGGGATTACATCATGACCTATACGCTGCGCCGTCGCCTGCTGGCGACGACTCTGTTAATTTCCGTTGCCGCTTTCACCACGCCTGCGTTTGCTCAGGACGCCGGGTCCTCGAATCAGGCAGCGACGCAGGATTCCCAGACGGCCGAAGGGCAGGGGACGGGTGAGGACATCGTCGTCACCGGTTCGCTGTTCCGCCGCACCGATACCGAGACGCCGTCGCCGGTCACCGTGCTGACCTCGGACAACCTCGCCAAGGCCGGCATCACCAGCATCGCCGAAGCGATCCGCTCGATCTCGGCCGACAGCGCCGGCTCGATCGGCACCGGCTTCCAGACCGGCTTCTCGGCCGGCGGCTCGGCCGTCTCGCTGCGCGGCCTCGGCGTGTCGTCGACGCTGGTGCTGGTCGATGGCCTGCGTTCGACCAACTTCCCGATCAACGACGACGGCCACAACGCCTATGTCGACCTGAACTCGATCCCATTCAGCCTGGTCGAGCGGGTCGAGGTGCTGAAGGACGGCGCCTCCTCGACCTACGGTGCCGACGCGATCGGCGGCGTGGTCAACCTCATCCTCAAGAAGCATTTCACCGGGGTCGACGGCCTGGTCGAGGCCGGCGTCGCCGAGCGCGGCGATGCGGGCCACCAGCGCGCCAACCTGACGCTGGGCTACGGCGACTATGACGCGAACGGCTTCAACGTCTACATCAACGGCGAATATCAGCGCGACGGCCGCGTCTCCAACCACAGCCGCGGTTTCCCTTACAACACCCGTGACCTGACGCCGATTGGCGGCAACGACGGCAACTCCGCCGATCAGTCGCTGACGGTCAACACGCCGACCGCCTATGTCACCCGCGTCGGCCAGACCGATCTCAACAATCCGTTGAGCGGCGCGGCGGGGTCGCCGGCGACCAACCAGTATCTTGCGCTCGGGCTGCAGAATTGCACCACCGGCACCTTCACCGTGACCACGGGATCGGCGCGCGGCACCGGCTGCAAATACAATCTCGAGGACATGTACCGCCAGATCCAGCCGCTGCAGGAACGCTGGTCGATCAACGGCCGCGTCAGCGTGCGGGTCTCCGACGATATCGAGGCCTATGTCACCGGCAGCTACAGCCGCAGCGACGTCAGCATCACCAGCGCCTTCCCCTCGGCGGTCCGCCAGACGCAGCCGTTCGGCGCCGCGCCGAGCGTGGCGTCAAGCAATCCCGGCATCGTGCTGCCGGTCTGGATCTGCCCGTCGGGCAACAACTGCGCGGACCCCGCCACGCCGGGTCGCCAGCTCAACCCGAACAATCCCTATGCCGCCGCCTATGCCGACCGGCCGGCAGAGGGTGCGGCGCGCATCTACTACCTGTTCGGCGACATCCCCGCCGGCAGCGACCGCCGCAACGAGGTCTACCGCTTCACCGGTGGCCTCACCGGCAGCTTCGAGGGCGGCTGGGACTGGCGGGTCGAGGGCGCCTATGCCCGCGACAACCTCCACATCACCCAGCACGGCCTGCTCAACATCGCGGCGCTGCGCCAGGCGATCAACACCGGCTCGTATAACTTCGTGAACCCGTCGGCGAACAGCGACGAGCTCCGCCAGACGCTCGCTCCGGACAAGACCACGCCGTCGCATTCGGAGATGTACGGCCTCGACGCCTCGGTCGCCAAGAAGCTGTTCGACCTGCCCGGCGGCCCGCTCCAGCTCGCCGTCGGCGGCCAGGTCCGTCACGAGGAGCTCGAGAACAACAATCAGAACGCCGCGCTCGACACCTACGGCCTCACCACCGCGTCGGCGTTCGGCAAGCACACGGTCTCGGCCGCCTATTTCGAGATCGACGCGCCGGTCCTGAAGCAGGTCGAGCTCAACCTTTCCGGCCGCTACGACCATTATTCGGAAGGGTTCGACCATTTCTCGCCCAAGGTCGGCGTCAAGTTCACGCCGATCCCCGAGCTGGCGCTGCGCGGCACCTATTCGGAGGGCTTCCGCGCGCCGACCTTCGCCGAGTCCGGCCCGCGCAGCCAATATGCCGGCTTCGTCACCACCTCCCCGCCGGGCAATTTCTGCGCCCAGCACGGCGGTTCGGCGGGAGCGCAGAATGCCTGCGTCTCGGGCGGCAACCCCTATAACCTGCCCTATTCGCTGGGCCGCGGCGTCGCCGGCAACCCGGATCTCAAGCCGGAAACCTCGCGCAGCTTCACCGCCGGCGTGATCTTCCAGCCGGTCAAGTGGCTGAGCCTCACCGCCGACTATTACAACGTCAAGAAGAAGGACCTGATCATCGCCGGCCCGCAGATCGGCGATGCGGTCAACGCCTATTTCAGCGCGCCTAACCTCGCCGCGGCGCAGGCGGCGGTGGCGGCGATCGGGCCGGGCTATTCGGTCAACACGGTCGATGCGGTCGATCCGCTCTATCCGAACGCCCTGCCGCGTGTGCTGATCATCAACGTGCCCTATGTGAACGCCAACTACGCGATGACCTCGGGCCTCGATCTCGCCGCGACCGCGACGATCCCGCTCGGCGGCGACGCCACCTTCACCAGCCGGGTCGAGGTGACGCACGTCTTCAAATACGACCTCCACACCAGCGCGGGCGTGCAGCATTATGCCGGCACCATGGGGCCCTACGACCTGTCGTCGGGCAACGGCACGCCGGATTGGCGCGGCAACTGGCAGAACACGCTCGAGGTCGGACCCTACTCGATCAGCCTGACCGCCTATTATGTCGGCAAGATCAAGGCGGTGGCGACCGACCAGGGCAACCTGTCGACCGACTGCTCGGCGGCGCTCTACAAGGCGGCGGGCGACACCACCGGCGAGAAGTTCTGCTACGTCAACAGCTTCATCTCGACTGACCTCAACATGTCGGCGCGGGTGGCCGACAACTTCAGCCTGTACTTCAACGTGAAGAACCTGCTCGACGCGCGCGCGCCGGTCGCCCCGGCGGCCTATTCGAGCGCGCCGAACTTCTTCACGAGCTGGCACTATGCCGGCCTGATCGGGCGCCAGTTCCGCGCCGGCGCCACCTTCAAGTTCTAACCACGGCCAAAAGGTTGGGGAGAGGGTAGGGCGGTCCCGCAAGGGGCCGCCCTATTTTCGTGCGCGCCGTCCCGTGCGGGTACGGGATACCTCGATCCATCCGTCGTCCCGGCGAAGGCCGGGATCTCAGGCCGGATCGGATCATCGCATGAGATCCCGGCTTTCGCCGGGATGACGGCCATCTGCCGTTTCTCCGAAATCTCCTCCGCCCATTCAACCTAGAAGCCGTGCCGCAGGACCCATCGAACATCCCATGTTCTTATGAAGAACATTCCACAAACATCGCCGTTTTTCCCCGTTTCAGGCAGATTTTCCCCGTCTGTGGCAGCTAAAACCATTGCGGCCCCAAGCCAATTTTGGTAACCAAAGCAACAGAGGGGCAGACTCCCGCCTTCATGAGCCGATCCTGGTTCGGGAAACCGATTCCGGAGGCGGGGAGCCGTTTGTCCGTGGAACGGCAAAGTGGACGAGGCGGGACTTTACGAAGGTGCGGGATTGCAGGCCGTCGACCCCAAGGGTCGCGTCGCCATCCCCGCAGACTTCCGCTCGACCATCGACCGCAACTCCCAGGCGAAGATCATCGTCGTCGGCTTCCACCCGACGCTGCCGTGCCTGCGCGCCTACGACACCGCCTGGTCGCAGTCCGAGGAGCGCCGCTTCCGCAAGATGGCCGACGAAGGCGTCGACATCCGCGAGATCGAGCGCCAGCGCGAGGCGGTGTTCGGCGACGTCGAGCGCGCGAGCTTCGACCCCAGCGGCCGCTTCATCCTGCCGGAGTTCTTCAAGGACGAGGCGAAGATCGCCGACTGGGCCTTCTTCGTCGGTGCCGGTCCCACCTTCAACATCTGGGCGCCCGATGTGCTGCTCGCGTCGGACGAGGCGAGCCCCCGCCTCAAGGGCCGCTGCGCGCACATGATGGCCAACCGGAAGGCGCGCGGATGACCGCCGCGCGCGCCCATATCCCCGTCCTGCTCGACGAGGTCGTCGACGCGCTCGCCATCGCCCCCGGCGAGCGCCACGTCGACGCGACCTTCGGAGCGGGCGGCTACACGGTCGCGTTCCTCGAGCGGGGAGCCGAGGTGGCCGCCTTCGATCGCGACCCTACCGCGATCGAAGGCGGTCGACCCCTCGCTGCCGAGGCGAATGGCCGGCTGATCCTGATCGAGGCGCCGTTCTCCGCGATGGAGGGCGAGCTGAGCGCCCGCGGCCTCGTCCCCGTCGACGGCGTGACGATGGATATCGGCGTCTCGTCGATGCAGCTCGACCAGCCCGATCGCGGCTTCTCCTTCCAGGCCGATGGCCCGCTCGACATGCGGATGAGCCGCTCGGGGATGACCGCGGCGGACTTCGTCAACACCGCCGACGAGGGCGAGATCGCCGACGTGCTCTACCATTACGGCGAGGAGCCGCGTGCCCGACGCGTCGCGAAGGCGATCGTCGCCGCGCGTCCGATAACGCGCACCGGCGAGCTGGCCGAGGTCGTGCGCAAGGCGCTCGGCCACAAGCCGCATGACAAGAAGGATCCGGCGACCCGCACCTTCCAGGCGATCCGCATCCATCTGAACCGCGAGCTCGACGAGCTGAGCGAAGGGCTGGAGGCGGCCGAGCGCGTGCTGAAGCCGGGCGGCCGGCTGGCGGTGGTGACCTTCCACAGCCTCGAGGACCGCATGGTCAAGCGCTTCCTGCGCGAGCGCAGCGGCGGCGAGCCCGCGGGATCGCGCCACCGCCCGGCGGCCCAGGCGGCGAACGATCCGAGCTTCGAGACACCGGCGCGGGCGGTCCGCGCCAGCGAGAACGAGATCGCGCGTAACCCGCGCGCGCGGTCGGCGACGTTGCGGGTGGCGCGGCGCACCGCCGCCGCGCCGTGGCGTACCCTGGGAGACAAGTAATGGCGTCCATGAGCTTCAAGGGATTCGGCTGGGTCCTCGGCATCGCGACGGTGCTGCCGGCATGCTACATGGTGACTTCGGCGGTCGCCTCGGAGCGCGGCCGCGTCGAGTCGGTCGATCGCGCGATCGTGCAGGCCAAGCGCGACATCCGCAGCCTCGAGACCGAGTTCGAGACGCGCGCCAGCCTCGCCCAGCTCGAGCGCTATAACGGCGAGGTGCTCGCGCTCACCGCGCCGCGCCCCGAGCAATATCTGGCGAGCGACACCGCGCTCGCCTCGCTGCAGCCGCTCGGCGGCGGGCAGGCGCCGCAATATGCCTCGCTGGTGGTGCCCTCGGGCATCCAGGCGGCGCAGCCGCAGACCGCCGCGGTCGAGGCTCCGGCCGCCGCCCCGGCTCCGGCGCGCGCCGCCCCCGCCGCGGTCGAGGTCGCGTCGAACGAGGGCGCGTCAAACGAGGTCAGGCGCGCGGTCGCCACCGGCCGCGCGCAGGCGGTGGCGATGCTCGACCACCGGCTGATCAGCGAATCCACCCTCGGCGACGTCGTGGCGCGCGCCCGCAGCGAGACGGCGGCGTTGCGTTGATCGTCCTCGTCGCTCCTGCTGCGGCCGAGCGCCGCCGGGAGGGCGGCCGGCATTCGCTGGTCGCGGTGGCGCATCTGCGCCTGACGATCCTGATGCTGCTGTTCGTCTTCTCGACGATCCTGATCGTCGGCCGGCTCGGCTGGCTGGCGCTGTCGGCGGAGCCCGCGACCACGCGTGACGCCGCCGCGGCGCTGGTGCCGCTGCGCGGCGACATCGTCGACCGCAACGGCGCGTCGCTCGCGCGCACCATCGACGCCTGGTCGATCGGGGTGCAGCCCGGCAACATCATCGGCGACAAGGTCGAGCTGGCGCAGAAGCTCGCCGCGTTGATGCCGGAGCGCGATCCGTCCTATTACTACCGCCTGCTCACGCTGAAGGCGCCCTTCACCTACATCCGCCACCGCGCGATGCCCGAGCTGGTGACCGCGGTGAACGCGCTCGGCGAGCCCGGTATCACCTTCGCGCGCGAGCCGGAGCGGCTCTATCCGCAATCGGCGCTGGCGGCGCAGGCGCTCGGCTATCTCAACGCCGAACGGCGCGGCGTGCGGGGCATGGAGAAGGCGCTCGACGCGCGGCTCACCAACCGCGCGCTGCGGTCGCAGCCGGTCGCGCTGTCGCTCGACCTGCGCGTGCAGGGCGCGCTCGAAAGCGAGCTCGGCCGGGCGATGACCTCGTTCCAGGCCAAGGGCGCGGCCGGCATCGTCCTCGACGTCCACACCGGCGAGGTCATCGCCATGTCGTCGCTGCCGACCTTCAACCCGAACAAGGTCCGCAGCGGGGAGGGCACGCTGCTCAACAACGTGACGCAGAGCGTCTACGAGCTCGGCTCGGCGTTCAAGCCGATCACCGTCGCAGCGGCGATCGACACCGGCACCGTCACCTCGATGGCGCATCGCTACGATGCGACCCAGCCGCTCCAGGTCGGCCGCTTCAAGATCCACGACGATCATGCGCAGAAGCGCTGGCTCACCATTCCCGAGACGCTGATCCACTCGTCCAACATCGCGACGGCGCGCATCGCCGACGAGCTCGGGCAGGAGCGGCTGTCGGCGATGTTCCGCAAGCTCGGCTTCGACACGACGCCCGATATCGAGATCGAGAAGGCGCATCCGCTGTGGCCACGCTTCTGGGCGCGCACCACGGTGATGACCACCGCCTACGGTCACGGCATCGCGGTGACGCCGCTCCACCTCGCCAGCGCCTATGCCGCGCTGGTCAACGGCGGCATCTGGCGGCCGGCGACGCTGCTCAAGGTCGAGCCGGGCCATGCTCCCGAGGGCCGCCGCGTCATCTCGGAGGCGACCAGCGCGCGGATGCGCCAGCTGCTTCGCCTGATCGTGCTCGACGGCACCGGCCGCAAGGGCGAGGCGCCCGGCTACCGCGTCGGCGGCAAGACCGGCACCGCGGAGAAGCCAGGAGCGGGCGGCTATTCGAAACATGTCAACGTTTCGACGTTCGCGGCGGCTTTCCCGATGGACGCACCGCGCTATGTGGTGATCGCAATGCTCGATTCGCCCATCGGCAATGCCGAATCCTTTGGCCTGACCACCGCCGCCTATACCGCTGCGCCGGTGGTGAGCCGTCTCATCACGCGCGCGGGGCCGCTGCTCGGCGTGCAGCCCGACATGAACCGCGACGTCGACGTGTCGGACCTGGAGCCGCTGATCTGGCACAAGCCCGGCGAGGACCCGGGGCTGGCCGAGTGAGGTTGGGGAAATTTTCTCTGCCCTCGCCCCTCCGAAGGAGGGGAGAGGGTTGCGCAGACTTAGGTCTTGCGCAGCAAGGCCTTAGTCGGAGCTGGGAGAGGGGTGGGCGCTTGCGCAGCAAGCGCGCGAGGCTCCGCCTCGCTCTACCCCTCTCCCAACCTCCGCTAGGCGCCCCGGCTACGCCGGCGCACCAAGCTGCGGTAACCCTCTCCCCTATCAAGGGGAGAGGGCAGCAATGAAACTCGGCCAGCTCACCGGCAATGGCGAGGACGCAGCCGTGACCGGTTTCGCCATCGATCACCGCAAGGTCGCGCCGGGCACCGTGTTCGGCGCATTCGAGGGCACGCGCGTCAACGGCGAGGATTTCATCCCCCAGGCGGTGGCGAGCGGCGCCATCGCCGTGGTCGCGCGGCCGGAGGCGCGGGTCGAGGGCGTGCTCCACATCGCGGATACCCATCCGCGCGAGCGTTTCGCCCGGCTGGCGGCCAAGTTCTTCGCGCCCTTCCCGGAGACGGCGGTCGCGGTCACCGGCACCAACGGCAAGACCTCGACCGTCGAGCTCACCCGGCAGCTGTGGCGGATGGCGGGCTACCACGCCGCCTCGATCGGCACGCTCGGCGTCACCACCGCCGACGACCGCGTGACGACCGGCCTCACCACGCCGGACATCGTCACCTTCCTCTCCAACGTGGCGGGCCTGGCGCGCGAGGGCGTGACCCATCTCGCCTTCGAGGCGTCGAGCCACGGCCTATCGCAATACCGTACCGAGGGGCTGCCGGTCCGCGCCGGCGCCTTCACCAACCTCAGCCGCGACCATCTCGACTATCATGGCGACATGGCCGCCTATTTCACCGCCAAGCTGCGCCTGTTCGCCGAGGTGATCGATCCGGACGGGACGGCGGTGGTGTGGGTCGACGATCCCCATTCCGAGCGGGTGATCGACCTCGCCCGGATGCGCGGGCTCAAGCTGGTCACGGTCGGCGAGCACGGCGACACGCTGCGGCTGGTGTCGCGCGATCCGACCTTGCTCGGCCAGGCGCTGGTGATCGCGGCGGAGGAGCGCGAGCACAAGGTCACGCTGCCGCTGATCGGCGCCTATCAGGCCGCCAATGCGCTCACCGCCGCGGCGCTGGTGATCGCGACCGGCGGCGATGTCGCCACGACGCTCGCCAATCTCGCCCGCCTGGCGCCGGTGCGCGGCCGTCTGGAGCGCGCGGTGATCACCAAGGCTGGGGCGCCGGTCTATGTCGACTATGCCCATACTCCCGACGCGCTCGAGGCGGCGATCGCCGCCCTCAAGCCGCATACGGCGGGCCGCCTGATCGTCGCCTTTGGCGCCGGCGGCGACCGCGACACCGGCAAGCGCGAGGAGATGGGCGCGGTGGCGGCCGCACGCGCGGACGTCCTGATCGTCACCGACGACAATCCCCGCAGCGAGGATCCCGCCGCGATCCGCGCCGCGATCCTCAAGGGCGCGCCGAACGCGACCGAGATCGGCGACCGCCGCGCCGCCATCGCCCACGCCATCGCCGAGGCCGGGCCGGAGGACATCGTCCTCATCGCCGGCAAGGGTCACGAGCAGGGCCAGATCGTCGGCGACCTCGTGTTGCCCTTCGACGACGTCACTGTCGCACGCGAGGTGGCGGCATGAGCGCTCCCCTGTGGACATCCGCCGAGATCGAAAGGGCAACCGGCGGCACCGCGAACCGTAGCTTCGCGTGTGGACATGTGACATTCGACTCTCGCGAAGTGACCAACGGCTCCCTGTTCATCGCCCTCAAGGGCGAGACCACCGACGGTCATCTCTACCTGGACAAGGCGATCGCCGCCGGCGCGACCGGCGCGCTGGTCAGCCAGCCGACCGACCACCCCGCCGTCCAGGTGCCGGACACCATGGCGGCGATGGAATCGCTCGCCCGCGCCGCCCGCACCCGCACCCAGGCGACGGTGATCGGCGTCACCGGCTCGGTCGGCAAGACCGGCACCAAGGAAGCGCTCGCGGAGGCACTTTCCCGCGCGAATCAAGGCTTTGTCCACCGCTCGGTCAAGAGCTACAACAACCACACCGGCGTGCCGCTCAGCCTCGCGCGGATGCCGGCGGCAAGCCGCTTCGGCGTGTTCGAGATGGGCATGAATCACGCCGGCGAGCTCTCGGCGCTCACCCGCCTCGTCCGTCCCCACATCGCCCTCATCACCGCCATCGCTCCCGCCCATACCGCCTTCTTCCCCGACGAAAGCGCTATCGCCGACGCGAAAGGCGAGATTTTCCAGGGTCTTGAACCGGGCGGCACCGCGATCGTCCCCTACGACAGCCCCCACCGCGACCGCCTGATCGCCGCCGCCGAGCCCCATGCCGGCCGCATCGTCACCTTCGGCCTCGACCAGGGTGCCGACGTTCACGCGATCGAGACCATGCCGGCGGCGAACGGCGGCACCTTCGTCAGCGCCGCGATCGGCGAGGACCGCGAGCTCAGCTTCACCGTCGCCCATCCCGGAAACCACTGGGTTTCCAACGCATTGGCAGTGCTCGCCGCGGTCGATGCGGCGGGCGGCGACCTCGGCCTCGCCGGCCTCGCGCTCGGCGAGCTACCGGGCCTTCCCGGCCGCGGCGCGCGCCTGCTGGTCGAGGTGCAGGACGGCACCGCGCTGGTGATCGACGAGAGCTACAACGCCAACCCCGTCTCGATGCGCGCGACGCTGGCGGTGCTCGCCCGGGAGCCCGGCCGCCGCATCGCCGTGCTCGGCGGGATGCGCGAGCTCGGCGACCAGAGCGCCGCCTACCATGCCGGTCTGGTCGGACCGATCGACGAAGCGGGGCTTTCCTACGCCATCCTGGTGGGCGAGGAGATGGCCCCGCTCGCGCAAGCCCTTGAGGGCCATCTCGATTTCGTCCATGTGCCCGACGCCGCAGCCGCGCGCGACCGCCTTCAGGCGGTGCTGGCGCCGGGCGACGCGGTTCTCGTCAAGGGATCGAACGGAATCGGGCTGGCGGCGGTCGTCGCGGCGTTGGCCAGGCAATCGGTTGGGGTAGGGGGCTGATGCTGTACTGGATCGCCGAGCAGCTGGGCTTCCCGGGAGTCCTGAACCTGCTGCGCTACCTGAGCTTCCGCACCGGCGGCGCCGTGGCGACGGCGCTGCTGTTCGGCCTGATCATCGGCCCGCGCTTCATCGGCTGGCTGCGCATCCGCCAGGGCAAGGGCCAGCCGATCCGCACCGACGGACCCCAGAGCCACCTCGCCAAGCGCGGCACGCCGACGATGGGCGGGCTCATGATCCTGACCGCGATGACGCTCGCGATCTTCCTGTGGATGGATCTCGCGAGCGCCTATGTCTGGGCGTGCCTGTTCGTGACGCTGGGCTTCGGCCTGATCGGCTTCCTCGACGATTACGACAAGGTCAGGAAGGCGAGCACCGCCGGCGTCTCGGGCAAGCTCCGCCTGCTCGGCGAGTTCATCATCGCGGGCGGCGCGGCGTGGCTCATCACCCGCGGCAACGGCACGCATCTCTACGTGCCGTTCTTCTCGAGCTTCTCGCTCGACCTCGGCTATTTCTACATCCTGTTCGGGGCGTTCACGATCGTCGCGTTCGGCAATGCGGTGAACCTGACCGACGGGCTCGACGGCCTCGCGACCATGCCGGTGATCATCGCCTGCGTCGCCTTCATGATCATCGCCTATCTCGCCGGCAATGCGAAATACGCAGTCTACCTCGGCATCCCGCACGTGCCAGGGGCGGGCGATCTCGCCGTCTTCTGCGGGGCGATCGTAGGAGCAGGGCTCGCCTTCCTCTGGTTCAACGCGCCCCCGGCAGCGGTGTTCATGGGCGATACCGGCAGCCTCGCGCTCGGCGGCGCGCTCGGCACGATCGCGGTGGTCGCGCACCACGAGATCGTGCTCGGCATCATCGGCGGCCTGTTCGTGGTCGAGGCGCTCAGCGTCATCATCCAGGTGTTCTTCTACAAGCGCACCGGCAAGCGCGTGTTCCGCATGGCGCCGATCCACCATCATTTCGAGCAGATGGGCTGGAGCGAGCCGACCGTGGTGATCCGCTTCTGGATCATCGCGCTGGTGCTGGCGCTCGCCGGCCTGTCGACGCTGAAGCTGCGATGATCACCAATCCGGCCTGGCGCGGCAGACGCTATGCGGTGCTGGGGCTGGCGCGCTCGGGCGCTGCGACGGTTCGCGCTCTGGTGGCGAGCGGAGCCAAGGTGGTCGGATGGGACTCGAACCAAGACACTGCGCGCGGTCTCGTCGGACAACTGAAATCTGATCGTGAGCAATATGAGGCCGAGCCAGGCTTCATCTTGAAGAATTGGGAGCTCGCTCTCGACCTGACGGGGTTCGAAGCCGTTGTCGTCTCGCCAGGCGTGCCGCTCAATCGGCATCCGGTTGCCGAGAAGGCTGCGCGCTATGGTCTCCCGCTGATCGGCGACATCGAGCTGTTCGCCGAAGCGCGCCCGTCGCTGCCGCAGCACCGTGTCGTCGGCATCACCGGCACCAACGGCAAGTCGACCACTACCGCCCTCATCCACCACATCTGCGAGACCGCCGGCCTGCCGGCGCGGCTCGGCGGCAACATCGGCCTGCCGATCCTGGGGCAGGAGCCGCTACCTGAAGGGGGCGTCTACGTCCTCGAGCTGTCGAGCTATCAGATCGACCTCACCCACAGCCTCGACTGCGATGTCGCGGTGCTGCTCAACATCACCCCCGATCATCTCGACCGTTACGACGGCTTCGAGGCTTATGCCGCGTCCAAGGCGCGGCTGTTCGCGATGCAGTCGCCGGGCCATGCCGCGGTGATCGGCATCGGCGACGAGGCTTCCGCCGCGATCGCCCGCCAGGTCTCGCGCGCCGGCCGCGCCGAGGGCGTGACCAAGATTGCCCCCGGCGTGTGCATGGACCAATCGCGCTGGCCCGCCCTCCAGGGCCCGCACAATGCCCAGAACGCGCTCGCCGCGATCGCTGCCTGCGAGGCGCTCGGCATTGGCAATGCCGCCATCGACAAGGGGCTGGAGACCTTCCCGGGCCTGCCGCATCGCATGGAGCGGATCGCGGTCCGGCACGGCGTCACCTACATCAACGACAGCAAGGCGACCAACCCGACCTCGACCGCCCCGGCGCTCGCCGCGTTCGACCGCATCCATTGGATCCTCGGCGGCCAGGCCAAGACCGACGACCTCGACGCCTGCGCCCCCTACTTCGGCCATGTCGCGCGCGCCTATACGATCGGAGAGGCGGGGCCGATGTTCGCCCGCCTGCTCGCCCCCCACATGCCGGTCGAGGAAAGCGGCACGCTCGCCGCCGCCGTGGCCCAGGCCGCCGCACGGGCGGGGGAGGGGGAGACGGTGCTGCTCTCCCCCGCATGCGCCTCGTTCGACCAGTTCAAGGACTATGAGGACCGCGGCCGCGCCTTTCGCGCCGCGGTGGAGGCGCTGGCATGACCGACGCCGCTCGCCCCTCCGCGACCCCCAAGGGCCTGCGCGGCCGCATGGAGCAGCGTTTCGGCCGCGGCAACCAGGGGCCGATCGCGATATGGTTCTGGGAGCTCGACCGCGTGCTCCTGTTCCTCGTCTTCCTGCTGATCGCGATCGGCCTGGTCGCGGTCGCCGCCGCCAGCCCCGCCTCGGCCGTCCGTTATTCCGAGGGCGCGCACCAGATCGCGCCGATGTATTATTTCTGGCGCCAGACCGCCTGGGTCGCGGTGTCGATCCCGGTGCTGCTGGTCGTGTCGATGTTGCCGATCACGGTCGCGCGGCGGATGGCGATCGCGGGAACCATCATCTTCCTGGTCCTGCTGATGGCGGTGCCGGTGATCGGCGTGACCGTGAACGGCGCGCGGCGCTGGATCGGCGTCGGCATCGCCCAGTTCCAGCCGTCCGAGTTCCTGAAGCCGCTGTTCATCGTCACCACCGCCTGGCTGCTGTCGCTGCGCGCGCGCGATCCCCAGCTGCCGATGCTGGTCGTCACCGGGCTGCTGACCGCAGTCGTCGCGGCGCTGCTGATGCTCCAGCCCGATTTCGGCCAGACCATCGTCTTCTCCAGCGTGTGGCTGATCCTGCTGATGATCTCGGGCGTCTCGCCCAAGGCGATCGGCGCGCTGTTCGGTGCCGGGTTCATGGGCGTCATTGCGGCCTATCTCTTCTATCCGACCGCGCGCCTCAGGATCGACAACTTCCTGTTCCCGGACCGCGAGGGAGCCGGGACAGATCACTACCAGACCGACATGGCCCATGCGACGCTGACCGCGGGCGGCGTCACCGGCACCGGACCCGGCGGCGGCACCGTCAAGTTCAAGCTGCCCGAGGCGCACACCGACTATATCTATTCGGTGGTGGGCGAGGAGTTCGGCCTGCTCGCCTGCGCGATCATCGCCGTCCTGTTCCTCGCCATCGTCGTGCGTGTGTTCGTCAAGCTGCTCGACGAGGAGGATGCCTTCCGCCTGCTCGCCGCCTCGGGCCTCGCCGCGCAGTTCGGGGTGCAGGCGACGATCAACATGGGCGTCAACACCGGCCTCTTGCCGTCGAAGGGCATGACGCTGCCCTTCATCAGCTACGGCGGCTCGTCGATGATCGCCTTGTCGCTGGGGATGGGACTGCTGCTCGCCTTTACCCGCCGCAACCCGTATCTGACCCGCTCGCCCTATATCGTGAGGTGACAGGAAGAGCATGGGATCGGAACGCCACTACGTCCTCGCCGCAGGCGGCACCGGAGGCCATATGGTCCCCGCCGCGGCGCTCGCCGCCGAGCTGTCGGCGCGCGGCCACCGCGTCGCGCTGGTGAGCGACGCGCGCGGGGTACGTTTTCCCGGACTGTTCGAGGACGTGCAGACCCATGTCCTGCCCGCCGGCCGCCTCTCCGGCGGTCCGATTGGCTGGGCCAGGGCGGCCAAGCAGATGTGGGACGGCCGTGCCCAGGCGATCGAGCTCTACCGCAACTTCAAGCCGTCGGCGGTGATCGGCTTCGGCGGCTATCCGGCGCTTCCGGCGATGCTCGCCGCCTTCTCGGCTGGCATTCCCACCGTGATCCATGAGCAGAACGCCGTGCTCGGCCGCGTCAACCGCTTCGTGGCGGGGCGGGTGGCGGCGATCGCCACCTCCTATGCCGACGTCGCCCGGCTCAAGGAGAGCTGGCGCGGCAAGACCCATCTCGTCGGCAATCCCGTCCGCCAGGCGATCCTCGACATTCGCGAGCGCCCCTATCCGGTGCTGGAGGAGGACGGCATCTTCCGCGTGCTGGTGACCGGCGGCAGCCAGGGCGCCACCGTGCTGAGCCAGGTCGTGCCCGATGGCCTCGCGCTGCTCCCCGTCCATTTCCGCCGCCGCCTCCAGGTGACGCACCAGGCGCGGATCGAGGACATCGACCAGGTCCGCGCCAAATATGCCGAGCACGGCATTCCCGCGGAGCTCGCGACCTACCTTCCCGACCTTCCGGAGCATCTCGCCTGGGCGCATCTGGTGATCGCGCGCGCGGGCGCCTCGACGATCGCCGAGCTCACCGCCGCCGGCCGCCCGGCGATCCTGGTGCCGCTGCCTAGCGCCACCGACGACCACCAGACCGCCAACGCGCGCGAGATCACCGAAGCCGGAGGAGCCCGCACCATCTCGCAGCCGCAGTTCACTCCCGCCGAGCTCGCCAAGCAGATGCAGAAGCTCGGCCTCGATCCCGCCGCGCTCGCCAACGCCGCCGCGCGGGCGAAGAAATGCGGCCGCCCGGACGCGGCGCGCCATCTCGCCGATCTGGTGGAGGGATTGGCATGAAGGGTGTCGCGACGGACATCGGCGTCATCCACTTCGTCGGGATCGGCGGCATCGGCATGTCGGGCATCGCCGAGGTGATGCACAACCTCGGCTACAAGGTGCAGGGCTCGGACGTCGCCGACAGCTATGTCGTGCAGGGCCTGCGCGATCGCGGCATCGAGGTGAAGATCGGCCACGCCGCCGGAAACGTCGAGAATGTCGCCGTGGTGGTGACCTCGACCGCGATCAAGCGCGGCAATCCCGAGGTCGAGGCGGCGCTCAGCCACCGCATCCCGGTGGTGCGCCGTGCCGAGATGCTCGCCGAGCTGATGCGGCTCAAGTCGACGGTCGCGGTCGCCGGCACCCACGGCAAGACCACGACCACCTCGATGGTCGCGGCGCTGCTCGATGCGGGCGGGGTGGACCCGACCGTGATCAACGGCGGCATCATCAACAGCTATGGCTCGAACGCCCGCCTCGGCGACAGCGAGTGGATGGTGGTCGAGGCCGACGAGAGCGACGGCAGCTTCCTGCGCCTCGACGGCACGATCGCGGTCGTCACCAACATCGATCCCGAGCATCTCGACCACTACGGCAGCTTCGAGAAGGTGAAGGACGCCTTCGTCGAGTTCGTCGAGAACGTGCCCTTCTACGGCGCCGCGCTGCTCTGCCTCGACCATCCTGAGGTGCAGGCGATCATCCCGCGCGTGCGCGACCGGCGCATCATCACCTATGGTTTCGCGGCCTCGGCCGACGTGCGCGGAGTCAACGTCACCCCCTATCCCGGCGGCAACCGTTTCGAGGCGATCATCCGCCACCGCGACGGCACCACGCGGTCGATCGAGAACATCGACCTGCCGATGCCTGGCCGCCACAATGTCCAGAACGCGCTGGCCGCGATCGGCGTCGCGCTGGAGCTCGGCATCCCCGATGCGACGATCCAGCAGGGCTTCGCCAAGTTCGCTGGGGTCAAGCGTCGCTTCACCAAGGTCGGCGAGGTGAACGGCGCGGTGATCATCGACGACTACGGCCACCATCCGGTCGAGATCCGCGCGGTGCTGGCGGCGGCGCGGGAGAGCGCCCAGGGCAGGGTGATCGCGGTCGTCCAGCCGCACCGCTTCACGCGCCTCCGCGACCTGATGGACGAGTTCCAGGGCGCGTTCAACGACGCCGATATCGTCTATGTCGCACCGGTCTATCCGGCGGGCGAAGCGCCGATCGAGGGCGTCGACGCAGCGGCGCTGGTCGAGGGCCTCCAACGCCGCGGCCACCGCGCCGCGCTGCCGATCGCGGGTCCGGAGGCGCTGGCCGGGGCGCTGGCCGCCGTGGTCGCGCCCGGCGATCAGGTGATCTGCCTCGGCGCCGGCGACATCACCAAATGGGCGGCCGGCCTCGCTCCGGCGATCGAGCAGGCGCGGGTGGCGGCATGAGCGATTTCTTCTCCACCATGGTCGACATGCAGCGCGAGATCCTGCGCGCGCAGAAGGCGCAGCTCGACGCGGCCAAGCGCGGGCTCGATCTCGGTGCGCAGATCGCCGCGGCGCAGGAGGTGACGCACAAGGCGGCCGAGGCCAATCTCAAGGCGTGGAAGGCCTGGGCAGGCCTGTGGGGGTGGAAATGAGCGCCGTCTGCACCGCGCTCCCGCCGCTGCGCGGCTCGGTCGAGCATCGCGGCAGCCTCGCCGACTTCATCTGGTTCCGCACCGGCGGGCCGGCGGAATGGCTGGTGCGGCCGGACGATGTGCAGTCGCTCGCCGCTTTCCTTGCGGCGCTCGATCCGGACGTCCCGGTGCTGCCGGTGGGCGTCGGCTCCAACCTGATCGTGCGCGACGGTGGCGTGCCCGGCGTGGTGGTGCGCCTGCCCAAGGCGATGGCCAGGGTGAGCGTCGAACCCGGTAACCGCGTGCGGGCGGGCGGCGCGGCGATGGGGATCACCGTCGCCAGCGCCGCGCGTGACGCTGGCATCGCCGGGCTGGAGTTCCTCCGCGGCATCCCCGGCACCGTCGGCGGCGCGGTGCGGATGAACGCGGGCGCCTATGGCCGCGACACCAGCGACATCCTGGTCGAGGCGACCGTCGTCACCCGCGACGGCGCGATCGAGACGTGGCCGGCGGAGAAGCTCGGCTACACCTACCGCCACTCCGAAGTGCCCGCCGGCGCCGTCGTGGTCGAGGCGCTGTTCGAGGGCGCGCCCGGCGACCCGCAGACGATCGGCGCCGAGATGGACCGCATCGCCGCCGAGCGCGAGGCCTCGCAGCCGCTGCGCAGCCGCACCGGCGGCTCGACCTTCAAGAACCCGGACGGCGACAAGGCCTGGCGCCTGATCGATGCCGCCGGCTGCCGCGGCCTGCGCCGCGGCGACGCGCAGGTGAGCGAGAAGCACTGCAACTTCCTCCTCAACCTCGGCGACGCCACCAGCGCCGACATCGAGGCGCTGGGGGAGGAGGTCCGCGGGAAGGTGAAGGCGCATTCCGGCGTGACGCTCGAATGGGAGATTCAACGCGTGGGGGTGGCCAATGCGGAGTGATGCGTTCACGTTCCCCGGCGAAGGCCGGGGCCCAGTTGCCATCGGCTCGAAGCTGGGCCCCGGCCTTCGCCGGGGAACGGAGATACTGTTGTGACTCGCACGCCTCTCCACATCGCAGTCCTGATGGGCGGCTGGTCGGCCGAGCGCGAGGTGTCGCTGTCGTCGGGCAGCGGCATCGCCGATGCGCTCGAGAGCCTCGGTCATCGCGTGACGCGTATCGACATGGGGCACGACGTCGCCGTGAAGCTGGCCGAAGCGAAGCCCGACCTCGTGTTCAACGCGCTCCACGGCACGCCGGGCGAGGACGGCACCGTCCAGGGCATGCTCGACCTGATGGGGCTCAGATACACCCATTCCGGCCTCGCCACCTCAGTCGTCGCGATCGACAAGCAACTCACCAAGCAGGCGCTGGTCCCGCACGGCATCCCGATGCCCGGCGGCCGCATGGTGCGCTCCGAGGAACTCTACGAACGCGACCCGCTGCCGCGCCCCTTCGTCCTGAAGCCGGTGAACGAGGGCTCCTCGGTCGGCGTCGCGATCGTCACCGCCGACGGCAACTACGGCAACCCGATCGGCCGCGACGTCAAGGGACCGTGGCAGGAGTTCGACGAGCTGCTCGCCGAACCCTTCATCCGCGGCCGCGAGCTGACGACCGCGGTGCTCGGCGACCGCGCGCTCGGCGTCACAGAGCTCAAGCCCAAGAGCGGCTTCTACGACTATGACGCCAAATATACCGATGGCCTGACCGAGCATATCTTCCCCGCGCCGATCCCCGACGAGATCGCCGAGGCATGCAAGGCCATCGCATTGGAGGCGCATCGCCTGCTCGGCTGCAAGGGCTGCTCGCGCTCGGACTTCCGCTGGGACGACGAGCAGGGCGTCGCCGGCCTGTTCCTGCTGGAGGTCAACACCCAGCCCGGCATGACCCCGCTCAGCCTGGTGCCGGAACAGGCCCGCCACCTCGGCATCTCCTATCCCGAGCTGGTCCAGATCATCGTCGACGAGGCGCTGAGATGAGCCGCGCGCCCGCCCGCGGCAGCATCAAGCGCCGGCCGCAGCAGCGCAAGCCGGCCAAGAAGGTCGGCCTGCTCGACCAGGCGGTCGCCGCGCTCCCGGTCAGCGAGGAGACGCTGCGCCGCTGGACCGGCTGGGCGATGTTCGCGGCGGCGCTGGCGGTGCTGCTAGCGCTGGCGACCTGGCTCGGCATCCCCGGCGCGGCGGGCACGGCGATGGCGGAGGGCGTCGGCCGCGCCGGCTTCCGCGTCGAGCAGATCGAGATCACCGGCTTGAAGCGCATGGACCGCATGTCGGTCTACGCCGTCGCCACCGACCAGCAATCGCGCGCGATGCCGCTGGTCGACCTGCAGCGGGTGCGCGAGCGGCTGCTCGACTATGGCTGGATCGCCGATGCCCGCGTCTCGCGCCGCCTGCCCGACACGCTGGTCATCGACATCGTCGAGCGCCAGCCCGCAGCGATCTGGCAGAGCCAGGGCCAGCTCATGCTGATCGACGCCGCCGGCAAGATCCTGGAGCCGGTCGATCCCAACGCGATGCCGCCGCTGCCGCTGGTGATCGGCGAGGGCGCCAATGCGCAGGAACCCGCCTATCAGGCATTGATCAAGGCCGCGCCCGCGCTCAAGGGGCAGGTCAGGGCCGCGACCTGGGTCGGCGACCGCCGCTGGGACCTGACCTTCAAGAGCGGCGAGCAGCTCTCGCTGCCGGAAGGCGAGCAGGACTCGGCCCGCGCGCTCGCCAAGTTCGCCGAGCTGGAGGCGCGCGATCATCTGCTCGGGCGCGGCTATGTCCGCTTCGACATGCGCAATCCCGACCGGCTGGTGGTACGCATGCCGGGGCGGGTGGTGGATCGATCGACGGCGGCCGAGATCGCCGCGGCCGAATGAGTTGAGTTAGGGGGACGGGACAGTGGCAAAGACGGCACCGGAAGGACTGATCACCGCACTCGACATCGGATCGTCGAAGGTGTCGGCGCTGATCGCGCAGAAGGGCGACGGCGGTGAGCTGGTCGTGCTCGGCACCGGCCAGCGCGAGAGCCGCGGCGTCAAGCGCGGCTACATCGCCGACATGATCGCGACCGAGGCGGCCGTGCGCGAGGCGGTCGAGCAGGCCGAGCGCATCGCCGGCACCAACATCGAGGAGGTGTGGGTCAGCTTCTCGGCCGGCGGCCTCCTGTCCGACATCCTGCGGCTCGAGGTCGATCTCGGCGGCCACCGCGTCGAGCAGGGCGACATCGACGACCTGCTCAAGGCCGGCCGCGAGGCGATCGACCCCAGCGGCCGCATGATCCTCCATGCCCAGCCGACCCGCTACACGCTCGACGGCCTGGGCGGCGTCAAGCGCCCGCTCGGCCTCCACGCCGACCGGCTCGGCGTCGACATCCATGTCGTCGCGACCGACGGCTCGCCGGTGCGCAATCTCGACCTCTGCGTCCGCTCGGCGCATCTCGAGGTGCGCTCGATCATCGCTGCCCCGGTCGCCACCGGCCTCGCCTGCCTGACCGAGGAGGAGCGCGAACTGGGCGTCGCGCTGGTCGAGATCGGCGCGGGCGTCACCAACGTCTCGGTGTTCCGGGAAGGCGTGCTCGCCAATCTCGCCTCGATCGGCATGGGCGGCGGCGACATCACCGACGACATCGCCTCCGCCTTCGGCACCCGCCGCGCGCAGGCGGAGCGGCTGAAGTGCTTCCACGGCTCGGCCAACATGAGCCCGCGCGATCATCACGAGATGGTCGACATCGCGCCCGTGAACCCTGAGGCGGAGCCCGACGGCCACCGCATCACCCGCGCCCAGCTCAACACCGTGATCCGCGCCCGGCTCGAGCGGCTGATGGCTGAGGTGCAGAAGGAGCTGAAGCGGCTCGACTTCGCCGACCCCGTCGGGCGCCAGCTCGTGCTGACCGGCGGCGGCGCGGAACTGCGCGGCATCGCCGACTATGCGCAGCAGGCGCTCGGCAGCGCGGTGCGCGTCGGCCGCCCTCGCGGGCTGACCGCGCTGCCCGACGCGCATTCGGGGCCGGCGTTCGCGACGCTGGCGGGCCTCGCCGCCTTCGCCGCGTCCGATCCGGTCGATTTGCGATCGATCGAGCCTGCGCGCAGCCAGACGGTGGTGCGACCGACCGGTATGGCCGTTCTCGGACGGTTGCTGGCAGCGTTCAAAGCGAACTATTAAGGAATTACGACATCGGCGTGACTTTGCGCTAGGAGAGCGGAAGCGGATCGTGCAGAAGATTGAGAATTATGTGAGGGGCCCGGCGTTCTTCGAGGCTCCGGGGGAGACCAGGCGATGAGTATCGAATTCCTTCCGCCCGACGTCGACGAGCTGACGCCGCGCATCACCGTAATCGGCGTCGGCGGCGCGGGCGGCAACGCCATCGCCAACATGATCCGCGCCGAAGTGCAGGGCGTCGAGTTCCTCGTTGCCAACACCGACGCGCAGGCGCTGAAACAGTCGGCCGCGCCGCAGCGCATCCAGCTCGGCGCGAAGATCACCCAGGGCCTCGGCGCCGGCTCGCGGCCCGAGATCGGCCGCGCCGCCGCCGAAGAGACGATCGAGCAGGTGACGAAGTCGCTGGAGGGCGCCCACATGTGCTTCCTCGCCGCCGGCATGGGCGGCGGCACGGGCACCGGCGCCGCGCCGGTCATCGCCAAGGCGGCGCGCGACATGGGCATCCTGACCGTCGGCGTCGTGACCAAGCCGTTCGCGTTCGAGGGCAAGCGCCGCGCCGCCTCCGCCGAGGCGGGGATCGAGGAGCTTCAGAAGTATGTCGATACGCTGATCGTCATCCCCAACCAGAATCTGTTCCTGATCGCCAACGCCAACACCACCTTCAAGGAAGCCTTCGAGCTCGCCGACGAGGTGCTGCAGCAGGGCGTGCGCGGCATCACCGACCTGATGGTGATGCCCGGCCTCATCAACCTCGACTTCGCCGACGTCCGCTCGGTGATGCAGGAGATGGGCAAGGCGATGATGGGCACCGGCGAGGCCGGCGGCGACAGCCGCGCGATCGAGGCGGCGCAGAAGGCGATCGCCAACCCGCTGCTCGACGGCGTGTCGATGCGCGGCGCCAAGGGCGTGATCGTCTCGATCACCGGCGGCGAGGACATGCGCCTGCTCGAGGTCGACGAGGCCGCCAACCACATCCGCGAGCTGGTCGATCCCGACGCCAACATCATCTGGGGCTCGGCGTTCAATCCCGAGCTCGAGGGCAAGATCCGCGTGTCGGTGGTCGCCACCGGCATCGACGTCAACGCCCAGGCGCAGCAGGCGGCCGCCGCGGCGGCCGAGCAGCCGCGCGTCTTCTCGTTCAACACGCCGCGCCGTCCGGAGCCGGTGGCGCCGGCCGCCCCGTCCGAGCCGGTCGCTGCCGCGCCCGTGCCGGAGCTGGAACCGCCGGTGGTGGCGGAAGCGGCGGAAGCCGAGGAGCCGGACGCGCTCGACCTTACCCAGGAGTTCGCCGCGCCTGCCGAAGAGCCCGAGGACGACGAGCTGGTGCTCGGCGCCGAGTCGCAGGTCGCCCGCGAGGAGGAACCGCAGCCGTCGATCGCCCGCGACACGCCGCCGCCGGCGCCCGAGCCGACGATCCGCCGCCGCTGGCTGACCGGTGTCACCGAGGAGCCCGAGGCGCCTGCCGCCGAGGCCGCCAAGCCGCGCTCGGGCGGCACCCTGTTCGAGCGGATGTCGGGCCGCGGCCGGTCCGACGATGCCGCGGACGATCGGAATCAGCCCGATATCCCGCGCTTCCTCCATCGCCAGAACAATCAGTAATTACCGGAAAAGCCTAGGGCCGATCGACATTCAAGGGTGTTCATACGGGCGCGCTTTAAGCCCCTCCCCTTCAGGGGAGGGGTTGGGGGTGGGGGCGTGCGGCAGGCTTTATCGCTTGGGGCGAGCCCCCACCCCAACCCCTCCCCTGAAGGGGAGGGGCTTAACGGTTGAATGTCGATCCTTCCCGGCCGGCCCGGCTCATCGCCGCGCCGGCTCGGCTGGGCGAGGTGGGGGTGCATGGTCAGCGGCCGTTCACCTGGCGTCGGCTTGATCCGGCTTCGGTCATGAAGCTTTCGACGGTCCTCCGGGCCGGTCTCTCCGCCGCAGCGCTGACGCTATTGCCAGCGATGCTGCCGGCGCAGGAGGTCGTGCCTCCGCCCACGCCCAATGCCGACGCGCTCGCCGCGCAGATGCGCGTGCTCGCCTCCAATCCGCGCGACCTCAACGCGCTTATCACTGCGGGCGATCTCAGCGTGAAGCTCGGCGATCCGCAGGCGGCGATGCGCTTCTTCGACCGGGCGGAGGACGTCTCGCCCGGCAATGCGCGCCTGCTCGCCGGCAAGGCCGGAGCGTTGGTGCTGCTCGAGCGCCCGGGTGAGGCGCTCAGCTACTACGACCGGGCCGAACGTGCCGGCGCCTCGATGACCGGCTATCTGGCCCAGCGCGGCCTTGCCTACGACCTGATCGGCCAGTCCGGCTACGCCCAGCGCGACTATCGTCGCGCACTCGAGACCAACCGCGACGACGAGACGGTGCGGCGGCTCGCGCTGTCGCTAGGCATCTCGGGCAGGCGCGACGAGGCGATGCAGCTGCTCGACCCGCTGTTGAGGCGCAGCGATCGTGCCGCGTGGCGCGATCGTGCCTTCATCCTGGCGATGACCGGCGACCTGCCCGGCGCTGAGCGGATCGCGACCAGCATGATGGTGAACGGCGCGGCGATGGCGCCGTTCTTCCGCCGCCTGGCCGCGCTGGCACCGGCCGACCGCGCCTTCGCCGTCCATTTCGGCGAGCCCACGCCGACGCCCGCGCGCACCGCCGACGCCCGGCTGGCGCCACCGCTGGCGCCGCTGCCCGGGGAGGCCGCTTCTCCCGCGAGGACGGCGACCGCAATGGCGGAACGCCCGCGCCCCGAGCCGCACAGCCGCGCATCGCAGGGACGCGTCCCGCCACGGACTTCCACACCCACTCCAACTCCGACTCCGACGCCAACACCCACGCCGGCCGCGGCACCGGCGCAGCTCGCCAATGCCGCGCCGCGTAGGCCGACGGTCATCGATGCGCCGAGGCGAGAGACGCCAGCGCAGGGCTGGGCGATGACCGCGGATGCCACGCCGCCCCGCTCTGCGCCGGTGCCGACTCCGACACCTGCCGCGACTCCAACGCCCACGCCAACCCCGACACCGCCGCCGACTGCGGTGACACCTGCTTCGTCTGCCGCGACACCGGCGCCGACTGCGGTGACCTCCGCTCCCTACACCACGACACAAGCGCCGACTCCGGCACCCGCAGCGCCGCCTCCAAGTTCCGGCCAGTCGGTGCTCGCCGCGATCATCGCGAGGATCAGCATTCCGGCCTCGGAACTCGAGCGTCCGGCGTCGCCTCCACCGACCCCACGGCCGGTCACCGTGAGGAAGGCGGAGCCGAAGCAGCCCGATCCCGCTCCTGCCGCGACGGCAAGCAAGCCCGAACCGAAGAAACCAGACCCAAAGAAGCCGGACCCGAAGAAACCCGACCCGAAAAAGCCAGACCCGAAGAAGCCCGATCCGACCAAGACCGAACCCGCGCGTATCTGGGTCCAGGTCGCGGGCGGGGCCAACGCCGCCGATCTCGGCAAGGACTGGAAGCGCCTCGCTGCCAAGTCGCCCGCCGCCTTCCGCGGCAAGACCGCCTGGACCACGCCGCTGCGCGCGACAAACCGCTTGCTCGCCGGCCCGTTCAAGACGCAAGGGGAGGCCATGGCCTTCGTCAACCAGCTCGCCAAGGACGGCTCCTCCGCCTTCATCTGGCAGAGCCCGGCCGGGCAGAAGATCGACAAGCTCGGCGTGAAATGAGCGCGCTCGCGCCCTGGGCGGCGGACCCCGCGCGGACGCGCGGGCGGCTCCATCCTGAGCCCGGCGATCCCGAGCGCGGCCCGCGCGACGCCTTCCAGCGCGACCGCGACCGGGTGATCCACTCGATCAGCTTCCGCCGCCTCCGCCACAAGACCCAGGTGTTCATGGCGCCCGACGGCGACCATTTCCGCGTCCGCCTGACGCACAGCCTGGAAGTCGCGCAGATCGGCCGTACCATCGCCCGTGCGCTCGGCCTCAACGAGGACCTGACCGAGGCGCTGTGCCTCGCCCACGACATCGGCCATCCGCCGTTCGGCCATGCCGGCGAGGATGCGCTGGAGGCGGCGCTGGCGGGGCAGGGCGGCTTCGACCACAACGGCCATACCCTGCGCGTCGTCACCCACCTCGATTCGCCCTATCCGCGCTGGAGCGGCCTCAACCTCACCTGGGACACGCTGGAGGGGCTCGCCAAGCACAACGGCCCGATCTGGGAGCCGGGCTGGGCGCTCGGCGAGGCGGACGCCACCTTCCCCCTCGACCTCCACAGCTGGCCGTCGCTGGAGGCGCAGGTCGCGGCGATCGCCGACGACATCGCCTATGACAACCACGACATCGACGACGGCCTCCGCGCCGGCCTGCTGACGCTCGACCAGCTCCTGTCGGTGCCGATGGTCGCGCGCGGCTGGGATGCGGTGCGCGCGCGCCACCCGGACGTGCCGCAGGACAAGCTGGTGCGCGAGCTGGTCCGCTCGCAGATCGGCACGATGGTCAACGATCTCATCACCGAGACCCGCGCCGCGGTGGTGGGCAAGGGCGTCGCCAGCATCGACGACGTCCGCGCGGCCGGCGAGCCGCTCGTCCGCTTCTCCGCGGCGATGCGCGACGAGGAGCGCGCGCTCAAGCGCTTCATGTACGCCAATCTCTACCATCACCCGAGCCAGCTCACCGCCGCGGGCGTCGCGCGGGAGATCGTCGCCGGCCTGTTCGCCGCCTATCGCGAGGACCCGCTCCACCTGCCCGAGGAGTGGCGCGCACGCCTGCCGGAGGACGAGCCCGGCCGCAGCCGCCACATCGCCGACTTCATCGCCGGCATGACCGACCGCTATGCCGCCCGCCACTACGAGGCGATCACCGGCCGCAAGCCGGCGCTGTCCGAAGCATTCTGACGCGAACTGCCCGATTTGCGCGATGAACCGATAGGCCGGTAAATTCCTGCGACAGGTCGCGGGTAGCATCTTCGTATGACCCGAAGAGGACGATCATGACCGCCGCCGCCATCGCGCTCAATCGGTTCGGTCTCGGCGCCCGGCCCGACGACGGCCCGCCCGACGATCCCAAAGCCTATCTGCTCGCGCAGTTCGATCGATACGATCCGCGCCCGCCCGCACTGGCAGACGCGCAGACCACCGCCGCGGTCTCGTCCGAGCTCGCCGCCTATTTCGATGCGCAACGCCAGAATCGCGCCGATCGCAAGGCGATGCCCGGAGCAATGATGCAAGCCGCCGGGGGCAATCCGCCCGCCATGACCGCATCGCCGCCGCCGATGCAGCCTGCGATGAGCGGGCAGAAGCCTTCAGCGCCACCTGCCGCGCCCTTGGATCCGGTGATGGAGGCGCGCCGCCTCGCCCAGCGGCAGAACCGGCAGGTCTATGTCGACTCGGTGGGCCTGCGCGCCAATGCCGCGCTCGCCTCGCCCGCGCCGATGATCGAGCGGCTGGTGCATTTCTGGGCGAACCATTTCGCCGTCTCCGCCGACAAGCTCGAGGTGATCGGCCTCGCCGGCCCGTTCGAGTTCGAGGCGATCCGCCCGCATGTCCTCGGCAGCTTCCGCGACATGCTCTATGCCGTGGAGCGCCATCCGGCGATGCTGATCTATCTCGATCAGGCGCAGTCGATCGGCCCCGATTCGCCCTATGGCGCCCGCGTCGCGCAGCGCAATCCGCGCCGCCGGCCCGGCCTCAACGAGAATCTCGCGCGCGAGATCATGGAGCTGCACACGCTGGGCGTGCGCACCGGCTACACCCAGGCCGACGTCACCGAGTTCGCCCGGGCGATGACCGGCTGGACGACGGCCGGGCTCGGCCGTGGCGGAGGCGGAGCGCGCAGGGCGGGCAATCCCGGCGACTTCGCGTTCGTGCCGCAGCTGCACGAGCCGGGCGTGCGCACGATCATGGGCAAGAGCTACCCGCAGCAGGGCGAGGCGCAGGCGGCGGCGGTGCTCGACGACCTCGCCGTCCATCCCGCCACCGCGAAGCATGTCGCCACCAAGCTCGTCCGCCATTTCGTCGCCGACGATCCGCCGCCGGCCGTCGTCGAGCGATGCGAGCGGGCCTTCCTCAAGTCCGGCGGCGACCTCCCGACCGTCTATCGCGCGCTGATCGGCTCGCCCGAGGCCTGGGCACCGCAGCCCGCCAAGTTCAAGACGCCGTGGGAATGGTCGATCTCGATGATGCGCGGGCTCGGGATGCGCGAGTTCGGCGCGCAGCAGCTGTTCGGGCTCCAGCAGCAGCTCGGCCAGCCGGTGTGGAAGCCAGGCCAGCCCTCCGGCTGGGACGACGTCGCCGGCAGCTGGGCCGGGCCGGACGCGATCATGCGCCGGGTCGAGGCCGCGCAGCGCTTCGCCGCTCGCGCCGGCCAGGTGATCGACGCCCGCGAGCGTGCCGAACAGCTCTTCCCCGGCACGCTCACCCCTGCCACCCGCCAGGCGATCGCCCGCGCCGAAAGCCCCCAGCAGGCCGTGGCGCTGATGCTCGTCGCCCCCGAGTTCATGCGGAGATAGCCCAGATGATCGTCACCCGCCGCCGTTTCGTCTCCTGGGGCTCCGCCGCTGCGCTGTCGGCGCTGGCGCCGCGCATCGCCTTCGCCGCGGCGCCGACCGACCGCCGCTTCGTCTTCATCATCCAGCGCGGCGCCGCCGATGGGCTCGGCACGCTGGCGCCGGTCGGCGATCCCGCCTTCGCCCCAGCGCGCGGCCCCCTGGCCGAGGATTTCGCGACCGGCGCCAAGCTCGACGGAATGTTCGCGCTGCACCCCTCGCTCGCCGGCGTGGCCGGCCTCTACAAGGGCGGCGAGGCGCTGTTCGCCCACGCGGTCGCCTCGCCCTATCGCGACCGCTCGCATTTCGACGGCCAGAACGTGCTCGAGACCGGCGGGACCAGCGCCTATTCGGTCAAGGACGGCTGGCTCAACCGCCTGCTCGGCGTGCTGCCCGAGCCCGAGAAGCGCGGCATGGCGATCGCCGCGACGGTGCCGATGGCCCTGCGCGGCAAGGTCGACGTCGCCTCCTATGCCCCCTCGGCGCTGCCCGATGCCTCCGACGACCTGATCGCCCGCGTGACCACGCTCTACGCCAGCGACCCGCAGCTCCACGAGCTGTGGGAACAGGCGGTCGCGACGCGCCAGCTCACCGGCGACCTCGCCGCCAACAACGGCCAGAACGCCGCCGCGACCGGCACGCTCGCCGCCAAGCTGCTCGCGCCCGCCGACGGCGCGCGGGTGGCGATGATCGAGACCGGCGGCTGGGACACCCACGCCGGCCAGCGCGGCCGCCTGGCGGCGCAGCTGAAGGGCCTCGACGCGATGATAGGCGCGCTCAAGGCGGGGATGGGCCCGCTGTGGTCCGACACGATGGTGCTGGTCGCGACCGAGTTCGGCCGCACGGTGGCGGTCAACGGCACCGGCGGCACCGATCACGGCACGGCGTCGGCGGCGATGCTGTTCGGCGGCGCGGTGAAGGGCGGGCGCGTGCTCGCCGACTGGCCCGGCCTCGCCCAGGCCGACCTCTACGAAGGCCGAGACTTGAAACCCACCACCAGCCTCGACGCCTTCATCGCCGGCGCCGCGGCCGAGCATTTCGGCATCGAACCCGCCCGGATGGCGAGGGCGCTGTTCCCGACCGTCGGGCCGGTGAAGCCGGTCGAGGGGCTGGCGCGGGTCTGATGCTCGACACAAGCGGGTGAATCTGAATCGTGCTCCTGCGAAGGCAGGAGCCCTGGATTACAGGGGTGCCGCTTGCGGCCTGGGCTCCTGCTTTCGCAGGAGCACTGTTTCAGATTTGGAATCGAAGAAGGGCGCGGCCATGATAGCCGCGCCCTTCTCCACGCAAACAACCGGTGGGATCAGTCGCGCGCGGCGGTCTCGAAACCGGTCGAGCCGGCAGCCGCGAACTGCGCGCGGCGGGCGGCGCCGCGGCTCTCGGCGACGCTGAAGGCGACCGGCTGGCCGGCGACGTCGCCGCTGACGCGGCCGCCCTTCACGACCAGGCGGAACTCGCCGCCGGGCTGGGCATGGCCGACGAGCACGGTGTTGCCGGCGGCGTCGGTCTCGGTGTTGTAGGTGTAGGTGCGGCCCTCGAGGCGGAAGCTGTTGGCCGGCTCGCCCGCGAAGGCGCTGGTGGCGCCGAGGGCAAGGGTGGTGGCGAGGGCGATCTTGAAGAACTTGGTCATGACGTAACCTCCCGTTGGAAAACGCAGGCCGTCAGCACCCTCTCCGCAGCGTGTCTGTTGCGATGCACAATTTATATTGCGGCGCACAAAGCTTCGTCAAAAGCATTGGTTGCGATTGCAGTTGCACCATATGCAATCAGCGGCGGTGTGGCAGTTTCAAAGCCCCTCCCCTTCAGGGGAGGGGTTGGGGTGGGGCCTGGCCCCAAGCGATAATGCCTGCCGCACTGCCCTACCCCCAACCCCTCCCCTGAAGGGGAGGGGCTTCAAATTGCGTCGCCACCAACCATCCGTGCCACGTGACCTCGGGCCCTGAAGCCGCTAAGCGGCGCCACTTCCCTATCCATTGGATCCAGCGATGACCCTCTACGCCCGTTTCGCCGCCCATCTCGATGCCGCCCTCGACGCGCTCACCGTGTCGGGCGTGCTGCCGGCTGGGCTGGAGCGACGCGCGGTCACCGTCGAGCCCCCGCGCGATCCCTCGCACGGCGACCTTGCCACCAACGCCGCGATGGTGCTGGCCAAGCCCGCCGGCACCAACCCGCGCGTGCTCGCCGAGGCGCTGTCGGCCGAGCTGGCGAAGGTGCCGGGCGTTTCCGGCGTCTCGGTCGCCGGCCCCGGCTTCATCAACCTGACGCTCGACGACGCCACCTGGCGCGGCGAGCTGGAGGCGATCCATGCCGACGGCGCCGACTATGGCCGTTCGCGGGTGGGCGAGGGGATCACCGTCAACGTCGAATATGTCTCGGCCAACCCGACCGGCCCGATGCACATGGGCCATTGCCGCGGCGCGGTAGTGGGCGATGCGCTCGCCAGCCTGCTCGAAGCGGTCGGGCACAAGGTGATCCGCGAATATTACGTCAACGACGCCGGCGGCCAGGTCGACGTCCTCGCCCGCTCGGCGCACCTGCGCTACCGCGAGGCGCTGGGCGAGAACATCGGTGAGATCCCCGAGGGGCTCTATCCCGGCGACTATCTGGTCCCGGTCGGCCGGGCGCTCGCCGCCGAGTTCGGCGACCGATATGTCGGCAAGCCCGAGAGCGAATGGCTCGTCACCTTCCGCCAGATCGCGGTCGCGGCGATGATGGCGCTGATCAAGGCCGACCTCGCATTGCTCGGCATCCATCATGACCGCTTCGCTTCCGAGGCCGAGCTCCAGGCCGAGAAGAAGCCGGAGGCGGCCGAGGCATGGCTGCGCGAGCACGACCTCGTCTACGACGGGATGCTCGAAGCGCCGAAGGGCGAGACGCCCGAGGATTGGGAGCCGGTCGAGCTGCCCCTGTTCCGCTCGACCCGCTTCGGCGACGACCAGGACCGGCCGATCAGGAAGTCGAACGGCAGCTGGACCTATTTCGGCGCCGACCTCGCCTATCACTGGCAGAAGGCGCAGGACGCGGACCAGCTGATCGACATCTGGGGCGCCGACCATGCCGGCACGGTCAAGCGCATCGTCGCGGCGGTGCAGGCGCTGACCGGCGGCAAGACCCGGTTCGACGTCAAGCTCGTCCAGATGGTCCGCCTGCTCCGCGCCGGCGAGCCGGTCAAGATGTCCAAGCGGGCCGGCAACTTCGTCACGCTTGCCGACGTCGTGCGTGAGGTCGGCAAGGACGTGGTCCGCTTCACCATGCTGACGCGCAAGGCCGATGCCCAGATGGACTTCGACTTCGCCAAGGTGGTCGAGGCGTCGAAGGACAATCCCGTCTTCTACGTCCAGTACGCCCATGCCCGCGTCCACTCGCTCCACCGCCGTGCGGCGGAGGCCGGGCTGGTGCTGCCGCCCGCCGACCTGTCCCGTCTTGATACGACCGAGCTCGGCCTGGTGAAGCTCGCCGCCCAGTTCCCGCGCGTGGTGGAGGCAGCGGCGGCGGCGCGCGAGCCGCACAGGATCGCCTTTTATCTCTATGACTTGGCGGCAGAGTTTCACGCGCTGTGGAATATGGGCAACGACGATCCGTCGCGCCGCTTCCTGCTTCCGGATGATACAGCGCTCTCCGCCGCGCGGCTTTCCTTGGCCGATGCGATCGGGCAGATTATCCGCAACGGCCTGGCGATCATGGGAGTGGAGGCCGTCGAGGAGATGGGCGGATGACCACCGCGGAGGGCGAGGGGGAAGGCTATCACGAGGAGGACCGGCTTCCCTGGCTGGAATCGGCCGAGGAGGATTATCGCGAAGGCCCCTCGATCTCGCGCGTGATCGCAGCGATCATCCTCGGCCTGATGCTGATCGCGGTCGCGATCTACGGCTACAATTGGTGGCGCAACCATCGCACCACCGGCGGCACCGGCGAGCTGATCAAGGCGCCGCCCGGCGACTATAAGGTCAAGCCCGACCAACCCGGCGGCATGAAGGCGGACGGGGAGGGCGACACCGTGTTCGCCACCTCCGAGGGCAGCGCCGCCAACGGCGCGATCGACACCGGCGCGGTGCCCGAGACGCCGGTCGCGGGCAGGACCGCGGCCGCGCAGGGCCCGAGCACGCAGGGCACGGCCAAGGTGGTCGCCGCGGTTCCGCCTTCGGGCGGCACGCTCACCGCCAGGACGCCGACGGTGCCGGCGCTGCGCGCGAACGGCGGCGGCGGGCATGGCTCGCTGGTCCAGCTCGGCTCCTTCCCGAGCGAAGGCGCGGCCAACGCCGCCTGGACCCAGCTCTCGAAGCGCATCACCTACCTCGCCCCGCTCGGCAAGTCGGTCGAGAAGGCGGAGGTCAACGACCGCACCGTCTACCGCCTCCGCGTCAACGCCGGCAGCGCGGGCGCGGCGACGGCGCTCTGCGGGAAGCTGAAGGTCGCCGGGGAGGCGTGCTTCGTTCCGAATTAGGGGTGGGCCAACATCGACGCACGTCGCGGTGCAAAGTCCTAAGCCCCTCCCCTTCAGGGGAGGGGTTGGGGGTGGGGAAGTGCGGCAGGCGGTCCGGCTCGCGGATAGCCCCCCACCCCAACCCCTCCCCTGAAGGGGAGGGGCTAAATTGCTGAGCGCCGATCCGCTCTCGGACGAATAGCCTAGTCGCGCTTGCAATGTAGGATTTCGCCTGCTTGGCTCGCCCGGCCCGATCCGCGCGAGTGCCGGTCCGCTCTTTGACCTCGTCGATTTTGCCCATGTCGCGCCGCAGTCGCCTCGGTGTCGCGCCTGCGTCGCGTTGGTGTCGCGCCGCTGTCGCGTCGCTGTCGCGTCGCTGTCGTGCCTGTGTCGCGTTGCTGTCGCGTCGCCGCCGCGATCTCGTCGCGTCGGCGCAGCGTCAAGACGGACCGGCTCGCAAACACGTGACCTGAGTCAACGTAGTCAACATTTGTTGGAGTTCCCGGCACCGGAAACCCGTCCGGACGGAAGCCGTTTCTACCTATGACTTTCGTGACCTTCGACGGTTTTCCGCCACTTTTCGCGCCTGCCCGACGACCTTCGACAAGCTCGCCGCGAGCGGCTAGGGAAACGGCATGAAGCCCGTCATCTACGGCCTGTCCGGCCCGTCGCTCACCGCCGACGAACGCGCCTTCTTCGCCGCCGCCGAGCCCGCCGGCTACATCCTGTTCAAGCGCAACACCGTCGACCGCGCCCAGGTCCGCGCGCTGACCGACGAGCTGCGCAGCCTCGCCGGCCGCGACGACCTTCCCATCCTGATCGACCAGGAGGGCGGCCGCGTCGCCCGCATGGGGCCGCCCGAATGGCCCGCATTCCCCGCCGCCGCCGCCTTCGACGCGCTCTACGACGCCGCGCCGATGTCGGCGATCGAGGCGGTGCGGTCGAACGCCCATGCGCTCGGCCTGATGCTGGCCGAGGTCGGCATCACCGTCGACTGCACCCCGCTGCTCGACCGCCGCTTCCCGGAGACGACGGCGGCGATCGGCGACCGCGCGTTCGGCGGCGATGCGATGCAGGTCGCCGCGCTCGGCCGCGCGACGCTGGAGGGGCTCGCGCGTGCCGGCGTGGTCGGCGTGATCAAGCACATGCCCGGCCACGGCCGCGCGGTGGTCGACAGCCATCACGAGCTGCCGGTGGTCAACGCCGACGACACAGCGCTGGAGGAGGACATCCGCCCGTTCCGCACGCTCGCCGCCTCGGCGCCGATGGGCATGACCTGCCACGTCGTGTTCAAGGCCTGGGACCCGGACCGCCCCGCCACGCTCTCGCCGACGGTGATCCATGAGGTGATCCGCGGCCGCATCGGCTTCGACGGTCTGCTGATGACCGACGACATCGACATGAAGGCGCTGTCCGGCACCGCCGGCGAGAAGGCCGCGGCGGCGATCGCGGCGGGCTGCGACATCGTCCTCGACTGCTGGGGCCGCATGGACGAGATGGTCGACATCGCCGAACGTCTCGGCGACATCGCCCCCCAGAGCCGCGCCCGCCTAGACCGCGCCATGGCAAGCGTGTCGCGGCCCGACGGCGACTTCGGCGAGCTGATCGCGAAGCGCGACGAATTGCTGGCGCTCGCCTGACCTGCTTTACTGCACCGGATGAGCGACCCCGACACGCTGACGCTCGACCTCGACGGCTGGGAAGGTCCGCTCGACCTGCTGCTGGCGCTCGCCCGCAACCAGAAGGTCGACCTCAAGGCGATCTCGATCCTCCAGCTCGTCGAGCAATATCTCGCCTTCATCGAGGCCGCCCGCGACCTCAAGCTGGAGATCGCCGCCGATTACCTGGTGATGGCGGCGTGGCTGGCCTACCTCAAGTCGGCACTGCTGCTGCCCCGCGATCCCGAGGAGGTGCCCAGCCCCGAGGAGCTGGCGCTGCGCCTCCAGCTCCGCCTCGAACGGCTGAATGCGATGCGCGAGGCGGGAGGCCGGCTGCTCGCCCGCGACCGACTCGGCCGCGACGTGTTCCTGCGCGGGGCGCCGGAGGGGCTGCGCACCGTCCGCAAGGCGCTCTGGGAGGTCGAGATCTACGACCTGATCGCCGCCTACGGCCGGGTCAGCGCGCGCACCCGCCCGGTGATGCACGTCGTCGCCGCGCGCGACGTAATGACGCTGGAGGAGGCGATCGAGCGCGTCTCGACCCTGATCGGCACTGCCATCGACTGGGCGACGATCGAGACTTTCCTGCCCGAGGAGGCGGAGGGCAGCTACCGCAAGTCGGCGCTCGCCTCGAGCTTCGTCGCCGCGCTGGAGCTGGCGCGACAGGGTAGGGTGGAGCTCCGCCAGAAATCCCCGTTCGCCCCGCTCTACCTGAGGGCGCCGGCATGACCCCGCCCGACGATCTCGTCCGCGCGGTCGAGGCAGTGCTGTTCGCCTCGGAAACGCCACTGACCGTCGCCGAGATCCGCCTGTATCTGGGAGCCGAGGCCGACGTGCCGAGCGCGCTCGACACGCTTGCCGGGGCCTATGCCGGCCGCGGCATCGAGCTGGTCGAGCGCGGCGGGCGCTGGCACTTCCAGACCGCGGCCGATCTCGCCCATCTCCTCCGGCGCGACCGCGAGGAACCGCGCAAGCTCACCCGCGCCGGCATCGAGACGCTGGCGATCATCGCCTATCACGAGCCGGTCAGCCGCGCCGAGATCGAGGCGATTCGCGGCGTACAGACCGCCAAGGGCACGCTCGACGTGCTGATGGAGGCCGGCTGGGTGCGCCCCGCCGGCCGCCGCGAGGTGCCCGGGCGGCCGCTCACCTATGCGACGACATCGGCCTTTTTGAGCCACTTCGGCCTCGCCAGCCGCCGCGATCTGCCGGGCATCGACGACCTCAAGGCGGCCGGCCTGCTCGACCCGATTGATCTAGCCCTTGAGAATGCCGTGGAAAAGGACGCCGAGGATGACTAGATAGGGTCCGGCACAAGGAGATTTTTCGATGGGTGGTTTCAGCCTGATGCACTGGCTGGTGTTCGGCGTGGTCGCGATCCTCATATTGGGCGGCGGTCGCTTCTCGAACATGATGGGTGACGTTGCCAAGGGCATCAAGAACTTCAAGAAGGGCATGGCGGAGGAAGATGAGCCGACGCGGATCGAGGGGCAGCGCGCTGCTCCGGAGCCGTCGTACCGCTCCGAATCCGAGCGCGTCCGCGAGGAGCGCTGACCTTTCCCTCTTAGGCCTGGAGCGCGCCGGCACCGGTCGGCGCGCCGCGGACGGTTGAATGTTCGACATCGCGCCTTCCGAATTCCTGCTCGTCGCGATCGTCGCGCTGCTCGTCATCGGTCCCAAGGACCTGCCGAAGGCGATGCGCTTCGCCGGCTATTGGGTCGGCCGTGCGCGCGGCGTCGCCCGCCAGTTCCGCAGCGGCTTCGACGCGATGGTGCGCGAGGCCGAACTCGCCGAGATGGAGAAGAAATGGGCGGAGGAGAACGCGCGGATCATGCGCGAGCATCCGCTCGATTCGACGACTCCCGCGCTGCCGGCGCCTGTCGAGGCGGAAGCGACGCCCGCCGATGAGACGACCGAGCCGATGCTGACGCCGAAGCCGGAGATCACGACCGAGCCTTCGCCCGAGGCCCCCGAGCTGCCGCTCGGCGAACCGCACAAGACCCTGCCGTGAAGGACATCGACGACACCCAGGCTCCCCTGCTGGAGCACCTGATCGAGCTGCGCCGGCGCCTGCTCTACTGCGTGGTCGCGCTGGTGGTATGCTTCGGCGCCTGCTTCTACTTCGCGCGTGAGATCTTCGCCTTCCTGGTCCAGCCGCTCGTGCACGCAGGCCAGAACAAGGTGATCTTCACCCAGATCTTCGAGGCGTTCTTCGTCCAGGTGAAGGTCGCCTTCTTCGCGGCGATGATGATCTCCTTCCCGGTGATCGCCAATCAGCTCTGGCAGTTCGTCGCGCCGGGTCTCTACCGCAACGAGAAGCGCGCGTTGTTACCCTTCCTGATCGCGACCCCGGTGCTGTTCATCGCGGGCGCGGCGCTCGCCTATTACATGGCGATCCCGATCGCGCTGCATTTCCTGCTGAGCTACCAGGGCGATCTCGGCGGCGTGCAGCAGGAGGCGCTGCCGTCGGTCGGCAATTATCTCTCGTTCGTGATGCAGTTCCTGTTCGCGTTCGGGCTCGCCTTCCTGCTGCCCGTCGTACTGATGCTGCTCGAGCGGGCCGGCATCGTCACGCGCAAGCAGCTGGTGAGTGCGCGCCGTTACGCGATCGTCGCGGCGTTCGGCCTGGCGGCGGTGCTGACGCCGCCGGACATCGGCTCGCAGCTCCTGCTCGCGATTCCCCTTGTGCTGCTCTACGAGCTCGCGCTGATCGGCATCTGGTTCACCGAGCGCCAGCGAAGCCGCGAGGCCAAGCGGGCCGAAACCACCGAGGCTACCGAGGCCTGAAAAAGAGGCCGCGCACTCGGCGCGGCCCCTTCCATATAATTACTTAGCGTCGTTGGCGGTCTTGGCGACCGTGTTACCGGCGGACGAGACGTCCCGGCCGACGCCTTCGACGGTGTTGCACGCGCCCAACGCCAGCGTGGCGGCGAGAGCGAGGGCAGCGGTGATCTTGCGCATGATAGACGCTCCATGAGTGATGAAATCGGTCCGGAGGTGAAACGACCGAAGGCGCGGTATCGTTCCCGATAGGCGATGAACGCAGCATTGACCGGGATGCGCCGAAAGGACGGCCGAAAAAGATGTAGGCCCGGAAGCGTCACCGGGGGGGGGAGGGTAGACGCTTCCGGGCCCATGTCTTGGATAGCGAGAGCGGGGGGGCAAAAGGTCACTATCCGAAGCGCAGAACGCTCCTTGTGATCCCCGGTTCCCATTTCTCGAAAAAATTTTTGATGCCGCTCAGTCACGCCCGGTGATGGCGATCGCGATCTCGAACGCCCCGCTCAGCGGCTCATGGTGGAGGGGGGAGCGCAGCTGGCGGGACAGCCCTTCGATCACACGCCCATAGCGTTCTGCGATCGCCTTGCGCAGTCCCTCCGTCTCGATCAGCGCGGGAGAGCTGACCCGGACGAGGGCGTGCGTCTGGTTCTCGCCGGGCTTCACCGAGATGCGGAGCTGCGCCGCCGGACTCGCGCCCATCGCCATCTCGACCAGCTCGGTGATGAGGAAGGCGACCGCCACCGCGGTATCCTGCGAGACGAGATAGGGATCGATCTCCAGCGTCAGCCCGAAATCGCGGCTGCGACCACTCGCGGTCGCGCGGATGTTGGCGGCCAGCTCGCTGATCACCGACCGGAGCCCGAGTCCGCGATTCTCCTCGAGCTCGGCGAAATGGTGACGGTGTACCACCGCCAGCGCATCGACGCGGCGCTGGATCGCGGCATAGGCGGCGGTCGCCTCGGCATCCACGGCGCTGCGCGCGTGGAAGTTGATCAAGCTGGTGATGACCTGGAGGTTGTTCTTGACGCGGTGATGGACCTCGCGCGTGAGCTTGGTCTGACGGGTCAGTCCCTCGGCGAGATCGGATTCGTGGTCCCTGATCGTGCGGGTCAGGTCGGCGAAGGTGTCGCCGAGGTCGCGGATCTCGTGCGCGGGAATCGCGCCGAACTCGCCGGGATCGAACACGCTGCCCGGCGTATAGGCGCCGACCCGCGTGCGCAGCCGGCGGAGCGGGCGGATCAGCAGCCGGTCGACCACGAACCAGCCGATCCCCGCCGCCGCCGCCCACATCAGGATCGGCAGCAGCATCGCCGCCAGCACCGCCGAGGTGATCGGCGCGCTGTCGACCTCCATGTGCAGCACCAGCCGGTCGAGCCCGATCGGGCTGTCGTCCCGCTCGCGCCGGGACAGCACGGTGCCGGGAAGCTGGCGCAGGTCCAGCATATCCTCGTCGCGCATCAGTCTGGTACCATAGGCGCGCAGGAAACCGCTCGGGCGCGCGATGTCGGCGAGATAGGCCGTCGGGAAGAAGGCGGTCGCCCGTGCCGTACCGCTGCCGCCGGTGACGCCCAGCAGCAATCCGCCCGGCAGCAGCCGCACCGCGACGGCGTTGGGGCCGGGTTTGGGCGCCTCCCGCTCGATCGGCCCGCCGCAGCGAAGCTGTCCCGCGCGGTCGATCACGGCATAGCGGGCGCCGGCGGGAAGGCTGGGGGCGAACACGCCGCGCGTCCTGGCGCAGACAGCGGTGTCGCCCGGATCGGCCTCGATCGCCGCGACCGCCGATCGCAACGCATTGGCGTCGCCGACAAGCTCGATCGCGAGCGAGCGCGCCGCCTCGCCGGTCGCGACCCTCAGCGCGGCACGATTCTCGACGTCGGCGGTGCGGGTGGTCTGGAGCGCGGCGAACACCGCGATCAGCGCGAGCGGCAGGAGAGCCGCGCTCAGAATGAGGAACAGCTTGGCGCCTGTCGGCATCCGCGCCAGTGCTGGCAATGCGCGGTCGCCCTCAGGGAGACCGGTAACGTCGTCCATCCGCCGGCGGCTACCCCAGCTTGTTCAACAGGTCGAGCATTTCGTCGGGAATCGTCTCGGAAACAGCATCCTGGTAGACCGCGCGCAATGCCTCGCCCACGCTGCGGTCGTCTCCCTTCTGCTTCCGCTCTCCCTTCTTTCGCATCTTCGGGTCAGAATCGGTCTTCTCAGAACGCACGTCTTCCCCCCTCCGGGCCCGGCAGGGCCGGGGAACATCAAAGGCTCAGGCATCGGGTAAACGCCATTGCCGCCGCGCACAACGCGATCGTGGGCGAACGTGAAACCAAATATCGCTTCGATTGTTCCCAAGGGCGGTGCAAAATGCGGGGAGGGGCCTTCTCCCTTGTGCCGAAAGATTTAAGCTGTCGCGTGGATGGCCCCGCACGACAGGGTTTTACGACGGAGAACAACGCCGAAATGTCGCTTGGACAGCAGCTTGCGCCGCATCTTCCCTTCCTGCGGCGCTACGCCCGCGCGCTCACCGGCAGCCAGTCCGAGGGCGACCATTATGTTCGCGCCACGCTGGAAGCGATCGTCGCCGCGCCGGAAGAATTTCCGCGCGACGTCGATCCCAGATTGGGACTCTATCGCATTTTCCAGGCGATCTGGGGCCCGACTCACCCCGACGACGGCCGCACGCCCGCGGCGCCGGAAAGCGACCATGAAGCGATCGCCCGCGCCCGGCTTGCCCGGATCGCGCCGGTTTCCCGCCAGGCGCTGTTGCTGACGGCGATGGAGGGCTTCACCACCGAGGATGCCGCCTATCTGATCGACAAGACGCCGCAGGAGGTCGACGGGCTGGTCGCCGACGCGCTGGCCGAGATCGAGAAGCAGACCCGCGCCCGCGTGCTGATCATCGAGGATGAGCCGATCATCGCCATGGACATCGAGGCGATCGTCCGCGACCTCGGCCATGAGGTGACCGGCGTCGCCGTCACCCGCGACGAGGCGGTGGCGCTGGCGATGGAGGACCGGCCGGGGCTGGTGCTCGCCGATATCCAGCTCGCCGACGACAGCTCGGGCATCGATGCGGTCAAGGACATCCTGGCCGAGTTCCAGGTGCCGGTGATCTTCATCACCGCCTTCCCCGAACGGCTGTTGACCGGTGAGCGACCCGAGCCGACCTTCCTCATCACCAAGCCGTTCCAGCGCTCGACCGTGAAGGCGGCGATCAGCCAGGCGCTGTTCTTCGACCAGGCGACTGTGCCGGCAAATTGAGCCAAGTTACGGAGCCAAAACGGTTCTCAGGTGTTGAGGGGGCATGGCTGACGAAATCGACCGAGACGGAGTGCAGCACGTCGACGCCGAGCGCGCCCGCGCCGGCGCGACGCCGCACATGACCCGCTACATCCTGGGCATTTCGCTTGCCCTCGTCATCGTGATCTTTGCCGTTCTCGTCCTCCGTTGAGCGGCGAAGTCCTTCGCAAACTTCTCGAAAATTAATCCCGCACTCCTATGTTGAGCGCGACCTGAAGAACGGATCACGATGACCGAGCGTGACGACATCGCCGACGATTCCGCCGAGCCGACTGCGCCGCACGTCGCCCTGTCCGATCCCGAGTTCAAGGAGCAACTCGCGCAGGTGATCCCGCATCTGCGCGCCTTCGGGCGTTCGCTGTCGGGCAGCCGCGACCTCGCCGACGATCTGGTCCAGGAGACGCTGCTCAAGGCATGGGCGGCACGCAAGCGCTTCCAGGCGGGCACCAACATGCGCGCCTGGACCTTCATCATCCTGCGTAACCTCTATCTCAGCCAGATGCGCCGCGCGCGCTTCAAGGGCGAGTGGGACGACCTAGTCGCCGATCGGCTGCTCGCCGCGCCTGCCAGTCAGGACCGGCACGTCGAGCTCACCGACATGCAGCGCGCGCTGCTCCACCTGCCGCAGCCGCAGCGCGAGGCGCTGATCCTGGTCGGGGCGGGCGGTTTCGCCTATGAGGAAGCGGCGGAGATCTGCGGCGTCGCGGTTGGCACGATCAAGAGCCGTGTCGCGCGCGGCCGGGTGGCGCTCGAATCGATCCTCAGCGAAGGCAAGCTGCCGTCACGACGCGAGCATGATGCCGACGGCCAGTCGGCGCTCGACACGATCATGGGAGAGGTCGACGAGCTCAGCCGCGACGGCTGAAGGCGTTGCCCTGGTCGCTGCCATCCAATTGGCTGAGCAACGCTGCGAGGTCGTCCGGAATCCCGAAATCGCGCTCATAGGCTTCACGCAGGGCGACCCCGATCGCATCGCCCGCGCGCGGCCGTTCGACGACCGTCGCCTCGTCACGTGCGGAGCTGCCGAGCATCTGAGTCATGCGCCTAAAACAAATAAAGTACGGATTTGTTGCTTGACTTGATCGGACTGATCGCCCGTCAAGCGGATCGATGTCGGATTCAGAATACAGGATCGAGCAGGCGCTTGCCCGCGCTAAGGCGGAATCGCCGTTTCTTTCGGGGCTGATCGAGCGGGAGCGAGCGCTGGTCGACGGTATGGCGGAGGCGCTTGCCGATCCCCTCGCAGCGGCGGCGATCGACGATCCCGACATGCCGGTCGGCCGCCGCCTGCGGCTCGAACGGCGGCGGCTAGCGCTGGTCGTGGCGATCGGTGATCTTGCCGGCCTCTATGATCTGACCCGCACCACCGGGGCGTTGACCGCGTTCGCCGATCATGCGCTCGACAGTGCCATTGCTGCGGCGATCCGCGAGCGCGTGCCCGGCGCCGAGCCGGCGGGGCTCGCCGCGATCGCGCTCGGCAAGCAGGGCAGCCGCGAGCTCAACTATTCGTCCGACATCGATCCGATCCTGCTGTTCGACCCGGCGACGCTGCCGCGGCGCGAGCGTGACGAGCCGGGCGAGGCGGCGGTGCGGATCGGGCGCCGCGTGGTCGAGCTGCTGCAGACGCGCGACGGCGACGGCTATGTGCTGCGCGTCGACCTGCGCCTGCGGCCCTCGCCGGAGGTCACGCCGATCGTTCTGCCGGTCGAGGCGGCGATCTCCTACTACGAATCGCAGGCGTTGCCGTGGGAGCGTGCCGCCTTTATCCGCGCTCGCGCCGCGGCGGGGGACGCGACGCTGGGCGAAGAGTTCCTCGCGACGATCCGCCCGTTCGTATGGCGCCGCGCGCTCGATTTCGGCGCGATCCGGGAGATTCGCGGCATCTCCGCCCGCATCCGCGATCATCATGTGCGCGGGCAGCAGTTCGGGCCTGGCTACGACCTGAAGCGCGGGCGCGGCGGCATCCGCGAGGTCGAGTTCTTCGCCCAGATCCACCAGCTCATCCACGGCGGCCGCGAATCGGCCTTGCGCACGCCGGCGACGCGCGATGCGCTGGCGCGGCTCGCGGAGGCGGGGCGGATCGACCCGGAGGAAGCGATGGCGCTGTCCGAAGCCTATACGCTGCTGCGGACGATCGAACACCGCGTCCAGATGATCGACGACCGGCAGACGCATGCCTTGCCGGAAACGGCGGAGGGGCTCGATCGCATCGCCCGGCTGCACGGCCTCGCCGATGGGGCGGAGCTGTTCGACCTGCTCCGCCCGCACGTCGAGCGGGTCGAGCGCATCTACGGCGCGCTCGACGGCGAGGCGGCGCCGCAGCTTCCCGACGGCGTCGAGCCGCTGGCCACCGCCGGTTTCGCCGATCCGGCGGCCGCGGCCCGGCTGATCGCGACGTGGCGGTCGGGGACCTATCCGGCGCTGCGCAGCGCGCCCGCCCAGGCGGCGCTGGAGGCGGTGCTGCCGGCGCTGGTGCGCGCATTGGGCGCGGCGCCCGACGCCAATGCCGCGCTGATCCGCTTCGACGCGATCCTCGCGCGGCTCCCGACGGCGATCAACGTGCTCCACCTCATCGAGGCGCGGCCGCCGCTGCTCAAACTGCTCACCACCATCCTTGCCTATGCGCCGACGCTCGCCGATGCGCTCGGGCGGCGTGCCGAACTGCTCGACGGCCTGCTCGACACCTCCGCGCTCGATCCGGTCGGAGAGGTCGAGGCGCTCGCCGCAGAAATGGCGGCGCGGGAGGCAGGCGACGATTACCAGAGCCTGCTCGACGGCGTGCGCCGCGTGGTCGGGGAGCGCCGCTTCGCGCTCGGCACCCAGATCGTCGCCGGCACCAGCGATCCGATGCAGGTCTCCGCGGGCTATGCCCGCGTGGCCGAAGCGGCGGTGGACGTGCTTGCCGCCGCCACCGTCGAGGAGTTCGCCGTCCGCCACGGCCGCGTGCCCGGCAGCGAGCTGGTGATCCTGGCGCTGGGGCGGATGGGCGGAGCGGCGCTGACGCACGCTTCCGACCTCGATCTCATCTATCTGTTCACCGGCGATTTCGCCGCGGAATCGGACGGGGAGAAGCCGCTGGGCGCGGTGCTCTACTACAACCGTCTCGCCCAGCGCGTCAGCGGTGCGCTGTCGGTGCCGACCGCGTCGGGACCGCTCTACGAGATCGACACGCGCCTGCGCCCGTCCGGCACGTCGGGGCCGCTGGTGGTCTCGCTCGACGCCTTCGACCGTTATCAGCGCGAGGCTGCCTGGACCTGGGAGCATATGGCGCTGACCCGCGCGCGGCCGATCTTCGGCTCGGCGCAGGCGCGGGCCGAGGTGAGTGCGATCATCGCCCGCGTCCTCGCCGGCGACCGGCCGGAGCGTGACATCGTCGCCGACGCCGCCAAGATGCGCGCCGAGATGGCCGCCCACAAGCCGCCGGCAGGTCCGCTCGACGCCAAGCTGCTCGACGGCGGGCTGGTCGACCTCGAGTTCGTCGTCCATGTCGCGCAGCTCACCCGGCGCACCGGTTTCGACCCGCACCTCGGCCGCGCGATCGACCTGCTGGTGGAGGCCGGGCATCTGCCGGGCGAGCTGCGCGCGGCGCACGACTTTCTCACGCGCCTGCTGGTGACGATGCGCCTCGTCGCGCCCGATTGTCAGCCGCCGGCGCCCGCGACCCAGGCGCTGGTCGCGCGCGCCTTGTCGCTGCCCGACTGGACGGCCGTGCTTGCAACGCTGGAGACCACCCGGCAGAGCGTGCGTGCGGCATGGAATTCGGTGATCGGAGAACGGTGATGGCGATCGAAGGCGAACGGCTCCCCGACCATGAGCTGACCGGCAGCGACGGCGCACCGCTGCGGCTCGCCGGCTTCGTCGGCAAGCCGCTGGTGCTCTATTTCTATCCCAAGGACGACACCACGGGCTGCACGCGCGAGGCGCAGGACTTCACGGCGCTGATGCCCGAGTTCGAGGCGGCCGGTGTGCAGGTTCTCGGCGTCTCCAAGGACACGCCGGCAAGCCACGTGAAATTCACGAAGAAATACGATCTGACGGTGCCGCTTGCCAGCGACGCGGACGGCGCGTTGATCGAGGCGCTGGGTGCCTGGGTCGAGAAGTCGATGTACGGCCGCCGCTTCATGGGGATCGAACGCTCGACCTTCCTGTTCCGCGCCGACGGCACGCTCGCGCGGGCGTGGCGCAAGGTGAAGGTCGCCGGGCATGCCGCCGAGGTGCTGGCGGCCGCCCGCGCGCTGTGACCAACGTCGCCGAGGCGGCGCGGGCGGTACTGCTCACCGCCGATCCGCGCGCCAAAGTCGCCGCGGCGCGCAAGGCTGCGCGCGACTGGCGGCTGGGGCGGCTCGACCATGCGTTCGACCTCGTCATGCCCGATCGCCCGGCGCGGCCCGCGGAGCCCGAGCTGCTGCCGCCCAACCGCATGCCCAAGCGCGGCCGCGCCGGATCGGAGCGCAGCCGGATCGCCATGATCCACGCGCTCGCGCACATCGAGTTCGTCGCGATCGATCTCGCCTTCGACTTGGTCGGGCGGTTCGGGGCGCATTTCCCCCGCGGCTTCACTGACGACTGGATGCGGGTTGGCGCCGACGAGGCGATGCATTTCGCGCTGCTCGACCGGCGACTGAAGGCGCTCGGCAGCCGCTATGGCGCAATGCCCGCGCACGACGGCCTGTGGGAAGCGGCGGAGGCGACTGCGCATGATCCGCTGGCGCGGCTGGCCGTGGTGCCGATGGTGCTGGAGGCGCGGGGGCTGGACGTGACACCGGGGACAATCGTGCGGTTCGAGGAGGCCGGGGACCATGCCACCGCGCGCATCCTCCGCCGCATCGTCACCGACGAGGTACGCCATGTGCACGCTGGTACGCGCTGGTTCGAATCGCTATGCGCGGAAAAAGGAATCGTATCCGAAACGACCTGGCAACGCCTTGTTTCTCAGTATTTTCGGGGCGTCTTGAAGCCTCCGTTCAACGACTCGGCGCGCGACTCAGCCGGTCTGACGCGGGATTATTACGCGCCTATTGCCCAGGGCTGATCGGTCGAGCAACAAGTCTCAACGTCTTGGTGCGGAGGGGGTTCCACACGAGACACGGACGAATTGCCATTCGGGCTGTCGGCCTGAGGGGCTTTCTTTTGTTGCGGGGATCGATGGTCGCTACCACCTTTCAGAATCTGTCGAGCCGCATCGACCGGGTGCGATCGCTGTTCACCACTCGCGACTTCATTTTCCACGACGGCAAGGCGCTGCGCCGCTTCAGCATCTCCGGCCGCGCCCAGGCGCTGCTCGCCGGCACCGCCGCCGTCACGCTCGCCTTTTCCGCATATGGCGTCGCTTCGGCTGCGGTCGGTGCGGTCGCCGCCACCGGTATCGCCGGCACGCCCGCCTCGCCCGAGGCGCGGATGATCCGCATGCGGGCCGAGATGATGGCGATGCAGGCGGACGTCGCCGCGCTCAAGCTCGCGACCCGCGTCCATGCCGCGCGCGTCGAGCAGCGCCAGGCGCTGATCGCGGCGGTGCTCTCCGGCAAGGGGGATCCCGAGAAGCTCGTCGCCGCCATCCAGCCGGTTTCGGTCGATTCGCACGGCACCGGCACGGTGCTGGCGCCGCTACAGCGCATCGAGGCACGCCAGGTCGCGCTCGCCCGCGCCGCCCAGCGTGCGACCGAAGAGCGGCTGGCGATGACGACCAGTCACCTGCGCCGCCTTGGCGTCGCCCCTGAGCGCTTCGTCAGCGGCGGCATGGGTGGTCCGTTCGAGGCGGCCGACAGCGCCGAGGCGGCGGCGGAGCTCAACAGCGCCGATTCCGACGCGCAGTTCAAGACGCTGTTCCAGACCTGGAAGAAGCTCGACACGCTCGAGCAGGGTGCGATCTCGATCCCGTCGATGCAGCCGGTGCAGAACCTGAGCTTCACCAGCAACTTCGGCGTCCGCTCCGACCCGTTCCGCGGTGTCGCGGCGATGCACGCCGGCGTCGACATCCCCGGGCCGCTCGGCACGCCGATCTACGCGACCGCCGACGGCATCGTCGCCCGCGCCGGCCGCGCGTCGGGCTATGGCAATCTCGTCGAGATCAACCACGGCAAGGGCATCGAGACCCGCTACGGGCATATGTCCAAGATCCTGGTGACCCCCAACACCCGCGTGAAGCGTGGCCAGCTCATCGGCCTGATGGGCTCGACCGGGCGGTCGACGGGAAGCCATCTTCACTACGAGGTCCGCATTGACGGCCGTGCAGTCAATCCGGTCCCCTTCCTGCAGCCGTCGAGCACGCTGGTCGCGATCCAGGCGCGTGCCGCGCACGGGCAGCAGGTCGCGATGGGCGGGCCGGCGACCAGCAACTGATCTGACTGCCGGTTGCCGCTGAGGCTGGCGTCGCCTATCTGAGCGTCATGGCCACGCTCGCCGCTTCCGAAATCGCATTGACATCCGCCGCCGCGGCACGCGTCGCCGCGATCGCCGAACGCCAGGGCAAGCCCGCGATCCTGCGGCTGTCGGTCGAAGGGGGCGGGTGCTCGGGCTTCCAATACCGTTTCGGCCTCGCCGACGCGCCGGAGAGCGACGACATGATCGTCGAGACCGACGGGGTCCGGCTGGTGGTCGACGCGATCAGCCTCGATCTCGTGCGCGGCGCGGAAGTCGATTTCGTCGAGAGCCTCGGCGGTGCGGCATTCCGCGTGAACAACCCCAACGCCGCCTCCGGATGCGGCTGCGGTTCGAGCTTCTCGGTCTGAGCGGCGTCGCTTGAAGATCGTCAGCTACAACGTCAACGGTATCAAGGCGCGGCTCCCGCGCCTGATCGAATATCTGACCGAGCAGCAGCCGGACGTCGTCTGCCTGCAGGAGCTCAAGGCCGCCGACGACGGCTTTCCCGAGAAGGAGATCCGCGACGCCGGCTACGGCGCCGTATGGCATGGGCAGAAGGGCTGGAACGGCGTCGCGGTGCTCGCCAAGGGCGCCGACCCGGCCGAGCGCCACCGCGGTCTCGCCGGCGAACCGGAGGACGAGCATAGCCGTTACCTCGAAGCCGAGGTGAACGGGGTGGTGATCGCCTCGATCTATCTCCCCAACGGGAATCCGGTGCCAGGCCCCAAGTTCGACTACAAGCTACGCTGGATCGGGCGGCTGGCAGCACGGGCACGCGAGCTGCTTGCCGAGGAGCGGCCGGTGGTGCTTGCGGGCGATTACAACGTCATTCCTAACGACGACGACGTCTTCTCCGTGCGTGCAATGCAGTCGGATGCGCTGATGCAGCCGGAGAGCCGCCAGGGCTATCGCGCGCTGCTGGCGCAAGGGTGGACGGACGCGCTGCGCACCCAGTATCCGCGCGGCGGCGTATGGACCTTCTGGGATTATCAGGCGGGCGCGTGGCAGCGCGACGCAGGCTTCCGCATCGACCACCTGCTGCTCAGCCCGATCGCGGCCGACCGCTTCCACTCCGCCGGCGTCGACAAGGATTATCGCGCCCGTGAGAAGGCGAGCGATCACGCACCGACCTGGGTCAGGCTACGGCAGTAGGGGCGCCTGGGCGGTCATCTGCCGCTACGCTGAACATCTGTCTTCGATCCCACGAACTGCCCAACTACGGATGTAGACAGCACCGATGCCGTTGGCGCCGCGTCGCATGCGGCTCACGTCAGCGCGCTTGAGTGTTGTATGTCGATAATACAATCCTGGCGTGCGGGCTCGCCTCTTGGCCCCGCGAGTTCGGGAGGACTTTCGATGTTGCATTCCGCCATATTGATTGCTGCGATTGCGACCGCACTGACCGTATCGGACCCTGTTCCAGCCACGCAGGGCGCGAAGATGCTGGACGCCGCAACGCCCGCCTCGGCACCGGCGTCTGTCTCCACCTCCGATGCTCAAGCCGGGAGCAAGCGGGAGCAGCGCTATTGCGTGAAGCAGGAAACCACCGGATCGATCCTGACGTACCGCAAATGCCTCACGCGCGAGCAATGGATCGCCAAGGAGGGGTTCGACCCACTGGCCGCGAAGAAGTGATGGGCAGTCGGCGGCGTCTCGTCAGCCCGCCGGCCGTCACAGGTCCTTGCCGTAGACCTGGTAGACCTTGTTGACCTTGCTCTCGATCGTCTCGGCGATCGAACGCATCCCCTGATTGTCGTCGAGGATCCAGCCGATCTCGCCGCGGCTCGCGCCGTAGCGCGTAACCGAAGCGCGGCGGATATATTCGATCATCATGAAGGCGAGCTGGCTCGCCATCCGCGACGATTGCAGCTCCTTGACGACGCCCATCAGCGGCACGCGCATCGTGCGCACGCGCGGCCGGCGCAGCCACAGCAGCAGCTTCGCCCAACCGAACGGGAACAGGTTGCCGTTCAGCGGCTTGATCGCCTCGTTGAGGTCGGGGAGGGTGATCATGAACGCAACCGGGCGGCCGTCGAGCTCGGCGATGCGGATCAGGTCGTTGAACACGATCGGCTTCAGCTTGACGCCGACATCCTTGATCTCGGGCGGGGTCAGCGGGACGAAGCCCCAATTGTCCGCCCAGGCATCGTTGAGGATGTCGAGGATGATCGCGGCTTCCTCCTCGAACTTCGACTTGTCGACCTCGCGGACGCGGATGCGCTCGTTGCGCTCGCCGGACTTGATGATCCTCTCGACGATCGGCGGGAAGCCCTGCGTGATGTCGAGCTCATAGGTGAGGAGCTGCTTGACCGGCTGATAGCCGGCGCCTTCGATCCAGCCGCGATATTCGGGCTTGGCGTGGCCCATCATCACCGTCGGGGGATGATCGTAGCCCTCGATCAGCAGGCCGGGCTCCTCCCAGATCGACATGGAGATGGGACCGAGCGCGCGTTTCATGCCCTGTTCGCGCAGCCATTCCTCGGCGCGCGCGATGAGGGCGCGGCCGATCTCCTCATTCTCGGCATCGAACAGGCCCCATTGGCCGACGCCGGGGCCGAAGCCCTGCTCCGGCGGCTGCTCGAGCGCTAGCGTGTCGATGTGCGCCGAGATGCGGCCGACGACGCGCCCGTCCAGCTCGGCGAGGAAGAGCTGCGCCTTGGCATGGCTGAACCAGCCGTTCTTCTCGGGCGTGATCAGGCCCAGCGCCTCGGACTTGAGCGGCGGCACCCAGTTGGGATCGTCGGCATAGAGGCGGAAGGGCAGGTCGACGAAGGTCTTGCGGTCGGCCTTGGTCGTGACCGGCCGGATGGTGAGCGAGGACATTGCTGGAGCCGCCGGAGCTAGGTTGCGAAGGGCCCGTGAAGTCCTGCGTCGGCGCCCCGCTGTCAAGCCGCCCCTGTTGTTGCCCACATATAGCCACTATCTAAAGGCAATGCCCCAGGCGATGAATAGCTCGATCACCCTCGACCGTGCGTCCGCTGCGCCCGCGCCCAAGGCGGCCGCTCCGGCGCGCTCGGTCCGCGTGCCCGACGACAAGACGCTGCTGCGCACGGCGGCGGAGCTTTCGCGCGACCTCAACCGGCCCAAGCCAGCGGTCTATTGGACCGACATGCTCGCCTCCGCGCTGGTCGGTTATGCCGCGCTGGCCGGCGCGATCCTGTCGCCGTCGACCGGCTGGGCGATCGTCGCCGGCTTGGTGGCCGTGCTCGCGCTCTATCGCGCGGCGAGCTTCATCCATGAGGTCAGCCATATCAAGCATTCCGCGATGCCCGGCTTCCGGCTGGGCTGGAACCTGTTGGTCGGCATTCCGCTGATGGCGCCGTCGTTCATGTACGAGGGCGTCCACAATCTCCACCATGCCCGCACCCGCTACGGCACGGCCGAGGATCCCGAATATCTGCCGCTCGCACTGATGAAGCCGTGGACGGTGCCGCTGTTCGTGTTGGTGTCGGCGCTGGCGCCGGTCGGTTTCCTGATCCGCTGGGGCGTGCTGTCGCCGCTGTCGGTGCTGTTCCCGCGCCTGCGTGCGCTCGTGGTCGCCCGCTATTCGGCGCTGGCGATCAATCCCTCGTTCGAGCGCCGCGCGCCCGAGGGCGACGCGAAGATGCTATGGCACCGGCTGGAAGCGGCGACCAGCGTCTGGGCGATCGCGCTGATGACCGCCACGGCGACCGGCGTGCTACCGCTCCGAGCCTTCCTGATCGTCCTCGCGGTGATCTCCGCGGTGATGGTGATCAACCAGGTCCGTACGCTCGTCGCCCATCTTTGGGAGAATGACGGCGAGCCGATGAGCGTGACCGCGCAGTTCCTCGATTCGGTCAACGTGCCGCCGCCGGCGCTGCTGCCGTTCCTGTGGGCGCCGGTCGGCCTGCGCTACCATGCGCTGCATCACCTGCTGCCGGGGCTGCCCTATCACGCCCTCGGTGAGGCGCACCGCCGCCTGTCGGCCGCGCTCGATCCGCAGTCGCCCTATCACAAGGCCAATTACCGCGGCCTGCCGGGGCTACTCGAGCGGCTGGTGCGCAGCACCTTCGCCGTCGTCGGGCGGCGCTGAGCTTATCCGTCATCCCGGCGAAAGCCGGGATCTCCTGCCGTATCGCGCCTCCGCATGAGATCCCGGCTTCCGCCGGGATGACATAGAAGAGCTTATTCCTCCGTCCTGACCAGCACCGCCTCGCCGACCAGCAGGAACAGCAGGAACGGTGCCCAGGCGGCGAGGAAAGGCGGATAGGCGCCGAGGTTGCCCATCGCCAGCGCGAAATTGTCGGCGACGAAATAGGCGAAGCCCAACGCCATGCCGATCACGGCGCGGATGAAGAGCTTGCCCGAGCGCGCGACACCGAACGCCGCCACCGCCGCCAGCAGCGGCATCAGCACCGACGAGAGCGGTCCGGACAGCTTGTGCCACAGCGCGCCCTCGAGCGCCTTGGTCGGCCGCCCGGCTGCCCTGAGGTCACCGATCGCCGACGACAGCGCGCCGAACGACATGCCGTCGGCGTTGATGTTGGCCAGCGTGAACTGATCCGGCCGCACGCCGTCACCGACGTGGAGGCTGCCGAGCGGTGTGATCGTGCCCTGTGCGACATCGAAGCGGCGGGCATTCTCGATCCGCCAGCCCTTGCCCTCGCGCCGGCCGCTGTCGGCGGTGATGATCGCGGTAAGCGATCCGCCGCTGCGCTGATAGGCGGCGATCCCGGCAAGCTGCACCGCATCGCCCTTGCCGCGGACCTGCTGGACCTGAATGAGGCTGTCGTCGGCGCGCACCCAGACGTTGCTGCGCTCGCCGCGTTCGATCGGCAGCGGCCCGTAATTGACGCGCTGCCACTGGTCGAGCGTCGCGCTGGCGCGGCTCACGACACGGTCGTTGAAGGCGAACGAGACGGCGGCGACCGCTATGCTGGCGACGATCAGCGGCGCCAGCACCTGATGTGCCGACAGGCCCGAGGCCTTGAGCGCGATCACCTCAGAATTCTGGTTGAGCGTCGACAAGGTGATGATCGTGCCGAGTAGTACGGCGAAGGGCAGGAACTGGGCAATGATCTGGGGTACGCGCAGGCTGACGTAGTGCCAGATCTGCGCCTGCCCATTGCCTGGATAGGCGAGGATGTCGCCGGTCTCGGACAGGAGATCGAGCGCCTGCAGCACCAGCACGAGGGCGAGCAGGATCGACAAGGTGCGTGTCAGGAACAGTCGCGCCATATAGAGCGTGACCGTGCGTGACGGGAAGAAGCTGGGCATGTTGCTCATGCCTGCGCGTCCCGCCGGCGCCGCCCGGGCAGGCGCCGTACAATCGCTGCCGTGAGCTTCGAGAAGCCGCGCTCGAGCACGCCGATCGGCTGCCCGCCCGGCACATGGGCGACGGTATAGTACATCCACAGCACTAGCGCGGCGAACAGCGCGAACGGACCCCACAGCGCGAGCCGCGGATCGAACCGCCCGAGGCCGCCCAGGGCTTCGCCATATTCGTTGATCTTGTGATAGCTGACCAGCATCACGATCGACAGGAACACGCCCAGCGACGAGGTCGACCGCTTGGGCGGGATGCCGAGCGCCACGGCCAGCAGCGGCAGCAGGAACATCGTCGCGACCTCTGCCAGGCGGAAATGGAAGGCAGCGCGGCTGGTATCGCGCAGCTCCTCCGGCGCGCGGACATCGGCACCGATGCGCGCGAGCTCGGGCAGGGTGAGCTCGAGATTGCGGCCGCCGCGGCCGCGGAAGCTGCCGTATTTGGGCAATGCGATCGGGATGCTGTGCGAGCTGAAGGTCAGCACGCGCGGAACCGGCGAATCCTTCGTGTGCTGGACGAGCGTGCCGTTGGTGAGGCGGAACACGATCGATTCCATATCCTCGGTGCGCAGGAACTGGCCCTTTTCCGCGGTGACGGCGTAGGAGCTGCCGTCCTTGAGCTTGCTGTAGACGAAGATGCCGGACAGCTCGCGGCCGCCGTCTTTGCTGTCCTCGATGCGGACCGTGATGTTGTTCGGGAAGTTGGTGAACTCGCCGACCTTGATCGACGCGCCGAGCGCCCCCGAGCGCAGCTCGAACCGCAGCCCCTCATAGGCGTAGCGTGCATAGGGCTGGACGAAGCCGACGATCGCCAGGTTCACCAGGGCCAGCGCGATCGCGTACATATAGGGCACGCGCAGCAGCCGCGTGTAGCTCATCCCCACCGCGCGCAGCACGTCGAGCTCCGACGTGGTGGCGATGCGGCGGAAGGCGAGCAGGATGCCGAGCATCAGCCCGATCGGGATACCGAGCCCGAGATACTCCGGCAGCAGATTGGCGAGCATCTTCCACACCACGCTCACCGGCCCGCCCTGGGTCGCGACGAAGTCGAACAGGCGCAGCATGCGGTCGAGCACCAGCAGCATCGCCGCGATCACCAGCGTCGAGAACAGCGGCACCGCGATCAGCCGCGCGAGATAGCGATCGATCGAGGTCATGCTTGGCGGCGACAGGCTTCCGGGGAGAACTGGGCTGGAGAGGCTATAGAGGCGTGGGGCTGGCGCGCAAAAGGAAAGTTGGAGTCGTTTTCAGCTTCGCTGGCCGGTGCCGCCGAAACCGACTCTACTCCGCCGCGATCGCGGGCGGCGGGATGGTGCGGCCGGCAGTGGCGGTCTCGATCGCGCGGGCGAGGGCGGCGAGGGTGAAGGGCTTGCGCAACACCTCATAGTCCCCGAACCCCGTCGCCTCGCGCTCATCGCCCGCATAGCCGGTGACGTAGAGCACCGCGATGTCGGGAATGTCGGCGGTCAGCTCGGCGACGAGCTCGGGACCCGTCTTCCCCGGCATCAGCACGTCGGAGATGACCAGGTCGATCGATGCCATCCCATCGGCGACGACGTGCGCCGCCGCCGGATCGCTGCACGCGACTGGGCGGTGGCCGAGCTCGCGCAGCAGCTCGACGGTGGCGGCAAGCAGGCGCCGGTCATCCTCGATCACCAATATGTCGAGCTGTCCGGGCGAGCTCACCGGCTCGTCCGCGGCTGCAGGTACGGCAGCGGAGAGGCTCACCTCCGCCGAGGTGTCGCGGGGCAGGTAGATGGTGACGATGGTGCCCTCGCCGGGCGTCGACGCGATCGCCACGTCGCCGTGCGACTGCCGCGCGAAGCCGAACACCTGGCTGAGGCCGAGGCCGGTGCCCTTGCCGATCGGCTTGGTGGTGAAGAAGGGCTCGAACACGCGCTCGAGCACCTCCGGCGCCATGCCGCAGCCGGTGTCGCGGATGCTGATCGCGACGTAGTCGCCCGCCGCGCATTTCCCCACTTCGTTCTGGGCGAGCGCGGCGGTGGCGGTGGCGATGGTCAGCCGGCCGCGGCCCTCCATCGCGTCGCGCGCGTTGACTGCGAGATTGAGGATCGCATTTTCGAGCCCGTCGCGATCGACCCACACGTTCCAGATCGACGCGACGCCGCTCGCGTCGACCTGGACGCCGTCGCCGAGCGTGCGGTCGAGCAGGTCGGACATGTCGTGGATCAGCGTCGCCGGATCGACCGCGCGCGGCAGCAGCGGCTCGGCGCGGGCGAAGGCGAGCAGGCGGCTGGTGAGCGCGGACGCGCGGCTGGCACCCTCCTCGGCGCTGTCGAGGTGGCGGATGACGTCCTTGCCCTTGCCGCCTTCGAGGAAGCGCCGCCGCGCCAGCTCGATTCCGCCGAGAACGACCGCCAGCATATTATTGAAATCATGAGCGATGCCGCCGGTGAGCTGGCCAACCGCTTCCAGCTTCTGCATCTGGCGGAGCTTGGTCTCGGCGGCTTCGCGCTCGCGGGCCTCGGCGTGGAGCTCGTGCGTCGCGACTTGGACCGCCGCCTCGAGCTGGCCGGCGCGCATCCGCTCGGCCTCGGCCTCGGCGGCGGCGCGGGCGCGCTCTTCGGACGAGCGCATCGCCAGCCAGCCGAAGCCGATGGTCGCCAGCACCAGCAGCACGCCGAACGCCGCGAAGATCTTGGCGGCGAAGTTCGACTGCTCGATCTTGAGCGTCGCCGCGGCGGTGCGCGCGTCGAGCACGCCGCGCTCGGTGGTGATGAAGCCGTCGAGCAGCGTGTCGATACGCGTGAGCGAGGGGCTGTTGCGCGCCTCGTAATAGAGCGCGAGCGCCTGGTTGTTCTTCTTGTAGCTGGTCGACAGCGCGATCAGCGACAGCTGGTCGCTGCGCTCGCGATAGGCCTGGCGCAGCGCGAACACGCGGCCCTGCTGGGTCGGATTGTCGTTGGTGATGCGGTCGAGCCGGTCGATCTGCGCGCCGGCCTGGACCCATTCGTCGGAGAAGAGCTGGCCGAGCGTGCGGTCGCCGCTGATGACGAAACGGCCGAGCGCCGCCTCCGCCCGCGCCATCTTGCCCGACAGGCTGCGGGTGAGGATCATCACCTCATAGCTGTGCGACTGCGCGCGCAGCGCCGCGTCGCGCTCGCGGTTGGCGCTGGTCAGCGCGACGATCAGGGCAATGAGCACGCCAGCACTCAGCAGCGCGGCGACCAGCATCATGATCGCCCGCCAATGCGCGTGTAGCAGGCCCGCGCCCCCGGTTGCGGCCCGTTCGGTCATCCCGCCGCTATCTTACATGCCCGGGAGGGCGGGGCAAAGTGCCGCTTTCAGGCGATCAATTGATGACGCCGACCGCCTGTCCGGCGGCGCGGAACATGCCGAGAATGGTCTCGACCTGTTCGGACGTGTGCTCGGCGCAGAGCGAGCAGCGCAGCAGATAAGTCCCGGCCGGCGTCGCGGGCGGGCGCGCCATGTTGACGTAGAGGCCGCCTTCCAGCAGCGCCTGCCACATCCGCACCGCCTGCTCCTGATCGCGCAGGATCACCGCGATGATCGCCGACTGCGGCGTCTCGGTGCCGAGCGTGAAGCCCATCTCGCGAAGGCCGGTGTGGAGCCGGCGGGAGTTCTCCCACAGATGCGCGCGCTTGTTGCCGGCGTGCATGAGCTTGCGGATCGAGGTCGCCGCGGTCGCCACAACCGACGGCGGCAGTGAGGCGGTGAAGACATAGGGCCGGCAGACGAGGCGCAGCACCTCGAACTTGGGATGGTTGGAGACGCAGAAGCCGCCGACCGTGCCGACCGACTTGGAGAAGGTGCCGACGACGAAGTCGATGTCGCCCTCGCAGCCCAGCTCCTCATAGACGCCGCGCCCGTTGGGGCCGAAGAAGCCCATGCCGTGCGCCTCGTCGCACAGGATCATCGCGCCGTGCTTCTTGGCGACGGCGACCATCTCCGGCAGCGGGGCGATGTCGCCGAGCATCGAGTAGACGCCCTCCAGCACCACCAGCTTGCCGGCCTCGGCGGGCAGGCGGCCGAGGCGCTTGTCGAGATCCTCGACCGAATTGTGGCGGAAGCGGACGACTTCGGCGTTGCCCATCGCGCAGCCGTCGTAGATCGACGCATGGCTGTCGGCGTCGAGGATGATGTATTCGCCCTTGCCCGCGAGCGTGGAGATCATGCCGAGATTGGCCTGATAGCCGGTCGAGAATACCATGGCGTGCTCGGTGCCGTAGAACTCCTTCAGCGCCTCTTCGCACTCCTTGTGGCCCTGATAGGTGCCGTTGAGCACGCGGCTGCCGGTGGTACCCGCGCCGAAATTGTCGAGCGCATCCTTGCCCGCCTGCACCACGTCGGGGTCGAAGGTCATCCCCATGTAGTTGTAGGTGCCGAGCAGGATCGTCTCCTTGCCCTTGATCACGGCGAGGGTGGGGGACTTCACCTCGTCCATCACGATCGCGAAGGGATCGCGCACGCCGCTCGCCAGCAGCGCCTCACGCTCGGCGATCAGCGGGTCGAACTTGGAGAAAAGGTCGCGCTCGGCGCGAACCGCAGGCGGGTTCTCGGGCAAAGCGTCGGCGGTGGCGGCGGCTTCGGTCACGTCAGGCGTCCTTGAGCTTGGCGACGGCGTCGACGAGCTGGCCGACCGTCTCGATCTCGGCCTGCATGTTCATCGTGATGATGATGTCGAACTCGTCCTCGATCGCCGCGACGAAGTCCATCACGGTCAGGCTGTCCCACTCGAGGTCGCCCTGGAAGGTGGTGCTCTCGGTCAAGGTGACGCCCTTCTTGTTGAAGGGTTCGATCTGCGCCTTGACGGTCTCGAATATCTGGTTGCGGTCGCTCATGGCCGGTCCTTAGTTCGGTGCGGAGTGGCAGGCAAATGGGGCTGAAGCTTGTCGCGCCTGCGGCGGGATCACAGCAGCCCCGCTGCGCGATAGGCGGCGGCGGTGGCGGCGAGACCCTCGGGCGTCGGCACCTGCGGCTGCCAGAGCTGCGCGGGCGGACGGCGGGCGGGATCGATCACCCAGTCCTGATGGCAGAAATAGGCGACGCGGTCGGGGGTGAGCTTGGCGCGCTTGCCGCGGATCAGCCGGTCGAACTGTGCGCCCGCCATGAGCAGCGGCCGGGGCAGGGCGAACGTCGCCACGCGGCGGCCGACGGCGTCGCCGATCGCTCGGGCGAACTCCTTGTGGCTCCAGCCGCCCGGCTTGCCGTCGTCGGCGTCGAGGCTGAGGCGCTCGTCGGTGGCGGCGAGCGCGAGGAGCAGGCGGGCGAGGTCGCTCGCCTCGATCACCGACAGCCGCCCGCCCGGCGGCAGCAGCGCGAGACCGCGCCTGGCGAGCCGGAACAGCTCCAGCATCTCCATGTCGCCGGGGCCGTAGATGGCAGGCGGACAGACGACGCTCCAGGCGAGCGGCGAGGCGGCGACGAGCTTTTCGGCTTCGGCCTTGGACCAGCCGTAGACGGAGAGGCTGGGTTCCCGCGCGGCGAGGGAGGAGACGTGGACGAACCGGCGAACCCCTGCGCCCTCGGCGGCGGCGAGCATCTTACGCGTGCCTTCGATGTTGCCTCTGACGAAGCCGTCGCGGTCGGGTGCGTTGACCACGCCTGCGACGTGGATCACCGCATCGGCGCCGTCGGCCAGTCGGGCGAGTGCCACCTCGTCGCCGAGCGTGCCTTCGATCCAGGTGATGCCTGCGCGTTCGACTTGCGGCCGGCGGGTGAGGGCGCGGACCTCGTGATCCGCATCGGTCGCGAGGCGGAGCAGATGCCCGCCGACGAAGCCGGTGCCGCCGGTGACGGCGAGCTTCATACCAGCGCCATGTTGCTGCGATGGACCAGCGCCGAACGCGGTGCATAGCCGAGGATCACGGCATGTTCGTCGCTGCGCTTGCCGGCAATGCGGGAGGCGTCGGCGGCGTCATATTCGGAGAGACCGCGTGCGATCGTCCCCTCCGGCCCGGCGATGGTAACGAGGTCGCCGCGCGCGAACTTGCCCTCGATCCGCGTCGCGCCGGCGGCGAGCAGGCTGCGGCCCTGCCCGAGCGCCTTGGCCGCGCCGGCATCGACGTAGATCGCGCCCTTGGCGGTGAGCCCCCCGGCGAGCCATGCCTTGCGCGCCGGCGCCGCCTTCTCGGCCAGGAATATGGTGCAGCGCCCACCGTCGAGCGCATCGAGCGGCCGCTCCGCCTGGCCGGAGACGATCGCGAGATGCGCGCCCGCGGCGGTAGCGATGCGCGCCGCCTGAACCTTCGATGCCATGCCGCCGGAGCCCATGCCCGAAGCAGAATCTGAGCCCGCCATTGCGACGATGCGCCGGTCGATGCGCTCGACCAGCGGGATATGCACCGCATCCGGCTCGCGCGGGTCACGGTCGTAGAGGCCGTCGACGTCGGACAGCAGCACCACGCCGCTCGCCCCCGCCGCTGCGCCGGCACGGGCAGCGAGCCGATCGTTGTCGCCGAACCGGATCTCCTCAGTCGCGACGCTGTCGTTCTCGTTGATGACCGGCACCACGCCGAGCTTGAGCAGCCGCCCAAGCGTCGCCGCGACGTTGAGATAGCGGCGGCGATCCTCGAGGTCGTCGAGCGTCACCAGCATCTGCGCGGCGGTGAGCCCGTGCGCCCCGAACGCTTCCGCCCAGGCCGAAGAGAGCGCGATCTGCCCGGTCGCGGCGGCGGCCTGCGCATCCTCCAGGCTGGCGCGGCCGCCCTTCGGCAGCTTGAGCCGCCGCGCCCCCAGCGCGATCGCGCCGGACGAGACGATCGCGACCTGCTGCCCGACCGCAGCGCGCTCGGCAATGGCGGCGGCGATACCGGCCAGCCAGGCGCTGCGGACCGCACCGGAGGGATCGACGAGCAGCGCCGATCCGATCTTGACGATCAGGCGCGGGCAGGCGGCAGGGGAGAAGCGCGACGCCGCTAGATCGGCGACCATTCCACCTCGTCCTCGCCTTCGTCCTGCTCGGGCACCGGGCTGGGCTCGCCCGGACCGATCGCCTCGATCAGCCGGTCGAGCACCGCCTCGACACCCGCGCCGGTCGCGCCGGAGATCGGCAGCACCTCGGCGCCGCTCGCCTCCGCCAGTTCGGCAGACAGCGCCTCGGTCAGCTCCCCGTCGAGCAGGTCGCATTTGTTGAGCGCGATCACCTCGGGCTTGCCGGTGAGGTCGGCGCCATAGGCTTCGAGCTCCTGGCGGACGATGCGATAGGCATCCACAGGGTTATCCCCATGGGCATCCACAAGGTGGAGCAGTACCCGACAGCGCTCGATATGCCCAAGGAAGCGGTCGCCGATCCCGGCACCCTCGGCCGCGCCCTCGATCAGGCCCGGGATGTCGGCAAGCACGAACTCGCGGCCCTTGTGCGTCACCACGCCCAGCTGCGGCCGGGTGGTTGTGAAGGCATATTCGCCGACCTTGGCCTTGGCGTTGGACACCGCGTTGATGAAGGTCGACTTGCCCGCGTTGGGCAGGCCCACCAGCCCAGCATCGGCGAGCAGCTTGAGCCGCAGCCACACCCACGCTTCCTCGCCGGGCCAGCCGGTGCCGTGCTGGCGCGGGGCGCGGTTGGTCGAGCTCTTATAGCTCATGTTGCCGCGGCCGCCGTCGCCGCCCTTCAGGAACACCTCGCGCTGGCCGACGCGGGTCATGTCGAGCAACAGCGTGCGCTCCTCGTCGTCGGCCAGGATCTGCGTGCCGACCGGCACCTTGATGACGAGGTCCTTGCCGCCGGCGCCGGTCCGGTTGGCGCCGGCGCCGCCCTTGCCGCGCGGGGCGCGGAAATGCTGCGTGTAGCGGAAGTCGATCAGCGTGTTGAGGCCGGCCACCGCCTCGAACACGATGTCGCCGCCCTTGCCGCCGTCGCCGCCATCCGGGCCGCCGTATTCGATGAACTTCTCCCGCCGGAAGCTGACCGCGCCGGGGCCGCCGGCGCCCGAGCGGACGTAGATCTTGGCCTGATCGAGGAAATGCATCGCGCGCTCAGTCCTGTTCGTCGTGCATGAGCGCGGCGCGCGCGATCTCACGGGCGCGCTCGCGGGGAACGCCGAGCGCACGCGCCATCGGCCCGCCGAGCAGCGCGTCGCCGAGCGCCATCAGCACGAGCTGGAGCGTCTCGTCCTGGATCGGCCGTTCCTCCTTGGAATGATCCTGCGAAAGCTCCTCGACCAGGTCGTGGATCGCGGTGAGGATCGGATCGAGCGCGTCCTCGTTGCCCGACAGGATCATCCAGCTCGCCAGCGCGCCGCCGCCGCCCTGGCCGAAGGCGTCGAAGGCGAGATCGACCACCTCGCGCGGGTTGTGGTCGCCCTCGCGTGCGCGGAACACTGCCTCGCGGATCGTGGTGGTGATGAAGTCGGCCATCCGCTCGATCAGCGCGCGCTGCAGCCCGGCAGCCGAACCGAAATGGTGGAGAAGATTGGCGTGTGTACGCCCGATGCGCGCGGCCACGGCCTTCAGCGTCACCGCCTGCGGCCCTTGCTCGACCAGCAGCGCACGCGCGGCGTCGAGAGCGGCATCGCGCGATTCTTCGGGGGAGAGGCGTTTGCGGGTGGCGAGCATAAGTGAGGCTGTAGGAGGAAGTGATTGGAATTAAAATCCTCCCCGGCACGGGGAGGGGGACCATTCGCGTCAGCGAATGGTGGAGGGGGGCCGCCTCAGGCGGTGTCGCTAGTGGAGGGCCCCTCCACCACGCCCTTCAGGCGCGGTCCCCCTCCCCGTGCCGGGGAGGAGCTTGATTTACGCCGCCATGCACATGACCGGTCGCTCATCCTCGGCAGCGAGATCGAGCGTGTAGGTGGCCGTCGGCACGCGCGTACCGCGCGCCCGGCACTCGCGCCGCTCGATCCGGCCGGTGGCCCGGAAGCCGAGCTTGCGCAGCACCCGGCCCGAGGCGGGGTTGTCGACGAAATGGCCGGAAACGAGGCGCCGCACCCCGAGCCCGTAGCGCGCGATCCCCAGCATCGCCTTGCCCGCTTCGGTCGCATAACCGCGGCCCCAGGCATCGGGCGTCAGCCAATAGCCGATCTCATGCGCCCCTTCTTCCGCCGGATGCAGACCGATAGCGCCGACCAGCCGGGGCTGCTCGCCGCCCTCATGGGCGAGAATGAGGCAGAAGACGTCGTCGTCCCCGCGTTCCATCGTCAGCCATGCCTCGGCATCCGCCTGGGTGTACGGCCAGGGCAGGCGCGACAGCTTTGTCGCAACGCTCTCATGGGCCGCGGCACGGGCGAGGGCAGGGGCGTCCTCCGCCCAGCCGGGCCGCAGCGTCAATCTCGGGGTTCTCGCGAACATCGGCACTCTCCTCGTCGTCATCGCGCGGGGCGGCGCGATCGGTGTGAGGGAGCAAGAAAAAAGGGAGCCGGGGCGACCCGTCTCCCTTGTGCTGGTTCCGATGTGGAACCCGGGTCGCCCTGGTGGGCAACCCGGATGGTTGCCCGTTATTCGGCCGCTGCCGGAATCATCTCGACGGTGCAGAACTTGCGGCCAAGCTTGCCGTCCTTGAACGCGACGCGGCCGTCGACGAGCGCGAAGAGGGTGTGGTCCTTGCCCATGCCCACGTTCGTGCCCGGATAATATTTGGTGCCGCGCTGGCGCACGATGATGTTGCCGGCGACGACAGCCTCGCCACCGAACTTCTTCACGCCAAGACGGCGGCCGGCCGAATCACGACCGTTGCGCGAAGAGCCGCCTGCTTTCTTATGTGCCATTGCCTATACTCTCGCTTCTAAGTCTTACGCCTGGGCCGCCGCAGCCGCGTCGTCCGCGGCCGGAGCCTCTTCCGCCTTCTTCTTCGGCGCGGCCTTTGCCTTCTCGGCGGCGCCGATCGACACGATCTTCAGGATCGTGTGCTGCTGGCGGTGGCCGGCCTTGCGGCGATAGTTGTGACGGCGGCGCTTCTTGAAGATCACCACCTTCTCGCCCTTGGCCTGGGCGACGATCTCGGCGGCGACGGTCAGACCGTCGGTCGGCTTGAGCTCGGAGCCCTCGCCCGCGAGCAGCACGTCGCCGAGCGTCACCGACGCGCCGGCCTCGCCGTCGATCTTCTCGACGACGATCTTGTCTCCAGCGGCAACGCGATACTGCTTGCCGCCCGTGCGCACGACTGCGAACATGGGCCTTGCTTCTCTTTCAAATTGCATGTGCCCGCGCGAGCACGCCCGGCGGGAGAAGGCGCGCAGCTAAGGCAGACGAGGGTTTCTGTCAACTCCCGAACGGCATAATTCCCATGCCGTTCGGGATCGGGCGATCACCAGTTCAGGCCGGCGCGGGCATAGAGATAGCGCCCGTTGAACCCGAACGGCGAATAATAGGGAAAGCCGACCACGCCGGTCGAGTTGAGCGCGGCGGCGGTCGCATCGGGATAGACGTCGAACAGGTTGCTGACGCCGAGCGCGATCTGGGCGCCCTTGGCTGCCTGGTAGCGTAGCTCGAGGTCGGTGATGACGTGCCGCCCGGTGAAGATGTCGGCCGAACCGTCGGCCGCCGTGCCCGGCTGGTTGACGTTGCCGTAATAGGTCACGCGCGCCGTCGCGCCGATTCGGTCGAGCGACCAGTCGAGCGATCCCGTCACCTTCTCGCCCGGCGTGCCCTGTTCCAGCGTCAGGATACGGCTGCGGGCGAACAGGGTCGGGGCGGGGTCGAGCACCGCGGTCGAGGTCGGCACGCGGGTCACGTCGATTGTGTTGACGTTGCCCGCGACGGTGAAGTCGAAGGTGCCGGCGCCCGCCGAGCGCAGCCGATAGTGTGCCACCACGTCGATGCCCTGCGTGGTCGAGGCGAGGCCGTTGATGAAAAAGCGCGCCGCCTGCACGCCGAACGGCGCCAGAATCGCCGCGACCTCGGGGCTGAAGCTCGCCTGGATGTTCTCCGACAGGCCGATCTGGTCGCGGATCTTGATGTAATAGCCGTCGACGGTGAGGTCGAAGCCGCCGCTGCGGATCACCGTGCCGACGGAGAAGTTGGTCGACTTCTCGGGCTCGAGCGGCAGCCCGCCCAGCGCCGCACCCACGGGCGAGGTCGACGGATAGAGCCCGGTCAGCAGCGGCGCCCCGTTCTGGATCACCGAGGCGACCGAGGTGAAATACTGCTGCTGCAGCGCCGGCGCGCGGAAGCCGGTCGAGGCCGTGCCGCGCAGCGCGAACCATGGAGCGAAGTCGTAGCGGATCGAGACCTTGCCGGTCGCGGTGGTGCCGAAGTCGGAATAATCCTCGCCACGGCCGGCGAGACCGATCAGCAGCTTGTCGGTGACCTGCGCCTCGAAGTCGAGGTAGATCGATCCGTTCTGCCGGTGCTTCTCGATCGCATTGATCGGCGAGAAGCCGACGAAGCCCTGCGCACCCGGCTGCGCGAGCGGGAAGGCCGGCCCTGAATTATAGGATGCCGGCTCGCCCGGCGTGATCTTGAATCCTTCGCGCCGCCCTTCGATGCCGAAGGCGACGTTGAGCGACCGGAACACGGGGAACTCGCGCGTCACGTCGATCCCGCCGACGAGCTGGTCGTAGATCAGCGCCCCGTCCGAGAAATCGGTCTGCGAGGCATCGCCATAGCTGTAGTTCGCCGAATTGAGCGTGCGGAAGCCGATCTTGTTGCGGCCGTAGCTGACGTTCACGTCGACGTTCCAGTCGCCGAGGCTGCCCTTGACGCCGATCGCCGAGTTCACGTCGGTCGACTTGGTGTTGATGAGCGGCAGAAAGCCGTTGGGATAGAGCGTCGGCACGAAGGCTCCCGACGCGCTCGGCAGGCGCGGGAAGGCGGCGCTGCGCGTGTCACGGTCCTGATAGCCGAACCAGCCGTAGAGCTTCCAGTCGCCGGCGATGGTGGTGCCGGCGTTGGCCCAGATGCTGTACTGACGCACCTGCGGATCGCCGAAGCGACCGGTGACCCGGTTCGGCGTGACACGCGGATCATAATCGGCGCGGTTGGTCGGCTGGCGCTCGAGATACTCGCCGGACACGGTCAGGAAGCCGTCCTCGCCGAAGCCGACGCCCTGCCAGCCCGAGACGCTCAGCGTGTGCTCGCCAGTCACCGACCGGTGGCCGCGGGCAGTGTCGATGTCAGTGTCGTAGAAGCCATAGGTCGCGGAAACGCCGCCGCCCGAGCGGGCCTCCCGCAGCCGGACGTTGACCACGCCGGCGATGGCGTCGGAACCATATTGCGCCGATGCGCCGTCGCGAAGCACCTCGATCCTGTCGAGCGCGACGGTCGGGATGGTGTTGAGGTCGGTCGCCGCCGAACCGCGGCCGACGGAGCCGTTGATGTTGAGCAGCGCTGCGGTGTGCGAACGCACGCCGTTGACGAGGACCAGCGTCTGGTCGGGCGAAAGGCCGCGCAGCGTGGCGGGGCGAATCGCGTCGGTGCCATCGACCGCCGAAGGGCGCGGGAAGTCGATCGAGGGCGCCACCGTCGCCAGCGAGGCACCGAGCTCGGTCGTGCCCTGCTGGCGCAGGCTGTTCGCGCTCAGCACGTCGACGGGCGATGCCGTGTCGAGCTTGGAGCGCCCCGCGACGCGGGTGCCGGTGACGACGATGTCTCCCGCTGCGGGCGACTGGGCCTCTTCCGGACCGGCCTGTGGCGCAGTCGCGCTTTCCGCCGGCGTCGTCTGCTGCGCATGAGCGGCCTGGCCGGCCAGCGCGATGATGGAGGCGGTGAGCGCGAGCGCGGTACGCGAGTGAATCATGTCCCTACCCCGATATGTTTCCTGCGATGCGCCGATACCGGCGCGCGAGCGTGTCTTGTCACGCTTCTGCAAGATTCGTAGCGGGGGCGGCTCCGCTGCACCGCACAAGAAAAACTTGGGGGCGGCAAGGTTGGCTGGGCGGGGAAGGCTGGCCCGAGAGGACCAGCCGTTCGTCAATGCCGGTGTTCGCGCCTCAGCCGGTAGCGGCCGTCGACCAGCCGGTCGAACAGGCCGCTGATCGCCGGATGGTCGACCGGTTCGTCGCTGTCGTCAGGGACCAGGTTCTGCTGGCTCACATAGGCGATGTAGTTCGAGTCGGCGTTCTCGGCGAGCAAGTGGTAGAAGGGTTGGTCCTTGCGCGGGCGGATGTCCTCGGGGATCGCCTCATACCATTCCTCGCTGTTGGCGAAGACGGGATCGACGTCGAAGATCACACCGCGGAAATCGAACATGCGGTGGCGCACCACCTCGCCGATCGTGAAGCGCGCGCTCGCGATCGGCGGCATCGGCACGCCGGGATCGAAGGCTTCGGTGCGGGTGGGAAGGTGAGTCATGGCAATAATCTAATGCGCTTTCGCTCCCGCACAAGCGAGCGCTTGCGGCCGCCGAGGTTCTTCGCTAAGCGCCCCGGCTCCAACGACCAGCGGTGGCTTCCTCAAAGCCACCGTGGCGCGCCAGTTCTCATGCGGAGAGGTGCCGGAGTGGTCGATCGGGGCGGTCTCGAAAACCGTTGAGCCCGCAAGGGTTCCGAGGGTTCGAATCCCTCCCTCTCCGCCATTCGCTATCCTCAGCCCGCCTCACCTTCCCTGGCGAAGCCCATGCTCGATCAGGGCTTGAGCGACTTCGCCATATTGAGATGAGCCGTGACGGTCGGAACCAGCTTGGTGGCGAAATCCTTGAGCTGGGGCACGTCGCCGGTCGCCGAATAGGTCTTGAGACCGTCGAGCGCCTTCTGGTGGGCGTCGACCTGCGCCGAGGCATAGGCCTTGTCGAATTCGGCGCCCTTGAGAGCCTTCAGCGAATCGAGCGTCTGCTGCTGCTCGGCGGTGAGCGTCGGATCGGGGACCAGGGCCGGCGAGACGGTGCTTGCCGCCGCCTTGAGCTTCGCCGTCGAATCGGTGTGGGCGGTGATCATCTGAGCGGCGAATTTCTTGATCGTGGCCGACTGCGCCTGGTTGGCGGCGAGCTCGGACGTCGCGATCTCGAACGCATCGCTCGCCGCGGCGGTGTTGGCGAACGCCTGGCCCGGCGCCGCGGCCGGCGTGGAGGCATCGTTGCTGACGACCGTGTCGGTGGTCAGATTCGTGCTCGTCTCGGTCTTTTGACCACAGGCTGCCAGTGCCAGCGCAGAGGCGCCCAGTGCCAACCAACGAATTCCGCGCATATAATCCTCCCTGATCATGGGGTATAATGCCCGAGCCTGAACGTCCTCGGGACCGCGTCGTTCCGCAAGAACCTTTTGGCGAGTCGCGGCGTTTAGGCCCTCGAACCAGACCAGCAGAACCAGAATGGGAGGCACGGATGAGCATTTTCGGCAGCATCATGGGCAAGATCTTCGGGCAACGGCCGGCGGCGTCGGCAGCGCCCGCGAGCGCATCGCCGGCCCCCTCCGCGCCGGCCGCGCAGGCGCCTGCCGCCAATCCGGCGCCGGCTGCCGCACCTGCTGCCGATCAGGTCGATGTCGGCGCGGTACTCTCCGCGATGGCCGAGATGAAGGGTGGTGGCGGCAATTACCAAAGCTCGATCGTCGATCTGCTGAAGCTGCTCGATCTCGATTCGAGCCTCGCTGCGCGCAAGCAGCTGGCGGACGAGCTCAACGTCCGTGCCGGCGAAGACGGAAGCGCCGAGCAGAACATCGCGCTGCACCGGGCGGTCATGGCCAAGCTTGCCGAAAATGGCGGCGTCGTTCCGGACACGCTTCGCAATTGAGTGCACGCGGCGGAGGCTCTGAACGGCCACTGAGCGCCTCATCCAGGCGACGAAAGCCTCGGTTTAGCGACTCCTCAGAGTGATGATGTGAGGGTGGCGGACAATGTTGGCCACAGATAGGCTATCAATCCGCAACCGAGGACAATGACGATTACGGCGACAAGAGCATATATCCAGCGTCCGCCACCCGTCCGTTCGTCGCTCTCCGCTTCGTCATCGGAAAACAATGGCTGTGCCGGCACATCGGCGCCGCTCTCCCAATCGCCAGGGGCGGAGGCCGCGATTGCCCTGGCGTCGCGCCGCAGATCACCACCGGTCAGGGCGTGTTTTTCGGCAGCGATCGCCGCTTTCTGGAGTCCGATGAAGCCGGAAAGAGCCGCGTCTTTCGCCAGATGGGTCGGGGCGTCGCTCAGCCTTGCCGCGAGGCCCTCCATTTCCGCATCGATGTCGAGCAGGTTGTCGAGCGCCTGCATCGCGGCGCGGCGGTTCGATTTGTAGAGGGCGAGCTGAAGCCGAAGCAGGGTCAACTGGCTCGCTCTCGTCAGTTCCAATCCGCTTCGCAGCGTCTGCATTTCGTCGGGCATGGCCGAACTGATCGATCCGCTGATTGAAGCTGCGGCGGCTGGACTGGTCACGCGTCTTTCCTTGCTCACACCGCCACGACTAGACTCCGCATCATTTTGAATGTGAACCGCAATCTGTTCATCCGTGGGAAGAGTGCGCCCTGTTGATTCCGACCTGCGGCTGAAGGCGCGGCGCCGGCGCCGGCCGGCGACCTCATACGGTCATTGATCGCGACTATGCAGGTTGTACGCAGCTTGACCGGGAAAGGGACGGGTGGGACGGTGTCCCTACGACGAAGGAGAGGCCATCATGAAGATCGTGACCAGCCTGAGCTTTCAGGGCCAGTGCCGCGAGGCGTTCGAATTCTATGCCAAGGTCCTGGGCGGCAAGATTACCGCCGCCTATCCCTATGGCGACGGCCCGCCGGGCATGCCGGTCGACGCCAAATACAAGGATTGGCTGATGCATTGCTGGCTGGATGTCGGCGATCAGTCCATCATGGGAGCGGACATGGACGTCCAATGGGCGCCCAACGTCGACAAGCCCAAGAACGGCTTCGACGTGACCCTGCACACCGAGGACAAGGCCGAGGCGCAGCGTTGGTTCGATGCCCTGTCGGAGGGCGGCCACACCGTCATGCCGTTCGGCGAGACCTTCTGGTCGCCGGGTTATGGCTCTTTTGTGGACAAGTTCGGCGTGCCCTGGATGGTCAACACCGTTCCCGCGGCCGACTGGAGCCCGTCGCAAGGCGGATGGGCCGGCTAGGATCAGATTCGGTCCAGATTGAATCTGTTCCCCGGCGAAGGCCGGGGCCCAGTTGCGAGCGGTTAGAGACTGGGCCCCGGCCTTCGCCGGGGAACAGCTGCTTCATGCCTGATGAATGAAACTCTAGCGCCCGGAGCCGCTCGCATGCCAGTCGCCGGACTTGCCGCCGGTCTTCTCGATCAGCCGCACGCCGTCGATCGTCATGGCTTTGTCGAGCGCCTTGGCCATGTCGTAGATCGTCAGCAGCGCGACGGTGACGGCGGTGAGCGCCTCCATCTCGACGCCGGTCTTCGCGTCGGTCGCGGCGGTGGCGGTGGCGGTGACCTGGGTGTCGCCGACGTCGAGATCGATCGAGACGCTGGTCAGCGGCAGCGGGTGGCAGAGCGGGATCAGCTCCGCCGTCCGCTTCGCGGCCATGATCCCGGCGATGCGGGCTGTTGCCAGGACATCGCCTTTCTTGACGCTTCCCTCACGGATCGCCGCGGCGGCCTCTGCGGACATGGTAATGCGGCCCGTCGCCACCGCCCGGCGGGTGGTGATGGGCTTGCCGGCGACGTCGACCATCCGGGCGGCGCCGCTTTCGTCGAGGTGCGTGAGGTCGCTCATCCCATCAGCGCCCGCGTCGCCGCCTCGACGTCCTGCTGGCGCATCAGCGCCTCGCCGATCAGGAAGCAGCGGACGCCGTGCCCGGCCATCGCGTCGAGATCGGCGCGGGTAGTGAGACCGCTCTCCGCGACGAAGGTGCAATCCGTCGGTGCGCGGCCGACGAGCTCATAAGTACGTGCGAAATCGACGGTAAAGTCCTTGAGATTGCGGTTATTCACGCCGATCAGCCGCGATCGGAGGCGAAGCGCGCGGTCCAGCTCCGTCTCGTCATGCACTTCGACCAGCACGTCCATGCCAAGGCTTATGGCAGCGTCCTCGATCTCGGTCATCGGTCCATCGTCGAGCGCGGCGACGATGATCAGGATCGCGTCGGCGCCGATCGCCCGCGCCTCGAGCACCTGCCAGGGATCGATCATGAAGTCCTTGCGGATCACCGGCAGCGCGCAAGCGGCGCGCGCGGCGATCAGATAGTCCTCATGCCCCTGGAAATAGGATGCATCGGTCAGGACCGACAGGCAGGCGGCGCCGCCCGCCTCATAGGCACGGGCATGGGATGGCGGGTCGAAATCCGCGCGAATCAATCCCTTGGACGGCGAAGCTTTCTTGATTTCGGCGATCAGGCCGTAACCGCCGGCCGCCTTCGCATCGAGCGCGGCCCGAAAGCCGCGCGGCGGGGTCTGGGCCAGTGCCATGGCGTGCAGATCGGCGACCGGCGTCGCGCGGCGCCGCGCGGCGACCTCCTCCGCCTTGGTCGCGAGGATCGTGTCGAGCATCGTGCTCATGCGTAGGCGATCCAGGCGTCGAGCAGCTTTTCGGCCGCTTGGGTGTCGATCGCGGCGGCGGCCGTGGCCGCGCCCTCCTTGAGGTCGGCGGCCTGATCCGCGATCACAAGGGCAGCGGCGGCATTGAGCACCACCGCGTCGCGATAGGCGCTCGGCTCGCCCTTGAGCAGGCGGCGCAGCGCCAGCGCATTGTATTCCGGATCGCCGCCGCGGATCTCGCTGAGCGGCGAGCGAGCGAGACCGGCGTCCTCGGGGACGATGCGGTCGGGGAGGGCGGGGCAGCCGACGCGGAGCACGATGCTGGATCCGGCGCCGGAGAGCTCGTCGAGCCCTTCCTCGCCGGACACCACCGCCGCGCTGGTCGTGCCGAGGCTGGCGAGTGCCTCCGCATAGACCGGCGCATAGTCCGGCCGCGCGATGCCGAGCAGCTGGCGCGTGACGTGCGCCGGATTGGCGAGCGGGCCCATCAGATTGAAGATGGTGCGCCGGCCGATGCGCTGGCGGATCGGCTGGATGCGGCGCATCGCCGGGTGATGGTTGGCGGCGAACAGGAAGCAGATGCCGAGATCGCGCAGCGTCGCCTCGGCCATGGCGCCGGCGCGCTCCATGTCGAGGCCGAGCGCTTCCAGCGTGTCGGCGGCGCCGGCCTTGGATGAGGCGGCGCGATTACCGTGCTTTGCGACCGGCACGCCGCACGCCGCCACCACCAGGCTGACCGCGGTCGAGACGTTGAGCGTGTGATGGCCGTCGCCGCCGGTGCCGCACACGTCGATCGCGCCTTCGGGGGCGTCGATGGGGATCAGCCGCTCGCGCAGCGCCCGCGCGGCCTCGGCGATCTCGATCGAGGTCTCGCCGCGCTCCGTGAGGCCGATCAGGAAGGCGGCGATCGCCTCCTCGCTGGTGCGGCCGTCGAGGATATCGGCGAAGGCCTGCGCGGCCGACTCGTGGCTGAGCGGCGTCATGGGGTCGGGCAGGCGGGCGAAGGTGGTCACGCCGCCGCCCTGCGGTTATCGCCGGTCATCGCGACGAAATTGGCGAGCAGGGCGTGACCGTGCTCGGTGGCGATGCTCTCCGGGTGGAACTGGACGCCGTGGATCGGCAGGTCGCGGTGACGCAGGCCCATCACGCTCGCGTCGTCGGCGGTGGCGTTGACGATCAGCGTCTCCGGCATCTCCTCGACGATCAGCGAGTGATAGCGCGTCGCGGTGAACGGCGACGGAATCCCCGCGAACACGCCGGTCCCGTCATGGCGCACCGGCGAGGTCTTGCCGTGCATCAGGCCGCCGCGCACCACCCTGCCGCCGAAATGCTGGCCGATCGCCTGATGCCCCAGGCACACGCCGAGCAGCGGCCGTCGCGCCTCGGCACAGGCGGCGACGACGTCGAGGCAAATGCCCGCCTCGTTGGGCGTGCACGGCCCCGGCGAGAGCAGGATGCCGCTCGCACCGGTCGCGAGCGCATCCGCCGCGCTCAGCGCGTCGTTGCGCACGACCTCCACCTCGACCCCGAGCTCCATCAGATAATGGACCAGGTTCCAGGTGAAGCTGTCGTAATTGTCGACGACCAGGATCATGATTTCGCCATAGCCGCCGTTCAGGAGAGCGCAACAAGCGCTGTGCTTGGGGCGTTGAAAGCCTGAGGAGTCTCCCCGAATGATCGTTCCGCTGATCGCCGCGCTGCTCGCTGCCGCTCCGGCGCTGCCCCAGGACCAGGCGCAGGCCCCGGCCCCGGCTCAGACGCAGGCTCAGAATCAGCCCGAGACCGACTCGCAAGGCGGCGAGGTGAAGCGCGTGCGCAGCGTGACGCTCACCGCGGGCCAGACCTGCCCGCGCTCGACCGCGGAGGAGATCGTGGTCTGCTCGACCCTCGACGAGCCCTATCGCATCCCCAAGCAGCTCCGCGACCGGCCCAAGCAGACCGCGCCGAGCACCTCCTGGGCGGTCAAGGCCGACCGCGCGATGGAGGACGGCCGCAAAGTGCTGCCGAACAGCTGCTCCACGATCGGCACCAACGGCCAGACCGGCTGCACGATGAAGATGCTGCAGGCCTGGGCGGCCGAACAGGCGGCGAAGAAGAACGGTCAGCAGATCGACCCGGAGGATTGACCGCTAACGCAATGCCAGTGCTCCTGCGAAAGCAGGAGCTTAGGCCGCAAGCGAGTCGCCTGTGATCCAGGGCTCCTACTTTCGCAGGAGCACGATTCATTTCATCCGGACGGGACCTACTGCCCGAACCCCGCTTCGCCCGCCCGCGCCACTGCCTCGCGCGCGGCGGCGATGAGGGCGCCGGCCTTGGCCTCACATTCGCGCTGCTCGTAAGCCGGGTCGCTGTCGGCGACGATGCCGGCGCCGGCCTGGACGTGCATCATGCCATCCTTCACCACCGCGGTCCGCAGCACGATGCAGCTGTCCATGCTGCCGTCCGGCGAGAAATAGCCGACGCCGCCGGCATAGGCGCCCCGCGTCTCGGGCTCGAGCTCAGCGATGATCTCGCAAGCGCGCACCTTGGGTGCGCCGCTGACCGTGCCGGCGGGAAAGCCCGCGAACAGCGCGTCCAGCGCGTCACGGTCGGACCGCAGCCCGCCGATCACGTTCGAGACGATGTGCATGACATGGCTGTAGAATTCGATGCCGTAGCTCTCGGTCACCTTGACCGACCCCGCCGTGGCGACGCGGCCCACGTCGTTGCGGCCGAGGTCGAGCAGCATGAGGTGCTCGGCCCGTTCCTTGGGATCGGCGAGCAGGCTCTCGCGGTTCGCCTCGTCCTCCGCCGCCGTGCGGCCGCGCGGGCGAGTTCCCGCGATCGGGCGGATCGTCACCTCGCCGTCGCGCACGCGCACCAGGATCTCGGGGCTCGAGCCGATCAGCGCGAAGCCGGGCAGGTCGAGGTGATAGAGGAAGGGCGACGGATTCACCCGCCTCAGCGATCGGTAAAGCTCGAACGGCGGCAGCGCGAACGGCGCGGAGAAGCGTTGGGCGAGCACCACCTGGAAGATATCGCCGGCGACGATATAGTCCTTCGCCCGCAGCACCATCTCCCGGTAGCGTCCCTCCGGCAGCACCGGCATCGGCTCCACCGCCGCATGATCGGCCCGCACCGGCGGCGGCAGCTGTGCCGCGGCAAGCCGCGCGGCCGTGGCATCCAGGCGCTCCACCGCGGCCTCGACCGATCCGCCCGGCCACACCGGTGCGACCAGGAACAGCGCATCGGCGAGCCGATCGAACACCAGCAGCACCGTCGGCCGCACGAAGATCATGTCGGGCAGGTCGAGCGGGCTCGTCGGCGCGCGCGGCAGGCGCTCGACCAGGCCGACCGTCTCGTATCCGAAATAGCCGACCAGACAGGCGAGCGCGCGCGGCAGCTCGGGCGGCACCTCCATCCGGCATTCGGCGACCAGCGTGCGCAGCGCCGCCAGCGCCGGCTCCGCGGCCGGCACGAAGGCGTCGCGATCGGTGAGCCAGCGCGGGTTGATCTCGGCGGCATCGCTCCGTGCGCGGAACACCAGGTCCGGCGCCAGCCCGATCAGGCTGTGCCGCCCGCGCACCGATCCGCCCTCGACCGATTCGAGCAGGAAGTCGCCGCGCCCCGGTTCGATCAGCTTGAGCGCCGCCGCGACCGGCGTCTCGGTATCGGCGACCTGCCGGCGCCACACCAGCGCCGGCTGCCCGGCGGCGAGCGCCGCGCGCGCTTCGGCAACGCCCTCGATCACCTTATTGCGCGCCCGCCCCGCCGACGAGCTCGCCGCGCACCTTGGCGATCGCGCCGTCGTTGCGCTTGACCCCGACCTTCGCGCGCACGGCGGCGGTGAACTGCTCCGCCAGCTCGCGGCCGGAGACGCTGCCGAGCCCGGCGCGGGTCTGGTCGATCACCGCCTTGTTGCCCTTGGCGTTCCCCTCGTGGATCTGGTCGAGATAGACCACGAACCAGCCCTCGCGGTTGGGTGCCTCGACCATCTTCGCGGTCTTGGCGCGCATCGAGAACAGCAGCGCGACCGGCGGCGGCAGCTGCGCGCGCTGCGCGGCGAGCTGGGCACGGGCGATGTCGATCGGGCGCGGCGCCGGCACTTTGAGCCTGGTCTCGGCCAGCGCCTGCGCGAGCGGCGTGCCCTTGCCCGCCTTGGCGACCACCTGCACCGCCTGCTCGCGCGCGGTCTTGAGCGCGCGATCGATGGCGAAGTCGCGCAGCACCTGCGGCTTGATCTGCGCCAGCGGGCGCGGTGCGGCCGGGGCCACCTGACCCACGCCCACCACCGCGAAGCTGCCGTCGGCGTCGATCTGCACGAGCTGCGGCGCGTCGCCCGGCTCGGCGGTGAAGGCCGCGCCGACGATCCGCGCGATCAGCGGATCGGGATTGGTGCCGGGCGCCGCATCGGGATCGACGCCGGTGGCGAGCAGCGGCTTGGTCGCCTCGCCCTTCAGCTTGGCGTCGGCCATGATCTCGTCGAAGGTCGCGCTCTCGCCGATCGCATCGTCGATGCTGTCGTGGACCTTGGCGAGCGCTTCGGCTGTCTTGGTCTTGGTAAGCTCGGCGGTAAGCTCCGGACGCGCCTGCTCGAGCGACTTGGCAGGCACCGCCTCGACATTATCCACCTTGGCGACATGCCAGCCGAGCGGCGAGCGCACCGGCCCGATCACCGTGCCCTTGGCGGCGGCGAAGGCGGCATCGGCCACCGCCGGTGCGGTCTGGCGGGCGAGCGCGGCGTTGTCGAGACCGGTGAACTTGCTGGGCTCAAGGCCCGCGGCGCGGGCGGCGGCGTCGATCGAAGTGCCCGCCTTGACCTTGGCCGCGATCGCGTTGGCGCCGGCCTGGTCGAGCACCACCACCTGGGTGATGCTGCGCTTCTCCGACGCGGCGAAGCGGGCGGCCTGGCTCTTGTAGGCGGCGGCGATCTCCGCCTCGGTCGGCTTGGCGTTGGCGGCGACGTCGGCCGCGCGTACGATCGCGTAGCGCGCGACCCGGCGCTCGCCGAGCGTGTAGCGGCCGCGGTTGCGGGTGTAATAGGTCTGGAGCTCGGCATCGGGCGGCGGCGCGCCGAAATCGATCGCCGAGACCGGGATGAAGCCGATCGTCCCCTGCCGCCGCTCGAGCAGCAGCGAAGCATAGGGCAGCGCGAGCTGCTCGGGGATCTGCGAAGCGCCCATCGTCGGCGCGAGCAGCTGGCGGGCCAGCGCCTCGCGGACGATGTCCTCGCGGATCTGCTGGTCGGTGAGGCGCTGCTGGCGCAGGATGTTGTCATAGGCCTGCTGGCTGAACTTGCCGTCGGGACCCTGGAAGGCCGGGATGCTGGCGATCTCGCCGTCGACCGCCTTCTTGCTCATCCCGAGGCCGACCGAGCGGGCGAATTCCTGCAGCGCCAGGCCGTCGATCATGCGTCCGAGCACCGCGTCGAACCCGCCGCCGTTGACGAACGTCGCCATGTCGAGCGTCGGCTGCTGCTGACGATAGCCGTCGAGCGCGACGTTGACGCGCGAGCGCAGCTCCGCCTCGCCGATCTTGACCTTGCCGACCTCGGCCACGCCGCCGCCGAGCAGCGAGCTCTGGTTGTTGCCGCGCAGCCCGGTGATGTCGCCCGCCGCAAAGGCCAGCGCGATGATCGCCAGCACACCCAGCGTGATGATCACGCCGAAGCGCGAATAGATGATGCGGCGGAAGAAGGTGAGCATGGCGGCCTTGCGCAATGATGGGAACGCGACGCTTTACGGGCGTGGGCGGGCGCCATCAAGCTTGTCTGCGCGCGCCGCGGCGCTATCGGAGATGGCACAAGGCGAGGGAGGACATATGACGCGGCGCAAGCTGGTGGCGGGGAACTGGAAGATGCACGGCGACCGCGCGAGCCTCGCCGAGCTCGACACGATCGCCGCGGCGGCGAAGGCGGCGCCGGCGGTGGACGTGGCGGTGGCGGTGCCGGCGACGCTGATCCACTTCGCCGCGGAGCGCCAGCCCGGCCTCGCCATCGGCGCGCAGGACGTCCACGCCAATGACAGGGGCGCGCACACCGGCAACATCTCGGCCGCGATGGTGAGGGAAGCCGGCGGCATCTTCACGATCGTCGGCCATTCGGAGCGGCGCGCCGATCATGCCGAGACCAGCCACGACGCCTGGGCCAAGGCCGCGGCGGCGTATCGCCAGGGGCTCAGCGTGATCCTGTGCTGCGGCGAGACCGAGGCGGAGCGCGACGCCGGCCGCGCCGAGCGCGTGGTGCAGGCGCAGATCGAGAAATCGCTGCCCGAGAACACCGACGGCGACTGGCTGACGCTCGCCTATGAGCCGCGCTGGGCGATCGGCACCGGCCGCACGCCGACGCTGGACGAGATCGCCGCCATCCACGCGATCGCGCGCGCCAAGATGCGGATGATGGTCGGCGACGCGGCGGACCGCATCCGCATCCTCTACGGCGGCTCGGTGATCGGCGACAATGCCGAGGCGATCATGCGCACCAGCGACGTCGACGGCGCGCTGGTCGGCGGCGCCAGCCTGACCGCCGCCAAGTTCGTGCCGATCATCGAGGCGGCGGCGCGGATCGGATAGTGCGGTGCGACCCTATTCAATCCTCCCCCGCCAGGGGGAGGTGGCACGCGAAGCGTGACGGAGGGGGAGGAAGCAAGCCGATAGTGAGTCGTCGTCCTCCCCCCTCCGTCAGCCCCCGCTTTCGCGCGGACTGACACCTCCCCCTGGCGGGGGAGGATTTGAACGTTGATCGGCCTTAGGCGACTGGACGTTAGATTTTACAGGAGTTTACTTGCCAGATCGGCCGGTTCCACGCTCTGACGCGTCGAACGAGCCGAGTCTGCGCCACATGCTTCCCGAAATCCTGTTCCTGCATGAGCAGGCCCTCAAATGCCTCCGTCTCGCCAGGGCGGCCGGCGATGAGAAGACGCGGCAGGGGCTCGAGGAGCTGGCGGTGGAGTTCTCCGAACGCGCCGCGGCACTGGAGCGCGGCGAGACGCCGCAGCCGCTGAACCCGCCTGTCCGGCGCCGCGCCCGCGGCTGACGCTGTCCTTCATTCCACCGGCCGGGGAGCGGGCCGGCTGAGGATGAATGCGGCGCAGGCCGCCATCACTCCGGCGACGACCAAGTCGACCGTCAGGCTCGGTCGCGCGCGCCACCAGAACAGCGCATAGCCGAGCGCGATCCCGCCGCACGCCATCGCCTTCGCGCGCGGGCCGATCGCCCCGTCCTCGCGCCAGGCCCGGAGGGTCGGGCCGAAGCGGGGATGCGTGAGCAGCCACCGCTCCAGCCGCGGCGAAGAGCGGGCGAAGCAGCCGGCCGCCAGGATCAGGAAGATCGTCGTCGGCATCAGCGGCAGCAGCGCGCCGATGAAGCCGAGCGCCGTGAACAGCCAGCCCAGCGCGAGCCACATGGGACGTGAGACGCCGGAACGCGGAGGCTCCCGTTCAGGCGACTGCATCGCGTCCGGTCCACTCGTTCACGCGATTGTCTCCCTCGGCACTGACTTGAACCTATCAGCGGAACGTCAAGGCGGGGAGGGGGCTCGGCCGCCGTTCCGCCCCCGCGCACATGACCATCGCGCGGTCGATCATCCACAGCAGCCGGTCGCGGGCCTTGGCCAGCTCGGCGGGATCGAGTCCGCGGTCCTGCGTCTCGAAATTGAGATAGTCGAGGCGGTGAAGCACGGCATAGTTGGACAGCGATCCGTCGCTGTTGACGACCCGCTCGTGCACCACGTTGAAGTCGGCGGCGAGCATCGCGTCGTTGCAGAAGGCGTCGCTTTCCGTCTGGGTGGCGAGATAGGTGGCGAAGGCGACCGTATCGTCATCGTCGAACGGATAGGCGCGGCCTTGCGATGGGCTCGGGCGGAGCGTCGCGTCGCAGTAGCGGATCGAGATGATGCCGCTGCCGGAGGTGTCGCCCTCGGGCGGGCAGGTCGAGTCGGTGGGGTCGTAACCCCGGGCGTTGGTGTGGAGCGCGATAATCGGCCAAGCGCCCTTCGCGACCGCTGCCAGCACCTGCGAGGGATAGCGCGGCAGGCCGTCGTGGAAGTTGCGGTTGGGATCGATCGGCTGCCCGATCGTGACCGCGCGGTTGAGCCGCTGTCCGTCGCGCTGCCCGGCGATGCCCGAATCGACCGCGATCAGCGTGCCGCCATATCTGCGGACCGCGGCCAGCGCCGCCTCGAACCCCGCATTCTCGTTGTCGTGCGGCACGAACCACAGCGGCCCCTGCGGCCGCGCTGGATCGGCGATCCGCCATAACCGCCAGCTCGCGCGTTCTTCGGTGAAGGTGATGCGGCTCGCCTCGAGCCCGCGCCATTCGGCCGGATCGCGGTGGCGGGCGAAGTCGTCGTCCTCGACCGTCAGCGGGTCGATATGAGCGACTGCGATGTCGGAGGGACCGGGGCCGACCAGGGACAAGGTTGCCAGTGCAATCAGTGACCTTAAGCCCATGCCACCCCCGTCCGTGCGAGCCCCTTCGGGCGACCGCGAGGAGCTTAGGCGGTTACCGGCACCCCATAAAGATCATGCTCGTCGGCGTCCTCGATCGTCACGCGGACGATGTCGCCCGTGGCGAGATGGCCGGCATCGCGCAGGAATACCTGACCGTCGATCTCGGGTGCGTCCGCCGTGGAGCGGCCGGTGGCGCCGTCCTCGCCGACCTCGTCGATGATCACGTCGAGCGTGCGGCCGACCTTCGCCTGGAGCTTGGCCGCGGAGATCGCCGCGGTCTTCGCCATGATCCGGGCGTAGCGCTCTTCCTTGACCTCCTCCGGCACCGGATCGGGCAGGGTGTTGGCGCTGGCACCCTCGACCGGCTCGAAGCGGAACGCGCCGACGCGGTCGAGCTGTGCCTCGTCGAGCCAGTCGAGCAGGAACTGGAAGTCCGCCTCGGTCTCGCCGGGGAAGCCGACGACGAAGGTCGAGCGGATCGCGATGTCCGGCGCGATCGTCCGCCAGTTGCGGATGCGCTCCAGCACCTTGGCGTTGTTGGCCGGCCGCTTCATCGCGCGCAGCACGTTCTCGCTCGCGTGCTGGAACGGGATGTCGAGATAGGGGAGCACCAGCCCCTCGGCCATCAGCGGGATGACGTGGTCGACGTGCGGATAGGGATAGACATAGTGGAGTCGCACCCAGGGCGCGATCCTGCCCAGCTCGCGGGCGAGATCGGTCATGTGCGCGCGCACCTCCTCGCCCTTCCACATGCGAGGCTGGTGGCGGATGTCGACGCCGTAGGCCGAGGTGTCCTGGCTGATCACCAGCAGCTCTTTGGTGCCGGCGGCGACCAGCTTCTCGGCCTCGCGCAGGATCGCGTCCGGACGACGGCTGACGAGATCGCCGCGCAGGCTCGGGATGATGCAGAAGGCGCAGCGGTGGTTGCAGCCCTCGGAGATCTTCAGATAGCTGTAGTGGCGCGGCGTGAGCTTGAGCCCAGCCTCCGGCACCAGGTCGAGATAGGGCGAAGGGACGGCCGGCGCCGCCTCGTGCACCGCCTCGACGACCTGCTCATATTCATGCGCGCCGGTGATCGCGAGCACGTTCGGGAAGCGCTCGCGGATGACCTCGGCCTCCTTGCCGAAGCAGCCGGTGACGATGACGCGGCCGTTCTCGGCGATCGCCTCGCCGATCGCCTCGAGGCTCTCTTCCTTGGCGCTGTCGAGGAAGCCGCAGGTGTTGACCAGCACCACGTCGGCGCCGGCATAGTCCTGCGACATCGCATAGCCGTCCGCGCGCAATTTGGTCAGGATGCGCTCGCTGTCGACCAGGTTCTTGGGACAGCCGAGCGACACCATGCCCACGCGGGGCGGTCGAGGGAGTTGGGTTGCCATGAGTGCGCGCGCACATAGTCGTTTGCGGCCGCGACAACAATGGCTTGGGTTCTAGTCGGTTCACACGGAGGCGCGGAGAAGAAGGGAAGAGGTTCACGCAGAGGCGCAGAGGACGCGGAGATGTCTCGCCTGTAGCCCCGTCTCGTGTCAGCGAGACCTTTCGACCTGTAGCAACCGACAAGCATGAAGGCCGCTGGCGCGGCTGAGCGTGCAGCACACGGCGCATCTCTGCGCTCTCTGCGCCTCTGCGTGAATTAAATCGGCCCCCGGAACACGAACCAGGCGCCCAGCGCGATCAGGGCGAAGCCGATCGCATAATTTACAGTGAACCGCTCGCCCAGCCACAGGACCGAGAAGATCGCGAAGACGGTGAGGGTGATCACCTCCTGCATCGCCTTGAGCTGCGCGGTCGAATAGACGGCGCTGCCGAAGCGGTTGGCGGGAACGGCGAGGCAATATTCGAGGAAGGCGATTCCCCAGCTCGCCACGATCACGATCGCGAGCGGCTGCGCCTTGAAGCGCAAATGCCCGTACCAGGCGAACGTCATGAACACGTTCGAGGCGAGCAGCATCAGGATCGGGACGACGCGCTCGACCATCGGCCGGCTCAGGCGCCCGGTTCGAGCCGGTTGAGGCCGCGCAGATACGGTTGGAGCGCCTCCGGCACCGCGACCGCGCCGTCCTGCTGCTGATAGTTCTCGATCACCGCGACCAGCGTGCGCCCGACCGCCAGTCCCGAGCCGTTGAGCGTATGGACGAAGCGCGTCGCCTTCTCGCCGGCCGGCCGGCAGCGCGCATTCATGCGGCGCGCCTGGAAGTCGGTGCAGGTCGAACAGCTCGAGATCTCGCGATAGCGGCCCTGGCCCGGCAGCCACACTTCGAGATCGTAGGTACGCGCGGCGGAGAAGCCCATGTCGCCGGTGCACAGCTTCATGCGGCGGAAGGGGAGGCCGAGCCGGGTCAATATGTCCTCGGCGGCGGCGGTCATGCGCTCATGCTCGGCCTCGGACTGTTCCGGAGTGGTGATGGAGACCATCTCCGCCTTCTCGAACTGATGCTGGCGGATATAGCCGCGCGTGTCGCGCCCGGCGGCGCCTGCCTCGGACCGGAAGCAGGGGGTGAGCGCGGTGAAACGCAGCGGCAGTTCCTCCTCGGGAAGAATCTGCTCGCGGACGATGTTGGTGAGGCTCACCTCGGCGGTCGGGATCAGCCAGCGGCCATCGGTGGTCCTGAACAGGTCCTCGGCGAACTTGGGAAGCTGGCCGGTGCCGTAGACCGCCTCGTCGCGCACCAGCAGCGGCGGCACGACCTCCTCATAGCCGTGCCCGCGCGTCAGCGTGTCGAGCATGAACTGGCCGAGCGCGCGGTGGAGCCTGGCAGCGGGCCCGCGCAGCAGCGTGAATCGCGCGCCGGCGAGCGCCACGCCCGTCTCGAAGTCGAGCCCGAGCGCAGGGCCGAGCGCATCATGCTCTTTCGCCTCGAAGGCGAAGGCCGGCGGTTCGCCGACCGTCTTCTCCAGCGCATTGTCGTTCTCGTCGGCGCCTTCGGGCACGTCGGGCAACGGCAGGTTGGGGATCGAGGCGAGGCGGGTAGTGAGCTCATGCCCGACCTGCTGCTCCTCGTCCTCGAGCGCGGGCAGCCGCTCCTTGAGCGCCGCCACCTCCGCCATCAGCGCCTGCGCCGTCGCTTCGTCCTTCTGCGCCTTGGCCGCGCCGATCGCCTTGGAGGCCTCGTTGCGGCGCGCCTGGCCCGCCTGGATCTCGGTGATCAGTGCGCGGCGGCGTTCGTCGAGCGCGGCGAGGCCGGCAGCCTGGGGCTCCAGCCCGCGGCGCGCGAGCGCGGCGTCGAAGGCAGAGGGGGCATCGCGGATCAGGCGGATGTCGTGCATGGGGCGGGGCTATGGCGAGGGGCGGTGAACGGCGCAACCCCGGCGGAACCGGGGCGTTGGTTTGCGGCAACGAAAGAGAGGAGATGCCCATGCGAGTTCCGCACGACGCGGTGGTCGTCGTCGCCGACGGTCGCAAGATGCTGGTGCTGAGGAACGAAGGCGACGCAGGTCGCATCAACCTGCAGGTCGAGCACCACGAGGTGAAACCCAATCCCAGGGACGGCGAGCAGAAGACCGACGCCGCCGGCCGCGCCTCCTCCACTCAGTCGGGTCCCGGCGCGCCCGCGGTGGCGCGGAACGGATCGATGCACGCCCGCGGCGGCGGCGCCCAGTTCGCGCCATCGCGTGGGAGTATGGAGGAGGTCGACTTCCACCAGCTCGAGGAGGACCGCTTCGCGGCGGAGACCGCGGCGCTGCTCAAGGAACGTGCACTGCGCAACGATTTCGAGTCGCTGATCATCGTCGCGCCGCCCAAGACATTGGGGGAACTCAGGAAACACTATCACAAGGAGGTCAGCGACCGGCTGGCGGCGGAGATCAGCAAGGATCTGACCGGCCACACCGTGCCGCAGATCGAACAGGCATTGACCGCCGTCGAATAACGGCGGCGCGGCTTAGTCCTTCGCGGCTGCCCCCTTCTTGGCGAAGCGCTTGCGGGCGACCAGCGCCGCTGCGGCGCCGCCGAACAGCAGGACCATCGGCGGCGCCGGCACCGGCGTCGGGTTGCCGCTGCTCGAGCTGCTGGTGCTGCTGCCGTGATGGCCGCCGTTCGAGCTCCAGCCGCCGTTGGACGACCAGCCGCTGCTCGTCGAGGAGGAGGTCGAGCTGGACGTCGACGATGAGGTCGAGGTCGACGACGAGACATCGCCCGATGACGAGGATGAGGTTGAGGACGATGTCGACGAGGACACGTCGCCGCTCGAACTGGACGAAGTCGAGGACGAGACGTCGCCGCTCGACGACGAAGTCGAGCTGACGTTGCCCGAGGACGACGTCGAGCTCACGTTGCCGCTCGACGTCGATGACGAGGAGCCACCGCTCGACGTCGAGGAGGACGAGCCACCGCTCGAGGTTGAGGTGGACGAGCCGCCCGTCGACGTCGACGAACCGCCGGTCGAGGTGGAGGTCGAGCCGCCGGTCGAGGACGAGGTCGACGAGATGACGACCCCGCCCGAACCGCCGCCGCCGCCGCCGAAGAAGCCGCCGGCGAAGAAGCCGCCGCCGAAGCCCCCGAAACCGCCGCCGCCGAGCACGGCGCCACCACCGCCACCGCCGCCGCCCGCGACGATCGGCATCTCGCCGCTCGATCCGGTATAGGGTGGGGGCAGCGGGATCGGCGCGCCCTGCGCGGTCATCACCACCGCCGGCGTGGTGGTGGTCGTGGTGCGGGTGACGACGCAGCGCAGCCGCCGCGACGCGCCGGTGCCGACGTAGCTGCGGGTGACCTTGGCCCCCGCCACCGCCCGGCATACCGGACGCGAAGCGACGCGGACCTTGCGCACGACGCGCTTCGTCGCGACTCGCGGCTTGGCGACCTTGCTCGAGTAGATGCGCTGGGCTTGCGCCTGCTCGGCGACATGCACCGCACCGCCGCCGATCAGCGCGCCCCCCGCGGCGCAGGCGCACAATTTCGCGAGAGCCATCCGTACCGACATCGTCCCACTCTTCCGTTCAGCGCGGCCGCTGCATCGTGCAGCTATCCGTTGCGCCATGCGAATGAAGTGCAGAACAAAGCGTTAAGTGCAACGGCATTAACCATAGTCACGGTCCCGAATTGCAAAAATCATACGAGGCGCCGCTGGAGATCATGGTTAATGTTCTGTTCGGGGACATTTTCGCCGACTTGGCACGGCGGACAGGGCGTTTCCCGGCCGTTCCTCAACATCCGTCGCCAGCTCCGTTCAGCGCCTCGCAATCTCCGGCGAAATAGAGCTGTGGAAAGAATGATCGGCTCGCTTGTGGAGGGCTGCGGCTTTCCCTATAGGCCACGCAGGGAAAAGGCGGTCTCCCGGGACGGTCTCGGGCCGGGGAAAGCCGGTGTGGAGAGTTGGGGATGGCCACTGTTCTTGATCCGTCGGGCGACTTCGAGGCCTGGCGCGTTCCGGCAAACGACGAAAGTACCGACGGCTATCGGCCGAGCGCCGACGAGCCGTTCATGAACCCGCGGCAGCAGGAATATTTCCGCGCAAAGCTCAATGCCTGGAAGGACGCGATCTATCGCGAGGCGCAGGGGACGCTGTCGCAGCTCCAGACCGACTCGCTGCGTGAGGCCGATCTCGCCGATCGCGCCACCAGCGAGACCGACTGGTCGATCGAGCTCAGGACCCGCGACCGCCAGCGCAAGCTGATCGCCAAGATCGACGCGGCGCTGCGCCGGATCGATGAGGGCGAGTACGGCTATTGCGAGGTCACCGGCGAGCCGATCTCGCTCGCCCGGTTGGAAGCGCGGCCGATCGCGACGATGACGGTCGAGGCGCAGGAGCGCCACGAGCGCAACGAGCGCGTCTCGCGCGACGACTGACGTGGTTGGCCGGGACGACTCGGTTAACGCTTTGGAAGGCGATCCATGGTGTAAGCCGTGGCCTGCCTTTCTGGACCGATGATCGATGGACCAACTTTCGTATGATTCGCTGATGTCTGCCGCGTCGGGCGATTCGCAGCGCAGTGGCGGCCGTGACAGCCTGTTGCTCGCGGCGAACCTGCGGATGGCAGGGCTCGACGAGCCGGTGCAGGTGCGCGTGCGCAACCTTTCGGCGGGCGGGCTGATGGCCGAATATGCCGGTCACGTCGACGTCAACGATCCGCTGGAGATCGAGGTGCGCGGCCTCGGCTGGGTGCGCGGCCGCATCGCCTGGGCGACCGACGGACGCATCGGCGTGGCGTTCGAGAAGCCGGTCGATCCCAAGGCTGCGCGTAAGCCGGTCGGGACCGGACGGCGGCCGACGCCGCCGACCGGTTACACGGGGCGCTGAAACGCTCCCTAGAGGAGCGTCAGTTCCTCCTTCACGCGCAGTTTGCGGCGTTTGAGCTCCGCAATCATCATCCGGTCAGGCAAGGGACGCGCCTGCTCATCGGCGATCTTGCGATCGAGCGAGGCGTGCTTGGCCTCAAGCGCCGAAATATGCGCGGTCTGCATGGATGTTGTCCTCCTGCAAGGGGTTGCGGGATCAGTGAGTAAATCACTGTTTGATGCGCTTGTCGCGGGGCAATTTCGGTGCGATCGATAGCCCGTGCATTTTTGCGCGGCGGGGCGATCGAAAGGGGGCTTGGGAGCGCGTGGACGAGGCCGAGATCCGGCGGCGAATCGAGCTTCTGAGGGTCGAGCATCGCGACCTCGACGATGCCATCGCCGCGCTGGCCGCGAGTCCGGCGCCCGATCAGCTCCAGATCGCGCGACTCAAGCGGCGCAAGCTGCGCCTCCGTGATGAGATCGCGCTGCTCGAGGACCAGCTCATCCCCGACATCATCGCTTGAGCGCCGCGCCGAATCGGGAAGTTTCGCGACGGATACCCCCATTGAATCCTTTTGCTTTTCGGCGGTTCATGGCACGTTCTCCGGCATGACAGGCGAACACGCGCATCTCCACCGACGGCTGATCGATTCGCTCTATGTCGAATCGATGCTGCTCGCCGACGAGGCGCGGGGCTATTTCGACGAGGTCGGCCGCGGCGACCGCGAGTCGCTCGATGCCTTCTCGCGGGTGGTGTTCTCGTGCGAGTCGATGAAGGTGACGACGCGGCTGATGCACGTCATCGCCTGGCTGCTCACCCAGCGCGCGGTGCAGGTCGGCGAGCTCAAGCCGAAGGACGCGCTCGATCCCTCACGCCGACTCGGCGAGGCGCCCGAGAGCGAGGCGCAGGTGATCGACGTCATGCCCGACGCGGCGCGGGTGCTGATCACGGCGAGCATCGACCTCCACCGCCGCGTCGCCCGCCTCGACCGCGCCCAGGGCGAGCCGCCGCTGACGGTCAGCCCCGCGCGGGCGATGATCGACCGGCTGGCGCTGTCGTTCTGACGATCCGGATTAAGGGCAAAAATCACCGTTCGCGCTGAGCTTGTCGAAGCATCGTCCTTCTTCCGGACGCCGGAGAAGGAAGGACGGCCCTTCGACAAGCTCAGGGCGAACGGGGAGGGAGGTTAGAGCGCGGCGATCCGTGCCTTGGCGGCGCGATATTCCGCTTCGAGACGGTCGACGCGCGCCGCCACCGGCTCGATCTCGTGGACTGCGCCGATTCCCTGGCCCGATCCCCAGATGTCGCGCCAGGCCTTGGCCTGGTTGCCGCCGAAGTTCATCGTCTTGAGATCGCCCTCGGGCAGATTGTCCGGGTCGAGCCCTGCCGCGGCGATCGAGCCGCGCAGGTAGTTGCCGTGCACGCCGGTGAACAGGTTGGAATAGACGATGTCGGACGCGTGGCCGTCGACGATCGCCTGCTTGTAGGCATCGACCGCGTTCGCCTCATCGGTGGCGATGAAGGGCGAGCCGATATAGGCGAGGTCGGCGCCGCACGCCTCGGCCGCCAGGATCGCGCCGCCATTGGCGATCGCGCCCGACAGCACCAGCGGCCCGTCGAACCATTCGCGGATCTCCTGCACGAAGGCGAAGGGATTGAGCCGCCCGGCATGGCCGCCGGCGCCGGCGCACACCGCGATCAGCCCGTCCGCGCCCTTCTCGATCGCCTTGTGCGCGAACTGGTCGTTGATGACGTCGTGGAGCGTGATCCCGCCCCAGCTGTGGACTGCGGTATTGAGCTCTTCGCGCGCGCCCAGCGAGGTGATGACGATCGGCACCTGCCATTTGGCGCAGGTCGCGACGTCGACCTCCAGCCGGTCGTTGGAGCGATGGACGATCTGATTGACCGCGAACGGCGCGGCCGGCCGATCGGGATTGTCCCGGTTCCACGCCGCGAGCTCCTCGGTGATCCGATGAAGCCATTCGTCGAGCAGCGACTGCGGCCGCGCGTTGAGGGCGGGGAAGGAGCCAACGATCCCCGCCTTGCACTGGGCGATCACCAGATCGGGACCGGAGACGATGAACAGCGGCGAGCCGATGACGGGAAGCCGCAAGCGGTCGAAGATCGGGGGCAGGGCCATCGGTCCAGTTTCATAGCGCAACCGAAACCATAGTCCAGCCATGCGGAAACTGTCCGATTCCGGACAGGCCGGACAGGAATTGCACGGAACGGCAAAACGGCGCAGGGGCGCGTTATAGTGTATCCCGAAAGGCATCCGAATGAAGTCTTCCGCCGCTGCTGCCATCCTGCTCTTCACCGTTTCCACGCCCGCGCTCGCCGCGAGCCAGCTGCCCCGCACCGTCCTGCCGATCGCCTATGACATCCGCGTCGAGCCGAACGCGCCGGCGATGACCTTCGCCGGCACCGAGACGGTCGACATCGACGTGAAGGAGGCGACGAACACGATCGTGCTCAACGCCGCCGAGCTCGACGTCACCAAGGCGAGCTTCGACGGAGTCGCGGCGAAGGCGACGGTCGACGAGAATGCGCAAACGCTGACCGTAACGCTACCGAAGCCCGCAACCGTCGGCCGCCACAAGCTGAGCTTCACCTGGAGCGGCAAGATCAACACCTCCGCCGCCGGCCTGTTCGCGATCGACTACACCGACGACGACGGCACCAAGCAGCGGATGCTGGCGACGCAGTTCGAGGCGCCTGATGCCCGCCGCTTCGCGCCGATGTTCGACGAGCCGTCGTTCAAGGCGAAGTTCAAGCTGACGGCGGTGGCGCCGGCCGGACAGCTCGCCTTCTCGAACATGCCGGCTGCCTCGATCACCAAGGAGGGCGGCAAGCAGCTCTACAGCTTCGCCGAAACGCCGGTGATGTCGAGCTACCTGCTCTACCTCGGCATGGGCAATGTCGAGCGCAAGACGGTGATGTCGGGCAAGACCGAGATTGGCGTGATCACCCGCCGCGGCGTGGCCGACCAGGGCGACTATGCACTCGATGCGGCGAAGAAGCTGCTCACCTATTACAACGACTATTTCGGCCAGCCCTATCCGCTGCCCAAGCTCGACATGATCGCGGGGCCGGGGAGCAGCCAGTTCTTCGGCGCGATGGAGAATTGGGGCGCGATCTTCTACTTCGAGCCCGAGCTGCTGTTCGACGCCAAGCGCGCGAGCGTCAGCAGCCAGCAGCGCATCTACACGGTGGTGGCGCACGAGATGGCGCACCAATGGTTCGGCGACCTCGTCACCATGCGCTGGTGGGACGACCTGTGGCTGAACGAGGGCTTCGCCTCGTGGATGGAGGGCAAGGCGACCGGCGACCTCAATCCGCAGTGGAACCTCGCCGCCGCGGCGGTCGGCAGCGACCGCGAGGCCGCGATGCGGCTCGACGCGGTGGCGACGACGCACCCGATCATCCGCAAGGTCGAGACCGTCGACCAGATCGGCGAGGCCTTCGACGCGATCACATATCAAAAGGGCCAGGAAGTCATCAACATGCTCGAATCCGTGGTCGGCGCCGATGCCTTCCGCGAGGGCGTGCGCCGCTACATGGCCAAGTACAAATATTCGAACACGGTGACCGACCAGCTGTGGGCCGAAGTGTCGGCGGCGGCCGGCCGTGACATCGCGCCGATGATGCACGACTTCACGCTCCAGGGCGGCGTGCCGCTGGTGACGGTCAACTCGGCGAGCTGCGCAGGTGGCCGAACCAACGTCAGCTTCAGCCAGACCCGCTTCGGGCTCGATGAAGCGTCGAAGGCGGCGACGACCTGGCGCGTGCCGGTCACGTTCGCGGTGGCCGGAGGCGCGGCGACGAGCACGACGGTGCAGGGCCCGTCGGCGCAGTCGGCGAGCGCGCAAGGCTGCGGCACGCTGGTCGTGAACCCGGGCAAGCGCGGCTATTACCGCACCCGCTACGACGCAGCGAGCCATGCGGCAATCGTCCGCGATTTCGCCAGCCTTGCGGTTGGCGACCAGGTCGGCACGCTCGGCGACGACCTCGCGCTCGGCATGTCGGGCGACCAGGACCTCGCCCGCTGGTTCGAGACGCTGGGCGCGGTGAAGCCCGACGCCGATCCGCTGGTGTGGACGATGGTGGTCGGGCAGCTCGGCCGCGTCGGCGACCTCTATGACGGCACGCCGCTCGAGCAGCGCTATCATGCCAAGGCGCTCGACGTGCTGAGCCCCGCCCTGAAGCGCTTCGGGCTCGAGCCACGTGCCGGCGACAGCCCGCTCGTCACCAACCTGCGCGAGGCTCTGGTCGGGGCGCTCGGCAATATCGGCGATCCCCACGTGCTGGCGGCGGCGCGCAGCTACGTCGCCAAGCTCAAGGCCAACCCGGACGCGATCCCGCCGGCGATCCGCCGCCCGATCCTGCGCACCTATGCGCAGAACGCGACGCCGGCCGAATGGGAGACGCTGCTGGCGATGACCCGGGCAGAGACCTCGCCGGTCGTGCGCAACGGCTATATCGGTCTGCTGGGGCTGGTCCGTGACGAGGCGCTGGCGCGGCGCGCGCTCGATCTGGTCAAGGCGACCGAGTTCACGGCTCCGCAGCGTGCCGATCTGCTGTCCGCGATCGCCGACAACCACCCCGAGCTCGCGTTCGATTTCGCCGCGGCGAATACGGACCTGGTGAACGGTTTGCTGGAGACCAGCACGCGCTCGTCCTTCATCGTCAGCCTCGCCAGCGGTTCCAACGACCCGGCGACGATCGCCAAGGTGGAGGCCTGGGCGGCGAAGAACCTGCCCGAAGCGTCGCGCGGGCCGGCGAAGCGGACGGTGACGTCGATCAGGAACCGTGCGGCCTACGCCGACCGCCTGCGGCCGGCGGTGACGGCGTGGGTTGGGGGCTGAGCGGCGTCCCTTCCTCCATGTCATCCCGGCGAAAGCCGGGATCTCCTGCGAGAGTCCGATACGGCCTGAGATCCCGACCTTCGCCGGGATGACGGTTCAAGGAGGTGCCGGTTACCCAACCCGCCGCAGGCCGGCGGCATATTCGCCGGCCTTCTGAACATAGATGCGCGCCGAGGCGAGCAGCACCGCCTTCGCCGTGTCGTCCAGAGGGCGGACGGCACGGGCAGGGGAGCCGATGATGAGGTGGCCGGCGGGGAATTCCTTCCCCTCGGTCACCAGCGCGCCGGCGCCGACGATGCAATCCTCGCCGATCACCGCGCGGTTGAGGACGATCGCACCCATGCCGATCAGCGCGCGCGCGCCGATGGTGCAGCCGTGCAGCACCGCCTTGTGCCCGACCGTCACATCCTCGCCGATGGTGAGCGGCGCGCCGGGATCGGAGTGGAGCACTGCGCCCTCCTGCACATTGCTGCGCGCGCCAATCAGGATCGGCGTGTTGTCGCCCCGGATCGCCGCGCCGAACCATACGCTCGCCTGCTCGCCAAGCCGGACGTCGCCGATCAGGTCGGCGCTCGGCGCAACCCAGGCTCCGGCGGCGAGTTGTGGCTGCTGACCGTCGAATTCGTAGAGCGGCATAGCGACTCCCCTGTTTGATAGCCTCGGACGGGCTCCTCTAACTGCGCCGTCTCGGCAGGTAAAAATTTTTTCGTGAACCAAGTCATTGAAGAATCACGCCTTGCAATAATTCTGCATGCTGCATCGCAAAATGAGCCTTGACGAAACCTGCCTCGGATATATCTGCCTGCGCAGATAATGCACGGTGAGATAAATGGCCGTTCTCAAAATCGAAGACTGCGCGACCAATCGGGCGCCGGGGCGGATGATCCGCCGGATCGACAAGATCATGGCGAGCTATGTCGGATCGAAGTTCGACGAAGCTCACGGCGTCAGTTTCCTGCAGTGGGTCGCGCTCAAGGTCGTGCGCGACGGCGCGGTCGGTAACGCCGGCGAGTTGGCGCGCGAGCTCGGCATCACCACGGGCGCGACGACGCGCATGATCGATGCGCTGGAGGTGCGCGGCCTGTTGACGCGCGATCGCGGCACCGACGACCGTCGCGTCGTGCGGCTGGCAATCACGCCCGAAGGCCGGGACATCGTGGAGAAGCTCCACGAGCTGGTCGTGCCGGCATGGAACGAAGTGCTCACCGACTTCACCCAGGAAGAGGTCGATACGCTCGTCGAGCTGCTGCTCAAGCTGGTGACCGCGGCCGAGCGGGTCAGCGGCAGTCTGGCGCAGGTCAGGGAGACGGTGGAATGACGCGCGCGATCGGAATTGCGGCGCTGACGGCGCTGCTGCTCGCGGGATGCGCGAGCGTGCCGCACGATCCGCCGCAGGTGGCGAAGGTCGAGGCGGGCACGCTCGGCCTCGACAGCGGCACGGCGGCGATCGATTCGGAGTGGTGGACCGCGTTTGGCGATCCGCAGCTCGACCGGCTGGTCGGGATGGGCCTGTCCGGCAGCCCGACGCTGGAGAGCGCGCTCGCCCGCGTCCGCGCGGCCGAGGCGGCGGTGTCGGTGCGGCGGGCGGACGAGCTGCCGCAGGTCACCGTCGACGGCCAGACCCAGCTCCAGCGCTTTTCGGAGAACTACATCATCCCCCCGCCCTACGGCGGCAGCACCCGCTGGGTCTCGACGGTCCAGGCCAATCTCAACTGGAACCTCGATCTGTTCGGACGCCAGCGCGCGATGGTCGCCCAGGCCCGCGCCAGCGCCGATGCCGCGCGGCTCGACGCGGCTGCGGCTCGCCTTACGATCGCCACCTCGATCGCGGAGACTTATGTCGGGTTGGCGCGGGCGGAGCGGCTGATCCAGGTCGCCGACGGCTTCGTGACGACGCGCCAGCAGGCGCTGCGCTACGTCCAGTCGCGCATCCGGAACCAGCTCGCCAGCCAGTTCGAGCTCAGGCAGGCCGAGACGCTGCTCGCCGAGGCCGAGCAGGCCCGCACCCGGGCGCAGGCGCAGCGCGAGCTGCTGGTTCACGCGCTCGCGGCGCTGGTCGGGCGAGGGGCGGACTTCTACCCCCAGATAACCACGCCGACGCTCGCGCTCGATACGCCCCCGACGGTGCCGGATGTCCTCCCCGCCGACCTGCTCGGCCGCCGGCCTGACCTGCTCGCCGGCCAAGCGCGAATCGACGCGGCGGCGGCGGGGCGGCAGGTGGCGCGGACCGACTTCCTGCCCAACATCAGCATCACCGCGCTCGCCGGCATCGCCGCGCTCGGGCTCGGCAACGCGGTCGACTTCGGCTCGCGCACCTATGGCGCCGGGCCGGCGATCCACCTGCCGATCTTCGAGGGCGGCAAGCTCAAGGCGCAGTATCGCGGCGCCACCGCCGATCTCGACACGGCCGTCGCCAGCTACAACGGCGCGGTCGTCGGGGCGGTGCGCGAGGCGGCCGATGCGGTGACGCAGGTGCGGTCGGCCGACCAGGATCTCGCCGACCAGCGCCGTGTCCTGACGGGCCTGCGCGAGACCGCGCGGCTCGATCAGGTGCGCGTCTCCACCGGCCTCGGCTCGCGGCTCGACGCGATCGAATCGGGCTTCCGCCTGCTTGAGGCGGAGCAGGCGCTGGTCGGGCTCCAGGCCGACGCGCTCACCCGCCGCATCCAGCTGATCGCCGCCCTGGGCGGCGGCTTCGATCCCAACCGGCCGCTCGCCGCGGCCCCTGCTTCGGACAAGCACTCATGACCGACAACAGCCCCGTCGACTGGAAGAACCGGGCCGAGACCGCCGAGCCGATCGACCCCCGCGAAGAAATCGAGGACGTCATGCCGCAGTCAGCGCCTCCCGCACCGCCGGCCCCGCAGGCCAAGTCGCGCGCGCGCCGGATCGGGTTCCTGATCCTGGGCGCGGTGATCCTGATCGGCGCGATCATCTACGGCGTCATGGAGCTCACCGCGCCGCCGAGCGAGGAAACCGACGACGCCTATGTCGGCGGCAACATCGTCGCGGTGACGGCGCGCGACGGCGGCACCGTGCTCGCGCTCCACGCCGACAACACCCAGGCGGTGACGCAGGGCCAGCCGCTGATCGACCTCGATCCCGCCACCACCGACGTCCAGCTCGCCGCCGCCGAGGCCGCGCTCGGCCGGGCGGTGCGCGCGGTGCGCTCGAACACCGCGCAGGTCGACGAGGCGGGGGCGGAGATCGCCCAGGCCCAGGCCGATCTCTCCAAGGCGCTCAACGACTATGCCCGCCGCAGGGGCGCCGCCGCCGACGGCGCGGTCTCGGGCGAGGAGCTGAGCCACGCCGCCGACGCGGTCACCACCGCGCGTGCCGCGCTCAACCTCGCCCGCGCCAAGCAGGCGCAGGCGGCGAGCACGGTCGCCGGCACGACGCTCGCCAACAACCCGCAGGTGCTCGCGGCGATCGCCGACCTGCGCCAGGCGGCGATCAACAGCAGCCATATGCGGATCACGGCGCCGGTCTCCGGCGTGATCGCCCAGCGTACCGTCCAGCTCGGCCAGAAGGTCGCGGCCGGCACGCCGTTGATGGCGGTGGTGCCGCTCGACAGCCTGTGGGTCGACGCCAACTTCCGCGAGACGCAGCTCCAGCACCTGCGTGTCGGTCAGCCGGCCGTCATCCACGCCGATGTCTATGGCAAGGACGTGACTTTCCACGGCAAGGTGCTCGGCCTCGGCGCGGGCAGCGGCAACGCCTTCTCGCTGCTGCCGCCGCAGAACGCCTCGGGCAACTGGATCAAGATCGTCCAGCGCGTGCCGGTGCGCATCGCGCTCGATCCGAAGGAACTGCGCCAGCATCCGCTCCGTGTCGGCCTGTCGGTCAATGCCGAGGTCGATACCAGCAACCGCTCCGGCCCGCTGGTCGCCGGCGCCGCCCCGCCCGCTGGCGGCGTGCAGCAGAGCCTCGACGGCGGTCCCGAGGTCGAGGCGCGCATCCGCCGCATCATCGCCGAGAATCTGGGACGCGGACGGTGAGCGACGCGGCGCGCGCAGAGCCGCCGCCGCTCCGCGGCGCGGCGCTGGGGGTGACCTCGATTGCGCTGGCGCTGGGCACCTTCATGCAGGTGCTCGATTCGACCATCGCCAACGTGTCGCTCCCGACGATCGCCGGCAATCTCGGCGTCTCGACCGACAACGGTACCTGGGTGATCACCTCCTTCGCCGTGGCGAACGGCGTGACGGTGCCGCTGACCGGCTGGCTGATGCAGCGTTTCGGGGTGGTCAGGACCTTCACCGTCTCGGTGATCCTGTTCACCATCGCCTCGCTTCTGTGCGGCATCGCCTGGAGCCTGTCGTCGCTGATCGCCTTCCGCGTCCTGCAGGGTGCCGTCTCCGGGCCAATGATCCCGGGCAGCCAGGCGCTGCTCATCGCGATCTTCCCGCATCACAAGCGCGGCACCGCGCTGGCGATCTGGTCGATGACCACGCTGGTCGCGCCGGTGTTGGGGCCGGTGCTCGGCGGCTACATATCGGACAACTACCACTGGGGCTGGATCTTCCTGATCAACGTCCCCGTCGGGATCATCGCCGCGGGCATCACCTGGCGCTCGCTTTCGACCCGCGAGACGCCGACCCGCAAGCTGCCGATCGACACGGTCGGGCTGCTGCTGCTCGCCTTCTGGGTGTTCAGCCTCCAGACGATGCTCGACCTCGGCAAGGATCGCGACTGGTTCCATAACCAGCTGATCGTGGTGCTCACCGTCTTCGCCGCGATCGGCTTCGTCGCCTGGGCGATCTGGGAGGCGACCGACCGCGCCCCGGCGGTCGACCTCAGCCTGTTCCGGCGGCGCAACTTCGCCTTCGGCACGCTGGCACTCTGCCTCGGCTATGCGCTGTTCTTCGCCAACAACCTGCTGCTGCCGCTGTGGCTGCAGACGCAGATGGGCTACACCGCGACCTGGGCGGGCTTCGTCGCCGCGCCGAGCGGCATCGTCGCGGTGATCGCGACGCCTTTCATCGCGCGGCTGAGGGTGGACGCACGCTGGCTGGCGACGGGCGCCTTCCTGGCGTTCGGCATCTCCTATTTCATGCGCTCGCAATACACCCCCGACGCGAGCTTCTGGACGCTGACGATGCCGCTGCTGCTGCAGGGGCTGGCGATGAGCATGTTCTTCGTGCCGCTTGTCACCATCTCGCTCGATGGCCTGCCGCCGGAGCGGGTGCCGTCGGCGAGCGGTATCTCGAACTTCGCGCGCATCACGGCGGGCAGCTTCGCAGCATCGCTCACCACCACCTATTGGGACCGGCGCGAGGCGCTGCACCAAACGCGGCTGACCGAGGTCGGCAACGATTATTCGCCGGTCTACCGCCAGACGGTGGAGCAACTCCAGGCGACCGGCATGAGCCCGCTTCAGGCGGCGGGATCGGTGATGCGGCAGATCGTCAACCAATCCTACCTGCTCTCGTCGCTCGAGCTGTTCTGGATCTGCGGCTGGCTGACGCTGGCGATGATCGGCGTGATCTGGATCACCCGTAAGCCGGCGCCGAGCCAGCATACGGTGGCGGCGGATTGATCGAGGCTCAGCGCCGGAGCGCCGCCTCGATCAGCCCTCGCGCCAGCGCCCATGCACGGCTTTCGGGAGCGATCAGCTCGACGTGGCCGGTGCGGTCGACGGCGTTCAGCGACACCTGATCGCCGGCGCGGCGGGCGTTGTCGAGATAGCGGGTGGCGAAGTCGAAGGGGACGATCCGGTCCTGGTTGCCGTTGACCAGGTCTTGCGGGACACCGATCGGCAGCAGGCGCGGGATCGAGGTGTCGGCATAGACGTCCGGCCGCTCGGCCGTCGGAGCCCCGACCAGTTCGCCGATCACCTCGACACCGCAGCCGTTATCGGGTCGAGCAGCGGTGAGTTCGAGGTCGGGAAGCGCGCCGAGCGCGATCACATGATCGATGCGGATCGGGTCGGGCGCTGCCAGCGGACTGCTCGCCGGCAGCTTCGGCCGCGCCGCCAGCCATAGGGCGAGATGGCCGCCTGCCGAATGGCCGACGGCGACGATGCGCCGCGTGTCGAGATCGAAGCCGGCTGCATCGAGGCGAAGCCGGTCCGCGGCTGCAGCCGCATCCAGGAAAGTGCCGGGATAGCCTCCGCCGTCGCGGTCGACGCCGCGGTAGTCGATATTCCACACCGCCATGCCATGGTCGCGGAGGTCTCCGGCGATCCAGTTCATCAGCTTGCGATCGGCGATCGCGGTGGTCCAGCAGCCGCCGTGCACCATCAGCACGGTCGGGAAGGGGCCGCGGCCCTGCGGCAGCCACACGTCGATCTTCTGCATCCGGTCCGCCCCATAGGCGACGGTCGCATCGGGTTCCGGGCGGGGGCGGCCGGTGAGGTCCGGCCAGGTGAGATAGGTCATGGTCCGGACGTGATAGCGGCGGGGACGGGGCTACGGAACCGCACCCCATCCCCGCCGCCTGCGAGGGACCCGTTCAAGATTGTTACGCCGGCCGGTGCCTGCTCTGCTCGCGGCGCCAGGGAGCGTCGAACTGGTAGGCGTTGAGCCGGTCGAAGCTCTGCCGCGTCAGCACGAGCAACTTGTGGAGCCCATCGATCAGGCCGCCGCGATGGTCGGCCCAGCCGGAGGTCAGGAAATCGTCGCGCATGATCCGTACTCCATGTCTTCGAGGGGGTGACGTTGCATGATCCAATTGCGCCGGCTGGGAACAAAATGCCAACAAATCATTGGACAGAGATGATAAGTACCGCTTATGATGCGCTTCATGCGCCAGCTTCCGCCGCTCTCTGCCGTTCGCGTATTCGAGGCTGCGGCACGGCATGAGAATTTCACAAGTGCTGCCAATGAGTTGGGCATGACTCAGGCCGCGGTCAGCTATCAGATCAAGCTGCTCGAGGAGCGGCTCGGCGTACCGCTGTTCCGGCGCGAGAAGAAACGGGTCGTGCTGACGGACGCCGGCCGCCGCGCGATCCCGCAGGTGACGCGCGCCTTCGACGCGCTCGACGCCGCCTTCGCTGGTATCCGTGCCGAGGACGAGGCGCTGCTGACGATCTCCACGTCCAATACTTTCGCCAACACCTGGCTGGCGTGGCGGCTCGGCGGCTTCCAGATGGCGCATCCCGACATGGCGGTGCGGCTGCTCACCAGCGATGCGCTGGTCGATTTTGCCGCCGACGAGACCGATGTCGCGATCCGCGCCGGCCGCGGCGGCTGGGAAGGACTGCACGAGGAGAAGCTGCTGCCGATCGACTTCACGCCGATGTGCAATCCTGATTTCCTTGCCAAGCACGGCGGCCGGATCGAGGCGCGCGACCTGTTGCGGCTCCCGCTGATCAGCCCGCACGATCCCTGGTGGCCCTATTGGCTACGTGAAGCCGGGGTGGAAGTGCCGGACAGTCTGCCGCGCCCCGGCGTCCGCCTCGATTCCCAGGCGCACGAAGGTCATGCCGCAATGGCGGGGCAGGGGGTAGCGATGCTGACACCCTTCTTCTGGCGGCATGACCTTGCCGAGGGGCGGCTGGTGCGATTGTTCGACCAGGTTTCGACGCGGGGTTATGCCTATTGGCTGGTTTTCCCGGAGCATCGTCGCAGCGTGCCCAAGATCAAGCGTTTCCGCGAATGGTTGATCCGCGAACTCGCCAATGCGAACCCGCCGACGACGGTGGTGGCACGCATCTAAAGCATGGCCCCGATCGTAATTGCCGAACCACGGCATGGCGGCACGTGGGGGAGCAGAGGATGGAAGCGAGCGTAAGGAAGCTCTTCGCGCGATACGAGAGCGCGTTCAATCGGGCCCTCGGCGGCGACATCGACATGGATGCGGTTGCGGCACTCTATGCGCGGGAGTTCGTAGCGGCCTCGCCCGCCGGAGTGATGGCCGGAAAGAATGACGACCGGCTCAAGGAGGTCATGGCGCAAGGCTATGCGCGCTATCGGGCGATCGGGACGAAGGATATGCGGATACGCAATGTCCGCGTCTCTCCGATGGACGGCCATCACTGCGTCGCCCATGTCGCCTGGACCGCCACCTATGCTCGCGAGGACCGGCCGGACGTCGCGATCGATTTCGATGTTCACTATTTCGTCCAGAAGCTGGACGGCGAGCCAAAGGTTTTCGGCTGGGTGTCGGGCGATGAACAGGCGCTTCTGAGGAAGCACGGCATCACCTGACGCCGGATGGCGGGCCTCACGCTGGAAGATATCAGCACAGCTTGCAATTTTGATGGGCGAGAGCGCGCCGGCGCTCTCGCCCTGGCGAGCATCCCGATCAACGTGCCGCTACAACCGGTCCCGAGCGCGCCGCGCTCGCGATCGCCTGGGCGCGCTGGCCGGCGACGGCAGCCGTAAGGACTCGATGGCAGCGTTTGACGATCGCCTTGCGCGCCAGCTCGGCGCTATCGTCGGCTGGGCACATCGCCTTGATCGCCCGTTTGATCCGACGGTCGAGCTCGGTAACGCCGGCGGGTGTGGCGAGATCGAGATCGCGATAGGCGACATGGGCATCGCGCTGCGCACCTTGCGCGACAGCGGGGAAGGGGGAGCTGGCGAGCACGAGCATCGCCGGCAGGATCAGTCTGAACATGGCGGTTTCCTTTGCTGAGCAGTGGCTGGACTGCGCCCCAGCATGTGCCCCATCGCCGCCGCGAGAACCAACAAAGCGTTGGACATGAAATACAAGTTGGTCTTATATCTTATGGATGCACAGCCTGCCGCCGCTCGCCGCCGTCCGCGTGTTCGAGGCGGCCGCGCGCCACGAGAACTTCAGCCGCGCCGCGGAGGAGCTGGGCATGACGCAGGCGGCGGTCAGCTATCAAATGAAGGTGCTCGAGGAGCGGTTGGGCGCGCCGCTCTTCACGCGTCGCGGGCGCGGCATGGCGCTGACCGACCTCGGCCGCCGGATCGCGCCGCAGGTGACAGGGGCCTTCACCGCGCTCGGCGAGGCGTTCGCGGTCGCGCGCGCGGAGAATGCGGCAGTGCTGTCGATCACCGCGCCGCGCACGATCGCGACCAACTGGCTGGCCGGCCGGCTCGGCAACTTTCAGCTGGAGCATCCCGATCTCGCGGTGCGGCTGCACATCTCGGACGAGCTGGTCGACCTGGCCGCGAGCGAGTTCGACGTCGCCATCCGCGGCGCTCCAACGCCCTGGTCCGGGCTGGCCTCGCATTTCCTGATGCGGATGCCGGTGACGCCGCTTGCCAGTCCCGCATTTCTCGAGCGGTACCGATTGGAACGGCCGGCGGACCTGTTCGAAGTGCCGCGCATCTCGCCCGAGGATGATTGGTGGGACTTATGGTTCGAGACACTGGAGGACGTGACGCTCGACAGCCGCACCCATTCCGGGGTCCGCTTCGGTTCGCAGGTGCTGGACGGCAGCGCTGCGATCGCCGGCCATGGCGTCGCGATTCTGAGCCCGCCCATGTTTCAGCAGGCGATCGACGCCGGACTGCTCGTCCAGCCGTTCGCCCATATCGCCAACTATCGCAACGGCTTTTGGCTGCTCTATCCCGAGGGCAAGCGCAATCTGACGAAGGTCCGCGCGTTTCGCGATTGGCTGCTCGATGCGGTACGAGAGGCGGCGGGCGACGATCCGATGGGCATCTTGGTCCCGCTCGACGCGCCGTGAGCTTTCCCGGGCTCGCCAGTGCGCGGGCGGGCTGCTAGTCGACTGCGATGGCCACCGATTTCCAGGACCCCTTCAATCAGATCGTCGATGCCCCCTTCGACAGCGCCCTGTCCGATCGCTACCTCGTCTACGCGCTGTCGACGATCACCGCGCGGTCGCTGCCGGATGTCCGCGACGGGCTGAAGCCGGTCCACCGCCGCCTGCTCTGGGCGATGCGGCTGCTGCGGCTCGACCCCGACGCCGGCTACAAGAAATGCGCGCGCGTCGTCGGCGACGTGATCGGCAAATACCACCCCCATGGTGAGGGTTCCGTCTACGACGCGATGGTCCGCCTCGCGCAGACCTTCGCCACCCGTTACCCGCTGGTCGACGGGCAGGGCAATTTCGGCAACATCGACGGCGATAACGCCGCTGCCTATCGCTACACCGAAGCCCGCCTGACCCAGGTCGCGATCGATCTGATGGACGGTCTCGACGAGGATGCGGTCGATTTCCGCCCGACCTACAACGGCGAGGAGCTGGAGCCGGAACTGTTCCCGGGTCTGTTCCCCAACCTGCTCGCCAACGGCGCGCAGGGCATCGCCGTCGGCATGGCGACCAGCATCCCGCCGCACAACGCCGCCGAGCTGATCGACGCAGCGGTCGCGCTGATCGACAACCGCCACGCCAACGTCCTGGACTATGTGAAGGGGCCGGACTTCCCGACCGGCGGCATCTGCGTCGACAGCCAAGCGGCGATCGCCGAGGCCTATGCCACCGGCCGCGGCAGCTTCCGCGTCCGCGCCCGCACCACGATCGAGCGCGAGAAGGGGGGCGGGTGGCAGCTCGTTGTCAGCGAGATCCCCTACGGCGTGCAGAAGGGCAAGCTGATCGAGGGCATCGCTGCGCTCATCAACGAGAAGAAGCTGCCGATCCTCGCCGACGTGCGCGACGAATCCGACGAGGCGGTGCGCATCGTCCTGGAGCCGCGCGCGCGCACTGTCGATCCGGATACGCTGGCGGAGAGCCTCTATCGTCTCTCCGACCTCGAGGTGCGCGTGCCGCTCAACCTCAACGTGCTGGACGCGCGCCGCACGCCGCGGGTGATGAGCCTGTCGGAGGCGTTGCAGAGCTGGGTCGAGCATTGCTTCATCGTGCTGCGCCGCCGCTCGGAGCATCGGCTCGGCAAGATCGCCGACCGGATCGAGCTGCTCGACGGCTACCTCATCGCCTATCTGAACCTCGATCGCGTGATCGAGATCATCCGCACCGAGGACGAGCCCAAGCCGGTGATGATCGCCGAGTTCGGCCTCACCGACCGCCAGGCGGAGGCGATCCTCAACATGCGCCTGCGCAGCCTGCGCCGCCTCGAGGAGATGCAGATTCGCGGCGAGCGAGATACACTCGACAAGGAACGGGGCGAGCTCGAGCTGCTGCTGTCGTCCGACGCCCGCCAGCGCACGCGCATGAAGCGCGACCTCGCCAAGCTCCGCGAGCGCTATAGCCCCGAGACCGCGCTCGGCGCGCGCCGCACCACGATCGAGGAAGCCGCGCCGGCGCGCGACATCCCGCTGGAGGCGATGATCGAGCGCGAGCCGATCACCGTGATCCTCTCCCAGCGCGGCTGGGTCCGCGCGATGAAGGGGCATGTCGAGCTCGCCTCGGCCGACGCGCTCAAGTTCCGCGAGGGCGATGGGCCGTTCCTCGCCTTTCATGCCCAGACCACGGACAAGCTGCTGCTCGCGGCCGACAGCGGGCGCTTCTATACGCTCGCTGCCGACAAGCTGCCCGGCGGGCGCGGGTTCGGCGAGCCGGTGCGGCTGATGATCGACCTCGACGGCGATGCGGGGATCGTCGCGCTGCTTCCCGCCACGCGCGCCGAGAAGCTGTTGGTCGCCGCGAGCGACGGACGCGGCTTCGTGGTGAAGGCGGCCGACACGATCGCTGAGACGCGCAAGGGCAAGACGGTGGTGACGCCCCGCGCCGGGGCCAAGCTCAAGGTGGTGCGCCCGGTCGGACCGGAAGACGACTATGTCGGCGTGGTCGGCGACAACCGCAAGCTGCTGGTGTTCCCGCTCGCCGAAGTGGCCGAGCTGGCGCGCGGGCAGGGGGTGCAGCTCCAGCGCTACCGCGACGGCGGTCTGTCGGACGTCACCACCTTCCGCTTCGCTGCCGGCCTCAGCTGGACGATGGGCGGCGATGGCGGGCGGACACGCACTGAAACCGATCTGACGCAATGGCGTGCGGCACGCGGCGCGGCGGGACGGATGCCGCCAACTGGCTTCCCCCGCGACAACCGCTTCTGATCTTTACGGAAATGACTTTCGTTTTCAGCCGCTTTTAACCAATCGCCCCTAACAGGGGGGCGCGATGATCTTTCGTAAGGCGCGCCCGATCACCACGCTCGCTCCGGCGCCGCTCGCGGTTGCCGACGATGTTCCGCAGGTCGGGCCGCGGACGAGCGCTGCGATCATCGACCTGATGCCCATTCCCGCCGCCGTGGTGGAGTGGGTCGATGGCGCCTTCGCCTTCGAGGCGGTCAATCGTGCCTTCCGCAGAGCCGGCCTCGGCGCGACGGCTGAGCAGTCGCCGGTGATCCGCCTGCTTGGGGCGCGAATCCTCCAGTTCCTCGAATCCGACGAGACGCATCTCGAATTCGCGTGGCAGTTCGGCGAGGCGATCGATGCGCGCTATTTCCGCGTGATGATCGCGCGCCGCGCGGCACTCCGTCACGTCAAGCGCTGCCTGGTGAGCCTCGTTGACCAGACCGGTGAGCAGCGCACCGAAACCAGCCTCCGGCGCGAGATGCTGTCGGACAGCCTCACCGGCCTGCCCAACCGCGGCGGCTTCGGCGACGAGCTCGAAAGCCGCATTACCGAGGAGACGCGCGCCGGACATGCGGTGATGATCGTCAATCTCGACCGCTTCAGCCGCGTCAACGCCTGCATGGGCAGCCTGGCTGGCGACGAGCTGCTGATCTCGGTCGCGCGGCGGATCAAGGGCGCGCTGCGGGGCAGCGACATGCTCGCGCGGATCGGCGGCGATGAGTTCGGCATCCTGATCGCGGTCGACGACGGAGCCCGCGATGCGCTCCAGGTCGCCGCCCGCATCCATGCCGCGCTGTCGGCGCCGTTCCGCCTCTCCGATTTCGAGATCCATATCGACTGTGCGATCGGCATCGCGCTCGGCCATGACGAGCTTGCCGAGTCGGAGGACCTGATCCGCCACGCCCAGTTCGCGGTGAAGCGCGCGAAGAAGACGGGACGCACCGAAATCTATCAGGATTCGGCGTTCGACATCGTCCGCACCCAGTTCAGCATCGAGACCGAACTGCGCCGCGCGGTCGAGAATGGGGAGCTTCGCCTGAGCTTCCAGCCGATCTGCGACCTGGCGAGCGGGCGGATCGTGTCGTTCGAATCGCTGGCGCGCTGGACATTGCGCGACGGAACCGAGGTGAAGCCGTCCGATTTCATTCCGGTCGCCGAGGAATCCGGCCTGATCGTGCCGCTCGGCCGCTGGGCGATGGGCGAGGCGGCCCGTACACTCGCCGAATGGGACCGCGCCGCCGGTGGTCATTGCCGGGTCAACGTTGCGGTCAACCTGTCGGCGATCCAGCTCCAGCGCGACCAGGTGGCGCCGATGGTGCAGGCGGCGCTCGACGGTCACGGCGTTGCGGGCGAGCGGATGACGCTCGAGCTCACCGAAAGCGCGATCGTCAGCGATCCCGACCGGATCGCCGCCACGATGCATGCGCTGAAGGGGCTCGGCACCACGCTAGCCATGGACGATTTCGGCACTGGCTATTCCAACCTCGCCTATCTCCAGAAGCTGCCGATCGACGTGCTCAAGATCGATCGCAGCTTCGTGACCGGGATGCTCGCCGATCGCGACAAGGTGGCGATCGTCCGCGCGATCCTGAGCCTCGCTCAGGCGCTCGGGATGCGCACGACGGCGGAGGGCATCGAGAGCAATGAACTCGCCCAGACGCTTGCCGCGCTCGGCTGCTGCTACGGCCAGGGCTATCTCTATTCGCGGCCGCTCGAGAAGGACGCGGCCTACGCGCTGCTCGCCGAGCGCAGCGCCTGAGCGACCGCTTCTTCGGCGATCACGTCGACCCGTGCCGCATCGGGGAAGTCCTCGGCGATCCAGCGGTTCTCGATCTCGCGCAGCACGCGGGCGACCTCCGGCCCGCGGCGCAGTCCGCGCGCGACCAGCGTTCCGCCGGTGATCGGCAGCGCCGGCGGGCTCCAGGCGGCGGCGGTGCACACCTCCTCGACCGGACGGTCCGACAGCAGCAGCCGGTCGACCGCCCCTTCGGTGCCGAGGCGGTAGGCGAGCTCATACACGCCGCGGTCGCCGGCCGGCTGCGCGGCAGAGACGATCCGCTTGCGCTCGGCATTGGAGAGCTTGAGCCGCGCCCCGACCTCCTCGACCGCGTCGGCGGGCAGCAGCGCGACCAGGCGGCGCAGGGGCGCGGGCGTGATGCCGGCGGCATCTTCGCGTGAGGCCAGTGCCTCCAGCCGGTCGGCCGAGACGATCTCCGGCAGCACCGGCTTCAATATGCCGCGATCCAGCATCAGCCGCACGACCCGCACCGCGTCGCGCGCAGCGAGCAGCTTGAGCAGCTCGTCGCGGATGCGTTCGCGCGACAGCGCCATCAGGTCGTTAGCGCGCGCGGCGCAGGCCTCCAGCCCGGCCGCATCGGGCGCATTGCCGAAGCGGGCGAGGAAGCGGAAGAAGCGCAGGATGCGCAGGTGATCCTCGGCGATCCGCTGGAGCGGATCGCCGATGAAGCGGATGCGGCGCGCCGCCAGATCGGCGAGCCCGCCGAAATAGTCGAACACCTCACCGGTCGCGGGATCGGCGTAGAGCGCGTTGATGGTGAAGTCCCGCCGCGCCGCGTCCTCGCGCCAATCGCCGGTAAAGGCGACGGTCGCGCGGCGCCCGTCGGTCGACACGTCGCGGCGCAGCGTCGTCACCTCGACCGGGCCGCTCTCGATGATTGCGGTGACGGTGCCGTGATCGATGCCGGTCGGCACCGCCTTGATCCCGGCGCGGCGGAGAAGGTCGATCACCGTCGCCGGCGCATGACGAGTAGCGACGTCGAGGTCTGCGACAGGGATATCGAGCAGCGCATCGCGCACCGCGCCGCCGACGAACCGCGCCATGCCTTCATTGGCGCCGAGCACCTCGGCGAGGCGGTCGAGCCCGGCGCGATGGCGCCATTCCGCATCCGGCAGCGTCACCATGCCAACCGCCGCGACAAATTGACCAGCATCGCCGCGGTCGCGCCCCAGATGCGGCGGCCGTTCCAGTCGATCTGATAATAATGCCGCTCGCGCCCCTGCCAGACCTGGCTGGTCTCGCGCTGGTTGGCGGGATCGAGCAGGAAGGCGAGGGGGACCTCGAACACGTCGGCGACCTCCGCCTCGGCGGCGACGAGCGGCAGGTCCGGCGCGACGACGCCGAGCACGGGCGTCACCTCATAGCCGGTGACGGTGCGGTAGCGGTCGACCGGGCCGATCACCGTCACCGCCTCCGGAGGCATTGCGATCTCCTCCTCCGCCTCGCGCAGCGCGGCGGCGACCGGGCCGTCGTCGCCGGGATCGATCCGGCCGCCGGGGAAGGCGACCTGGCCGGCGTGGCGGCGCAGCGTCTCGGTGCGCTGGGTAAGGATCACGCCCGGCTCCGGCCGGTCGGTGACCGCGATCAGCACTGCCGCCTCGGCATGACGCGGTGCCTGGTCGAGCTCCAGCCCCCCCAGATCGCCGGTCAGCAGCTCGGGCATCATGCGGTTGCCCGCCTCCAGCGCGGCCGTCAGCCGCTCGACCAAGGTCATGCCGGCTCCAGCGGGAAGAAGGCGCCGTCGCTCCACAGGCCGGGCGGATCGTCGTCCCCGGCCAGTGCGATCTCCGCCAGCTCGTAATAGACCGGCCGCGCCACCAGCGCCTCAAGCCCGCCGCGGACGTGGAGATAGGGGCGGGGGCCGTCGTCATGTGCTTCAAAGCGCAACGGATGCTCGGGACCGGCGGCGACGAGCTCGTCCGTGTTGAGGCGGAAGGCGAGGCGCATGTCGCGCCCGCGTCCCTCGGCCTTCAGCTCGACCGCGACGAACGGCGCATCCTCGACTGCGATGTCGAGCTTCTCGACCGGTGTCACCAGCACATAGCCGCCATCCGGCTCGCACCTGAGGATAGTCGAGAACAGCCGCACCATCGCCGCTCGCCCGATCGGCGAGCCTTGGTGATACCAGGTGCCGTCACGCGCGATCCGCATCTCGCTGTCGCCGCAATGGCCGGGATTCCACTGCTCGACCGGCGGCAGCTTCCGTCGCGCGGCGAGGTCGGCGATCTCGGCGAGGCTCAGCGAAGCGAGGTCGGGCGGCGGCTCCATCGGCATCGCGGCAGCGTTAGCAGGAGCGCGGCGCCGGTAAACCCTCAGACGACTACCGGCAGCCGCGGTTCGATCATCCCGGCGCAGTCGGGGATAGGGCCGCGCGCGAGCAGGCGGCGGGGCTCCCATGGGCCGGGCAGGCGCCAGCGGCCGGTGCGTTCGGCGGAAAAGCCGAAGAAGCGCGCATAATATTCGGGGTCGCCGACCAACATCAGCTTGTCCCAGCCCTCGCCGCTGCCGGCATCGGCTGCGGTAAGGGCGTGGCGGGTGATGCGCTGGCCGAGCCCGCCGCCCTGGATCGTCGGTTCCACCGCGATCGGGCCGACCATCACCATCGCCACGCGCGGGCCGTCGTCGCAGGCCAAAGCCACCGGCCAGCATTGGATGCTGGCAACAAAGGCGTCCGCCTCGTCCAGCATCGCGAAGCTCAGCTCGGGAATCACCTCCAGTCCCTCGCGCACGCGATAGGCCGTCTTCGCGCGGCGATTGGGCCCGAAGGCGCGGTCGAGCAGCGCTTCGATGGCGTCGGGCGCAATGGTCGAGAGCGGGATGATGGTCATGAAGGGCGCGCGCATTAGCGCCATCGGACGGCAGCGCAAGGCTTTCGTGCGCGCGCCGATCTGCTATCGGCGCATCACCCATGAACGACAGCCTCACTCTTCAGGTGCACGATCTCGAGGTCCAGGTGCTGACCGGCATCTATTCCGAAGAGACTCACCTGCCGCAGCCGCTCCGCATCTCGCTCGATGTGGAGATCGATTGTCCGCCTCATTTCGCGCCGGACACGCCGCTGTCGGCGTCGAAAAGCTATATCGACCTGCGCGACGCGGCGACACGCGCGCTGCCCGAGGGGGTGCACTTCAAGCTGATCGAGGGCGTCGCCGACCATATCGTCGAGACCCTGTTCCTGCAGGACAGGCGCGTGCGGCGGGTCGAGGTGAAAATCATCAAGCTGGCGATCGCCGAGCGCGGCGAATCGATCGGCATCACGCTGGTGAGGCATCGGCGCTGATGCGCCCGCTCGCGCTCGTCACCGGAAGCTGCCGGCGGCTGGGCGCGCACATCGCCGCGCGGTTGGCGGATGCGGGATACGACCTCGCGCTCCACGCCGGCCATGATCCCGAGCCCGAGCCATGGCTGGAGGAGCGGCTCGCGGGCGTCGATCACCACATCTTCGCCGCCGACCTTACCGATTCGCGCGCTGTCGAGGCGCTGCCGGAGGACGTAGCGCGCCATTTCCGACGTCCGGCCGACCTGCTCGTCAATAGCGCCTCGCGTTTCGAGGCGGTGGGGGAGGGGAGCGGCGGCTACGATGATCTCCTCGACCACCTGCGCGTCAATCTCGCCGCTCCCTATGCTCTCGCGCACGGGGTGGCCAGGCTCGGCGGGCGCGTCGTGGTCAACATCCTCGACCAGCGAATCGCCCAACCTCCCGTCGACCAACTCACCTATACATTGTCCAAGCAGGCGCTGGCTGAAGCGACTCGCACGCTGGCGGCGGCGCTGGCCCCGCGCGTCCGGGTCAACGGCGTCGCACCGGGGCTGACCATTCCGACTCCGGAATATGATGCAGCCCAGCTCGACCGGCTCGCCGCGATGATGCCGCTCGCCCATCTGCCCGCGCCCGAAGCGGTGGCAGACGCCGTCGCTTGGCTGGCGGCCGCGGATTCAGTGACCGGCCAGGTGATCTTCGTCGATGCCGGCGCCCACCTCAGGAGCTGGGGGCGCGACTTTGTCCACCTCGGCCGCTGACAGTCAGCGGCCGCAGGGCCCCAGCGCCTTCAGCACGAAGTCATAATCCTCACGCGCCGCCGCCGCGTCGGCTTCCTCCATCGAGGCCAGCGCCCGGTCGGGCAGCGTCGGCGGCAGGCCGCAGGCGAGTCGATACCATAGTAGCGTGTCCTTGGCGGGCGGGCCCGCGGCTTCGTCGACGATCTCCGACAGTGCCACGGCCCAGCGCGGCTGCTCACCGGGCCGGCGCAGCACGTTGAGCGACACCGGCCGTCCGTTGGGCGTGAGCAGGAAGATCTGCGTCTCGCCCTCGCCGGGCAGCGTGCCGGGAACATGGAAGGCATTGCCGACGCCGGTGATCACCGGCGGCGCATCCGGAGCGACAAGGTCCTTCACGATACGGCGGACGAGCGCGTCGAGCGCAGGAGTCCACGGCTGCTGGGCGTCCGGATCGGTCAGCTGGATCTCGCCGGGCCGATTCGGGACCGGCCGGGCGAACAGCAGCACGCGCAGCTTCTTGAGCTTGGGCGGCTTGCCGCGCGAATCGGTCGGAACATCGGCCAGGTAGGAAATGCGCGTCGGTATCGCCGACGGGGCGCGAATCAGGGACTGGACATCGGCTTGTACATAATATCTGATCCGTCCTGCTTCGGTATTGGCCGCGGCGGCGTCCTTCAACCGGATCGCGTCGCGAACGACCGCATCGATCACGATCGGCGAGGCCGTCAGGCGGTCGGCGATGGCGGCATAGGACGGCGCAGCTTGCCCCGTTTCTGCCACGATCTGTGCGGTTTGCGCCGGATATGGGGCAAATGTGGCGAAGAGGGCGAGGGCCGCGGGAATCGCGGAAGACAGGCACTTCATGGCATTACGGGTTACGCGAAGGTGCAGCTTTGATACAGAAATAATTCTGTCGCGAGGCGCTGGTAAGTTTATTGCGCTCGACAAAGCGTTTGCGTCATCCCGAGGCCCACGATAGAGACTCGGCCGCTGCCGCAGGGATACAACAGTCAAGGCAGAAGGTGGGCAACGACATAAGGACCATGTCGGGTTCACCATTGTCAGTCATGAGGGAGTTTCGTTGCTGAATGGCTTACGCTGACCGGAATATGAGCGGCAGCCGTGTGGTAGCGCTGATCATCGTCGCGCTGATTCACGTTGCGCTCGGATATGCCTTCGTGACGGGCCTCGCCTACCAGTACATCAAGAAGGCTCAGGAAAATCTGAAGACCTTCGAGGTAGAGGAACCGCCACCCCCGCCCGAAGAGGTGCCGCCGCCGCCGCCGCCGCCGGATCAGCCGATGCAGCCGCCGCCGGTCGTGACGCCGCCGCCGATCGTGCAGACCAACACGCCGCCGCCGGTGACGATCACCGCGGTGACGACGCCGCCGCCGACCTATACGCCGGCGCCGATCGCTGCACCACCGGCACCGCCCGCACCGCCGCCGCCGCCGCCGCCGAAGCTCGCCGCCAAGGCGACGCCGAGGGGCAATCCCGGCTCGTGGTTCTCGAACGACGATTATCCTGCGGGCGCGCGTCGTGCGGGTGCCGAGGGGCGCGTCACGGTTTCACTGACCATCGGTACCGATGGCAAGGTCACCGACTGCCGTGTGACTTCGTCGAGCGGCAATTCCGAGCTCGACGCCACCACCTGCAGTCTCGCCAAGCGGCGCGGCCGCTACAAGCCGGCGCAGGATGATGCGGGCAACCCGATCGTCTCAACCGCCACCATCCCGGGCGTGCGCTGGCAGCTCGAGGAATAACTAACCATCGGCGTCGCCGGGCCCCGCCCGGGACGCCGAGCTTTTGTTGAAATCAAATCGTCAGAGGAAAGACCGACCAATGCTGACCACCATCCTCGCCGCAGGTGCGGCCCCGGCTCACGGCGGCGAAAACCCGTACGGCCTGATCCCTGCGCTCCAGCAGGGCGGCATCATCGCGCAGACCGTCTTCGGCATCCTGGTGCTGATGTCGATCGTCAGCTTTTACATCATGTTCACCAAGCTGTTCGAGCAGCAGAAGATCATCAACCAGGCGAAGCGCGTCCGCCAAAGCTTCTGGTCGAACAACTCGCTGCGTGAAGGCGCGGCGAAGCTCGAGAAGAACTCGGCCTATCGCCAGATCGTCGACGACGGCCTGGCCGCGCAGGACCAGCACGGCCGCCTGACCGATCCGGTCGAGGCGCACGACTGGCTGCACGGCTCGCTCGCCCGTTCGGAAGCGGCGATCAACTCGAAGCTGAACACCGGCCTCGCATTCCTCGCGACGGTGGGCGCGACCGCGCCGTTCATCGGTCTGTTCGGTACCGTCATCGGCATCTACCGCGCGCTGATCAAGATCGGCGCGGCGGGCCAGGCGTCGATCGACGCGGTCGCCGGTCCGGTCGGTGAGGCGCTGATCATGACCGCGCTCGGTCTCGCGGTCGCGGTGCCGGCGGTGCTTGCCTACAACTGGCTGCAGCGCCGCAACAAGAGCATCTCGGAGGACCTGTCGGCCTTCTCGAACGACGTGCTCGGCTTCCTCGCCTCGAACGGCGCGGTGCGTCCGGCCACGGCGGCGGCGAAGGCGGCTCCGGCCAAGGCCGCTGCTCCGGCGGCCAAGCCGGCGGCGACCACCGGCACGACGGGCCAGACCCGCGCGTAAGGGACTATCGGGGCCGCGGTTCGCCGCGGCCCCATCGATTGACCGGCGTCGATCAACGCGCCGGATGTGAATTTGAGGATAGGATTAGCTCGCTATGGCGATGAGCGTAGGGGGTAGCAGCGACGAAACCCCGATGTCGGACATCAACACCACGCCGCTCGTCGACGTGATGCTGGTGCTCCTGATCATCTTCCTGATCGCGGTTCCGGTCGTGATCCAGACGGTCAAAGTTGAGCTGCCCAAGGTGCCGTTCGAACCCACCACCACCAAGCCCGAGAACGTCTCGCTCTCGGTCAAGGGCGGTCCGGATGGGTGCGACGTCTATTGGAACATGACCAAGGTCAATCACGAGGAGCTGCTCGAGCGTGGCGTCGCCAAGCTCAAGGGCGTGGTCGACAAGCTCGGCGCGAACCTGAAGCCGGATGACATCCCCGAGGTGCACATCCGCGGTGACGTCAACACGCCGTATCGCTGCATCGGCGGCACGGTCTACACGATGCAGATGGCGGGCTTCGCCAAGGTCGGCTTCATCTCCGAGCCGCCGGCCGGCTCGGTCCAGACGCTCGACCGCTGACGCGACGGCACGGCCAAGGAGTAGTTTGAAATGGCAATGAGTGGTGGCCGCGACGACGGCGAGCCGATGATGGAGATGAACACGACGCCGTTGATCGACGTCATGCTCGTGCTCCTCATCATGTTCATCATCACCATCCCGGTGCAGACGCACGCGGTGAAGGTCGATCTGCCGCAGAACTCGAACGCGCCCAAGCCGCCGATCGAGCCGGACAAGAACAAGGTGTCGATCGATCCGACCGGCAACGTGTTCTGGAACGGCACGCCGATCGACGACGTGACGCTGGCGCAGTATCTCGAGCGCACCACGGCGATGAGCCCGGAGCCCGAGCTGCATTTCCAGCCCGATGCCCAGGCGCGGTACGAGAAGGTTGATCAGGTGTTGGCGATCATCAAGCGCGCCAACGTCACCAAGCTCGGCTTCGTCGGCAACGAGCAGTATCGCGGCGACTTCTGACGATCGTGGCCCGCTTCGCGTGGGCAGCTGAGACAGATGATGGTCTCATAAAGGGCGGCTTCGGCCGCCCTTTTCTTTTGACGTCACAGCTCCTTCATCGTATTGAAACATGAGTGTCATAAAACTGACACCGAAACGTAACGATGAGAGGAGCCTTCATGATGAACAAGGTTGTTGCAACCATCCTTGTCGCGTCGCTGGCGGCCGCGGCTCAGGCGGCGCCGGCGCAGACCCGCACCGATCCTTTGGCCGCGCAGGCGATCGAGCGCGGCGACTATGCCAAAGCCGAGCGCCGGCTGATCGCCGAGCGCCGCATCTTCCCCAACCGACCCGAGATTCTGCTCAACCTCGCCGCGGTCTACGCACAGACCGACCGCGCGAATGAGGCGCGCTCGCTCTACCAGCAGGTGCTGGCCAACGAGGACGTGCTGATGGACCTTTCTGCTGAGCGGACTGCCAGCGCCCATGCGATCGCCGAAACCGGCCTGCGTCAACTGGACGTCCGGACGCACATCGCAAGGAACTGAGATCGCCGGCCACGCAGGCAAGAGATTGCCGGCATCGGCTCAATCGTGACGCCCGCGCTGGAAAGCGCGGGCGTCTGCATTCCTCTCCTGGTGTGGACTGAAACCTCGGCGTTCCCCCCGAAGCGAGTTTCTGACGCGCTGTCGGAACTGGAGGAATTGAGGGGCCAGCTGCAGGGCGACGCCTGAGAAGGATCCTCGACGCATTTCTGCTATTGCGGAATATACAAGCGCTTTTATATCCTTTGCCATGTCGAGCCGGGCCGCCACCCTCGGAACCCTGCTGCGCCGCCTGATTGAGGAGCTCGACGGCGCCGTGGAGCAATCCTATGTCGATGCCGGCCTGGACTATCGGCCGCGCTACACGCCCGTCGTCCGCGCGCTGATCCGACATGGGCCGGCGACGATCCGGGCTCTGTCCGAGCACGCCTGTGTCACCCATTCGGCTGCCGGACAGACGGTGAATCAGATGGCGGAACGCGGGCTGGTCACGTTGAGGGCCGGCGACGACGCGCGCGAACGTATCGTCGCGCTTACCCCGCTTGCTGAGCGCATCGTTCCGCAGCTCGAGCAGATCTGGACCACGACGGAGGCGGCGGCGCGGACGCTGGACCAGGAATTGGGCCTTTCACTCCCGGACGTCCTGGCAAGAACGCTCGACCTGCTGGAACGAAGGCCATTCGCCGAACGGCTCAAGGCCGCGGCCGTCGAACCTGTTTCCCATGGTTGAAAGGCAACGCCCGCATGTACCCCGGTTCTGCTATGGCCTTCGCGATCCTTGCCGCTTTCGTTCCAGCATCTGTTTCCGCTCAGCGCGCCGCGCCTGTAGCGGTGGCACGCGGCGACGCTGTGGTTGCACTGACCGCCGAGCAACGGACAGCGGCGATCGCCGAGATCGCGAAGATAATCCGCAACCGCTATGTCTTTCCCGATCGTGTGCCGACGATCGTCGCGCGTCTCGACGAGGGACTGGCATCGGGACGCTACAATGTCGGCGATCCGTCGATTTTCGCCGAACGCGTGACCGCCGATCTGCGCGAAGCCAGCGGTGATCGGCACATGTATCTGAATTTCGCCCCCGCCCAATATGCGGCAGCCGGCAAGCCCGCCAACGACGGCAAGGACAGTCCCGAGCTCGAGGCGCTTTGGGCCCGCGAGGCACGGCGCGACTACCACGGCCTCACGGAGATGAAGATTCTGCCTGGAAACATCCGCTATCTGCGGATCGCCGGCTTCCAATGGGTCAATGACGAGAGCGGCGCCGCCTATGACGGCGCGATGCGGTTCCTGCGCGGCGGCGATGCGGTGATCATCGACCTGCGCGGCAACGGCGGTGGGTCGCATGCGGCGGTGCGCTATCTGCTCAGCCATTTCATGGATGGCGATACGCTCGACATCACCTTCCTCCAGGCGGGTCAGGAACCGATCCAGTCCCGGACGCTCGAATATCTGCCGGCCGGCCGGCTCAAGGGGAAGCCGCTCTACGTGCTGATCGACGGCCGCGTCGGTTCCGGAGCGGAAGCCTTCGCCTACGACGTGCAGCAGTTCCGGCTCGGCACGCTGATCGGCGCGACCACCGCCGGCGCGGCGAACAACAACGGCTTCTCGCCGATCGCGCCGGGATTCATGCTGAGCTGCTCGTTCGGCCGTCCCGTCCATCCCGTATCCAAATCGAGCTGGGAAGGTACGGGCGTACCGCCTGACGTCGCGGTCGATCCCGAGCAGGCGCCCGATGTCGCGCAATCGTTGGCGCTGGCGGTGCTCGCCAAGCGCACGGATGCCGATCCGGCCGACCGCGCCGACTGGGAATGGGCGCGCGTCGGCATCGAGGCGCGCCTGCATCCCGTGACGATCCCGGCCGCGAAGCTGTGGGCGATGGCCGGACTGTATGGCGACCGGCGTGTGACGTGGCAGGATGGGGCGCTCAACTTCGTACGGCGCGATGGCAAGGCCGCCCAGCTGATCCCTTTGACTGCAGACGGCCTGTTCGCCGTCGAGGGATTCGACGACCGCCTGCGCCTACGGCTGACCGGCGACGTCATGGAACAATATTTGATCGATCAGCCCGCGCCGATCCGGTTGGAACGGCGATAGCCCCGTCTACAGCCGCGGCAGCGTCACTCCGCGCTGACCCATATATTTGCCGGCGCGGTCGGCATAGCTGGTCTCGCAGGGCTGGTCGCCCTTGAGGAACAGGAACTGGCAGGCGCCTTCGTTGGCATAGATCTTGGCCGGGAGCGGTGTGGTGTTCGAGAATTCGAGCGTGACATGCCCTTCCCATTCGGGCTCGAGCGGGGTCACGTTCACGATGATGCCGCAGCGGGCATAGGTCGACTTGCCGAGGCAGATCACCAGCACGTCGCGCGGCACCCGGAAATATTCGACGGTGCGGGCGAGGGCGAAGCTGTTGGGCGGGATGATGCAGACGTCGGTCTGGCGGTCGACGAAGCTGTTGGCGGCGAAATCCTTGGGATCGACCGTCGCCGAATCGACGTTGGTGAAGATCTTGAACTCGTCCGCCACGCGCGCGTCATAGCCGTAGGAGGAGAGGCCGTAGCTGATGCAGCCTTCGCGCCGCTGCGCCTCCACGAACGGTTCGATCATGCCGTGATTGAGGGCCTGCTCGCGAATCCAGCGGTCGGATAGGATGGACATCCGGCACGTCTAGGCGAACAGTCGAAGGGCGGGCAAGCAGAACGCGGTGATTGTCCGGCGCGTCAGACGAAACCCAGGTCCTTGGGCCCGAAGGCGAGGGGCAGAAGCTCCGAAAGCCGGTAGGTGGCGATGCCGTCGCCTTCCGCGCCCGCGCAGAAGACGGGGATGTCGCGCCCGCTCAGCTGAGCCGCTTCGTTGATGACCTGACGGCAGCGGCCGCAGGGGCTGACCGGCGAGGAGTCGGCATGACCAATGCGGCCTCCGATCACGCCGATCGCGACCACGTCGCGCAGCCTGCCGAGGCTGTTCACCGTCGCCAGCGCCACCGTCTCGGCACAGAGCGACAGGCCGTAGCTCGCATTCTCGAAATTGGCGCCCGTCACCACCGATCCGTCGACGAGCAGCACCGCGGCGCCCACGGCGAAGCGGGAATAGGGTGCATGGGCGTTCCGCGCAGCCTCGCGGGCGGCGGCGATCAGGGCGGGAGCGTCGATCTTGGTCATCAGCCGCGGATATGGAGCACGCAGATCAGCGTGAACAGCCGTCTTGCGGTGTCGAAGTCGACCTCGATCTTGCCCTCCAGCCGCTCCATCAGCAGTTCGGCGGCCTGGTTGTGGATGCCGCGCCGAGCCATGTCGATCGTCTCGATTTGCGCCGGGCTCGCGTTGCGGATCGCGTCGTAATAGCTGTCGCAGATCGCGAAATAGTCCTTGATCGGCCGGCGGAAGCGGCCGAGCGCGAGCACCAGCGTCTCCAGATGGCTGCCGTCCTCGCGATGGATCGCGATCGCGAGCCGGCCCTCCTCGACGCTGAGCTTGATGCGGTAGGGCCCGGCATAGCCGTCGGGGGGCTTGCGCTGGGGCGCGAAATGATTCTCCTCGAGCAGGTCGAAGATCGCGATCCGCCGCTCCTGCTCGACGTCGGCCGAGCGCCAGAGGATGGTGCGCTCGTCTAGCTCGACGCCGATGATGCGGGGGTCCGCCATGCTGGCGGATTAGGAGGGTTGGGACCCCGATAGCAATATTTCCGGCATGAGCTGCGGTTCGTGGCCGGACGGTGCCGACGTGACGGCAAGGTGACGCCACCGTAACCAAACCGTCGCTGCACTGCCGCAAACTCGTAACCTGCCGCGCCTAGCCGCCCAGCCATGCCGCATCCGACGGCAAGGGATTGGGGGTTCAGCACCGTGGTAAATCGTACTTTCGTCAAATCGTTGCTCATCGTTCTTGCTGCCACGTGCAGCACCGCAGCCATGGCCCAGACCTCCATCGCCGACACCGAGTCGCAGAACGAGAGCGGCGAAGACATCGTCGTCACCGGCCGCGCCGGCGCGGGCGAGCGGACCAAGCTCGAGACCAGCTATGCGATCACTACGCTGAGCAACGACGCGTTGCGCTCGCGTGCGGCGTCGAGCGTGACCGAGACGCTGAAGTCGGTCCCCGGTTTCTGGGTCGAGGCGTCGGGCGGTGAGGGCAGTGGCAACGTCCGCGCGCGCGGCATTCCCGTCGACGGCTTCGGCTCGATCAACCTGCTCGAGGACGGGCTGCCGGTGCAGCATGATCCGGCGCTCGGCTATCTCAACGCCGACCAGGCGTTCCGCAGCGACGAATCGATCGACCGTATCGAGGTGGTGCGCGGCGGCCCGTCGTCGGTCTTCTACTCCAACGCACCGGGTGGCGTGGTCAACTACATCACGCGGCGGCCGGGCGACGAGCTGTCCGGCCATGCCCGCGTGCTCTACGGCCCGACCGCCGATCTCTATCGCTTCGACGGCTGGGTCGGCGCGCCGCTCGGCAACGGCTGGACCTTCGACGTCGGCGGCTTCTACCGCAACGAGCAGGGCGTGCGCGATCCGGGCTATACCGGCAACAAGGGCGGGCAGATCCGCGCCGATCTCGCCAAGAATTTCGACGGCGGGCGCATCGCGGTCAGCTACAAGCATCTTTCCGACAATGCGATCTTCTACACCGGCATCCCGCTGACCAAGGACGCCGACGGCGACATCGTCGGCATAGCCGGCTTCGACCCGCATTATGACACCACCGCCAGCCGCGCGACCGCGTTCATGACGCTGAAGAGCGCCAACGGGCCGGTGTTCTTCAACAATACCGACGGTTCGCGGATCCGGCTCGACCAATATTCGGCGCTGGGCGAATGGGAGTTTGCCGACGGCTGGAAGATCACCAACAACGCCCGCTACCGCGATTCGAACACGGTGCGGAATGGCGTCTATCCGGCCTCGGTCGCGACGGCGACGAACTATCTCGCCAGCTATCTCGGCAACGCCACCAACCAGAGGGCGCTCGCCGCCGCCTTCCCGACGATGGCCACGCTTCAGCTCCGGTATACGGACACCGGCCAGGTGTTCGACATCGCCAACCAGAACGGCAATGGCGACGTGTTCGTCAATGCCGCCCGGCCGGTAACCGTCGACGAGAGCGAATTCCTCGATGACCTGCGCCTGACGCACGAGTTCCAGATGGGCTCGATGACGCACAATGTCGCGCTCGGCGTCTATTATGCGCACATCGACGAGACGTTCAAACGCTACTCCGCCGTGACGCTGCAGGACGTGTCGGGTAATTCGCGCCTGCTTGATCTCGTCGCGCTCGATGCGAGCGGCAACGTGCTCGGCACCGCGACGCAGAACGGCGTCCTCACCTATGGATCGGAGTTCGCCAACGGTTCCGGATCGCAGGACACCTTCGCCATCTACGGCTCGGACGAGTGGCAGGTGACTTCGGCGCTGCGCATCGACGGCGGCATCCGCTGGGAGAAGGTGAACACCAAGGGTTCGCAGGAGGGCCAGAAAGCGGTCAACCTGGGCGATCCGACCACCTTCGCCGACGACGCGGTGCTGACCGGCAACGGCATCTTCACGCCGTTCGACCGCAGCTTCGACCGCGTCGGCTGGACGCTCGGCGCTGATTACCAATTCAGCCGCACCGCCGGGGTGTTCGCCCGCTACACCTCCACCTTCCGCCTGCCCAGCGTGGGCAGCTTCATCACCAACGCGAGCGCAATGCCGGTGACACAAGGCATCAAGATGTGGGAGGCGGGGATCAAATATGCGACGCCGCTGCTCAGCGTCTATGCGACGGGCTTCCTCACCGATTTCGACTCCTACTCGATCGGCAACACTTTCCTCGATCCCACGACGCTGAAGTTCGTCACGCAGACCATCTATACCGATACCCGTTCCTACGGCGTCGAGTTCGAGGGCACGGTGCGGCCGGTCAAGTGGTTCGACTTCACGCTCAACGCGACCTGGCAGGACCCGACCTTCCGCAACCTGCGCTTCGGCGAGTTGGGCACCGATAAGGACGGCAAGCCGATCGTCACCGACCGCGACTATTCGGGCAACCAGCTGCTGCGCGTGCCGCGGCTCGCGCTGAGGGCGACGCCGGCGGTGACGCTGTGGGGCGACCGCATCCGCGCGCAGCTCGATGTCGAGCATTATACCAAGCGTTATGCCGACGCCGCCAACACCTCGAAGCTGCCGGCCTATACCGTGCTCAACGCCAGCATCCGCTTCAACGTGACGCCGCAGATCTCGCTATGGGCCTATGGCGACAACCTCACCAACGCGCTCGGCCTCACCGAGGGCAATCCGCGCGCCGGCGAGTTGACCAGCGGCCAGGCCAACGACCTCCTGTTCATCGGCCGGCCGATCGTGGGACGGAACTTCCGCTTCGCAGTGGATTTCGCCTTCTGATGCGGACGATGCTCGCGCTGCTCCTCGCGCTTGCCGCGGCACTGCCCGCGGCGGCCGAGGAGGCGCCCAAGGCCGACGTCCACGTCACCGGCATTGTCACTGGCGAGGATGCGCAGCATTACAAGGAGGTGCCGTTCGACGTTCCCGCGGGCGTCGAGCGGATCACAGTCACGCTCGCCTACGACAAGTCGAACAAGACGGTGATCGACCTCGGCGTGCTCGGTCCCGAGGGCTTCCGCGGCTGGAGCGGCGGCCGGCGCGACCGCTTCACGATCAGCGCGAGCGACGCGACGCCCGGCTACCTCCCGGGCCCGGTGACGCCGGGCCGCTGGCGCGTGCTGATGGGTGTCCCCAATGCGCGCCAGGGAAGCAGCAGCGCTTATACCGTCGACATTTTCTTCAACCGCAAGGGCGCTGCCAACGCCACCGCAGCGATCGCCGATCCGCCGATCCGGGCGGGGGAGGGCTGGTACCGCGGCGACCTCCACATGCACGACGCCAACAGCGACGGAAGCTGCACCAGTCAGACCGGCAAGCGCGTGCCATGCCCGCTCTACCGCACCGTCGAGGCGGCAGCGGCGGCGGGGCTCGATTTCATCGCCGTCACCGACCACAACACCGTCTCGCATTTCGACGGTCTCCGCGAGCTCCAGCCCTGGTTCGACAAGCTGCTGCTGATCCCGGGAGTCGAGATCACCACCTTCCGCGGCCATGCCAACATCTTCGGGCCGTCGCGCTTCGTCGACTTCCGCGTCGGCACGCCGGCGGTGCCCGATGCTCGCGCGCTGGAGCGGTCGGTCGCGGCCGCCGGCGCGATCATGTCGATCAACCATCCCGCGCTGCCGACCGGCGAGGCCTGCATGGGCTGCGGCTGGACCTGGGATACCGACTGGTCGGGCATCACCGCGATCGAGGCGATCAATGCCGATACCGCGACGGGGCCGCTGGCCGGGACCGGCTTCTGGTATGCGCGGCTCAACGAGGGTCATCGCCTGACCGGCATCGGCGGCAGCGACAACCACGATGCCGACGCGCCGCCGGAGCGGACGCGGATCGGCCGCCCGACCACGGTGGTGCATGCCCGCGAGCTCTCGCTCCGCGGCATCCAGGACGGCATCCGCGCCGGCAATGTCTTCATCGACGTCGAGGGCACGCGCGACCGGCTGCTGGAGGTCGAGGCCAGCACGGGCAGCCAGCGCGCTGTGATGGGCGGCGAGCTGAAGCCAACGGGGACGGTGACCCTCGCAGTCCACGTTGTCGGCACGCAGGGCGGCGCGATCGAGCTCATCACCAACGGCACACCCGTCCAGAGCGCCCGCATGCCGGTGACGAGCGCCGACCAGCACACTATGCTGATGCTCGGCCCGGCACAGCCATGCGGCTGGGTGAGTGTCAACGTGGTGCTGCCCTCGGGCAAGCCGGCCCTGATCGGCAATCCGATCTACCTGCGCTGCCCGGCTTGACCCGGAGGAGCGCTTTGCCTAGTGCCCCGCCACCACGGCAACGTGGCCCCTTCGTCTAGCGGTCTAGGACGCGGCCCTTTCACGGCTGAAACACGGGTTCGATTCCCGTAGGGGTCACCAACGCTGTAATTGCTCACTTTTTTACCTCTGCTGCAGTTGCTCGTGCCCCCGGAAGAATGGCCACCGTGCCCCCGGTCATCCGCTGAGCAGCACCGCGGGCAATCATCAGGGCCCGCGCGCGCTTGCCGTAGTGGCGCACCATCTCGGGCGACATGCCCAGAATTTCGCCGACCTCGCTGTCATTGAGCCCACATTCGAGCAGGTAGCAGCAGGCGTTCTTGCGCAGCCCATGGAAGGTGAACCGCGCGCCTTCGGCAATCATCTCGCGGGCGATGAGGTCGGCGAGCACGTCCTTGACGGCCGGCTTTTCCATCAAATCCCTGAGGCGCTCCTGGATGGCGCCGGCGTCCCGGAAGGGCTTATTCGTTCGGTCGTAGAGCAGCGTGACGGAACAGCGAGCCAGTTTCGCGAGCTCGTCGATCCAGAGCGGGTGCATGGGGACCGCGACGTGTTTGCGGACACCACCCTTGCGCCGCTTCTGTTGCGGGAATTCCATGATCCCATCGTTGATCCAGCCGTACTGCATTCGGACGCAGTCTCCGATTCGCTGGCCGGAACATAGGCCGGTGATGATGGCGAGACGGGTCATCGGCGTCGCCTCCGCCAAGCACACCTGGAGCAGATCAGCCGGCCAGGGTTCGTGCTCGCCGATCGCGAGCATCGGCACCTCGGCAGCGGGGTTGCTGTCCCGCCAGTCGATCTGCATTGCGTACTTCATCAGCGATTTGAGCACGCTGAGCAGGATCGCGGCGTTGCCCGGCTTATCCTTGAACTCATCCCGCATCTTGTAGATGTGGGACGGCCGAATGCCGGCGACCGTGCGATGACCGTGCTTCTCGGCGAGCCAGTCGAGGAAGCGACCTTGGTTGGCGCAGGTTTTCGAGTCCTTGCGCTGCCACTCCTGCGAGCCTCGATACTCGATCACAAGCGCAGCTATCGTTCCCTTGGCCGCCTTCCGTGCCGCCGGCTCGGGGGCCGACAGGCGGGTGTATTCGTCAAGGAAGTCAGGGCTATCGATCGCCGGAAGGCGAACGTAGGTGTCCTTACCACCGATTTTTCGTCGGAAGTACAGGTGCCCGTGTCGTTCGGTTACGTTCTTCAATTGAAGTCGTCCCACGAATCATCCCTCTCGCGCGCCGATCCGACAGGCTGAGAGATTCGGAACTGCTTGGCAATGAGGTGGTCGAGCTGTGCGCGGGCCCAGAGGACGTTGCCCTCCTCGCGCACGCCGCACTCGCCAAACCGCTTCAGGAACGTTCCCTGAGATACGCCCATATAACGAGCCGCGACGTCGGACGTCATCCGAGCCGGCCAGTCTGGGAGGCGCTCGAGGACTTCCGGTTTCATCCCCGGCTTCCTCCCCCACCAAGGGAGGGGTTCAGAAGGGCGAGGATGGCGTCGTGCGCTCCGGTAAAGGTTGGCTCCTTTCCGGCGCGCTTCATCCTGCGGCAGTACGACGCCACCTCGCGTGCGCATTCACGGATCGTCGCTTCCCGCTCCACGGGTACGCCCTCGGTGGAGAGGGCGACGACGCGATCAGTCGCGGCATCCAAAAGCTCGATGATTCCTTCTTCGGAATCATGCCGGGCGCCCAATCCCGCCCGCGCATAGAAGCCCAGGCTGTTCGGTAGAGTATCGATGCGAGCAAGATCGAGGGCCTTATAGATCACCTCCCGCAAGGTATCGTCCGTCATGCTGATTCCTCCATTGGAGCGAGGCGGTAGGCAACGATGTCCTCCCCAAAGCCGCCATGCGTCCAAACCCAATCATGTGCAGGTCTGGCGTCCCTACCGATGCGGTGATCGCCATCGCGAAATCGGACTTCGACGAGCGCGGCTGGCGGGACCGGAGAGGTGCCTCCGAACCATGAAATCCATTCGTGATCGACCTGACGAGAGTCGCGCACGTATATGTCCGTGCGGATACTGCGGTTGCCACAGAACGGGCACTCCCGCAGGGTATCGTCCGTCATGCTGATTCTCCGGGGGTGGCGGCGCGGGTGTCGCTGTCCAGCCATGCGTCGTGCTGCACGTCTTCGGTCAGTTCGAACGCGTCGTCATCGCGCAGACAGTTTCGGGCGCAGTTGAAACCATCGTTCCATGCGCTCTCGATCAGCACCCGCTCTCGCTCTGCTGCAGCCTGTAGGGCGGCGATGCGCGCATGAGCGGCTGCTTGGACGATGTCTGTGCCGTCCCGCTCTCCTGCCAAGATCAACGCGGAATTGTGAGAGTTGGGGCGAACCTTCGCCGCCGCCTCGCGATCGACCTGCTCGACCGGAACGGTTTCAGGGTGTGACATGGGGGTGGTCCTTGGTGGAATTATCGCGCTGCTGAATCGAGAACCGCAGCGTCGTGATGTCGTAGCCGCGATCGATCAGAACTTGGCGAAGAGGCTTGCCGTCGAAAACGGGCGCGCGTTCGAATGCTCCGGCGAGAACGCGGGCATCCGGGCTGTTCGCTCCAGAGCCGCCGTGGCAATAGTAGACGTCCAGCCCCATGTCCGCCGTTCGGCCATAGACGGCCTTCAACTCGCCCGGTTTTGCGATCGGTGAGCGCCAACGCTTCGCCATCACTTCACCTCCAGGGCGTGAGCGAGGGCACGAAGGGCGGCGGCAGTTCTCGCCAGCGGCTCGGTTTCAGCTAGTGCGTGCACAGCCTCTCCCGAGGGCGGCACCGCGTCGCAGAAGAACATCGAGGGATCGCGCGACAGGGCGGAATGACCGCTGCGGTACATCGTGTCGGGCGGGAACAGTCCGGTCGCGGCGTCGAGCGAGGCGGTGGGATCCAACCAGCGTTGTAGCGGACTGACGTAGCCCTTTCCGCATGAGAGCAGCGCCTCACGGCCCAAGTGCCGATCCGGCCCCGTCGCCTGCTCGACCCGCAAAGCCAGCGCGAGGAGTTGTTCTTTGGTGGGGGTTGTCATGCTGCGCTGCCCTGCGCACGAGGCTGCCTGCGCTTGGCGTCCTCGATGTACCCGCAGTCCATGCAGAACCATCCCGGCACCCTCATGAAAATGAAGTAGTGCCGACCGCTTGGGTGGCATGGGCAGAGTGGAGGGCTCATTTGGCCCTCCGATCCAAAATCAACTTGACCGGGCTCTGACGATCAGCGTGGTGAACCGTTACGCGGAAGGCCCCCACCAGCGGCAGACCGGCCGCCTCGACGGCCTCTCTTTCGGTGGGGAAGCGGCGATCCAAGTTATTGTATCCACTCATGCCGGGTCGGCTATCGCGGACGAACCAACTTACGAGGAACGGATTGCCCTTAACCTTTCCGGGGAGTTCTCCGATTTGCCATGGCTTGGTCGTCATCGTCTTGCCTCCGTAACCGACACCGCTTATATAAGCGACACCGGTTACACAGTCAATAAGCGGTTGCGGAAATATGATGCCCTCGACAGATAAAGCGGTAGCGGATAGTTCCCGGCGAATGGGACGGCCCCCGCTTGGAGTGCGACCGCTGACGGTGCGCCTATCGGACGACGTGCTGACGCGCATTGAAGCGCTCGCCGGCAAAAACCGCACAGCGAAGTTCATCCGCGAAGCCGTCGAAGAGAAGCTGGCGCGAGACGAGAAAGCCTGACCGCTCATCCTTCCCCCTCCTCACCCTGGCTGGGTGACGGTTGGGAGAGGGCTTGGTGAAGCGACTTCGCTTCTTCGCTGAAGCGCTCGAAGGCATTGGCCGTGCGATCGGCACCTTCCCAGCCACCTGTGCGGCGCCTGTCCCGCATAATTCCGGCTGACATTTCGAGGCCGCGGTAGAGGCGTCGTGCCCGCTCCACCAGCTCATCCCGTTGGGGTGCTGACGTGGTGAGGGCGGCAAGGACCGCATCGACCGTTTCGGCTGCGTCGTTATAGAATTCCTCTTGGCTCCGCGAATACGGAGCGCCCTCGCGCTGCATCTCGATATCGGCAACAGCATGGATTGCCGCCTCCCGCAGCACGTCTGACGCTGGTGCGCTCTGTTGCTTGGGGGTGTAGGCGATGATGTCGTATTCGTTCGGTCGCCAGTTCCCGATTTTGGTGCCCACACTCCAGCTATCGCATTCAGCCTCACCCGTTTCGCCGCACCGAAACAGCACCGGCCCGCCATCCCAATCCTCGGGCGCGCTGTCTCCGCCGTGCCACGGCTTCATGCCGTCCGGGATAGCTGGTGCGCTCTGTTGGGGTGGGGTGGGTGCATCCCCCGGTTCGGATTGTGCGCTGCGCTCTGCGTCGGAGAAGGCGAGCATGGCGCGGATCGCGGGGCCAATACCCACATAAGCATCCTCGGCTGACCCGTTGCTACCGGAGAGGATGACAGTTTGCAGGGCGAGAAAGCCGCTAACCGCCTCGGCCAGCACCTCGCGCGCCCGCTGTTCACGGTTGGTCGTCATTGAGCGCTCCACTTGCAGCGCAGCCACTCGCCGAACGAAAGGCCGCTGTCGTGATCGAGGAATTGGCGGTACCGCTTCTGCGAGCGGGTCTGCTTGGCTCTGGCGGTGGCGACGGGCTATGCTCGGTCACGTACCGGTCACCGGCTCGGGTAACGCGGAACAGGTCCATCTCGCCTGTGAGCGCCGATCCCTTATGGCGCGTCATCAGACCGCGCGCGACCAGCGTCACGCAATGCGGGTGATCGATGCTGCCCTCGCCGGTCACGAAGTGGTTCCGGTACCGCCGGCCGCGCCCGTACTGGTCCACCCCGAGCGAATGCTGGAGGATGTGGAGGCACGCCTCCGAGAGCGCCACCTCGGCGATATCGGGGGTGTCAGGCATTGGCGTTGCTCCCGTTCCGGGCACGTCGTGCCCGCGACTTGGCGATACGAACGGTCAGCGGGATCGGGCACCCTCGGGGAGCAACAGCGCCACACTTCTGGCAGGGGAAGCTGTCGAGGATGTCCCCGCACTCGATACGCTCAGGCATTGGCTCCTCCTGTGGTGGGAGCAGCGGGGAGCGCAGCGCGTGCTTCCGCCTCTGTGGCGTGCTCGGTAAAGGTGAGCCGCTCATCCGCATCCTCATCGTCGGTGACGCGAACCGCGCACCAGATGCTCGGCAGAGGAGTAGCGACGTTGATTTCGATCACATGGTTGCCGGGCTCCGGATCGATGTAATCGATCACCTCGCCAGGCGACCACATGCAGCTCTCGCTGCCATAGTCGTCGGGCGGGTAGAACCACTCAGGCACGGCTATCTTCCGCAGCCGCGCGTTCTCCGCGTCCAAAGCCTCGATGAGATCGAGGAGGGCGGGGAGCACTGTGCGAATCGCCGCGATCAGGTGGGCGTTTGCGGCCTGCTCTGGCGTGTGACTATCGCGCTCTGGCCCCGGCTCCTTCTCGACCGATGCAAGATGCTGGCCGCTCGGACCAAGGATGGTCGGAATGCGATGCCAATCGCCATCGAAGCGCCACGGTCCCGCCGTCGCCGCCTCATGCAACCGCCTCAGCTCCGCTATATCGATGGGGTGGGATACGTTCGTCATTGGGCGTCTCCCCCTTCGGGGGCCGCGCTCTCGCCTTCGGTCGAGCCGCTTCGCGTCTCGCCGGCTGACGCCGCTTCGATCGCTGACGCGTTCCAGCGCACGAACGACAGTGCCGATCGCTCGTCGTCAACGCCAGTGGAGGGCAAGCCGAAGTCGGCAGGATGCGCGATCGGCTGCGGAAGCAGGATATCCGCCTCCGACATCTCGACATGGAGGGGACGGCCGCCGTTCTCTCGAACGGAGATCATCTCCTTGATTTCGGCGATCTGGCTAGCAACCCCGTCGCGCCCTTTGCCTTGATCAATGATCACCAAGGCGGTCCTGAGGCCAGCGAGGAGGCCTGTTTCAAATGAATGCTGGTCCATCAGCACACCATCCCCGCCGCGCGGGCGAGACGCTCTATCAACGAAGGGCGCTGGATGGGCTCGTCGCGAAAGACATCGGCATACCGACGCTTCATCTCAGGGCTTGAGACATAGCCAGCGAGGCGGTGGGGAGTGCGCGATTGCATCTTCGATCTTTGCAGCGGGCCTTGTTAGGTGCCCGCTGCTCCCTGGTGGAAATTGGTCAGCCCTTGGCGCCCTTCAGCGCCTCGATCCGCGCGACGCCGTATTCCCGCAGCTCCGTCGCCTCGTCGTCGTTGAGGTGCGGGGCGAGCGCGGAGACGCGGCTGTTGACGTCGGGCGCCGTGGTGGCGGCGTCGACCTCGGCCTTGGCGCTGGCGAGCGTGACGGCCTCGCCGCGATCGGTGTCAGCGGGGCCTTCGGTGGGGTCGGTGACTGGCTCAGCGTCGACCACTTCCCCGGCCGGCGTCGCCTGGTGCTCGATCATCGCGGCCGTCAGCGGCGTCGCCACCGGCTTGGCCGCCGCGATCACGTCCTCGACCTCCTCGGTGGTCTGGTAACCGAGCATCACGTCGGGCGCGTAGAAGCGGACGAGGAACGTCGCCGAGCGATACCGCAGCATCACCTCGGGCATCGTCTTATACTTCGGGTTGGACGTCCACTGCTCGGCGCGCGCCATCGCCATGTCGCAGGTGAAGGACACCTCCTCGCCGGTATCGGCCAGCGTAGCGAATGCGGTGACGGAGAGGTCCTCGCCTTTTCCCTCGACGCGCCACCCGATCCGGCCCTTGAACACCCCGGAGGCATTGGCACGCGCGATCATATACTGAGCCGCGAAGCCGGCCTTGCCCTTCACGATGTGGATGTTCTGCATGACGACGAGCGGCATTTCGCCCATCTTCTCGGCCATCTGGATAGCGATCAGGCAGTTGGCGATACCCTCCTCGAAGGTCTTGCCGCGCAGGCTGTCGGGGATCAGCGGCGACATGGCGAACATCTTCGCCTGGTCCTTCAGGATCGCGTAGCGCTCGCGCTGGGGCGACAGCGCCGGCACGTTGGCTCGCTGGGTGTCGTCGGTGGTCTGCAACTGCGTTGCCATTGTCGTTCTCCGTCAGAAAGGGATGTAAAGTTCGGTGTCGAAGCGCTCGACGAGCGTGTGAGCCTCGGTCACCGCAAGGAACGGCCAGAGCACGAAGAAGCGCTTGCCGGGGATGAGCTTGGCGAGCCGCCGCGCCTCCGCCTCCGCCGCTTCGGGCGACGGGTGCTTGACCGTCGGCTGTCCGCCGTCCTCGGCCCAGACGAGCCAAAACGGAGGCTCCTGTGTCTCGTTCGCCATCGTCATGCCTCCTCGAAAATGCGGGTGTCGGTGGTGGTGTCGGCTGCAGCCGACCAAGCGAGCTCGTGACCCTCGATGTCGTCGATTTGCTTGCGCGCCCACACCGGCAGCCCGACCTGTGCGGGCTCGTCGGCGTAGCCGGGCCAGCGGTCGGCGCTGAGGCATTCGGCGAACTTGCGGATCGCCTGCCGGTTCAGCCAGCGACCGCGCTCGATGTCCTCGCCCGGCAGCTCGTACAGCGCGACGCAGTACGGCGGTTCCTTCTCGACGACGACATGCACCCAATGCGTCGGGTAATGGCCGTACACCGCCTTGATGCCGTCCGCGTAGAAGGCTGCGGACTGGTGATAGCCGAAGTTGGCGATTGCCCGCTTGAACCCGTCCGGGCTGGCATTGGTCGGCGCCACGAACTTCAGGTCCGACACGACCATGACGTCGCGCTTCTCGAGGATGCTGTTCGGGCGGAAGTCGGGGCGGGCGCGGAGCCAAACGCCGGTTTCCGGATCTTGCCAGGCCAGCGTTTCCTCGGTGACGCCGTTGGTGAGCGTCGCCATTGCGAGGCTGTTGCGTCGGATCGCATCGGCGACTGCGCGGACGATCTCCGCGTCCTGGTGGCGGAGCACCGTCTTGCCAGCTTCCTCCGCCTGCGCCGCCTCGAAGATGGCGTCGGCGTGCTTGCTGGTTGCCGCGCGGGAGAAGCCTTCCGGCAGCACATGGTAATGCTCAGCCCACCGCTCGCTCAGCAGCAGCACGTCGTGCGCGGCCTTGCCGATGCTGAAATGCGGTTTCGCTTCCTCCGGTGGCCGCGACGGGTTCATCGGGCTGTCGAACCAGAAGTGGAACGGCGACTTGTTCAGCAGCGTCTTTGCGCCCGTCGACGACAGCGACGGCGCCGGCAGCAGGTCAGGGTTGCGGTGATAGTCCTCGGCGTCGATATCGGGATAGGCGCCGGGCGCGGTGATGACGAAGCGCCGCGGCGTGCCGCGCAGCGCCGCCCACGGATCGGGCTTCACCGGCGCCGGCTCGCCGACCGGTAGCTGCCGTTGGTCGGCACCGGGATTGCGCTCGCGCTTCGGGCCGTCCGCCTTCGGCCGCGGCATCGGCACCGCGCCCATGTCTTTCAGCAAGCGGCGGATTTCCGTGATCTTCATGTCGAGGCCACGCTGATCACTCGGCGATGACGGGTAGGGCCTGAACTGCTCGACATCGCCGAACCGGAACACCGCGCGCGGGTGCTTGCTGCCGTCCTCGAACCGGACGGACACGCCGGGCCAGCGCTCGACCTCCCGCTCGATCGCGGCCTCGTAATCACGCCGGGTCACAGCCGCACCTCGACGATCTTCTCCGCCTTCAGCGGCACGATCCGCTTGGGCTGGTGGTCGACATGCCGCCACACCGGCTTGCCCTGCCGGATCGCGTAGATGTGAAGCGTCACCCGGCCGGTCTCGATATCCGTCACCCGGATGACGAACCGGTCCTTGTGGATCGACGTCGCGGTCGCGTGCTCCAGCGCCTCGTCGAAGCTGGCTCGATCGCCGATGCTCCACATACGGCCGTCGTCGGCCAAGCGCAGCATCTCGAACGTCTCGCGGACGATCGGCTGCGGGCGGATGTTGGCGAGGGCGGTCACTGGCTCGATCCCTTCGCGCGCTGCGGTGTCGGCAGAGCCGGCAAGTCACGCGTGTCCATCGTCAGCGGCGGCGTGATGAAGTCCATCCAAGCGACAACGACACCGGTGCCCCGTGCCATGTCGCCGAGTTCTTCTAGCCGCTCGATATCCTCGGGGACGCAGCCCTGACGGCCCTCGTACATCGTCGCGGCGACGCCGACATACAGTCGGTGCCAGATCTGGCCCGAGTGCGCCCGCTCACCAACAACGGCTACGATATGGCGACCGCGCCGATGATCAGCATCCGGCACGTCGAAGCACCATTCGGTTTGCAGTGGCGCGTTCATTCCGCACCGCCCAACGCATCTTCCGCCGTGTTGATCGCGTGCCAACAAGCATCGTGCATCGCGGTGTCATTACGGTCGCGGTTCCAATACTCCGCGATGCTTTCGAGCGCCTCCCGCATCGCCTTGTGGGAATCCAGCAGAACGGCGATGTCAGCCTTGCTCGGCGACACGCGGCTATCCCACACTGCCCGTTCAAGCCGCTCCAGCGGCCCCGGCGTATCCGTTGCTGACATCACATCCAGCTCCCAACAAAGACGATCAGAACAACCCCAGCCGTTCCGATCAGGCAGGCGGTCCAGTCGGACGCAGTGGCCGACAGGAGGGCGGTTAGGGGGAGGGGCTTCACTTGCCCTGCTCCCGGGCTGCATCTTCGCGAGCGTTGTCCACGCCAGCGGCCCAATGGGCGTATGCCTTACTTCCTCTCGGGAAGAGCCGGTTCGGCGTGTCGGGCATCGTATAGCCGACGGCATAAGCGTTCCCGCCACCGCCCATGCCCCGATACTTCTCGGGATCGGGGCGCATCTTCCGGAGGCCGTCATAGGCCGCCTGATGCGAGGGCTCCTTGAAGAGCCGACGTCGCGGCCCACTCACAGCCCCACCCCCACCGGAGCGCCGGCGTGAAACCGCGCCGACCGCAGCAGATCGTCGATTGCCGGGCCGCGACCGTTCGGTCCCCACCAACCAAGCGAGCCGTACGGGCTGTCGCTGATTTCCGGCGCGTCCAGCGTCGCCTCGATCGCCGCGAGCGCGGACTTCGCCTCCTTGGCCTTCATGCCGAGGATGAAAGCGGCGGGGCCTGTCGCTGTGGCGGCGAGGCGCTCGACCTCGGCGAGCTTGGCGCTGTGGCTGGCCAGCATGGCGATCAGCCTGTCGAGCTTCTCACCGAAGCCGTCCGCGCGGATCGCGGCATGGTTCGCCTGGCGCTTGCCAAGCATCGCGGGCGGGCACCAGCGGCTTTCGTAGCGGTCGAGAATATGTGCGGCCGTGGCCACGGGTTCCTCCTAGTCGCCGGGAGGGCGATGGGAGGAATGTGCATCAAGTGCACACCGCGGTCAAGCTCAAAAGTGCATCATATGCACATTTTATCCCGGCCACTCTTCGTCCGGCCAGAAACCCGATTCGATCCCAATGCGCTGAACCTCGTCCAACGGGGTCTGCTCACGCTCAAAGGGTAGGGTGGGTTCAGCCCCATCGAAGGCGACACGGATCAGCGCGCCGTAGCTCGTGTGGCGCTGGTAGATGGCCGTGAGCTGGCGGCCGTTGCGGATCATGCCGCCAATCCACGGGGCCCGCTCGGCTGTAAGGTATCCGATCTGGACGCGGCGGCAGGAATAAACTGCTACTGCGCGCGGGTCGGCTGGGTTCTTTGGCTCCAGGCGCATTTCGATCGGCTCGCCGGGCGAGCAAAGCCGTATTTCAAATCGCCGGCCGGGACCGCGCTTATTCGGATGGTCGGCGCCCACAACCGCAAGCGACAAGCACCTCAATCGCAATCACCTATTCTGATCAGGACAATCAGATTCGCCACGAAGTAGGTTGCCGGTCCATACCTCGTTCTTTAGTCCGCAGCCAGTCACCTGCCGAACTGCGTCGTGCATTCTACGGCTCAGTTCAGGAGACTTCCTGGTCAGCATGGCCTTGCTGGCCACGATTATCTCGCCGTGCGCGCGGGTGACTCGAAAGGTCGCGCCTTCGACCTTCACCTTGGTGGTCTTCGGCTCGTGATCAACCAAAAACAGCGCTAGTGCCGCCATCGCCAACATCACAGCCCCCTCGCAAACCAAATAGCACGCCCCTCGATCCGCAGATCATCCGCCTCGACCTCCTGGTCGGCGACCGCTTGGTTATCGGAAATGACCAAAATCCGGCCTTTCCCGATGTTGCGCAGCCGCTTGATCCCGGCGGCGCCGTGCACCGACACCCAATAGATCGCGTCCTGGCGCGCGAGCATCCGGTCGGTCGTATCGACCATGATCACGTCGCCCCAGTTGAGCGTCGGGTACATGCTGTCACCGATACCGGTCACCAGACGCAGCCGGTCGGACGGTGTGCGCGTGATGCCGCGGATGAATGCCAGGTCGAAGGAGACCGGCTCGGCCTCGACCCAGTCGTCTATCAGCGTGCCCGGACCCATCGAGAGGGACAAGTCGAGCTTCTGGATTTCCACGGTGTCAGTTGATGTTGGGACCGGAAGGTGAGGGGATGGCGTAGGCGCATGATCTGTAATGCCGAAGCGATACAGGACTTCGTCTCGGCTCACCCGAAGCACATCGGCCACCGCGTCGGCGCGACGGGCATTCAGCGCAACCTTACCGTTCGCGATCTTGTTGGCGACTGACCGCTCGACGCCCATCGGCCCGGCGAGATCGCCGTCCTTCAAGCCAAGCTCTGATTTTCGGGACTTCAGCCACTCAACATCCATGTGCCTATCTTGCACAAGCGCAGCATAGCTGTCGTGCGCATTGAGTGCACACTTTTCCGTTGACGAATGTGCATTAAGTGCACATAGTGTCACCATGTCCACGATGCTTGACGCCTACATGGCCGCGAACGGTCTCAAGGACGCGGAGTTCGCGTCCCAGATCGGCCGCGAACGATCGGTGGTTTCCAAGCTCCGCCGGGGCCGAATCAAGCCGACCCTGGAGTTGGCGGCAACGATCGAGGCGAAGACCGACGGCGCAGTGCCAATGAAGGCGTGGCTGGCCGAAGAGGTGAACGTCCCAGCGGACGCGCAGGAGGCCGCATAATGCCTCGCTTTCTTGCGACGATTGGGCTGACGATCCTCGTCACTCTGGTCGGTGACATCGCGCAGCGCGCGACAGGCTGGGAAGCCCTTCACGATTTCGCTTGGTACGCTTGCGGCGTCCTCGTTGCGCGTCGTCATCTTTGCTTTGCCTCGCCCGCGGAGGCTGCATGACCTTCGCGCCGATCTGCGACCGGATGCATATCCCCGGACTTGACGCCGCAATGGCGGAAGCCGGCATCACTGCGGACGACGTCGCGCGGTATCGTCAAGCGCACCTGCGGCGGTCCAAAGGCGACCTGCGGCATTGTCATTGCCGATCCCTTCGAACAGCCGGGCCATCTCGCGGAATATCGCTGCCATTTCGGCGCCCTCGTCTGGCGACAGCAGTCCTTTGCGCTTCAGCAGGAGTGTATTTGCTGTTGCGAGCGAGGCGGTATGCAAAGCGATTTGCAGCGCAGCATCCAGCACCTTTTCCGACATCGCGATCCCCCGAATCGTCCAGCGATCCGCATAGCACGGGCACTGTCCCCGCGGAGGCCGCATAATGGGCTGGGCCTATCTCGCAACCGTCCTGCTGTTGAACGCGCATCTGCTGTTCCTCGGATGGCGCATTCTCGTGCTCGAGCGGCAGGTGTCGAACCTCCGCAATTCGGCCGCCCTCCGCGTGCGCGGCGGTGCCGTCACTCCGGAGTTTCGCCGACAGCTGTCGCAACTTGAGATCGGATGCTCTCCCAGAGGCTCTCGTGATGGCTGAGCATGCTCTGAACAAGGAGGTGCGCACGCTCGCCTGCGTTGGGCGCTCGCTCGTAGAAGCGCTCCAATTCGCGCAGGCTCTGCTCGGCCACACGATCCGTCTCGCGGAGCGGATCAACCTGGGACGCGAGGATCGTCGTCCAGAGCGCTTCGACCGCAAATCGCAGCGACAGCAGCTGGGCGTCTCGGTCCAACTGATCTCGCTCCATCGAATCCACCCCTGCGTTTCCGTGTTGCCGCAGGGTATCGGAGGCGGGGAGGGGCGCAAGCCTCTCCTCGTTTCGGCGCAATGATTTCCCGCCGCGATCTCCCCGCGGCCAGTGGGAACCGGGCCCGCACCTTCCCCGGCGGCCCGGGTGTTCTCGTAGGCGCCCCACTTTCGGGGTCCGACCGCGCCGGCGGTCCTGACAATGGCCATCCTGCGGCCCCGTGCCGTCAACGCGAGGAGGCGCCCGCCGCGATGTGCTGCGGCGGTATAATGCTCGCGAAGGTTGGCAACGGCGCACCTTCTTCCGAGCGCTGCTCGCTCTGCGATGCTCACGCCGAGCACCCGGAGGCGCGGTTCTGCTCGTTCTCCGCGTGTCCGATGCGGGGGAGGGCGTAGATGCGCTACATCGATGTCTGCTCCGGCATCAGCGCGCCCACGGCGGCATGGAAGCCGCTGGGCTGGCAGGCGCTGTGCTTCGCCGAGATCGAGGCCGCTCCCCGCGCCGTGCTCGCTCATCATTATCCGGAGGTCCCGCTGCGCGACGGAACAGAATATGGGCCAGTTGACCTTCTTGTCGGAGGCACGCCCTGCCAGGATAACAGCATCGGATTTGCCGCCGGTGCAGGTGTTGCGGGCGCTGGCTTTGACGGCCCACGCGGGAGGCTCGCCTACGATTTCGCCGAACTTGTCGGCCGAAGCGGAGCGCGATGGTTCGTCTGGGAAAACGTCCCAAACATCCTCAACAAGAGGATGGCGCCCGGTTTCCTCCGCCTCGTCGGAAGGTTTGGCGAACTGGGGTTTGGCGTCGCATGGCGAGTGCTGGATGCGCGAGGGTTCCACCTTGCCGACCAACCTCGAAAGCGCATTCTGCTGGTCGGATATCGTGGAGACTGCGCCGCAGCCGGAGCGGTACTTTTTGAGCCCGAAGGCCCTGAATGGGATTTCGGCGCGCGAAAGGCAGCCGCGCCTGTTCTTACCGCTCGCGGGGGAATGGCTTTCGACGACAGAACTCCATGCATTCTGGAGCGCGATCGCCCCCGGATAGCCACTCCCCGCGAATGGGAGCGGGCGATGGGCTTCCCCGACGATTTCACCCTCGTTCCCCATCGTGGCAAGCCGATGGCGGACGGCCCCCGCTACAAGATGCTCGGCAACAGCATGGCCGTGCCGGTGCTGCGCTGGATCGGCCGGCGCATCGAGATGGTGGACGCGCTTCATGCCCGCGCCTCGGAGGCAGCATGATCCGCCACCTCAAGCGCGCCGCCACCGCATTGTTCGACCGCATCGCGCCCAGCGACCGTGCCTGGTCCGAGGATCGCTTCCCGGTCCTGCTGCACGCGGTCGGCGAGCACCAGCAACGCAGCCGCCAGCGCACAACAGAACGGCCGAGCAGTCGGATCGGGGGCGGAAGACACCATCACGGGAGCGTTACTAAATGACGCAGCGCAGCAATGTACGCCCGAACATTCGGCAGCTGACGGACGTCGATGTCCGCATGCTGCTCGCCGACGGGCTGATCCGGGCATGCAACCTGCCGAACCAGATCGGCGGCGGTACGCTCGGCCCGACGCGGGTCGCCATGGCGATCGGGTGCGAGGAAAAGACCGTCCGCCGTGCCCGCGACCAGGAGAGCACGCTGGGGCTGGCCTATACCGTCAACCTGCTCGACGTCCTGCCGACCGCGCTCGATGCGCTGTTCGCGGCGAAGGGCTACCGGCTCGCGCCGCTGGCGATCGCGGGGGCGCCCGACCTGATCGCCGCCGGCGGTGCCGCGATCCACAAGCTTGGCGTTGCGCGTGATCCGTCCAGTCCGGGTGGTACCGAGGAAACCGACGACGAGCTGGCGGGCATGGAGCAAGAAGTCGCGCGACTCGAGGAAGCGACGGCGGCACTGCGGTCGCGGATCGCGATGGCGAAGCTCCGGAGGGTGGCGGCATGAAGCGCACCTGCTCCTGCGGCGCGCCGATTGGGCCGAAGAATCGCACCGGCCTCTGTCGGGCTTGCGTGGCGAAGCGCAACAACGCCGATCCTGAGCTAGTCGCGCGGCGAAAGGCAGGTCTGGCGGCCCATTATGCCCGGCCAGGGGTAAAGGAGGCCAGCGCGCGCCGCCTTGCCGCGTACATGGCGAACATGCCCGAGGAACATCGGGAGGCGCGGCGTCAACGTGGCCGCGTCCTCGCTCGCGATGTCCTGCACCGTCCGGATGTTTTCGCGAAGACGCAGACTCCGGAGGTCCGTGCCGCGGTCGGAAAGAAGCGCACCGCGACCGTGCTGGCCTGGTGCCCGCCCGAACTCCGCGAGGCCTATCGCACGCTGGTCCAGTCCGGGATCCGCGCCGCCCAGGCCCGCGCGATGATCGAGGAGGAAATCCCCGGCACCGCCGCCCACGCGCGCAGGGTGATCGCCAACAACGACCTGAAAATGCGCCTCAAGCATGAGCGCGATCGAATGGAGGCATACTGAGATGTTCCAGTTCTTTGGCAAGTCGAAGCCTGTGCCGGAATCGCCCGGTGCCCGCGCCGCCCGCGAGCTCGCCCGGCTGGGGGCGAAGCAGCGCGCCGAGACCATCGCGCACCGCAAGGACCGGGTGACCCGCGCTCTGGAGCGGTTCGTCGATGCCGGCGGCGTCTGCCCGCTGCCGCCGCGTGATGCAGTTGTGGCCGGTATCCGTGAGGGGAGGGCGGCACGATGAGCAATGTGATCGCCGCCGATGAGCTGCGTCTTCTGGTGGAGCGCTATGAGCGCCTCACCGAGGAAGAGCAGGGCATCCGAGATGACAAAAAAGACGTCCTCGCTGAGGCAAAGAGCCGCGGGTACGACGTGAAGGCGATGCGCAAGCTGATCCGGCTGCGCGCCATGGACCCGCACAAGCGCGACGAGGAGGCCGCGATCCTCGCGACCTACTGCCATGCGCTCGGGATGCAGATCGAGTTCGCATTCTGATGGCGATCGAGCTGCCCTGGCCTCCGTCGATCCTGTCCGGCCATGCCAAAGGCAACGGCCGCTGGGCCAAGATCGGCGCGACGAAGAAGCATCGCGCCTGGGCCGCGGCGGCTACTCTGGCGGCTGGTGTTCGCGCGCCCGATGGCACCGGCGATATCCCGATCCACTTCATCTTTGTCCCGCCGGATCGGCGCGGTGACCGAACCAACTACCCGAACCGTCTGAAACCGGCGATCGATGGCATCGCAGAATCGCTGGGCATCAATGATCGTCGGTTCCTGCCGACCTACGAGTTCCGCGCACCGGAGAAGCCTGGACGGGTGCTGGTGGAGATTGGGGGGCGGCGATGACTGAGTTTCCCGAGCCGCTGACGCCATTGGAATGCGATCTCCGCGGCCTCGAATATATGCCGCTGCTTGGGACGCACCTATTCGGTTCCGAGTTCAATGCCCGCGCCAACGATAGCGAATGGCGCGCCGCGCTAACGCTGTGGTGGGCGGCGTGGTGTCAGGTGCCGGCGGCGTCGTTGCCGGACGACGATACTGCACTGTGCCGCTTCGCCGACCTCGGCCGCGATGTAAAGGCGTGGCGCAAGCTTCGGGAGCGCGCGCTCCACGGCTGGGTCAAGTGCAACGACGGCCGCCTCTATCATCCGACCCTCGCGAAACAGGCGCTCCTCGCATGGGACAAGCGCAAGCGTGAACGTAATGAACGTAGCGCAGATACTGAGCGCAAGGCGCGAGAGCGAGCTGACCGATCACGCATGTTCGCTGACTTGGCGGAGCTTGGTGTCACGCCGGAATGGAACATCAAGACACGTGACCTCCGGGAACTTGTCACCAAGTATTTGCCCGCAAAATCCGACAGAAATCACGAACCTGTCACGCGTGACATCCGGAAACCTGTCACATCAGATGTCACGGCTAAGACGGGACGGGACGGGACGGGACGGGACGATGATTTAATATCGCTTTCTTACGAAAGCTCACCGATTTCGCCGGAACCGAAATCGGATGACCCTCCTGCGCTTCGCCCCGAGCACGTGGTCGAGGCCTGGAACGAGATGGCGGAGCGGCGGAACCTTCCCCGCGTCGCCAAGCTCACGCCGGAGCGGAAGCGCAAGCTCCAGGTCCGGATCCGCGAACACCCGCTCGACGACTGGATGGCTGCGCTCGACGCGATCGAGCGGTCTTCGTTCCTCCTCGGCGACAACGATCGCGGGTGGCGGGCCGATTTCGATTTCCTGCTCCAGCCCAGCAGCTTCCAGAAACTCATCGAGGGACGGTATGACCGACCAGTCCAATAATCCGATCATAGATCGGCGCCGAGAGGTTGCGGCCTCGACGGGAGCCCGCACGCATCCGCTCGACATCGAAGGCTACTGCGCCTGGCTTAACCAGCACGAGAAGCGCCGTGGTCGCTGGGTCATCGTCGATCGTGACGGTGAGCGCCGCGTCGACTGGCAGACTGACGTCGCAACCGACGATTGGCTGAGGGAACGCGGGTTCGTTCCCGCCATCGGGAGCAAGGCATGAACGCGATCATCGACCACGACCAGTTCGCCCTCGGCCTCTCGCTGCCGCAGACCGAGACGTTCGACGACTGGCGCGCGTTGGGTCGCCGGCTGTGCCTGGGCGCCAGGGCGATGAACTGGCTCATCGGCGACTGGCTGATCGAGGGCTCGGAACGGTTCGGGGAGAAGGCGCGGGAGGAAGCGATCTCGATCTTCCGCAGCGATGTCGCTCGGTTCGACCCCATCGTCCGGACCTGCCGGCGGTTCCCGGAGCCGAAGCGGCACCCGGCGCTGACGTTCGGGCATCACCTCGCCGTTGCCGCGATCGAGGACGATGCCGAGGCGGAGCAGCTGCTGGAGGAGGCCGAGGGCACCGGGGCGACCGTCGCGATGCTGAAGGCTGCGGTGCGGCTGCGTGTAGCTGGATCGGCACTGCCTGGGTTCGAGGATGATGATCCCGTCGACGCCGCGATGCGCAAGATCGTGCAGGCCTGGAACCTGGCAAGCCGGGCGGCACGGCAGGAGTTCATCGAATTGGTCCACGAGTCCGACATGGGGGTGATTGAGCTATGACGACGCTGCATCCGACGATCCGTACCACCGATCCGGCTGAGGTTCGGGCGCTGTTCCTGAAGGGCGGCCACAAGGCGTTGGAGCGATGCTACGGCCGGTCGAACGACGTCACGCGGCAGCTGATCGCCTTGGCGGGTGGACCAGCGTTGCTCGAGGAGCGGGCGGCTGTCCAGAAATGCGGGCGGAAGGCGGGGAGGCGGTGATGCGACCGATGCCGCCAGTCGAAGCCATGCAGCCCGCGCCGGAGCGTTTCGTGCCGGCCGAGGATGTGCAGGAGTGGATCGTCGACACGTTTATCGCGGAGGACGGCGAACTGACTAATCCGGACCATGCTCATCTCGCCGACGCCGAAATCGGTGTGCTGTGGACCAACGTCGACAACGCCCGGAATATGCGGGTGGTGCTTGGCCAGGCCGAACTGATGCCGCCGATGGCGATGGGGAAGTGGCAGCGGTCCCGGGCAGTTGCTCAGATCGAAGAGTGGTTCGGGGGATTGCCTGATTTCCTGATCACGCTGTTCGCGCCGGCCGCCTCGACGATGAGCGATGCGCAATTTTGCGCGCTGATCGAGCACGAGCTATATCACTGTGCGCAGGAGCGGGACCAGTACGGTGCCCCGAAGTTCACCCGCGAGGGGGCGCCAAAGTTCGCGATCCGTGGCCATGACGTCGAGGAGTTCGTCGGCGTCGTTGCCCGGTATGGGGCAGCATCCGCAGGCGTTCAGGCGATGGTCGATGCCGCGAATCGTAGGCCGCTGATTGCCGCGGCTGACATCGCTGGTGCGTGCGGCACCTGCGGGTTGAAGGCGGCTTGACCATGGGCGACCGCAACCCCGCGATGAACGACGAGATCAGAACCTTTATTGTTCAAGCACTTGCGTGCTTCGACACACCGTCGATGGTGGTCGCCGCCGTAAAGGAAGAGTTCGGCGTCACCGTCACGCCGCAGGCCGTGCAAGCCTATGATCCGACCAAGTATGCCGGGCGCACCGTCGCGCAGAAGTGGCGGCAGATGTTCGAGGCCGGGCGCAAGTCGTTCCTCGAGAACGTCACTGACATCCCGATCGCCAACCGCGCGACCCGCGTCCGTGCCCTGAACCGCATGGCGCAGAAGGCCGAGACGATGAAGAATTTCGCGCTGGCTGCCCAGCTGCACAAGCAGGCCGCCGAGGAAATGGGCAACGCATACACGAACCGGCGCGAGGTGACCGGCAAGGACGGTGCGCCGCTGCCGGCCGCTGCGCCTGCCGTCGCGATCTTCGCGCTTCCGGACAATGGGAGGGATGGGTGAGCGAGTGGCCTGAGATCGAATACGACGGCAGGTATCCGGTCGATGAGGATTTTGTGGGATGGGGGAATTTCTCAGCGCCAGCGCTGAGCTTCGAAGCCGCTGGTGCTTGGCTCCTCCGCGAACTTCCACGCGCTGCCGAGCACATGTGCTGCTCGTGTCGCATCACGCGGGGCAAGAACATCGTCGGCAAGCCGGTGCATCGCATCAGCTTTAGCACGCTCGGATGGTCTGGCGCGGAAAGCATCATTGCTCTCATCAATCGGCGTGTCGATCTTGAGCATCACATGGTCAGCTGGCGCCGCGGTGGGCACTACGTGTTCGAGGTGCCGATCCGCAAGGACACGCGCACGGTCAGCGACATCCGGAAACGGGCATGGGCTACGCGGCGGGCCAGATACGGCGCTCGCGGCCATGCTGGACCATATTCGCGATCGTGAACGCCCCCGCTCGCATCCAGCCCGAGATTGTCCCCGGCACCACGATCGTCCCGCAGCCCGGCCCGCAAACTCGCTTCCTCTCATCGGCGGCGGATATCGCCATCTATGGAGGCGCCGCTGGCGGTGGCAAGACATGGGCGCTGCTCATGGAGCCGCTGCGGCACGTCTCGAACCCGCAGTTCGGCGCGGTGTTCTTCCGCCGTACGACGGTGCAGATTCGCAACGAGGGCGGCCTGTGGGACGAAAGCTCGGTCCTGTACCCGCAGCTCGGCGCCGAGCCGAAGGAACACGAACTCTGGTGGAAGTTCCCCGGCGGCGCCGCAGTCAGCTTCGCGCACCTTGAGCACGACAAGACCCGCTTCAACTACCAGGGCGCGCAGATCCCGCTCATCTGCTTCGACGAACTGACGCATTTCACGCCGACGCAGTTCTGGTACATGGTCAGCCGCAACCGCTCGATGTGCGGCGTCCGGCCCTACATCCGCGCGACGTGCAACCCGGATGCCGACAGCTGGGTCGCTGAGCTGATCGCGTGGTGGATCGACCAGGAAACCGGCGTTGCCATCCCCGAGCGATCTGGCGTGCTGCGCTGGTTCGTGCGCGTCGGCGAGGATCTGAAGTGGGCCGACGATCCTGCGGACCTCGCCTGCTACACCATGCTCAACGATGCCGGCGAGACGGTGCCGATCCCGCCGAAGTCGCTGACATTCATCCCGGCCAAGCTCACCGACAACAAGGCGCTGATGGCGGCCGATCCGGGCTACATGGCGTCGCTGCTCGCGCTACCGCTGGTCGAGCGTGAACGGCTGCTCGGCGGCAACTGGAAGATCAGGCCGGCAGCGGGGCTCTACTTCCAACGATCATGGTGCCGGGTGGTCGATGCGATCCCCGCCGGCACGGTGTTCGGGCGCGGCTACGACCTCGCCGCCACGCCGCCGACTGCGGAGAACCCGGACCCGGACAGCACCGATTCCACCAAGATCGGACGCATGCCGGACGGTCGATACATCGTCGTCGACAACCGCTGGACGCAGAGCACGCCGGCGGGCGTGGAGCGGTTCATCATGAACACCGCGACGCAGGACGGGCGAGCCTGCACCATCTCGCTGCCACAGGACCCCGGCCAAGCGGGCAAGTCCCAGGGGCAGCAATTCGTGAAGATGCTGGCGGGTTATGATGCGCGCGTATCGACCGAGACCGGCGACAAGGTGACGCGCTTCTCCCCATTCTCGGCGCAGTGCGAGGCCGGCAACGTTGATGTATTGCGCGGTGAGTGGAATGAGCGTTGGTTCACACAGCTTGAGGGGTTTCCAGTCGCGAAACACGATGATGCGGCGGACAGCACGTCGCGGGCATTCGAGATCGTGTCTCTTGGTTCGACTTATACCCTGAACAACCTCTAGCCCGCCGTAATCGTCAACCCCTCCCCGGCCAATACCGGCCCCATGGGAACAGTCGTCCGCCTCTTTGACCGGCTGGTCAATCTGATGTCTGGGACGGGCACGACGGCCGACAAAGCGACCTACCGCCAATATTACCTACAACGGTTAGACAGTCGTCAGATCGAAGCGGCCTATCGCACATCGTGGTTGATGCGGAAGGCGGTTGACCTACCGCCCTACGACATGACGCGCGCCGGACGCGACTGGCAGGCAGACAAGCCCACGATCGAAAAGCTTGAGGCTGAGGAAAAGCGGCTCGGCATTTGGGACGCGCTCCGCCGGGCTCTCGTTCTCGCTCGCCTCGGTGGTGCGGGCATGGTGCTGTACGTCGATGGCGACGATCAGGAACAGCCGCTCGATCCCGCCCGCATCCGCGCCGGCATGCTCAAGACGGTCCATGTCTGGCACCGCGATCGGTTCGCCTTGGGGGAGATGATCGACGCGTGGAGCGATCCATGGTTCGGCCATCCCAAATATTATCAGGTCCAGCTTGGCGGCGCTTCCGGGCTAGTCAAGTTCCACCCGAGCCGCGTCATCGCCTTCAAGGGCCAGCAGGTGCCCGACATGGCGACGAATGCATGGGAGGATTGCTTCTGGGGCGACAGCATCGCCCAGTCCATCCAGGATGCGGTCGCCAACGCCGATGCGGCTCAGGCGGGGTTCGCCGCGCTGATCGAGGAAGCGAAGCTCGACATCATCAAGATGCCGGACCTGATGGCGAATGCCGCCACCGCCGAATACGAGCAGCGCTTCATGGAGCGGTTCCGGCTCGCCGCCCTTGGCAAGTCGACGCACCGCGCCCTCGTACTCGACGGTGATGAGGATTGGGAGCAGCGCCAGATCAATTGGTCGGGCATGCCCGACATCATCGCGACCTACATCCAGATCGTCGCTGGTGCCGCGGACATCCCCGCCACGCGCCTGCTCGGTAAGAGCCCGGACGGCATGAACGCCACCGGCAAGGGCGATGAGACCAATTACCTCACCATGATCACGGGGCGGCAGGAGAACGACCTGCGTCCGCAGATCGAGCGGTTGGACACGGTGCTGATCCCCTCGGCGCTCGGCAAACCCGATCCCGCAGTGTGGTGGAAGTTCGCGCCGCTCCAGGTGCCGACCGAGGCGGAGGAAGCTACCACTTTCAAGACCGTCATGGACGCGCTCGACAAGCTGGTGAGCATGCGGCTCGTGCCCGAAATCGCCATGGAAAAGGGCGCGCAGAACCTGCTTGAGGAGCGCGGCTGGATTCCCGGCCTGGGCGACGCGCTGGCCGAGCTGGACGAGACGGAGCGCTTCCCCTCGCTGGCCGAACCCGATCCGGACGAGGAAGACCCATCGGCACTGCAAGCGGAAGGAGGTGATCCAGCATCTCGGACGACGCCGGGGCAGTCGTTGGAAGCGGCTCCCCGGCGCCGCGCCGCAAATGACCGGCGCTTCGACGACGCCGCACCGCCCAAGACGCTCTACATCCAGCGCAAGCTGCTGAACGCCGACGAAGTGATCCGCTGGGCGAAGGGGCAAGGGCTCGAAACCACGCTCGCCCCCGAGGATATGCACGTCACCGTCGCATTCAGCCGGACGCCGGTGGACTGGTTCAGTGTCGGCACCGATTGGGCCGGTGATGAGAACGGCCGCCTGCGCGTGAAGCCCGGTGGTGCCCGCACCGTCGAGCGTCTCGGCGAGGGCGATGCTGTCGCGCTGCTGTTCTCGTCGGATGATCTGCAATGGCGCCATGATCGTGTCCGCGAGGCCGGCGCGTCATGGGATTGGCCGGACTATCGCCCCCACGTCACGCTGAGCTGGAATGCGCCGGCCGTCGATGTATCGACGATCGAGCCGTACACCGGGCCGCTGGTGTTCGGGCCGGAACTGTTCGCTGAGGTTAACGAGGACTGGAAATCCACGATCGAGGAGGAGTGAGGCGTGGCCCGCTCCAACCTCACCCTCTCCGCCGAGTTTCGCCCCGCCTTCGACGCGCTGGTCGATGCCGCGCATTGCATCGCCGAGAGCCATGGCGGTGACGTCGCGGAGGAGTGGCTGGAGCGGGTCATGTCCGACGACTTCGCCCTGTTCGTGCGGCTCAGCGTCGACAGCAGACCGGAACTGCGCCTGATCGTCGGCGGGAAGGGGTGAAGCGTGAGATTCGACCTCGCAGGAATCGTGAAGGCCGCACGCCCCGGCAGCCGCAAGACGGTGATCGAGTTCCGGCCGATCGTGCCGACGCAGGCGTTGGCGTCCGACCTGTACGTGAAATCGTATCGGCCGATCATCACCGCGCTGACCGATGCCATCCCCAGCATCACCGCGACTTATGAGCGCGGGCTGTCGCAGCTGATCCGCGACGCCGCTTCCGATGACGTCCAGTCCGCGCTCGATACGCTGGGGAGCTTCCTCGAACGGCTCGTCATCTCGATAGAACCGACGCTGCGGGATTGGGCGGTGCGGGTAGAGCAATTTCACCGAGAAAAGTGGCGCGGGGCGACGCTGACCGCGACCGGGGTGGACCTGCAGACCGTTCTCGTCGCATCTGGCGAGCCAACCTCCGTCGCCGACGCGATCCGCTGGAACGTCTCCCTCATCCGCGACGTCTCGGCGCAGGCGCAGTCCCGCATCGGCAACCTGGTGTTCTCGGCGTTTCAGGCTCGCCGGCCAGTGGCTGACCTGGCGCGCGACCTTCGCGATGCCGTTGGCATGTCGCGCACCCGCGCGCTGCGCATCGTCTCCGACCAGACCAGCAAGCTATCCGCGGCCCTCGATCGCGAGCGTCAGGCCGACGCCGGGATCGAGAAGTTCAAGTGGCGGCATTCTCGGAAACTTCACCCGCGCAAGATTCACGTCCAGCACGACGGGCAGGTCTATGCGTGGACCGCGCCGCCGAAGCTGGAGGGTAGGGCGGATTTCCCCGGCGACCTGCCGTATTGTGGGTGTCGTGCCCAGGCGGTGCTGGAGCTGGATTAGGGTGACGGCGTTCCGCGCTGGCGAAGTCGCGATCTCAATTTCTCGCCCACTGCGCCGTCACCCGTATCCGCTGCCCAATCGCAGGGACGATCCGCTTAACGGCGCGGCCCGATCCATCTAGCGGGGGACATTCCCGACCGGGGCATTCGGACAGGGTAGATTACCGGCTACCATCCCTGAACAAGCCCGTGTCGCGGTGCCCCTGCGCCTCTTGCCTTTTCGGCCCCGGAGGAACGGGTCTTTGCACACCGGCGGCGCGCTACTGCCGCAAGGACGATCTATGGGGCCGCCCTGCCACGCCGGAGCCACGAGCCGAGTAGGCTTCCGGACTAACTGCCTTCCCGAGGTTGTTATCCCTCGCATAATTTCTCGCTTGCCACGTCGCTCTTCGTGGCCTCGATGTGCTCCCTTGCGGGAAACCGGTAATGTCCCGCCTATCCGGCGACGGGCGCTACGGGCGCTGGCACTGACGGTTTCAAACCGTGTCGGGCCTCCCCGCCATGCATCTAGGCTCTCTGCGGTGCCATCCCGGATGACAGGTTCCGCCGTCAACGCCCCTCGGTATCTCGCCGGGTTTTACGGGTCCCGAAACCGTGCGTCCTGTGTTCGCCGATTAGCTCCATGCCGGATCGCGTATCCGGTACCACGGCTGGTGAGGGACGCCCCGCACCGCTGCGCTTGCCAAATTAGATGGTGGCATCTATTTGTCAATAGATGGTGGCAACAAAATTCGCGCTCTCGACTCAATTCTTGGTGGCAGATACCCCGGCCCGCGTGGGCAGGATTCGCATCAACGATCCCGGCGAAAAGGTGACGGCGCGGTTCCGCAAGGGTACGCTGGCGCGCATCAAGGCAGTGCTCGCGCCGAAGGAGCCGCAGTCGGAGTTCATACGCATGGCAGTCGAGCGCGAGTTGGAGCGGAGGGAGGGGAAATGACGATCGATCGTGCCCGGCGCGTCATGGAGGCAATGGATTCGCTGTTGGCAAACGCGGAGGAGCGCGGACGAGAGCCTTGGCACCTGATCGTATCAGAGAGCGATTGGCTTGCGATCGGCGAGCACTTTCGCGACCATCTCTTTCCCGACCCCGCAGCTCGCGGTGAGAAGTTCTACCGCGGCATTCCGGTCCAGCTGCGGAGTGTCACCGATGACCAGTTGGCGGCATTGGTCGATAGCAACGGTGAGCAGACCCATGCCTGATCAGACCCTCCTCGAACGCGCCGCGCGGGCAGCGGAAATAGCACGAGGGGATGGCCGAGGCCGCGGATGAGGTCGGCCCTGACCGATCGGGGGCGCAATACTGGCCAGTCATGATCGACGCGCTGCTGGCGGAGGGGGAGTGATGGCGGCTATCACCCGCCACCCCGATGTTATGGCCGGCCGCTATTGCCTGGCAGGCACACGGATGCCGGTCTCGCAGATCAAGCAGATGATCGCCGATCCGGACGGCGGCCGCGAGTGGGTGAAGCAAAATTTCCCATGGATCACTGACGAACAAATCGATGCGGCGCTGAGTTTCCGGGCCACCCCAACTAACTGACCGCCGTAATAGCCCCGCCAGCGCCCGCATATCGATGCGGGCCATGTTGTTCGCCGATGCCCTGACGCTGGACGCGCCGCGCCGCACGCAGGATGGCTACATGGCCGTCCGAGCGAAGGCGGCACGTACCGGGGTGTACGACTATCTCGCCTCCGAGCCGTCGATCGCCGACGCGCTGCCCGAGGGCCACAGCTTCAAGCCCACCGATGTCGTAAAGGTGCTGCGGGACGAGAACACCGTCTTCGACCCGGCCGCCGTCCGCAGCTTCATCGGCAAGCCGATCACCGACGATCATCCGCATGAAGCGGTGACCTCCGACAACTGGCGGGAGCACGCCCGAGGCGTCGTCATGGGTGCGAAGTGGGAGGAAGGCGGCTATCTCGCCTTCGATCTCATGCTCACCGACGCCGACGCAATAGCCAAGGTAGAGGCGGGCAAGCGGGAACTCAGCAACGGCTATTCGGCCGCGCTGGAGTTCGGCGATTTCACCGCGCCCGATGGCACCAAGTGCCACGCCCGCCAGACTTCGATCATCGGAAACCATGTTGCAATCGTCGACCGCGGCCGCGCCGGCTCGACCTGCCGCATCACCGATGCCGCGACCTGCGAATCCCTTCCCTCCAACCTGTTCGACCACCTGAAAACGGAGAAGCCCGTGAAGACCATGCTCATCGACGGGCTGACCGTCGACGTCTCCAACGCCGATACGGCCGAGGCGACAATCAAGACCCTCGTGGCCGCGCGCGATGCGGCGACGGCCAAGGTGACCGGCCTGGAGACCCAGGTCGCGACGCTCACCACCGACAAGGCCACGTTGGAGGCCGAGAAGGTCACGCTCACCCAGCAGCTCGCCGATGCCGCGAGCCCGGCAAAGCTCCGCGATGCCGCCAAGGCGTATGCCGCCGTGGTCGAGAAGGCGAAGGCGCTCGGCGTCGCTGTCACCGACGCGATGGGCCAGACCGACATCGTGAAAGCGGTCGTCGACGCGAAGATCGACGCATCCCTGCGCGAGGGCTGGACCGATGCGCAGTACGCCGCCTCCTTCGCCTCGCTGACGAAGGACGTGAAGCCCGAGCAGGGCACGGCACCGAGCATCTCGGGTTCGCCCGTCAATCTCGGTGACGCGGCCACGCAGGCCGACACCGCGTGGGCGAAGGCCAACGACGATCTCAACGCCTGGAGGGCCGCATAATGGCTATCACGTACCGCGAAACGATCCCGGCGTTCGCGCTGGGCCGCCGCGTCAACATGGAGGAGTGGAACACCTTCACTCGCACCAAGGAAGGCGCGGCGACGCTGGGCTTCGGGGTTCCGGTCATGCCGGGCACGGGCGCCCATACCTGTGTCGAGCTGGACGCCACTACGGGCCGCAACGTCCTCGGCATCACCGAGGCGTCGCTCTGCATGCCGCACACCGGCGACGCCTATAACCAGTACGACAACGTCGGCATTTGCGAGGTCGGCGTCATCGGCGTGATGCTCGGAGCCAACGTCACCAAGGGCGCGCAGGCCCGCTGGGACACCGCCAACAAGGCGTGGACCGGCGCGGCGCAGTCGGCGACCGTGGTCACCATTCCCGGCGCTCAGTTCGAGGAGGACGGTGTCAGCGGGGCAATCGGCGCCGTTCGCTACCGTCGCCCTGTTCCTTCCAACTCTGTCTCGGGGGCCTGATCAATGTTCGGACTCGGTCACAACAACGGCCCGCGCATGGTCAATGACGCGCAGGCGCTCACGCTCGTCACGGCACAGGCCTATCGGATCAACCAGCGGGTCTACGAGACGCGCTTCCCGGATTGGGATTTCGGTCGTCTCGTCTACGTCGACACGACCGGCCCTGCCTGGGCTCCGGGCATCCTGACCTACACGTCGGACCTTTCCGGCCGCGCGAACTGGCAGTCCGGCTATGCCAAGGACATCCCGCTCGCTGACGTGTCGCAGGACATGCAGACCAAGACGTTCCACCTGGCCGCGATCGGCTACCAGTGGAATATCGAGGAGGTGAACACGGCGATTCAGATCCAGGCGCCGCTCCCAGATCGTCGCGCCCGCGCCGCGCGTCTCGCCTATACCAAGTTCATGTACGACCTGACCCTGTTCGGCTCGGCCGAGAAGGGCCTGGGCGGCATCACGAACTACTCGGGCGTGACTGTTGTCGTTGCTCCTGCCGACGGCACTGGCAACGTCACCTACTGGGTCGACGAGAATGGCGTCGGCACCAAGACGCCGGCGCAGATCGGCCGCGACATCAACCTCGCCCTGCAGGGCATCTCCCTCGCCACCTTCGAAACCGAGATGGCGGACACGATCCTGCTGCCGGTCGAGGCCTACAACTACATCGCGGCGACGCCCTACAGCGCGACCACGATGGAGACGATCCTGTCGTTCGTGCTGCGGACCAACATCTACACGCTCACGACGGGCCGGCCGCTCACCATTCGCTCGGTGCGTGACCTCGGCACCGCCGCGGTCGGCGCCGCGGCCGGCACCGGTCGCATGGTAGCCTACAAGAACGACCAGGACTATGTGAAGCTGCACCTGCCAATGCCTCACCAGTTCCTCGAGGTCTATCGCGACGGGCCGCTGAACTATGCCGTGCCGGGCATCTTCCGCACAGGCGGGGTCGAGATGCTCACCACGGCGGCAATCCGTTACCTCGACGGCATCTCGCAGCCGCCGGCGGCCTAATCCAGCGCCCCGCCTGTCTCCGGATGGGCGGGGCTTCACTTCGAGGTGTGCCGTGCCGAAACTTCTCGTCCGCAACCTGACCAACTCGCCGCAGGACCTTGAGGGCGGCCTTCGGCTGCCGGCCATGGGCACTGCGACGGGCAACTTCACCGACCACTATGTATCGCTGCTGCGCGGCTCACCGGGGGTTGAGGTTGAGGCAGTGGAGGACGCGCCGTCACCATCGCCTCCCACGCCGGCGGCTGCGCCTTCCGCGACGCCTCACCGAACTGGCCGCCGCAAGAAGGCGCGCTAATTCCAGTTCCTCCTACCTCGGCCGGTCCTTCGAGGCCGGCCTTTTCGTGTCCGCCGTAATAGCTCGCTAGTGCGCGCGGTACGCCGCAGCCATGGCCTACGAGCTACCCACGCCCGCCGAGCTGAAGGCCTTCTATCCGGCATTTGCGGCGGTGCCCGACGAAGCGATTCAGCTCTACATCGATCGCGTCAGCGGCCCCGGCGGTGATGTCGACCAAAGCTGGCCAGAGGGCGTCTACAAAGCAGCGGTCATGGCTGCGGCGGCGCACCGCATGGCGCGCAACGGTATCCTGTCGGCGGGGTCATCGGGTGACGGAAGCGGCGGTGGCGAAAGCCTCGACGGTGTCACCTCGTTCAAGTCCGGCACGTTCTCGGTCCAGATTTCCGAGGCTTACGTGAAGGCGCAGGTTCAGGGCGGGTGGGAGTCGACCACCTACGGCCAGGACTATCTTGAGCTGCTGCGGCAGGTGAAGGGCGGCCCGCGTGTCACGGCGCCGGGCGTAGTGCCGTGTTGCGGCGGCTATCGCGATGGACCGTTCCCTTGGGGCGGAGGTTGCTGATGCGCATCGAGCACATCGGCCTGGCTACGCTATATCTCGGCCAATGGGAGGACATTCCTGATCTGCCGCGTCCCGCCGCGATCATCAGTGATCCGCCTTATGGGCAATCGCTGAAGACGAATATTATCGGTGCGAAGCGTGCGGTGCCAATAGGGATGCGTGCAGCGCCTGCCTCCGGCCGCCTTCAGGGCGGAAGGCCGACCTTAAATCGCCTCTGGCCCGACACAATCCGAGGTGACGATAGGCCATTCGATCCAACTCTCCTCCTAGGCAAGGCCGATATCATCGCACTCTGGGGAGCCCACAAATTTGCCGATCGCTTGCCGGAAGGCTCATGGTTGTGCTGGGACAAGGTTCCGAACGGGAAAGTTCGCGATCAGGGTGATGGCGAGGCGGCGTGGCTCAACATACGTGGCCGACCGCTTCGTATTTTCCGCCACCTCTGGGACGGTCTTTGCATCGCTGGAGGGTACGAGACGCGGGTCGAAAGGCAGGGCGCGGCCGCCGCGCGGCGCATTCACCCGACGCAGAAGCCGGTAGACCTGATGTCATGGACGATCCATCAGGCCAAAGTACCTGCCGGCGCCGTGATCCTCGATCCCTATATGGGCTCAGGATCAACGGGCATCGCCGCAGTGCTGGCCGGACATCCGTTTGTCGGCGTCGAATGTGAGCCGATGTATTTCGATGCAGCCTGTGAACGGCTGGAGCGGGCGCAGCGGCAGGGTAGGCTCGTCGCATGAACCTCCCAGCCACCTTCCTCAACCTTGCAACAGCGTTCTCAGGCGTGCTCGGCGCCCCGTTCTACGACGGGGCAATCATCTCGGAGGAGACGCCCGGCCATTACGACGACGACGGCAACTGGGTGCCCGGCGAGCCCGCGACTGAGCGGCCGTGTAAGGTGCAGATCGACGCTGTCGACGAGCGGATGCGGCCGGAAGGTTGGACCGACAAGGATTACCGCTTCATCGTCCTGTCGGCGTCATTCACCGGCTCGATCGACACCGACGCGAGCATCGAGGTCACCGACGCAAAGGCGCCGGAGGACTTCCGTGGGGCATGGATGATCTCGGGCCTCCAGCGTGATCCCGGGGGCATCGGCTGGGTAGGGCGGGGGCGGCGGGCATGACGACGGTAAAGCCTCCATGCTCGGTCGATGGTTGCCCGAGCGTCGCCAATGGTAAACGCGGGATGTGCAATGCGCACTATCTGCGCTGGTATCGACACGGCGATCCACAAATCCGGAAGCGCGCCGCAAACGGCGATGTCGAGGCATGGTTGCGCAGCCACGTCAACTATGATGGAAACGGGTGCCTGATTTGGCCATTCGCGCGCGGTCGCGACGGACGAGGAAGGCTCAACTCGAGCATCGCACCCCAAGCCCACCGGGCAATGTGCACTCTCGTGCATGGGCCTGCGCCGTCGCCGATCCACGAAGCTGCCCATAGCTGTGGGAAAGGACATGAAGGCTGCGTCCACCCGCGCCACCTTCGCTGGGCGACTCCGATTGAGAACTCGGCAGATCGGTGGAAGCACGGCACCGAAACTCACGGCACAGCCGTCTGGAATGCCAAGCTCACCGAGGCGGATGTTCTCCAGATTCGCGCTCTCAAGGGCTCCATGACTCAGGCCGAAATCGGCGCGCGTTTTGGCGTCGATGGTGAGACGGTGGGAAACATTCATCGCGGCGAGACGTGGGCATGGCTCGGATAGTAGGTCGAGAGCGAGCGCGACGGCGCATCCAGAGCTTGGGCGGTCCCGACATGGTGCGGGAGGTTGGAAAGGCCTTGTACGCCGGCGGACAGATCCTTGAACTGGATATGGTCGATTCGATTGTCGCGGGCTCGGTAAGTGGCAAGGGACATATTGCGTCGCTGCCTGGGTCCCCCCCTAATGCCGATACCCACTTCCTTGATCGCTCGATCGAGACCGCGCTGGTGGCACCGCTGCGGGTTGAGGTCAGCGTCAACGCCCCCTATGCCCGGCCGCTGAACTACGGCACTTCGCGCATCGCCCCGCGACCCTTCGTAGAGCCTGCGGTAGCCCGGAAGAAGCGCGAGATCGTCGACCTCGTCCGAGGCGCCGTTCGCAAGATCACGCGAGGCGGCAATGGCGGTTGATTCGACGCTCCAAGTGCGCAGCGGCATGCTCGCGCTGCTGAAGGCCGACGCGCCGCTGGTCTCGCTGGTGGTGAAGACCTCGATGTTCACGCAGTGGACCGCTGCGGTGCCGGCCTATCCGTTCATCCGCTCTGGGCCACCGTCGGGTGTCCCGATCCGCGGTGCATGTCTCGACGGTCTGGACATCACCGTGGCTTGGCACGGGTTCTCGAACGGCATCCGGAACGCCAGCGGCCAAATCATCCTCCCTGCCGAGGACCACGCGGGCCAGATCGGCGCGGCGATGGCGAAGGCCCTCGACCGTAAGGTGATCGTGCTGCCGACGGGCCGCGCCCGCATCCGGTGGGCCGGCGGCCAGCTGCTGCAGGATCCGGAGGAGACGCAGGTGTTCCATACCGTCCAGAATTTCCAGGTGCGGGCAATCACCTCCTGATGTAGCTTCCGCGCCGTGACCGCTCACGATCGCATCCTTGAGGCCCTGATCCGGCTGCTACTGCGTCGCGGCGACCTCGACGGCGGCGAGATCAACGACATGGCGTCGGAGTTGGAGCGCTCCGACCCGAATGCCGCCCATCAGCTTCGGTGCATGTTGGTCGAGGCGAGTGCGCCAGCGGATGCGGATTGGCGCGCGGCAAAGGTGAGGGATCGGTTCCGCGTGATTGAGGGGGACGGGGAATGAGGGCGATAGCATTGTTGGCGGTGCTAGCGTTGACCGGATGCAATGCTGCGGCACACAAAGCCGAACAGCGCTATGCGACCGTCACGACGGACGAAGAGAAGTGTGCCGCCGCAACTGATGCGGCCAAGGCGTGGTCTGAGGCGGGCGATCAGCAGAAGTACAGGAACTGGAGCCTGAACCGCGACATCTACTGCAGTTCCGTCGATTCGAAGCGGAAACTCTACAGCGGGTACTGACCGCCGTAATAGGCCAACTCGCCCCGCCATAGTGTCGCTCCAGCAAACCCGCGGGAGCCGTTCATGTCCTATCCCACCGAGATCGATTGGGCGCTCATCAAGATGGGCGACGGCGCCACGCCCGAGGTCTTCACGCTGATCTGCGGCATGCAGGATGCGACGGTAAACACCACCGCCCAGACGCAGGACCGCTTCGTCCGCGACTGCGCCAAGCCCGGCAGCATCCCGAAGCGTAAGGTCAAGACGACCGGCCTCCAGCAGGATATTACTGGCTCAGGCCTGTCTAACGCCGACACCGTCGCCGACATGCAGGCGGCGCTCGGCAAAAAGAAGAACTACGAGATCGAGTGCTACGCCGACGACGGCACCGATGCCGGTGAACTGCTCGGCACCTTCGCCGGTGCCTATGTCATGACCGCGACTAACCTCAACCTCACGCGCGAGAATGCCGCGTCCGCCGAAATCACCCTCGCCTCGGACGGCGACTGGACCTGGACGCCGGCGGCGTGAGCCTGTCCGCTGAGATCGATCTGGAGTTCGCGGATGGGGAGTACCATTTCGCTCTGCCGCTGCCCCAGGCCATCGAAGTGGAAGAGAAATGCGGCTTTGTTGACGCCCAGGGAAATAGGCGCAGGCGCGGGTTGATCGCGATCTTCGGGGATATCGTCGACGGACTTGCTGTCGTTGACGGGAAGATCGTCGCTGTTCCATCTCAAGGGCGAGCATCGGCGTGGGATTGCCGAGAGATCATTCGCCTCGCCTTGATCGGTGGCCGCTATGGCATCGTGGACGGCAAGCGCGTGGAGGTGACGCCAATCTTGGCGCGCCAGCTCTGCGAGCGCTATGTGGATGGTCGACCGTTGGTAGAGCGCTGGACGCTGGCAGCCGCCATCCTAAAGGCAGCGGTGGAGGGTTTCGAGCCCCCAAAAGTCGAGCCGGCCAAGGCGCCGGCGACCGCAAAGCGAGGACGAGCCCGGAAGAGCCGATCGACGTAGCAGCGGTCATGGCCAACTGCCGCATGATGAATGGGCTGGATTGGCGAACGGTCGGATGGGCCGAATACCAGACCATGCTCGCAGGCTGGAACGCGGCGCACGACACCGAAGGAACCAAGGCCCCGGTCGACGTTGCCCGGCTGGAGCGGTTCATGGCCGCCCATACGGTGCAGTAGGAGGGCACGATGGCGCTCGACGCGAACAGCATCGTAATCGAACTCCTCGCCAAAACCGACGAGTTCAACAGCAAGATTGACAGTGCCACCACCGCGTTCGAAAGCGCGATGGACCGCCAGTCAGATGCCGCCAAACGGTCGGAAGTGGCGCGTGGAGGATCGCTCGATCGCATCCTCGCCGCGATCGAGAATGCCGCCAGCAGGCAGATCGCCGCTATCGAGCAATCGTCCGCTGCGGAGATTGCAGCCGCTGGCCAAGTCGCGAAAGCCCAACAGGGTACGGCCGACGCGATTACCTCATCCGCGGAGCGGATCGCCAGCGCTTTTCAACGCGAGTCAAATGCCGCCGCCGCGTCCGCAGCCGCAGAGGAGCAGGCATCTCAGCGCCGCAGGCGGGCGCGCAAGGACGAGGACGCCGAGGCACAGTCGCTCTCTGATCGTGATGTCGCGCGTCGTCTGCGCTTGCAGCAGCAGATTCGCGGAACCGCGGAAGTTGTCGAACGCAGCAGCGCGGCCGCAGCAAATGCAACGCGCAACCTCTCGTTCCAGATCGGCGACGTAGGGACGCAGCTTGCCAGCGGCGCGTCGCCCTTCCTCATCATCGCGCAGCAGGGGCCGCAGGTCACGCAGGCGCTGCAGGATATTACCGCATCTGGGGCCACGCTCGGTCAAGTGATGAAAGGCATCGCGTTGCCGGGGTTCCTCGCGATCCTTTCTGTGCTTCCATCCTTGATCCAGTACCTCACCAGCGGCTCCGACGCGGCCGAGGCTCATGCCAAGGCGGAAAAATCGTTGGCCGATGCGATCCGTGACCAGGAGGCGGCATCGCGCGCCGCAATCGCGACTGGTCAACGACAAATCTACGTCGATCTCGCTCGCGCTGATGCCGCACTGAAGGTGGCGGTGGCGAAACGCGAAGAACTAAAGGCCTCGCTGGCGAATCGACGAGAGCAGGCATCAGCTGCCGCCGCTGGCGAGCGGACTGGACTCCTGACCCTTGGAATCCCGGGACGGGGCGCCTCCTCGCAGCAGGCAATGGTCCGAGATTTGGAGCGACAAATTGCCGCGCAGGACAGCGCGATCTCAACCGCCCAGGCGAATGTCGTCCGCCGGAGAGCGAAGATCACGCAACAGCTCGTGACCGAGGCGCTCGATCCAGTGGCGCGCGCCACTGGCCATTACGAGCGGCAAGTTGACCTTCTCAACAGCCGCCTCCAGCGCGGTCAGGTCACTGAGGGGCAGTATCGGAGCGAATTGATCCGTCTGACGCGTGAGCGTGATGCTGCCACCTCGGCGACAGAGAAACACACCCGTTCTACCTCGCGTTCGGCCGGCGCATCGAGGGAGCATGCAAGCGCGGCTCGCGAACAGGCCAAGGCACTCGACACCCTTAAGTCCGATCTTGAGAGCTTGGAACGGCAGCTTGATCCCAGCGCCGTCGCCGCCGAGGACTTCGCGAAATCGTTAGATACAATCAGGCGCGCCAGGCTTTCTGGGTTGGTCGACGATGCGCGTGCCGCGGAACTCGCATTCAAAGCGACGATGGCCGAGGAAAAGCGCCTTCGGGAGGAACGAGAGAAGCGCGCGAAGGAAATATTCGGCGATCCGACGCTGGTCCGGCCGGGCTCAACCGTTCAGGAGCAGATCAGAGCCGAGCAGGAGGCCCGCGACCGTGCCGAGCAGGAGACGCAGCGCAAGCGCGAGTCCAATGTGCGCGACCTCGCCTACCTTTACGAGGACCTGTTTACCGGCGGTGTCCGGTCGGTATGGGACGACTTCAAGCGCATGGGTCTGCGGGCCATCGCCGAATTGTTGGCGCAATGGACACTCGCTGCCTTCTCGCCCCAGAAAGACGGTGGCGGCCTCGGCGACATCTTCGGCTTCCTGCCTGGCGCCAGCAATGTCGGATATGGTCGAGATTGGGGCGGCGCGTTTGGATCAAGGTCGAGCGGAATTCCCGGCCTAATCCTATCCCTCTTCGGCCGCGCCAGCGGCGGCTACGTCGCGCCGAACAGCGTCCACCGCGTCAACGAGTCCGCCGGCGGCGTCGAGCTGCTCAAGATGGGGCCGCAGGGCGGTGCCGTGATCCCGCTCGGTCGGGCAAAGGCGGCGCAGCCCGCGGCCGGCGTCACCGTGCTCCAGACCGTCTCCGTCGACGCCCGCGGCGCGGTGATGAACGACCAGTTCGCCTCCATGATCCTGTCGCGCGCCAATCAGGACGCACAGCAGATCTCGGCGGCCTACAGCGGAGCGGCGGTCCAGGCCAGCCCGGCGCGAACCCAGCGTCTCCAGACCTTGGGCACGTGACCGCCGTAATAGGTCGAGCACCCGCCCCATAACGTCCGGGCATGCCGCAGCCCAAAGGCCAGGAGATTCGGATAGAAACGCTCCGACGGATGGCCCGCGACTGCGACCGATCCTCCTGTGTCGAGTGGCCCTTCGCTCGATACAGCACCGGCTACGGAGCAGTTTGGGACGGTCGCGCGAACGTAAAAGCGCACCGCGTCGCCTATGAAGTGGTGCGCGGCCCGATCCCAGCTGATCTCGTAATTCGACATCGATGCGATAACAGAGGGTGCATCAACCCACACCATCTCGAGGTGGGCACGACTGCCGACAACATGCGGGATAAGGTGGAGAGGGGACGGACGGCGCGCGGCGAAAGTCACGGCCGGGCAAAGCTAACCGATAATGATGTCGCTTTGATCCGCGGATCAGCGGAGTCGAGCCGTAGTCTAGCAGCCAAGTTCGGTGTTTCCGCCAAGACGATCAGCAACGTGCGCGGGAGCAAAAACTGGACGCATGTCGAGGCTGCGCGATAATGGCAGCCCTAAGGTACCTGCACCTCTGCCAATTTCAGTTCGCAGACCAGGACATCCGCGTCGTCGGCACCGAGCTAGACGGCGGCACCTCGCTCAGCGGCATCTCCGAACCGATCCAGATCGACGGCGGCGGCTACTGGCAGGCCGACTTCAGCAACGCCGACTTCGGCGGTCCCGACGAGGATGATCGCGCGGCTACGCTGGCCTGGCGGGCGGTCAATGCTGGTCTTGGTGGTGGCGCGCGTGTCGTGTTGCTCCTCTGCGACCGCCATCACCAGCCCGTCGGGCCGTTCGCCACCGTTCCACACGGTGACGAAACGCCCTTCAGCGACGGCAGTGAATACGTAAATCCTACGGTCGAGGCATCCGTTACCGCTGTGCTCAACGGTCAGGCCGGTGGTCTTAATTGTACGTCAATTGACATCTCGTTCATCGGCCCGAAGCCGCTTATTGGCGGGGAGAGATTCACCTACCTAGGTGCTGGCGGGTGGGGCGATCGCTGTGCCGAGATTTATTCGGTCGAGCAAATCAGCGGCGGCTACCGGCTGAAATTCACTCCTCCTATTCGCGGCGGCATCGCTGTCGGCGACACCATTGATTTCGAGAACCCCCGCTGCGTCGTCCGCCGCGCCTCGGCGGCGACGAACGCCCTCAATATGGGGCTCTGGTCAACCGCCTCGATCACCTTCGTCGAGGACATGCGGAAGCCGCCGGAATGAGGCAGTCGATCCTCGTCCGCATCGCATGCGATCCGCCGGCGCGGGTCTGCTCCGGGGTCAACCCGATCCTGATCTCTGCCGACGCGGTGGAGGATGAGGACGGAGCCCTCTACCTCGGCGGCGGAAACCTCGTGTCGGTGCCGGACCTCGAGCAGATCATCAACGGCACCGCGAGCCGCATCCAGGTCACCGTCTCCGGCGTCGGCGCCGACACCCTCCGCCTCGCCATGGAGGACGCGCCGAGCGTCAAGGGTGCCCGCGTCGACATCGGCACGGTGCGCTTCGATGATGCGTGGCAGATCGTGGAGGTTGAGTGGATCGGGCGCCTCCGCGCCGATTCGCTGACCACCGACAGCCAGTCGTCCCAGGGCGGCCGCACCCGCGCGATCACGCTCAGCATCGCCACCGACGACACCGACCGTTCCCATGCGCCGATCAGCTATTGGACGGACGCCGATCAGCGCCGCCGCTCACAGACGGACGCCTTCTTCGACCACATCGCCGGGCAAGGAACGAGCCGACGTTTCGGGCCGCAGGACTGATGGAGCTCGGCGAGTTCCTCAAGCGCCGCGCCGGTTACACCGGGCCGTGGAATTGCAGCACGATGCCGGCGGACTGGTGCATCGAGTGCGGTCACCCCGATTTCGCAGCGAAGTGGCGCGATCTCACCGATGTCGCCGAATGCGACCAGATCCAGCGCGATCACGGTCTCCTCGAGCTCTGGGACGAGGGCATCGGCGATGCTCTGCCGGTGATCGACACGCCCGAGCCGGGCGACATCGGCATCATCGAGTGCATGGGAATCCAGGCCGGGGCCGTCTTCACCGGCGAGCGCTGGGCAGTCCAGGGATTCCGCCGCGTTCACTTCCTGGCACCGGGTCAGCTCGTCGTCGCGAAGGCGTGGCGGCCATGAGCAAGTCGCTGGGTTCGATCCTCATGCTTGCTGGTTCTGCTGCGCTCGTTGCTACAGGCATCGGCGCGGCGGCTGGTCTCGCCCTGTTTGGAACCACGGCGGGCGTATCGGTGGCGGGCATCGGTCTCACCACCTTGCTCACCGCGTCGACAGCGCTGACGGCAGCGGGTAGCCTGATCGCGCGGGCCGGCATCAAATCCCCGCGCCCTGAGCAGATGGAAGGCGCGCTCAAGGCCGCGACACCGCCCCGCGTCTCCGGCTACGGCACCAACCGCTACAACATGGCCTATGCCCTGTTCACGACAGCTTCCGACGGTACCGCGGTCGACGCCGGCGTCTTCCACGACGGCCGCGCATCGGCGATCCGCGCACATTACATCGGCGACAAGCGCGTCACGCTCACCGGCTCCGGCTTCGTCATCGGCCTTCCCGACGGCCAATTCGGCGAGAACGACGATAACGTCCGCGTCGGAACCCGGCTTGGCAATGCCGTCGAAACCGCATTCTCCGAGGTCATCGCAAAGGTCCCGGATCAGTGGACCACCAACCACCGCGGCGACGGCTGCGTCACCGGCTTCATGCTGTCGAAGGCGGTCAAGACCAAGAACTACCAGAAGATCTATCCGTCCGGCGGGCCGAACCAGACCCCGCTGAGCCTCGTGCTCGATGCTCAGCCTGTGTTCGACTGGCGCGATCCGACGCAGAGTGTCGGCGATCCCCGGACCTGGAAATTCAGCGAGAACGCCTGCCTTCACCACGCCCACTACGAGCTGGTGCGCAAGGCACCGTCGCCGACGCTGCCGCCCTCGGACCCGGGCTATTGGTCGGAGATCGCCGCCACCTACACCGCGCGCTGGAATCGGCTGTTCGCGCCAACGCTGAGCTACTGGACCGCGGCAGCGAACGACTGCGACAGCCCGGTCCCGCTGAAGGGCGTCCAGACCATCATGCTCGAGGCGGCCGACAGCGGCAGCGGACATATCACGGTCGCAGCGGTTACCGGTCTCGCTACTGGCATGGCGATCGCCATCTCGGCGACCGGCGATACCTCGCTGACCGAACTGCGCACCGTCACCGGCATCACCACGGGCGGCGGCGGATTCGTGCTGGCGCTCAACGACGACCTCGACAACGGCCATCCCGAAGGGTCTCAGGTCACCTGGTCGTCGAACCCGTCCAGCCCTGCCACCGAGCCCCGCTATCGCGGCTGCGTCGCCCACAAGCACACCGACGACCACAAGAGCGTCATCGCGAGCCTGCTGGCCTGCTATGACGGTTGGGTCAGTCCCCGCGCCGACGGGGCCTTGGTGGTGTTCTCGGGCCGCTATCAGGCCCCGACTGTCGAGATCGGGCCTGACCAGATCATTTCCTACTCGATCCAGGACGGCGTCGACGAGGAGAACGCGATCAACACCGTCGCGGTCAGCTACATCTCGGCGAACCACGACTACAGCGTGGTCGAGACGACCCCGTGGGTCGACGAGGACGACATCGCCGGCCGCGGCAAGGAGCTGTCCACTACGCTCGCCAATCAGGTTCCGAGCCATGCCCAGGCGCGGCGGCTGGCGAAGCGGGCAATGGCGCGAACCATGGCCGCCAAGCGCGGTACGGTCTCGACGAATTACCATGGCAAGACCGTGATCGGTCAGCGCTATGTCCGTCTGCGGATTGTCGAGGCCGGCACGACGTTCCTCGACTCCCCCGTCGAGATCACCAAGCTGGTTCGCAACATCTCGACCGGCGGCGTGACCTTCGAATGGATCCTGGCCGATCCGAACGTCGATGCCTGGAATCCGGTGACGGAGGAAGGCAGCCCGGCACCGGTCGGCAACAACGCGCCGGCGCAGCCGCTCGAAACTCCGGTCATTTCGAGCGCATTGCCCGAGTTCGATTCCGATGGGGTGCGTATCGCGCTCACGGTGGATGCGCCTGATCGCGCCGACCTGACATGGTATGCGCATTGGCGTCTCACCGGAGCGGCGATCTGGGGGCCGGACGAGGTCTATACCGATACCGACCCTGGCCCCGCGGTGGCGCTGCGCACCGGCCTCGTGATCGCCGACGCATCGATCGAGATAGAAGTGGCCTACCAAGTCGGCGATGGTCGGCTCTCGACGTGGTCACCGACGGCGACGGTCGATACCACGGGAGACGGTACCGAGTTCGACGGCGGCGACGCCGGAGGGGTGGTGTAGATGGCTGTCCTGGCGATCTTCCGTATCCGCCGTGACACAGCCGCAAATTGGTCGGCTGTGAATCCAGTTCTCGCTTTGGGCGAACCTGGATTGGAAACCGACACACGCCGGGTGAAATACGGTGACGGCGTTACGGAATGGAGCGAGCTGCTCTATTCCTCAGCGGCGACCACCTGGGGTGCAATCGGCGGCTCTCTTGCCGATCAAGCGGACTTGAAGGCGCAACTTGACGCAAAGCAGCCATTAGATGCTGATCTCACTGCGATTGCCGCTCTCACGACGACAAGCTTCGGCCGTGGGCTGCTGACCGCGCTTGATGCTGCCTCGCTGCGCACGACAGCCGGATTGGGGTCGCTGGCGACGCAGAATGCTAGCGCAGTAGCCATCACGGGCGGCGCCGTCGTCGGGCTAAGCTCGCTGGGCGTAGGCAACAGCACCCCTTCCGACCTGATCCATCTTCAGGGCGCAACCTTTCCGCGCATCCGTCTGGAACGCACCGGCGTCGGTAATTGGGCGCTGGGCAATGCCAGCACGGGGGGGACAAGCAACACGTTCTCGATCTCGCTCAATGGCACGTCGATCATCAATGTGACCACTGGCGGCGCTCTTCACCCTCAAGGAGACAACACGCAATCGCTCGGCCTGTCCTCAAATCGCTGGAGCACGGTGTTTGCTGGAACGGGAACGATCAATACTTCGGACGAGCGCGAAAAGTCGTGGATCGGACCGATGAGTGAAGCGCACCTGCGAGCGGCGCGCCGCATCGCCGATGAGATTGGAGTGTTTCAATGGCTCTCGGCGCGCGCTCTCAAGGGCGATGCCGCGCGTATCCATGTCGGCGTGCGCGCACAGCGGATCGCTCAGATCATGGTGGACGAAGGTCTGGAAGAGCCGTTCACCGACAGCACCCCCTCCTTTCGCCACGGGTTCCTTTGCTATGATGCCTGGGATTCGGTCTATGAAATGGCTCGCTGCCGTGACGGTAAGCCGCTTCGCCGGCGCAAAGTGCGCGCTGCCGGTGACCGCTTCGGTGTTCGCCCGGATGAACTGGCGCTCTTCTTGATAGCTGCTCAGGAACGGCGTCTTGAGCAGATCGAAGCTCAAGTCGCGCAGTTAACCCCTACCGGATAGCCTTGGTCGCATCCCAAGCGCCGTAATCCCTGGGCGATGTCGGCATATCGCTTATCCTGAGTTCTCCAGGAGAAGTATTCATGACAACCGGTACCGACGCGCTCGCGATGGCGTTTCGTGATTTCATCGTCAATGGCGTGCCGGCCTCCGGACCAAACGAACCGGACAAGCCCGAGATTCGGGCTGCGATCGTACAGATCGGCGCGGAGATCGGTGCTGGTATGCTCGATTTCCAGCCGTATGAGACGCTTGCCGCGATGAACGCGGACACCGCGCAGCCCGCGGGCAAGCTCGGCTACGTCTACCGCAACAACGGCTCCCAAGACGACCCGGCGAACGGCTTCTACCAGTGGACCGGATCGGCATGGGAAGACGCGGCATGGGTAATGGGTGCTGTTGCCGCCGCAGCAAACCCACTCATCGCCCAAGCTATCGCAGACACGACACTCAAGGTCGGCGCCAATACCGTAGTGGGCGCGGCTGCGCTGACAGCCAGTTCGCCCGGCGTCGGGAACTCCGCCTTTGGCGAGGCCGCGCTGCGGGACAATACTAGCACGAACAATACGGCCGTTGGCGCTCAAGCACTCAGAGACAATGTCAGCGGCAACGACAACACCGCCATCGGAGCCGGTGCTGCAGGCGCGAATTTGGACGGCGCTCGGAATGTCGCCATCGGCTCGGGCGCGTCGCTGTCGGCCACCTCTGGCGATGACAATGTGATCGTCGGCTTCGGCGCGCATTCCTCCGCAGCCGGGGGTTCGCTCAACGTTGCGGTGGGTCGTGACGCGCTTGCCGCTTATGCTGGAAACGAGGCGGTAGCAGTCGGCGCAAATGCGCTGCCCGCAGCCACCGGCATTCGCAACACGGGAGTTGGCGCCAATGCCGGGCTCGCGGTGATCAACGGCGATTATAACCTGTTCCTCGGCTACAATGCGGGCGGCGGCGGTGCACAATCCGCCAGCGTGACGAACAGCATCGGGATCGGCTTCAATGCGGTCACGACCCGCGAGAATCAGATCACGCTTGGGAACAACGGCAATGACGAGCTGAGGCTCTTCGACTTCACGATGTTCCGCAAAGCGGGGCTCGGCGGGCAGGCGATCTTCATCGGCAATGCCGGCAATTTCACCGCAACGGGAGGCGCCAATATCGCGATCGGCATCACCGCTGGTTTCAGCCTCGCCAATGCGGACAGCAATACGCTCATCGGCTATGAGGCGGGCTACAATATCGTCAGTGGCGGCAACAATGTCGCGCTTGGGGCGCGGGCGCTGATCTCCGGTACGACGGCGCGCGACTGTACGGCCGTTGGAGCGGGTGCGCTCAACAAGATGATCGATGGCGTCGGCGTGACTGCGATCGGGCGCTATTCGCTTCAGTCGCTCGTGCAGGGCGGGAACAATACGGCGCTCGGAGATTCCTCCGCCCGCAACCTTTATGGCGGAGCCGACGCATCCGCCGCCGGCCTGGGCCAGGGCGAGCAGAACTGCATCATCGGCTACGGCACCATGCGGTACGGCTATTACAACAGCTATAATGTCGTGATCGGACAAGGCGCTCTTTATAATGCCGGAAAGCCGGTCGGGCCGTTGCCGGAAGATGGCGGCACGCCGACAGACCCTGGCACGCCCAGCAGCTACAACGCGATTGTCGGCTGGTTGGCGTTCGAGAACACGTCTGGCGGAGGTCATACGGGCCTTGGAGCCAACGCTGGACGGTCGCTCACCGGCGGCAACGACACGATCTTTATCGGGCGCGATGCCGGCTTCGGTGCCGGGCAAAAGATCGATGCGAGCGGCAGCGTGGTGATCGGAGTCGGGGCTGTTTCCACGCGAGACAATGAGATCGTGATCGGCAAGGATGAGGACACGCATCTCACTATCGCAGGCGTGACCTTCACCAAGGCGCAGCTCGAGGCGCTGCTGGCATTGGTGAGCCCATGATCGGCGCCAGAGACTACGATGACCCCCGAATCTGGACTCTCCTCGGCCAATTCGGGCCGCATCGCGGTGAGCTATAACCATGGGTGAGCCGAAGTTGCTCGATCTCGGCGTCCAGGCAGCTGCCGGCGGCGGCAGCTTCGCGCTCACGCTCTATGCGATCCGGTGGGCCTTGAACTGGCTGACGGGCCGCGTCGATCGGCGCGAGGCGCTCGTCCAGGCACAGGAAGAAAAGGTTGACCGCGAATGGCAGATGATCCGCGAGGCGCTTGAGGGGCGGATCGAGAAGCTTGAGACGCAGGTCGACAAGGTGACCCGTGAGAATGAGGCGTATCGCCTAGCGTTCCACCATGTCGCCAAGGCTCTGGTTGCGGCCGATCCGAACAGCCCCGCGCTCACGATAGCCGATCAGATCCTGTCGGTGGCTTTCCCGCTCGACCTTCGCACGCTGGCTGAGCGTGCTGACCTGGCGCTGGACCGCGCCGTTGCGAACAAGCCGGCGGGAGGTGGGAATGAATAGCCACGCGCGCTTCTTCGACTCCGTCCGATCCGGACTGCTCGGCCCAACGCTTTCTCCTCCCGAGGTCTCCGGCTGCTCCGCGATTCTGGCCGCAATGGCCGGCGCGCCGCTGGCATGGACGGCTTATGCGCTCGCCACCGCCTACAAGGAGACGGCGCACACGATGCAGCCGATCGGCGAGTACGGCGGGGATGCCTACTTTTTCCGCCGCTACGACCCGCATGGACAGCGGCCGGATATCGCTGCGCGGCTCGGCAATTCGGAGCCTGGAGACGGGGTCCGCTTCCACGGCCGTGGCTATGTCCAGTTAACCGGACGTCGCAACTACGCGCTGGCATCGACGAAGCTCGGGGTCGACCTCGTCGGCAATCCGGACCTTGCGATGGACCCGGATATCGCCGCGAAGGTCATGCGCAAGGGGATGCAGGAGGGTTGGTTCACCGGCAAACGGTTCGCCGACTATCTTCCCGGTACGGGACGGGCATCGCCGGCCGCCTATACCGAGGCGCGCCGCATCATCAACGGCCAGGACTGCGCCGCAGAGATTGCGGGCTATGCGGTCCAGTTTGAGGCGGCGCTGATCGCAGGCGGCTGGGAATGAAACCGCAGCCCCAGACCTACGCCGAACGCCTCCGCGGCACCATGAGCTGGGCGCTCTTGATCGCCGGCATCGTCTGCGCGGCCATGGCCATCGGTGCGCTTATGATCGCCTGGCGCGGCGGCTGGCCGACGGGGACCGAGCACCAGCGCCTGTCGATCGTCGGATGGGCATTGCTGGGGGCGCTCTCCGGCATGGGCGCGGTGATCGTCAGTCTGGCAATCGGCGGCCCTGTCGGGCGGTTCAAGGCCGGTGTCGGGCGGGGAGGGGCCACTGTCGAGGCCGAGGATCATGATGTGCCGCCGGCGGCAACCGTGACTACGACGACGGTGATCGCGCCGTCGACGTCTCCGCCTCCGTCAGCACCGGAGCCACGCCCATGACCGCGCTCGCTATCCTCGTCCGCTACTGGCGCGAGATCAGCATCGGGATGCTGCTGCTGGCGATCGGCGGTCTGGTGCTGCTTGACGGCCATCATGCCGCTCAGCGGGATAAAGCTCGATCTGAACTCGCTGCCGAACAGGCCCGACATGCTGTCACCCGGCAGTCGGTCGAGACGCTGTCCACCGCGCTCGACGCCAAGAACCGGGAAAGTCTTGCTCGCGCCGAAGCGCTGGAGCGCAGCAAGGCCGAGGACGCCAAGGCCATCGCCGAGCTGGACGCCCGCTACAAGGCCACGGAGAGCCGCGTGGAAGCGCTGCGGGCGATGGCGAAGCAATTCCCCGCCAATCCGTCCTGTCGGGCTCCTGCGGCCTTGCTGGCGCAGCTGGAGGGCTTGTGATGCGCCTCGCCGTCCTCGCCGCGCTATTGCTCGCCGGCTGTAAGACCCCGCCGGCGCCAGGGATTGAGGTGCGGACCGTCATGAAGACGGTTGAGGTGCAGCGGCCATGTGCGGTCATCAAGCCGAAGCGCCCGGCGCCGATCCCGAAGCCATATCCAACCGACGCCCTCCAGCTTGGCGCGCTTCTCGGAGCGAAATTGGCAGAATATGCAGGGCCGGGCGGTTACGCCGAGCGTGCCGAGACCGCGATCGATATTTGCCGGGCGACGCCTTAGGTTCCCCGTGTCTGCGCCTGTGGTTGCGCTGAGAGGCGTGCTTCACGGATAGGGGGTCGTTATGGTCTATCGGCATGGGCCACTCCTTCTGAGCGGGATATAATGAGGCCCGACCGCATCGAGGGCGGTTGCGCGGACCATCCCTCAGCCTGACTCGACTCTCGCCGCCGTTCTCATCATGTTCCGGCGAGTATGCCGACACTGCGACTCACCCAGGAACAGGCCGCCAAGCTGGCACGATGGCTACGAACAGCCGGCGCAGCAATGCGATCTCGCGGGAAGGAGCTTGAGGATGCAGCAGCCGGCCACTCCATGGGCGAGGCCATCCGCAAGAACGCCGAAGTCGAATACGCCAGTGCAGATCACGCCGAACGGCTGGCGGATCGTCTCGATCCCGCCTTCCGCGAATCGCTGGAGCGGACAGGGCTCGGATAGGTTGTCGCGGGCGGTTGGAACACAGCCAGCGAGGCGCCGACCGCGATGAAGCGGTTGGAGCAGGCGGAATCCTATTTGGCAAGGTCCCCTCCTGATCCGCAGCCGCCGTTCACCGATGCGCTCGATCGTCACCGTCTCGCCGTCAGCAAGCTTGTCGATCACGCCGCCGATCACGCGTCTCGCGATCATGCCGGTGGGGACCTCCACAGCATCGCCATCACGCCAGTCTCTGCGCAGCTTGGCGAGGCTCGGGCCGATGTCGGTCATGCTGCCAGCCGCTTGCGCGACGCGCTCGGCTGATTGGCCAGCACCAGCGCCTGTGCCACTGGCGGGCAAACGCTGTTCCCGATCGCGCTGATCTGCTCGGCAATAGTGAGGGGCCGTTCTACCCACTTGCCCCGTAGAAACTTGCAGACGATCGGATCCAGCTTGTAGCTCGGCGGGAAGCCCTGAGCATTTGCCAGTTCGCGCGGCTTAAGCATTCGCAGACCGATATCGACTATGACATAGGTCTTGGCATCGATGGTGACCGTGACGACGGCGTAGCGCGCCAGGGTGGTCACCACGTCCATCGGCTTGTCAACTGCCTGGTGCTGACCGACCTCAGAGCCATAGTACTTCACGAGGAAAGCGGCGACCTTAACCGCGCGCTCCATCATCGCCGGCGGAAGCGCCCCCTCCTCGATCATTGTCGTTTCGACGATGCGCTGCTGCGCACCAGTCGTAGTGGCGGTCGAAAGCGGCCGCTGGGCAGAGCGGCCGGAGAGGTTCTTGTTGCGCGGTCCTCCGTTCGCCTGTTCGAGGTGCGCCGCGACCACGGCATGGTGCTGCCCGCCGGCACGCGCTGTACGCGTCGGCTGCTCCGGATCGCCGCCGGCAGCTGCTTTGTCGCTGCCATAGAAGCTCGACAGGAACGCAGTCACCGCGGCAGCCTGCGAACCCTTGGCGGTGACAGTTCCATAGGGTCTGCCGATGTCCAGCGCGCGCGGGTCCTGCCCCTCGCGTTCGCCGTTGCCCATCTTGACCATTGTGGCGCAGGCGATGCCGTTGGTGTCCTTCTTGGAGGCCGTGACAGTATGATGCGCCTTGTCGATCCGTCGATTGAGTCCGCCCTGCTGCCCATAAGTCGCGAACGGCGCGAGCTGAGCGCCGACCAGCCCCAGCGGCATCGCACCAGCTGGTCGCGTTGGTTCGCCATTCGCGGTAACGGTCGGCATCTCCTTATCGATCGGCGAGCCGACGCTACCGGTGCGAAACTTGGTGATATGCGGGGCGACCTCGACATCAACCGCCGCGATTTCGCCGCGATGGGCGCCGGTGATCGTGCGGAAGGGCTCCTCGCTATCATGAACCCGGACGCTACCCTGGTGCGTGACCGGCACGAGGAATGGCTTCGCCGCATTCACGACATAGCGCATCACGCCGTGGGCGATCCGCCGCTTCGTAGCATCTGCCAGCTCGCGCTTCCTATCGAAGATCGACGGGCAAGGGATGCTCCAATCGATGCACTCGGCCGCGGTGCGATAGGGCAGCAGCTTTCCCTTGAGGACCGCGATCGCATCGGGGGCGCCATGGGTCGGCCTCGGCCAAACGATCGGCAGGCCGTCACACCGCATGACCATGTACAGCCGCTTCCGGCTGGTCGGCGCGCCATAGTCGCAGGCCTTGAGGATGCGCCACTGCACCCGGTATCCGAGAGCGCGTATCGCGCGCACGAAGCGCTTGAACTCGCGCCCTTCCTGGCCTGGGATCGGGCGCCCATCATCATCGAGGGGCGCGGCGTATTCGAACTCCTCGACGTTCTCCAGATAGCCGCACGTCGGGCGCACGTCCTTGAGCCAGGAGATGACCTCCCAGCAAAGCGCGCGAATGCTGCGGTCCTTGACCGGGCCGCCCTTGGCCTTGCTGAATTCCTTGCAGTCGGGCGAGAACCAAGCGCCGGCAACATAACGGCCGCCCGTCGTCTGCTTCGGCAGGAACGGCATCCGAATGTCGGTGCAGTGATGCTTGGTATCTGGGTGGTTCGCCTTGTGGATCGCGAGCGCGGTCTCGCTGTGATTGATCGCGATATCGGGGTCGCGCCCAATGGCCCAGGCAATGCCAGTGCTCGCGCCGCCGCCGGCGAATCCGTCGATGAAGAGGCCATCTACCTCTATCGGCGTGAAGGCCAGCGCGCCCGCGGCGAGGAAGCCGGTAACTGCGCTCATGCCGCCTGCGCCTCCGCCGCAATGGCGGTGAATTCGTGCCCCCGACCTCGTAACGCATTGATTCCATTTGAAGCGGTTTCACCGCCAGTCCGGGCACGAGCCGTTGATTCTATGGAACTTTTTGGTTCCACGGCTGAAACACGGGTTCGATTCCCGTAGGGGTCACCAATAAAATCAATGACTTAGCGGTGCTGGCGATCGAACGAGGTATCGACCCGGCCGGGCCGGGAGCGCCGGAGACGATCCGCTAGGCTGTCGCGCGCTTCGAAGCAATCGCGAACACAACGTTCAAGACAACAGCTGGCCGTGTCGAGGACTGGCCGCAATCGTTTCGGCGCGAGGTCGCGCGCAACATCTCAGTCTTCGCGACGGAGCCGTCGAATTGGAGCTCGCAGAAGCGCCCGACAATCTCGATCGCCGATCTGGGCGAGGGCCACACCGCAAGCGCCTTCCCAACTACGTTCATGTCGCTCGGTTGCCGCAACAAGGTTTCCATCCCTTTCGTTCAAGGCAAGTTCTGCCGGGGCGGCTCCGGGGCGCTACGTTATTGCGGTGAGGACAAGCTTCAGCTGATTGTTTCGCGTCGCAACCCGGCTCTTCTCGGCGCCGCCGCCGCGCCGAGTGATTACCCGAGTGACCCGTCGAGCGATAATCATTGGCGTTTACGATCGTCCGTCGAGAGGCCACGACCGGCGCGCAAAAATGTCGTCGTACAGCTACATGGCACCGCTCGGGGCGGATAAGGCGCCGCGAAAAGGGGGCGTACTTCATTTTCCGGCCAAGCGTATGCCGCTCTTTCCCGAAGCGGCCCAGCAAGACCGACATCAACGCCGATGAAACGGTGGCCTGGTTCAAGAACGAGATGAAGTCGTTCACCGTCGCCGATCTTGAGGAGGTCGAAAAGCGAGGGCGGGATCTCCTTTCGCGCGTCATGCAGGAGACGACGAAGACGGGTTACCAGCGAGCGCTGGAAAGGCATCATCAAGCGAGCTGAGCTTTAGACACGAGAGCGACGGGCGCTCAGTGGTGCCCGCCACCCTCCAAAGATCGATGTGGAGCGGCCGCGGCGATTCACATCGATTTGCCGAGCAGCCTGGATTGCATCTCCGCGATTCCGATCGCTCGGATTGCCGCCTCCCGGTCGGGCGCGATCAGGACTCTCGCCAGATGGCCGAGCATCTGATCGGCAATGTCAAAGTTTTGTAGCATAGGAGCGTGCCGGTTGAGGATTGCCGGATCTCGGATCAGTTGAGAGCTTACGTCTTCAAGAAGGCGCCGAACGTAGGAGACTTCCCGCGCCAGTCGCTCGTCGAGGCCTTCCTGGACATACTCGCTGTTCCTGCTCGTCTCGGCGAGTTCAGCCAGAGGCGTGCCGATGCGCGCCGCGGTCTGGATCGCGTCGACTCTGGCTTGCCCGGCGGGCGTCGCCCCTCGCTTGCCGGCGATCCAATCCAGAACAAATATCCGCCCACGGAACTCCACGCCGCAGCGCGGGGCTGCAATCCATACCACTTTGGCCTCAACCTGCAGCTCTTGCCGCGTGAGGGTTATGATGGTCCCAACCGGGGGGAACGCAGGACCTTCCAGGAGAGCGCCCGTCTCCGACAAGTTTCGGATGCGGACGGTGCTTCTCGTTCCTCCTCCCTCAATCGAGGCAGCGAGAAACAATGCCGCCCGCGGCGCCCGTCGTTTATCCTCGCCGTCTGGTTGATGATCGTCCACGAAACTGTCTCCGACTCAGTATCTTGGAAGTCTGATTTCGCCTTCGCACATGTGCGATACAACGCCGGAATGTCATCGGCGTAGGCGAATGCAGGATGTTCGTCCCTCCTAAGGTCGAGGACGTGAGTTATGCGGATCTCGTGGTAATCGGTCGCGTCGAGAATTATGGAATCATTCGCGACGAAGCGTTCCGCAGGCGGATGCTGGCGTCACCCCATCTGTCTGCGGACCGGTGCAAGCTGTATGAGGACCCTAGAGGATGATCTTGAGGATGCGTCCGCCGGTTTTCCATTCCTGGCTGGCAAGGCTCAGGGCATCCTCGAACTCCTCGAAGATGATCTGCAGGATGCGATCGATCTCCTGCCGCTTCTGCTCCGGAAGATGGTCGAGCCCTGATTTCATCGATCCAACCTATCAGCCTCGGGCGACGAGGCCACCTCCTTCATCGCCTCGATCCTCCTGCATACCGCCGCTCGCAATTTGTTCGAGTTCGCCGATCCGCTCCTTGCATACAGTCTCCACCAAGCGCGCGAGTTCCTGCGCCTGATCGCCGAGCCAACGCAATTGCTCGCCCGTGATGCTGTAATGCTTTGAGTAGCGCGCCTTCACATATGCCTCCTTCAGCAAATTGAACGCGGCGCGTTGCCAATGCGTATCCTCGGGCCAGACATAGGAATCGGCGGTCGATCTTGGCCGCTTGGTCCCGCAGATATCCTACGTTATGGACATGAGGAGTATAAAGCGTCGTCACCAAAAGTGTGGTATGGTACAGTTGTTCGACGCATTGATGTGACTCGAATGCTGCCTTCTTGAATCCTTTCTTCCGCAAGTTCGCTACCTAATCATCGTAAAGCTCCCCGGCGTCGGGGTGCAATTTCTCGATACTCCCGTGCGAGCGCGAGCTCACGTTCCGGAGTCTTCGGTCGCGGCTTGGGGAACGGCTTGCCGTCATCCTGATACAAAAGCGATGCCATCACGTGCGACATCGACGAAGAAGTAGCGACCATCGGCGAGCGAGCTGTTGAAGTGCTGCCGCGAATGAACGATGATTTCGACAGGCAGCTTCACGACGTTGCGGATAAGAAGATCGACGAAATAGCTTGTCGGTTTTCCACCAGAAATCGCCATCAACGATGCGCTGGTGATTGACGATGATCAGGAGGTCGTAATCGGAGCGGTAGCCCGCCGCCGCGCCGGGAGAGAAGGATTGCGGGCACGGCGCTCACCCGGAATTGCTGGCTGGCGCCAGGAGAGGATTTCAAGAATGATGCCGCCGGCTGGTCAATCGGGGAGCCGCTATGTTCTATACAATCATCCTCGTCTTGATCGCCAATTTCATAGCCGCTGAACGCCCCATCCATGAGCAAGGCTCGACCGGATTACCGAATGAGATATCGACCGTCGTTCGAGCCTGCTCGGCGTGGTTTGCCAGCCGAACGTCCGGCTCCGATCCCGCGGTGCTGAAAACGTCCAGGGAATCCTTCTGCTTCGACGGTCTCATCGATTCGACTGGATCGGCTGCGCTGATTGCCGCCCTTAAACCTGTTCAGGCGGACAGGCCGGTATTGATCGTTGTCAGGTCGCAGGGCGGAGGAATCTCGGAGAGTCTGGACGTCTCCGACGCGCTCGCGGGCCGGGATGTGACAGTCGTGGTCCACACCCTCTGTGGCTCGGGCTGCGCGAACAGCATCTTCCTGCCCGCGCGAAGACGGATCATCCTCGATGACGCAGTTGTTGCCTTTCACGGCGGCGCATCCCTTACCCTTGCCGAGAAGTTCGAGAACGACAGGGAGAAATTCCTCGCTGCCAACCCCGGGGCGGATTTCGATCGATTGGCGCGGGAGTGGCGAAAGAAGCTCGAGAGGGACGTCGCCCGTCAGAATGCGATGCTGCGGAACGCGGGTGTCGACAGCGATTTCTTCGCCTGGTTCGACCGCATGGCCGACCAGCCCATTTCGAGTCAGAGCCCGGATTGCGCCGCCAACCCTGAAGCAGAGGCGATCGTCTTTTCGGAGAGTTTCCTTAGCAGGAGGGGGGTCCTGATCTCCTACAATGGCGGGCCTCGAACTGCTGAAGATCTCCGTCGGCTCAACGCGATGCGCGGCTGGGGACGCCGTTCCTGCTTTTGGCAGTGATCAAGGAGGCCAGAGTAAGTTCTGCGCGGGAACAAGTTTTCCTCCATGCCGCCTCCGCCGCGGAAGAGACATTCGGACTGCCCGCGCCGATGCAAGGAGGGTTTCCTCCCTGGGTGACTACCAAAGGCTGCACCATCATAGCGCCGAGCGGGAGCCGGATCGCTCAAGCCGGGCCGAACTCGGCCGCAATCAATCGAGCAGCGCCGGCGTTTCGTCAAAGTGGACTGCTGCGCCATCGTCACCGGGGGAGAGTCAGAGATAGGGTCGACGATATTAGTCGAGTTTCGCCACACCTAACGCCCGACCGACTTGTTCGGCGCGATCGACTATCGGGCTGAGATCGCGCCGCCTCAGCTTCGGCACATTGCGATGCTCGACAGGTCCTTGGTCGGATCGACGACGGTCTTCGCCAATTTGCGCTCGGAATAGCGATCGACGAGCTGGTCGGCGTGCGGGCTGAGCAGCACGGTGAACGCACCAGCTCCTCCATCACGTCGACGATGCGATCATAATAGCTCGACGGCTTCATGCGGCCGTTCTCGTCGAACTCCTGGAACGCCTTTGCGACACTCGACCGGTTGGGGATGGAACATCCGCATCCACCGCGCGAGCAGCCGCTCTCGACGATCAATAGGTCGCCCGCAGCGAGATGCCGAAGCGGCGGTCGTTGAGCTGATACTGCAGCGGCGCGGCCGGCGTACCGATGTAGAGCACATTCATCCGGTTGTTGAGGTTCACCGCGTCGACCGACACCGCGACATGCTTGGTGATGTCGAAGCTCAGCGACGCATCCAGCGAAGCATAGGGCCTGGCATATTGCGGAATGCCGTTGGCGCCGCTGCCGGTCGTCTGGTCGAGGTAGCTCGAGCGCCAGCTCCAGGCGACGCGCGCGGTGACCGGGCCCTTCTCGTACAGGCCGATGACGTTGTAGCTGTGCTTCGACAGCTTCTCGAGCGGCACCTGCTCGGGGATGTTCGATCCCGGCGTCGCGAACGGATTGGTGACGCTGCTGTCGACATAGGTGTAGTTGGCCTGGAGACCGAGGCCGCTCAGCACGCCGGGCAGGAAGTCGAAGAACTGCTGATAGCCGATCTCGGCGCCCTTCACCTCGCCGTCGCCCGAGTTGACCGTCGTGTTCACGTCATAGGCGATGCCATTGAAGGTCCGGACGACGGTGCCGCTGGCCAGGAACCCCTTCACCTTCTTGTAGAACAGGCCTGCGGTGAGCGATCCGCTAGGAGCGAAATACCACTCCGCCGTCACGTCGAAATTGTCCGATTCGATCGGCTTCAGATAGGGATTGCCCGAGCTCGCGCTCGGCCGGCCGGTGATCGGGCTGGTCTGATTGGGCGGGTTGAGCGTGACGTTGGTCGAAAGCTGGTCGAAATTCGGGCGCGCCAGCCCCTTCGAGTAGGCGAAGCGCATCTGGAAGCTGTCGGTGAGCCGCGCACGCGCGTTGAAGCTCGGCAGAGCCCGCGTGTAGCTGTTGTCCACCGCGATCGGGGCGAGCGTGCCGTCTGAGTTGAACTGGGTGCCGATCGACGTCGCCTCGGTCTTCACCAGCCGCACGCCGGCGCCGCCGTCGAAGCGGATGCCGCCGAGCTCGAAGGCATAATCGGCGACGCCCCAGGCGGTATACGTCTTCTCGGTCTGGCTGTTGAGGTCGTTGGGTCGGAAATAGTCCTGGGTCTGCGCGCCGAGCAGCGCATAGAGCGCCTTGGTCTGCTCCCACACGCCGTCGCCCTTGGGGAACGCCGGATAGAGCAGGCCGCCCGGAACGGTCTTGCCGTCGAACCAGTTCTTCGACGGTCCCGGCATCGACAGCTCCGGATTCTGCGTCAGCGGCACGAGCGGGGTTCCGGCCGGCGCCGAGCAGCTCGGATCGGCGCCGAGCGACGTCACGCAGACGCCGTGCCACGTCCCGCGCAGGTCGACGCTGCTGTCGGCATAACGCAGGCCGCCGCGCAGCTTGGACAGGAAGCCGCCGCCGACGTCATATTCCACGTCATAAGCGAACGCGAGCGTATCGGCGTCGTTCCGCTGGAGCGCGTCGGCGATATACGGCGTGGTGTAGTTGGCCGGATTGGTGAGCACCGCCGGGTCGCGCACGTTCCAACGCGGATATTTGCCGGTCAGGTCGAAATCGACGATGCTCGGATGCGGCGCGGTGAGACCCGTCTGCCCCGAATGGCTGTAGAGCGACAGCACGTGCCCGTTGCGGTCCGCATTATAGTAGGACTTCAGATACTGGGCATCGACGTTGATCTTGATCCGGTCGGTCGCCTGCCACGCCAGGTTCAGCGTGTAGTTCTGGCTCGCGCTCCACAGCTGCTGGTCGTAGCGGCCGGTCTCGAACGTCTGGTGCTGCAGCGAGCCCTTGGTCGCATAGCCCTCGTCATTGAACTCGAAGGCCGCGCCCGGGAGAGGATCGGTCCCGTAGCTGATGATGTTGCCCTGCGCGTCCTTGACGTTCGTGCGGTTGTTGTAGTCGTAATAATAGGCGCCGGTGCGGTTGAACCAGTATTTGTTGCCCTGGTACTGCGCGGTCACGAGCAGGTTGTCGCTTGCCTGCCATTGCAGTGCGGCCGCCATGCCGAAGCGCTTGCGGTCGCCCTTGTCGTCGTAGATCTCGAAGCCATAGGGGACCTGCGCGTTGGCCGGCGCCCCCGCGATCGATCCGGGCTCGACCTCAGCGAACGGACCGGCGAGCAGACCGTCCTGGCGATACTGGCTCTTGCTGTAGACCGCGTTCACCAGGATGCCGATCTCGCCGATCCCGGTCTCGAAGCGGTTGCTGTAGAGGCCCGAGATGCTGCCGCCGAACTTGTCGACGCGGTCGTAATAGTTGCCCCGCACGGTGACGCTCATGACCTGGCCGGGCGAATCGAACGGTTTGCGCGTGCGCAGGTTCACCGCGCCGCCGACGCCGCCCTCGATGATGTTGGCGGGGGCATTCTTGTAGACGTCGATGCCGGCCAGCAGTTCCGGCGGGACGCCCTCAAGGTCGAAGGCGCGGCCGCCCGAAGCTGAATAGACCGCCCGCCCGTCAAGGAAATTCTGCACCTGGGTCAGGCCGCGAACCGTGATCGCAGGCTGAGTGCGGTGGTCGAAGTCGGTGGCGCCTTCGCCGTAGCGGCGCTGGATCTGCACGCCGGTGATGCGCTGCAGCGCCTCGGTGGTGTTGGCGTCGGGGAGCTTGCCGATGTCCTGTGCCTGGACCGAATCGACGATCTGGTCGGCGTTGCGCTTGATCGCCTGCGCCGAACTGAGGCTCGCCCGGACGCCGGTGACGACGATATCGCCGGTCGGTTCCGCGGCGCCGGGCGCACCGCTCTGGTCCTGCGCGAGCACCGGCTGCGCGACGGCGATCCCCAACGCGGCAACGGACGCACCGAGCAGATAACGAACGCAAACCACTTTCATCGGGCAGCCTCCTCCTTGGTACGCGTCAGCCGTGGACACATATGTCTTATTTGTCCGACTTTATCGCAGGAATTATTGTCCGACAAAAGATTTCAAATCAGGTTCGGATAGTCGCCTGATCGCGCGGCAGGAACGGCCGAACGCGAACGATGCATCAGCGGCGGCGGAGGAGGAAGGTCGCGATCGAGCGCGGCGGCGCGCGCAATGCTTCACCGGCGGCGATCCGCTCCGCGCGGCGGCCGGCATCGGTGACGATCGTCTCGGCACTCCAGTTGCCCGACAGGGCCGCATCGAGCCGGCGCGGTGAAAGTCCGCCGTTGACGTGGATCAGCACCAGCGTCCGCCCGTCGGGTGAGAGCGCGCCGGCGGTGTCGGGATCGTCGATCGCGACCAGCCGGTATCCCGGCCGGATATAGCGGCTGAACTGCGCCATCGCCCAATATTTCCGCGTGACGTAGAGCATATGAGACCCCGTGGCGGGCGCGCCGAGGTCCGCCTTGACGAGGCCCCAATTGCTTCCCGGCTTGCCGTCGCGTGCGCTCAAGGTCTCGACCGCCTGCCAGAACACCCAGGCCCCGGGCTCCAGCCGCTTTAGATCCTCGACGATGTGCTCGGCGAGGGCGAGCGCCGAGGCGATCCCGTCGAAGTCCTCCGGGTCCTTGGGCAGCGGCGTGTCGTTCTCGCTCATCCACAGCCGGATGCCGGAGGTGCGGGCGATATCGCGCACAGCGGTCTGGTGGACGGAGCCGTAGCTGTGGACGTTGAGCTGCCCGATCCGCGCGCGTGTCGCCGGCGGATAGGCCGCCCAATCCTCGACGAACAGATGTGAATTGGTCTCGTCCGGGGCGGCGATGCGCGTGGCGAGGCGGCGCGCCTTCAGCGCCGCGTCCGCAGCATCGATCATCTTAGCCTGGCGCTCCGGGCTCCAGTGGGTGCCCTCCTGCGTGTTAGCGGCGTACCAATAGTCGGTGTTGGGCTCGTTGAACGGCGAGAGCGTACGGAAGGCGATGCCGTGCCGGCGCTGCAATTCGTCGACGACGCGCGCCAGATAGGCGGCGAACGCCCTCTCCTGACCGGGGCGCAGATTGTCGTCGGTCGCCTTCTCCGCGCCCGAGACGCGGCCGCTCACCGTCATAAACCAGGGCGGCGAGTTGGAGAAGGCCTCGAAGATTGGCGCCTTCACCCGTTCGCGGACCGCGTCGAGCCACCAGCGCTGGTTGGCGTCCTGCGACCAGTCCCACATCGCCGGATGGTCGGGCCGCCACCAATCCTTGCCGCTCCCGCTCGCCGACTGACGCCAGAAGCCGGGCACCGCGGCGCCGACGCGCAGATAGGGCGGCGTCGCCGCCGCATTGCCGCCGCCGATATTGTAGCGCGCGATCGTCCAGCCGAGCCCGTCCGGGCCATAGAAGAGGTCGGCGAGCCGGGCGCGGTCGGCCTCCGGCCAGCCGCCGGTCACATGGGCGAACCAGGCAAGCGCGGTGCCCCAGCCCTCGAACTCGGTTCCGGGCCGTTCGACCGCGGGCCGGATCGTAATCACGACCTCCGCCTCGACCGTCGGGGGAGGCTGCTGCGCCGCGGCCGGGAGCGGGAGCATCAGCGCGGCAAGCAGTGCCGGCGGGATCATGCCGGCTGCGGCACGCGTGCGCCACACACCCCAAGCCTCGCTTTCCCGGTGTTCGACAGCGTGCCCGCGCTCATCCGGCAGCTCACCCCTTGCTGGTTTCTGAACTCGGCGACGGTAGGCACGTTTATCCCCCAAGGAAACACCAATGCTGGTTCCGAAAGGTGCGATGCAGGGTTGAGCAGTGCGCCGGCGCCTCCGTACAGAAAGGGGCGCCTCAGCAGGCCGCTCTCGGCGCTTCGAAAAGCTGGAGGACGAGCAAGGCGACCACCGCGATTCCACCGCCGGTGATCGCGAAGGCGGCGGCATAGCCCGAGGTGGTGGCGAGAGCTCCGAGGACGAAGCCGCCCATTCCGAGTCCGGCGTCATAGGCGGCATTCCACAGAGCGCTCGCGCCATCGGCCTGGCCCGCAGGGGTACGATCAAGCAGTTGTGCGAGGCTCGCCGTCTGTACGATACCGAATGCGACACCGCTGAGCGTCATGCCGGCGAGCACTGCGGTGCTGCCTTCGAAGGCGAGCACCACAATCGCGCCTACCGCAAGGGCGAGGCCGATCGTCATCGCCCCTTGTGGGCCGTGGCGATCGACCGGCCGTCCCGACGCGCAGCGGGCGACCGCCGAGCCCAGCCCCTGCAGCAGCAGGGCAAGCACGATTGTGCCGGTGCCTATCTCCTTGTGCGCCAGCGGCAGGAAAGTGATGGTGGCACCGATGACGATCGCGCTCAGCGCGATCGCGACCGCTGGCCAGGCCGCGCCGCGCAACTGCGGCAGGCGGTGTGAGTGAGGCGCTTGTTCGGGCTGATTGCCATGGCGGGGCAGCGCGACGAGGCAGGCAAGACCAGGCAGGGTCACTGCGGCCGCGACCACGCCGATCGCGCCGGGTCCGAGTTGCGCCAGCACCCAGGGGCCGAGCGGTACGCACAGGATCGCGGGGATTGCCGAGGCCAGCCCGTAGACGCCCATGGCTTCTGCGCGCCGGGTCGGCGGCGCGAGCGCCGCAGCGAGACCGCATGCCGCCACTAGCAGGACGCCAAGCCCGAGCCCCCGTGCCGCGCAGCTCAGCAGTACCAGCACCAGGCTCTCCGAGAAGCTTGCCGGGGCGGGAACCGCCAGTACTAGCAATGCCACCATCATCGCAGTCTTGCGGTCGAGCCGGGAAATGATGCGGGGGGCGTAGAGCTCTCCCGCGATCGTCGTCGCCATGAGCACGCTCGTCGCCAGCCCTGCTGCGAAGTCGCCGTCGAGGGTGGCACTATGTGCGGGAACGGCCGAAAGCAGCAGATAGAAGCCGCTCATCGCCGCCAGCATCAGACCGGACAATGCAAGCATGGATCGTGTGAGAAGGGGTTCTGCACGGCCGGCTGGAACCGGTGCCTCCAGGGGGATCGTCGCCATTTTCCTCTCCAGCGTGACTGTGGAGGTCGTGTTTATCGTGCTACTGGATCTGCAAACATGACCAGTGTAGATTGAGAATCATTGACCAGTTTAACGCCTGACCTACCACTGGTGCTCGACCGCGGTGCAGCCGAGAGCCTCGGATCGCAGCTCCGGCGGCGCCTGCTCGAGGCAATCCGCTCGGGTGCGCTCCGCAGCGGCGTTCGCCTTCCCTCGACGCGCGCGCTCGCCGCACAGCTGGGTATTTCTCGCCCGCTCGTCGTCGACGCCTATGCCCAGCTCGCCGCTGAGGGCTATCTTGCTCTTCGGCAGGGGGCCCGGCCGGTGGTGATTGCCGACGGCAGCGGTGCGCCCATAACAGAGCCTCCGCCGCCATCGACGGGTGATCCCATCCGTTTCGATCACCGGCCTGCAATGCCCGATGTCACTCTGTTCCCGCGCAAGGCATGGGTTCGCGCGATCCGGACGGTGCTCCGCGACCTTTCGGCAAACGACCTTGGTTATGGCGACCTGCGCGGCAGCCCGCTCCTACGCCGCGCGCTGGCGGACTATCTCGGACGGGTGCGTGGTGTGATCGCCGATCCGTCGCGTATCTTCATCACCAGCGGATTTGCTGAGGCGCGCGCGCTGGTTTGTGCGGCGTTCCACGCGCGCGGCATTCGCCGTCTCGCGGTCGAGGATCCGAGCTACAGCGACTGGATCGCCGTGGACAAGGCCGGCCTCTCCCGCATCCCGGTGCCGGTCGACCCGCAGGGGATGCAGGTCGAGGCGCTGGCGAGCTCGGACGCCGAGGCGGCTTTCGTCACGCCGGCGCATCAGTTTCCGATCGGCGGCGTTCTCAGCGCCGGCCGACGCCAGTATCTCGTTCGATGGCTGCGCGATCGGGATGCGCTGGCACTCGAGGATGATTACGACGCCGAGTTCCGATACGATCAGGCGCCGGTCGGCGCACTTCAGGGACTGGCACCGGATCGGATCGTCTATGCCGGCACCGCCAGCAAGACCCTGGCGCCGGCCTTGCGTCTCGGATGGCTCGTCGTCCCGCCCGGCTTCGTCGGCCTGATGAATACGGAGCTGCGCCGCTGGAGCGAAGGCCCTCCGCGTATCGACCAGGATGCGCTTGCGGATCTGATCGTTTCGGGCGGCTATGACCGCCATTTGCGCAGGATGCGGCGTCTATACCGCGATCGCCGCAATCACCTGCTGTCGCGGCTCGAGGATGCCTTGCCCGGGCTCGAAGTGGAAGGCGCGGCCGCCGGTCTGCACGTCACGGTGCGGCTGCCGGAGAAGATCGACGCGAACGGAGAGACGGCGATCCTCGCGGCATTGCTGCGCCGAGGCCTCGCGGCCGAAGGACTCCGACGCTACAGCGACACCGCAGCCGGTCCACGCAGACTGTTTCTCGGCTATGGTCGAATATCGGAGAGCGGCATCGATCACAGCATCCGGATACTGAGCGAGGTTATCCTGGGCGGTCGAGGGCATAGCAGATAACCGCTGATGGCATTTACTCTCGAGCGGGAGAGCTGATTTGCGCCGTTATATTGCCGTTCGGACCGAGTACCGTTCTAAGCGCTCGAACCGATCTCCGGCAGGCCCTTGAACGCCTTGCGGAGTGCCTCGCCCCAATGCTGTGAGATGGCCAGGAAGCGCGGATCGTCGGCCTCGATCCGCTCCCGCGTGTCGAACGCCAGGCTGTCCCGGCGCATCACGGCCAGGTCGAGCGGCATCCCGACCGACAGGTTCGAGCGCAATGTCGAATCCATCGATACGCAGGCCGCCTTCACCACCTCGTCGAGCGGCATCTCGATTGAGAGAACGCGATCGAGGATCGGCTTGCCGTACTTGTGCTCGCCGATCTGGAAATAGGGGGTATCCTCGGTCGCCTCGACGAAATTGCCCGCCGAATAGACCATGAACAGGCGGTGCTGCCCGCCCTTGCACTGGCCGGCGACGAGGATCGTCGCGTCGGCGCCCGAGCCCTCCGCCTGGATCGAGCTGCGATAGCGGTCCTGCAGTCCCTGCATCGCCTCGCCGACCAGTTCCGCGACGCGGTACATGCTGTCGGCATTGAGGATCGTCTCGACCGAGGCGTCCTCGCCCGATTTCTCGATCGCCGTGTTGATCCGGTTGATGACGCCCTGGGTGATCGAGAGATTGCCGGAGGTCATCATGCCGATCGCGCGCTCGTCCGCGGCCTCCCAGATGAACATCTTGGAGAATCGCGAGATGTTGTCGACGCCGGCATTGGTCCGCGTGTCCGACAGCAGCACGAGCCCCTCGGCGACCCGCACCGCGACGCAATAGGTCATGTGATGTGGGGCCCCCGGCTCATTGCTGCTGTTGCTGCTGGATCGCTGCGATGTCGCCCTCGCCGCGAGCGATGCGGACATCGGCGGAGACGGTGCCCGGCCCGCCGCCGGTCACGATCCCGCGTACGGGCGCGGCATCGCGGGCGTCAAGCCCCGTGCACAGCCGGACGTAGCGCTCGGTCGGGCAGATGCCGTTCGTCACGTCGAACCCGATCCATCCGAGGTTCTCGACGAACGCTTCGGTCCAGGCGTGCGTCTCGAACTGCTGGTCCGTTTCGTCGCCGGCCAGGAGATAGCCCGCGACATATCGTGCCGGCACTCCCCGGATCCGCGCCGCGGCGATGAAGATATGCGCGTGATCCTGGCACACGCCGCCACCACCGGCGAGTGCGGCAGCGGCCGATGTCCCGCTGTCGGTGATGCCGCCGCGATAGGGCAGTGCGTCCCTTACGCGGGCGCTCAGCGCGTGGAGGCCGGCGAGCACGTCCGCCCCTTGGCTCAAGCCGTCGCCGAGCGCGGTGATCGCCCCATCCGCCGCCGTCAACGGCGTGTCGCGGAGGAAGATCGCCGGCGGGCACGCATGGCGCAGCCCCTGGACGATGCCGGCCTTGTCCTCGGTCTCGATGCAGCCATGGGCGACGATCTCCAGCTGGTCGCGGTGTCCCGGGCTCAGCCACTGCGCGAAACGCTCGCCATAGCCGCCGACGATCGAGGGCGCGATCTCCTCGCCGTCGACCTCGACATGCCAGTCCGTAACCCGCTGGCCCTCGAAGCTCTGCGGAAACAGCTTGAGCCGCAGCGCCAGGCCGGCCGCGCCTTCGGGATAGCGCATATGGGTCAGGTGGCGGACGACGAGCAGCATGTCAGGCGAAGTGATAGGCCTGCGCGATCTCGCGCGACAGCCGGTTGGTGACGGCGAGGGCGGTCTGGACGAACTCGTGCAGACCGCCCTCGAAAATCTCGCCGCTCTCGCGGCCGTGCAGTTCGGACAGCATGGTCGCGGCGGTTTCATGCGCCTCGCTGCGCCGACCATGCGCGCGTGCGAGCCGTTCGAGATGCCATCCGATCTGGCCGAAGCAGAACGACACCGACCGCGGGAATTGCGGATTGAGGAACAACAGGTCCGCGATCCGCCAGGGGGTATAGTCGCCGCCGCCATAGACATGATGATAGGCGCGCGCCGCCGACAGGGCGTGCAGGACCGACGTCCACTGATAATGATCGCGCACGCCGCCGACGACGGCGGTCTCAGGCAGCAGCACATAATATTTCACGTCGAGCAGCCGGAGCGTCATCTCCGCGCGCTCGAGCGCGCCGCCGATGCGCAGGAAATCATGGCCTTCGTTGCGCAGCTGCCCCGTCTCGACCGCGCCGCGGAACGTGGACGCCCGGGTCTTCACCCAATCGATCAGCTCGGCGAGATCGCGGCGGGCCCGCGCGAGATCGTAATGCTCCAGCCGCCGCCAGTCCTCGTTGAGCGCCTCCCACATGTCCTGCGTGAGCGCGGTGCGTACGGCGCGGCCGTTGTTGCGGGCGCGCTGGAGGCAGGCGCGGATCGACGACGGGTTGCCCTCGTCGAGCAGCAGCAGATGGACGATGTCCGCCTCCGCCACCGGGCGATCGCCCTCGATCAGGCCGTCGCATCCGGTCACGCGCAGCACCGAGCGCCATTCCTCGCGGTGAATCGGTCCCGGCAGGATCGCCATGCGCTGCCCCATCTGGATCAGCCGCGCCGTGCTTTCCGCCCGCTCGATGTAGCGGGCCATCCAGAAGATGTTCTCGGCGGTGCGGCTCAGCATGTCAGTCGTCCAGCACCCAGGTGTCCTTGACGCCGCCGCCCTGTGACGAATTGACGACGAGCGACCCCTCGGTCAGCGCCACGCGCGTCAGCCCGCCCGGGGCGAGGCGCATCCGCTTGCCGACCAGGCAATAGGGCCGGAAGTCGACATGACGTCCGACGATCTCCCTCGTGCCCAGCACCGGGGCGGTCGAAAGGTCCAGCGTCGGCTGGGCGATGAAGTCGGCGGGGGCGGCCCGGATCCGCTCGGCATAGGCGGCGATCTCCGCCCGGGTCGCCTTCGGGCCGATCAACATGCCGTAGCCGCCCGAGCCGTGCACCTCCTTGGCGACCAGCTCGTGGAGATGCTCGATCACATAGGCGCATTCGTCGGGCAACGCGCACCGCCAGGTCGGCACGTTCTGCAGGATCGGCGTTTCCGACAGGTAGAAGCGGATCATCTCCGGCACGAACAGATAGATCGCCTTGTCGTCGGCAATGCCCGCGCCGGGTGCCGAGCACAGGGTGACGCCGCCCGCGCGATAGGCGCCGAACAGGCCGGCCACGCCGAGCATGGAATCGGGCCGGAAGGTGAGGGGATCGATGAAGTCGTCGTCGATCCGCCGATAGATCACGTCGACGCGCTTCGGACCGTGGGTGGTCTTCATCCACACCTTGTCGTCGTCGACATAGAGGTCCATCGGCTCGACCAGCTCGACGCCCATCAGGTCGGCGAGGAAGCTGTGCTCGTAATAGGCCGAGTTGAACGAGCCCGGTGTCAGCACCACCACCGTCGGATCGCTGCCGGCGCCCGCCGGCGCCACTTCCTTGAGCGTTGCGAGCAGGTCGTTGGGGTAGGAGTCGACCGGCGCCACGCGGGTCGACGCGAACAGCTCGGGGAACATGCGCTGCATGATCTCGCGATTCTCGAGCATGTAGCTGACGCCGGAGGGCGTGCGGCAATTGTCCTCCAGCACCTGGAAGCCGTCCTCGGCCGTGCGGATGATGTCGATGCCGACGATATGGCTGTAGACACGTCCCGGTGGATCGAAGCCGATCATTTCCGGCTCGAACGCGCGATTCCGATACACGAGCTCGCCCGGCACGACTCCCGCGCGGATGATCTCGCCGCGGTGATAGACGTCGTACAGGAACGCGTTGAGCGCCCGCGCCCGCTGCCGGATACCGCGATCAAGAACGCGCCATTCCGCAGCCGAGAAAACCCGCGGCAGCAGGTCGAACGGAATCAGCCGCTCCGGGTCGCCGCCTTCTCCATAAACCGCGAAGGTGATGCCGATGCGCCGGAAGATCGTCTCGGCCTCTTTAAGGCGCAATTGGAGCCCGTCGATGCCGACCTCGTCGACCCAGCGCTGGACCTGAGCGTAGCAGGACCGCACCGCACCCGACCGATCGGTCATCTCGAAAAAGCCCATCCGCCCTCCGTCGCCGCACCGCAATGATGCGCTGCACAACGGAATACGCAAGAGCTAATTGGTGCCCTTCTCTCAACCTTCGAGATCGGACGCTCAGGCCTCCGCTGATGGATCCGAAAGTTTGGTCACAGGCGACTTCGTGCCCTCACAGCGATCCGGCGCCCGGTTCGCCTGCCGGAAGTTCAGTCGGTCGCGGTGATCGGGCAGCGCAATCGGGCGATCTGCGCTATGTGACCTCGGACGCATCGGGCAATCTTGCGCTCTCCGATTTCGGGCCGCGCGCGCTGGCCCAGCTCGACCGGCAGATGAGCGTCGACCGGCGCGAGATGCGCCAAGGCATCGCCACCGCGATCGGCACCGCGCCGATCCCCTCCCAGCTCGGAGCGATACCATACGAAGATATCCAATGGTGCTCCCGATGGCACCACGTTCAATGAAGAAAATCTCTATTTGTTTATCAATGTCATACGGTGCCTCCTGTAGGGAGCACTACCTTGAAATGCCGCGGTTTCTCGGCGGCCGATTGGGACATCGCAATGATCGGCGGCGAGTTTCCATCGATTACTGGCGGACATGAAGCAGCCCGGTCCCTTCGCCCCGCGCAAAAGCGATGCCTAGCGATAGGCTCTCGGCGATGCGCGCGGCCTTTTCCTGCATGGCCGCGGCCGCGCGCGGCGGCATCATCTGCTCGGTCGTTTCACGCCAGAGCGTGAGCCAGCGGTCGAACGAGGCGGCCGAGATCCTCTCGCCGTGCCTGGCGTGAACCGGCAGCGGGCGGCCCTTGTAGCGGCCGCTCGACAGCATCACTGACGACCAGAATGCCTGGAGCTTTTCGAGGTGCTCCGGCCAATCCTCGATCGCGTCGTTGAACACCGGACCGATCAGCGGGTCCTGGCGCACGCGATCGTAGAAACGCTCGACCAGCGCCTTCAACCGCTCTTCGGTGATGTCGTCGGTTTCCAGGGAAAATTCTTCGCTCACAGACACATGGTAGGGTGGGGCGCGAAGAATTTCCACCGCTGGAGCGGTTTCGGCTGCGATGGCGCGTTCGGGAGCGGCGCGTCCTCGCCGCGCCGCTCCAATCGGCAAGCTGGCTACCAGCGGAAGCTGACGCCGCCCCGCACGCCTGCCTGCCAATAGTCGCTTCCGAGCCGTCCCTGACCTTCGGCGAAGAGCATCGAGCCGTTGCCGAGGCGCAGGCTGACGCCAGCGGAGCCCTCCGCCACCGTGCGCGGGCTGTTGGCTTCGAGGCTGTCGAACCCGACGAGCACACCGCGGTCGCGCTTGAGGTCGTAGGACACGCCCAAGGTCACGGCGGGCGTCAGCACCATGTTCCCCATCGGCATGTCGCTCGATGCGCGTACCGCGAGCCGACCGCGGTAGCGGTCGTTCCGGTTGGCCTGCGCCCGCAGGCCGTCCGCGCCCAAGAAGCCGTCAACGTCGCTGGAGAGGTAGGTGAAGCGCGCCTTGGGCTCGATCCGCCAGCCGCCCGCCTGCAGGATGTAGCCGACCTCCAGCGACCCGGCGAGACTGTTCCCGTCGTATTTGGCGATGCGCGCCGCCGGGATTTTGAGGTCGAAATCGAATATGCCCATCTGGGTCACGAAGTCGACGTACCAGCCGCCCGATTGATCGGCCTTCTCGAACCAGGTGGCGTAGAGGCCGAAGGCATAGCCGTCGATGTCGAGGTCGGAACGGGCGCTGCGCAAGCGCGGATGCCAGTCGCCGCGGACCAGCCCCGCCGATCCGCCGATCATCAGCATGTCGCCGCCGGACGAAGGTTCGGCGACGCCGAAGCCGATCTGGGCGATGCCGGTGCGCTGGCGATAGCCGACGCGATAGCCCTGGCCGTCGAGCTGGCTGCGGCTTCCTTCGATCCGCATCCAGCCGCTGAGGCCGTGGCTGGAGATCAGCGCCTGGCCTTCGCGTTCGCGGATGTGCGGGAGCAGCATGTCGGTGATCCCGAGCACCGCCTCCGGCGCGACGGTGGCGCCGGCCGCGGACGGCGTGAGCGCGGCGAGGGGGGCTCCGTCCTCCTCGTCGAAGCGCGGCGCCAGCCGGACCTCGCCGCCGTTTTGGGCCAGCTCGTACCGCCACGGGCCGATCGCGGCATAACCGAACGGCTCGTTGAGGGTGAAGGTGGCGTTGGAGCCGCCCGTCGCCGTGATGATCGTCGCGCCGGAGCCTTCCTGGGGCGGCGAGGTGATCGGGCCGCCAATATTGTTGATCGCGGTATCGACCGTGCCGCCGAGCGTGCCTTCGACTGTCACCGTGTCGGCGGTGCCGCCGGTGGCGCTGATGTCTGCATCGACCAGGAGGGTGCCGTTGCCGGTCACGTTGCCGACGACGGTCAGGCTGTCGCCCGCGCCGCCGCCGGTGAGGTCGATGGTGCCGTTGTTGACGAGGCCCTGGCCGGTATCGATCACCGCGGCGCCGCCGCCTCCGGCGATGACGCCCTGATTGGTGAGCGTGCCGTCGACGGTGACCACCGCATCGCTGTCGGTCACGTCGATCGTGTCGATGTTGGTGAGGTTGCCGCCGACGTCGAGCGTGTTGCCGGGGCCGTTGAGATCGATGGTGCCGTCGTTGACGACATTGCCGCCGACGGTGATGGCGGCCCCGCCGTCCGAGACGATTAGGTCGCCGCCGTTGGTGAGGTTGCCGCCGACGTCGATGGTCCCGCCTCCGCCGATATCGGTGGTGCCGCGATTGTCGAGATTGCCGCCGATGTCGATGGTGACGGGCGCCTCGGTCTTGATCTCGTCGGTGTTCACGACGCCGTTGGTGACGTCGATCGTGCCGCCGCCAGCGAGATCAACGGTGCCGCTGTTGTCGAGCGAGCCCGCCGCGATGTCGACCGGCGTCTCCGAGGTGATCGTACCGCTGTTCTCGATTGCGCCGTCGACGGCGAGGCTGCCGCCGCTCGGGTCGATCGTGCCGCTGTTGTTGAGGTCGCCGCCGATGTCGATCACGGTCGGGGCGTCGGCGGTGATGTCCGCTGTGTTCACGACGTCGTCCGTGACGGTGATCGTGCCGCCGCCCGGATCGATCGTGCCGCTGTTGTCGAGATTGCCGTCCACGACCACGTCGACCGGCGCCTCGCTCACGACCTCGCCGGCGTTGGCGAGGTCGCCGCCGACATGCACTTCGCCGCCGGCGTCCGGGCCGCCCGTCACGCTCGACGTCTCGTCGATCGTGACGTTGCCGTCGCCGAAATCAGCGCCACCGGGCGTGATGGCGATGTGGGTGTTCTGGGTGAGGTTGGTCTGCTCCCAGTTGGTGAGGATCGGCAGGCTCGCCGATACGCCCTGGAAGGTCAGCACGTCGACCCAGCCGTCGGCAGCGCTCGTATCGTCGCCACCGTCGAGCAGGGTCAGCTGCGAGAGGTCCGCCCCGCCCGTGACCAGCGCGGTGTCGCTGCCGATGCCGCCGTTGAAGCCGCCGAGCGTCCCGCCGGTCCAGCTGAAGGCGTCGTCGCCGTCGCCCGCGTCGATCATGCCCACGCTGCCGGTGCCCGACAGCGCGATGCTGTCGTTGCCGGCGCCGGCGTTGATGCCGGCCGTCGAGCCGCCTGAGACGGTGTAGGTGTCGACGCCGTCGCCGGTGGTAATGGTGCCGACGATCGTGCCGCCGGTCATATTGATGACATTGGCGCCGCGCCCGAAGTCGACTCGGCCGCCGATCGTGCCGCCGGAGAGATTGAGTGTGTCGTTCTGGAAGCTCGCCGTCAGGTCGCCGTCAATCTGTCCGCCCGACATGGTGACGACGTTATTGGCGATGTTCATGTCGACGAAGCCGATCCGCCCGCCGGTGATCGTCACGAAGTCGCCGTCCTCCAGGCCGTTGACGATCCGTCCGCCCGAGATGGTGGCGGTGTCGAGGCCGCCGCCCTGGAAGACCTCGTTGATCTCGCCGCCCGACACGGTCAGCACGTCCTCGCCGTCGCCCTGGATCACCGATCCCTGGATCTGGCCCGAGGCGACGTTCACCGTATCGACGCCCGCGCCGAAGGTGACGTTGCCCGTGATCGTACCCGTATCGCCTGCGGGCAGCGTCAGCGTGTTGTTGCCCGCCAGGTCCGTGACGGTGCCGACGGTGCCTCCGGAGACGGTATATTGATCGTTGCCGTCGCCTCCGTTGATGGCCGTGAGTGTGCCGCCGGAGATGGTCGCCGTGTCGGCACCTGCGCCGAGCGAGACCGTGGCAACGTCGCCGCCCGATTGGGTGTAGGTGTCGATCCCCTCGCCGAGGCTGGCGGTGCCGGTGATCTGGCCGCTGGCGACGTTGATGCTGTCGGTGCCTGCGCCGAAGGTCACGTCGGTGATCGAGCCGGTACCGCCCGCCGGCATGGTCAGGCTGTTGTTGCCGGCAAGATCGGTGATATCGGCAACGGTGCCGCCGGAAACGGTATAGGCGTCATCGCCGTCGCCGCCGTCGAGCGTCGTCACCGCGCCGCCGGAGACCGTCAGCGCATCATTGCCGAGCCCGCCGAGGACATTGGTGACCGCACCGCCGCTGACGGTGAGCTGGTCGTCGCCGTCGTCGCCGCCGAGGCTGGCGAGCGTACCGCCAGAGACCGTCGCGACGTCTGCCCTCGCGCCGAGCGAGACCGTCGCGACGGTGCCGCCCGACTGGGCGTAGGTATCGATGCCGTCACCGAGGCTGGCGGTGCCGGTGATCTGGCCGCCGCCGACGTCGATGCTGTCGGTGCCCGCGCCGAAGGTGACGTCGGCGATCGTGCCAGTACCGCCTGCCGGCATGGTCAGCGTGCTGTTGCCGAGAAGGTCGGTGATCGCCGACACGCTGCCGCCCGTCACGGTATAGGCATCGTTGCCGTCGCCGCCGTCGAGCGTCGCTACCGTGCCGCCCGAGACTGTCAGCGCATCGTTGCCCGCGCCGCCGAGCGCGGTGGTGATCGTGCCGCCGCTGATGGTGATGGCGTCGTCGTCCGCGCCGCCGTCCACCGTGGTCACCGTGCCGCCGGAGACGGTGATGGCGTCCGCCCCGGCCTCGCCGTTGAGGAAGCCGGCGCTTCCGGTGCCGGAGAGGCCGATCACGTCGTTGCCCGCACCGGCATTGACCCCGGCGGTCGAACCGCCGCTGATCGTATAGGTGTCGATGCCGTCGCCGGTGTTGATCGTGCCGGCGATCGCGCCGCCGGTCATGTTGATGACGTTGGCGCCGCGCCCGAAGTTGACGCTCCCGCCGATCGTGCCGCCCGAGAGGTTGAGCGTGTCATTCTGGAAGCTGGCGCTGAGGTCGCCGTCGATCTGACCGCCCGACATGGTGACGACGTTGTTGGCGATGTTCATGTCGACGAAGCCGATCCGTCCGCCGGTGATCGTCACGAAATCGCCGTCGCTGAGCCCGTTGATGATGCGCCCGCCGGAGATGTTCGCCTGGTCGAGATCGCCGCCCTGGAAGACCTCGTTGATGGTGCCGCCGGACAGGTTCAGCGTGTCGATGCCATTGCCCTGGCTGACCGTGCCCTGGATCTCGCCGCCGGCCATGGTGATGGTATCGCGGCCATCGCCGAAGCCGACATTGCCCGTGATCACGCCCGTGCTGCCCGCGGGCAGCGTCAGCGTGTTGTTGCCGACCGCGTCGGTGACGCTCGCGACCGTGCCGCCGGTGATGGTGAACTGGTCGTTGCCAACGCCGCCGTTGAGCGCGCCCGCGCTGCCGCCGGAGACGGTGATCTGGTCCGCGCCGTCGCCGCCGGAGACTCCCGCGGTCGAGCCGGACTGCACGGCAATCACGTCGTCGCCGGCGTCACCGGTCAGCGTCCCGTTCACCGTCGCGCCGTCGAGCGTGATGCTGTCGTTGCCGTCGTTGCCGCTCACCGATCCGGTGACGGTGCCGCCGCTCAGCGAAATCGTGTCGGCATCGCTCACGCCGGTGCCCGGGAAGAAGGTCTGGCCTTCCCCGGCGATGTTGCCGTTCACCGTGCCGCCGGTCATGGTGATGACATCGGCGCCCTGGCTGCCCGAGACGCGGCCGTTGAGCACGACCGTCCCGCCGATGTTGATCGTGTCGTTGCCGCGCTCGCCGACGATCGCTTCGGTGCCGTCGCCAGCCGATCCGGCGCTCAGGTTGAAGATGTCATCGCTGGTGGAGCCGGAATCCTCGCCGCCGAACAAGGTGCCGTTCACCGTGGCGCCGGTCAGGTTGAACGTGTCGTTCCCGGTGAAGCCGGTGATCGAGCCGTTGAGCGTTCCGCCCTGGAGGTTGATCGTGTCGTCGCCCGCCTGAAGGCTGCCCGGCGGCGTCGAAGGATTGGGCGCCGCCGCGGTGCAGGTGATCACGTCGCTGCCCGCCGTCGGTGCCGGCGTGCAGTCCGCCCGGGCCTGGGCGGAAGACAGCGCAATGGCCGTCAGGCTGGCGCTCGCGAGCCAGAGCGAAGAGGCAAGCCTCGGACGCAAGAGAGCGGGATACAGGCGGGTGCGCATGGATGCTCCTCCTCAAAGCACCAAGTTCACCCCCCCTTTTTGGCTAGGTTATGATTTCGGATTGCGCAGGACGCAACAAATAATTCTAGGAAGTTGACCGGCTTGCAGGCGGATCATCCTAACCACTTGTATTTAGCCGCCGTAACGTGGCCGTGAGAGCTTCCGACTATTCTCAGGCGGCCGCCTTTCTTCGCTCCGAGAGCTCCGCGTTCAGCATCTCCGCCAGCAGGAAGGCCAGCTCCAGGCTCTGGCCCGCGTTGAGGCGCGGATCGCAGTGGGTGTGGTAGCGGTCCGCCAGGCCCTGTTCGGTCACCGCCACCGCGCCGCCAGTGCACTCGGTGACGTTCTGCCCGGTCATCTCGGCATGGATGCCGCCGGCGAAGCTGCCCTCGGCGCGATGCACCGCGAAGAAGCCGCGCACTTCGGCGAGGATGCGCTCGAACGGGCGGGTCTTGTAGCCGGTCGCTGCCTTGATCGTGTTGCCGTGCATCGGATCGCAGCTCCATACCACCGGATGCCCTTCGCGCTGCACCGCGCGGACGAGCTTCGGCAGCCCGGCCTCGATCTTGTCGTGGCCGTAGCGGGTGATCAGCGTGATCCGCCCCGGCGTGCGCGACGGGTTGAGCGTGTCGAGCAGCTTGAGCAGCACATCCGGCTCCAGGCTGGGGCCGCACTTCACGCCGATCGGATTGCCGATGCCGCGCAGGAACTCGACGTGCGCCGAGCCCTCGAAGCGGGTGCGGTCGCCGATCCACAGGAAGTGCGCGCTGGTGTCGTACCAGTCGCCGGTCAGTGAATCCTGCCGGGTGAGCGCCTGCTCATAGGGAAGCAGCAGCGCTTCGTGGCTGGTGTAGAAATTGGTCGCGGCGAGCTGCGGCACGCGTTCCGAATCGATGCCGCAGGCGGCCATGAACTCGAGCGCCTCGCCGATACGGTCGGCCATTTCCGAATAGCGCTGCGCCCACGGGCTGCGGCCCATGAAGTCGTGCGTCCAGCGATGGACCTGATGGAGGTCGGCATAGCCGCCGGTCGAGAAGGCGCGCAGCAGGTTGAGCGTCGCCGCCGACTGGAGATAGCCCTGGATCAGCCGCTGCGGATCGGGCGTGCGCGCCTCCGGCGTGAAGGCGATGTCGTTGACGTTGTCGCCGCGGTAGCTGGGGAGCTCGACGCCGTCCTGCACTTCGGTGTCGGCCGAACGCGGCTTGGCGAACTGGCCCGCCATGCGGCCGACCTTCACGATCGGCAGCTTGGAGGCGAAGGTCAGCACCACCGCCATCTGCAGGATGACGCGGAAGGTGTCGCGGATGTTGTTCGGATGGAACTCGGCGAAGCTCTCCGCGCAGTCGCCACCCTGGAGCAGGAAGGCGCGGCCGGCGGCCACGTCCGCCAGGTCGGCGGTAAGGTTGCGCGCCTCGCCCGCGAACACCAGCGGCGGATAGCTGGCGAGCTGGCCGGTCACGGCATCAAGCGCCGTCTGGTCGGGATAGATCGGAAGCTGGCGCGCCTCGTGCGCCGTCCAGCTGTCGGGGGACCATTGGGCCATGTCATTCTCCTGCGTCACGCTCACGAACCAGTCGGCGTGATCGGCGATGCCGTTGGCGGCGATCTGGTTGACGACCTTGGGACTGGCGCGCTTGCCGTCTTCCTCCCAGCCCTGGACGGTACTGCCGGGCGAATCATACCAGGCGCCGAACGCGGCCCGGGTGAGGCCGCGGTCTTCGCGGAAGCGGCGGATCTTGGCACCGGCGAGAGTCGTCATGCCGGCGCGCTTACCCCGATGGGGTAATGGCATGCAAGGGAAATTTCCCGGACTGGGTAAGGCGAACGCTGGCGCCGGAGAAATGTTGACTAAATTGACGCGGGACGCGGTGTTGCGAGCGGCTCCGAGGGAACGCGACGGCAACGCGGCAGGAACGCCGCAGGGACGCGACACCGGCGCGCCGCCGACGCGACACCGACGCGACACCGACGCGACATCGACGCGACACCGACGCGACACTGGCGCGACGCCGACGCGACAGTTGGGTCACACATGCGCGGCGTCTCAGCTCCATGCAGGCAACATCGGCGCGACGGCTGGGCTACAGGTGCGCGGCACCTCCGCCATTGACGCCAAGAGGCGCTGCTTCTGGCGATTTGTCCCTCGACGACTTCGCTCGGGATGAACGGGATCAAAGAGCGGCCGGCCCGTGAGGTGCCGGAGCGCGCCAAACGAGCAGGGGAAATCCTACATTGCAAGTCCCTTCCTGGGCGCGGTGCGGGAGAGGGAGGGGCCTGCTCGGGCGAAGCCCGGGCGGGAGGGTGAGGGCGCCCTCGCTGGCCTAGGACGGATCGACATTCAATCCTCCCCCGCCAGGGGGAGGTGTCAGTCCCCGCGAAAGCGGGGACTGACGGAGGGGGAGGACGGCGACAAACTATCGGCGTGCTTCCTCCCCCTCCGTCACGCTTCGCGTGCCACCTCCCCCTGGCGGGGGAGGATAAAAGGGGCTGCGCTTTCCGCCGATCTGAATGTCGATCGCCCTAGAGTGGAATTCAGCCAGTTTGAATCTGTTCCCCGGCGAAGGCCGGGGGCCAGTCTCGAACCGCTTGCAGCGGGCCCCGGCCTTCGCCGGGGAACAGCTGCTTCACGCCGGATGGATCAGGCCCTGGTCACCGTCACCCTCCCGCCTTCCCTCTTTCAGAGGGAGAGGGACAGTGTTTGCTAGCTCGCCACCCAATTGCCGTGGAAGCCTGGTGGAACGCGGTGGGGGATGCGGATGCTGGCCTGCGGTTCTCCCTCGAAATCCTGCGCATCGAGGATGACGAGGTCGGTCGTTTCGTTCGGAAGGTCGACCACCAGGCCGATCAGCCAGCCGTCGTCCTCCGCCGCCTCGGAGGAGGCGGGGACGAACACGAACTCGCCCGGGTAGCGGCCTTCGCCGAAATCATGCGTCTGGCGCGTGCCGGCATCGAGATCGTGCTTGTAGAGCCGCGTGTCGCCGATGAACCCTTCCGAGCTTTGCGGCACGCCCAGCGTATAGGCGTAGCGATAGCGCCGGCCGAAGCGGCGTTCGTCGGGACGCGGGAATTCCTGCGGCGTCGGGTCGATCATCCGTCGAACGGCGCTGCGCGTCACCGGGTCGAGCGTCAGCCGCTCGAGCCCGAGCGGCACCGCGTTCGGCCCCTTGGGATCGTCGTCGAACATGGTGGCGTAGGTGACCGCGTCGAGCACGACCTTGCCGCCGTCCTCATAGGCATTGGCGACATGGAAGATGTAGAGCGGGTCGAGATCGATCCAGGCGATATCCTCCGCCGTGCCGGCGCGCGGCAGCAGGCCGATCCGCGCCTGATGCTCGGGATTCCAGCGATAGGGGAAGCCGTGCCCGCCGATCAGCGCCTTCATCGAGAAGGTGACGGGGAGGTCGAGCACCAGCACATAATGTTCGGTGATCGCGCAATCGTGGATCGACGGGCCGTGCTTCACCGCGATCGGCAGCTCGCGGATCACCTGGCCCTCGGCATCGAGCACGACATGGCGCACCTCGTCGGGCCGGGTCGCCTCATAGGCGATGGCGTGCCATTCGCCGGTCGCCGGATCGCGGTGCGGATGGGCGCTGAAGCTGCCCACCAGCGTATCGTCGAAGGGATTGTAGGTCTGCTCCTCGAGATCGTCGGCGAGCTCGACCGGATAGCTGCCCGCCTCGACCAGCGCGAAGGTGCGGCCGGCGATGCCGACGACGTTGGTGTTGACCGTGTCGAAATTGCCGTGGCGTGGCCCGGGAGCGGGATCGACGCCGCGCTTCTCGCCGACCCGGTGCGAGCGGATCCAGCGGTTCTTGTACCACAGCGCCTTGCCGCCCTCGACGCGGATACCGTGGACCATGCCGTCGCCGACGAACCAGTGATAGCCCTTGGGATCGGGATCGACGGGGTTGGGGCCGATGCGGAGATAGCGGCCGTCGAGCACCGATGGGATGGCGCCGGTGACGGGCAGCTCGCGGATCGTCTTCTCCTCGCTCATCGGCGCATGGATGCCGGTGAGGAACGGGTGCGGCTTGTCCGCTTCGGGCAAGCGCTTACGGTTGAACTCGGCGACGGCCTCGATCCCCTTGGTGACGGCGCCTCGGATCAATGTTTCGACGGAGCTTGCCATGGTGCGACTCGCATGGTTGATGTTGATGGTGTAAACATGGGCGATAATGGTAACAGTGTCAACATGACGACGGCGAGCGATGCGGCGAAGCGCGGCTATCACCACGGCGACCTGCGGGCCGCGCTGGTCGAGGCGGGCCTGCGGATGCTGGAGGAGCGCGAGAGCGACGAGCTGTCGCTGCGCGAGATGGCACGCACGGTGGGGGTGAGCGCGACCGCCGTGTACCGCCACTTTCCGGACAAGGAGGCGTTGCGGAAGGCGCTGGCCCATGCCGCCTACGACAGGCTCGGCCAGGCGCAGCGTGCGGCGGCGGTGGGGAAGGGGGACGTGCTCGACGAGTTCGAGGCGATGGGGCGGGCCTATGTCCGTTTCGCGCTCGATCATCCGGCATTGTTCCGGCTGATGCTGAGTGCTCCGGCGCCGGCCGATCCGCTGGCGCTGACGCCGGACAAGGACGACGAGGCGGCGCGGCTGCTGCGCGCCTATGCCGCGCGGCTGGCGGGGGAGGGGGCGAGCGAGTTCAAGGTGCGCACCGTCGCGATGCGTGCCTGGGCGCTGGTCCATGGGCTCGCGGTGCTGATGCTGAGCGGCAACATCCCGCGCGACGAGGCGCTGATCGACGCGGTGGTCGATGCGCGGGCGTTCGGGGGGTATGGGGAATGATCAAATCAAGCCCCTCCCCTTCAGGGGAGGGGTTGGGGTGGGGCAGTGCGGCAGGCGGGAGTCTCGGTGAGACCTCCCCCCACCCCCAACCCCTCCCCTGAAGGGGAGGGGCTTAAATAGGTCACTGCGCCCCCGTCTTCCCCGTCCACTTGCCCAGCCAGCCGAGCACCTCGCGGTACCATTGCCGGCTGTTCTTCGGCTTCAGCACCCAATGGTTCTCGTCCGGGAACACCACCAGCCGCGAGGGGATGTCGCGGCGCTGGAGTGCGGTGAAGCTGGCGATGCCCTGCGTATACGGGATGCGGAAGTCCTTCTCGCCGGTCACCACCAGCATCGGCGTCTTCCACTTGGCGACGTGATTGACGGGGTTCCATTTCTCGAAGGCCTCGGGGTCCTCGAAGTAAGCCTTGCCGCCGTGCTCCCACTCGTCGAACCACAGCTCCTCGGTCTCATAGGCCATGGCGCGGGCGTCGAACACGCCGTCGTGCTGCACGATGCACTTGAACCGGTCCGGCCAGTTGCCCTCGATCCAGTTCATCATATAGCCGCCGTAGCTGGCGCCGAGCGCGCAGGCATTGTCGGCGTCGAGCCAGTCGAACTTGGCGGTCGCGGCGGCGAGGCCCTTCTGCAAATCCTCGAGCGGCCAGCCGCCCCAGTTGTTGCGGATCGCGTCGGTGAAGGCCTGGCCGTAGCCGGTGCTCCCATGGAAATCGACCGCGACCAGGCCGTAGCCGGCGCCCGCGAACACCGCCGGGTTCCAGCGATAGGACCAGCTGTTGTTGCTCGATCCCTGCGGTCCGCCGTGGACCATATAGGCGATCGGCACCTTGCCGGTGGTGCCCGCCGGCTTCACCGCATAGCCCCAGACGGTGTCGTTGTTGGCGCCGGTGAAGCTGAAGCGGGTGACGGTCGGCCATTCGACCCCAGCGAGCTTCTCGGCATTGACCGAGGTGAGCCGTACCGGCGCGCCTTTCCCGCTCCACCAGTAGAAGTCGCCCGGCTCGACCAGGCTGTCGATCTGGAGCACCGCGCCGTCCGCGCTCGGCACCACGGCGGCGACATGACCCTGCTGGGTCAGCCGGGTCACCTTGCCGGTCGTGCGGTCGACGGCGAAGACCGGCACCTCCTGCGTGTCGTCGGCGGTCACATAGAGCTGTTTGGAGTCCGGCGACCAGGCGATCGAGCTCACCGAACGGTCCCAGCCTTCGGTCAGCGCGCGCACCTCGCCGGTGGCGATGTTGCGCAGCATCAGCACCATGCGATCGGCCTCATAGGTCGGCCGCTTCATCGCCGCCCAGGCGAGCCATTTGCCGTCGGGCGACACCGCCGGGAGATTGTCGGTCGCGTCGTTGTCGGCGGTGAGATTGGTCGGCGGCGCCGAACCGTCCGCCGGGGCCGAGAAGACGTCGAGGTTCGTCGACGTCGGCTCGATCCGCCCCGCCTCCCGCAGCGCGAAATAGACGGTCCTGCCGTCCGGCGACCAGGCCAGCTCCTCGCCGCCGCCGAACGGCTTGGACGGCGTGTCGCCGATGAGCGTGCCGACGATCGGCGTGCCGTTGCCGCCGGTCAGCGGCACGACGAAGAGCTGCGAGCGGTTGCCGTCCGCCCATGTATCCCAATGGCGGACGAACAGCTGGTCATAGGTGCGGCCGGATCCCGCATTCGGGTCCTTCTTCTCCATCGGCGGCTCCAGGCTCGGTGCGCCCGGCTTGCGATCGGCCCAGACCAGCAGCTTGTCGCCGGTCGGCGCGAGCTTGAAGCCGCCGATCCCGCCCTTGAGCTGCGTGACCCGCCGTGCGCCGCCTGCCGACGCGAGCGCCCAGACATTGTCCTCGCCGCCCTTGTCCGACTGGAAGTAGAGCGTGCCGTCGGGGCCGAACTCGGGCGAGGTCTCGTTGACGTCGGCCTCGCCCAGGATCTTCTCGGGCCGGGCGCCCTTGGCCTTGAGGTCGAGCCGCCAGATGTCGAAGCGGCCGCGGTTGGCGGCGAGGTCGGTCTCGCGCTGCTGCCACACCAGCCAGCGGCCGTCCTTGGAGACGACGGGCGCGGAGACACGCGACAGCAGGGTCACGTCGTCGATGGTGAGCTGACGGGCGGTGGCGGGGACGGCGATCAGGAGCCCGGCAAGGGCGAAGGTGAAGGTCTTCATGGCGCGCGAGGTTAGCAGCGCGCGATTTGGGCGCAACGTTCCTGAGGGGCGATCAGCGCGCTTGACGTATCCGCCACCCCCCTCTAAGTGCGCCGCTCCGCTGAATCACGGCCCCTTCGTCTAGCGGTCTAGGACGTCGCCCTCTCACGGCGAAAACACGGGTTCGAGTCCCGTAGGGGTCACCAATACCGCCATAAGCCTTTGGCATGGCATGATAAATCTTTCATCGCAGCGCGCCCGTTCGATTGGGTCTTACAATCGTATCGCATAGCGGAGGCTGGTCGCGGCCATCCGTCGGCCGACCCAAGCAGCGGCAGCTGCACCGCTGCAAGCACCTGCAAACGCGGAGGGCGACCCCAAGCTTTTCGAGTTCAATTGCGATACGCCGACATCGATGCTCGAGGCCGCGGTGATCCAATGGGATTGGAAGGAGGCGGTGTTCCCCGAGTTCACCTAGTTCAACAGCCTGCATGAAAAGCTGATCGGACGCTGGGCGGAAATCCGTGCGCGGCTTCTCGATCAGCGGGCCTGGTTCACCCATACGGCCGATCCGTCGCACGCCGTTGCGCGATCGGCGGGTGAGTATCGCCAGGGACTGACCAAGTATCAGCAACTCTATCCGTTGCGCGACTTCGGCAAGCGGCGACCGATACGCTCAAGGAACTGGCACTTGCCTATGCAGCATTGCTGCTGATCTTCACGTTCCTGTTCATGGCGATTGAAGGGCACAACTTCGCCGACAGTCTCTATTGGGCGGGAACCGCCGCGACGTCCAGGCTATGGCGACATCAGCCCCAAGTCGACAGCGGGAGAAATGCTTGCGCTTGCCTTGATGCACCTCTCCATCTTTGGAGTCGTGCCACTGATCGTCGTGCGTTTGATCGAGCGACTGAATCAGGATCGCGATGCATTCACGCATGAAGAACAAGTGCGGATAATGGAGACGCTGGCGAGGATCGAACAGACAGTCGCACGCCTGGAAGCCGGGCGGATAGAGCGGGTGGATGAACTTGGTGGACCGGCGCAAGCCGTGAACCGGGTCGAAAGTTAGGCGTCAAGGATTCGTCCGCCGCGAGTTGTCCCCGCCGAGTGACAAAGACCCACCATCGCGGTCGTCAGCGGTAAATCGGAAACGACAGTCAGGAAGCGAGACAGTCAACCTCCCAAGGCCCGAGCAAGCCGTACCAATACTTCGTCCAATGCTTGCAGGAAGCGTGATCGATCCGTCTTTGAGAAGGGAGGTGGGCCGCCCACTTGCTCGATCCCCGCACGCAGGTCGGCCATGATCGCACGCGTCGCGATGGCGGCGCCGATGGAATTGGCGGTGAATGGTTTCCCGGTCGGAGCCAGCACCGTCGCTCCGGCCTTCAGGCAGCGGTCGGCGAGCAGGATGTCGGCCGTGATCACCACCGTCCCGGCGTCGGCGGTTTCGGCGATCCAGTTGTCCGCTGCGTCGAATCCGCTGTCGACGACCTTGCGGCCGACCAGCGGATGATCGGGCAGGCGCAGATAGCTGTTGCTGACGATGATCACCGGCACGTCGCGGCGAAACGCGACCTTGTAGATTTCCTCCTTCACCGGACAGGCGTCGGCGTCGACCAGGATGCGGAGCGGATCGCTCACCGCCGTGGCGCGCCCTTGCGATATGGCTTGGCATGATGGCGCGGTGCCGGCCGGTTGGGCCCGTTGCGCTGTGGCCGCGCGCCTTGCACCGGACCCGTCGACGGCTCGATGCGCACGTCGTCGTCCCCCTGGGCGGTGCGAGCGACCGCCGCCTGGAATTTTGCCGCGATCGCGCGCGGGATCTGGAATGCGGTTTCGTTGGGGCCGATGCGGATCGCGCCGACCTCGTTCTTGGTGATGTGGCCTCGGCGGCACAGCAGCGGCAGGATCCAGCGCGGATCGGCGTTCTGCCGGCGGCCGATATCCATGCGGAACCATACTACATCGTCGAAGCCGGGCCGATGTCGTTCCTGTTGCGCGGCGCGCCTCGCTTCCGGCGTCGCTTCGATCAACTCCTCGGGCTGGGGCATCGCCGCGCGGTGCGCGCGGACGAGGGCGGCCGCGATGTCCTCGGGGCTTTTCGCCTGCAGCAACCGCTCGGCGAGCGCGCGGTCCTCGTCGTCCACCTCCACCGGCTCGAGCAGTGCGGCGATCAGCCGTTCGCGGTCGCTCGCGCGGATATCCTCGGGCGTCGGCGCGTCGATCCACTCGACGTTGATCCGTGCGCCGCGCAGCATCGCCTCGACGCGGCGGCGGCGGGGATAGGGGACGATCAGCACGGCCGTGCCCTTCTTGCCTGCGCGTCCGGTGCGTCCCGAACGATGCTGGAGCGTCTCGGCGTCGCGGGGCAGCTCGACATGGATGACGAGGCTCAGCGTCGGCAGGTCGATCCCGCGTGCCGCGACATCGGTGGCGACGCATACGCGGGCGCGGCGATCGCGGAGCGCCTGCAGCGCCGCGTTGCGCTCGTTCTGGCTGTGCTCCCCCGACAGGGCAACGGCGGCGAAGCCGCGCTCCACCAGGCTCGCGTGCAGGTGCCGCACGTTGTCGCGCGTGGCGCAGAACAGCATCGCCGTCTCCGCCTCATGAAGGCGCAGCAGGTTGATCACCGCATGCTCGATGTCCGACGGCGAGACCGTCACCGCCTGATAGGCGATATCGCCATGCCCGCGATCCTCGCCGACGGTCGAGATGCGCAGCGCGTCGCGTTGGTAGCGCCGCGCGAGCGCCACGATCGGCTTGGGCATCGTCGCCGAGAACAGCAGGGTGCGGCGATCGGCAGGCGTCGCGTCCAGGATCTCCTCCAGGTCCTCGCGAAACCCCATGTCGAGCATCTCGTCGGCTTCGTCGAGCACCGCGGCGCGCAGGGCGGAAAGGTCGAGCGCGCCGCGCTCCAGATGGTCGCGCAGCCGGCCGGGGGTCCCCACCACGATATGCGCGCCATGGCCGAGCTGGCGGCGCTCCTTCGCGGCATCCATCCCGCCGACGCAGGTCGCGATGCGCGCACCGGTGGCGCCGTAGAGCCAGGACAGCTCGCGGCTGACCTGCAGCGCCAGCTCGCGCGTGGGCGCGATGATCAGCGCGAGCGGCTCGCGCGTGGGGATGATGCCGCCGTCCGCACCCAGCAGCTCTCCGGTCATGGCAAGGCCGAAGGCGACGGTCTTGCCCGACCCGGTCTGTGCGGAGACGATCAGGTCGCGCCCCAGCGCCTGCTCCTCCAGCACGGCGGCCTGGACAGGGGTAGGGGAAGCATAGCCGCGCTCGGCAAGCGCCTGGACGAGAGGCTGGGGAAGGTTGGAAAACTGCATGATCGCTCGGGAGATGGGTGGTCGCCGCCGCGCTACAAGGACAAAGCCCGGCACGCGAGCACATTGCTAGGCCATCGGCGCCTCATTGCGCGTCGACGGGGTCCTGTTCGGCAGGCGGAGACGAGCGATCGATCAGGATCTCCTCGGCTCGTGCACGCGCGGCCGCCTCTTCACGCGTGCGCGCGTCGAGCTTGCCGAAGATCGAAGAGACGTGGTGGTCGACGGTCTTGGCGAAGACGAACAGCCGTTTGCCGATCTCCTTGTTGGTCCAGCCCTTCGTTGCCTGCTATCGCCGCTGCCTTGTCTCGTCCATTTCGTTAAATGAACGTGCTTCGAGGGTCGCCGCCGAAGCGGTTCGCGGTCCGGTCCCGTGTCGTCAATCGACCCCGCGATCCGGCGCGATCATGCGCCCGACGCCCCCGCGATCGTTGCGGGCGACGCGGGCAAGCTCGAGGGCGCGGTCGAGATCGGCCGGCGTGCCGCTCCGCCCATGCACGCCGACGATCGTTCGCACCGGCAGCTTTTCCCGCGCGATGAACGCCGAGAGCTCCTGGCCGGTCGCGAACGCGGCGGGGACGGTGCCACGCTCGGGCAGGTAGAACAGGTCGCCCTGGAACAGCGTGCCCGATCCCGGATCGAAACCCACCAGCATCGTGCCGGAATGGCTGCTCGCGATCGGATCGATGCGAACCGGGCGCTCGCCGAGGTCGAGCGTCGTCCTGGTCGTGACCTCATGCATCCGCGCCGGCGTCCGGTCCCCGAACTGCCGCCGCAGCGCCGCGCTGCCGCCGGCGCCGACGAAGATCTCGGCATCGGCATAGACGGGCAGGCCGGCGACATGGTCGCGATGGACGTGTGAGAGGACGACATGGGTCACCTTGCGCCCCGGTGCGGTCCGCTCGATCAGCGCGCGGACCGTCTGCGCTTCCTCGGGGCTGACCGAGGGATCGAACAGCACGATGCCGCGGCTGCCGACCACGAAGCCGGCATGATAGCCCGAGCCGGCCCCATCGATGCGGTAGGCACCGCTGCCGAGCGCGGTGGCGCGCAGCGGTCCCGCCGGCGTTGCGGGACGATAGGCGGAATCGATGGTCAGTAGCGACCGGTCTTCCGGCCGGGCCGGACGAGTGATGATCGTATCCCAGCGCGCGACAAGATGGCCATCGCGCGTATAGGCGACCTGGCTCGGCCCATAGCGATAACGCTCGGCGCCGATCTGCGCCTCAGTCAGCGCGCCCGCCGTAGTATCGAGGCTCAGCGTGACCGGACGGCCGGCGCGATCGGTGAAGCGCACTTCACCCGCATTGGTCTCATGCTTGGCCGCGAGCGCATCGCAGGCCGCCAGGCCCGGCACGAGCATCCGGAGATCGGTGCCGTCCTTGATCGAGCTTGCCGCATCGTCGCGCTGCAGGACGTCGCCGTCCCGCCAACCGAGCTCGTCGACCGTCGACTCGCCTTCCGCCGTGCCGACGGTGCGGTAGCGGAACTCGATCTGGCCGGGATAAACGGTCGAGGTGCGCAGCAGGAAGTTATCGCCCGGCAGCAGCAGCATCGATTGGCGTGCGTCGATCGTCGTGACGGGTTCGCCGGGATCGTAGCCCTGCTCGGGCGTGAACCGGCTGCCGGCGAGATCGACGAGCACCCCCTGCTCGACCGGGCGGCATAGCGCCGCGAGCGATTCGTCTGCAGCGCCGCTTCCGCCGAAGCTCAGGATGCCCAGGGTCGCGAGCAGTGGCAGCATCATTCTCTCCTAGCCGGTAGGGCAGTGTCGTCGGGGTTTTGAACGCGAACTTCCCTGGTCGATTCAGCGTAGAGCGCCGGCAGCCGCTATGCACCCGTTTCATTCCTTCACGGAAGGGCCCAAGAACTTCGAAGGCAGACCCATTCAGCGAAAGGTTGGAGCGCCAAATAGCCGCGCGGGTGGCAGGTTCCTGATACCTGCCGTTCATTGATCTGCTTGGGAAATGCAGCAGGCGTTGCGTTCAGAAGCGCTGGCTCAGCCCGCGGCCGTCGCCCGGGCGTATCGCATCGGCGGCATTCCGACATGGCGGGTGAAGGCCGTGCTGAACGTGCTCGCCGAACCATAGCCGACCTGCGCAGCAACATGTTCGATCGCCAGCTCACGGCTGCGCAGCAGACGCTTGGCGAGAGCCATGCGCCAAGCCAGCAGATATTCCATCGGCGGCAGCCCGACGATGCGGCTGAACCGAGCGAAGAACGCCGAGCGCGACATTGCTGCCTCGGCGGCGAGATCGGCGACGGTCCAGCCGTGCGCCGGCCGCGCATGCATGGCGCGCAAGGCAGCCACCAGGCGATCGTCGGAAAGCCCGCGCGCGACGCTCGGCACCGATGCGATGTCGGTACCGCAGCGCAGCGCCTCGATCAGCAGCACTTCGAGCAGGCGTTCCAGCACCAGCTCACGCCCCGGTCGCGATTGCCGCGTCTCGTCGCCGACCAGGTGCAGCAATTGCGCGAGCCTTGGCTCGCCGCGGGCGACGACCATCGACGGCAGCAGGGAAACGAGCAGGGCCGCATCGGGCGATGCGAAGCTGCATAATCCCACCTGCATCCTGAGATTGACCGGCTCATGCGCGGGCCCGACCCGGAACCGGCCCTCGCCGAGCTCCGTCGGCACCATCTCGATGCCATGTGGCGGCGCATCGATGCTCTCGATCATCTGATCGTTGGTCGAGGGCGACAACACGAAATCGCCGGCGCGCACGATGATCGGTGGGCGGCCCGCAGCGACCACCCGGCACTGGCCTTCGAGGACCGCGAAATAGACGGGCTTGCCCTCGACGTCGCGGTTGATGCGCCAGCGCCCGGCATATTCGACCAGTTTTGAGAAGCTGGCCGACGGCTGGAGCAGAGTGACGATCTCAGCGAGCGGATCGGTAGGCATATCAGGACTATCGCTAACTGATTCGAGATTTTCACGCATAGAAGGTCCTACAGGCGATGGCTATCTCCGGAGCCCCACGACAACCATCCCGGAGTTCCCATGCCCACTGTTCTGATCACCGGCTGTTCCTCGGGCTTCGGCCTCGAAACCGCGAAGCTGTTCCTCGAGAAGGACTGGAAGGTCGTCGCCACGATGCGCAATCCCAGGGACGGCATCCTCCCGGCGTCCGACAACCTCGTCGTCCTCCCGCTCGACGTCACCGATCCGGCCAGCATCGCCAGCGCTTTCGAGAAAGCCGGCGACATCGACGTGCTGGTCAACAATGCAGGGTTCGGCGCCGCGGTGCCGATCGAGCTGATCGACCCGGAGACGGCGCGCCAGCTGTTTGAAACCAATATGCTCGGCACGCTCGCGACGGTTCAGGCGGTGCTGCCCAAGTTCCGCGCGCGCCGCGGCGGAACGATCATCAACGTCACCTCCACCGCGACGCTGAAGCCGCTGCCCCTGGTCAGCGTCTACCGGGCGAGCAAGGCGGCGGTGAACGCGCTCACGGAATCCCTGGCGGTCGAAATGGAGCCGTTCGGTGTCCGCGTGCATATCGTCCTTCCCGGCCGCTCGCCGGAGACGAGCTTCGGTGACAACGCGATGCCGCACCTGCGCGGGCTCGATAACCCCGACTACAAGCCGCTGATCGAGGGCATGATCGCCAATTTCCGCGAGGATACGGGTCCGGTTACCCATGCGGTCGATGTGGCGGAGGCGGTCTGGCAGGCGGCTACCGATCCCAGCGCGCCCCTCCGGATTCCGGCCGGCGAGGACGCGGTGCAGTGGATGGCCGAGGCTCGTTGACCCGCTCTCAGCCTTCCTGCGAGGATGACGGCGGGGCCGCCGTTGAGCGGCCCCGCCCGGCAATCTCGCGATCACCGGCGCTTACGCCTCGGCCACTCCTTGGCCGGCTACGAGTTCCGATGCGAAGGTATGATAGGAGTGCAGCGGACGGCCCAGCATGACGATGAGGCGCTCGACGTCGCCGGCCTCGGGGATCATGCCGTCGCTGACATAGCGTTCGGCCATCAGGCGCATCTCATAGGCCGTCCATTTCGGCATGAAAGTCGCCATGTTCTGCTCGAACCCGCTCGGATCGTCGCCGCCATAGACGACCGGCCGGCCCAGCACGTCCGACCAGATTGCCGCCACGTCCGTGCCGGTCAACGTATCCGGGCCGACCAGGTTGATGATCTCGACCGGCAGCTTGGCGGATGCCCGGTCGCGGCGGATGAGCTCGATTGCGGCCACCTCCGCGATGTCGCGGGCATCGACCATGGCGATGCCCTTGCTGCCGATGGGCATCGGATAGACGCCGTGGTTGAGGATCACGTCCTTGATCATGTGCTCGTTGTCGATGAAGTAGGACGGCCGCAGGATCGTGGCACTGAAGCCCATCGCCTCGATCATCCGTTCGGCGCCCGATTTCACCGCGAAGTGCGGCACGTTGACGAACCGATCGGCGTGGATCACGGACAGGTAGACGACGCGGTCGACGCCTGCTTCACGGGCGAGATTGAGGGTGATGAGCGCCTGGGTGAACTCGTCCCCGGTGACCGCATTGAGCAGGAACAGCGTGCGGACATCGGCGAAGGCGGCGCGCATCGCATCGATGTCGAGCAGGTCGCCCTTCACCACCGCCACGCCGGACGGGACATTCGCCTTTGCGGGATCGCGGGTCAGGACGCGCACCTCGGCGCCGCGCTTCACGAGCTGGTCGACGACATGGCGACCGACACGGCCGGTAGCGCCGGTAACAAGAATGGTCATTGGGCTTCTCCTGGGTTTGTCATGATCGACGACCCGGAAATTAGTGATCCAGATTCGTCCCAATAGCCGCTATATATGGACAGATCGTCTCACTGGTGGAACGCATGGATCTGCTTGCCCTTGCCGACTTCAATCTCGTCGCCAGGCATGGCGGTTTTGGACGCGCCGCCCGCGCCGCGGGGCGCCCCAAGGCCACCTTGTCGCGGCGGGTCGCGGAACTGGAGGCGGACCTCAACCTGCGGCTGTTCGAGCGCGGCGCCCGCGATTTGAAGCTCACCGAGGAAGGGCGCGCGCTCCACGAGCGCACCGCGGCATTGCTCACCGAGCTCGGCGAGACGGCAGCGGCGATCGCCTCGGGCGGCGACAGGCCGCGCGGTCATCTGCGGATCAGCGTCCCGCTGTTGTTCTCGCAGACGGCAATGGGAAAGCTGGCTGCCGGGTTCGCGCTGGCATATCCCGAGGTGCGCCTGGAGGTCACCACCGACGATCGCGCGGTCGACATGATCGAGGAGGGCTATGATCTGGTGATCCGGGTCAATCCGCGCACCGACGAGACCCTGGTGGGCCGGCCCTTTCTGCACGACCGGCTCGTCGTGGTGGGAAGGTCTGATCTCGCTCGGCCGGACGGTACCGCCGTCTCCGCGGTCGTGCGCGGATCGGCTGATCCGGGTAACATCTGGATGATGACGACGGCGAGCGGTCCGTCACCTCTTGCGATCGATCCTGTCCTGTCTCTCTCTTCGCTGGTCATGGTCCGTGACGCGGTCCGGCTGGGCATCGGCGTCGGACGCCTGCCCCTCTCGCTGGTGAGCCGCGATCTTGCTGGCGGCCGGCTTGTTCAATGGGGTGGGGTTGAGGGCCCGGATATTACGCTGTGGACCTTGTACCCGTCGCGGCGGCTGCTGAGCGCTCGCGTGTCCGCCTTCCTGACCTACCTCAAGAAGCAATTTCCCAAAGGGACGCCCGACGAGCTGGCAGCCTTCATCGACTAGCGAAAGGCGCGCGGATTTCGCTTCACTGATTTCCGAATCTGGTGGAACGTGGCGGTACAGCCGTAATGCGTGACATCGCCCGTGCGGAATCGGGTCGGGCTTTCGGGAGAGACAAGATGCGTAGATTATCCGGTGCCGGCCTCTTCCTTCTGGCGCTGACGGCGACTCCGGCGCTGGCCGACCACCATGATACCGCATCCAATACGCTCACCGCCCGGGAGCGCGCCGAAGGCTGGCAGCTGCTGTTCAACGGCCGCGACCTCGCCGGCTGGCGATCCTACACCGGCGGCGCGCCCGCCTCGTCGTGGACGGTACGCGACGGCGTGCTGATGCTGACGGCGAGCAGCGGCAAGATGAGCGGGGCGGACCTGGTCACCGCCGACAGCTATGGCGCGTTCGAGCTGACGCTCGACTGGAAGGTCGAGCGCGGCGGCAACAGCGGCATTCTCTATCTCGCGCGGAACGTGCCGCAGACCAGGTACATCTACGAGACCGGCCTGGAGATGCAGATCCTGGACGATGCCGGGCACCCCGACGGCAAGATCCCGTCGCATCGCGCTGGCGCGCTCTACGACCTGACGGTGCCGCCGCCGGGCGCGGCACATCCGGCCGGGACCTGGAACCACGCGCGGCTGCGCGTCGAGCCGGGGCGTATCCGGCAATGGCTGAACGGCAAGCTCACCGCCGACGTCACCTTCGGCGATGCCGCGTGGCGGAAGCGGGTGGCGGCATCGAAATTCGCGACCATGCCGTTGTTCGGCACCTTTCGCAGCGGCGTGATCGGCCTGCAGGACCATGGCGAGCCGGTCGCGTTCCGCAACGTCAAGCTCCGCCGGCTCGACGCGCGGGGCATGGACGCCAAGGCAGGCGCCCGGTGACGTCCGGCGCACTCGATCCGGCGGGCGCCGCGGCCGACGTCATCATCGTCGGCTCGGGCGCCGCGGGCGGCATGGCGGCCTATAGCCTGACCAAAGCGGGCCTGCGTTGCCTGATGCTGGAGGCGGGCCGCGACTATGACCCGCAGGCCGAGGTCAACATGTTCGCGCCCGAGAGCGACGCGCCGCTGCGTGGGGCCGCCACGCCCGACAAGCCGTTCGGCTATTTCGATGCGACGGTGGGCGGCGGGTGGCAGGTCGACGGCGAACCCTACACCATGCATGAGGGCACCGACTTCCGCTGGTACCGCTCGCGGATGTTGGGCGGGCGGACCAACCACTGGGGCCGGCACGTGCCGCGTTGGGGACCCTATGACTTCAAGCCCTTCTCGCGCGACGGGCTCGGGGTGGATTGGCCGATCGGCTATGACGACGTCGCCCCCTTTTACGACCGCGTCGAGCGGATGATCGGCGTCAACGGCGGACGGATCGAGCTGGAGAACCATCCCGATTCGCCGGCGGGCTGCCTGATGCCGCCGCCCAAGCCGCGCGTTACGGAAATGCTCATCAAGGCGGCTGCCGAAAGCCTGGGCATCCCGGTGCGGCCGGCGCATACCGCCGTGCTGACGCGCGACATGCCCGACGACGTCGCGCCGCGCAGCGCCTGCTTCAACGCCACGCCCTGCACGCGCGGCTGCACGATCGGGGCGATGTTCCAGACGACCACTTCCTTCCTGCCGATGGCGAAGGCCACCGGGCGGCTGACGATCGTGACCGACGCGATGGTCTCGCGCGTGGTGATGGGTGCGGCCGGCCGAGCCGCCGGGGTCGAGTATGTCGACCGCAAGACGGGCGTCCGCCACCAGGCAAAGGCGAGGGCCGTGGTGCTTGCGGCGGGGACGTGCGAAACCACGCGGCTGCTGCTCAATTCGGGCGACGGCGAACGGCCCGGCGGCCTCGCCAATTCCTCCGGCCAGGTCGGGCGCAACCTCACCGATTCGACGGGCGCGTCCTTCCGCGCCTATGTTCCCGCGCTCGCCGACCGCCCGCGCTACAACGAGGACGGCATCGGCGGGCAGCACATGTACATCCCCTTCTGGCTGTACCAGCAGCAGAAGCGCGGCGAGCTGGACTTCGCCCGCGGCTATCATTTCGAGCTCGGCGGGCGGTTCGGCATTCCGCCGGCGGCCGCGCTGCCGCGCGTGTGGGGGCCGGCGCTCAAGAAGGCCGTGCGCAGCGCCTCGGGTGCCACCATCGGGATGACGCTGCGCGGCGAGATGATCCCCAACAAGGACAGCTATTGCGAGATCGATCCCGCGGTGAAGGACCGGTTCGGCATCCCGGTGCTGCGGTTCGCCTTCCGCTGGTCGCAGAACGAGCTGAACCAGGTCGCGCACGGGCAGCGGACCGCGCACGCCGTCTTCAAGCGGATGAACGCCGTGATCCTCGATCCCGCCCTGCCGCCCGAGAAGATCATCACCGCCGGCGGCGAGATCATCCACGAGCTCGGCACCGCGCGGATGGGCGCGGACCCGCGGTCGTCGGTGGTCGACAGCTATGGCCAGACCTGGGACGTCGGCAATCTGGTGCTGATGGACGGCGCGATCTTCGCCTCCGGCGCGCACAAGAACCCGACGCTCACCATCCTCGCGCTGGCGCTGCGCGCTTCCGAGCGGCTCGCCGAGCGTTTCAAGTCAGGAGCCTTCGCTTGACCCTGTCGCGCCGCGCCACCTTGCAATGGATGATGTCCGCGGCGATGCTTCCGCTCGCGCGCTGGTCGCCGCCGGCGATGGCCGCCGGAAGCGGCGCTGCCCCGCCGTTCGACATCGTCGCGGACTGGCCCGATACGTTGCCTGAGCCACCACCGGCCAAGGGCTATGGCCGCGATCCCGATCTGACCAAGCCCGTGGCGCCCTGGCCGCTGACCCTCAGCAAGGCGCAGCGCACGACCGTCGATCTGCTGGGCGACCTGATCCTCCCCGCCGACGAGCGGTCGCCGGGTGCCGGCACGCTCGGTGTCGGGGCGTTCGTGGACGAATGGATCAGCGCACCCTATCCGATCCAGCGGGCGGACAGGGCGCAGGTGCTCGGCGGGCTGATCTGGCTCGACGCGCAGAGCCGGGCGATGCACGGCGCCGCATTCGATGCGATCACGCCGGCACAGCGCGTCGAGCTGCTGGACGCGCTGACCGCTGCGGCGCCTGCCGCCAAGATGACGGCGCCCGTCGCCTTCATGGATACGCTGCGGTATCTTTTCGTTCTGGGCTTCTACAGCCTGCCGGAAGGCAAGGCCGACATGGGCTTCATCGGCGACCAGCCGACGCCCGGCGATTATCCCGGGCCGACACCGGAGGCGCTGGCGCATTTCGCTGAGGTGGTCAATCGGTTGGGATTGAGAGAGTCCTAGATCCGAACTCGGATAACCTCTCCCGTCCCGCACTCATACAAATTGACCATGGACGATGAAGATGCTTCTGATGGTGGCTCCATCCGGAGAGTAACAAAGCCTGTTTTGTTTATCAGTATCGTAGATGGATAAAGCGCCTCCCGTAGGGGCACCAGCGGAGCGTTTCGGCTTCCGCTTTGCGCCGCCCGGCGTTCCCCGCATATATTGGGATCAGGCTTCGGACGAAGATTGCTTACGCCCGACATCAGGAAGGAACGCGGTGAGCAGGCCGATCGCCGGCAGGAACGCGCAGAGCTGATAGACCGTCTCGATGCTGGTCCGGTCGGCGATCCAGCCGAGCGCGGCGGCGCCGAGGCCGCCCATGCCGAACGAGAAGCCGAAGAACAGGCCGGAGATCATGCCGACCTTGCCGGGCACGAGTTCCTGCGCGAACACGACGATCGCGGGAAAGGCAGAGGCCAGGATCAGGCCGATCGCGATGGTGAGCGGCGCGATCCAGAACAGGCTGACGTGGGGCAACAGCACCGTGAAGGGCAGCGCACCCAGGATCGAGAACCAGATCACGTATTTGCGGCCGAAACGGTCGCCGAGCGGGCCTCCGGCGACGGTGCCGACCGCGACCGCGGCGAGGAAGGCGAACAGGTGGAACTGCGCGTCCTGCACCGACACGCCGAACCGGTGGATCAGGTAGAAGGTGAAATAGCTGGTGAGGCTGGCGAGATAGACATATTTCGAGAAGATCAGCGCCAGCAGGATCGCAATGCCCCTGACGGCATGTCCCTTCGGCAGCTCGTACACCGCCGATGCCCCGTCGCCGGCCTTGAGGCGGACGAGGCCGTGATGGCGATACCAGGCGGCGACGTTCCACAGCACCGCGCCTGACAGCAGCGCCATCAGGGCGAAGAAGGCGAGGCTCGACTGGCCCCAGCGCACCACCACCAGCGCCGCCGCGAGCGGGCCCAGCGCCTGGCCGGCGTTGCCGCCGACCTGGAACAGCGACTGGGCGAGCCCGTGCCGCCCGCCCGCCGCCATCCGCGCGACGCGCGAGGATTCGGGGTGGAAGACCGACGATCCGACGCCGAGCAGCGCCGCGCCGAGCAGCACCAGTCCATAGCTGTGCGCGATCGACAGCACCGTCAGGCCCGCGAGCGAGAACAATGTTCCGCCGGGCAGCGCGAACGGGCTCGGCCGCTTGTCGGCATAAAGGCCGATCAGCGGCTGCAGGATCGAGGCGGTGATCTGATAGGCGAGCGTCACCAGACCGATCTGACCGAAGCTCAGCCCCAGATCGGTCTTGAGCCCCGGATAGATGGCCGGGAGCAGCGACTGCATCATGTCGTTGAGCATGTGGCAGAAGCTGATCGCGACGATCACGCCGAACGCCGTGCCTGTCGCCGCCACCCGAGGCTTCGCTACCGCCGTCATCTCGTTCATCGCTGCTCCTTTCGCGGACGGAGCGATTAGCCCTTCCCATTGCGTCCCGCTTCTCCATATGGGCCATTCGATTTTGAGATCGGGACAGGCATGCAGCAGCGCTATTCGCACGATTATGAGGATGTGCCGCGGCCGGTCGTCGGGATCGGCAACGACTATCCGCCGTCGTTCGAGCTGGCCGAACACCGGCATCGGCGCGGCCAATTCCTCTATGCGGCGAGCGGCGTGGTCGCGGTCAGCACGCCGGACGGGGCCTGGGTGGCGCCGCCCGAGCGCGGCGTCTGGATACCGGCGGGAATGCCCCACGCCGTGCGCATGGTCGGCGCGGTGCAGACCCGCAGCGTCCTGATCGAGCCCGAAGCCTGCCCGGCGCGTGGGCGTACCTGCGGCGTGGTCGCCGTCTCTCCCTTGCTGCGCCAGCTCCTCGTCGTGGCGGCGGAGGTGCCGGCCGAGTATGACGAGAATGGGCGCGATGGACTGATAATGAAGCTGCTGGTCGCAGAGCTCGACCGGGCGCCGGTCATTCCGCTGGCGGTGCCGTTCCCGCGTCATCCCGCGCTGGCGGCGCGATGCCAGGCGTTCCTCGAGCGGCCGCAGGCGACCGCCACCATCGATCAATGGGCCGATGCGCTGGCGATGAACCGCCGCCGCTTCACGCGGCTGTTCCGGCGCGAGACGGGCATGAGCTTCGCCGAGTGGCGGCAGCAGGCCTGCCTGTCGGTCGCGCTGCCGAGGCTCGCGGCGGGCGAGCCGATCACGGCGATCGCGCTCGACCTCGGCTATGACGGGCCGGCCAATTTCTCGACGATGTTCAAGCGCGTGCTGGGGGTGCCGCCGAGTCGCTATCGGCCGTAGGCGTCAATCCACCCAGGCGGCGTCGTCGATGTGGAGCTCCGCGGCCGGGCGGCTGCCCCAGTCGTCGATCCTGGCGCGGCCGGCGAGCCAGAGGCGGCGGTGCGACGGCGCGCCGAGCAGCGCGGCGCCGAGCGCGGTGTCGGCGGCGCGGAAGGCGACCGCCTTGAGGCTGCGGCCGTCGTCGCCCGCCGCGATCGTGCGGACGTGGCCGTTGCCGACCACGTCGACCTTGACCAGCCGCACCGGCCCCGCCGCGACGCGCGGGGCGGGCCAGCCCATGCCATAGGGGCCGCCGGCCTCCAGCGCGGTGACGAGGTCGGGGCAGACTCCGCCCGGCGCCAGCACCGAATCGATCAGCAGCGCGCGGTCGTCGGCGGCGCGGGCGACCGGCTCGGCGAGGCGTTCCTCGAGGAAGTCGGCGAAGGCGTCGAGCCGATCGGCGGCGACGGTGAGCCCCGCCGCCATGGCATGGCCGCCGCCGGCGACGAGCAGGCCGTGCTCCCTGGCCGACAGCACCGCCGCACCGAGGTCGACGCCGGCGATCGAGCGGCCGGATCCCTTGCCGACGCCCGCCTCGTCGAGCGCGATGACGATGGCGGGGCGGTTGAGCTTTTCCTTGAGCCGACCCGCGACGATGCCGATCACGCCGGGATGCCAGCCGGCGCCTGCGACGACCGCGACGGCGCGGTTGCCCTTGGCGTGGATCATCTCCTCGGCGGCAACCTGGACGCCGGCCTCGATCGCTCGGCGTTCCTCGTTGAGGCGATCGAGCTCCTGCGCGATCACGCGTGCTTCGTCAGGATCATCGGTGGTGAGCAGGCGCACGCCGAGGTCCGACTTGCCCACACGCCCGCCGGCGTTGATGCGCGGGCCGAGTGCGAAGCCGAGATCGCTCGCGGTCGGCGCGCGGGTGAGGCGGGAGGCCTCGATCAGTGCGGCGATGCCGGGATTGCGCCGCTGGGCCATGACCTTGAGGCCTTGGGCCACGAAGGCGCGGTTGAGGCCGCGCAACGCCGCCACGTCGGCGACGGTGCCGAGCGCGACCAGGTCGAGCAGGTCGAGCAGGCGCGGTTCCGGATGCTCGGCGAACCAGCCGCGTTGCCTCAGCTCGCGCAGCAGCGCGGCGGCGAGCAGGAAAGCGACGCCGACCGCGGCGAGGTGGCCGTGCGCGGCGCCGTCGGTCTCGTCGAGGCGGTTGGGATTGACGACGGCATGGGCGACGGGAAGCGCGGCGGCGCATTTGTGGTGGTCGACGACGATCACGTCGACACCGGCCCCGCGCGCCATTTCCAGCGCCTCGAACGCCTGCGCGCCGCAGTCGACGGTGACGATCAGGCTCGCGCCTTCGCGCGCCAGCCGCACGAGCGCCTCGCCCGAGGGGCCGTAGCCCTCCATCAGCCGATCGGGGATATAGGGGCGGGGCGCCAGGCCGAGATCGCGCAGCAGCCGCACCATCAGCGCGGCCGAGGTGGCGCCGTCGACGTCATAGTCGCCGAACACCGCGACCGTCTCGCGCGCGGCGACAGCGTCGGCGAGGCGGGCGGCGGCGCGGTCCATGTCGCGGAAGATCGAGGGATCCGGCATGAAGCCGCGGATGCTGGGCGTCCGGTAGGCGTCGAGCCCGTCGCGCGGGCAGCCGCGGGCGAGCAGCAGCGTCGTGACGAGATCGTCCGGCACCAGCCCGTCGCGCGCATCCGCCGCCAGGCCACGCCAGCGCCAGGGCTGGCCGAGGATCGATCGCTGGATGCCAAGCACGGGAGTCATCCGCGTGGCTTAGCTCGATAGAAGGGGCGAGGGTAGGGTGACCGGTGCCCCAATCTCACCGTCACCCCGGCCTTGTGCCGGGGTCCACCGAGCGGCTGATCCAAGACTCGAGCCTCTTGTGCATAGGTTGCGGCACCGTGGACCCCGGCACAAGGCCGGGGTGACGGTGGTGTGCGGGTCAGCGCGGCTTGTACCAATGGTCTTCGCGGAACCATTTGGTGACGATGTATTTGACGCCCTTCGTCACCGCCATGCCCTCGTGGAGCGTATTGGTGTTGGGGCTGCCATCGGGCTTCATGTTGTTCCAGGCGAGCAGCATTCGCTTCCGCGGTGGTACCCGGACGCCTGCCTGCGGGAACCAGGTGGCGCCGCCTTCCTCGACGTCGCTGAGGTAGATCATCGCGGTCCAGGTGCGCTGGCCGCCCTCCGCCTTCATCCGTGGCCAATAGTCGGCGGTCTCGTGGAAATAATCGTGGTGCGCGCGAAATTGCTGGCCGGGGGCATAGCGCTGGCCCTGCATCGTCTCGCCATAAGGGGGATCGATGCCGAGCAGATCGGCGATCCGCTCGTCGATCGGACGCACCAGCGGCGAGAATCGGTCAAGGTCGCAGCTTTCGCTGGTCCGGAAATTGGGATCGCTCGAATAGGCGAGCAGGGTCGAGGGGCGGCGGCCTGCGTCGATCAGCCGGATGAGCGTGTCGCACTCCGCATCGGTGATGAAGTCCTGATGATAGAAGACGTCGGCGGTCTCGACCTTGGCGCGCTTGACCTTGGGATTCGCCTCCAGCCGCGCGACCACGCTCGCGCCGAACTGGGCGCGGGTGCGGGACAGCGATCCTGCCTTTTTCTCAACCACGTTCATGATCCCGACCATGGCGCGGCAAGCATCAAAATCAAGGGGCCGGCCCTCGCGGACCGGCCCCTCGGCGCGTGATCGGGGCAGCTTACCAGAAGATGTCGTAGATCACGTCGACCACCTCGCCCGTGTCCATATCGACCAGCAGCGCGTCGTTGTAGTAGCGCACCCAGCGATAGGGGCCATAGGCCGGCGGCAGGCGATATTCCCAGGGATCGGCGATCCAGTAGTTCTGGGCGAACAGAATGGAGTTCAGCGTCACGCCGATGCTGAACCGGCGATAGCCGTAGTCCCAGCCGTAAGGCGCATAATAGCGCGGCAGGCGATAGGCGTAGCGGTTACGCGAGCGCCAATCCCGCCAGTTGTAGCGATTGTCGTTGCGCCAGCCGCGGTTCCAGTTGCCGCGCCGATCCCAGTCCCGGCGGTCCCAATCGCCCCGGTTCCAGTTGCGGCGATCCCAGTCGCGCCGGTTCGAGTCGCCCCGGCGGTCCCAGTCGCGGCGCTGGTTCCAGTCGCCCCGCCGATCCCCGTCGCGGCGCTCGCTGCTCCAGTTGCGGCGATCATTGTCCCGGTTGCGGTCCCATTGCCCATCGCGACGATCGCGATTCCAGTCGCGGCGGCCGTCGCCGTCGCGGTCACCGCGCGGCACGCCGGGAGTGGCGTTCACCGGAGGCCGGTTGTCGTCGCGGCGGAAGTCGGGGCGGCCGTTGCCCTGCCAGCGGCGGCCGAAGCCGTCGCCGTCATTCCCACCCGGCCGGAAGGCGGGACGCGCCTGGCCGTCGGGTCGCTGGAACTGCGGGCGGCCCTGGAACTGCGGACGGTCGAAGCGCCGCCCGCCATTGTCGAAGCTGCGCGACGGAGCATTTTGCGGAGCACTCGGGCGCGACCAGTCGGGGCGCTGACCGCTCCGCTGGAAACGCTCGCCGCCACCGCCGTTGCCGCGCGGCTGCTCGGCCCGAGGAGAGCCGCCACGGTCGCCGCCGCCTCGGCCGCGCCATTCCTGCGCACTGGCGGCGATCGGCGCCAGCGCAGTCGCCGCGATCAGCGCGGCCAGAATCGCCTTATTCATGTTCGTGTCACTCCACGGCCGGTCGCCCGGCACACGTCTCGATGGCACGCTTATTGCCAGAGGAGCGATGAGCGATGGCTGAATTGGGCTGAAAGCAATCTGTCAGGAAGTCGGCCGCTTCGGCGGCGGCGGAGCGAGCGCCGGGACCGCTCGGGCTGCCTCGGCGGGATCGGTGTCAGGCCGCGGCGTGGTGTCGATCGTCTCGTCGCCGCGCGCGATCGCCGCCGCCTGCTGGATCGCGGCGACGATCCGGGGATAGCTGCCGCAGCGGCAGAGATTGGTGATCGCCGCCCTGATCTGGTCCTCGTCGGGATTGCGATTGGCACGGATCAGCGCCTGGGCGGTCATCACCAGGCCCGGGATGCAATAGCCGCATTGTCCGACGTTGGAGGCGAGGAATGCCTGCTGCACCGGGTGGCTGCGGTCGCGCGACAAGCCCTCGATGGTGGTGACGAAGACGCCTTCGATCTCGCCGATGGCGACGGTGCAGGAGCGGACCGCCTTGCCGTCGATGTCGACCGTGCACGCGCCGCACTCGCCGGTGCCGCAGCCGTATTTGGTGCCGGTGAGGTTGGAGGCGTCGCGCAGCGCCCAGAGCAGGGGCGTGGCGGGGTCCAGCTCATATTCGACCGGCTGGTTGTTGACGGTGAAGCGGGTCATCGGCGTCCACTCTAGCCTGTCCGACGATCCATTGGAACGCGCGCCGCGCTTCGGCCATTGGAACGCGCGCCGCGCTGCGGGGTTGTCGGGCGGAAGCCCCAGGCGATGGAGTGCGGCAATGGCAAAGGTGCTTGGACAGTTCACGATCACGCAGGAAGCCGACGGCTACCTGCTCCATGTCGAGGACGAGGACGGCGAGACCGTCGAATACAGCGCGACCTACGAGCAGCTCGACCTGATCAGCGAGGCGATCGAGGAGCAACTCGACCTGGACGAGGAGGAGGCGCTCGGCCTCGACGAGGACGAGGACGAGGACGAAGCCGTCGACGACGAGTGATCAGCGGGTCCGCGGCGTCGGCGTGGCGGCCGGTTCTGGCGACAGCGGCTTCGGGCCTTCCGGCGTCGCATCGAGCAACGCGTCGCCGCCCAGCGCGCGGTAGAGGTCGACGAGGTTGGTGGCGCGATCCAGCCGCGTGCCGACGTAGCTGCGCTGCGCCGAATAGAGCGAGCGCTGCGCATCGAGGCTCTGCAGGAAGGTGTCGATGCCGCCGCGGTAGCGGGCGTAGGACAGGTCGTAATTGTCCTGCGCCGCCGTGACGAGGCTGCGCTGTGCCGTTTCCTGATCGGCGATGGTGCCGCGGCGGGCGAGCGCGTCGGAGACCTCGCGGAAGGCGGTCTGGATCGCCTTCTCGTAGGTCGCGACCGCCGCATCGCGCTGCGCGCGCGCCTGGAGCAGGTCGCCGCGCGCGCCGCCCGCGTCGAAGATGTTGTAGTCGATGCCGCCCGAGGCGTTCCAGGTGAAGCGGTCGCCGTCGAACAGCGATCCCAGCGCCGTGCTGGCGAAGCCGAGCAGCCCCGTCAGGCTGATGCGCGGGAACAGCGCCGCGCGCGCCGCGCCGATGCGGGCATTGGCGGAACGGAGCTGGTATTCGGCCTGGACCACGTCCGGCCGGCGCAGCAGCACGCCCGAATCGAGCCCGGCGGGCAATTCTGCCAGCGTCGGCGCCGCCTCGTCGATCGAGGCGGGGAGCTGCGCCGGGTCGATCGGCGCGCCGACGAGGAGCTGGAGCAGGTTGACGTCCTGCGCGAGCGCGGTGCGCTGCGCCGCCATATCGGAGCGGGCCTGGGCCTCGGTCTGCTCGGCCTGGCGGAGGTCCGTGCGCGGCGCGATGCCGCCCTCCAGCCGCAGCCGTGTCAGGCGGACGCTTTCCTGCGCGTTCTTCGCCGTATCTTCCGCCAGCGCGAGCAGGCTCTTGTCGGCGGCATAGGTGAGCCAGGCGTTGGCGATGTCGCCGACCAGCGTGAGCCGGGTCGCGCGCGCCGCCGCCTCGGTGGCGAAATAATCCTCCAGCGCGGCGCGGCTCTGCGAGCGGACGCGGCCGAACAGGTCGACCTCGAAGGCGGTGATGCCGACGTTGGCCGAATAGCTTTCGCGTACGTCGTTGCTCGAGCCGGCGTTCTGGGCGTTGGTGCCGCCCTTGCTCGCGCCTGCGCTCGCCCCGGTGCCGACCGTCGGGAACAGCGTGCTCCGCTGCGAGCGATAGGCGCCGCGCGCCGCGGCGATGTTGGCGGCGGCGACGCGCAGGTCGCGGTTGTTGGCGAGCGCCTGCTCGACCAGCGCCTGCAGCCTGGGGTCGCGGAAGATGTCGCGATAGCTGACGCTGGGCAGCCCCGCCTCGTTCTGGCGGAGGTAGGCGTCGCCGACCGGCCAGGACGACGGCACCGGTGCCGCCGGTCGCTCGTATTCCGGCGCCATCGAGCAGGCGGCGAGCGCGATCAGCGAGGTGAGGGGAAGGATCGGGCGGATCATGCCGGCTTCGGCTCCCCTTCCTCGTCGTCGTGGTGCGACGGCCCCTGGTAGCCGGTCGGCTTGCCCCTGAGCCGCGCGAGCCCGTCGCGGACGCTGCGGCGCACCAGTACGAAGAACAGCGGAATGTAGAAGATCGCCAGGATGGTCGCGGTGATCATGCCGCCGATCACCGAGGTGCCGATCGCGATGCGGCCGTTGGCGCCCGCGCCGGTCGAGATCGCCAGCGGCAGCACGCCGAAGATGAAGGAGAAGCTGGTCATCAGGATCGGGCGCAGACGGATGCGGGCGGCCTCGAGCGCGGCGTCGAGCACGCGCGCGCCCTTCCGCTCGGCGGCCTCGGCGAACTCGATCATCAGGATCGCATTCTTGGAGGCGAGGCCCATGGTGGTGAGCAGGCCGATCTGGAGGAACACGTCGTTCTCCAGGCCCCTCAGCGTCACTGCGAACACCGCGCCGACCAGGCCGAGCGGGATCACCAGCAGCACTGCGATCGGGACCGACCAGCTCTCATAGAGCGCGGCGAGGCATAGGAACACGACCAGCAGCGACAGGCCGTAGAGGATCGGCGCCTGCCCCGACGACAGCCGCTCCTGATAGGACAGGCCCGCCCAGGCGACCGAGGTGCCGGGGATCTGCGCGGCGAGCTGCTCCATCCGCTCCATTGCCTGGCCCGAGCTGTGTCCGGGCGCGGACTGGCCCTGGAACTCGAAGGAGGAGATGCCGGAAAAGCGCGACAGCGTCGTCGGCGCCTGCGACCAGGAGATGCGCGCGAAGGAGGAGAAGGGCGCCATCTGCCCGTTCGCCCCGCGCACGAACCACTTGGAGATGTCCTCGGGCGAGGCGCGGAACGGCGCGTCGCCCTGCACGTACACGCGCTTCACGCGGCCGCGGTCGATGAAGTCGTTGACGTAGCGGCCGCCCCAGGCGGTCGAGAGGGTATTGTTGACGTCGGCCTCGTTGAGCCCGAGCGCGGACAATTTGGCCTGGTCGATGTCGATCTTGAGCGTGGCGATGTCGGGCAGGTCGGAGAGGCGCACCGCCCGCAGCGCGGGATCGTTTTCCGCCATGTTCAGCAGCCGGTCGCGCGCAGCGGCGAACTGCTCGCGGGTGAGGCTGCCGGAGTTCTGCAGCTCCATGGTGAAGCCGTTCGACTGGCCGAGGCCGCGGATCGCCGGCGGCACCAGCACGAAGACCTGGGCGTCGCGCAGGCCCGACAGCGCCTGCGCCGCGCGGCTGGTGATCGCATCGGCGCCGTTCTCGCGTCCCTTGCGCTCGTCCCAATGCTTGAGCGCGAGGAAGCCCTGGCCGGTGTTCTGTCCGCTCACGCCACCCCCGCCGCCGCCGCTGACGGTGAACAGCACGCGCGTGTTCTTCGCCTCGTTGGTGAGGAAATATTTCTCGACCGCCTGCTGCACCTCGAAGGTGCGGCCGCGCGTGGCGCCGGCGGGAAGCCGGAACTGGACCTGCGCGCCGCCCTGATCCTCGGTCGGCAGGAAGCTGGTCGGCAGGCGGAAGAACATCACCACCAGCACGGCGCAGACAGCGACGTAGATCAGCAGAAACAGCCACTTACGGTCGACGACGGTGCGGACCGACCGCAGATAATGCTCGACCGTCCATTCGAAGCCGCGGTTGAAGCGGTCCGCCGCCCCGCGCAGCGTCCGGCCGACGATGGGGAAGCGCCGCGCGAGCCAGCCATTGTCCTCGCCGCCATGGTTCTTCTGCTTGAGGACGTGCGAGGTGAGCGCCGGACTCAGCACGATCGCGACCAGCACCGACAGCGCCATCGCCGACACCAAAGTCACCGAGAACTGGCGGTAGATCACGCCGGTCGACCCGCCGAAGAACGCCATCGGCAGGAACACCGCCGACAACACCAGCGCGATCGCGAACAGCGCGACCGTGATCTGGTTCATCGACTCGATCGTCGCCTCGCGCGGCGTCATGTCCGGATTCTCTTCCATCAGACGCTCGACGTTCTCGACCACGACGATCGCGTCGTCGACGAGCAGGCCGATCGCGAGCACCAGCCCGAACAGGGTGAGCGTGTTGATCGAGAATCCGGCGATGGCGAAGATGGCGAAGGTCCCGAGCAGCACGATCGGCACGGCGACCGCCGGCACCAGCACCGCGCGCCAGCTCTGCAGGAACACGAACATGACGAGGACGACGAGGACGATCGCCTCGAACAGCGTCTTCACCACCTCGTCGATCGACAGCTTGATGAAGTCGGTGGTGTCGTAGGGGAAGGCGTATTTGAAGCCGGTCGGGAAGCGCTTCGACTGCGCCTCGACATATTGCTTGACGAGCTCGGCGGTCTCCAGCGCGTCGGCGCCGGGTGCAAGGTTGATGGCGATGCCGGCGCCGGGGTGGCCGTTGACGCGGCTCAGCGAGTTGTAATTCTCCTGCCCCAGCTGGACCCGGGCGACGTCGCTGAGCCGCACGGCAGCGCCGCTCGGCTGCGTCTTGAGGATGATGTCGCGGAACTGCTGCGGCGTCTGCAGGCGCGAACGCGCGGTGACGGTCGCGTTCAGCATCTGGGTGTCCGGCATCGGCTGACCGCCGACCTCGCCCGCCGCCACCTCGGTATTCTGGTTCTGGATCGCGGTGACGACGTCGCCCGGCATGAGCTGGAAGCTCGCGAGCTTGTTGGGATCGAGCCAGATCCGCATCGCGTACTGCGATCCGAACACGTTCGAATCGCCGACGCCGGGGATGCGGCCGAGCGGCTCCTCCATGTTGGAGACCAGCCAGTCGGAGACGTCCCCGTTGGTGTGCGTGTCGGTCTCGTCATAGACCGCCACGATCATCAGGAAGTCGGGGTTCGACTTGGTGACGGTGATGCCCTGCTGCTGCACCTGCTGGGGCAGACGGGATATCGCCTGCTGTACCTTGTTCTGGACCTGGACCTGGGCGATGTCCGGATCGGTGCCCTTCTCGAAGGTGGCGGAAATCGACACCTGCCCGCGCGAGGAGGAGGTCGAGGTGAAATAGAGCAGGCCGTCGATGCCGGTGAGCTGCTGCTCGATCACCTGCGTCACGCTGTTCTCCAGCGTCTCCGCCGAGGCGCCGGGGAAGTTCGCGCGCACGTTGACCTGCGGCGGCGCGACGTCGGGGTATTGCGCGATCGGGAGCGAGAAGATCGCGCCCACGCCGCACAGCATGATGATGATCGCGATCACCCACGCGAAGATCGGACGGTTGATGAAGATGCGCGAGATCATCGGCCGACTGCCTCAGCGGCCCTTGGGTGCGGCGGCGTTGCCCTGACCCTGCCCTTGTTGCGGGGGGCCGATGTTCTGCGGGGTGTTCGCCGGCACCGGCTTGATGTCGGCGTCGGGCCTGAGCCGCGCGATGCCCTGGGTGATCACCTTGTCGCCTGCCTTGAGACCGCTGGTCACGACCCAGAAGGCCCCCTGCGCGCGGGGCGCGGTTATTTGCCGCCGCACAGCTTTGTTGTTCGGGCCCACGACATAGACGGTGGCGTTGCCCTGCGGATCGCGCATCACCGCTGCCTGCGGCACCAGGAAGGCATTGTTGTTGATCCCCTGCGCGAACGTCGCGCGGACGAACATGCCCGGCAGCAGCAGCCCGTCGGGATTGGGGAAGGTCGCCCGCAACGTCACCGTGCCGGTGCTCTGATCGACCGTCACCTCGGAGAACTGCACGGTGCCGGTGTAGCCATAGTCGGTGCCGTCCTCGAGCTTCAGGCGCACCTGCGCGCTGGTCGGCACGATGTTGCCCGAGGCGAGCGAGCGGCGCAGCGCCAGCAGGTCGGTGCTCGACTGCTGGATGTCGACGAACATCGGATCGAGCCGCTGGATCACCGCGAGCGGATCGGCCTGGTTGCTGGTGACCAGCGCGCCGACCGTGGCGAGGCTGCGGCCGATGCGGCCGGTGATGGGAGCGGGGACGCGCGTGAAGCGGAGGTTCACCTGCGCGGATTCGAGCGCCGCTCGGTTCTGCGCGACCGAGGCCTGGGCCTGGCGTGCTTGCGCGACCGCGTCGGTATAGTCCTGCTTGCTCACCGCCTCGGCCGCGGCGAGCGGCTTGTAGCGGTCGGCGCGGATGCGTGCGGCCTCGAGCTGGGCGGCGGCGGCGGACAGGTTGGCGCTCGCCTGGTTGGCGCTTGCCCGATAGATGCTGGGATCGATCTGATAGAGCGTCTGTCCGGCGCGAACGATGCCGCCCTCGGTGAACAGCCGCTTCTGGATGATGCCGGAGACCTGCGGGCGGACCTCCGACGTCTCGAAGGCGGCGGTGCGCGCCGCGAGCTCCGTGGTGACCGGGACCGAGGTCGGCTGCACCACGACGTAGCCGACCGTCGCCGGACCTCCGCCACCACTACCCCGGCCGCCCGAACCGCCCTTCTGCTGAGCGGCATCGCCGCCACTGCAGGCGCCCAGCACCAGCGCCAGCGCCATGACGCCCGCGCGCCATGCCATCGTGCCGCTCCGGGAACCGTTGGTGGCAGCGCTCGATGTCATTAACACCTCATCGTTCGGCGGTGGCGCGACGGTTTCGCAATGCAATAGGATCGCGCGGGCGTTCGCCGATCCTGTCGCACGAGGCAACGGAAATAATGTAGCAAAATGTCACAAGCGGCTCGGAGAAGGTGATGATCCTGCACGGCTATTGGCGGTCCTCGGCGGCGTACCGCGCGCGAATCGGCCTGAATCTCAAGGGCCTCGCCTATGAGCAGGTGACGCACGACCTGCGATCGGGCGCGCACACGTCGCAGGATTATGTCACGAAGTCGCCGCAGGGACTGGTCCCTGCGCTGGAGGTGGGTGGCCGCGTCTTCGTCCAGAGCCTGGCGATCCTGGAATGGCTCGACGAGACGCATCCCGAGCCGCCGTTCCTGCCGGCCGGCCCCGACGATCGGGCGATCGTGCGGGCGATGGCGCTGGCCGTCGCGGCGGACATCCATCCGGTGAACAACCTGCGCATCGTCAATGCCCTGCGATCGGAGTTCGGCGCCGACGGCCATGCCGTGGTCGCCTGGATGCAGCGCTGGATGGCGGCGGGGTTCGACGCGCTCGAGGTGATGGTCGCCCGTCACGGCGGGCGCTTCGCGTTCGGCGATGCGGTCGGGCTCGCGGACATCGTGCTGGTGCCGCAATGGTACAATGCCGAGCGCTACAAGCTCGATACCTCGGCCTGGCCGCGGCTGGCGGAGGTCGTCGCCAATGCCCGCACGCTGCCCGCCTTCGTCGACGCCGAGCCGGAGCGGCAACCCGACGCCGATTGACTTCGCAGCCGCAACGATCCTAATCCGCGCGCCAGATGGTGCCGGGCGACCGGCGAAGAGGGAAGCCGGTGCGATTCCGGCGCTGTGCCCGCAACTGTAAGCCGGGAGCTGGCGGCCAATACGTCACTGGAGGCATCCTGCCTCCGGGAAGACGGCCGCAAGCGACGATCGGCGAGCCAGGAGACCTGCCATCGTGTCGTTCGTGCCGGGCCGGGTCCAGCCGCGGGCATGGGGAAGCATCCCTTCGTAACGACAGCCGATGGCCATCGTCGCGCCCTTGTCATGGGGCGGGCCGGAAATGTCGTTGCTGCTCGCCCCAAGTCGACGCCGGGCGGGCGAGGGAAGTCCGAATGATCCGATCCGCATTGTTCCTGGCCGGGGCCGCCGCGCTGGCGTTGCCCGCCCATGCCCAGGACGCGTCCGACGATGGCGATGACATCGTCGTCACCTCCGCGCGCGCCGCGCAGCCGGCCGACCAGACCGGCCAGGCCGTCACCGTCATCACCCGCGACGAGATCGAGCGCCGCCAGACCGTCTCCATCGCCGACCTGCTCGCCACCACGCCGGGCGTGCAGGTGACGCGCAGCGGCGGTGTCGGCACGCTCACCAGCGTCAGCATCCGCGGCGCCGCGAGCGAGCACACGCTCGTCGTGATCGACGGGGTGCGCGTCAACGATCCCTCGGCTCCCGCCGGCGCGTTCGACTTCGCCAACCTCTTGTCGAGCTCGGTCGCGCGGATCGAGGTGGTGCGCGGGCCGGATTCGGTGCCGTGGGGCAGCCAGGCGATCGGCGGCGTCGTCAACGTCATCACCGAGCGGCCGGGCGAGGGGCTCCAGGCCCGCGCCAATGCCGAATACGGCTATGCCGACAGCGTGTTCACGAGCGGCGGCATATCGGGGCGGAGCGGCGCGCTCTCCGGATCGCTCACCGCCGGCTATCTGCGCACCGACGGCATCTCCGCGGCAGCGGACGGCAGCGAGCGCGACGGCTATCGCCAGTTCGGCGCGACCGGCCGGATCGGCGTCGAGATCGCGCCCGGCATCGGCCTCGACCTGCGCGGCTATTATGCCGACAGCCGTACCGACCTCGACGGCTTCCCGCCGCCGAGCTTCACGCTGGCCGACACGCCCGAATATTCGAAGGCACAGGAGATCTACGGCTATGCCGGGCTCCATGCCGACCTCGCCGGCGGGCGGTTCAGGAACCGGATCGCCTTCACCATCGCCGACGTGAACCGCGACAATTTCGATCCGACTTTCGGCTCGGAGCCGAGCTTCTTCGCGCGGGGGCGCAGCGAGCGCTACGAATATCAGGGCGACTTCACCATCGTCGAGCAGGTCCGCGCGGTGTTCGGCGCCGAGCATGAGGACAGCCGCTTCTACGACGGCACGCTGCGCAAGTCGGCGGGACTGACCAGCGTCTACGGCGAGCTGATCGTGCGTCCGATCGATGTGCTGACCGTGACCGGCGGCGTCCGCAACGACGAGAGCGACACGTTCGGCAATCACACCAGCTTCAGCGCCAACGCGGCGCTGGCGCTCAAGACGCGCACCACCATCCGCGCGAGCTATGCCGAAGGCTTCCGCGCGCCGTCGCTCTACGAGCGGTTCAGCTCGTTCGGCGATCCGGATCTACCGCCCGAGACGGCGAAGAGCTGGGACATCGGCGTCGAGCAGGCGCTGCTCGACGGGCGGCTGCGCTTCGGCGCCACCTTCTTCGACCGCACCGTCCGCAACCGCATCAACTTCGACATGGGCTGCTTCTGCTACGGCAACATCGACCGTACCCATGTGCAGGGCGTCGAGGCGGGACTGACGCTGCGGCCGGTCGACAGCCTCACCTTCGCCGCCAACTACACCTGGATGGAGCCGCTCAACCGCTCGGCGGGATTCGACGGGCTCGACCTCCAGCGCCGTCCGCGCGACCAGTGGAGCGCGAGCGCCGACTATCGCCTGCCGTTCGGCCTGTCGCTGGGCGCGACCTTGCTGGTGGCGGGCGACAGCTTCGACGATGCCGCCAACCGGGTGCGGCTCGACGGTTACGCCGTCGCGGGCATCCGTGCGGAGATGCCGATCGACGACCGCTTCTCGATCTACGGGCGTGTCGATAACCTGTTCGACGAACGCTATCAGACCGTGGCGGGCTACGGCACCTATGGCCGCGCGGCATATGGAGGCGTGCGACTGAAGCTGTGAGGCTGGTGGCGATCCTGCTCGCGATGCTGACCGCCGGCTGCGCCGCCGCGCCGCCGACGGCGAAGGCTCCCTCACATCCGATGCGGGTGGTGAGCCTCGATTATTGCGCCGACCAGTATGTCCTCCGCCTGCTGCCGCGTGCGCGCATCCTGGCGGTGTCGCCGGATGCCGCCGCGGAGTTCTCCTACATGCGCGACGCGGCGAAGGGCGTGCGGCAGGTGCGGCCGACCGCGGAGGACGTGCTGCTGCTGAAGCCCGATCTCGTCGTGCGTAGCTACGGCGGCGGGCCCAATGCGGAGGCGATGTTCGCGCGTGCGGGCGTGCCGGTGCTCCAGCTCGGCTATGCCGACGATCTCGCCGGCGTGCGCCGGGTGCTGGTGGAGACCGCCGCCGGGCTCGGCGAGCGGGCGAAGGGGGAAGCGATGGCGCAGGTCTTCGATCGTCGGCTCGCTGCGCTCCGGCACGGCGGGAGCGGGCGGAGCGCGCTCTACGTCACGCCGGGCGGGGTGACGGCGGGACCGGGGACGATGATCGATGCGATGTTCGCCGCAGCGGGCCTCCGCAATTTCCAGACCGCGTCGGGATGGAGCACGATTCCGCTCGAACGGCTCGCCTATGCGACGCCGGACGTGATCGCCAGCGCCTTCCTCGACACGCGCTGGAAGCGGCCCGATCCGTGGAGCGCGGCCGGCCACCCGCTGGTGCGCCGCCTCGCCGGCCGGTCCACGGCGAACCTCTCCGGCGCATCGACCGCGTGCGGCGGCTGGTTCGTGCTCGATGCGGTCGAGGCGATGGCGAAGGCGGCGGCGCGATGAGGCTGATCCTGCTCCTTGTGCTGGCCTGCCTTGCTGCGCTCGTCGCCGCGTGTTTCCTCGGCTCCGTGCCGTTGTCTGCGCCGCGCCTGCTCGCAGCGCTGACGGGGGGAGGCGACATAGGGGACCGCCTCGTCGTCTGGGCGATCCGCCTGCCGCGTGCGCTCGCCGCCCTGCTGGCGGGGGCCGCGCTCGGGATGAGCGGAGCGGCGCTGCAAGGACTGCTCCGCAATCCGCTCGCCGAGCCGGGCGTGCTCGGCGTTTCGGCCTCGGCGGCGCTGACCGCGACGGTGGCGCTTTACTACGGCCTCGCTGGCGCCTGGCTGTTCGCGCTGCCGCTGGCGTCGATCATCGGTGCGCTGGCGGCGACCGCGCTGATCGCCGGCGTGGCGTTGCGCACCAGCTCGGTGACGACGCTGATCCTCGTCGGCGTGGGGCTGTCGAGCTTCGCCGGGTCGGTGATGGCGCTGCTGCTCAATCTCGCGCCCAACCCCTTCACCCTGGCCGACATGGTCAACTGGACGCTGGGATCGGTCGCCAACCGCAGCTTCGACGAGATCGGTGCGGCGGCGCCGTTCCTGGTGCTGGGCGGCGCGATCCTCCTCGCGACCCGCCGCGGTCTCTCTGCGCTGATGCTGGGCGAGGAGGCGGCGGCCGGGATCGGCCTCGACCTCCGGCGCCAGCGGATCGCGGTGGTGCTGGGGGCCGGCCTGCTCACCGGCGGCTCGATTGCGATCGCCGGGGCGATCGGCTTCGTCGGCATCGTCGCGCCACATCTGGTGCGGCCGTGGGTCGGCCATGATCCGGCGCGCAGCCTGGTGCCTTCGGCGCTGCTCGCCGGCCTGTTCCTGGTGCTCGCCGATATCGGCGTGCGGCTGATCCCGACCGCCAACGAGCTGCGCCTCGGCGTGGTCGCGGCGCTGGTCGGCGCCCCCTTGTTCGTATTGATCGCGGCGCGGAGGCGGGGGGCATGATCGTCGCCGAGGGGCTCACCCGCAGCGGCATCGTCCAGGATGCATCCTTCACTCTCGCGCCTGGCGAGCTGGTCGTGCTGCTCGGTCCGAACGGCGCCGGCAAGACGACGCTGCTCAGGATGGCGCTGGGCCTGCTCGCCGCCGATCGAGGAGGGGCGACGATCTCCGGCGATGATGCCCGCCGGCTTCCGGCGATGGAGCGCGCCCGCCGCGTCTCCTATCTGCCCCAGTCCCGGCCGCTCGCCTGGCCGGCGAAGGTGCGCGATGTCGTCGCGCTCGGCCGTTTCGCCCATGGCGCGGCGCCCGCTCACCTCGGCGAAGCCGATCGGGTCGCGGTGGGCCATGCGCTCGCCGCCTGCGATCTCCAGCCGCTCGCCGATCGTGCCGCCGATACGCTATCGGGCGGCGAGCTCGCGCGCGTGCACCTCGCCCGCGCGCTGGCGGCGGAGGCGCCGCTGATCGTCGCCGACGAGCCGGTGGCGTCGCTCGATCCGCGCCACCAGCATCGCGTGCTCGGCCTGCTCCGCGATTTCGTCGCGCGGGGCGGGGGCGCGCTCGCGGTGCTCCACGACCTGTCGCTGGCGGCACGCTATGCCGACCGGCTCGTCTGGATGAAGCAGGGCCGCATCGTCGCGAGCGGGAGCGTCACGGAGACGATGACGGTGGAGCAGATTGCCGATATCTACGGCGTCACGGCCCGGATAGACGGTCCGGACGTGATCGTCGATGGAATCGCCGCCGGATAGGCGCATCAACCGGGAGTGAGCATGGCCTATTTCCTGGGAATCGATGCCGGCGGCAGCCATTGCCGCAGCCGGCTGATCGATGCGGACGGCACGATCCTCGGCACGGGCAAGACCGGGCCGGCCAATGCGCGCATCGGCGCGGAGCGGTTGCAGGCGACGCTGATGGATGCCGCCGGTCAGGCGGTCGGGATGGCGGGGCTCGACCGCGATCAGGTCGCGACGATCGCCGCCGGCATGGGGATCGCCGGCCTGTCGCATCCTGGCGCGCGGGAGGCGCTGGCGGCGATCGCCTGGCCTTTCGCTTCGATGCATTTCGAGACCGATGCCGTCATCGCCAACATCGGCGCGCACATGGGGCAGGACGGCGCGACGCTGGTGATCGGCACCGGCAGCATCGCCCAGATCCGCTTCGAGGGGAAGAATTTCGCGATCGGCGGCTACGGTTTCCCGATCTCGGACGAAGGCAGCGGCGCAGCGCTCGGCCTCAGCGCGATGCGGCACGCGCTGCGCGCGCTCGACGGGCGCACCAAGCCGACGCCGCTGAGCAGCGCCGTCACCGCTCGCTTCGACCATGAGACCGCGCGCGCGATCGCCTGGATGGATCAGGCGACCCCGCGCGACTATGCCGCCTTTGCGCCGCTGGTGATGGACTATGCCGAGGCGAACGACGCGATCGCCCGCTCGATCGTCGAGGATGCCGCGCAGCATATCGAGCGGTTCATCGAGACGATCTTCGAACGTGGCGCGCCGCGCTGTGCGCTGGTCGGCGGCCTCGCCCCGCGGATGAAGCCGTGGCTGCGTTCGCGGACGGTGGCACGGCTGTCGGAGCCGCTCGGCGACCCGCTCGACGGGGCGCTGCACCTGGCGGGGTATCGGGAGGCTTGATCGCAACGACCTCCCGTCACCCCGGCGAGGCCGGGGTCCACCAGGCGGCGAGCTCTTCGGATCGAGCCGCTTGTCCAGTGCAAGCGGCAGGGTGGACCCCGGCCTTCGCCGGGGTGACGGAATGGCTATTCGCTCGCCTCGGACATCTCGCCCCCGATCCAGGACCGGGTGACACGTAAGTCTTCGTCGAGGTGGACCAAGTCGGCACGCAGGCCGGGCGCGATCGTCCCGGTCTCGCGGTCGAGGCGGAGGAAGCGTGCCGGATTGGCGCCCGCCAGCCGCGACGCCTCGCCGATGTCGAGGCCGAGCATCGCGACGGCATTGCGGACCGCGCTGGCCATGGTCAGCGCCGCGCCCGCCAGCGTGCCGTCTTCCGCGCGCAGTTTGCCGTCGCCGACGGTGATCTCCCGTCCCAACAGCGTGAAGCAGGTCATGTCGGTGCCGGCGGGCGGCATCGCATCGGTGACCAGCATCGCCCGATCGAGCCCGCGCCCGGCGAGCGCGATGCGCAGCGTCGCCGGTGCGACATGGTGGCCGTCGACGATCAGGCCGAACATGCTGGCGCCGTCGTCGAGCGCGGCGCCGACCATGCCCGGCTCGCGGCTGCCGAGCTGGGTCATGGCGTTGAACAGATGGGTGAAGCCCGCCAGCCCCTCGTCGAGCGCGGCGCGTGCTTCGGCGTGGCTCGCCATGCTGTGCCCGGCCGAGACGATCACGCCCGCCGCCGTCAGCGCGCGGATCGCTCCAGGCGGCGCCAGCTCCGGCGCCAGGGTCAGCAGCCGCGCGCCGCGGCCCGGCCGGGTGAGGAGCGCCAGCGCGTCGTCATCGAGGATGCGGAACTTGGCCGGATCATGGATGCCGTGCTTCTCGGGATTGAGGAACGGCCCCTCGACGTGGATGCCGAGCACGCCTGGCACGCCGGCGGCGATCGCCCGGTCAACCGCCGTGATCGCGCGGTCGACCACCTCCAGGTCGTCGCTGATCAGCGTCGGCAGCAGGCCGGTGGTGCCGAACCGGCGATGCGCCGCGGCGATGGCGGCGGCGCCCTCGACGGTCGGCGCGTCGTTGAACAGCACGCCGCCGCCGCCGTTGACCTGCGTGTCGATGAAGCCGGGGAGGAGCCAGCCGCCGTCGAGTTCGACCGTCCGGTCCGCCTCCGGCCGCTCTCCTGCGCCGAGCAGGCGGCGGATGCGCCCGCGCTCGATCAGCAGCCCGTGCGGATTGGGCTCGCCGTGGGGGGAGAGCACGCGCGCGCCGAGGATCGCGGTGGTGGTCATCGCCGCCGTCATAGGGCCGATGCTGGGCACTGGCCAGTTTCGGCATTAGGCTGGCCGCCATGCCTACCGAGACCGTAGACCCGCGCTATACCGACCTCGATCGCTGGCCGACCGCAACCGCCGTGGAGGCGATGCTGGAGGGACAGATCGCCGCCGTCGCCGCGCTCAAGGAGCAGACCGGCGCCATCGCCGCCGCGGCCGAGGCGGCGGCGGCGCGGCTCCGCGCGGGCGGGAGGCTGGTCTATGCCGGCGCGGGCACGTCCGGCCGGGTCGCGATGCAGGACGGGGTGGAGTTGACGCCGACCTACAGCTGGCCCGGCGAGCGGCTGGTGTTCCTGATCGCCGGCGGCATGACCGCGCTTGCGCGGAGCGTCGAAGGTGCCGAGGATGATGTCGAACGAGCCTGCGCCGAAGTTGATGAGGCGGGGATCGGGCGGGACGATGTGGTCGTCGGCGTCGCGGCCAGCGGGCGGACACCCTATACGGTCGCGGTGATCGAGGCGGCGCGTCGTGCCGGCGCGCTCACGATCGGTGTCGCCAACAATGAAGGCGCGCCGCTGCTCGCCGCTGCCGAGCATCCGATCCTGGCCGATACCGGCAGCGAGGCCGTCGCCGGTTCGACGCGGATGAAGGCGGGGACGGCGCAGAAGGTGGCGCTCAACCTCCTCTCGACCGCGATCATGCTGCGCCTGGGGCGCGTCTATCGCGGGCTGATGGTCAACATGCGCGTGTCGAACGCCAAGCTCGAAGCGCGCGCCAATGCCATCGTGCGGGAGGCGGCGGAGGTCTCGCGGGAACGGGCGGCGGCGGCGCTCGGCGAGGCGGGCAACGACATCGCCCTGGCGATCCTGATCGCGCGCGGCATGGACCCGGCCGTTGCGGCCGACGCCCTGCACGTGCATCACGGCGATCTTCGCGCGGCGATCGAAGCCGGGTCAGGGGCGCGGTGACGGCGTGGCCGGCACGACGGTTGCGTCTGGGATCGCGCCGGGCACGGTCTCTGCCGCGGGTACCGGCGTAGCGGTCGGCGCGGCGGGCTGCTCCGACGGGCGGTGTCCGCGCCAGCGCGGGCTGTGCAGGCGATCGATTTCGGCCTTGCGCTTCCGGAGGTAATCCTCGCGCGTCGCGGCATAGGGGTCCTTGGCCGCCTGGAGCTCGGTCAGCTTGTCGTCGAACGCCACCCGGTAATCCAGCGCGCTGAGCGTGTTGACCGGAATGGTGTAGTAGGGCTTGTTGAACGGCTTCCCGACGGCCACCGGCATGACGAGCCGGTCGATCGTTATCCCGAAGAGATCGCGCACCGTCGTGGGGCCGATCATCGGCAGGAACAGGTAAGGGCCCGGCTTCACGCCATAATAGCCGAGGGTATTGGCGAAGCTGTTCGGGCGGTGCGGCAGCTTGAACGGGCGGCGCTTGGCGATGTCGATCGTCCCGGCAAGCCCGGCCGTGGTATTGATCGCGAAGCGGCCCAGCGTCTCGACCGCCTTTCCCGGCTTCAGCTGCAGCAGATAGTTCAGGAAGACGATCGGTTCCTGGAGATGATCGAGGAGATTGTGGATGCCGTCGCGTATCGGCTTGGGGAGCCCCTTCTTGTAGCCCTTGGCGATCGGGGCGACGATGGCGCGATCCACGGCCTGCACCGCCTTGTAGGACTCGACATTGAGCCGTTCGGCCGGATCGCCGGGAGAGCGCCGCCGACCCGAGATGACGATGTCGTCACCGGTCAGCTCGTCGGCGGGCACCTCCTGCGCCGGCGCATCCGCTGTCGGCACTGCCGTGTCGGGTGTTGCCGTGGTTTGGGCGGCTGGAGCTGCGGGCAAAGCCTCCGGCGGGGCGCTCGGCGTTGCCGGCGCGGGAACCGGCGGGGGCGATTCCGGTATCGTGACCGGGGCCTGCTGGCTGCTCACCGTTTGGACCACGGCCGGCGGGAGCGGCATTTCGAGGGCGGGCGATGGCAAATTTGCGAACAGGACCGCCGCGCCGAATACAGGAACCATTATTTCTTATCCCCCGCTGCCGACCGGCACTCGCGCTTCATTGCGCGCGATTCGACTTCATCCTGACCGGCTTTAGCCGATCCTGTCCAGCACGCCGCGCTCGGTGATGTAACCGGTGACGAGCCGGGCCGGCGTAATGTCGAACGCCGGGTTGCGCGCCGGCGACGCGGTGACGCGCACCGTTGCGAGCGTGCCGTCGCCGTCGGGGCCGGTGAGCAGCGCCAGCTCGTCGCCGTCGCGCTCCTCGATCGGCACCGCGTCGCCGCTCGGGGTCGAGGGATCGAAAGTGGTGTAGGGCAGCGCGACATAGAAGGGCACGCCGGTATCGTGCGCCGCCAGCGCCTTCAGATAAGTGCCGATCTTGTTGCACACGTCGCCGTTGGCGGTGACGCGGTCGGTTCCGACGATCACCGCATCGACGTGGCCGCGCATCATCAGCAGCCCGCCCGCATTGTCGGCGATCACGCTGTGCGGCACGCCGTGGTTGGCAAGCTCGAAGGCGGTGAGCAGCGCGCCCTGGTTGCGCGGCCGCGTCTCGTCGACCCAGACGTGGAGCGGGATGCCGGCATCGTGGGCGAGGTAGATCGGCGCGGTGGCGGTGCCGTAGTCGACCGTCGCCAGCCAGCCCGCGTTGCAATGGGTGAGGATGTTGAGCGGCCGGTCGGGATGGCGGGCGTGCAGCGCCTTCAGCAGCTCCAGCCCGTGCTCGCCGATCGCGCGGCACAGCGCGGCGTCCTCGTCGCAGATCGCGTCGGCGCGGGCGAAGGCGGCTTCGGCGCGGGCGGCAGACGGAAGTGGACGGACCGCCTCCGCCACCTGGTCGAGCGCCCAGCGCAGGTTGACCGCGGTCGGACGCGTCGCGAGCAGCATCGCGTGGGCGGCATCGAGCGCGGCGTCGTTCCCGTCCTGTGCCAGCGCCATCGCCAGGCCATAGGCGGCGGTGGCGCCGATCATCGGCGCGCCGCGGGTCCACATCTCGCGGATCGCGCGCGCGGCTTCGTCGGCGCTGTTGAGCTCGACCCAGCGGATTTCCCACGGCAGAAGCCGCTGGTCGAGGATGCGCACGCCGCGCCCGTCGGCAGTGCGCGCGATCGAGCGGGTGGGGCGACCTTCCAGGATCATGGCAGCACCTCGGCCAGGCTGGCGATGTCGCCGCTGACGCCGTCGCGGTCGATCAGCAGCGCGGCAAAGCCGGCCTCCCGCGCGGCATCGGTCTCGGCCGAGACGTCTGAGACGAACAATATGTCCCCCGGCGCCAGACCCAGCGCGTCGGCGATCGCGCGATAGGACCCGGGCTCGCGCTTGGCGCCGACGTGCGTGTCGAAATGGCCCGACAGAAGCGGCGTGAGGTCGCCGGCGATGCTGTGCGCGAACAGCTGCTTCTGCGCGGCGACCGAGCCCGACGAATAGATGTGCACCGCGATGCCGGCCTCGCGCCAGCGGCGCAGCGCCTCGACCGTGTCGGGATAGACATGGCCCTTGAGCGTGCCGTCGGCATAGCCCTCCGCCCAGATCATTCCCTGCAGCGTCTTGAGCGGCGTGGCCTTGCGATCCTCGTCGATCCAGCGGAGCAGCGTGGCGATCGGGTCGTCCTCCGGCGCTTCGGCGCGCACCTGGTCTAGCAGCGGGGCCGTCTCCGCCGGATGCCGCGCGACGAAATCGGCGAGATGCGCGCGGGCATAGGGGAACAGCACGTCGGCGACGAAGGCGATGCTGCTGGTCGTGCCCTCGACGTCGAGGAGCACGGCGCGGGGAAGATGGGTCACGCCGCGACCGGCTCGTGGCGCGGGAAATGGCTGGCGATGTCGTCGCCGGTCATCTGCGCCACCCAGCCGTCCGAGTTGATGAACAGCCGGATCGCGGCGAAGCGCGGTGCGGGCCCCATGTCGAACCAGTGCCGCATCCCCGCCGGCACCGAGATGAGGTCGCCGGCGGTGCACAGCAGCGCATGGACCTTGCCGCCCTCGTGCAGCGTGAACAGTCCCTCGCCCTCGACGAAGAAGCGCACCTCGTCCTCCGAATGGCGATGCTCGTCGAGGAACTTGGTGCGGAGCGCCGCGCGGTCGGGATGGTCGGGACGCATCCGGACGATGTCGACGGACTGATAGCCGCCCTCCGCGCGCAGCCGGTCGATCTCGGGCGCGTAGGTGGCGAGCACATCGGCGTCACTCGCATCCGCGGCGACCGCGCGCAGCGGCCAGCGTTCGAAGCGCGCGCCGATCGTCGCCAGCGCGTCGGCGATGACGGCGGGATCCTCGGTATCGAGCTCGGGCGAGGTGCCGTCCTGCTCGTCGTAGCGGCGAAGGCGGGTCATGGCTTATATCCTCATGCGGAAGCTGCGCTCGGCGAGATCGGCGGCGATCAGCCATTCGATCGCCTCGGCGACGCGTTCGGCCTCCTCGACATCCTTGCCCCAGGCGTAAAGGCCGTGGCTGCGGATCATGAAGACGGGCAGGGTGTCGCGTTCGGTAAGCGCCGGCGCGACCGCCGCGGCGATCACCGCCATGTCCTGGCTGTTGTCGACCACCGGCAGGCTGCGCCGCGTCTCGTGCGTGGCGATGCCGGGGAAGGCCTTCAGCATCTCCTGGCCCTCGAACGCCCAGCGGCCGGCGCGCGGCTCGGCGCGGCTGAGGCCGACGGCGTTGGGCGAATGCCAGTGCAGCACCGCGCCGGTCGCCGGGAACAGCCGGTAGAGCATCAGATGCAGCCCGGTCTCGGCCGAGGGGCGGCCCTCGTCGATCGCGGTGCCGGCGGCGTTGACGCGCATGAAGTCGGAGGGCGTGAGACGCCCCTTGTGCCGGCCCGAGCGGGTGATCGCGATGCTGCCGTCCGACAGCCGCACCGAATGGTTGCCGGAGGTGGCGGCGGCGAGGCCGCGCCGGTCGAAGCGCTCGCCGACGGCGATCAGGGCCGTCACGGCGCTCATCTGGTCGAGGGGAGTCACGTCGGCGGGCAGAGGTTCGGGCATGGATATGCCAATAGCGCGGCGGCGGTTTCCCGGGCAATGACGAGTTGCTAGGCATCCGGCTCGATTTTCTTTCGGGAAGGCGTTTCATGAACCCCGTCTATGCCGCGCTCGGCACCACGATCTTCGAGGAGATGTCGGCGCGGGCGCGGGCGAGCGGGGCGGTCAACCTGGGGCAGGGCTTTCCCGACGGCCCCGGGCCGGAGCCGGTGCTGCGCGCGGCTGCGGCGGCGCTGACTGAGCGCTCGAACCAATATCCGCCGATGCTGGGGCTTGCCGAACTGCGGCAGGCGGTCGCCGATCATTATCGGCGCCATCAGGACCTCGATCTCGTGCCCGAGGAGGTGATCGTCACCTCCGGCGCCACCGAAGCGCTGGCGGCGGCGATCCTGGCGCTGGTGACGCCGGGCGACGAAGTGCTGCTGATCCAGCCGCTCTACGACGCCTATCTGCCGCTGGTCGAGCGTGCCGGCGGCGTGCCGCGGCTGATCCGGCTGGAGCCGCCGGAATGGCGGGTGACGGAAGCGATGCTGGAAGCGGCGGCGGGCCCGCGCACGCGCCTCCTGATCCTCAACAATCCGGTCAATCCGCTCGGGACCGCGATGGGCGAGGAGGAGCTGGCGGCGATCGCCCGCTTCTGCGTCGCACGCGACGTGATCGCGGTCTGCGACGAGGTGTGGGAGCACGTCGTGTTCGACGGCGCCCGGCACCGGCCGCTGATCGGCTTTCCGGGGATGCGCGAGCGGACGGTCAAGATCGGCTCGGCGGGCAAGATCTTCGCGCTGACCGGCTGGAAGGTCGGCTGGATATGCGCGGCGCCGGCGCCGGCACGGGGGCTGTCGCGGGCGCACCAGTTCCTGACCTTCACCACGCCGCCCAACCTGCAATGGGCCGTGGCGGAGGGGCTCGCGCATCATGGCGGCTGGATCGAGGCGGCGAGTGCCGGCTTCCAGCGCTCGCGCGACCGGCTGGCGAAGGGGCTGGCTGGGTTGGGGCTCGTCACGACGCACAGTGCGGCCACCTATTTCCTGTCGATCGACCTTGCCGCCTCGGGCATCGCGATGGACGACCGCGCCTTCTGCGAATGGATGCTGGAGGGGGCCGGCGTGGCGGGCATCCCGATCTCCGCCTTCTATGCCGAGGCGCCGGTCACGCATCTCGTCCGGCTGTGCTTCGCCAAGGAGGATGCGACGCTCGACGAGGCGCTCCAGCGGCTCGCCGTGGCTCTTCCCAGGCTCGAGGATCGCCGATGACCCGTTCGATGCGCGTCGCCGTCGCGGCGCTGGCCCTGCTCGCGACGAGTGCCACACGGCCGGACGAGCTGGCGGAGTGGCGTGCCCAAGCCGCGAGGGTCACGATCACGCGTGACGACTGGGGCATTGCCCACGTCCACGGGCGGAGCGACGCGGATGCGGTGTTCGGGGCGATCTATGCCCAGGCGGAGGACGATTTCCCGCGGGTCGAGATGAACCTGCTGACCGCGCTCGGCCGCACCGCCGAGGCGGAGGGGGAGGCGGCGATCTGGCAGGACCTGCGCCAGCGGCTCTATGTCGATCCGGAGGCGCTGAAGGCGGATTACGCGAAGAGTCCCGCCTGGCTCCGCGCGCTGATGGATGCATGGGCCGGCGGGCTCAACTTCTACCTGGCGACGCATCCCGAGGCGAAGCCGCGCGTACTCACCCGGTTCGAGCCGTGGATGGCGCTGTCCTTCACCGAAGGCAGCATCGGCGGCGACATCGAGCGGGCGGATCTCAGGAAGCTCGCCGAATTCTACGGCGCGCCGCCGAAGGTCGCGCTGCTGGAGCGGCCGCACAGCGACGAGCCGAGCGGCTCCAACGGCATCGCCATCGCACCCAAGTTGACGCGGGACGGCCACGCGCTGCTGCTGATCAACCCGCACACCAGCTTCTTCTTCCGCTCCGAGCTCGGGATGGCGAGCGACGAGGGGCTGCACGCCTATGGCGCGTCGACCTGGGGGCAGTTCTTCCTCTACCAGGGCTTCAACGAGCGGCTCGGCTGGATGCACACGTCGAGCGGCGTCGATGCGGTCGACGAGTTCGCCGAGGCGATCGAGAAGGATGGCGACCGTTACCTCTATCACCACGGCAAGATGCTGCGCCAAGTGACGGAAAAGACGGTGACGATCGCCTGGCGCCGGCCCGACGGCAGCATGGCGCGGCGCAGCTTCACCACCTACGCTACCCATCACGGGCCGATCGTCCGCGCGGAGGGCGGCAAGTGGATCGCGTTCGCGATGATGAACAAGCCGGTGCCGGCGCTCGAGCAGAGCTGGCTCAGGACCAGGGCGCGCGATTTCGCGGGCTATCTCAAGGTGGCGGCGCTGCAGGCGAATTCGTCGAACAACACCGTCTATGCGGACGCCGACGGCCATGTCGCGCTGCTGCACCCGCAGTTCGTGCCGGTGCGCGACGACCGGTTCGACTATCGCGGGCCGGTCGACGGCAGCGATCCGGCGGCGGACTGGCGGGGGCTGACGCCGATCGCGAAGTTGCCCGAGGTGCGCGATCCTGCCGGCGGATGGCTCTACAACTCCAACGACGCACCTTGGCGCGCGGCCGGCGCCGACAGTCCGCGGGAGGCGGATTTCCCGCGCTACATGGACCAGGCGGGCATCAATTTCCGCGGCGACCATGCGACGGCGCTGCTGGAGCGGGCGAAGGCGTTGACGCCGGAGGGGCTGGAGCGGATCGCCTATGACCCGTGGATGCCGGGCTTCGCGATGATGGTGCCGAAGCTGGTGGCGGCGTGGGAGGCGCTGCCGGCGGGCGACCCCGGGCGCGGCCGGCTCGCGGGGCCCGTGGCGCTGCTGAAGGACTGGGACGCGCGCTGGTCGGAGCGCTCCGAGGCGACGACGCTCGCCAATTTCTGGGGCGAGGAGCTCTATGCGGTCGCGCTCCGTGCCGCGACGCCGGTGCGGGCCAATGTCTATGAGTGGATGCGCGACCGGCTCACGCCCGCCGAGCGGCTGGCGGCGCTCGATCGCGCCGTCGAGCGGATGCAGCGCGAATGGGGCGGCTGGCGCGTGCCGTGGGGGGAGGTCAATCGCTTCCAGCGCAATGACAGGGCGATCGTCCAGACCTTCGACGACGCCAGGCCCAGCATTCCCGTGCCCTTCGCCTCGGCACGCTGGGGGAGCCTCGCCTCGTTCGGAGCGCGCGCCTATCCCGGCACGCGGCGCTGGTACGGCACCAGCGGCAACAGCTTCGTCGCGATCGTCGAGTTCGGACCGAAAGTGCGTGCCTGGGCGGTGTCGGCGGGCGGGGAAAGCGGCGATCCCGGATCGCCGCATTTCACCGACCAGGCGAAGCGCTATGCGGCCGGCGACCTGCGGCCGGTCTATTTTTATCCGGAGGAGCTCAAGGGGCACATAACCCGGAGTTATCGGCCGGGTGCGAAATGATCGGTGACGCCGGCTTGACCGGCGCGGGGCGGTCCGGAAGGATCGCCGTCATGCTGGGCTCGGGGTTCGACAGGCGGGGGATGGCGCGGATCGCGGCGGCGGGCGTGCTGCTGGCGACGATGGTCGGTGCCGCGCCGGCGCCGGTCGAGGCCGACCTGATCATCCGCGGCGGCACCGTCTTCACCGGTGACGCGGCGCCGTTCACCGGCGACGTCGCCATTGCCGGGGACCGCATCGTCGAGGTGGGGCCGCATCTCAAGCTGGCGGCGAAGCGGACGATCGACGGCAAGGGCATGATCGTCGCGCCGGGCTTCATCGATCCGCATACCCATGCCCAGGCGCTCGCGTCCGACGACGCCCGGGAGCGGCTGGTGCTGCCGTTCCTGATGCAGGGCGTCACCACCGCCTTCATCGGCAACGACGGGGGCGGCAGCCCCGACGTGGCGGCGACGCTCGCCTTGCCGAAGACCAAGCCGGTTGGGATCAACTATGCCACCTTCGTCGGCTTCGGAGCCGTGCGCGAGATGGTGATTGGCGAGGTCCGCCGCGCGCCGACCGAGGCGGAGCTGCGGAAGATGAAGGATCTGGTCGCTTCGGCGATGTGCCAGGGGGCGATCGGCTTCTCGACCGGGCTGTTCTATGCGCCGCAGAGCTTCTCCACGACCAAGGAGGTGGTGGAGCTCGCCCGCGAGGCGGCGGTGCGCGGCGGCATCTACGACAGCCATATCCGCGACGAATCGAGCTATACCGTCGGGCTGGAAGCCGCGGTCGACGAGGCGATCACGATCGGCCGCGAGGCCGGGATGCCGGTCCACATCAGCCACATCAAGGCGCTCGGCGTCGACGTGCAGGGCAAGGCGCCGGTCATCATCGCCAAGGTCGAGGCGGCGCGCCGGGCGGGTCAGCAGGTGACCGCCAACCAATATCCCTGGTCCGCGTCGGGCACGAGCCTGGTCGCCTCGCTGGTGCCGCTGTGGGCGCAGGACGGCGGACGGCCGGCGCTGCTCCAGCGGTTCGACGATGCCTCGCTCAAGGACCGGCTACTCAAGGACATGGCCGAGAACCTGCGCAAGCGCGGCGGGGCGGACATGCTGCTCATCACCGACGGGCCGGAGAAGGGGCACCGCCTGTCGGAGGTGGCGGCGCGGATGAAGCTCGATCCCGTGGCCGCGGCGATCGCGATCATCCGCGTGAAGGACCCCGCGGTCGCCTCGTTCAACCAGAGCGAGGCCGACATCGCCGCCTTCATGCGCCAGCCGTGGGTGATGACCGGTTCCGACGCCTCGACCGGCCATCCGCGCGTCTACGGCAGCTTCGCGCGGAAATATGCGAAATATGTGCAGCAGGACCATGTCATCACGCTGCGCGAGTTCATCGAGCGGAGCTCGGCGCTGACGGCGGATACCTTCGGATTGAAGGGCAGGGGGCATCTGCGGGCGGGTGCGTTCGCCGATGTCGTGGTGTTCGACCCGAAGACCTATCGCGAGCGCGCGACCTATGAGCAGCCCGAGCAGTTCGCGGAAGGCGTGCGGACGGTGGTGGTGAACGGGCGGATCGCCGTCGACAATGGCCGACCGACCGGCGTCGCGGCCGGGCGTGCGTTGGCGCATGTGCCGCCGAAGGGCAGTTGCTCCTGATTTCGGATACGTCACCCTCACCCTTCCGGCGCTTCGCGCCTCCCTCCCTCTCCCAATGGGAGAGGGAAGGGCCCCATCGCGATAGCGATGGGAAGGGTGAGGGTGACCAGTGGCCAGAGCTGCCATGATCCGCGCCTGGTTCGCCATCGCCTTGTGGAAGCGCGTGCTGGGCGGCGTCGCGCTGGGGTTGCTGCTGGCCTTTGCCTGGCCGGAGGCGGCGCCGTCGGTCGCCTTCATGGGCGAGCTGTTCGTCCGTGCGATCCGGATGCTGGTCGCGCCGATCGTGCTCGTCACGATCGCGTCGGGCATCACCACGCTTGCGGACCCCAAGCGGCTCGGGAGCCTGGGCGGGCGCACGGTCGGGTTGTTCGCGCTCACCACCTTCGTCGCGGTGTCGGTGGGGATGCTGGTCGCGAGCGTGATCCGGCCGGGCGTCGGCGCGCCGCTCGGCACCGCCACCGCCCATGCGCTGGGGCCGGCAGTCACCCCCTATGAGCAGCTGATCGGCATCGTCCCGCTCAACATCGTCGAGGCGCTCGCCAAGGGCGACATGCTCGCGCTGATCTTCGTCGCGATCCTGATCGGGGTCGGCACCGTATTGGCGGGGGAGGCGGGGAAGCCGTTCGCGAACCTGCTCCAGTCGCTGTCGGCGGTGCTGCTGCGGATCGTCGGGCTGGTGATGGAGGCGACGCCGTTCGGCGTGTTCGCGCTGATCGCCAATGCCGTCGCGGCCAATGGTGCGGCGGTGTTCGTCAACATCGGCTGGCTGGCGCTGGCGGTGGTGCTGGGATCGCTGATCCAGATGGTGGTGGTGCACAGCCTGATCCTGCGGCTGCTGGCGCGGCTGCCGGTGCTGCCGTTCTTCCGTGGCATCATCGATGCGCTGGTGGTCGCCTTCTCGACCGCGTCGAGCGGGGCTACGTTACCGGTGGCGATGCGCGTCGCCGGCGACAATCTCGGCGTGGGGCGGGCGGTCTATTCGACCGTGCTGCCCTTGGGCGCCAGCATCGGCAAGGACGGGACGGCGATGTACGTCGGCCTGCTCAGCCTGTTCGCGCTGCAGGCCTTCGGGGTGCCGATGACGCCGCTGGTCTACGCGACCGTGCTGCTGACCGGCGCGCTGGCGGCGTTCGGTACGGCGCCGGTACCGTCGGCCTCGCTGTTCATGCTGGCGGCGGTGCTGTCCGCGGTCGGCGTCGCACCGGAGCAGACCGCGCTGGTGGTCGGCTTCGTGCTGCCGTTCGACCGGCTGCTCGACATGACCCGCACCGTGCCGAGCGCCAGCGCCAACCTCACCGTGGCTACGACGGTGGCGCGCTGGGAGGGGGAATTGGATGAGGACGTCTATCGTGCGCCGAACGACCGCTAGCCTCGCCCTGGCGCTGATGCTGGCTGCCGCGCCGGCGCCGGCGGCCGACAAGGCGCCGCTGGCCGAGCGCGTCGCGGCGACGCTACGTCAGATCCAGGGGCCGGGGGCGCGCTTCGGGCTGATGGTGACGACGCTGGACGGACGGGAGATCGTGGCGCTGTCGCCCGACGACCGCTTCGTGCCCGCCTCCAATACCAAGGTCTATACGACCGCTGCGGTGTTCGCGAACATCCCGGACCTGACCCGGCCCGACACGGTGGGCGGCGCGGCGGTGCGGCTGGATGGCGACGACGTGATCCTCGAAGGCCATGGCGACGCGCGGCTGTCGAGCAAGGCCGACTGTACCGTCGACTGCCTGGCGACGCTGGCGGACGCCGTCGCCGCGAAGACCCGCAGGGTCGACGACGTGATCGGCGACGACAGCGACTATCCCGACGAGCGCTGGAGCCCGGGCATGGGCTGGAACAACATCCAGAGCCGCTACGGAACCGGCATCTCCGCGCTGACCGTCGACGACAATGAACTGGCGATCACCGTGCGGCCGGGGAAGGCGGGGGGCGCCGCCACGGTCGAGGCGCTTCCCTACTACGCGATCGACAATCAGGTGACGACGGTGGCGGACGGCAAGACCGCGCTGCGGCTCTTCCGCATGCCCAACAGCCGAGAGCTCCGCATCGGCGGCACCATCGCCGCGGATGCGACGCCGGTCGAGCTCGCCGTCGGCATCGACGATCCCGCGGACTTCGCGGCGTGGCGGCTGAAGGCGCTGCTCGTCGCGCGCGGGGTGAAGGTGAAGGGGCGGGTAGACGTCCGTCACCGCCCGCTCACGCCCGCCGACGATCCGAAGGTGCGGGCGGGGGCTCCGGCGGCGATGGCGCCGGCGACGACACCGCTGCTCAAGCTCACTCCGCCGCCGCTGATCGAGGACCTCACCCACACCAACAAGGTCAGCCAGAACCTTCACGCCGAGCTGCTGCTGCGCCGGATCGCGCGGCTACGGGGCAGCGGCTCGATCGCCGACGGCCAGGCGGCGGTGGAGGCGATGCTGGAAAGCGCGGGGGTGCCGCGCTGGGCCTATGATTTTTCCGACGGATCGGGGATGTCGACCTACAACCGCGTCACGCCGCGCGCGACCGCCACGCTGATGCGCTGGATCGCCGCGCAGCCATGGGGGGCGGCATTCCGCAGCACGCTGCCGATCGGCGGCGTCGACGGCACGCTGGCGAAGCGTTTCAAGGGCACGCCGCTGGAGGGCAAGGTGTTTGCCAAGACCGGCACGCTCAACCAGGCCAATGCGCTTGCGGGCTACATGACCGCCGCCAGCGGACAGACGCTGGTGATCGCCGCCTATGCCGGCGACATGCCCGGCGATGCGTCCGCCACCGCGGCGATGGACGCGGCGCTCAACCTGATCGCGGCGGAGAATTAGGCGTTCCGAACTCCCTCTCCCTTTGGGAGAGGGAGGGAGCCGCCGAAGGCGACGGAAGGGTGAGGGTGACTATGGCCAGCGTGGTCACCCTCACCCTCCCACTCAGACTGCGCCTGAGCGGGCCCCTCCCTCTCCCAAAGGGAGAGGGGTGCTAGGAGTCGCTCGCCCCGCCGCCGAGCGCTCGTACCATGTCGACCGCGACCCGCAGCTGCTCGGTGCGAAGCTGCAGCAGCGCGCGCTCGGCGTCGAGCGCGGCGGTCTGGGCGGTGACCACCTCGAGATAGTCGGAGGCGCCGTCGCGGTAGCGGGTGAGCGCGAGTTCGCGGGTGCGCTCGGCGGCGGCGACCGCGTCGCGCTGGTTGCGTTCCTGCGACTGGAGCTGGCGGGCGGTGGCGAGGTCGTCCTCGACCTCGCGGAAGGCGGTCAGCACCGTCTCGCGGTAGTTGGCCGCCGCCTCGTCATATTGGGCGCGGGTCAGGCGGACGTTCGCGCGGCGCTTGCCGCCGTCGAAGATCGCCAGTGCGGCCGAAAGCGGCCCCAATGCCCAGAAGCTGTTCGATGCGCTCAGGAGATTGCCGCCGGTCGCCTCGAACCCGCCGGCGGCGCCCAGCGTGACGCTGGGGAACAGCGCCGCGCGCGCGACGCCGATCTCCGCGTTGGCGGCGGCGACGCGGCGCTCGGCGGCGGCGATGTCCGGGCGGCGCTCCAGCAGGGTCGAGGGCAGGCCGGCGGGGATGGCGGGCGGCGCCGGCTGTGCGTCGGCGACGGCGAGCGTGAAGCTCGACGGCGACTCGCCGATCAGCGTGGCGATCGCATGCTCGTCGCGGGCGCGCTGGGCGACGACCGCGTCGAGCTCGGCCTTGGCGCTGGCGAGCTGACTCTGGGCGCGGCTGACGTCGAGGCCGGAGGCGATGCCGCCGGAATGGCGCGTGTCGGTCAGCTCGAACGCGCGCTGGAAGGCGGCGACCGTCTCGCGCAGCAGCACGATGCGCGCGTCGAGCCCGCGCAGGTCGAAATAGGTGGCGGCGAGCTGCGCCTGCAGGCCGAGGCGGACCGCGGCCATGTCCGCCTGACTGGCCTGCGCATCGGCCTCGCGCGCCCGCACCGAATTGCGGACGCGGCCGAACAGGTCGAGCTCATAGGAAAGCGAAGCTCCCACCTCGAAGTCGTTGTAGGTGGCGGCATTTCCCGGCGACAGTGGGCGGCCGGCCGAGACGCGGCTGCGCCCGGCATCGCCACCGACATCGACCTGGGGGAAACGATCCGCCTTGGCGCCGCGGACGAGCGCGCGCGCCTGCTCATAGCGGGCGGCTGCGGCGGCAAGGCCCGGGTTGCCGGCCTCGATCCGTTCCTCCAGGCCGTTGAGGGTCGGATCGCCGAACAGTTCCCACCATTTCCCCGGCGTGGGCACGTCGCCGCCGGCGGGCTGCCACGGCCCGAGCTCCTTGTAGGCGGCGGCAGTAGTGACGGCCGGGCGCTCGTAGCGCGGCGCCGTGGCGCAACCGGCGAGTAACAGGACACCGCCCAGCAATAACGCCGCCCTATTTCGCGGCATCGGCCTTGCCCTTCTCGGGAGCGATCGGGCGCACCGGGTCGCCGGTCTGGAGCGAGTCCGGCGGGTTGTCGATCACGCGATCGTTGGGCGACAGGCCGGCGGTGATCTCCACCACCTTGCCCTGGTCGTGGCCGAGCGTCACGGTCCGCAGTACCGCCCGGCCGTTGCGGCCGAGCAGGGCGACCTGCGTGCCCTTCTCGCCGATGATGAGCGCGCTCGGCGGCAGCGTGACGGTATTGCCGGCGCCGCGCAGCGGGAAGCTCGCCTGGGCATAGGCGCCGGGCTTGAGTGCGCGGTCGCCGTTCGGCGCCTGCAGCTCGACCAGCACGGTGCCCGAGGCCGGATCGACGGCGCCCGCCGTGCGCGTGAGCGTCGCGTCGAAGCTGCGGCCGGCATATTCGGGCAGAGTGAGCTTCACCGCCATGCCGGGGTGGATCTGCGCCGAGTAGAGCTGCGGCACGCGCACATAGGCGCGCATCCGGCTCACGTCGGCGACGGTGAACAGCGGCGCCGCAGAGGCGTTGCCCGCGGTGACGAGTGCGCCGATCTCCGCCGAGCGGCTCGTCACCACGCCGTCGAACGGCGCGACCAGGCGGGTGAAGCCGGTCAGCGCCTGCAGGCGCGCGACGTTGGCGCGCGCGGCGTTGGTGACGGCGGTCTTGGCAGCGAGGTCGCCGAGCTTCTCGTCGGTCTCCTGCTTCGATACCGCGTCCTTGGCGAGCATCGTGCTCCAGCGCTGCGCGGTGGTGCTTGCGAGCTGCTGGTTGGCGCGTGCGGTCTGGAGGTCGGCGCGCGCGGCGGCGAGCTGCTGCTCGACCTCGGGCGCGTCGAGGATGGCGAGCAGCTGGCCCCGACGGACCGTGTCGCCGAGGTCGACCAGCCAGCGGCGGACATAGCCGGTGGTGCGGGCATAGATCGGCGCGCTGTTGAGCGCCTGGAGGTTGGCGGGCAGCGTCAGCGCGTCGCTGGCCGCGACCGGCGTGGGGCGGATCAGCGTGACGCTGGGGATCGCCTGCGCCTCGGTCCAGTTCGCCAGCGTCTCCTTCGATTGGACGCGGCTGTAGATGCCGCCGCCGACCACCGCGACGGCGGCGAGCGCGGCGATGCCGCCGGCGAGCTTCAGCCGGCTGTTGTTGCCGGGCTCAGGCATGGGCTTCCTCCAATTGGGTCGGTTCGCCGCTCGGGGCGGCGGCCTTGCGGCGGTGCGCGAGGCTGAAGATGACGGGGACGAACATCAGCGTGGCGAAGGTGGCGACGACGAGGCCGCCGATCACCGCGCGGCCGAGCGGGGCGTTCTGCTCGCCGCCCTCACCGAAGCCCATCGCCATCGGCAGCATGCCGATGATCATCGCGAGCGCGGTCATCAGCACCGGGCGGAATCGGACGAGACCCGCCTCCAGCGCCGCCTTGGTGGCGTCGCCGAGCTCGGCCAGCCGCTCGCGGGCGAAGCTGACGACCAGGATCGAGTTGGCGGTCGCCACGCCCATGCACATGATCGCGCCGGTCAGCGCCGGCACCGACAGCGTGGTGCCGGTGGTGAACAGCATCCAGATGATCCCGGCGATCGCCCCCGGCAGCGCGGTGATGATCACGAACGGGTCGAGCCAGCTCTGGAAGTTGACGACGATCAGCAGGTAGATGAGCACGATCGCGCCGATCAGGCCGAAGGCGAGGCCGGAGAAGGCGCTGTTCATCGTCGCGTACTGGCCGCGCATCGTGACGGTGACGCCCTTCGGCGTCTCGGCCTTCAAGTCGTCGAGCACCTTGTTGATGTCGCCGGCGACGGCGCCGAGGTCGCGGCCGTTGGGGGTCGCGAAGATGTCGATCACCGGCGCGATGTTGTAGTGGGAGACCACCGCCGAGGCGTTGCTGCGCGCGATCGTGCCGATGCCGCCGAGCACCTGGCCGCTGGCGTTGCCGGCCCCGGTCACCGGGATGTTGGAGAGGTCGCCGACCGATCCCACCTTATACTCGGGCGTCTGCGCGACCACCGCATAGGACACGCCGTTCTCCGGGTTGAGGAAGAAGACGGGCGCGGTCTGCTGGGTGCCGGCGAGCGAGCTCGCGAGGCTGGTCGTCACGTCGCGCTCGGTGAGACCGAGCTGGCCGATGCGGCTGCGGTCGACGTTGACGTTGAGCTGCGGATAGCGCGACGACTGCTGGATACGCGCGTCGGCGACGCCGGGGATCGAGGATATGCGACGCAGGATCTTGCGGGCGAAGGCGGCGTTCGCGTCGACGTCGCGGCCGGCGATCTGGATGTCGATCGGGGCGGGCGAGCCGAAGTTCAGGATCTGGCTGGTGATATCCGCGGGGAGGAAGGCGAACTGGGTGCCCGGGAATGCCTTGGGCAGCTCCTCGCGCAGCTTCTGCACATAGTCGGCGGTCGGGGCGTGATCCTCGGACAGCTGGATCAGGATGTCGCCGTCCTGCGGGCCGACCGTGCCCGAGTTGTTGTAGACCGTGTTGATCGAGCTCACCGGCAGGCCGATGTTGTCGACCAGCGATACCAGCTCCTCGCGCGGGATGATCGTGCGGATGCGCTCGGCGATGCGGTCGAACTGGGCCGAGGTCTCCTCGATGCGCGATCCGACCGGGGCGCGAACGTGGATCGCGATCGATCCGGCGTCGACCGAGGGGAAGAAGTTCTGCCCGAGGAACGGCACGAGCAGGAACGACGCCGCGACCACGGCGAGGAAGCCGATCACGAAGGGTTTCGGCACCGACAGCGCTTTCTCGAGCAGCTCGCCGTAGCCGGTGCGGATCTGCTCGAAATGACGCTCGAAGCCGCGCTGGAAGCGCACCAGCGGATTGCGCGAGCCGGGGCTGCCGGCCTCATGGATGTGGCCGGGCGCGTGCGGCTTCAGCAGGTACATCGCCATCGTCGGCACCAGCGTGCGCGAGAGGATGAACGAGGCGATCATCGCGAACACCACCGCCAGCGCCAGCGGCACGAACAGGAAACCGGCGACGCCGGGCAGGAAGAACATCGGCACGAACACGATGCAGATGCACAGCAGCGACACGAACGCCGGCGTCACGATCTGCGCCGCGCCGTCGAGGATCGCCTGGCGCACCGGCTTGCCCTGCTCGAGGTGCCAGTTGATGTTCTCGATGGTGACGGTGGCGTCGTCGACGAGGATGCCGACCGCGAGGCTGAGGCCGCCGAGCGTCATGATGTTGAGCGTGTTGCCGGTCCCCGACAGCGCCAGGATCGCCGCCAGGATCGCGAGCGGGATCGAGACGGCGATGATCACCGTCGAGCGCCACGAGCCGAGGAACATGAGGATCATCAGCGAAGTGAGTGCGGCGGCGATCGCGCCTTCCTTGATCACGCCCTCGACCGCGGCCTTCACGAAGATCGACTGGTCGCCGATCGGCACGATCTTCAGCGCCTCGGGCAAGGTCTCCTGGAGCTTGGGCAGCGCGTCCTTGACGCCCTGGACGATCGCCAGCGTCGAGGTGGCGCCGTTCTTGAGGATCGTCATCAGCACCGACCGTGAGCCGTCGACATGGACGACGTTGGTCTGCGGCGCCGATCCGTCGCGGACGTGGGCGACGTCGCGCATGTAGATGGTCGCGCCGTTCACGACCTTGACCGGCAGGTTGTTGAGCTCCTCGACCGATCCCGGCGCGTTGTTGAGCTTCACGCTGTACTGGTAGCCGCCGATCTTGGCGAAGCCGGCCGGATTGATCTGGTTCTGCGCCGCGATCGCCTGGCCGACGTCCTGCGCCGACAGCCCCTTGGACTGCAGCGCCTGCGGGTCGAGGTCGATCTGGATCTGCCGCTGACGGCCGCCGGAGGGGTAGGGGACGGCGGCACCGGGGATGGTGACCAGGTTGGTGCGGATCTGGTTCTGCGCGAGATCGAAGAGCTGCCCCTCCGACATGCCCTTGCCCGACAGCGCGAGCTGGACGATCGGCACGGTCGAGGCGTTGTAGTTGAGGATCAGCGGCGGCGTGACGCCCGGCGGCAGCTGGCGCAGCACCGTCTGCGAGACCGAGGTCACCTGCGCGGTCGCGGTGCGGATGTCGGCGCCGGGCTGGAAATAGATCTTCACCACGCCGATGCCCTGCATCGACTGGCTCTCGATATGGTCGATGTCGTTGACGGTGGTGGTGAGCACGCGCTCGAACGGCGTGATGATGCGGCCCGACATCTCGTCGGGCGAGAGGCCGGCATAGTTCCAGGCGGTGGCGATCACCGGCACGCGGATGTCGGGGAAAATGTCGACCGGCGTGCGGATCGCGGCGAGCACGCCCAGGATCACGATCAGGATCGCCATCACGATGAAGGTGAGCGGACGCGCGAGCGCGGTGCGGACGATCCCGATCAAGGCTGCCGACTCCGACTTCCGGCCGGGCAGCGGAGGCTCGCCCGAACCCGCGATGGGTGTTGCACCAGCGGACTCCTAGGTTTCCGGCCGCGCGCCGGACTGGAAAAAGCGCAATTGCGCAGTGCAACATCGCCGTCCAATATTGTTTACGGCATGATCGATAGCTAACTCATATTAATCATGGAGCTGAGACACCTTCGCTATTTCCTGGCCGTCGCGGAGGAGCTGCACTTTGCGCGGGCGGCGCAGCGCGTCGGCATCTCGCAGCCGCCGCTCAGTCAGCAGATCGGCGCGCTGGAGCAGGAGCTGGGCGTGCGCCTGTTCGACCGGACCAGTCGCACCGTCCAGCTGACCAGCGCCGGCAAGGCTTTTCTCGAGCCTGCCCGCGCGACGTTGGCGCAGGCCGATCGCGCGGCGCAGGTCGCGCGCCGTGCCTCGCGGGGGGAACTGGGGGAGCTCGCGGTCGGCTTCAACGCCTCCGCGCCGTTCATCCCGAAGGTCGCCAACGCGATCGTCGAGTTCCGCAACCGCTATCCGGACATCCGCCTCGCGCTGACCGAGGTCCACGGCACCGCCCAGCCTGCGCTGCTGGAGGACCATTCACTGGACGTCGTTTTCGTGCGCAACGTGGACCGGATGGCGCTGTCCCCGCGGATCACCGCCACGCTGCTGCTCGAGGAACGCTTGTTCGTGGCGATGCGTCCGGAGCATCCGCTCGCCCGCCGCAACGAGGTGGGTTTACGGGACCTCGCGGGCGAACCGATGGTGCTCTACTCGCGCGAGGGCGGCAGCTGCTTCACCGACCAGCTCATGGAGCTGCTCGACCAGGCCGGCGTGGAGCCGGTGATCGCGCAGACGGTGCGGGAGGTCTCGACGCTGTTCGGTCTCGCCGCCGCCGGGGTCGGCGTGACCGTGCTCGCCGAGTCCCTCTGCGCGCTCCAGTCGGCGCGGCTCGCCTATCGTCCGCTCGCCGATCCTACGGCGATCACGACGATGTGGCTGCTGCACCTCCCGGAGCATTCGCTGACGCTGCAATGCCGAAACTTCCTCGACATCATCCGGCGTGACGGCTCACCACTTGAACCTCAGCGATCCGGTGACGGTGCGGGACGCGCCGAAATAGCATGAGTTGGAGAAGGGGCAGGCCGAGATATAGCGCTCGTCGAGCAGATTGGCGGCGTTGACCGCCACGCTCCATCCGCGCAGGGCCTCGCTGGCGTAGCCGAGGTCGTAGCCGACCATGCCGTCGACCAGCGTGAAGCTGTCGGTGGTGAAGGCCTGGAAGGTGGTGACGCCGTTGATCACCGCATATTTGGTCGACCCGTCCGATCCGCCGACGTAGCGCACGCCGCCGCCGACGCTGAGGCCGCCGATCGGGCCGGCGGAACCGCCCTTGCCGAAATCATAGGATAGGAAGGTCGAGGCTTGCCACTCGGGGGTGCCGAGCTGGCGGGTGCCGGTGGTGGTCGGGGTGCCGCTGTCGGTGGCGGTCGGCGGGACGGCCGGCGTGCCTCGGGTGATGATCGCGTCGGTGTAGCTCGCCGCCAGCACGACGTCGAAGCCCGGCGTCACCTCGCCGCGTCCCTCCAGCTCGACGCCGCGCACGCGCACCTCGCCGATCTGGATCTGGGCATTGGAAGGAATGCCGCCGGTCCCGGCGCGGGGATCGGTGACCGGCACCTTCTGCCGCTTGAGATCATAGACGGAGAGGGTGAAGAGTGCCTTGGCTCCCCTGGGTTGGAACTTGAGCCCGGCCTCGTACATCTTGCCGGTGACCGGCTCGAAGGGAATGCCCTGATAGTCTGCCCCGGCCTGCGGCTCGAACGATTCCGAATAGCTGACATAGGGCGAGAGGCCGAAGTCGAACTCGTACAGCGCGCCCAGCCGCATCGTGAAGGCGGTCTGCGAAAGCGGCGTGATCCGGTTATTCCTGTTGGTGTTGGGATTCTTGTTGACCGTAATCTGGTTGTACCAGTCCCAGCGCCCGCTCGCGATGAGCTGGAGCCGGCCGATTGTCATCTGGTCCTGCAGGTATAGGCCGGTCTGATCGCGCTTACTGTAGGTATTCACATAGTTGGGCGAGAGGGCGGTCAGGTCGAAGCTCGGCATCGTCCCGCCGTAGACAGGCGCGTAGAGATTGAGGTTCGGCATGCTGGTGAGCGGATCGTTCGTCTGCCCCATGTTGAACTGCTGGAAATTCTCGCCCGAGATGTACTGATAATCGATGCCGGCCAGCACGTTGTGGCGTACCGGGCCGGTCGCGAACTTCGCGTTCAGGTGGTTGTCGAGTGTCAGCGTGTCGAAATCCTCGTCGGCGCCGCCGCCGCCGCGGATGATGGTCGAGTAATCGGTGTTGCGGTTGGCGCCGGTGCCGGTCGTCGCATAGCCGGCCACATAGATCTGGCGGTAGCTCAGCCTGTTGTTCTGGAAGCGGAAATTCGACCGGAACGACAGCTGGTCGCTGAAATCGTGGCGGAACAGCGCTGTGATCGCCTTCTGCTTGTGATTGTAGCGCTCATAGCCGGGATCGCCGGTGTTGAGGTGCAGCGGGACCGGCCCTGCGGGGCTCGGCAGCACCGTGCCATAGGCGGGCACACCCGAGTAGCCGCCGCCCGACGGTGCGTGCTGATAGGCGGCGATGAGGGTGAGGCTGGTGTCCGGTCCCGGTGCGAAGGTCAGCATCGGGCTGACGTGATAGCGTTCGCTCTCGGTATAGCGGGTGAAACCGTCGGCCTTCTGCCAACCGCCGACGACGCGGAACAGCAGCTTGCCATCCGCCGTCAGCGGCTGGTTGAGATCGGCGACGGCGCGGAGCGAATCGTAGTTGCCCGCCTGCAGCTCGACGCGGCCGAAAGGTGTCGTCTCGGGCGTCTTGCTGGTCAGGTTGACGAGACCGCCTGGCGTCGAGTTGCCGTAGAGGACCGAGGCCGGCCCCTTGACGATGTCGATCTGCTCGATGCGGTTGAAGTCGGTCTGCGGCATCGAATAGGGGCCGGCGAGCAGGCGCATGCCGTCGAGGAAGATGCCCGGCGCGAAGCCGCGCAGCAGCAGCTGGTCGTATCGGGTGACGGTGCCGCCGCGCTGGTTGGCCGCGACGCCGGCGACATAGCCGAGCGCCTGGTTGATCGACAGCGCGTTGCGCCGCGTCAGCTCCTCTTGATCGATGACGGTGATCGTCTGCGGCGTCTCGATGAGCGGCGTGTCGGTCTTGGTGCCCGATCCGATGCCCTGTTCGCGCAGGCCGGTGACCACGATCTCCTGCGGGTCCGAGCCGTCGCCTGGCTCGCCGTCGTCGGCCAGGGCAGTCTGTGACGCAAGCAGCCCGGCAGCGATCAGCGCTGCCCGAGAAGCCCGCCAAGCCCAGCCGCGATGTCCGACCCGCATTTGATTCCCCTTTTATTGCGATTGATTCGCATTCGCCGTTAAGGGGCGCCGGTGCATATGGCAATGCATGATGAGCGAGCAGGGGAGGGCGTCAGGTCGATTATGGCCGGTGCGGGGTCAACACCGGATTTGAACAGCGGCTTTATCTCTCGTGGCGGTACCTAGGCCCAACTCCTTGAGTGTCGGACAATATCCGCTTACCTCTCGTCCAAGCCAGCTCGGTTTAAGGGGGATTTCTTTTGCGCGATCGACTGCCCGGCAGGAGTAGCGAACGGCGGAGCGTCGAAACGGGGCAGCCCGGGCCGGATGCCGACGATCGCCACGATACCGCTGCCGGGAAGCATACGGCCATCGCGACCGCCGACATCATGGCCGCGCGGGGATCGAGCGGCGTCATCGGATCCGCTGCGGGGCAGGTCGCCCGGGCGATTGGCATGGACATCCTGAGGGGCACGATCGCGCCGGGGCAGAAGCTGCCTGCCGAGGAGGATATTCTCGCCCGTTTCTCGGTTTCCAGGACCGTCCTGCGCGAGGCTCTGAAAATCCTCGAAGCCAAGGGGATGGTGAAGTCCAAGACCCGAATCGGCACGGTCGTCCGGGATCGCCACAGCTGGAACTTTTTCGATTCCGATGTCCTGGCATGGAAGATCGACACCGGGCTCGATGCGGCGCTGCTGCAGACGTTGCGGGAAGCGCGTCTCGCGGTCGAGCCGTTCGCCGCGCGGCTGGCTGCCGAGCGGGCGACGCACGCGGACATGGCGGAGATGGCCGAGAGCGTGCGGCTGATGCGCGAGGCGGTGGGGGACCGGCATCTGTTCGCGCAGGCGGATCTGCGGTTCCACCGCGCGGTCGCGGCGGCGTCGGGGAATTTCGTCCTGGGGTCGTTCGCCGCCGTCATCGAGACGGCGCTCGTCTGCGCCACGCTCCTGCTGCCGCTGGAGGATGCCTCGCTGCGGACCGAGGCGGTGAACCGGCATGAGGACCTGCTCAAGACGATCGCGCGGCGCGAGACCGAACGCGCTGCCCTGCTCATGTCGGACATGATCAATTTCGGCGCCGCGGTGGGAGAGGTGCCGCTGCCGCAAGCGGAGGCGTCTGAGGCTTAGGACGGATCGACATTTGAGGTTGCAGGTCTTCCGTAGCCCGGTTTCCAACCGTCACCCCGGACTTGTTCCGGGGTCAACTGAGCCTCGCGGGCTGCTTTCAAACCTCTTGTTCAGTCCTTGCCTACCGGTGGACCCCGGAACAAGTCCGGGGTGACGGTGAGGAGGGTTGAGAGGTCAGTCTTTTCCTCAAATGTCGATCGTTCCCGGCGCCGTCGCTTTCAGAACAGCTTCAGCTCGACCAGGCGCACCGGGTGGCCGTTCGCGGAGGTGGAGGCCACCCGAATCCGGGAGGTCCGCACTTCGCGCCATCGGACGTGCGTGATGCCGTTCGGCGCCACGGCCGTCGTTCGGGCGACGTCAACCCATCGGTTGGCCTGCGCGTCCCAGCTTTGCAGGCGAACGTCGGCCGGCGCGGCGATCTTGCGGCCGTCGGCGAAGAAGGCGAGTTCCGCCCGCGACAGCGCGACCGGTTGTTCGAACTCCACCGCGAACCATGGGTTTTTGTCGTCCGCGGCGGAGGTCCAGCCGTTCGCCATCTCTGGGAAGAACCAGACCCGGCCGTCGATCGCGTCGTGAAGCGCCTCCGGATCGGGATTGCTGGAGGCGCTCGGCCGGGGAAAGGTGCCGCGGACAAGCTGGACGGCGCGGTCGATCGGGCGCGCGATGGGGGAGGGGGCCACTCGCGCGAGAGGGACGACGATCCGTCCAAGGTCCGCGCGTCGCGCGACTTCCTTGCCGTCCGCCTCGACCCGAAGCCCCGCGCCGCGGCCGTAGTGGCGTCCGTCCGCATCCCAGGTCACCGACAGCGTGCGGCCGTGATAGGGGATGCCCTCGGCCCGGAACCATGACAGCCCATCCGTGCCGGATGCGGGGATCAGCGGATTGACCTCGAGCATGTCGTCGGCGCGTGGGCGGATGCCGACCAGGCCCGTCATCATCAGGTCGATGAAGCCCGAATGGAAATAATGATGGCTCCGCGCCAGTCCGACGATCGGCTTGCCGGTCGCGGGATCATAATCCTCCTCGAGGTCGAGGCGGTCGCCCTGATAGTGAAGCCTGGCATATTGCCGCAGCAGCCGCAGGAAGTCGTTCCGCGTCACCGTCGACTGCTTGTAATGGTCCAGCAGGTTGATCATGCCGGCGAGGACCTGCGTCGTCTGGAAGGGCCAGACCGGGCCGTTCCACTGGCACTCGGGCGCGGTGCCCTCGTAACGGAACTGGCGCATGTAATGGGGATAGCTCGGCTCGACCGTGCGCAGCCCCGCCGGGCCCGCCAGCCGATCGGGATCGAGCAGGTGGCGCCACGCCGCGGCATAGCGACGATCGTCGTCCGGCAGGTCGAACGACCATGGCACATAGCCGACGAGCTCGCGTCCGCGGATCGGCTCCCAGTAGCGGACGTGGTCGTTGGACACTTTGTAGCGGTCGATGAAGTGCTCGAACGCCGGGTTCCACAGATCGCGCTGGACATGGGCCTTGATGGCCTCGGCGCGCGCCGCATAGTCGGCCGCGGCGGCCTCGTCGCCGGCGAGCATCGACAGCTGCGACAGCGCCCGGGCGTTGGCGAACATATAGGCGTTGATCGACGGCCGAAACGCGTCGCCGCCGCGGAAGCCGTCCTTGCCGCCCGAAGCGTCGATCGACGATATGGTGTATTCGGTCGCGTCGAGCAGCGGCTCGATCCAGTAGAGGCCCTTGGTGAAATCGAGATGATCGTCCCAGGCGCCGAACAGCAGCCGCATGGCACTCAGGTGACGCAGCGCCTCGGCGCGGTCGCCGTCGACGAGGTAGCGGCTCCAGACCGCGTCGGCCATATAGTCGGAGAAATGGCGGTCGTTCCCGCCCCGGTACATATAGTCGACATAGTCCGCGGCGAACCGGCGGTCGCGCATCCACCTGAGCTCGCCGAGGTGAAAGCCCGTCGCGTCATTGAGGCTGGCATAGGGCTCGCGCTGCCACGACACGTCGTCGAGGAACTCGGTGGTGATATAGCCCTGCGCGCCGATGTCGCGCTGGTGCGCGCGGACGATCTGCCAGCGATAATAATAGACCGCATCCAGCGTCGGGTCCGAGGACTCGAACAGCGGGATCCGGTTCCGATACCATTCGGCGTCGTTGCCGAACCGGGCGGCCAGTGTCGCTTCGGCGTTGCTCGCCGCTGCCGACGGCGCTGTCGCCGTAAGCAATGCCGCGGCCAGCAGGCCGGCTCGGAGGTGCCGACGCACCGCCGCGCCAAGCCCCGTCGCGATCGGAGGACCGGAACGTCTTGGGATCATCGGTCCTCCGAAATGCGCGGGCAGGCTATCGTGCCTTAGCGGCAGATCAGTTGAAGCTGTAGCGCACCCCGACCGCGAAGGTCCGCGGGATCAGCACGGTGCCCAGGTTGAACTGATCGGCGTTGCCGACGTCGGCGAAGCGGTAATATTCCTGCTGCTTGGATCGCGTCAGGTTCACCGCGTCGAAGGTCAGACCCAGCCTGTCGGTGAGCTTGGCGGTCAGCTGGAAATCGAGGCTCCGTTCCGGACGGCGCCACACGCCGATCGGATTGGCGAACAGCCGTGCCTCGTTCCGGGCCAGGAACTCCTTGCGGTAGACGTACGACAGCCGCGCGCCGATCGGGCCGTGATCATAGGCGAGCGTCGCATTGTACGAGAGGTCGGAGACCCCGAAGAAGGACGAACGGTCCTGCGCGATCAGGTTGCCGCCATTGTCGTAGCGCGGGATGTTTTGCGACGAATCGAGCACCGTCACGCTGCCCTGAACACCTAGTCCGTCGAGGAAGCTCGGCAGATAATGCGGGAAGTAGGTGACGCCGATTTCCACGCCCTTCAGCACGCCGTTCGATGCATTGAGCGGCCGGGTGATCGCGAAATAATCGGTCGCACCCGCGACGATGCCGTTGTTCGGGATATATTCGAGCTGGGTGACCGGAACCACCAGCCCGTCGATCTCGCGCCGGAAGCCCGTCACGGTGATGGCGCTGTCGCGGTCGAAGTACCATTCCACCGCCACGTCGTAGTTCTTCGAATGGGTGGGCCGCAGGTTTGCGGTGCCGGCGGTGCCGCTGCCGTAGCCCACGTTGGTGAGGTCGCCCGTCAGCGCATAATTCGGGTTGATGTCGCCGAAGTTCGGCCGGCGCAGCGTTTCGCCATAGTTGGCGCGGATGCGCAGGTTGTCGGTGATTTCATAACGTGCCGTGAAGCTCGGCAGGAAACGCTGCGACCCCGGCGAGGACGAGGATTCGGCGCCGTTGTTGTAGCGATCGAAGAAGTGCGCGTCGGTATCGACGGTGACATAGCGCACGCCCCCCTGGAGCTTCAGCGGGCGGCCGAAGATCGACACCTCCGCATCGGCCTGAATGTAGGCGGCGAGCGTGATCTCGTCGACGTCGAAGGTCTTGGTCAGCGAAAGCTGGTCGGATGTCTTCAGGCCGTACAGCCCGCGGACCTGGTCGGCATTGTCATAGAGCCAATAGCCGTTCGCCAGCACCCAGCTGCTCGGAACGTCGGCCCGGCCGTCGAAGAAGTCCGAGTTGGTGAAGGTCGCGCCCTCCGGCAGGCTCGACAGCGGACGGCCCAGCACGCCGGCGTCCTGCGTGCGCACCGCGTTCGACGCTTTGCGGTCGTCGAAGCGGAAGCCGGCCTTGATCTGGCGGAGGAAGCCCGAATCCCAGGTGTAGTTGCCGTCGAGCGTGAAGGTGATCGCGCTGCCCTTGTCGCGCGACGCATTGTCGTAGAGCTGCGCGACGTTCCAGACCGAGGGATCGGTCAGCAGGGAATCGTCATCGAAATGATAGGACGGGATGCCGCCGCCGGCGTTGAAGTCCGCCGTGATCTGGTTCGCCACCCGATCGGTGCGCATCGCGATGAACGAGGTGTTGTAGGTGCTAGTCTGATAAGCGACGTCGGCGACGATGTTGCCGCGATGGCCGAGGTCCCACTTGCCGTTCAGCGCATAGACGAAGCTGTCGGTCTTGTTCCGGGTATAGTCGCCGCTGTTGAAACCGTAGACGCTGTTCGCGACGCGCGACTTGACGATGTTGGTGCCGTCGTAAAGCGTCGGCGACTGCGGGTTCGCCCAGAAATCGACGAAGCTGAACTGGAGGCTGTTGAACGTCTCGCCGCGGAAGCCCGCGTAGAAGGCTTCGGCGGTATAGACCGAGCTCGAGTTCGGGGCCCATTGCAGCGCGATGTTGGCGGATGGGCGCTCGCGCTTGCCGTACAGGTCGGAGCTGAACACCGCGTCGCGCGAGAGATAATAGGGGGTGGTGACGCCGTTCACCACCATTGTCGACCCGGCCTCGGTCGGCAATCCGCGGTCGAGCCCCACGTCCCATTCGCCCAATCCCGGCGCCACGACATAGTCGCCCGTGACCGGGTTCCGGCCTGCGGGGAAAATGCGCTGCAGCGGCGTCAGCCCGGTGCCGGCGGCAGGGGTCTCGGTCGCGAACGGCACCAGCGCGCCCGCCGTCGTCGACATCGTCCGGTATTTGCTGCGCGTGTAGCTGCCGTTCACCAGGATGCCGATGTCGCCGATACCGGTCTCCCAGCGGTTGCTGACGAGCAGCGCGGCATTCGGGTTCACCTTGTCGGCTTCCTGGTCGTAGATGCCGCGCGCCAGGGCGGAGAGGGCGAAACCATCGAAGTCGAATGGCCGCCGCGTCACCACGTCGACCTGGCCGGCGAGGCCGGTCTCGATCTGGTCCGCCGAACGCGTCTTGAAGACGTCGACGCGCTTGATGAGGTTCGCCGAGACGTCCTGGAGCGAGAAGGACTGGCCGGCCGCGGTGAAGATGTTGCGGCCGTTGAGCGTGGTCAGCGCATCGGGAAGGCCGCGGATCTGGATGCCCGCCGCCTCGCCGCTCGCGCGGTCGGTCACCTGAACGCCGGTGATGCGCTGAAGCGCCTCGACGACGTTATTGTCGGGCAGTTTGCCGACGTCCTCGGCCACCACCGCATCGACGATCTGCGTGGAGTCGCGGCGGCGGTTGAGCGCGCCGACGATCGAGGCGCGCACGCCGGTGACGACGATATCCTGCTGCTGGGGGTCACCGGTGTCATCGGCCGCGGTGCCGTCGGCGGCCTGATCCTGTGCCGCTCCGGCGTCGCTTGGCTGAGCCTGGGCATAGGCCGGGCCTGCGACGAGCAGCGCCAGAATGGATACCGATGCGAGATTGCGAGGCTTGAGTGCCATGTGTTCTCCCCTCCCTTGGATGGTTGCCAGAGCGCTTCTCGGGGCGCTCATTACTCATACATTATCCTATGTCGAGTCGTGAGCTGCCGCAAGAGGGAACGCGCGTTTTGACGCCCTTTTGCTACGAACGGCCAGCGATCGGTTGTCGGACTATAACGATTACAATAATCCGTATCGTCATGCCGGACTTGTTCCGGCATCCACCGCCCCGCAAGGAACTGCGGCTCATGGTTTCCGATGGATGCGCCGGAACAAGTCCGGGGTGACGATAGGGTGACGGATTCCCGTAATCCGCTCCGCTACGCGCGCGGCAGCGGCCCGTTGGCGACCGGCAGGCCGAAATCCGGCGTCCCGTCCGGGCGGTAGCGGATCGGCTGGATCCGCGTGTGGCGGTTGGGATCGAACAGCGGGTCGCCCACGATCTTCTCATAGTCGCGCGCGTGGTAGACCAGCATGTCGCGACCGCGCTCGTCGACGGTGAAGCTGTTGTGGCCGGGGCCGAATATCTTGTGCTCCGGCGAGGTTTTGAACACCGGGACCTGCGACTTGGTCCAGGCGGCGGGATCCATGATGTCGGCGTCGTCCCGCGCGGTGAGCAGCCCCATGCAGTAGCGCGCATCGGTCGCGCTCGCCGAATAGGTCATGAACAGCCGGCCGTTGCGCGCGAGCAGCGCGGGGGCTTCGTTGACCTTGAAGCCCTGGACCTCCCAGTCGAGCGTCGGCACCGACAGGCGCGCCGGCTTCGCCGCCAGCGTGAGCGGCGTCGCGAGCGGAGCGATGTAGAGGTTCGAATTGGTGTCGATCCCCGGCTCGCGCTGCGCCCAGGCGAGGTAGCGCGTGCCCCGGTGGACGAAGCTGGTCGAATCGAGGTTGAAGCTGTCCCACGGCGTCTGGAGCTGACCCAGCACCGACCATGTTCCGGTCATCGGGTCCGCGCCGTCGCAGGCGATCGCATAGGTGCGGATGCGGAACACGTCCTCGCCGCCGCCGCTGGGGCCCGCGGCGAAGTACATGATCCAGCGCCCGTCGATGAGGTGCAGCTCGGGCGCCCAGATGAAGCCCGACATCGGCCCGCTGTCGAGATGGCGCCACAGCACCGCCTCCTTGGCCGTGGCGAGCCCCGCGAGCGTCCGCGAGCGGCGCAGCACCAGGCGGTCGTACTCGGGGACCGATCCGGTCATGTAATACCAGCCGTCGGTGTGGCGGAACACCTGCGCGTCGGCGCGCTGCCGCACCACCGGATTGACGATCGTCGGTGCCGCCGTCTGCTTCGCAAGGAGCGGGGCAGCGCTCGCGGCCGCGGCGCCGGCGACGAAGGTGCGACGGGAAAGCAGGTTCATGGGAATCAGTCCTCAGCTTGCGGCCAGCCGTCCGCGCCCCAGCGGATCGGGGCGATCCGGAGCGTGGGGGCGCCTTTGTTCTCGCGATCATAGGCGTGGTAGACGAGATAGTCGGTGCCGCGGTCGTGCATTACGCCGGCATGGCCGGGGCCGCGGAAGCGCTGCTTCTCGGGCAGGTCGGCGCGCAGCAGGATCGTGCCGCCGCCATTCATCATCGCGCTGCCGTCTTTGCCCAGATAGGGGCCGGTGATTGCCTTCGAGCGGCCGACGACGGTGTAATAGGTGCTGTTCACGCCCTTGCAGCAATAATCGTAGCTGGCGATCAGCCAGTAATAGCCGCCGTGCGTGATGATGAACGGCGCCTCGACCGGGTCGGGCGCCCCGGCGGGGGCCGGGCGGCGCGCGAGCGAATGGGGCTTTTCGCCGGGGTGGAGCAGCTTGCCGGTCTTGGGATCGAGCGCGAAGAGCTTGATCCCCGACCAGAAGCTGCCGAGCGCCAGCCAGTGGCGCCCCTCGCGGTCGATGACGAAATTGGGGTCGATCGCGTTGAAGTCGTCCTTCTCGGTCGACATTACCACCAGCCCCTCGTCACGCCAGCCGTAGCCGGGTGCGGCGGGATCGAGCGTCGAGCTGGTGAACAGCCCGATCGCCGACCGGTTCGAACCGAAGGTGGAGACCGAATAATAGAGGCGGTAGCGGCCGTTCACATGGGAGATATCGGGCGCCCACATGTCCTTGGCGCCCGGAACCGCCTTCAGCGCCCAATCGGGGATGCGGTCGATCAGCGGCCGGCCGGCGGTCCAGTGCACGAGATCCGTCGACGTGCGCGAGCGGATGAAGCGGCCGCCATCGCCGCCGGTGCTGAACACGTAATAGGTGTCGCCTTCGCGGATCAGCACCGGATCGTGCGTCGGGACGAGGTCGCCCGTCAGCCGATCGTTGAGCGTGGCCGGGCCACCCTGCGCCCCTGCCGCCGTGGCGAGCAGGAGAGCGAGGGTAGCCGCCACGATCCTCGGTTGCACGGCCACGCCCCGATGCCCGTCAGCGCAGCTCGAGCATGACGACCGATTTCGCCGGCAGCGTCGCCGTCAGCTTGCCCCCGGCCAGCTTGGCGCCGGTGAACCGCACCGGTGCGACGGTGGGAGCGACGCCATAACCGTTGGTCGCGGTCATCGTCGGCGCGGTTAGCACCTGCCCGCTCACCGTCCGCGCGGAGAGGCCGGTGAGCGTCGTCGTGACCGTCGCCGTCTTGTTGGGATCGAGGTTGGCGAGCGCGACGTGGACGACACCCGCCTTGTCGCGCACTGCCGAAGCGCTGACCGAGGGCATCGACCATTGGCCTCGCGTATAGGCCGGCGCCTCGACCGTGATCGGCAGGACGGTGGCGTCCATGTACGGCTTGTACATCATGAAGACCTGATAGGTCGGCGTGAGCGCGATCTTCGCCCCGTCGGTCAGGATCATCGCCTGCAGCACGTTCACCATCTGCGCGATCGCGCTCATCTTCACGCGGTCGGCGTGCTTGGCGAAGATGTTGAGGTGGACGGCGGCGACCAGCGCGTCGCGCAATGTATTGTGCTGGCGCAGGAAGCCCGGATTGGTGCCCGGATCGGACGCGTACCAGGTGCCCCATTCGTCGACGGCGAGGAAGATGCGCTTCTGGGGATCGTACTTGTCCATGATCGCCGAATGTTTGGTGACGAGCTCGTCCATCCGCAGCGCCAGGCTCATCGTCTCCGCCCAGCCGTCCTCGCCAAAGTCGCTGGAGTTGGCGCGCGGCGGCCAGCTGCCCGGCACGGTGTAATAGTGGAGCGAGAGGCCATCGACCTGGCCCTTCGCCTCGCGGATCATCGTCTCGGTCCACTTATAGTCATCGACGTTCGCGCCCGAGGCGATCTTGAGGATGCGCGTACCCGCCGGCGCCTTGACGAAGGTCGCGTAGCGGCGCGTCACGTCGGCGGCGTATTCGGCGCGCATGTTGCCGCCGCAGCCCCACAGCTCGTTGCCGATCCCGAAATAGGGGAGCGCCCAGGGGGCCTTATGGCCGTTGGCAGCGCGCTCGTCGGCGAGGCTGCCGGCCGGTGCGGTCATATATTCGACCCACTCGGCCATTTCCTGCGGGCTGCCGTTGCCGACGTTGCCCGAGACATAGGGCTCGGCGCCGACCTGCTCGACCAGGTCCATGAACTCGTGGGTGCCGACCGTGTTGGGCTCGGTGACGCCGCCCCAATGGGTGTTGATCTTGACCGGGCGCTTCGTCTTCGGCCCGATGCCTTCGCGCCAATGATATTCGTCGGCGAAGCAGCCGCCCGGCCAGCGGATCACCGGGACGCCGAGCTGCTTGAGCGCCGCGATCACGTCGTTGCGGAAGCCGCGCGTGTTGGGGATCGGTGAATCGGGCCCGACCCACAGGCCGTCGTAGATGCCCTTGCCGAGATGCTCGGCGAACTGGGTGAAGATGCGGCGATCGTAGACGGGCCCGGGCGTGTCGGCGCGGACCACCGCGGTGGCCTGCGTCTGCGCGGGCGCCGCGCCCGGAACAGCAACCGCCGCCGCCAATATGCCGAACGCCGTCATGACCCGAAGCTTCATCGCATCCTCCCTGTTTCGCCGTGATCCGTGCGGCACCACCGCCATGGACATTCTTTATACTCAGACATATTCTTCTCCAAAACGCAATCGTCGTTTGAAGTCGGCGGTCACGTTGATAAGAGTCAGCTCGGGAGGATGGCGATGACGGATCAAGCGCGCCCGAACGGGGCGTCGGAGCGCGAAACCGCCAACGGACGCCAGCCGCGCGGGACGGGGCGGCGGCTGCACGGTGCGATCGCGCACAAGCTCGGGATCGACATCGTCTCCGGGGTCTATGCGCCGGGCGACACGCTGTCGGGTGAGATCGCCTTCTCCGAGGCGCTCGACGTGTCGCGCAGCGCCTATCGCGAGGCGGTGCGGGTGCTGGTCGCCAAGGGACTGGTCGAGAGCCGGCCCAAGGCGGGCACGCGCGTGCTCCCGCGCGAGCGTTGGAACCTGCTCGATCCCGACGTCCTCGCCTGGGCCTTCACCGGCGAGCCCGACATCCACTATGTCCGCTCGCTGTTCGAGCTGCGCGCGATCGTCGAGCCCGCCTGTGCGGCGCTGGCTGCCACGCGCCGCGACCGTGCCGAGCTCAAGGCGATGAAGGATGCGCTCGCCGCGATGCGGCGCCACACGCTCGCGACCGAGCAGGGGCGTGCCGCCGACCGGGACTTCCACCATGCGATCCTGCGCGCGACGCACAACGAGACGCTCGTTGCCCTGTCCGCGAGCATCGGCGCCGCGGTCAACTGGACGACGCAGTTCAAGCAGCGCCTGCGCGAGCTGCCGCGCAACCCGATCCCGGATCATGCGCGCGTGTACGACGCGATCGCGGCGCAGGACGCCGACGCCGCGCGGGACGCGATGCGGGTGCTGGTTGATCTCGCGCTTGAGGATACGCGGACCTCGATGGCCCGCTGACCGCGTCGCGTCATTCGACGGCCATGATTCAAGCCCCTCCCCTTCAGGGGAGGGGTTGGGGTGGGGTCTGGCCTCAAGCGATAGGGCCTGCCGCACTGCCCCACCCCCAACCCCTCCCCTGAAGGGGAGGGGCTGAGATAAGTAGCGGGGGCCGTAGATCGATCCTAATTGTCCGACTTGTCGCCGCCGACACGCGTTACAGCGCCCGCACCGCGACCGTCACCGCGGCAGCCTGTCCGATCGGGTTGCGCACCGGCAACGAAAAGGGCGCGGCGGCGATCTCGAACACGTCGCCGGTCTGGGTCCGCACCTCGTCGCTGAACGAAAGCGTCGCCGTGCCGAAGAAATGGACATGGACGTCGCCGGGCCGGCGAAACAGGTCGTATTTGAAATGATGGTGCTCGAGGTTGGCGAGGCTGTGCGACATGTTCGCCTCGCCGGAGACGAACGGCTTTTCCCAGATCGTCTCGCCGTTCCGGACGATGCGGCTCGTCCCCTCGACATGCGGCGGCAGGTCGCCGAGCAGCAGTTCGGGGCCCAGCGCCGCGGGCCGGATCTTCGAATGCGCCAGCCACAGGTAATTGCCGCGCTCGGTGACATGGTCGGAGAATTCGTTGGCGAGCGCATAGCCGAGGCGGACCGGCGTGCCGTCGTCGGCGATCAGGTAGATGCCGGCGATCTCCGGCTCCTCGCCCGCATCGAGCGCGAAGGCGGGGGAGGGCAGCGGTGCGTCCGGCGCGACCAGCTGCGAACCGTCGCCCTTGTAGAACCATTCGGGCTGGACGCCAGGGCCGCTCTCGGGCTTTCCGCCCTCGACGCCCATCAGGAACATCTTCATCGAATCGGTCTGCTGCGCCGCGTCGGTCATCGCCCGGTGCATCTTGTCGCGCCCCTCGGCCGAGCCGAGATGGGTGAGGCCGGTGCCGGTCAGCAGCAGATGGGCGGGGTCCTGATGGTCGATCGGCGCGAGGAGCTCGACCGACGCGAGGTCGAGCGCCGGTCCTTCGCCCGCGGCCCCGACCAGCGCGGCGAGCGTCGTGCCCTCGGCAAGCGCCCGGCGCGCGAGGTCGAGCGTCGAGCCCGCACCCGGCACCACGGCCGGCGCTCCGCCGTCGCGGATCGCCGCCACGCCGCGCGAGCCGTCGGTGGTGCGGTACTGAATCAACGAAATCGTCATGAACTAACTCCTGGTGGTCGCGCGCGGCGTATCAGCTGAGCTGCTGGTCTTCGATCGGCTGCTCCCCGCCCGAGACGACCGGCTTCGATCCCCAGACAGCGTAGAACAGGACATAGAGCTCGCACGCCGCGGTCAGCAGGAACGAGGTCTGGAGCCCGTAACGGTCGGCGAGCCAGCCCTGCACGATCACCAGTGCCCCCCCGGCGATCGCCATGATCAACAGGCCGGAGCCTTCTTCGGTCAGCGGACCAAGGCCGCGGATGCCGAGCGTGAAGATGGTCGGGAACATAATGGAGTGGAACAGCCCGACCAGAATCAGCGACCACATCGCGACCGGACCATGCGCGAAGGTCGTCACCACCATCGTGACGAAGGCGCCGATCGCGAACCAGGCGAGCACGCGCTCACCCGGCACGCGGCGCATGAGGAAGCTGCCGACGAACCGGCCGACCATCATCCCGCCCCACAGCAGGAACAGGTAATGCGACGCGCGTTCGTGGGTGAGGTTGCCGATGTCGGGCTGACTGACGAAGTTAATGAACAGGTTGGCGACGCCGATCTCGGCGATCAGGTAGATGAAGATCGCCGGCACGCCGAACACCAGATTGCGATGGCGCCACAGCGAATGGCCCTTGCGCTCCTCTGCCGAGACGCGACGGGTCTCCGCGCCCATATCGGGCAGGCGGTAGCGCGCGATCACGATAGCCAGCACCACCAGCACCGCCGCGACGATGAGATAGGGAAGCTGAACGGCCTGTGCGTCGGCGAGCCGCTCGGCGGCGGTCAGCTTGCCGGGATCCGTGGTGGTGCCCGAGGTCGAGCGGCCGAGGATCAGATAGCCGCCGAACAGCGGCGCCAGTGTGGTGCCGAGCGAGTTGAACGCCTGCACCAGGTTGAGCCGCGACGATGCGGTCTCCGGCGGTCCGACCACGGCGACGTAAGGGTTGGCGGCGACCTGGAGCAGCGTGATTCCGCTCGCGATCACGAACAGCGCCACGAGTGTCACTTCATAGGACGGGATGCGCGCTGCGGGGATCATCCCCAGCGCACCGGCCGCCATGATGATCAGGCCGATCACCATCGACTTCTTGTAGCCGATTCGTTCGATCAGCTTGGCCGAGGGGATCGAGGCGACGAAATAGGCGATGAACCACACGCTCTCGATCAGCGTCGTCTGGGTGTAGTCGAGGTCGAACACGCTGCGCAGGTGCGGCAGCAACGTGTTGTTGATGACTGTGATGAAGCCCCAGATGAAGAACAGGCTGGCGAGCAGTCTCAGTGCCCCGCTATAGACGGCGCCGGTAGACGCCGCGCCGGGGAGCGCGTTGTTGGAACCGAATGCGGCAGGCATGGAATACCCCTCCCGTGTGTCCGCCCGGACGGCGCGGACTCTCCTTTACAATTTGTCTGAGTTTAAACTAGAGAACGGGCAGGTCAATCGGGAGGGGATGATGGCATCGTTCAAAACCGCGACAGTCGGGCTGTTCGGCGTCGTGCCGCTCGCGGCGGCGCTGCTCGCCTCGACCAGCGCCCATGCCGCCACCGCCGAGCGTTCCGCCTTCGGCAAGCTCGCGGACGGAACAGTGATCGAGGCGGTGACGCTCACCGGGACGAATGGCGTTTCGGCGCGCATCATCACCTATGGCGCGACGCTGCAGGCGCTGAACGCGCCCGGCCGCGACGGCAAGAGCGTCGACGTGACGCTCGGCTATGATGATCTCCAGAGCTATATCGACCACCCCAATTATTGGGGCCAGACGATCGGGCGCTATGCGAACCGGATCGCCGGCGGCCGCTTCACGCTCGACGGCAAAAGCTATCAGCTGACCCAGAACGACAAGGCCAACTCGCTTCACGGCGGCACGATCGGCTTCGACAAGCGGGTGTGGCGGATCGTCGCGGTGAAAAATGGGCCCGAGGCGAGCGTGACGATGGCGCTGACCAGCCCGGCGGGCGATCAGGGCTATCCCGGCAAGCTGGAGGTGACGACCACCTTCACGCTCGACGACAAGGGCAGCCTGACGATCGACTATGACGCGAAGAGCGATGCGCCGACCGTCGTCAACCTTACCAATCACGCACTCTTCAACATGGCCGGAGAGGGGGCGCCTGCCGGCATCCTCCAGCACCGGATGACGATCCCGGCCAGCCGCTACACCCCCGTCAACGCTGCGCTGATCCCGACCGGCGAGCTGAAGCCCGTCGCCGGCACGGTCTTCGACTTCACCCAGGGCCGCGTCATCGAGGACGGCATTCGCGATGGCTGCGATCCGCAGATCGTGATTGGACGCGGCTACGACCATAATTTCGTGCTCGACGCAGGCAAGACGGCCGAGCCCAAGCTCGCCGCCCGGATCGAGGACCCCGCCTCGGGCCGCGTGCTGGAGGTGCTGTCGGACCAGCCCGGCATCCAGGTCTATACCGGGAATTTCCTGGACGGCACGCTCATCGGCAAGGGCGGGCATCTCTACCGTATGGGCGACGGCATCGCGCTCGAGCCGCAGGTCTTTCCAGACACGCCCAACCAGCCCGCCTTCGGTTCGGCGCGCGTCGCGCCCGGCAAGCCCTATCGCCACCGTATGATCTACCGCGTGTCAGTCGCACGCTGAGCTTAGAGAGAACCGATCGACATCATGGCCGATACGCCAACCCCGAAACTGCGCAGCCGCGCGTGGTTCGACAATCCTGCCAACATCGACATGACGTCGCTCTATCTGGAGCGGTATCTCAATTATGGCCTCAGCCTGGAGGAGCTGCGCTCGGGCAAGCCCATCATCGGCATTGCCCAGACCGGCAGCGACCTCTCGCCCTGCAACCGCCATCATCTCGTCCTGGCCGAGCGGGTGCGGGAGGGCATCCGCGAGGCGGGCGGCATCGCGATCGAATTCCCCGTCCATCCGATCCAGGAGACGGGCAAGCGCCCGACGGCCGGGCTCGACCGCAATCTTACCTATCTGGGGCTGGTCGAGGCGCTCTACGGCTATCCGCTCGACGGCGTCGTGCTGACCACCGGCTGCGACAAGACGACGCCGGCGCTGCTGATGGCGGCGGCGACCGTCAACATTCCCGCCATCGCGCTGTCGGTCGGGCCGATGCTCAACGGCTGGCACAAGGGCGAGCGGACCGGCTCCGGCACGATCGTGTGGAAGGCGCGGCAGATGCTTGCTGCAGGTGAGATCGATGACGAAGGCTTCATCGCGCTCGTCGCCTCGTCGGCGCCGTCGACCGGCTATTGCAACACGATGGGCACGGCGACGACGATGAACAGCCTCGCCGAGGCGCTGGGCATGATGCTGCCCGGATCGGCGGCGATCCCGGCGCCCTATCGCGACCGTCAGGAGGTTGCGTGGCGGACGGGGAAGCGCATCGTCGCGATGGTTCACGAGGATCTGAAACCCTCCGACATCCTGACCCGCGAGGCATTCGAGAACGCGATTGTCGTCAATTCGGCGATCGGCGGCTCGACCAACGCGCCGATCCATCTCGCTGCGATCGCGCGGCACGTCGGCGTCGACCTGCCGATCGAGACCTGGCAGGAGCGGGGGCACAAGGTGCCGCTGCTGGTCAATCTCCAGCCCGCGGGCGAGTATCTGGGCGAGGATTATTACCGCGCGGGCGGCGTGCCCGCGGTGGTCGGCCAGCTGATCCGCCATGGGTTGATCCACGAAGGCGCGATGACGGTGAACGGTCGCACCATGGGCGACAATTGTCGCGGCGCGGCGATCGAGGACGAACGGGTCATCCGCCCGTTCGAGGCGCCGCTGGTCGAGGACGCGGGCTTCATCGTGCTCAAGGGCAATCTCTTCGACGCGGCGGTCATGAAGACCAGCGTGATCGGGCCCGAGTTCCGCGAACGTTATCTCTCCAACCCCGACGATCCCGATGCGTTCGAGGGCCCCGCCGTCGTCTTCGACGGACCGGAGGATTATCACGCGCGGATCGACGATCCCGCGCTCGACATCACCCCCGATACCCTGCTGTTCATGCGCGGCGCGGGGCCGGTCGGCTATCCGGGCGCGGCCGAGGTCGTCAACATGCGCCCTCCCGCCTATCTGATCCGCGAGGGCATCCATGCGCTCCCCTGCATCGGCGACGGACGCCAGTCGGGAACGTCAGGATCGCCGTCGATCCTCAACGCTTCCCCGGAGGCCGCCGTCGGCGGCGGGCTCGCGCTGCTGAGGACCGGCGACCGCGTCCGCATCGACCTGCGCCGCGGCACCTGCGACGTGCTGATTCCCAACGCAGAACTGGCGGAGCGGCGTCGCGCATTCGAGGAGGCCGGCGGCTATTCCTATCCGCCGTCGCAGACGCCCTGGCAGGAGATCCAGCGCGCGCTAGTCGGGCAGATGAGCTCCGGTGCGATCCTGGAAGGCGCGGAAAAATACCAGCGCATCGCCCAGACGCTAGGATTGCCGCGCGACAATCACTGAGTCTGTCTGAAGCAGCGTAAGTGCTCCTGCGAAGGCAGGAGCCTTGACCGCAAGCGATCCCCGGCGATCCAGGGCTCCTGCCTTCGCAGGAGCACGATTCCATAAAAAGGACCCCGGCCACCGCAAGGCAGCCGAGGTCATCCGTCCTGGGAGGAGGGACTCAGAAGGCGTAGCGCGCGCCGAGGAAGAACTGGCGGCCGCTGTGCGTCAGGACGTTGAGGCGGTTGGATGCGTCCACGAACTGGTCGTTGACCTGGTCGGTGAGATTGATGGCTTCCAGGCTCAGCTTCAGGCGGTCGGTCACGTTGTACGACATCTGCGCATCGACGTTGGTGGTCGAGTTGGTGCCGTTGTAGCTGTTGCCCTCGGTCCCCGGCACTGCCGTCAGATACTTTGACCGGTAGGCGACCGAGCCGCGGATCGAGAATTTCTTGGTCTCGAAATAGAGCGTGCCGTTGGCGGCGTGCTTCGACAGGCCGATGAGCGACGCACGAACGGAGTCGGTGCCGGCCGAATTGGTCAGATATTCGATGTTCGAGTCGACATAGGTATAGTTGGCGAGAATGCCGAAGTTCGAGAGGATGCCCGGCAGGAAGCTCAGCGGCTGCTGCACGTTGACCTCGAACCCGCGCAGGCGGCCGCCGTTCGAGTTGACCGGCTGGCTGACGATGAAGCTGTCGGTCGGCCTGGCCGTCGTCCCGTCGAGCAGCGAATCGGGGAGGCCGAGGTCGCGGAAGGGCACGTCGTCCGACAGCGTCTGGACGAATGTGCCGATGTCCTTCTGGAAACCCGACACCGCATAGATCGCGCCGCGCATCGGATACCATTCGATCGACACGTCGTAGTTGGTCGAACTGGTCGGCATCAGGTCCGGGTTGCCGCGGCTGAAGGTGCGGTTGCCGCCCGACACGCTGAGGTTGCCGCCCGGCGTGATCGACGCGATGCCGGCGCGCGCCAGCGTCTTGGCCGTGCCGAAGCGGACGAGCAGCTTGTCGGTCACGTCCACGACCAGATTCACCGACGGCAGCCAGCGATGGTAGCTGCGGTCGGCGGTCACCAGGTTGAAGGTGCCGCCCTGGCTGGCATAGCCGGTCGAGACCTGGTCGGTGTTGACGTAGCGCACGCCGACGTCGCCGCGGATAGGCAGGCCGGCATCGGCGAAATTGAATTCCGCCATGCCCCAGACGCCGAGATCCTTCTCCTCGACGGTGATGTAGGAACCGCGCGCCGAGGCGTTCTCGACGCCGCCGGTCGCATAGAGCGGGTTGGAATAGATGCCGTAGAGCGCGGCGAACTTGGCGAGATCGGGCACGGCCCAGGATGTGATCGTCCCCGCAGGCACATCGAGCCCTTTGCCGAAGCCCGAGAACACCGTTGTTGCCGCGGCGAGCTGTGCCGGGGTCAGCGTCTGGACCACCGTCTCGCCCTGGAGGCGGCGGCGTTCGGTCGAGCTGTATTCGAACTTGCGCCAGTCGACGCCGGCCTTGAGCTTGGCGAGCGGGCTCACCGTCCATTCGGCGAAGGCCTTGGCGTTGGTGAAGCGGTTGTCGACCGTCTGCGGCCGGATGCGGACCTCCGACGTGCCGTTGGTGAAGGCGAAGGTCCCGGGGTTGGTCACGTCGACGCCCGGCTTGATCACCGGGAAGCGGCTGGAGAAATCGTAGAAGAAGTTCGAGGTGTTCGCCGCGTCCATCGTGACGGTGGTCTGGACGGGGTTGCTGAACGACGAATCGGCGTAGCCCACCACCGCGCCGACCTTGAAATTCTCGCCGAACTTCTGGTCGAGCGTCGCGGTGACCTGGTAGAAATCGGTCTCGAGCTCGTCGTAGCGCGACTGGGTGCGCAGATCGACGTTGTCGAAGGTGCCGCTGACGATGTTGTTGCCCTCGACCACGCCGTCGCGGATGATCGTCTGCGGCTTGCCGGAGCCGCCGCGGCTGAAGCTGATCGCCTGGAACTGCGCTTCCTTGCGGGTGCCGTCGAGGCGCGAATAGAGCGCGTCGATCGAGATCAGCGTCCGGTCGGTCGGCTGGAACTGGATCGATCCCGCAGCGCCGAGGCGCTTCTGGAAGATGTCGTAGCTGACCAGGCCCGGGATACGGGGGTGGTAGAGCGCGGTCGCGGGGTCGCTGTTGTTGATCTGAGCGATCGTATAGCCCGGCAGCGTCGAGGCGGCGTTGAACCCGCCGTTGAAGCCGCCATAGGTCCAGCGCGTGATGTTGGCGCCCTCTTCCTTGAGCGCGCGCTCCTCATAGGCAACCGACAGCAGCACGCCGAAGCGGCCGTCGGCGGTGGAGGTCGAGACGAGTCCGGAGAAGCGCGGCGTCACCTTCTCGCGCAGGTCGTTGTAGCTCGCCTGCGCCGACAGCGAGACGGTCGGCTTCTTGAAGTCGAAGGGGCGGGCGGTCTGGAGGTCGACCGTCGCGCCGAGCGATCCTTCCTCGACGTCCGCGCTCGCGGTCTTGCGGACGGCGAGGCTGTTGAACAGGTCGGACGAGAAGATGTTGAAGTCGAAGCCGCGGCCGCGGTTGACGCCGCCCGAATTGTCGGTGCCGCCGGTCGTGCCAATCGCCTCCATCCCGTTGATGCGGACGCGGGTGTATTCGGGTCCGAGGCCGCGGACGGAGATGTTGCGGCCCTCGCCGTTGACGCGGCTGATCGCGACGCCGGGAATGCGCTGAAGCGATTCCGCCAGGTTGAGGTCGGGGAACTCGGCGACGTCCTCGGCCTTGATCGCATCGATCGTCCCGGTCGAGGTGCGCTTGATGCTGAGGGCGCTGTTCAGGCTCTCGCGGAAGCCGGTGACGACGATGTCCTGCTGCTCGTTATCGATCGCTGCTGGTGGGGCATCCTCCGCCTGCTGCGCCTGTGCCGGCAGCGCTGCGAATGCGACCAGCGCGGTCGAGGCCGCCAATATGGGCTTGATGCGACGAATGGCGATCATGCAGCCGAATCCCCTCTCTGTATGGTCGCGGCTTCGTGCAGAGCCGCTTGGCGTCGAGGGTGGTTAGCGCTGGGGCGGCGGCGATGGCCAACCTGATTACGGCATCGATCGATGCACGACGCGCACCGAACGAGGCGGCACCGAGACGGCAGGTGCCGCGATCATGCCAAGCCGTGGCTCGATCATCCCCGTTTTGGACTTGGACCGCGCTTCGCCGGACGCCTAGCATCGGGGCTACTGAACCAGACGCAGCGCCCCGGGAGACGGGCGCAGCGGCGACAGGGAGAGCGGCGTGACCAGCGAGGCAGGAATAGAGGCCGATCAGACCGTGACGGCGCGCCCGACCCGCGTGCGCTACTGGATCATCGCGCTGATCTTCATCATCACCTCGATCAACTATGCCGATCGTGCGACTTTCTCGATCGCGGGGAGCGCGGCCTCGGCCGAGCTCGGCCTGTCGCCGGTGGCGACCGGCTATATCCTGTCAGCCTTCGCCTGGGCCTATGCGCTGGCGCAGATCCCTGGCGGGGCGCTGCTCGATCGGTTCGGGACCAAGCGCATCTATGCCGGCGCGATCGCGATCTGGTCGCTGTTCACCGCGAGCCAGGGGCTTGCCGGGCTGATCCCCGGCATTTCTGCGGTGGCGATGCTGTTCGCCCTGCGTTTCCTGGTGGGGCTGGCGGAGGCGCCGTCCTTTCCTGGCAACGCGCGGCTGGTCGCCGCCTGGTTCCCGGCACCCGAGCGCGGTACCGCGTCGGCGATCTTCAACTCGGCGCAATATTTCTCGCTCGTCGCCTTCGCGCCGCTGATGGGCTGGCTGGTCCATGCGTTCGGCTGGCGCGCGGTGTTCTGGGTGATGGGAGCGTTGGGGCTGGTCGCCGCCTGGGTCTTCGTCCGCTTCATCCACAGCCCCGCGCGGCATCCGGCGATCAACGCCGCCGAGTTCGCCGCGATCGAGGCGGGCGGCGGGCTGGTGCGGATGGAGGACGAGGCCGCGACGCGCGCGCCGTCGTTCGAATGGGCCAATGTCCGCCAACTGCTCGCCAGCCGGATGATGCTGGGCATCTACCTCGGTCAATATTGCATCAACGTGCTGACCTATTTCTTCGTCACCTGGTTCCCGATCTACCTGGTCAAGGAACGCGGGTTGAACATCATGCAGGCGGGGTTCGCCGCGGCGGCGCCGGCGCTGTGTGGGTTCGTCGGCGGGCTGGCGGGCGGCTATGCGTCCGACCTGATCCTCAAGCGCACCGGTTCGCTCGACCTCGCGCGCAAGGCGCCGCTGGTGGTCGGCATGATCCTGGCGACGCTGATCATCGCCTGCGTCTGGGTCGAGGCCGAGTGGCTGGTGGTGACGCTGATGGCGGTCGCCTTCTTCGGCAAGGGGATCGCCTCGCTCGGCTGGGCGGTGATGGCCGATGTCGCGCCGCGGCAGCTCGCCGGACTATCGGGCGGGGTGTTCAACATGTTCGGCAACATGGCCGGCATCGTCACGCCGATCGTGGTCGGCTACATCGTCGCCGCGACCGGGTCGTTCGACCTGGCACTGGTGTTCGTCGGAGCGCATTGCCTGCTCACCATCTTCGCCTTCCTCGTGATCGTGGGGCCGATCCGGCGGCTGGAACTCGCCTGATGAAGACCGATCGCCGGACGTTCCTGGGCGGCGCCGCGGCGCTGGCGCTGCCGGCGGCGGCGCGGAGGGCCAATCCGACGCTGACGGTCTCGACGCCGATGGCGGCGCCCGGCTGGGCCGCGCTCCAGCGCCGCCTGCTCGACGCGAATGCAGCGGCGTGCGAGGCTTTCTACGCCAAATATGTCGATGCCGACGATGCGCTGCGCGTCTTCGTGCGCTGGGGCGCGAACGACGGGCCCGACGACGCGGCCGAGGCGACCAACGACTGGGCGATCCTCCACGCGCTCGGCGGATCGGATCGCATCCTGGAGCTCACCCGCCGCTTCTGGGAGGGGCACCTCAGGCAATATGCCGCGGCGCGGACGGTCGACGTGCCGATCGCGCGGGACGGCATGTATTTCCGCGAGTTCCCGGTGCAGATGGACTGGCAGCACAATGCCGAGGGGCTCACCACCTTCAATTGCATGGGACTGAGTTCGCCGCGCGACGCCCGGCTGATTGAGCGGACGCGACGCTACGCCGATTTCTATACCGGCCGCGATCCGTCCGCACCCAATTACGACCCCGAGCGCCGGCTGATCCGCAGCCTGCTGAACGGCAGCCGCGGGCCGATGCTGCGCCGGGCGACGCCGCTCGACTGGGCGGGCGATCCGTTCGATCCCGCGCCCTTCCACATGGAGCATGGCGAGGCGAGCTATCGGCAGACGCTCGACCATTATGCCGAGTACGGCGACGTGATCGGCGACAATCCGCTCAACCTCCAGGCGACGACGCTGGGGCTCAACGCCTATGCGCTGGGGGGAGGGGAGCACTACCGCCGCTGGGCGCTCGACTATCTCGACGCCTGGGTGGAGCGGGCGCGGGCCAATAACGACATCGTGCCGAGCCATGTCGCGCTCGACGGCACGGTAGGCGGGGGCTGGTGGAAGGGCGTCTACGGCTGGGGCTTCTCGCCGGTGGTGCCGCAGACCGGCGCGCGCGAGGATCGCAATCGGGTGCCGCGATCGATCACCGCCTTCATGAACGGCACGCTGCTGACCGGCGACGGCGCCTATATCGAGGTGTGGCGGCGGCAGAACGCACGACTCAACGGTCTCGCTCGGATGGTCGGAGGCACGCTATCGGTGCCGACGATGCACGGCGCGGACGGCTGGTACGGCTGGAAGCCGGCACCCTATCGGACCAACGGCTTCGAGATCTGGTACGTGACGCAGAGCGCCGCCGACCGCGAGGCGGCGGGCGATCATCCCTGGATCGCCTTCCTGGAAGGGCGCAATCCCGGCTATCCGGTCGAGGCGCTCAATGCGGACCTCGCCCGCGTCGCCGAGCGAGTGAAACGGCGCGAGCAGGACCGGACCACGCCGGCGACGCGGCTCGCCGACTGGCCGATCGACATCAATCCGGCCAGCGTCACCAGTCTGATCCAGACGATGACCGGCGGGCTGCACATCGCGCGCCCGCCCTGGTCGCGCACCTCGCCTCCGCAAGGCGGCGTGCCGCTGCATTGCCGGCTGCGCTATTTCGACCCGGAGCGGCGGCGGGCGGGCGTGCCCGAAGGCGTGGCGGCGCTGGTCCATGCGCTGGGCGACGCGTCTACCGAAGTGACGCTGGTCAATCTCGACCGGCATCGGGCAAGGACGGTGACGGTGCAGGGCGGCGCCTACGCCGAGCACCGGATCGAAGCGGTGATCGTCGGCGGGCGGCGGATCGACGTGAGTGGATCGGCCTTCACGCTGCGGTTGGAGCCGGGATGCGGCGCGCGGCTGGCGATCGCGATGCGACGCTATGCCAATCGTCCGGCGCTCGCCTTTCCGTGGGATCGGGCGTGAAGCCTAGCCGCCGGGCTTGATGTAGGGCGCGACCGCGAACAGCAGTCGTTCCTCACGCCGCGGATCATTCTCCACCCGCACCTCGCGGTCGAAGATCATGGTCGGTCGCCGCTCCAGGTCGAAGCGGGGCCAGCTCGGAATGCTCGCGCAGTTCGGGTCGCCGGTGCGCGCGAAGGCAATGAAGGCGTCCGCCATCCGCCCCGCCAGCCGCCGCGCATCCGGGCCGTCGCCGGTGCGTGCGGCGGGCAATCGGGTGTTGTCGAAGACCAGGCCGATGTCGAGCGAGTGGAAGGCCCCCAGCACGCCGCCCGCATCCGGCGAGGGAAAGTCGAGCTGGTACATCCAGGTCGGTGCGCCGATCTTCGCCCGCTCTTCGGCCTGGATCAGATGCCCCGGCCATGACCGGCCGGCGGTGGAGGCGGCGAGCAGGATCTGGCCCGGCGTCTTCTCCGGATAGAGCTCGCGATAGCGGCGGATGACGTAGTCGGACGACAGGTCCTTCACCGTCTCGCGCGTCAGCCGGGCCGGCAGGTTCTCCCAGGTGGTATCGCCGCGCTTCAGCGTCTCGGCGAGCCATATTCCGGTCTCGTCATGGGTGTTGCCGACGATCAGCGGGATGTGCGCGGCTTCACGCGGGGCATCGGGGTAGAAGGGGTGGCGCGGCAGCACGCCATGGTCGAGCGTCGATACGAAGCTGATCTCGCTCTTGCCCTCGAGCGGGTCGGTCATCGCCATCGCTTCGACCAGGCGCTCGACCGGCATCGCCGCCAGCTCGGCGACGGTCCGTGCGCCGGCCTTGGCCATCCAGGCGCGGGCGCGTTCGGTGGCGTGGTTGGGGCCGGCGGCGGTGACGTGCTGGCCGCTCATCGTCGCCACGCGGTGGAACAGCGGTCGCGCCTCGGGCATCGCCATCAGCGTCACCGCCTTGGCGCCGCCGCCCGACTGGCCGAAGATCATCACCCGCCCCGGATCGCCGCCGAAGCCGGCGATGTTGTCCCGCACCCATTGCAGCGCGAGGACGAGGTCGAGATTGCCGACGTTCCCCGATTCCGCCGGGCCGCCCAGCGCGGCGAGATAGGCGTAGCCGAGCCCCGCCAGCCGGTGGTTGACCGTCACCACCACCACGTCGCCGCGGCGGACCAGCGCGCCGCCGTCGTAGAGCGGGTCGGAGCCCGAGCCGTGGCTGTGCGCGCCGCCGTGGAAATAGACCATCACCGGCCGCCGGCCGCGGTCGAGCGCGGGTGTCCAGACGTTGAGGAACAGGCAGTCCTCGCTGGTCGGCTCGTCCGCGCGCGTCTGCGGCGATGCGGGGCCGTAGCGGGTGGCGTCGGCGACGCCGGTCCATGGCGCGGGCGGCACGGCACGGCGGAAGCGGCGCGGACCTGTGTCGGCGCCGTAGCGGATGCCGCGGAACACCGTCACGCCGTCCTCGACCAGCCCGCGAACGCGGCCGGCGCGCGTGACCGCGATGGGGTCGCCTGCCAGGCGTATCGATCCCATCGCCGGCGCGGCCGCGAGGCCGGCCATGACGGTGCGGCGATCGATCATCCGGTGACCTCGCGACAAAGGTTGCGCATTGCCTCCAGCGCCGGATTGCTGTTGTCGCGCCGCCACGCCATGTGCAGCTCGACCGGCTGGGCGGGCGTGGTCCTGAGCTGGCGGAACTGGACGTCCATCAGATGCAGGCCCGATGCCGATTCCGGCACGATCGCCGCCGCCAGCCCGGCATGGACCAGCCCCAGCATCGAATGGATCTGCGTCACATGCTGCACATAGAGCGGCGACACGCCGGCCTCGTCGAACAGGCGGACCAGCATGGCGTGGAAGTATCCGGCGCCCTGGCGCGCGTACATGATGAGCGGCTCGTCGTCGAAATCGGCGAGCTCCAGCTCCGCCCGCGCCTGGCGGGGATCGCCGGCCGGGAGGGCGACCACCAGCGGCTCGTGCAGCACGCACAATGTGTCGAACTCGTGCCGGTCGACGGGCGGGCGGACGAAGCCGATATCGATGAGGCCGGTCAGCAGCGCCTCGACCTGGTCGGTCGTGACCATCTCCCTCAGCTCCAGCTCGATGTTGGGGAGCGTGGCGCGGGCCTGGGCGACGATCTGCGGCACCAGGCTGTAGCCCGAGACGGCGGTGAAGCCGATCGCGACCTTGCCCGCATCGCCCTTCGCGACGCGGCGGGCGGAGAGCTGCGCGCTTTCGGCGAGGCGGACGATCCGCTTGGCCTCGATCAGGAACACGCGGCCGGCGGGGGTCAGGCTGACCTGCCGGCTTGTGCGCTCCAGCAGCGTCACGTCGAGGATGCGCTCGAGCAGCTGGATCTGCCGGCTGAGCGGCGACTGGGTCATGTTGAGCCGCTGCGCCGCGCGGCCGAAGTGGAGCTCCTCGGCGGCGGCGACGAAGCAGCGGAGCTGGCTCAGTTCAAACATCGCGCCAGCCTAGTCACCTCATGCCGCGGCGGCGAGAGCCTGGGGCGCCGCACGCCGGATCAGCGATCGCAGTGTCTCATGCTCGGCCTCGGTGAGATCGGTCAGCGGCGGGCGGACCGGACCGGCGTCGCGGCCGACGATGCGCATCCCCGCCTTGACGATCGCCACGGCATAGCCGCGCCCCTGGTTACGGAGCGCGATGTAGGGGAGGACGAACTCGCGCAGTCGATCGAGGACTGTTGTCTGATCCTTCGCCAGCACCGCCTTGTAGAAGGCGAGGGCCCACTCCGGCATGAAGTTGAAGATCGCCGACGAATATGTCGTGACACCCATGGTGAGATAGGGGGTCGCGAAGGTCTCGGCGGTGGGGAGGCCGCCGATATAGGTCAGCCGGTCGCCCATGCGGGCGAAGATGCGCGTCATCAGCTCGATGTCGCCGACACCGTCCTTGAACCCGACGAGATTGGGGTTACGCTCGCACAGGCGAGCCAGGGTCTCATCGTCGACCACGGCGTTGTCGCGGTTGTAGACGATGACGCCGAGGCCGGTCGCCTTGCACACCGCCTCGATATGCGCGGCGAGCCCTTCCTGCTTCGAGCCGACCAGATAGGGCGGCAGCAGCAGCAGCCCGTCGGCGCCCGCCTTCTCGGCGTCGCGCGCGATGCCGGTGGCGATGGCGGTGCCGTAGCCGCAGCCCGAGATCACCGGCAGGCGGCCGTTGGCCTCGGCGACGGCGGCGGAGACCACGGCCGCGATCTCGTCCGGCGTCAGCGAGAAGAACTCGCCGGTGCCGCCCGCCGCGAACAGGCCGGCCAGGTCATGTTCGAGCATCCACGAGCAGTGCGCGCGATAGGCGTCCTCGACGAAGCGACCCTCCGCGTCGAAATGGGTGACGGGAAAGGAAAGCAGTCCGCTCCCCAGCCGCTTTGCCATTTCCTGGGGAGCCATCGTCGTCATGCCAGCCGTTCCTTCCGAACAGGGCGCGTTCCGCTGCCCGTCTTCCGGTCGGTTGGTAAGATGGAGGCGTTCGGGCGTCCAAGCCAAAGGCGCTATCGATCGATGCGCGTCTTGGCTGGATAGAGCCGAGCTGGCGTGGAGGCCAGCCCGGCGGAGAATGTCTCAGCTTCCGAAGCGGTAGCGCAGCGTCACGCTGAAGTTGCGGCCGTTGACGAAATGCTGGCGCTCGATGCCGGTCGCCAGCGCCGGTTCGCCGACATAGCGGTTGGCGGCGGCGTTGGTGAGGTTCTCGGCGCTGAACGACAGCGAGAAGTTCGCCGGCAGGTTGAAGGTGACCGACGCGTCGAGCAGGCCGAAGTTGTCGATGTAGCGGCCGTCGATCGGGTTCCCAGCGACGCCGAACAGGATCGCCTTGGACCGGTAGGTGTAGACGATGCGGGCAGACAGGAAGCTGTCCTCGTAGAGTCCCGAGGCGGTCCAGTTGTATTTGGAGGTGAAGGGCTGCGGCGTATCGGTCAGCTGGCCGTTGAGCGTCAGCGGGTTCTTGGTGTCGACGTAGGTGAAGGATCCGGCCACGCCGAACTTGTGCAGGAAATCCGGCAGGAAGGGATAGTCGAAGAAGGTCTGGCCGGAGATTTCGACGCCCTTGGCGTCCCCGGTCGCGGCGTTGACGGTCTGAGTGATGAAATACTGGCCGCCGGTGCAGCCGTTGGGCAGGGTGCCGGTATAGGGCGGGAAGGTCGCCACCGTCTCGCAGTTGGAGATGCCGCTGAAGAAGCCCTTGATCCGCTTGTAGAAGAAGGCGGCGGCGACATAGTTCACCGACGAGAAATAATGTTCGAGCGAGACGTCGTAGCTGTCGGCACGCTGCGGCTTGAGCTCGGAATTGCCGCGGCTGCCGAGGCCGGTGTTGGTGTCGACGGTGATGGTCGGATTGAGCGCGTCGACGCTCGGCCGGGTGATCCCCTTGCCGTAACCGAGGCGCACGATCGTCTTCGGCGTCACATACCAGGCGAGATTGGCGGTCGGCAGCACGTCCCAATAGGAGCTGCTCGTCTCGTTGGGGACGATGACGATCGGTGCACCGGGCGCGCTCTGGGAGTTCACCATCGCCCGTGCGAACGTCTCGGTCCTGACCGCGCGCACGCCGATGTTGCCGCGAATCTTGTCGTCGAGGAAGCCATAGTCGGCGACCGCGTAGCCGGCATAGGTGCGCTCGCGGATGAAGCGCCGGGCGAGCAGGTTCTCGGCAAGGTTGTCCTCGGGCAGGATTCCCGCGTTCGGGAAGCGCGCGCGGACATTGTCGCCGAGCAGCGCATCGGGCGAGAAGACCAGATAGCCGCCCGAATAGCCCATCTTGCCGTTCATGAAGTTGGTCGGCGAGTTCTCGAACAGATCCGGCACGGCGGTGACGGGAATGGCGTTGGACTGGTTGGCGGCGAGCGGAAGGCCGTCGGTGGTCAGGTTGCGGCCGCTGAACGAATAGTTGCGGTAGCGATCCTCGAGCACCGAATAGCGCACGCCGACCTTGATCGCCTTGATCGGCGAATCGTCGAACCGGTAGCGCAGGTCGAGTGCCGCCGCGCCGGCCACATCGTCCCACGCCTGGTTGGTGCCGTTGGCGTAGTTGTTGAGCACCCAGGTCGAGGGGCTCGCCAGATCGGGCCCGGAAATGCCGAGCTGCGCCGGGCTGGTGGTGAGATCGCGGGTCACGTCCCAGGTCAGGCCGCTCCGCGCCGAAAGAGTGACGGCGCGGTTGTCGGTGCTGCGGTCGGCCTTGACGTAGGAATAGTCGAAATGGGCATCGAAATGCGGCGTCACCTGCCAGCGCACGCCGCCGGCGATCAGCCAGGTGGTATAGTCGCTCTTCTCATCGCCGCCGATCGAGGTGGCGCCCGATCCCAGGAAGGTGCCGGTGGCAAGACGGGTGCCGGACAGCAGCTCGTTGGCACCGCCGTTGGCGTTGCGGTTGGCGAGCGCCTCGTCGATGGCGAAAGGGACGGTGGTCAGGTTCTGGACGTATCGCGAATTGGCGATGTTCAGGAACCGATAGTTCTGATGGTACTGGTAGTAATTGTAGTTGCCGTCGACGTAGAATTCGAGGTCCGGCGTCGGCTTGTACTGGAACGCGCCGTTCAATCCCTTGCGGGTGCGCATATAGTCTTCCTGGAAGATATTATGCGCTTCGGTGACGGTCGAGACCAGGTTGGCGCGCTGGGCCTCCGGTAGGGCGAGCGGATTGGCGACGTCGGCCAGATAGACGACGTCCGACCGGCCGACATAGGCGGGATTCAGGTTGAGGCCGGTGCCGATGTTGGAAGCATATTCTGCGCTGTCGCCGCTGATCGCGCGCCGGATCGAGGTGCCGCCGCCGGCCGGATTGTTGTCGCCGCGGTTGAAGCTGCGCGAATAGGAGCCGGCGAGCAGCAGTCCCATCTCGCCGTCGCCGACCTTCCAGCGGGTCGAGCCGAGCGCGAACAGCTCCGGCTGCACCTTCTTGCCCAGGTCGTTGTACCGCCCGCCGACCGAGGCGGAGAGGGCGGTGCCCTTGAAATCGAACGGTCGGCGCGTGCGGATGTCGACGAGACCGCCGATGCCGCCCTCGATATGTTCGGCGGACGGGTTCTTGTAGACGTCGATCCCGGCGACCATGCCTGGGCTCGCCCCTTCCACGTTGAACTCGCGGCCGCCGGCGGTGATGTAGGCGCGGCCGTCGACCCGTGATGCGGTCTGGCCCGAGAGGCCGCGGATGGTGAGGCCGCTGCCCTGGCCGACAGGGGAGGCGGATTCGCCGCCGAAGCGATAGGCCTGGACGCCCGGCACGCGTGAGAGCGTCGCGGCGACATTGTTGTCGGGCAGCTTGCCGATGTCGTCGGCGGTGATCGAGTCCACCACCTCCAGCGTGTTCTTCTTGCGCAGCGCGGAGGACTGGAGGCTCTCGCGGATGCCGGTGACGATGATCTCCTGCTCGGCGGTAGCGTCGGGAGCTGCCGTTTCCGGCTGCTGCGTGGCCTGCTGGCCCCAGGCGGGTACGGCTGCGGTGGTGCAGAGGAGCACCGAGGCGAATTTCGTGAAACTCTTCATCATCCCCTCCCTCGTTCGGCGGCACCGGCGATGACGCAGGTGGTACCGCGTCCCGTCGCCGATCGTCCTCACCGGGCGAATCGTGCCCCGATATGTTATCGGTAGCAGAAGCATCTGTTATCGATCACATAAACGTTGTGCAATAGGGATTCTGCTGTAGCTCGCCGATTTGGGTAGCAGGGGAGGTGGTGCGCTCGTCGCTGTCAGCGGATGAGCCCGCTATTTGACTGTCAGGCCCTCGACGAACTGGCCGACGTCAATGTCGGACCTGCGCAGCGGGGCGCCGCCGACCGTCACATTCTCGATCGTCACCCCGCGCACGATCCGGTCGGCGGAATAACCCGCGATCACTGGCCGGTTGATGTCGCCGCCCTTGAAGCGGACGTTGCGGATCGTCACGTCCTCGATCCCGCGGCCGGGCGCGTGGCTGTACTTGGGATTGAAGAGCACGCGGAAGTTGAACAGCATCCCTTCCTCGATGCTGTCGATGCGGATGTCCTCGAACCGCACGTTGCGGACGAGATTGTTGTCGCTGTTCGAGATCGCCATCACGCCCTGATAGTCGCGCTCGTCCTCGTCATGGCCGAGCACGTCGATGTTGCGAAAGACGAGGTTCTCCAGAACCTCCGGCGCCTCGGCATTGCCATGGAGGCCGATGTTGATCGGATGCGCGATGTCCGCCCACAGAATGGAGTTGGTGACGAGATAGTTGCGCGCGTCGCCGCGATAGTCCCACCGCGATCCGTAGATCGCGATGGTGTCGTCCGAATTGCGCATGAACACGCCGTCGATCCGCACGTCGGAGCAGCTCATGAAATCGAGCCCGTCGCTCCAGCTCGATGCGCTGAACGACTTGACGTCGCGGATGGTGACGTTCGAGGACTGGCCGCACGCCACTGTGTAGTGATTGGGGTCGATGAAGATCGGGCCGTCGATCGTCACGTTGCGCGAATGGGCGATGGTGATGCCCTGCTCCGGGCGGTCGATGATGCCATGGCCGATCACGCGGACGTTCTCGGCGTCGCGAATCTCGATATTGCCCTGCACCAGCGCACCGCCCGCGACCACGACCGTGGTGTTGGAGGGGATACGGAAGCTCTTCTGCCCCTCCGGCAGCGGGTGAACGCCCGGACCGAAATAGACGACGCCGGGGCCGGGCGGCGGCAGCTCCGGCTCGGGCGCGTCGGCGAAGAGGTGGAGATTGTGGAGCCGGTCGCCGTCGAACTCGATCGACAGTTTCGCCGGCCGGTCGAGCCGGAAATAGGCGGTGTTGCCCACCAGCCGCGCCTTGACGCCTGCGGATGTGGGCCGCACCTCGACGCGCCGGACATCGCCGTTGTTCTTCTTGACCGAGACCTCCACCGGCCCGGCCATGTCGAACGCCACCATCGAGGCATCCTGCGGCCGGTCGAGATCGACCTTGACGTCATATTCGTAGAGGTCCTGCCATTCGCCGCCCGGCACCCGGACGCGCACGGTGAAATCGTCGTTGAGATGGGTCCAGAACGCCTTGCCGGCCGGCGGCGCGTGGATGCGCAGCGTCTGGCTCTGCGCCGACGCGGGAAGTGCCGCGAGCGTGAGGAGGAGAGCAGGGGCAAGGCAGAGCCGGGTCATCGCGTGATCCTGAGCCAGTCGAAATCGGCATGGCCGACGGTGGTGGCGATGCTGGCGGGCGTGCCGTCCTGCGCCTGGGCGAACAACCCGATCTGCGCGCCGACCCAGCGGCCGGGGCGGCTCTCGAAAGCCTCGCCGAGCGGGACGAAGCGGATGCCGTCGAGGCTGTAGCTGAAGCGGACGCGCATGTGCGTCTCGCGCAGCATCGACGGCCAATAGGGGGTGAAGTCCGGCGGTCCGACGCGGGTCGTCACCGGCGCCGCCTCCAGCCGCAACCAGACTCGGCCGTCCGGGGCGAGCGGTCCCGAAGTCCGCTGTTCGGGAGGCGACGGCTCGATCCCGTCGCGCCGGCCCTGGACGAGGCGGAGCGCATCGCCCTGGCGTTCGATTCCGATCCACGCATAGCGCTGGCCGAGCATGGCCAGCCCGGCGCGCTCCCCGGATCGCAGTGGCTGGAAGTGCATCAACGTCGTGGCGGTGAACGCCTCCCCTGGTAGCTTCTGCGACAACAGGTTGCCTGCTTCATAGAGATTGGCCGATCCGCTGACCGACTTGAGGCGGAGCTGTCCGTCGGCAAGCGTCAGCCAGTCGGCGTCCGGGTTGCTGTTCCACTGCCAGGCGAGCGACAAGGGGCCGGCGAACTCGTCGTCGGCGACCGGCGCCGTGCGCGGCTGGGCCGGGCCCATGGGTTTGCGGTGTCGCGCGACCGGTTCGCCGCGGCCGTCGCCGTCGGGATCGGCGCCGATCACCGGCCAGCCGTTCCGCCACGCCATCGGCTGGAGATGGACGACGCGGCCATAGCTGTCGCGGTCTTGGAAATGGAGGAACCAGTCCTCGCCGGACGGCGTCGTCACCCAGGCGCCCTGGTGCGGGCCGTTGACGTCGGTCGTGCCTTGGTCGAGCACGTTGCGCCCCTCATAGGGCCCCTCGATCCGCCGGCTGCGGAACACGCCCTGCCAGCCGCCCTTCACGCTGCCGGAGGGTACGAGGACATAATACCAGCCGTCGCGCTTGTAGAGCTTGGGGCCCTCGGTCGTCTGCCACGGCCGCAGTCCCACGCTGGTCGCGACCGGGGGCAGCGCGTCGCCGTCGATGATCGTCCGCACCTCGCCCACCGTCCTGCCGCCGTCGGGGTCGAGCCGCTTGAGCACGATCAGATTGGCCTTGCCTGCGCGGCTGCGGGCGAAGGCGTGGACCAGCCAGCCGGTGCCGTCCTCGTCCCAGAAGGGGGCTGGGTCGATCGCGCCCCTGGTCGCATCGACCAGTTCGGGCGCGGACCACGGGCCCCGCGGGTCGGTGGCGGTCACCCGGAAGATGCCGAAATCGGGATCGGGGTAGTAGATCATGAAGCGTCCGCCGTGATGGCGGATCGCCGGCGCCCAGACGCCGCCGCCGCGGCGTGGCGTGCGGAAATGCGCCTCCGGCGTCAGCTCGGGCAGGGCGTGGCCGATGATCGTCCAGTTCACCAGATCGCGCGAGTGGAGGATCGGCAGCCCCGGCACATTCGCGAAGGACGATGCGGTGAGATAATAATCGTCGCCGACGCGGACCACGTCCGGGTCCGAATAGTCCCCGATGAGCACCGGATTGCGATAGGTGCCGTCGCCCTGGTCGGCGAACCAGCGGCCGTCCTCGATCCGGTCGGATGCGGAGGCCGTCAGCAGCGCGCAGCAACACGCCAGCAGGACATGCGCTCCGCGCCGTCGCCACGCGGGAATCGAGCCTCGTTCCGCGGATTTTGCCATCGACCCCCTCCGACCGTGCTTGCTCTTCGATATGGTTCTGTTATCGATACCAGTATGCGACCCGCCCCGGGCGAGCGCAAGAAGATTGTGGAGGAGAGGAGTGGAAGGAACGCGAAGCGGCATTCGTCGGCGCGAGCTGATGTCGGGAGCGCTGGCCGCCGCAGGCGTCGGCAGCCTGGCACCTGCGCATGCCGCGGGGCGGGCACCGCTGGAGGCGCGCTCCCCCAACGGCGCCATCGTCGTCCGCCTCGATCCGCCGAGCGGCCCCGGCGACTTTCCCCGTTGGTCGGCGAGCTTCGGCGGCAAGCCCATCTTCGAGTCCTCCCGCCTGGCGCTGGTGCTGTCCGATGGACGGCTGCTGGGACCGGGAGCGGTGCTGACCAGCCATCGCGTACACGCCCATAGCGAGCAATGGCGCCCTCCCTATGGCATTGCCGAAAGCTATGACGCGAGCCGCAACCTGCTCGAGGCTCGCTTCGAGGATCGGGAGCGCGGCATTGCCTTCAGTATCGTCCTGGCCGCGCATGATGACGGCGTTGCAGTGCGCTATGTGCTGCACGAGGCGCCGGGCGGCCGGCTGGCGCTGGGCGGTGAGGCGACCGAGCTCTGCTTTCCCGCGGGCGCCCGGGTGTGGAGCAGCCGCGACGAAGGCGAGTATCAGGTCTCGGCGCCGGGGGACATCGCCCCGGTGCCGCATCCCGACCTCACCCGGAGCACCGATCAGGGACCGCTCGCCGATCCGCCGCTCCACGTTGCGACGCGGGAAGGACTGGCGCTTTGCGTCTGCGAGTCCGATCGGTTGCACTATCCGCGGATGATGGTGCGGAGCGCCGGCCGTGACACCATCGCCACGCATCTCATGCGCTTCCCCGGCCGCGCGACCGGCTATTCGGGACCGGGCGATACCCATGCGGCGCCGGTCTTCACCGTCGAGACCCCGTTCGAGACACCGTGGCGGGTCGTTCTTGTCGCGGCGGAATCCGCCAAGCTGATCGAGAAGGCCGGGCTGATCCCGTCGCTCGCCACGCCCAACCGGCTCGGCAACGTCTCCTGGGTCCGTCCCGGCCGCGCCTTACGTATCCGCAAGCCCTACACGACCGAGCGCGCGCTTGCCTGCGTCGACTTCGCCGCGCGCCGCAAGCTCGATTTCGTCGAGTTCGACGCCCATTGGTACGGCGACGGCACCGACCCGAGCGATGCGACCGTGCCGATCGCCGGGCTCGACATGGCGCGGATCATCGCGGCGGCGAAGGGCAGGGGGATCGGCATGATCCTCTACGTCGATCGCGTGCCGGCGATGCGGCAGCTCGATGCGATCCTCGCCACCTATCGCGACTGGGGCGTGGCGGGGATCAAGTTCGGCTTCGTCTGGGAAGGGCGGCAGGAGGACGTCGATTTCATCTACGACCTCGTCCGCCGCTGCGGCGAGCACCGGCTGCTCGTCAACCTTCACGACAATCTGCGGCCGGCGGGGCTCGAGCGGACGCTGCCCAACTATGTCGCGCTCGAAGGGGTGCGAGGCAACGAGCAGTTCCCGACCGCACGGCACAACGTGACCTTGCCGTTCACGCGCGCGCTGGGCGGACCGATCGACTACACGATCTGCTACGCCCACGAACGCAACCAGACCACCAACGCGCATCAGCTCGCGATGGCGGCGGTTTACTATAACCCGCTCACCTTCCTCTATTGGTACGACGAGCCGGCGAAATATGACGCCGGCGGCTGGCCCGAGCTGCGCTGGTTCGACGAATGTCCCACGAGTTGGCACGAGACCCGGGCTCTTGCCGGCGCGGTCGGCGAATATGTCGCGGTCGCGCGCCGCCACGGTGCACGCTGGTTCCTGGGGGCGATGACTAATGAGGAGGCGAGGGTGCTGACGGTGCCGCTCGATTTCCTGGGCGCGGGGCGGTGGCGCGCGCAGATCTTCGCCGATGGGCCGCCCGCGGCGCAGGCCCGGCAGACGCCGGTCGTGGTCCGAGAGGTGTTGGTGACGGCCGGTGACAGGCTCGATCTCGCGCTTGCCCCGTCCGGCGGCCAGGCGATCCTGTTCGAGCGTGGCTAGGCGGATCGTTCCGGCGCGGGGCCGATCGAATCGCGTTCGACGAGCGTCAGCATCTCGCGCACATGCCGCGGCGAAGGGGAGGTGCCGGCACGGACCTCGCGGACCTGATCGCTGAGCATCGCCACCGCCGTCGCCGCCATGTCCGCGATCGGCTGGCGGATGGTGGTGAGCTCGGGCCAGATGGTCGAGGCGATCGGCGCGTCGTCGAAGCCGGCGATGCTGAGGTCGCGCGGCACGGTGAGGCCCATGCCCTGCGCGACCGCCGAGACCGCCGCTGCCATGTCGTCGTTGCTCGCGAAGATCGCGGTAGGGCGTGGCGAGGCGGCGAGCAGCAGCCGGGCGGCATCGAGCCCGGACTTGTAGGTGAACAGGCCCGGTGCGATCCATTCGGGCTTGATGGTGATACCGGCGCCGGCGAGCGCCGCGCGATAACCCTGTTCGCGGCGCTGCGAGGGCGAATGCCGGGGATCGCCCTGGATGAAGCCGATCGCGCGATGCCCCGCCGCGATCAGGTGGCGCGTCATGTCGAATGCGCCCTTGTAGTCGTCGACCACGATCGCCGCGATGCCCTCGCGCGGCTTGGCCGTCGCGAAGGCGAGCGGCAGCACGCCGGCCTGCTCGACCCGTTCCAGGACCAGCGCCGAATCGCACAGCGGCGGCGGCAGGATGACGCCCCCGATCCCCGCCTCGATCAGCCGCTCGAGGCCGTCGAGCGCTTCCTCCTCGGTCACGCCCGGCTCGATCAGGAACTGGCAGCCGCTGGTGCCGCTCTGGCGGAAGGCGCCCATCAGAAAGGCGGCGAGGTTCGACGAGCTCGGATTGCTGTAGAGCGCGCCGATGCGGACGTCGCGCTTCAGGCTGCGCGCGGTGAGGTTGGGCGAGTAATTGAGGGCGCGGATCGCCGCCTCGACCTTCTCCCGCATGTCCTTGCTGACGTATCTGGCGCCGTTGATGACGCGTGAGACCGTCATCGACGAGACGCCGGCATGGCGGGCGACGTCGTGGATGGTCACGGTCGCGCGCCTGGGCGTTCCGCCGGGCTCTCGGTCGTCGCTCGCCGCCATGTTCTTGCTTTCGCTGAGCCCCGCGATATCCTGTCGTACCGATCGCGGAAGCGAGCCGGCTATCTGATATCGATAACAGCTTTCCCGGGCGGGTCAATCTCGGGCCTTGCCACCGATGATTCGGCAGGCGTATATGATATCGATAACAGATTCGAGAGGGTCCGGACGTGTCCGAAACGAGGCGCAATTATGTAGTGCTCAGCGCCTTCCTCTTCTGTTTCTTCTTCGCCCAGGCGATGGCGATGTCGCTGCTGTCGATCTGGCTCACCCGCACGCTGGGGCTGAACGGTGTCGAGGCGGGGACGGTCTTCTCGGCCAATTTCATCGGCGCGATGTGCGCGCAGCCGCTCTACGGATATCTCTCCGACCGGATGGGGTTCCGCAAGGCGGTGCCGGCGGGCATCGCGCTGCTGGTCGTCATGGCGGGGCTGTTCTTCACCTTCGCCTATGCGCCGCTATTGCGCTGGAACATCGTCGTCGGCGCGGTCGCTGGCGGCATCTATCTCGGCGTCACCTTCATCGCCGGCAGCTATGCTCTCGAAAGCTATGTCGACCGCGTCGGGCGGCGGTACGGGTTCGAATATAGCCGGGTGCGGCTGTGGGGCTCGCTGGGCTTCGCGACCGCGGCGGCTTTCTCCGGGCGCCTCTACAACCTCGATCCCGGCATCAACTTCTTCCTGGCGAGCGCGGCCGGGCTGCTGCTGCTGCCGATCCTGGCATTTGCCCGGATCGATCCCGATCCCGGGCAGCAGGCGGCGGCGGACCGGCTCACGCCTGCCCAGTCCGCCGCCCTGCTTACCCAGCCCAAGTTCTGGGGATTCATGGTGCTGATCCTCGGCGTGACCAACCTCTATCTGGTCTACGATCAACAGTTCCCCTTCTATTTCTCCTCGCTGTTCCCGACGCCCGAGGCCGGCAACGCCATGTTCGGCTATCTCAACTCGGCGCAGATCTTCGTCGAGGCCGCGGGTATGTTCGCCGCGCCCTTTCTCGTGCGGCGGATCGGTGCGACGCGGGGGCTGATGCTGGCGACGGCGATCATGATCGTGCGCATCGCCGGTTCCGGCCTCGCCGCCGGGCCGCTCGCCATCTCGGCATGCAAGATGCTGCATGCGATCGAACTGCCGATCCTGGCGGTCTCGCTCTTCCGCTACATCGCCTATCATTTCGAGGCGCGGCACGCCTCGACCGTCTATATGGTGGGCGTCAGCTTCGGCCATTCGCTGGGGCTTGCCGTCCTGTCGCCGATCGCGGGCATGGGCTATGACCTGATCGGCTTCCAGAACACCTATTTCGCCATCGCCGGCCTCGCGCTGCTGTTCTGGGTCGCGTCCTGGTTCGCGCTGTCGCCGACGCCGCCTGAACGGGCGGGAAGGGCGAGGGGCCGAGGCATACCTGCTGCGGGGCTAGATCCGGCCGGCAGCGGCGATGTCGCACCGCTGGGATCGGCGGCGCGATGACGGCGAACGACACGTCGGCCGCGCTGCTGCCGCCGACCCAGCCCACGCCCGAACAGGTCGATGCGTTGATCGTGGCTGCGCTTGCGCGGCTCGACCGCACGATGCCGCAGTTCGTCGACCATTTCCCCGCGCCGTCGAGCGAAAGCGGGGTCTATGCGCCGATCGACAATGTCGAATGGACCAACGGCTTCTGGACCGGGATGCTGTGGCTCGCCTGGGAGCTGACCGGCGAGGTGCGCTATCGGCTGGCGGCGGAACGGGACGTCCTGTCCTTCGCCGATCGCGTGGAGCGGCGGATCAACGTCGATCATCACGACCTCGGCTTCCTCTACACGCTCTCGGCTTGTGCGGCGCACCGGCTGACGGGAAGCGAGATTGGCCGCACTGCTGGGCTCGATGCCGCCAGGCTGCTGCTCGCGCGGTTCGATCCGGTCGCGGATGTCATCCAGGCCTGGGGCGACATGCGCGATCCGGCGCAGCGCGGGCGGATGATCATCGACTGCAACCTCAACCTGCCGCTGCTGTTCTGGGCAGGGCGCGAAACGCTCGATCCGGCCTTCGCCGAGGCCGCGCACCGTCACCTCGCCCAGGCCGCGCGGCTGCTCGTTCGGCCCGATGCCTCGACCTATCACACCTATTATGTCGACACGGCGACCGGCCAACCGCGCTTCGGCAGCACCCATCAGGGCCATTCGGACGAAAGCTGCTGGGCGCGGGGTCAGGCCTGGGGCATCTACGGTTTCGCGCTCGGCGGGCTGCACACTGGCGACGACAGCTATTTCGAGCTCGCAGCCCGGCTCGCCGACTATTTCCTCGCCCGGCTGCCGAGCGACGGCATCTGCTGCTGGGATCTGATCTTCACCGGAGACGGCGAGGCGCCGCGCGACAGCTCCGCGGCGGCGATCGCGGCCTGCGGGCTGCTCGAGCTGGTCAAGGCGCTGCCGCTCTCCGATCCCCGTCGCGAGAGCTATGCCGGGTGGGCGTGGCGAATCGTCGAGCGGCTGGGCACGGCCTATGTCGCGCCGCTCGAGGGCTCCAATGCGCTGCTGCTCCATGCGGTCTACCACATGCCGAACGGCGCCGGCGTCGACGAGGCCTGCATCTGGGGCGACTATTTTTATCTGGAGGCGCTGGTCCGCTTGCGGCAGGTCTGGGTTCCCTACTGGTCCTAGCATTCGGGCCGACTCATCCGACGCCGACGGAACGGAGAAGTCTCACTGGTCAATCCAGTGGGAAGTAATGTGCCTGATTCGAGTGTGAGTTGACCGTCGCCCGCCCCAAATGGTAGCGCTACCTTAAATGGTGCACCACTCATGGTGCAATCACCGGAGGGGAACGATAGTGGCCGAGGTCAGGCGTCCGTTGTGTGATTGGCTGCCCGTGCGAGGGCTGGCGGCGCTTGCGTTTCTTTTCGGAGCCTTGTTCGGGCCACCAGCGCTCGCCTGTACCGCGCCGATGACGCCTTGTGGTGCTTCCGGGGCCGGCAGTTTCGCGCTTATTCGGAATGGGCAGCCGGCGCCGGTCTACGTCGATGCCGGCGCGGACCCGGCGATCACACGGGTCGCGAGGAGCTTCGCCGGGGACCTGCAGCGCGTCGGTGGTCGTGGGAGCGGTGGGGCCGTGCTGAACGACCTGCGGCTGGCCAAGGGACAGGTCGTGATCATCGGCGCGATCGGCACCAGCCCGGTCATCGACCGCCTTGCCGCGGAAGGGAAGCTGGCGACCTCCGATCTCCGCGGGCGATGGGAAGCCTATCGCCAGGTGGTGGTGGAGCGGCCGCTGCCGAACATCCCGCGGGCGCTGGTGATCGTGGGGTCCGACCGTCGCGGCGCCGTGTTCGGGGCTTATGACCTTTCCGCGAAGATCGGCGTCAATCCCTGGAACTGGTGGGCGGATATCCCGGTCCGCAAGCGTGACGATCTCTTTCTTACGGCCGGTTCGCACACCGATCAGCCGAAGGTCCGCTACCGCGGCTTTTTCATCAACGACGAGGATCCGGCATTCAGCGGCTGGGCGAAGAAGACGTTCGGCGGCCTGAACTCAGCGATGTACGAGCATGTGTTCGAGCTCGTCCTCAGGATGAAGGGCAATTATCTCTGGCCGGCGATGTGGGGGAAGGCATTCGCCGTCGACGATCCGCGGAACCAGGCGCTCGCCGATCAGATGGGGGTGGTGATGGGGACCTCCCACCACGAGCCGATGATGCGGGCACAGGCCGAATGGCACCGTGACACCGGCAGCGGCGTTACCGGCGGCAAATGGGATTATGCGCAGAACGGCGCCAACCTCCGCGCCTTCTGGCGTGGGGCGATCGAGCGGATGGCGTCCAAGCCCGGCGGCGGGACCTACGAAAGCCTGGTGACGATCGGGATGCGCGGCGACGGCGACGAGCCGATGGCCGAGGGCACCGCGACGCGTCTTCTGGAAACCATCGTCGCCGATCAGCGCAGGATCATCGCCGACGTGACCGGCAAGCCCGCCGAGCGGACGCCGCAGGTGTGGGCGCTGTATAAGGAGGTGCAGGACTATTACGACGACGGGATGACCGTCCCGGATGACGTCATCCTGCTGTTCTGCGATGACAATTGGGGGCAGATCAGAAGGCTGCCGGAGAAGCCGGATCGACGCGCGGGCGGTTACGGCGTCTATTACCATTTCGACTATGTCGGCGCTCCACGAAACTACAAGTGGATCAACACCAATCAGATAGAGAAGACCTGGCAGCAGATGGACCTCGCCTATCGGCGAGGCGCGCGCAGCCTGTGGATCGTCAACGTCGGCGACATCAAGCCGATGGAGTTCCCGCTGCAGTTCTTCATGGACATGGCCTGGGACCCGGAAGCGATGACGCCCGCGGCGCTCGCGGCCTATCCGGAGCGGTGGGCCGCCGCCGCATTCGGCCCCGACCATGCGCAGGCGATCGGGCGGATGGTGACGCGCTACGGACAGCTCGCCGCACGGCGCAAGCCGGAGCTCATCGACGCGGCGAGCTTCGATCTCGGGCCGGCGTCGGGCAAGACGCTCGACGGCGGCGAATTCGGCGCGATGGTCGCCGAATGGGATGCGCTGGAGCGGGAGATGCTGGCGGTGAAGGCCTCGCTGCCGCCCGAGCAGCGCGACGCCTATTTCCAGCTGGTCGAGCATCCGATCGCCGCGCTCGGCAATCTCTACCGCCTCTATTATGCGGTGGCGTGGAACCGGCGGCTGGCTGCGGCCGGGGACGTTAGGGCCAACGCCTTCGCCGACATGGCCGAGGCTGCGTACCGGCGCGACGGGCAACTGACCCACGACTATCATGCTCTCGCCGGCGGCAAGTGGGACAGGATGATGTCCCAGATCCATATCGGCTACACGAACTGGCAGCAGCCCGATACACAGAAGATGCCGGAGGTGGTCCGCGTGCCCGGCGGCGCGCCCGTCCAGGTTCCGACGATCGGGCGATCGGAAGCCGGCGCCGATCCGGGGATCGTCGCGATCGAGGCCCCGGACTTCAGCCGGGCCGTCAACGGGAAAGGGCTGACCTGGACCGTCATTCCGCATCTCGGACGGACGCTTGGATCGGTAGTGGCCTTGCCGCAGGGGCGGCCCGCGAGCGGCTTCGGCGATGGCGTGCGGCTCGAATATGATGTCGACCTGCGGCAGGCGGGCGACGGGCAGGTGCTGCTCTATCTGGTCCCGACCCTCGACACGCACGGTGGGAAGGGGCTCAGGATCGGCGTCTCCGTCGACGACGGTCCGCCGCAGACGCTGACCTTCAATCCGGTGCCGGCGGCCGGCGGCGCGCGTTCGACGGAGGAGCGAGCCTGGGTCGAGGCAGTCAAAGACAACGCCGTCACCGTCAGCGCCAGATTTCCCGCGCTGTCGGCCGGACGGCATCGCGTCAGGATCTGGCGCCTGGACGACAATGTGGTCCTCCAGAAGCTGGTGATCGCCACCCGTCCCGTTCCGCCGTCCTATCTGGGGCCGGTGCCCACCGCCGCTTCGGTGCGCAAGTGAGCGCGCCGATAGCTCCGCTGCTGAGCCGGCGTGACGTGATCGCCGGCTGTGCCGCGCTGGGGCTCGCCACCGCGGCGGATGCTGCGGGCGAGCCGGGCCTGGCAGAGGTCGCCGCGCGCCGCGGCATCCTGTTCGGGTCGGCAGTCGCCTGGGGAGGGCAGGGGAGCGATACCGGCTCCTTCGCCAATCCGCGCTATGCCGCCCTGCTCGAGCGCGATTGCGCGGTGCTGGTGCCCGAGAACGAGCTGAAGTGGCAGGCCACGCGGCCCGGGCCGCACCTTTTCGACTTCGCGCGCATGGATGCGATCGCCGACTATGCGATGGATCATCATATGCGCCTTCGCGGCCATACGTTGTTCTGGGTGCCGCCGCAGTGGTACCCGGACTGGCTGCGCGACCATGATTTCGGGAGCCGCCCCGCGCAAGCGGCCGAGGCGATGCTGATCGAGCATGTGCGGACGGTCTGCGGCCGATACGGCAGCCGCATCTTCTCCTACGACGTGGTCAACGAGGCGATCCAGCCGGAGACCGGGGCGATCCGCGATACCGTCGTGACCAAAGCGCTCGGCGGCGAGGCGATGCTCGACCTCCTGTTCCACAGCGCCCGCGCCGAGGCGCCGCACGCACAGCTGGTCTACAACGACTATATGAGCTGGGAGCGGGGCACCGAGGACGAGAGCCATATCCGGGGTGTGCTCAAGCTGCTCGAGGGGTTTCGCAAGCGGAACACGCCGGTCGACGCATTGGGTGTCCAGTCGCATATCCGGCTGCTCAAATCCGATCCGGTTGCGGCCATCGTCAAGGAATCGGCGGGGCCGTGGCGCCGCTTTCTGGACGAGGTCGTCGCGATGGGCTTCGACCTCGTCATCACCGAATTCGACGTCAACGACCGGAAGGCGCCGGCCGACATCGCCGCGCGGGACGGCGCGGTCGCGGACTATGCGCGGGCCTATCTCGACATCATGTTCAGCTATCCTCAGCTGCGCGAGATGCTCGTCTGGGGCCTGAGCGATCGCTATAGCTGGCTGGAAGGCTTCGATCCGCGCGCCGACAAGCTGCCCAAGCGCGGCCTGCCCTATGATCGGGAATTCCGCGCCAAGCCGCTCCGCTCCGCCATCGCCCGCGCGCTTGCGGGAGCGCCCCGGCGGGAACCGCTGAGGCCGGCGGGCTGACCCTGGACGACCAGCTGAACTATTCGAGGCCGGTTGCCGATGGCAGGCGCTGGTCTCAGGGCTCGGGACAGGCTTCGGAAAGCCGCAGAAAACCGTCGAAGGTCACGAAAGTCACGGGTAGATGGGGCCCGATCCGGATGGCGCATCCGGTATCAGGACACCCGAAAATGTTGACTAAATTGACTCAGGCATGTGTGCACGAGCCGGTCCGCTCGGAACGCTACATGAAAGCGACGGATAAGCGACGCGGACACAACGACGACGCGACACCTGCGCGACACTCACGCGACGGCAACGCGACACTGGCGCGACGCCTACGCGACATGGACAAGATCGACGGGATCAAAGAGCAGCCCGACGCTCGCGCGGCCCGGACCGGAGCAGCCAAGCAGGCGAAATCCTACATTGCAAGCGGCGGTGACGGTTGTGTCTCATTCAGATTGAAGCAGTGTCAGTGCTCCTGCGAAGGGAAACCCAGGCTGTAGTGCGGCGCACATAATCCAAGGCTCCTGCCTTCGCAGGAGCACGTTCCTGTTCATTCGGCGGACTCCAAAGCCGTCCGCAAATAAGAAGTTTGATATCGATATCACTGATTCCCCGCCTGTATCGCGACATGCGGCAAGGCGCTCCCGCTTAATCTTCCTCCATTTCAAGCCTCAAGCCTTCGGAAGGCCGTCGCTCGCACGCGATGGTATCGCTCCCATTTTTTGATTGACACAAGAGGTCAGGCCACTAGCCTGACCACAAAGAGAAGGTGAGGCACCCAATCGCTTCACGAATAGGGAGAGGGGACATGAGGCCGAAAGGGATCGACGGCAATTCTGTGCGCATCGCGTGGCTGTCCGGGACGGCTTTGGCGATGGCGCTGGTGGTCATGCCAATTGCGGCGAATGCGCAATCTGCGGCACCGTCAGGGAGCACGCCCCAGGAACGCGTGGCCAGCCCGGCATCCCCGCCGGCACCGCCCGCGCAATATCAGGCTGCGCCGGGGGATGCGTCCGACTCCGAGAACCGGGCCGACGACATCATCGTCACCGGCTATGCGAGGTCGCTCGAGGATTCGGCGAACGCGAAGAAGAACGCCACCAACTTCACCGATTCGATCTTCGCCGAGGACATCGGCAAGTTCCCCGACCTCAACCTCGCCGAATCGCTGCAGCGCCTGCCGGGCGTGCAGATCGATCGCGATACGTCGGGCGAGGGGACCTACATCAACGTGCGCGGCCTCAGCGCGGGCTTCACCGTGCTGACGGTCAACGGCTTCGCGATCAGCACCTCGGCCAACGGCTCCAACGAGGGCCGCGGGTCGAGCCTCGACATCCTGCCGTCGGAGCTGTTCCGCCGCCTGACGCTCAGCAAGTCGCCGATCGCCAGCGCCGTCGAGGGCGGCACCGCCGGATCGGTCGACATGCAGCCGATCGGTCCGTTCGACCGGAAGGGCTTCCACGTCAGCATCCAGGCGCAGGGCTCGTATCAGGACGCCGACAAGACCACGACCCCGCGCATCGCCGGGATCGTCAGCAACACGTTCATGGATACGCCGATCGGCGACTTCGGCATCGTCGTCGCCGGCGCCTATGCCAAGCGCAACTATCGCAGCGAGATCTTCAACACCGTCGGCTATACGACGATGAGCCTCGGGTCGGCCTGTCCCACTACGCGTGCGGGCTGCAACTCGCTGACGATCGATCCGAGCAGCCTTCCCGCCAACAACGTCGACAACCGGACGTCGGGCTATGGCGGCGGCGGCGGCGCCACGCTGACCCGCGTGCCGAGCAACGTGCCGCCCGAGCTCGGCCTGCCCGCCGCGGGGTCGCCGCTCGTCCAGTGCGGGAACGGCGTGCCGGGCGGTACGTCGGGCATGTCGTGCCAGGACCTGAGCTATGTGATCGTCCCGCGCCTCGTGCGTGCGGAGCAGGTCGTCGGCTCGCGGGACCGGAAGGCCGGTATGCTCAATTTCGAGTGGCGGCCGGTCGATGGTGTGAGCCTCAGGATCGATTCGATCCTGAGCGAGTCGAACAATAATTTCGGCCAGCACGACGTGATGATGGTCGTGCGCAGCTACAACAACAACATCCCGATCGACTTCGAGGCGGACGAGAACAACGTCCTCACCTCGGGCACCTTCGGCAATGCCTATTTCCTCAACCAGAGCACCGACGCCCAGACCTATACGCGGCTGTTCTACCGTTCCGCGCAGCTGGATTGGGAGATCAACAAGGACTTCCGCGTCTCGGTCGCCGGCATGGTCAACACCGGCAAGTTCAAGAATGATTCGCTGCAATACACGCTGCAGTCGGCGCCGGGGCAGGTGCAGCCGGTCGTCTACGCGCCCGGGCAGACCGCGCCGGCCGGCGGCGGTCCTGCATCGAACCTCACGCCGCTGAACACCGGGCAATATGTCAATTACAGCTACACCCCGGGCGACCTCACGCCCCGGATCTCGTCGAACATCGACCTGGCGAACTACACCGGCTGGTACTGGAACAGCATCCAGATCGCGCCGAACCGGCAGGACCTGAAGCAGAAGGCCGGCCGCATCGACTTCGCCGGCGGCGACGCCAACCGCTTCCAGGTGTCGGCGGGCATGATGGTGTCGAGCTTCGAGCGGAACATCACCAGCTGGAACGTTTCCGATTGCGCGTTCCGCAACAACTGCACGTCGCAGTTCACGTCGCAGGAGACCTCGGTGCTCGGCGCGGTGCCGAACTCTGCGATCCCGCAGTTCCTGACCAACCTGCCGGCGAGCGGCCTGTTCAAGAATGCGCCGTTCGACGCGGGCTTCAACGGCGGCTGGCAGGTCCTCGACTTCGCCAAGATGCGCAATGCGGTCGATTTCGATTATTACATCAACCAGACCAATCCGGGCGACCAGCCGGGCAATTATCTCAACACCTATTCGCCGCGGGTGCTGACCGAGGATACCTGGTCGAACTATCTGATGGTCGACGGCCGGCAGGACGTCTTCGGCGGCGAGCTGCGCTACAATGCCGGCGTGCGCTACACCCGCACGACCCAGACCGTCGCCGGCATCGTCAACGACTTCCTGGTGGGCGGCGGCACGCGGACCGCACCCTTTACCAAGAGCAGCGGTTCCAAATGGCTGCCGAGCGCCAATTTCGCCTATCTGGCGACGAACTCGCTGGTGTTCCGCGGCGCCGCCGCGCGGACCGTGACGCGGCCCAATCCGCAGGACCTGGCGCCGACCTTCGGCCTCAGCCTGGACGGCGACGTCTTCACGAGGGGCAACCCCAGCCTGCGTCCCTTCTATGCCGACAATTTCGATGTCGGCATCGAATGGTATCCGCGGTCCAGGACCGTGCTGACGTTCAACCTGTGGTGGAAGAACGTCCACGACTATCCCGCGACGATCGACACCGCGACGCCGTTCGCCGAGACCGGCCTCGTCTTCAGCCGCCTGAGCCAGCGTCAGCAGACCGGCATCAGCAACCTCGGCAACGGCGACCCGAACGCAGCGCGCATCATCGTGCGCCAGAAACTCAACTCGGACGTCACGGTGAACCTGTTCGGGCAGGAGTTCCAGTGGATCCAGCCGCTCGACTTCCTGGTGAAGGGGGTCGGCTTCAATGCGAACGTGACGCATATCTCGCAGAAGCTGTCGGGCACGGTGCCCAAGAACTTCAATCCCAAGTCGCTGATCGCAGGGCTCGCGCCGTGGACCTACAACGGCACGATCTATTACGAGACCAAGGGCGGGTTCTCCGCGCGGCTTTCCTACACGCACCGCGACGAGAATCTGAACACCGTCTGCCCGTGCAACAACGTGCCCGGCGATCTCTACTCGATCGCGACGGACTATATGGATGCGCAGATCAGCTTTCCGCTGCCGTGGTACACCAACCTCAAGATCACGCTCCAGGCGCAGAACCTGCTCCAGCAGGTCCAGCTGAACCGGTACGAGAACCGTGAATCCCAGCCGGACGGCGCGACCTATGCCGGCCGCAATTTCCTGATCGGCGCGCGGCTCAATTTCTGAACCCTCCTCGGGCGGCGCGCTTTGCGGCGCGCCGCCGCTTTTTTGGGAGGTAGTCGAGAGAGATTGGCGTTATCCGTTTCTGGCACTGATCAGAGCGGCTATACCGCACCGAAACGACGGGAGCGGTGCGTGCGCCAGGAACGGCTTTACGAGCATGTGAAGAAGGAAATCGCCGCGAAGATCGCGGCGCACGAATATCCGGTGGGGTCGAAACTCCCCTCCGAGCGATTGCTCTCGCAGGCCTATGCGGTGTCCCGGCCGACCATCCGCGAGGCGCTCATCGCGCTCGAGCTGGACGGCCAGGTGGAGGTCCGTCACGGTTACGGCATCATCGTCACCTCCGCCTCGCCGGCGGGCGGCAAGGCCAATGAGGCCGATGTCGGGCCGTTCGAGCTGCTGGAGGCGCGGCGGGCGATCGAGGCGGAGACCTGCGCCCTCGCGGCCCAGCACGCGGATGCCGAGGATGTGAGGGCGCTGGAAGCGCTTCTCGATGAGATGGTCTCGACGCTTGGGGATTTTCCGACGTGCGAAGACGCGGATCGGCGCTTCCACCTCGCGATCGCCAGAGCGTCGCGCAACAGCGCGTTCGAGGCGGTGGTCGAGCAATTGTGGGACATGCGCGACCGATCGGCGCAGTATCGGCTGGTGACGGAGAAGGCGCGGGCGGCCGGGGTCGCTCCCGTGGTCGAGGAGCATCGTCAGATTCTCGCGGCGATAACGTCGGGCGACCCGGACCAGGCGCGGGCATGCATGCGAAGCCACATCAACCGGGTACTGCGCGACCTGCTGCACGCGACCGAAGTTCATGAGATCGAGCAGGTGCGGGCGCGCCTCATGGCCGATCGCCGCCGCTATGCGGATTCGCTTGAAGAGGCGGTTGACCTGCCCGAGCGGTGATCCGGCGGCATTGGGGAGGCTCGGGAGGTTCACGCGGCTGATCATCGTCGGGGCGGCACGGACAAGGCCGGCAGCTCCAGCGGACGCGCGTTGCCTTGCCGGGCTGCGACGCTGTGGCTCACCACGCCTGTGCACTGGAGTGTCGAAGGGTGTCCGTTAGCCGCGCGGCAGCGGCGTTGAGCGCGCCTGGAAAGATTACTGGGCGAGCGAACGCTGCCCGTAGCCCATCGTCTGCGCCGCGATCGCGACCTGGGTGCGGTTACGCACGTTGAGCTTGCGCATCAGCGCGGTCATGTGCGCCTTCACCGTCGCTTCGGCGATACCGAGATCGAACGCGATCTGCTTGTTGAGCAGGCCGGAACGGACGCCCTGAAGCACCTTGATCTGGGTGGGAGTGAGCGTGGCAAGGACGGCCCGGCCATCCTCGCGCGCCGCGCCGTTGGCCACTGCCTGATGCTGCTCGGTTCCGATCATCATCATCTCCCTTTTTTCGCGCGGTTCTGTTTGCCGCATCGCGAGCCGCGGTTGGGCGGGGAATCGCGATAGCGCTAACTTAGCGCTATCTGTTGGACAGATTCAAGCAGGTAACGCGCATTCTGCCGCAATTCCTGTGGTAAATGCCGGGAATCTGTCCTACAGATATTGCCAAGCTCCCGACCGTGGAGCACGAGGAAGGGAGCGGATAACAAATGGGGCGACGCCGACCCTGGCGGGGCATGGAGACGATCCTCCGCGGGCCTTCGAGGAAAGGGGGAGGGCGATGACCTTCGCCGACTATCGCCTCGTCCTTGCCGCTGTTCTGGGCATCGCGCTGTCGATCCTGCTGATCATAAGGGGCCGCTTCCATCCGTTCGTCGGGCTGCTGTGCGGCGCCTTCGCGGTCGGTCTGCTCGCCGGGATGCCGATCGGCGACACGGCCAAGGCGGTGCAGAAGGGCGCCGGCGACATCCTGGGCGGAACCGGCCTGGTGGTCGCGCTGGGGCTGGCGCTCGGCGCGATGCTGCAGCTGTCGGACGGTGCTGCCGGGCTTGCCCGCGCGGCGCTGCGCTGGTCGGGCGTCGCGGGTGCGCCGTGGGCGAGCCTGTTCGCCGCGCTGGTGATCGGCCTGCCGCTGTTCTTCGAGACCGGGCTGGTGCTGCTGCTCCCCATCGTCGCCACCGCCGCGGCGGCGCTGCCGCAGGGCGCGAACGGCGATGCGGCCAAGCTCCGCCTGATGCTGCCCGCGCTCGCCGGCCTGTCGGTGGTGCACGCGCTGGTGCCGCCGCACCCGGGGCCGCTGCTCGCGGTCGAAGCGCTGGGTGCGAGCCTTGGCCGGACGATCGTTTACGGCCTGATCATAGCACTGCCGGTCGCCGTGCTCTCCGGACCGGTGCTCGCGCGCCTTACCGCGCGCGGCGTGACGCTCGGGCCGCCCGCGCTCGAGCCGGTGCGAGTGGAGATGGAGAGCCCATCGTTGTGGCGGGCGTTCGTGGTCGTGCTGATGCCGGTCGTGCTGATCGCGGTGGGCCAGGTCGGTGCGCTGCTGCCCGCCGGCGTCGCGCCGCGCTTCGCCTGGCTCGGCGCGGCGAGCAACCCGATCGCGGCGCTGCTGATCGCCTGTCTTCTCGCGCTTCCCCTCCTGTTCGGCCGCCGGCTGATCGAGCCGCGGATCCAGGAGGCGATCTGGATCGAGACGATGAAGCCTGCCGGCACGATCCTGCTCGCGATCGGCGCGGGCGGCGCGCTCAAGCAGGTGCTGGTGAGTGCCGGCCTGTCCGACATGCTCGTGCGCGTGGCGGCGGGCGGCGCGGTCTCGCCGCTGGTGCTCGCCTGGCTGATCGCGGTGTTCATCCGCCTGGCGACCGGATCGGCGACGGTGGCGACGATCACCGCGGCGGGCGTCATGCCCGGGTTGGTGGCGGCGTCGGGCGTGTCGCCCGAATGGACCGTGCTCGCGATCGGCGCCGGCTCGGTCTTCTTCTCGCACGTCAACGATCCGGGCTTCTGGCTGGTCAAGGGCTATCTCGGCACCGACATGCCCGGCACGTTCCGGACCTGGTCGGTACTCGAGACCGTCATCTCGGTGGCGGGATTGCTGCTGGTCCTGGCCGCCAGCAGCGTGTTCTAGGGAGGCCGCGATGAGTGAGGGACGGGCGGCGGATCGCGCCTATACAGGCATCGTCGAGATGATCAATGCCGAGGGTCTCGGCATCGGCGACCGGCTGCCCTCGGAGGCGGGGCTCGCCGAGATGTTCGGCGTGTCGCGCACGATCGTCCGCGAGGCGCTGGTCCGTCTCGCCTCCGACGGGATCACCGAAGCGCGGCGCGGCGCAGGGTCGTTCGTGAAGAGCCGGCCGTCCGACCGGCTGGTCGCCTTCATGCCGCTCACCGAGCTGTCGTCGACGCTCGGCAGCTACGAGGTCCGCTTCGTGCTGGAGGCGGAGGCGGCACGGCTGGCGGCGATGCGGCGCTCCGCCGAGGACCTTGCCGAGATCGAGGATGGGCTGGTGCGGCTGCGCGAGGCGCTGCTGTCGAGCGCGCCGGCCCATGCCGAGGACATGGACCTGCATCGCCGGATCGCGCGGGCGACCGCCAATCCGGCCTTCGTGGTCGCCTTCGACGCCCTGTCGGAGGAAACGGATCGCATCATGCGCGCCGGGGTGGACATCTCGCGTTCGCGTCCGCCCGAGGTGATCGGTGCGATGATGCGAGAGCATGAGATGATCGTCGACGCGATCCGCGCGCAGGACGCCGACGGCGCCGCGCTGGCGATGCGGTGGCATCTCTCCGAAGGGCGCAAGCGGCTGATGCCATAGGGGAGATCGACATTTAAGGTTGCAGGCATTTCCTAGCCCGATTCCCAGCCGTCACCCCGGACTTGTTCCGGGGTCCACCGGACCTAGCGGACTGCACTCAAACCTCTTGCCCGGTCCTTGCCTCCCGGTGGACTCCGGAACAAGTCCGGGGTGACGGTGAGGAGGGTTGAGATGTCAGTCATCCCTCACTTGTCGATCGATCCTAAGGCGTCTCCCGTTCGCCACGCAGCCAGGCCAGCGCGGTGTCGCGGAGCTGCTCGGGCGCGGCGCAGGCGTCGAGCGCGATCGCCGCTTCGTCGGGATCGGGGCGCTCGAGGGTCGCGAGCTGGCTGTCGAGCAGGCTCGCCGGCATATAGTGGTGAGGACGATTGAGGAGCCGGCGCATCAACTCGTCCCGGCCGCTATCGAGCAGCACGAACCGCGCCGGCACTCCGATCGCTTCCCGGAGCTGGTCTCGATACCGTCGCCGCAGCGCCGAGCAGGCCGCGACGGCGACGCCGTCCGACCGCACCGCCGCGCCGATCGCCTGTCCGACCCGGTCGAGCCACGGCCGGCGATCCTCGTCGGACAGCGGCTGGCCGGCCCGCATCTTGGCGACCGCGGCATCGTCGTGGAACTGGTCGCCCTCGAGGAACGGGCAACCCAGCGTGCGGGCGAGCAGCGCGCCGAGCGTCGACTTGCCGCAGCCGCTCACGCCCATCACGACGATGGCCGGCGCCTTCATGCCGCTGTGACTGTCTGATCCTTGCAAGCGCTGTCCCTGAAGGCTGCCGGCAGCGGGCCCGATCACGGCCCTTTCCGATGGTTGCACGGCCGAGTCCTAACGGCGGCTCCGCGCCGGAGGGAACTACGACCATGGTCGCGGATGGCAGCGGCGCCGCAGCCGCCTATCGGTCGCGGGATCGGGGCACCGGCCCCTTTCGGAGAGGATGATCGAGGGCAGCATGAAAGCGCGCCTGTTCGCGACTGCGGCGATCCTGTGGACCTATGGCTGCGGCCCCGCCGCGGCGGAGTCCGTGCTGCCGGTCGCTCCGAACGATCCCAGGGCGATCACCGTGCGCGGACAGGGAGACGGGCGCGCCGACGACACCGACGCCATCCAGCGCGCGCTCGACGCGGCCCGCGACAAGACCGGCCACGGCATCGTCTTCCTGCCGTCCGGCCGCTACCGCCTCACCCGCACCGTCGTGGTGCCGGCGGGCGTGCGCATCTTCGGCGTGGGCCCGACCCGGCCCGTGCTCGTGCTCGGCGCCAACACGCCGGGCTTCCAGAGTGGCGTGTCGACGATGATCGTATTCGCCGGCGGGGATCAGTACAATGTCGGCAAGGTGCCCGTGCCCGTGCCGACCGTGGTGCCGCGTGACAAGGTCGTCCGCGACGCCAATTCGGGCACCTTCTATTCGTCGATGAGCAACGTCGACGTCGAGATCGGCCCCGGCAACCCGGCGGCGGCCGCGGTGCGCTTCCGCATGGCCCAGCACGCCTTCCTCAGCCACATGGACTTCCGCCTGGGATCGGCCTTCGCCGGCGTCTACCAGGCCGGCAACGTCATGGAGAACGTCCATTTCCATGGCGGCCGCTACGGCATCGTCACCGAGAAGACCTCGCCCGCCTGGCAGTTCACCCTGATCGATTCGAGCTTCGACGGGCAGCGCGACGCGGCGATCCGCGAGCATGAGGTCGACCTCACCCTGGTCAACGTCGCGATCCGCGACACGCCGGTCGGGATCGAGATCGACCGCGGCTATGGCGATTCGCTGTGGGGCAAGGACGTCCGCTTCGAGAACGTCTCGCGGGCGGGGATCGTCATCTCCAACGAGAACAACGTCTTCACCCAGATCGGCTTCGAGAACGCGCTTGCCAGCAACAGCCCGGTGTTCGCGCGCTTCCGCGACAGCGGCCGGACCGTCGAGGGCAAGGGCCGCGCCTACAAGGTCGCGTCCTTCTCCTACGGCCTCGCGGTGCCCGAGCTCGGCCGCACCGGCGACTATGCGACCGAGGCCGACATCCAGCCGCTGCCCGCCATGCCGGCGCCGCGCCCGCCCGCGATCCGCGACCTGCCCCCTGTGGCGGAGTGGACCGACGTGCGCTCGCTCGGCGTGGTCGGCGACGGGCAGGCGGACGACACCGCGGCGATCCAGCGCGCAATCGACGGCCACCGCGTCCTCTATTTCCCGACCGGCTTCTACAAGGTCACCGACAGCCTGAAGCTGCGGCCGGACACGGTGCTGATCGGGCTGCACCCGGCGATCACCCAATTCTACATCCCCGACAATAATCCGCGCCATGCCGGCCTCGGCACCGTGCTGCCGATCATCGAGAGCCCGCGCGGCGGCGACAACATCCTGTCCGGCCTCGGCCTCTTCACCGGGCGGGTGAACCCGCGCGCGTCCGCGCTGCTGTGGCGGTCGGGCGAGAACAGCCTGGTCGAGGACGTGAAGATCATGGGCGGCGGCGGCACGCCGACCGCGGACGACAAGCCGCTGGGGACCCAGTCCGCGCACAGCGGCGATCCGGTCGCCGACGGACGCTGGGACGCGCAATATCCCAGCATCTGGGTCACCGACGGCGGCGGCGGCACCTTCGCCGACGTGTGGAGCCCCAACACCTTCGCGCAGGCGGGCTTCTACGTCACCGACACCAGCACGCCCGGCCATGTCTACGAGATGTCGGTCGAGCATCATGCCCGCAACGAGATCGTGCTCGACAACGTCCGGAACTGGGAGTTCCTCGCGCCCCAGACCGAGCAGGAAGTGGGCGACGGGCCGAACGCGATCTCGCTGGAGATCCGCAACTCGCGCAACCTGCTGTTCGCCAACTATCACGGCTATCGGGTGACGCGCAGCTACCACCCGGCGCGCAGTGCGGTGAAGCTGTTCAACTCGGGCGACATCCGTTTCCGCAACGTCCATGTGAACGCCGAGAGCGGCTATGCGACGTGCGACGACGAGGGGTGCGGCACCTTCCTGCGCGCCAGCAAATATCCGTTCGAGAATGCGATCGAGGACCTGTCGCACAAGCTGGTGGTGCGCGAGCGCGAGTTCGCGAAGCTCGACGTCGGCCCGGCGGACCGCAGCATCGCGGCGGCGCCGTCCGGCATGGCCAAGGTCGACAAGCTGGAGGAAGGCTTCTGGTCGATCTCCGGCGCGGCGGTGGATGCCGGGGGCGCGCTCTACTTCATCGACCGGCGGTTCCAGCGCATCTATCGCTGGACCGAGGCCAAGGGGCTGGAGATCGTGCGCGACCAGCCGCTCGACCCGGTCAACCTGGCGGTCGACGGCTCCGGGCACCTGCTGGTGCTGTCGTCGCTCGGCGCCAAGGCGACCGTCTATTCGCTCGATCCGGCGGGGCCCAAGGACCAGCTCACGCTGATCAAGCCGACGCCCGTCCGTGCGGGGTCGGGCGCGCGGACGCTGCTGCCCGTCAATTGGTGGAACAACGGCGAGTTCCGCGACCAGCTCGACCACAAGACCTATGAGTTCACCACGCTCGCCGAGATGTTCGCGCGCGACGCGGGCACGCCCAAGGCGCAGGAATATGTCTCGCCGGACGGCAGCATCGCGCTGCCCGCCTTCCGCGTGTGGCAGCAGGGGCCGACGGATCACGTCGGCTGGCGCTGGTCCGACAGCCTCAATGCCAACGGCTTCGTGAGCGGCAAACAGGGCGACCGGCTGTTCGTCACCAACGGGTCGGAGAACGTCACCTACAGCGGCACGGTGGGACCGGGCGGCGCGCTGACCGGCCTCAAGCCCTTCGCCAACCGCGGCGGCGAGAGCGTCGCCGTCGCCGGGGACGGCCGCGTCTTCGTCGCGAACGGGCAGGTGTTCGTCTACGGCGCCGACGGCAAGGAGTTGGGCCGCATCGACGTGCCCGACCGGCCGCTGCAGCTGATCTTCGGCGGGCGCGACCGGCGCACGCTGTTCATCCTCACGCACCACGCGCTCTACGCGGTGACGCCGTGAGGTTGGTCCAATCACAACAGAAGCACCGGGGAGACCGACCATGCTAACGATCTACGCTGACAACCCCCGCCGCCGCCTTGCCGCGGCGAGTCTGACTGCGCTTGCCGTCGCGACGCTCGCGATGCCTGCCGCCGCGCAGACCAGCCCACCGGCGCAGGCCCCAACGGCTCAAACGACGCCCGCCGACGCGCCCCAATCGCTCCCCGCCGAGCAGGAGACTCAGCAATCGGCGACGGGTGCCGACATCATCGTCACCGGATCGCGCATCACCACCAGCGGCTTCAACGCGCCGACGCCGACCCAGGTGCTCGGCGAGGCGCAGATCGCCAACAACGCGCAGCCGAACGTCTTCAACACCATCGCCCAGCTGCCCTCGCTCCAGGGATCGACCGGCGCGGCGACGGGCACCTTCAGCACCTCGAGCGGGCAGCAGGGCCTCAGCTCCTTCTCGCTGCGCGGCCTCGGCCCGATCCGCACGCTGACCCTGCTCGACAGCCAGCGCGTCGTCGCCGCCAACGTGACCGGCGTGCCCGACATCAGCATGTTCCCGCAGCTGCTGATCAAGCGCGTCGACGTGGTGACCGGCGGCGCCTCGGCCTCCTACGGGTCCGATGCGGTCGGCGGCGTCGTCAACTTCATCACCGACACGCATTTCGAGGGGTTCAAGGGCAATATCCTCGGCAGCATCACCAAATACGGCGACGACGAGACCGCCTTGGTCCAGGCGGCCTATGGCAAGGCGTTCCTCGACAACCGCCTGCACCTCGTGCTGAGCGGCGAATACGACCATGAGGGCGGCGTCGGCGCGGGCGATTTCGGCACCGACCTAGCCGGCAGCCGCGACTGGTATCGCGCGACGACGCTGATGAACACCGGGCAGACCAACAACGGCCTGCCGCAGTTCAACTATCGCGACTATGCGCAACCCTATCAGTTTTCCCGCTACGGCCTGATCAACAACGGCCCGCTCCAGGGCATCGCCTTCGACCAGAACGGCACGCCCTATAATTTCAACTATGGGTCGGGCGGCCGGCCGACCGGCACCGGCGCCGTCACCGGCTGCTATCCCGGCAACAGCTTCTGCGAGGGCGGCGATCTGTCGGGCGCGCCGGGGTCGGGGGCGTCGCTCAAATCATCGCTGGAGCGCATCAACGGCTACGGCCGGATCGGCTTCGACTTCGCCCCGGACAACGAGGTCTATCTCACGGTCAATGTGGCCCAGGTGAAGACCCATAACCAGCCGAGCCCCGGCTACGGCCGGTCGAACCTGACCGTCCAATGCGCCAACCCGTTCCTGCCGCAGCTGGTCCGCGATCGCTGCGCCCAGGCCGGCATCACCCAGTTCGGCTTCGGGTCGAGCAACGCGTCTTTCCCCGACCCGCAGGTCTATACCGACCGGCGCCAGTACCGCTTCGTCGGAGGCGCCAAGGGTAAGTTCGACGTTGCGGGCACGAACTGGAACTACGACGCCTATTACGAGCACGGCATCACCATCTCCGACATCCGGGTGAAGGACATCGTCCTGCAGAACCGCTATGCGGCCGCGACCAACGCGATCACGCTCAACGGCGCGATCGTCTGCGCCGATCCGGCGGCGCGGGCGCTGGGGTGCCAGCCGATCAACATCTTCGGCGGCTTCACGCCCTCGGATGCGGCGCTTGCCTATGTCGCGCCGCACGACAACGGCCCGTTCCAGCACACCAAGCTGACCCAGGACGTCGCCAGCCTGAACTTCTCCGGCGAGCCGCTCGAATTGTGGGCGGGGCCGCTGTCGGTCGCGTTCGGCGGCGAATACCGCCGCGAGTTCTACCGCGTGAACGCCGATCCCTACGGCGCCGGCGTTTCGGACCTCAGCCCCAACAGCGCCGACTATCCGGCGGACCCGCTGCTCAACGCGGCGCAGGGCAGCAACTGGGCGGCCGGCAACTACAAGAACGGCCGCGGCAAATATGAGGTCTATGAAGGCTTTCTGGAAGTCGACCTGCCGCTGTTCAACAGCAAGTCGATCGGCCGCGCCAATCTGAACGCCGCGGGCCGCGGCACGCATTACAGCACCTCGGGCACGGTCTGGGCGTGGAAGGTGGGCGGCACCTGGGACACGCCGCTCGACGGCATCCGCCTGCGCGGCGTGACCTCGCGCGACGTGCGCGCGCCGAACCTGTCGGAACTGTTCGCCGCACCGACCGTCACGACGCTGCCGAACTTCAACGATCCGTTCCGCAACGTGGCGGTGCAGGCGTTCCAGAACACGATCGGCAACACCGAGCTGAAGCCGGAGATCGCGCGCAACACCGAAGTCGGCATCGTGCTGGCGCGCCCGTCGTGGCTGCCGGGCCTCAGCTTGTCGTTCGACTATTACAACATCAAGCTGAAGGGCGTGGTCTCCACCCTGTCGGCGCAGCAGATCGTGCAATTCTGCTTCGAGGGCAATCAGGCCTTCTGCGGCGGCTTCAGCCTGGACAATGCCAATCCCAGCCTGAACTACATTAACGTCCAGCCGTTCAACCTGGCCTCCTGGTCGACCAGCGGCTTCGATATCGAGGCGAGCTACCAATGGCAGCGGCCTCTGGGCCTGCCGGGCACTTTCACCGTCCGCGCGCTGGGTACGCATATCCGCAAGTTCATCGTCAATGCGGGCATCGCCGGCGTGGACCCGGTCGATCAGGCCGGCGCGAACAACGGCAACACGCCCGACTGGAAATGGCTGGCCGTGCAGACCTATGACAGCGACAAGATCACCCTGACCGTGCAGGAACGCTGGTTCAGCGACGGCACCTTCGGCAACCAATATGTGGTCTGCCAGACGTCCTGCCCGGTTTCGACCGGGAACCATCCGACCATCGACTACAACAAGATGAAGGGCGCGTTCTACGTCGACGTCGGCGCCACCTATAAGATCAGCAACCGCTTCTCCATCTATGGCAAGGTCGACAATCTCTTCGACAAGGATCCGGTGGCGTCGCCGCAGACCAACACCGGCCTGGATATCAATCCGGCGCTCTACGACACGCTGGGCCGGATCTATCGCGCCGGCGTCCGCTTCAACTTCTGATCCCCCGCCGCCTCCTGATGGAGGCGGTCCTCTCCGCCTTGTCCCGGCCCCTTGCGGCCGGGACAATTTTCAGGAGTCGAGACATGCAAGGCTGGTCAGGTGCGTTGATCGGAGCGCTCGCGATGCTGCTGGCATCCGCGACGCCTGCGTCGGCATCGCGGTCGGCCTTTGTGAAAGCGCCGGACGAGCCGCGCGCAGTCACCGTCAACGGCAAGGGTGACGGCCGCGCGGACGACACGGCCGCCATCCAGCAGGCGATCGACGCCGCCGCGGCGAAACCCGGCGGCGGGATCGTGTTCGTGCCGTCGGGCCGCTACCGGATCAGCCGCACGATCTTCATCTGGCCAGGCGTGCGCGTGTTCGGCGTGGGCGCATCGCGGCCGGTCATCGAGCTGGGCGACAATACGCCCGGTTTCCAGCGCGGTATCGCCAACATGGTGATCTTCGCGGGTGCCAAGCGTGATCCGTCGCGCCGCGTTCCTTTTCCGCCACCGGGCAGTGTCCCGTTCGACAAGGACGTCGCCGACGCCAATCCCGGCACTTTCTATTCGGCGCTCAGCAACGTCGATTTCGTGATCGGCGATGGCAATCCGGCCGCGACCGCGATCCGCTTCCATGCCGCGCAGCACGCCTATCTCAGCCATATCGACTTCGACATCGGCTCGGGGCTCGCCGGCCTCTACCATGTCGCCAACGAGGCCGAGGACCTCCACTTCCGCGGCGGCCGTTACGGCATCCTCGCCGAGAAGCCCTCGCCGGCCTGGCAGTTCACGCTCATCGATTCGACCTTCGACGGCCAGCGCGACGCGGCGATCCGCGAGCATGAGGCGAGCCTGACGCTGCTCAACGTCACGATGCGCAACACGCCGGTCGGCATCGAGATCGACCGCGGCTATGGCGACTGGCTGTGGGGCCAGGATCTGCGGCTCGAGAACGTCAGCCGGGCCGGCGTGATCATCTCCAACGAGGAGAATGTCTACACCCAAGTCGGCTTCCAGAATGTCGTGGCGACCGGCACGCCGGTCTTCGCGCGCTTCCGCGACAGCGGCCGGTCGGCGCCGGGGAAGGGAAGCCGCTACCGCGTCAAATCCTTCACCTACGGTCTGACACTTTCCGGCGTCGGCCAGATGGGCCGGTACGAGACGCGGATGGACGCCGAGGCGCTTGCCGCGCTCCCGTCGCCGTCGTCGCCGATGATCCGCTCGCTTCCGGCCGTCGGCGAATGGGTGAACGTCCGCACGCTCGGCGCCAAGGGCGACAATGCGGCCGACGACACCGCCGCGATCCAGCGCGCGATCGATGGGCACCGCGTGGTCTATTTCCCGGCCGGCTTCTACGTCGTCAGCAACACGCTGCGCCTGCGCCCGGACACGGTGCTGATCGGCCTTCATCCGAGCCTGACGCAGATCGTGCTCGCCGACCGCACCGCGGCATACCAGGGCGTCGGCGCGCCCAAGGCGCTGGTGGAATCGGCGCGCGGCGGCGACGCCATCGTCTCCGGCCTCGGCCTCGCGACCGGCGGGCTCAATCCGCGCGCCACCGCGCTCCTTTGGAGGGCCGGCGCGCAATCGCTCGTCAACGACGTCAAGTTCCAGGGCGGCCACGGCACCAACCTGTTCGACGGCACCCGCTTCATCCCCTACAACGCGAATCAGACCGGCGATCCCGATCCCGCCAAGCGCTGGGCCGGCCAATACGCCAGCCTGTGGGTGACGCAGGGCGGCGGCGGTACCTTCGTCAACGTCTGGAGCCCCAGCACCTATGCCGATCCGGGCATCTATGTCTCCGACACCGAGACGCCGGGGCGGATCATCCAGGCGTCGGTCGAGCATCACGTCCGCAGCGAGTTCGCGCTCAACCGAGTCGCCAACTGGGAGCTGATCGCTCCGCAGACGGAGGAGGAAGCCGGGGAGAGCGGCGACGCGGTGTCGCTCGAGATCCGCGATTCGCGTAACATCCTCGTCGCCAACCATCATGCTTATCGCGTGACGCGGACGCGCAAGCCGGCGCCGGCGGCGGTCACGCTCTACAACTCGCGGGACATCCGCTTCCGCAACGTCCATGTGAATGCCGAAAGCGGGCTCGGCACCTGCGACGAGAACGGCTGCGCGACCTTCCTGCGCGTCAGCAAATATCCCTATGAGAACGCCATCCGCGACGTGACGCATGGGCTGGAGGTGCGCGAGCGTGAGTTCGCGGTGCTCGACGTGCCGGCCGATCCGGCACCGGTCGAACCGGCGACGTTCGGCGGCGCCCGGGTCGAGAAGCTCGCCGACGGCTTCGAGGCGGTCGGCGGCGGCGCGGTCGATGCTGCGGGGGCGCTCTACTTCGTCGACCGCAAGACGCAGCGGATCTACGGCTGGTCGGCGGACCGCAAGCTGTCGATCGTCCGCGACAACACGCTCGATCCGGTCAACCTGGCCGTCGACCGTTCGGGCAATTTGCTCGTGCTCTCGTCCGACGGACGAAACGGCACGGTCTACAGCTTCAAGCCGGGAAGCCCCGAGACTGAGCTCACCGTCATCCCGCCGACTCCCGTCGCCGAGCGTCCGGACGCGGCCAAGGTGCTGCCGGTCAACTGGTGGAACAACGGCGAGTTCAAGGACCAGCTCGATCCTGAGACGCTCCAGTTCACCACGCTGGCCGAGATGTTCGCCCGCGACATGGCGTTGCCCAAGGCGCAGGAATATGTCTCGCCCGATGGCAGCCTGGCGCTGCCGGCCTATCGGACGTTCCAGCAGGGGCCGCCCGACTTCCGCGGCTGGCGCTTCTCCGACGCGCTCGATGCCTATGGCTTCACCACGGCAAGGCCGGGCACGCGCGCGTTCGTGACCAATGCGTCGGAGAACAGGACCTATTCCGGCCTGGTCGGCGGGCGTGGGGAGATCACCGAGCTCAAACCCTTCGCCAACCGCGGCGGCGAGAGCGTGGCGACGGACGCCGAGGGTCGCGTCTATGTCGCCAACGGTCAGGTGTTCGTCTACGCGCCCGACGGGCGGGAGCTGGGCCGGATCGACGTGCCCGAGCGGCCGCTCCAGCTCCTGTTCGGCGGAGAGGACCGGCGGACGCTGTTCATCCTGTCACATCATGCGCTCTATCGAGTGAATAGGGACTGATCACCGCCGTCGGCGGTTATGATGAAGAGGCTCCGAACTGGGCCGATCGGCCCTGACGGGCGGATCGGGCGTCGGATTTGCAGGCCAGGACCGTCGAGAAAGCGACCTTCTTCGCGCCGGCTGTGCGTCTGGCCGATCCCCTGAGCGAGCAGCAGCTGTTGGTCCGGGTGGTGACCGGCGACCGCTGACTCGCGGGTCCATTTGCGACCATCCCGTTAGGACCAGAACGATACTTTTCATGGTGCCAGGCGGGGATTTGGCTCTCCTCCTCTCCATTGTGAGATCGGCTTTCCGCGACGAAATGCCGCTTCCAGGCGGTGGTTGTCGGATGCCGCCGCTGATTGCGCTCGCATGAATGGTAGTATTTTGGTTATGTCGATTGTAGCGCAATCGAGCGGGCGAAGCCGCCGGGCGCGACCGTCAGCAGGGAACGGCGTCCACGCGACGCAGACCAGTCCGGTGTTTGAAAGGGAGTACCACATGCGTTTGCGAGAGATGACCCTGCTGTCCACGTCCCTGGCCGGCATCCTCGGCTTTGCCGGCAGCGCCCAGGCGCAGCAGGCGCCTGCCACGCAATCCGACACGACACCCACGCAGGAAACGGCGCCCCAACCGGCGGGTCAGGGTGTCGATGCCGATCAGTCGGACATCGTCGTCACCGGCCTCCGCGGCAGCCTTCGCGAGGCCCTTGAGATCAAGCGCAACGCGAACGCCGTGGTAGACGCGATCTCGTCGGAGGACATCGGCAAGTTCCCCGATCGCAACGTCGCCGAATCGCTGTCGCACATCCCCGGCGTCTCGATCGACCGCCGTTTCGGCGAGGGCGAGAAGGTCGCGATTCTCGGCACCGATCCGGCGCTGAACCGGATGCTGCTCGACGGCCACGGCCTGGCCTCGGCCGATTGGGGCGGCAACGACAACGATCCCAGCAGCCGCACCTTCAACTATTCGCTGCTCGCGCCCGAGCTGGTCGACCGGCTGGAGGTCTACAAGTCGCCCGAGGCGCGCATCGAGGAAGGCAGCCTCGGCGGCACGGTGATCGTCCGCACCCGCCGGCCGCTTGAGCTCAAGGCCAATTCGATCTTCGCGTCCGGCGGCTATTCGTACAACGACCGGGCGGAGAAAGGGAGCTTCCGCGGCTCCGGCCTCTACAGCTGGAAGAACGAGGCGGAGACGTTCGGCGTCCTGGTCGCCGCCACCTACGACAAGCAGAATCTCGTGCGCTCGGGCGTCGAGTTCTTCGGCTACGACAATGCCGACGGTTCCGGCAGCCCGTTCATGACGACCAACGCGGCGGGCGAGCGCGTGCTCAAGAACCCGAATGCGGTGATCACCGGGGGAACGCTCGCCGACCTCGACAAGGCCGCGTCGCCGTTCGGCATCAACTATGCCTATTTCCAGCAGAAGCGCGAGCGCGCCAGCATCGCGGGCACCGTGCAGTTGCGCCCGGCGGAGAAGCTGACCCTCACGCTGAGCGGCCTGCACATCGACGGCAACTACAACAACTACAGCCAGTCGATGTACACGATCCCCGGCGCCTGGACGGGCGACGTACTGCAGTCGGCGACCATCTCGAACGGCGTGGTGACCGACGCCAGCTTCGGCGCTTCGAACGGAGCGAGCGCGCAGCTCGACACGCTCGTCCGCCGCACGAAGCTCAAGACGGACAACCTCAACTTCTTCGCGGACTGGGAGGGCGACGACGGCTCGAAGCTGTCCTTCGTCGCCGGGTGGAGCAAGGCGAAGGGCGGGCGCAATCCCGAATATCTCTTCAACGTCCAGACGGCGGCGCCGTTCAGCTACTCGATCACCCCGACGTCGGCCGAGGTGAACTTCGGCGGCGACATCACCAATCCGGCCAGCTATTTCACCAATCCCAACAACAACCCCGCGACGATCGAGGGCAACCCGGTGATCGTCAACGGCGCGCCGCTCGTCGCCGCGCAGATCGGCGGTCTCGACTACAGCGTCACCACCGACAAGGACGCGTTCGCCGGCTTCGACGGGACCGTGCCGCTCGGCGGCTTCTTCACCCAGCTGCTTATCGGCGCCCGCTTCACCGACCACGTCAACCGGGTCGATGCGCGCGGCGTGAACACCTATCTCCAGCAATCGCTGCTCGGCTCGGAGCTGGGCGTGGACGCGCTCGTCACCCCCGACGACGTATTCAGCGGGACGGGGGCCAGCGGCAATGCGACGCGATACCTGAACCTGCCCGAACAATCGGTCATCGACGTCCTCGCCAACGCGATCAACTCGCCACTGGTGGACAAGATCGGCGCCTCCACCCGCGTGAAGGAGCGGGTCGCGGCGAGCTACGTCCAGCTCAACTTCGAGCAGGGCGGGCTGCGCGGCAACATCGGCGGACGGCTCGTCTACACCAAGAACGTGTCATACTACGCCCTGACGCTGCCGACGCCGGCCGATCCCAATCCGCGCCCGGTGCCGACCAGCACCTCGACCGACTATCTGAAATTCCTGCCGGCGCTCAACGTCGCCTATGAGGTCAATCCGAAGCTGATCTTCCGCGGCGCGGTGGCCAAGGTGATCTCGCGGCCGCGCTATCAGGACCTGGCGGCGTCGATCACGCAGAACGACGTCACCTATGATGCCGGCGGCGGCAATCCCTTCCTCAAGCCCTATGAGTCGACCAACTTCGAGGTCACGGCGGAATATTATCCGGCGCCCGGCGCGCTGCTGTCGCTCGAGCTCTATCGCCGCGAAATCTCCAACTACATCATCACCACGCGCCAGGAGGGCGTGACGCTCTACAACTCGCTGACCGGTCAGCTCGAGAGCCGTTATAGCGTGTCGCGGCCGGTCAACGGCGGCAAGGCGAAGGTGAACGGCATCCTGATCAACGGGCAGGCGGAGCTCTGGGGCGGGTTCGGCATCCAGGCCAACTATGCCTATCAGGACAGCAGCACCTCGACGACGCTGGACACGACCGAGATCCTCAACCTGCCGTATCTCTCCAAGCACACGGTCAACATCATCCCTTATTTCGAGAAGGGGCCGTTCCAGGCGCGCGTGAGCTACAATTATCGCTCATCCTATTTCCGGACGATCGGGCGCCTCGGCTCGCAGGAGATGGTGGCGCCCTATCATCAGCTCGACGCCTCGGCCGCGCTCAAGCTGAACGACAATGTCACGCTGACCGTCCAGGCGCAGAACCTGCTCGACGAGAAGTATCTGCAATACAGCGGCACGCGCGACCGACCGTCGGCCTTCTACAAGAACGGGCGGACCTTCGTCGGCAGCATCTCCTTCCGGATGTAGCCCGAACCCGGGGCTCCGCAATCGTGCGGGGCCCCGCCTTTCAGTAGTCGACGTAATAATCCTTGGGGAACGGCTCGCCATTGAAGGCTTTTCTGGTCGTCCAGGACAGGCCGGGCGCGGTCCAGTAGCTGTCCTTCGCAGGAAGACCGAGCGCGATGAGGCTCTCCGCCGCGATATACATGCTGCCGGCGTTCGAATAGACGTCGCCGAGCGTCGGCTGATGGCCGGCGAAGCCGATCGTGAGATAGCCTTTCGCGTTGAAATTGGTGGGATTGCGAAAGATCGCCCGCTGCGCGGCGAGCGTCGCGGCGCGGACCTGGCCCTCGGGCAGCGAATTGGGGAGCCTCTTGCGCCAGGCGAGCAATCCCAGCGGCTGGAAGACGGCGGTGCGATAGGTGAGCGACCGCCCGATCGGCGCATAGCTGCCGTCCGGCCCGATCAGCCGCTCGAGATGCTCACCGAACCGCTGCATCCGCTTGTACGCCTGGTCGAGCAGTTCCGGCGCGTTGAGCTTGTTGAACCTGGCCCCGGTCGCGACGAGCACCTCGAGGATTTCCACGAGCATCGGCTGGATCACATATGAATTATAGTAATCGAAGTGAAAGCGCGGACCGTCCGCATACCAGCCGTCGCCCACATACCATTCGTTGATCTTGCGGACCGCGAGGTCGATCCGGATCGGGTCCCATTGCTCGCCGACCGAAAGCAGGAACGCCTCGTTCATCGCCGCGAAGAGCAGCCAGTTGGTGTAGGGCGGCGGCACGCGGCGCAGGCCCTGGATCTCCTGCACCACCCGCCGCTTCGTGGCCCCATCGAGCGGGTCCCAGAGCTGCTTCGGCGCGCGGAGGAGGGCGTTGGTGAAATAGGCCGAGTCGACAAGCGGCTGGCCTTCGCTCCGCCACAGCAGATAGTCGGGGCTGGCCGGATCGACCGCATGGGCATAGCTGGCGAGCGCTTGCCGGCGCAGCTTCGCGCGCAGCCGCCCCTCTGCCGTCTCGTCGTCGGGAAGCGCCAGCCACGGCGCGATGCCGGAGATCAGCCGCCCGAAACATTCGAGATAGGCGACCTTGGCATTGCGCCCGTCCCAGGTGGGGCTGAGCTCCGGCTCGAACACCGCCTGGAGCCGGCCTTCGGACATCGGGCCCAGCACCGGTTCCGCCATACTGGCGAGGATGTCGAGCATATAGCTCCGGTCGCTCGCGCCGTCGGGCGTGTGCCGCGCGGTGGCGAAGCCCGGAGCGGTCGCGGCAAGCGTGCCGGTGGCCAGGGTGGAGGCGAGGAAGCGGCGGCGTTCCATGGGTGGTCCTATGATCAGCGCGGCGGGAGGAAATCGAGCCGCTCTGCAGCCACGTAGCGCTCCCAGGCCTCTCGGCTGCGGAAGCCGCCTTCGCCCAGGCTCCAGGCCGAGCCGGAATAATAGACGAACGGCTTGCCCGGCGTGACCTTGAGCAGCACCAGATGGTTATCGGCGTCCTGCCGGATCTCGGCGATCATCGCCGGATTGACCCGCAGCGCGATCGCCATGCGGCCGTGATGCGGGTCCGCGGGCCCCCACCAGGAGAGCAGACCGCGCGCGCGGTCGACGGTCAGCTCGCCGCCGTCGCCGGTAGTGCGCTTGCCGATGCCGATGCCCACGAGCAGCGGCCCCGGCTTGTCCGACCGGATCGTCGACACCAGCCGCGTGAAATGGGTGCCGAGGGGAAGGGTGAACCGGCGCGTCTCCCACACCTTGCGTCCGACATCGACCGGCCAGGGGGCATAGTCGACCACGAAGTCGGCCGTGTCGGGCCCATCCTTCAGGATACGATAGCTGCGATAATTGCGCGAGACCCACAGCTTGTTGTCGAACCAGATGCCCAGCCCGCCGGCGCCGCGGCCCGTGCCGACGTTATAGAAGTCGAGGCCCTCGCCATGATAGGCGTGCTGGTCGCCGGTGCGCAGCTGCCGGTCCATGAAGGGCCAGGCGACGTTCTTGCCCCAGCTGTCGATTCCCGACCCAGAGGGCGGCTCGGCCGCCTCCAGCGCGTGGCCGTAGATGCGGTGCGCGGTCCTGTCGTTCTCCCACAGGAGATCGCCGTAGCGATAGTCCGCGCGCATCACCCTCGCGCGCGGCGTCTTGTCCGGCGCGGGGGGCAGGGGGCTCGCCACGGGCGGCAATTGCTCGGCCTCGGAGAGGGTCCGGGCCGGTGCCGCGCCGGCGAGCAGCACGACGGCGGCGGCGCAGAGTCGGGCGCTCACCGGAGTTCCTCCGCGGCGGCGGGCTTGGCCCGGTCGGGCGTGGTGCCGTCGCCCGCGAAGGGTTCGAGCGTGAAGCCGTAATGGATCGGCTTCAACGGCACCCGATATTGCAGCAGCGGGCGTCCGCCGGCATCCCAGGCATTGTCGCCGCCGACGCCGGACTGAACCGCGTCGATCATCAGCGAGACCTCGCCATGCGGCACGATGTCGGTGCTCCGGCGCGTGCCGGGCGGGCGGCGGGAGAGATCGTCATAGGGGAAGGCCAGCGCGTTCATCGACAGCGGCGCGTCGCCGACGACGCGCAGCCCGCCATGTCCGGGCTGGAGCAGCTCCATCCAGCGGACGTCCACTTTGTTGCCGGTCTCCTGCGGACGCATGTAATCGTGGTTCTGGTCGGCGATCCTGCCCCGCCACAGCCCCAGCGGGGCGCCGGTCCTGCGGTCCTGATAGCTTTCGTGCGGACCACGCCCGTACCATGAGACGGTATCGATGCGCGCCGGCATCGAGAAGAACAGGCCTACGCGGAGCGGATCGGGCAGGTCGGGCTTGAGCGGCGTGAAATCGCCCTCCACCCGGACCGAGCCGTCGCCGATCATGCGATAGCGTGAGACGAAGGTGGCCGCACCATCGCCCACGGCATAGCGGATCGTCACCTCGGCCGCGCTTGGTCCAAGCCGGCGCGTCTCGACGCCCTGGACCACGCGCACCGCCGAAGCTTGTTTCCATAGGCCATGCGATTTCTCGAGGCCCGTGCCGATGTCGTTGTCGGTGAGCGCACGATAGAAATTGGGCGTGCCGCCGTGGAGGAAAGGCTGGCCGTTGACGGCATAGCGCTCGACGAGCCCCGTCTTGCGGTCGAGGACCAGTTCGGCACCGTGGGCGGCGAGGCGGATCGTCTCCTTGCCCTCCGCGAGCGCGACATCACCCGAGGGGACAGGCGCGTTCGCCGGCTCGCGGCCGAGCACGAATTGTTCCCATCCGATCACCGTCCCGGCCTCCACCGCGGGGATAGCTCCTGCCTTGGCGCGGGCGCTCACGGTCAGCACATATTCGGCGCCGGGTTTGCGGGTGAAGGAGGGGAGGGCGAGCGCGATCGTCTCGCGGCCCCGCGCCGGAACATGGAGCGCGGGAAGCTGCCCCTTCGCCACTGCCACACCGTCCTCCAGCACCTCGAAGCCGAAGTCGTAACCGGAAAGGTCGACGAAGTCGTGGCGGTTAATCACCGTCAACCGGCCCGCCGCGGCGTCGAAGTTCGAGAATTGGATCGGCGAATACACTTTCCGGACTTCGAACAGGTGCGGGTTGGGCGTGCGGTCGGGTTGGTTCAGCCCGTCGCCGAACTCGATGTCGCCGCCCGGATTGGGACCGTACTCGCCGCCCGTGCCCCAATATCGGCGCCCGTCGGCGGTGTAGCGGTACATCGACTGGTCGACCCAGTCCCAGATGAAGCCGCCCTGCAGCTTGCCGGGATGCGCATAGATCGCATCCCAATATTCCTTGAGGTTCCCGCCCGAATTGCCCTGCATATGGGCATATTCGCACTGGATCATCGGCTGGCGGAATGCCCAGCTCTCGGCATAGTCGACCATCTTCTCGACGCTGTCGTACATCGGTGCATAGATGTCGGCATAGTCGTTGGGCCGATGATCGGTCACCCCGGGCCAGGTGCCCCAGCCGAGATAGCTCACCAGCCGGTTCGGATCGCGCGCCTTCACTGCCGCCGCGGCCTTGTTGAAGGTGGGGCCGATGCCTGCCTCGTTGCCCAGCGACCAGAAGATGATCGAGGGATGATTCTTGTCGCGCTCGACCATGTTGAGGATGCGGCTCTTGTGCGCATCCTCCCAGGCGGGATCGAAGCCGAGCTGATATTGGCCGCGGAGCCGCGGGCGCTTGTTGGCCCAGTCCATATAGCCGTGGCTCTCGATATTGGCCTCGTCCATCACGTAGAGGCCGTATCGGTCGGCGAGCTCGTAGAGGCGCGGATCGTTAGGGTAGTGCGACGTGCGCAGCGCGTTGATGTTGTTGCGCTTCATCAGCTGGATGTCGCGTTCCATCGATTCGAGCGAGATGACGTGAAACGTCTCGGGATCGTGCTCGTGGCGGTTGACGCCGCGGATGGTGATCGGCTTGCCGTTCACCGTGACCAGGCCATTGCGAACCTCCACGGTGCGGAAGCCGATGCGGCTGTAGGTCGACTGGATGATCCGACCCTCGGCGTCGTAGAGCTCGACGAGCAGCATGTAGAGGTTGGGCGTTTCGGCCGTCCACGGCTTCACGCCGGGCACTGCACCGGTCAGCGTGACGGTGCGTTCGCCCGTGCCCGCTTCGATCCGCCGGGAAAGCTCGAGCACCCGCCGGTCGCCGTCGAGCAGCAGCGCGCGTGCCGTGACCGGGCGATCGGATGCAGTCACTGCCACGTCCACCGAGAGCCGTCCGTCCCGGTAGGCGTCGTCGAGGCCGGCGTGGACGAAGAAATCGCGCACCCGGGTCTTGGGCGCCGCCATCAGGAACACCTCGCGCTCGATGCCCGAGACGCGCCAGAAATCCTGATCCTCCAGATAACTGCCGTCGGACCAGCGATAGACCTGGATCGCGATGGTGTTGCGGCCCGGCCGCACGAACCGCGTCACGTCGAACTCGGAGGGGAGCTTCGAATCCTCCGAATAGCCGACCTTCTCGCCGTTGACCCAGACATAATAGGCCGATCCGGCTGCGCCGATGTGGAGGATGACGTCCGATCCGCTCCAGTCCGCCGGCACCTCCACGTCGCGCCGGTACGAGCCCACCGGGTTGGTGGCATGCGGGATCAGCGGCCGGTTGGCGGGGAAGGGGTAGGTGATGTTGTTGTACCTGGGCTGGTCATAGCCCTCCGTCTGCCAGTCGGCCGGGACCTTGATCTCCTTCCAGCCGGACACGTCATAGCCGGGCTTCTCGAACCCCGCCGGGAGCGTGTCGGCACTGGGCGAGAAGGCGAAACGCCATTGGCCGTTGAGCGGGAGGAAGCGCGTCGACTTGGTGCGGTGCCCGGCAAGCGCCTTCTCGCGCGATTCGAACGGGAATCCGGTGGCGCGCGCCGGCTCCTTGCCGATCGCGTAGACGGCGGGATTCTCCCACTCCGGCCGATCGGGCGAGACCTGCGGCTGGATCGGCAGCGCCACCTCCTGCGCTGCGAGCGTCGAGGCGGTGCTCGCGAGGAGCAGGGCGGACAGACCGGGCAGTGATCGCATAAATCCCCTCATTGTCGGCCTTTCGCCGGATCGACTGTTGTCATTGTTGGTGATAAACGAGGGTAGCTATCGGAGATAAGTATGACAAGTCGGTCTGAGGCCCTGCCGATCGAGGTCTCGCCCAGCGGAGCCGAAGAGACGATCCGCACCGGATCGTTGACCGACGAGCTGTTCGCCAAGCTAGAGGCACGGATTCGTTCCGGCGAGCTTCCCGCCGGCTCGCGGCTTCCCTCCCAGAAGGAGATTGCGCTGTCGGAGAATGTCAGCCGCACCGTCGTGCGCGAAGCCGTCGCGCGGCTCGCTGCTCAGGGGCTGACGCTCTCGCGACAGGGCGCCGGGGTGTTCGTTGCGGAAACCGCCGAATATCGGGCGTTCCAGATCACCCGCGACGAAGTCCAGGAACTGGCCGACGTCATCAAGCTGCTCGAGATCCGCATGGCGGTGGAGACCGAGATGGCGGGGCTGGCGGCGGCGCGCCGCACCACGGCCGATATCGGCGCCATCCAGGACGCGCTGGAGGAGATGGTCGCGGTCGGTGAGGATCCCGTCGCCTCGGCCAAGGCGGACGCCGCCTTCCACCTCGCGATCGCACAGGCCACGCAGAACGAATATTATGCGCGTTTCGTCGAGTTCCTCGGCCTTCGCCTAGTGCCCTCGCGTAGCCTTTATCTAGGCGACAAGCCCGACGAGGCGCATCGCGCCTATGCCGCGAAGGTGCTCGCGGAGCATGAGGCGATCGTCGACGCGATCATCCGGATGGATTCGGCCCGCGCCCGCGAGGCCGCCCGCCAGCATATGCACGAGAGCCTCACGCGCCATTCCACCCTCAGCGCCAGCTTGCGGGCGCGTAGGCGGACCGACGAGGCCTGCTAGGTCACACTGCCCGACAGGGGCTGATTCCTCGAATCTATCATACCACTTACACCGAGTCGGTGGATCGGGAGCGCGGAATCGTCGCGGATTTCCGTAGGAAACCGCTGATATCTCCCCGAAACAGTCTGACAATTGACTGGATCGCCAAAAGTTATCATACAAGAACGGCACGCGCGGCCTGCACCGCGAACGTGACGGGAGAGAGACATGGGGAAATCGATTCTGGCGTCGGCTGTTTCGGCGGGCGCGCTTGCCATCACCCTTGCAGCCGGACCTGCCTATGCGCAGCAATCGGGCATCGAGCCGGGTCAGCCTTCCGCGCAGGATGCGCCCGCGAGCGGCGATCAGGCCGATGCGTCGGCGGACGACATCATCGTCACCGGCTTCCGCGGCAGCCTCAGCAAGGCGATCGAACTCAAGCGCGAGGCGATCGGCTTCCGCGATTCGATCGTGGCCGAGGATATCGGCAAGTTCCCGGAGGCGAACGTCGCCGATTCGCTTCAGCGCATTCCCGGCGTCATCCTGTCGCGCGACGGCGCATCCAACGAAGGGCAGCGGATCAGCATCCGCGGCCTCGGCTCGGAATTCACCGTAACGACGATCAACGGCGCGCCGGTGCGCACGACCTCGGCGATGAACGTCGGCACTTCGGCGCGCGACTTCAACTACGACGTCTTCCCGTCCGAGCTGTTCGGGCGGGTCGACGTCTACAAGACGCCGCTTGCCAATCTCGAGGAAGGCGGCATCGGCGGCAACGTCGACCTGCAGACGCCCCGGCCGTTCGACAACAGCGGCCGGGTGATCCGCTACACGGCGCAGGCCAATTACAACACCCAGTCAAAGGAATGGCGCCCGCGCGGGTCGCTGCTGCTCAGCGACACCTGGGGCAATTTCGGTGCGCTGTTCGGCGTGGCCTATGCCAAGAACGTCAACGAGCGGTCGGGCTTCCAGTCCACCGGCGGCTATAATTCGTCGGCGCTCGGTCGCCGTCCCTATTACACGCCCGCGCCGCCCGCGAACACGAGCGGGCCGTTCCAGTTCGAGCTGGACCTCGACAACCCGCTCGCCAATTTCGGCGGCCTGACCCGTGCCCAGGTGGAGAACGGCTATCTGCCGCGCTTCTATCGCGTCTTCGCCTCGAACAACGAGCGCGAGCGCCTCGGCTTCGTCGGATCGCTTCAGTACAAGAGCGACCGTTTCGAGGCGAGCGTCGACGGCATCTTCTCGCGGCTGACCGACCAGACGGACGAGTTCACCTTCGGCGTGCCGGTGCGCAACTCGCGGACCGTCGCCGGCAGCACCGCTCCGCCCGGCACCGGCAACCATTCGGGCCTCATCCCGCTCGACGTGCACCTCGACGAATACAACAACCTCTACGGCACGTTCGGGAACTCGAGCATCCTGACGGAGAGCTTCTTCCGCGACGCCAAGACCCGGTTCAAATACGGCATCGTGCGAGCGTCCTACAAGCTCACCGACACGATGACGCTCTCGGCCCAGGGCAATATCAGCGAGAGCAAGGCGGTCTATTCCGAGAACCGCATCATCTCGAACATCTTCGGCATCACCACCACCTTCGATCCCAGCGGCAACGTGAGCTATCCGACGATCAGCTCGCCGGTCGATTTCACCGATACGAGCAGATATTCGTCGCCGTCGCTCGGCTTCGCGATCAACGACGAGCTGGACCGGGAAAAGACCGCCCGGGCCGTGCTGGACTGGACCCCGGTCGACACCGGCGACCAGCTGCTGTCGCTCAAGCTCGGCGGCAGCTATGTCTCGACCACCAAGAGGATCTCGCGGCAGGACGGCACCAGCATCGCCACCGCCACCCCGCTGCCGAACGGCGGCACCTTCGCCAGCAATCCGGCCGGCGTCTTTTCATACATGGACCCGTATATCCAGTTCGGCGAGCTGACCAACGGCGGGAATTCCGGCTATCCGTCGCAGTTCGCGACCTTCCCGCGTTCGTTCGTGATGGACGTGCTGGATGCGAACGGTGCGAACCGGCAGGCGCCGGTCCGTCTCAACGCCGCCTTCAACGCAGAGGAGATCGTCAAGTCGGCGTTCTTCGAGACCAGCTTCAAGATCCCGGTCGGTAGCCATGCGCTGCGCGGCAACTTCGGCATGCGCTTTTCCGATACCCGCACGATCATCGACAATTATCAGAGCATCGGCGGCGGCAACTTCGCTCCGGTGCAGCGCAAGGGTGGGTATCAGAACCTTCTCCCCTCGGCGAGCCTGGCATTCGACATCACGCCGAAGCTCGTCCTGCGCGCGTCCGGAGGCCAGACGATCACCCGCGCAGCGCTGTCCTATATTGCGACCGGCACCAACGTGCCGAACATCTTCAACGCCGAATACACCGTCGGCAATCCGAACCTGCGTCCGCAGATCGCCACGCAGTACGATGCGGGCCTCGAATGGTATTTCGCGCCGGGTGGGCTGCTCAGCGCGGGCGTGTTCCAGAAGAACATCGTCGATCGCGCGACCCAGGTGTTCGACTATGTCCCGTTCAGCGAGGTCGGCCTGCCTTCGAGCGCCTTCAACTGCGCCTCGCTCGGCTCCCCGGCCTGCGTAAACGGCGTCATCGATCCCAATTACCTGTTCCGCCGCACGATCTGGGTTAACCAGGGCAGGCTGAAGCTGAAGGGGCTGGAGCTGGCCTATCAGCAGAACTTCACCTTCCTGCCCAAGCCGTTCGACGGCCTCGGCATCACCAGCAGCTTCACGCTGATCGACCAGTCCGGCGACGATTTCGTGCTGACGAACGGAGATCGTATCTCGATCCAGTTCGTCCCGGATTATACGTACAGCGTGACGGCTTTCTACGAGAAGGGGCCGTTCTCGATCCGCGGCTCCTACAATTACCGCGCGAAGACGGGCATCACGTCACAGAACAACGGCAACGACCAGATCCCCTATGTCGCGCCGCAGGCGTTCCTCGACGGCACGATCAGCTACAAGGTCAACGATCTGGTCGAGCTGCGCATCGATGCGTTGAACATCACCAACGAGAATCTCTACACCTACTACACCAACCCCAACCAGCCGAAGGGCAATGGCTCGACGCGCCGCGACAATTCATTCTTCAACGGCACGACGATCTCGTTCGGCGTCCGTGGGAAATTCTAGGCTCCTCCCTGGGGCGCCCGGTCCGCTGGGCGCCCCCTTGTTTGATTTCCGGAGAAGGGAATGAAGCTATCCGCTCTCGCGGCGGCCCTGCTGCTCGCCGCGCCCGCCGCCGCCTTCGCGCAAGCCGCGCCGGCAGAGGCGCCCGCGTCTGCCCTCGACGCAGCGATCCGTCTTGCCGACTGGCAGCTCGACCGGATGAACGGCCATGGCATCTCTCAGGCGACGAGCGAGACTCGCAAGCCGCGGGCGTGGGAGCAGGCGGTGTTCTGGGTCGGCATGACCGCGCTCGCCGACGCGGGTGGCCCGCCCCGGATCCGGCAGGCCATCCTCGACATGGGACGCGCGAACCAGTGGCTCCCCGGCGAGAAGCCCTATTTCGCCGACGACCATGCCATCACCCAGGCCTATCTCTGGGCCGCCGCGAACGGCGCCGGCCCGGCTGCGCGGGCGCCGACGCGCCGCACCTTGGACCTGGTCGTGACCAAGCCGGCGGTCACGACCCTGGCCTTCTATGTACCCAAGGACGGCTATTCCTCCACCGAATGCCTGACGCGCTGGTGCTGGTGCGATGCGCTGTTCATGGCGCCGCCCGCCTTCTTCGAGCTTTCCCGTCAGACGGGGGACCGCCGCTATCGCGACTTCGCGCTACGCGAGTTCTGGGCGACCACCGATTTCCTCTACGATCCCGTCGAGCATCTCTACTATCGCGACAGCCGTTTCTTCGAGCGCCGCGACGCCCAGGGTCGGAAGATGTTCTGGAGCCGCGGGAACGGCTGGGTCTTCGGCGGCCTGGCGCGCATCATCCCGCAGCTTCCCAAGGCCAGTCCCGAACGGCGCAAGATGGAGGCGCTGTTCCTGCAGATGGCGACCCGCATCAAGCAATTGCAGAAGCCGGATGGCTATTGGGCGCCGTCGCTGCTCGCGCCGGAGGGCTCGCCGCCCGAGACGAGTGGCACGGCCTTCTACACCTATGGGCTGGCCTGGGGGATCAACGCGGGGCTGCTGCCGCGCAGCGACTATGAACCGGCGGTCCGGCGCGGATGGGCCGCTCTGCTTCGCGCTATCCAGCCCGACGGGCGGCTGGGATATGTGCAGCAGGTGGGCGACCGCCCGGACAAGGTCGAGGCGGCCGACACCCAATATTACGGCGTCGGCGCCTTCCTGCTCGCGGCGACCCAGGTCGCGGCACTCGACAAACGCACGCGCTGACCGGCGAGGACGATTTTGTACGAAAAAACCTATTACGCGACGCATCCGGACATGATGGCGGGGGCGTCGAACGAGGCGCTGCGCGACCGGCATCTCGTCTCCGGATTGTTCCGGCCCGGCGAGGTCGTGCTGACCTATTCGCACGGCGAGCGCTTCGTGATCGGGGGTGCGGTGCCGGCCGGTAAGCCGCTCGCGCTGCCCGACCAGACCGAGCCCGAGAGCGCGGCGGGTCATCCTCTGCTCGAACGACGAGAGCTGGGGGTCGTCAACATCGGCGCCGGCGAGGGGCTCGTCACCGTCGACGGCGAAGCGATCCAGCTGGCGAAATATGAGGCGCTGTACGTGCCCATGGGGTCCCGCAGCGTGACCTTCGCCGGGGAGGGCGCGCGTTTCTACCTGCTGTCGGTGCCGGCGCACGCGCGCTTTCCCCTGCGCAGGATCACCGCTGCCGACACCAGCCCGCTCCAGCGCGGCGATCTTGAGACCTCCAATCGGCGCACGATCTATCAGCTGATCCTGCCGCATGTCTGCGGGAGCGCCGCGCTATGCCTTGGCCTGACCCGGCTCGATCCCGGCAGCGTCTGGAACACGATGCCGCCGCACGTCCATGAGCGGCGGTCGGAAATCTACCTCTATTTCGATCTGGAGGAGGACGATCGGGTCTTCCACTACATGGGGCAGCCGGACGACCTGCGGCATATCGTGATGCGCAACGAGGAGGTCGTGATCTCTCCGCCCTGGTCGGTGCACATGGGTTCCGGCACGCGCAATTACAGCTTCATCTGGGCGATGGCCGGCGAGAATCTCGATTACAATGACATGGACGTGATCGATATCTGCCAGCTGCGGTGACGCCGCTGGCGTCGGCGGAACCGGAGCCGACTGCCCTCGGCTACCGCGTCACTCTGAGCATAGCGATCGGCCCTCGTTCCCTTCTCGTCGTCGGTGTCGAGCAGCGCGACCAGGCGTGGATATAGCCCTGGATCGAGACGTCGGGCGCGACGCGGCCATCGCCGCCATTCGCGACAGCGCGATCACGAATCCCCTTGCCGGGTCGAATAGCGCGACGAAACCGATGCGGACGCGGCCGCCTAGCTATGCGCTCGTCCTCAACGACGCGGCTTTGCGGCCTTTGCTGCCGTTGCCTCCGCGGTGGAAAGCGTACCGTTGCCGTCGGTATCGGCCCGAGTGAACCAGGCCGACTTCTTCGCGGTGAATTCCGCCTGCGAGAGCGTGCCGTTGCCGTCCGTATCCGCGGCAGTCCAATCGGCAGCATCCTTCGCGCCGGCTTCGTCGCGCGTCAGCTGACCGTCGCCGTTCTTGTCCTTGTCCGCCCATTGCGCCGCGACATGCCCGTCGAACTCGGCGCGGGTGATCTGACCATTCTTGTCGGCATCGAGGTCGTGCTTCTGGCCTGCCGCCGCGGGGGCGGCGAGCACGAGACCGGCGGCCGCCATGACCAAGGTCCGCCTCATGACATCCTCCTATGATTGGCGCCGCGTCAAAGCGCGCGGCACCGGTGCCGCATGAACGCACGCGCGCGCGGGATATTTCCCGCGAACCGTCAAATTTCCCGACGTGTCGCCGATGCTCGACGCTATTCGATCAGCGACCAGGGCGTGCCGAAGCTCGCATGACGCGCGCGGCGGGTCAGCCGCATGAACTCGCCGTGATCGAGCCGTATCAGCGACCGGTGATCGCCGGCCTCGAAATAGACCTCCGGCTCGTCCGAGAGATGCATGTCGACGATCAGCGGCACGCCGAATCCCATCGGCGGCACTGCGCCCGGCTCGCAGCCGGTGAAGATTGCGGAGACCTCGTCCTCGTCGGCGAGTTGCGGCTTCTCGCCGATATCGTCCCTGAGGTCGGCGAGTTCGATCCGCCGGTCGGCGGACAGCACCGCGAGCAGCGGTCCGTCCCTGGTCTCGAGCAGTACGGCCTTGGCCATCCGGTTCGGCGGGACGTGCGCCTCGGCCGCACTCTGCATGGCGGATTGGGTCGGCGGGTGCTCGACCAGATCGTAGGTCACGTCCCTGAGGTCGAGGAATTGGCGAAGCTTGGGGGCAATGGTCATGGCGCGGTCCTCCGGGTCGAAGATGTTTCGTCCGCATGAAGGCTACGCTGCGCAAGCGCGCCGGTTCCCGCCGATGCGGCGGATCGTTCGCGGGTTCGCGGGCAGTTGGCGCGGTTTCGTTCGCGGCGCCGAACGCCGCACGTACGCCATGGGCGTGCCGTCACCGGGCGGCGGTGAAGCTCGAAAGACCGCCGATGCCGAGCCGCCGCTCGATCGACCCGATGCGCGCGGTCTCGTGGATATAACCGGTGAGCTCGCGTCCGCGCCGGTGCTGCATCAGCAGGGCGTCGACCAGATCGCCGGCATCGCCGCCGAGCGCCGCAGCTCGGGAAAGAGGAAACCCTCTGCGCGCGCTCGTCCGCCGTGTCGAAGTAGGCGATACGCAGGTGCGGATTCTCGGCTCGCGGAAGGTGCTCGAACACGCCGTTCGGCGCATCAATGACGAGGCGAGCGGTGGAGTTCCCAGCATCGAACGGAAATGGCGCGCCCGGCAGGATTCGAACCTGCGACCACGAGCTTAGAAGGCACGTGCTCTATCCAGCTGAGCTACGGGCGCCCGCCGCGGCGATTAGCGTGGATTGCGCGGCCGCGGAACCACCTTCATAGATGTTCCGCATGAGCGAAGGGGCAGCACCGGCCGCGGTCGACGCGCGCGAGGTTTCGGGCGGGCATTTCCGCTATTTCGATTTCGTGATGGCGGCGTTCGTCGCGATCCTGCTGCTGTCGAACGTGATCGGCGCGGGCAAGGTCGCCACCATCGGCGGATTCGTATTCGGCGCCGGCATCCTGTTCTTTCCGATCTCCTACGTGATCGGCGACGTCCTGACCGAAGTCTACGGCTATGCCCGCGCGCGCCGGTGCATCTGGGCGGGCTTCGTCGCCGTGGTGTTCATGGCGCTGATGAGCTGGGTGGTGGTGAGTCTGCCGCCTGCCGAGGGCTGGACCGGCCAGGCAGCCTATGAGGCGGTGTTCGGTCAGGTGCCGCGGATCGTGTTCGCCTCGGTCGTCGCCTTCTGGGTCGGCGAGTTCGTCAACAGCTTCGTGCTCGCCAAGATGAAGCTGCTGACCGGCGGCCGGATGCTGTGGACCCGCACGATCGCCTCGACCGTGTTCGGCCAGGCGGCCGACAGCCTGATCTTCTATCCGCTCGCCTTCCTCGGCGTCTGGCCGACGAGCCAGGTGGTGACGGTGCTGGTCACCAACTGGGCGCTGAAGGTCGGTTGGGAGATCGTCCTCACCCCCGTCACCTATGCGGTGGTCGGCTTCCTCAAGCGCCGCGAGGGCGTCGACGTGTTCGACCGCGGCACCGACTTCACCCCTTTCTCGGCGCGGGTATGAGCGATCTCCAGGCGGCCAAGGTCTGGCTGATCAGCCACGTCCATCTCGCGAAGGACGCGCTGCATATCTATGTCGGGCTGACGGTATTCCTCGCGACGCTGCTGGTGCTGCGCTGGCGGATCGGGAGCTGGAAGCCGCTGATCGCGGTGGCGGTCGTCGCGTTGGCGGGAGAGATCTGGGACGTTCGCGACAGCGTCGTCTTCCGCACGCGAATCGATTTCTGGGGCAACTGGCACGACATCTGGAACACGCTGTTCTGGCCGGCCGCGATCACGCTGCTGGCGCGATGGACGAGCGTGTTCGGCAGAAAGGCTCGCGGTTAGGGCGGTCAGGCGACCGCTTCGAGCAGCCCCTCGAACAGCCGCCGCCCGTCGGTGCCGCCGTGCGCCGCCTCGATCTTGCGCTCGGGGTGAGGCATCATGCCGAGCACATTGCCCTCGGCATTGAGGATGCCAGCGATCGACCGTGCCGAGCCGTTGACGGCCTCGCCATAGCGGAAGGCGACGCGGCCTTCGCCCTCAAGCCGGTCGAGCGTCTCGTCGTCGGCGAAGAAATTGCCGTCGTGGTGCGCCACCGGCACGCTCAGCGTCTCGCCCGAGCGGTAGCGACTGGTGAACAGGCTCTGGCTGTTCTCGACCGTCAGCGTGACGTCGCGGCACACGAAATCGAGCCCGGCATTGCGCATCAGCGCGCCGGGCAGCAGCCCCGCCTCGGTCAGTACCTGGAAGCCGTTGCACACGCCCAGCACCGGCACGCCGCGCCCGGCCGCCTCGACCACCGCCCGCATAACCGGGGAGCGCGCCGCCATCGCGCCGCTGCGCAGGTAATCGCCGTAGGAAAAGCCGCCCGGCAGCGCGATCAGGCCGAGGCGGTCGGGAAGTTCGGTCTCGCCGTGCCAAACCATGTCCGGCCGCTTGCCCGTCACCTCCTCCAGCGCGACCGCCAGGTCCCGGTCGCAATTGGAGCCCGGGAAGACGATCACCGCTGTCTTCATGCCGCCTTCTCCACGCGATAATTCTCGATCACCGTGTTGGCGAGCAGCTTGCGGCACATCTCGTCGATCTGGGCGTCGGACGTGCCGTCGGCGACGTCGAGCTCGAAGACCTTGCCGGCGCGGACCTGATCCACGCCGGAGAAGCCGAGGCCGGCGAGGGCATGTTCGATCGCCTTGCCCTGCGGGTCGAGCACGCCGTTCTTGAGCGTCACCACGATGCGGAGTTTCATGGCACGCGCCTATGGCGCCTCGACGCGGCGAGGGCAAGGCTGGAACAGGCCTCAATCGTCATGCCGGACTTGTTCCGGCATCCACTCCTCCGCGAAGACAGGCACCGAGGCTCCGGCTGGAACCGGGAAGCCTGTATTTGCTGCCCGGTGGACCCCGGAACAAGTCCGGGGTGACGATTCCGGTCAGAAATAGCGTGCGAGGGCGAGGCGGAGGCGCAGGCGGTCGCTGGCGAAGAAGGGGAGGGTGGACTCCGTCCGCGAATAGCTGAGCTGCACCGAGGGGGAGAAGCCCATATAGTTGAACTTACGGGCGCCGAGCGACAGACCGCCGCTGAGCCGCCAGTCCTTGCGCGGATCGGGCGAGAAGATCGTCAGCGGCGCGTCGTAGCTCGCGTGCGATACGACGCCGTTCAACACGAAGCTGATCCCGAGCGGCAACGAGCCGCCCAGGCCGAGCGAGCCGCCGAGCTCGGCGTTGGAGTAGATCGGCGTTCGCAGCAGGTCTCGGCGGGCGAACAGGCCGCCGGTGACGACCAGCGACTGCGAGACCGACCGCTCGGCATTGGCATAGAGTCCCAATTGCCAGCCGCTGAAGGCGCGGTCGAACAGCGCCGTTGTGCGCCGTGCGTCGAACTGGATGCCGAGGCGGGTCTTGTCCGCCACCGCAAGCTGGCCACCGAAGCGGGTGCCGATCTGACGGGTGACGCTTCGTCCGCCGTACCAGCGCTGCGCGCCGACGAGCTGGCCGAACAGGCTCGCGCCGTCGGACAGGTTAAGCTGCGGGCCGGCGGCGAGCTGGACGAGGTAGTCGTCGAACTCCGAGCCCCTGTAGTTGCTGCCGCTGCCGTTGAGGTCGACCAGCATCGCCGTCTTGCCCGACACCGGCAGCCGTACGCCGGCATTGAGGCTGGCGACCTGCCCGGTGCCCGAGCGTGCCCTGATCGAGTCGTCGAGCGCGATGGGCAGGGTGATATCGCCGAGCTGGATGGTGATCCGGTCGGCCGAGGTGGCGCCGTTGATGTTGCTGTCGGGCGCGATGCCGAAGTCCATGTCGAGCCGCCACGGCCGCTGCGATCGGATCACCTCGCGCACGCCGCGGATGATGCGGGCGAGGTCGGGCGGCAGATCGTCGTCCTGCTGCGCGATCCTCAGCTGCCGGTCGGCGCTCGCGGTCTTGCCGAGCCCGATCAGCGCGCGGGCCAGCTCGAGCCGGACGCGGGTCTGGCCCGGATTGTCGGCCAGGATCGCCTTGAACAGCTCGGACGCGCGCTTGTAGTCGCCCTGTTCGGCGGCGGCATAGCCGGCGAGGAAGCGGGCCTGGAGCCGCATCTCCGGCGATCGGGAGAGGGCGGCGATCAGCGGTTCGGCATCGGCGAAGCGCTTCGCTTGGACGAGCGCCTCGGCTTGGGCGAGAAGTTGCGGGGAGGCCGGGGCCGTGGCGACCGCCTCCTGCGCCGTCGCAGGAGGCGTGGACAGGATCAACGGCATCGCCGCGATCAAGGCCAGGCAGCGCATGTCCGAACCTCTCCTGTCCTGCCCGTCGGATCGGGCGGAGGATGAGGCGGACGGGGCTAAGCGCCGTTGAAGATTGCCTCCGGAACGGCGCCGAAGCCGGGCTTACTTGCCGCGGCGCTTCCGGTGCGTTTCGAGGTCGAGCACCGCCGAATCGGCGCCTTCGGGCAGCAGGCCCAGCCGGCGCGCGACCTCCTGATAGGCTTCGACCTCCCCGCCGAGGTCGCGGCGGAAGCGGTCCTTGTCGAGCTTCTCGTTGGTGGCCATGTCCCACAGCCGGCAATTGTCCGGGCTGATCTCGTCGGCCAGGATGATGCGACCGTAGTCGTTGTCCCAGATTCGCCCGAATTCGAGCTTGAAGTCGACCAGGCGGATGCCGATCCCTGCGAACAGGCCGGAGAGGAAGTCGTTCACCCGGATCGCCAGGTCGGCGATGTCGTGGAGCTCGTCCTGGCTCGCCCAGCCGAAGCAGAGGATATGCTCGTCGCTGACGATCGGGTCGCCGAGCGCGTCGTCCTTCAGGCAATATTCGATGATCGTGCGGGGGAGCTGGGTGCCTTCCTCGATCCCGAGACGCTTGGACAGCGAGCCGGCGGCAACGTTGCGGACGACCACCTCGATCGGCACGATCTCGACCTGGCGGATCAGCTGCTCGCGCATGTTGAGCCGGCGGATGAAATGTGTCGGCACGCCGATGTTGGCGAGCAGCGTGAAGATATGCTCGGAAATGCGGTTGTTGAGGACGCCCTTGCCGCTGATCGTCCCCTTCTTCTGCGCGTTGAAGGCGGTGGCGTCGTCCTTGAAATACTGGATCAGCGTGCCCGGCTCCGGACCCTCGTACAGGATCTTGGCCTTGCCCTCGTAGATCTGGCGGCGGCGAGCCATCGGCGACGGTCCCCTTGGAAAAAGAGCAGCCCCGGCCGCACGGGACGTGACCCGGGCCGGGGCGGGAAGGGCGCGCCTATACGGTATGGGGCGCCGGCAATCAATCGGGCGCGGACGCCTGAGGCTCGACTTGCCCGTTCCGCCGCATGCGAGGGGCGGTGGCCGACCGGCAGGCGCTGGTCGCAGGGCCTGGGGCAGGCGCCGGAAAACCGTGGAAATCCGTCGAAGGTCACGAAAGTCACGGGTAGAACGACCCCGTTCCGGATGGCGTCTGCGGTATCAGGGCGCCCGGAAATGTTGACTAAATTGACTCGGGCACGTGTGTACGAACCGGTCCGCTCGGAACGCTACACGAAGGCGACAGATAGGCGACGCGGGCGCAACGACGACGCGACACCCATGCGACACCCATGCGACACCGGCGCGACGGTCGCGCGACACTGGCGCGACGCCTACGCGACGGCGACGCGGCATGGATAAGATCGACGGGATCAAAGAGCGGGCCGGCGCATGCGCGGGTCGGACCGGGCGAGCCAAGCAGGCGAAATCCTACATTGCAAGCGGCGGTAACGGGCTGGAGGCTATCCGGCTCGGTCGGCGGGTGGAATGGGTCCGATCGACATTCAGATACCAACCGCGTGGCGTCGTCGTCCAAAAATCCTCCCCTGCAAGGGGAGGGGGAGCATTCGCGTCAGCGAATGGTGGAGGGGTGTCGAGCTATCGAGGCCGGAATACCCCTCCGTCAGCCGCTGCGCGGCTGCCACCTCCCCTTGCAGGGGAGGATCGGAATGTCGATCGGTCCTAGAGGCTTCGCCCCGAAATCCGCGCGATCTCCCGCGCGACCATCGCCTCGACGATCTCGGGCAGGTGGGTGTCGAGCCATTCGCGGAGCATCGGGCGCAGCATCTCGCGCACCAGTCCCTCCAGCGTATCGCTGCCCGCGACGTCGGGCTTCACGATCATGCGCGACAGCGTCTCGAGCGGTCCGCGAGTCGCTTCGGCAACATCGGGAGAGATGATCGGCTCCGGCTTCGCCGGTTCTTCCGTCGCCGGCGGCGTGGTCGCGCGGTCGGAGAGTTCGAGCACCTCCTCGCGCTCGGCGGCCGGCGGGGGAGGCATCGGGCGGACGGGACGGTTCTTGCGCGCGGCGGGCGCGGCCTCGCTCTCCTCGATCACGCGTTTGATCGAAGAGAGGATTTCCTCCATGCTCGGCTCGGCGCCGACGTCCCCCATCAACTGGGCCCTCTAAAACGCGAAAGCGGCGTGATTAATTGGGCGTAACTGCGGGATTCGCGGGGGTGCTGTCAACTCCGCGGCGCAGCGCGGGGTCGTCGAGCTCAGGATTGGAGCCGATCGCAGGCGTCTGCGCCGGCGTTCCGACGGTGCGGGTCGCGATCGGTTGCGGGTCGGGATCGTCGTCCCAATCGTTGATGTTGCCCTTGACGCGATTGTAGTTGGCGACCGGATCGTAGAGCGGACCGCCGTCGAGGCCGAGGTCCTTCGCCTCCGCCTGCCCCATCGCCGCGAGCAGCGCGAAGCCCGCGACATAGGCGTCGCGCCGCGCCGTCACCAGCGTCACCTGCGAGTTGAGCAGCTCCTGCTCCGCGTTGAGGATGTCGAGGATGGTACGGGTGCCGACGCTGTTCTCGGCGCGCACGCCCTCCAGCGACAGCTTGTTGGCCTGGACCGCGATCTCGCTGCTGTGGATCACCTGCTGCGCCGACTGCCAGCTTGCAAAGGCGGAGCGGGTCTGGGCGATGACACCGCGCTCGGTCTCGGTCACCTGCTCGATCGCCTGCGAACGCCGCGCCTGCGCCTGGCGGACCTGCGCCGATGGGCGGCCACCCTGGAACAGCGGCAGGGTCATCGACAGACCTGCGGTGGCACCGACGCCGTTGCCGGGCGTACCGCTCCCGTTGGGGAGGGTGCCGAGATAGTTGTAGTAGGTGCTGCCGACGATCACGTTGACGCGCGGCAGCCGGGCCGTCTTGGCGACACTGACGTCATAGCGCGTGGCGTCGCGGGCCTTCGCCGCGGCGAGCAGCAGCGGGTTGTTGTCGAGCGCGATGCCGACCGCTCCGTCGGGATTGCTCGGCAGGTTCGGCAGCGCCGGCGGCTCCTCCAGCGCATTCGGAGGCGTGCCGACGACGCGGACATAGGTTTCGCGGCTGGCGATGAGCTGCGCCTCGGCCGAGCGCAGCTGGCCCTCCGCCACCGCGAGTCGCGCCTCGGACTGGGCGACGTCGGTGCGGGTGAGGTCGCCCACTTCGAACCGGTCGCGCGTCGCCTGGAGGTTGACCTGCAGCGCGCGGACGTTCTGCTGGTTGAGCGCGACGATCGCCTCATCGCGGATCACGTCCATGTAGGAGGCGACCACGTTGGTGAAGAGATCCGCCTCTGTCCCGCGCAGGCTGGCGCGGCCGGCCTCCACACGCGTGCGGGCCGCATTCACCGAGTTGCGCACCGCGCCGAAGCTCAGGACCGGATAGCTGACGCTCGCGCTGGCGTTGAGCGCCCGCTCCGGCGCCAGGAAATTGTTCTGCGCGTTCTTCATCGTCTCGGTGAAGTCCGCCTGCGTCTGCAGCGAGGGCAGGCCGTCCGCCCGGGCGATCGGCACATTCTCGTCCTGCGCGCGCAGGTCTGCCCGCGCCGCGCTGAGCGTCGGGTTGGTGTTGTAGGCGCGCACCAGCGCCTCGCGCAGCGTGTCCGCGGACGCGGGCGTCGCGAGCAGGGCCGAGATCGCCGCCCCCCCGGCGGCCGTCAGAAGAATGCGTCGCATCGTCATCCCGGAAATTGGAACCCGCGCGGCCGGGCGAAGCCGGGCAGCAGTGCGCAATCGATGTCGGCGAAATCGGCCAGGCCATGGCCCCCTTCGGTACGAACCCCTGAGGCGAGGCGCGTCACCCCGCGGTCGACGATGCCCGTGCCGATCCGGCCGCCCGGCCGGAGCTGGTCCACCAGACTCGCCGGCAGCACCTCGACCGCGCCGTCGATCAGCAGCACGTCATAGGGCGCGCCCTCGGGGTGACCGGCGGCGAGATCGCCCTCGACGACGGTGACGTTGCCGGTCCCCGCCAGCGCCTCGCGTGCCATTCCGGCGAGCTGCGAATCGCTCTCGACCGCGACCACCTCCCGCGCCAGCCGCGCCAGCACGGCGGCGGTATAGCCGGCGGTCGCGCCGATCAGCAGCACCTTGTCCCCGGCACCGATCCCGACCTCGGTCAGCAGCCGTGCGGTGGCGAGCGGCGGGTTCTGCTTGCGCCCGCCCGGCAGCGGCAGCGGCGTGTCGCGATAGGCGAGCGCGTCGTGGCCCGGCACGAACGCCTCGCGCGGGACGGCCGCCATCGCCTCGACGACACGCGCATCGCTGACGCCGCTCGTCCTGAGCTGGCTGGCGACCATGGCGTGACGGGCGGCGTCGGTGTCGGGGAAGGTCGTGGTCATCATCGTCCTCGATGTCGCACAACTGTTTTAGTCATGCAATACAGTTGTTGTCGCGAGGCTGCATATCCTGCTCGCGGAGCCCAGCCAAGCCGGTGTAAGAACTTCCTGCCCGCCTGTGGTTTCGGCGCTAGAGTTGGTTTCAGCGGAGCTGAAACGGTTACGGCACCGGCCCGCTCCCCCACCCGGCCACCCATAAGATACTGCCGTTGGGTGGCCGGGTGGGGGAGCGGGCCGGTGCCGATCCAGCGAAGCTGAAAACGACTCTATCCGGTTGACACGCCGCCCCGGGCGCGGGCATTGGCGCCGACCACCACCTGATCGGGGCCCGATGGCGGAGTGGTGACGCAGCGGACTGCAAATCCGTGCACGCCGGTTCGATTCCGGCTCGGGCCTCCATTCTCGATCGAAACGACTCCGCCGCGGGCACGGTTTGTCGCCCCGGGCTGGCTTTCTGCGCCCGAGGCGGGCAGGGGAGCGGCATGGAACTGGTAAACGCCTACGCTCGGATCATCGCGCATATCACCGAACTCTGCGGCGGCAGCGACAAGTTCGCGCATACCTATATCGGGCTGGCGATCTGGCTCGCCACTTTGATCGTCATGCGCCGGCCGCTGACGGACTGGCGTGCGCTGATCCCGCTGATGCTGCTGGAAGGCGCCAACGAGGTCATGGATCGGCTCGCCGTCGGATCCTGGATGGTGCCCGAGACGCTGAAGGACATCGCCGCCACGCTGTTCTGGCCGGTGACGATCATCCTGCTCGTGCGGATCGGCGCGGTGCGGCTGGCGGCCCAAGAGGGGGCGGCCGCCGGGGATGCGGCGACGGAAAGATCGAACTCGGATGCAACTCCCGCCTTTGCCCGGACGCAACGGATTGACCGGCCACGCGCCGCCGCGAGATGATCCGGCCCGCAACAGGCGAGGAGCGGGTCATGGACGAGATGATCGCGGCACGGCGCGAGGGGCTGATCGAGGCGGAGGTCGACGGCGAGCTGCTCGGGCTGCATGTCGAGCGGGGCTATTGCTACGGCTTCAATCCCACCGCGACGCGCATCTGGGCGCTGATCGAGACGCCACAGAGCGTCACCCGGCTGTGCGAGACGTTGAGCGAGGAATTCGAGGTGGCGCCCGAAGCCGCACGCCCCGAGGTGGTGGCGCTGCTGGAGGAGCTGAAGCGCGAAGGGCTGGTCGAACTGACGCCGGCATGAGCCGGGACTGCCGATGACGCAGCGCTACAACGCGGTTGTCATCGGCGGCGGGCACAATGGGCTGGTCTGCGCCTTCTACCTCGCTCGCGCAGGACTGAAGGTCTGCGTGCTGGAGGCGCGCTCCGTCGTCGGCGGCGCGGCGGTGACCGAGGAGTTCGCCCCGGGCTTTCGCAATTCGACCGCGAGCTACACCGTCAGCCTGCTCCAGCCCAAGGTGATCCGCGATATGCGGCTCCGCGAGCATGGCTATCGGGTCGTGCTGCGCCCGCTCGCCAATTTCCTGCCGCTGCCCGACGGGCGGTCGCTGGCAATGGGCGGCGGCATGGCGGCGACTCGGGCGGAAGTGACGAAATTCTCGGCCGCCGACGCCGAGGCGCTGCCGGCCTATCACGCCACGCTCGACCGGATCGCCGATGTGCTGCGCGACCTGGCGCTGCGCATCCCGCCCAACGCCGGCGAAGGACTCGCGACGCTGCTCGACGCGGCGCGGCAGGGGCGGCGATTGGGGCGACTCGACGTCGAAGGACAACGCGATCTTCTCGAACTCTTCACCCGCAGCGCGCGAGTTCCTCGACCGCTGGTTCGAGAGCGATCCGGTGAAGGCGGTGTTCGGCTTCGATTCGGTGGTCGGCAACCATGCCGGGCCGAGCACGCCGGGATCGGCCTATGTGCTGCTCCACCATGTCTTCGGCGAGGTGAACGGGGAGAAGGGCGCCTGGGGCCATGCGATCGGCGGCATGGGCGCGATCACCCAGGCGATGGCGGCGGCGTGCCGCGATGCGGGCGTGACGATCCGTACCGAGGCGCCGGTCGCGCGCGTGGTGACGGAACGAGGCAGGGCGACCGGCGTGCAGCTCGCGAGCGGCGAACTGATCGCGGCGCCGATCGTGGTCGCCAATATCGGGCCGAAGCCTCTCTATGAGACGCTCATCGATCCCGTCGACCTGCCCGCCGACTTCCGCACCCGTATCGCTGCCTATCAGGTGGGCTCGGGCAGCTTCCGCATGAATGTCGCGCTGTCCGAACTGCCGCGCTTCACTGCCTGGCCGGAGCCGGGGCCGCATCTCAGCGCCGGCATCATCCTCGCGCCGTCGCTCGCCTATATGGATGTCGCTTTCGAGGAGGCGCGGAAGCGGGGATGGACGCGCCGTCCGGTGGTGGAGATGCTGATCCCCTCGACGCTCGACGACAGCCTGGCGCCGCCCGGCGCGCATGTCGCGAGCCTGTTCTGCCAGGGCTTCTCGCCGACGCTTCCGGACGGCCGGAGCTGGGACGACGAGCGCGAGGCGGCCGCCGATGCGATCCTCGATGTGATCGAAAGCTACGCGCCCGGCTTCAAGGCATCGGTGATCGCCCGCCAGCTCCATTCGCCGCTCGATCTGGAGCGCAAGTTCGGGCTCGCCGGCGGCGACATCTTCCACGGCCGCATGTCGCTCGACCAGCTCTGGGCGGCGCGGCCGGTGCTGGGGCACGGCAGCTATCGCGCGCCGATCCCCGGCCTGTGGATGTGCGGCGCGGGCACGCATCCCGGCGGCGGCGTCACCGGCGCGCCCGGACACAATGCCGCGCACGCGATCCTGCGCGATCGCTCGTTGCTCGGCCGCTGGCGCCGTCGCAGCTGAGCCGGAACGGCGGGCCCGCCGGCGCGTTCGGCGGCGGGAGGAGAGAGAGGATGACCGACATCGCCGAGACGCCGCCCGCCATACGCATCGCCCGCGTGATCGCCGCCGCGGCGCTCAGCCCCAATGCCGAGGGACCGCAGGGCTCCGAACGGCCGGTATCCGACGCGGTGGACGACGCCTGGCGGCTGGAAGTCGACCGCGCCCGGGCGATCCTGCGCACCCTACGCGAGCCGACCCGCACGATGGTCGCGGCCGGCAACGCCGCGCGCGGTGACGCCGCCGAGGTGTGGAGCGCGATGGTCCGCGCCGCGATCGAGGAGGAGGAAAGCGCCGAGGGAATCGCGCTCTAGCCTCGGCGGGCGGAGCCGCGCTAAGGCGCCGGTCATGTCCGGCACACCGCTCAGGCTCTACAACAGCCTCACCCGCTCGCTCGAAGAGTTCCGCCCGATCCACCCCGGCGAGGCGCGCGTCTATTCATGCGGGCCGACGGTCTACAACTACCAGCATATCGGCAACATGCGGGCGTACATCTTCGCCGATACGCTCGGCCGCACGCTGCGCTGGAAGGGCTATGACCTCCGCCATGTCATCAACATCACCGATGTCGGCCACCTGACCTCCGACGCCGATGCCGGCGAGGACAAGATGGAGAAGGCGGCCGCCGCGCAGGCCAAGTCGATCTGGGAGGTCGCCGCGCATTATACCGAGGCGTTCAAGCGCGACGTCGCCCGGCTCAACATCACCCCGCCGATGCTGTGGTCGGTCGCGACCGATCACATTCCGGAGATGATCGACTTCGCACAGAAGATCGAAAAGAGCTGCTATCAGCTTGAATCCGGTCTCTATTTCGACGTCAGCACCGTGCCGAACTACGGCAGCCTCGCGCGCGCCGGCACCGACGAGGGCGAAAGCCGCATCGATCCGGTCGAAGGCAAGCGCCACCCGCAGGACTTCGCGATCTGGCGCACCTCGGCGCCGGACGAGCATCGGCAGATGGAATGGGATTCGCCCTGGGGACGGGGCGCGCCGGGCTGGCATCTCGAATGCTCGGTGATGAGCCTCAAGCATCTCGGGCATCCGTTCGATATCCATACCGGCGGGATCGATCATCGCGAAATCCACCATCCCAATGAGATTGCGCAGAACCAGGCTCATTGCGCGTGCCCGAATCCAGGCGCAAATATCTGGATGCACAATAATTTCCTCGTGGATCGCGGCGGCAAGATGTCGAAGTCCGCGGGTGGCTTCCTCACGCTGCAGACCCTGGTCGACGCGGGCGTGCATCCGCTCGCCTATCGCCTGATGTGCCTCCAGGCGCATTACCGCAGCGAGCTGGAGTTCACCTGGGACAATCTGTCCGCGGCGCTGACGCGGCTGAAGCGGCTGGTGCAGGGGATCGAGAAGCTGGCAGCGCGGTTCGACGCCGAGCCGCGCGGATCGCTGGACGTCGCCGAGGTGCGCGAGGTCGAGGAAGCGATGAGCGACGATCTCAACACCGCGCGCGCGCTGGTGCTGCTGGAGAGCGTGGTGGCAGGGAAGGGCCATGCTGGCGATCGTTTCACCGCCGTGCGCAAGATCGATCGCGTGCTTGGGCTCAGGCTCGCCACCCTCCACCGCACCGAGCTGCGCGTGCGTCCGGCCGATGCCGTGATCGACGAGGCGACGATCGAGGCCCGGCTCGCCGAGCGCAAGGAAGCGCGCGCTGCCAAGGACTTCGCTCGATCTGATGCGATTCGGGATGAACTAGCGGCGGCGGGCGTCGAGGTGATGGATGGCGACCCGCTGGGGTGGGATTGGAAGCTCGCCCTCTAAGCTCCTCCCCGGCACGGGGAGGGGGACCGCCGCCGAAGGCGGTGGTGGAGGGGGCTCACCGCTAACGAGTCGCCCGCCGCACTCCCCCTCCACCAGCCTGCGGCCACGGCTTGCTCCGCAAGCCGGCTCCGCGGCTGCGACCTGCCCCCGGCAGGTCGCTGATCGCCGCTACGCCCCCCTCCCCGTGCCGGGGAGGATTTGGTAGGCCGTCTCTATGAAAGCCGTCCTCCCCGCGCTCGCCCGCCCGCTGCTGGAACCGCGCCTGCCGGGCGGCCTCGATGTCGCCTGGTTCGCCTCCCGCGAAGACGCGCGGGAGATGATCGTCGACGCCGATATCGCCTGGGTCGACATGCAGCGCTCAGCCGATACCGCAGAGGCGGTTGTGGCCGGCGGCCGGCTCAAGTGGGTCAACACCATCTACGCCGGCGTCGACCCGTTCGATCTCGCCAGGCTGAAGGCCAACGGCACGATCCTCACCAACGGCGTCGGCATCAACGCGATCGCGGTCGCCGAATATGCGGTGATGGGCGTGCTCGCTGCCGCCAAGCGTTTCGACGAGGTGGTGCGCATGGCCGACCGCCGCGAGTGGTCGACCGACGCGCCGGGCAAGATCGAGCTCGACGGGACCGCAGCGCTGATCGTCGGCTACGGCACGATCGGCCGGCTGATCGGCGAGCGGCTCGCGGCGTTCGGGGTCACGGTCACCGGCGTCACCCGCTCGGGCCACGACGGCACGCTCGCCCCCGGCCAGTGGAAACCGCGCCTCGGCGAGTTCGACTGGGTGATCCTCGCCGCGCCTTCGACCGGAGAGACCCACGCGCTGCTCGGCGCCGACGAGCTCCGTACGATGAAGCCGTCGGCCTGGCTCATCAACGTCGCCCGCGGCGACATGGTCGATCAGGATGCGCTGACCGAGGCGCTGGAGAAGCGCCGCATCGCCGGCGCCTTCCTCGACACCGTCACGCCGGAGCCGTTGCCGTCCGACCATCCGCTCTGGTCCGCGCCCAACGCGATCCTGACCATGCATCTGTCCGGCCGCAGCCAGACGAAGATGTTCCTCCGCGCCGCCGAGCTGTTCCTCGACAATCTCTCCGCCTTCCTCGACGGACGGCCGATGCGCAACGTCGTCGATCTCGACCGCGGCTATTGAGCGCCGCCCCGGTTGTATCGCCGCACGGGGCGGCTATGGACGGCCGCATGACCGACCTGCCGAAGACCTTCGACCCCGCCGAGATCGAATCGCGCTGGTACCAGCATTGGGAGGAGAACGGGCTGTTCCGCCCCGACCGTCCCGGCGCCGAGCCCTGGACGATCGTCAACCCGCCGCCCAACGTCACCGGCAGCCTCCATATCGGCCACGCGCTCGACAACACGCTGCAGGACATCCTCGTCCGTCACGCCCGCCTCACCGGCAAGGACGCGCTATGGGTGGTCGGCACCGATCATGCCGGCATCGCCACCCAGATGGTGGTCGAGCGGCAGATGGCGCTCCATCAGCAGAAGCGCACCGACTTCACCCGCGAGGAGTTCGTCGCCAAGGTCTGGGAGTGGAAGGCGGAGAGCGGCGGCGAGATCACCCGCCAGCTCCGCCGGCTCGGCTGCTCGATGGATTGGGCGAACGAGCGCTTCACCATGGACGAGGGCTTCTCCAAGGCGGTCCTCAAGGTGTTCGTCGACCTCTACCGGCAGGGCCTGCTCTACCGCGACAAGCGGCTGGTGAACTGGGACCCCGGCCTCGGCACCGCGATCAGCGATCTCGAGGTCGAGACGCGCGAGGTCAACGGCAAGTTCTGGCACCTCAGATATCCGCTGGAGGACGGCAGCGGCTTCATCTCGGTCGCGACCACGCGGCCGGAGACGATGCTCGCCGACATGGCGGTGGCGGTGAACCCCGAGGACGAGCGCTACAAGGCGCTGGTGGGCAGGAAGGTGCGCCTGCCGATCACCGGCCGCCTGATCCCGATCGTCGCCGACGAGCACGCCGACCCGGAGCTCGGCTCGGGCGCGGTCAAGATCACGCCAGGACACGACTTCAACGACTTCGAGGTCGGCAAGCGAGCCGGCATCGAGCCGCGCGACATGCTCAACATGCTCGATGCCAAGGGTCAGGTCGCCCAGACCGCCGACGGGCTGATCCCCGCCGACCTGGTCGGCCTCGACCGCTTCGAGGCGCGCGACCGCATCGTCAAGCTGCTGGAGGGCGAGGGGGCACTGGAGCGGGTCGAGGACCGCGTGATCCAGACGCCCTACGGCGACCGCTCGGGCGTGGTGATCGAGCCGTGGCTGACCGACCAATGGTATGTCGACGCCGCGACGCTCGCCAAGCCCGCAATCGCGGCGGTGCGATCGGGCGCGATCGAGATCGTACCGAAGAGCTGGGAGAAGACCTTCTTCAACTGGATGGAGAACATCCAGCCCTGGTGCGTGTCGCGCCAGCTGTGGTGGGGGCACCGGATTCCGGCGTGGTTCGCCGAGGACGGCACGGTGTTCGTCGCCGAGACCGAGGAGGAGGCTCAGGCCGAGGCGGGCGAGGGCGTGGCGCTCCAGCGCGATCCGGACGTGCTCGACACTTGGTTCTCGTCGGCGTTGTGGCCGTTTGCGACGATGGGCTGGCCGGAGGATGCGGACCCGAAGCTTCATGGCCGCTATCCCAACGACGTCCTCATTTCCGGCTTCGACATCCTGTTCTTCTGGGATGCGCGGATGATGATGCAGGGGCTGCACTTCATGGGCGACGTGCCGTTCTGCAAGCTCTACCTGCATGGCCTGGTCCGCGCCGCCGACGGCGCCAAGATGTCCAAGTCCAAGGGCAACACCGTCGATCCGCTCGGCCTGATCGACCGGTACGGCGCCGACGCGCTGCGCTTCTTCATGGCGGCGATGGAGAGCCAGGGCCGCGACATCAAGATGGATGAGAAGCGGGTCGAGGGGTATCGCAACTTCGCGACCAAGCTGTGGAACGCCGCGCGCTTCTGTCAGGCCAACGGCATCGGCGCCTCGCAGCATCTGGAGCCGCCCGCGGCGAGCCTTGCCGTCAACCGCTGGATCGTGGGCGAGACGGTCCGGACGGTGCAGGCGGTCGACCTCGCGCTCGCGGATCTGCGCTTCGACGGCGCGGCGGATGCGATTTACCATTTCGTGTGGAGCCGCTTCTGCGACTGGTATCTCGAGCTGATCAAGCCGGTGCTGCAGGGCGGCGAGCCGGGCAGCTTCTCCGGCGACGAGATGCGCGAGGTGCTCGGCGCCCAGGGCCCGGCGGCGGAGACGCGCGCGGTCGCCGGCTGGGTGCTCGACCAGATCCTGGTGCTGCTCCACCCGTTCATGCCCTTCATCACCGAGGAGCTGTGGTCCAAGATGGGCGAACGCAGCTATGAACTGATCGTCGCCAAATGGCCGATGGCGGATGCCCGTGCGCTCGATCCGGAAGCGGGCCGGGAGATCGACTGGCTAATCCGGCTGGTGAGCGAGATCCGCGCCGCCCGCACCGAGCTGAACGTGCCGCCGGGCGCGCGCCTGCCGCTGTACGTCCGAGACGCCGCTCCGGCAACGCAGGCGCGCCTCGCTAATCAGACGGCCGCGATCGCTCGCCTCGCGCGGGTCGATCAGATGGATGGCGAGGTGCCGGCCGGTGGCGCGCTCCAGATCGTGGTGGATGAAGCGACTTTCGTGATCCCGCTGGAAGGCGTCATCGACCTCGACGCCGAGCGCGCGCGCCTCGCCAAGGCGATCGCGGCGGCGGAGAAGGAGCGCGACGGCCTGGCCGGGCGCCTCGGCAACCCGAGCTTCGTCGAGCGCGCCAAGCCCGAGGCGGTGGAGAAGGCTCGTGCCGACCATGCCGAGAAGGCGGCCGAGGCCGAGCGCCTGACCGCTGCGCTGGCACGCCTCGGGTGAAACTCCGCCCCAACCGTCACCCCGGCCTTGTGCCGGGGTCCACCTATCCGCGAGCGCAGACCTTGCGGCTCCGTGGATGCCGGAACAAGTCCGGCATGACGGGTAGGGGGTAAGCCATGGCGCGCCCCACCCACGACCTCACCCAAGGCCCGATCGGCCGCACATTGCTCATGTTCGCGCTGCCGACGCTCGGCTCGAACATCCTCCAGTCGCTCAACGGCTCGATCAACTCGATCTGGGTCGGGCGTTTCCTGGGCGAGGGGGCGCTGGCGGCGACGTCCAACGCCAACATCATCATGTTCCTGACGTTCGGCGCCGTGTTCGGCTTCGGCATGGCCGCGACCATCCTGATCGGCCAGTCGATCGGACGCCGCGACGTCGAGGCGGCGCGGCGGGCGTTCGGGTCGGCGGTAGGGATGGTGGTCGGCGGCGCGATCCTGATCTCCGCGCTCGGCTGGATCTTCGCGCCGGAGATCCTCCACCTGCTCGCCACGCCCGGCGAGGCGCAGGCGCTGGCGCGCGACTATCTGCGCGTGATCTTCCTCGGCCTGCCGCTGTCGATGCTCGGCGTGCTGATCCAGATGAGCCTGCGCGGCACCGGCGATGCGATCACGCCTTTGTGGTTCATGGTGCTGAGCGTGATCATCGACAGCTCGATGAACCCGGTGCTGATCCGCGGCCTCGGCCCCTTTCCGGAGATGGGCATCGCCGGATCGGCGACGGCGACGCTGCTGGCGAACGCCGTCTCCGCGCTCGGCCTGATCGCCTACGTCTACGCGCGCGACCTGCCGATCCGCCTGCGCGGGCACGAGCTGCGCTACCTGATCCCCGAACGTGCGCTGGTCCGCACCATCGTCGCCAAGGGGTTGCCGATCGGCGCGCAGATGCTGGTGATGTCGACCGCCGGTCTCACTATGGTCGGCCTGGTCAACCGGCTCGGCGTCGACACCGCGGCTGCCTATGCCGTCTCGCAGCAGCTGTGGACCTATATCCAGATGCCGGCGATGGCGATCGGCGCGGCGGTGAGCGCGATGGCAGCGCAGAACATCGGCGCCGGCCGCTGGGATCGGGTGGGGGAGATCACCCGCTCCGGCATCGTCATGAATACGGTCATCACGCTGGCGGTGATCGTCCTGATCATCCTGTTCGACCGGCCGGTGATGGCGCTGTTCGTCGGCGGCGACAGCCCGGCGATCCCGATCGCACGCCACATCCAGCTGATCGCGAGCTGGACCTTCGTCCTGTTCGGCGCGACCATGGTGTTGTTCTCGACCGTCCGCGCCAATGGCGCGACGATCCCTCCGCTCATCATCCTGTTCGTCGCGCTCTATCCGGTGCGGATCGGCATCGCGCTGGGCGCCAAGCCGCTGATCGGCACGGATGCCCTTTGGTGGGCCTTCCCGATCGGCTCGGCGGTGTCGCTGGCGCTGGCGATCGCCTATTACCGCTACGGCAAGTGGCGCACGCAGCTGCTGGTGGTGCCGCCCGACCCCGAGGAAACGGCGGAGCACGCCCACGCCGCCACCGAACCCGCCGGACGATTGCAACCGACCGGCTGAAGGCTCATGTGGAACGCCATGTCCGTCTACCCCGCTCTCCGCCTTCGCCGTACCCGCGCCTCCGCCTGGAGCCGCCGTCTCCATGCCGAGACGGTGCTGACTCCCGCCGACCTCATCTGGCCGCTGTTCGTCACCGAAGGCGCCGACGAGGAGCCGATCGCCAGCCTGCCCGGCGTCTCGCGCTGGTCGGTCGCCAGGCTGGTCGAGCGGGCGAAGGAGGCGCGCGACCTCGGCATCCCATGCCTCGCGCTGTTCCCCAACACGCCCGCGCATCTGAGGACCGACAAGGGCGAGGAGGCATTCAACCCCGACAACCTGATGTGCCGCGCGATCCGTGCGCTCAAGGACGCGGTGCCGGAGGTCGGCGTGCTGACCGACGTCGCGCTCGATCCCTACACCAGCCACGGCCACGATGGCCTGCTCGACGATGCCGGCTACGTCCTCAACGACGCCACCGCCGAGGTGCTGGTCCGCCAGGCACTGGTCCAGGCGGAGGCGGGCGCCGACATCATCGCGCCGTCGGACATGATGGACGGCCGTGTCGGCCTGATCCGCCAGGCGCTGGAGGGCGGGGGCCACGTCAACGTCCAGATCATGTCCTACGCCGCCAAATACGCCAGCGGCTTCTACGGCCCGTTCCGCGACGCGGTCGGCTCGCGCGGGCTCTTGAAGGGCGACAAGAAGACCTACCAGATGGACCCGGCCAATGCCGAGGAGGCGATCCGCGAGGTCGCGCTCGACCTCGACGAGGGCGCCGACAGCGTGATGGTGAAGCCGGGCCTACCCTATCTCGACATCATCGTGCGGGTGAAGGCGGAGTTCGGCGTGCCGGTGTTCGCCTATCAGGTCTCGGGCGAATACGCGATGATCGAGGCCGCGGTCGCCGCTGGCGCAGGGGAGCGCGACGCGCTGGTACTGGAGACGCTGATGGCGTTCAAGCGCGCCGGCTGCTCGGGCGTGCTCACCTATCATGCGCCGCATGTAGCGCGGCTGCTCAATGATTGAGCTGCATTTCATCTGTTCCCCGGCGAAGGCCGGGGCCCAGGATCGAACCGCTCGCAACTGGGCCCCGGCCTTCGCCGGGGAACAATTGTCTTGATCGAGACAGGCCGCCTCCTGCTCCGCCGCTGGGAGCCGCGCGACCATGCGCCGTTCCTGGCGATGGGCAACGATCCCGAGGTGATGCGCTACCTCGGCCCGCCGTTGACCGCCGCCGACGTCGACGCGGCGATCGCGCGGCACAACGGGTACCTCGATCGCGTCGGCTATTGCTTCTGGGCGATGGAGCGCCGCGCCGACGGCGCCTTCCTCGGCTTCTGCGGCATCAAGCCAGGCCCCGACGGCACGCCGATCGCCGGCAGGCCGGAAATCGGGTGGCGGCTGCGGCGCGACGCCTGGGGGCAGGGCTATGCGCGCGAGGCGGCGGAGGCGAGCCTCGATTGGGGCTGGGCGAGCGGCGGTTTCGACCATATCCTCGCGATCACCGTGCCCGCCAATGTGCGGAGCTGGGGCCTGATGGAGCGGCTGGGGATGCAACGCGTGGCGGACGGCGATTTCGATCATCCAGCGGTGCCCGACGGCAGCCCGCTCAAGCGCCACATCACCTATTCGATCGCCCGGCCGGCGTGAGCGATACGATCGCAAGCGGGGCGGCTGCCGCAGGACGTGGCCCCCGCGCGCTGTTTGTCGCGACGATCCTGGTCGGCTCGTTCCTGCTGTTCCTCGTCCAGCCGATGGTCGCCCGCATGGCGCTGCCGAGGCTCGGCGGCGCGCCGGCCGTGTGGAACTCGGCGATGCTGGTCTATCAGGCGCTGCTGCTCGGCGGCTATGCCTATGCGCATTGGTTGGGACGCCTCAGGCTCCGCACCGGCGCCATCGTCCACCTGGGCCTGCTCGCGCTCGCCGCGCTATGGCTGCCGATCGGCCTGTTCGCCTTCGCGATGCCCGCCGATGCCGAGCCCGCGCTATGGGTGCCCTGGCTGCTCGGTGCCTCGATCGGCCCCTTGTTCCTGGCCGTCTCTGCCCAGGCACCGCTGATGCAGCGCTGGTATGCCACCACCGAGCCGGGCCGCGACCCCTATGCGCTTTACGCCGCGTCGAACGTCGGCAGCTTCGGTGGCCTCATCGCCTATCCGCTCCTCGTCGAGCCGATGCTGGCCCTGCGCGAGCAAAGCCTGATCTGGAGCGCCGGGTACGCGCTGCTGTTCGTCCTCGTCGCCGCCTGTGCGCTGCTGTTGCCGCGCCGGGGTGGGGAAGGGGAAGCGCATCACGCCTTCACCAGCACACCGCCGGACGCACGCCGGGTCGTGATGTGGATAGCGCTCGCTTTCGTTCCGTCAGGGCTGATGCTCGCGACCTCGACCTTCATCACCACCGACATCGTCGCGGTGCCGCTGCTCTGGGTGCTGCCGCTCGGCCTCTATCTCCTCAGCTTCACCGTCGCCTTCGCCGTCAGGCGTACGCTCGCCGACGTGATCACCCGCTTCGCCCCGATCACCATCCTGATGTTCGGCGGCGTGATGATCGGGGGCGCGCAGCAATATCCCTATCTCAACACGCTGATGGCACTGGTGCTGCTGTTCATGGCTTCCGTGGCGCTGCACAGCCGCCTCTATGCGTTGCGGCCGGCACCAGACCGGCTCACCGGCTTCTATCTGGCGATGGCGGTGGGAGGGGCGCTCGGCGGCGTCTTCGCGGGCCTGCTCGCGCCGGTGGTGTTCGACTGGACCTATGAATATCCGCTGTTGATCCTTGCCGCGGGGATGCTCGCGCCGCAGCAGTTCCTGCTGCCGGTGTTCGGCTGGCTGTGGAATACCGACCGGCGCGGCCTGACGATCCGCACGATCGCGGTCGCCGTACTCGTCGCGGTGCTGGTGGGGCTCGGTCTCACCGATCCAGGGCACATTTTTGGCGGGATGGGCGAGAACATCATGTTCCTGGCTCTCGCCGCGCTCGGCCTGTTCGTGATCGGGATGCGCATTCCCTATGTCGTCGTGCTGTTCGGTGCGATCTTCCTCTACGGCGGCTATCGCGCGATCCTGACGACGCTCGAGGGCGACGCGCGCACGCGCAGCTACTTCGGCGTCTATACCGTCCGCGATTATCCCGAGTGGCGTACGCTCGCGCATGGCACGACCCTCCACGGCATCGAGCTCACCGGCTCACCCGAGCGCGAGCGCTGGCCGACCAGCTACTATATCCCAGGTTCCGGCGTCGGACAGGCGATGCAGGCGGCGCCGGTGCTCTACGGGCCGAATGCGCGGATCGGGGTGGTCGGGCTCGGTACGGGCACGCTCGCCTGTTATGCCCAGCCCGGCCAGCAGTGGCGCTTCTTCGAGATCGACCCGACCGTCGTCCACATTGCGCGCGGGCACTTCCGCTTCCTCGCCAATTGCCTGCCGCATCCGGCGATCGAGATTGGCGATGCGCGCATGCGGCTCGCGGAGCAGCCGCCCGGCAGCCTCGACCTGCTCGCGCTGGATGCCTTCTCGTCGGACGCGATCCCGATGCACCTGATGACCGAGGAGGCCTTCGCCACCTACGGCCGGGTCCTCAGTCCCAAGGGATTGCTGCTCGTCCACATCTCGAACCGTTTCCTCGATCTCGAACCCGTGGTCGCAGCGGCCGGGGCGAGCGGCCATTGGTTCGCGGCGCGGCTCAACTATCATCCCGATCCGAGCGAGGGCGAGCAGGCCACCATCTCCGACTGGATCGCGCTCACCCGCGACCCCACGACGCTGGCGCGCCTGCTGGAGCAGGGCGGCCAATGGGAGCCGGTGCGGCCGCGCAAGAGCTTCCGACCATGGACGGATGATTACGCGACGATCCTGCCGCTGCTGCGCGGTTTCCGTACTGCGGGGGCGGATTAAGCCGGACCGTCATCCCGGCGAAAGCCGGGATCTCCATCGGCAGGCGAACGGTTTGCGGCATGAGATCCCGGCTTCCGCCGGACGACGGGTGGATTACCGTTCCAGCAACGCCGACAGCCGCGCCACCACCTCGTTCTCGCGCTCAGCCTCCGCACTGGCCTTGGCCAACGCCGTATCGAGCGCGGGATAGGCCGGTGCGCCACCCTCGGCATGGGCGATCGCCAGCGCCTCGAGGTCCGCGACGGCGGCTTCGGTCGTTCCCCGCGCAGTACCTAGCTCGCTGACCGCGGTCTGCGCATCGAGCCAAGCCTCGCTCCCGGCCGGTGCCTTGGCGGCGCGATTGGCCAGTGTCTCGGTGCGGCGCTCGACCTCGGCAAAGGCCTGCACCGCCGCGTCGACCGCCTTGACGCGTTCGGCGATCTTGGCGTCGAGCGCCGGATCGGGCGCGACCGGCACCGGCACGACTTCGGGCTCGGCATTGCTGCGGCTCTCGATCGGGCGCGGCTGCAGTGACGGCCCCTGATTGGTGAGGCCGCTGCATCCGGAGACGAGAAGAAGAAACAGGGGAGCGAGACGGCGCATCGGGCGGCCTCCCGCTCGACCCTGGAGAAAATGGCGCGCCCGGAACGATTCGAACGTCCGACCCTCAGATTCGTAGTCTGATGCTCTATCCAGCTGAGCTACGGGCGCCTGGGAAGCGGCCAGATAGAGGGGTCGTTGCCGGAGCGCAACCCCAAACCGGCCAAAGACATCACAAACCTTCACCGCCCACCCAATGCGCGTTGGACAGGCGGCGTGCCAGCGCCCAGGTCTGGGTGCGGATATCGGGCACCGCGACGATCTCCCAGAAGGCGCCGCGCGTCATCGGCCCCAGCGCATGGAGCCATTCGCTCGGCTGTCCGTCCGCGCCGATCACCGCGGCGGTCGCGTCGACGTCGATGCCGAGCTTTGCCGCGTCGGGCCGGATCAGCCCGCGCTGGAGCAGCTTGCGCAGCAGCGGCTCCCCAGTGCGGGTGAGGTCGCCCTGCGGCCCGATCGCATTGATGATGCGGCGGACGTGCAGCACCTCCTGCCGGTCGCCGCCGCGCGGACGCCAGGTGACGTCGACGCCGCCCTCGCTCGGAGCGAAGGCGCTGGGCTTGCCGGCATGGACGGTGAGCTGCCCGCGCGCGATCATCGCCTGGAGGCGGGCATGGACCTCGGGCGCGAGCCGATGGCGGTGGACGTCCCACCAGGGCCTCAGGTGCCGCAGGAACCTCCCGCGCTCCTCGACGCTGGCATTGGCCCACATGTCCTGGGTGAAGGGCCTCAGCTCGTCGACCGCGTTGCGCCAGCCGATCGCCTCGCCCCGCGCGCGCACTTCGTGCAGCAGCGCGGAGGCGGCGAGCTTGGGCCGCTCGTCGATCCGCTTCCAGCTGGCGCCCGGCCCCTCGTGCGGCCGCGGCAGCAGCCCGCGGCGCGAGATGGCGACGATCTTCCCTTCGAAGCCGTTCGCCTCCAGCAGCAGCGCGACGTCGACCATGGTCAGGCCGGTGCCGACGATCAGCACCGTATCGTCCTTGGTGAGCCCGCCCGGCACGCGCGGGTCCCATGGATCGCCGATATAGCGGTTGCCCGGCAGCGCGTCGGGATCGAGCCCTGGCGGATGGTGCGGCGGCAGGTTGCCGACCGCGAGCACCGCGGCATGGGCCTCGATCCGCCGGCCGTCGGCCATTACCGCCGTCGCGCGGCCGTTGTGGCGCAGGTCGATGATGTCGCCATGGACGATGGTGAGTCGATCGGGCGCGGCGGCCCGGGCGGCGGCGAGCTGCTCGCTCAGATACTCGCCATAGGTGACGCGCGAGATGAAGGCGGTCTCAGGATTCTCCACCCCCCGCCCGGCGAGCCAGCGCACAAAATGCTGGGGATCGTCGGGCAGCGCGCTCATGTTGCCGGCGCGCACGTTCAGCACATGACTGGGATGGGCGGCACCATAGGCGAGGCCCTTGCCCGCGCTCGGCCCACGCTCGATCAGCGTCGCGCGCGGCCCGTCATGGCGCAACAGGTTGATCGCCTGCAGCGAGCCGGAAAAGCCCGCGCCGATGATGACGACATGCTCGATCACTGGGTGGCGATACGGTCAGATTTCGTATTCGGGGCGCCAGGTCGGCTCTTCATAGGCCGGGCGGCGCACCCCCGGCTGACGCGACACCATCTCCGAATAGAGCCGCTTGATCGCGCCGCTGCCCGTGCGCGTGAACAGCGCCGGTACCAGTGCATGGACGAAGCAGGCGAGCCCGCCTGCGACCATCGTCAGCCCGAAGCGCGACGCGACGCCGAAATGCTCGGTGTAAGTCTCGCCGACACTTTGCGGATGCTCGACGAACCAGCGGTGGAGGGGATTGGCCATGGCGCCACCCTAACGCGCAAGGGGGCGTTTTGAAACCGTCAGCGCCGCGAATGTTCGAGCGAATCGAGGATGCGCGCGCCCGCCATGAACACAGCGATGGGACAGACGGCGAACAACAGGCATCCGCCGGGCCCCGGATATTGGTGGAGATAGTGGATGCCGCGCTCCACTGCGCCGGTGCCGAGGCCGTAGATCACCAGGAACGCCTCGAACTTGGTCTTGATCGTGAACAGGTTCTTGATCCGGCGCCACATGAGCGATGGTTAAGCAAGCTCCGGGCCAGCGGCGGAAATGCGCGATTGCGGGTTAAGGCTTATGGTTACCTGTCAATTCATCCGACAGGCTGCTGGGGGCGCACGGGATCAGCGCCGGCTGTCGACGGCGATCCAGTTGGTTTCCCAGGTCGCCCCGCCGTCGGCCGAATAGGCCTGCTCGAAGCGCGCGGAGTTTGGCGTGACGTCGGAGATCACGAAACGGACGAGGACCGTGCGGTCGTCGACGGTATCCACGCCATAGAAGGTTCCTCGCCCCTTTGCGTCGAACGAGCCGGTGACCGGCGGCGTGAGGATGCCGCTGCGGACGTTCGCGAAGTTGAGCGTCCATTGACGGGCCTTCGGGTTGTAGAGCCGGAGCGACGTGCCCTCGATCTTTCCGGCGGCGCCTTCCACCGAAAGCTCGACAAGGTTGGCGCGGCCACCCAGGACCGCCCGGACCTCGCTCGTGCCGCGATACTCGATCCATCGGGTCGATCCGGTCAGCGGTTCCGGCAAATATCGTAACTGGGTTGTCCAGCTTCCGATCTCCCAATCGAAATCATGGCTCCCGTCGCGCGCCTGCGTCGTGGCGGATGGGGCTGTCTGTCCGGTCCCTGGGTCGAGAGGGGCAAGAAGAAAGGCAGCCAAGGCCAGCGCGCGACCTGCGCGCGTCAGCCGTATCTTCACTCGCTTATCGGCCTCGTTCACCGCGATGGCTTGGTAGGTGTCGTTCATCCACATCCTCCCGATCATCATGCGGCGAGCCGTCGCCGGAGCTAGGGTAGTTCGCCGGCGAGGCCTAACGCGTCCAACAATGCCGTCCGCGCGCTCTCGATCTCACGAATCAGCCCCGGATCGCCGATCCGGTCATAGGGAATCGCCTCGGGCCAATGCGTTTCCACCACGGCGGCGATGCGGTCGAGCTTCGCCGTGGCGAGCAGGAACCGCGGATCGACCGTCGCCGGATCGGCCACGACGCGCAGCCGCAGGCACGCCGGGCCGCCGCCGTTCGCCATCGATTCGCGCACGTCCACCACCTCCAGGCGGCGAATCGGCCCATTGCCGGCGATCATCTCCTGCAGCCATGCCCAGACGCTCGGCGTCTCGCGGGCTTCCGAGGGCAGGATCAGCGCCATGCCGCCCGCAGGCAGCGTCACCAGCTGTGCGTTGAACAGATAGGAGGCGATCGCATCGGCCAGGCTCACCCGGCTCGCCGGCACCTCGACGATCTCGACCTCCGGGAGCCGCGCGCGCAGCTCGGCGTAGAAGCGTTCCTTGTCGGCGAAGGCCAGCTCGTGCGCGAACAGCACCGTCTCGTTGGCGACCGCGACGACGTCGTTGTGGAAGGCGCCGGCAGCGATCGCTTCCTCGCTCTGTTGCACGAACAGCGCCTCGACCCCATGCCGCCGCGCCACCGCCGCGCTCGCCTCGCGGTGCTGGCGGGCAGGGAAGGGGCCGCCCGACAGGCCGTAGACGAATACCTCGACCCCGGGCTCGGCGTGGCTGCGGGTGAGCCGCATGTGGTTGGCCGCGCCTTCATCGCCGAACGGCGGCGGCACGGGCGGGTGCACCACGAAGGCGGGATCGGCGAAAGCGAGCCGGAGCTGCGCCAGTGTGTCCGTCCATTCATGGCTGCGATGCGGCATCGTCGTGAGGTTGGCGACGGTCAGATGGCAGCGCCCGTCAGCGGTATCGGGCGCGGGTGAGACGGTCGCCGCATTGGCCGCCCACATCGCCGAAGCCGACAGCGCCTGCGCCTGAAGGTGCGGCGCGGCGCGGGCATAGTCGGTGGCGAGGCTCCCCAGCCAGCGATGATCCGGCCGTGCGTGCGGCAGCAGGATGCCCTGCGCCAGCCCGAGCGCGAGATTGGCGCGCATCTTGGCGATACCCTGGAGCGCTGCGGCACGCGGGTGGGAGGTCGCGCCGGCATTCCTGGTCGCGGCGAGATTGCCGGGGCTGAGGCCGGCGTAATTGTGGCTGGGCCCGACGATCCCGTCGAAGTTGATCTCGACGATCGCCATCAGTCTTCCTCCGTCATGCCGGACTTGTTCCGGCATCCACGGTTCAGCGAGCCAATCGGCCGATGCAAGTGCGGCTCGGTGGATGCCGGAACAAGTCCGGCATGACGGGTGTGGTCAAACCCGCCCGACATGGCTCACCACCGCACCCGGCCCGACCTCCAGCGCCTCCGCGCTCTCCGCGTCGATCGTCCCGTCGCCGGCATGGCCCAGGCACGCGCGGAAGCCCGCCAGTCGTCCGGTTGCGATCAGCGATGCCTTCCCGCCGGCCGCGACCTCCCGCACCTCCATGTCCACCGCTTCGCGGATCGTGCGCACATTGTCCGTCCGCACGGTCATCGTCGGTCCGCCGTCGAAGATGTCGATATAGTTCTCGAACGCGAATCCCTCGTTCTCCAGCATCCGCATCGCCGCGCGGCCGGAGGGGTGGGGGAGGCCGATCACGCCGCGTGCGCTCTCGGACAGCATTGCGGTGTAGATCGGGTGGCGCGGCATCAGATCGGCGATGAACTGGTTGCCGTGCACCGCATTGAAGGCATCGGCGTCCTGGAAGTTCATCCCGAAGAAGCGCCCCGCCACCCCGTCCCAGAACGGCGAACCGCCCGCCTCGTCGATGATGCCGCGCAACTCCGCCAGCAGCCGGTCGGCGAAGCGGGCACGGTGCGCGCGGATGAATAGGTAGCGGCTGCGCGCCAGCAGCAGCCCGAGCCCGCCCGCGCGCTCGCTCGGATGGAGGAACAGCCCGCCCACCTCGCTCGCGCCTTCGAGGTCGTTGACGAGGTTCAATATCTCCGAGCGGAAGGTGCGTCCCAGCTCTTCGCTGTGCTTGGTCAGCGTGCCGATGCGATAGCTGTAGAAGGGCCAGCGCTGCCCGACCTGGGTGAAGATCTGGCACGTCCCGCGCACCTCGCCGGTCGCGACGTTCTCGAGCACGAGCACGAACAGCTCGTCGGCGAGGCCGTCGTCCTCGCGCGCGAAGGCGGCATGGCTGCGCTCCAGCTTGGCGGTGAGCGCACCGCGGTCCGGCGGCAGGTTGGTGAAGCCGCCCCCGGTCAGCTTCGCCATTTCGTAGAGCGGCTCGATATCCTCGTCGCGGGCCGCGCGGATGCGGAAGGTCATGGACGACCTTTGTCGGCGATCCGCAAAATGGTCAACGCCGACAGCGCCGCCCGCTCGGCCAGGCTCTCGGGAATCAGGAACTCGTCGGCGGAATGGATCGCGCCGCCGCGCACGCCCATCGTGTCGACCACGGGCACGCCGCAGGCGGCGATGTTGTTGCCGTCGCACACGCCGCCGGTCGCCTTCCAGCCGATGGCGAGTCCCAGGTCGGCGCCGACCTCCCGCACCAGCGCGAACAGTCGCTCGGCGCCCGGATCGACCGGCTTCGGCGGCCGGTTGAAGCTGCCGTGCACCTCGATCCGGACGTCATGCTCGCGCGCCACCGCGGCTACAGCAGCATCGATCACCGCCTGCGCCCGAGCGATCTCCTCGCGCGAGGCTGGCCGGAAGTTGACTCGCAGCACCGCCAGCTCCGGCACGACGTTGTTCGGCCCGCCGCCGTCGATCCGCGCCGGATTGACCGCCAACCCCGGCCCCTTCGCCGCTGCCAGCCTGACCGCCAGGTCGGAGGCCGCGACGATCGCATTGCGCCCGTCCTCGGGATTGCGCCCGGCATGGGCGCTCCGCCCACGCACCACGATCGAGAAATTGCCGGTCCCGCCGCGCGCGCCGGCCAGCGTCCCGTCGGCCAGCGCCGGCTCATAGGTGAGCGCCGCCACCTTCCCCTGCGCCGCCGCGGTGATGAGGGCGGCGGAGGAGAAGCTCCCAGTCTCCTCGTCCGAATTGATCACCACCTCATAGCCGAGCCGTGGCGTTCCCACTGCTTCGACCGCCTCGAGCGCGGCGAGCAACAGCGCCAGCCCGCCCTTCATGTCGGCGACGCCCGGCCCGTTGATCCGCCCGTCGGGAAGCTCGGTCACCGCCTGGAACGGATGGTCGATCGGATAGACCGTATCCATGTGACCGGTGAACAGCATCTGCACCGGCGCCTCGGGCCGCACGATGAGATGGAGGTGCCGCCCGTGCGCGATTGGCTCGACGCGGCCGCCTGCGGTCACCCGCTCGGCCGGCACCGGATCGATCAACCGGCACGTCCCCGGCAGTGCGCCAAAAGCGCCGACAAGCCGCTCCGCCATCTCGGCGAGCCCCGCAAGGTTGCCCGTCCCGCTGTTCACTCCCGCCCAGGCGAGCGTGTTCGCCAGCATCGATGCCTCGCGAACATGCGCGATCGCGTCACGCTCGGGGGCGCCCGGCGCGCTCAAAACGAATAGACCAGCGAGGCGCGGCTGGTGGTGCCGGTGCTGGCTTGTCCCTCTGGCGGCTTGCTTTCGTACGCGATGTCATAGGACAGCTGCGCCGACACCGGTCCGAACAGCCGCGCCGACAGCGCGGTGCGGCCAGTGAACGTACTGTTCGCGCTCTGGAGATAGGCGGCCGCGTCCTGCGTCAGCCGCACCCCGGGCGCAAATGTCCAGCCGAACCGCGCCGTCCCGCGCGCGGCGAGGTTGCTCTCCAGCGTCTCGTCGGTGAAGCGCGTGTAGCGATAGGCGGGGCCGAGCTCGAGATCGAGGCTGACGCTGGACGACTTGATCGCGCTGTAGCCGGCACCGACCGAGGCCGAATAGCGCTCGAAATAGCCGAGGTAGCGGTCGCTCTCGAACTGCGCCGCGCCGTAGATGTAGGCGCGGTCGTCGATCTTGTAGTTGGGCTCGAACGCCGCGAGGTAATGTTCGCGACTCTTGACGCCGTTGCTCTCCTGATACTCGGCGAGCAGCGCGAGCCGGTGGCGCCAGCGATAGCCCTCACGCGTCAGATTGGCGTTCACGGTGACGCCGCCGTTGTTGGAATTGCCGGTGGAATAGAAGCCTCCGACCTCGATCCGCCCCTTGAGCAGCGTCAGGAAATCGGACGTGCGCAGCTTCTCGGTCGCCGCCTCGCGCCGCGCCGTGCGCCATTTCGAGGTGATCTCCGCGATCTCGCGCGCATTCTCCGGAGAGGCGTTGCGTGCATATTTCTCGACCGTCGCGACCTCGCTCTCATTGCCCGATTCCATCGCGGCCTGGAGCATGGCGCGGATCACCGGCGGGATATCGTCGCTGTCGAGGACGCCAGGTGCCGGCGCATCAGGCGCATTGCCGAGCATCAGCAGCGCCGCGAGGGGGAGGAGCACGCTTCGCATCGTCCCGCCCATAGCGTCAGCGGGCGCTCGACGTCACCCCCTGGTGCGATGAGCCGTCCGCACGGCCGCCGTGCCGCGTCAGCGGATCGGCGAAGGCCTCGAGCACGGACTCGTAGAGCGCCTTCTTGAACGGCACGATCATCGCGGGCAGGTCGGCGGGATCGGCCCATTTCCAGGCGCGGAATTCGGGATGGGCGGTGGCGATGTTCACGTCCGCATCCTCGCCGGTGAAGGCGAACAGGAACCAGCGCTGCCGCTGGCCGCGCCATTTGCCCTTCCAGATCTTGCCGATCAGGTCGTCGGGCAGGTCGTACTGCAACTCCTCGGGCGCCTCGGCGATCAGCTGGAGATGCTCGGGTGCGATCCCGGTTTCCTCGCCGACCTCGCGGATCGCCGCGGCCAGCGCGTCCTCGCCGGGGTCGATTCCGCCCTGAGGCATCTGCCAGGCCTCGAGCGTCGAATCGAGCCGCTGCCCGACGAACACCTTGCCGTCGCGGTTGACCAGCATCACGCCCGCGCATGGACGGTAGGGGAGGGATTTGGGATCGGTCATGGCCGCCGCCTTAGGATGATCCGGCATCCAAGTGAACGCATCACGTCGACACGCACCACCGTCACCCCCGCCTTGTGCCGGGGTCTACTGCTCCTCAATGGCAATGCTAAAACCTCTTGACCGGTAGTTGCGGCATGGTGGACCCCGGCACAAGGCCGGGGTGACGGTGGCGATTAAGCCGCCTCCGCCATCACCCGCTGTCCCTCGGCTTCGACGATCACCGCCTTCGCCGCCGCCAGGAACCCCGCCACGTCCCCTTGGCTCGACGGAATCACCTTCCTGAGCGTCACGAAGCCATGGATATTTCCTGCAGCCTCGCGAAACACCACGGGCACCCCCGCTTCGATCAGTCTAGCGGCATAAGCACGGCCCTGGTCGCGGATCGGATCGAGGCCGGCAGTCATCACCACCGCCGGCGGCAGGCCGGCGAGATCGGCGTTGAGCGGCGAGGCGCGATGATGCCCCGCATCGGGCGCGTAGCTCTCGGTGAACCAGGTCATCGACTCATGCGTCAGGAGCCGGCCTTCGCTGAATGCCGCATAGGAGGGGTAGTCGCGCGTATAGTCGGTCGCCGGATAGATCGGCAGCTGCGCGATCACCGGCACCGCCGCGGGCCGGTCGCGCAGATCGAGCGCGACGACGATGGTGAGGTTGCCCCCGGCGCTGTCGCCGCACAGCACCAGCCCGGTGACGGCGCGGCCGAGCTCGGCCGGGCTCCCCGCGACCCAGCGCGCCGCCGCCTCGGCATCGTCGGGTGCCGCCGGCCAGGGATGCTCGGGCCCCAGCCGATAGTCGACCGCCACCACTGGCAGGTCGAGCGTGCGCGCGATCTCTGCGCAGAAGCTGGCGTGGGTGTCGAGGTCGCCGATGGTGAACCCGCCGCCGTGGAAGAACACTACCGCCGGCCCAGGCTCTCGGCTCGCGCGCGCATCGAACAGGCGGGCGGGAATGTCGCCAGCCGGTCCCGGGATGCCGAGGTCCTTGATCACGGCGAGCTCGCCCACCGGCGGATCGGTGACGTCCTTCATCGCGACGAACAGCTGCCGCGCCGCCGGCGCGCCGACCTCGTGCATCTTCGGGCCCGGCAGGTTGTTGAGATAGGTCAGGAACTGCGCGACGTCCGGGCGAGTAAAGATTTCGGTCACGATGCGGCTCTCCTTGGATCGGCGGCTTTTCGAAACTAGGTTATGCCGGATGATCGCGATCGTCCATCACCCGCACTATGTCGCGCCCGCGCCGCCGCGCTCGACCTATCAGTGGAACAAGAACGGCCTGGTCCGCGACCTGCTTCGTGCACAGGGCGACGCGATCGAGTGGTTCGCTCCCGATCCGATGCCGTGCGCCTGGATCGAGGCGGTGCACGATCCCGATTACGTCGCCGAGGTGGTCGAAGCGCGCGTGCCCCGCGACAAGGAGCGCCGCATCGGCTTCCAGGTCACGCCGGAGGTGGCGCGGCGGGCGGTGGTGGTGCCGGGGGGCACCTATCTCGCGGCCCGGCTGGCGATGGAGCGGGGCTATGCCGCCAACAGCGCCGGCGGCAGCCATCATGCGCTCGCCAATACCGGGGCCGGCTTCTGTATCTTCAACGATCTCGCCATCGCCGCGGCCCGGTTGGCGGAGGAGGGGCATCGCGTCCTGATCGTCGACTGCGACGTCCACCAGGGCGACGGCACCGCCACGCTGATGGCGGGGCGGCACGACGTCGCCACCTATTCGATCCACGCCGAGAAGAACTTCCCGGTGCGCAAGGCGCGTTCAACGCTCGACGTGGGATTGCCGGACGGGACGGGTGACGAGGCTTATCTGGATGCCCTCGCCGAGACGCTGCCGCCGCTGGTCGACGCATTCGGACCGGATATCGTGCTCTACCAGGCCGGCGTCGATCCATGGGAAGGCGACCGCCTCGGCCGCCTCGGCCTGACGCGCGAGGGCCTGGTCCGCCGCGACCGCTGGATCGCCCGCCTGTTCCGCGACCGCCGCCTGCCCCTCGCGAGCGCGCTCGGCGGCGGCTATGGCGAGGACGCGATGGAAGTCGCCGAACGCCACGTCGCGTCGATCCTGACGTTGGGGCGCGGGTATGGTTCGCCCTTACTGCCTTCCAACGTCACCCCGGACTTGGTCCGGGATCCACCCATCGGCACGTCCTACGCTTGAGCTTCCTGCCCTATGCCTGCGGCTCCGTGGACCCCGGACCAAGTCCGGGGTGACGGAGAAGAGAGAGCAAGGCGCAGGAGAATCACCGGCACCGTCCCATTCCCAGCCAAAAGAACTGGTTGCAACCGCTACCCATCATTCTACCTTGGATGGTCGGAACGCAGGAGCATAGAAGGCCCGCGCAAGGCAGTTACCGCAGGACATTCGTTTACATGGCCACAGCCGCCCATCTGCTGACGCCCGAGGAGGCGTCGGCGAACCCGCCGCCCGAGGCGATCGTCGTCCGTTTCGCCGGCGACAGCGGTGACGGGATGCAGCTCACCGGCGGGCAGTTCACCCTGTCGACCGCGCTCGCCGGCAACGATCTCGCCACCTTTCCGGATTTCCCCGCCGAGATCCGCGCGCCGCAGGGCACACTGTTCGGCGTCTCGGCGTTCCAGATCAATTTCGGCTCCGCCTCGATCGAGACCGCGGGCGACGCGCCGGACGTGCTGGTGGCAATGAACCCGGCAGCGCTCCATGTGAACGTGGGTGACCTCAAGCCCGGCGGCCTGATCATCGCCGACGAGGGCGAGTTCAATGAGCGCAACCTCGCCAAGGCGAAATACGACGCCAATCCGCTGGAGGACGACAGCCTCGCCAAATGGCAGCTGCTGAAGCTCAACATCTCGCAGCTCACCCTCGACGCCGTGAAGCCGTTCGGCCTCGGCAACAAGGAGGCGCTGCGCTGCAAGAACATGTGGACGCTGGGCCTGGCGCTGTGGATGTTCGACCGCGACCGCCAGCCGATCGTCGACTGGCTCAAGGCCAAGTTCGCCAAGGCTCCCGAGCTCGCCGAGGCCAATATCGCGGCGCTCAACGCCGGCCATGCCTATGGCGAGACCGCCGAGCTCGGCGGCCACGTCGGTCAGCTCCACATGCCTGCGGCGCCGGCCGAGCCCGGCCTCTACCGTACCGTCACCGGTGCCGAGGCGATCTCGCTCGGCCTGGTGGCGGGGACGCAGCTCGCGGGGCTGCCGATGTTCTTCGGCGGCTATCCGATCACCCCGGCCTCGGCGATCCTGCATCACCTGTCGCGCCTCAAGGAATATGGCGTCACCACCTTCCAGGCCGAGGACGAGATCGCCGCGGTCGCCTCGGCGCTGGGCGCATCCTATGCCGGTCAGCTCGGCGTCACCTCGTCCTCGGGTCCGGGCATCGCGCTCAAGGGCGAGGCGATCGGCCTCGCGATCATGACCGAGCTGCCGCTGGTGATCGTCAACTCGCAGCGCGGCGGCCCTTCGACCGGCCTGCCGACCAAGACCGAGCAGTCGGACCTCTACCAGGCGGTCTATGGCCGCAACGGCGACGCGCCGATGCCGGTAATCGCGGCGCGCTCGCCCGCCGACGCCTTCGAGTGCGCGATCGAGGCGTGCCGCATCGCGACGCAGTATATGACGCCCGTGATGCTGCTCACCGACGGCTATATCGCCAATGCCGCCGAGCCGTGGAAAGTCCCCGATATCAGTGCGTTCGAGGCATTTCCGGTAACCTTCCTGGAAGAGGCGCCGGCGGAAGGTTTCCAGCCCTACGCCCGCGACGACAAGCTCGCGCGGCCGTGGGTCAAGCCCGGCACGCCGGGTCTGCTCCACCGCATCGGCGGCATCGAGAAGAAGGCGGGCGCCGGCAACATTGACTATTCGCCCGCCAACCACCAGCAGATGACCGAGCTCCGCCGCGACAAGGTCGCCGGCATCCGCGTGCCTGACCAGGAGGTGACACTCGGCGAGGCGGGCGGCAAGCTTGCAGTGGTCGGCTGGGGCTCGACCTTCGGCCCGATCCACCAGGCGGTGCGCCGGGCGCGGAAGAAGGGACTCGACGTCAGCCATATCCACCTGCGCCATATCTGGCCGATGTCGAAGAATCTAGGTGATCTGCTAAAGGGTTACGAGAGGGTCCTGGTGCCGGAGATGAACACCGGCCAGCTCAAGACCGTGCTCCGCGACCAGTATCTCATCGATGCCCGTCCCCTTAACAAGGTCTCCGGCCAACCCTTCCGCATCGCCGAGATCGAAGCGGCGATCGAGGCCGCGTTGGCGTAAACTTCGCAAAACGACATTTTCTACTTCTACAAGGCACAACTGCCATGAACGACATGACCCCGATCGCGAAGAGCTCCCCCAAGGACTGGGAGAGCGACCAGGAGGTCCGCTGGTGCCCCGGCTGTGGCGACTATGCGATCCTGAAGGCGGTCCAGCGCACCATGCCGGAGCTCGGCGTGAAGCCCGAGAACACCGTGTTCGTCTCCGGCATCGGCTGCTCCAGCCGTTTCCCCTATTATATGGAGACCTACGGCTTCCACACCATCCACGGCCGCGCCTGCGCCGTGGCGACGGGAGTGAAGCTGGCGAACCCGGACCTCGACGTGTGGATCATCACCGGCGATGGCGACGCGCTATCGATCGGCGGCAACCACACGATGCACCTGCTGCGCCGCAATCTCGACTGCCAGCTGCTGCTGTTCAACAACGAGATCTACGGTCTGACCAAGGGTCAATATTCGCCGACGTCGCGGGTCGGCACCCGCAGCCCCTCGACCCCGTTCGGCTCGGTCGACCGTCCGGCGAGCCCCTGCGCCTTCGCGCTCGGATCGGGTGCGCGGTTCATCGCGCGCGGCATCGACGTCCACAAGAACCTGCCGGCGGTGCTGAAGGCCGCCCATGCCCACAAGGGCGCGGCGTTCGTCGAGATCTTCCAGAACTGCATCGTCTACAACGACGACGTCTTCGCGCCCTTCACCGAGAAGGCCAATGCGGCCGGCAGCCAGCTGTGGGTCGAACACGGCAAGCCTTTGCTGTTCGCCGGCGGCACCAAGGGGCTGGCGCTCGACCGCGAGCGGCTGGCGCTCAAGGTGGTCGACGTGGTGGATGGCGACGTGTCGGAGGTGCTGGTCCACGACCAGACCAGCCGCATGATCGCGCATCTGCTGGTCGAGATGCCGTTCGGGCCGTTCCCGATGGCGCTGGGCGTGCTCTACGACGATCCCGCGCCGACCTTCGAGAGCGCGGTGGTCGCCCAGAACCGCCAGGCCAGCGAAGGCAAGACCGCCGATCTCCAGAAGCTGCTCTCGCAAGGCCAGACATGGATGGTCGAGAAGGAACCGCATCCGCTCTGAGAACGCTTGCGTAACGGCCGCCGACGTGCATTGAAGGCATGATGGACGCGCCGGTGCGGAACAGGGGCCGACGGCCCGGCGGACCACGCCGGACGGCCGTAGGCGGCGCCGGCGGCGGATGGCTCGCGCCGTTCACGCCGCTGTTCCACAAGCTGCTCGACCGCATCGACGCCGGCCTGACGCAGGGCGCGATCGAGGCGACCCTGCCCGACGGCAGCCGCCGCCTGCTCGGCGGGCGCGGCGCGGGGCCGGTGGCTGTGGTTGCGATCGCCAGCTGGAATGCCTTGTCGCGCCTCGCCACCGGCGGCTCCTCCGGCTGGTATGAGGCGTGGGCGGCCGCCGAATGGTCGAGCCCCGATCCGGTGCCGCTGTTCGCGCTGTTCATGCTCAACCGGCACACGCTGGGGGAGGCGGGGCGCGCGTCGGGCTGGAGCAAATGGCTCCGCCGGATGGCCCACCGCCTCCGCCGCAACGACCGCGCCGGATCGCGCCGCAATATCGCCTACCACTACGACCTGGGAAACGACTTCTATACGCCCTGGCTCGACGCGAGCATGACCTATTCGAGCGCGCTGTTCACCTCCCCCGGCATGACGTTGGAAGAGGCGCAGGCGGCGAAGCTGGAGTCGGTCTTTGCCCGCACGGGCACCAGGCCCGGCGATACGATCCTCGAGATCGGCTCGGGCTGGGGCTCCTTCGCCGAGCTCGCCGCGCGGCACGGCGTCAAGGTGCACGGCATCACCCTCTCGACCGAGCAGCGCGACTATGCCGAGGCGCGGCTGGCGGCCTTCCCCGACACCCGCTTCACCCTCACCGACTATCGTGACGTCGCCGGCACCTATGACGCGGTCGCCAGCATCGAGATGGTCGAGGCGGTCGGGCGCGAATATTGGCGCGACTATCTCGCCGCCATCGCCCGTGCGCTGAAGCCGGGCGGGCGCGCCGCGATCCAGCTCATCTCGATGGATGAGGCGATCTTCGAGAACTACGCCTGCAACGTCGATTTCATCCAGACCTATATCTTCCCCGGCGGCCTGCTGATCTGCGAGCCCGAGTTCCGCGGCATCGCCGAGAGCGTCGGCCTGGCGTGGCGCGACCGCCAGGGTTTCGGTCTCAGCTATGCCGAGACGCTGCGGCTGTGGCGCGAGCGGTTCGACCGCGCGGCGGCGGAGGGACGGCTGCCGGCCGAGTTCGACGACCGCTTCCTCGACCTGTGGCGCTATTACCTCATGTATTGCGAAGGCGGCTTCCGCGGGGGCGGGATCGACGTCGCGCAGGTGACATTGGTGAAGGAGGGGGGATGATGCGCTGGACGATTGCCGCAGCGCTGCTGGCGCTGGCCGGCTGCGCGACCACGCCGGCCGTGCGGGTCGAGAGCGCCGGCCCGGCCGTCACCGCGGGCAATGCTGCCGGCCTGCGCAAGGTCGGCGCCGCGGTGCTGTTCTGGAGCCAGGCCGAGCGCGACGCCAATTTCCCGGCGATGGAGAAGCTGTTCCCCGGCCATGTCGTGAAGGCCGGGCGCAAGGTCCACCCGCTCCCCGCCGGCACGCCGCTGGCGATCCCGGCCGCCGAGGTCGATGCCTATATCGCCGCGCAGAACGTCGCCGGTCTGATCGTGCTCCAGGACGGCAAGGTGCGCCTGGAGCGCTATGCCCGTGGGCTCACGCGCGAGGGGCGCTGGACCAGTTTCTCGGTCGCCAAGTCCTTCACCTCGACCCTGGTCGGTGCGGCGCTCGAGGATGGCAAGATCAGGTCGCTCGACGATCCGGTGACCCGCTATGTCCCCGAACTTGCCGGAAGCGGCTACGACGGCGTCACGGTCAAGCAGCTGCTGACGATGACCTCCGGCGTGCGCTGGAACGAGGATTACACCGACCCCAAGTCCGACGTCGCTCGCATGTTCACGCTGGACGTGCCTGCCGGCACCGATCCGACCGTCGCCTATATGCGCACGCTGCCGCGCGCCGATCCGCCGGGGACGAAATGGGTCTACAAGACCGGAGAGACCAACCTGATCGGCGTGGTCGTCGCCCGCGCCGTGGGCAAGCCGCTCGCCGCCTATCTCTCGGAGAAGGTGTGGCGGCGCTACGGGATGGAGCGCGACGCCTTCTGGATGGTCGACCAGAGCGGGCACGAGGTGAGCGGCTGCTGCCTGTCGGTGTCGCTGCGCGACTATGCGCGAATGGGGCAGTTCGTGCTGGAGGGCGGGCACGGGGCGGTGCCTCCCGCCTGGTTCGCCGACGCGACTGCCAGCCATGCCGACATCGGGCGCGGCCCTGGCTATGGCTATGGATATCAATGGTGGACCTATCCCGAGGGGCGGTTCGGGGCGGTCGGCATCTTCGGGCAGTCGATCACGATCGATCCGGCGAAGAAGCTGGTGATCGTCCAGCTTTCCGCCTGGCCGCAGGCGACCGGCAAGGATCTGTCGGCGGCGCGGGCGGCGTTCCAGGCCAGGCTGATCGCGGTGGCCAGCCGGTAAGCCTCCGTTCGTGTCGAGCGAAGTCGAGACACATTGTCCCTCGACTTCGCTCGGAACGAACGGAAGGGGTTAGTCGACTCGAATGAACGCGCCGGTCTCGAAGTCCGCGACCAGCAGGGCGACGATCCGGTTCGCCACCACCTCGGGTTCCTTCACGCTCGCCGGGTCCTCGCCGGGATAGGCGCGGGCGCGCATCTTGGTGCGGGTGGCGCCGGGATTGACCAGCGCGACACGGGTCGACGAGAGGTGGCGGACCTCCTCGCCGTAGCTCAGCAACAAGTTTTCGAACGCCGCCTTGGAGGCGCCGTACAGGCCCCAATAGGCGCGCGGCTCGCGGCCGACGGTGGAGGTGAGGCCGATCACGCGGCCCTGCTTCGATGCCTTGAGCAGCGGGTCGAACGCGCCGAGCAGCGCCGCCTGGGCGCTGACGTTGAGCGTCATCACCTTGGCGAATTCCTTGGGATCGAAGGCGGGGACGGGGCCCAGCGTCCCCAGCGCCGCCGCATTCAGCACGAGGATGTCGAGCGCCGGCCAGCGCTCGCGGATCGCGGCGGCGAGGCGGGGGATGCCGTCGCTTTCGGTGAGGTCGAGCGGCGCGATGGTGGCGGTGCCGCCTGCGGCGTCGATCGCCTCCTCGACTTCCTCCAGCCCGCCGGCGGTGCGGGCGGTGAGGATGACATGGGCGCCGGCCCGGGCGAGCGCGATCGCGGTGGCGGCGCCGATGCCGCGGCTCGCGCCAGTGACGAGCGCGACGCGCTCCTGAAGCGGTGTGTTGGTCATGGCGTGATAGTGGGACTAGCCCACCCGCTCCTCGAGCAGCGCGAACTGGTCGATCGGGGCGCTTTCGTCCTGGTCGGTGAGGGTGGTGGGATAGTCGCCGGTGAAGCAGGCGTCGCAATAGCCGGGGTGGACCCGCGGCCGGCCATCCTGGCCGAGCGCTTTGTAGAGCCCGTCGATGCTGACGAAGGCGAGGCTGTCGGCGTGGATATAGGTCCGCATCGCCTCGAGATCGTGGGTCGCGGCGAGCAGCTTCGAGCGTTCCGGCGTGTCGACCCCGTAGAAGCAGCTGTGCCGGGTCGGCGGCGAGGCGATGCGCATGTGCACCTCGGCGGCGCCGGCGTCGCGCATCATCTGCACGATCTTGAGGCTGGTCGTGCCGCGCACGATCGAATCGTCGATGAGGACGATGCGCTTGCCCTGGATCAGCGCGCGGTTGGCATTGTGCTTGAGCTTGACGCCGAGGTGGCGGATCTGGTCGCCCGGCTGGATGAAGGTTCGCCCGACATAGTGCGAGCGGATGATGCCGAGCTCGAACGGGATGCCCGACTGCTGGGCATAGCCGATCGCGGCGGGCACGCCCGAATCGGGCACCGGGATGACGAGGTCGGCATCGACCGGATTCTCGATCGCGAGCTGCGCGCCGATCGCCTTGCGCACGTCGTAGACCGAACGGTCCTCGGCAATCGAATCGGGCCGCGAGAAATAGACCCATTCGAAGATGCACGGCCGCGCCGCGAGCGGGGCGAAGGGACGATGCGAGGCGATCTCGCTGCCTTTGACGATCACCAGCTCGCCCGGCTCCACGGCACGGACGAACTCGGCGCCGACCACGTCGAGCGCGACCGTCTCCGACGCGAAGATCACGGTGTCGCCAAGCTTGCCCATCACCAGCGGACGGATACCGAGCGGATCGCGGCAGGCGATCATGCCCTCGGCGGTCATGCAGATCAGCGAATAGGCGCCCTCGAGCTGCTTCAGCGCGTCGATGAACCGGTCGATCAGCGTGCGGTAGCTGGAGGTGGCGACGAGGTGGATGATCACCTCGGTATCCGAGGTCGACTGGAAGATCGACCCGCTGCGGACGAGGTCGCGCCTCAGGCGCATCGCGTTGGAGATGTTGCCGTTGTGCGCCACCGCGAAGCCGCCGCTCTGGAGCTCGGCATAGAGCGGCTGGACGTTCCTCAGCGCCGTTTCGCCGGTCGTCGAGTAGCGGACGTGGCCGCAGGCGACGCTGCCCGGCAGCGCCCGCATCACCTCGTCACGGTCGAAGTTGCCGGCGACATGCCCCATCGCGCGATGGGTATGGAAGCCGTGACCGTCAAAGCTGGTGATGCCGGCGGCCTCCTGGCCGCGGTGCTGGAGCGCATGGAGGCCGAGCGCGACCAGCGCGGCTGCGCCGTCGGCTCCGGAAACGCCAAAAATCCCACACTCCTCACGGAGGTGGTCGTCATCGAATGGGTGCGTGGTGAGCATCATTTCCCGCGCGGGCTGTGTTCGGAACGCCATATAGGGTGGCCGTTGCGGTTTGTCGCCTGTTTGTCATCATTTGCTGAACCAGGGCCGGCGCACGGGCGTTTTTGCTGGGCATCGAAGGAGATCGGACATGCCAGGCAAGGACCACGGATCGCAGATCAAGGACGACAAGCTTTACGAGAAGCTGCGCAGCGAGGGCGAATCGAAGGAGAAGGCGGCGCGCATCGCCAATGCCAAGGCCGGCCATTCGCTCGACCACCGGTCGACCCACCTCGAGGACCGCAGCAAGGAGGACCTCTACGACGAGGCCAAGGAGATCGGCATCGAGGGCCGCTCGAAGATGGACAAGAAGGAGCTGATCGACGCGATCCGCAACCACTGACCGGCGGACGAAGGCGGGACGCGGGCGAGCGGATCGTCGCCTCCCGGCAGCAGCGAATCGCCTGTCGACGGCGTAGCCGCATTCTCATGATGGATCGCCATGCGCGGCGGGCAGTCGTCGCTCGACGAACATCACGCCGCCCGCGACCGCCACCAATGCGCCGGCTAGGAACAGCATCGGTACCAGCTTGCTATCGCTTGCGGTCGCAATGGCCGGAACCAATGCCTGTGCGGCGAAACCGCCCAGATTTCCGACCGAGTTGATCGCGGCGAAACCTGCGGCTGCCCCGGCTCCCGTGAGGAAGCGTGGCGGGAGGGTCCAGAAGATCGGCTGGCCGGCGAAGATCGCCGCCGCGGCGACACAGAGCATGGCGAACTTGAGCACGAAGCCGGGGAGCAGGACGCACAGGACGAGTGCGAGCGCGCCGATCAGCGGCGGCACGATGATGTGCCAGCGCTGATCCGAGTGCCGGGCGGCATGTCGGGGAACCAGCCAGAGCGCTGCTCCGACCACGATCCACAGCAGCGCGTTGAGAAGGCCGTTCGCCGTATTGGAGACCCCGAAATCGCGGACGATCGTCGGCAACCAGTAGCTCAGCCCATAGGCCGCGAGCGGAAGGCCGAAGAAGGTGATGCAGAGCATCGCCACGCGGCGGTCGGCGAGCGAGGCAAGTCCATGGGCGTGCTTGCCGGTCGGCACCTTGGCGTGTTCCGCCGCCAGTTCCGCGGCCAGCCAGGCCTTGTGTCGTCCGCTCAGCCACCGTGCCCGTTCGGGGTGGCTGGGCAGGATCAAATAGACGGCCGGGGCCAAGGCGATCGCCGGCAGGCCGGTCACGATGAAGACCCATTGCCATCCCCGCAGGCCCGCGACGCCGTCGAGATCGAGAAGGACTCCTCCGAGTGCCGCCCCCACCGCGTTGGCGACCGCGCTGGCGATCATGAACATGCCGATCGCTCGCCCGCGATAGCGAGCGGGAAACCAGAGCGTGAGGGCATAGAGCACGCCGGGAAACAGCCCGGCCTCGGCTGCTCCGAGCAGAAAGCGCAGCAGGTAGAAGACCCAGCCGCTGGACGTGAAGGCGAGGAGAACCGTGACGGCGCCCCAACTCGCCATGATGCGGGCGAACCATGCCCCTGCGCCGACCCGGGCGAGTATGAGGTTGCTCGGTACCTCGAACAGGAAATAGCCGATGAAGAACAGTGAGGCGCCAAGTCCGAACGCCGCTTCGCTGAGGCCCAGATCCTGCGCCATCTGGAGCTTCGCGAACGAGACGTTCTGGCGATCGATATAGGCGATCAGGTAGACGAGGCCGAGGAGCGGGAGCAGCCGCCAGGAGATGATACGGACGGCGGCGTCTGCGGTGTCCTCTGCAGCTTGCCGCTTCGTCATGAAGGGCTTGATATAGGCGGGCAGCGTTGAGGTCCATGGCTTGGCACTTCCGCTATTCCCGCTTCCCCGAAACGCGCTACATCGCCGTCATGACTGACCCTCGCGAAACCGGCCTCTCTCTCGACCCCAAGTACGACGCCGCCGGACTGGTGACCGCCGTCGCCACCGACGCCGCCACTGGCGAGGTGCTGATGGTCGCGCACATGAACGCCGAGGCGCTGGAGAAGACGGTCGCGACCGGCGAGGCGCATTTCTGGTCGCGCAGCCGCGGCAGGCTGTGGAAGAAGGGCGAGACGTCCGGCCATGTGCTGCGTGTTGTCGAGGCGCGGATCGACTGTGACCAGGACGCGGTGTGGCTGCGCGTCGAGCCGGCGGGGCCGGCCTGCCACACCGGCGAGAGGAGCTGCTTCTACCGCCGGATCGAGGGCGGCGGGCTGGTTCGCGTCGAATGATCCGTTGGGCGGCGCTGCTGCCGGTCCTGCTGCTCGCGAGCTGCCCGCCGCGGCCGCATGACGCCGCGGAGACGAGCGGGGCCCCCGACCTGGAGACCGCGGCCATCGCGCGCGGCATCGTCCGCGATCCGCGCGATACCGAGCCGACCGGCCTCTATGCGCGCGACACCGACCGCGTCTGCATCGTGCCCAAGGGGCTCGATTACCGCATCGGCGCGTTCGTCGACTATGGCGAGGGGATCACCTGCAATGCCGCGGGCAGCGTCACCCGTTCGGGAGAGACGCTGCGGGTGCGGCTCGGGGACGGCAAGTGCAGCTTCGACGCGCGCTTTGACGGCGACCGCATCAGCTTTCCGGGACGATTGCCCGACGCCTGCGCGGCGCTGTGCACGCAGCGCGCGTCGCTGGCGGGGCTAGAGGTGACGCGGCTCAGCGAATCATTGTCCGAGGCGGCGGCGATGCGCGATGCACGCGGACGATTGCCCTGCACGACACGTTGACGTTCACGTAAAGGGAAGGCATAAACGAGCCATGTCGCTTTCGCCCGCCTTGGCCCCGATCGAGACACGGACCGATCGGGAGAGCTTCTCGATCTCGGACCTGTCGGCCGAGTTCGGCGTCACTGCCCGCGCGCTGCGCTTCTATGAGGACGAGGGGCTGATCTCGCCCGAGCGGCGCGGGTTGCAGCGCATCTATTCGCACCGCGACCGCGCCCGGCTCGCCTGGATCCTGCGCGGCAAGCGCGTCGGCTTCAGCCTGGCCGAGATCCGCGAGATGATCGATCTCTACGACATCGGCGACGGACGCAAGGTGCAGCGCCAGGTGACGCTCGAGCGTTGCCTGGACCGGATCGCGCTCCTGAAGCGCCAGAAAGTGGATATCGACGCCGCGATCGCCGAGCTGGAGGATTTCGTGGCGCTGCTCAAGGAATACTGAGGAGAGACCATGCCGCAATATCAGCCGCCCGTCCGCGATACCCGATTCATCCTGGATCAGGTGATCGGGCTCGATCGCTATGCCAACCTGCCGGGTTTCGCCGCAGCGTCGCCCGACGTGGTCGAGGCGGTGCTGGAAGAGGGCGGCAGGTTCGTCGCCGAGGTGCTGTTCCCGCTCAACCAGACCGGCGATGCGGAAGGCTGCACCCGCCATCCGGACGGCAGCGTCACCACGCCCAAGGGCTTCAAGGAGGCCTATCGCCAGTTCGTCGAGAGCGGCTGGGCGACATTGTCCGCGCCCGAGCATTTCGGCGGGCAGGGGATGCCGCACGTCGTCGCCACGGCGTTCCAGGAATATATGATCTCCGCGAACATGGCCTTCGCCATGTATCCGGGGCTGACACACGGCGCGATCGCGGCGCTGCTCGCCAAGGGATCGCCCGAGCAGCAGGAGAAATACGTCCCGAAGATGGTGTCGGGCGAGTGGGGCGGGACGATGAACCTGACCGAGCCCCAGTGCGGCACCGACCTGGGCCTGATCCGCACCCGCGCCGAGCCGCAGGCGGACGGGAGCTATGCGATCACGGGGACCAAGATCTTCATCTCGTCCGGCGAGCACGACCTGACCGACAACATCATCCACCTCGTCCTCGCCAAGACGCCGGGGGCGCCGGACAGCACCAAGGGCATCTCGCTGTTCGTGGTGCCGAAGTTTCTGGTCAATGACGACGGATCGCTGGGTGAGCGCAATGCGGTCACCTGCGGGTCGATCGAGCACAAGATGGGCATCCATGCCAACTCGACCTGCGTGATGAACTATGACGGAGCGAAGGGCTGGCTGGTCGGCGAGGAGATGAAGGGGCTCGCCGCGATGTTCATCATGATGAACGCGGCGCGGCTCGGCGTGGGGCTGCAAGGCCTCGCGGTGGGCGAGGTCGCGTTCCAGAACGCGGTGCAATACGCCAAGGACCGCCGCCAGGGCCGCGCGCTGACCGGGCCCAAGGACCCGGAGGAGAAGGCCGATCCGCTGTTCGTCCATCCCGACGTGCGGCGGATGCTGATGGAAGCCAAGGCGTGGAACGAGGGGCTGCGTGCGCTGTGCCTGTGGGGCGCGCTCCAGGTCGATCTCGAGCACGCGGCGCAGGGGGAGGAGGAGCGGCAGCTCGCCGCCGACCTGATCGGGCTGTTGACGCCGGTGATCAAGGGTTGCGGCACCGACGCCGGCTATCGCATCGCGACCGACAGCCAGCAGGTCTATGGCGGGCATGGCTACATCGCCGAATGGGGGATGGAGCAATATGTCCGCGATGCCCGCATCTCGATGATCTACGAGGGCACCAACGGCGTGCAGGCGATGGACCTCGTCGGCCGCAAGCTCGCGCAGAACGGCGGTCGGGCGGTGCAGGCGTTCTTCAAGCTGGTCGGCGAGGAATGCGCGGCGGCGAAGGGCGACGAGAAGGTCGCCGATTTCGCCGGACGGCTGGAGAAGGCGCTGGGCGAGCTCCAGGCGGCGACGATGTGGTTCATGGCGAACGGGATGCAGAATCCCAACCAGGTCGGCGCGGGCGCCTATAGCTATATGCAGCTGATGGGCATCGTCGCGACCGGCCTGATGTGGCTGCGCATGGCGCGCGCTGCCGTGGCCGGGCTGGCGGCGGGTGGAGGCGATGCCGGTTTCCTCGAGGCGAAGCTCGTCACCGCTCGCTTCTTCGCCGAGCGGATCATGCCCGATGCCGGCGCGCTGCGGCGCAAGATCGAAGGCGGGGCGGAGAGCGTGATGGCGCTCGATCCGGAACTGTTCGTCGCGGTCTGAGGCTGAGCGACATTCAAGCAGATCGCACGGCTATCTCTTAAGCCCCTCCCCTTCAGGGGAGGGGTTGGGGGTGGGGAAGTGCGGCAGGCTTTGTCGCTTGGGGCGAGCCCCCACCCCAACCCCTCCCCTGAAGGGGAGGGGCTTAACTGCTTAATCCTCGCCGGCTTTCGGGGCCGGTTTCGCCGATGTCGGACTGGGAGCGGGGGCGGCTGGAACCGCTGCGGGCGCTGCCTTGCGGCGGATGCCGGCAAGCGGGTCGGGGCCGACGGGTCTCGTCGGCACCACCGGCGGAGGCGCGACGCTCCCCGAGACCCCGCCGCCGACGCCGCGCAGGTCGAAGTTCGGGTTCGCGCCGGAGGCGGCCGCCGCCGCGGCCGGCGGGACCATCGTCATCGAGACCTGCGCCTTCATGCACTGAGTCGGCTGGGTATTCTTGAACTCGCCGCAGTTCCACAGCGTCTTCTCAAAGTTGAAGGCGCGATCGCGGAGGTAGCTGAACGACATCACCCGCTGCTGCACCGGCGTGATCGGCAGCGCGGCCGGCGTGGCGGCCTTGTCGGTCCAGGCCATGAACTTGCAGAAGGGCCGGTCGCCGCATGCCTTCAGCGCGAGCACCGGGTACATCTCCGGGCCGAGCTTGGGGTCGAGCGTGACGAGGAAGGTGTTCGCGTCCTGCGCCAGGCTCTGGGGCACGGCGAGACCCTCCGGCAGCAGCACGTTCGCGGCGTCTGCCGCAAGCGTCGCGACGTCATCCCCCGGCAGGTGATGGGCGGTCGAGAGCCGCGCGAGCTGCGGGATGTTCGGCTCGGCCCCGGTGTAGCGGCTGGCAAAGGCCGGCGGCGTGCCCCACCAGCCGGTCCAGCGGAAGAAGAGATGGGTGTGCACCTCGGTGATCTTGTCGAGGCTCGCGCTCCAGTACGGCACCACCCAGTCGGTATGATAGTGGGTCGCGTGGCCGACGCGCCTGTCGACCGTGCCGTTGAGCGCGGCCCTGGCGATCTCTCGCGCGCGCTCCCAGGCGGCGGGGCGTATGGTGCGCAGGATCGCGCCGTCGCAGGTGAAGGTGAACTGGCAGCCGGTGCGCCGCTCGGCGCCCTGGAACACCACGCCGCACACACTGTGCGGGAAGGCGGGGTGGCGGACGCGGTTCAGCACGACCTGCGCCACCGCCTTCTCGCCGGAGGCATCGTCGCCCGCTTCGTAGATCACCGCGGCGGCGAGACAGTCGATCGCGCGCGCCTGATCCTCCGGCGCGCCGAAGATGCGGAACGGCCGCGCAGCCGGATTGGGCGCGGTGGAGAAGGGGATGGTGGCGTTATACTCGCGGGCATCCTCGGGCGCGAGATTCTGGAACTCGATCGGTTCGACCGGCGGCAGTTCGGCCTGAGGGACGACATGTCGCGGGCGCAAGACCTTGGCCGCGGCGGGCGGGAGCTTCGGCGCATGGGTCACCAGCCAGACGGGCGCGGCGATCGCCGCGACCGCAAGCAGCGCCAGCACGCCGAGCAGCCAGCGCGGCAGGGGATTGGTGGCAGATAACGTCATGCGATCGTGGATGAGGACGCTGTCTCTGTGGAGTTGATATGGGCGCGCCAACATCTGGGCTGCACCTCCGGTTCAACGGGACGCGCGGCCATAGCGCAATCGTTTCGTTGGCGGAAGAGCAGGACGGTGGGTGGTGAGGGGGATGCGGCCGGATCGAAGCAGCGCAGTGCTCCTGCAAAGGCAGGAGCCCTGGATCGTAGGTGTGCCGCTGTGGCCTGGGCTCCTGCCTTCGCAGGAGCACGATCCAATCTGATTGGGACGAAACCTGAGCCCTAATCCGGCCAGAAGCCGGTGCCCTGGCAGATATCGAGTGCGTCGAGCGCGCGGTTGCGGCAGCCTTCGCTGGTGCAGATGGGGGCGACGCGGGCGTAGCGTTGAGAGCAGGTTTCCGGCGCGCCTGGGCGGGAGGCCGGCCTGGTGTCATAGCTGACCGACTGCGGAGTCGGCTTGGCCGACGGCGGAACCAGCATCGTCTCGCCGCCGGCATGGTGCGCCGCCGGTGCCGCGGCGACAGCGGGATTCGCGCCGCCGCCGAAGGCCATCGGCCAGACCAGGACAGTCGCCAGCATCGCGCCGGCACAGATCATCGCGTTACGCACGGTTCCCCCCGGAAACGATCGCGATTCGGGTTCCGGGGGTTTCCTATGGTGGATCAATGAATTTTGCGAGTCGCTTTCAGCTTTCCGGCAGGAAATCCGGAACCGACAGGTAACGCTCGCCGGTATCGTAGTTGAAACCGAGCACGCGCACGCCCTCGGGCAGGTCGGGCAGCTTCTGCAGGATCGCGGCCAGCGTCGCGCCCGAGCTGATGCCGACCAGCATCCCTTCCTCGCTGGCGGCGCGGCGGGCCATGTCCTTGGCGACGGCGGCGTCGACCTTGATCACGCCGTCGATCGCCTGGGTGTGGAGGTTGCGCGGGATGAAGCCGGCGCCGATGCCCTGGATCGGATGCGGGCCGGGCTGGCCGCCCGAGATCACCGGCGACAGCTCGGGCTCGACCGCGAACACCTTGAGGTTGGGCCACTCCTTCTTGAGCGTCTCGGCCACACCGGTGATGTGGCCGCCGGTGCCGACGCCGGTGATGATCACGTCGATCGGGCTGTCGCGGAAATCGTCGAGGATTTCCTTCGCCGTCGTGCGGACATGGACGTCGACGTTCGCAGGGTTTTCAAACTGCTGCGGCATCCAGGCGCCGGGCGTTTCCTCGACGATCTGCATGGCACGCTCGATCGAGCCCTTCATGCCCTTCTCGCGCGGGGTGAGGTCGAAGGTCGCGCCATAGGCGAGCATCAGGCGGCGGCGTTCGACCGACATGCTCTCCGGCATCACCAGGATCAGCTTGTAGCCTTTCACCGCCGCGACCATCGCGAGGCCGACGCCGGTGTTGCCGCTGGTCGGCTCGACGATCGTGCCGCCGGGCTTGAGGTCGCCCGACGCCTCGGCCGCCTCGACCATCGACAATGCGATGCGGTCCTTGATCGAGCCGCCGGGGTTGGAGCGTTCGGACTTGATCCACACCTCCGCGCCCGGGAACAGGCGCTGGACGCGGATATGCGGCGTATTGCCGATCGTCTCGAGGATGGTGTTGGCCTTCATGGCTGGGCAACTCCATGGTCAGGGGGGACGGAAAGCATTTCGGGCGGATCGAAGCTCTTCGCAAGCCTGAGCTCAGGAAACAAGCGCGACCAAATCAGGGTTACCACGATCGCGCCGACGCCGCCGAACACCACCGCGCCGACCGGCCCCAGCAGCGAGGCGAGCAGGCCGCTCTCGGCCTCGCCCAGCTCGTTCGATGCGGAGATGGTGAGCTGCGACACCGCGCTCACCCGGCCGCGCATGGCATCCGGCGTGTGGAGCTGGATCAGCGACTGGCGGACGTAGACCGAGACCATGTCGGCCCCGCCGGCGACGATCAGCGCGCCCAGGCTCAGCCAGAACCAGCGTGACAGGCCGAAGGTCAGGATCGCCAGGCCGAACACGACGACTGCGATCAGCATCTTGAGCCCGACGTTCGCCTTCATCGGCCGGATCGAGAAGAAGACGGCGGTGCTCGCCGCGCCGATACCCATGCCGGCGGCGAGCAGGCCCAGCCCCTGCGAGCCGACGTGGAGGATGTCGCGCGCGAACACCGGCAGCAGCGCTGTCGCGCCGGCGAGCAGCACCGCGAACAGGTCGAGCGTGATCGTCGCCAGCACCAGCCGGTTGTGGCGGACATAGGCGAAACCCTCGGCGATGCGCGCGAGCGGACGGTGGTCGGGCTGGACCGGCGGCTGCGGGACCTTGCCGATCAGGAAGATCATCGCCAGCGCGACCAGCATCAGGGCGGTGATGGTGGCATAGGCGACGTCGGGATGGATCGCGAACAGCAGCCCGCCGACGCTGGGGCCGGCGATCGAGCCGACCTGCCAGGCGATCGAGCTGACCGCGATCGCCGTCGGCAGGCTCTCGCGGGGAACCAAGTTGGGCGCGAGCGCCGAATAGGCGGGGCCGGAGAAGGCGCGGTTGATGCCGGTCAGCACCGCGGCACCGAACAGCGCCGGCAGGCTGAGCGCGTCGAAATAGGTGAGGAGGCCCAGCCCCGCGGTGACGCACACCATCAGCGTCACGGTGCCGCGCACGATCCAGCGCCGGTCGATGGTGTCGGCGACCAGGCCGACGATGGGCGTCAGCAGGAACAGCGGCACGAACTGGGCCGCGCCAATCATGCCGAGCATGAACGCGGCTTCCTTGATGCCCATCGTCTCGCGCGCGATGCTGTAGACCTGCCAGCCGATGACGATCGCCATCGCGGTCATGGCGATCGTGCCGGCGAAGCGCGACAGCCAATAGGCGCGGAAATTAGGGATCGTGAAGGGATGGGGAGGGGAAGGGGCAGCGGCGGCCATGCGTGGCCGCTCATAGGCGTGGGTTGCCGTTCGTTGCAACGGCTCTGGTGCTCTTCCCGGTACAATGCCAGCATGAGCCCGGACGATTGTTCAGGGAGGCAAGATTTGAAGGGACTCTGGTTCGCGGCGGTTGCCGCCGCGGCGCTGATGGGCTGCACGCCCTCGAACGGCGGTGCGCCGCAGGCGAACGACTGGAAGGCGTTCGTCGACGCGACGATGGAGGAGCATTTCCGGCTCGATCCCGCCTTCGCGGTCTATCAGGGGCGGCACGACTTCGACGGCAAGCTGCCCGACTGGAGCGAGGCGGGGCTGAAGGCGACGGCGGATTTCTATCGCCGCACGATCGAGAAGGCCCAGGCGTTCCAGGGCCTCGATGCCGACCAGGCGTTCGAGCGCGACTATGTGGTGCAGGTGATGAAGGGCAAGCTGTTCTGGCTCGCCGACGCCGACCAGCCGCACCGCAATCCGGCCTTCTACGTCGGTGGCGGGCTCGATCCCAACGTCTATATCGCGCGCGACTATGCCGATGCGCCGACGCGGATGAAGGCGATGATCGCCTTCCTGAAGGGCGTGCCGGCCGCGGCCGCGAACATCCGCGCCAACCTCAGGATGCCGATGCCGGCGAGTTTCGTCTATTACGGCAAGGCTGGGTTCGGCGGGTTCGCCGACTATTATGGCGGCGATGCCAAGAAGGCGTTCGCCGGCGTCAGCGACCCGGCGCTCCAGAAGGAGTTCGACACCGCGGCGGCGGCCGCCAGCCAGGCGATGCGCGACCTGGCGAAATGGTTCGACGACAATGGCAAGACGGCGACGCAGGATTTCGCGCTCGGGCCCGAGAAGTTCGCCAAGATGGTCAGGGACACGGAGGGCGTCGACGTCAGCCTCGATGAGCTGGAAGCGGTCGGGCGCGCCGACCTCAAGCGCAACCAGGACGCGCTCAAGGCTGCTTGCGCGGAGTTCGCGCCGGGGGCGACCGTTCCGGCGTGCATAGCGAAGATGAACGCGGACAAGCCCAAGGGCGGACCGGTCGCCGCCGCTACCGCGCAGATCCCGGAACTGCGCGAGTTCGTGATCAAGCACGACATCGTCACCATCCCCGGCACCGAACAGGCGCTGGTGCGCGAGAGTCCGCCCTACAACCGGCAGAACTCGGCCTACATCGATCCCGCGGGGCCGTTCGAGAAGGGCGTCGCCTCGGTCTACTATATCTCGCCGCCGGACCCTTCATGGTCGCCGGCGGTGCAGGCGGCGTTCGTGCCGGGCGAGGCGGACCTCTTGTTCACCACGGTGCATGAGATCATGCCGGGACATTTCCTCCAGTTCCTGCACAGCAACCGGTCGAAGTCGGTCTTCGGACGCGCCTATGTCGGCTATGCCTTCGCCGAGGGCTGGGCGCATTATGCCGAGGAGATGATGTGGGACGCGGGCCTGCGCGGCACACCGGAGACGCACATCGGCCAGATCTCCAACGCGCTGCTGCGCGACTGCCGCTATCTGTCGGCGATCGGGCTCCACGCGCGCGGGATGACGCAGGCGGACAGCCAGAAGCTGTTCCAGGAGCAATGCTACCAGGACGAGGGCACCGCCCGGCAGCAGGCGGCGCGGGGGACCTATGACCCGTCGTACCTCAACTACACGATGGGCAAGCTCCTGATCCGCAAGCTTCGCGACGACTGGACCGCGACGCGCGGCGGGCGGGGGGCGTGGAAGGCGTTCCACGACCAGTTCCTGAGCTACGGTGGCCCGCCGATCCCGCTGGTGCGCAAGGCGATGATGGGCGGGGAAGCGAAGGCGGTCTTCTAGCGAATCTGGCTCGCCGGCTGCGTCCCTCCGGACTCCCCGAATTGGGGATTGCGGATCGAGGGGCGCAGCCGCGCGATGCTGCACAGGCCCGCGATCAGCGCGAGCGCGGCGGCGGTATAGGGCGGTACCGCGCCCGCGCCGACGCCGATTGCCAGCAGCGCCGCGACCATCGTCGCGCCGGAGGTCTGGCCGACCATGCGGATCGTCGAGACCAGGCCGCCCGCCGCCGTCGCGCGGTCGCGCGGGGCGGAGCCCACCACCAGCCGGGCGTTAGGCGACAGGAACATGCCGAAGCCGGCGCCGCACAGCGACATCCGCCAGGCGACGTCGAAATAGTCCGGATGCGGCGGCAGGTTGGCGAGCAGCAGCAGGGCCGTCACCGCCAGCGTCATGCCGATGCCGCCGAGCAGGCCGGCAGGGATCTTGTCGGAGACGGCCCCGGCGGCGGGCGCGACGAACAAAGTGGTGAGCGGCCAGGGCGCGATCATCGCGCCGACCTCCGAGGGGGCAAAGCCATAGGCGTGCTGGAGGCGGAACGGGACCGACAGCAGCAGGGTCTGGCTGGCGAGGAAGGCGGTGAAGGCGCCTATCGCCGACAGCGCGATCACCGGCCGCGCGAGCAGGTCGATCGGCAGGATCGGCTTGGTGTCGTGCATCTCGCGCCGGACGAAAAACCAGCCGATGATCAGTCCGACTGCGACGATCGCTCCCGACACCACCGGGCTGTCGCCGTGGACGGCGGTCTCGAGGCCGCCGATCACCAGCCCGAAGGTGGCGGCGCACATGATGCCGCCGATCACGTCGAACGGCTCGCTGCGCCGGGGAAGGTCGGGCAGCGCGCGGCCGAGCAGCAGCGAGACGATGGCGAAGGGCACCGCGCTCGCGAACACCCAGGGCCAGGGCGCGATGCCGAGGATCAGGCCGCCGACGGTCGGTGCCGCCGCGGCCGAACTCGACACGATCACGGCGTTGAGGCCGAGGCCGCGGCCGAGCATCGAACGCGGATAGATGGCGCGCACCATCGCCGAGGTGACGCTGAGCGCGCCGGCGGCGCCGATCGCCTGCACCGCGCGCACGATCAGCAGGAACGGCAGGCTCTTGGCGAAGAAGCAGAGGATGGTGGCGATGGTGAAGACGAGCTGGCCGCCCTGATAGACGCGCTTGATGCCGATCCGCTCGGCGAGGCCGGCGAAGGGCAGCAGCAGCATCACCAGCATGAGCTGGTAGACGGTGACGACCGCGACCACCGCGGAATTGTCGACGTGAAGCGAGCGGGCGATCGTCGGCAGCGCGACCGCGGCGATCGCGCCATCGATCACCACCAATGCGGTGCCGAACGATACCGCCACCATCGCGACATAGCGGCGCGGCTTGGGAAGGCCGTCGTGGGGCAGGGGAAGGGGCAGGGCGGTTTGCCTCTCCTCCGGATCGTCGGCGTCGGTGCCGGTCGGAGGAGGGAAGCGATCGACCATCGCCGGATGCTTTAGGAACGCGGCTCCCGAGTCGGCAAGTCCGGTGCCCAGCCTTCCGGCGCGAGCTCGAAGCCGGCGAAGTCGAATCCCGGCGCGACGATGCAGCTCACCAGGGTCCAGCCGCTGTCGGCCTCGGCCGATTGCCAGGCGTGCGGCGGGACCAGCACCTGCGGCGCCTCTCCGGCGAGGACGTCGGGGCCGAGGCGGTACTCGGTTTCGTCAATCTTGAGCGTCAGCGGCGCGCCGGCGTGCCACAGCCAGATCTCGGCGGCATCGACGCGGTGCCAGTGCGAGCGCTGGCCGGCGTCGAGCAGGAAATAGATCGCCGTCACCCGATCGCGGCAGCCGTCGGGCGAGGGCTCGCGGACGGTCTCGCGGTACCAGCCGCCTTCGGGATGCGGCGCGAGGCCGAGGGCGGCGATGAGGTCCGGGGCGGTCGGCATGGCTTTCTCCAAAAATCCTCCCCGGCACGGGGAGGGGGACCGCGACGCGAAGCGTCGTGGTGGACGGGGCAGGCCACGAGCGAGTCGCCTGCGGCGGGCCCCCTCCACCATTTGCTCCGCAAATGGTCCCCCTCCCCGTGCCGGGGAGGATCTTCGGCCTAGCTCGTGCGTCTCTCTCCGTCCAATCAGCGCCGGCCGGTCTTGATGCTGAGCGCGATGCCGTAGATGCGCGGCTCGCCGGCGATGAAGGTCGGCAGGCCGAGGTTGTCGCCGGAGTTACCGGCGTCCTTGATGTAGTCCTTGCCGAACAGGTTGGTCGCGAACGCCTCGATCCGCCAGCCGGCCTCGGGCCGCTCGATACCGATGCGCGCGTTGACCAGCGCGTAGCCGTCCTGGAACTCGTCCTGGATATTGTCGGCGACCAGCGCGCGTGGCGGCTGCTGGAACGCTGGGATGTCGTTGTTGTCGTCGAAGAAGACCTTGCTCTGATAGGTCACGCTCGGGCTGAAATCGACGCGGACCGGGCCGACCGGCGCCTTGACCTCGATGCCGAACGAGGCGGCGTGGTCGGGCGACAGGCGGAAGTGGTTGCCGTCGTAGATGCCGGATTTCAGGCGGCCGTGGTTGTAGGCGTAGGTGCCGAACAGGTCGACCCACTCGGCCGCCGCCCAGCGGAACTGGCCTTCGAAGCCGTAGCTCTCGGCCTTGCCCGCGTTGGTGACGACGAAGGCGGTGCCGACCTGCTCGGTCGTCTGGAAGTTGTTGTACTTGTAATAGAAGACCGCCGCGTCGAGCGACAGCTTGCGGTCGAGCAGCGCGGTCTTCACGCCGCCCTCGAAGCTGTCGACGGTCTCGGCGTCGACCTTGGTGAACACCGGTGCGGCGAACGGGGCCGAGGGCGGCCGCGGGCTCAGCAGCTCGGGCCGGCGGCCGCGGGCGTAGGTGAAGTAGAGGCTGGCGTCCTCGCTCGGCATGTAGCGGGCGGTGGCGCGCCAGGTGAGGCCGTCGGTCTTGAGGTCCTGGCTGACGATAGAACCGTTGCCGGCGGTCGGCTGGCCGGAGATGGCGAACAGCGGCACCGGATATTGCGCGGACTGGGGGATATTGGCTGCGCCGGGCACCGCCAGCGCCTGGAGGAGCTGCGTGCGCACCGCCGCCGGCTGGCTCAGCGCGCCGATAAAGCCGCCGAGGATCGAGCGGCCGTTGAGGACAGCGCTGGCGATCCCCGTGGTCTTGCTGTCGTGGGTATAGCGGATGCCGCCGCCGATCTCGAACCTGTCGCCGAGCTTGAGCTTGCCGTCGGCGAAGACGTCGACGCTCTCGGTCTCGTTGTAGTTGGTGCTGCTCTCGACGAAGCCGCTACCGAGGTTGGCGGCGATCGCCCGGGCCTGCGCGGTCGGCAGCAGGGCGGCGGCCTGTGCCGGGGTGATGCCGGCGAGGTTGGCGAGGACGCCCTGCAGCAGCGCGCCGGTGAACTGGGTGTTGGCGAACGTGGCGAGCGGGGCCGGGTCGGTCGCCGGGCGGCCGGGGATCGGGCCGTTCAGCACGCCGGCCAGCCGCGCCAGCGCGACGCGCTCGTCGAACTGGAGCGGCACGCGGGTCTGGCCGCTTTCCTTGAACCAGGTCGCGCCGACGAAGCCGGTGAAGGCGCCGTCATTGTCGTAGGTGAGGCGCAGCGTCGCCTGGGTCTGCCTGCCCTCGGCATCCTCGGCGGCGGTGAGGATCGGCAGCGAGATGCCGTCGGCGTCGAACACCTCCTTCGAGTGGAAGCGGCGCCAGCCAACCACGCCGTTCAGCGACAGGGCATCGGTCAGCTCGTAGTTGACCAGGCCGGTGATGCCGCCGACGTTGCGCTCCAGCCCCAGGTCCTGGCCCTCGCGGGCGACGAAGCTCGCCGGCGCCATCAGCGCAGCGCCCGAGTTGCGGCCGCGGTCGCCGATCACCTGGCCGGTGACCGGATCGGTCGGATTGTAGGCGATCGACTTGAACGCGGTGCCGGCCGACGTGTCGTGCTGGTAATTGGCGATGACGTCGATCGTCAGCCTCTCCGGCGCGAAGCGGATCGAGCCGCGGACGGCTTCGGTGTCCTGCGAGTTGAAGTCGCGGGCGCCGAGGAGATTGTCGACATAACCGTGGCGTTTCTTGACGCGGCCGGCGATGCGCACCGCCACTGTATCGCTGAGCGGTACGTTCATTGTTCCATCGAGGCGGTAGCCGTTGAAGTTGGTATATTGCCCATAGCCATAGCCGTAGGCGGCATCCGGATCGGCCTTGGCCTGGACGATGTTGACCGCGCCGATCAGCGCGCCGCGGCCGTAGAGCGTCGACTGCGGGCCCTTCGACACCTCGACTCGCTCGAGGTCGAACAGCTCGACATAGGCGCCGCGCGAGCGCGAGATCGACACGCCGTCCTGAAACACCGACACGCGCGGCTCGGTGAAGCTCTCACCCGAATCCGAGGTGATGCCGCGGATCGACAGCGCCGGGTTGTTGGGCGACTGGTTCTGGACGTTGAAGCCGGGGACGTACTGCGCGAGCCGCTCGAAATCCTCGATGCCCTGATCGTCGAGGAAGCCGCCGGTGTAGGCGGTGAGCGCGAACGGCACCTCGATCGGGCGCTGCTCGACGAGCTGGGCGGTGACGACGATATCATCCGCCGCCGCCGGTGCCTCCTGCGCGAAGGCCGGTGCGGCGAGGGCGAGCGTGCTCGCGGTGAGAAGCAGGGCAGTGATTCGCATGTCGGTCCCCCTTTGACGTGGGAGCGCCCTAGGGGGACCGGATGACGATTGTGTTGCGGTGCGGCGGAGCGACCGCCGCATCGCCCATGCTCAGCTTTCGATGAAGGCGAGCAGGTCGGCGTTGATCACGTCGGCATGGGTGGTCGCCATGCCGTGCGGGAAGCCTGGATAGACCTTGAGTGTGCCGTTGGGCACCAGCTTGATCGCCTTCTCGGCCGCCGCGGCGATGGGGACGATCTGGTCGTCGTCGCCGTGCATGATCAGGCAGGGCACGTCGATCTTCTTGAGGTCCTCGGTATAGTCGACCTCGGAGAATTGCTTGATGCACTCGTAATGGGCCAGGATCGAGCCCTGCATCCCCTGGCGCCACCAATGGTCCATGACCCCTTGGCTGACTTCGGCGCCATCGCGGTTGTAGCCGTAGAAGGGATAGGGGATGTCCTTGTACTGCTGCGCGCGGTTGGCGGCGAGCTGGGCGCGGAAGCCGTCGAACACCTCGAGCGGCGTGCCCTCCGGGTTCGAGGGGGTCTTGAGCATCAGCGGCGGGACGGCGCCGATCAGCACCGCCTTCTTGACCCGCGAGGTGCCGTGGCGGCCGATGTAATGGGCGACCTCGCCGCCGCCGGTCGAGTGGCCGACCATCACCGCGTCCCGGACGTCGAGCTTCTCGAACAGCGCCGCCAGGTCGTCGGCATAGGTGTCCATGTCGTTGCCCTGCGCCGGCTGTGACGAGCGGCCGTGGCCGCGGCGGTCATGGGCGATGACGCGATAGCCCTTCCGGTAGAAGAACAGCATCTGCGTGTCCCAGTCGTCGGCGGTGAGCGGCCAGCCGTGGCTGAAGGTGATGACCGGGCCGGTACCCCAGTCCTTGTAGAAGATCTCGGTGCCGTCGCTGGTGGTGATGTAGGACATGGCAGGTCTCCGGTTCGCAGGGGTGAATCCCGCGGCTCTATTACGCGACGGCAACGACCCTTGCGCGTGCAAATGCGGCAACGATGGGTTTCATCCTTCTGGTCAGGCGGCGGGATTGCAGGCACAATCGCAGCATCGGCGTGATGACGGGGGCGTCCCATGCATTTCATGCAGTTGCTGAGGACACTCGACGAAATCCTCTACGAGGTGATGTCGTGGCTGGTCTTCTATGTGATCACGTTGTGGCGGACGGTCGCAGGTCCGCTGCGGATGATGAACTATGCCAACGCCGAGCTCGGGGACCGGTCGGAGCAGCAATATGCCGACACGCTGCCGCCGCCCCTGTTCCTGCTGCTGACCTTGCTCCTCTCGCATGCGATCGAGCTGGCGCTGGTCGGGCAGAATCCGCTCATCGAGGATACCAAGGGATTGTCCGAGCTGGTGCATGACGACACCAGCCTGCTGATCCTCCGCCTGCTGCTGTTCAGCCTGCCGCCGCTGATCATGGCGGTGCGGCTGGTGCGGGCGCAGAAGACCGGCCTGACCCGCGACACGTTGCGGCAGCCCTTCTACAGCCAGTGCTACCTCGCCGCGCCGTTTGCGCTGACGATGGGGATCGCGTCGATCCTGACCCGGTTGCCGTCGGCCTGGGCCGAGGTCGTGATGCTGGGATGGTTGCTGATCGTGCTCGATTTCCTGTGGTACGGCACCGTCCAGGCGCGCTGGTTCGCGGCGAAGCTGGACGTGTCGATCCTGCGCGGCTTCGGGATGGCGACCGTCGGGATGATCCAGAGCGCGGTGATCTTCGTGATCCTCGGGCGGCTGTTCTTCTGAACGGAGCGGCCTGAGGACCAATCGACATTCAATCCTCCCCGCCAGGGGGAGGTGTCAGTCCCCGCGAAGGCGGGGACTGACGGAGGGGGAGGACAGCGACAAACTATCGGTCCCCCTCCGTCACGCTTCGCGTGCCACCTCCCCCGCCAGGGGGAGGATTGAAAGGAGGCGAATCAGCGGCAGCGGACCTGGCTCTGCTGCTGGTCGATCGAGCGGCCGGCGAGCGCGCCGATCGCGCCGCCGAGCAGCGTGCCGACGGTGCGCGAATGGCCGCCGTCGATGACGTTGCCGAGGATGCCGCCGGCCGCGCCGCCGACGATCAAGCCGGTCGTGCCGTCGGAGCGCTTGCAGTAATAGCGGCCGTCCTCGCCGGCGTAGACGCGGTCCTCGGGACGCAGCACGCGTTCCTCGGTGCCGGGGCGATAGTAGCGGGCGGGATCATAGCCGCCTTCGTCGCGGTCGTCGGCATAGGGATCGGGTGCGCGGCGATAGCCGTCGCTCGGAGGCGGGTAGCCGCCGTCGCGCTGACGCGCGGCGACATAGCGGTCCACCGCATCGCGATAGGCCTGATATTCGCGGTCGAACCGCTCCTGCGCCTGATCGAAGCGCTGTTGCTCGGCGGCGGTCTGCGCGGCGGCTGGAGTGGCGAGAGCCGTGCCCGCGGCGGCAGTGGCGGCGAGCAGGGCGGCGTGGATCATGCGCATGGGTCTCATATCCTCTTCGGTGCCCGGACGTCCGGGTACGGCGGTGAGGATAATAGCCGAAACCAAGATGATTGCTGAACGATCTTGGCGGCAAGCACGATGCAGTCGGCGGCTGTCGCGGCGATTGGGCGGCTCGGCGATCGAGGAAATAATCGTACAAACTATTGCTGCAACGCAGCATAGCGGTTACATATTGGCTATGTACCTGACCGACGCCTCTCCTGCTGCGACCGCGCCCGTCAATCCGACTGCGCCGATCCTGGAAGCGATCGTCCGCCAGCGCTGCCTGGCGGCGACCTATAATCGTGCGGACATCGTCGTCGCGCCGCACGTTCTCTATACGCGGCACGGCGAGCTCTATGTCGATGCGGTGACCATCTCCCGCAACATGGTGATGGTGCGTGAGCCCAAGCTCGCCACGTTCAAGCTGACCGGCCTGGGCGGACTGCGGGTGACGGAGCGGCCGTTCGAGCTCAGCGGCTTGTTCGATTCCGAGCTGGAGAAATATGCCGGCGTGACCTTGATGAAGGTGGAACCGATCGCGCAATCGGCGAGTTGACGATCGCCAAGGTGCTTGTCGGAGGGAGCCGCCGACATGCTTGTGGTCAGGTCCTGTTCGGGTTATGTCTGAATTGTAGCGTGCAAATATCTGTTTCCGGATGGGACCGCCGGGTAACCAAGGCAGTGGAGCGCGTTACACATTGCTGAGGTTCAACTGTCGAAGGGGTCTTTATGCGTATTAGACTTTTGACTTCTGCAGCGATTGCGCTGTCCCTCGTTGCCACGCCCGTGCTTGCCAATCCGGCGGCGCGTCTGTCGGTTGCCAATTCGCCGCAGGTGCGTGCGTCGTCGAACGTCGACGGCAAGAGCCGTCTCACTGGCAGCGCCTGGATCGGTGTGGTCGCCGCGCTCGCGGTCGGTGCCGGCGCGGTTGTGCTTGCACTCACCACCGACGACGACGATTCCGACAGCAACTGATCGGTTAGTGTCGTAGAATTCGGGGGCCGTCGGTTTCCGGCGGCCCCTTTTCTATGGTCTGGGGCGGGTCGACATTTGGGCTGAGGTCTTCCTTAGTCCGGTTCCCAGCCGTCACCCCGGACTTGTTCCGGGGTCCACAGGGCCTCGCAGGCGGCGCTCAAACCTTTGTCCGGTCCTTGCCTCCCGGTGGACCCCGGAACAAGTCCGGGGTGACGGTGAAGACGGTTGAGATGTCAATCACCCCAGATCGAGCAGGCGGTTCGCGGTGAGCGCTCGTCGTCAGTCCACCGTCACGAAGCTGTCCATCACCCGCTTCCGCCCGGCCATCTCGAAATCGATCTCGAGCTTGTTGCCCTCGATCTCGGCGATGGTGCCGTAGCCGAACTTCTGGTGGAACACGCGCTGGCCCAATGAGAGGTCGTCGCGCCCCTTGTTGCCGAGGCTGACCGCGCTCGATGTAGCCTCGCGGACGCGGACCGGCTCGCGGGTGAAGGTGCGGCTGGTCCAGTCGCCGCCGGGCTTGGCGCCGAGCGTGCCGGCAGCGCGCTGCCAGCCGGGGCCGCGGCCAGTGCCCCGGCCCACGTCGGCAAAGGGATCGCCGCGCTCGGACCATTGTGCCCGCCACAGGCTCTCGCCGCCGGACATGGTGGTCTCCTCGGCGACATGCGCCTTGGGCAGCTCGCCAATGAAGCGGCTCGGGATCGAGCTGGTCCACTGGCCGTAGATGCGGCGGTTGGCGGCGTGGAGGATCACCGCGCGGCGGCGCGCGCGGGTGATCGCGACATAGGCGAGGCGGCGCTCCTCCTCCAGCGACGCGAGCCCGCCCTCGTCGAGCGCGCGCTGCGAGGGGAACAGCCCTTCCTCCCAGCCGGCGAGGAAGACGGTGTCGAACTCCAGACCCTTGGCGGCGTGGATGGTCATGATCGTGACCTTCGCCCCCTCATCGGCGGCGTCGTTGTCCATCACCAGGCTGACGTGCTCTAGGAAGGCGCCGAGGCTCTCATACTCCTCCATCGCGCGGATGAGCTCGTTGAGGTTCTCCAGGCGGCCGGCGGCCTCGGCCGAGCGGTCGGCCTGCCACATCGCGGTGTAACCGCTCTCGTCGAGGATCTGGCGGGCGAGTTCGGGGTGGGGGAGCTGCTCCACCTTCTCGCGCCAGCGGGCGAAATCGGCGACCAGGTTGCCGAGCGACTTGCGGGCGGCGCCCGTCATCTCGTCGGTGTCCAGGATGCGCGCGGCGGCGATGGAGAGCGGAACGCGTTCGGCGCGGGCGAGCTGGTGGAGGCGCGCGACCGCTTTGTCGCCTAGGCCGCGTTTCGGCACGTTGACGATGCGCTCGAAGGCGAGGTCGTCCGCCGGCTGGGCGACGACGCGGAGGTAGGCGAGCGCGTCGCGGATCTCGGCGCGCTCGTAGAAGCGGAAGCCGCCGACGATGCGGTAGCCCATGCCGATCGCGATGAAGCGGTCCTCGAACTCGCGGGTCTGGTGCTGGGCACGGACCAGGATGGCGATGTCGTTGAGCGAGGTGCCGGCGCGTGCCGCCGCCTCGATCTCGTCGCCGACGCGGCGGGCCTCCTCGGGGCCGTCCCACACGCCGATCACGCGGACCTGCTCGCCTTCGCTCGCCTCGGTCCACAGCGTCTTGCCGAGGCGGCCGCCGTTGTTGGCGATCACTCCGCTCGCCGCGGCGAGGATGTGCGGGGTCGAGCGGTAGTTCTGCTCGAGCCGGATCACCTTGGCGCCTGGGAAGTCGCGCTCGAACTTCAGGATGTTCTCGACCTGCGCGCCGCGCCACGAATAGATCGACTGGTCGTCGTCGCCGACGCAGCAGATGTTCTTGCGCTCCTGCGCGAGCAGGCGGAGCCAGAGATACTGGCTGGAATTGGTGTCCTGATACTCGTCGACCATGATGTAGCGGAAGCGCTGCTGGTAATGGGTCAGCACCTCGCGGTCGGTCTTGAGGATCGTCAGCATGTGGAGCAGCAGGTCGCCGAAGTCGCAGGCATTGAGGGCGCGCAGCCGCTCCTGATAGGCGGCGTACATCTGGGCGCCCTTGCCGTTGGCGTAGAGCTCGGATTCGCCGGCGTCGACGTCCTTCGGCAGCAGCCCTTTGTTCTTCCAGGCGTCGATGTGGCCGGCGAGCGCGCGGGCGGGCCAGCGCTTCTCGTCAATGCCGGCGGCGGTGATCAGCGCCTTGAGCAGGCGGAGCTGGTCGTCGGTATCGAGGATGGTGAAGTTGGATTGCAGGCCGACCAGCTCGGCGTGGCGGCGGAGCATCTTCGCGCCGATCGCGTGGAAGGTGCCGAGCCACGGCATCCCCTCGACCGCGTCGCCGACCAGGTTGCGGACGCGCTCGCGCATCTCACGCGCCGCCTTGTTGGTGAAGGTGACGGCGAGGATCTCGGATGGGTAGGCCTTGCGCGTGTAGAGCAGGTGCGCGAGCCGGGCGGTGAGCGCGGCGGTCTTGCCCGTGCCGGCGCCAGCGAGGACGAGTACGGGGCCGTCGGTGGTCAGCACCGCCTCGCGCTGAGGGGCGTTGAGGCCCTGGAGATAGGGCGGGTCCTGGGGCGAAGGGGCGGAGACGGACATCGGTGAACAGTTAGGGAACGGCGCGCGTGCGGGCAAGCCGAATAGACCCCTCTCCCTCTGGGAGAGGGAGGGGCCCGCTCGGCGCAGCCGAGTGGGAGGGTGAGGGTGACCAACGCCGGCGGTAGTCACCCTCACCCTCCCGCAGCTTCGCTGCTCCTTCCCTCTCCCAAAAGGAGAGGGACAGTGGGGGACAGTGTCACTTGTCATCCTACTGTCACACAAGTCGGCGAATGGCGGGATCGATCATGACCAGCATCGCTCTCGCGCCCGATGAGTCGGGTGAAGTCGCGCCGCCACGGCCGCGGCTCGACAGTCCGTCGCATCCGGCGGCGAAGTGGATCTTCGCCCTCATGCTCGTCGGCGGCTTCGTCTATGCCGGCTGGAGCGTGATGACCGACACCGCGGGCGTCGGCGAGACGCTGGCGATCGGCGTGTTCGCCTTCCTGGCGCTGGCGTTGCTGATCGCGCTCGGATTCGAGTTCGTGAACGGCTTCCACGACACCGCCAACGCGGTCGCGACCGTCATCTACACCAATTCGATGCCGGCGCATCTGGCGGTGGTGTGGTCGGGCTTCTTCAACTTCCTGGGCGTGATGGTGTCGTCGGGCGCGGTCGCCTATTCGATCATCACGCTGCTGCCGGTGGACCTGATCCTCAATGTCGGGTCGAGCTCCGGCTTCGCGATGATCTTCGCGCTGTTGCTGGCGGCGGTGATCTGGAACCTCGCGACCTGGTATGTCGGCCTGCCCAATTCGTCGAGCCACACGCTGATCGGGTCGGTGCTGGGGGTGGGCGTCGCCAACCAGCTGCTCGCGGCCGGATCCAAGGGCGGCACTGCCGGCGTCGACTGGAGCCAGGCGTACAAGGTGCTGACGGGGCTGTGGATGGCGCCGCTGATCGGCTTCGGCGCGGCGCTGCTCCTCCTGCTGGTGATGCGCGCGGTGCTGCGCAACCCGAGGCTCTACAAGGCGCCGATGCCCAACACGCCGCCGCCGAAGGGCATCCGCGGGCTGCTGATCTTCACCTGCACCGCGGTCAGCTTCGCGCATGGATCGAACGACGGGCAGAAGGGCATGGGGCTGATCATGCTGATCCTGATCGGCTGTGCGCCCACCGCCTATGCGCTCAACCGCACGCTGCCGACGAGCGCGACGCCGGCCTTCGTCGAGACGGCGAACCGCGCCGCCGCCGTGTTCGATGCCAGAGCGAACGGGGTACGTGTGCCGGTCGAGCAGGCGCGGGCGGTGATGACCCATGCGCTGCAGCAGCGGAAGGTCGATTCGCCGGAGGCTTTCGCCGCGCTGGCGGCGACGACGCGCGACATCGCCGAGCGGGTCCAGGGCTATGGCTCGATCCGCGCGGTGCCGGCGAGCGCGACGCCGAACCTTCGGAACGACATGTACCTGGTGCTCGACACCAGCAAGCTCGCGACCAAGAGCGGCGACGCGGCCGGCTTCGGCGGCGAGCCACAGCTCAAGGCGGTCAAGGACTATCAGACGTCGCTGGAGAACGGCACGCGCTTCATCCCGCTGTGGGTGAAGATCACGGTGGCGATCGCGCTCGGGCTGGGCACCATGGTCGGCTGGAAGCGGATCGTCGTCACCGTCGGCGAGAAGATCGGCAAGCAGCACATGACCTATGGCATGGGCGCGGCGGCGGAGATGGTCGCGGCAGGCACGATCCTGGCCGCCGATCGGTTCGGGCTGCCGGTGTCGACCACGCACATCCTCTCCTCGGGCGTGGCGGGTGCGTCGGTGGCGAGCGGCGCGGGGCTGCAGGCGCGGACGATCCGCAACCTGGCGCTGGCCTGGCTGCTCACCCTGCCGGCGGCGATGGCGCTGTCGGGCTTCCTCTACTGGCTGATGCTGAGCATCGCCCGGGCGACCGGCGCCTGATCCCAGTCGATCGGGCAATCGGCGAAGAGGGCGCGGAAGTCCTTCTTCGCCGCCTTCTCGTTCCTGGCGACGCGATGCTCGAGGCTGCGCGCCGGATTGGCATAGGCAAGCGCGCCCGCGACGAGCGCCGCCGCGGTGGCGAGCAGGATGCGGTTGCGATCGCGCATGTCGTCCTCCCTTTGCGGCGCCGGGACTTGGTGACGCATCGCGCCTGACCGGCGAATGAACGGACGCCTTGACGGCCCGCCCGGATGCGACGAACGGTGCAGCCATGAGTCTGCGGGGGATGGGTGCGCACCGGCGCGTGTTGCTGGCGAGCCTGGTCGGCACGTCGGTCGAGTTCTACGACTTCTACATCTACGCCACCGCGGCGGCGCTGGTGTTCGGGCCGCTGTTCTTCCCGGCCGGCGATCCCTCGATCCAGCTCCTCTCGTCCTATGCGAGCCTGGCGGTCGCCTTCCTCGCGCGGCCGGTGGGGGCGTGGGCGTTCGGCCACTACGGCGACCGCATCGGGCGCAAGTCGACCTTGGTCGCCAGCCTGATGCTGATGGGCGGGTCGACGCTGGCGATCGCGTTCCTGCCGACCTATCAGACCGCGGGATGGCTGGCGCCGGTGCTGCTGTGCGTCCTGCGGTTCGGCCAGGGCTTCGGGCTCGGTGGCGAGTGGGGCGGGGCGGCACTGCTCGCGGTCGAATATGCGCCGCCGGGCTGGCGCGGGCGCTACGGCATGGTGCCGCAGATCGGGGCGCCGATCGGCTTCATCGCCGCCAACGGGCTGTTCCTGCTGCTGGGGCTGTGGATGACGCCCGAGGACTTCATGGCCTGGGGCTGGCGCGTGCCGTTCCTGCTCTCGGTGGTGCTGGTGGGACTCGGCCTGTGGGTGCGGCTCAAGATCGCCGAGACGCCGGCCTTCGCCAAGGTGCTCGAGCAGGGGCCGCCCCCTGCCGTGCCGATCGGCGAGCTGCTGCGCGACCATTGGGGCAAGGCGGTCGGCGGGACGCTTGGCGCGGTCGCCTGCTTCGCCGTCTATTATCTCGCGACCGCCTTCGCGCTCGGATACGCGACCACCACGCTGCACATCGACCGGCAGGTGTTCCTGGGACTGCAGCTCGGCGCTATCCTGTTCATGGGCGTCGGTATCGTGCTGTCGGGGATCTGGGCGGATCGTACCAGCCCCAACAATGTGCTGACCTGGGGCTGCGTCGGTGCGGTGGTCGCGGGATTGCTGCTCGCGCCGGGACTGGGATCGGGGTCGCTGGGGCTGATCTTCGCCGCGCTCGCCTTTTCGCTGTTCGTGATGGGGTTCGTCTATGGCCCGCTGGGCGCATGGCTGCCGAGCCTCTATCCGGCGCGGGTGCGCTACACAGGGGTGAGTCTGGCCTTCAACCTGGCCGGCATCATCGGCGGCGGGCTGACGCCGGTGGTGGCGCAGGCCCTGGCCGAGCATGGCGGATTGACGCTGGTGGGGCTGTATCTGGCGGCGGCGTCGCTGCTGAGCCTCGGGGCATTGCTGGTGCTGCGCACGCGGCGCGATGCGGAAGCGGTGGTGCTGGAGATCTGAGGGGGCGCTGCGCGGGACGGACGATCAGCGATCCTTTGCGGCAGTGTTCGCGATCGGGTCGCCGTGCATGAAGATGCCATTGCACATAGCCAGCGTAAGCAACGCCAGCATGACAGCCAAACCGGCGATACAGCCTGTACCTGGAAGCGGGCGCTTCACAATGCAGGCCTGCGACCGGTCATACTTCTTCCGCCTTCAACAACGTCAGCTTCGCCTTGCCATGCACCCGCTCGGCATCGATCGTGAACCCGGCGACGGAGACCGTCTCCTCGCGTGCCGTCTCGATGCTGATCCAAGTGGCGGGGCCGGTCCAGCCGAGGCGGGCGAGCTTGTCGAGCGCGACGTTGCCGGCGCCGCTCGCATAGGGCGGGTCCATCAGGATCAGGTCGAGCGGCGCAGGGGCGGGGCCGAGCGACAGGACCGAGGTGGTGCGGACGTCGGCCCCCTTGGCGCCGAGCTTTGCGATGTTGGCCTTGAGCGTGTCGAGCGCGTTGCGGTCCTGTTCCACGAACAGGCAGGTCGCGGCGCCGCGCGACAGTGCTTCCAATCCGAGTGCCCCCGAGCCGGCGAACAGGTCGGCGACCGCGAGCCCGTCGAAGCTGCCGAGGCGGCTCGCCAGCATCGAGAACAGCGCTTCGCGCGTGCGGTCGGCGGTGGGGCGGGTGGCGTCGCCCGGGGGCGCCGCCAGCGGGCGGCCGCGCCACTGGCCGGCGATGATCCTCATTTGCGGCGCGGTCCGGGTTTGGGCCCGGACTTGGGCTTGGGCTTGGCCCAGCCGGCCTTGCGCTTGGGCGGGCGAGGGGAGCGCGTGGGGTGTTCGACCTGCGCGTCCCTGACTTCGTCATTCCCGCGCGGGCGGGACTCCGTTTTGGCTGGCTTCGCGGCGCTTCGCGGTTTGGGCGAGGGATTACGGTCGGGAGTTGGGCGCGGGCGGGGCCTTGCCGTAGGCTTTCGTCCGGCATCCGGCTTGGCGTCGTTTCCGGCCGTCTCAGGAGCGGCCAGCATGATCGGCTCGACAATGACGGCTGCCTGATCCTTGCCCTTGCCCTTCGTCAGCGACTGCCGGAAGGCGACCAGATCGTGCTGACGCACCTCGCCGACCGCACCCGCGGGGAGGTCGCCGAGCACGAATGGCCCATAGCGGGTGCGGATCAGGCGGCCGACCTTGAGCCCCAGATGCTCGAGCACGCGGCGGACCTCGCGGTTCTTGCCCTCCGTCAGCGTCAGCTCGATCCAGACGTTGGCGCCGGTGCGGCGCTCGAGATTGGCATCGATCGCGCCATAGCGGATGCCGTCGATCTCGACACCTTCGATCAGCTCCTCGAGCTGTTCCTGGCTGACCTGGCCGTAGGCGCGGGCGCGGTAGCTGCGCTCGACGCCGGTCGAGGGGAGCTCGAGCTGGCGCTTCAGCTCGCCGTCGGTGGTGAGGAGCAGCAGCCCTTCCGTGTTGAGGTCGAGCCGGCCGACCGGCATCAGGCGCGGCAGGCCCTTGGGCAGCCGGTCATAGATGGTCGGGCGGCCCCGCGGATCACGGGCGGCGGTGAGAAGGCCGACGGGCTTGTGGAACAGGAACAGGCGGGCGGGAGTGGGTTCCTTCACCGGCTGGCCGTCGACGGTGACGCCGCGCAGCGACGGGAGCAGCGTCGCCGGGGTCTCCACGGCCGCGCCGTTCAGGGCGATTCGGCCCTCGCCGATCATCCGTTCGATCTCGCGCCGCGACGCCACGCCCGCGCGGGCGAGTAGCTTGGCGATGCGTTGGGTGTCCTTGCCGGTGGTCCTGGCCATGAGGCGCCTTAGCGCGGAGATACGGCAGAGGACAAAAATTCTTTGCGGCACGCCGTCGGCGGCTACGTTAAGCAGGGCGGGAGGCAGTCATGTTGTTCGCCAGGAAACCGCGCCGGATCACCCGCATCCTGATCGCCGAGGACGAGCCTCTCGTCGCGTTCGATACCGAGCACCACCTGAGGGAGGGAGGTTTCGAGATCGTCGCCACCGTCGATCGGGTGACGGAGGCGGTCGCGCTGATCGATCAGGGCGTGCCGATCGACCTGGTGCTGGCCGACCTTACGCTGGCGGACGGCAGCGGGATCGAGGTGGCGCGGGTGGCGAGCGAGCGCGGCGTGCCGGTGCTGTTCGTGACGGGCGATTGCCCGAGCGCGGCGCGCGCGCTGGCGGCGGGATGTCTGGCCAAGCCCTATGCGCCCCGCGATCTCATCGCGGCGATCGATGCGGTCGAGCGGGTGCTGGAGGGGGCGACGCCCAAGCGCCTGCCGGCGAGTTTCAGCCTGTTCGCCACGCCGGCTTGAGAGCATTGTCGCCGTTAGGACGGATCGGCATTTGAGGACTGACATCTCACCCCTCCTCAGCGTCACCCCGGACTTGTTCCGGGGTCCACCGGGAGGCAAGGACCGGGCAAGAGGCTTGAGCGCGGTATGCGAGGCTCAGTGGACCCCGGAACAAGTCCGGGGTGACGATTGGGAACCGGGCTACGGAAGACCTGCAACCTCAAATGTCGATTGGCCATAAATCCTGCGCGGTCATAACTCACAGTTATGCCTGGGGCCCTGCTCAATATGGGCGCGGCCGTTCATTCCTTCGCATATCGGGGCATAGCTATCGGTGCGGGATGCTTCATGATCGCCAGTCCTTATCTCCTCTATCTCGGACGATCCGATGACGAGGTCGGCATCAAGACGTCGCGGGGGCTGGCCGTCTTCCGGCGTGACGATTGCGTCGGCGAGTTTCGCCACGATGCCTGTCCGCTGACGCTTGGGCTGCCGCGCCTGACCTTCGCCGAGGCGGTGGCTGCAGGCGCGCGGACGCTGGTGCTCGGCATCGCCAACGCAGGCGGGCGAATGGCGCCGGAGCTGGTGCAGGATGCGATCGCCGCGATCGAGGCCGGCCTCGACGTCGCCTCCGGCCTGCATCACCGGCTCCGCGACGAGCCGGCGCTGGTGGAAGCCGCGCACCGCCATGGCCGCACGCTGCACGACGTGCGCGATCCGGCACCGGGCATCCCGGTCGGCAACGGCCTGCCGCGCGCCGGCAGGCGGCTGCTGACGGTGGGCACCGACTGTTCGGTCGGCAAGATGTACGCGACCCTGTGCCTCGAGCGCGGGATGCGCGCGCGCGGGATTGCCGCCGATTTCCGTGCGACCGGTCAGACCGGTATCCTGATCGCGGGCGGCGGGGTGCCGCTCGATGCCGTGGTCGCGGACTTCATCTCGGGCGCGATCGAGCAATTGTCGCCCGCGCGCCATGACGGCGGCTGGGACCTGATCGAGGGGCAGGGGTCGCTGTTCCACCCGTCCTTTGCCGGCGTGTCGACCGGCCTGCTGCACGGCGCGCAGCCGGATGCGCTCGTGATCTGTCATGATCCGTCGCGTGCGCATATGCGCGGCCTGCCGCATTACCGCCTGCCCGACCTTGCCGAGACGCTGGAAGCGAACCTCAGGACCGCGCGGCTAACCAATGCCGATGTTCGCGCCGTCGGCATCGCCCTCAACACCTCGAAGCTCGCGCGCGAGGAGGCCGAGCGGCTATGTGCCGAAACCTCCGACAGGTTCGGCCTGCCCTGTACCGATCCCTTTGCGATGGGGGTCGATTCCATCGTCGATCGGATCATCGAATGCTTCGAACCCTCCGAGCCCGCAGCGACGCTTTCCCGCTAGCGTCGCCGTTCCGCATCTCGCGCGGGGTCAAGACCGTCGCGGAGGTGGTGACGGTCGAGATCGCGGAAGGCGGCCATGTCGGGCGCGGGGAGGGGGTGCCCTATCCGCGCTATGGGGAGAGTGTCGCCGGCGCGCTCGACGAGATCGCTGCGGTGCGCCTCGCGGTGGAGAACGGTGCCGATCGCGGGGAGCTCCAGCGGCTGATGCGGCCGGGGGCCGCGCGCAATGCCGTCGATTGCGCACTGTGGGACCTGGAGGCGAAGCGCTTCGGCACGTCGGTGACGGCACTGCTCGGCCGTCCTCCGATCGGTGCCACCGCGACGGCGGTCACGGTCAGCCTCGATGTCCCGGATGCCATGGCGGCTGCCGCCGCCAGGCTGGCCGATGTGCCGCTGATCAAGGTGAAGGTGGGAAGCGTCGACCCGATCGCCCTGGTCCGCGCGGTGCGCGCGGCGGCGCCGCGTCCGCGGATGATCGTCGATCCCAACGAGAGCTGGACGATGGATCAGGTCGCAGGGCTGCAGGCCGAGCTGGCCGAGCTCAGCGTCGACCTGCTCGAGCAGCCGCTGCCGGCCGGTGCCGACAGCGCACTGGAAGGGTTCGAGCCGCTGGTGCCTTTGGCCGCCGATGAATCGGCGCATGTCGCGGGCGATGTCGGGCTGCTTGCCGGGCGCTATCAGGTGGTGAACATCAAGCTCGACAAGACCGGCGGGCTCACCGGTGCGCTGGCGCTGGCCGACGCGGCGGAGGCGGCGGGGTTGGGGCTGATGACCGGCTCTATGATCTCGAGCTCGCTGTCGATCGCGCCGGCGCTGGTGATCGCCGCGCGGTCGCGGTTCGTCGATCTCGACGGGCCGCTGTGGCTCTCGCAGGATCGGCCGGGCGGCGTGCGTGCCGAGCGAGGGGTGCTAGCGCCGCCGGAGCCGGGTTTCTGGGGCGACGCATAACGCTGGTTTATGGCGTGTCGATCGTCTCGGCCAGCAGGTCGAGGAAGTCGCTCGCCAGGCGCGACAGCGGCCGGCTTTCCAGCGCCATCGCATAGACGTCGAAGGTCAGCGACGGCCGCAGCGGACGGAAGGAGACGCCGTCGCCGACCGCCGCCTGCGCGGTGAAATTGTCGAGCACGGCCATGCCCACGCCTTCGCGGACCAGCGCCGAGGCGATGTAGAAGGTGCGCGCCGACGCAACCTCGGCGAAGTCGAGGCTCAGGCGGGTCAGCTCGCCGCGCAGCAGATCGCCGATCGGGCCGCTCTGCACGAGGCTGATGAAGTCGCGGTCGGCGACGCGCTCCAGCTCGATCCGCGCCGGTGCGTCGGGCAGGTCCGCCTCGCGGTAGAGCAGTCCGAGCTCGCCCTCGCCCAGCCAGCGCGCGTTCGCCGGCAGGCCGCTCGGTACCTGATAGGCGATGACGATGTCGGTCTCGCGCTCGTAGAGCCTGCGGGCGATCTCGTCGTGGTGGACGGTCTGCAGGTCGAAGAACACGCCTGGCGCCCGGCCGAGGAAGCGCGCGACGGTGCGCGGCAGCACCGATAGGGCGAGCGAGGGCAGCGCCGAGATGCGCAGGCTGCCGCCCATGCCGCGCCGCATGTTGCGGCTCGCCTGGCGCAGCGAGGCCACGCGCGACTGGATGTCGGAGACGTCGGCGAACAGCGCATGGGCCTCCTCGGTCGGGATCAGCCCGCCGGCGCTGCGGTGGAAGAGGGGAAAGCCGAGCAGCTGCTCGGCATGGCGCAGCGTCTTGGTCACGGAGGGCTGCGACACGTTGAGCGCGCGCGCCGCGCCGGTGATCGACCCGCTCGTGTAGACCGCGTGGAAGATCTCGATGTGCCGGAGGTTCATAGGACGAGGCTAGCGGAGCGCGGGGCGCCTACCAAGCGGGTGTCGCCGTGTTTCCGCGCTGGCGGAACCGTGCGACACCTGCTTTACGGCCTTTGGGTGAGCGTCTTCTCAGCGCAGCTGGAAACGCACGCCCGCGCGGAAGGTGCGGCCGAGCATGTCCGAATAGGTGCTGTTGGCGGCAAGGCCGGTCTCGGGCACCAGCAGCGGCCAGCGGTTGAACACGTTCGTGACGTTGATGAAGAACTGCGCATCTGATTTGTCGCTGACCGCGATCTTCTGGGTCAGGTTGACGTCGACGTAGAACAGCCCCGAGACGTGGTTGTTGTCATAGGTCTGGAACGGCGATGTGGTGGTCGTGGTTGGACAGCCGGTCGTGCACTCGATGCCGTTGGCGACATATTTGCCCGAGCTGACGCCACGGCCTGTGACCGTCGCCGAGAAGGTCGGCGTCTCATAGATCGCGTTGGCGCGGAAGACCCAGGTCGGCGTGCTATACTGTCCGCCGTTCGCGCCGACCGTGTTCACAGGAATGGTTCCGGCGATGCCGGTATCGGATAGGTTCTCGATGTAGCGCGTCGCGACGCCCCTCAAGGTGAAGCTGTCCGTGCCCAGCGGAATGCGATAGGCTGCCTCGAAGTCGATGCCGCGCACCAGCCTGCGCACGAAGTTGAACGGCTGATTGCGGATCAGCAGATACGGCGCGGTCGGCGTGGAGCGGATCGGATCCTCGGTGATCGCAGCGCAATATTCCTCCACGCCGTCGGCACAGCGATTGACGATCTCCTGGGCGGTGATCGTGTCGATCGCGTCCGAAAGATTGATGCGGAAATAGTCGACCGATGCCGTGAAGCCCGGCAGGAAGCGCGGCGACAGCACCGCGCCGACGTTCCACGAATTGGCGACTTCCGGCTTGAGGTTCGGATTGCCGGTGGTGAGGCCCGAATAGCCGAAGGTCTGCGGACCATTCGCGCCATCCGAGGTATATTTGGGATTGCGCACCGAGTCGCTGTTGGCGGTGCCGGCTTGATAGAGCTCGTTGAGATTGGGTGCGCGGATGTCTCGCGAACGTGTCACGCGGAAGCGGATGTCCTCGATCGGTGCCCAGGTCGCGCCCAGCTTCCAGGTGGTGACATAGCCGGAGTTCGAATAGTCGGTGGCGCGGACAGCGCCGTTGAACTCGAGGCCGAGGCCGAGCGGGATCACCGTCTCGAGATAGGCTTCCTTGACGCTATACTCCCCGGTGAAGGGCAGATAGTTGCCCACCGACCATCGGTTGGTCGTGCCGGTGGTCGTCACGATCGGCTGAAATTCCGCCGGCACGCTGCCGCGGATCTTTTCCTTGCGGTACTCGCCGCCGAAGGAGATGCTGACATCGCCCGCCCAGGTGGCGAACGGGGTGATCGCCCAGTTGGTGCCGGCGACGTACTGCTCCATCACCTGGTCGCGATACGGGTCCCCCAGCACATAGTCGATCGCTGCCTGGCTGGCGACGCCCACGCCCATCCGGTTCAGCGGCACGCAGGCCGGGTCGTCGTCGGTGGTGCTGGCGTTCACGTTGATCAAGCACTGGATCGAGCCAACCGCATAGCCGCGCGCATTGCCTGCCGGCGCGAACGCCGCGGCGGTCGCGTTGGTCATGTTGGCCAGGTTCATGATGTCGCGAAGCTGCTCGCGCAGATCGGAACGGCCATATTGGGCGTAGACTTCCCAATGTCCGGGCTTGCCGAACGCGTCGAAATCGCCATCGGCGCCGACGACGTAGCGCTGCACCTTGCGTTCGTTGTCGATCCCCCGGAACGGCAGGTCGGCCGCTGTGGTCGCCAGCGTAATGCCGGTGACATTGGCAAGCCGTGCCGCACCGAGCGACTGCAGCGCGAAGGCGTTGCAGGTCACCGGAACGGGAACGGTCGTGCAGCCAGTGGTGTTGATCGCGATGCCGGTCGAAAGGTTCGGACCCGCGTTGAAGAAGACTTTCTGGCGGTTGTACGATCCCTCGGCGAAGAGCTCGACTCCGTCGACGACCTCGTAGCTCAGCCGGCCGAAGACGCCCCAGCGATCATCTTTCGGCATCAGGCCGATACGGGTGCCGGAATCGTTGACTTGCCACGATCCGCCCTGGGTGACGCTCGGTGCGGAGGACCCGGGTGCCCGCGTGAATGTCGGAAAGGTGAACGTGCCATAGTCGAAGACGTTCACCGCTCCGCCTTGGCCGAAATACAGCCCGCGCAGGGCATTCGCGCTGCCGCCCGCCGAGCCGGTGATGAGGCCGCCCGGCGTCGAGTTGGACGCGCCGACCTGGCGTTTGGTGGTGATGTAGCGCGGCGTCGTGCTGACATTGGCCACCCAGTTGGGATCCTCGACCCGCACATAGCCGGTGTGGTTCCATTCGCGCTCGTTACCGACTTCATAGATGCCGTCCTGATGCGCGATGTTGGCGCTGAGCAGGATATGGCCGCGGCCGCCGGCGAACGATTTGCCGCCCGCGATGCTGCCCGAATAATTGCCGCCGTCGCCATAGGTGGTGATGCCCGAATCGGCCTCGATCTTCAGCCCTTCGAACTTCTTGTTGAGGATGAAGTTCACCACGCCCGAGACCGCGTCCGAGCCATAGGCGGACGAGGCGCCGCCGGTGACGACCTCGACGCGCTCGACCAGCGCCTGCGGGAGCGTATTGATGTCGACCCAGCCATAGATCGTCGAGCCGACCGAGCGGCGGCCGTCGAGCAGGACCAGCACTCGGCCTTCGCCGAGGTTGCGCATGTTGAGCGCGTTGATGCCGGCCGATCCGTTCGACAGGTTGAGGCGCGAATTGGCCGGCTTGGTCGAGCCGGCGAGCTGGGGCAGCTGGTTGACGAAATCGGCGATGTTGTTCGTTGGCGAGGTGTTCTGGATGTCTTGCTGGGTCAGCACGATGAGCGGCGTCGGGGCCTGGAACCCGTCGCGTCGGATGCGCGAGCCGGTGACGACGATGTCGCTCCGATCCTCCCCGGGAGGCGTCTGCGCGTCCTGCTGCGCGGCCGGCGCATCCTGCGCCATTGCCGGCGCGGCATGGATGAGGGCGAGGGCGGTCATGGCGATGCCCGTCGCGCCGCGGCGGCCGATCCGCGGATGAATGTGCCCGAGAATAGACATTCGAAGATCCCCTTTGGCTTGGGATCAGGCCGGCGCGGAAGGCGACTTCCGACGTTTGCTGCGCGCTCTTTCCGCGCGACCTGACAACCCCAGCTTCACCGATGTGCCTGCTGAGCGGCACATGCGTCCCACCTGCGTCTTCATCGGGATTATCCGGGCGAGCCGTTGGGGCTTCATCCTCCCGCCATCCCTGTTTTCTTTGGAGAATTACCTCCGCCATACGGGAACATGTCAGTTCCGAGACAGGAGGTTACAGGGTGGGCAAAAGCGGTCAATACGGCCGATATGCTTAGGTTTTGCCTGGGTATAACCTGACGGAATAGTCCAGCCTGAAATCGCAGGACGTCGGCAGGCGCGGCCTCGTCATGGCCGATAGCTCATGGTTATATGCAACCGTTGGCTTGCTATGCGACTGCGTTCGGCGCGGTGCAATAGGCTTCATGTCCGTCGGATTGACATCGTGAGGGGAGGCTTGATGATCCAGCGCCGCGCGTTCCTTCTGGCATCGGCAGCGATATTGACCCTCGAAAGCACCGGCCTCGCGCGGCCAATCGGCAAGGCCAACATCGGCGCTGGACGCAAGCTCCGCATCGCCGGCGCGCGCGCGCCGATCGAGATCCTCGAGGATCGGATGGGCATCCCGCACATCCGCGCCAAGTCCAAGCATGACGCCTTCTTCGGCCAGGGTTACATGGTCGCGCGCGACCGGCTGTTCCAGATCGACTTCGCCTATCGCCGCGAGCTGGGCCGCATGGCGGAGGTGTTCGGGCCCCGTTTCGTCGCCGCGGATCGTGCCGCGCGCCTCTTTCAGTATCACGGCGATATCGATGCCGAGCTTCGCGCATTGCCGGCGGAGGTGCTCGAATGTGCGCGGGGCTATGTCGCCGGCGTCAACGCGCGCATCGCCGAGCTGGAGGCCGATCCCACCCTGCTGCCGCTCGAATATCGCATCCTCGGCATCACTCCGCTGCATTGGGATGTGCGCGATCTCGTCCGCGTCCGCAGCGACGGTATGGGCAACGTCGACGACGAGGTGCGGCGCGCACAGCTCCAGGCGCGCGGCCTGCTCCATCTCGACCAGTTCATGGATCCGCTGCGGCCGGCGTGGCAGTTCACCGTGCCCGAGGGGCTGGATTGTGCCGCGGTCAGCGAAGCCGACCTCGGCGTGCTGCTCGACGCGGCGAGGCCGCTGCCATTTGACGACGGCCAGATCGCCTTCTCCTCCTATGACCGCGAGCTGGACCGGATCGACCTTGCCGGGCAGGGCAGCAACGCCTGGACCGTGGCCGGCACTCGTACCGCGACCGGGCGGCCGATCCTCGCCAATGATCCGCACCTCGGGATCGGCGGCGCGAGTCCGCGCCATATCTCGCATCTGACCGCGCCGGGGCTCGACGTGATCGGCGGAGGGCAGCCGGGCCTGCCGGGCATCATGCAGGGGCACACCGACCGCTTCGCCTTCGGCCGCACCAACTTCCACATCGATCAGACCGATCTGTTCGTCCTGCGGACGCGCGACGACGACCCGCAGCAATATTGGCATGACGGCAGGTGGAAGCGGTTCGAGACGGTCGAGGAGGAGATCGCGGTCAAGGGCGCGCCGCCGCAGCGCGTCGTGCTGCGTTATGCGGAGGGGCGCCCGATCGTGTCGGAGGACCCGACGCGCCACCGCGCGGTCGCCTTCGCCAGCGTATCGTTGCTGCCGGGCGCCAACATGCGGTTCGCGATGATCGCGATCAACCTGGCGCGCGACTGGGCGTCGCTGCGCGAGGCGTTCAAGATCCACGTCTCGCCCACCAACATCCATTACGCCGATGTCGACGGCAACACCGGCTGGCACACGGTCGGGTTCGTGCCCAAGCGGCCGCGGCACGACGGCCTGTTCCCCGCGCCGGGCGACGGCAGCTACGACTGGACGGGCATCCTCAAGGTCGAGGAGATGCCCAACATCTACAACCCGAAGCAGGGCTGGTTCGCCTCCGCCAACGAGATGAACCTGCCGGCGGACTATCCGTACAGAGAGCGCAAGATCAGCTTCAGCTGGAGCGATCCTTTCCGTCACGATCGCGTCGCCGAGGTGCTGAGCGCGCAACCCAAGCACCGGATCGAGGACAGCATCGCGCTGCAACACGACGTGCAGTCGCTGCCGGCCCGCGCGCTGATGAAGCTGCTCCCCGCGAAACCGTCGCCCGCGGCGGCGCCGGCCGCCCAACTGCTGCGGCGCTGGAATTGCGCGATCGAGGCCGACAGCGCCGCCGCGCTGCTCTACGAGCTGGTGATGCCGGAACTGTCGTCCGGCTTCCGCGAGCTGGTCATCCCGCCCGCCGCCCGCGATCTCATCCCCTCGGTGAACCTGTCGGAGATGCTGCGGCTGCTCGCCGCGCCCGACAAGCGCCTGGGCGCCGATCCCGTGGCTGCGCGCGATGCCCTGGTCGACAAGGCGCTGGCGGCGGGATGGGCCAAGGCGGTCGAGCTGCGTGGGCCCGATCCGGCCCAGTGGCGCTGGGGCGACCTCCATCAGGTGGTGATCGCGCATCCGCTCTCGAAGCTGCCGGCGATCGCGGCCGCCTTTCCCAGGATCGATGGCGGCCGATCCGGCGGCGACGGCACCACGGTGATGGCGCGCGGCGTCAATCCGGCGCGCGGCTTCAACGTCACGCATGGTGCGAGCTATCTGCTCGTCGCCGACGTGGGGGCTTGGGACAATTCGCGAGTGCTGCTGTTGCCGGGGCAGTCCGCGGACCCGCGGTCTCCCCATTATCGCGACTTCTATCCGGACTGGCTCGCCGGAAACATGCAGCCCTTGTGGTTCAGCAAGGCGGCAGTCGACGCGAATGCCGTGTCGCGGACCGTATTGGCGCCCGCAGATTGAGTCGGCGGCCAGGTAGGAGAGGGGATGTCTCAGCAGCTGACGCGACGGCAGCTCGTCGGCGGCGCGATCGCGGCCGGAGGGCTGGCTAGCCTGCCGGGTCGCGCAGCCGAACGCGCGACCCTGTTCCGTGAGGTCAGGCTGGTCGACGGGACGGGCGTCCCGCCGCGACTGGCCGACGTGCTCGTCTCGGGGGATCGGATCGTCGGGATCACCTCGCCGACCGCCGGAGAAGCCGGATCGGGTGCGCGGATTGTCGCCGGCGAGGGACGCATCCTCGCACCTGGCTTCATCGACCTGCACAGCCATGGCGATCCGCTGAAGGAATCCTACGAATCCTTCCTTGCGATGGGCGTCACCACGATCACGCTCGGGGTGGACGGCAGCGGCCCTAGGATCGGAAAGGACCTCGACCCCAGGCGCTGGATGCAGGCGGTCGATCGCGCGCCCGTCGACGTGAACGTCGCGCTGCTGGCGGCGCATGGCACGCTGAGGCGCGCGGCCGGGGTGCCGGATTCGGTGCGCCGTCCCGATGACGCGGGGCTCGCGCGCATGGCGAGCCAGCTCGATGCCGAGCTGCGCGCCGGTGCGTTCGGCCTGTCCTATGGCCTGGAATATGTGCCCGGCATCTATTCGGAGACGCCCGAGCTCACCAACCTCGGCCGCGTGGTGAGCCGCTACGGCGGCGTCGTCATGAGCCACATGCGCTCGGAGAACGACGACGAGATCGAGGCCTCGATCGACGAGCTGATCACCTCCTCGCTGCCCGCGCGCCCGCACATCTCGCATCTCAAGGTCGTGTTCGGGAAAGGCGAGCAGCGGGCGCGTGCACTGCTCGATTTCCTCGCCGAGAAGCGCCGACAGGGGATCGACCTCACCGCCGACGAATATCCCTATGAGGCCGGTTATACCGGGATCGAGCTGCTGTTCCCGCAATGGGCGCTGCCGCCGACCGATTATGCCGCGGTCGTCGCCGGGCGGCGGCAGGAGCTGCGCGACTATCTGGAGAAGCGCATGATCCGCCGCGGCGGCCCGGAGGCGCTGCTGTTGGGAACCAAGCCCTATGCGGGCAAGACCGTCGCTCAGGCGGCCGGGGAGGCCGGGCTTCACTTCGCCGACTTCCTGATCAAGCTGGGGCCGGAAGGCGCCTCGGGCGCGCATTTCACCATGGACAAGGCGCTGCAGGACACGCTGCTGCTCGATCCGCATGTCGCGTTCTCGACCGATGGCCGCCCGGGCATGCGCCATCCCCGCGCGACCGGCACCTATGCCAAGCTGATCGAGGAGTATGTCGTGCGGGACAGAAAGCTCTCGATCGAGGAGATGGTGCGCAAGTCGACCGGCTATCCCGCGCAGATCCTGCGCCTTGCCGACCGCGGCGTGATCCGCGCCGGTGCGAGGGCCGATCTCGTCCTCTTCGATCCCGCCAAGGTCCAGGCGCGCTCGACCTATGTTGATCCCTTCGCGATGGCCGAGGGGTTCGACCTGGTGATGGTGAACGGCCGGCCTGCGTTCGAGGGCGGCAAGCGGGTCGGCAGGTCCGGACGGTTGCTCCGCGCCCGCTAGTCACTCGCCTGGCGTGCTCACCGCCTTGCACAGGTTGTCGGTCGCGAGCGCGATGCGCGATTCCGCCGTGTCCCGGTTCGACGCATCGTTCTCGACACCGCGCGTCTCGGTGTTGAAGGCGAGCAGGGTGCCCATGTGCTGATCGGGGCATAGGCTCAGATAGGCGCGGAAGCCGTTCTGGTCGCCATTATGGCCGATGATGCGGATGCCATCGGTCCGGTCGAGGAAGAAGGACAGGCCGCTCCAGGTGGTCTTCGCCATCCGGCCCTGGGTGAAGTCCTCGCCCGCAGCGATCTGCGGCCGCCACATCTCCTCGAGCGAGGATCGCTTGAGAACCAGGTCATAGTCGGCCTGGCGCTTCGGATCGCCGAGCAGGAACGCCACATATTTCGCCATGTCCGGCAAGGGCGCATTGAGCCCGCCGTTCGACACCGTCACGCCGGTATCGACGTCGAACGGCGCCTCGACCCGCTTGCCGTCGCGGATGTGATAGCTGTGCGAGCGGTGCGGCAGGAGATAGGGGGGCGTACGATCGAAATAGCTCGAGTTCATGCCGAGCGGCCTCAGGATGTTCTTGTCGACATAAACCTCGAAATCTTCGCCAGAGAGCCGTTCGATCACCTGGCCGAGATAGACGATGCCGGGATTGGAGTAGCTGAACCGGGTGCCGGGCCGGAACTTCACCTCGGTATAGGGCAACATCGCCGCCAGCTGCGCCCAGCTCGGCGGCTCGAACGGCTGCCAGTCGCGGTCCCGCCACCGCCAGGTCGCGCCGCCGAAGCCGGCGCTGTGGCTCATCAGCTGACGGATCGTGATCGCGCCCGTATCACCGAAGGGGTTATGCACCTGAGCAAGCTCGGGTACGTAGCGGACGATCGGATCATCCAGCTGCAACAATCCGCGATCGCGCAGTTGCATGATCGCGATTCCCGTCATCGGCTTGGTGATGGACGCCCAGTGGAAGATCGTCTGCGCATCCACGGGAATTTTGGAATCCAGGTCCTGCAGGCCGAGAGGGTCGGCGACGACGACACGACCGTCGCGCACGAGATAGAAGCTGCTTCCGACGATGCCCGCGCGCCGCATTTCGTCGCGGTGCAAGGCGCGGAAGTCGGCCAGCGCCTTTTCGAAGGCGCGCTCGCCGGCCGCGGCCGGAGTGCTCATCGGCGCCAAGACGAGCAAGAGCCAAGCGGCGAGCCGAGCGGACATGGTTTCCCTATTCTCCCATGGAACCTTCACCGATCATGCTGAGACTTTTCGAAGACGCAATGGCGGTGGGCGTTCAGCGGTAGCGCCCCATCGTCACCTTGAGCACCTGGGGCCGGTCGAGCAGGTTGATCCCGTAATCGGTCTGGTCGCCGTTCCAGACCCGGCTCGCGACCCAGCGCCCCCGGTCGAAGCGCCCTTCCTCGACGCTGACCACCATGGCGTTCGGCGCGGTGCCCGGCGAGGCGGCGAAGCTGACCCGGACATGGTCGCCCACCACCAGGAACTCGTCGTCGGACAGCTGCGCGACCGCGACGCCGCCGACCGGTTCGGTCGCCCAGGATGGCGGCTCCGACTTGAGCCAGGTCCAGTCCTTCTGCCCGAACTGCCATTCGCCCCAGTTCGCAGTGACGGTCCAAGCGCCCATGGTGGCCGACTGCGGCGCGCTGTCGTCGGGCTTGAATGTGCCCCAGGTCGGCCGCTCCGCCGCGATCCGCGCCCAGTCGCGCATGATCGAGGACAGCGCGGCATAGGGCAGCGCGAAGGCGTCCAGCGTCGCCTCGTCGAGCTGCTTCGCGCCGAGCGGGTAGTTGTAATAGCCGGTGCCGTCGAAGCCGAACGGCGCGAAGCCGATCGCGCCGCGGCCGATCGCGCCGTAGAAGAAGCGCGCGAACTCCCGTGCGTTGCCGATCTCCGGGACCATCAGCGCGTTGTCGGGCCGCGCATATTTGTCGAGATACTGGACGACGTTGCCGCTCGCGCGGTCGTAGATGTCGGGGGCGCCGAAATCGATCGCGGGCGCCGCCGCCTTCCAGATGTCGAGCACGTCCTGCTGCGGCCCGCCGCTGGCGACACCGGCCGGGTCGGGCACGTTGGACGGCCCGGCCAGCGCCGCGTTGACGTACATTGGCAGCGGCTTCACCGCCTTGCCGGCCGCCGCGATCTCGTTGACGTAGGCGGCGACATGCCAGGTGTTGAACGCGCGGTCGGCCTGCGCGCCGAACGCCTGGGTCCAGGTCCCGGCCTTGCCGATCCGCTTGGCCAGTGCCGGCGGGATCGGCTGCGCGAAAAGGCGGTCCGCGGCGGCGCTGTAGTCGCGCGGCAGGCGATAGCTGCCGACCTCGTTCTCCGGCTGCACCATGATCACGGTGTTCTGCGGATCGTGGTCGCGCAGATACTCCATGACCTTGACGAAGGCGCGCTTGTCCGCCTCCAGGGTCGTGCGGGCGAGCGGCGTATGGACATAATGGTCCTTGCCGGCGCGGTCCTTCATGCGGGGGAAGCGCTTGTTGTCGAGCTTGGCCCAGGCCGGCATGTAGCCTGGCGCGGTGTTCTTCCAGGTGCCGAACCAGAGCAGCACGACGCGCTTGTCGTGGGCGCGCGCCTGGTCGAGCAAATTCTGCAGGAAGGAGAGGTCGAACCGCCCCTCCTCCGGCTCGACCTGCTGCCAGGCGATCGGGACCTCCACCGTGTTGGCGTGGATGCGGTCGAGCAGCGGCCAAGCGGTGCTCAGCGGCTCGGGATAGTTGCTGGAGTTGTTGACCTGCGCGCCGAGGATCAGGAACGGCGCCCCGTCGACGAGCAGCGCGTGACGGCCGCCCCGTGTGACGAGCTGGGGGATCGGGGTGGCCTCCGCAGACTGCGCGGCTGCGGGCTCGGCGAGGGCGAGGCCCAGCGCCAGCGAAAGGGTTAGCAGCTTGTTGATCGTCATTGTCCTTTCCTCCCGATCGGATCGCCGTAGATGACCCCGCGCCCGTCGGTGCCGATGTAGACCCGCCCGAACCGGCGCGGGTCGCCGGAGATCACGCGAAAGCGCAGGCCCCATTGGTGGCGGTCATCGTTGATCCGCTGCCAGCGGCTGCCGCCGTCGAGCGAACGCCAGATCGCGTAGAGCCCACCCCGCCGGCCGATCGCGTAGATCGCCGGCAGGTCGCTGCCGGGCGCGGGATGGCCGAGCCCGTAATAGGCGCAGTCGAGGCCGATCCCCGTCCGCGTCCAATGCTCGCCCGCATCGACCGAGCGGTAGAGGTCGCCGCCGACCCGCAGCCAGAGCCTGCCCGCAGCGCCCGGTGTCGCGACCAGCGGGTTCTGCGCCTCGCGCCAGGTGACGCGCGCGCCCGAGAGGTCGGCGGGCAGTCCCTCGCCCCGGACGGCGTGGAAACTGCGGCCGCCGTCGTCGCTGCGCAGCATCCGGTTGGCGGCGAAATCGATCGCGTAGAAGCGCCGCGCATCGGCCTTGTCGGCGGTGACGCGGGTGCGGCTCGGCAGACCCTCGATCGCTTGCCAGGTGCGGCCGCGATCGGCGGTCAGCAGCGGCCGGTCGGTTTCCACGACGAAGGTCGCGCCGTCGGCCGAGACGGTGATCGCCGCATCGCCGGTCTGCTCGGGGCTGGGGCTGCCGTCGGCGCGAGGCTGCGAGGGCGGCGTGGCCAGCGGCGTCCAGCTCGTCCCGCCGTCGGCGGACCAGGCCAGCGACGGGCCCGGCACGATCGGCGAGTGCGTGCTGCCGCTGCGCACCATGACTGCCGGCGCGAGCCCGGCATAATCGAGCGTGTTGGTGTTGGTGAGATAGGGATTGCGGTGCACGTGCGGCGGCGAGACCGTGAGGTCGTCGTGGCGGAATCCCGCGATGTCGCCGAAGCCCGAGACGAGCGGTGCGCCGCCGGTCGGGCTCGTCAGCGTGATGATCGCGGTCTGCTCGATACCCCTCGTCCACGGCCGCCACAGCATTGTCCCGCGGCCGCCGAAGCCATGCGTCGCATAGAGCGTCGCGCCGGTGACATAGGCGGCATGACTGTCGTCGAACGGATCGATCGCCAGCCCCGCGATCCAGTGTCCGAAATCGGCCTTGTCGTCGAGATCGAGGAACGGCGTCGCCCGGACGTCGCGCTCGCTGCGGCGCCACAGCTCGTCCCAATGCTCCCCCGCGTCGGTCGAGCGCCAGACGGTGTCGATCGGCTTGTAGCGGTTGACCGTGCTGACCGCGATCACCCTCGGGTCCCGCGCCGAGACCGCTACCCCCATGTAGCCGCCCGGCGGTGCACCGGCACCGCGCTCGGGCGTCACGTCGGCCCAGCGATCGGCGGCGGGGGCGTAGCGCCAGACGGCGCCGCGCGTGATGCCGGTCGGCCCGATGCCGTTCGAATAGGTGATGGTGAGGACACCGTCGCGGCCGATGACGCCCTTGACCGGTAGCAGGTCGTCTGGCGGGCCACCGGCGATCGGAGTCCAGCGGACGCCGCCGTCGTCGGAGCGGAACAGGTGCGTGCCGCCGCGATCAGCGCTCGCGACGAACAGGCGTCCGCGGTGGGCGGGGTCGAACAGCACGAACGAGAGTCCGCCATTGGTCGCGCGGCGCTCGGCTGGTTTGCCGAGGCCCGGTCGCGGGAAGCTCGCCACTCGCTCCCAGCGCGCTCCCGAATCGTCGCTGCGCCACAATCCATCGTGCCGCGATCCGAAGAACAAGGTCTCGTGCCGATGCGGGTCGATCGCCAGCCGCTCGCCGAGGCCGCGCCCGTCCTCGTTGCCGCCCATCGCGAAGGGCACGGGCACGATCCGCCAATGCGGGCCGCGATCCGCGGAGCGGAAGATCGCCGCCTCGCCGCGCTTGCTCATCCCCGCTGCGAGATAGACGATGTCGGGATCGACGGGATCGGGGGCGATGCTCTCGATCCCCATGTAGCTCGAGATTGCCTGATCGTCCTGGAGGGGGATCCAGCGCTCGGCCCTGGCATCCCAGCGATAGGCGCCACCCATGTCGGTGCGGAGGTAAGCCAATCCTCGTTCGACCGGACTGAAGACGATCCCGGGCGCAAAGCCGCCGCCGCCCACCGCCGCGTTGCGCCAGTTGTAGGGCACCGATTCGACCGGTTCCGACGAGGCTTGGACGGCTGTGACGGCTAGCAGGATTCCCGCACCCAGTGCCAGGACGGATCGCCATTTGAAGGGATGACCGACCTCTCGCCTCTCCTCACCGTCACCCCGGACTTGTTCCGGGGCCCACCGGGAGGCAAGGACCGGACAAGAGGATTGAGCGCAGCCCCTGAGGCTCGGTGGACCCCGGAACAAGTCCGGGGTGACGGTTGGAAAACGGGCTAGGGAAGACCTTCCCCAAAAGTCGATCAGACACAAGGCAAACCGCCCCTTCATCGCCTCTCCCTCTCCCGGTGCCCGCCGCGCCTTGACGGTGCGCGGACAGGTAGGATAGCGCTAACACATCGAAAGAGGAAAGGGGCGTTGCGACCAAAGTCGCGCTCCGGCGATCCGACTAGGGGAGATGTCATGACGTTGCGCCGCATTCTTGTCGCCAGCACGATCCTGGCGATCGCCAGCCCTGCCGCAGCGCAGTCGCTGGGCACGGTCGATCGCAACGGCAGCATCGTCGCGGTCGAGCCTTATGCGCCCAACATCGTGCATGTGACGATCGCGCTCGACCCCAAGGAGGTCGCGGCGGGCGCGGGCTATGGCATCAGCGCGAAGCCAGACGCGGGCGGGTGGACCCATCGCGCCGATGCCGAGGGCGACACCTACAGCTCGCCGGCATTGTCGGTCACGGTCGCAGCGCAGCCCTGGCCCAAGCCGCCCACGCAGATGGAGCGCTATTTCGCGCCGTCGCTCCCGCCCGTCTCGATCGTGATCCGCGGCGCCGACGGGCGCGAGGTCACCCGCATGGGGGGCTGGGAGATGGCGCCGCACAAGGTGAACGGCGAGGCGACCTTCCGCGTCGGCGCGAGCTTCGGCGATACCCCCGGCACGCACTATTACGGCCTCGGCCAGAACCAGGAGGGCATCCTCGACCTGCGCGGGCGCACGATCGATTGCCGCCACTATTACGACGCCCCGGCCGGCGAGACCGTGTGCGTCCCGTTCCTGGTGACGGACAAGGGCTATGGGATCGTGTGGGACAACCCGTCGGTGACCACCGTTTCCCCCGGCCTGCACAACCGCACGCATTTCCAGTCGGAGGTGGGAGAGCGTGTCTCCTTCTTCGTCATCACCGGCAAGTCCGCCGACGATCTCTATGCCGGCTACGCCAAGCTGACCGGCGCGACGCCGCTGCCGCCCAAGGCGGCGTTCGGGCTCATCCAGTCGAAGGCGCGCTACGAGAGCCAGGCCGAGCTGCTCGGCATCGCGGACGGGTATCGCAAGCGCGGCTATCCGCTCGACGTGATGGTGCTCGACTGGTTCTCCTGGACGCGGATGGGGCAGCTCGACATCGACCGCACTGCCTTCCCTGATCCCGCGGCGATGAACCGGCAGCTGCACGACGCCGGGATGCACTCGATCCTGTCGGTGTGGCCCCGGTTCGAGCGCGAGAGCCGCTATTACAACATGCTCGCCGCGCGCGGGTGGTTCCTCAAGGACAAGGACGGCGATCCGGTCGACGGCCTGGCGGTGCGGTCCGATCGCGCCGGTGCGCTGCTCGACAGCACCAATCCGGAGGCGCGGGGCTGGTTCTGGGGGAAGATCCGCGACAATCTGGCGAGCCAGGGCTTCGACTGGTTCTGGCTAGACGAGACCGAGCCCGACCTTGTCCCGTCCGGATATTTCTATTCGGTCGGGTCGGGCGACCGCTATTACAACCTCTATCCGCTGGTCCACACCGCGGGCGTGGCCGAGGGATCGGCGAAGGACCGGCCGGGCTTCCGCAACCTGATCCTCGCCCGCGCGGCCTATCTCGGGGCGCAGGCGTCGGGCGCGATCTTCTGGACCTCCGACGTCCAGTCCACCTGGGAGGCATTGCGGCGGCAGGTGCCCGCCAACCTCAACATGGCGGCGAGCGGCATCGCCTATACCAGCAGCGACACGGGCGGATGGCAGTGGCCGAACGGACCCGAGGCGCAGCGGCCGGTGCTGGTCGATCCGGCCGGGGCGACGGCGATGTCCCCCTCCTATCGCGACTATCCCGAGCTGTTCGTCCGCTGGTTCCAGCTCAACAGCTTCACGCCGACGCTGCGAATCCACGGGCAGCGCCCCGCCACCGCGATCTGGGAATATGGCAAGGCGGCGGAGCCGATCCTCGCCGAGTTCCTCAAGCTCAGGTATCGGCTGATGCCCTATCTCTATTCGCTCGGATACGGGACCTACCGCACCGGCGCGCCGTTCATGCGGGCGCTGTTCATGGATTTCCCCGGCGATCCCAATGTCGCGGCGATATCCGATCAATATATGTTCGGCCCGGCCTTCCTGGTCGCGCCGGTGCTCGATCAGGGCGCGACCAGCCGCCGCGTCTACCTGCCCGCCGGAACCGACTGGTACGACTGGTGGACCAACGAGCGGCATCCGGGCGGGCAGTGGATCGATGCGGCGGCGCCGATCGACCGTATCCCGCTGTTCGTCCGCGCCGGATCGATCGTGCCGCTCGGCGCCGACGTGCCGAACACCGCGGCGCGCCAGCCGCTCAGCGAGATTCGTGTCTATCCTGGGGCGGACGCGACCTTCACGATCTACGACGATGACGGCGTGACGAACGACTATCGGAAGGGCGCTGGCCGGTCCGCCGACCTCAGATGGGACGAGCGCGCGAAGCGGCTGACCGGCTCCGGCAAGCTGCCGACCGGTCAGGGCGTCGATTCGCTGGTACGGGTCATGGGAGCGGGGCGCGGCCAGTAGTTGCTCGGCAGACCTGCGGCCTTGGCCGGAAAATTCCAAGCCAGAGTCCGGACCATAGGTTAGCGTAAACACGTGCGTTGCTAATAACCTCGGCGCGGCCACCAGTTCACCGGGTGCGGCGGGCAAAAGTTCGGCTACAAATGTAGTCGATAAGTCAACGACTTCCTCAGCCCACGCCTGGAATTGCATGACAATATCGCTATTGCCAGGCGCGGGCGGTAGGAATAATAAGATCAGTGTGAGCGCTCACACACGTAGAAGGTGTGAGGCCACGCGGACAGGCCATGTCCGCATATTCGGGAGAGGGGATCGAAAGATGACATCTACGCATCGGCAGAAGGCGCGTCAGACGGTTAGGCGCGGTGTTTCACTCGCCGCTTTGGCCGCAATGGGGATCGCATCGCCGGCCTGGGCCGCCGTCTCGGACGAAGCGGCCGCGGCGAGCCAGGCTCAGACACCGCCGCAGAGTGATTCGGGTGATTCGGCGCAGAGCGACCAAAGCGCGCCTCGTGATGACATCGTTGTCACGGGACGCCGCGCGGCGCTGGAGGCTGCCGACGAGCGCAAGCGCCGGAGCGAGACCATCATCGACTCGGTCGTCGCCGACGACGCCGGCAAGCTCCCGGACAATTCGATCACCGAGGTGCTGCAGCGCGTTTCCGGCGTCACCATCGTGCGCTTCGCCGCGCTCAACGACCCCGATCACTATTCGGTCGAGGGAACGGGCATCCAGGTGCGCGGTCTGACCGGCGTCGCCTCACGGCTCAACGGCCGCGAGATCTTCAGCGCGAACAACGGGCGCTCGCTGCAGTTCGCCGACGTCACGCCGGAGCTGATGGCGGCGGTCGACGTCTACAAGGCATCGACCGCGGACCTGATCGAGGGCGGCACGGGTGGCCAGATCGACCTGCGCACCAAGGTGCCCTTCGATTACCGCGACGAGGGCTTCCACGTTGCCGCGACTGGTGACCTCAGCATGGGCGACCTCGCGCGCAAGGCCGATCCGTCGGGCTCCATCTTGGTCTCGAAGCGCTGGTCGACCCCGATCGGCGACATCGGCTTCCTCGGCGATCTGGCGTACAGCCGCCTCAGCTCCAATTCGCACTTTTTCCGCGTGGAGCCCTATTTCCGGCAGCGCATCTCGGGCGCCGACTATTATATTCCGGGCGGCTATACCTATGGCGAGGAGCAGTTCCAGCGCACTCGCACAGGCATCTACGGCGCCGTGCAGTGGGCACCATCGGATGCGCTGACCTTCACTGGCACCTTCTTTCAGTCGCGCTACAAGAACCGGTCGGGCGACTGGGGGGCGTTCGTATCGTCGCAGACGCTGGCGGTCGATCCGGCGACCAGCGAGTTCGACGAGAACAACATGTTGGTCTCGACCCCGCTGCTGTTCAATCGCGATCAATCGACGTTCCTGCCGGCTGGCCTGATCACGACCGGCGGCAACAAGGGCGCGTATGCCAGTAAGACGACCACCAAGGATTATTCGCTGAGCTTCGACTGGTCGCCGACGGATAGCCCGCTTTCGATCAAGGGCGCCATTCAGCGCGTCGATTCGAGCCAGATTTCCGACCGCATGGACGTGTTCCGTGACGTCCAGTTCCCGGCGGGCTTCGGGTTCGACCTGAGCGGCGATCTGCCGGTCGTCACCATGCCCGCGGGTTCACAGGCGAGATTCGACAATCCCGCCAGCTATTTCTGGGCGGCGTCGATGCCGCACCAGGAAGACAATAGCGGTCGGCTGGATTCGGCGAACCTCGATCTCGAGTACAAGTTCGAGGACAGCTTCTTCAAATCGATCAAGGTCGGCGGCCGCGCGGCCAAGCGGACCGAGCGCGACTTCAACAACGGCTATAACTGGGCGGCGCTGGGCCGCGGCTGGAATGGCGATCCGCAGCTGACCTATGCGAACGCCGCACCGGGCGACGTCGAGCTCCACGTCTTCAAGAACTTCTTCCATGGCCAGGCGGCGCTGCCGGCGAACCTGATGTTCCCGACCGACGCGCTCGTCCGCCGCTTCGACCGTGCGGAGCTGACGGCCTCGCCGCCCGCGGGTTTCTGCGGTTCGCCGCCGACCGACACGGCGCCGAATCCTCTATGGAACGACTGTTCGGCAGCCGGTCCGCTGCCGCAGACCGGCTATGGCGGCTTTGCAGGCATCCGCCCCATCGGTTTCGTGCTGCCGATCGATCGGGTGGACAACGAGACCAAGACTTACGCGGGCTATGCGCTCGTGCGGTTCGGATCCGATGCCATCCGCCTCTCGGGCAATGTCGGCGCGCGCGTCGTTCACATCAGGAACGAGGGGAGCGGCTTCGTCCAGCAGAACGCCGCAACGTTCATCCGCAACGGCCAGACGCAGACGCTCCTCAACGTGGCGGTCCCGCGCGGCGGCAAGGCGTCGTTCACCCGCGTCCTGCCGTCGATCAACTTCGACTATGCGCTGGCTGACAACGCCAAGATTCGCTTCGGCTACAACATCACGCTCGACCTGCCGACGTTCCAGGCGTTGCGCGCGTCAGGCTCGATCGGCGCGGCGACGATCGGCAATCCCGGTGGGAGCAATCTACCGAATATCTTCACCAATTTCACGGCCGACACGGGGAACCCGCTCCTCAAGCCGGCCCTGTCGAACAATTTCGACCTGTCGTTCGAATATTATCCCAGCGCCGGCACGTCGTTCCATCTGGCGCCGTTCTACAAGCGTCTGACCAACCTGCCGATCTATTCGCTGACGCAGCGTGACGTGACATTCATCTTCGCGGACGGAACCACCGAAAACGCGAGCGTCGCCGCCACCGATTATAGCAATTCGTCCAAGGCCGCGACGGTCAAGGGCGTCGAGGTCGGCGGGCGCATCTTCTTCGATATGTTGCCGGGATTGCTCAGCGGGCTCGGCTTCGAGGGCAACTACACCTACGTCGACAGCAAAAATCCTGGAGACACGTATCGCGACATTAACGGCGTGACCCACAGCGACGCGCCGCTGGTGGGGCTATCGAAGCACAACTTCAATGCCGTGCTGTTGTACGAGCGCAAGGCCGTCTCTGCCCGTATCGCCTACTCCTGGCGCTCGCGCTACCTGCAGACGACCAACAGCAACGGCACCAATCCGACCTATCAATATTATTCCGCGCCGGGCGTCTCCACGCCGGTCCAGATCGCCCTGCCGATCTACGGTGCCAACTACGGGCAGTTGGAGGCTGGCGTCAGGTTTAGGGTCACGGAGAACTTCTCGTTCAACGTCCAGGGCACCAACCTGACCAACTCGATGCAGCGCACCTTGATGGGCGGCTATCCCGGCGGCGCGCTGAAGGGACGCAGCTGGTTCCAGACCGATCGGCGCATCAGCACCGGGATCAGCCTGGCGTTCTAGGGAAAAAGGGGGCCGGCCACCGGATAGGTCCCCCTGCCGGTGGCCGGGTATCGCTGAGGCACGGGTGCGATGGCGAAACGCGTTCTGATCGTAGGCGGCGGCACCGCGGGCTGGCTGACCGCCGGCTATCTGGCCAAGCGCCTGAGCGTCGACCTGCCCGGCGGCGTCTCGATCCGGCTGGTCGAATCGCAGGCGATCGGCATCCTCGGGGTCGGGGAGGGGACCTTCCCGACCATCCGCCGGACGCTGGCCACGATCGGCGTCGACGAGGCCGAGATGGTGCGGCGGTGCGGCGCGACCTTCAAGCAGGGCGCCAAGTTCGTCCACTGGCGCCGTCCGCCCGGCGCGGGCGGTCCGGACCATTATCTTCATTCCTTCCAGGTGACGGAGGACCATAACGGGCTCGACCTGCTTCCCTATTGGCTGCTCGGCGTTGCGGGCGACCAGAACTGGGACGAGGTCAACACGCCGCAGAAGAAGGCCGCGGACGCGCATCGCGCGCCCAAGCTGCCGTCGCACCCCGACTTCATCGGGCCGCTCAACTATGCCTTCCACTTCGACGCGGTCACGCTCGCGGAGCTGTTGCGCGACCAGGGGATCGCCAACGGGGTGCAGCATCTCGTCGACACCGTCACCGAGGTGCTGGTGGACGGGGAGGGGAGCATCGCCGGCGTGCGGACCGAGGCGAACGGCCTGCTCGATGCCGACCTCTACATCGACTGCACGGGCTTTCGTGCCGAGTTGATCGGCAAGGCGCTCGGTATGCCCTACCGCTCGTGCCGCAAGGTGCTGTTCTGCGACAGCGCGATCGCGATGCAGGTGCCCTATCCGCAGCCGGATCATCCGATCGCCTCCTATACCATCTCGACCGCGCAGGAGGCCGGCTGGACCTGGGACATCGGCCTCGACAAGCGCCGCGGCACCGGCCACGTCTATTCCTCCGATCACACCGACGACGAGCAGGCGGAAGCCTTGCTGCGCGCCTACAACGGCCCGGCGGCGGAGGGGCTCGAGGTCCGCAAATTCCGTTTCGACGCCGGCTATCGCGAGACCAGCTGGCACAGGAACTGCGTCGCGATCGGCCTCTCCAGCGGCTTCTTCGAGCCGCTCGAATCGACGGGGATCATCCTGTCCGAGGTCGCGGCGGCGATGGTCGCCAATCTCTTCCCCTGGGGCGGCGACTACGAGACCTCGGCGCGCCAGTTCAACGCGATCATGCGCCGCCGCTACGAGCGCGCGCTCGACTTCATCAAGCTGCACTATTGCATCTCCGAGCGCCGCGACACCGCCTTCTGGCGCGACAATGTCGATCCTTCGACGATCCCCGACAGCCTGCTCGAGCTGCTCGACCGCTGGCGCTTCCGTCCGCCGACCGAGATCGACGTCGATGCCAACATCGACATCTTCACCGAGCCGAGCTGGCAATATGTGCTCTACGGCATGGGCTGGAAGACCGACCTCAGCGACCGCGCCGGACTCTACCGCTATCATGACGAGGCGCGCGCCGCCTTCGCAGAAGTCGCTCGCCAGGCGCAGTTCGCGATCGCCAACCTGCCCTCGAACCGCGAGCTCGTCGACTATGCCCGGACGCGCGGTTTCGGGCCGCAGGTCGCCGCCGCATGACCGGCGAGGGCCCGGCGCCGCCGATCACCCGGGTCGTCATCGTCGGCGGCGGCACGGCCGGCTGGATGACGGCGGCGGCGCTGTCGCGGCTGACTGCGGCCGGCGTGTCGGTGACTTTGGTCGAATCCGACGAGATCGGCGCGGTCGGCGTCGGCGAGGCCACTATCCCGCCGCTGCTCGATTTCAACCGTTCCCTGGGGACCGACGAGGACGCGTTCGTCCGGGCGACGCAGGCGACGTTCAAACTGGGCATCGAACTCGTCGGCTGGGGTAGGGAAAGCGATCGCTATATCCATCCCTTCGGCACGATCGGCCGCGATGCGGAGGGGGTGGAGTTCCACCAGATCTGGCTGCGCCAGTCGCGCCTGCCCGGCGCGGCCGGCGACGTCGGGCTGATCGGCGACTATTCGCTGGCGACGGTCGCGGCGCGGATGGGGAGGTTCGCCCGCCCGTCGTCCGATCCCGCAGCGGTGCTGTCGTCGCTCAGCTATGCCTTCCATTTCGACGCCGGCCTTTATGCCCGTTTCCTGCGTAGCTTCGCCGAGGATGGCGGCGTCACGCGGATCGAAGGAAAGATCGTCGCCGTCGAGCAGGATCCGGCCAACGGCTTCATCGCCGCGGTCAAGCTGGAGGACGGCCGCGCGATCGGCGGCGAGCTCTTCGTCGATTGCAGCGGCTTCCGGTCGATGCTGCTCGGCGGAACGCTGGGCGTACCCTACCGCAGCTGGCAGCACTGGCTACCGTGTGACCGCGCCATCGCCGTGCCGAGCGCGCGTGCGGGCGCGGCTCCTCCCTATACCCGCGCCACGGCGGGCAAGGCCGGATGGCGCTGGCGCATTCCGCTGCAGCATCGCGTGGGCAACGGGCATGTCTATTCGAGCGCGCATCTGAGCGACGCTGAGGCGGAGCAGGCGTTGCTCGAAGGGCTGGACGGTGCGCCGACGGCAGAGCCGCGCCAGCTGCGCTTCGTGGCTGGGCGGCGCGAGCGCCTGTGGGACCGGAACTGCGTCGCGATCGGGTTGGCCGCCGGCTTCATCGAGCCGCTGGAATCGACCAGCATCCACCTCATCCAGTCGGGCATCACCCGCCTGATGGCGCTGTTTCCCGACAGCGGCTTCGCGCAGCGCGAGATCGACGAATACAACCGCTGGCTGGTCCGCGAATATGAGCAGGTCCGCGACTTCGTCGTCCTCCACTATCACGCCACCGAGCGCGACGATTCCGATTTCTGGAACGATTGCCGGACGATGCCGATCCCTGACAGCCTGGCGGGGCGGATCGAGCTGTGGCGCGGCAAGGCGCGCATCTTCCGCGAGCAGGGCGACCTGTTCACCGAGGACAGCTGGATCGCGGTGCTGATGGGGCAGAATGTGGTTCCCCGGTCTTTCGACCCGCTGGTCCACGCGCTGCCGGTCGCGGAGAGTGCGCGCTTCCTGCAGCACCTGCGCCACGTCATCGCCCAGACCGCCGCGGCGATGCCGACGCACGAGGATTTCATCGCCCGCCATTGTGCCGCCGTAAAGCAGGAAGCCGCATGAAAGCTCGATATCGGCCGACGGGGCCGCATCCCATCCTGTGCCTGATCCTGTCGCTGCTCGCGCTGGCGGCACCGCCGGCCGAGGCGCAGGCGCAGCAGGCGCAGCCGATCCCGAAGATCGTGTCCCAGGACGGCCGTCACGCCCTCCTTGTCGACGGCAAGCCCTTCCTCATCATCGGCGCCCAGGCGCACAATTCGAGCGCCTGGCCGGGGATGCTGCCGAAGGTGTGGCCGGCGATGAAGTATCTCGGCGTCAACACGGTCGAGCTGCCCGTCTATTGGGAGCAGATCGAGCCGCAGCCCGGCCAGTTCGATTTCGGCGTGGTCGACACGCTGATCGCCGAGGCGCGGCGGAACGACGTCCGGCTGGTGCTGCTGTGGTTCGGCACCTGGAAGAACGGCAGCGCCCACTATCGCCCCGAATGGATGAAGCGCCAGCCGGAGCGCTTTCCCAACATCGTCGGCCGCGACGGCAAGCCGGTCGATTCACCCTCGCCGCACTCGAAGGAGGCGCTGGAGGCCGACATCAAGGCCTTCTCCGCCTTCATGCGGCATCTGCGCCAGGCGGACCCGCAGCGTACGGTGATCATGGTCCAGGTCCAGAACGAGCCCGGCAGCTGGGGATCGGTGCGCGACTTCTCGCCGGCCGCGGAGCGGCTGTTCCAGGCACCGGTGCCGGAGCCGCTGCTCCGCGCCATCGGCCGCACCGCCGACCGCGGAAAGAGCTGGCAGGCCGTGTTCGGCGACGACGCGGACGAGACCTTCCACGCCTGGTCCGTGGCGCACTATATCGAGCAGGTCGCCGCGGCGGGGAAAGCGATCTACCCGCTGCCGCTCTATGCCAACGCCGCGCTCAAGGACCCGCTGCAGACCGGCCGCACGCCCGGCTACGAGTTCGGCGGGCCGACCCATAACATGCTGCACATCTGGAAGGCCGCGGCGCCGTCGCTCGACGTGCTCGCACCCGACATCTACCAGCCGCCGGCGAAGGTGCTTCCGGTGATGGACCAGTATCGCCGGCCGGACAATCCGCTGTTCATCCCGGAAACGATCTCCGCCGCCCCCTATGCGCGCTTCTTCTACGCGGCGATCGCCAGGGGGGCGATCGGCTATGCCCCCTTCGGCGTCGACTATACCGTGCTCGCCGCCGATCCGCCCGGCGCGTCGCGGCTCGGCGAGGCCGACCTGCAGCAGCTGGCGATGAGCTACCGCGCCATCGGACCGATGATGCGCGAGATGGCGCAATGGGCGTTTGAAGGCAGGGTCCATGCCGCCATCGAGACCGAAGACAAGGCGCCTGCGGAAATCGCCCTGGGCCGCTGGAAGGCGAAGGTCCGGTTCGGGGTCTCTCCGCGCGGCGATCCGAAGGGGAACGATACGCCGATCGGCCGCGTGCTGGTGGCACAGCTCGGGCCGGACGAGTTCATCGTCACCGGCTTCTACGCCAAGCTGGAGTTCGAACCCGCCGGCAAGGATGCCGGCCGCCCTTGGGAGTTCCTGAGGGTGGAAGAGGGGCAGTTCGCCGACGGACGCTTCCAGCCCGTCCGCATCTGGAACGGGGACGAGACCGACTGGGGCCTCAACTTCGTCTCGGCTCCGCAGGTTCTTCGGGTGAGGCTGGCCACGCGATAGCCGGGATCGGGATCTGAAGGGCATTCGGAGGGTGGCACCATGAACTTGCGAGTGATCAGACTTTTGATTGCGGTGGCTTGTGCCTGGCTGGCATCCGCTGCGCTGGCGGCCTCGGCTCCGGGCATGCCGGAGGGATGGTCGGACGGGTTCGTGTATGCGAACGGAATCCGCATTCATTACTATCGCGCGGTTCCCCGACCGGGAAAGCCGGTCATCGTGATGGTTCATGGAGTCACGGATAACGGACTTTCGTGGACCACGCTGACCGAAGAGCTTCAGGCCTCCTACGACATCTATATGCTGGACGCGCGCGGGCACGGGCTGTCCGATCCGTTCACCGACGCCGACACCGGCGATACGCTCGTCAAGGACGTGGTGGGCTTCGTGCGTGCCATGAGCTTCGACAAGCCTATCCTGATGGGCCATTCGATGGGCGCAGCCACCGTGATGCGGCTGGGCGCGGAGTATCCGGACCTGCCGCGCGCGGTGATCATGCTCGATCCCTTGCTCGGCCGTCTCCCGGCAGGCGTTCCCGGACGGCCGGCAGGCGCGAGTGCCGGAGGCGCGGCGCCTGCACGGCGGCCCGGCTCGGTGAGCATGTTCGGCACGCCGGAAACACTGGTCGCGCAGAACAATGACTCGTTCGAGGATCTGCTCGCGGCGTGCGGCCGGCAGAACAGGATGTGGGACCCGACGGACTGCCAATATTGGGCACTGTCCAAGAAACAGTATCACGGGCCCTATTCGGCGGCCCAGATGCAAGCCATGCGAGGAACGATGGCGATCGAGGATGCTCTAGCGAGGATCACCGCGCCGGCCCTCATCCTCAAGGCCGATGCGCCGCCTGAGGTCCGCGAGGCCAATCTGAGAGCCGCGAGCGTGATGAGGAACGGCAAGCTGGTGCATGTCGACGGCTCCGGACACAATCTGCACCACGACAAGCGCGCTCGCACGGTGGAGCTGCTGACGGAGTTCCTCGGGCGACTCCAGACGAGCGGATGACTGGCACGGGCAGGCTGGCGGGCGTGGCGATTCATCGCAGCCTACCGGCACTTGGCTTCAATCTCGTCCCGTTCGGCAGACCCAAAATGTGTCGGACAAATTTATGCCGATGTCATGCATCCTGCTGAAGGAGGCGGTTGCGCAACTCGGCGCTTTGCTCGCGCGCGGCTTCCACCGCATCATTTTCGGTCACCTGCAGAAGATGGTCGATGACGCGCTCGAGATGAGAACGCATGGTCTTGCGGGCGGCGCGGGAATCACGCCGGCGAAGCGCGGCAAGTATCTCCTCGTGCTCCGAAATCCGGGAATTGAAGCCGCAATGTCGGGCCCGTGTCAGGATGTTCCGTGCGAGCGGGGATCGGTCGCGCATGTCCCACAGGCTCTCGACAGTGCGCTGGATCACGCTGTTCCCGGTGGCCCGGGCGATCGTCAGGTGGAATTCCCGGTCGGCAGCTTCGGCTTTCAAGCTGTCCGGATCGTGCATGGCTTCCAGCAGCCTTTCCAGCTCGGCCAGGAACGTGTCGCTGATCGACACCGCAGCCAGGGCGGCGGCCTCGCCTTCGAACAACCTCCTCGCCTCGATCAGCTCGAACGCGCCGATGTCGAGTTCCGGAAGCGGCGCCCAGACGCGGTCCAGTCCGACGACATAGATGCCGGAGCCTTTCCTGATCTCGACGACCCCTGCCATTTCAAGCGCGACCATCGCCTCGCGGACAGTCGTCCGGCTCACGCCGTGCAGTTCGGCCAGCTCGCGCTCCGTTGGTAGGCGATCGCCCTTCGGATGACGTCCCTGGCGGATCCACGAAAGGACCGAGTCGCATACGGCCCGATAAAGCTTGTCGTTGCGATGTTCCTTCATGCCCGATCCGCGTGCCCCGCTCTCCACTGACTTGCAAGTCGATCATACCCGAAAATGTGTCTACCTGTAGCCCGCCAGGTTGACAGACAAATATGGCAGACATATGTATGTATGACTGATCATACAAAAGGGGGGAGGCGGATGATGGTTCCCGGTCATCTGATGGGCGTGAGCCTGGTGGCGCTCAGCGTGGCGACGCAGCCGGCATGGGCGCAGCAGGCACCGCAGGCAGCCGCGCAAACCGGTGCCGATGCTCGCGATAACGGTGCCGGCGATCCGCGCCGCGACGATGCCGGTGCCTCTCCGCAGCAGGAGACTGGTAACGCTCCCGCGCCCGATGACATCGTCGTCACCGGGGTGCGGGCGAGCCTTCGCTCCGCAGTCGGCATCAAGCGCAACGCAGGCGCGATCGTCGATTCGATCGTCGCGCAGGACATCGGCAAGCTGCCCGACAACAATGTCGCCGAAGCGCTGCAGCGCGTGACCGGTGTTCAGGTCACGCGCAGCCAGGGGCAGGGGCGGGGCATCGCCATCCGCGGCCTGAGTCAGGTGCAGACGCTGCTCGACGGACGCGAGATATTCTCCGCGGCGTCCCGCTCGCTGACGGTGTCGGACGTTCCGGCCGAGCTGGTCGGAGGCATCGATGTCTACAAGACGGCGCAGGCCGACCAGATCGAGGGCGGCCTTGGCGGCACGGTGGACCTCCGGACGCGCCGGCCGTTCGACTTCAAGGGCCTGGAGATCGGCGCCAGCGTCAAGGGCGAGTACACCGACCTGCTCGGCAAGGTGAAGCCCTATGCGTCCGCGCTGGTCAGCAACCGCTGGTCGACCGGCATCGGCGACATCGGCGCTCTGCTGAGCGCAAGCTACCAGAATTTCGCCTATCGCATCGACCGCAACGCGGTGGGCACCTTCAGCGAGCGCCGCGACCTCTACGACCGCGACGGCGACGGCGTGTTCCCCAACGATCCGGACGACCTGATCGTGTCGCCGACCGACGTCGGCCAGCGCTACACCTATGGCAACCGCAAGCAGCTCGGCATCAACGGCTCGCTGCAATGGGCGCCGAGCGACAGCCTCGAATTCCACCTCGACGGGCTCTACACGCGCTATCGTTCCGACGAGGAAAACCAGCTCATTTATGCGCTCACCGGCACGAGCGGCATCCGCACCTCACCGGCGGTGGCGGTGCCGCCCTTCGAGTTCGCGGAGGATGGGCTCACTATCCAGCGGGGACGCTGGAACAATGCCGGCCTGACCACCAGCACCTACACCCAGGACGATACGACCGATACATATCAATTCGCGCTGGGCGGCAAATATGAGCGGGACGGTGTGCAGGTCACGGGCGATGTCAGCTACAGCCGCAGTATTTCCTGGAATGCCTATAACGAGTTCGTGATTCGCGGTCAGGCGGCGACCTATGATCTCGATCTCTCACAGACGCTGCCCGTCATCGCGGTGACGGGCCTCGACCCGACGAAGATTGCCGGCTTCACGCTCAATCGCCTCACCTTCTTCCGGACGCGGACGACGGGTGACCAGTTCGCCGCGCGCCTCGACAGCCGCTTCGAGATCGCCGACCGCGGCATGACCGCGTTCAAGCTCGGCTTCCGCTATGCAAAGCGCAAGGCGGGCTCGGAACGGATTGAGGATAATTACACCTATCCGACGGGCGCCGACGCGATCGACGCGGGCCCTTTCCTCGATACGCAGAGGCTGACGGACAATGACCTGTTCTCCGGCCGCGACATCGCTATCCGGCAATGGCTGACCGCACGCTCCGATCTGCTGCGCGATTATGTCGGGCTGCGCGAACGGATCGGCTACCGGACGACGGCCCTGCCTTCGCTCATTCCCACCAATGCCTATGATTTCGACGAGGAGACCGTCGCCGGCTACGTCAAGGCCGACTTCGCCTGGTCTCTGTTCTCCATCCCGATGGACGGCAACCTCGGCATGCGCGTGATCGCGACGACCACCACCGGCAACAGCGCCGTCACGTTGCCGGGCGGCGGCTATGCCCCGCTGACGCAGTCGAACCGCTACGTCGATGCGTTGCCGAGCGTCAACGTACGCGCCAAGCTGCGCGACAATCTCTTCCTGCGGCTGGCCGCGTCCAAGTCGCTCACTCGGCCCGGCTTCTCGCAGCTCAATCCGGCACTGAGGCTCGATTATCTCTTCCTCTCGGGCTCGGCAGGCAATCCGTCGCTGCGACCGCTGCGGGCGGACCAATATGATGCGTCGCTCGAATGGTACATGCCCGGCGGCGGGCTCGCCTATGCTGCCGGATTCATCAAGAACGTCGACGGCTTCATCCAGAATTCGAACGAGAATGAGGTCCATGAAGGCCTGACCTTCCTGATCAGCCGGCCGCGCAACGGCGACAACGGCAAGATCAAGGGCTTCGAGCTCGGCTATCAGCAGTTCTTCGATTTCCTGCCCGCGCCGTTCGACGGGCTGGGGGTGCAGGCGAACTATACCTATGTCGACAGCAAGGCGCCCTCGTCCGTGGTCGGCCAGACCGTCCCGCTCGAGAATCTGTCGAAGAACAGCTACAATCTCGTCGGCATCTACGAGAAGTACGGCGTCAGCCTGCGCGTCGCCTACAACTGGCGCTCCGCCTTCGTGAACACCACCGGCGGCGGCGGTGCGGGCAACCTGCCGATCTACAGCAATGCCCAGCCGCAGCTCGATGCGTCGTTGAACTATGATGTCACGCCCAATGTGACGCTCACGCTCGAGGGTCAGAATCTGACAAGGCCGGACCGGATCGACTATTACGGCTATATGTACCGGCCCAAGGCGGTCCTGATCCAGGATCGCCGCATCCAGGTCGGAGTCAGGTTCCGTCTGTAATCGGGGGGTGTTCGTGGCTGACATCATCGGTCGCCGCTCCGCAGGCTCGTCTCGTGGAGCGGCTGCCCTGTCGAAGCTGGTGCTGGCCATCATCATCGGCCTGATCCTGCCGCTGTCGCCGGCGCTCGCCTCGCCCCTGGTGTCGGAGAGGCCATCGCGGGGAGGGTTTGCCGTCGTCGCCGACGCGCAGGCCGCGCCGATCCTCTACGATCCGGACGACGCGCCGGTCGTCGCCCACGCGGCGACCGACCTGGCCGGCGATATCGCCGCGGTGACGGGCGTAAGGCCCATGCTGACGGCGAGCGTCGCACGGCCGGCCGGGCGTCGGGCGATCATCGTCGGAACGCTCGGCAAGAGCCGGTTGATTGACACTTTGGTGGAGAAAGGGCGGATCGATGCGAGCCGCCTGCGCGGCGCATGGGAGAGCTTCGTCATCGCCACCGTGCGCAATCCCGCCCCGGGGTTAGAGGCGGCGCTGGTGATCGCCGGCAGCGACCGGCGCGGCACGGCGTTTGGCGTCTATGAGCTGAGCGAGGCGATCGGCGTCTCGCCATGGACGTGGTGGGCCGATGTGCCGGCGAGGCGCCACGACGCCCTGTGGATCAAGGCCGGAACGCGCCGCTTCGGTCCGCCCTCCGTCAAATACCGCGGCATCTTCATCAACGACGAGGACTGGGGCCTCCACCCCTGGGCCGCAAACACCTATGAGCCGGAAGCCGGCGGGATCGGCCCCAAGACCTATACCCGCGTCTTCGAGCTGCTGCTGCGGCTCAAGGCCAACACCTTATGGCCCGCGATGCATCGCGTCTCGCGCCCGTTCAACGATAATCCGCTGAATGCCAAGCTGGCCGACGAATATGCCATCGTGATGGGCTCGTCCCATGCCGAGCCGATGCTGCGCAACAACGTCGGCGAATGGCATGGGCCGGGCGAGTTCAACTACGCCGTCAACCGGGATGCCGTGCAGGCCTATTGGGAGAAACGGGCCGAGACCAATGCCCGCTACGAGAGCCTCTGGACGATCGGCATGCGCGGCATCCACGATAGCGGGATGCTGGGCGCGGCCACCCTCCAGGACAAGGTCGCGCTGCTCGACCGCGTGATCGCGGACCAGCGCGCCATGCTCGCCAGGCACGTCGACCGCGACCTCACGCGCGTTCCGCAGCTCTTCATGCCCTACAAGGAGGTCCTCGACATCTATCGCGGCGGGCTGCGCGTTCCCGACGACGTGACGATCGTCTGGCCGGACGACAATTTCGGCTACATCCGCCAGTTCCCAAATGCCGAGGAGCGCAAGCGCGCAGGCGGGGCAGGCATCTATTACCATCTCTCCTATCTCGGCGCGCCCCTGTCCTATCTGTGGCTGCCGTCGACGTCCCCCGCGCTGGTGAGGGAGGAGATGACACGCGCCTGGGACGCCGGGATCCGCACGCTCTGGGTGGCCAATGTCGGCGACATCAAGCCGGCGGAGATCGGCATGACCCAATTTCTGGAGATGGGATGGGACATCGAGCGCTGGCGCGGCAAGGGCCAGCGCGCGTTCCTCGACGATTGGGCCGGGCGTACGTTCGACAGCACCCTCGGCTCGCGGATCGGGGCGGTGCTGGACGAATATTATGCGCTCAATTTCGAGCGGCGGACCGAGCATCTGCAATGGTGGCTGCCGGGCGAGAAGCCGCGCCGTTCGCCGCTGTCGCCGGCGGAGGTTGCGGCGCGGCTGGCGCGTTTCGACGCCCTCACCGCCACGCTCGACCGGATCGGCCGCGACGTTCCGCGCGAACAGGCCGACGCCTTCTTCGAGCTGGTCGAATACCCCATCCGCGCCGCCGCCGAGGCCAACCGCCGCTTCTTCGCCAACGAGCGTTATGCGGGCCTGATCGATTCCGATCCGGCAGAGGCCCGTGCTGCAGCCGCCGTCGCGGCTAGTGCGGACGAACGCATCAAGCAGCTGACCAGCCGGTTCAACAACGACGTCGCGGGCGGCAAATGGCGCTTCATCATGGCGGAGGAGCCGGCGGACAACCAGTGGCAGCAATATCGCCAGGTCGCTCAGGTGATCGCTGCCCCTGGGCTGCGCGCGGCTCTCTCGGATGCGTCGCAGCCTTCCCCGCCCGCCGACACCTGTCCGAGCCGGATGATCGCGGGACCGCCCGGCGCAGCGGGATGGCAGGTTGAACAGGGGCTGGGGAGAAGCGGCCGCGCGCTTCTGGCGAGGACTAGCGGTGCTGCGTTGGACATCGGCTTCGACCTGCCCTCTGGCTGCCGCGCCGCGCTTGGCCTGGTCCCGACCTTCCCGACCGAGGGGCAGGAGGGGTTCGCGCTCGACGTCGCCGTCGACGGCGGGGCGTCCTCCACGATCACCGTGCCGCGTCAGGCCGGTGACAAGACGTGGACGCGAGGCGTCCTCGACAATCTGATCCTCGTTCCGTTGCCGGCGGACCTTGCGCCTGGGGAACATCGCGTTCGGCTTCGGACCAGGCAGAGCGGCCTGGTCCTCGACGGGGTGATGCTGTCGCGCGAGCCCTCGGAAGGAACGAAGCACTAGCGTGTGCGAACGCCGATAACGGTCACGATCGATCGAACGGGAGGGATGGTGATAAAGCTCTTTCAAGACCGCCGCTTGCCGTCCGTTGCCGGCCTGCGCGGGGCTATTCTCGGCCTCCTGCTGATCCTGGGCTCGGCGCCGGCAGCGTCAGCCCAGCAGGCCGCCCCGCTTCCCCGCCTGGTCAGTGAGAAGGGGCGCCATGCGCTCCTCGTCGATGGGCGGCCGTTCCTCATGCTCGGCGCGCAGGTGCATAACAGCAGCAACTATGAGGCAATGCTGCCGCTGGTGTGGCCCACCATCAAGGCCCTCCACGCCAATACGGTGGAGGTTCCCGTCGCCTGGGAGCAGGTCGAGCCGGTCGAGGGGCAATTCGATTTCAGCTTCCTCGACGCGCTCGTGCGACAGGCGCGCGAGAACGGTGTCCGGGTGGTGCTGCTCTGGTTCGGGACCTGGAAGAACACGGGTCCGACCTACACGCCGGAATGGGTGAAGACCGACACCAGGCGCTTCCCGCGCATGAAGAGGCGCGACGGCAGCTCGCATTACGTCCTGTCGCCGCACGGCCGGAACACGCTCGAGGCGGATCGCCGGGCTTTCGTCCGGCTCATGCAGCACATTCGCGAGATCGATCCGCAGCATACGGTCATCATGGTGCAGCCCGAGAATGAAGTGGGAAGCGGCGGCCAGCCGCGCGACTTCGCCCCGGAGGCACAACGCCTGTTCGAAGGGCCGGTCCCCGCCCAGCTTCTGCGCGCGCTGGGGCGGCAGTCGGGAAGCTGGTCGCAGGTCTTCGGCGCCCATGCCGACCAGGCGTTCAACGCATGGTACACGGCCCGTTACATCGACGAGATCGCCGCGGCCGGCAAGGCGGTGCTCGACCTGCCGATGTACTGCAACGCGGCGCTGACCAATCCCTTCGACGAGGCGAATGCCGACAAGGGGGCCGTCGGTGGGCCGAACTGGAACGTCATCGCAATCTGGAAGGCGGCGGCGCCGCACATCGATCTGGTCGCGCCCGACATCTATGACCGTAAGCATGAGAATTATATCGCCTTCCTCGATCGCTACGCTCGTCCGGATAACGCCCTGATGGTGCCGGAGACGGGCAATGCGATGGATTTCGCCCGCTACTTCTGGCCGGTGCTGGGCAAGGGCGCGATCGGTTTCGCGCCGTTCGGAATGGACGGCACCAGCTATTCGAACTACCCGCTCGGCGCGAAGACGCTCGACCGGGAGACGATCGACGCGTTCGCCGCGCCATACCGCCTGTTCGCGCCGATGGCGCACGACTGGGCGCGCATCGCGTTCGAGCACCCGACCTGGGGAGTTGCCAAGGGTTCGGACGGAGGCGACCAATCCACCGTCATGGGACGCTGGAAGATCACGGCACAATTCGGCCTGTGGCAGATGAAGGACCGTACCGATCCGCGCCTCGAGCCTCACCCGAATGCGGCACGCCCCGTAGGAGGCGCTGTGGTCGCGCAGCTGGGCCCGAACGAGTTCATCGTGGCCGGCACCTCGATACGGATGCGCTTTGCACCGGCTGCCGACGGGACCATGCAGTTCCTCAGCGTCGAGGAAGGCAGTTTCATCGACGGAAAATGGGCGATGCGCCGGCGGTGGAATGGCGATCAGATCGACTTCGGGTTGAATTTCGTCGAGCCCGTCATGCTCCGGGTTCGGCTCGACACCTATCGCTGACGAATTCGCCGGAGAAGGTCATCGGGGAAATGAAGCTGCCAAGATGCGAGTCGGGCTGCGGTGCCTCCAGATCCGAGCGGCATCTATGTCGGCCCGAACATCGAATGGAACCCCGTGTCATTATTTCGGACGATGCCAACACGGCCGGGTCGATGCCGGCCGGCATTGGTTGCTCAATGTCGAGGGTCGCAATTTTACCGACAAGCACTCTACCTCGACTGCGGCGATCGCACGGACTACCGACGCCTCCGGCCTCGCGGGGCGGCGTCAAGCGCGACATCTATGTCTCGCCGCGGGGCAAGGTGCTTGGCGGGCGCGACCCGGAAACCAGGATCACCGAGACAGTCGAGCGCATCCACGGCTCGCTGCTGCTCGGCAGCTGGGGGATTGGCTGGTCGAACTGGCCGCCAGTTGAACGATCGTCCTGATCCTGAGGGGGGTCTATCTGTGATGGCCGCGGCCGTTTCGTGCCGGCGGGACCCTCTAACCGCGGTCGAATCTCAGGGGCGACGCCCGATGGCTTCGATTACAGCTTCGACGGATATGCTCAATTCCTCGAGCGCTGCGTCCTGTATTTCCACGATTTCGGGTCCCGATCGGGCGGTACGATCGCTTTTCACCAACGGCAGCGACGATTTATATTACATCATTCGGCAACTCGTTTGTCTTGCACGTATAACCGATTCAAGCACAACGAGACCTCAACGTACGCATGGTCGAGGATAAAGCCATCGAGGATTGGTTCTGCCGCGAGGTGCTCCCTCTCGAACGATCCTCGACGCACTTCATCCGGCGCAACTGGAGGGTCACGGATGATCTAGTCGACCTCAGACATGATATCTACGAACTCGCGATTGCCGGTGCGCGGAGCGGGCTGCCGCTGAACACGGGGCCATATGTGTTCACCGTGGCGCGCAATCACCTTATCAACCGTGCCAAACGGGCGCGGATCGTTTCATTTGAGCTGATTGCGGATCTGGAGGCCGTCGAGCCGGAGGTGGATCTGCTTGCGACCGAGCGGCATTTGAGTGCGCGCGAGGCGCTTCGCCGGGTGTATGAAGGTCTCGAGAAGCTGTCGCCGCGCGTGCGGGAGATCGTGAGGCTGCGCAAGGTCGACGGGCTCAGCGTCGACGAAACCGCCGAGCGGCTGGGGATCGGCAAGGACGCGGTGAATCACCAGGTGATGATGGGAATGAAGGCGCTCGCCGATCACATGCTGGGCGGGTCGGGGAAGATCGTGCGGCCGAAATTCGACCGACGTCGCAGGGAGGCCGGGCAATGAGCCGCGCCCGCCAAGCGAACGACCGGGCGGCCGCGTTCATCATCGCGTGCGAGGATGGTCCCTGGAGCGATGCGCAGCAGGCGGAGCTCGACGCCTGGCTCGCCGAGTCCGACGGCAACAAGGCCGCCTACTGGCGGCTGAAGCACAGCTGGAAAGAGGCCGATCGGATCGGCGCCCTTGGCCCGGGAGTCGAGAACGAGGCCGCAACCGCCACCGCCACCAGCTATCGGGGACCGAAATGGTGGGCGCCCGCATCGATTGCCGCGTCGCTCGCGGCAGTCATCGGCATTGGATTCATGACGCTCGTCCCGTCGGCGCATGAGGAGCCGGTCACCGTGCAGGCCAGCTTTCAAACGCCGGTCGGCGGCCGCAAGACGGTGAATCTGGCCGACGGCAGCAGGATCGAGCTGAATACGGCGTCGCGCGTCCGGGCGGCGGTCTCGGACGCGCGACGCGAGGTATGGCTCGAGCGGGGCGAGGCCTATTTCGACGTGGCCCACAACAAGGAGCGGCCATTCGTCGTTCATGCCGGCAGCCGTCAGGTCACGGTGCTGGGCACCAAATTCGCGGTCCGCCGCGACGGCGGCAAGGTCGTCATATCGGTGCTCGAAGGCCGGGTCAGGGTGGACGACGCCGAAGACCCGCGGGCGGTCCGCTCGACCGATATCACCGGCGGCGATATCGCGCTCGCCCAGGGCGCCGCAACGCTGATCACCGCCCGTTCGGAAGAGCGGGTGGAGGATACGCTGGCATGGCGGCAGGGCATGCTGAGCTTCGACCGAGAGCCGCTCGCCAGCATCGCGGCCGAGTTCAACCGCTATAACCAGAAGCGGCTCGTCGTGACCGATGCCGAGGTCGCGGGCATACGGATCGGCGGCATCTTTCCCGCCTCCAAGCCGGCGGCCTTCGCCCGGCTGCTGCGCGAGGCCTATGGCCTGAGGGTCGAGGAGACGGCATCGGAAATCAGAATCTCGAATTGAGCATTACAGTTCCGCGACACCCGATTGTCTCCAACCTTTGAAGGCCAGCAAAAGAGCGGCCAGCGGGAGGGACGGATGGGGTTCGGGAATCTTGTCGCCGTCATGGGGAGCGGCGTCTTCGCCGTTGCACTGGTAGCGCCGGCCCAGGCGCAGGTACGCGAGTTCAACATTCCGGCCGGGCCGCTCAAGGCCGCACTCGACGCCTATGGCCGTCAGGCAGGCCGGCCGATCCTCTACAAGGCCGACGAAGTACGGACGGCCCGGTCGCCAGGCTATCGCGGCGCGGCCTCGCCCGAGCGGGTACTGGAGGCGATCCTCGCCGACACCGGCTTCGCCGCCCACGCCGATGGCTCCGGCGCGGTCGCCATCGTGCGCGCCGGCAGGACGACCTCCGCAGCCACGCCGCAGGCCGGCGCGGAGCCGGGCGATGCCGAGACCCCGCCCACGGACGATATCGTGGTCGTGGCGCAGAAGCGCAGCGAACGCCTGATCGACGTTCCGGTCGCGGTTTCGTCGACGAGCGGTCAGGCGCTCGCCCGCCAGAATTCGGTCGGCCTGGCGGACTATTATTCACGCATTCCCGGCCTGTCGGTATCGAGCAGCTCGACCAGCGGCATCTCGCTGCGCGGCGTCACCACCGGCGGCAACGGCACCAGCCCCACCGTGGCGGTGATGATCGATGACGCGCCCTTCGGCGCGACCAGCTATCTCGCTTCGCCGCCGTTTCCCGATCTCGATCCCGCCGAGCTGGAGCGGATCGAAGTGCTGCGCGGGCCGCAGGGTACGCTCTACGGCGCCTCGAGCACGGGCGGGTTGATCAAGCTGATCACCAGACGCCCGGATCCAAACCGGTTCTCGGGCAGGGTCGAGATTCTCGGCAACAAGGCGAGCGGTGGTGACGAAGGCTATGCGGTGCGCGGATCGGTGAACGTGCCGGTGATCGACGACCGCGTCGCCGTCAGGGCCAGCGTGGGATACCGCGAGGACCCCGCCTATGTCGACGACATCCACCCGGCGGTGAACCGCAGGAATGTCAACCAATCCAGGACGCTGACCGGGCGCGCCGCCTTCTATGCCGCGGCGACGGACCGCCTGACCATCGACCTCAGCGCGCTCTACCAGCGGACCAGGACAACCGGGACCGCAGCGATCGAGCTGAACCCGCTGCCGTCCGCACCGCTCACCGACTATCGGCCGCGGTACGGCGACAACACGATCAACTCGCTGCTGGACTCGGCGAAATCCGAATTCCGGATGTTCCAGGCCAAGGCGAACTATGATCTCGACAGCAGCGAGATCAACGTGATCAGCGCCTGGTCGCGATCCGACCGGCCGGTGACGCAGGACGTGACGAGCTCGTTCGACTTTCTGCTGGGCCTCTATCCGGACTCCCCGACCGGTTCGACCGTCAGCCTCGTCGGCCGCGACCGCACCGACAAATTCTCGCAGGAGGTTCGTTGGAGCTCGAAGGGAACGGGTACGCTGGAGTGGATTTTCGGCGGTTTCTACACCAACGAACGCAATGCCCCCGAACAGGGCCTCATCGCCAACGACCCGTCCGGCGGAGCGATCGCCGATGTCGCCGTGTTCCTCAGCCCCTCAAGCTACAAGGAATGGGCGGTATTCGGCGATCTCACCTATCGCCTGACCGACAAATTCGACGTCCAGGTCGGCGGGCGCTGGAGCGAGAACCGGCAGACCTTCACTCAGGAATCCCTCATCGATCCTGCCGCCCAGTTTCTGTTCGGCCCCTCCACGACCGTCAGCTCCAGGTCAAAGGAATCGGTCGGAACCTGGCTCGTCTCCGCGCGATACAAGTTCGACCGCGACCTCATGGCCTATGTCCGGGTCGCGAGCGGCTATCGGCCGGGCGGCCCCAATCCCGTCGCGCTCGGTGTTCCCCGCACCTATGGGTCGGATTCGGTGATAAGCTACGAGCTTGGCGCAAAGGGCACCGTTCTCGACCGGCGGCTGACATTCGATCTCGCCCTGTTCCAGATCGACTGGAACGATATCCAGATCCTGGCGACCCAGGCCTCCGGCATCGGCTTCAACACCAACGGCGGCAGCGCGCGCAGCCGGGGCCTGGAGGCGTCGGTCCAGGTCACGCCGTGGCGCGGAATGACGATCGCGGCGAATTCGACATGGACCGATGCGGAGCTGACCAGTGCGTTCGCTCCCCCTCCCGCCGGCGGGACGTCGGCGGTCGGGCGGCCCGGTGAGGACCTTCCCTATGCCGCCAAGTTCTCCGGCAATCTCTTCGCGGAGCAGCGGTGGCCGCTGGCGCCGGGCCTGGAGGCGACCGCCTCGGTCAACTACAGCCATGTCGGCTCGCGCCGAGGCCAGTTCGCATCGACCGCGGCGCCGCCCGCCCTGCAGTCGCGCCTGGTGCTGCCCGCCTACGATACGGTCGATCTGAACCTGGGGGTCGAGACGGCCGGTTGGACGGTAAACCTCTTCGTCCGCAATCTCACCGATGAGCGCGGGTTGCTGAACCTCGCCAATCGCAACGGAACGACGCCGGTGGTGACGGCGACCTACATCCGCCCGCGGATCTTCGGGATGAGCCTCGCCAAAGCCTTCTGACCGCCCGGCCCCGCCAAGCAGCTCTTGTTGGAAGACCCGTGATGCACGTTCTGGCCAAGCTCTTCTCAGTCGTGGCGGCTGCGGCCGCCGGTATCGCTGCCGCAGCGGCATCCGCCGAGCCCGTCGCCTTCACCGGCGCGACGATCATCGACGCGACCGGGCGCGCGCCGATCGAGGATGGCGTCCTCGTCGTCGACGACGGCCGCATCGTCGCGGTCGGCAACAGGCGGACGACGCGCATTCCCGCCGGCGCGAAGATCATCCGCAAGCAAGGCAAATACATTCTGCCCGGCCTGATGGATGCCAATGTCCACCTCTGGTCCTGGATCCAGGCGCCGTTGCTGCTGCACTTCGAGGGGAGGTATGAAGAGGGCATATTGGAGGCCGCCCAGCTCAAGCTGAAGTACGGCATCACCTCGGTATTCGATACCTGGGGGCCGCGCGGACCGCTGGTCAATGTCCGCGACCGCATCCGGTCCGGGCAGGCGGTCGGCAGCCGGATCTTCGTCGGCGGCAATATCATCGGCTTCGACGGTCCCTTCTCGGAGGATTTCGCCCCTTCCGGCTGGAGCAGGCGGGTCCCGCCGCTCGACAAGGCGACGATCGACCGGATCAATGCGATCTGGGCGCAGGGTGTCAGCGGTGACGAGTTGATGACCCGAACTGCGGACGAGGTCGGCGCCGCCGTCGGCAGATACATCGCGGCCGGCAAGGTCGATTTCATCAAATATGCCTCGTCGGGGCAGCGCGATACCCGCTTCATCGTCTTCTCCCCGGCCGCGCAGGCGGCGATCGTCGCGGCAGGGCACAAGGCGGGGCTCACCGTTCAGGCGCACAGCACGACGGTCGAATCGCTGCGCATGGCGTTCGATGCGGGGGTCGATATCCTGACCCATTGCAATCACACGTCCGACCATCCGATCCCCGAGGACCTGCTGGCCAGGATCGCCGCCGCGCGGCGCGGTTGCTCCGCCATGATCCAGACGAGGGCGGGGCTCGCTGCCTTCAAAGGGGCCTCCACGCTGGATTTCGACGTGGCGGACCGGAACAACACCAATCTCATCGCGCATGGCGTGAAGATGATGGCGGCGACCGACGGCCAGCCGCCGACGCCGTCGCTGCAAGGCGGCGCGCCTCCCGAATTCTTCGCCGACTGGCGCCACGGCATGACCTGGTATCTGAGCTCGGCCGTCGCACACGGCATGACGCCGATGCAGGCGCTGATGGCGGCGACCAGGAACGTCGCCGAGGGCTATGGCCGGAAAGACCTCGGTACATTGGAAGCCGGCAAGCTCGCCGACCTGCTGATCCTCAATGCGGACCCGCTGGCAGATGCGAGGAACTATGAGGATATCGACACGGTCGTGCTCGGCGGCCGCATCGTCGATCGGCAAGCGCTCCCGACCAAGTCGATCTTCGAGGAAGGCCTCGAGGTGTTGCGCCAGGATGCTCGGCGCGAAGCGGCCCTCAAGGCGCCGGCCACAGCACCCAAACCAAGTCACTGAGCCATGTCGTTCTGGAACCGGCGCAAGCCGATCGCTACCTCGCGCGGGACCGCCGCGGCGTCCGGCCTGCGGCGGTCCCTGGGATGGCCTCAGCTCGTCGCCCTGGGGGTCGGCGCGATCGTCGGCACAGGAATCTATACGCTGATCGGGGTCGGCGCCGAACGTGCCGGTCCAGCCGTGATCCTGGGCTTCCTGATGGCCGGCGTCGTATGTGCCTGCGCGGCAATAGCTTATGCCGAGCTGGCGACGGCCATCCCCGCCTCGGGAAGGCGGAGATGCCCTCAAGGTCGAGATGATCCGCAAGGCGCAGACCTTCACCTTGCCTCTCGCCAGGTAGCCGGCCGAGATCCTGGTAGACCCGGACACCGAGCTTCTCGCCGATACGACGCTCCGCCGAGCTCGCTGAGATTCTGCAGGCATGGCTGATGCGAGCCGGTGCGGTCAGACGGCGATCTCAGACCTCGCACCATGCCTATGCTCAAGGCCCCAACGTTCGCATTGTGCGATAGTCTACCACATTATACTCTTGACATCGATGACAAAGGTTCAATAAAGTAATTTAGTTATAAAAGGCGGAAGAATTCGCTTCGAAATGAAAAGAGGGGATCGATGGGCACTTCGCATCCGCTGTTGACGCGTTCGCTGCTGACGACGGCAGCGCCATTTGCGCTCGTTGCATTCGCCTTCACGCCGGTCGTGGCGGGAGCGCAGGTCGCTTCGCCGGACGCATCCGCTCCGGGGCAGGATTCCGCCGCTTCGGGGCAGGCCGACCAGCCGGAGCAGGATATCGTCGTCACGGGCATCCGCGCATCTCAGGCCCGTTCGGTCGAGATCAAGCGCAATGCCGACAGCGTGGTCGAGGCGATCAGCGCGCAGGACATCGGCAAGCTGCCCGACGTCACCATCTCGGATTCGCTGCAACGCATCCCCGGCGTCCAGATCCGCCGCGAGGCGGGTGAGGGCGGCGCGATCAACATCCGCGGCCTGCCGCAGGTGACCACGCTGCTGAACGGTGAGGAGTTCCTCGGCGCCAATTCGGTCACGACCGTCCAGCCGAACTTCACCGACATCCCGTCGCAGCTCTTCTCGGGCGCGACCGTGTTCAAGTCGCCGACCGCCTCGCTCCAGCAGGCGGGCCTGTCCGGCACGGTCGACCTGCTGACGCGCCGTCCGTTCGATCTCAAGCAGGGGCTGACCGTCTCGGCAGCGGCCGAGGCGCAATATGGCGACAAGACCAAGAAGTGGAATCCGTCGGTCAACGGGCTGGTCTCGTACAACTCGGGCCGCTTCGGCATCCTCGTGTCCGCCGCCTACAGCGATCTCGACCTCTCCAACAGCTTCCGCGGCATCCAGGATTACGGCGTCGCGCTGCGCAACGAAGGCGGCAGCGCGACCAATCCCGGCGACTTCGCGGTCGGCAACAACGGCGTCAGCCGGGGTACACCGGTGCGCGACGGGGCGGGCACGATCATTGGCTATGACGTCAACGGCGACGGCGATGCCAACGACGCCTTCATCACGCCGCAGTCGCACACCGCCTGGAACCGCATCACCAGCCGCGAGCGCTTCGGCGCCAACGCCTCGCTGCAGTTCGAGATCAACGATACGCTGCGCCTGACCGCCGACGGTTTCTACACCAAGCAGACGCAGTACGACCGCACCGCCGGGTTCCAGTTCCAGGCGGTGGACTGGCAGTCCGCGCCGTTCCTTCCCACCAGCTCGCGCGATACCGGCGCGATCGTCGGCGGCTATCACCTCAACACCGTCCAGACCTATGCCTACGACATGCCGAACTTCGACAGCTATGCGGAAACCTTCCGCATCCGGTCGAAGTCGCAGAACTACAACCTCCAGCTCGACTGGAATCCCAGCGACGCGTTCAAGGCGACAGTCCGCGGCATCTACGGCAAGGCCAGCCGCAAGCTCGACCAGGCCTATCTCCAGTTCAGCCTGACCGACGGCTATCAATGGGCCTATCAGGGCGTGGGCAATTATCCCGCGTCGCTCGGCGGCGACGTGCGCTTCAATCCGAATGGCTACCGCGTCTACAGCCAGCAGGCGACCGTCGATTATTCGAGCGGCGCGCCGGTCTTCACCTTCCCGCAGGCCTTTCTCGAGCAGACCCAGGACCCGTCGCGCTATGGCCTGAAGACGATCTCGTCGGAGAACAACGTCTATCGCGACGGCGATCTTTGGGCGCTGCGCGGCGATGCCGAATGGTCGCCAAGCGAGAGCGTCAAGGTGAGGTTCGGCGCCCGCTACGGCGAGCGCAGCGTCGACCAGTTCACCTTCGAGCGTATCTCCCCCTTCTACGCCGGCAACACCGACAATCCGCAGAATCCGGCGGCGGGATGTCTGGTCAAATGGAAGGCGTTCGACGTCAACCTGAACGATTCCAACTGCCAGGTTCGCGACGCGCAGGGCAACGCCTATACCGCCGGCTATACCCGCCTCGCCACCGATCCGCGGTTCCAGGGGCTATTGAAGCAATATGCGCTGCCGGCGGCAGGGACGCCGGACCTCTATGTCCTCAATCCCAAGGCGCTCGACAATTCGGAGGCGTTCCAGAACAGCTTCTATCCGGGCAGCATCAACAATGTGAACCCGGCCGACTCGTTCAGCATGAATCTCCAGCAGATCTCGGGCTATGTCGAGGTGAGCGGCGAGAGCGAGCTGTGGGGGATGCCGATCCGCGCCAACGGCGGCGTGCGCATCGTCAACACGCGCTTCGACGTGCGGCAGAACATCGTCGGCGCGCCGCAGCCCTATGGCGTTTCGGGCGTCGATGCCGGCGACGTCGTCACGCATCGCAATTTCACCGATTTCCTGCCGGCGTTCAATGTCGCGCTCGACATCACCGGCAAGCTGCGCCTGCGCGCGGCCTTCGCCAAGACGATGACGCTGCTCGATTTCCTGCAATGGGGCGGCGGCCTCAACGTCAACTATGCGATCGACACCACCACCAACCCGCCGATCTTCGCGGCGACGGGCGCCAACGCGCGCGGCAACCCGCAGCTCGAGCCGTGGCGTGCCGACAACCTCGAGGCGAGCCTGGAATATTACACCGGCCGGTCGAGCCTGATCGCGGTCGGCGCCTTCTACATCGACGTCGCCAGCTTCATCGAGAACGCGACGGTCAACCGCGACGACATCCCCGACAACGACGGGGTGATCCGCCGAGTGGTGCCGGTGAACACGGTGGTGCAGGGCGAGGGCGGCACGCTGAAAGGGATCGAGGTCTCGGCGCGGCAATCGCTGGCGGATTATGGAGTCGGCGGCTTCCTGCGCGGCTTCGGCGTCGACGCCAACTACACGCTCTCGCTCGGCGATACCGGGCGCGTCGACCTGGCCGGCAACGATCAGCCGTTCCAGGACAATTCCAAGCACCAGATCAACGCCGCGCTATGGTACGAGCAGTACGGCCTGCAGGCGCGCATCGCCTATAACTACCGCTCGAAGCGCCTCGTCGCGTCCGATTACGCCGGCATCACCGGGCTCGCCCAATATCAGAAGCCGACCCAGTATCTCGACGCGTCGATCTCCTACGACATCACGCCTAACTTCACCATCTACGGCCAGGCCTCCAACCTGACCGGCGAGACCGAGCGCTATTACCTGACCTTCCCGGATCAGGTGTTCAATGAGAACATCTACGAACGGCGCTTCATTGCGGGCGTGCGCGCCAAATTCTGATACCCCCGAACTGCCGCCGCTCGCGCTTGGCGCGGGCGGCGGGGCCTTTTAGGAACGTGCAAGGGAAGGCTCCGGCAGGGCGAGGTCATGCAGGCTGATCCGATCCGGTCGATCGTCATCGTCGGCGGCGGCACCGCCGGCTGGATGGCGGCAACCTATCTCGCGCGGCGGCTGCGGCACCTGCCGATCGCAATCACCGTGGTCGACAGCAGCGCGATCGGCACCATCGGCGTCGGCGAAGCGACCGTGCCCGCCATCCGCGACTTCTTCGCCGCGGTCGAGCTCGGCGAGCCCGAGGTGCTGCGCGAGACCGAGGGCACGATCAAATACGGCATCCGCTTCGTCGACTGGGCGGAGCCGGGGTACAGCTTCTTCCATCCGTTCGGCCTCTACGGCGTGCCGGCGCGCGGCGTCGCCTTCCACCATTATTGGCTCAAGCTGCGCGCGAGCGGCGCGGCGACCGGGCCGCTGTCCGACTATTGCCTGTGCGCCCAGCTAGCCGAGCGCGGGCTGTTCCTGCCGCCCAGCGATCGACCGGCGAACGACCTCGGGGTCTTCAACTTCGCGGTTCATTTCGACGCCTCGAAATTCGCCGCGCTGCTGCGCCGGCTCGCGCTCGCCAACGGCGTCGCGCACATCGACGCGCGGATCGACCAAGTCGAGCTGGCGGCGGAGAGCGGCCATGTCGCCGCGGTGGAACTGGCGGACGGGCGTCGCATCGCCGGCGATCTGTGGATCGACTGCTCGGGCTTCCGCAGCCTGCTGCTCGGCGAGGCGCTCGAGGTGCCGTTCGTCGACTGGCGCCGCTGGCTGCCGTGCGACCGTGCCATCACCGTGCCGTGCCGCGCGGCGGTCCCGGCGCACCGGCCGATGACCACGGCCACCGCGCGGCCCGCCGGGTGGCAGTGGCATATCCCGCTGCGCCATCGCATCGGCAACGGGCATGTCTATTGCTCCGATTTCACCAGCGACGAGGCGGCGGAGGCGCTGCTGCTCGCCTCGATCGAGGGCGAGCCGCTGGCGCCGCCCAATCGGCTGCGCTTCACCACCGGGCATCGTGCGCGTTTCTGGGAAAGGAACGTGGTGGGGCTGGGGCTTTCCGCCGGCTTCCTCGAGCCGTTAGAATCGACCAGCATCACGTTGATCCAGTCGGGGCTCGAACGCTTCGTCGCGCTGTTTCCCGACCGCGGCTTCGATCCGCGGCTGGCTGCGACCTACAACCGCCAGTCGGTGCTCGAGTTCGAGCGCATCCGCGATTTCCTGCTGCTCCATTATTGGTCGAACCGCCGCCATGGCGAGCCCTTCTGGGACTATATGCGCGCGATCGTTCCGACCGACGGGCTGCAGGTGAAGCTCGACGCGTGGCGCGCGGGCGGCGAGTTCGTGCGCAACGAATGGGACACGTTCCAGGACCCGAGCTGGCTCAGCATGTATGCGGGCTTCGACGACCTGCCCGCGCGCTATTCGCCGCTGGCCGACCAGTTCTCCGTCGCCGAGCTCACCGACAGCCTTGCGCGGATGAAGGCCGCGATCGGCGCGACGCTGGCGCATGCGGAGCCGCATGGCGATTTCCTTGCGCGCACGGCGCAGGCGTGAACGGATCGGAGAGGGGCCGATGCGGTGCGCCGGACCCGGGCTCGCGCTGCGCGGCTGGAACCCCACGGAGGCGAAGGTCGCCGTGGCCGGACCCAATCCATGAGCTGACGGAGGGACCATGAGCATCGATCGCAGGAACCTGCTGCTGGGCGGCCTGGCGCTGCCGTTCGTCGCAAGCGCGGCGCGCGCCCAGACTGCCGCGCCGCCGAAGGAGGAAAGCTGGGACCAGCGCTGGCAGCGGCTGCTGCGCGAGGATTTCGGCCATCTCTTCCGCTATCGCGACGACGATGCGGCGGTGCGCGCCTCGGGCAGGCCGGTCGACATCGTGTTCATGGGCGATTCGATCACCGAGGGCTGGCGCGACAAGCGTCCCGGCTTCTTCACCCCGGGGCGCGTCGGCCGCGGCATCAGCGGCCAGACGACGCCGCAGATGCTGGTGCGCTTCCAGCCCGACGTGATCGACCTCAAGCCCCGGCGCGTCCACATCATGGCGGGCACCAACGACATCGCCGGCAATACCGGGCCGATGACCGAGGAGGCGACGCGCGACAATTTCCGGGCGATGGCGACGCTGGCGAAGGCGAACGGCATCCATGTGATCCTCGCCTCGATTCCGCCGGCCGGTGCCTTTCCCTGGCGCCCCGGCCTGGAGGTGAGGACGCCGATCGCCTCGCTCAACCGCTGGCTCAAGGGTTATGCGGCCGAGATCGGCGCGACCTGGGTCGATTATCATCCGGCGCTCGCCGACGCCTCGGGTGCGATGAAGCCCGGCATGGCCAATGACGGCGTGCACCCGACCGAGGCAGGCTATGCCGCGATGGAGGCCGTGCTGGAGCCCGTGCTGCAGGACGGCAGCAGCTGAGGCGGCGAAAGCAACGATATGCGACGCCGCTGCTTGCCGCTTATGTCTCGCCTCATGCGCGGGCGCGCCTAACGGAAGTTATAAACGGCTGGGTCTCGGCTCCGCAGACTGGGTGCGGCTGGCCACGCGATAGCCGGGAGCGCCTGTCGGCGCGACGGCACGGCATGGCCGGAGCCAAACCGGCGTCGTCGAGATAGAGCAATGACAGATCGGCGCTCGGTCGATAGGATCGCGCTCATGGTTCGCCGTGCGTGGATGCTGGTTCTGTTGCTGCTTGCGACGTCGCTCGTGACGACGGCGGTCGTGCACGCGCGCGAGCTTCAGGTGCCGGTGACCCTCGAATGCACCGGCGAGATGCACAGTGCGGACGATCGCGATCAATCGACCGGCGACGCCGACAACGGGCTCCCGCACCATCATGGTACATGCCAGGGTCCCGCACTGGCGCTTCCGTCCAAGGACGAAGCTCCGGGCGTGCTGCTCGTCGCAAGCGCACGACCGACAGCCGCGGCAAGCAGGGCCTTGGTCTCGCATCCGGTCGACCCTGCGCTGAGGCCGCCCAACGCCTGACCGGGTCGCAGGACCGGCGCCCGCCGGTCTCGGCAACTCTCGGTCAGGAGCAATCCATGAAGATTCATTGCGCGGCCGTGATGGTCGCGGTGTCGGGCGCGGCAGTGGCGCAGGCACCAACCGTGCCGCAAGCGGACCGGACGTCCGCCACGCCGGTTTATACGTTGGAGGACGCCTTGCGCGCCGCGGGCGCATCCTCTCCCGCCGCCGATGCGGCGTCCGCGGGCGTCGCGGCGGCGCGCGCCGGCCGCACCGCCGCCGGCCTGCACCCCAATCCGCAGGTGCAAGTCCAGGTCGAGAACGTCCTCGGCTCGGGACAATATTCCGGATTCGACAGCGCGGAGACGACGGTTGGCGTGGCGATCCCCGTTGAGCTGGCCGGCAAGCGCGGCGCCCGGATCGCCGTTGCCGACGCGCAGCTGTCGCGGGCGGAGCTGCAGGCGGCGATCGCGCAGGCCGACATCCGGCTGCAGGTGACCAGCCTCTACATCGAAACCATCGCCGCGGAGGAGCGCATCATGCTGGGCCGCGATCAGCTGCGGATCGCCGGCGAGGCGCTCCGCGCCGCGCGTGTCCGGGTGCAGTCGGGGCGTGCATCGCCGATCGAGGAGCAGCGCGCCGACGTGGCGCGCATTCAAGCGGAAGCCGACCTCGAGCGCAACCTGCGCCTCGCTCGGGCGGCGCGCGAGAACCTGGCGCGCCGGGTCGGATCGATCCCGGCGGGGCCGCTCGATCTGGGGCTGCTCGACCGCATTCCGCCGGCGACGCAGGGCCCCGTCGTCCCACCGAACGCGGCGGGCACGCTCGCTCAGGCGGCGGCGGATGCCGACCTCGCCTTTGCCGACGCGGGCGTGCGACTGGCGCGGGCCAACCGGGTGCCCGACCTGACCGTCGGCCCGGGATTGCGCCGGCTCGAGCAGACCAGCGACATGGCGGCGATCTTCAGCATCTCGATCCCGATGCCGCTGTTCAACCGCGGTACCGCGGCGGTGGATCAGGCGCGGGCGGAACGCGCGCGGGCCGAAGCGCAGCGGCGCGTGACTCAGCTCGACGTCGAGCAGACGATCACCGATGCATCGGCCGCCGTCGACAATGCGGCAACCAGCGCCCGTGCGGCGGGCCCCGCATTAGCTGCCGCGGAGGAAGCTGCTCGGATCGCCCGCATCGGCTATCGCGAAGGCAAGTTCGGCCAGCTCGACCTGCTCGATGCCGAGCGCACGCTAGCCCAGACGCGCAGCGCTGCGATCGACGCCTTCACCGCCTATCACATCGCCAAGGCGCGGCTGGAACGGCTGACCGCTCGCGCGCCCAGGGGAGACAATCGATGATCGGAATCCCTTTGAAGCCCGGCGCGGCGCTGCCGATCGCGCTCGCCTTGTCGCTCGCTGGCTGCGATGCGCCGAGCCTGCCCGATAACAGGTCGGACGAGGCCGCGCCGAAGGGCGCGGAACATGGCGAGGAGAGTGTCGTCATCCTCACTCCGCAGCAGATCACGATCGCAGGGATCGAGCTCGTGTCGCCGACCATCGGCGGCAGCGCCGGCGCGATCGAGCTGCCGGCGACGATCGAAGGCGATCCGCAGGCGACGCAGGTCGTATCGGCGTCGATCGGTGGGCGCGTGGTCTCGCTCACCCGCAATCTCGGGCAATCGGTCGGTCGCGGCGAGACGCTCGCGGTGATCGAGAGCCGTGAGGCGGCGCAGCTCAAGGGCGAGATCGAGGCGACCGAGGCGCGGCTTGCCCTTGCGGAATCGAATTACGCGCGCGAGCGCCGCCTGTTCGCCGAACGCGTGTCGCCCGAGCAGGATCTGATCGCCGCGCGCACCGCCGCGACCGAGGCGCGGATCGCGCTGCGGCTGGCGCGCCAGCAGCTTTCCGCGGCTGGCTCCGGCGGCGGTGGTCTCAACCGCATCGGCATTCCCGCGCCGATCGCCGGTCAGGTGATCGCCCGCTCGGCGACGCTCGGCCAGACGGTGGCCGCCGACGCGGAGCTGTACCGCATTGCCGATCTCGACAATGTCTCGCTCAGCCTCGCGCTCCAGCCCGCGGACGCGGGCCGCCTGCGCCCGGGTACTGCCGTGATCGTCACCGCGCCGGGGCGTCAGGCGAGTGCGCGCATCACCTTCGTGTCGCCCGCGCTCGATCCCGACACCCGCCTCGTGACGGCGCTTGCGCAGCTCGACAATCGCGCGGGCCAGTGGCGCGTGGGGGAGCCGGTCACCGCATCGATCCAGCTCGCCGGGGGAGGCGACGGCACGATCCGGGTGCCGACCACCGCGGTGCAGACGATCGAGGGGCGAACCGTCGTGTTCGTGCGGACCGGGCAAGGCTTCCGCGCGGCTCCCGTCGCGCTGGGGCGGCAGGACGGTGATATGGTCGTCGTGACCAAGGGGCTGACCGGGCGCGAGCGGATCGCCGCGCAGAACAGCTTCACGCTCAAATCGGCGCTCGGCACCGCCGAAGCCGGACATGAGGACTGAGCCATGATCGATCGCATCGTCACCTGGGCGGTCGAGCGGCGCTGGCTCGTCCTGCTCCTCACCGTCGTCGCCGCCGTCGTCGGCGGCATCAGCCTCGCGCGCCTGCCGATCGACGCGGTGCCCGACATCACCAACAACCAGGTGCAGGTGAACGTCCTCGCACCTGCGCTCTCTCCCGAGCTGATCGAGAAGCAGGTCGCCTTTCCGATCGAAACCGCGCTCGCCGGCATCAAGGGGCTGGAAAGCACCCGCTCGCTCAGCCGCAACGGCTTCGCGCAGATCACCGCGGTATTCAGCGACTCCACCGATATCTATTTCGCCCGGCAGCAGGTGCAGGAGCGGCTGACGGCGGCGAAGGAGACATTGCCGGCTGGCATCACGCCCGCAATGGGGCCGATCGCGACCGGCCTGGGCGAGGTCTATATCTGGACGCTGCGCTATGCCGAACACGCGCATGAACAGCATCGGCCGGGCGAGCCGGGATTGCAGCCCGACGGCAGCTACATCACCCCGGAAGGCGATCGGCTTGCGAACGAGGCCGACAAGGCGACCTATCTCCACACCGTGCAGGACTGGATCGTCGCGCCGCAGGTCAAGGCGGTCGACGGCGTGGCCGGCATCGATTCATTGGGCGGATTCGAGAAGGAATATCTGGTCGTTCCCGACCTGCAGAAGCTGGCGGCGCTCAAGCTGAGCCTCGCCGATCTCGCCGCCGCGCTCGAGCGCAACAACGTCGCCACCGGCGGCGGCACGGTGGACCGCAACGGCGAGGGTCTCGCGGTCCGTGCCGATGCGCGCATCCTCAGCCTCGCGCAATTGCGCGACCGCGTGATCGCATCGCGCGAGGGCGTGCCGATCACGCTCGGCCAAGTCGCCGAGGTGCGGCTGGGCCAGGGCATCCGCATGGGGGCGGCGTCGGAGAACGGCCGTGAGGTGATCACCGGCACCGCGATCATGCGGATCGGCGAGAACAGCCGCACCGTTTCCTCCGGTGTCGATGCCAAGCTCAAGGCGATCGCGCCGTCGCTGCCCCGCGACGTCGTCATCGAGCCGGTGCTCGACCGCACGCGACTGGTCGACGCGACGATCGGCACCGTGGCGCGCAACCTCACCGAAGGCGCGCTGCTGGTGATCGCGGTGCTGTTCGTGCTGCTCGGCAACTTCCGCGCGGCGCTGATCGCAGCGCTGGTCATCCCGATCACCATGCTGCTCACCGGTTTTGGGATGCTGCGCGTCGGTGTGTCGGCCAATCTTATGAGCCTCGGCGCACTCGATTTCGGCCTGATCGTCGACGGGGCGGTGATCATCGTCGAGAATGCGCTGCGCCGCATCGCCGATCGCCAGTATCTCGAAGGTCGGTCGCTTGGCCTCGGCGAGCGGATGGAAACGGTCGCGGCGGCGGCGCGCGAGATGATCCGGCCGTCGGTGTACGGTCAGGCGATCGTCATGCTCGTCTATGTACCGCTGCTGACGCTCTCTGGCGTCGAGGGCCGCACCTTCGAGCCGATGGCGGTCACGGTCATCATCGCGCTTGCCTTCGCCTTCGTGCTGTCGCTGACCTTCGTTCCCGCGGCGATCGCGATATGGCTGTCGCGGCCGGTCCGGGAGAAGGAGAGCCGCATTATCGGCTGGCTGCGCCGACGTTACGAACCCGGCCTGGATCGCGCGCTCGCGCAGCCCAGGACGATGATCGGCGTGGCGATCGGTGCGATCGCGCTGGGCGCCGCCGCCTTCTCCAGCCTGGGGCAGGAGTTCCTGCCGCAGCTCGACGAGGGCGACGTCCTCGTCTCGGCCTTTCGCGTGCCGGGCACTTCGGTCGAGCAGAGCCAGAAGATGCAGGCGCAGATCGAGCGCGCGCTGCAGGGCATGCCCGAGATCCGCACGGTCTTCTCACGCACCGGCACCGCGGAGATCGCGGCGGACCCGATGCCGCCCAATGCGACCGACACCTTCATCATGCTGAAGGACCGCAAGCAATGGCCGAACCCGTCCGGGGCGAAGGCCGCGATCATCGAGCGGATCGAGGCGCGGCTGGCGACGGTGCCCGGCCACGCCTATGAGGTCACGCAGCCGATCCAGATGCGCTTCAACGAGCTCATCGCCGGCGTGCGATCCGACGTCGCGGTGAAGGTGTTCGGCGAAGACTTCGCCGAGATGAACGCGGTCGCCAACCGCATCGCCGCCGCGCTGCGCCGCGTGCCGGGCGCCGAGGACGTCAAGGTCGAGCAGACCGAGGGCCTCCCCATGCTCGACATCGCCTATAGTCAGGATCGGGCGAGCCGGGTCGGCGTGGCGGCGCAGGACGTCGCAGATACGGTTGCCGCCGCGATCGGCGGGCGCGAGGCGGGCCGCATCTTCGAGGGCGACCGCAGCTTTCCCATCGTGATCCGCCTTGCCGATGCTACACGCGCCGATCTCGAGGCGCTCGGCCAGACGCCGGTGCCGACCCCGGTCGGCGCGTTCGTGCCCCTGGCCAGCGTCGCCGACATCCGGATTGTGGATGGTCCCAACCAGATCAGCCGCGAGAACGGCAAGCGCCGCGTCGTCGTCCAGGCCAATGTCCGTGGGCGCGACGTCGCGAGTGTCGTGTCCGAGGCGCGCGCCGCGATCGCGCGCGACGTGCCGCTTCCCGCCGGCATCTGGCTGATCTGGGGTGGCCAGTTCGAGAATCTGGCCTCGGCACGCGGCCGGCTCGCGGTGGTGGTGCCGGCGTGCTTCGCACTGATCATGCTGCTGCTCTACGGGGCGCTGCGAAACATTCGGGATGCCGCGATCGTGTTCACCGGCGTGCCGCTGGCGTTGGTGGGCGGTGCGCTCGCGCTGCTCCTGCGGGGCATGCCCTTCTCGATCTCGGCCGCGGTCGGATTCATCGCGCTATCGGGTATCGCGGTGCTCAATGGGCTGGTGATGCTCACCTCGATCCAGAAGCTGGTCGAGGAGGGCCGTGATCCGGCATCCGCTGCCCGGGAGGGAGCGTTGGCACGCCTCCGCCCGGTCGCGATGACCGCGCTGGTGGCGAGCCTCGGCTTTCTGCCGATGGCGCTCGGACATGGCGCGGGTGCGGAGGTGCAGAAGCCGCTCGCGACCGTGGTGATCGGCGGATTGTTCTCGGCGACCTTATTGACGTTGTTCGTGCTGCCGACGCTCTATGCTCGGTTCGGCGGCGGGCGGTCGCCGAGCTAGGCGGCGGGTGTCGGCCAATGATGCCGTCAGATCAGCGCGGGAGCTCAAGGATCTGCCGTTCCGACATCAGCTTCGTCCGCAGCTTGGCATAGTCGACATCCTGGACCGCGACATCCTCCGCGATGGCGATCGACGCCGCGGCTGCGGCGGACTGGCCGAGGATCATGAACACCGGCTCCATCCTGATCGAGCCATAGGCGATGTGCGAAGCCGACAGGGCTACGGGCACCAGCAGGTTGGCCGCTTCGCGCTTCCTCGGCACGATCGCGTCGTAGCTGATCGGATAGGCGCGGCCGGGGCTGACCTCTATATTGCCCTCGTTGCGCGCGAAGCCGCGGGCGTCGACGATGCGCTGCACGTTGTGGGAGTCCATGTTGTAAGAGCCCATGCCGATCGGTCGAGGCGTGGGTTTCGTACCGCGCAAGTGCGGTTCGGCCATCACGAAGTTGGACACCATGCGGCGCGCCTCGCGCACGTACATCTCGCGCGGCCAGTGGCCGTTGCCGGTGAACTCGTCCTTGCAGAGGCCCCACTTCGCCATCTCGTCGCGCGTCTCCGCCGGCACGCCGGGATCGTTCGCCATGAACCAGAGGAGGCCCTGCTGATAGGTCGTGTGCTCGCGCGCGATCGCGGCCCGCTCGGCGTCGCTGCCTTCGGGATAGCGATAGTTCATCCCGATGTTGTCGAACGAGAAGGCGCCGAAATTGTTGGTATCGGTCTTGCCGTTCGGGATGCGGTCGAACTTCCGGAAGAAGTCGCGATAGCCGGCGTCCATGTAGCGCTTGAGCAGCGTATACTGGCTCGCGTCATATCCCTCGGGCTTGGGGAAGGGCACGCGGTTGGCGGGCACGTCGGTCAGGCACATGCGATAGGTATAGGCCTGGATCTTGCGGTCGCCGGTGCCGTCGGGAGCGGGGCGCTCGGCGCTGATGCGCGGCACCAGCCCGCTCGAGGGATCGCCGGGGGTGCGATAGGGATCGACGTCCAGCGTGAACTGATGGTTGGTCGTGTTGGCGAGCTGGACGCCGTTCAGCGTCTCGCCGTAGGCCGCGTTCGCCTCCCGCCCCACAGTGAAGCTGACGCCGGCGCCGGCCATCAGGTCGCCTTCATAGGTGGCGTCGATGAACATGCGGCCTTCGAACCGTTCGCCGGCCGTCGAGCGGAAGGCGACGACGCGGCCGCCTGCCTTCTCCACGCCGTCCTCCGATCGGTCGAGCGGCTGGTTGCGCACCACCGTGACGCCGGCCTCGCGCACCCAGTCCTCGAGGATGCGCTCGGCCACCTTGGGCTCGAACTGCCACATCGCGTCGCCGTCGACGAAGTTCTCGCCCCGCGCCGGTCGCGGCGCATGGGTCCACACCGACGGATCGTCGTAGTACCGCTTCACCCTGCGGTAGAATTCGAGCGACAGGCCGCCGATCGCGCGATGGTTGCCGGTATCGGACCAGCCGAGGCCGTTGGTCGACATGCCGCCGAGATAATCCTCGCGGCAGACGAGCAGCACGGACCGGCCGAGGCGGCGCGCCTCCACGGCTGCGATGACCCCGCCGGAGGTGCAGCCGTAGATGACGATGTCGGCGCGATGGGGCGTCTTCGCTGCGGCGGTGCAAGCCGCGGCGGCAAGCGCCAATGCAATGCGGTACCGATGCCTCATCAGAAGGTGGCGGCCACGCCGAAGAAGACGCGCCGGTCCTCGCGCGTGGTGTTCAGCAGGCGCAGCTCGTCCTGCAGATACTGGCGATCGATCTCGCGCGTCAGGTTTATCGCCTCGACCGTCAGCCGCACGTTCTTGGTGAGGTTGAGCTGGGCCGAGACGTCGAGCTGCCCGCGCCCGTCGGCATAAGAGCTGCCGCCGCTCGCCGCGCTGCCCTGCCCCTGGAGATAGTCGCTGCGATAGATGTAGGCGGCGCGCAGCGAGAAGTCGTCGTCCTCGTAATAGCCGATCAGGTTGTAGCTGTGCTTCGACAGGCCCGGCAGCGGCAGGCTGGCGCCGGTCGCCTCGTCGATCAGCGGCGTCTCGCTGTCGACATAGGTGTAGTTCGCCTGGATACCGAGGTTGTCGAACGGCGCCGGCAGGAAGCGCAGCGCGTGCTGGTAGGCGACCTCGAAGCCCTTGATCTTGCCCGATCTGCCGTTGATCGGCTGGGTGATCTGAAAGAGATCGGTGGGGCTGGTGGAGAAGCCGGGGACATATTCCGCCTGCGTCACGTTGATCGTGAACGAATCGACGTTCTTGTAGAAAGCTGCGAAGGTGAGGGCGCTCGACGGGGCGAAATACCATTCGAGCGTGGCATCGAACTGAGTAGCCTCGAACGGGCGCAGCCTGGGGTTGCCGCGCGAGCCGGTCCGCGACACGATCAGGGGCACGAAGCTGACGCCGACGTCGCTGAGGCTCGGCCGCGCGACCACCTTCGCCGCGGCGGCGCGAAAGGTCAGATTGGAAGTCAGGTCGAGCGCCAGGTTGGCACTGGGCAGCCAATAGTCGAAGCTCGATTTCGACGCCGTCGGCTCGGTATCCGACAGGAAGCCCGACGAGATGCGGTCCATGGTGACGTAGCGCACGCCGGCATTGCCCGAGAGCGGCATCGACCCGACGCGGCCGGCGAAATTGGCCTTGGCGTAGAAAGCGATCGTGTCCTGGTCGACGTCCTTGATCGACACGCGACCGAACGGGATGGTGTCGGCGCGCGGAATCGGCAGGCCGAAGGCGTCGCGCGCCGCCTGCTTGTCGGTGGTGCCGGTCAGGAAGTCGCGCGGGAAGTCGCCGTTCACCCCGGGGAAGAAGCTGCCGGCGCTGTTGTCGTAATTGAGACCCGGCAGCTCGTCGACGGTCAGGATGCCGTCGCCGTTCTTGTCCCCGACCCCGAGCAGGCTGGCCGCCGAGGGAATGTTCTGGGGCGCTTCGGAATAAAATTCGATCCGCTCGTAGCGCGAGCCGAGCTGAACCGACTTCACCGGACCCCAATCGGTGCGGATCTCGAAGTCGAGGCGGGCGTCGTAGCCGGTGTTGTCGGTCCGGAAGTCGTTCTCGAAGATCGAGGCGAGCTGATATTGTCCGGGATCGTCGCGGTCGAAGTTTGTGCTGAGCGCGAGGTCGGGCACCGGGTTGCCGGCGGAGAAGTCGTAGCTCGCGTTGGTCGTGTTGCCGGCGCGCGGGACGACGACATAGGTGAAGGAGGCGCCTGGACCGCCGTCAGTGCCCTTGCCTTTGCTGTACGAGGCATCCGCCGACACCTTGACGATGTCGCCGTCATATTTGGTCGAGAGACCAAGGTTGGTCGACCTGAACTCGGTCGGCTCGTCGTAGATCAGCGGGCGCAGGGTCACGCCGTTGAAGGTGCCGCTGAGCACGGTGCCGTTCTCGTCGGCGACCGCGTTCACGTCGTTGTCGTTGAACAGCACCTGGTAGTTGACGCTGTTCCGCTCGCGCTTCAGCCGGGTGTAGGTGCCGTCGAGAATGATCTCCCAATTCTCGGCGGGGCGATATTGGACCGAGCTGTTGAGGGTCAGCCGCTCCTCCCGCCGGTCGTAGATGCGGGCCATGAAGCGGTTGGGGCGGAACAGCCCGGGATCGTTCACCCCGTCGCCGTTGCCGTCGATATTGTTGGTCCGCGTCCAGCCGCCGGAGTCGAAGGAGTAGCCGCGTGTGTGGATGTTCGAATAGGCGGCGCTGGCGAGGATGCCGAAGCTGTCGTTGAAGCTCTTCGACACCAGGGCCGAGCCGCGATAGCCGAGGTGGTCGGCCTGGTCGGTATAGGCGCCTTGCAACCGGCCGCTGACGACGAAATCGTCGAGCTCCAGCGGACGCTTGGTCTTGAGGTTGACGGTGGCGCCGAGCGCGCCCTCGGGCATGTCGGCCGAGGGCGACTTGGCGACGACGATGCTCGAGATGATCTCCGGGCTGATCGATTCGAGCGACGCGCTGCCGCCCGGGCCGGGGCCGAGGAAGGTGCGGCCGTTGATCTCGAGCCGGTTCTGCGAGATGCCGCGCACGGTGAAGTTCGATCCGTCGCCCTCGCGCCGTGTGATCTGGACGCCGGTGATGCGGCTCATCGATTCGGCGACGTTCTGGTCGGGGAGCTTGCCGATGTCTTGCGCGGTGATGACGTCGACAATGTTGCCGGCGGCACGCTTGACGTTGATCGATTCCTGGAGCGAGGCGCGGATGCCGGTGACGACGATGTCCTCGTCACCTGCCGGGGGCGCAGCGCCTTCCTGAACTGTATCATTGGCTTGGCCCTGCGGCGGCATTGCGGGACCGACCTGCGCAAGGGCGACCGGACGCGGTGCTGCCGCCGTTTCCTGGCGTTTCAGCACGATCGCGCGGCCGATCGTGACGGGCACGAGATCGGTGCCCGCCAGCAGCAGCCGCAGCGCCGTGGCGACATCCAGCGATCCCTTGACGCGGTTGACTCTCACCCCGTCAGTGATGGGGCCGGACGCAAGGACCTGGATGCCGGCCTGATGCGCAAACAACGGAATGCCGGTTCGCGCCGGCTGGGCTGGGACGTCGAAACGCCGCACCTGGGCGGTCGCGCCGGCAGGCGCGGCCATGCCGCAGACGACCGCGGCGGCGGTGCCGAGCAAGTGAAGGCGTGCGTATGTCATTCCATCCTCCCCGCATCATCGGGCGCCCTATCGTGGGCGCGCTCTTGACGTCACGAGTCCGTGACGGCGCATTTCCGTCAGGGGTGCGGGGTCTTTTTTCTCGACAGGCGAATTTCGGAGGGTGTCGAGGTGACCTCGACGTCGAGCGTGGCCGCCACGGTCGCGGCGAAGTCGCCCGGGCGGTCGATCTGGAACAGTCCCACCAGCCGCTCTCGAGCGAGCTCCGGATCGGCAACCACGAGCTGCTGCTGGTTGTAGCGGTTGAATTGGGTGACGGCGCTGCCTAGCGTCTCGTTCTCCAGCGAGATCTCGCCAGCGCGCCAGGCCAGCGCGCGCTCTATCCGGGCCGGGGCCGTGCCCGTCTCCGGCGTCATCGCTTCCGGCCGAAAGGTCGCGTACTGGCCGGCGTTGAGGATCGTCATCGTTCCGCCGCCGTCGCTGGCCCAGACGGCGACGATCCCCTCCGTGACGGCGACCTGGACGCCGTCGTCGGCACGGCTCACCGAGAAGGCGGTGCCGACCGCGCGCGCCTGGGCGATGCCGGCATCGACGATGAAGGGCCGCTTGCGATCCTTGGCGACCTGGAACCACGCCTGCCCCTTGCCGAGCGCGATGCGGCGGCTGTCGCTCGCCATCACGACGCGCAGCTCGCTGCCGGTATCGATCGTCGCCACCGATCCGTCGGCGAGCGGCAGCCGCCGAATCTCGCCGCGCGCGGTCGTGACTCGCTCGCCCGTCAGCCACGGCCAGCCGACGATGCCGGCGACCGCGGCCGCGGCCGCGGCGCCGCCGATCCCCGTCAGCAGCCATCGCCGTGTCGGCAGCGGGCGCGGAGGCGCATCAGCCCCGCCCTGTTGCGTCAATGCCTCACCGATCACGCTGAGGCCCGCCTGCGCCCGCAACAGCGCGCCCGCATGGCGCGGGTCCTGCGCCAGCCACGCCTCGAGCTCGGCGCGCCCCTGTGCATCGAGCGGATGGCGAAGCGCCCAGGCGGCGGCTTGCTCAGCGGAATCGTGCATGGGAAACGCCTCCCGTCGACGACAGGTCCTGCCCGGCTTCGGGCTCGGTCAACAGCTTCAGGATCGCGCGCAGGCTGCGGCTCGCTTCATTCTCGACGACGGCCTCGGTGACTCCCAGCGTCTGCGCGATCTCCTTCTGGCTCAGGCCTTCGACCTTGCGCATGAGGAAGATCCGGCGGGCGCGCTCCGAGACCGTGGCGAGCGCCGCCTGCACGCGGCCGAGTTCCTGGCGGGCAGCGGCGATCCGCTCGGGGGAGAGCAGCTCGATCTCCCATTGCTCGTCGACCGGGTCCGCCATCGCCTCGAGCCGGACCACCCGCGCACGCTTGCGCTGCCGCTGCACCAGATTGCGCGCCATCGTGAAGAGATAGGCGCGCGGCATCGTGACATGGCTGACGTCGCGAAGCTGGGCGAGGCGGCAATAGCATTCCTGCACGACATCCTCCACATCGCCCGCGTCGACGAGCCGACGCTGCAGCCACCTGCGCAGGTCGCGTTCGTGCGGCAGGATCTCCCGTCCCACCCATTCGGCCAGTGCCTCGCGTTCCGTCGCCTCTCTCCCTCGAACCCTAAGAGGCCCGTCGGCGATGTTTCCGTCAACCAATTCGAGCAAGCGGTGATATACTCCGGACGGCGGAGAGCGATATGGCTGGTGACCTTGCGATCGTGCTGAGCGGAGGAGGCGCCAAGGGCGCCTTCCAGGTCGGCGTCGTGCATGAGCTCGTCGTCAACCGCGGGGTCAGGATCGACATCGTCGCCGGCGTCTCGACCGGCTCGATCCAGGCGTTGGGCGTGGCGCAGGACGATGTGCCGGAGATGCTGCAGCGATGGCTCGACATCAAAGGCAACGGCGACATCTACGAGGAGCGGCTGCTGGGAATCGTGGGCGGCATTCTGGGGGAGGACGCACTCTACGACGCCGCGCCGCTGCGCCGGCTGCTCAAGGATTTCGCCGACGACGCGAAGCTGAGGGCGAGCGGCCGCAAGCTCCGGATCGGCGTGGTCAATCTCGGCACCGGCGAATATCGCAGCATCGACGAGACGGTGCCCGGCATCCACAACTGGGTCTATGCCAGCTCGGCGATGCCGGTGTTCTTCGATCCGTTGAAGACCCGCGCCGGCGATGGCACCGAGGAGCAATGGGTGGACGGGGGCGTGCGCAACGTCACGCCCTTGGACGCAGCGCTGGAGCTCAACCCGCGCGGCGTGATCGTCGTGCGTGCCTCGCCGCCGCCGCATCCGGGCAGGGTGCGCACCTATTCCAACCTCATCAAGATCGGCCTGCGCGCTGTCGACATCCTCCAGTCGGAGGTGTCGGCGAACGACACCGCCAATGCGACGCTGATCAACGACATCATCGCCGCACGCGAGGCGCAGGCGCGGGCACTGCGGTCGACGGGCGTAACCGGTGCGGCGGCGGCGACTATCCTGCGCCCGCTCGACCTCCAGATCGCCCGCTATCGGTTCGCGCCGATCCGCATCATCGAGCCCGAGCAGGAATATTCCGAAACCCTCGAGTTCGATCCCAAGAAAATCCGTAAGGCCATTGACGCCGGGCGGGCGGCGGTCGAACGTGAATGGGAAGCGCTTGAGCCGCTGCTGAGCTGAGCGGAATGCGCGCAGAGTGCCCTAGCCGATAAAAATCGAAATCGTGAAGGTAGCTGGCTCCCCGAGTTGGATTCGAACCAACGGCCGCTCGATTAACAGTCGAGAGCTCTACCGCTGAGCTATCGGGGAACGCGCTTGGAGGCGCGGCTAATAGCAGTGCTTTCGGGCTTTGCAAGCCCCTCGCGCACAACCTGTCTCAGGCGATGAACTGCTCCATCGTGATGCGGTCGTCGAGGGCGTGTTCGGGGTCGAACAGCAGCGTCAGGTCGCGCAGCGGATCGATCGCGATGTCGACCTGTGCGACGTCGCGCACCTCGCGCTGGTCGGCGACGGCGCTCACCGGGCGCTTCTCCGGCTCCAGCACGCGGATGCTGATTCGCGCCTTCTCCGGCAGGATCGCGCCGCGCCAGCGGCGGGGGCGGAAGGCGCTGATCGGGGTGAGCGCGATCAGCGCCGATCCCAGCGGCAGGATCGGACCGTTGGCGGAGAGGTTATAGGCCGTGGAACCGGCCGGCGTTGCCGCGAGGATGCCGTCGCACACCAGCTCGGGCAGCACGACGCGGTCGTTCACCGTCACTTCGAGCTTGGCGGTCTGGCGGGTTTCGCGCAGCAGCGATACCTCGTTGATGGCAGGAAGCTCGCGCAGCTCGCCCTCGATCGTGCGGGCGGTCATGGTCAGTGGAGAGACCTTGAAAGGGCGTGCGCGCTCGAGCCGGCGCTCGAGGTCGGCGATGCGCCAGTCGTTCATCAGGAAACCGACGGTGCCGAGGTTCATCCCGAATACCGGCACGCTGCGATGCGCCTCCAGCATCTGGTGGAGCACCTGGAGCATGAAGCCGTCGCCGCCGAGCGCGATCACCAGGTCGGCTTCCTCGAACGGCACCCAGTCGTAGGCGCGCGACAGGTCCTGCACCGCGGCCTGGGCCGGCGGCGTCGGCGACGCGAGCAGGGCACGCTTGGCGAGCGTCATCCGCCGGTGGCGTTCATGTGGCGCTCGACGGCCGGCGCGGCGCCGGCGCGGATCGCGAAGTCGTGGCGTGCCGGCTTGGCGGCGAGGGCGGCGTCGATCGCCGCGTCGAGCGCCGGTACGCCGCCGGTCCGGAGCGCGGCCTTGAGGTCGACCTGATCGTCATGACCGAGGCACATGTAGAGCTTGCCCTCGGTGGTGAGGCGGACGCGGTTGCAGCCGTCGCAGAAATTGGCGGTGAGCGGGGAGATCAATCCCAGCCGGGTGCCCCAGGGCGTGCGCCAGTAGCGCGCCGGGCCGCCGCTGCGGTGGACGTCGCGGACCAGCTCGATCTCGGCCGCCAGCGCCTCGAACACCCGGGTGAGGGGGACGAAGCGGTCGGCGCGGTCTTCGTCGATATGGCCGAGCGGCATCGTCTCGATCAGGCTGAGGTCGAAGCCATGCTCGCCGCACCAGGCGAGCATCGGCGCGATCTCATGCTCGTTGAGGCCGGCGAGCGCGACCATGTTGATCTTGACCGCGAGCCCCGCGTCGCGCGCGGCGAAGATGCCGGCGAGCACGCGGTCGAGGTCGCCGTGGCGGGTGATGTAGCGGAAGGCCTCGGGATCGCGGCTGTCGAGGCTGACGTTGACGCGGCGGATGCCCGCCTCGAACAGCGTCGCCGCGTGATCGGCGAGGCGGGTGCCGTTGGTGGTGAGGGTGAGCTCATCGAGGCCGGCGCCGATATGCGTGCCGAGCCGGCGGGCGAGACCGGCGATGCCGCGGCGGACGAGCGGCTCGCCGCCCGACAGGCGGATCTTGCGGACGCCGCGGGCGATGAAGCGCTCGGCTATCGTCGCGATCTCATCGAGCTCCATCATCGCCGCCTTCGGCAGGAAGGTCATCTGCTCCGCCATGCAGTAGCGGCAGCGCAGGTCGCAGCGATCGGTGACGGAAACGCGCAGATAGGAGATCGCGCGGCCGTGGCGGTCGATCAGGGGCGCGGACGCGGCCATATCCAGCAGCTAGGACTTTGTTGGCGCGGTCACAAGCCTCAGCAGATTTCTTACGAACCCCTGTTTTTCTTCATTCCTTTCGGCGAGAAGCGTTGCGCCTCTCCGTCGGGGAGGACGCCTGAGGGGGTATTCTTGGTCGAATCGCACGGCAAGCCGTTGTTCATCCTGTCCTTTCGCCAACGCGACGAGCTGGCGGCGGCGGCGACGCGCGGCGGCTGGCGGCCGGTGGCGGCGCGGCGGAGCGAGGGTGCGGCGCGGCGGCTGGTGGCGAGCGGCGCAGCGGTGGCGGTGATCGATGCGCGCGGGGCCCTCGACGAGGGGCTCGCCGCGACGCGGATGCTGGGCGAGGCGGTTGCCGCGGACGGGCGGGCGCTGCTGGTGCTCGTGTCGCACAATGATGCGGCGGCATTGCCGGAGTTCCGGGCGGCGGGAGCGACGCATTTCCTGGTGAGCCCGATGCGCGAGGTCGAGCTGCAGGAAGCGATCCGCTTCGCCGAACGCCACGCCCAGCGCGCTTCCGGCGGCTGGATCACGGAAACGCAGCCGAGCGAGCCGCTGGCCTGGCGCTACGATCATGCGCGCCGCTCGCTCCAGCTTTCGCCCGCGCTGGCGGCGAGCCTGGAGGCGCCAACGGATGCGAGCGTCAGCCAAATGCTGCGGCGGGTGCGCGAGGATCGGCCGCTGCTCGCGGCGGCATTGCGGCGGCTGGAGCAGCGGGAGAGCGCGACCTTCGCCCACGACCTGCCGGGCGTGGGGCGGGTGGTCGAGCATATCCAGCGTGATCCGCGCACCGGGCGCCTCCATGCGCTGATCGAGCCGCTGGGCGAGACGCCCGATGCCAGCGCGGAGATGCGCGACGTGTTCCCGCGCCGCTCGCGGTCGCTGGCGACGCTGGCGGAGGAACTGCCGCGTGCCTTTGCCGAGCACGAGATCGACGTGCTGTTCCAGCCGCAGGTGGTGTGCGCGACCGGGCAGATCGTCGGGGTGGAGGCGCTGGCGCGCTGGCACCATCCCCGGCTGGGCGAGATCGGGGCGGAGGCGCTGATCGCGGCGGCGGCGCGGGCGGGGCAGGGGCCGGTGCTGTCGGGCTATCTCCAGAATCGTGCGCTCGGCGCCGCTGCCGGGTGGGCGGGGGCGCTGGCGCGGCTCAAGCTGTCGATCAACGTCACGGCGGAGGATCTGGCAGCGCCGGGATTCGGGGCGACGATGCTGGAGCGGATTGCCGCGCACGGCATCGCGCCGGAGCGGGTGACGGTCGAGGTGACGGAGAGCGGACTGATCGAATCGCTCGAATCGGCCACGGAGGCGCTGGAGATGCTGCGCGGCGCCGGATGCCTGATCGCGATCGACGATTTCGGGACGGGCTATTCGAGCCTCGCCTATCTCAACGCGCTGCCGCTCGACGTGTTGAAGCTCGACAAGCGGATGACGCAGCAGATGGTGAGCTCGCCGCGCGAGCGGATCGTGGTGCGCGGGGTGATCGGCATGGCGCGGTCGCTGGGGCTGTCGGTGGTGGCCGAGGGGGTCGAGACGCGGGAGCAGCTCGACCGCGTGATCGCGGAAGGGTGCGACCTCTACCAGGGGTATCTGTGTGCGCCCGCGGTGGACAGCGCGCGGTTGGCGGAACTGGTCGGGGCCTGAGCGGCGATATTGTCGCGGGAGCCCTCCACCGCTTTCGGTGATCCGTCTCTCCTTCGTCATTCTCGCAAAGGCGGGAATCCATTGTCGCTGAAGCGGATGAGAGCCACTACCGCCAGCCAGAATGGATTCCCGCCTTCGCGGGAATGACGAAGATTGGGATATCACGCCAAACTACGTCATACCAAAAATGTTGACTAACTTGACTTGCCGCATGTGTGTGCGAGCCACTCCGCTGGAGATGCGGTGTGAAGGCGACAGGGACGCGACAGGGACGCGACAGGGACGCGACAGGGACGCGACAGGGACGCGACAGGGACGCGACAGGGACGCGACAGGGACGCGACAGGGACGCGACAGGGACGCGACAGGGACGCGACAGGGATGCGACAGGGATGCGACAGGGACGCGACAGGAATGCGGCGCCGACGCGACTTGGACAGGATCTACGAACTCAAAGAGCAGGCCAGTGCCGCAGCGGCACCGGGCTCGGTAAGCCAAGCAGGCGAAATCCTACATTGCAAGCCAGAGCGAAGAGTTCGTGGCCGCCCGTTCCAGGGCCGTGCTGCCAGTCAATCCTCCCCCGCCAGGGGGAGGTGTCAGCCACAGGCTGACGGAGGGGGAGGACGGCGATGCGCTATCGGTGTGCTTCCTCCCCCTCCGTCACGCTTCGCGTGCCACCTCCCCCTGGCGGGGGAGGATTGAAGGAAGCCGCACTTCCCGTGGTTTTGAAGGCCGACCGACCTAACCCGCCGCCTTCGCCAATCCGCGCGAGAGCTGGAGCGCGCCGTTGAGGCGGGCCTTCGGGTCGGCCCAGGCACGGTTGATAACGAGGCGGTGATCCGGGCGCAGCTTTGCGGTGTCGCCGAGGCGCGCGACATAGGCGAGCAGGCCGTCGATGTTGGGGAACCTGTCCTCGTGGAAGCTGACCAGCGCGCCCTTGGGGCCGACGTCGATCTTGGCGACGCAGGCGTGCTTGGCGTTGAGCTTGATCTCCATGAGGCGCAGCAGGTTCTCGGTCTCGTCGGGGAGTTTGCCGAAGCGGTCGATCATCTCGGCGGCGAACGCCTCCAGCCCGGCGACCTCGTCGATCTCGTTGAGGCGGCGATAGAGGCCCATGCGCAGGTCGAGATCGGGGACATAGCCGTCCGGGATCAGGATCGGCGCGTCGATAGTGATCTGGGGGCTGAAATCGGTGGGGCGCTGGAGCGATCCGCCGGCGCGGGCTTCGAGGATCGCCTCCTCCAGCATCGACTGGTAGAGTTCGTAGCCGACCTCCTTGATATGGCCGGACTGCTCGTCGCCGAGCAGGTTGCCGGCGCCGCGGATGTCGAGATCGTGGCTGGCGAGCTGGAAGCCGGCGCCGAGTGATTCGAGATCGGAGAGCACCTTGAGCCGCTTTTCCGCCGCCTCGGTCATCAGCCGTTCGGGCGGCGTGGTGAGATAGGCGTAGGCGCGCGTCTTCGCCCGGCCGACGCGGCCGCGGAGCTGATAGAGCTGGGCGAGGCCGAAGCGGTCGGCGCGGTTGACGATCATCGTGTTGGCGGAGGGGATGTCGATCCCGCTCTCGATGATGGTGGTCGAGACCAGCACCTCGAACTTCTTGTCGTAGAAGGCCGACATCCGCTCCTCGACCTCGGTCGGGGACATCTGGCCGTGGGCGACGACGTAGCGGACCTCGGGCACCGCCTCGCGCAGGAACTCCTCGATGTCGGGCAGGTCAGCGATGCGCGGGGTGACGACGAAGCTCTGGCCGCCGCGATAATGTTCGCGCAGCAGCGCTTCGCGCAGCACGACCGGGTCCCAGGGCATGACATAGGTGCGCACCGCGAGGCGATCGACCGGCGGGGTCTGGATCACCGACAGCTCACGCAGGCCGGACATCGCCATCTGCAGGGTGCGGGGGATCGGGGTGGCGGTGAGGGTGAGGACATGGACGTCGGTCTTGAGCGCCTTCAGCCGTTCCTTGTGGGTGACGCCGAAGCGCTGCTCCTCGTCGACGATGACGAGGCCGAGGCGCTTGAACTCAATGCCCTTGGCGAGGAGCGCATGGGTGCCGACGACGATGTCGACCTTGCCCGAGGTGATCCCTTCCTTGACCGCCTTGGCCTCATTGGCGGGGACGAGGCGGGAGAGGCGGCCGATCTCGATCGGGAAGCCTTCGAAGCGCTCGCGGAAATTGTTGTAGTGCTGGCGGGCGAGCAAAGTGGTCGGGCACACCACCGCCACCTGCATTCCCGCCATCGCCGCGACGAAGGCGGCGCGCAGTGCGACCTCGGTCTTGCCGAAGCCGACGTCGCCGACGATCAGCCGGTCCATCGGCTTGCCGGCGGAAAGGTCCGCGAGCGCGTCGGCGATCGCGCGATCCTGGTCGTCGGTCTCCTGATAGGGGAAGCGGTCGACGAAGGTCGCGAAGCCGGTGGCATCGGGCTCGGCGACCTCGGCGGGGCGCAGCGCGCGTTCGGCGGCGGTCTTGATGAGCTCGCCCGCGATCTCGCGGATGCGCTCCTTCATCCGCGCCTTGCGCCGTTGCCACGCCTCACCGCCGAGGCGGTCGAGGGCGGCGCCTTCCTCGCTGGAGCCGTAGCGGCTCAGCACCTCGAGGTTCTCGACCGGTACGTAGAGCTTGTCGCCGCCGGCATAGGTGAGCGCGACGCAATCGTGCGGCGCGCGTTGCACCGGGATCTGCGTCAGCCCCTCGTAGCGGCCGATGCCGTGGTCGACGTGAACGACGAGGTCGCCGGGCGACAGCGTGGCGAGTTCGGCGAGGAAGGCGTCGGCCGACTTGCGGCGCTTCTGCCGGCGGACGAGGCGGTCGCCGAGCATGTCCTGCTCGGTGAGCAGCGCGATGTCGGGCGCGGTGAAGCCGTGGTCGAGCGGGAGGACGATCAGGGCGGTGCCCTTGTCGCCGGCAGCCTGCGCCTCCTGCCAGCTGTCGACGAGGCGGAGGCCCTTGAGATCGTGGTCTTCAAGCAGCCCCTTGAGGCGCTCGCGCGAACCCTGGGAATAGCTGGCGAGGACCGTCTTGCGGCCCGCCGCTTTCACATTGGCGAGGTGGGCGACGACTGCCTCGTAGACATTCTTGCCGCCCGACCGCTCGGGCGCGAAGTCGCGGGGGCCGTCGACGTTGAATTCGAGGACGGTCGCGCTCTCGGGCTCGTGGAAGGGGGTGGCGACATGCGCGGGCGTGGCTTTCAGCGCCTCGGCCCATTCCTCCGACGCCAGGTACAGCGCGTCGGGAGCGAGCGGGCGGTAGCTGCCTGGCTCGGCGCTGGCGGCGCGCATACGATTGGCATGATAATCGGCGATCGCCTCGAATCGCGCTTCGGCGGCGCCGGAAACGCCGGTGTCGCGGACCACGACGGCGCCGTCCGGCAGATGATCGAACAGCGTCTCCAGCCGCTCCTCGAACAGCGGCAGCCAATGCTCCATGCCGGCGAGGCGGCGGCCGTCGCTCACCGCCTCGTAGAGCGGGTCGCCGGTGGCGGTGGCGCCGAACTTCTCGCGGTAACGGGTGCGGAAACGCTTGATCGAGTCCTCGTCGAGCAGCGCTTCGGAGGCGGGGAGGAGGGTGAAGCCGGGGACGGTGCCGGTGGTGCGCTGCGTGGCGGGGTCGAAGGTGCGGACCGTCTCGATCTCGTCGCCGAAGAAGTCGAGGCGCAGGCCCTGCTCGGCGCCCGAGGGGAAGAGGTCGACCAGGCCGCCGCGGACGGCGAATTCGCCCGCATCGGCAACCGATTCGGTGCGGACATAGCCGTTGGCCTGGAGGAGAGCGGTCAGGCGGTCGAGCGAGATGCGCTCGCCCGGGGCGAGCCGGGCGACGAGTTGGCGGATGCGGAACGGGGTGAGGGTGCGCTGGGCGGCGGCGTTGGCGGTGGTGACGAGAAGGCGCGGCGCCTTCGCTGGCTGCTGGAGCGCGTGGAGCGTGGCCAGTCGTTCCGACATCATCCGCAGCGTCGGCGAGGCACGGTCGTAGGGCAGGCAGTCCCAGGCCGGGAAGGTCAGCACCTCCAGCTCGGGAGCGAAGAAGGGGGCGGTCGCCGCGACCTCGCGCATCGCCGCCTCGTCGGGGACGATGAACACAGCCCCACCCTTGGCCGCGCGGGCGAGGTCGGCGAGCAGCACGGGCTGGAACCCGGTCGCCACGCCGGCGAGGGTGAGGGGGGACTTGGCGGAGAGGATTTTGTTTAGGTCGGGCATTTGGTCTCGGTCGGGTAGGGTACGCAAAACCCTCTCCCCGCTGGGGAGAGGGTTTGGGAGAGGGGAAGGGGTCTCACCGAGCCCGTGGCCTGCGGCGAGGCCCCTCTCCCAACCCTCTCCCCAGCGGGGAGAGGGCTAAGTAGCTCATCTCGCAATCGGAACGTAATTGAGGGTCTTGAGTGCGGTCATCATTTCCCCCTGCCAGCGCTCGGGGACCGGCTGCGTGCCCATCGCCCAGGCCATGATGTCGACGTCCTGCTCCTCCAGAAACGCCTCGAACCAGGCAATGTCGGCGTCGCTCCAGTCGGCGGCATGGGCGTCGAAGAAGCCGCCGATCATCAGGTCGGCTTCCTTGGTGCCGCGGTGCCAGGCGCGGAAGCGCAGGCGCTTGAGGCGGTGTTCGCGATCCATGAGACTCCAACGACGAATGGCCGGCAGCGCTGGTCGGAGCGGTCGGCGATGGGTAGAGATGGCGAGATAGCCATGCGTCCCGCCATCCTCAACCCGCTGTTCGCCGAAGTGACCGTCCTCAAGGGCGTGGGGGCTGGGCTCGCCAAACCGTTGGAACGGCTCGGGATCGCGCGGGTGGTCGACGTCGCCTTCCACCTGCCGACCGGGTGGATCGACCGGCTGCCGCGCGAGGAGCTGGATGTCGCCGACGCCGGGCGGGTGATAGCGATCACGCTGACTCCCGTCTCCTACCGCATGGGCGGCAGCGCGCGCAGCCCGGCGCGGGTGCAGGCGGTGGACGCCGGGGGCAATTACGTGAGCCTCGTCTATTTCGGCGGCAGCTCGGCGTGGGTGAAGAAGCTGCTGCCCCTCAATGAACCCCGGCGGGTGTCGGGCAAGCTCGAGACTTATGGCCAGGAGCTGCAGATCGTCCATCCCGACTATGTCGTGCCGCTCGAGGAAGCACCGGCGGCGGGGGAGCGCGAGGCGATCTATCCGCTGACCGAAGGCATGACCTCGCGCAGGCTCGCGGCGCTGGCGGCACAGGCGGTGGAGCGGGCGCCGGATCTGCCCGAATGGATCGAGCCGAGCCTCAAGGCGACGCGCGGCTGGCCCGGGTGGAAGGAGGCGCTGGCGCGCATCCATGCCGATCCCGCCGATGCGAAAGCGCGCGAGCGGCTCGCCTATGACGAGGTGTTCGCCAACCAGCTCGCGCTGCTGCTGGTGCGGGGGGAGGCGCGCTCGAAACGTGGCGTGCCGCTGGTGGGCGAGGGGCGTCTCAGGCAGCAGCTGCGTCTGCCCTATGCCCCGACCGGCGCGCAGGCCCGCACGATCGCCGAGATCGAGGGGGACATGGCGCAGGCGCAGCCGATGCTGCGGCTGCTGCAGGGCGATGTCGGATCGGGCAAGACGCTGGTGGCGCTGATGGCGCTGCTGATCGCGGCCGAGGCGGGGGCGCAGGGGGCGTTGCTGGCGCCGACCGAGATCCTCGCGCGGCAGCATTTCGAGACGCTGCAGCGGTTGCTTGCCGGACTGCCGGTCTCGGTCGCGATCCTCACCGGACGCGACAAGGGGCGGGCGCGGGAGGCGACGCTGATGGGGATCGCCGACGGATCGATCGACATCCTGGTGGGCACGCATGCGATCTTCCAGGAAGGGGTGAGCTACCGGAAGCTGGGGCTGGTGGTGGTCGACGAGCAGCATCGCTTCGGCGTCGCCCAGCGGATGATGCTGCAGGCCAAGGCCGAGCGGCCGCCGCACCTGCTGGTGATGACCGCGACCCCGATCCCGCGCACGCTGACGCTGGCGCAGTACGGCGAGATGGACGTGAGCCGGCTCGACGAGATGCCGCCGGGACGCCAGCCGATCGAGACGCGGGTGATCTCCGACGATCGGCTCGACGAGGTGGTGGATGCGCTGGCGCGGCACTTGTCGAATGAAGGGCAAGCCTATTGGGTGTGTCCGTTGGTCGAGGAGAGCGAGAAGAGCGATCTCGCTGCCGCCGAAGCGCGGGCGGCGGCTTTGCAGGCGCGGTTCGGCGATCGCGTCGGGCTGGTCCACGGCCGGATGAAGGGGCCGGAGAAGGACGCGGTGATGGCGCGCTTCGCCGCGGGCCAGGTCGCGGTGCTGGTGGCGACGACGGTGATCGAGGTCGGCGTCGACGTGCCCAACGCGACACTGATCGTGATCGAGCATGCCGACCGGTTCGGACTCGCGCAGCTCCACCAGCTGCGCGGGCGCGTGGGGCGGGGCGGCGGACGGTCGGTGTGCCTGCTGCTGCGGACGGCGGGGCCGCTCGGCGAGACCTCCCGCGCGCGGCTGGCGCTGATGCGGGAGACCAACGACGGTTTCCGGATCGCCGAGGAGGACCTCAGGCTGCGCGGCGCCGGCGAGATGCTGGGAACGCGCCAGTCGGGCGAGCAGCAATTCCGCCTTGCCCCGCCGGAGACGTTCGCCGAGCTGATCGGCATGGCCAATGGCGACGCGCGCCTGCTGGTCGACCGCGACGGCGGGCTCGAGGGCGAACGTGGCCAGGCGGCGCGGATCGCGCTCTATCTGTTCGAGCGCGACGCGGCGGTGGGATTGTTGCGGGCAGGGTAGCTACCAAATCCTCCCCGGCACGGGGAGGGGGACCGCCGCCGAAGGCGGTGGTGGAGGGGGGCCTCGGCGCCGGACTCGCTTGCGGCGAGCCCCCTCCACCATGCTTCGCATGGTCCCCCTCCCCGTGCCGGGGAGGATTTGGTCAGCCATGCTTCACCAGCACCGCGATCAGCTCGTAATAGGCGGCAGGCCGGATCGGCCTCTCGAACAGGCAGCCGACGCGGCCGCCGAGCGACCAGCGGACCTCGCTCACCACCGATCCCACCATCGGCAGCACCAGCCGCAGCCGCTCGCCGGCGGCGATCTCGGTCTCGCAGCGCGCCATCATGCCGTGGGGCGAGATGTTGACGATCAGCAGCGGGAGCGAGCGGCCGTCGGCGGTGGCGGCGCGGGCGCGGTGGTGGACCTCGTCGCGGGCCACCATCCGTTCGTCGGCATAGGCCAGGTTCCCGATCGTCATATCCGCTTCCCCGCTGGCGGGCCCATTTAGCCCGGCAGACATGAAAAGCTCTGCAATAAAGCTACTTAACGAGGTGTTGCGCCCCCTTTAGCCGGCGACGAGCAGGCCGTGATGCTTCTTGCCCGCCGAGATGCGGACCTGGCCATTGCCGATGCTGACGACGAATGTTTCGTCCGCGACCTTCTCGCCTTCGACCCGGGCGCCGCCGCCGGCGATCAGCCGCCGCGCCTCGCCCTTGGACGCGCAGAAGCCGAGGCCCACCAGCGCGTCGACGATGCCGATGCCGCCGCCCGAAACCGTGAGGCTCGGCAGCGCGTCGCCGGCAGCGCCCTCCTCGAAGGTCTTGCGCGCCGTCTCGGCCGCCTCCTTGGCGGCGGCACGGCCGCGGCACATCGCGGTGGCTTCGGTAGCGAGGATCTTCTTGGCCTCGTTGATCTCGGCGCCTTCCAACGCCTCCAGCCGGGCGATCTCGTCGAGCGGCAGGTCGGTGAACAGGCGGAGGAAGCGGCCGACGTCGCGGTCGTCGGTGTTGCGCCAGAACTGCCAGTAATCGAAGTGCGGCAGCTGATCCTCGTGCAGCCACACCGCGCCGGCCATGGTCTTGCCCATCTTGCCGCCGTCCGCGGTGGTGATGAGCGGCGTGGTGACGCCATAGACCTCGGTCCCGTCCATGCGGCGGGCGAGCTCGATGCCGTTGACGATGTTGCCCCACTGGTCCGACCCGCCCATCTGCAGCCGGCAGCCCGCGCGCCGCGACAGCTCCATGAAGTCGTAGGCCTGCAGGATCATGTAGTTGAACTCGAGGAAGCTCAGCGACTGTTCGCGGTCGAGCCTGAGCTTGACCGAATCGAAGCTCAGCATCCGATTGATCGAGAAATGCTGCCCGACCTCGCGCAGGAAGGGGATATATTCGAGCCGGTCGAGCCATTCGGCGTTGTCGACCATGACCGCATCGGTCGGGCCGTCCCCGAAGATCAGGAACCGCTCGAAGATGCGGCGGATCGAGGCGACGTTCCCGGCGATCACCTCCTCCGTCATCAGCTTGCGCGCTTCGTCCTTGAAGCTCGGGTCGCCGATCTTGCCGGTGCCGCCGCCCATCAGCACGATCGGCTTGTGCCCGGTCTGCTGGAGACGACGCAGCAGCATGATCTGGACGAGGCTGCCGACATGGAGAGACGGCGCGGTGGGATCGAAGCCGATATAGCCCGGCACCACCTGCTTGGCGGCGAGGGCGTCGAGGCCCTCGGCATCGGTGAGCTGGTGGATGTAGCCGCGCGTCGAGAGCAGGCGGAGCAGGTCGGACTGGAAATCGGTCATGATGCGCGCCGCATAGCCAATGCGCGCGCGTGCGTCAGCCCCGTGTCGGTTCGGACCCCGCCTGCGCCATTGGATCATTCTTCGCATAAGCGGCGAGAATGGCGGAGATCAGGCCGGGAAAGCGCGCATCCACCTCCGTGCAGCGCGAGGTGTTGCGTACCTCGACACCCTGCCGCTCGGACCGGATCAGCCCGGCCTCGCGCAGCAGCTTGAAATGGTGGGAGAGCGACGACTTCGGGATCACGCGGTCACCGATGTTAGCGAAGGCCGAGCAGGTCGGAGCGCAGCCGTTCCCGGCGATCCGGGCAAAAATGGCTACGCGTTCCGGATCGGAGAGCGCGTGGAGGATCGCCTCCACCGGCACGTCGTCGATCGAAGGGTGAAACAGCGGCCGCATGGTTTTTTTAGTTAGGGGGTCTTGAAGGTGAGTTCAACAGTTCCAGATTTCCGAACTATGGGAGTAAGGCACCATTCCGGTGACCGGCCCATGAGGAATTGAAGTCATGTCGAAACTTGCAGGCAAGGTCGCGGTCGTCACCGGAGCATCCAAGGGTATCGGCGCCGGCATCGCCCGGGCGCTGGCCGCCGCGGGCGCCGCAGTCGTGGTGAACTATGCATCGAGCAAGGCCGGAGCGGAGGCGCTGGTTGCGGACATCACTCAAGCGGGCGGAAAGGCGATCGCGGTACAGGCCGACGTATCGAAGGCGGACCAGGCCCAGGGCCTGATCGATGCTGCGGTGAGCAGCTTCGGCCGGCTGGACGTGCTGGTCAACAATTCGGGCGTCTACGACTTCGCGGCGATCGAGGAGGTGACCGAGGACCATTATCGCAGGATGTTCGACGTCAATGTGCTCGGCCTGCTGCTGACCACGGGCGCGGCCGCGAAGCATCTCGGCGAGGGCGGCAGCGTGATCAACATCTCCTCGGCGGTCACCAGCGTGCTGATGCCGAACTCCGCCGTCTATACCGGCACCAAGGGCGCGGTGGACGCGATCACCGGCGTACTGGCCAACGAGCTCGGCCCCCGCAAGATCCGCGTCAACGCGATCAACCCGGGCGTGGTGGAGACCGAGGGCACGCATACCGCGGGCGTCATCGGATCGGAGCTGGAGAGCGGCTTCGTCGCGCAGACTCCACTCGGCCGGATCGGCCAGCCCGACGATATCGCGGATATCGCGGTCTTCCTGGCCTCGGACGACGCGCGTTGGCTGACGGGCGAGAAGCTCGTCGCGAGCGGCGGGCTGCGATAGGACGAACGGCTATGCAAATCCTCCCCCGCCAGGGGGAGGTGTCAGCCGTAGGCTGACGGAGGGGGAGGACGGCGAGCCATTATCGGCGTGCTTCCTCCCCCTCCGTCACGCTCCGCGTGCCACCTCCCCTTGGCGGGGGAGGATTGAAAAGGAGGCACGCATTGGCACCACGGCGCTCCCGGTCTAGCGCTATGTCCATGAAGTTGATCCCCCATCCCGCATCACCGCCTGACCGGGTGGATACTGTCCAGGTGGAGGCGGACATCCGGCGCGGGATCAGTGCGCTTGCCTATCGAGTCGCCGGTGGTTCGATCCGGGTTCCGTCCGCCGCGGAGCCGGTCCACACCGACGGGTTGTGGCGGTTCACCTGTTTCGAGCTGTTCGTGAAGCCGGAGGATGGAGAGGAGTATTTCGAGCTCAACTTCTCGCCCTCCACGCAATGGGCGGCGTATCGCTTCGACGGGTATCGCGATGGGATGCGCGACCAGCCGCTGGCGGCGCCGATCATCGAACCGATCGAGGACGGCATCCGCGTGACGGTCGATCTGGGCGGCCTGCCGGCGGGCGACTGGCGCGTCGCCCTGACCGCCGTCATCGAGGAACAGGACGGCACCAAATCCTATTGGGCGCTCGCGCATCCGCCGGAAAAGCCCGATTTCCACGACGACGCTTGCTTCGCCCTCGAACTCCCGGCAGCAGACGAGCCATGAAATTCGGTATCGATCGCCTGCTCGCCGACCCCGACCTGCGCAGGCCGCTGGAGGGCAGGCGCGTCGCGCTGCTCGCGCATCCCGCCTCGGTGACGGCGGACCTCACCCATTCGCTCGACGCGCTGGTGGCGGCGGGGCTCAACGTGTCGGCAGTGTTCGGGCCGCAGCATGGCGTACGGGGCGACCTCCAGGACAATATGATGGAGTCGCCCGACTTCACCGACCCCACTTACGGGATGCCGGTGTTCAGCCTCTATGGCGAGGTGCGGCGGCCGACCGGGCAGTCGATGCACACCTTCGACGTGATGCTGGTCGATCTGCAGGACGTGGGCTGCCGCATCTACACCTTCGTCACGACGCTGCTCTATGTGCTCGAGGCGGCGGCCGAGCACGGCAAGTCGGTGTGGGTGCTGGACCGGCCCAACCCCGCGGGGCGCCCGGTCGAGGGGCTGATGCTGCGGCCAGGGTGGGAGAGCTTCGTCGGGGCGGGGCCGATGCCGATGCGGCACGGGCTGACGCTCGGCGAGATGGGCGACTGGTTCATCCGGCACTTCGGCCTGGACGTCGACTATCGCGTGATCGAGATGGAGGGGTGGCAGCCCGATGCGGCGCCCGGCTTCGGCTGGCCGCCCGAGCGGCCCTGGATCAACCCGAGCCCCAACGCCGCCAACGTCAACATGGCGCGCGCCTATGCCGGGACCGTGATGGTGGAAGGCGCGACGCTTTCCGAAGGGCGCGGCACCACCCGGCCGCTGGAGCTATTCGGTGCGCCGGATATCGATGCGCGTGCGGTGATCGCCGAGATGCGCCGCCTCGCGCCCGACTGGCTGAACGGCTGCACGTTGCGGGATATCTGGTTCCAGCCGACCTTTCACAAGCATGTCGGGCAGCTCTGCTCGGGCGTGTTCATCCATGCCGAGGGGCCGGACTATGATCATCCAAGCTTCCGGCCGTGGCGGGTGCAGGCCTTGGGGTTCAAGGCGATCCGGCGGCTCTATCCGGACTACGATCTGTGGCGTGACTTTCCCTATGAATATGTGTTCGACAAACTGGCGATCGACGTGATCAACGGCGGTCCGGCGTTGCGCGAATGGGTGGACGATGCCGCGGCGGCGCCGGGCGATCTTGATGCGCTGACGGTGCCTGACGAGGAAGCATGGAGCGCGGAACGGCGCGCCCATTTGCGGTACTGACGCTGGCGAATTGCGTCGGACGCAACGCTTCCCTATCGGCTCAGCATGCTCGCCGGCCTGATTTTTGCGACCGAAGATGCGGAGGACCAGCCCGGCACGCTGGCGGCCACGCTGCCGTTCGGCGGGTCGACGCTGATCGAGTATCAGGCGCGGCTGCTGGCGGCGGTGGGCGTGCGGCATCTGCTGGTGGTGGTCTCGCGGGTGACTCCGGCGCTGCTCGGCGCGACCAACCGCATCGGTGGCAAGGGCATGACGGTGGACGTCGTGCGCACCGCGCGCGAGGCGGCGGCCAAGGCGCATCCGCTTTCGCAGCTCATCGTCTTTGCCGACGGGCTGGTGACGACCGACGCGGTGGTCGAATGGATCGCGTCCGAGGCTCATGAGGCGCTGCTGGTCGCGCGCGACGGCGACGACGGCGCGGCGGGGGTGGAGCGGGTCGACAGCTCGCACAGCTGGGCGGGGCTGGCGCGCGTGCCGGCGGTGCGGCTCACGGACGTCGCCGTGATGCCCGAGGATTATGATTTCCAATCGACCCTGCTCCGCCATTCCGCGCAGGCGGGCGCGGTGCAGCTGCTGCTGCCGCCGGCGACCGGGCGCACCCGCCACGGCGTCGAGCGCAATGCGGCTGCGCTGCTTCGCCGCTCGAAGTCGGTGCTGGCCGCGCTCGGCGATCGGCGGACGGCGTGGGTCGACCGCTTCGTCTTCACGCCGATCACCGGCTGGACGCTGCCGCAGCTCGTCGCGCGCAGCGTGCCCGGGTGGGCGCTGCTGGCGGCGGGGGGCGTGCTGACGCTCGGCGGGCTGGTGTTGCTCTACCGTCTGATGGCGTGGCCGGGGCTGGCGCTGATCGTGGTTGCGACCGCGGCCTTCTCGACCGGGTCGATGCTGAGCTGGCTGCGCGGCGAGGATGCCCGTGCGCGACTCCAGGAGCGGGCGATCGGGGCGGTGGCGGCGCTTGGCGCGTTGCTGCTCGGGTTCGCGGCGTGGCGCGGGTCAGGCGATACGGCGGGGATTGCGCTGGCGGTAACGCTGATCGGACTGGTCGCGCTCGTCGAGCGCGTGCCGGCCGAGCGGCAGCGCTGGTGGGGAACGCCTGGCGCTTATCCGTTGCTGCTGCTGCCGTTCGTGGTCGTCGGTTATCCGACGCTGGGATTGGTAGCGGCCGTCGTCTACGCGTTCGCCTCGCTCGCCCGGGCAATTGAGGACAGCCGGCAAAAGGCTTAGGCCCCCATTAACGACAGTCGGCATAGCAGAGAGCCATGTCGGAGATTTCCGAAGGCATTGCGGGAACGATCGGCCCCGATGCGCAGGCATTGCTTGCGCGGGCTGCCGGCGCGGAGGCGCGCGGGCGGCGGGCGCTGCGTGCGGCCATCGACGACGCCTTTCTCGCGCCTGAAACCCGACTCGACGATCGCGCGCGGATCGCGCTGATCGGCCTTGTCGACGCGCTGGTGACCGCGATCGGGCAGGACGTCCGCGATCATGCGGCGCGGGTGCTGACCGGGCGCGGCGAGGCGGGGCTTGCCGAGGCGTTGGCGGCCGGCTCCGTCGCGCTTGCCGATCGGCTGGCCGGAGCAGGCGTGCTGCGCGATCCCGATCTGGTGGGCGAATGCCTGGCGCGGGTGCGGTGCGAGCTGATCGCCGCGGCGCTGCCGGCCGAAGCGCCGGCCGATCCTGATACGCCGAGCCTGGTCGTGCGCCTTACCGGCAGCACCGATCCTGTCGTGGCCGAGGCTGCGACGGCGGTCCTGGCGGGCGAGAGCCAGCGTCGCGCGATCGCGGAGGGCGGCGTGGTGAACGCCTCCGGCCTGCCGCCGGCGATCCATCGGCGATTGACCTGGTGGGTCGCCGCCGCGCTGCGCGAAGCCGCCGCAGCGGCGGCCGGCGATGCGCCCTCGATGCTCGATCGCGCGGTGATCGAGGCGGCGCTGCGCAACATCGCGGCCAACGAAGGGCAGGACCGGCTGGAGGCCGCGGCGATGCGGCTTGCCGAGGCGATCGATGCGCAGGCCGACGAGTTGCCGACTTTGCTCGACGAAGCCTTGCGCGATCGACGCGTCAGCCTGATGATCGCGTTTCTCGCCCATGCGCTGGGCGTCGACTATGAGATGGCGCGCGAGATCGTGCTTGATCCGACCGGGGAACGGCTGTGGCTGTCGCTGCGTGCGCTGGAGCTGCCGCGGCCGGCGATCGCGCGGGTCGGCTATCGGTTGTGCGAGGCCGACGGGCGGCGGGATCTCGATGGTTTTGCCGACATGCTCGACGTCGTCGCCGGCCTCGATCCGCGTAGCGCGCGCCGGGCGATCGCGCCGCTGACGCTGCATCCGGAGTTCCGGACAGCGCTGGCGGCGCTCGATGGGGGGCGGCCGTGAACGCGGTCGACACCACGCTGGTCCCGGTGATGGCGCGGATCGACGCGGACGGGCGGCTGGCGAGCGCGGAGCCGCGCCTGATCGATCTCGTCCGCCGCGCCGGTGGCGATCTGGGCGCACCGCTGCCTATCCCCGAGCTGGCCGCGCTGGCGCGGCTGGCGGTGCGGCTCGGTATCGCCATCGCGCGCGAGGTGACGGTGGCGGACGGATCGGACGATCTCGACCTGCTGGTCCGCGCCGAGCCCGATGCCGAGGGCGTCACGCTCGCCGCAAGCGGATGGTATGCGCGGCCGGCGTGGCGCGCGCCGGCGCCGGCCGTCCTGCCCGTCGCCGATCCGGTGGTGGGCGAAGACGACTGGCGGTGGGATGCCGATGCGGCTCTCAGGATCACCTATCTCCAGCCCGATGCGGGGCGGCGCTATGGCTTCGATGCGGCGGCGGCGCTCGGCGAGCCGCTCAATCGCCTGTTCGTGCTGGCGGAGGACGAGCAGGGTGCCCTTCCGATCCTGAATGCGGTCGCGGCGCAGATGCGTTTCGACGGTCAGCAGGCGGAGCTGCGCGGCACCGGGCGTCGCGTGCGGCTGTCGGCGGCGCCGCGGATCGACCAGCAGGGGCGGTTCGCGGGTTTCGTCGGCGTCGCGCATATGCTCGAGGACGTGACCGCCGATGATGATGCTCCGGCTGCGGCATTTCCGGAGGGTTTCGGTACGGAGCTGGGCCGTGCGCTGAGAGCGCCTCTCGAGCGGATCATCGCCAATGCCGACAGCATGAGCGCGGAGATCGAGGGGCCGCTCGCGGCGAGCTACACCGATTATGCGGGCGATATCGCCGCGGCGGGCCGGCATTTGTTGGGACTGGTCGACGATCTGGTCGATCTGGAGGCGGTGGAGCGCGAGGACTTCGCGATCCAGCCTGAGCCGATCGACCTGGCCGATGTCGCGCGGCGTGCGGCGGGGCTGCTCGCCGTACGAGCGGCCGAGCAGCGCGTCCATATCGACAAGCCGGAGGCGGAGGAGGCGCTGCCGGCGACCGGCGATTTCCGGCGCGCGTTGCAGGTGATGGTCAACCTGATCGGCAATGCCATGCGCTATTCGCCGGCAGGCGGCACCGTCTGGGTGCGGTCGGGCCTTCAGGGCAGCGCGGCGTGCGTGATCGTCGCGGACCAGGGCAAGGGCATCGCCCCCGAGGACCAGGCGCGCATCTTCGAGAAGTTTGAGCGGGTCGACGGGAGCGAGCCGGGCGGCAGCGGGCTCGGCCTCTATATCTCGCGGCGGCTGGCGCGGGCGATGGGTGGCGACATCCTGGTCGACAGCGCGCCGGGGCAGGGAGCGCGGTTCGTCTTCTCGTTGCCGGGGCGGTGATTCCATTCCTCCCCAAGCTTGCTTGGGGAGGGGGACCGCCGAAGGCGGTGGAGGGGACGACGGCGAAGCCGGCGCTGCGCGCCACCCCTCCACCACGCGACTGCGTCGCGCGGTCCCCCTCCCCGAGACAAGCTTAGAATCAGCGCTTGTCGATCGGAACGTAATCGCGCTCGGTCGGCCCCGTGTAGAGCTGGCGCGGGCGGCCGATCTTCTGGTCGGGATCGGAGATCATCTCGTTCCACTGCGCGACCCAGCCGACCGTGCGGGCGAGGGCGAACAGCGCGGTGAACATCGTCGTCGGGAAGCCGATCGCCGACAGGATCACGCCCGAATAGAAATCGACGTTCGGGAACAGCTTCTTCTCGATGAAGTAATCGTCCTTGAGCGCGATCTCCTCGAGCTGGAGCGCGACGTCGAATACCGGGTCGGAGACGTTCATCGCCTTGAACACCTCGCGCACCGTCTTCTGCATCACGGTCGCGCGTGGATCGTAGTTCTTGTAGACGCGGTGGCCGAAGCCCATCAGGCGGAACGGGTCGTTCTTGTCCTTGGCGCGCGCGATATATTCCGGGATGCGCTCGGGCTTGCCGATCTCGCGCAGCATGTTGAGCGCCGCCTCGTTGGCGCCGCCGTGCGCGGGGCCCCACAGGCAGGCGATGCCGGCCGCGATGCAGGCGAAGGGATTGGCGCCCGACGAGCCGGCGAGGCGCACGGTCGAGGTCGAGGCGTTCTGCTCATGGTCGGCATGAAGGATGAAGATCCGGTCCATCGCCTTCTCGATCACCGGATCGACGACATAATCCTCTGCCGGCACGCCGAAGGTCATGCGCAGGAAGTTGCCGGTGTAGGAGAGGTCGTTCTGCGGATAGAGGAACGGCTGGCCGATCGTGTACTTGTAGGCCATCGCCGCGATCGTCGGCATCTTCGCGATCAGCCGGTGGCTGGCGATCATCCGCTGGGTCGGATCGGTGATGTCGGTCGAGTCGTGGTAGAAGGCCGACAGCGCGCCGACCACGCCGCACATCACCGCCATCGGATGCGCGTCGCGGCGGAAGCCGCGGTAGAAGGTCGCGAGCTGCTCGTGCAGCATCGTGTGACGGGTGATGGTGTGGGTGAACTTGTCGAGCTCGTCCTTGCTCGGCAACTCGCCGTTGAGCAGGAGGTAGCTGACCTCCATGAAGCTCGAATGCTCGGCGAGCTGGCCGATCGGATAGCCGCGGTGGAGCAGCACGCCCGCGTCGCCGTCGATGTAGGTCAGCGCCGATTCGCAGCTCGCCGTCGAGGTGAAGCCGGGATCGTAGGTGAACATCCCCGACTCGCCGTAGAACTTGCGGATGTCGATCACATCCGGACCCACGCTGCCCTTGCGGACGGGGTAGTCGTGGTTGCCGATCGCGATCGCGGGTTTGTCGGCGACTTCGCTCATGCGCGCTGTCCTTTTCTCTGTCCGGCCCAGGTGTTCAGGCCATGTGATCGGCGATCCGGGCCAGGCTCTCCTCGCGCCCGAGCAGCTCGAGCACGTCGAAGATTCCGGGCGAGGTGCGTCGACCGGTGAGCGCGGCGCGCAAGGGTTGCGCGACCGCGCCGAGCCTGATGCTCGCGGCCTCGGCGACCTCGCGGACCGCCGCTTCGAGCGCCTCCGTATTCCAACTCTCGACGGCGTCAAGTGCTGCATGGACCCGCGCGAGGACGGTGCGTGCCTCGCCTTCGAGCAGCGGTGCGGCGTCGGGCTCAATCCCTAGTGGGCGGGTGCGAAATAGAAAAGCGGCGCCGTCCGCCAATTCGAGGAGATTGGCCGCGCGCGGCTTCAATGCAGGCATGGCGCGGCGCAGCAATTCGCGATGCGAATCCGTGACTTCGAAGTCGAGCTGGCCGGCAACCAGATCGGCTAGCCTGCTATCGTCTGCGGCGCGGATGTAATGACCATTCAGGTTCTCGAGCTTCTTCAGATCGAACCGTGACGGTGATTTTCCGACGCCATCGAGGTCGAACCAAGCGACCGCCTGCTCCTTCGAGATGATCTCGTCGTCGCCATGGCCCCAGCCGAGGCGGAGCAGATAGTTGAACAGCGCCTCGGGCAGCACGCCGAGCTCGTCGCGATAGGCGTCCACGCCGAGCGCGCCGTGGCGCTTCGACAGCTTGGCGCCGTCGCCGCCGTGGATCAGCGGGATGTGCGCATAGGTCGGCTCCGGCCAACCCATGGCGTGAATGATAGTGAGCTGGCGGAAGGCGTTGTTGAGGTGATCGTCGCCGCGGATGATGTGGGTCACGCCCATGTCGTGATCGTCGACCACCACCGCGAGCATATAGGTCGGCGTGCCGTCCGAACGGAGCAGGATCATGTCGTCGAGCTCGGCATTGGCGACCGCGACTCGGCCCTGCACCAGGTCTTCGATCACCGTCTCGCCGTCGCGCGGGGCCTTGATCCGCACGACGAACGGGCGGTCGGGCGCGGTGGAGGGGTCGGCATCGCGCCAGGGGGACTGGAGGCGGAACGGCCGGCGCTCGCGCTCGGCGGCGGCGCGCGCCTCGGCGAGCTCCTCCTGGGTCATGTAGCAGCGGTAGGCGGCGCCTTTCTCGACCAGCTCGTTCGCGATCTCGGCGTGACGCTCGACGCGAGTCGACTGGAACACCGGCTCGTCGTCCCAGTCGAGGTCGAGCCAGCTGAGACCGTCGAAGATGACGTCGATGGCTTCTTTGGTCGAGCGCGCCTTGTCGGTGTCCTCGATGCGGAGCAGCGCCTTGCCGCCGTGATGGCGCGCATAGAGCCACGAGAACATGCCGGTGCGGGCATTGCCGATGTGGAGGAACCCCGTCGGCGACGGGGCGAAACGGGTGACGATTGCGGAACCGGACGCGCCCGCGCCCGAAGTCGATGTTGCGCCCAAGCGCGCATGCTCCCAGACTGTGAATTCAATGGCCAGCTCAGCCGCCGCGCCCCCTAGCACGCACCCTCCGCGGCGCCAAATCGTGTCCGATTGGCTCGGCCGGGTGGGGGCGGTGGTCGAGCGGTGGCTGGAGGCGGAGCGTGACCAGCTCGTCCTGTGGCTGCCGGTGGCGGTGGGGGCCGGGATCGCCGCCTGGTTCGCGCTGCCTGATGCCGGACAGTGGACCGCGGTGGTGCTGGCCGGGCTCGGCATTGCAGCGGCGGGGGTAGTGCTGCCGGTCGGCGCGCGTGCCGGACGAGCGCTGCTGGTCGGCGGGATTGCGGTTGCACTGGGGTGCGGCCTGGCGTGGTGGCGGGCGGAACGCGTTGCGGCGCCGGTACTGGCGCGGCCGGCGATCACGCGCTTCACCGCGCGTGTCGAGCGGGTCGAGCCGCTGCCGGCGCGTGAGCTGGTGCGGTTGCGGTTAGCGCCGGTCGATGCGGTCGGGCTGCCAACGCATGTGCGGGTGAACCTGGCCGAGGCCGATGTGCCGCAGGGCCTGACGCGGGGCGCAGTGATCCGGCTGCGCGCGCGGCTGATGCCGCCGCCGGGGCCGGCCGTGCCTGGGGCTTATGACTATACACGCGTTGCCTGGTTCGATCGCATCGGTGCGACCGGACGCGGATTCGCGCCGGTGGAGGTGGTGAAGGCCGGTGACGTGCCGGGGACAGACCTGCGCGCGCGGCTGTCGGCGCATATCCGGAGTCGCATCGAGGGGGCGGGCGGAGGCATCGCGGCGTCGCTCGCTACCGGCGATCAGGGCGGCATTCCCGAGGAGGATGCCGAGGCGATGCGCCAGTCCGGACTTGCCCATCTCCTGTCGGTGAGCGGGCTGCACATCACGGCGGTCGTCGGTGCGACGATGCTGCTGGTGCTGCGGCTCCTGGCGTTGAGTCCCTGGCTGGCGTTGCGTTTCCGCTTACCGTTGATCGCGGCCGGCGCGGGCGCGGTGGCGGCGATCGGCTATACGCTGCTCACCGGCGCGGAGGTGCCGACGATCCGAAGCTGCGTCGCGGCGCTGCTGGTGCTGGCGGCGCTCGCGATGGGGCGCGAGGCGGTGACGCTGCGGCTGGTGGCCGCCGGGGCGCTGGCGGTGATGCTGCTGTGGCCGGAGGCGGTGGCGGGCGCCAGCTTCCAGCTTTCGTTCGCAGCGGTGACCGCGATCGTCGCGCTGCATGAAGGCGGGCGGGTGCGCGGCTGGTTCGTCCCGCGCGAGGAGGCGCGGTGGCGCAGGATCGGGCGGGGATTCGCCTCGCTGCTGCTGACCGGCATCGTCGTCGAGCTGGCATTGATGCCGATCGGGCTGTTCCACTTCCACAAGGCCGGCTTCTACGGCGCGCTCGCCAATATCGTCGCGATTCCGCTCACCACCTTCGTGGTCATGCCGCTCGAGGCGCTGGCGTTGCTGCTCGATCTGGGTGGTCTGGGTGCGCCGCTGTGGTGGCTATGCGGGCGGGCGCTCGACCTGCTGCTGTGGATCGCCCGGACCACTGCCCATGCGCCGGGCGCGGTCGCGGCGCTGCCCGCCATGCCGCGGGGCGCCTTCGCGCTGATGGTGACGGGCGGGCTGTGGATAATGTTGTGGAAAACCCGTTGGCGGTGGTGTGGATTGGCTCCACTCGTATTCGGAGCCACCTGGGCGCTGGCGACGCCGGCGCCGGACCTGATCGTCACCGGCGACGGGCGGCATCTTGCCATCCGCACGCAGGGCGGCGGGCTGGCGCTGCTGCGCGAGCGGGCGGGGGACTATGTCCGCGACGTGCTGAGCGAAGGCGGAGGCGTCGACGGCGAGTTGCCGGTGCTCGACGATGTCGCGGGTACGCGCTGCAATATCGACCTGTGCCTGACGGAGCTGGAACGGGGCGGGCGGCGGTGGCGGGTGCTGGCGACCCGGTCGGCGTATCTCGTCGATCCGCGGCCGCTGATCGCCGCCTGCCGGACGGCGGACGTCGTCGTCAGCGATCGCCGGTTGCCGCAGGGCTGTACGCCACGCTGGCTGAAGCTCGACCGCAGCTTCCTGGCGCGGTCGGGCGGGGTGACGCTGACCTTCGATCCGCCCAGGGTGAGGACGGTCGCCGCGTCCGCCGGCCGCCATCCCTGGATCCGGCCCGCCACCGTCCTGCCGCCTCGCGATCGGCAGGCCTCGGGTGCGGGTCAGTAGCGGCGGAGCAGGCCGGCGAGCTTGCCCTGCACGCGCACCTGGTCCGCCGCGTAGCGCTGCGGATCATAGGCGCGGTTGGCGGGATCGAGCCGGATCATCGCGCCTTCGCGGTAGAAGGTCTTGAGCGTTGCCTCGTTGTCGTCGATCAGCGCGACGATGATGTCGCCGTCGCGGGCGACGTCGGTGCGGCGGATCAGCGCATAATCGCCGTCGAGAATACCCTTCTCGACCATCGAGTCGCCGGCGACCTCCAATGCATAATGCTCGCCTGCGCCGAGCAGCGCGGCGGGGACCGGCAGCATCGTCGCACCCTCCAGCGCCTCGATCGGCACGCCGGCGGCGATGCGGCCGTGCAGCGGGATCTCGATCACGTCGTTCGCCGGCTGCGGCAGGCGCGAAGGCGCCGTCGGTTGGACAGTTTTGGCCGCCTTCTTCGCTTCGGGGCGCTCGGGCATCTTGATGACCTCGAGCGCGCGGGCGCGGTTGGGCAGGCGGCGGAGGAAGCCGCGCTCCTCCAATGCGCTGATCAGGCGGTGGACGCCCGACTTGGACTTGAGGTCGAGCGCCTCCTTCATCTCCTCGAACGAGGGCGACACGCCCGTTTCCGCCAGGCGATCGGCGATGAAGCAGATGAGCTCGTGCTGCTTGCGCGTGAGCATTCGGTCCCTCCGTCCAGAACAGACACGGAACGTTTATGGATTGTTCCCCGTCCTGTCAAGCGAGGTCGAGGATTTCCGCCGAGTCGCCTTCGACCGCCGCCGGCGCATGGGGCGGGCGGACGATCAGGCAGGTCGCGCGGGCGAGGGTGCGGAGCATCGAGCTGTCCTGGATGCTGGAGGCGTAGGCGCGGCCGCCGCGCAGCTCGGCGCGGAGATAGTCGGCGCGGGAATCGTTGGCGGGGAGCGGCTCGCCGAGCGGGACGGTGCGGGTGCGGGGGAGGGGATCGGCGGCGCCGGACAGGGCGGCAACCAGCGGCTTCAGGAACAGCGTGGCGGTGACGAAGGCGGAGACGGGATTGCCCGGCAGGCCGAGCACCACCGCATCCTTCAATCGCCCGGCCATCATCGGCCGGCCGGGACGCACCGCGACCTTCCAGAAGTCGATATCGGCGCCGGCGGCCTCCAGCGCGGGGCGGACGAGGTCGTGGTCGCCGACCGATGCGCCGCCGGTGGTGACGAGGATGTCGGCGTCGACCGCGGCGAAGGCAGCCGTAAGCACGTCCAGGCGATCGGGGAGGATGCCGAGCGGGACGACCGCTACCGGCAGATCGGCGAGCATCGTCGCCAGCATCAGCGCGTTGACTTCGTGGACCTGGCCGTCGCGAAGCGGTGCGCCGTGCGGCACCAGCTCGTCGCCGGTGGCGGCGATCGCGATGCGGATCGGGCGGCGGACGGCCAGCTCGGCATGGCCGCCCAGCCCCGCCAGCGCGGCGCGGGCGGGCGTGATGCGTTCGCCATTCGCAATGAGGACATCGCCCTCGGTGAAATCCAGCCCGCGTCGCCGGACGCTGCTGCCGGGGCGCAGCGGGCCCTCCCCGATGAGGTGGATCGTGCCGGCGCGGTCCTCTGCTTCCTCCTGCACGAGCACGGCGTCGGCGCCTGCGGGCATGACCGCGCCGGTGAAGATGCGCACCGTCTCGCCCGCGTCGATGCTGCCCGCATGGGGGTGGCCGGCGCCGCTCTCGCCGATCAGGCGGAATGGACCGGGGAGGTCGGCGAAGCGGATGGCGTAGCCGTCCATCGCGGAGAGATCGGCCGCAGGTTGGGTGCGGCGGGCGCGGACGTTCTCGGCCGCCCAGCGGCCGGCGGCGGCATGGAGCGATACGCGTTCGCTCGCGACCGGCGATGCGAGGGCCAGCAGCCGCGCCTGCGCCTCGGCGACGGGGAGGAGGGGAATCATCGGCCGATCCGTGGCAGGGGCTGGGACCGATCGACATCCAGATGCGTCGTGCGACCAGCTCCAAAGTAAAGGGAGACGCGCTTCATTCTTTCACTTTGCTCCACTTAATTCCGCAGCTGCGTCACGGTAGCCGGGCGGGACTCAAGCAAAGCAAATCCTATTAGGAAAGCGATTTGTCGGCCTGGTATGGCATCCATTCTGTTGACAACGGACGAGCCATTCGAGTCGGTGGCCGACTGGCAGGCGGCTGGCCGCACGGCTCTGGGAGGGCGCCGGAAACCCGCGGAAATCCGTCGAAGGTCACGAAAGTCATAGGTAGAACGGCCCCCCGTCCGGACGAGGCTTTCCGGTGCCGGGGCCGCCGAAAAGTTGACGAAATTGACTCAGGTCACGTGTTTGCGCGCCGTCCCCCCGGACACGGCGCAGAGGCGACGGAATCGCGACAGCGACGCATCGGGGACGCGACATCAGGGTGACACCGAGGCAACACCAAGGCGACGCTAACGCGACACCGACGCGACACCGACGCGACACCGACGCGACATGGGCGAGATCTACAGAATCAAAGAACGGCCCGGCGCTCGCGCGGCTCGGAGCGGGCGAGCCAAGCAGGCGAAATCCTACATTGCAAGGGCGGGCGCCTCAGGGGCTGTCGACCTTCACCCCTCCCCTCCAGGGGAGGAGTGCAAGAGCTGCCGGCGGATTGCTGAACGTCAACACACCCTAGGTTGCAAGTGGTGATGACGAGCGGGAGCCTATCCGATTCGGTTGGCGACGCAGCCATGTCGATCGGCATCCTCCCTTCCGCCAGCCTCGGCTGCCATCCCCCCTGGCAGGGGAGGATCGAAGCCGAGCCACCATCGGCGCACCGACCGCACGAACGCTGTGGCCTTTCGCCATCGTCCCGCTAGGGTCCGCCGCATGACTGCCCTACTCCAGCCCGATCGCGGCCAGGCCGCGCGTTCCATCATCGTCGTCCATCCCGACAATTGGGCCGAATGGCTTGCCGCCCAGCCGCCGCGGGTTCGCGCTACCGTTGCCGCGCATCGGCTCACCGGCAAGGCCGGCAATCGCGCGGTCCTGCCCGGCGAGGGAGCGGAGGACTGGTCGATGCTGCTGGTCTGCGACGAGGCGCCGGGCTCGCCGTGGCGCATCGCCTCGCTCGGCGAGCAGCTTCCCGAAGGCACCTATCGGCTGGCCGAGGGTGAGGTCGGCGCGGCCGGGCTCGGCTGGGTGCTCGCGCAGCATCGGTTCGATCGCTACCGCAAGGAGGAGAATGGCGTCGGGCCCCGTATCCTGCTGACCGGCGATCCGGCGGCGATCGAGGAAACCGAGCGGCTCGCCGCCGCCACCGCGCGGGTGCGCGACCTCGTCAACACCGCGGCCGCCGATCTGGGGCCCGAGGAGCTGGAGGCGGAGGCCGCCGCGCTCGCCAAGACGCATGGGGCGACCCTCACCGTCACGCGGGGACGCGAACTGGAGGCCGGCTATCCTATGGTCCACGCGGTCGGCCAGGCCGCCGCCAAGGGGCGCGAGCCGCGGCTGATCGAGATCGAATGGGGCCGGCCCGATCACCCGCGCGTGGCGTTGGTCGGCAAGGGCGTGGTGTTCGATTCGGGCGGGCTCGACATCAAGCCGTCGGCGGGGATGCGGCTGATGAAGAAGGATATGGGCGGCGCGGCACATGTCCTCGCGCTCGCCGAGCTGGTGATGCAGGCGCATCTGCCGGTGCGGCTGCATCTGTTGGTCCCGGCGGTGGAGAATGCGGTGTCGGGGGCGAGCTTCCGTCCGGGCGACGTGCTGAGGTCCCGCAAGGGACTGACGGTCGAGAACACCAATACCGATGCCGAAGGCCGGCTGATCCTGGCCGATGCGCTCGCCAGGGCGGTCGAAGCCGAGCCGGAGCTGATCCTCGATTATGCCACGCTGACCGGTGCTGCCCGCGTCGCGCTCGGGCCCGATCTGCCGCCGCTATTCGCCAACGACGATACGCTGGCCGAGGAGCTGCTCGCCGCCGGGCGCGACGAAGGCGACCCCTTGTGGCGGCTGCCGCTGTGGGACGGGTATGACGAGATGCTGAAGTCCGACATCGCCGACTTGGTCAACGCGCCGGACGGCGGCTTCGCGGGGGCAGTGACGGCGGCGCTGTTCCTGCGGCGCTTCGTGCCGAAGGAGATCGCCTGGGCGCATATGGACGTGTTCGCCTGGCGGCCGGCGGCCAAGGCGGGACGGCCGAAAGGGGGCGATGCGTTCGGCCTCAGGGCGGCGTGGAAGGTGCTGAAGACGCGCTATCCGCGGGGTTGACGCTACGGCGCTCGTGCCGGTTCCGATGCGGCGATGCCGAGGTCTTTGCAGTCCCGGCTATTTGTCGCATGACGAGCCTTGATGACCTACCAGCACATCCTGAGCGAGCGGCGCGGCGACGTGCTCGCCATCACGCTGAACCGGCCGGAACGGCTCAACGCGGCGCCGCCGGCGATGTTCGACGAGATCGGCGCGGCGCTCGAACGGCTCGACGGTGCGCGGGCGGTGCTGATCGGCGGGGCGGGGCGCGCGTTCTGCTCGGGCGCGGATGTCGCTGGTGGTGCGCTCAGCGCGGGTGATCCGGCGGAGGCGACCTATCGTGCGCTGACCGAGCATTACAATCCGGCGCTGCAGGCAATCGCGGATCTCGGCGTGCCGGTGGTCAGCGCGGTGCGCGGGCCGGCCGCGGGCATCGGGTGCAGCCTGGCGCTGGCGGCGGATTTCTGCGTCGCGAGCGAGAGCGGCTATTTCCTCCAGGCGTTCGTCAACATCGGGCTGGTGCCCGACGGGGGCGCGAGCTGGATGCTGCCGCGGCTGATCGGGCGGGCGCGGGCGGCGGAGATGATGATGCTGGGCGAGCGGGTGCCTGCTGCCAAGGCGTTCGAATGGGGGATGATCCACAAGGTGGTCGCGGACGAGACGTTGGAGGCGGAGGCGCTTGCCCTTGCCGAGCGGCTTGCCGCGGGGCCGACCGTGGCGCTGGGGCTGATGCGGCGGGGGCTCGCCCATGCGCTGGACTCCACCTACGCCGAGGCGATGCAGCGCGAGGCCGAGAACCAGCGTGCCGCGCGCCGCTCGGCGGATTCGATGGAGGGGGGCATGGCTTTTCTTGAGAAGCGCAAACCCGCCTTTCGCGGCGCCTGAAAATCTCTACATCCTGGCTCTATGGCGACTCATTCCACCAAGATGCTCATCCTCGGCTCGGGTCCTGCGGGGCTCAGCGCCGCGATCTACGGCGCGCGCGCGGGCCTGGAGCCGATCGTCGTCCAGGGCATCCAGCCCGGCGGCCAGCTCACCACCACCACCGACGTCGAGAATTATCCCGGCTTCCGCGAGGTCATCCAGGGCCCCTGGCTGATGCAGGAGATGCAGGCGCAGGCCGAGCATGTCGGCACGCGGATGATGTGGGACACGATCGTCGAGGTCGACCTGTCGCGCCGGCCGTTCCGGCTCGTCGGCGACGGCGGCGACGTCTATCTCGGCGACGTGCTGGTGATCGCGACCGGCGCGCAGGCGAAATGGCTCGGTCTCGATTCCGAGGAATCACTCAAGGGAAAGGGCGTAAGTGCCTGTGCGACCTGCGATGGTTTCTTCTATCGCGGCAAGAAGGTGGCGGTGATCGGCGGCGGCAACACCGCGGTCGAGGAGGCGCTGTACCTCACCAACCATTCGCCCGACGTGACGCTGATCCATCGCCGCGATTCCTTGCGCGCCGAGAAGATCCTGCAGCAGCGGCTGTTCGCCAATGACCGCATCAAGGTGGTGTGGAACAAGGAGGTCGCGCGTTTCCTGGGTGCCGGCGAACCGGAGGGGCTTGTCGCGCTGGAGCTGCGCGATACCGTCACCGGCGAGCTGTCGCGGCTCGACGTCGAGGGCGGCTTCGTCGCGATCGGGCACCATCCGGCGACCGAGCTGTTCCGCGGACATCTCGAGCTCGACGAGGATCACTACATCAAGGTCGAGACCGGCTCGACGCGCACCAGCGTGCCGGGCGTGTTCGCCTGCGGCGACGTGATGGACAAGGTCTATCGCCAGGCGGTCACCGCCGCCGGCACCGGCTGCATGGCCGCGCTCGACGCCGAGCGCTTCCTGGCCGAGGCCGAGTTCGAGGTCGCTCAGGCAGCCGAATAGGCGCGCACCGCCGCCAGCACGCACTCGTGCAGCCACGCCTTGTCGGCGGCGGAGGCGAAGCTGTGACTGGCGGAATCGAGTGACTCGATCGTCACCGGCGGAGGCGAGGGGAGCCGGCGCCAGGCGTCGCGGAAGGCGATGGCGGTGTTGTCGCGCTCGGCGAGCAGGATGGTCGCGGCGCAGCCGGCGAGGCCGGAGGCCATGTCAGCGGCGATCGAGCCCGCTTCCTTCGATCGACCGGTGGATACCTTTCCCAAGCCCTTGGCTAATTTGAGAAGATTGACGCCGCCGCGTGCCAGCCGCAGCCATTCGCGCGGGTCGCGGAGCTTCTCGGCATAGCGCGCGCGGATCGCCGCTGCAGCGGGGAGGGCATCCGCGGTCCCACCGGTCCAGGGATTGGCGAGGATCAGCGAGTCGATGCCGGTGACGGTGTGGAACAGCGCGAGCGCTGTCGCCGCATCGCAATTGCCGAAGCCGATGAGGCGCGTGATGCCCGTTTCCGCGACGAAGGTCGCGGAGGCGGCAGCGATGTCGGGCGCCGAGCTTTCATAGCCGGCATTAAGGCCGCTCGAATCGCCGATCCCGCGGCGATCGAAGCGGAACACAGGGATGCCTTCGGCCGCGACCGCTCCGGCGAGCTCGGCCATGCCCCGATGGGCGCCGATGCGGATCTCATTGCCGCCGGAGACGATCAGCAGTCCGGTTCTGCCTGGCGCCTCGTCGAGCGTGCCGATCAGCGTCTCGCCCGCGCAGGGGAAGGAGATCAGCCTTCGCAATTTCGCACCCAATGGGCGATATCGTCAGCAAGGGCTTCAGCAAGAACGGGATCATTGTCCGGTTCCGCCCTGCGCCACAAGGGCGTGCCCGGCAGTTTCAGGTCCGCCGGCTTGGGATCGTTGTCGAGGCGGACGACGCGGGTGGCGACATGCGGTGTCGGATGCGCTTCGACCAGTTCGGTAAGGAACGCGTCGGAAACGTCGTTTCCGGCGATGGTCGCGCCATCCCCGGCCGTACGCAGGCGTTCGAGTTCGCGGAGCTGAGCCGGGCCGTCGAGCGGGGCCAACTGCCAATGGCTCGCTGCCGCGGTCCCGGGCACGAGTGCGCCGCCGCGCAGGCTCACTGCATGAACGCGCCTGAACGTCTCGAAAGCGGCACGCCAGTGCTCGAGCCGGACCGCGTTGACAGGTGTCAGGCTCTCGCCTGTCCCCGGCAGGTCGGGCAGCACGGACGCGATCCCGCGCCGGGCCAGACCCCGCGCCATCGTCACGATCAGCGCGCGGGTCCTGTTGGCCTCCTCGAACAGCGGCTGGGCGAACACCACGACCGGGCCGTCGGCGGGGCCGAAGCGCAACATCGCCTCGCGCCCGCCGGCCCAGTCGTAATGGCCGATCACTTGAGCGCTTTCGCCACCGCGAAGCGGGTGAGGGCGCCGAAGCTTTCCAGCGTGTCGGCGTCGATGTCTTCGTCGTCGATGATGATGCCGAGCCGATCCTCGAGCTCGGTCAGCACGCCGGCCACCGCCATCGAATCGAGCTCGGGCAGCGCGCCGAACAGCGGCGTCGTCTCGTCGAACGCCGCCGCGCGCTCGGCGCTGATGCCGAGCACGTCGCTGAGCACCGCGCGCACGGTTTCGATCACTTCGCTCGTGCCTTCGGGACGCACGTCAAACCCCCACCAGAGAATTGGTGCGGCGTTAATTGGTGCGGCCGAGCTTGCCAAGGGCGGGCGCTGTGCGAAGAAGGGACGATGGTGCCGCTCGACCCCACGCCCCGCCCGATCGACTCGCTGCCGTCGCGCGGCCGGCCCGAGGACGTGGCGCTGGAGGATCGCGCGGGCACGCTGAGCTTCGTCGAGCTGGAGCGGGCTGTGGCGGAGCTTGCCGGCTGGCTGGCGGGGCGGGGGCTCGCGCCGGGCGAGCGTATCGCGAGCTGGCTCCCCAAGACGCGCACCGCCTGTCTGCTTCCGCTGGCCGCCCCGCGTGCCGGCCTCGTGCATGTGCCGATCAACCCGGTGCTGAAGCGGGCGCAGGTGGCGCATATCCTCGCCGACAGCGGGGCCGCGCTGCTGGTGACGCAGCCGGCACGCATCGCCGCGCTCGAGCCGGACGACGCCGCCTGCCCAATCGTCGTCGAGGAGGAGCTGACCGGCGCCGATCCGCTGCCGCCGTCCTCCGCCGATCCGGACGGGCTGGCGGCGATCCTCTACACCTCGGGCTCGACCGGGCGGCCCAAGGGCGTGATGCTGAGCCATGCCAATCTCTGGCTCGGCGCGATCAGCGTGGCACATTATCTCGGGCTTTCGGCCGAGGATCGCGTGCTCGGCGTGTTGCCGCTGAGCTTCGATTATGGGCAGAACCAGCTGCTCTCGACCTGGGCGGCGGGGGCGCGAGTGGTCCCGCTCGACTATCTCACGGCGCGGGACGTGGTGAAGGCGGTCGGCCGCCATGACGCCACCACGCTCGCCGGCGTGCCGCCGCTGTGGGTGCAGCTGCTGGAGGCCGACTGGCCGGAGGAGACGGCGGCGAAGCTCCGGCGGCTCACCAATTCCGGCGGCGCTTTGACGCCACGGCTGGTGCGGAGCCTGCGCGAACGGTTCCCGGCGGCCGATCTCTACCCGATGTACGGGCTCACCGAGGCGTTCCGTTCGACCTATCTCGATCCCCGGCTGGTTGATGCCCATCCGGATTCGATCGGCCGCGCCATTCCGTTCGCCGAGGTGATGGTGGTGCGCCCCGACGGCGCGCGCGCTGCGCCGGGCGAGCCGGGGGAACTGGTCCATGCCGGTCCGCTGGTCGCGCAGGGCTATTGGCGCGATCCCGAGCGGACGGCGTCGCGCTTCCGGCCGGCGCCCGCATGGTCGCGCTATGGCGGCACGGCGGCATGGTCGGGCGATACGGTTGTGGAGGACGAGCAGGGGCTGCTTCGCTTCGTCGGGCGCGACGACGAGATGATCAAGTCTGCCGGCAACCGTATCAGTCCGACCGAGGTGGAGGAGGCGGTGCTCGCCGGCGGCGAGACTGGTGAGGCGGCGGCGTTCGGCGTGCCCGACGAGCGGCTGGGCCAGGCGATCGTGGTGGTCGCGCGGGGTGACGGGATGCGGGAGGAGGAGCTGCGTGCTCGTTTGCGGCGCGATCTGCCGAGCTTCATGCAGCCGGCGCGCTATGAGTGGCGTGAGGCCTTGCCGCGTAACGCCAACGGCAAGCTCGACCGGACGGTGCTGCGAAACTCCCTCTCCCCACTGGGGAGAGGGCCGGGGAGAGGGGGCGGTGTCTCACCGAGACCAGCGCCTGCCGCACTGCCCCTCTCCCAACCCTCTCCCCGGGGGGGGGAGGGCTTTAAGCCGATAGGGCCAATTCCGCCCGAATTCGCGGGGCAGGCGCGGCTGGCGATCGGCGGGCGTGACGCCACAGAGTGGGCCTCAGAAGGCACGCCGGTATTCGTTTACGACATGGCGATCGTCTCCAGCCGGATCGGCAGGCTCCGCGCCGCGCTGCCGGCCAAGATCGACATCCATTATGCTATAAAGGCCAATCCATTCGTTCCGCTGCTTCAGAACATCTCTGAACTCGTCGACGGCCTCGACGTCGCTTCGTCGGGCGAATTGGCGAAGGCGCTTGCGGTCAAGCCGGCGACGACGATCAGCTTCGCGGGGCCGGGCAAGCGGGATGAGGAATTGGACGCCGCGATTTCCGCAGGCGTCACGATCAACCTCGAATCCGAGGGCGAGGCGGAGCGGGCGCTGGCGCTTGCCGAACGCCTTGGCATCACGCCGCGCATGGCGGTGCGGGTGAATCCGGATTTCGAGCTGCGCGGTTCCGGCATGAAGATGGGCGGGCGGGCCTCGCCGTTCGGAATCGATGCTGTGCGCGTGCCGTCGCTGGTCCGGCGACTGGTCGGCGCGGGCGTCGACTGGCGTGGCTTCCATATCTTCGCCGGTTCGCAGTCGCTCGATGTCCAGGCGATCATCGAGACCCAGGCTGCGACGCTCGCGTTGGCGGCTCGGCTCGCCGACGATGCTGGCACCGCGCCGCCCTTGGTCAATCTGGGGGGAGGTTTCGGGATTCCCTATTTCGCCGGCGACGTCGCGCTCGACGTCGAGGCGATCGGCGCCGCGCTCGGCGAACGGCTGGCGGCGCGGCCGGCGATCCTCGGCGGCAGCCGCTTCGCCATCGAGCTCGGCCGCTGGCTGGTGGGGGAGGCGGGCGTCTATCTCACCCGCATCGTCGATCGGAAGGAGAGCGGCGGCGAGACCTTCCTCGTCGTCGACGGGGGACTCAACCACCAGCTCGCTGCCACCGGCAATTTCGGAACGGTGGTGCGCCGCAACTATCCGGTCGCGCTCGCCCGTGACGTCATGGGGTCGGCCGCGGAGACGGTCTCGATCGTCGGGCCGCTCTGTACGCCGCTCGACCGACTCGCCGACCGCATCGCTTTCCCAAGGGCGGAACCGGGCGATCTGGTCGCGGTCTTCCTCGCCGGCGCCTATGGCGCCACGGCCAGTCCCGCCGCCTTCCTCGGTCATCCGCCGGCGCGGGAAGTGATCGGTAGCCAAGCCTAACGCTATCTTTACCTCCTCGCCCGCATAGCAGCCCGCAATCTGCGTGAGGTGCAGGTGCGAGACGTCGCACCGGCCGCCCCCCGCGCCAAAAGGGTGATGCGATGCGTCTTGGTGCCAAGTCCCGGAAATTGCTGGGCGTGATGATCGTGCCGCTGGCGGCCTCCGGCTGCGCGGGCGGCGGTGCTCACCCGCAGCTTCCCTCCGCCCAGTTCGTCGCCAAGCAGGAGGGGCCGGGCGAGGAATATGTCATCGGGCCGATGGACCAGCTCCAGGTGTTCGTCTGGCGCAATCCGGAGCTGAGCGCGAAGGTGCAGGTGCGCCCCGACGGCCGCATCACCACGCCGCTGATCAGCGACATGCCCGCGGTCGGCAAGACCCCGGCGATGCTGGCCGACGACCTCAAGATCGCGCTCGGCGAATATATCAAGGACCCGATCGTCTCAGTGATCGTCGAGAATTTCTCGGGCACCTACAGCCAGCAGATCCGCGTGGTCGGCGCGGCCGAGAAGCCGGCCTCGATCCCCTATCGCGCCAACATGACCTTGCTCGACGCGATGATCGCGGTCGGCGGCCTCAGTGAGTTCGCCAACGGCAACGGCGCGCGGCTGGTGCGGTTCGACCGGAACACGGGCAAGCAGACCGAATACAACGTCAAGCTCAAGAACCTGCTGAGGAACGGTGACGTCAAGGCGAACGTCCGGCTGGAGCCGGGCGATGTCGTCATCATCCCGGAAAGCATGTTCTAAGCCGTGGGCGGGCTCTACGAAGAATTCCGCGCGGCGCTCCACGCGGTCTGGATCCGGCGCTGGATCGCGCTGGCGGTGGCCTGGGCATTGTGCCTCATGGGCTGGCTGGTGGTCTCGCAGATCCCCAACCAGTATGAATCGCGGGCGCGCGTGTCGGTGCAGCTGCGCCAGGTGCTGCCGACCCAGAATTCGGCCGAGCAGGCCAAGGACATCGACCGCCTCCGCCAGACGCTGACCAGCGCGGTCAACCTCGAGAAGGTCGTGCGCGGCACCGACATCGGCAACACCGTCGCCAACGACCGCGACATGGCCGACCGCATCGGCTGGCTGCAGAAGGCGATCAAGATCACCTCGACGCAGGACAATCTGTTCGAGCTGTCCGCGACGATCGGCAGCGGCGGCGCCTCCGACGCGGCCAACGCCAAGCTGGCGCGGGCGGTGGTGCAGAAGCTGATCGACATCTTCGTCGAGGACAATCTCGCCAACAACCGCGACGAGACCAGCCAATCGCTGCAGTTCCTCGACCAGCAGCTCCAGCAGCGCCAGCGCCAGCTCCAGGAGGCGGAGGCCAAGCGCGCCGACTTCCAGGCGAAGTTCCTCGGTTCGCTGCCCGGCACCGGATCGCTCGACGAGCGCATCGCCGCCGCGCGGAGCCAGCTTGCGCAGATCGAGGGCGACCTGGCCGCAGCGCAGTCGAGCCTGGCGGCGGTCAACGGGCAGATGACCGGCACTTCGGCCACCATCGCAGGATCGGGCGGCACTGCAACGGCCGGGCCGGCGCGGGCGCGGGTCGCGGCGATCCAGGGCCAGCTCGCCGAGGCGCGCGGCCGCGGCTGGACCGACAGCCATCCGGACGTGATCGCGCTCAAGAACCAGCTTGCGGTCGCCCAGGCGGCGGCGAAGAACGAGCCGTTGAGCGCGGGCGGGGCAGGGGCGTCGCAAAACCCGCTCTATCTGTCGCTGAAGTCGATGCAGGCGGACAAGGCGGCGCAGGTCGCCGCGCTCCAGCAGCGCAAGGCGCAGATCATGGGCGATCTCTCCACCTTCGAGGCGAAGATGGGGCAGCAACCCGGCGTCGCCAGCGAGCAGGGGGCGATCGACCGCGATTACCAGGTGCTGAAGGACCAGTACGCCAAGCTGCTCGCCGACCGCGAGCAGGTGAAGCTGCAGAGCCAGATCCAGACGCAGACCGACGCGATCAAGTTCAGCGTGATCGATCCGCCGACCAGCCCGCGCGCGCCGAGCGCGCCCAACCGGCCGTTGTTCATCACCGCGGTGCTGATCGCGGGGCTGTGCGGCGGCGTCGGTGCCGCCTTCGCGCTCGGCCAGCTCCAGCCGACCTATTCGACCGCGAGCCGGCTGGAGCGCGCGAGCGGGCTGCCGGTGATCGGCTCGATCGGCGAGGTGGTGACCGAGGCACAGCGGGCACTCCGCGCCAAGCGGCTCAGGCTGTTCGCGGGAGGCGTCGGCGCGCTCGGCGCGGCTTGGGTGCTGCTGGTCGGTCTCGAATTCTTCCAGCGGGGGATGGTCGCCTGATGAATGACGCCACGCCTCGCCGCCTGTCGGGGTCGCTGCTCGAACGGGCGGCGGCGATCTACGACCTCACCCCGGCCGCGATTCCCGCCGTTGCCGAGCCGCAGCCGGCCGCCGTCCCGGTTGCCGATCCCGAACCGGTGATCCGAACCGGCTTCGCGGCCGAGGGGCCGGTCGTCCGCCGCGTCGCCTCGATCGACCGCGAGGTGCTTGCCGCGGGCGGAATGCTGGTGCCGGGCGCGTCGGTGACGGCGCTCGCCGAGGAATTCCGGCTGGTGAAGCGGCATCTGCTGCTCACGGCGCGCCAGATCGCCGGCAGCGATGCGCAGAAGTCGCGCACGATCCTGGTCTGCTCGGCACGGCCCGACGATGGCAAGACCTTCTGCGCGGTCAACCTCGCGCTGTCGCTGGCGGCGGAGAAGGACGTCGAGGTCGTGCTGGCCGATGCCGATTTCGCCAAGCCGGACATCCTGAACCGGCTCGGCATCGATGCGACCGGCCCCGGGCTGCTCGATGCGCTTGCGGATGCGGCGCTCGACGTCGAGGAATGCATCATCGACACCGACGTGCCGCGCCTGTCGGTGCTGCCTGCCGGCGCGCGGACGAACAGCGATACCGAGCTGCTCGCCAGCGCCCATGCGCTCGTGGTGCTGGAGCGGCTCGCCTCGGCCAGTCCGCGTCGCATCGTGATCTTCGATTCGCCGCCGGCGCTGTCCGCGTCGTCGGCCTCGGTGCTCGCCGGCCATGTCGGGCAGGTGATGCTGGTCGTCCGCGCCGACCGTACCGGCGAGAGCGAGCTGCGCGACGCGGTAGCGCTGCTCGACGGGTGCGAGCATCTCCAGCTCGTCATCAACTCGGTCGCCTTCCAGCCGGGCGGGCGCCGTTTCGGCGGCTATTACGGGCAGGAGAGCGCGGCGTGATTCGTTCAGCTCTCCCGGCAGCATTGGCGGCCGCGCTGATTGCCGCCCCGGCGGGGGCCCAGCAGCAGCGTGACGTCACGCCCTATATCGAGGTCGGACAGGTACTGACCGCCGATCTCCAATCGGGCGATGTGCTCACCTACAGCAGCGTCGCGGCCGGCGTGGACGCGTCGATCCAGACGCGGCGCGTCGAGGTGCAGCTCAGCTACAAGTACGAGCACCGCATCGCCTGGGACAAGGATCTCGCCGACGAGAACGTCCATTCCGGCCTCGCTCGTGCGGCGGTGCAGGTGGCGCGCGGCGTGACGCTGGAGGGCGGGGCGCTCGCGACGCGGGCGCGGTCGGACATCCGCGGCGATGCGCCGGGCAATCTCGCCGGCAATGTCCGCAACGTCAGCCAGGTCTATTCGGCCTATGCCGGCCCGACCGTCGCGACCAAGGCGGGCGACGTCGACGTCAACGCCGCCTATCGCTTCGGCTACACCAAGGTCGAGGCGCCGAGCCTGCCGGCGGTGATTCCCGGCCAGCCCGAGCTCGACAATTACGACGACGCGACCAACCATCTCGCCACCGTCAGCGCCGGGGTGCGCGCGGGCGCGGTGCTGCCGGTGGGTCTCAGCGTCTCGGGCGCCTGGGCGCGCGAGGACGTGAGCCAGCTCGACCAGCGCTACGACGGCAAGTACGCGCGCGGCGACATCGTGGTGCCGGTGACTACCGAACTCGCCGCGGTCGCCGGTGCCGGCTACGAGAAGATCGAGATCAGCCAGCGCGATCCGCTGGTCGATCCCGCGACGGGCCGGCCGGTGCAGGACAACAACGGCCGCTTCGTCACCGATCCCGCCTCGCCGCGGCGGATCGCCTATGACACCGATGGGCTGTTCTGGGATGCGGGCGTCGTCTGGCGGCCGAGCCGCCGGACCATGCTGGAGGCGCGCGTCGGCCGCCGCTACGGCACGATGAGCTACACCGGCTCCTTCTCGCATCAGATCAGCGCGACCAGTGGCGTCCAGGTCGGCGTCTACGACAGCGTCGACAGCTTCGGCCGCGGGCTCGGCCGGGCGCTGGCGGACCTGCCGACCAGCTTCGACACCGGCTCCGACCCGTTCGGCAGCCAGTTCAACCGCTGCGTGTTCGGGCGGCAGGGCAGCAATGCCGGTGGCTGCCTCAACCCGCTGCTCGGATCGGTCACCACCGCCAACTTCCGCTCCCGCGGGGTGGTCGCGGTCTATTCGCGCAACTTCGGCCGCAACCGCTTCGGCGTGGGGCTCGGCTACGACAACCGCCGTTACCTGCTGCCGCCGGGGATCATTCCGGGCGTGTCGCTCGACGGCGTGACCGACGAGACCTGGTATGCGCAGGTTTCCGCGGGACGGCAGCTCAGCCGGCGCTCGTCGATCGATGTCGATGGGTATTTCAACTATTTCGACAGCGGCCTGGCCGGCGCGCCCGACGTGTGGGGCGGCGGGGCGACCGCCAGCTACAACTACAGCTTCGGCCATCTGAGCGCGATCGCGTCGCTCGGCCTCTACGCGTTCGACCAGGACATCCCCGGCACCGACACCGACCTCTCGGCGCAGGCCTTGCTGGGGATGCGCTACTCATTCTGACGGGATCGGGGCCGCGGCCCCGCGGAGCGTGAACGATGTATGACGATCATTACGGATTGAGCGGGCGACCGTTCCAGCTGACGCCCGATCCGCGCTTCTGGTTCGACACGGCAACGCACCGCAAGGCGATGGCCTATCTCGGCTATGGCCTCAGCCAGGGCGAGGGCTTCATCGTCATCACCGGCGACATCGGCGCGGGCAAGACCACCTTGGTCGGCCACCTGATGGCGACGGTCGACCGCGAGCGGCTCAACATCATCACCATCGTCTCGACCCAGATCGCGGCCGACGACCTGCTGCGCACCGTCGCGGCCGGGCTGCGCGTCGATGGCGCCGGCAAGACCAAGGCGGAGCTGCTTTCGGGAATCGAGAAGGGGCTGCACGCGGCCGCCCGCGCCGGCCGGCGCACGCTGCTGATCGTCGACGAGGCGCAGGCGCTGCCGGTCGACAGCCTGGAGGAGCTCAGGATGCTCTCCAACTTCCAGGCGGGCGGCCATCCGCTGCTGCAGATCTTCCTGCTCGGCCAGCCCGAGTTCCGCGACCGGCTGCAGGACCCGCGGCTGGAGCAGCTGCGCCAGCGGGTGATCGCGATGCATCACCTCGGCCCGATGGAGGCGGAGGAGGTCGAGCCCTACCTCAGCCACCGCCTGTCGGTGGTCGGCTGGAACGGCCGCCCGCGCTTCGAGCCCGAGGCGGTGGCGGCGATGTACCGCTGGTCGGACGGCGTCCCGCGCCGGCTGAACCAGCTCGCCAGCCGTATGTTGCTGTTCGGCGCGATCGAGAGTCTCGACAGCTTCTCGGCCGAAGACGTCGCCGACGTGATCGCCGATTTCGATCAGGACGCCGCCTCGCGCGCCGTCCGGCCGGACCCGATCGTCGCGGAGTCGATCCGCGCCGAGCCGCAGCCGGTGCAGCTGGCCGATGCCGCGATCGAACGCCGGCTCGTAGAGTTGGAAAAGCGGCTGGAAGCGCAGGACGCCGCGCTGCGCCGCGTGCTGACGCTGCTGGTCGACTGGGTCGAGAGCGACGAGCGGCGGCCGGACGTCAGCCCGTTGTTCCAACGGGCGGGGTGATCCCCGCCATGCGCAACGCGCTCTCGGTCGACGTCGAGGAATGGTTCCAGGTCGGCGCTTTCGAGCGCACGATCGATCGCGCCGATTGGGAGCGTCTCGAATCGCGCGTGGTGGCGAACACGACCCGCGTGCTCGACCTGTTTGACGAAAGCGGGGCCAAGGCGACCTTCTTCACATTGGGCTGGGTGGCGGAACGGCATCCGCGGCTGATCCGCGACATCGTCGCACGCGGGCATGAGATCGCGAGCCATGGCTGGGGCCATGACCGCGTCTTCACCTTCACGCCCGAGCAGTTCCGGGCCGACCTCGCCCGCGCCAGGGCGGCGCTGGAGGATGCGGGCGGGCAGGCGGTGACCGGCTATCGCGCGCCGAGCTTCTCGATCGACGCACGCACGCCCTGGGCGCATCCGATCCTTGCCGAGGAGGGCTATGCCTATTCGTCGAGCGTGGCCCCCCTTCGTCATGATCACTACGGTTGGGCGGAGGCGCCGCGCCGGGCCTATCGCCCGCTGACGGACTCGCCGCTGATCGAGCTGCCGGTGACGGTGATGCCGGTGCTGGGCCGGACGGTGACCGCCGGCGGCGGCTTTTTTCGTCTGCTGCCCGCCCATTTCACCCATCGCGCCATCGCTGCCGAGAATGCAGCGAACCGGCCTGCGGTCTTCTACTTCCATCCCTGGGAGGTTGATCCTGAGCAGCCGCGCGTCGCCGCGGCGCCGCTCAAGTCGCGTATCCGGCATTACAGCCGGCTCGGTGCGATGGCCGGCAAGCTGACGATGCTCGTGCGGCGCCACCAATGGGACCGCACCGACCGGGTGGTCGCGCTCGAAGCCGGGCGACTCCAATGAATGCTCCGCTGCTCGACCGGCCGGTTGCTTGCCGCCTCGCAAATCTCGGCGACGGGCAAGAACGCGCCCGGATCGCCGCCTTCGTCGAGACGCATCCGGAGGGTACGCCATTTCATCTCGCCGAATGGACAGCCGCGGTTGCCGAAGGGTGCGGGCAAGCGGGCCGCTACCTCGTTGCCGAGGGCGCTGATGGAGATCTGCTCGGCGTGCTCCCGCTGACGCTGGTTCGCTCGCCGTTGTTTGGGACGGCGCTGGTCTCCGCCGGATTCGGGGTGGGGGGCGGCGTCTTGTCGCGCGATCGCGCGGCGACGCGGGCGCTGGCCGAGCAGGCTTGGGAAATTGCCGGCGAGGCGGGGGCCTCCAGCCTAGAGCTGCGCGGCGGCGAGGCGCCGAGCGATGCCTTCCACACCGATACCGATACCTATCTCGGCTTCGTCACCGATCTCGCGGCCGACGACGAGGCGCAGCTTGCCGCCATCCCGCGCAAGCAGCGCGCGGAGGTGCGCAAATCGTTCGACAAGGGGCTGGAGATCACCACCGGCTCGGGCAAGGCCGATCGCGATGCCCACTATCGCGTCTATGCGGAATCGGTCCGCAATCTCGGCACGCCGGTGTTCCCGAAGGCGCTTTTCGCGGCTGTCCTGCGCCACTTCGGCGACGCGGCGGATATCCTCACCGTCCGTCGAGAGGGCAAGCCGGTGGCGAGCGTGCTCAGCCTCTACTGGAATGGCACCGTCTATCCCTATTGGGGCGGCGGCACCGAGGCCGCACGTGCGCTGCGCGCCAACGATGCCATGTACTATGCGCTGATGAACCACGCCCGCCGCCGTGGCTGCCGGAGGTTCGACTTCGGCCGCTCCAAGGCGGGCACCGGCGCGGCGGCGTTCAAGCGCAACTGGGGTTTCGAGGGCGTGCCGCTCGCCTATCACGTCCGTACCGCGGACGGCGCGGCGCCGCGATCGGTCAATCCGCTCGATCCCAGATATGCGCGGCGCATCGCGCTGTGGAAGAAGCTGCCGCTGCCCGTCGCCAATCTGATCGGGCCGTTCATCGCGCGCGGGCTCGGCTGAGATGGGCGACATATTGTTCCTCGCCCACCGCGTGCCGTTCCCGCCCGACCGCGGCGACAAGATCCGCGCCTATCACGTCCTGAAGCACCTCGCGGCGCACAGGCGGGTGCATCTGGTCACCTTCGCCGAAAGCTCGCACGACATGAAGGCCAAGGGCGGGCTCGACCGGCTGACCGCCAACCGCTCGGTCTTCTGGCGCTCCAAGACGCGGGCGCGGGCTGCGCTGGAGGCGCTCGTCTGGGGCCAGGCCGCATCGGTCGCCGCCTTCCGCCATCCGATGGTGCCGGGGGCGGTGCGGGCGCTGCTCGCGCGCCATGCGATCGACACCATCTACGTCTTCTCGAGCCAGATGGCGCAATATCTGCCGCCGCCGAGCCCGCGCCGCCGCGTGGTGATGGACTTCGTCGACGTCGATTCGGCCAAATTCGCCGATTATGCCAAGGGCGCGCATTGGCCGATGAGCTGGCTCTATCGGCGCGAGGCGTCGGCGCTGCTCGCCCATGACCGCGCCGTCGCTGCGCGCGCCGATCTCAGCCTGTTCGTGAGCGAGGCGGAAGCGGCGCTGTTCCGCGCCCGTACCGGTGCCGAGCGCGTCCATGCGGTCGAGAACGGCATCGACACCGAGCGGTTCGCTCCCGATGCGGACTTCCGTCGGATCGAATCCCAGGGCCAGCTCATCGTCTTCACCGGCCAGATGGATTATCCGCCCAATGTCGAGGCGGTGAGTTGGTTCGCCCGGTCGGTACTGCCGCATATCCGCCTCAGCCATCCGGATGCGCGCTTCGCGATCGTCGGCCGCAACCCGACCGCGGAGGTCGAGGCATTGGCGCGCGGCGAGGGCGTGACCGTCACCGGCGAGGTGCCCGACGTGCGCGGCTGGCTGGCCGCGGCGGCAGTGGTGGTGGCACCGCTGAAGCTCGCGCGCGGGGTGCAGAACAAGGTGCTGGAAGCGATGGCGATGGCGCGGCCGGTGGTCGTCTCGGGCGCGGCCGCCGAAGGGATCGATCATGACGGCACGATTCGCGTCGCCGATGACGTAGCGGGTATCGCGGATGCGGTGATCGCGCTGCTCGACAACCGCGATCACGCGGAGGAGCTGGGCCGCTCCGCCCGCGAGCAGGTGAAGCGGCGCTATGGCTGGGAGGCGCGGCTGGCGGTGCTCGACGAGCTGCTCGGCCTCACGCCGCGCAGGCAGCGACGGTCGGCGGCGGCGTGACGCTGGTTTACCCCAGGAGCGCGTTTGCGGCGGCTATGCCCGCCGCCTGGCGGACGCCACTCGTCTTGCTTGCGGGCGCATGGGCGGCACTGCTCATATTGTTCCACAGCGATGTCGCGGACCTTGCCGGCATCTATTGGAACAGCACCACCTTCGGCCATTGCCTGTTCGTTCCGCCGGTGATCGTCTGGCTGGTGTGGCAGCGCCGGCGCGAGCTCGCGCTGCTCAAGCCCGAGGCGTGGTGGGGCGGGCAGGCGATCGTCGTGGCAGGCGCCGTCGCCTGGTTCCTGGGAGATGCGGCCGGCGTCGCCTTCGCACGGCACCTCGGTCTCATCGTGATGATGCAGGGCGCGGTCGTTGCGATCCTCGGATGGGGCATCGCGCGAGGGCTGTTGTTCCCGCTCGCATATATGATGTTCCTCGTCCCCTTCGGCGAGGCGCTGGAAAGCCCGCTCCAGACCGTCACCGTCGCGATCACCATGCCCTTGCTCCACCTCTTCGCCGTGCCGGCGAGCGTCGACGGAGTGCTGATCACCATCCCCAACGGCTATTTCGAGGTGGCCGAGGCCTGCTCGGGCGCCAAGTTCGTGATCGCGATGGTGGCCTATGGCGCGCTGGTGGCGAACGTCTGCTATGTCTCATGGCGCCGCCGCATCGCCTTCTTCGCGATGGCGCTGGTAGTGCCGGTGCTCGCCAATGGTCTGCGTGCATTCGGCACCATCTATGCCGCGCATCTGACCTCGGTAGAGGCGGCGACCGGGTTCGACCATATCGTCTATGGCTGGGTGTTCTTCGGGCTGGTGATGGCGGCGGTGCTGGCGATCGGCTGGCGCTGGTTCGACCGTGATCCGGATGCGCCGTGGTTCGATCCGGCGAAGCTGGGGGGAGCGGTGCGCGGGCGGTCCGATCCCTGGACCGCGGCCGGTGCCGCGATCGCGCTGGCGACGCTCGCCTATGCCGGTGGCGCCGCCGTGGTCGGCCGCAGCGATGCGCTGCCGGCGCAGCTCGCGCTGCCGGAAGTGCCGGGCTGGCATCGCGTGCCGCTGGGCGCGGCGGCGCATTGGACACCCTATTATCCGACCGCCGATCATGGGCTGATCGGCCGGTACGAGGATGCCGCCGGGCACCGGGTCGACCTCGCCGTCGCGGTCTATGCCGGGCAGCGCGAGGGGCATGAGCTGGTGAGCTTCGGCCAGGGCGTGCTGCGCGAGAACGATCGCTGGGTGCGGGTCGAGGACCTGCCCGCGCTGGCCGGCGGCTCGGTCCAGCGCATCACCGCGCCGGGACCAGTGGAACGCGAGGTCGCGACTTGGTACCGGGTCGCCGGCATGACGACATCCGATCCGGGCCAGGTGAAGCTGGCAACCCTCAAGGCGAAGCTGCTGGGCGGGCCCCAGCGCGCCGTGGCGATCCATCTCTCGGCCGAGCGCGCCGACGGCGATGGGCGCGCAGCGATGGCCGCTTTCCTCGCCGCGGCGGGTCCGGTCGACCGGCTCGCCGACCGCATCGCCGCGGGACGCTGAGCCATGTGCGGGATCGCGGGGATCTTCTACCTCGCCGTCGCCAAGCCGGTCGATCCGGCGCGCATCGCCGCGATGACCGATGCGCAGGCGCACCGCGGGCCCGACGGCCGCGGCGTGTGGACCGCGCCGGGGGTGGGGCTCGGCCATCGCATCCTGGCGATCATCGACGTCGGCGGATCGCCCCAGCCGATGCACGCGGGGCCGCTGTCGATCACCTACAACGGCGAGATCTACAATTTCGCCGAGCTCCGCGCCGAGCTGGAGGCGAAGGGCGCCCGCTTCGCCACGCATGGCGATACCGAGGTGATCCTCCACGGCTGGCGCGCCTGGGGGCCGGGGCTGCTCGACCGGCTCGTCGGCATGTTCGCCTTCGCCATCCACGATGCCGAGGCACAGACGCTGGTGCTCGCCCGCGACCGGTTGGGCGTGAAGCCGCTCCACTATGTCGAGCTGTCGGACGGTGGCGTGGCTTTCACCTCCGAACTCAAGGGGTTGCTTGCCCATCCTCTGCTTCGGCGCGAGGTCGATCCGCGCGCGGTCGAGGATTTCATGGCGCTCGGCTATATCCCCGATCATGCGAGCTTCGTCGCCGGCGTGCGCAAGCTCCCCGCAGGTAGCTTCCTGCGGCTCGAACGCGGCAGGCCGGTGGGTGCGCCGCAGCGCTATTGGGACGTCGATTTCTCCAAACGTGCCAAAGGGTCAGCCCGAGACCTTGAGGCCGAGTTGCTGGAACGGATGCGCCATGCGGTGACATCGCGCATGGTCGCCGACGTGCCGCTCGGCGCCTTCCTGTCGGGCGGCGTCGACAGCTCGGCCGTGGTCGCGCTGATGGCCGAGGCGAGCCCCAAGGCGGTCAAGACCTGCTCGATCGGCTTCGACGAGGCCGACCATGACGAGACCCGCTATGCTCGCTTGGTCGCCGAGCGTTTCAAGACCGAGCATCGCACCCGCGTCGTCGCGCCGGACGATTTCGCGCTGATCGAGCGGCTGGTCGAGGCATTCGACGAACCCTTTGCCGATGCCTCGGCGCTCGCCACCTATCGCGTTTCCGAGCTGGCGCGCGAGACGGTGACGGTGGCGCTGTCCGGTGACGGGGCCGACGAGGCGTTCGCCGGCTATCGCCGCTATCGTTTCCATGCCGCCGAGGAGCGGGTGAGGGGGCTGCTCCCTGCGGGCGCGCGTGTCGGACTGTTCGGCACGCTCGGCAGGCTCTATCCCAAGGCCGACTGGGCGCCGCGGCCGCTCAGGGCGAAGACGACGCTGCTCGCGCTCGCCGAGGATGGTGCGGTCGCCTATGCCCGCGCCGTCGGCGTCACCACGCCCGAGACGCGTGACCGCCTTTACACCGACGCCTTTCGCCGTGCGCTTGCCGGCCACCGCGGCGAGGATGCGATGATCGCGACGATGCGCAACGCGCCGGCGCGCACCGGGCTCGACGCTGCGCAATATGCCGACATCCATCATTGGCTCCCCGGCGATATCCTCGCCAAGGTAGACCGCACTAGCATGGCGGTGAGTCTGGAGGCGCGCGAGCCGCTGCTCGACCATCGCCTGATCGAGTTCGCGGCGACCCTGCCGCCCTCGCTCCGCGTCCGCGCAGGGCAGGGGAAGTGGCTGATGAAGAAGGCGCTGGAACCCTATCTGCCGAAGGACATCCTCTACCGGCCGAAGATGGGGTTCGTGACGCCGGTCAGCGCCTGGTTCCGCAAGGACCTGGCCGACGAGGCGGCGATGCTCGCGCGCTCGCGGGTGCTGGCGCCGTGGTTCGAGCGAGCCGCGTTGGAGCGGCTCGCCGAGGACCACCGCGCCGGCCGTGCCGAGCACGGCCGGACGCTGTGGCAGTTGATGATGCTGGAGCGCAGCCTGACGCGCGTGCTTGGAGTCTAGAATTTGCTCCATCGGACTTGAAGCAGCTGTTCCCCGGCGAAGGCCGGGGCCCAGTTGCGAGCCGTTCGAGACTGGGCCCCGGCCTTCGCCGGGGAACAGATTCAAACTAGCTGAACCTGACTTTCATACCCCGTTCGTCCCGAGCGAGGTCGAGGGACACAGTGTCTCGACTTCGCTCGACACGAACGAGGGTCAGAATACCGCGATTGCCGCATGCAGCGTCAGCGCCACCAGCAGCAGCGTCGAGAGCATGAACACCGCGAACCTCGGCGCGACCCGGTTGACGGTCGCCTGGATGAGGCTGTGGACGATGCGCAGGCCGACATAGCCCCAGGCGATCCACGCATTGACGCCGTTGCCGCCGCCCGTCACCGCCAGCGTCAGCGCGACGGCGTAGAAGATCGTCGGCTGCTCCATCAGATGGTTGTAGTTGTGCGACGGCCATTGCGCCTTGGGCGGCAGTACGCGATCGGCGTCCGAGCCTTTGCCGCCGACCAGCTTGGTGATGTCGATGCCGGCCGCGCGCATCGCCGGCATGCGGACGGCGATCATCCAGATCCACATCACCAGCGTCCAGGCGATCAGGACGACGACCGGTTTCAGGATTTCCGCGTGCATGAAAAAGCCTCCCCCAGATTGTCTCCGGGGGAGGCTGCCTCAGTCAGTTGCGATGTGCAACCTCAGGCGAAGAGCTTCGCCCAGCGGCGCTTCTCGCGGTCCTTCCACAGGCCGCGGTGATAGGCGTCGCTGGCGAGCAGCGGCATCACGCTGCCGGCCTCGGCGAACACCATCTGCTCGATGCCCGTGTTGACCTTGCCCCAGCTCGCCGCCTCCTGGAGGGTCGAGGACGAGCAGGCGCCGTCGCGGACGTCGGCGACGGTGATCTGGACGGCGTACTTGTGCACCTCGACGTCCTCGTGGCCGAGGATTTCGGCGCAGACGACGGTGTCCTGGATGAAGTTCTTGGGCACGCCGCCGCCGATCATCAGCAGTCCGGTGGTGCCCGCGGCGATCTTGATCTCGGTGAGCTCGCGGAAGTCGGCGACCGCGTCGATCATCAGGTAGGGCTTGCCCGCCTTCATCTGGTCGACCTGGTGCTTGACGAGGCCGAAGCCGGCCGAGCTGTCCACGAACGCCGGGCAGAAGATCGGTACGTCATGCTCATAGGCGAGCTTGACGAGGCTGTTCTCCTTCTTGCCGTGCTCCGACAGATAGCGCCCCATCTCGCGGATGAAGGCGCGGCTCGAATAGGCCCTGGGCTCCAGCTCGTTCGCGATCTTGTTGATCGTGAAGTCGCAGTCCTGGAGCTGCTCCTCGTCGATATAGGTGTCGTAGATGCGATCGATGTAGAGCGAGCGCAGCGTGTCGTCGTCCGGCACCTCGAGCGCCTGATAGTGCTTGTGGCCGAGCCCCTCGAAGAAATCCATGTCGACGATGGTCGCGCCGGTCGCGACGATGCCGTCGACCATGTTGTTGCGCACCAGCTCGGCATAGAGGTCCATGCAGCCGCCGGCCGAGGTCGAGCCTGCGATCACCAGGAAGATGCTGCACTCGGGATCGGCGAGCATCTGGTTGTAGATCTTGGTCGCGCGGCCGAGGTCGCGGCTGGTGAAGCTCATGTCGGCCATCGCGTCGACAATCGGGCGCGCGTCGAAGCTCTTGATGTCGATGTGCTTGACCTGCTTCGACAAGAGCTCGGCCTTGCGGGTATCGTTGATCGGGCCCTGCGCGGCCGCGGTCTTGGTGAGGGTGTCGGTCACAAGGTTTCTCCTGTTACAAACACCGCAGTCGTTCATGGGGACGCGGAAACCCGTAAAGGAGCGGGGCATCGCAATGCCCCGCCCGATTCTGTTCAGTTATGAAGCCGTCGTTACAGCGTGACGACGTTTGAGGCGACCCGGCGATCCTCGCTGGTGTAGAGCGAAGCCATCGGCTCGTCCTCCACGATCACCGTCTCGTCCGAGCCGAAGCCGTTGAACGCGGTGCGCATCGCCGCGCCATAGGCGCCGAGCATCCCGATCTCGAGATAGTCGCCCGCCTGGACGTCCGCCGGCAGCATGAACGGCCCGGTCATGTGATCGAGGTCGTCGCAGGTCGGCCCGTAGAAGCTGAACGCCATCTCCTTAGCGCGGCTGTCGGGCTCGCGCAGCAAGGTGACCGGGAAGCGCCAGCCGATGTGCGCGGCGTCGAACAGCGCGCCATAGGCGCCGTCGTTGATGTAGAGTTCGTCGCCGCGGCGCCGCTCGACGCGCACGATCAGCGAGCTGTACTCGGCGCACAGCGCCCGGCCCGGCTCCGCCCACAGCTCGGCCGAATAGGAGACTGGCAGGCTCTCGAACGCGCGATGGATCGTCTCGAAGTAGAGCTCGAGCGGTGGGGGCTCCATGCCCGGATAGGTCGAGGGGAAGCCGCCGCCGACGTCGATCACGTCGACGGTCACCGCCGCCTCGACGATCGCCTGGCGCACGCGCTCCATCGCGTCAGCGTATGCCTGGGGCGTCATCGCCTGGCTGCCGACGTGGAAGCAGATGCCGAGCGCGTCCGCGACCTGGCGGGCGCGGATCAGCAGCTCCTTCGCCTCACCCGGCGCGACGCCGAACTTGGAGGCGAGGCTGAGCTTCGAATGCTCCGACGAGACGCGCAGGCGCACGCACAAGGTCAGGTCCTCGGCGCCGCGGGTGGCGCGGACGATCTTGTCCAGCTCCTCGACCGAATCGAGGCTGAACACGCGGACGCCATGGTCGAAATAGGCCTCCTCGATCGCTTCCTCGGCCTTGACCGGATGCATGAAGCACAGCGTCGCGCCCGGCAGCGTGCGCGCCACCAGCCGGACCTCGCCGATCGAGGCGACGTCGTAATGCGTGATTCCGCTGTCCCACAGCACCTCGAGCAGGTCTGGAGACGGATTCGCCTTCACCGCATACATCGAGCGGCCCGGAAACTTCTCGACGAAGAATCGGGCGGCACGCGACGCTGCGTGGGGACGAATGAGCGTGACCGGAGCCACCGGTCGAAGGGCAGTCGCTAGCCCCAGCGCGTTATGATGCTTGGACAATTCAAGGGACCTCCAATTGCCTTGCGGCATAGTGTGACGAAAAGCTGCCTTGCGGTTGGAAGTCCCATGGGGCAGCGGACGGCGCACATAGGATCGGGGTCCCCCGATGTAAAGCGGTGAAATGCGATGAAAGGCGAGATGTGACGATCGTACGACAACCGACCCGCGCCGGGGTGCGCGACGCGGCCGCCAAGATCGCGGCGATCCTGCCGATGACGCCGCTGTTCGTCGCGGAAATCCGCGGGGTCCGGGTGGGGATCAAAGCCGAGTGCCTGCAGCCGATCGGCGCATTCAAGATTCGCGGCGCCTGGCACCGACTGACCGCGCTCGACGATGCGACTCGGGGGCGCGGCGTCGTCGCCTTTTCCTCGGGCAATCACGCGCAGGGCGTGGCCTGGGCGGCGAAGCGGCTCGGCATTCCGGCGGTGATCGTGATGCCCGCCGACGCGCCGGCGGCGAAGCGCGACGCGACGCTCGCGCTCGGTGCGGAGGTCGTTCCCTATGATCGGATGACCGAGAATCGCGAGAAGATCGCCGCGCATCTCGCCCATGCGCGCGGCGCGACTCTGGTGCCGAGCTTCGATGACCCTTGGGTGATCGAAGGACAGGGCAGCGCCGCGATCGAGGCGACGACTCAGTTCCATGAGGTGGGACTCGGCGACATCGCGCGGGTGGTGACGCCCTGCGGCGGCGGCGGACTGGCGGCAGGGCTAACGCTGGCATTGCCGGATGCCGCGATCCGGGTCGCGGAGCCCGAGGGTTGGGACGACATGCGCCGCAGCCTCGAGGCGGGCTGGATCGAGGAGGTCGGGCCGAACCCGCCCCCCACGGCCTGCGACGCGCTCCAGACGCTGCGGGTGTCGCCGCTGACGTTCGAGGTGCTCGCGCGCCGTTCGGCGACCGGCGTCGCGGTCAGCGAGGAGGAGGTGCGCGAGGCGCAGCGCTGGGCGGCGGCGAAGCTCCGGCTGGTGGTCGAGCCGGGCGGCGCGGTGGCGCTTGCGGCGTTGCTGACGGGCAAGGTGGAGCCGGAGGAGGGCACGCTGGTGCTCGCCTCGGGCGGAAACGTCGATATCGACGCCTATGCCCGGGTGCTGGCGGGCGAGACCGCGCCGGCGCCGGCATTTCCGGCGCTCAGCGATAGCCCGTCGTGATCCCAAATCCTCCCCGGCACGGGGAGGGGGACCAGCGAAGCTGGTGGAGGGGGAGCGCGGCAAGCGACATCGCATGAGGCGAGCCCCTCCACCACGCGACTTCGTCGCGCGGTCCCCCTCCCCGTGCCGGGGAGGAGCCTTAACCCACGAACGCCCGCTCGATCACATAATCGCCCGGCGCCGCGTTCGACCCCTCGACGAAGCCGAGCGCGTCGAGATCGGCGGAGAGGTCGCGGATCATCGCCATGCTGCCGCACAGCATCACCCGGTCCTGCTCGGGATCGAGTTCGCGCGGGCCGGTGACGCCCGGCCCGAACAGCGCGCCGCTGCGGATCAGCGTGCCGATGCGATCGGTGAGCGGGAAGGGCTCGCGCGTCACCGTCGGCACATAGGCGAACTGGAGCAGCGCCTGGTCCTGCACCAGCGGGTCGCCGGCGAGCTGTGCCTCCAGCTCGGTGCGATAGGCGAGATCGCTGACGCGGCGTACCGAATGCACCAGCACGATCTGCGCGAACTGCTCGTAGACGTCGGGATCGCGCGCCAGGCTGAGGAAGGGCGCGAGACCCGTGCCGGTCGAGAACAGGAACAGCCGGCGCCCGGGCTTGAGGGCGTCGGTCACCAGCGTACCGGTGGGCTTGCGGCCGAGGAACAGCTCGTCGCCGGGCTCGATCGTCTGGAGCCGCGAGGTGAGCGGGCCGTCGGGCACCTTGATCGACAGGAACTCCAGCTCCTCCGCCCAGGCCGGGCTGGCGATCGAATAGGCGCGCAGCAGCGGCTTGCCCTCGCTGGGGAGGCCGAGCATCACGAACTCGCCCGAGCGGAAGCGGAAGCTTTGCGGGCGGGTGATGGTGAAGCTGAAGAGATGTTCGTTCCAATGCCGTACGGAGCACACGCGCTCGACGGTCAGGACGCCGGACGGCGCCAGTCCGGGGGCGGCGGCGATGCGGTCACTCATGATTTGGGTTCTTCTCCGGTCAGGGAATCGGGAATGGGCGGCGCCATGCCGGCGGCGACCAGTACGGCGGTGAACCTGCGCACGGCCCGGTGGGCGGCGGTGACGAGCTCGGGATTCGGCAGCACCAGCGCAAGCGTCGCATGGACGCGCGCGTCGGCGTGCGGATCGCTGGCGCCGAACAGCTCCAGCAACAATGCCTCGCCCTCGGAGACGCGCGGGGTTCCGGGCGTCATCACTTCGAGCGGCTGTTCCGAATCGCGTGAGAGCAGCGCCATCGCCATCGCGAAATGTGGCAGGCCCACCGTAAGATCGTGCCGGCCGAATGCGGGCCCGAGTTCCGCCCCGAGGCAGATCCTCTGGCCCATCGCGGCGACGGCGGCGCGGGCAGCCCATAGCAGAAAGGCCTCGCTCGTTCCGAGCTCGCCGACCGGCCGATCGAGATAGCGGTACATGGGACACGTCCCCGAATCTGGAGTGCGGTCGAGGCGATGCCATCGTTTGCTATTGCAAGTCAATCGCAAATACTCGAGCGGTGGCTAAGGCAGCCGGGCTGCGTTAGATGAACGGCATGGCCAATCTGACTGCCGCCCTGGCGATGATCGCCGTGTTCGCACTTGCCGTGGGCGGGCTCCACCTGATCGCCAAACGGCGCGAGCGCACCAAGGGCGCGCTGATGCTCGCCTGCGCGGCGGTGATCCTCGGGAACATACTGATCTGGACCATATAATTCCCTCTCCCATTGGGAGAGGGAAGGAGCAGCGAAGCTGCGGGAGGGTGAGGGTGACTACGGCCAGTGTGGTCGCCCTCACCCTCCCACTCGGCTACCGCCGAGCGGGCCCCTCCCTCTCCCAAAGGGAGAGGGGTTTCCGTCACCGGATCGGCGAGTTCGGGTCGAGCCGCATGTCCAGATATTTGTCCACGCTGCCCATCAGCTCCGGCATCTCGTTCTGGAAGAAGTGGTTGGCGCCCGGGATCACGTCGTGATGGATGGTGATGTGCTTCTGGGTGCGCAGCTTGTCGACCAGCTTCTGCACCGCGCCCGGCGTCACCACCTCGTCCGCCTCGCCCTGGATGATGATGCCCGAGCTGGGGCAGGGTGCCAGGAAGGTGAAGTCGTACATGTTCGCCGGCGGTGCGATCGAGATGAAGCCGCGGATCTCCGGGCGGCGCATGAGCAGTTGCATGCCGATCCACGCGCCGAAGCTGACGCCCGCGATCCAGGTGGTCGACGCTTCCGGATGGAAGCTCTGCACCCAGTCGAGCGCGCTCGCCGCGTCGGAGAGCTCGCCGACGCCGTTGTCGAACGTCCCCTGGCTCTTGCCGACGCCGCGGAAGTTGAAGCGCAGCGTCGCGAAGCCGCGGCGCTGGAAGGTCTTGTAGAGCTCCTGCACGATGTGGTTGTTCATCGTGCCGCCCGATTGCGGGTGCGGATGGAGGATCATCGCCACCGGCGCGCGCGGCTTGGGAGCGGGGGCGAAACGGCCTTCGAGACGGCCTTCGGGTCCTGGAAAGATGACTTCGGGCATGGAACCTGCAGATTAGGATGGCGCGTTGACATAGCGCGCGAGAGCAGGCGCGCTATATAGGCAAGGGTTGCGTGCGCGCAATCATTCTGGGGTTTGCGTTGCCGTGACCAGCCGTCTCTATCTCGATCACGCCGCCACGACGCCGATGCTGCCGCAGGCGGCGGAGGCGGTGGCGCGTGGGCTCGCCCACTGGGCCAATCCCTCGTCGCCCCATGCCGAGGGACGGTCCGCCCGCGCGGCGCTGGAAAGCGCGCGCAGCGTGATCCGCGCCGCCTATGATTGGCAGCATGAGCTGATCTTCACCAGCGGTGCGACCGAGGCGATCCTGCTCGCGCTGGGCCGCGCCCAGGTCGAATCGCGGCTGATCGCGGCGACCGAGCATGATTCGGTGCTGCGCGCCGCGCCCGATGCGGTGCGCCTGCCGGTGAACGAGGATGGGCGGATCGACCTCGACGTGCTCGAGGCCGAGCTGGCGGTGGCACCGACGCCGGCGCTGGTCGCGGTTCAGTGGGGGAACAGCGAGACAGGGGTGATCCAGCCGCTCCGTGCGATAGGCGAACGCGTCGCCGCCGCCGGTGCCAAGCTCTTCGTCGACGCTGCGCAGATGCCGGTCAACTGGAAGGGCGGCGATCTGCCCCAGGATACCGCCGACCTGATCGCGATCTCCGCCCACAAGCGCGGCGGACCGCCGGGAATCGGTGCGCTGCTGGTGCGCGACCTGGGATTGCTGCTGCCGACTGGCGGGCAGGAACGCGGCTATCGCGGCGGGACGGAGAATGTGCCGGCAACGCTCGGCTTCGCGGCGGCGATAACGGTGCCGGAAAACCTGGAGGCGATGACAGCAATGCGTGAACGCCTCGACGCCGCCATCCGGGCGCTCGGTGGCGAGGTGGTCGCCGGCGACAGCCCGCGCGCGCCGCACATCGCATCCTATCGCTTGCCAGGTATGCCGGCGGCAGCGCAGCTCATCCGGTTCGACCTGTCGGGAATCTCGGTGTCGGCCGGCTCGGCCTGCTCCTCGGGGAGCATGCGGCCGAGCCATGTGTTGGGTGCGATGGGCTGGGAGGGCGCCAAGGCAGGCGAGGTGATCCGGGTCAGCTTCGGCCGCTCGACCACGCCGGCCGACGTCGAACGCTTCATCTCGGCCTGGGCGGAGATCGCCCGCGATGTCCGTGCCCGGGCCGGGGAACCGGTCGAGCCGGCATGATCTACCTCGACTATCAGGCGACCACGCCGCTCGCGCCCGAAGCGCTGGCGGCAATGCTGCCCTGGCTCGAATCGCAGCACGCCAATCCGCATTCCGCCCATGCGCCGGGCCGCGCGGCGAAAGCGGCGGTCGAGGTGGCGCGGGACCAAGTGGCGGCGCTGCTGCCGTCGGGCGGACGCGTGACCTTCACCAGCGGCGCCACCGAGGCGCTCAACTGGGCGATCAAGGGTACGCGCGGCGGCATCGTCACGATCGCGACCGAACATGCCGCGGTACTGGACACCGTCGAGGCGCTGGCCCGTGAGGGGCGGCAGGTCACGATCCTGCCGGTGGGCGGCGACGGGCTGGTCGATCTCGATCGCGCACGAGAGGCGATCATGCCGGGGACCGGGTTGGTCGCGGCGATGCTGGTCAACAACGAGATCGGCGTGATCCAGCCGATCGCCGAACTCGCGCGCCTCGCGCACGACGCGGGTGCGCAGTTCCTTTGCGATGCCGCGCAGGGCTATGGCCGCCTCGCCATCCCCGACGGCTGCGACATGATCGCCATCTCCGCCCACAAGATCCATGGGCCGAAGGGGATCGGCGCGCTCTGGCTCCGCGACGGGGTGACGCCGGAGCCGTTGCTCCACGGCGGCGGACAGGAAGCCGGTGGCCGCTCCGGGACGCTCTCGCCCGCACTTTGCGCCGGGTTCGGCGCTGCCGCGAAGCTCGCGCGCGAGCGGTTTGAGGAGGATCATGCCCACGTCGACCGGCTGTTTGCCCGTGCGCTCGACCGCATGGCGGGTTGGACGCTCAACGGGAGTCGGGCGCGCCGCTATCGCGGCAATCTCAACCTGCGCCTACCCGGACTCGATGTCGCGCGGCTGATGAGCGAGCTTCGCGACATCGCCTTCTCCGCCGGCTCGGCCTGTGCGAGCGGATCCGGGCGACCAAGCCATGTCCTGCGCGCGATCGGACTCGGCGACGCGGAAGCGCGGGCGAGCATCCGGCTCGGCTTCGGCCGCTATACGAGCGAGGAGGAACTGATGACGGCGCTGGATCGCATCGACGATGCGGCGCGTGCGCAGCGGAGCGCAGCATGATCCGCATCCGCTTCGTCAGCGCCGATGGGCTTGCGATCGAGGAGGTCGAAGGGGCGGACGGCGACAGCCTGCTGCGCCTGGCGCAGGCGCATGGCCAGCCGCTCGAAGGGACCTGCGAGGGGGCGATGGCCTGCTCGACCTGCCATGTCATCGTCGCGCCGGAGGATTTCGGCCGGCTGCCGCCTGCCAGCGAGGAGGAGGAGGACATGCTCGACCTCGCCGCCGGCGCCACCCGCACCAGCCGGCTGTCCTGCCAGATCACGCTCACGTCCGACCTCGACGGGTTTACGGTGCGCGTTCCCGCCGAGGCGCGCGACATGCGAGGCCGCTAGCCTCCTAATTTATTTGCTGCGGATCGTTGTCGCCGCGGAACAATTCGATCAGCTTGCGGTTTCCGCCGCCGGCGGAAGGGAACCGCCGGATCAAGACGGAGTGATGCCCATGACGAAGAAGCTTCTCGGGCTGGCCGCAGCTGCGTTGGTCACCACCGTAGCGTTCAGCGCTACCCCGGTTGATGCGCGACGGCACCACAACAGCTATCACGGCTACCGCTGGAAGACGGTCTGCAAGACCCGCTGGGTACATCATCGCAGAGTGCGTCAGTGCCACCGCGTCCGCATTCGTCGATAAAAGCTTGAGTGATCGCCGCGCGCGCCGTCCTGGCGCCGCGCGGCGTTTTCGTTCAGGAACTGTGCGTTTTCACTGACCTATGCTCCGATAGCCCGACGAATCGGGCCTGTTGGGAGTAACAGAGATGAAACTGATCGCATTGACTGCGGCTGGTCTTCTCGCCGCCGCAGCGCTCACGCCGGTTCCGGCCGCGGCGCAATATCATCGGAGCTGGGACGGCTATCATCGCGGCTGGCATGATCGCGGCTGGGACGGCCGTCGCTGGGATCGCCGGCGCCACTGGGACGATCGCCGCTATTGGCATCGCGGGCCGCGCTACCGCTATCGCGGCGGCTGGCATCACCGCCGCAGTTACGTCACCTGCCGCTGGGTGCGCGGCTATTACGGGCCGCACCGCCGCTGCTTCCGGGTGTGGCGCTAAGTCATAGCGCTTGATCGCACCGCCCGACTCCCCCATATGCCCGCGCGGGAGTCGGGCGGACGTGTGCCGTCGCCAACCCGGTCAGGTCCGGAAGGAAGCAGCCGTAACGATTTCGCCACGGGTCGTTCCGGCTCCCACCGCGCGCTGCGCCAGATCGCAGCGAAGCTGCGATCCGCATCCGCAGCGCGCGCGGCCGGAGGCGCCAGAAGCGCCGTCCGACGACGCGGCTTTGCCGCGGCGCTCTTCTAACCCTCCAAAAAATTTTCGCCCCCATGTCACACATGGGCTCGCTGCCTCGTCATGCCATCGGACCCTATGACGAAAGGAGCGAATATCATGACCCCCCGTCTCAAAGTTTGGGAAGTCGCGCCCGAAATGATGCAGGCGTTCGCCGACTTCTCCGTCGCGCAGGCCAAGGACGGCCTCGAACACTCGCTGCAGGAACTGGTGAAGATCCGCGCGTCGCAGCTCAACGGCTGCGCCTTCTGCCTCCACATGCACACGCTGGAGGCGCGCAAGGCCGGCGAGAGCGAATTGCGGCTGCTGATGCTCCCCGCCTGGCGTGAATCGCCGCTGTTCACCGCGCGCGAGCGGGCCGCGCTGGCCTGGACTGAATCGCTGACCCGGCTGTCCGAGACGCATGCGCCCGACGAGGACTATGCCGAGCTTGCCTTCGAGTTCACACCGGAGGAACAGGTGAAGCTGACCATGCTGATCGGCATCATCAACGCCTGGAACCGCTTCGGCGCCGGCTTCCGTGCCGTCCATGCCGGCCATCCGCCGGTCGAGGCGAAGGAGGCGGCATGACTGCGGGCGAACCGGCCGCGGACGCCGCATCGAGCTTCGATCCGCTGCGGCCGCGGCTGGTTCGCGTCGCTTATCGTATGCTGGGCTCGATCGCCGACGCCGAGGATGTGGTGCAGGATGCCTTCCTGCGCTGGCTCGGCACCGATCGTGGCGCGGTGCGGGAGCCTGAGGCGTTCCTGCGTCGCGTCGTGACCCGGCTGTGCCTCGACCAGCTCAAGTCGGCTCGCCACCGGCGCGAGGACTATGTCGGTCCGTGGCTGCCCGATCCGGTGGTCGAGCCGGAGCCGGTCGAGGACGTGACCTTGCCGCTGATGCTCGCGCTCGAACGTCTCTCACCGCTGGAGCGGGCGGCGTTCCTGCTCCACGACGTGTTCGGGCTCGGCTTCGACGAGGTCGCCGAGGCGATCGGCCGCGATCCCGCCGCCTGCCGCCAGCTCGCCTCGCGCGCCCGCGACCACGTTCGCGCCGAGCGTCCGCGTTTCCCGGTCGAAAAGGGCCACGGGCTGGAGATCGCCGCTGCCTTCTTCGCAGCCTCGCGCGAGGGCGACATGACCTCGCTTCGGACGATGCTGGCGAGCGATGTTGCGGTCTATTCGGACGGCGGCGGCAAGCGCCCGGCCGGGTTGCGGCCGATCGTGGGCTTCGACGATGTGATGAAGCTGTGGGAGAGCCTCGCGCGCTTCTTCCGCAAGGGCACGTCGCAGGTGGTGCGCTACGGCTTCGTCAACGGTCTGCCGGGTTTCGTCACGCGCGAGAATGACGGCATGCTTCAGACCACCGCGCTGCTGGTCGAAGACGGTCAGATCAGGGCGATCTACGTGATGCGCAATCCCGACAAGCTCGGCCATCTCGAGCCGACCCGGCACTGACCGCTCATGGCCTGCCCGGCGAATAGTCGGTCAGCACCATCGTCCGCTCCTCGATCTCCCCCATGATCGGGGCCTCGGGCGAGACCGTCTCGCGCTTGATCCGGCTCCATTCCTCATCGGCACGGAAAGCGGCCCATCCTGCCTTCAACGCCGCCTCGTCGCGCCAGCGCAGCAGGTAGACGAACTCCGGCCGGCCATCGTGCGTCGCTTCCCAGGTGGCGGCGACGTCGAAGCCGTGGCGCTTCATGATGCGCAGCGCATGGTCGCGGAAGCGCGCGTGGAAACGGGCCTTGCTGGGCTCGTTGAGCTGATAGATGCGCAACTGATACAGCGGAGGGGACGGGGGCGGGGCCTCGGCGGCCGGGGTAGCGCCGGCCAGTATGACGGCGAGAAGGCTGGTCATCAGGGGCACGCGTATCTCCTTCAGGCTTCGACATCGGTGATGCCTCGCCCTAGATTGGCAGACAATGTCCGATTCCCTCGATCTCGGCGAGCCGCCGCAGCCCAGGCGCGACGACGCCTATCGCGTGTTGGCTCGCAAATACCGGCCGCAGACGTTCAGCGCGCTGATCGGCCAGGATGCGATGGTCACCACGCTGGGCAATGCGATCCGGCGCGACCGGCTGGCGCACGCCTTCCTGCTCACCGGCGTGCGCGGGGTCGGCAAGACCTCGACCGCGCGGCTGATCGCCAAGGCGCTCAACTGCATCGGGCCGGACGGGCAGGGCGGGCCGACCATCGACCCGTGTGGGGTGTGCGAGCCGTGCCGCGCGATCGCCGAGGGGCGCCACATCGACGTCATCGAGATGGACGCCGCCAGTCACACCGGCATCGACGACATCCGCGAGATCATCGAGGCGTCGCGCTATGCCGCGGTCTCGGCGCGCTACAAGATCTACATCATCGACGAGGTCCACATGCTGTCGAAGGCGGCCTTCAATGGCCTGCTCAAGACGCTGGAGGAGCCGCCGGCGCATGTGAAGTTCCTGTTCGCGACCACCGAGGTCAACAAGGTGCCGGTGACGGTGCTGTCGCGCTGCCAGCGCTTCGACCTGAAGCGCATCCCGGCCGAGCTGCTCGCCAGGCATTTCGCCGAGGTGGCCAAGGCGGAGGGTGTCGAGGCGGAGCCCGAGGCGCTGGCGCTGGTCGCGCGGGCCGCGGAAGGATCGGCACGCGACGGCCTCTCGATCCTCGACCAGGCGATCGCCCATGCCGGCGAGGAGGGCGGCAGAGTGACCGCGGCGGCGGTGCGCGACATGCTCGGCCTGTCGGATCGCGGCGCGATCCGGGCATTGTTCGGACATCTGATTGCCGGCGATGCGTCGGCGGCGCTTGCAGCGCTGCGCCAGCAATATGATCTCGGCGTCGATCCGGCGGCGGTGCTCAAGACGCTGCTGGAGACGGTGCACGGCATTACCCTCGCCAAGCTCGGCGCCGACATGTCGGCGACCCAGGCCGCGGAGGAGCGCGAGGCGTTCGAAGGCTGGGCTGGCGAGCTGGGTTTTCCGGCGCTGCATCGCCTGTGGCAGCTGCTGCTCAAGGGGCATGACGAGGTCGCGCGGGCAGCCCTGCCGATCGAGACTGCCGAGATGGCGTTGCTTCGCCTAGTCCACGCCGCGAGCCTGCCCGATCCGGGCGAGCTCGCGCGGCGGCTGGCGAGCGGGGAGGGGGCGCCTCTCGCCGCAGCCACCTCCGCACCGCCGCCACCATCGCCCGCCGAGCGGCCGTTGCCGACCACCGTCGCGGAGCTTGCGGTGCTGTTGGAAGATAATCAGGAACAGATGCTCGGCCGGCGCGTACGCAATTCGCTGCGGCCGGTGCGGTTCGAGCCGCCGGAGATCGTCGCCAGCTCGGCGACGCCGCTGCCGGCGGATTTCACACGGGAGCTTGGCGAGGCCTTGCGGCGGATCACGGGTCGCAAGTGGCGTATCGAGACCGATGCCGCACCGGGCGCTGCCACGCTGGCCGAGGAGGAAGCGGCGGCGGAGGAGGCGGAGCGCCAGGCGGTGCTCGCCTCGCCGATCGTTGCTGCGGCAATGGCGGCCTTTCCGGGCGCTGAACTCGACTGGACCAATCGGAGCAAACGACAGTGAAGAACCTCGAAGACATCATGGCCATGGCGCAGAACGTCCAGGCCGAGCTGACCAAGGCGCAGGAGAATCTCGATACGATCGAGGTGGAGGGCGTCTCGGGCGGCGGACTGGTCAAGGTGCGCGCATCGGCCAAGGGCCGGATCATCGCGGTCGACATCGATGAATCGCTGCTGCAGCCGAGCGAAAAGGGAATGGTGGAGGACCTGGTCGCCGCCGCCTTCAACGACGCCCGCGCCAAGGCCGATGCGGCGTCGCAGGCTGAGATGGGCAAGCTCACCAGCGGCCTGCCGCTGCCGCCGGGCTTCAAGCTGCCCTTCTGAGATCGTTGCGCCGAGGGAACGGCGGTTCGCTTCCCTTCGTTGTGGCGCCAGTCATGACGAAGGGAGTGGATCATGAGCGACGATCGGGTCGAAACGACCACCACGCAGCCTGGTAACGCGGGCGCCCCCAACGTGACCGTTGTCGAACGCCGCGGCGGTGGCGGCGGCCTGGTGATCGGGCTGGTATTGCTGGTCGCGGTGATCGTGGCCGCGGTGTTCCTGATCAATCAAGGCAAGAACGAGACGCTCAAGACACAGGCGACCACCGAGGCTGCCAAGGATATCGGCGACGCGGCGGGCAAGGTGGGCGACGCGGCGCAGACCGCGGCCAACAAGATCGATTAGCCTGCGGATTCAGCGCAGACAGGCATCGAGCCCCCCGTCGCGCACCGTGGCGATGCGGCGGTTGATCGCGTTGCCGTAGCGGCGGGTGAAGCCTCTCGGCGCGATGCCGGGGCGTTTCTTGGGGAGGGGCAGCACGGCCGCGATCTGGGCGGCCTCATGGGAGCTCAGGCGCGAGGCGTCGTGCTTGAAGTAGCGCATCGCGCCGGCGTTGACGCCGTAGGTGCCGATGCCGGTCTCGGCGACGTTGAGGTAGACCTCCATGATCCGCCGCTTGCCCCAGATCGCCTCGATAAGGACGGTGAAATAGGCCTCGAACGCCTTGCGGGCATAGCCGCCGCCCTGGAACAGGAAGACATTCTTGGCGGTCTGCTGGCTGATTGTCGAGCCGCCGCGGATGCGGCCGCCCTTGGCGTTGCGGACGGCGGCGCCGGCGATCGCCCGGAAGTCGAAGCCATTGTGCGAGCAGAAGCGCGCATCCTCCGCCGCGATCGCGGCGCGGGGCATGTCGGGATCGATGCGGCTCAGCGGCATCCACTTCTTGGTGACGCCGTGGCCGGCGAACACGTCGCCGATCATCGTCCAGGTGATCGGCGGTGGCACGAACTTGTAGATCACCGTCATCGCCACTGACAGGATCACGAAGGCGAGGATCAGCCGGAACAGCCAGCCAAAGGCACGGCGAACGAAAGAGCGCGGCCGTTTGGTACGGCCGCGCCTGTTCGTCCCATTGGCAATGGCGCCCCCCATATGAGCGACGCTAGCCGCGACTTACGCCGCCGCCAACAGCCGTTTCTCGCCGGCGAGGCGCATCATCGCCTTCTGCAGCTTCTCGAACGCGCGCACCTCGATCTGGCGGACGCGCTCGCGGCTGACGCCGTAGACCTGGCTCAGCTCCTCGAGCGTCTTGGGATCGTCGGTCAGGCGACGCTCGGTGAGGATGTGCTTCTCGCGGTCGTTGAGGTCGTCCATCGCCTCGACCAGCATGTCGTGACGGACATCCGCTTCCTGCGCCTCGGCGACTACCGAGTCCTGCAAGGGCGAATCGTCGGCGAGCCAATCCTGCCACTGGCCTTCGCCGTCCTCGCGCATAGGCACGTTGAGCGACGTGTCGCCGCCCATCGCCATGCGGCGGTTCATCGAGTTGACCTCCTCCTCGGTCACGCCCAGATCCTTGGCGATCTTGGCGACGTGCTCGGGGGAAAGGTCGCCCTCCTCGAAGGCGTCGAGCTTCGACTTCATCCGCCGGAGGTTGAAGAACAACTTCTTCTGCGCGGCGGTGGTGCCCATCTTCACCAGCGACCAGGAACGCAGGATGAATTCCTGGATCGAGGCGCGGATCCACCACATCGCATAGGTGGCGAGGCGGAAGCCCCGATCGGGCTCGAACTTCTTGACACCCTGCATCAGGCCGATGTTGCCTTCGGAGATGAGCTCCGAGACGGGCAGGCCGTAGCCGCGATAACCCATCGCGATCTTCGCGACGAGGCGCAGGTGCGAGGTCACGAGCTGCGCCGCGGCCTCGGGATCGCCATGCTCCTGGAAGCGCTTGGCGAGCATATATTCCTGCTCGGGCGCGAGGATCGGGAACTTCTTGATCTCGGCGAGATAGCGGTTGAGGCTCGCCTCTCCGCCGAGCGCGGGGATCGTCGCGGGGACGTTGGTTGCGCTTGCCATGGTGAAGTCTCCCTTCTGCGGAGGAACGCCCACGTGGCGGGCGGCGCCGCGTTTCAAAATGCTATACGACAAGTTCGGTGAACAGTTCCTGCATGTCTGCAGGCATTTCGCTATCGAACGCCAAAGCGGTGCTTGTCACGGGATGAATGAACCCGAGATGAGCCGCATGCAACGCCTGACGTCGGAAATTCAGCGTTTCCAATAACGCGCGATGCTCGGTTTTGGTTCGTCCATAGACGGGATCGCCGAGCAGCGGATGGCCGATCGAGGCCATGTGGACGCGCACCTGATGGGTGCGGCCGGTCTCCAGTCGGCATTCGACGAGAGCGGAGTGGAACAGGGGTTTCAGGAGGCGCCAATGGGTGACCGCATGTTTCCCTTTCCCCTCGGCAACGAGGGACATCTTCTTTCGGTTGTTGACACTTCGCGCGATCGGCGCGTCCACTTTCCCCTGGGGAGACGGCACGCCGGACACGATCGCCTTGTAGCGGCGCTGGACGCTGTGCGCCTTGAATTGACGCGCGAGACCTTCGTGGGCGCGGTCGGTCTTGGCGGCGACCATCAGCCCGGACGTGTCCTTGTCGATGCGGTGGACGATCCCCGGCCGCGCAACCCCGCCGATGCCGGAGAGCGAGCCGCCGCAATGGTGGAGCAGCGCGTTGACCAGCGTGCCGTCGAGGTTGCCCGCGGCGGGATGCACGACCAGCCCGGCCTGCTTGTCGACGACGATGAGATGCTCGTCCTCGAACACCACGTCGAGCGCGATGTCCTGCGCCTCGTTGTGCGCCGGCCTGGGCACCGGCACGGTGATGCGAAACTCCGCGCCGGCCAGCGCCTTGCGCGCCGGATCGCGGGCAGGGCCATCGCGGCCGACGACCTGGCCGGACGAGATCAGCGCCTTCAATCGTTCGCGGGAGAGGGTGGGCACCGCATCTGCCAGCGCGCGATCGAGTCTCCAGCCGTCGGCCGAGCCAGCAATCCGCGCTTCGATGATGGAAACCCCCCGGTCCATTACGCTACGGGAGATGGTGATGCGGTGCGAAATTTCAAGGTCCCTGCTCGACGCGATCCTCGCCGCCGCGGCCGCCGAGCGACATGAGATCTGCGGCCTTCTGTTCGGCGACGAGACGGCGATCACCGGCTGGCGGCAGACGGCGAACGTGCATCCCGATCCCGCGCGCTATTTCGAGATCGACCCGGCGGCGCTGTTCGCGGCGATGCGGGCCGAGCGTGCCGGCGGGCCGCGCCTGATCGGCTATGTCCATTCGCATCCGGGCGGGCGCGCCGAACCGTCGCCGACCGACGCCGAGGCCGCCCAGCCGGACGACAGACTGTGGATGATCGTTGCGGGCAGGCACGCGACGCTGTGGCGCGCGGCGGCGGAGGGCTTCCGCCCGGTCGAACTCGTGCTGTCGCCGGTTGCAGCGGCCTGAGGCTTCGGCCAAAAGACCTGCCTGTCGACCGGAGCGATGATTTGAACCTTTCCGCCACCGATTTCGCGAGCCTGCTCTGCTCACGGCTCTGCCATGACCTGCTGTCCCCCGTCGGCGCGCTCAACAACGGGCTCGAATTGCTGGCGGACGAGACCGATCCGGCGATGCGCGAGCGCTGCCTGGAGCTCTTGTCCGAAAGCGCGCGCGCCTCGGCCAACAAGCTCAAGTTCTTCCGACTCGCCTTCGGTGCCGCGGGCGGCTTCGGCGACAGCATCGACACGCGGGAGGCGCAGGCGGCGATCACCGGACTGTTCGGCGACAACCATCGCGTGAAGCTGGGCTGGCTGATCGACGAGGCGCAACTGCCCAAGGGGGCGGTCAAGGTGCTGCTCAACCTCGCGCTGATCGCCGGAGACGCGCTGGTGCGCGGCGGGCAGCTCGATATCGGCGCCGAAGTGGCGTCGGGACAGATCGAGATCGTGGTGCGGGCGGAAGGGCCGCGCATTGTGCTCGACGACGAGCTGCGCGATGCCCTGACCGGCAACGGTGGCGACGCGCCGGTGACGCCGCGCTCCGCCGCGGCGCACCTCGCCCGTGCGCTGGTGAGCGAGCAGGGGGGCGAGCTGCAGGTGTCGGAGCCGGGGGCGCCGGTGCTGCTGTTCGGGGCGGCGTTCGCGAGCGTTGCCGCGTAGTGTCTTGTTCTCGTGAAGACACGAAGAAGAAGGAAGATTTGGTTCACGCGGAGGCGCGGAGGACGCGGAGGTGTCTCGCCTGTAGCCGCTGTCTCGCGTCAGCGAGACCTTTCTGCCTGTAGCAAGCGATAAGCACGAAGGCCGCTGGTGCGGCTGAGACGCCGGCAGGCGACGTATCTCCGCGTCCTCCGCCTCTCCGCGTGAACAACTTTTTCGACCCACGACACGCGCGCGTTCTAAACGCCGTTTTAACCCTGTCACGGGCAAGAACTCCGCGCGAGACGTGCGGGGGACGATGGACGACCTTCTCCAGGAATTCATTGCGGAGACGCGCGAGACGCTGGAGGCGCTCTCGGGCGAGATCGTGGCGTGGGAGGCCGATCCGGGAGATCGCGCCCGGCTCGATGCCATCTTTCGCTTCGTCCATACGGTGAAGGGAAGCTGCGGCTTCCTCGACCTGCCGCGGCTCGCCCGGCTCAGCCATGCCGCCGAGGACGTGCTCGCCGCCGTCCGCGCGGGCGAGCGCACGCCCGACCGGGCATTGGTCAATGCCGTGCTCGCGGTGGTCGACCGTATCGGCGAGCTGGTCGAAGCGATCGACGCCGGCAGCGCCATCGCCGATACCGGCGAGGATCTGCTGATCGCCGCGCTCTCGGAAGGATCGCAGGAGGTCGCACAAGCCGCCGCCTCCACGCTGCGCGCGCCGTCGCGCAGCGTCCGCCTCAGCGTCGACCTGCTCGATCGCATGATGAGCGGTATGTCCGACATGGTGCTGGCGAGGAACGAACTGGCGCGGCGCCTGCGCGACGACGATCCCGATCCGGCGCTGGAAGCGGCGCTCGAACGCCTGTCCGCCACCGTCGCCGACATGCGCGAGACCGTGACGCGGACGCGGATGCAGAAGATCGACCAGCTCTTCTCCGCGCTGCCTCGGATGGTGCGCGATACCGCGGCGAGCCTCGGCAAGTCGGTGACGCTGTCGATCGAGGGCGCCGACGTCGAGCTCGACCGCGAGATGATCGAGGCGCTGCGCGATCCGCTCGGCCACATCATCCGCAACTCGATCGACCACGGCATCGAGGAGCCCGCCCGCCGCCGCGCGCTCGGCAAGCGTGAGAACGGGCGGCTCAGCGTCTCCGCCCGCCAGTCGGGCAACCAGATCATCGTCGAGATCGCCGACGACGGCGCCGGCATCGACGTCGAACGCGTCATCGCCAAGCTGGTCGCGAACGGCCGCAGCGAGCGCGAGCTGCGCAGCCTGTCCGAGCGGGCCAGGCTCGACCTGGTGTTCGAGCCGGGCCTGTCGACCAAGGACGAGGTGACCGATATTTCCGGCCGCGGCGTCGGCATGGACGTGGTGCGCACCTCGATCGAGCAAATCGGCGGTCGGGTGGAGCTCGACAGCGCACCCGGCAAGGGGCTGCGCATCGCCATCCATGTGCCGCTGACGCTGTCGATCATCCCGACGATCGTCGTGCGGGTGGGGGACCAGCGTTTCGCCATTCCGCGCCAGGCGATCGAGGAGATCGTCAACGAGCATGGCGAGGCGATCCGCGTCGACCAAGTCGGCAACAGCTTCGTCGCGACGGTGCGCGAGCGGCGGCTGCCGCTGGTCGACCTCGGCGAGCGGTTGGGCATCGCCCGCGCCGATGCCGCGGCCGGGCGGATGCTGGCGATCGTCGGGCTCGGCGTCGGCAGCTTCGCGCTGGCGGTCGATTCGGTGCTCGATGCGGAGGAGCTGGTGATCAAGCCGGCGGCGCCGGCGGTGATGGCGTCGGGGCTCTACGCCGGGCAGACGTTGCCCGACAGCGGACGGCCGATGCTGATGATCGATTGCGCTGGCATCGCCGCCGACGCCGGGCTGCGCTTCGAGCGGCGGATCGGCGCCGATGACGAGGTGGAGATCGAGGTGGAAGCGGCCGGCACGCCGGCGCTGCTGTTCCGCGATCTCGACGACATGGTCCGTGCGGTACCACTGGCGGTGGTCGATCGCGTCGAGGAAGTCGATGGCGGCGCGGCGTCGTTCGCGGCGGGCACGCTGCGGCTCGCGATCGAGGGGCATATCATTCCGCTGGCGGCGCTGGGCGAGGTCGCCGGGCGCGAGCGGCTGGGCGTGCTGCGCCTGCGCGACGGTGCCAGCGAGATCGGCTATGCGATGGGCGAGGCGCTCGACATCGTCGCGCTGCCCGACGAGATCGCTCCGCCGCGCGCGCCGGGGCCGGTTGCCGGCGTGGCGCTGGTCGGCGGCGAGCCGGTCGAGCTGCTCGACGTGCACTGGCTGTTTGCTGCCCATGCCGAGCGTGCCGACGCCGGCACCAATGCCGTCCGGATCGTCGACAGCGCCGACGGCTGGATGAGCACTTTCCTCCGCCCGATCCTGGAGCAGGCGGGCTATCGCGTGCTTGCCTCCGAGGAGCAGGGGGAAGGGGCGCTCGCCACGCTCGCCTTCGACGATGCCGCGATCGCGCCCGACCATTCCGCGCCGGTCGTGCGGCTGCGGCGCGAGCGTGTCGCCGGCACCGAGACCGACAGCATCTATCGCTATGACCGCGCCGGCATCCTCGCCGCGGTGCAGCGCCAGCTTGCGGGAGGGGGGCAGTGACCGCGCTCTATCTCGTCGCCCAGATCGCCGGGCGCACCGTCGCGATCGAATCGGACCAGGTCGAATCGGTGGTCGACATCGGCGAAGTGACCGCGGTGCCGCGCGCCGCCGCGATCGTACGCGGGCTGGCGGCGCTGCGCAGCCGGGTGGTCACTGTGATCGACACCCGCGTGGCACTGGGGCTGCCGGCCGAGGACGGGCCGGGCGGTCGGGCGGTGATCGTGCGCGCCGACGGGCATCATTATGCGCTGCTGGTCGACGCGCTGGAGGACGTCGCGCAGTTCACGCTGCAGCCGCTCGCCAACGGCGTGGCGCTCGACCCCGCCTGGAGCGCGATCGCGCGCGGGCTGATCGAGCGGGACGGGGAGCCGGTGCTGGCGATCGATCTGGCTGCGCTGATCCCGGTCGGCGCCTGACGAAGCAATCGAATGGTATCGATCACCTGCCTCGATTAACGCGACGCTTACTCTTGTCGGGCACAAGGCGTCATCCGGTGCAGTAACAGAGTGGCTGAAGATGAAATCCTGCCTCGTCGTCGACGACTCCAAGGTGATCCGCAAGGTCGCGCGGCACATCCTCGAGACCCTCGATTTCGAGGTGCGCGAGGCCGGTGACGGCCGCGAGGCGCTCGACAGCTGCATGGCGACGCCGCCCGACGTGATCCTGCTCGACTGGAACATGCCGGTGATGAGCGGGATGGATTTCCTCCGTGCGCTGCGCGAGAGCGAGCTCGCCGAGAAGCCCAAGGTGGTGTTCTGCACCACCGAGAACGGCATGGCCTATATCCGCGCCGCGATCGAGGCGGGCGCCGACGAATATGTCATGAAGCCGTTCGACCGCGAGACGCTCGAGAGCAAGCTCCAGATCGTCGGCGTCGCCTGAGCGCGGCGCCGTGGCGTTCTCGTCCATCCTCGCCGATCTCACCGAGGCGGGAGAGGTGGCACCAGCTTCCGTCCTGATCGTCGACGATTCGGTGGTCGCGCGCGCGGCGATCGGCCGGATGATCGACGCGACCAGCCGGTTCGTGGTGGCGGGTGCGGTCGGCACCGCGCGCGAGGCGCTCGCCTTCCTGGCGGTGCATCGGGTCGAGATCATCCTGCTCGACCTGGAGATGCCCGGTGTCGACGGCCTGACCGCACTGCCCGATCTGGTCGCGGCGGGGCAGGGGGCGCGGATCCTCGTCGTCTCCTCCACCGCCGTCGACGGCGCCGCGGCGACGGTGCATGCGCTCGCGCTCGGAGCCGCGGATACGCTGGAGAAGCCGGTCACCGGCTTCGCCCGCCGCTTCGCCGAGGTGCTGGAGGAGCGGCTCGGCCGGTTGATCGAGTCTGCGCCGGAGACGGTGATCCTGCCGGTCGGGCCGCCGCGGCGCACGCTGCCGATGCTGCCGGCGTTCGATGTCGTCGCGATCGGTGCTTCGACGGGTGGCATCCACGCGCTCTCGCGGCTGCTGCGCGCGATTCCGTCGAGCTTCCAGACGCCGATCCTGATCACTCAGCATCTGCCCGCGTCGTTCATGCCCTATTTCGCGGCGCAGCTCGCCTTGTTGGCAGGGCGGCCGTGCGATGTCGCCGAGGAGCGGATGCCGATCCGGCCGGGGCGGATCGTGGTCGCACCCGGCGATGCGCATCTGCGCTGCGCACGCGCACTGGACGGCGGGATCATGGTCCGGCTCACCCGAGAGGCAAGCGTGAGCGGGTGCATGCCCTCGGTCGATCCGATGTTCGCCTCGATCGCCGAGATGTTCGGGCCGCGCGCGGTCGGGGTGGTGCTGTCGGGCATGGGGCGCGACGGCAGTATCGGCGCGCAGGACGTGCTCGCCGCGGGAGGATCGATGCTGGTGCAGGACCGCGCGAGCTCGGTGGTGTGGGGGATGCCGGGCGCGGTCGCCAACGGGGCGGGGGCGACGGCGGTGCTGCCGCCCGACGAGATCGGGCAGGTGATCGCGGGACGGAGCGCGCGGCCGTGATGCAGCAGACCATCGTGCGGGGGCCGATGCTGGGCGGAGCCATGGATACGATCGCCGCGCTGCTCGAGCAGCGCACGGGACAGCAGATCGCCGCCAGCCGGTCGTGGCGGCTGGAGGCGGCGCTGAAGCCGATCCTTCGCGAACTGAGGATGACGAGCTTGGACGATCTGGTGAACGGTCTCGTCGCCTCGCGCGACGGTGCGCTGTCCGACCGCGTGGTCGACGCGCTGCTCAATCAGGAGACGTCGTTCTTCCGCGATGCTCCGGTGCTGGAGATGGCGGGGGACGCGCTGGTCGCGATGAAGCGCGAGGCGCGAGGGCGGCGGTTGCGCATCTGGTCGGCGGGCTGCTCGACGGGGCAGGAGCCGCTGAGCGTTGCGATGCTGCTCCACGAGCGTCGGCTGATCGAGGACGGCATCGCACCGGAGATCGTCGCGACCGATGTCTCGTCGGGTGCGATCGGTCGCGCCCGTGCCGCGCGCTATTCGCAGTTCGAGGTGCAGCGCGGGCTTTCGATTCATCGCATGATCGCCTGGTTCGAGGGGGAAGGGGCCGAGTGGACCGCCAAGCGCGAGCTGGTCGGCCGCGTCCAGTTCCGCCAGCACAACCTCGTCAGCGATCCGCCGCCGCCGGGGGCGTTCGACCTCGTGCTCTGCCGCAACATCATGCTCTATTTCGCGCCGGATGTACGCGCGCGGGTGTTCGAGCGGCTGGCGAAGGCGATGCGGCCGGGCAGCCTGCTCGTGCTTGGCGCGAGCGAGACGGTGATCGGGCAGACCGACAAGTTCGTGCCCAGCGAGCGCTGGCGGGGATTTTACAAGCTCGCCTAGTTGCGTTTCGCCGCGCGCCGCCCCAATCTCGCGCGGCCCATGGACGTTATCGACGCGCCCTCACCCAATTTCGACGAACGCACGCTGCCGGTCTCGATGCTGGTGCTCCACTACACCGGCATGGAGAGCGCCGAGGCGGCGATCGCACGGCTGCGCGACCCGGAGGCGAAGGTCTCCGCCCATTATGTCGTCGCCGAGGACGGCGCGGTGCTGCGCCTGGTCGAGGAAGGCAAGCGCGCCTGGCACGCGGGCAAGTCGCATTGGCGCGGGATCACCGACGTCAACTCGGCCTCGATCGGGATCGAGATCGTCAATCCGGGGCATGAGTTCGGTTATCGGCCCTTCCCGGACGAGCAGATCGAGGCGGTGATCCGGCTCGTCGCCGACATCAAGGAGCGGCACGGGCTGACGCGTGGCAATATCGTCGGCCATTCCGACGTCGCCCCGGCACGCAAGCGCGATCCGGGCGAGCTGTTCCCCTGGGGCAAGCTCGCGCGCCTGCGCCTTGCCCTGCCGCGGCCGACCAGGAACCTGATGGACCCGCACTGGACCGAGGCCGGCTTCCTGCTTGCGCTCGAGCGGTTCGGCTATGAGGTGACCGATCCGATGGCGGCGATCATGGCCTTCCAGCGCCGCTTCCGGCCCGAGCTGATCGACGGCGAGATCGATGCCGAATGCCGCATGATCCTGCTCGCGCTGCTGCTGCCCAAGCCGCAGGGGGATGATTGAGGCGATGCTATACCTCGCGATCAAGGCGGCGATCTCCGGTATCCTGATCGCGGCGGCCTCGGAAGTGGCGAAACGCTATCCGGGTTTCGGAGCGCTCATCGCCTCCTTGCCGCTGGTATCGGTGCTCGGGATGATGTGGCTGTGGCGTGACAAGCCGGATGCCGCGAACATGGCAGCCCATGCGGAGGCGACCTTGCCTTCGCTGCCGATGTTTCTATTGATCCCGGCGATGCTGCGTCATGGCGTGCCGTTCTGGTTGGCGCTGGCATTGGGATGCGCAGTGACCGTGCTGCTGTATGTGGCGACGACCTGGCTTGCTCCGCGCATCGGATTGCGGCTTTAGCGACGAAGGGTGGCGGACGGGCGTCATCCTCGCTACATGGATGGTGCCAGAGGGTCGGGCGGCCGCGTGTTTCGGCACGAGGAAAGTCCGGGCTCCACGGAAACCACGGTGGCGGGTAACGCCCGCCGGGGGCGACCCCAGGGACAGTGCCACAGAGAGCAGACCGCCCCGCTTCGGCAGGGCAAGGGTGAAAGGGTGCGGTAAGAGCGCACCGCGCGACCGGTAACGGAAGCGGCACGGCAAACCCCACCGGGAGCAAGACCGAATAGGGGCGGCACATGGGCCTGGTTCCGGCCCGTCGCCCGGGTTGGTTGCTGGAGGCGGCGCGCGAGCGCCGTCCTAGAGGAATGGTCGCCCATCTCCCCTCGGGGAGTGGACAGAACCCGGCTTACAGACCCTCTGGCGTTTCATTCGATACGCTCTCGTCACCCCGGCGAAGGCCGGGGTCCACCATGCAGCAAGCATAGGGCAAGAGGCTCCAGCGCATCGGCCTGCCGCGCAGTGGGCCCCGGCCTTCGCCGGGGTGACGAGGGAGAGGTGGGGATTCCACCTACTGGCGTGAACCGAAAGAAAAGGCCGCCCGCATCGCTGCGGACGGCCTTTCAAACTCCGGTCGACGCGCAGGCTCAGCCCTCGGTCGTCTCCTCGGCCGGGGCTTCGGGCTGGACCTCGGCGGTCGCGCCCGGCTCGGCGTTGGGGTCATAGTCCTCGGTGAAGCCGGCTTCGTCCTTCTCGAACATCGCCGCCATCACGTCGACGCCCTGTGCCTGCATGTCGGCCTCTTCCGGCGAGCGGGCGACGTTGACCTTGATCGTCACGGCCACTTCGGCGTGGAGGGCGACCTTCACCTCGTAGACGCCGATCGCCTTGATCGGGCGGTCGAGCACGATCGCCGACTTGGCGACCTTGTGGCCGTCGGCACCGAGCGCCTCGACCAGGTCGCGCACCGCGACCGAGCCGTAGAGCTGGCCGGTGTTCGACGCCTGGCGGATCAGCGTGACGCTGGCGCCCTCGAGCGTCTTGGACTCCTTCTCGGCCTCGGTGCGGCGGGCGGCGTTCTCCGCCTCGATCCGCTCGCGATTGGCCTCGAAGACTTTGCGATTGGCTTCGTTAGCGCGCAGCGCCTTCTTGCGCGGTAGGAGGAAGTTGCGGGCGAACCCGTCCTTCACCTTCACCACGTCGCCGATGGCGCCGAGCTTCTCGACGCGCTCAAGCAGGATGACTTCCATCTGTGCCGCTCCTTACTTAACGACGTAGGGCAGAAGGCCCAGGTGACGGGCGCGCTTGATCGCCTGGGCGAGCTCGCGCTGCTTCTTGGCGCTCACCGAGGTGATGCGCGACGGGACGATCTTGCCACGCTCCGACACGAAGCCCTGAAGCAGGCGGACGTCCTTGTAATCGATCCGCGGCGCGTCCTTCGCGGAGAAGGGGCAGCTCTTGCGGCGGCGGAAGAAAGCGCGGGCCATCAGTTCTGCTCCCCGGCGAAGTTGTCGTCACGGTCGCGGCGCGGGCGGTCACCGCCCGGGCGCCCCTCGCCACGGTCGCCGCGGCGCTCGCGGTCACGGTCCGACTTGCGCATCATCACGCTCGGGCCGTTCTCATGCGCGTCGACCTTGACGGTCATGTAGCGGATGACGTCCTCGTTGATCTGGATCTGGCGCTCCAGCTCGGCGACGGTGTCGCCGGGGGCATCGATCTCGAGCATCACGTAATGCGCCTTGCGGTTCTTCGCGATGCGATAGGCGAGGCTGCGGAGGCCCCAGGTCTCGGTCTTCACGACCTTGCCCTTGTGGTCCTCGACGATCTTGGTGGCGGCTTCCGCCAGTGCGTCCACTTGCGCCTGTGCCAAGTCCTGGCGCGCAAGGAACACATGCTCGTACAGAGCCATGTGGTCTTTCCCGTCTTGGCCGATCGCTGACGCCGCCCCATGCGGACGCCCCTCCGGCTGTCGTTCCATATTCAAACAGCACAGGGGCGGAGAGACTGGCTCTCCGCCCCGGCTGTGGCGCTGCCTCTACGGATTTTTGGCCGAAAGGCAAGCCCCTCGCTTAGTTGAAGGCGCCGGCGACGACCGCGCCGATCAGGCCGCCGGCAAGCGCGACGAGCACCGCGTCGTTGCCCGAGCGCACCCAATGGTAGCCGCGCGGCGGCGCATAGAGGTGACGGCCGCGATAGGCCTGCCAGTTGTTCACGACCCGGTAGTTGCGGGCGTAGCGATGGTCGAACCGCTGGCCCTTGCGCCATGCGCGGTAGTTGGTCTTGCGGACGTCGCGCTTCACGACGACGGTCTTGCCTGGGGTGTGGCGCACCACGGTCGACGAGCGGTGCTGGTCGTACGGCGCGGCCATGGCGGGCGCGGCGACCAGCGAAGCGGCGACGGCCGCCAGGATCATCTTCTTCATAAAATCCTCCTCTTTCAGTCACCTCGTCGGCGACATGGAGAGAAGTAGGGGGCGACTGTCCCGCGCCTGTGTCGATCCGGTCGCGAAATGGTCGCAGAGTGTCGCGGTGCGGAAAGCTTTGTTCATCTTCGCCCGCTTGCCTCGCGCGGGCGGTGCTCCTAACCGGGCGGCTTCGTTCATTCGGGCCGCGAGGAGGGGATCATGCGCGCCTTCATCTTTCCAGGACAGGGGAGCCAGTCGGTCGGCATGGGTGCGGCGCTCGCGGCGGCGAGCAGCCATGCGCGCGAAGTGTTTCAGGAGGTCGACGACGCGCTGGGGCAGAATCTGTCGCGGCTGATGGCGGAAGGGCCCGAGGACCAGCTCATGCTGACCGAGAATGCCCAGCCGGCGATCATGGCCAATGCGATCGCGGTGCTGCGCGTGCTGGAGCGCGAGGGCGGGGTCCGACTGGCCGACAAGGCGGATTATGTCGCGGGCCATTCGCTCGGCGAATATACGGCATTGTGCGCGGCCGGGGCGCTCGACCTCGCCACCACCGCGCGGCTGCTCAAGCTGCGCGGGCAGGCGATGCAGGCGGCGGTGCCGGTCGGCATGGGGGCGATGGCGGCGCTGCTCGGCGCGGACCGGGAGAAGGCGCAGGCGATCGCCGACGCCGCGGCCGAGGGTGAAGTGTGCACCGTCGCCAACGACAACGATCCCTCGCAGGTGGTGATCTCCGGCGCGGCCGGCGCGATCGAACGCGCCGTCGCGATCGCCAAGGACATGGGAGCGAAGCGCGCGGTGCTGCTGCCGGTATCGGCGCCGTTCCACTGCCCGCTGATGCAGCCGGCCGCCGAGGCGATGGAGAAGGCGCTGGCCGACGTCGAGCTGCGTGCGCCGCTGGTGCCGGTCTATGCCAATGTCACCGCGGCGCCGGTGGCCGATCCCGTCGTGATCAAGGCGCTGCTGGTCGAGCAGGTGACCGGCATGGTGCGCTGGCGCGAATCGGTGGCGGCGATGTGGGATGCCGGGGTGCATGACTTCGTCGAGCTCGGCGGCAAGGTGCTGGGCGCGATGGTCAAACGCATCGCGCCGGATGCCGTGGCGACGAGCGTGATCGGGATGGATGATATCGAGGGGGTGGCTAAGGTTCTTTAGGGTTCACGCGGAGGCGCGGAGACGCGGAGGTGAAGGATCTTGAGGCGATCAGCGGAGACGTCATAGACGTTGCGGTTCGATTACACCGCGATCTTGGCCCCGGGGCTGCTTGAAAGCGTCTATGAGGCGGTTCTCGCCGCAAAGCTTGGCGAAGTGGGCTACTTCGTCGAACGGCAGCGACCCGTCGACTTCGAGTTCGAGGGGCATTCGTTTCGAGAATGCGTTTCGTATAGACCTTTTAGTCGAACAGCGCCTACTCGTTGAAATCAAATCAGTAGAGCGGCTGACCGCCGCTCATGGGAAGCAATTGTTGACCTACTTGCGACTCACAAAGCAGCCCGTAGGGCTGCTGATCAATTTTGGCGGTGCGACACTGAAGGAAGGGCTTCGTCGGATAGTCAATGACTATCGCCCCTCCGCGTCTCCGCGCCTCCGCGTGAATCAAAATATCGGAGACCAATAATGTTCGACCTGACAGGCATGACCGCGCTGGTGACCGGCGCTTCCGGAGGCATCGGTTCGGCGATCGCCGAGGCGCTGGCGGGGCAGGGGGCTCGGCTGGCGGTGTCCGGGTCCAATGCGGAGAAGCTGGAGGCTTATCGGGCGAAGCTCGGCGGCGATCATGTTGCATTGCAGTGCGATCTCTCCGATGGCGCAGCGGTTGACCAGCTGGTGCCGCGGGCGGTCGAGGCGCTGGGCGGGAAGCTCGACATCCTCGTTAACAATGCCGGCGTCACCCGCGACAATCTCGCGATGCGGATGAAGGACGAGGAATGGGATCAGGTGATCCGCGTCAACCTGGAGGCGGCCTTCCGCCTCGCCCGCGCCGCGGCCAAGCCGATGATGAAGGCGCGATTCGGGCGGATCGTGTCGATCACCTCGGTGGTGGGCGTGACCGGCAACCCGGGGCAGGCCAATTATGCCGCGTCCAAGGCGGGGCTGATCGGCATGTCCAAGGCGCTGGCGCAGGAGCTCGCCAGCCGCGGCATCACCGTCAACTGCGTCGCGCCCGGCTTCATCCGGTCTGCGATGACCGACGTGCTGCCCGACGCGCAGAAGGAGGCGTTGCTCGGCCGAATCCCGACCGGGGACCTGGGCTCGGGCGCGGATATCGGCGCTGCCGTGGTCTATCTGGCGAGCCGCGAGGCGGGCTATGTCACCGGCCAGACGTTGCATGTGAACGGCGGCATGGCGATGCCGTGAACCACCGCGCCCCTTGCAAGGGCCCCGGCCGCACTCTAGTTGCGTTCGGCAACACACACGAACACCCGTAAGAAGGAACAGGGCATGAGCGAAACCGCCGACCGCGTGAAGAAGATCGTCGTCGAGCACCTCGGCGTCGAGGCGGACAAGGTGACCGAGGACGCGAGCTTCATCGACGATCTGGGCGCGGACAGCCTCGACATCGTCGAGCTGGTGATGGCGTTCGAGGAAGAGTTCGGGGTCGAGATCCCGGACGACGCCGCCGAGAAGATCACGACCGTCAAGGACGCGATCGCGTACATCGACGAGCACAAGGGCTGAGTTTCGCCCGACCGCTCCCCGAGCGGGCGAGCGAATGATCTGCAGCGGCTCCCCGTCCCGGGCATCTCATGGGGCTGGGAGCCGTTGGCGTTTTTGAAGATGGGAACACGGAGAGAGCCATGCGTCGCGTCGTCGTGACCGGCCTCGGGCTCGTCACCCCGCTGGGTGCCGATGTCGAGACTGCCTGGAAGAACATCATCGCCGCCAAGTCCGGCGCCGGGACGATCACGCGCTTCGACGCGTCCGATTACCACAGCAATTATGCCTGCGAAGTGAAGCCGGCCGACCATGAATATGGCTTCGACCCCAACAAGCGCGTCGACCACAAGGTGCAGCGCCAGGTCGATCCGTTCATCGTCTACGGCATCGACGCCGCCGGCCAGGCGATCGAGGACGCCGGCCTCACCGACATGACCGAGGAGGAACGGTTCCGCGCGGGCTGCTCGATCGGATCGGGCATCGGCGGCCTGCCGGGCATCGAGAGCGAATCGCTGGTGCTGGAGCACAAGGGGCCGAAGCGCGTGTCCCCGCATTTCGTCCACGGCCGGCTCATCAACCTCATCACCGGCCAGGTGCAGATCAAATACGGCCTGATGGGTCCGAATCATGCCGTGGTGACCGCCTGCTCGACCGGCGCGCATTCGATCGGCGACGCCGCCGCGATGATCGCGCGCGACGATGCCGACGTCATGCTCGCGGGCGGCGCCGAGGGCGCGATCTGCCCGATCGGCATCGCCGGCTTCGGTCAGGCGCGCGCGCTGTCGACCGGCTTCCGCGACGAGCCGTGGCGCGCCAGCCGGCCGTGGGACGAGGGTCGCGACGGCTTCGTGATGGGCGAGGGCGCGGGCGTGGTGGTGCTCGAGGAATATGAGCGCGCCAAGAAGCGCGGCGCCAAGATCTATGCCGAAGTGGTCGGCTACGGCCTGTCGGGCGACGCCTATCACGTCACCGCGCCGCATCCCGAGGGCTCCGGCGCCTATCGGTCGATGGAGATGGCGATGCGCAAGTCGGGGCTCGACCTCGCCGACATCGACTACATCAACGCGCACGGCACCTCGACGCCGCTCGGCGACGAGCTCGAGCTGGGCGCGGTGCGGCGGCTGTTCGGCAATAACATCGGCCATCTGTCGATGAGCTCGACCAAGTCGGCGATCGGGCATCTGCTCGGCGGCGCGGGCGCGGTGGAGAGCATCTTCTGCATCCTGGCGCTGCGCGACCAGGTGGTGCCGCCGACGCTCAACCTCGACAACCCGAGCGAGAATTGCGCGGGCGTCGACCTCGTCCCGCACGTTGCAAAGGAGCGCAAGGTGCGGGCGGTGCTCAACAACAGCTTCGGCTTCGGCGGCACCAACGCGTCGCTGGTGATGAAGGCGATCTAGCCGATCATGCGCAGGCTCGGCTGCCTGGGACTGGTGGTTGGCCTGCTCGCGATCGCGGGCCTGTTCCTCGTCATGCAGAGCTGGGGCGGTCAGGGGCCGCTCCAGCGCAACGCCAGCGTGCTGGTGCCCGAGGGCGCCAGCCTGTCGCGGGCGGCGGTCGAGCTCGAGAAGGCGGGAGCGATCCCCTCGGCGCGGCGGTTCACGCTGTTCGCCAAGCTGTTCGGCGGCTCGACGCCGATCCGGGCCGGCGAATACCGGCTGCCGGCCCACATCAGCCAGTCCGATATCCTGAAGCTGCTGCAGGGCGGCAAGACGCTCCAGCGCTTCGTGACGGTGCCCGAGGGCTGGCCATCGGTTTTCGTGCAGCAGGCGCTGATGAAGGCGCCGCAGCTCACGGGGAGCGTGCCGGTGCCGCCCGAAGGATCGGTGCTGCCCGACAGCTACAGCTATTCGCGCGGCGACGCGCGGGCGGAGGTGCTCGCGCGGATGCGGCAGGCGATGGACCGCTATCTCGCCGCCGCCTGGGCGAAGCGGAAGCCGGGCATCGCGGTGAAGACGCCGCGCGAGGCGCTGATCCTCGCCTCGATCGTCGAGAAGGAGACCGGCAAGCCCGAAGAGCGGCGGATGGTGGCGGCGGTCTATTCCAACCGCCTGAAGCGCGGGATGCCGCTGCAGGCCGATCCGACGGTGATCTATCCGATCACCCAGGGCAAGCCGCTCGGCCGCCGTATCCTGCGCTCGGAGCTTCAGGCGAAGAACGGGTACAATACCTATGCGATGGCGGGTTTGCCGGAGGGACCGATCGCCAATCCGGGGCGGGCCTCGATCGACGCGGTGCTCGATCCGGCGCAGTCGAACGCACTCTACTTCGTCGCCGACGGCACCGGCGGGCATGTGTTCGCGGACACGCTGGAGCAGCACAACGCCAATGTGCAGAAGTGGTACGCGATCCGCCGGGCGCGGGGCGAGATGTGACGATGCTGCGCGCGATCCGGGTGGTGAGCGCGTTGATGGGTGTGACGCTCGCCTACATGGTGCTGACCGGGGGGATGAGCATCCGGGTGTTCATCGCGCCTGATCTCATCCTGTCGCTGGGACTGATCGTCGCCGCGCTGATGCCGGCGGGGATCGCACCGCGTGCGTTGCTGGCCGCCAACGGCTTTGCGGCCGGCGTGTTCACGGTGGCGACCTCGCGCTACGTGATCGAGGACGGGCGGATCAATCCGCCGCTTATCGTCTATCTGGTGCTGGCGTGGCTGTTCACGCTGTTGCTGGTCGGCCGACGCGGTAGTTCAAACTAGCCATCATCGTCATTGCCGGACTTGGTCCGGCATCCACTGGGCCACCATTACTTCGACCGATTGGCTCGCGGCACCGTGGACCCCGGCACAAGGCCGGGGTGACGGTTGGGGTGCTTATCGGCGCAGCCCCGCCGCCTCGCGCGCCTTGGCTTCGACCTCGGCCATGCTGCCGCTCGCGATCCAGCTGCCGCCGACGCAGAGCACCGGATCGAATGCCAGCCAGTCGGGCGCGCTCGCCTGGGTGACGCCGCCGGTGGGGCAGAACTTCGCTTCGTAAAAGGGTGCGGCGAGGGCCTTGAGCGCCTTGAGGCCGCCGGAGGTTTCGGCGGGGAAGAACTTGAAGTGTCTGAGGCCCAGGTCATAGCCGCGCATGATGTCGCCTGCGCTCGCCACGCCGGGGAGAAAGGGCACGCCGCTCTCGACGATCGGGCGGCCGAGCGTCTCGGTGAGGCCGGGGGAGACGATGAACTCGGCGCCCGCGTCCATCACCGCCTCGAACTGCGCGGTCGAGACCACGGTGCCGGCGCCGACGATCGCTCCCGGAACCTGCTTCATCTCGCGGATCGCCTCGATCGCGGCACCGGTGCGCATCGTCACCTCGAGCACCTTGAGCCCGCCCTTGACCAGCGCCTCGGCGAGCGGACGGGCGGTGGCGGCGTCCTCGATCACCAACACGGGGATGACCGCGCTGGTGCGCATGATCGTTTCGATGTCGCTCACGAGTGGAATCCTTCGAGTTTCTGGGCGTAGGCCGCGGCGGCGCCGAACAGGCCGGGCTGGGGGTGGGTGATGAGCTTGACCGGGATCGAGGCCATCAGCGACTGGAACCGGCCCTTGGCGACGAAACGCTGACCGAAGCCCGAGGCGAGCAGCTTGTCCTTGAGCTTGAGGCCGAGGCCGCCGGCGATCACCACGCCCTTGGGGCCATGGGCGAGCGCGAGGTCGCCCGCGATCGCGCCGAGGCTGAGGCAGAACCGGTCGAGCGCGGCGAGGGCGAGGCTGTCCTTGCCCTCGAACGCCAGCGCCCAGATCGCCTTGTCGTCGAGCCGCTGGATCGGCCGGCCCTCGATCTCGGCGAGCGTCTCGTAGATGGCGACGATGCCGGGGCCGGCGGCGATGCGCTCGGCGGAAACGCGGGTGTAGGTCCTGCGCAGCCGCTGGAGCATCGCGTCCTCGATGCGGTCGAGCGGGGCGAAATCCATGTGGCCGCCCTCGGTCTCGATCACATGATAGCGGTCGGCGGCGCGAAACACCTGGGCGACGCCGAGGCCGGTGCCGGGGCCGCAGACGGTGATCGAGCCGCGCTCGGGGAGCTCGGTGTCGGGACCGCAGATGTGAGCGAACTGATCGTGCGGCACCTGGGCGACGGCGTGGCCGACCGCGCCGAAATCGTTGATGAGGACGTAGTCGTCGACGTCGAGCCGCTCCGGAACCAGCCGCGGACGGATGATCCAGGGATTGTTGGTGAGCTTGATCAGCTCATCGTTCACCGGCGAGGCGACCGCGATCGCGGCGGCGCGGGGGAGGGGCTTGCCGTAGTCTTTGGCGAAATGCTGCCAGGCGGTCTGCAGGCTGGCGTGCTCGGCGGTCTTGAGCGTGTCGGGCTCGCCGAGACGGACGACGCGGCCGCCCTCGACTTCGGCGATGGCGAAGCGAGCATGGGTGCCGCCGATGTCGACTGCTACGACTTCGGTCACGCCGCCATCTCCGCCAGCATGGCCGAGGCGCCTTCCTCCGCGGTCGAGACGCCGCGGCGCATCAGCGCGAACAGCTCTCGGCCGGTGCCGAGCGCGGGGGCAGGCGGCTCGGCGAGCGGGCGGGCGGCCCATTCGGCCTCGTCGACCAGCGCGGTCAGCACGCCGGCCTCGCTGTCGAGGCGAACGATGTCGCCGTCGCGCAGCTTGGCGATCGGGCCGCCGCCCTTCGCTTCGGGCGAGACGTGGATCGCGCACGGCACCTTGCCGCTCGCGCCCGACATGCGGCCGTCGGTGACCAGCGCGACGCGGAAGCCGCGGTTCTGGAGCACGCCGAGCGGCGGGGTGAGCTTGTGGAGCTCGGGCATGCCGTTGGCCTGCGGGCCCTGGAAGCGGACCACCACCACCACGTCGCGGTCGAGCTCACCCGCCTTGAACGCGGCCTGGACCTCGGCCTGGTCGGTGAAGACGCGGCACGGCGCCTCGATCGTCCAGCGATCCGGATCGACCGCCGAGACCTTGATGCAGGCACGACCCAGATTGCCCGAGAGGATGCGGAAGCCACCCTCGGGCTGAAAGGGGTTGTCGATCAGCCGGACGATGCTGTCGTCGCCGCTTTGCTCGGGCAGGTCCTGCCAGACCAATTCCTCATTCTCGATCTGAGGTTTGCGAGCGTAGTCCTTCATTTCGCCCGCAACGGTGACGATATCGTCGTGGAGCAGGCCGCCCTTCAGCAGCTCGCGGATCACCAACGGCGGACCGCCGGCGTCCTCGAACATGTTCACGTCCGCGCTGCCGTTGGGATAGACGCGGGTGAGGAGGGGAACGACTTTTGACAGGCGGTCGAAATCCTCCCAGTCGATCGTGATCCCCGCCGCGCGGGCGATCGCCGGCAGGTGGATGAGATGGTTGGTCGAGCCGCCGGTCGCGAGCAGCGCTACCATCGCGTTGACGATCGCGCGCTCGTCGACGCATTCGGCGAGCGGGCGATAGTCGTTGCCGTCCCAGCCGATCTTCGCCAGCCGGTGCACCGCGGCGCGGGTCAATTCCTGGCGGAGCTTGGTGCCGGGGTTGGGGAAGGCGGCGCCGGGCATGTGGAGGCCCATCGCCTCCATCATCATCTGGTTGGAATTGGCGGTGCCGTAGAAGGTGCAGGTGCCCTTGTCGTGATAGGCGGCGATCTCGGCATCGAGCAGCTCCTCGCGGCTCGCCTTGCCCTCGGCATAGAGCTCGCGGATGCGTGCCTTGTCCTTGTTGGCGAGACCGGAGCGCATCGGGCCGCCCGGGATCAGCACCATCGGCAGGTGGCCGAAGCGCAGCGCGCCGATCAGCAGGCCCGGCACGATCTTGTCGCAGATGCCGAGCAGCGCCGCACCCTCGAACATGCCGTGGCTGAGCGCGATGGCGGTGGAGAGGGCGATGGTGTCGCGGCTGAACAGCGACAGCTCCATGCCGGCATAGCCCTGCGTCACGCCGTCGCACATCGCCGGCACGCCGCCGGCGACCTGGGCGGTGACGCCGGCCTCGCGCGCCCAGATCTTCATCTGCTCCGGGTAGCGGTAATAGGTCGCATGGGCTGACAACATGTCGTTGTAAGCCGTTACAATCCCGATGTTCATCCGGTTGGCCGGCCGCATCGCGTCGCGGTCCTCGTCGGTACCGGCATAGCCGTGGGCGAGGTTGGCGCAGCCGAGCATCGGCCGGTCGACGCCGGTGGCACGCTGGCCTTCCATCAGCCCGAGATAGGCGGCGCGGCCCGGCTTCGAGCGTTCGATGATGCGGTCGGTGACCGCGGCGACTTCGGGGTGGAGGGTCATGCGGGGCTCCAGTGGATGTCGACCGGCAGTTCCACGTCGGCAAGGATGCGGCCGATCGGATAGGGGGAGGAGGCACCGCCTTTTACCGCGTCCTCGACCACCTGGCGCTTGGCGTCGCCGGTGATGGCGATGGTGAGCGCGCGGGCGGAGACGATGGCGGCGCGGCTCAGGGTAACGCGCGGGACGGGGGCTTCGGACGGCAGCGGGTCGGGCATCACGCCGAGCGCGCGGCGCTCCTTGGGGCCGTTGAGCGCCTCGTCATAGTCGGGGCCGGGGAAGATCGAGGCGCAATGGCCGTCGCCGCCGACGCCGAGCAGGCAGAGGTCGAGTGGCCAGTGGAGATCCTGGAGCAGCGCGTCGGCAGCGCGGCCGGCCGCCTTGTAGTCGGGCGCGGTGGCGCTGAGCAGGGGGATGACGCGGGCGCGCTTGGGGATGAAGACCTTGCCGATCGCGGTGACGTTCGACAGCGGGTCGCCGAGCGGCACGATGCGCTCGTCTCCGGGGATGATCGTGACGCGCGACCAGTCGAGCTTGGTCTCGGCGAGCCGCTCATAGATGGGGAGCGGGGTCTTGCCGCCCGCGAGCGCGATCACCGCCGTCCCGCGCGCGTCGATCGCGCTCTCGATCACGAAGGCGAGGTCGCCGGCGACCGCCTCCGCCATCTCGGCCGCGTCGTCATAGTCCCACCATTCGATTTCGTCGGTCATGCGCGCTTTCTCTTTTTTGCTTCTACGCCGTCATTCCCGCGAAGGCGGGAATCCATTCTGGCTGAACTCAGTGAGAGCCGCAGTGTTCAGTGATTATGGATTCCCGCCTTCGCGGGAATGACGAAGGATTGAGGGCTGCTACTCCGTCCACGTCACGCCATCCCGTTCGGTGAGCGCGATGCTGGCGGACGGGCCCCAGCTTCCCGAGGGATAGGGTTTGGGCTTGATGTCGTTGGCGATCCAGCCGGCGCGGATCGCGTCGATCCACTGCCATTGCGCCTCCACCTCGTCGCGGCGGACGAACAGCGTGGGATCGCCCTCGATCAGGTCGAGCAGCAGCCGCTCATAGGCGATGCGGCGGCGGGTGCCGGCGAACTCGTGCTCGAGGCTGAGGTTGAGCGGCACCTCGCGCAGCCGGATGCCCTCGCGGTCGAGCCCCGGCTGCTTCGCCATTACCAGCAGGCGGACATATTCCTCGGGCTGGAGGCGGATCACCAGTGTGTTGGGCTGGAGCTGCCCGCCGCGCTCGGCGAAGATCGAGTGGGGCACGCCCTTGAACTGGATCGAGATCTCGCTTTGGCGCTGGGGCAGGCGCTTGCCGGTGCGCAGGTAGAAGGGCACGCCCTGCCAGCGCCAATTGTCGACATGCGCCTTGATCGCGACGAAGGTCTCGGTGCTCGAATCCTTGCCGAGTTCCTCGTCATAGCCCTTGACGATCTCGCCCTTGACCGCGCCGGCGCCGTACTGGCCGGTGACGGTGAGATGGCCGACCTCGGCCGGCGCGATGCGGCGGAGCGAGCGCAGCACCTTGACCTTCTCGTCACGAATCGAGGTGCCGTCGAAGCGGGCAGGCGGCTCCATCGCGATCAGCGCGAGCAACTGGAGCATGTGGTTCTGCACCATGTCGCGCAGCGCGCCGGCGGTGTCGTAATAGCCGGCGCGGTCCTCCAGCCCCACCGTCTCGGCGATGGTGATCTGGACATGGTCGATCCCGCGCGCGTTCCAGATCGGCTCGAACAGCGAATTGCCGAAGCGCAGCGCCAGGATGTTCTGCACCGTCTCCTTGCCGAGATAATGGTCGATGCGGAAGGTGCGCTCTTCGGGGAAGGCATGGGCGACCGCATCGTTGATCTCGCGGCTGGAGGCGAGATCGTGGCCGAGCGGCTTCTCCAGGCCGATCCGCACCGTCTCGCCGGCGAGGCCGACCGAATCGAGGCCCTTGATCGTCGGCTCGAACAGGAAAGGCGCTGTCGACAGGAAAATGGCGAGCCCCCCAGAGACGTCGCCGATCTTCTCGGCGAGGGCGGGGAAGCCGTCCAGCTTCGAGGCGTCGAGCGGCTGGTAGCCAAGCCGGTCGAGGAAGGAGGCGATCGCCGCCTTGTCCTTGCGGTCGGCGGGCAGGAACTCGTCGAGCGCCTTGCTGGCGAAATCGCGATAGCCGGCGTCGTCATGATCCGACCGCGCGGTGCCGGTGATGGTGAGCTTCTCGGGCAGCAGCCCGTCGGCATGGAGGCCGTAGAGCGACGGCAGCAACATGCGCTGGGCGAGATCGCCCGTCGCGCCGAACAAAAGCAGCTTGCCAACGGCTTCGGTCATTCACGGCCCTCCTGCCGGCGCGATGTAGCGATCCACGCCTTTCGGGCAAGGCGCATACGTATGGTTTTAGAGAACGAGGCCCGCAGTCGGATCGAGGCCCGCCATGATGTTGAGGTTCTGCACCGCCGCGCCCGCCGCGCCCTTGCCGAGGTTGTCGAGCGTCGCGACGAGCCGTGCCTGGCCGCGCTCGGCATTGCCGAATACGCGCAGGGTGAGCCGGTCGGTGCCCGCATCCTCCTCGATGCGGATCAGTGGCGGGGCGTCGGTGGCGACGCGGACGATCGGGCTCGCCTGATAGGCCGCCTCCAGCACCTCGGTCACCGCCTCGATGCTCGGGCGGCGCGGCAGGGCGTGGAGCGGCAGCGGCACCTCGACCACCATGCCGCGATAGGTGTTGGCGACCGAGGGCATGAAGATCGGCGGATGCTCGAGCCGGGCGTGGCGCTGCATCTCCGGCACATGCTTGTGGGCGAGGGCGAGGCCGTAGCCGCGCCAGGCGGTCTGCTCCGTGCCCTTCTCGAACTCCTCGATCATCGAGCGGCCGCCGCCCGAATAGCCGGAGACGGCGTTGACGCTGAGCGCCCAGTCGGCCGGGATCAGCCCGGCGCGGACCAGCGGGCGAACGAGCGCAAGGAAACCGGTAGGGTAGCAGCCTGGATTGGTGACCCGCGGAGCCTCGGCGATCGCAGCGGCCTGGCTTGGTTCGAGTTCGGCGAAGCCATAAGCCCAGCCCTCCGCCACGCGATGCGCGGTCGAGGCGTCGATCACGCGGGTGCGCGGGTTGTCGATCAGCGCGACGCTCTCGCGCGCGGCGTCGTCGGGCAGGCATAGGATGACGAAGGCGGCGTCGTTGAGCGCCTGGCGCCGCGCTTCCGGGTCCTTGCGCTGGGCGTCGTCGAGCGCGATCAGTGCGATCTCGTCGCGCCCGGCGAGCCGTTCGCGGATTTCGAGGCCGGTGGTGCCGGCGGCGCCGTCGATGAACACGCTGTGCTTCACGGGAGCCTCCGCCGCACGGAAATGGCGCCGAGATCGGCGATCGGGACCTGTACGACCCGGTCGGCGACACGAATCGCGTGGGTCTCGTCGGTGGCGATCGCCACCTCGCCATCGAAGAAGAGAAGGTCGCCGCGGAGCATCGGTGCGTCCTCACCTATAGCACGGCCGATTGTCGCCTGGAGATCGACGAATCGAGGCACGCGGATGCCCGCCAGCGAGAGCGAGAGGAAGACGAGGCCGCCGGCGTCGACGCCGGCGCCCGACCGTCCCCCGGGAACCGAGGGCACGCCGACCAACCGCTCGGCGATATGGACGAAATCCTCCACCGGCGCGTCGAGCGGGCGGACGTCGGCTTCGGTGAAGCTCTGGTCGCCCACGATGCGACTGCCCATCGGCAGGTCGGGAATGCCTTGGCCGATCACGATGTGGCTCGGCGCGACGACCGGGCCGAGCGCGTCGATCGCGACGAAGCCGACGGCGCCGTCGATAGGGCTGACACCCCAGGCATAGCCGCGGGAGAGCTCCAGCACGTCGAAGGTCTCGCCCATCAGCACCTCGGAGCGCTGCTCCCCGCCGATCACTGCATAGACCGGCGTGCGCTGCGTCACGCCCCGCGTCATCGCAGCGGCGTAATGCGGCGCGAACAGCCGGTCGGCGAGGCGCAGATCGGCAAGGTCGCCGCGGGCGGCATCGACGCGCGGATCGAAGGCATGGCTGCGCCCGGCAAGCGCGAAACGCTTACGCGTGGGCGTGGTCGGAAACGTGTCGGTGTGGGGCGTCGGCCGGGGCGTCGCCGGCGAGGAATTGCCCGAATTCTGCAAGAAAGTCTGCCCCCTTGGTCGTGCGCGCGACGAAGATGTTGCGCTTGTCGGCATCGTCGCGTTGGCGGCGCAGATAGCCGAGCGCGCCCAGACGATTCAAGGCGCGCGTGACGACCGGTTTCGAGACGTTCAGCGCGCGCGCCAATCCGCGCACTGTATGGGGGCCGGGATCGAGATAGACAAGCAGCAGCAGCGCCATCTGCCGATTGGTGAGATCCGGCTCGCCCGAGCGGACGTAATCGACCAGCGTATGCATCCAGGTGAACAGCGACTGATCCGACACGGCATTCACGGCACTGGTGTCCAATTCACTCTCGGGCAGCGGGTTCAACAAGGATTAACGCTATTGGAGCCGCCTGGTTTCAGTGCGTTCGCGAAATGTTTGTCGCGCGCGACGGACCGTGCGGTTGATCGGGACGGCCTGCTCGCCTATGTCCGCCGCACTTTCTTGAAATCATTGGCCGGGTTCATGCTGTTCACCTTTCTGCTCGTCGTCCAGGCGATCGTCGCCGCGCTGCTCGTCACCGTCATTCTGATGCAGAAGTCGGAGGGCGGCGGGCTCACCTCGTCGGGCAGCCCCTCCGGCCTGATGTCGGCGCGTGGCGCGGCGGACTTCCTGACCCGCTCGACCGCGGTCCTGGCGACGATCTTCGTGTTGCTCAGCATCGGGCTGGCCTTCATCGCGGCGACCCGCCAGTCGAGCACGATCGACACGAGCTTGGCGCGCAAGGCCGGCAATACCCCGCCCGCCGCCACCGCGCCGCTCCAGACGCCCGCCGGCGACGACGCGCTCGCCGGTGCCGCCGCCAACGCCGCCGCGGCGACGCAGGCCAATGCGGCCGCCGGCAACGGCGCGGTTCCGCTCGTCCAGTAACCATCGGCGATTGACGTCGTAAAAATCGGGCAGCGCCGATTCGGGCGCTTGCCCCGTTGCGGCGTTCGCCCCTATGCGGTGATTCCCATGGCGCGGTTTATTTTTATCACCGGCGGCGTGGTCAGCTCGCTTGGCAAGGGTCTGATGGCGGCAAGCCTCGCAGCATTGCTGCAGGCGCGCGGCTACAAGGTCCGCATCCGCAAGTTCGATCCCTACCTCAACGTCGATCCGGGCACGATGAGCCCGTATCAGCACGGCGAGGTCTATGTGACCGACGACGGCGCCGAGACCGATCTCGACCTCGGCCACTATGAGCGTTTCACCGGCGTGTCGGCGCGGCAGTCGGACAACGTCACCTCGGGCCGTATCTACCAGACGATCATCGCCAAGGAGCGGCGCGGCGACTATCTCGGCGCGACCGTGCAGGTGATCCCGCACGTCACCGACGCGATCAAGGAATTCGCGCGCGCCGACACCGATGGGCTCGATTTCGTGCTGTGCGAGATCGGCGGCACTGTCGGCGACATCGAGTCGCTGCCGTTCATGGAGGCGATCCGCCAGCTCCGGAACGACGTCGGCCGGCAGAACGCCTGCTTCGTTCACCTGACCTTGGTGCCCTACATCGCTGCAGCCGGCGAACTGAAGACCAAGCCGACGCAGCACAGCGTGCGCGACCTGACCGCGCTTGGCATCCAGCCCGACGTGCTGGTGTGTCGCTGCGAGCGGCCGCTGCCGGAGAGCGAGCGCGCCAAGATCGCGCTGTTCTGCAACGTGCCGCCGAGCGCGGTCATCCCGGCGCTCGACGCGCCGTCGATCTATGGCGTGCCGCTGCAATATCATGCCGAAGGGCTGGACCGGGCGGTGCTCGACGCGTTCGGCCTGCCGTCGGATGGCGAGCCCGATCTCAGGCGCTGGCACGACATCATGGATCGTCAGCTCAACCCGGAAGGGGAGGTGACGGTCGGCGTCGTCGGCAAATATGTCGGGCTGCAGGACGCCTACAAGTCGCTGAACGAGGCGCTGGTCCACGGCGGCATCGCCAATCGGGTCAAGGTCAACATCCGCTGGATCGACGCCGAGCTGTTCGAGGGCGATGAGACGGAGATTCCGGCGCATCTCGAGCCCTGCCATGCGATCCTCGTCCCCGGCGCGTTCGGCGAGCGCGGCGCGGAGGGCAAGATCGCGTCGGTCCGCTTCGCGCGCGAGCGGGAAATTCCCTATTTCGGCATCTGCTTCGGGATGCAGATGGCGTGCATCGAGGGGGCGCGGAACCTTGCCGGCATCGCGAAGGCGTCGTCGACCGAATTCGGCCCGACCGACGAACCGGTGGTCGGCCTCATCACCGAATGGATGAGCGAAGGCGGGCTCGAGAAGCGCGAAGAGGGCGGCGACCTCGGTGGCACGATGCGGCTCGGCGCCTATCCGGCGAAGCTCGCAGGCAACAGCGTGGTCGCGTCGATCTACGGCAGCGCCGAGATTTCGGAGCGCCACCGCCACCGCTACGAAGTCAACACAACCTATCGCGAGGCGCTGGAGCAGGGCGGTCTGGTATTCTCGGGCATGTCGCCCGACGGTCAGCTGCCCGAGATCGTCGAGCGGCCGGACCATCCGTGGTTCGTCGGCGTGCAGTTCCACCCGGAACTCAAGTCCAAGCCCTTCGACCCGCATCCGCTGTTCGCCAGCTTCATCGAAGCGGCGGTGAAGCAGTCACGACTCGTTTAGCCCGCTCCGTCATGCCGGACTTGTTCCGGCATCCACGGTGCCGCCGGGTACCGGCGCAAGTGGATCGAAACCGAAACCGATCGCCAAATCCACCCAATGCGGGTTGTCGCGTTCGATCAGGTTCATCTTCCACTCGCGCCGCCAGCGTTTGAGGGATTTCTCCCGCCGGATCGCGGCTTCTATCGTCTCATGCATCTCGAAATAGACGAGCCGTAGTGCCCTGTGCTTGCCGGCGAAGCCGCGTGTCAGTCCTTCGCGATGCTGATAGGTGCGTGCCATCAAATCCGAAGTGACGCCCGTATAAAGCGTGCCGTTGTGCTGGCTTGCCAGGATGTAGACGCATGGCGCGCGCTCTCGCATCCGCTGAGCTTAGAGGCGCGGTGGATGCCGGAACAAGTCCGGCATGACGGATCGGGTTTGCAATTCACCCCAAAACAAAAGGCGCCCGGACCGGTGGTCCGGACGCCTCTGCTGCGGCGCCAAAGGGAGCAAAGCGCCGCTAGGGCTCAGGCCGCATCGGCGGCCTTATGCTCGATCGCTGGCTCCTGCGCGGTGGCGGTGCCGATCGCGATCTTCTTGGGCTTCATCGCCTCGGGCACCTCGCGGACCAGCTCGATGGTGAGCAGGCCGTCGGCGAGGTTGGCCGATTCGACGCGGACGAAGTCGGCGAGCTCGAAACGACGCTCGAAGCCGCGGTTGGCGATGCCGAGGTGCAGCATCTGCGCGCCATGATTGTCGTTGCTGGTCTCGCCCTTCCGGCCGCTGACGAGCAGCAGGTTCTGCTGCGCGGTGATGTCGATCTCGCCGGGCTTGAAGCCGGCGACGGCGATGGTGATCCGGTAATGGTCCTCGCCGACGCGCTCGAGGTTGAAGGGCGGGTAATTGTCGCCCGAGCTGCTGCGGGCGCTCGCCTCGAGCAGGTCGAACAGCCGGTCGAAGCCGATCGTCGAGCGGCGGTAGGGGGTAAAGTCGAACTGACGCATGTCAAAGCCTCCTTGAGGAGCAGTTTGAACGTCGATCCCGGAGCCCGAAAACGGCACTCCGGCGGTCGGTGCGGCCCGTGACGGCACCGCACGGACGTGAAATCGGAACGCCTCGGCGAGGTTTCAAGAGGCGGAAGTGGCGGAAATCCTTGGCGGAAAAGCGACGCTTGCGCGCGCTCAACTACAAGTTGCTGGCGTATAATCTACTAAATTGATCGGATTAGGGTATAAACATCAGGGAGGTTGTTGATGACCCTTGCGCTTGCGCTCTTCGCGACCCTTCAGGCGGGGCCATCCGCAGCGCTGCCCGACGATCCGCCGGCCGAGCCGGTGGCGCAGCAGCGGGTCGAGCCTTCCGCCGAGCCCGCCGCGAGCCAGGGCGGCGACATCCTTGTCACCGCGCGCCGCCGCGAGGAGAATGTGCAGGACGTGCCGATCGCGATGTCCGTGCTCGGCGGGAACACGATTTCGTCAACGGGGGCGTTCAACGTCAACCGGCTCCAGCAGCTCCAGCCGGCGCTGCAATTCTATTCGAGCAATCCGCGCAATTCCGCGATCAACATCCGCGGGCTCGGTGCGCCGTTCGGCCTGACTAACGACGGCATCGAGCAGGGCGTCGGGCTCTATATCGATCAGGTCTATATCGGCCGCATCGGCGCCTCGACCTTCGATTTCGTCGATGTCGACCGCGTCGAGGTGCTGCGCGGGCCGCAGGGGACGCTCTACGGCAAGAACACCACCGCCGGCGCGATCAACGTCACCACCCGCGCGCCGAGCTTCACGCCCGAGGCGCGGGCGGAGGTCAGCTACGGCAACTACGATTACTTCCAGCTCAAGGCCTCGGCCTCCGCGCCGATCGCCGATGACAAGCTGGCAGTGCGCGTGTCGACCTCGATCACCAGCCGGCGCGGCACGATCTACAATGTACGCACAGACGAGTATCTGCATCGGCTCGACAATTACGGGTTCCGCGGCCAGCTCTTATGGAAGGCGACGCCGGACCTCGACATCACGCTGATGGGCGACTTCAGCCTGCAGAACCCGATGTGCTGCGTGCAATATTACGCCCGCGTCGGCGCGACCCAGCGGCCGGTCAACCGCCAATATGCCGCGCTCGCCGCCGCCTTCGGCTATGCGCCGCCGAGCACCGATCCGTTCGACCGCGTGACCGACCTCGATGCCGAGCTCAACTCGCGGCAGGAAGTGGGCGGTGCCTCGCTGGTCGCCAACTGGGACGTGGGGCCGGCGACGATCACCTCCGTGACCGCCTGGCGCTATTGGGACTGGCAGCCGGCGAACGACCGCGACTTCATCGGCCTACCGATCACCACCGTGTCGCAGAACCCGTCGCACCAGAAGCAGTTCTCGCAGGAACTGCGCATCGCCTCCAACGGCGACAATCGTCTGCAATATACGCTGGGCGCCTTCTTCTTCCGCCAGACGATCGACACCCATGGGTCGCAGGTGCAGGGTCCGGCGGCGAGCCGCTGGCTGCTCAACCCGAGCAGCGCCAATGCGAACAATCCCGCCGTGCTCGACGGGCTGACCTCCACCAACGAGATCGGCTTCAAGAACACCAGCTTCGCCGTGTTCGGCAAGCTCAACTGGGAGGTACTGCCGGGGCTGCACATCCAGCCGGGCCTGCGGCTCAACTATGATCGGAAGAGCGGTTCCTATGTCTCGGTGGTGACGACCGGGAGCGGCAGCACCAACCTCAACTCCGACCAGCGCGGCGTGCTCGCGCCGCAGAGCTACGATCCGCGGTTCAGCGATTGGAACCTGTCGGGCGACGTCACCCTGTCCTATGATTTCGCGCCGGACGTGCATGGCTATGCGACCTATGCGCGCAGCTTCAAGTCGGGCGGCATCAACCTGTCGGGCCTGCCGCTCGATGCCTCGAACAATCCGATCCTGAGCGTCGCCACGGTGAAGCCCGAGAGGGTCAACCACTATGAGGTGGGCCTGAAGACCCAGTTCGCCAATCGGCGCGTGACCCTGAACCTCGCCGGTTTCTGGACCGAGATCGACGACTATCAGGCGACCGTGACCAATGGTCAGCTGGGCGTGATCCGCGGCTATCTCGCCAATGCTGAGAAGGTGCGGGTGCGCGGCGTCGAGTTCGACGCCAGCTTCCGCCCCAGCGAGCGCCTCACCGCTTATGCCAGCGGCGCTTACACCGACGCCAAATATGAACGCTTCCCCGATGCTCCGTGCCCGCCCGAGCTCTCGGGCGGCTCTGCGGCGACCGCGGCCAACCCTGCGGCGCCTCCAGGAACGCCGGGCGGGCCGAGCCCCGCCTTCTGCGACATCTCGGGCCAGCGGCTGCCGGGCGTGTCGAAATGGTCGCTGTCCTATGGCGCCGAATACAACGTGCCGGTGCCGTCGCTCGGCGATGGGGCGCAGATCTATTTCGGCTACGACGGCAGCTATCGTTCCAACTTCTCATCCAATCCGTCGCCTTCGGCCTACACCTGGATCGGCGGCTATTCGCTGTCGAACTTCCGGCTGGGCATACGCGCGGATGGCGGGTTCAATGCCTTCGCCTGGGTGCGCAATGCGTTCGACCAGGATTATTTCGAGATGCTGTCGGTCCAGTCGGGCAGCACCGGGCTGATCGTCGGGCAGCCGGGCGATCCGCGGACCTATGGCGTGACGCTCAGCAAGTCGTTCTGAGGGTAAAAAGGGGGCGGAGCGGCACCGGTGGTTCGGAAGCTCTTCGGTGCCGCTCCGGTTTACGGGATTGGTGAAGGGGTGGTTTAGGGCAGCGCCGGCGACAAAGCCGCCGTCGGTCAGGTTCGGCTTTGCCGCCCTCCGCAGCCTTTCCAGCGATGCTGCGCATCGCCGGAACCTTTGGCTGCTTCGCCCGCCGTCCGGTCGAGGCGATGCGCTGCGCGCACCGGCGCCGTGTGACGGCGCCTTCGCCTCAACGCAAACGCCCGGGCTGTTTCCAGCCCGGGCGTCCGCGTGACGAAAGCTCGTCAGCCCCCTTGACTTTTTGCCTCGGCCCGCGCGCTCATCCTCCCTGATGAGCGGGACCAAAGCCTCCCCGAACCACGGCCGTTGTTGCCTGCGCTTCAGTGAGACTTGGCCTAAGCCGGATGACGGGCGTTGTCATTGTCCTTCGCGCCGCAGCATCACGATTGCGCGCGGGATGTGGGAATCATGCAACAGCGCGATTGCGCGCAAGGCCCACTCTCCCTAGGACCGGCGCCGAGCCCGCACGTTTCCGCGGGGGAGGACACTGAATGTTGCTCTCGCGCTACGAGCGGATGATCGCGCGCCGCTACCTGCTGCCCGGACGGGGTGAGGCCTTCATCGCGCTGGTCGCCGGAATCAGCCTGGTCGCGGTGATGCTTGGCGTCGCCGCGCTCGTCGTCGTGATGAGCGTGATGAACGGCTTTCGTGCTGAGCTGTTCGATAAGATCGTCGGGCTGAACGGCCATGCGGTGATCCAGGGCTATGGCGGCCAGCTACGTGATTGGCGGCAGGTCGTCGCCGAAGCACGGGCGACGCCGGGTGTCGTCAGCGCGACGCCACTGATCGAGCAGCCTCTAGGCGTCAGTATCAATGGCCGGTTCGAATCCGTTCTGGTGCGCGGCATGAATGTGCCGGACATCCTTAACAACCCGACGCTCAATGGGAAGGTGGTCGTCGGCTCGCTCAAGAGCTTGACCCCGGGCACCGGACGCGTGGCTATTGGTAGCCGTCTTGCCGATGCGCTTGGCGTAACGGAGGGCAGCGAGATTCAGCTGGTCAGCCCGCAAGGACCGGCGTCGCCGTTCGGCACGGTGCCGAGAATGGTGAACTACACTGTGAGCGCGATCTTCGAGGTCGGCGTCTACGACTATGACAAGGCCTTTGTGATTATGCCGATGGAGGACGCGCAGACGCTGCTGCTGATGGGCGACAGCGTCGGCATGGTCGAGCTCGACACCAATGATCCCGACCATGTCGAGCGCATCCTGGCGCCGCTCGCCGACAAGGTCGGGCGGTCGGGCCAGATCACCGACTGGCGGCAGATGAACTCGCAGCTGTTCGAGGCGCTGGCGGTCGACCGGCTGGTGACCTTCACCGTGCTGTCGATCCTGATCCTGGTCGCGGTGTTCAACATCCTGTCCTCCCTCATCATGCTGGTCCGCGCCAAGACCCGCGACATCGCGATCCTGCGCACCATGGGCGCGACGCGGATGGGGCTGACGCGCATCTTCATGACCGTGGGCACGGCGATCGGCGCAGTCGGGATCGGCGCCGGCCTGATACTCGGCTTCATCGCGCTGATCTTCCGGCAGGACATCGTGACCTTCCTTGGGTTCGTCACCGGGCGGCAGATCTGGGACCCCTCGATGCGCTACCTGACCGATCTGCCGTCCAAGACCGACCCGTTCGAGGTGCTCGGCATCGCCGCGATGGCGCTGCTGTTCAGCTTCCTCGCCACGCTCTACCCAGCCTACAAGGCGGCGAGCACCGATCCCGTGCAGGTGCTGCGCTATGAGTGATGCCGTCCTCCAGACCACCGGGCTCAAGCGCAGCTTCGAGCAGGGCGGGCAGGTGATCGAGGTGTTGCGCGGCGTCGACCTGACCGTCGGCGCGGGCGAGATCGTCGCGCTGCTGGGGCCGTCGGGCTCGGGCAAGTCGACGCTGCTGCAGGCGGTAGGACTGCTCGAGGGCGGTTTCGAGGGATCGATCCGCATCGTCGGTGCCGAGGCGGCGAAGCTCTCCAGTCCGGAACGCACCGCCACCCGGCGCGACCGGCTCGGCTTCGTCTACCAGTTCCATCACCTGCTGCCCGATTTCAGCGCAGTCGAGAACGTCATCCTGCCCCAGCTCATCCACGGCGCCACGCGCCCGGAGGCGGAGGCGCGCGCGACCGAGCTGCTCACCGCGCTCGGATTGGCGGGGCGGCTCACCCACCGGCCGAGCCAGCTCTCGGGCGGCGAGCAGCAGCGCGTCGCGGTGGCGCGCGCGCTGGCCAACCGGCCGGCGCTGGTGCTGGCGGACGAGCCCACCGGCAACCTCGACGAGGCGACAGCCAACGTGGTGCTGGAGGAATTCCTCCGGCTCGTGCGGGGGCAGGGCTCCGCCGCACTGGTCGCCACCCACAACGAGCGGCTGGCGGCGCGGATGGACCGGGTGGTGCGGCTGCATGAGGGCGTGCTCGAATGAGCAACCCGTGGCGGGAAGTTCCGACGCTGACCGGACGCCATGTCACGCTGCGACCGCTGGTGCGTGAAGACCGATCCGACCTGCTGGCGGCGTTCGCCGACGGCGATCTGATCGAGATCTTCCATACGACCGTGCCGACCGAGGCGACGATCGACGGCTGGTTCGACAAGATTCTGGGCGAGCAGGCGGCAGGGCGCAATCTGGTCTTCACCGTGCTCGATGCTGGCGGACGGGTCGTCGGAACCACGCGATTGATGCGGATGAGCGAGGCACATCGCCGGGTCGAGATCGGCGGCACGCTCTACGCCGCCAGCGTCCAGCGTACCGGCCTCAATACCGAGGCGAAGCGGATGCTGCTCGAATATGCCTTCGAGACGCTCGGGTGCCTGGTGGTCCAGATCAGGACCGATTGGCTCAATCGCGCCTCCCGCACGGCGATCGAGCGGCTCGGCGCGAAGCTCGACGGTGTCCTGCGCAATCACCTGATCCTGCCGAGCGGACACCGTCGCGACAGCGCGGTCTATTCGATCATCGCCAGTGAATGGGACGGCGTGCGCCGCAATCTCGATCTGCTGATGGCGCGCCACCGGGAGCGGCGATGAGCGACCTGACCAGCATTCCCATTACGATCGCGGACGGCGGTGCGGCGACGCTCGAGCCTTTTGCGGGCCAGGTGCTGCTGATCGTCAACGTCGCCTCGAAATGCGGGTTCACGCCGCAATATGAGGGATTGGAGGCGCTTTACCGTCGCTATCGGGACCGCGGCTTCGCGGTGCTGGGGTTTCCTTGCAACCAGTTCGGCGGGCAGGAGCCGGGAACGGCCGAGGAGATCGCGAACTTCTGTTCGCTCACCTACGACGTGACCTTTCCGCTGTTCGGCAAGATCGACGTCAACGGTGACGATGCCGCGCCGCTGTGGCGCCACCTCAAGAAGGCGGCGCCGGGCATCCTTGGGTCCGAGGCGATCAAATGGAACTTCACCAAGTTCCTCGTCGACCGTGAGGGCAGAGTGGTTGAGCGCTATGCGCCGACGACCAAACCGGCGGACATCGCGGCCGATATCGAAAAGCTGCTCTAGCCGGGAGCCGCGAAGGCATCGGCACCCTTGCGGTGCGACAGCGCCTGCATGATCGCGACCACGCCGGAGAAGGCGAAGCTGAGCCCGAGGATGAAGCCCGGCACGGCCAGTGCCGCCAGCGGCAGCATGAAGACAACGTAGAGCCCGAGCAGCACGTCGATCACGCCGAGCGCGATCATCAGCCCGCGATGGCGGCGGTAGCGGGCGCCGAAGCCGAGCTCCATCACGCCGCGCGCGACCAGCCAAGCCGCAACGAGCAAAGTCAGCGAAAAGGCGCCGGCGAGCGGACGGAACGCCATCATCACGCCCACCACCAGCGACAGGACGCCGAACAGGATGGAATAGAGCCGCCCTTCATGGCCGCGACCGAAGGCGCCGGCGGCGATGGCCGTTATGCCGGCGGCGATCAGGAAGCAGGCGACGACGAAGGTCGCGGCCAGCGTCGCACCGAAGGGCCAGAGGAACGCCAGCACGCCCAGGATCAGCGACACGATCCCGTAGATGAGGATCCAGCCCCAGCCCTTGCCGCTTCCGATATCGCTTGTGCTGTCCGCCATCGCATCTTCTCCTGTTGCGATACCGGAACAAACGCGGCTGAGCGGATTCGGCTCCCGACCGACCGAGCGGCGAAAGCTGTGGATACATTCCTCCGCCGGTCGACCGGCGGTTCCCTTGGCGGCACTCGACTGGCATAGTGCCGCCATGCCGCATTCGGGTTTCGTTCCGCTCCGCGTCCTTTCGTCGTACACGATGCTGGAAGGGGCGATCGAGCCCAAGGCGATCGCCAAGCGTGCGAAGGAGCTGGGCTTTCCCGCGGTCGCGCTGACCGACCGCAACGGCCTCTATGCGGCGATGGCCTTTTCCGACGCGTGCCGCGATGCGGGCGTGCAGCCGATCATCGGTACGCTGCTGGCGGTGGCACGGCCGGTGCCGGACGGCATCGAGGCGCCGATCGACTGGCTGGCGCTCTATGCGCAGGACAAGACCGGCTACGACAATCTCTGCAAGCTGGTGTCGATGGCGCACCTCGACCGGCCGATCGAGATCGACGCGCATGTGTCGCTCGATGCGCTGGAAGGGCTGACCGACGGCCTGATCGCGCTGACCGCCGGCGGGGAAGGGGCGCTGGTCCGGCTGCTTGCCGACGGGCAGCTGGATGCCGCCAATGCCTATGCCGCGCGACTGGAGGCGCTGTTCCCAGGCCGGCTCTACGTCGAGGTCGTCCGGCGGCTCGATGCCCAGGAAGCCCGCGCCGAGCCGGGCCTTCTCGACCTCGCCTATGCGCGCGACCTGCCGCTGGTCGCGACCAACCCCTGCTGCTTCGCCGAGGCCGAGTTCCACGAAGCGCATGACGCGATGCTGTGCATCGCCAATTCGAGCTACGTCACCAGCGAGGACCGCCCGAAAAGCTCGCCCGACGCCTGGATGAAACCGGCGAGCGAGATGAAGCTGATGTTCGCCGATCTGCCCGAGGCGCTGGCAAACACGCTGGTGGTGGCGCAGCGCTGCGCGGTGGCGGCGCCCAAGCGCAAGCCGATCCTGCCGAGCCTGGCCGGCGACCGCGAGGGCGAGGCGGCGATGCTGCGCGAGCGTTCGTTGGCGGGCCTCGAGGCGCGGCTCCGGCAATGGTCGATCACCGACGAGGAGACGGTGAAGACCTATCGCGACCGGCTCGAGTTCGAGCTCGACGTCATCATCCAGATGGGGTTCGCCGGCTATTTTCTGATCGTCGCCGACTTCATCCAATGGGCGAAGTCGCACGACATCCCGGTGGGACCGGGGCGCGGTTCGGGTGCCGGCTCGGCGGTCGCCTGGGCGCTCACCATCACCGATCTCGATCCGATCAAGCTGGGGCTGCTGTTCGAGCGCTTCCTCAACCCCGAGCGCGTGTCGATGCCGGACTTCGACATCGACTTCTGCGAAACCCGGCGCGGCGAGGTGATCCGCTACGTCCAGCAGAAATACGGCCGCGATCAGGTCGCGCAGATCATCACCTTCGGTAAGCTCAAGGCACGCGCGGTGCTGAAGGACACCGGCCGCGTGCTGCAGATGAGCTACGGCCAGGTCGACCGGCTCGCCAAGCTGGTGCCCAACCATCCGACCGATCCCTGGACGTTGGATCGCGCGCTGAACGGCGTGAGCGAGCTTGCGGCCGAATACAAGAACCACAGCGACGTCCGCCACCTGCTCGACCTGGCGATGAAGCTGGAGGGTCTGCCGCGCCACTCGTCGACCCATGCCGCGGGCGTGGTGATCGGCGACCGCCCGCTCGCCGAGCTGGTGCCGCTCTACCGCGATCCGCGCTCGGACATGCCGGTCACGCAGTTCGACATGAAGTACGTCGAAGGCGCGGGGCTGGTGAAGTTCGATTTCCTCGGCCTCAAGACGCTGTCGGTGCTCAAGAAGGCGGTCGAACTTCTGAAAGCGCGCGGGATCGTCGTCGATCTCGACGGCCTCGGCTGGGACGATCCGGGCGTCTACGAGCTGCTCCAGCGCGGCGACACGGTCGGCGTGTTCCAGCTGGAATCGGAAGGGATGCGGCGCACGCTGGCGGCGGTGCGGCCGTCGAACTTCGGCGACATCATCGCGCTCGTGTCGCTCTATCGGCCGGGGCCGATGGACAACATCCCGACCTTCGGCGCGCGCAAGAACGGGCGCGAGCCGATCGTCTATCCGCACCCGTTGCTCGAGGGCATCCTGGCCGAAACCTACGGCATCTTCGTCTATCAGGAGCAAGTGATGCAGGCGGCGCAGGTGCTGGCCGGCTATACGCTCGGCGGCGCCGACATGCTGCGCCGCGCGATGGGCAAGAAGATCAAGGCGGAGATGGACGCGCAGCGGGCGATCTTCGTCGAGGGCTGCGCCAAGGTGAACGCCATCCCCGAGGCCAAGGCGAACGAGCTGTTCGATTTGATCGACAAGTTCGCCGGCTATGGTTTCAACAAGAGCCACGCCGCGGCCTATGCGCTGCTCGCCTATCAGACCGCGTGGCTCAAGGCGCATTATCCGCACGAATTCTTCGCCGCCTCGATGTGTTTCGACATGGCGCAGACCGACAAGCTCGCGATCTTCGTCGACGACATGAAGCGGCTGGGGATCGATCGCCGGCCGCCGGACGTGAATGCGAGCGAGGCCGAGTTCAGCGTCGAGGAAGTAGGGGAGGGGCTTGCCGTCCGCTACGGCCTCGCTGCGCTCAAGGGCGTGGGCGAGCGGGCAATGGAGCTGCTGGTCGAAGAGCGGATGCGGCGGGGCGATTTCACCTCGCTCGACGATTTCGCCCGGCGCGTCGATCCGCGGCTGCTCAACAAGCGGCAGGTCGAGACGCTGGCGGCGGCGGGGGCGTTCGATGCGATCGATGAGAACCGGGCCGGCATCTTCGCGGTGGCCGAGACCATCCTCGCCGTTGCTGCGCATACGCACGAGAGCCGGACCAGCGGGCAAGGCGGACTGTTCGGCGAAGCGGACCATGGATCGGCGTCGATCCAGCTGCCCTTGAGTGCGCGCTGGACGCTGGCCGAGCGGATCAATGCCGAGAAGGACGCGTTCGGCTTCTTCTTTTCCGCGCATCCGCTCGATCGTTATCAGCATCTCGCCGCCGCGCAGGGCGCGCGGACGATCGTCGGACTCGGCGAGATCGAGATCGCAGAGGGCGCGCGGACCAGCGCTACGGTCGGCGCGCTGGTCGAGGATGCGCGCTGGCGCACCTCCGCGCGGGGGCGGCGCTATCTGATGGCGACGATCTCGGACGCCACGGGCCAGGTGCCGGTGACCTGCTTCGACGACGATGTCAGCAAGGCGCTGGAGGACACCGCGCGTGATGGCGGGTGCGGGTTGATCGGGGTGGAGCTCGACCGCCGGCCGGGTGAGGACAGCGCGCGGGTCACCGTGCGGTCGATCCGGCCGTTCGACGCTGTTGCGGGACAGGCGCGGATGCTCCTGCGGGTGCGCGTGGACACCGCCGAGGCGCTGGCCCCGCTCGCCGATCTGCTCAGCGTGCGTGCCGGCCGCTGCGAGGTGATGCTGACGTGCGATGCGCCCGGCGGGGAGGCGCAGCTGCGGCTCGGTCGCGACTTCCTCGTCGATCAGGAGCTGGTGACGCGCATCCAGTCGATCCCCGGCGTTGCGCAGGCTGCGCTAGAAAGTGCGGAACTCCGTCTCGTCGCCGGCTGATCGCGTGTTTCGTGTGTCTGGTATGTTTCCAGAAGGCTAGTCCCTCTGGACGTGCGGCCGCGTGCGGATACAATCGTCCGACCAGAACAGACGAAATGGGCGAGGAATGCTGGGACAGATGCAGGACTACGAGCTGCGCGTGATGCGCCTGCTCGACCATGCCGCGCGCGAACATGGGAGCCGCGAGATCGTCACGCGCTGGGCCGACGGCAGCGAGACGCGCACCGACTGGTCCGGCGTGGCGCACGACGCGCGGCGGTTGGCGCAGGCGCTCGAGCGGCTGGGGATGAAGCCCGGCGACCGCATCGCGACGATGGCGATGAACCACGCGCATCACCTGATCGCCTGGTACGGCGTGATCGGCATGGGTGGGGTGATCCACACGATCAACCCGCGGTTGTTCGACGACCAGCTCGCCTATATCGCCAATCATGCCGGTGATCGGGTGCTGCTTTACGATCGCGCGTTCCAGCCGATCGTCGACCGCATGAAGCCGCAGTGGACGACGATCGAGCATTATGTGGTGATGGACGGCGACGGGCCGGACAGTTTCCGTGCGCTGCTCGATGCCGAGGACGGCGATTACGCGTGGCACGAGGGTGACGAGCACGAGGCGTGCCTGATGTGCTACACCAGCGGCACGACGGGCCACCCCAAGGGCGTCATCTACTCACACCGCTCGACGGTGATCCATGCAATCACGGAGCTGCAGCCGGCCGAGTTCGACCTGTCGACCCGGGCGGTGGCGCTGCCGGTGGTGCCGATGTTCCACGCGGTCGGCTGGGGCCTGCCGTTCGCGCTGGCGGCGGTGGGCGGCAAGTTCGTGTTCTCCGCGGTCAACGAGGCCAGGGTGCTCTGCGAGCTGATGAACCGCGAGAAGGTGACGCATTCCGCCGGCGTGCCGACGGTGTGGTTCGCGATGTTCCAGCACATCGACGAGACCGGGGAGGTGCCCAGATACCTCAAGATCGTCACCATCGGCGGATCGGCGGCGCCGCGGGCGATGGTCGAGCGGATCATGCGGATGGGCATCCGCGTCAATCACGCCTGGGGCATGACCGAGACCTCGCCGATCGGGACGATGGGGGCGCCGTCGTGGGATTGGGACGACCTCAGCTTCGACCAGCAGGTCGATCAGGTCAGCAAGCAGGGCAAGGTACCGTTCGGCGTCGAGATGCGCGTGGTCGACGATGACGGCAACATCCTGCCGCGCGACGGGGTGAGCTCCGGCCGGCTGCAGGTGCGGGGGCCGTGGATCATCCAGCGCTATTATGGCGCGGACGAGGACGCGCTGACCGCGGACGGCTGGTTCGACACCGGCGACGTCGCGGTGATCCATCCCGACAACGTCATGCAGATCACCGATCGCGCCAAGGACGTGATCAAGTCGGGCGGCGAGTGGATCAGTTCGGTCGAGCTCGAGAATGCCGCGGTCGGCTGCGCCGGCGTGGCCGAGGCGGCGGCGATCGGCGTGTTCCACCCCAAGTGGGACGAGCGCCCGATCCTGCTGGTGGTGCGCAAGCCCGGCAGCGCGGTGACGGCGGAGGAGATCCAGGCGCACCTCGCCGAATGCGTCGCGAAATGGTGGCTTCCCGACGAGATCCATTTCGTCGAAACATTGCCTCACACCGCGACGGGCAAGCTGCTCAAGACCGCGATTCGGGCGCAGTACAAGGACTTCAAGCTGGCGGCGGCGTAACTTCGCCTTCGTCCTCGTCACCCCGGCGATGGCCGGGGTCCACCGGGAGGCAAGCATAGAATAAGAAGCTCAAGGGACGACACTTGAGGCGCAGTGGACCCCGGCCTTCGCCGGGGTGACGGTGGGTTGTCAGGGTTCGAAGCTTATATCCGCCACGACCGGGAAATGGTCGGACGGATAGCGTCCATCCCGATTGGTGGTCAGCGTCGCCACGTGCTTGACGGTGAAACCGCGCGACAGGATCCAGTCGATGCGGTCCGCGCCGGGCACGCCCTTGAAGCCATGGAAGGTGCCGACCGGCCCCGTGTGCGCCGTCGTCTGCCAGGCGTCGGCCACGGCCTTGGTCAGGATCGCATGCGCCTTGCTGCTGATGTCGGTGTTGAAGTCGCCGGTCACGATCACCGGCCCGGCGTGGTCCGGCTGCCGCAGATAATCGGCGATCAGCGTCGCCGCCTTCTCGCGGGCGAGATCGTCCTCGACACGATAAGGGAAATGGGTGTTGAGCAGGCGGAAGCGCTTGCCGTTCCGGGTCTCGAACACGCCCCAGGTCACCATGCGCGGCAGCGGGTGGCCCCAGCTGATGCTGCCCGGCACCGACGGCGTGTCCGACAGCCAGAAATTCCCCTGCTCGACGAGCTTGAGCCGATCGCGGCGGTAGAAGACGCCCATATGCTCGTCGCCATGGCCGCCGCGGCGGTCGATGCCGAACCAGGTGTAGTCCGGCAACTGTGCGACGATATAGTCGGCTTGATCCTTGAGCAGTTCCTGCGTGCCGATCACGTCGGGATGCTCGTTCCGGATCGTCTCGACGAGGATGTCGCGCCGATGGGCCCAGTCGTCCGGACCGTCGTCGGCGGTGCCGTAGCGGACGTTGAAGCTCATCACACGGAGCGTGTCCGGCGCGGGCCTCGCCATAGCCGTCTGCGACGCCAGCAGGGCCGCGAACATCACGAATTTCATGAAGATCGTGCTTATGCGCATAAGAAGATCCCTCCTCGGGTGCGCTCTAGCCGTGGGCCGGTCATCCGAACAGCTCCCCCTGCGGGCCTTGCGGCGGGCGGAAGAGATCGGTGCGCAGCGGCTTGCGCTCGCGGTTGAGGCCGTGTTTGCGGCAGGCGATCTGGAAGCGGGTGCGCAGCAGCTCGGCCCAGGGGCCGCTGCCGCGCATGCGGGTGAAGAAATCGGGGTCGTTGCGCCGTCCATCGCGGATCGAGCCGATCGTCGCCATCACCTTGGCCTTGCGATCGGGGAAATGCGCGTCGAGCCATGCCTCGAACAGCGGCGCGACCTCGAAGGGCAGGCGGACGGGGATGAAGCCCGCGCCATAGGCGCCGGCCCTGGCGGCGCGCTCGATCAGATGCTCCATCTCGTGGTCGGTGATCGCCGGGATCACCGGGGCGATCGAGACGACGGTCGGCACGCCCGCCGCCGCAAGCTTCGCCACCGCCGCGAGCCGCCGCTCAGGATGCGGCGCGCGCGGCTCGACGGTGCGGGCGACCTTGGGATCGAGCGAGGTGACCGACACCATCACCGCCGCCAGCCCCTTGGCCGCCATCGGCGCGAGCAGGTCGATGTCGCGCGTCACGCGATCGGACTTGGTGGTGATGGTGATCGGATGGTTGCACTCGGCGAGCAGCTCGATGCAGCTCCGCGTGATGCGCCAGTCCCCCTCGATCGGCTGATAGGGATCGGTGTTGGTGCCGAACGCGATCGGGCGGCAGACATAGCCGCGCTTCGCCAGCTCGGCACGGAGCAGGGCCGCGGCCTCGGGCTTGGCGAACAGCTTCGATTCGAAGTCGAGCCCCGGCGACAGGTCGTGATAGGCATGGGTCGGCCGCGCGAAACAGTAGATGCAGCCGTGCTCGCAGCCGCGATAGGGATTGATCGAGCGGTCGAACGGCACGTCGGGCGACTGGTTGCGGGTGATGATCGTCTTCGGCCGCTCGACGGTTACGGTGGTGCGCAGCGGTGGCGGCGCGCCGTCGATCCCCTCGCGGTCGTCGAGCCAGTCGCCGTCGGCCTGCCGTTCGGGCAGGCTGAAGCGGGTGCTCTCGCGGTTGACGGTGGCACCGCGGACGGGTCGCGTCTTGGCCATTGCGCGAGACTAGGCGGCGCTCTAGAACAAATCAAGAACAATGGAGGCGGATATGGCGAGGTTGAACTATGTCGAGCTGCCGGTGCGGGATATCGCCGGCGTGAGAGGCTTTTACGAAACGGCGTTCGGATGGCGCTTCGCCGAGTTCGGGCCGAGCTATGCCGCGACCGTGAGCGGTGACGTCGACATGGGGCTGCAGGGCGACTCGGGCGAATGGACCGCGCAGCTGCTGCCGGTGATCCAGGTCGAGAATCTGGAGGATGCGCTGGCGAAGGTGAGGGCGGCGGGTGGCGTGGTGACGCGGCCGATCTTCGCCTTCCCGGGCGGACGGCGCTTTCACTTTCGCGATCCGCAGGGGCACGAGCTGGCGGCGATGGCGCCGGACGAATAGTGGAGCATGATGCCGAACCTTCGGCATTCGCCGTCATCCCGGCTTTCGCCGGGATGACGCTGAGGATATGTGGCCAGCCTTAGCAAAAGGGGAAAGCGACGAATGAAATCTTGGATGTTGGCGGCGGCGATGCTCACCGCTGCACCGGCTATGGCCGAGGACAAGGCCGACAAGATGCTCGACCTCTCCAACCCGGAGGTGGTCGCCGCGGCAGTGCGTGACGCCGGCTACAAGGCCGAGCTCAAGACCAACAGCAAGGGCGAGCCTTATATCTCCAGCTCGACCAACGGCTCCGATTTCACCGTCGAGTTCTACGGCTGCGAAGGCGTGAAGAACTGCGGCTCCTTCCAGTTCTACAGCTGGTACAAGAAGGACCCGTTCTACACGCTCGAGCTGGTCAATGAGTGGAACGCGAAGAAGCGCTTCATGAAGATCGCGATCGACGGTGACGGCGACCTCGCGCAGTACATGGATTTCACCGCGGTGGGGCAGAGCAGCCAGAAGGCGTTCGCCGACATGCTCGACTGGTATACGGTGATGGATGCCGATCTCAGCAAGTTCCTGAGCGAGAAGCGCGCGGCGGCGGCGAAGCCGGCGTCATAGAGCCTCCGGCACCGGTTGAATCGTGCTCCTGCGAAAGCAGGAGCCCGGGCCGCAAGCGAGACAGCGTCAATCCAGTGCTCCTGCTTTCGCAGGAGCACGATTCACATTCCATTCCCCCTCGACGGGATGGATCACCGCCATCCGAGAGCGGGCGCCACGTGCTTCAATATGGCCTCGATGACGTGGGCGTTATACTCGACGCCGAGCTGGTTGGGGACGGTGAGCAGCAGCGTGTCCGCCTCGGCGATCGCCTCGTCCGCCTTCAGCTGCTCCACCAGCCGGTCAGGCTCGGCGGCGTAGGATCGCCCGAACACGGCGCGCATGTTGTCGATGATGCCGATCTGGTCGCTGCTGTCGTCGCGCCCGAAATAGGCACGGTCGCGATCGTCGACGAGCGCGAAGATCGACCGTGAGACGGAGACGCGCGGCTCGCGGGCATGGCCGGCGTCCTTCCAGGCCTCGCGATAGGCGCGGATCTGCTTCGCCTGCTGGACGTGGAACGGCTCGCCGGTCTCATCGGCCTTCAGCGTCGAGCTCTGCAGGTTCATGCCCATCTGCGCGGCCCAGATCGCGGTCGCGTTGGATGCGGAACCCCACCAGATGCGCTCGCGCAGCCCTTCCGAATGGGGTTCGAGGCGCAGCAGGCCGGGCGGATTGGGGAACATCGGGCGCGGATTGGGCTGCGCGAAGCCTTCGCCCTTCAGCAGATCGAGGAAGACCTCGGCATGGCGGCGGCCCATGTCGGCGTCGCTCTGTCCATCCGCCGGCGCATAGCCGAAGTGGCGCCAGCCATCGATCACCTGCTCGGGCGAGCCGCGGCTGATGCCGAGCTGGAGCCGCCCGCCGCCGATCAGGTCCGCCGCGCCGGCATCCTCCGCCATGTAGAAGGGGTTCTCGTAGCGCATGTCGATCACGCCGGTGCCGATCTCGATGCGCCTGGTGCGCGCGCCGATCGCCGCCAGCAGGGGGAAGGGCGAGGCGAGCTGCCGCGCGAAATGGTGGACCCGGAAGTAAGCGCCGTTCGCGCCCAATTCCTCCGCCGCCACCGCGAGCTCGATCGACTGCAGCAGCACGTCGGCAGCGGTCCGCGTCGCCGACTGGGGAGACGGGGACCAGTGTCCGAACGAAAGGAAGCCGATCTTCTTCATACGATCCATCCGAGCTTGAACTTCGTGGAAGGGAGCTGGCGTCGCCCGGCTCCCGCCGCAAGCCATTCCTCGGAATGTCACCGTTTATGATTTGATGCTTGAGATTGGCGGATTCGATGCGTTCGGAACCGGGTTCGACGTACAGGCTTCAGCAATCATCGTCATGCCGGGCTCGACCCGGTATGACGACGGTTATGGACGCGGCCAGGGCTCCTGCTTTCGCAGGAGCACGATCCAGCCGCTTCTATCGCTCCTTCAGCCGCGGCATCAGCTCGACGAAATTGCAGGGCTTGTGGCGGATGTCGAGCTGGCTGGCGAGGATGCCGTCCCAGCCGTCGCGGACGGCGCCGGTCGAACCGGGGAGGGCGAAGATGTAGGTGCCGCGCGCGACGCAGGCGCAGGCGCGCGACTGCACCGTCGAGGTGCCGATCTTCTGATAGCTCAGCAGGCGGAACAGCTCGCCGAAGCCGGGGATCGGCTTGTCCTGCACCCGCTCCAGCGCTTCGGGCGTGACGTCGCGGCCGGTGACGCCGGTGCCACCGGTGGTGATCACGCAGTCGACCTCGGGGTCGTCGACCCACGCGGCGAGCCTGGCGGTGATGGCGGCGACGTCGTCGGGCACGATCAGGCGATCGGCTAGCTCATGGCCGGCGGCGGTCAGCCGCTCGACCAGCGCGTCGCCGGAGCGGTCGGTGTCAGGCGTACGGGTATCCGATACGGTGAGCACCGCGATCCGGACCGGCCGGAACGCGATCATCTTGTCAATCGGCGTCTCGTCAATCGGCACGGGTGAGCGCGGAGATGGCCTCGGAATAGGTGACCGGCGCGGCGGGCTTCGCCGGCAGGACGCCACCTGGACGCGCGGCCACGCGCACCGCGCTCGCGCCGCTCATGCCGGGGAACTTGGGCCACAGCCCCTGCGCCAGCGCCGCCCGGCTGGCGGAGTGCTTGCCGGCCTGCGCCTCGTACATCCAGTAGTTGCGCAGCACCGTCAGCACGTAGCCGCGCGTTTCCCAATAGGGGATCGATTCGATGTAGAGCAGCGGATCGCCGCCGTCGCGCATCTGCGTGTTCCACATCGCGACCGGCAGCGGGCCGGCGTTGTAGGCGGCGATCACCTTAGGGAGCAGGCCCTGGGTGCAGGGCTGGTCGCGGAGCTGCTCGAGATAGCTCTGCCCCACTTCCATGTTGGTCGAGGGCCGGGTGAGCGACGCGCGGTCGAGCCCGGCGAGACCCTTGGCGCGGGCAATGTCGGTCGCGGCCGCCGGCATGATCTGCATCAGGCCATAGGCGCCGGCAGGGCTCACCACGCCGATGCGGAAGCGCGATTCCTGGAGAGTGTGGGCGTAGACCAGCGCCTTGTCGACGCGCCAGCCGCCATCCGGCGTCCAGTTCGGCATCGGATAGCGGGCGGCGATCGCCGGATGCGCGCCGACGGGACCGTTGTGCGACATCCAGAGCTGGGTCGCGGGCAGGTTGAGGCGGCCGGCGAGGCGGGTCAGCGCGGCATATTCGGCCGGGTTGCCGATACGGGCCTGCTGGCGGATCACGTCGTCGGCGAGGTCCGTCTCGCCGATCTCGGCCAGTGCCGCGGCGACGCGGACGTTGGGGCGGCGCTCGAGCAGCTGCCAGTCCTCGGCGGTGGTCTTCTCGCCTGGCGCGGCGGTGCGGGCGTCGATGCCGAGCGATTCGCGGGCGAGCTGGCCGTAGAAGGTCTCGACATATTGCGCGGCGTTCTGGAGCCGGCCCTGGACGAGGTCCGGGCGGCCCGAGGCCATGTCGGCGCGCGAGGCCCAGTAGAGGCCGGCGGCGCGCAGGTCGGTGTCGGCGGCACGCTGGGCGACGCTGGCGAAGGCGGCCGCGGCGGCGGCATAGTCGCGGCTGCGCCAGGCGGCGAGACCGGCGACCCAGTCGGCCGGCGCAGCCCAGTCGCCGGTCCCCGACCGCGCGAGCGCTGCGACCCGGCGAGCAGACGCGTCGTCGTTCGAGACGTAGTAGATCCAGGCAACCTTCTGACGCCACTCGGTCAGCGCCTCGGGCGTGAGCTCGTTCGCCTTGGCCTCGACCAACGCTTCGGCCTCGGCGCCGCGATCGGCCTTGATCAGCGGCTGCATCGTGCGGGCGAGCTCGGCGGCGGCGGCATCGCTGCGGGCGGTGGATTTCACGCGCCGGCGATTGGGTGCGCCGTCGTACCAGATGAGCTGCTGCGCGGTCGGAAGCGCGGGCAGGTCGACCGCGCCGCGGGCCTGGGCAAGTCGTGCGATCTGCGGTGCCTGCGGCAGCTCCGGCGCGTCGGCGAGGAGCTGGGTGAGTTGCGAGACATCGACCTTGGGCGAGCCCTTGGCGGTGTAGAGCTGGGCACGGGCGAAGGCGTGGAGCGGGCCCGGCTTCATCGCGTCGAGCTGGATCTGGGCGTCGGTCCAGCGGCTTTCGCGGATCGCGGCGAACACCGCGCGATAGGCGGAGCGCTGGCCGGCATCGAGCTGGTCGGGAATGCCGTCGCCCTGCGGCGCGGCGGAAGTGGTGGCGTAGCGCTGCTCTGGCGCCGCATCGGAAGCGGTCGCCGGCGCTGCGCCGGCATGGGCGACCGCCGGCAGGGTCATCGCGGCAATGGCAATCAGGAACGCGGAGCGCATCAGCGCAATCCCCCCATAAGCAACTGCAAGTCCCTCCAGGCTTCCGCCTTGGCTGCTGGCCGCTCCAGGAGGAAACGCGGGTGCCAGCTCACGACCGCGTCCACCGTGCCGACTTCAAGGTTAACCGATCTTAAACTTCCACGGGCCCGTGCACTGTCCGTCCCGATCAAGGCACGGCTCGCCGCTGAACCGACCACGAGCAGCCGTTTCGGGGCGGCGAGGGCGATGTGGTGGCGCAGGAGCGTCGTGAGCTCGGGCAGCATCTCGGGGGGCAGGCGGCCGCCGACCGGACGGGCGAGGGCGAGCGCGGCGAGATGGATGCCCGCGCGGTCGCGGCCGATCGCGGCGAGCATCCGGTCGAACAGGCGACCGGGAGCGCCGTCGAGCAGCGCTTCGCCCTCCGGGCAGTCGACGACGATCATCAGATCGGCGGCCGGATCGCCTTCGGGGGCGAGCAGGGGCATTCCCCAGCCGGTCTCGGGCGCATCGGGGCCGGTGCGCCAGGCGACGAAGCTTTCGAGCGTGGCGGGAAGCGGCGCGGCCGTCGCTTCCGCTTCCGCCGGCAGAGGCGCGGCGGCCGTAGCGGCAATCAGCGCTGCCTGGACGCGCCAGTCGCGCGGCTGGTCGGCGACGAGCGTGTCGACGCCCGCCTCCCGCCACCAATCGAGCGCGCTTTGCGCGAGCTCCTGCCAATCGTGATGCTGGTCCGCCCCCATCGCCATCCATTAGAATCCTAGCTTGACGCAGCCGTCAATCTGCCCAAACCGGAGCGAGGACAAGACGTTGCCGCGACGCGACGACAGGGGTCGTCCCAAGTCCCGGCGGGAGACGATGATGGCTGAACGCGAGTCGATGCCTTACGACGTGGTGATCGTCGGCGCCGGGCCGGCGGGGCTGTCGGCGGCGATCCGGCTCAAGCAGCTCGCCAACGAGGCCGGCGCCGAGCTCAGCGTGTGCGTGCTGGAGAAGGGATCGGAGGTCGGTGCGCACATCCTGTCGGGCGCGGTGGTCGATCCGCGCGGGCTCGACGAGCTGATCCCCGACTGGCGCGACAAGGGCTGCCCGCTCGCCGAGGTACCGGTGACGGACAACCAGCACTGGATCCTTGGCAGGAAGGGCAAGTTCGCGCTGCCGCACCTGCTGACGCCGCCGTTCATGCACAACAAGGGGACCTATACCGGCAGCCTCGGCAACCTCTGCCGCTGGCTGGCGGAACAGGCGGGGGAGCTCGGCGTCGAGATATTTCCTGGCTTCGCGGCCGCGGAGGTGCTGTTCAACGACGACGGATCGGTAAAGGGTGTCGCCACCGGCGACATGGGCGTCGCGCGCGACGGCACGCACAAGCCGGATTACCAGCCAGGGCTGGAGCTTCATGCCAAATACACGTTCCTCGGCGAGGGGTGCCGCGGGCATCTGACCAAGGAGCTGATCCGTACCTTCGACCTTGCGAAGGACAGCGACCCGCAGATCTACGGCCTCGGCGTCAAGGAGCTGTGGGACATCGATCCGGCCAAGCACGTGCCGGGGCGGGTGATCCACACTCAGGGCTGGCCGCTCAGCGAGGTCAAGGGCTCGAACGGCGGCGGGTTCCTCTACCATCAGGCGAATGGGCAGGTCGCGCTCGGGTTCGTCACCTGGCTCAACTACACCAATCCCTATCTCTCGCCGTTCCAGGAGATGCAGCGCTGGAAGACGCATCCGGCGATCGCGGAGATATTGGCGGGCGGCAAGCGTGTCTCCTACGGCGCGCGGGCGATCAGCGACGGGGGGCTGCAGTCGATCCCGAAGCTGGTGTTCCCGGGCGGCGCGCTGATCGGCGACAGCGCGGGCTTCCTCAACGTGCCGCGGATCAAGGGCAGCCATACCGCGATCAAGTCGGCGATGATGGCGGCGGAGGCGGCCTTTGCGGCGATCCAGGCGGGGCGGGCGCACGACGAGCTGATGGCCTATCCGGAGGCGTTCGAGACCAGCTGGGTCAAGAAGGAGCTGTCGGTCGTCCGCAACGTGGCGCCTCTGGTCAAGAAGTTCGGGGACTTCATCGGCTCCGGCCTGTCGGGCATCACCATGTGGCTGGAGCATTGGGGCATCAAGGTGCCGTTCACGATGCACCACCATCCCGACAACGAGACGCTGTGGCGCAAGGACCTGGTCAAGCCGATCGTCTATCCCAAGCCCGACGGCGTGCTGACGTTCGACCGGCTCTCCTCGGTGTTCCTGTCGAACACCAACCATGAGGAAGACCAGCCGGTCCATCTGACGCTGCGCGATCCGGATATTCCGATCGCCTATGATCTGCCGCTGTTCGACGAGCCGGCGCAGCGCTATTGCCCGGCAGGCGTTTACGAGGTGGTGGGCGAGGACGTGGGCGAGCCGCGGTTCGTGATCAACGCGCAGAACTGCGTCCACTGCAAGACGTGTGACATCAAGGACCCGACCCAGAACATCAACTGGGTGGTCCCCGAAGGCGGCGGAGGGCCGAATTATCCGAACATGTAGCGTCCTTGTTGCCGGTATCGCCGCGGCGTTCATCGCGGTGCCGGCCCATGCCGACGTGCCGCAGTCGCTCGCGGCCTACGTCAAGGCGCGCGCCGCCGACGCCGACGGCGCGGTGGAGGCCGCCTCGGCCGCCTATGGCGCGGCGTTGGCGGGATCGCCCAGCAATCCGGTGGTGGCGATCCGCGCCTATCGCGAGGCGCTGGCGGCGGGCGACCTGGCGCTGGCGCGGCAGGCGGTCGCGGTGCTGCAGTCGGCGGGCGTGGCGCCGGCCGACACCGCCGTGCTCGCTGCCGCCGACGCGGTCGCCGCGCGCGACTGGGAAGCGGCCAATGCCGCCGCCGACCGGATGGCCAACGGACCGCTCGAGTTCCTGGGACCGGTGATCAAGGCCTGGGTCGCGTTCGACCGCGGCGATGCCGGGGCCGCCAAGCTGCTGGACAAGGGCGACAGCGGCCTTGCCCGGCGCTTCAATGCCGAGAATCGCATCTTGCTGTTGATCGCGGGCGGCAAGATCGATGATGGTGTGACCGAGCTGCGTATCCTGCTCGGCGCCAGCGCTGGCAACCTCGATCTTCGCGTCAATGCCGCCGAGCTCCTCGCCCATGGCGGCCGTGATGATCTGGCCCGGGCGGTGATCGCCGGCGACGATCGCGTGCTGACGGCGCTGCGGGAGCGGCTGGGCGACGGCGTGGAGCCGAGCGCGGCGTTCGGGGTGTCGCGGCTCTTCACACGTCTCGCAGCCGATCTGGTCCGGGGCGAGGCGCGGCCGCTGGCGATCGTGCTGGGCCGCGCGGCGATGCTGCTCGATCCGCAGGATGATCGCGCCCGGCTGATCCTCGCCGACGCCCTCTCCGCCGACGGTGCGGAGCGGCGGGCGATCACCCTGCTCGACGAGGTGGGACCCGAATCGATCTATGCCGCCCCGGCGCTGACGGCCAAGGTGACGGTGCTCGATCGCGCGGGCGAGGATCGTCGCGCGCTGGAGACTGCCGGAGCGGTCGCGCATGCCAAGGGCGCCGACGCCGAGGACATGCAGCGTTACGGCGACATGCTGGTGGCAGCCGGGCGTTACGGCGAGGCCGCCGATGCCTATGCCCAGGCGATGACGCGGGTGGAAGGCAGTCCCGGCTGGATTCTCTATCTCCAGCGCGGCGGCGCGCTGGAGCAGGCGGGCCGTTGGGCCGAGGCCAGGCCGTTGCTCGAGAAGGCGGTGGCACTGGCGCCCGACCAGGCGGTGGCGCTCAATTATCTGGGTTATGCGCAGCTCGTTCGGGGCGAGAATGTCGCCGGCGCCCGCGCCATGCTGGAGCGCGCGGTCAAGCTCGAGCCCAACGACGCCGCGATCGCCGATTCGCTCGGCTGGGCCTATGTCCAGACCGGCGATCTCACCAGGGCGATGCCGCTGCTTGAACGTGCGGCGCGGGCCGAGCCGGCGGACGTCACCATCCAGGAGCATCTCGGCGATGCCTATTGGCGGCTCGGCCGCCGCTACGAGGCGCGCTACGCGTGGCGGGCAGCGTCGGTCCACGCCGGGAGCGAGGATGCGGCGCGGCTGTCGGGCAAGCTCTCTGCCGGACTCAAGTGACGGCGATGATCGTCGAGCCTGCGCGGGCCAAGCTCAACCTCGCCCTCCACGTCCGCGCCCGGCGCGAGGACGGTTATCATGAACTGGAGACGCTGTTCGCCTTCACCGAATTTGGCGACGAGCTGCGCCTGAGCGATGCCGAGGCGCCGTCGTTCACCGTCACGGGGCCGTTTGCCGAGGCGTTGGCGCGGGAGGACGACAACCTCGTCACGCGGGCCGCCGAGGCCTTCTCCGCTGCGTTCGGGCCGTTGCCGCCGCTTCGCACCGAGTTGGTCAAGCGCCTGCCAGTCGCCTCGGGACTCGGCGGCGGCTCGGCCGATGCCGCCGCGATGCTGCGGGCGCTGGCGCAGCGGACGGGCATCGATCCGGCGATGCTCGCGGATATTGCGGCCGAGCTGGGGTCGGATGTCCCTGCCTGCCTGTTGGGCCGCACCGCGATCGGACGGGGCAGGGGCGAACGGCTGGAGCCGGTTGGCGGACTGCAGGGCGCGCCGGTGCTGCTGGTCAACCCCGGTGTGGCAGTCGCGACGCGCGAGGTGTTCGCGCGCTGGGACGGTGTAGACCGGGGGGCGCTGCCGGTCGGCGATGCGTCTGTGATCGCGAGCGAGGGGCGCAACGACCTGGAGTCGCCAGCCCGCGCGGTGGCGCCCGCGATCGGCGAGGTGCTGGAGCTGCTCGCCGCGCAGCCGGGGAGGCTCCTCGTCCGCATGTCGGGTTCGGGCGCGACCTGTTTTGCGCTGTGCGCCGATGCCGCCGCGCGCAACCGCGCCGCGACTGCCATCCGGGCCGCGCGGCCGGGCTGGTGGTGTCTCGAAACGATCCTGTCGTGACACTTCTCTGTCTCTCTTCGGTACGTATCGGCGTGCTCATCGACCTCCCGCAGAGGGCGGAGGTGATTGGCATGGCGCTTGCTGTAATCATCGACAGCGGATCAGACGCCGGGAGCGAGCCGTCCGCCGATGGCCTACGGTCCGTCCGCGCGCCATCTCCCGCCCTCCGGGGCGCCGCATGATCACCTGGTCGCGCGACGGCGCCATTGCCCGGATCACGCTCGATCGGCCGGCGCAGCGCAACGCGATTCCGACCGCCGGCTGGCTGATGCTGCGCGATGTCGTCGCCGAGATCGGCCGATCAGACGCTCGTGCCGTGATCTTCTCCTCGGCAGTGCCGGGGAGCTTTTCCGCCGGCGCCGATCTTGCCGATCTGGGCGCGCTCGCCTCCGATCCGCCGGCCAGGACCACCTTCCGCGAAGCGATGCGCGCCGGGATCGAGGCGGTGGCTGCGCTGCCGATGCCGGTGATCGCGGCGGTGGATGGCGGTTGCTATGGCGCCGCGGTCGCATTGGCGCTTGCCGCGGACTTCAGGATCGCCGGTGACGGCGCGGTGTTCGCGACCACGCCGGCCAAGCTGGGCATCGGCTATCCAGGCGAGGACGTCGCGCGGCTGATCGACAGGGTCGGGCGCGGGCAGGCGGCGCGGATGCTGCTCGTCGCCGATCCGACCGACGCCGATGAAGCATATCGTATCGGCCTGGCCGAGCTGCGCGCGCCCGACGCTTTGATCGCCGCGGACTCCTTCGCCGAGCGCATCGCGACGCTCGCGCCCGATGCGGTGCGGATGCTGAAGCGGACGCTCGCCGATCCGCATTCTCCTGCAGTTGCCCGCGATTTCGACGCTGCGTTCGGTGGCACCGAGTTCGCCGAGCGGCTGACCGCCTTTCGCGAGCGCAAGCGATGAACCCCGAGATCCTGCCCGGCAGCGGCGACGTGCTGCTGCTCTGCGACCATGCCTCCAACGCCATTCCGCCCGGCATCGACCTCGGCGTCGCGTCCGACCTGCTCGACCGCCACATCGCGATCGACATCGGCGCGGGGCCGCTCACACGCGCGCTTGCGGCCGCCATCGGCGCCCCGGCGGTACTCGCCACCGTCTCGCGCCTGGTGATCGACCTCAATCGTGAAGCCGATCATCCGACGCTCATCCCGGCGACCAGCGACGGCCACGCAATCCTGGGCAACGGCACTGTCGATCGTTTCAAGCGCATCGCCCGCTTCCATGCACCCTATCACCGCGTCGTCGCCGCCGAAGTGCGGGCAAGGCGGCCGCGGCTGATCCTCGGCATCCACAGCTTCACGCCGCGGCTCGAGAGCGGCAATGCGCCCGAACGGCGCTGGGAGATCGGCATCCTCTCCAACCGCGACCGCCGCGCTGCGGAGCCGGCGATCGCTTTCCTCGAGGGAGAAGGGCTGATCGTCGGGGACAACGAGCCCTATTCGGGCCGCGTCCTCAACGCGACGCTCAACCGCCATGCGGAGGGGCAGGGCACCCCTTCGGTCGGCATCGAAGTGCGCAACGACCTGATCCGCGACGAGGCCGGCGTGGCGCGCTGGACGGAAATTTTGACGCGAATGATCGCTGCGGTGCGCAATGACCTTGCGTCGAAGGCCCTTCCCGCGACATAGGCGCCGCGTCATGGCTCATCAATTCGACAAATCCCGCCTGCCCAGCCGTCACGTCTCGGTCGGGCCCGAACGCGCTCCGCACCGCAGCTATTATTATGCGATGGGGCTCACCGAGGAGCAGATCGCGCGCCCGTTCGTCGCGATCGCCAGCGCCGGCAACGACAGCGCGCCGTGCAATACGGCGCTCGATCCGCAGGCGGACGCCTGCCGCGGCGGGGTGGAGGCTGGCGGGGGCCTGCCGCGCCGGTTCAACACCATCACCGTCACCGACGGCATCGCGATGGGCCATCAGGGGATGAAGGCGTCGCTCGTCAGCCGCGAGGTGATCGCCGATTCGATCGAACTCAGCGTGCGCGGCCATTGCTACGACGCGCTGGTCGGCTTCGCGGGGTGCGACAAGTCGCTGCCCGGCATGATGATGGCGATGCTGCGGCTCAATGTGCCGTCGATCTTCGTCTATGGCGGCTCGATCCTGCCCGGCCGGTTCGAGGGACGTGACGTCACAGTCAAGGACGTATTCGAGGTGGTAGGGCGCTACGCCGCCGGCACTTGCCCGATCGAGGACGTCCATGCGCTCGAGAAGGTCGCCTGCCCGGGGCATGGCGCGTGCGGCGGACAATATACCGCCAATACGATGGCCTGCGTCGGTGAGGCGATCGGATTATCTTTGCCGAACAGTAATATGTTGCCGGCACCTTATAGCTCGCGTGAGCAGGTTGCCCATGCCGCGGGCGTTCAAGTGATGGAACTGCTTGCCGCCAACATCCGTCCGCGTGACATCTGCACGCGCGAGGCGTTCGAGAATGCCGCGCGTATCGTCGCGGCGACCGGCGGCTCGACAAACGGGGCACTGCACCTTCCGGCGATGGCGAACGAGGCGGGGATCGATTTCGACCTGTTCGACGTGGCGGAGATATTCAAGTCAACGCCTTACTGCGCAGACCTGCAACCGGGCGGGCAGTATGTCGCGAAGGACATGTACGAGGCTGGCGGGGTCTACATGCTGATGAAGACGCTGCTTGCCGAGGGGCTGCTTCACGGCGACTGCATCACCGTCACCGGCCGGACGCTGGGTGAGAATATCGAGCAGGTGACGTGGAATCCCGACCAGAAGGTGATCTACGACGCCCGCACCCCGATCACGCCCACCGGGGGTGTGGTCGGCCTGCGCGGCTCGCTGGCGCCCGATGGCGCGATCGTGAAGGTCGCGGGGCTGCATCACCTTCAGTTCGAAGGGCCGGCGCGGGTGTTCGATTGCGAGGAGGATGCCTTTGCCGCGGTCGAGGCGCGCGACATCGCAGAGGGCTGCGTGATCGTGATCCGCTACGAAGGGCCGAAGGGCGGCCCGGGGATGCGCGAGATGCTGGCGACCACCGCTGCGCTCTACGGGCTCGGCATGGGCGAGAGCGTCGCGCTGATCACTGACGGCCGCTTCTCGGGCGCGACGCGGGGCTTCTGCATCGGCCATGTCGGACCGGAGGCGGCGGAGGGCGGTCCGATCGCGCTGGTCGAGGACGGCGATCCGATCCGCATCGACGCGGAGGCGGGCACGATCGACCTGCTGGTCGACGAGGCCGTGCTCGCCGAGCGCAAGGCGCGCTGGCGGCCGCGGGTCAACGATTATCAGTCGGGCGCATTGTGGCGCTATTCGGAGACGGTCGGTCCGGCGTACAAGGGCGCGGTCACGCACCCGGGAGCCGCTGCCGAACGCCATGTCTACGCGGATATCTAGCCTCGCCGTCCTGCTCCTGCTCCTGCTCGCCGCGTGCGGGCAGGCGTCCGATACCGGCAATGCCGAGCAGGCGGCGGGCGATCGCATCGACTGCGCTCCGCCGGGAGCGCAGGGGTTTTCGCGCGTGTGCACGGTCGATCGCATGCGGTCGGATGAAGGGCTGGTCCTGACGGTGCATCAGCCCGGCGGCGGCTTCCATCGGCTGCGCACCACCCGGGACGGGCGCGGGGTCGTCGCGGCCGACGGGGCGGAACAAGCGGCGGTGAGCGTGGTCGATCCGCGGACGATCGAGGTCGCGATCGGGGGAGCGCGCTATCGGCTGCCGGCGACGGTGGGGCCGATCCCGAAACGATGAGGCGGATTCCGGAAGGCGCGCCGATCGTCACCGCCGCGGCGATGCGCGCTGCGGAGGAAGGGGCTTTCGCGCGCGGCGTTTCGCAGGACGAATTGATGGAGCGGGCCGGCGCGTCGGTCGCGCTTGAGGTGGCGCGGCTGGCGGGCGGGCGGCGGATTCTGGTGCTGGCCGGGCCCGGCAACAACGGCGGCGATGCCTGGGTGGCGGCGCGCTGGCTGGCGAGGCGGGGCCATGACGTCAACGTGGCGGAGCTTCCCGGAAAGGGCGAAGGCTCGGCGGGACGGATGCGGGCGCGGTGGACGGGTGCGGTGACGCCGCTCGGCGAAGCGGCGGCGCGGCCGGTGCTGGTCGACGGGCTGTTCGGCACCGGGATCACCCGCCCCCTCGTGCCCGAGGTGGCAGCGTCGCTGGCGCGGCTGACGCGAGCGGCGGAGCTCGTCGTCGCGATCGACATTCCCTCCGGCGTCACCACGGAAGGGGATGGGCTCGATGTCGATGTCACCGTCGCGCTAGGCGCGCTGAAGCCGGAGCATGTGCTGGGGCGGGGGATCGCCCGCAGCGGGCATGTGCTGCTCGCCGACATCGACGTGCCGGTAGCGACGGATTGGCGGACGATCGCCCGCCCCAGGCTCGCCGCGCCGGAGCCGGGGGCGCACAAATACAGCCGCGGCATGGTCGGCGTGATCGCCGGCGCGATGCCGGGCGCCGCGCGTCTGGCGGCGCGGGCGGCAATGCGCTGCGCGGGTTACGTGGTGCTCGCCGGCGCCGAGGGCGGGCCGGATGCGCTCGTCCATCGCGAGGTCGAAGATCTGTTCGACGACGAGCGGATCGGCGCGCTGGTCATCGGGCCGGGACTGGGCGGCGGCGGCTCGGGCCTGCTCGACAAGGCCATCGCGAGCGACCGGGCGCTGGTGCTGGATGGCGATGCGCTGTCGATCCTCGGGAATGACGCGGTCGACCGGTTGCGGGCGCGGCAGGCGCCGACCGTGCTGACCCCGCATTCGGGCGAGTTCACGCGCATGTTCGGCGAAGGCGAGGGCGGCAAGATCGAGCGTACGCTCGCGGCGGCCGGGGCAAGCGGCTGCACCATCGTCCACAAGGGCGCGGACACGGTGATCGCCTCGCCCGGGGGGAGCGTCGTCGTCGAGGCGGCCGCGCCGTCATGGCTGGCGAGCGCCGGGACGGGTGACGTCCTCGCCGGGCTGGTCGCCGGGCGAATCGCTGCCGGCGGATCGGCGGAGGAGGCGGTGTGGCTGCACGCGCGGGCAGCCGAGATCGTGGGCCCGGCGCTGATCGCGGACGAGCTGATCGACGCGCTTCCCCGGGCGATCGCGGAATGCCTGTGACGGACACGATCGTGCGCGTCGCCGCGCGCGGCGACGGGGTGACCGCGGACGGGCGCCACGTCGCGCTTGCGGCGCCCGGCGATGTGATCCGTCCGGACGGCAGCGTCGACCCGGGTATCCATCATCAAGCGCCGCCGTGCCGGCATTTCCCAGTGTGTGGCGGATGCCAGCTTCAACATCTTGATGAAGAAAGTTATTCCTCCTTCGTTTTTGACCGGATCGCTGGCGCGCTGAGGGCTCAGGGCCTGAGCGCCGCGATCCGTCCGCCGGCGCTGTCGCCGCCGCGCACGCGTCGCCGGGCGACGCTTCACGCCGAACGGCGGGGGCGGCAGGTGCTGCTCGGCTTCACCGAGGGCGCCAGCCATCGCATCGTCGACATGGCCGAATGCTGGGTGCTCACGCCGGAGTTGTTCGCCCTGCTGGCACCGCTCAGGAAGCTGCTCGCGGCGCTGATGCCGGAGCGTGGGCGGGCGAACGTGCATCTCGCGTCGACCGATCGCGGACCGGACGTGCTGATCGAAGCGCGGATTACCGAGAGCCTCACGGTCGCGGAGGAGGTCATCGCCTTTGCCGGCCGAAACGGGCTGGCGCGGTTCGCGGTGGACGAGGGGATGGGGCCGGAGGTCCGCTGGGAGCCCGAGCCGGTGACGATCGCCCTCGGCGGCGTGCCGGTGCCGTTCCCGCCGGCGAGCTTCCTCCAGGCGACCGTGCATGGCGAGGCGGCGCTGGTCGCGGCGGTGCGCGAAGCAGTGGATGGCGCGATGGCCACGGCCGACCTGTTCGCTGGGCTCGGTACCTTCACCTTTGCCCTTCCTGGAAAACTCTATGCCGCCGAGGCCGCGCGTGACGCGGTGCTGGCGCTCAAGGCCGCGGCGGGACGGGCCGGACGGCCGGTGTTCGCCGAGCATCGCGATCTGTTCCGGCGGCCGCTGGTGCCGGCCGAGCTCGATCGCTTCGACGCGATCGTGCTCGATCCGCCACGGGCCGGCGCGCGCGAGCAGGCGGTGCAGCTCGCCGCCTCGCGAGCCGCACGGATTGCCTATGTTTCATGTAATCCCAGTAGCTTCGCGCGTGATGCGAAGATCATATGCGAAGGCGGCTATCGCCTCGACTGGGTCCAGCCGGTCGGCCAGTTCACCTGGTCGATCCATGTCGAGCTGGCGGCGGCGTTCAGCCGCTAGGTACACCATTTCCTGTCATCCCGGCGAAGCCGGGATCCAGAGCCAAGTAGGATGTCGCTTGCGACCCTGGATCCCGGCTTTCGCCGGGATGACGTCGGAAGGGGCCGTCACTCCCCCGGATAATCGGCGCGGATGAAGTAGAGCCCGTCGGGCGGCGCGTTGAGGCCGAGCGCAGCGCGGTCGCGCGCCTCGAGCGCGCGGCGCATGTCGTCGGGCCGCCACTTGCCCTGGCCGACCAGCGCGAGGCAGCCGACCATCGAGCGCACCTGGTGATGCAGGAACGAACGCGCCGAGGCGTAAACGGTGATGCGGTCGCCCTCCGCTTCCACCTCGAGCCGGTCGAGCGTGCGCACCGGATTGTCGGCCTGGCAGTGCGCCGAGCGGAAGGTGGTGAAGTCATGGCGTCCGACGAGATGCGCGGCGCCCTCGGCCATCGCCGCGGCGTCGAGCGGGGCGTGGATGCGCCAGGCCAGCCCCTTCTCGAAGGTGAGCGGCGCGCGGCGCACGGCGATGCGGTACTCGTAGTGGCGCGCGATGCAGGAGAAGCGGGCGTGCCAGTCATCGGGCACTACTTCGCAGCCGAGGATCGCGACCGGGGCAGGGCGCAGGCGGGCGTTGAGCGCCTCCATCAGGCGGAAGGGCGTAAGCGGCTTGGCGATGTCGCAATGGGCGCGCATCCCCGTCGCGTGGACGCCCGTGTCGGTGCGGCCGGCGGCCTGGACCAGCACCTCCTCGCCGGTGACCTCATAGGCCGCCCGCTCGATCGCTTCCTGCACGCTGGGGCCATGATCCTGCACCTGCCAGCCCATGAAGGGGCGGCCGTCATATTCGATGGTGAGCGCGAAACGGGTCATGCGAGCTCGACCCCCTGCGGCACCGGGAAGCCCCGCAGCAATTCGTCCGACGCCATGACGCCGCGGCCGGCCCGCTGGACCGATGTCGGCCGGATCGCGCCCGATCCGCAGGCGATCGTCAGCCTGTCGTCGAGCACGGTCGCGGCCGGCCCGCTCGCCTCCACCAGGTCCGCCGCGAGCACCCGGACCCGCTCTCCCCTGACCTCGAAGAAGGCGCCCGGCGGATTGAACGCGCGTACCTGCCGCTCGACCGCCTCGGCCGGTTGGGTGAAGTCGAGCCGCCACTCCGCCTTGTCGATCTTGGCGGCGTAGGTGACGCCGTCCTCCGGCTGCGGCACTGGCGGATACCGGTCGAGGCTGGCCAGCACCTCGACCATCAGCTCCGCGCCCCTCGCTGCGAGCTCGGCGGTGAGCTCGCCGGCGGTCTTGGCGTCGATCGGCGTGCGGGCCTCGGCGCGGACCGGACCGGTGTCGAGGCCGGTTTCCATCTGCATGATCCCCACGCCGGTTTCGGCATCGCCCGCCAGGATCGCGCGCTGGATCGGCGCGGCCCCCCGCCAGCGCGGCAGCAACGAGGCATGGACGTTGAGGCAGCCGTGCCGCGGCGCGTCGAGCACCGGGCGCGGCAGGATCAGGCCGTAGGCGGCGACGACCGCAATGTCCGCCTCCAGCGCCGCGAAATCGGCCTGCGTCGCGGCATCGCGCAGGCTCGCGGGCGTCCGTACCCCGATGCCCAGCACTTCGGCGCGCGCGTGCACCGGCGAGGGCACCAGCGCTTGACCGCGGCGCCCGCCCGGGCGCGGAGGCTGGCTGTAGACGGCGATGACGTCGTGCCCGGCCGCCACCAGCGCATCGAGCGTCGGCACGGCGAAGTCGGGCGTTCCCATGAAGATGATCCGCATCGCGCCTCAGGACACCGTGGCGTCCGCGCGCGCAACCCCCTATCTGTTCCCACATGGCTTCTCCCGAAATCGAGGCGCTGACCAATGCGCTGGCCAAGCTGCCCGGGCTCGGCCCCCGTTCGGCGCGGCGCGCGGTGCTCCATCTCATCAAGCGGCGCGAGGCGGCGCTGGGGCCTTTGCTGTCGGCCTTGAGCGCGGTGAACGAGCGGCTGTCGACCTGTTCGACCTGCGGCAACGTCGACACCACCGATCCCTGCACCGTCTGCGCCGATCCGCGCCGGGACGCGCGGTCGCTCTGCGTGGTCGAGGAGGTCGCCGACCTCTGGGCGCTGGAGCGCTCGCGGCTGTTTCCGGGGCGGTTCCATGTGCTCGGCGGGCGGCTGTCGGCGCTGGAGGGCGTGCGGCCGGAGGACCTTGCGATCGACGGCCTGATCCGGCGCATCGCCGCGGGCGGGATCGACGAGGTGGTGCTGGCGATGAACGCGACGCTGGAGGGGCAGACCACCGCCCACTACATCGCCGAGCGGATCGAGACCTATCCGGTGCGCGTGACCCAGCTCGCGCACGGACTGCCGGTCGGCGGTGAGCTCGACTATCTCGACGAGGGCACGCTGGCGCAGGCATTGCGCGCGCGCCGGCCGGTGGCATAGCCACGTCCTTCGGCGCTCGCTTGACGCTCATGGGCGGGAGGCTTAGCTCGGCCGCATGACGGTAATGACGATCCTCGAGATTCCCCATCCGGGCCTGCGCGAGGTTGCCGCGCCGGTCGCGGCGATCACCGACGAGACGCGCGCGCTGATCGACGACATGTTCGAGACGATGTACGATGCGCGCGGCATCGGCCTCGCCGCGACGCAGGTCGGCGTGCTCCAGCGCGTGGTGGTGATCGACCTGCAGGAGCCGGAGGAGCCCGAGGGCGAGCCGGTGCGCGATCCCAAGGTGTTCGTGAACCCGGAGCTCACCTGGACCAGCGAGGAAACCGCGACCTACAACGAAGGCTGTCTTTCAATTCCCGAGCAATATGCCGAGGTCGAGCGTCCCGCACGTTGCAAGGTGAAGTGGCTCGATCGCGACGGGGCCTCCCATGAGGAGGAGTTCGACGGGTTGATGGCGACCTGCATCCAGCACGAGATCGACCATCTGAACGGCGTGCTGTTCATCGATCACATCTCGCGGCTCAAGCGCGACATGATCGTCAAGAAGTTGGCGAAGGCGCGCAAGGCGGCGGCGTAGAGCCGGTCCCCGCCTGAGCTCCTGCGGAGGCAGGAGCTTTGGATCATGGCTACATCGTTTGGGGCCGGCGCTCTTGCCTTCGCAGGAGCAGGTCCTTTCGACGGGTCAGGTGCCGCAGTAGATCAGGCCGATCGGCTGGAAGCTTTTCGCTTCGACCATCATCGCCTTGGCGGATTCGGCGAAGCGGAGCGTGATCCGGTCCTTGGCGGCCGGTGCCTCGGCATAGCAGGTCGCCGCGATGTCGTAGCCGCCGGGAACGGTTTCGACGTCGTCGAAGTCGCAGGAGACCTCGCCTGCGGTGGCGAGATGACGCTGGGCGAATGTCCATGCACCCGAGCGGCAAAGCTCGGGCTTCGCCGCCCAGGTTCCGACATAGCGGAACTCCGTGCTCGCCGGCGGGAGGCTGGTACCGGGTTTCGCCGGAGAAATAGCGGGTGTCGCGTTGGATTGTGGCGGCGGGCTTGCTGGCGAGAGAGGGGGCACCGTCGCGACTACCGCATTGGTGGCTGCGTCGGCCGCATTGTCGCTTGCGGAAGGCGAACACGCGATGGCCAGGCAGGATAGCGGCAGGGCGACGACCGATCTCATGCCGTCGCAAACTCCGCCGGCGACATGACGTTCCGCTTGTCGATCCGGCGGTGGGCGGATAGGTTCGCCCTCTGTTCCGATTTGCGCGAGATATGATGAGCACCACCGCCGTCCTGTTGATCCTGGTTGCCCTGGCCGTTGGCGTGGCGCTCGGCTGGTTCCTCGGTAATCGCGGCACTGCCCAGGCCCGCGCGGAGCGCGACATGCGCGAGGCCGACTTCAAGGCGGCGATCGCCGACCTCGCTGTCGCCTCCGAGCGGGTGCGCGAGATGCCCGAGCTGCGCGAGGCGCTGGAGATCACGACGCGCGAGCGCGACATCGCCCGGCTCGAGCTGATGGAGCTCAAGACCAAGGCGAGCGCCTTCGAGGACCGGCTCGCCGAGTTCAAGGCGGCGCGCGAGGCAATGGTCGGCCAGTTCCGCGAGACCGCGCAGACGATGTTGAGCGAGGCGCAGGCGAACTTTCTCAAGCGCGCGGACGAGCGGTTTGGCCAGGCTGGTGAAGCAAATGAAGCCAAGATCAAAGCTTTGCTGGCACCTGTTGAGACTACGTTGAAGCGTTACGAGGAGGGGCTCGCCAAGGTCGAACGCGATCGGATCGACAGCTATGCCGGCCTGCGCGAGGCGGTGGAGCAAGTGCGCGCGGGACAGGGCCAGGTGCGTGAGGAAACGGCGCGCCTCGTCAATGCATTGCGTACCAGCCCCAAGGCGCGGGGCCGCTGGGGCGAGCAGTCGCTGCGGAACGTACTGGAGCAGGCGGGCCTCTCGCCTTTCGCCGATTTCGAGCAGGAAGTGGTGGTCAACAGCGACGACGGCGTGCTCCGGCCCGACGTGATCGTGCGGATGCCGGGCGGGCGGCGGCTGGTGGTCGACGCCAAATGCTCGCTCAACGCCTTCCTCGACGCGAGCGACGCGATCGACGACGAGACGCGAAACGCGGCGCTTCGGGCCCATGCCGCCTCGGTGCGCAACCATGCCCAGCAACTTGGCTCCAAAAGCTATTGGGACAAGTTCGGCGATGCGGCCGACTATGTCGTGATGTACATCCCCGGCGAGCATTTCCTGTTCGCCGCGCTCGAGCAGGACCCGCAGCTGTGGGAATGGGCGATCGAGCGCAAGGTGCTGCTGGCGACGCCGACCAACCTTGTCGCGATCGCGCGGACCGTCGCCAACATCTGGCGGCAGGAGAAGCTGGTCGAGGAGGCGCGGGCGATCGACGCGCTCGGCAAGGAGCTGCACGAACGGCTGGCGGTGGCGGCGACGCACCTCAGGCGCGTCGGCGGCGGGCTCAATTCGGCGGTCGACAACTACAACAAGTTCGTCGCGAGCTTCGAGGGGCGCGTGCTCGTCTCGGCGCGGCGCTTCCGTGATCTCAGCGTCGGCACCGGCGCGCGCGAGATCGAGAATGTCGAGACGGTCGACGCGCTCGCCAAGCCCACCGTCGGCGACGTCGCGCTGCTGCCGGTCGCCGGGGAGGACGCCGAAGAGAATGGGGGCGAGGAGCCTAGCGTGCGCGCCGCAGAGTGACGCTGCCGGTCTTGTTGGCGAGCGTCAGCGTGTCGCGGCCCCAGCGGAGCCGCACGGGCGAGGCCAGCACGGCGAGGACGTGGGATTCGACCTTCATCGCAGCGCCGGGGCAGGCCATCTGCGTCGCCATGATCGGGCCGGGTCGCAATAGTCCGTCGCGCGTGAAGCGGTAGGTGCCGCCGAGGCTGTTGCAGCCGGCGCGGCCTTCGATGCGGTCGGCGGTGAAGCGGATCCGGTTGGCGCGAGGCTCCAGCCGGACCGGCCGCCCATCGATCGCGGCGATCGACCAGCGCGTGCCGGCGAGGTTGCTGTTTTCGCTCACGATCTCGCCGCCGCAGCCGTTCAGCGTGCGGCGGCCGATCGTCACGCGGACCGTGTCGGCATAGCGCCGATCGCTCATGCCGTCGCTGCATTGGACATGGGTGATGTCGACCGTCAGCGTGCGCGTGCGGTAGAGTTCGCCGTTGATGCCGACGATCGGTCGTGGCTTGCGGACGGTGACGGGACGGCCCTCGATCGGGCGGTAGGTGATCGTGGTCCGGTCGATGGTCAGCGACCAGAACGGCTCGGTGCCGGCCGCACGATAGGCGGCGGCGCGCTCTTCGGCGAGCGCGGGGGTGACGAACAGCGTGGTTCCGGCAAGCAGCAGCAGGGTCTTCATGGCGTCGCTCCTTCACCCGTCTCGCTGGCGTAACGATCGTGAACCTGCGCTGGCTCCATTGTTCATCTCGGACAGCCACGAAACTGTCCATCGCGTGCTCCTACGCCCTGGCCACAGTGTATCGCGCTGGCGGCCTACGCTCCTGCTTTCGCAGGAGCACAGAATTTCTAGCCGCGCACCTGCGCCAGCACCTCATAGGCCATCACCGCCGTCGCCACGGCGGCGTTGAGGCTGTCGGCCTTGCCGAGCATCGGGATCTTGACCAGCAGGTCGCACTCGGCCGCCATGTGGTCGGGCATGCCCTGCGCCTCGTTGCCGGTGAGAAGGAAGGTCGGCGCCTGGTAGCGCGCTCCGCGATAATCGTTGCTGGTGTCGAGGCTCAGGCCGACGAGCTGGCCGGGGCCCGAGCGGAGCCAGGTACGGAACTCGTCCCACGAGGCGCGGGCGACGGGCACCGTGAAGAGCGCGCCCATGCTGGCGCGCACCGCCTCGACCGAGAAGGGATCGACGCATTCGTCGAGCAGGATCAGCCCGCCCGCCGCGACCGCGTCGCCGGTGCGTAGGATCGTACCGAGATTGCCGGGATCGCGCAGCCGCTCGGCGACCAGCCAGATCGGGGCGGCGGTGCGGTCGAGCGCATCGAGCGATGTCGCGAATTCGGGATAGACGCCGATCACCGCGCCGGGATTGTCCTTGCCCGAAAGCTTGGAGAGGATGTCGGGCGTGGTCGCGATCGCCTCGCCGCCGGCAGCTTCGGTGGCGGCGATCAGCGCCCGGACGAGCGGATGGCCGTCGTCGGCGAAGAAGAGATGTTCGGGAAGCCGCCCCGCCTCACGCGCCTCGGTGAGGATACGCAGCCCCTCGGCGAGGAAACGGCCTTCTTCGCGCCGATGCCGCTTGTCGCGCAGGTTGCGGACGCGCTTGACGAGGGGATTGGAGAAAGCGGTGATCTCGCGGGGCATGGCCGAGCGTTAGCCGACCCGTCACCCCGGCGGAAGCCGGGGTCTCGTGCGGTAAGCGAACAGCATGTGGCGGGAGATTCCGGCTTTCGCCGGGATGACGGTATCGTCTCAATCCTCCCCGAACCGCTGCTCCACCAGCTCGGCGAGCGCGGTGACGGCGGCTTCGGCGTTGTCGCCGGTGGCGCTGATGGTGATCTCGTCGCCCATCGCCGCGCCCAGCATCATCAGCCCCATGATCGAGGTGCCGGTGACGCTCGATCCGTCCTTCTGGACCAGGATCTCGATCGGTTGCGAGGACGCGAGGGTGACGAACTTGGCGCTGGCGCGCGCGTGGAGGCCGCGGCGATTGACGATGCGGACGGTCCGGCTGACCTTCAAGCTGCGGCCTCTCCCAACACTTCCGATGCGACGGAAATATATTTGCGCCCGGCATCCCGCGCGGCGGCGACGGCCTCGGCCACCTTCATCGCCTTGCGCGCGCCGCCCAGCCGGATGAGCATCGGCAGGTTGATGCCCGCGATCACTTCCACCCGGCCCGGCACCATCAGCGAGATGGCCAGGTTGGAGGGCGTGCCGCCGAACAGGTCGGTCAGCACGATCACGCCGCTGCCGTCGTCGACCTTGGCGATCGCCTTGGCGATGTCGGCGCGGCGCGCTTCCATGTCGTCCTCGGGCCCGATGCAGATCGAGGCGACAGCCGCCTGCTTGCCGATGACATGCTCCATCGCCGTCACGAACTCCACGGCGAGTCGCCCGTGAGTCACCAGAACGAGGCCGATCATGCGGTCATTGTCTCCGTTCGGTGTCATCTAGGTACGGGTCGATCTTCAAGCGAGTCCTGCGGCGCGGTTCCGAGATCGCGGTGGGTCACCGTGGGCGAAAAACCCGCCTCGCGCAACCTTGCCGCGATCCGCTCGGCGACATGGACCGAGCGATGTCTCCCCCCGGTACAGCCGATCCCGATGGTGACATAGGATTTCCCCTCGGCCCGATAGCGCGGGAGGAGGAGCAGCAGCAAGTCCTCGATCGCCGGAACGGCGTCCGCATAGGCCGGATCGCCGGCGATATAATCCGCGACCGCCTGATCGAGCCCGGTGCCCGGGCGCAGCTCCTCCACCCAGTGTGGATTGCGCAGGAAGCGCATGTCGAAGACGAGGTCGGCGTTGCGCGGCAGCCCGCGGGCATAGCCGAACGACATTACCGACAGCACCGGCTCGCCGAGACCGCGGCCGCCGAAGTCGCGGCGGATCATCTGCTGGAGCTCGTTGGTGCCGACGTTGGTGGTGTCGATCACGCGGTTGGCCCAGCGGCGGAGTGGCGTGAGCAGCTCGCGCTCGCGGGCGATGCCGTCGCTTGCCGGGCGATCGGTCGCGAGCGGATGGCGGCGCCGCGTTTCCGAGTAGCGACGTTCGAGCTCGGCCCCTGCGCAATCGAGGAACAGCGTGCCGATCTCGTAGTCGCCGGTATCCTGCAGCCGTTTGATGTTCTGGACGATGCGCTCGCCGTCGAATCCCCGCGTCTGCGCGCCGAAGCCGACCGCGAGCGGGCGGTTGTCGTGCTCGCCGGCAGGCAGGGCGGTGGCCAATAGCCTGTCGAGCAGACGCAGCGGCAGGTTGTCGACCGTTTCCCAGCCGAGATCCTCGAGCGTGCGCAGCACGGTCGACTTACCGGCGCCGGACATGCCGGTGACGAGCAGGATGGCCTTGGGCGTATGGTTCATCGCGGATCGAGCCGTTGCTTCAGCGCCAGCTCGACCTTGATTGCCGAGGACGGTTCGAGCGAGGGCAGGGCAATCTCGCGCAGCTCGACGCCGGCGAAGCGGCGCTTGCGTTCGTCCGGCGGCATCCGCGGCGGCTCCTCCTCGATCGCGACGATCAGGCTGACCGGCACGTCCTCGACATGATCCATCTCGACGATGCCGATCCCCCGTACCTCCATCTTGCCGGCAAGATTGGCGGGAGGATGGGCGAAAAGCGTGCCCCTCCGCCGCACGAGGATCGTATAGTCATCACTCACCAGCCGCGCACCGCGGTCGATCAGGCGAAGCGCGAGGTCGGACTTGCCGGCGCCCGACTTGCCTTCGATCAGCACGGCGACGTCGCCGATCGCGACGCAGCTCGCGTGGATGGTTTCCGACGAAAGCTCGGTCATCAGACCTCGCCCGCCAGCGGCAGGCGGACGACGAAACGGGCGCCGCTCAATCGATCCTCGCGCGATTCGACCATGATCTGGCCTCCATGCCCTTCGACGATGGTCCGCGCAATCGCGAGGCCCAGTCCGGAATGCTTGCCGAACGCCTCGTCATGCGGCCGGACTGAATGGAAGCGACGGAAGATCGATTCGCGCTCGTTCTCGGGAACGCCCGGCCCTTCGTCTTCGACGCGAACCTCGAGCTCGCCGCCGTCCTTGCGCGCGGCGATGGTGATCAGGCCGCCGTCGGGGGAGAAGGACAGGGCGTTGTCGATCAGATTCTCGAACACCCGCTCCAGCCGCGAGCCCTCGCCGAGCACAAGGAGTGGCTCGGCCGAGGGCCGGTCGAAGCGGATGCGCACGCGCCGCTCGACCCCGCGCTCGCGGCGCTGGACCAGCAGGGCGTCGATCATCGTGCCGGCGTCGACCGGCTCGAACTTGGCGCGGCTGAGCTGGGCATCGAGGCGCGAGGCCTCGGAAATGTCTGTGATCAGGCGATCGAGACGGTGGACGTCGTCGCGGATCACCGCGATCAGCTGGCCCTGGAGCTCGGGATCGCGGACGTTGGCGATGCTGTCGACCGCCGAACGCAGCGACGCGAGCGGGTTCTTGAGCTCGTGGGTCACGTCGGCGGCGAAGGCTTCGGTGGCGTCGATGCGATGGCGTAGCGCCCCACTCATGTCCGACAGCGCGCGGGCGAGCAGGCCGATCTCGTCGCGGCGGGAGGGGAGGCGGGGCACCACCACCTCGCGGGCGCGCCCCAGCCGCACGCGGACCGCCGCGCGGGCAAGCCGGCGCAACGGGCGCACGATGGTGCGGGCGAGGAACAGGGAGAGCAGGATCGAGACCGCGGAGACGATCGCCAGCACGACGCTGAGGCGGAATCGCTCGACGCGGACCGTCTGCGTCACGTCGCGGGCGTTGTTGACGGTGAAGACGGTGCCGTCGCCATAGCTGGCCGCGGCGGTGATCACCGGCGTGCGATCGGGCGCACGCCAGACGCTGGCGTGGGTGATCGCAGGATCGCGTGCCGCCTGGACGTCGGGCCATTCGAGGCCGCGGTCGCCCCGCCGCTCGCGGAACAAGGGCGCGCGCTGGGCGCCGACGACGGTGTCGATCACTGCATCGAGGAATCGGGCGGCGTCCTGCTGCCATCCTTCCTTGTCGGGATCGACGAGGATGGCATTGCGCGATCCCATCTCGCGGGTGTCGGCGATGACCTTGCCCCGCGAATCATAGAGGCGGACCCGCGTGCCGGTGTCGCGCGCGAAGGTGAGCACCAGCTTGTCGCGATGCTGCGGTGGAGCGGCGGCGAGCGCGTCAGCCATCAGCCGCGCCTCGCGGCTCGCCTGGGCCAGGCGGCTGTCGAGAATGCGGCTGCGGTAGGAATCGAGGTAGAAGAACCCGCCTGCCAGCAGCGCCAGCGCGAAGATGTTGACCGCCAGGATGCGCGGCGTGAGCGAGACCCGCGCCGACCACGACAGCGCCAGGTCGCGCTCAGCTGGATTGGCAGCGGAATGGGCCTTGTCGGCCGCCATCACTCCTCGGCGAAACGATAGCCCGCGCCGTAGAGCGTCTCGATCGAGTCGAAATCGGGATCGACCTCACGGAACTTGCGGCGGACGCGTTTGATGTGGCTGTCGATGGTGCGGTCGTCGACGTAGATGTCGTCGTGATAGGCGGCATCCATCAGCTGGTTACGGGTCTTCACGATGCCGGGGCGCTGCGCCAGAGTCTCCAGGATCATGAACTCGGTGACGGTGAGGGTGACGGGCTTGCCGTCCCAAAGGACGCGGTGGCGCGCCGGGTCCATCGTCAGCCGCCCGCGTTCGATCGCCGGCGGCAGCTCTGCCTCTCCCTCGCTCCCGCCACCGCCGGCTGCCTCGGTCCGACGCAGGATCGCGCGGATGCGGGCGATGAGCAGCCGCTGGCTGAACGGCTTGGCGATATAGTCGTCCGCGCCCATCGCCAGGCCGAGCGCTTCGTCGAGCTCGTCGTCCTTGCTGGTGAGGAAGATCACCGGCACCGCGCTCTTCTCGCGTAGGCGCCGCAGCAGCTCGAGTCCGTCCATCCGCGGCATCTTGATGTCGAGCACCGCGAGATCCGGGGGATTGTCCACCAGCGCTTTCAACGCCGTTTCGCCGTCCGAATAGACGCGGGTGAGAAACCCCTCGGCCTGAAGCGCAATCGAGACCGAGGTGAGGATGTTGCGATCGTCGTCGACCAGCGCGATGGTTGCCGTCATGGCCGTCAGGGCTAGTCCAAAGTCGTGCACGTCTCAACCGGCAGCGGTTTGACCCGACGCGGCGTGCCCGATATGCGCCGAGACATAAAAGAACACAGGAAGGCGCTTTCCGCGAGAAAGCGCCGTTGAGGAGACTGAAATTGACCGAGCGCACGCCGCGTATCGGGCTCGATCGGCTTGGAATCGAGACCGGCGCCACCATCCATTGGAATCTCGTCACCGCTCCGCTCGTCGAGCACGCGCTCTGCCGTGGCGAAGGCCGGCTCGCCAAGGACGGCCCGCTGGTGGTCGCCACCGGCCGCCACACCGGGCGCTCGGCGCGGGACAAGTTCACCGTCCGCGACGCCATGACCCAGGACACGATCTGGTGGGGCAAGACCAACCAGCCGATGGACCCGGCGGCATTCGCCAATCTGAAGGCGGATTTCTTCGCGGTGCTGAAGGGCAAGGACACGTTGTTCGTCCAGGATCTCTACGGCGGTTCGCAGCCCGGGTATCGCGTCCACGTCCGCGTGATCAACGAGCTCGCCTGGCACAATCTGTTCATCCGCACGATGCTGGTGCGGCCGGAGGCGAAGGAACTCGCCAGCTTCGAGCCCGAATACACGATCATCGATCTGCCGAGCTTCCGCGCCGATCCCGCGCGGCATGGCTGCCGAAGCGAAACGGTGATTGCAGTGAGCTTCACCGAGAAGCTGATCCTGATCGGCGGCACCGCCTATGCCGGCGAGATGAAGAAGTCGGTATTCGGGCTGCTCAACTATCTGCTGCCGACCCAGGGCGTCATGCCGATGCACTGTTCGGCCAATATCGGGCCGGATGGCGATACCGCGGTGTTCTTCGGCCTGTCGGGCACCGGCAAGACCACGCTGTCGGCTGACGCCTCGCGCACGCTGATCGGCGATGACGAGCACGGCTGGTCGGACGAGGCGGTCTTCAATTTCGAAGGCGGTTGCTACGCCAAGATGATCCGCCTCTCGCCCGAGGCGGAGCCCGAAATCTACGCGACCACCAAGCGCTTCGGCACGGTGCTCGAGAATGTGGTGATGGACGCGGAGACGCGTGCGCTCGACCTCGACGACAACACGCTCGCCGAGAATAGCCGTGCCGCTTATCCGATCGACTTCATCCCCAATGCCAGCGCGAAGAACCTGGGACCGGTGCCGCGCAACATCGTGTTCCTGACCGCGGATGCCTATGGCGTGCTGCCGCCGATCGCCAAGCTGACGCCCGACCAGGCGATGTATCACTTCCTGTCGGGCTACACCGCACGCGTCGCCGGCACCGAGATCGGGGTGACCGAGCCGGAGGCAACCTTCTCGACCTGTTTCGGTGCGCCGTTCATGCCCCGGCATCCGTCAGTCTACGGCAATCTCCTCAAGGAGCGGATCGCCAAGGGCGGGGTCGATTGCTGGCTGGTCAACACCGGCTGGACCGGCGGCAAGTATGGCACTGGCCGGCGGATGCCGATCAAGGTAACGCGCGCGCTGCTGGGCGCCGCGCTGGATGGGTCGCTCAAGGACGCAGCATTCCGCCAGGACCAGAACTTCGGCTTTGCGGTGCCGGTGGCGGTGCCGGGCGTCGATCCGACGATCCTCGACCCGCGCGAGACCTGGGCGGACAAGGCCGACTACGACGCCACCGCCGCGCGGCTGGTCGAGCAGTTCGTCGAGAACTTCGCCCAGTTCGCGGACCATGTCGACGAGGGGGTGCTGCAAGCGGCGCCCCAAATCAGCCGGGCGGCCGTCGCCGCCTGACCGGCCCGGTCATCCGATCGGGCCTCCCTGCCAAGAGAGACCGAGACGATGACCGAGCTTCCCTTCCGCCCCTTCGCCGACGATGCTGCCGTCCGCCACGTTGGCGAGGGGCTGCTGGCATGTAAGTTGCCGCGTGAGGAGTGGACGCACGAGGCGCATCTTGGCGCCTGCCTGTGGCTGCTGACCGAACGTCCCGACATCGACGTCGACGCCGAGATCGCGGGGGTCATCCGCCGCTACAACGAAAGCGTCGGCGGAGTGAACGACGACAGCCAGGGCTATCACGACAGCATCACCCGCGCGTTCGTCGCGGGCGTGCGGCTGTTCTTGCGCGAGACGGGCGAGCGGGCGCTCGCCGCCAGGGTCAATGCGCTGCTGGCGAGCCCGATGGGGCGGCGCGACTGGCCGCTCCGCTTCTATTCGCGCGAGCTGCTGTTCTCGGTGCCGGCGCGACGCGGATTCGTCGCGCCGGACTTGGCGCCGCTGCCCTAGTCGAGCAGCGCGGCAGGGACTTTGCCGCCATTCGCGGCCAGTTCCTTGAGCACGCGCTTGTGCAGCCAGATGTTCATTTCGGCGCTGCCGTCGAGCGCGCCGGTGTAGCCGAGCTCCTGTGCGAGCTCCTTGCGCTCGGCAAGGCTCGAATCCATGCCGACCAGCTTCATCAGGTCGACGATCGAGCTCTGCCAGTTGAAATGGGTGCCTTTCTCGGCCTGCATCTGCGTCAGCACGGCCTCAATATCGACTGCGACTGGCTGGGGCGCGGGCTGGGGCTGCGGAGCTGCTGCGGTGGCAGCCGGTGCAGCCTGAGGCTGCGGTGCCGGCGCGGGAGCCGCTGCCTTGTGTCCCCAGATCGCATTCTTGATTGTCGAGAAAATGCCCATGAGCTTCCTCCGTTTTCCCCGCCCACGGAAAATGATGGCTGCATTTCATTTCGATTGCACGACGAATCGATGACATCCGGTGCTCGTCCGCAAAGCGTCATGATGCTATTGTAATGATCCCGGGGGTTCATGGAGTGACTGCAATGGCAATGCTTGACGGACTGCTTTCCCAAATCAGCCAGCATGTCGATGTCGCCGATCTGGCGCAGAAGGTCGGCATTCCGCAGGACGCCGCGGCCGCCGCGATTGGCGCGCTCGCGCAGGCGCATACCGATCCGGGCGATACCGTCGAGGTCGCGCAGGGCACCACCGGACTGTCGCCGGACATCCTCAACCAGATCATCGGTCATATCGGCGGCGAGGGATCACTCGCCAATTATGCCACCATCCTGACGCAGAGCGGCGTGCTCGGCTCGCTGGCCGGCGGGCTCGGCGGACTCCTGGGCCAGCAGGGCGAGGGGGAGCAGGGTGCGGCGGCGCAAGCGCAGGAGCAGGGCGGGATCGGCAACATCCTGGGCCAGCTCGGCGGACTGCTCGGCAACAAGCAGTAGGACGGAAAAGGGGCGGGACGGCGACTGCCGCTATCCCGCCTTTCCTTCGATCGCGGGAACCGGCTCGACGCGCAATGACGTGCCGTCGGCGCCGGTGATGCGCACGCGCGTGCCGGTCGGCGCATCAGGGCCCCGCGCGGGCCATTCGCCATCGGCGACTCTCACCCGTCCGCGGCCATGCTCGATCGCCTCGGTCACGATCACCGTCTCGCCGATCAACCGCGCCATGCGGTCGTTGAGCAGCGGATCGGCCGTCTCGACCGGGTATTCGCGATAGAAGCGCCGCCCGAGCAGCACCGCCACCGATGCCCAGGCGGCGAAGCCGACGAGCTGCACTGCGACCGGCATGTCAGGAAAGATGATCGCGAGCACGCCCATGATCGCCGCGGCGGCGGCGAAGAAGATCAGGAACACGCCCGGCGCGACGATCTCCGCGATGCCGAGCACCACCGCCAGGATCAGCCACCAGGCGCCGAGATGGTCGAACCAGTCCGCCATGATCAGCCCTGCCGCTCCTCGAACGGGCCCTTGCGCGAGGAGGGCGGGGTGGGGGGCCTGGCGGGAAGTTGGCCCAGCGCGTCCTTGGCGAGTTCGCCGATGCCGCCGAGCGTGCCGATCAGCTGGGTCGCCTCGACCGGGAACAAGATGGTCTTGGCATTGGGCGACGTTGCGAACTGGCTGACCGCCTCGACATATTTCTGCGCGATGAAATAGTTGAGCGACTGGCTGCTTCCCGCCTCGATCGCCTCGGACACGAGCTGGGTAGCCTTGGCCTCGGCCTCGGCAGCGCGCTCGCGGGCTTCGGCGTCGCGGAACGCGGCCTCGCGGCGGCCCTCCGCCTCGAGTATCTGCGACTGCTTCTGGCCCTCGGCGCGCAGGATTTCGGCAGCGCGTGCGCCCTCGGCGTCGAGGATGTTGGCGCGCTTCTCGCGCTCGGCCTTCATCTGCCGGCCCATCGCGTTGACGATATCGGCGGGTGGGCGGATGTCCTTGATTTCAACGCGGGTGATCTTGACGCCCCACGGCGTCGTCGCGTGATCGACCACCGAGAGCAGCCGAGCGTTGATCTCGTCGCGCTTCGACAGCGTCTCGTCGAGGTCCATCGACCCCATCACCGTGCGCAGGTTGGTGGTGGTGAGCTGGAGCAGCGCGACATAGAGGTCCGACACCTCATAAGCGGCCTTGGCGGCGTCGAGCACCTGGAAAAACACGACGCCGTCGGTCGAGATCATCGCATTGTCCTTGGTGATGATCTCCTGCCCCGGGATGTCGATCACCTGCTCCATCATGTTCACGCGGCGGCCGACGCGGTAGAAGAAGGCGGGGAAGAAGTTGAACCCCGGCGGCGCGACGCTGGTGAAGCGGCCGAAATGCTCGATCGTGTATTGATAGCCTTGCCGGACGATCTTGATGCTCGCTGCGAGGTAGAAGACGACCAGCGCCAGGATGAAGGCGGCGGCGGTGAGTTCCATGCGATCGCTCCCCCATGCCGCCGGCGACTCCCGCTGGCGGCGTCGCTCCAGCGGTAGCATAAGCGCCGGCATGAGCACATCCCGACGCCTCGCGCCGCGCACTGCGCTGTTCCTGCCCGCCTCCAATCCGCGCGCGATCGCGAAGGCGCGCGGGCTCGCCGCCGACATGGTGATCCTCGACCTCGAGGACGCGGTGAAGGCGGAGGACAAGGCGGCCGCACGCATGGCCGCCGTTACCGCGGTGGCCGAGGGTTTCGGCCCCCGTCTCACGGCTATTCGGGTGAACGGAGGCGAGACGGCCGAGCATGAGGACGATCTCGCGGCGGTGGCAGGATCGCTCGCCGATTTCGTGGTGGCGCCCAAACTGGAGACGGCGGAGGACGCCGCCCGGATCGCCGCCGCCGCAGCCAAGCCGCTGCTGGCGATGACCGAGACGCCGCTCGGCGTGCTCGCCGCCGCCGAGATCGCGGCGGTGCCTGGCGTGGCGGGGCTGATCGCCGGGGTCAACGACCTGCGCGCCGCGCTCGGCATTCCGAGCGGGCGGGCGGGGCTTGCACTGGCGCTCCAGACCATCGTCCTCGCCGCGCGGGCGAGCGCCGGCTGGGCGATCGACGGCGTGTTCAACGCGCTCGACGACCCTGAGGGGCTCGCCGCCGAATGCCGAGAGGGGAGGGCAATGGGCTTCGACGGCAAGAGCCTGATCCACCCTAACCAGATCGCGACCGCGGCCGAGGCGTTCGGTCCCACAGCCGAGGAGCTGGCCGACGCTCGTGCACTGATCGAAGCGGCCACCGGCGGAGCCGAACGCTTCCGCGACCGGATGATTGAGGCGATGCATGTCGAACAGGCGCGGGCGCTGATCGAGCGGGCGGAGCGCTGACCCACCCCTAGCGCTTCCGGGTGGCTGCGTTTACATGGGCCGCCAACCTTCGATTCGACAGGATTTGGCGCCCTATGGACATCCCCCTCGGTCTCACCTTCGACGATGTCCTGCTGCTGCCCGCCGAATCCGAGGTGCTGCCGAGCCAGGCGGACCCGCGCACCCGCGTCAGCCGCAACCTGAGCCTCAACATTCCGGTCCTGTCCTCGGCGATGGACACGGTGACCGAAGGCGCGATGGCGATCGTGATGGCGCAGCTGGGCGGTATCGGCGTGCTCCACCGCAACCTCTCGATCGATGACCAGGTCGCCGCCGTGACCGCGGTCAAGCGGTTCGAGAGCGGCATGGTGGTCAATCCGATCACGATCCGTCCCGACGCGCCGCTCAGCGAAGCGCAGGCGATCATGGAGCGCCACAGGATCAGCGGCATCCCGGTGACCGAACCCGGCGGGAAGCTGGTCGGCATCCTCACCAACCGCGACGTGCGCTTCGCCGGCGACGGGAACCAGCCGGTGCGCGAGCTGATGACGCGCGACAACCTTGCGACGGTGCGCGAGGGCGTCAGTCAGGACGAGGCGCGCCGCCTGCTCCACCAGCGCCGCATCGAAAAGCTGCTGGTGGTCGACGACGACTATCGCTGTATCGGCCTGATCACCGTCAAGGACATCGAGAAGGCGGTGCTCTATCCCGAGGCGACCAAGGACGATGCCGGCCGCCTGTGCGTCGCTGCGGCGACGACGGTCGGAGACAAGGGTTTCGAGCGCACGGAGGCGCTGATCGACGCCGAGGTCGACCTGATCGTGATCGACACAGCGCACGGCCACAACCGCGACGTCGCGCGCGCGGTCGAGCGGGTGAAGGCGCGCTCGAACCGGGTACAGGTGGTGGCAGGCAACGTCGCCACCGCCGAGGCGACGCGCGCGCTGATCGATGCCGGCGCGGACGGAGTGAAGGTCGGCATCGGCCCGGGCTCGATCTGCACGACGCGCGTGGTTGCGGGCGTGGGTGTGCCGCAGCTCACGGCGGTGATGAGCGCCGCCGAGGAAGCGGCCAAGTCGGACGTGCCGGTGATCGCCGACGGCGGCATCCGCACCTCGGGCGACATCGCCAAGGCACTGGCGGCGGGCGCGTCCAGCGTGATGATCGGATCGCTGCTCGCCGGCACCGAGGAGGCGCCGGGTGAGACCTTCCTCTATCAGGGTCGCGCCTATAAATCGTACCGCGGCATGGGTTCGGTCGGTGCGATGGCGCGCGGATCGGCCGACCGTTATTTCCAGCAGGACATCAAGGACCAGCTCAAGCTCGTGCCCGAGGGTATCGAGGGCCAGGTCCCATTCAAGGGCCCGGCGCGCGACGTCATCCATCAGCTCGTCGGCGGCGTGAAGGCGGCGATGGGCTATACCGGCTCGCACACCATTGCCGAGCTGCAACAGCGGGCGAAGTTCGTCCGCATCACCAACGCCGGCCTGCGCGAAAGCCACGTCCACGACGTCACCATCACGCGCGAGGCGCCCAATTATCCGACGCGCTGAGGCATCCGTAAGCCCCTCCCCTTCAGGGGAGGGGTTGGGGGTGGGGCAGTGCGGCAAGCCGGGTCGCCTGCGGATAAGCCCCACCCCAACCCCTCCCCTGAAGGGGAGGGGCTTTTCGGCATGACTCCCGCCGCGCGCACCCAGGCGGCGATCGAGCTGCTCGACCTCATCATCGCCGCCGCGCGCGACGCGGGGGCGGCGGCGGACGTGCTGATTGCACGCTATTTTGCCGAGCGGCGCTATGCCGGCTCGAAGGATCGGCGTGCGGTGCGGACACTCGTCTACGATGCGATCCGCCTCTGCGGCGAACGGCCGGAGAGCGGGCGGGCGGCGATGCTGCTGCTGGCTGACCGCGATCCGGAGGTGGCGGCGACGTTCGACGGCTCCAGGCACGGCTCGACGGTGATCGCGCCCGGAGAGCGGCTGGCCGAAGCCGGGATCGCGCCGGCCTGGCTGCGGACCGCGCTCGAGGCATCTGGCATCACTGAAGGGGAGCAAGCCGCGCTGGTCGGGCGGGCGCCGCTCGACGTGCGGATCAATCGCCTGCGGCCCGCTGGCGACCTTCCCGACGGTGAAGCCATTGCCGGGCTGCCCGATGGGCTCCGGCTGCCTGCGGGTACGAACATGGACGATTTCGCCGGCAGGATCGAGGTCCAGGATGCCGGTAGTCAGTTCGTCACGCTGGCCGTGAACGCCCAGCCCGGCATGACGGTGGTGGACCTTTGCGCAGGCGGCGGGGGCAAGACGCTGGCGCTCGCTTCGGCGATGGGAAACGAGGGGCGGATCGTCGCCTGCGACGTCGATCGCGCGCGCCTCTCCAAGCTGCCGCCGCGGGCGGAGCGGGCCGATGTGACCATCGCGGAAACCCGTCTGCTCGATCCCGGTCGGGAGGTCGCGATGCTAGCCGATCTCGCCGATGGCGCCGACGTGGTGCTGGTCGATGCGCCCTGCTCGGGCACTGGCACGTGGCGGCGCAATCCGGAGGCGCGCTGGCGGCTGACTCCGGCGCGGCTCGGCCGGCTCGCCGCGACGCAGACGCACGTGCTCGATATCGGTGCGGCGCTGGTGCGGCCGGGCGGCGCGCTCACGTACGTCGTCTGTTCGCTGCTCGACGCGGAAGGGGCGGGTCAGGTCGAGGCCTTCCTCGCCCGCCATCCCGGCTGGACCGCCGAGCCACCCTCGCTTCCGGCCGGCCGGCAGCACGGCGCCGGTCTCCGACTCACCCCGCACCACGATGGAACCGACGGCTTTTTTGTCGCGCGGCTGATTCGCCCGTGCTAGCCTTTCGGCAAATGCCCCTCTGGGAGTCCGTCATGCGTTACACCTCGGTTGCGGCCGCGCTCGGCCTCACCCTGCTCACTGTCTCGACTGCGCTGCATGGCCAGCGGCCCGACGATCAGATCGATCCGCGCTCGGTGGCGCTGCTCGAAAAGGGCAAGGCGGCGCGTGCGGCGGGCAACCTGCAGGGCGCGACCGACCTGATCGAGACCGCGCTCGCGGTCGATCCGCGCAACCGCCAGGGCTTCATCGTTCTCGCCGAGATCGCGCGGGCGCAGAAGCTCGACGGCAAGGCGATCCGCCTCTACCGCGAGGCGTTGCTGCTCGAGCCCAACGATGTCGCGGCGCTGCGTGGCCAGGGGGAGGCGCTGGTCGCCAGGGGCGCGGTCGAGCGAGCGAAGGAGAATCTTGCCAAGATCCGCAAGCTTTGCGCCAAGAGCGCTTGCCCGGATGCGACGACGCTGGCCGCCTCGATCGCCAAGGGCCCGCCCGTGACGGCAGCGCAGGCGACGCCGGTCAAGCCGGACGCGGTCGCGAAGAACTGACGCCCCATTCCGTCATCCCGGCTTCCGCCGGGATGACGAACGGAGTCAGCTCAGCGCACGGGCCAGTGAAACGAACTCGTCGACGCTGACCGTCTCGGCTCGCCGCGTCGGATCGATGCCGAGCCTTTCCAGCGCTTCCAACGCCCCCGGCACGCCGCGCAGGCTCTGGCGGAGCATCTTGCGCCGCTGGCCGAAGGCGGCGCCGGTGAGCGCTTCCAGCTTGCCGAGCGCAACTGCCTCCGGTGCCTCGCGTGGCACGATATGGACGACCGCCGACATCACCTTAGGTGGCGGCGTGAAGGCGGAGCGATGGACCGGCATCGCGATCCGCGCGGCCGAGCGCCACTGGGCAAGCACAGCGAGCCGGCCGTAGGCGTCGTCGCCGGCCTTGGCGACGATGCGGTCGGCGACCTCCTTCTGGAACATCAGCGTCAGGCTCTGCCACCACGGCAACCAGTCGGTGGACAGCCAATCGACCAGCAGTGCGGTGCCGACATTGTAGGGCAGGTTGGCGACGATGTGGGGCTTGCCCGCGAACAGCGCCGGCGCGTCGATCTCCAGCGCGTCGCCTTCGATCACCTCAAGCTTGCCGGGATAGGCCCCCGCCAGCTCGGCGAGTGCCGGGATGCAGCGGCGGTCGCGCTCGATCGCGGTCACGCGCGCGCCCGCGGCGAGCAGCGCGCGGGTAAGGCCGCCAGGACCGGGGCCGATCTCTAGCACCTCCTTGCTGGCAAGGTCGCCCGGCACCGCGGCGATGCGCGCGAGGAGCTGACCGTCGAACAGGAAATTCTGTCCGAGCGCCTTGCTGGCGCTGAGGCCGTAGCGCGCCACGACCTCGCGAAGGGGAGGGAGGTCGCTCAAGCCGGCTGGTGCTGGGTGGCGCGGCGGGCGGCGGCCTCGGCGGCGAGGGCGATCGCGGCGATCATCGCGCCCGGCTCGGCGACGTCCTGGCCGGCGATGCCGAACGCGGTGCCATGATCGGGCGAGGTGCGCACGATCGGCAGGCCCAGCGTCATGTTGACGCCCTCGTCGAAATGCAGCGCCTTCAGCGGGATCAGCGCCTGGTCGTGATAGCAGCAGATCGCCGCGTCATAGCCGGCGCGCGCGCGGGCATGGAACATGCTGTCGGCGGCGAACGGGCCGACCGCGTCGATCCCTTCCTCGACCAGCCGTGCGATCGCGGGCTCGATCAGCTCGATCTCCTCGCGGCCGATCGCGCCGCTTTCGCCCGCGTGCGGGTTGAAGCCGGCGAAGGCGAGGCGGGGGCGTTCGATCCCGAAATTGCGGGTGAGGCCGCGCGCGGTCGCCTGCGCCTTGGCGACGATCAGCTCGATCGAGAGATGGTTCGCCACCTCAGCGAGCGGGATGTGGGTGGTGATCGGCACAACGCGCAGCGTCGGTCCGGCGAGCATCATCACCGCATTCTGCTTGGCGATGCCGCAGCGTTCGGCGACGAATTCGGTCTGGCCGGGATGGGTGAAGCCGATGCGATAGAGCTGCGCCTTGGAGACCGGCCCCGTCACCAGTCCGCTCGCCGCGCCGGAACGGGTGAGGCCGACCGCCAGCTCCAGCGATTCGAGCGCGCATCGGGCGTCCTCGACATCTGGCTGCCCCGGCGTGATCTCGCCGGCGTCGGCGACCGAGATCACGGGAAGGGCTTCGGCGAACACCCGGGCGGCGTCGGCAGGCGAATCGATCCGCTGCAGCGGTCCCGACCACACCGCCTCGATCGCGCGCGCGTCACCGACGGCAAAGAAGGGGGGCAGCCGATGCAGCTCGCGCGCAGCCCAGGCTTTGGCGATGATCTCCGGCCCGACGCCGGCTGGATCGCCCATTGAGACGGCGAGCGGAGCGACGTGCATCGGGGGCTCCGCGTTCATCGCCGTCACCGATACTCGACGACGGCGTCGCGCCTCAGGTCGCGCAGCATGCGCTGGGCGCGCAGGTTGACGCGTTGCTCCTCGAGCTGCGCCTGGACCTGCTCGGGGTCGGGCATGGCCGCGGTTTGGGGATCGTCGCGGCCGCACAGCACCAGCGTACGCACGCCTTCCTGCGGCGAGCCGAACGGCGGCGTCGCCTGGCCGACCTGAAGCTTCAGCATGATGTCCTGGAGCTGGGGCGGAAGCTGGCGGATGGTGACCGAATCATTGTCGACCACCTCGGCACCGATGTCGGTCGCCACCTTGGAAACGTCGCCGCAGCCCCGAATCCCCTGGATGGCCGCGGCGAAGGCCGAGGTCCGCTGGGTCGCCTGCGCTTCGGTCGTGCCCGCCGGGAACTTGATCGAGAGCTGGCGGAGGTTGAGCCGTGCGTCGCGAGGATCGGGCATACCGATCTTTCGCTTGTCGACGAGATAGAGGATCGAGAATCCCCCCGGCACCTCGACCGGCCCGGCGATCTGGCCGATCTCGAGCTGAGTAGCGGCCGCTTGCAGCGAATCCGGCAGCGTCCCGAGCCGGATCCAGCCGAGATCGCCCTGCTTGGCGCGCGTCGAGGCCTCCGAGAAATTGGCCGCGAAATACTCGAACGGCGCACCCTGGCGCATCTGCTGGATCATCTTCTGCCCGTTGGCGAAGACCTCCTGCTGCCGCTCGGGCGTGGTGGAGAGGTAGATTTCCTTGAGATGATATTCCTCGACGCCCTGCGAGGCCTTGAGGCGGTCGATGATCGACTTCACCTCCTCGTCGCCGACGTTGATGAACGGCGCGACGCGGCTGCGCAGCAGGCGGTTCCAGGCAAGCTCGCCCTCGATCTGGCGTCGGAGCGATCGATCCGACGATCCGACCGACTTGAGGAAGGCCGAGAATTCGGTCGGGCTCTTCTGGAAATTGCGCGCGACGCGGGAAAAGCTCTGATCGATCTCGGCCGGCGTGACGGTGATCTCGCGCGTCTTGGCCTCCTGGATCTGGAGCGTCTCGTCGATGAGGCCGCGCAGCACCTGGAGCTTCAGCCGGTCGAGTTCCTCGGGGTTCGGCTTGTACTGGTTGAGCGCCAGGATCATCGCCACGCGCTGATCGACGTCGGTGCCGGTGATCACCGTATCATTGACGATCGCGGTCGGCTTGCGGACGTTGGGGTCCACCTTGCCGAAGATCTGGAGGTTCGACGGCAGGTCGAGCCCGGTGCTCGGCGTCTCCTGAGTGTCGTCCGGCACCGTCTGCGCCGCAAGCGCCCCCGCCACGGCGAGGGTCGCGGCGATCGCCGCCGTCTTCAGAACAATGCTCTTCACCAACTGCTGCTTTCCCGTAAGTCCCATAGGCGCACGTCGCGATGCTGCCTAAAATCAGATTGAGGCTGAACCGAGGCTTAGCGGCCCAGGTTCTTGAACGATAGGGTCAACAGATAGCTGTTGCCGCGCCGCGCGTCGCCGGTGTTCTGATAATCGCGCTTCCAGGTCAGGCCAAGTTTGAGACAATCGTCCTCATAGGCGAAGCCGAGCCGGTGGCGAACCGGCTGGAAACCGTCGGAGAGGGACGTCGGGTCCTCGGCCTTGTCGGTCAGGTCGATCGTCGCCGAGCCGAACACCGACCAGAATTTCTGGAACTGCACGCGGCCGCCGACCCGCGCTTCCTCGCGGTCCTGCAGGTCCTCGAGCGTGTCGATGTTGCGGTTGAGACGCAGGTAGCCGAGCAGCACATAGGTCTTGCGGCTGCCGATCGTCGCGTCGATCTCGTTACGGCGCACCGCGAAACTGTCCTTGTCGAGACGGTAGCGGTGGGTGAAGCTGATGAAATCGCGATAGCGGATCGTCGTGCGGCCGACGATGTCGGAGAAACGGTCGGACAGGCCGGTGCCGTCGGGCAGGATCGAGGGCCGCTGGCTCAGGCGGTAGCTCTGGCCGACATTGGCCTCCAGCGCGAAGCCGGGGAGGTCGAGGGCGTAGTCGAGCCCATAGGTGAAGCGCGTCGAATCCTCGAACCGGTCGTAGCCGGGGAAACGGTTGAGCGCGAACAGGTTCGAATCCTCGAGGTCGACCGCACGGGCATCCTCATTGGGGATCGAGAGGTTGGCGAGCTTGGGCGCGACGACCATCTGGATGCGCGGCGTGATCCGCTGGGTGCCCCCGAACGCGCTGCCGATGAACGGCCATTGCACGTCGATTGCCAGCGCGCCGATCGCGCGGGTCGAGAAACCCTCGTCGCCGCGGTAGCTCGCCACCGCGGTCGAAAGCACGTCGCGCGTGTTGTAGACATCGCCGCGGGCATAGGCGGTGAAGGTCACCTGTTGACCCCAGTCGGTCACGCGCCTCAAGTCCCAGCGCATCGAGGCGAAGGCGCGCTGGGTGTCCTGCCCCTCGCTGCGAGTGAGCGCCAGGCTGTTGAGCTGGAGCTCGAAGCGGCCGCCGATCAGGCCGTCGTCGAAGCGGCGGCGATAGTCGATCTCCGGCAGCGCGACCGGCTGCATTCCCTGGTCGCCGGTCAGCCGCAGCGTCTGCACCGACCAGCCGGTGATCGCGAAATAGCTGTCCGCATCGATCCGCTCGAGCCGCACGGTGCTGCGCAGCCGATCCTCGCGTGAGATGTCGTAGCGGCGGAGGAAAGTGCGGTCGGTGGCGCGCCGGATCGATTCGCTGATGCTCCACTCAGGCGAGAGCTGATAACGGCCAGCGCTGTCGATATAGCCGCGGAAGGCATTCTCGCTGCTGAGCGTCGTGTTGCCCGTGGTGAGATCATCGCTGCGCCGGCTGTAGGTGGCATAGCCGCCGATGCGGAAGGCGCCGAGCGAATCGAGCTGGCGATATTCGGCCTGCATCAGCGGCAGCGCATCGCTGAAGATGTGCGGCGTGATCGTGAGATCGCGGCTGTCGCTGAAGTTGAAATAATAGGGGACGGCGATCTCGAGCCCGTTCACCCGGTCGAGCCGGATGTCGGGCGTCAGGAAGCCGTCGTCGCTCTTGCCGCCGATCGGATGCGAGAAGGTCGGCAGCGGTATCACCGGCAGGCCGAACATCGAGAGCTTGGCACCCTTGTACTTGATGCGGCCGAGCGCGGGGTCATAGACGACGCGCACCGCGCTGATCTTCCACGTCGGCTCCTTGGGGCAGCCGTTGGAGGCGGTGACGTCGCAGGGGCTGTAGGCGGCCTGATCGACGGTGATGACGCCGTTATCGCTGCGCACGCCGTGGCGGGCGGCGATGCGGCCGCCCTGGTCGAGCACGACGAGCATGTTCTCGATCACGCCGTCCTTCAGCGTGTCGGTCAGCTCGATATGGTCACCGTAGGCGATGTCGCCTTCGGGATTGGCCGCGGCGATGTTGCCGGTGGCGACGACCTGGCCGGACTTGCGGTTCCACACCACCTTGTCCGCGCGCAGCCGGTTGCCCTCGCGGTAGAGGCGGACGTCGCCGGTGGCCGTCACCGTGTCGGTATTGTTGTCATATTCAAGCGTGTCGGCGCTGAACTGGATCTGCTCGGGATCGGTCGACGCCGGCGTCTCGGGCGGAGGCGCCGGCTGCGTGGCGCGATCCTGCAGCTCCTGCGCGGCCGCGGGCAAGGCGAGAAGCGACAGGCCGAAAGCGCCGGACAACAACAGGGCGGTTCGCTTCACGTGACGGGGCGTCTCCACAACGGCCGGCAAACGGCCGGCGGCCGGCCCTATCGCAGGCCGTGGGCCATCGCAACGTCGGTCCGGCTTGCCCTCTTGGCGCATCGGCCTAAGAGAGCACAAGCTTTCCCCGCCGTATATGGCTCCAGCTGCTCAATGGGACCTCAAATGAAGATTCGCCTGCTCAATTCGCTGCCCGTCGACGTTTCGGTACTGGCGCTGCCGGTCGCCAAGGACGGGCTGGGGCAGGCGAAGCTCGACATGCTCGACGAGGCAGCCCGCCGGTTAGTGACCGAAGCGGCGGGCGCGGCGCGCTTCGACGGCGAGGCGGGAGCGATCGGCGAGTTCTTCGTGCCCGACACCGGCGGCGGCGTCCGCCGTGTCGCCCTGATCGGCATCGGCGCCGGCAACGAGCCCGACTGGGAGAAGGCGGGCGGCGCGCTCACCGCGCGGTTCCTGGTCGGCGGCGTCACTCGGGTCGCGGTCGATTTCGCCAGCCTCGAATCGGCGCCGAGCGCCAAGGCCGCGGCTCGTTTCGCGGCGGCGGCGGCGCAGCGTGGGTGGCGTCACGACGTCTATCGCACCAAACTTTCCGACAAGCAGCGTCCGACGCTGACCGAAGTGGCGCTGGTCCACGCACCCGACGGCATCGATGCCGCCTGGACCGCGCAGGATGCGGTGACCGAGGGCCTCGCCCTGACCCGCGCGCTGGTCACCGAGCCGGCCAACATCGTCTATCCGGAAAGCTTCGTCGCCCGCGTGCTCGCCTCGATCGAGGGGCTGGGGCTGGAGATCAGCGTACTCGGCGAGGCCGAGATGATCGAGCTTGGCATGGGGGCGCTGCTCGGCGTGAGCCAGGGCTCGGTGCGTGAGGCGCGGGTGCTGGCGCTCAAGTGGAGCGGCGCCGGCGCGGGCGATCCGGCGCTGGCGCTGGTTGGCAAGGGCGTGACCTTCGACACCGGCGGTATCTCGCTGAAGCCTGGCGCCGGCATGGAGGACATGAAGTGGGACATGGGCGGCGCGGGCGCCGTCGTCGGTACGATGAAGGCGCTGGCGCTGCGCAAGGCCAAGGCCAACGTCATCGGCGTGTGCGGCCTGGTCGAGAACATGCCCGACGGCAATGCCCAGCGTCCGGGCGACGTCGTCACCTCGATGTCGGGCCAGACGATCGAGGTGATCAACACCGACGCCGAGGGGCGGCTGGTGCTGTGCGACGTGATCACCTGGGTGCAGAAGGTGCACAAGCCCAAGACGATCGTCGACCTCGCCACGCTGACCGGCGCAATGATCATCAGCCTGGGCAACGAGCATGCCGGACTGTTCGCCAATGACGATGCGCTGGCCGACCAGCTGTTTGCCGCAGGCAAGGCGAGCGGCGACCTGTTGTGGCGCTTCCCGCTGGGCGAGGCGTACAACAAGCTGATCGACAGCCCGATCGCCGACATGAAGAACGTCGGCCCGCGCGGCGCCGGCTCAATCACCGCGGCGCAGTTCATCCAGCGCTTCGTCGACGATGGCGTCAAATGGGCGCATCTCGACATCGCCGGCATGGTGTGGGCGGACAAGGCCGGCACCACCTTCGACAAGGGCGCGACCGGGTTCGGCGTCCGGCTGCTCGACCGGTTCGTGCGTGACAATTTCGAGGGCTGATGCAGGTCGATTTCTACCATCTGACCGCCGCGCCGCTGGAGCGGGTGCTCCCGCGCATCGCCGAGCGAGTGGTGGAGGGCGGTGGGCGGTTGCTGATCGTGGCAGACGGCGAGGCGCAGCGGGCGGGCCTCGATCGGCTGTTGTGGACCTATTCGCCCGAAAGCTTCCTGCCTCATGCTCAGGCCGGTAGCGGGGATGACAATGCGCAGCCGATCCTGATCGCCGCCTCCACGGAAGCGGGCAACGGCGCGCGCAACGTCGCGCTGGCGGACGGGGTGTGGCGCGAGGAGGCGCTCAGCTTCGACCGCGCCTTCCATTTCTTCGATGCCGACAGCCTAACGGCGGCGCGGCTGGCGTGGAAGGCGCTTGCTGACCGCGAGGGGGTCGAGCGGCGCTATTGGAAGCAGGACGAGAATGGCCGCTGGCAGCAGGCGGCGTGAGGCGGCGACATCAAGCCCGTACCCTTCAGGGAGGGGCTTAGCTCAAGGCCACCCGTTGCATTCGCCTCACACCGAGACTAGGGCGACGCCAGTTTTCCACCATCACCAGACAACAGGAGCCGCACGGCCATGGCCGCGACCCGGACGTTCTCGATCATCAAGCCCGATGCCACCCGCCGCAACCTGACCGGCGCGGTCACCAAGATGCTGGAGGAGGCGGGTCTGCGCGTCGTCGCGTCCAAGCGTCTCCGCCTGACGAAGGAACAGGCCGAGGGCTTCTACGCGGTCCACAAGGAGCGGCCGTTCTTCAACGATCTCGTCGCCTTCATGACCTCCGGCCCGGTGGTGGTGCAGGTGCTCGAGGGCGAGAACGCCGTGCAGCGCAACCGCGACATCATGGGCGCGACCAACCCGGCGAACGCCGAGCCCGGCACGATCCGCAAGGAGCTTGCCGAGTCGATCGAGGCGAACTCGGTCCATGGTTCGGATTCGGACGAGAATGCGGCGATCGAGATCGCGTTCTTCTTCAAGCCGGAAGAGATCGTCGGCTGATCTGTCGTCAGCCAGCGAGTCGTCATCCCGGCGAAAGCCGGGATTTCGTGCCGTATCGCGCCTTCGCCTGAGATCCCGCTTTCGCCGGGATGACGGCTAGTTTTTCCTGAGCCCTGCCAATCGTCTCGCCTCGATCGCCCAGAGCTGATCGAGGCGGGCGGTGGCGTCGCCGGCCGCGACATGCTGGCGCAGCAGCACGCCCTTCAGCTTGAGGCCGCGGCCGCTGAAGGTCCGCCCTTCGGTCTCGAACACGACGTCATAGATCGCCCGGTCGACGCTCTGACCGTTATCTCCGCTCACCGTGGTCGCGATCAGCACCGGCAGGCGCCCCTGCACCCGATCGGGACCACCGTCGGTCGTATCCAGCAGCGGCTTGCGGACCCATCCGGCCTCGATCCGCGGCTCCAGCACCGCGGTCTGCACCGGCACGCCCAGCGCGCGCGGGAAGCTCACGTCGATGCTGGCGACGCCCGGATGCGCGGGATCGGCGAGCGTCAGGTCGTCGCCCTCCGGCTTGCCGACGAAGGTGACGGTGGTGGCTTTGCGCGCCTCTTCCGCCTTTTCCGCCTGGCGTTCCGCGGTGGTCTCGCGCTTCTCGGACCAGCTCAGATACAGCGATCCGGCGGCGATCAGCACGCCGGCGACCGCCACGCCCTCGCCGATCGTGATCCAGCGGCGGCGGATCGCGCGGTCCTCGGCCTTCTCGGCTGCGGTCTTGGTCTCGCTCATCGTCCGCCCGCCTCCAGCAGCCGGCGCGGGGCCACCAGCTCCCAGCTGATCGCGACGCGGTCGCCGATCCGGTCCCAGTCGGTGTCGGGCCGCCCGACCCGCATCGCCACCCAGCCCGAGGGGCCGAGATAGGGCGGGGCATAGTAGAAATCGGGATCGGCCCCGATCAGCATCGCCTGCTCGTCGCGGCCGGTGGTCTTGACCATCACCGCGGTCTCGCCGTCGTTGTGGTGATTGTGCCAGATGTAGGCGAAGAACTTGCCGCCGACGATGTGGAAGCCGGGCGAGCCGTGCGACAGCCGCTCGGCGGTCTCGGGCAGCGCCAGCGCGATCGCGCGGAGGCGCTCCAGGTCGGCGGGATAGTCGGGGCTCATCGCATCACGAACTCGGCCAGCACCTTGGGATAGAGCCGATGCTCCTCCTTCAGCACGCGCTGTGCAAGCGATTCGGGCGTGTCGTCCGGCAGGATCGGCACGCGCGCCTGACCCAGCACCTCGCCGGCGTCGAGTTCCTCGGTGACGATGTGGACCGAGCAGCCGGCCTCCGCGTCCCCGGCGGCGATCGCGCGGGCATGGGTGTCGAGGCCCTTGTAGAGCGGGAGCAGCGAGGGGTGGATGTTGACGATCCGGCCGCGCCAGCGTGCGACGAAATCATCCGACAACAGGCGCATGTAGCCGGCGAGCGCGATCGCTTCGACGCCGGCGGACCGGAGTGCGGCATCGATCGCGGCTTCGCGCTCGGCCTTGCCCTTTGGGGCGGCGAACGTGGCGATGCCCTGCGCGTGCGCCCAGGCGAGGCCCGGCGCGTCCGCCTTGTCGGACGCGACCAGCACGATCTCATAGGGGCAGGCGGGATCGCGGGACGCCTCGGCCAGCGCCTGCATGTTCGATCCGCGCCCGGAGATGAGGACGCCGACCTTGCGTCTAGCCATGGTGAGTCGCGGACCAATCGGCGCGGGCGCTCCAGGTGCCGGCGGAGCCGCGGACGGTGGAGCCGCGCTCGCCCGCCTCGACCGCACCGATGGGAAAGACCGTTTCGCCGGCGGCTTCGAGCGCTACCCGGATCGAATCGGCCTCGGTCGGCGCCACCACCACCGCCATGCCGATGCCGCAGTTGAAGGTCCGCGCCATCTCCTCGGGCTCGATCGCGCCCTGCGCCTGGAGGAAGGCCATCAGCCGGGGCTGCTCCCAGGCATCGGCGTTGATGCGAGCATGGCAGCCGGCGGGGAGCACGCGCGGGATGTTCTCGAGCAGGCCGCCGCCGGTGATGTGGGCGAGGCCGTGGATGCGCTTTTCCCGCAGGAGAGGGAGCAGGCTGGCGACGTAGATGCGCGTGGGTGCCATCAGCGCGTCGATCAGGCGGACGTCGTGGTCGAACAGGGCAGGGCGGTCGAGCTTCCACCCCTTGTCCGCGGCAAGCCGGCGTACCAGCGAGAAGCCGTTGGAATGGACGCCCGAGGAGGCGAGGCCGAGGATCACGTCACCGGCCACGACCTTGTCGCCGGTCAGCAGCGCGTCGCGCTCGACCGCGCCGACGCAGAAGCCGGCGAGGTCATAGTCGCCGTCGGCGTACATGCCCGGCATCTCCGCCGTTTCACCGCCGATCAGTGCGCAGCCGGCCTGGCGGCAGCCCTCGGCGATCCCGGCGATCACCCGCTCGGCAACCGCGGCTTCGAGCTTTCCGCTGGCATAGTAATCCAGGAAGAACAGCGGCTCGGCACCCTGCACGATCAGGTCGTTGGCGCACATCGCCACGAGGTCGATGCCGACGCCGTCGTGTGCGTCATGTTCGATCGCGAGCTTGAGCTTGGTGCCGACTCCATCGTTGGCGGCGACCAGCAGCGGATCCTTGAAGCCGGCTGCCTTCGGATCGAATACGCCGCCGAATCCGCCCAGCTCGGCGTCGGCGCCGGGGCGGCGGGTGGCCTTGGCCAGCGGGGCGATCGCCCGCACCAGCGCGTTTCCGGCGGCGATCGAAACGCCGGCATCGGCATAGGTATAGCTCGTCATATCGTGCGCCCTATCGACAAGCCGCTTGGATTTCCACGCCCGCTTCGCCAAAAGGGCGGCGCATGGCAGCGCGTATCCCTTCCCTTCGCACGTCCGGACTGATCCTTGCGATGGCGCTGCTGGCGGGCGGCGCAGCGCTTTATGCGCAGATCGAGGGTGGAGACCGGGGCGCAGCGCCGGTCGACAGCTCGGGAGATTTCGAAGTCGGCGGCATCAGCGTCGACGTCGCCGCCAAGGACGCCGACACCGCGCGAATCAACGGCTGGCGCCTCGCCCAGCGCAAAGGCTGGACGCTGCTGTCGCAGCGGCTGACCGGCCGGCCGAGCCAGCTCGCCGACGGCACGCTCGATTCGATCGTGACCGGCGTGGTCATCGAGAACGAACAGATCGGCCCGACCCGCTACATCGCCAAGCTCGGCGTGCTGTTCAACCGCGCGCGGGCCGGCGAGATTTTGGGTGTCGCGACCCAGTTCACCCGGTCGGCGCCGATGCTGGTGATTCCGGTGATGTGGTCGGGCGGGGCAGGCCAGGTATTCGAACGGGCAACGCCGTGGCAGCAGGCCTGGGCGCGCTATCGCACCGGCAACAGCCTGATCGATTACGTGCGTCCGGTCGGCACCGGCGCCGATCCGCTGCTGCTCAACGTCGGCCAGACCGAACGGCGCGGGCGCGGCTGGTGGCGGACGATCCTCAACCAGTACGGCGCCAATGACGTACTGATGCCGGAGGTCCGACTCAACCGCCTGTGGCCGAACGGGCCGATCCAAGCGGCGTTCTTCGCCTATCACGGGCCCGATCGGCAGCTGCTGACCAGCTTCACGCTGCGCGTCGAGAACAGCGATGGCCTGCCGGCGCTGCTCGATGAGGGCGTGGCGCGGCTTGACCGGGCCTATCAGGATGCCCTTCAGGGCGGGTTGCTGCGCACCGACGCGCTGCTGGCGCCGCCGCCGACGCCCGAAGCGACGCCGACCGTCGAGCCGGTGATGCCGATCGAGGACCTGCCGGTCGCGTCCGCCACCGACGCCAGTGGCGGCACCGCGGTCGCGATCCAGTTCGACACGCCGTCGGCCGCCTCCGTCACCTCCGGCGAAGCGGCGATCCGCAGCGTGCCGGGCGTCAGCTCCGCGACGACGATCAGCCTGGCGCTCGGCGGTGTCTCGGTGATGCGCGTGACCTATAGCGGCGACGTCGCCGTGCTCCGGACCTCGCTCGAGAGCCGCGGCTGGAGCGTGCAGGGATCGGGCGCGACGCTGCGCATCCGCCGGGGCGCGGCGGCGCCCGCGTCGCCGACTTCCACGCCTGCGCCCACCCCGACGCCTACCGCAACCTCAAGTCCTCGCGGCGGATGACGCCGGACCAGTTCGACCTCCCGCTCCCCAAGCCCGCGGTCAACCGCGAGGACGAGTTTCTGGTCAGCGAATCGAACGCACGCGCGGTCCATGCGATCGAGCATTGGGGTACCTGGCCGGTGATGGCGGCGCTGCTGGTCGGCCCGCGCAAGTCGGGCCGCAGCCTGCTCGCACGCATGTTCGTCGCCAAGACCGGCGGCACGATGATCGACGATGCCGAGCGGGTTAGCGAGACCGAGATCTTCCACGCCTGGAACCGTGCCCAGGCCGAGCGCCGGCCGCTGCTGATCGTCGCCGACGCGGCGCCGCCCGAATGGGCGGTGCGGTTGCCCGATCTCAGGTCGCGACTCGCGGCCAGTCCGGTGCTGCGGCTCGGGCCGCCCGACGATGATCTGATGCCGGAGTTGCTCCGTTATCTGTTCGATCGCCGCGAGCTCGACGCGCGGCCGGACCTGATCGCCTGGCTGGTGAGACGCGTCGAGCGCAGCCACCTCGCCGTCCTGCGCGTTGTCGACCGCATCGAGGAAACGGCCGATCATCGACGGACACGAAAATTATCGATTCCGATGGTACGTGCCGCCTTGTCTGAGGCCGGACTTGTGCCAGAGAAGGCCGCCTCGCAGCCGACGGAGCTTCTGTGACTCACGCCGCCGCCACCATTCACGAGATCGAGGACAGTCTTGCCGGCGACGGCAGCCGGTACTTCAACCGCGAGCTGTCCTGGCTCGCCTTCAACCGCCGCGTGCTCGAGGAGGCGACCAATCCGGCACATCCGCTGCTGGAGCGGCTGCGCTTCCTGTCGATCTCGGGCTCGAACCTCGACGAGTTCTTCATGGTTCGCGTCGCCGGCCTCAAGGGCCAGCAGCTCCAGAACGTCGAGCAGCGCTCGCCCGACGGCCTCACCCCTGGCCAGCAGCTCGCCGCGATCGTTGCCGAGGCGGATGCGCTGGTCGACAGCCAGCAGGCGGTGTGGCGTGACCTACAGCGCGAGCTCGAAGAGGCCGGCATCGACGTGCTCGATGCCGAGGAGATCGACGGCAAGACCGGCGAATGGCTGGAGGCGCATTTCCGCGAGCAGGTGTTCCCGATCCTGACTCCGCAGGCGCTCGATCCGGCACACCCGTTCCCGTTCATCCCCAACAAGGGGTCGAGCGTGGTGTTCGACCTTGTCCGCCTGTCGGACGGCGAACCGATCCGCGAGCTGGTGCTGCTGCCTGCCAGCACACCGCGTTTCGTGCGCCTCCCCGGAGATCGGGCTTGCTACGTCACCGTAGAAACGCTGCTCAAGCGATTCTCCGACCAGCTTTTTCCTGGCTATGAAGTGAAGGGCGCCGCGTCGTTCCGCATCCTGCGCGACAGCGACATCGAGCTGGAGGAGGAAGCCGAGGACCTCGTCCTCTACTTCCGTAGCGCCATCAAGCGCCGCCGCCGTGGCCGCGTGATCCGGCTCGAGATGGAGACGGGAGTCAGCGCGGAGCTGGAAAGCGTGCTCAAGGACGAGCTCGGCGGCAGCGACGCGATCCTGACCGAAACCGGTGGCTTCCTGGGCATCGGCGATCTCGCGATGCTGGTCGACGAGGACCGGCCAGAGCTCAAGTTCCCGCCGTTCAGCCCGCGTTTCCCCGAGCGTATCCGCGAATATGGCGGCGACTGCTTCGCGGCGATCAAGGCCAAGGATATTGTCGTCCACCACCCGTACGAGACCTTCGACGTGGTGCTGTCCTTCCTGCGCCAGGCGGCGTCGGACCCGGACGTGGTCGCGATCAAGCAGACGCTCTACCGCGCCGGCAAGCAATCCGCCGTCATCAACGCGCTGATCGCGGCGGCCGAGGCGGGCAAGTCGGTAACGGCCGTGGTCGAGCTGAAGGCGCGCTTCGACGAGGAGCAGAACCTGCTCTGGGCCTCGGCGCTGGAGCGAGCCGGCGTGCAGGTCGTCTACGGCTTCATCGATTGGAAGACGCACGCCAAGATCTCGATGGTCGTGCGGAGGGAAGGCGGGGGCTTCCGGACCTACTGCCACTTCGGCACCGGCAACTATCATCCGATCACCGCGAGAATTTATACTGATCTCAGCTTCTTCACCGCCGATGCTCGCATCGGACGTGATGCAGCGGCGATCTTCAACTACGTCACCGGCTATGTCGAGCCGACCCATCTCGAGCTGCTCGCCAACTCGCCGCGCGACCTGCGCAACCGGTTGGTGGAGCTGATCGACGGCGAGATCGCCAATGCTCATGCCGGCAAGCCCGCCGCGATCTGGGCCAAGATGAACTCGGTGGTCGATCCGGCGGTGATCGAGAAGCTCTACGAAGCCTCCAACGCCGGCGTCGAGGTCGATCTGGTCGTGCGCGGCATCTGCTGCCTGAAACCGGGCGTGCCAGGCATGTCCGAGAACATCCGCGTCAAGTCGGTGATCGGCCGTTTCCTCGAGCACAGCCGCATCTGGGCGTTTGGCAACGGCAAGGCGCTGCCGAACGATGGGGCGAAGCTGTTCATTTCCTCGGCGGACTGGATGCCGCGCAACTTCGACCGCCGGGTCGAGTTCATGCTGCCGATCCTCAACCCGACGGTGCACGACCAGATCCTCGACCAGGTGATGGTCGCCAACCTGATCGACAACGAGCAGAGCTGGGAGCTCCAGCCCGACGGCCGCTATGTCCGCGTCCATCACGGCCACAGCCGGCCGTTTAACCTCCACCGTTATTTCATGACCAATCCGTCGCTCTCGGGCCGCGGCGCGGCGCTCGATTCGGATGCCGTACCCAAATTGTCGCTGCGCCGCCGCCGGACGCACCCCGAGCGCGCGCCGGAGCCGGTGGCCGGCGCCTGATGGCGACGCTGATGTTCCGCCGCGGCCGCGCGGAGAGGGAGGCGGTCGCATCCCGGGCCGTGCGAACTGGAATCATCGACATCGGTTCGAACTCGATCCGTCTCGTCGTCTACGAGGGGCCGCAGCGGCTGCCGGCCGTGCTGTTCAACGAGAAGGTGATGGCGGGCCTCGGCCGCTCGCTGTCGGAGACCGGCACCATCGACGCGGAGGCACTCGCCGCTGCCCGCCTCGCGCTCAAGCGCTTCGCCTGGCTGGCGCGCGAGATGGAGGTGACGGAGCTGCGCACCGTCGCGACCGCTGCGGTCCGCGATGCCTCCAACGGCCCCGATCTGGTCGAGGAGGCGGAGGCGCTTGGGCTCACCGTCGAATTGCTGTCGGGGGAGGAGGAAGCCTTCGCCTCGGGCATGGGAGTGCTCTCGGCCTTTCCCGATGCGGACGGCATCGTCGGCGACCTTGGCGGCGGCAGCCTGGAGCTGGTCCGCGTGGTGGCGGGGGCGATTACCGATCGCGTGTCCTTCCCGCTCGGCGTGCTGCGGCTGTCGGCGATCCGCGCCAAGGGTAAGGGCGCGCTGGAACGTCGTGTCGAGAAGCTGGTGCGCGAAGCGGGGTGGAAGGGCAGGGGCAAGGACCTGCCGCTCTACCTCGTCGGCGGTTCGTGGCGGGCGCTGACCCGACTCGACATGCACTTGACCGGCTATTCGCTGCCGGTGATCCACGGCTATACGATGACCGTCGAGGAGATCGCCCGGCTCACTCGCACCTTGAGCCACATCGAGAAGGGCAAGCTCAAGGCGATCACCAATCTGTCCAGCGCGCGCATACCGACGCTGGGCGACGCCGCCGCGTTGCTGGCGACGCTGCTCCGCCAGCTCGGCTCTGCAACCACCGTCGCTTCGGCGTTCGGACTACGTGAGGGCCTGTTGTTCGCGCGCCTGCCGCAATCGGTACGGCGCGAGGATCCGCTGATCGCCGCGGCACGCGACGAGGGACGGCGGCTGGGCCGGTTCGCGGAGCATGGCGACCTGCTCGACACCTGGATCGCGCCGCTGTTCGCGGACGAGGATGCGGAGCTCGCCCGGCTGCGCCACATGGCCTGCCTGCTCGCCGACGTCGGTTGGCGCGCCAACCCCGAGTTCCGGGCGGAGCGCGGCGTCGAGGTCGCGTTGCACGGCAATTGGGTGGCGATCGATGCGCGCGGGCGGGCGATGGTGGCGCAAGCGCTGTTCACCTGCCTCGGCGGCGGCACCGAATCGCCCGATCCGATCGGCCGCCTCGCGCCGCACGACGAGCTGGCGCTGGCGGTGCGTTGGGGCCTGGCGATGCGGCTCGGCCAGCGGCTGTCGGGCGGCGTCGCCGCGCCGCTGGAGCGTACCCGGCTGGCGCTGTCGGACGACGCCGTCCGCTTGCTCATCCGCGAGCGAGACGGTGGCGTCTACGGCGAAGCGGTCGAGCGCCGACACAAGGCGCTCGCCGCGGCGTTCGACCGGCCCGAGCTGCTGGTGGTCGAATAGGCTCGGGTCAGCCGCAGCGCAGCGACCTGATCACGCCCCGCTGATCGATGTCGACGGTTAGCCGGTCCTGGCGGAAGTCCATCGTCACCGCCTGGCCCGGCCGCACGACGCGCACCGTCGCCGCGCCGCTGCGCTGGCGCAACCGCGACTGGACCCGCGGAGTCATCTGTCGCCCGACGAAGTTCTGAACCGCGCCGCCCCGGCACTCCTGCGGGCGGACCGGCCCCGGCATATGCTCCATGCACCCCGACGCCAGCAGCGCGACCGCAACCATTCCCACCTTGCGCATCATGCCTCCTCCTCCGTTCGCGTCATCTTGAGCTTCCCGTTTCGGACGGTGAAGCCGAGCCGGCCCTCGACCAGATCGAGCGCATCATGCCCGAACTGGTCATAGCGCCATCCTTCGAGGATGGGGAGCTTGTCACGCTGGCCGGCCGCGAGCGCCTCGAGATCGTCGGTGCGGGCGAGCAGGCGGGCGGCGACGTTGATGTCGCGCGCGCGGATCTTGAGCAGCAGCTTGAGGAGGTCGGCGACCAATGCGCCTTCCTTGCCCAGCGCCGGCCCGCGCTCGTCGCGCGGCGGCAGCTCGGCGGCGCTCATCGGCTCAGCGGCGGCGATGGCGTCCATCAGGCGGCCGCCGATGTCGTTGGTCGCCCAGGAGCCGGAGAGGCCGCGCACCTTGGCGAGATCGACCTGCTTGCGCGGCGGGTTGGAGGCGAGGTCGGCGATCGTCTCATCCTTGGCGATGCGGCCGCGGGGCAGATTCTTGCCCTGCGCCTCGAGCTCGCGCCAGCGCGCGATCGCCTTCAGCCGTCCCAGCACCTCGGCCTTGCGGCTGGAGATGCGGACGCGCTGCCAGGCCTTGTCGGGATCGTTGCGGTAGTTCTCGGGGTCGGCGAGCCGCTCCATCTCCTCGTCCAGCCAGCCGCCGCGGCCGGTCTTCTTCAGCCGCTCGAGCATCTTGGGGAAGATGTGCGAGAGATGGGTCACATCGGCGATGGCATAGTCGATCTGCCGCGTGTCGAGCGGGCGGCGGCTCCAGTCGGTGAAGCGGGCGCCCTTGTCGATGGTGATGCCGAGGTAGCTGTCGACGAGGTTCGAATAGCCGATCTGCTCGCCTTGCCCCAGCGCCATCGCCGCGATCTGGGTGTCGAACAGCGGATGCGGGGTTTTGCCGGTGAGGTTGTAGACGATCTCCAGGTCCTGTCCGCCGGCATGGAAGACCTTGAGCACATCCTCGTTGTCGACCAGCAGGTCGAGCAGGGGCTTGAGGTCGAGGCCAGGCGCCTTGGGATCGATCGCGGCGGCTTCCTCGGTGTCGGCGATCTGGATGAGGCAGAGTTCGGGCCAATAGCTGTTCTCGCGCATGAACTCGGTGTCGACCGTGATGAACGGCTTTTGCGCGAGGCGGGTGCAGAGATTGGCGAGGGTAGCCGAGTCGGTAATCAGGCCGTGAATGTGCATCGCCGGCCCATAGACCCTCCGCGCGGGTTGACAAAGAGGGGAGGGACGGGAAAGCGCGGGCGCCTGTTTCGCCCTCCGTCCGTCATCCCGGCGATAGCCGGGATCTCGTGCCGCAAGGGTGCCGTCAAACAACTGGGAGATCCCGGCCTGTGCCGGGATGACGATAGAGAGAAGCCATGCACGCCTACCGCACGCACACCTGCGGCGAACTCCGCGAGAGCCATGTGGGACAGGAGGTCCGCCTTTCGGGCTGGGTCCACAAGAAGCGCGATCACGGCGATCTCGTCTTCGTCGACCTGCGAGATCATTACGGCATCACGCAGATCGTCACCGAGGTGGATGGTCCCGCGTTCCAAGTGATCGAATCGCTCAGGAGCGAATCGGTGGTGACGATCACCGGCAAGGTGACCGCGCGGGCGCCTGAGGTGGTGAATCCGAACCTGCCGACCGGAACGGTCGAGGTGCGGGCGGCCGAGGCGGTCGTTCAGTCATTCGCCCATGAGCTGCCGATGCCGGTGGCGGGCGATCAGGAGTATCCCGAGGATATCCGCCTCCGCTATCGCTTCCTCGACCTCAGGCGCGAGCGGCTGCACGCCAACATCATGCTGCGCTCGGCGGTGATCGCCTCGATCCGCCGCCGCATGATCGACCAGGGCTTCACCGAATTCCAGACGCCGATCCTGACTGCGTCGAGCCCCGAGGGTGCACGCGACTATCTCGTTCCGAGCCGGGTCCATCCGGGCAAGTTCTACGCGCTCCCGCAGGCGCCGCAGATGTTCAAGCAGTTGTTGATGGTCGCGGGCTTCGACCGCTACTTTCAGATCGCGCCCTGCTTCCGCGACGAGGACGCCCGCGCCGACCGCTCGCCCGGCGAGTTCTACCAACTCGATTTCGAGATGAGCTACGTCACGCAGGACGACGTGTTCGCCGCGATCGAACCGGTGCTGCACGGCGTGTTCGAGGAATTCGCCGACTGGCAGGGCCGGGGCCGCACCGTCTCGCCGCTGCCGTTCCGCCGGATTCCGTATCGCGAATCGATGCTGAAGTACGGCAACGACAAGCCGGACCTCAGGAACCCGATCCTGATCACCGACGTCTCGCAGTTCTTCAAGGGCTCAGGCTTCAGCCGCTTCGCCTCGATGGTCGAGGCGGGCGACGTCGTTCGCGCCATCCCCGCGCCGAACACCGCGGAAAAGAGCCGCAAGTTCTTCGACGACATGAATGCCTGGGCGCAGTCCGAAGGCTTCCCCGGCCTCGGCTATGCCACGCAGAAGGACGGTGTGTTCGGCGGTCCGATCGCCAACAACCATGGCCAGGAAGGCATGAAGGCGATCGCCGAGGCGCTCGGCCTCGGTTCCAACGACGGCGTCTTCTTCGCCGCCGGCAAGGAAGCGCAGGCGGCGAAGCTCGCCGGCCTCGCCCGCACGCGCGTCGGCGAGCAGCTCGAGCTGATCGACCAGAGCCGCTTCGAGTTCTGCTGGATCGTCGACTTCCCGATGTTCGAATATGACGAGGACGCGAAGAAGGTCGACTTCAGCCACAATCCCTTCAGCATGCCGCAGGGCGAGCTGGAGGCGCTGGAGACCAAGGACCCGCTCGACATCCTCGCCTATCAGTACGACATCGTCTGCAACGGCGTGGAACTGTCGTCAGGTGCAATCCGGAACCACCGGCCGGAGATCATGTACAAGGCGTTCGAGATCGCCGGCTACACCCGCGAGGACGTCGACACCAACTTCGCGGGCATGATCAACGCGTTCAAGTATGGCGCGCCGCCGCACGGCGGCTCGGCGCCGGGCATCGATCGCATCGTCATGCTGCTTGCCGACGAGCCCAACATCCGCGAGGTCATCGTCTTCCCGATGACCCAGAAGGCCGAGGACCTGATGATGGGCGCGCCGAGCTTCGTCACCGCGAAGCAACTGCGCGAACTCAACATCCGCGTGGTCGAACAGCCGGGCGCGAAGGCGGCGACCACGGCAGAGCTGGTGCGGCCGGAGTAGCCTCTGATCATTCGTCATGCCGGATTTGTTCCGGCATCCACGGGGCCGCAGGCGGTATCGCTTGGGGAGAAGTGGACCCCGGCACAAGGCCGGGGTGACGTGGTGGAGGAGGCGGGGTCAGCCTTCCTTCGGCAGCTCCGGCTCCAGCAGCCGGTGCAGGTGCACCAGCACGTATTTCATCTCGGCGTCGTCCACCGTGCGTTGTGCAGCGGCGCGCCAGGCTTTCTCGGCGCTGGCATAGTCGGGGAAGATGCCGACGACATCGATCGCATTGAGATCGGCGAACTCGAGCGTCTGCGGATCCTTGACCCGCCCGCCGAAGACGAGGTGAAGCTTGCTCATGGCGGGCTCCTTAGCGAGCCGTGCCCGCCATGCAACCGCTCAGACGTTTTCCTTGCGTCCGCGCGCCGCGCCCACGGCGCTCTCCAGCACCTTGCGGATGCCTTCCTTGGCGGCGTCGCGGCTCGCGGTCGCGGTGTCGAGCTGCTCCTTGCCGGTCTCGCGCGCCGCGGCGACGGCGGCCTTGGCGCCCTCGGCGATGCGTTTACCGACAGGCCGCAGCGCCTCCTTCTCGCGCGTGCCGCGCGGGATCAGCGCGCCGATGACGAGGCCGATCGCCAGCCCGCCGGCGACCGCCGCGACCGGATTCGCCTCGATCGCCTCGACCGCTCCGCGCGCGCTGTCGCTGAGGCGTGATGTCGCCGAACGGCGGGTGGAACCGGCTTTGGTCTCGGTCGTCGTCTTGGCCATCGTCAGGTCCTTCGTTGCGGGCTCGCGCCCATGCTCGATCTCAACTCGTGTCCGCGCCGGCGGTTGCATCACCTGCGGCGGCGCGACAGCCAGCGTGCCACCGGCCGCCGCAATACCACCAGCCCCAGCGCGCCCGCTGCGGCGAGGAAGGTCATCGGGCGCTTCCCGGCGAGCTCGGTCGCGCGGTCGGCAAGGCCGTTCATCATCTCGTCCGCCAACGCGCCGGGCGAGAGCCGCGTCTTCAGCTCGTCGGCCCGGCCGAGCAGCCGCTTGCGTGCTTCCGTCCGCTTCGCCTCGGCGAGCAAAAGGCGCGGGGAGGGCTTCGCCTCCTTCACGAATCCGGCTCCAGCAGCGCGGTGAGCCGCGTCCAGGCGAGCCAGCCGAGAACGCCGGCGAGCCCCAGCGTCACCACGCCGACGATCGCCGTCGCGGCCAGCGCACCGATCTCCGGCGCCAGCATCATCACCGCGCCCACCGCGATCGCGATCAGTGCGGTGAAGGCGAACAGCATCGCGAAGGAACCGAGCAGGGCGATGTCGCGCACCTCCTTGGCCTTCGCCAAGGCGAGCTCGCGGAAATAACCGAGCTCGGCCGCCGCATAGGCCTTGGCATCCTCCGTGAGCTCGGCGAACACCGTGCCGATCGGCTCGTTTCCGCCGCGCTCCTCCTCGTCCATGCCGGTGCCCCCGTTCGCAGGTCAGGCCTTGTCGCGGCCGGCGTCGAGGCTGGCCTGGAGCACGCGCGCGACGACGAAGCCGAGCGCGGCGGCCGTGCCGATCGCGACGCCGGGCGACTTGCGCACAAACGCACTGATATCGTCGAAGATGTCGTCGACGTCGCGCTCGCGCACCTGCTCGGAGAATTTGGAGACGGCGCCGGACGCCTGCCGCGCATAGCCGCCGAACTGCTCGCCCAGCTTCTCGTCGACGTCGCCGGCCGCCTTGTCGAGCAGCTTGGCAAACTCGTCGAGCGCGTCGGTGGCGCGCGCCTTGCCCTCGCCGGCGAGGGTCTTGAGCTTCTCGCCCGCCTGGCCGCTGATCTTGCCCGCCTCGTCGCGAATCGCCTGGGTAGCTCCGCGCTTAGTGCCCTTGGCGCGGTCGGCCGCGTCGATCCGCGCCTGCACCGCGGGATCGGCCTCGAACTCGATGTCACGCTCGCCGTTGCCGCCGGGAGTACCCTTGGCGCCGGTGTCTTCAGCCATGGTTTCGGACCCTTTCGTCGTTTCAGAGCGAGAACAAGCAGTGCCGCGAGCCGGTTCCATTGCTGCGGGCGGGAAGAGCCGATAGAGGCGCCCGCACGCACCACAGCCGTCCATGTAGGGAGCTCGTTACGTGACCGCAATCATCGACATCCATGCCCGCGCCATCCTCGACAGCCGCGGCAATCCTACCGTCGAGGTCGACGTGATGCTGGAGGACGGCAGCTTCGGTCGCGCCGCGGTTCCCTCGGGCGCCTCGACCGGCGCGCACGAGGCGGTCGAGCTGCGCGACGGCGACAAGGCGCGCTGGCTGGGCAAGGGGGTCGACAAGGCGGTCGCCGCGGTCAACGGCGAGATCGCGGAGGAAGTGCTGGGCCTCGAGGCCGAGGACCAGGCCGAGCTCGACCAGGCGATGATCGAACTGGACGGTACGGAGAACAAGGGCCGTCTCGGCGCCAACGCGATCCTGGGCGTCAGCCTCGCCGCCGCCAAGGCCGCCGCGGACGCGCGCGGGCTGCCGCTCTATCGCTACATCGGCGGGGTCAATGCGCATGTGCTGCCGGTGCCGATGATGAACATCATCAACGGCGGCGAGCATGCCGACAACCCGATCGATTTCCAGGAGTTCATGATCGTCCCCGTCGGCGCCGACAGCATCGTCGAGGCGGTACGTTGCGGGTCAGAGATTTTCCACACGCTCAAGAAGAAGCTCCACGACAAGGGGCTCGCGACCGGCGTCGGCGACGAGGGCGGCTTCGCGCCGAACATCGCCTCGACCAGCGAGGCGCTCGACTTCATCGTCGCCAGCATCGAGGCGGCCGGCTACACCCCCGGCGGCGACGTGATGCTCGCGCTCGACTGCGCGGCGACCGAGTTCTTCAAGGACGGCGCCTATCACATCTCGGGTGAGGGCAAGGTGCTGTCGCCGGCGGAGATGGCTGGCTACCTCTCCGACCTTACCGCCCGCTATCCGATCTTCTCGATCGAGGACGGCATGGCCGAGGACGATTTCGAGGGGTGGAAGGCACTCACCGACGCGATCGGCGGCGAGATCCAACTCGTCGGCGACGACCTGTTCGTGACCAATCCGAAGCGTCTCGCCGACGGTATTCAGCGCGGCCTCGCCAACTCGCTGCTGGTCAAGGTCAACCAGATCGGTACTCTGACCGAGACGCTGGAGGCGGTGAGCCTGGCGCAGCGCTCGTCCTACACCGCGGTGATGTCGCACCGTTCGGGCGAGACCGAGGACGCCACGATCGCCGACCTCGCCGTCGCCACCAACTGCGGGCAAATCAAGACCGGCTCGCTGGCACGCTCGGACCGGCTCGCCAAGTACAACCAGCTCATCCGCATCGAGGAGGAGCTGGGCGACGTCGCCCGTTATGCGGGCCGCAGCGTGATTCGCGCCTAAACCTAAGCCCCTCTCCTTCAGGGGAGGGGTCGGGGGTGGGGCAGTGCGGCAGGCGTGGCGCTCGTGGATAGGCCCCACCCCAACCCCTCCCCTTAAGGGGAGGGGCTTAAGTGTGAATCCCCTCACGACTCCCGCCGGAAATGCTTGATTCGGCACGTTGATTAGGTGAGAATTAACCATGCCCGTTGCCGTTCGTCATCGCCCGCGCACCAAATCGCCGGTCAACGCCCTGCTCAGGCGGGCTGGGCTGCCGGCGGCGGCGCTGATCGTGATGGGGCTGTTCGCCTATTATGCGGTGCTCGGCCCGAACGGCGTCTTGTCCTATCCGGAATATTCCCGTCAGCTCGAGAAGCGGCAGCAGGAATATGCCGCGCTCGACAAGCAGCGGGCCGAGCTCAAGAACCGCGTCCGCCAGCTCGATCCCAAGCGCGCCAACCCCGACATGGTCGACGAGATGGTCCGCAAGGAGCTCAACGTCGTCCATCCGGACGAGATCATCATCCCGCTCGACAAGAAGTAACGAAAGTAACGATCGCGGGCGCGCAACATTCGTAGCCCGCAACCGTTGCAGGAGGCGCGCGAACGCGCCTATACGCCCGCCATCCTCCCCAACCGGAAACGAGGTTTCCTAACCGTGGCCAAAGCCCCTGCGCGCAAATCCGCCGCTCCCTCCTCTCCGCCGATTCCCAATCGCGAGCGTCCCGCCGAGCCGAAGCGATATGAAGCTTCCAAGGAGGAAATGCTCAAGTTCTACAAGGACATGCTCCTTATCCGCCGCTTCGAGGAGAAGGCGGGCCAGCTCTACGGCCTCGGCCTGATCGGCGGCTTCTGCCACCTCTACATCGGCCAGGAAGCGGTCGCGGTCGGCCTGCAGTCGGGACTCAGCGATAAGGATTCGGTGATCACCGGCTATCGCGATCACGGCCATATGCTGCTGTGCGGGATCCCGCCCAAGGACGTGATGGCCGAGCTCACCGGCCGCGCCGCCGGCATCTCGAAGGGCAAGGGCGGCTCGATGCACATGTTCAGCGTCGAGCATAAGTTCTACGGCGGCCACGGCATCGTCGGCGCGCAGGTGCCGCTCGGCACCGGGCTCGCCTTCAGCCACAAGTACAATGAGGACGGCGGCGTCTGCCTCGCCTATTTCGGCGACGGCGCGGCCAACCAGGGCCAGGTCTACGAGGCCTTCAACATGGCCGAGCTGTGGAAGCTCCCGGTCATCTACGTGATCGAGAACAACCAGTACGCCATGGGTACCTCGGTCAACCGCTCGTCGGCGGAGGACCAGCTCTATCGCCGCGGCGAGAGCTTCCGCATCCCCGGCATCCAGGTCGACGGCATGGACGTGCTCGCCTGCCGCGGCGCGATCGAGGAGGCGCTCCAGTGGGTGCGCGCCGGCAAGGGGCCGCTGATCCTGGAGATGAAGACCTACCGCTATCGCGGCCACTCGATGTCGGATCCGGCCAAGTACCGCAGCCGCGAGGAGGTCCAGTCGGTCCGCGACAAGTCCGATCCGATCGAGCATGCCAAGCGCGAGCTCGAGACGATGGGCGTCAGCGAGGACGAGCTCAAGAAGGTCGAACAGGATATTCGCAAGGTGATCAACGAAGCGGCCGATTTCGCCGAAAGCACGCCCGAGCCGGAGCCCGCCGAGCTCTACACCGACGTCCTGGTGGAGAGCTACTGATGGCGATCGAGCTCAAGATGCCGGCGCTCTCCCCGACGATGGAGGAGGGCACCATCGCCAAATGGCTGGTGAAGGAAGGCGACACGGTGAAGTCGGGCGACATTCTCGCCGAGATCGAGACCGACAAGGCGACGATGGAGTTCGAGGCGGTCGACGAAGGCACCGTCGCCAAGATTCTCGTGCCTGAGGGCACCGATGGGGTGAAGGTCGGCACCGTGATCGCGACGATCGCGGGTGAAGGCGAGGATGCCTCCGCGACCCCCGCGCCCGCTCCGGCTCCGGCCGAGAAGACAGCGCCCGCGCCGGTGCCGGGGCCAGAAGGCGGCGAGCAGAAGCCGGTCGAGACCGGCGCCCGCGCCATGTTCGAGGCGGCGAAGCGCGACGCGGCCAGCGACCCCGAGGTCCTCGAGGGCACCGAGATGGTCAAGCAGACCATCCGCGAGGCGCTGCGCGACGCCATGGCCGAGGAGATGCGCGCCGATCCGCGCGTGTTCGTGATGGGCGAAGAGGTCGCCGAATATCAGGGCGCCTACAAGGTCACCCAGGGCCTGCTCGACGAGTTCGGCCCGAAGCGCGTGATCGACACGCCGATCACCGAATACGGCTTCGCCGGCCTCGGCACCGGCGCGGCGATGGGCGGCCTGAAGCCGATCGTCGAATTCATGACCTTCAACTTCGCGATGCAGGCGATCGACCACATCGTGAACTCCGCGGCCAAGACCAACTACATGTCGGGTGGCCAGATGCGCTGCCCGATCGTGTTCCGCGGCCCCAATGGCGCCGCCAGCCGCGTCGCCGCGCAGCACTCGCAGAACTACGGGCCCTGGTACGCCAGCGTCCCCGGCCTGATCGTGATCGCGCCCTATGACGCGGCGGACGCCAAGGGCCTGCTGCGCGCCGCGATCCAGACCGACGATCCGGTCGTGTTCCTCGAGAACGAGCTGCTCTACGGCCGCACCTTCGAGGTGCCGAAGCTCGACGACTGGGTGCTGCCGATCGGCAAAGCCCGCATCATGCGGCCGGGCAAGGACGTCACCATCGTCAGCTACTCGATCGGCGTGGGCGTCAGCCTGGAAGCTGCCGAGATGCTGGAGAAGGAAGGCATCGAGGCCGAGGTGGTCGACCTCAGGACGCTGCGTCCGCTCGACAAGGCGACGGTGCTGAAGTCGCTCGCCAAGACCAACCGCCTGGTGGTGGTCGAGGAGGGCTGGCCGACCTGCTCGATCTCGTCGGAGATCATGGCGATCGCGATGGAGGAGGGCTTCGATGACCTTGACGCCCCGGTGCTGCGCGTCACCAACGAGGACGTGCCGCTGCCCTATGCCGCCAACCTCGAGAAGCTGGCGCTGATCACCGCCGACAAGGTGGTCGCGGCGGTGAAGAAGGTGACGTATCACGGCTAAAGCACGATCAAGTGACAAATACGGTCGTCATCCCGGCTTTCGCCGGGGTGACGATTTCAGCTTAAGCCGATCATCTTCCAATGCCTGATCGGACCCGCGCCGGTTGGACGGCGCGGGCTTCGGGTCACTGAGTGAGGTGGGCGGTTGCGACTGCCTTCTGGAACAGGGCGGCGAGCGCAGCCGAGATGTCGCCGTCCGTCGTCACCTCGTAGAATAGGCCCGGCGATGCGCACTGGATCAGCGCTGGGCTGATTTTATCCACTGGTGAGAGGTACGGCGTCTTCACATTGGTGATGGACCAGGGTTCTGACGCGGATTCTGGCAGATATTTTGTGTTCAGTACCGCGATGCGAATACCGCGATCCTTGACCTGAGTGCATTTGGCAACGTCGATTGGTCCTTCCGGGCGACTGTTTGGCCGAGTTTCGTCCCACATGCCATCGGTGACAATGAACAGCAGCGCTTGAGGTGTATCCCCCGGCATATTCGTTCCATCACCAGGGGCGGTTGGCATCTTCGCTAGCACACCGTCGAATCCCTTAGTGAAATGACTCCCTTTATCACTGTCGTTAATAGATGAGGTGCGCCAATTGTTCTTGTAGTATGCTTGCACCTGGGCATCTGCGGCGTGGCTTTTTACACGAATGAGATCGGCATCCACCCACATTCCATCGCTACTTTTAGAGGTTGGCCAAAATAGCTTGTATGCAAAATCGAAGCTCGACAGGCTCATACGATATTTAGCATTATTCTCTGCGGACGTACTGCTGGCGACATCCATTAGATCTCCAACGGCCTTCACGACGAGATCCGTGCGAAGAACAATCTTATTGTTTCGTGAAAGCTGATAATAATCTATACAATTTGTATAAGAGCTGTTGCATGACAATTCATAATTATCGTTGTTATTGTATGTTAAATTAGTTTGATGACAGGCAAACGCGCATCTATCGGTATATTTATCCTTGTCTTTTATCTTCTTGCCGCCGGTTAAGTCGCCCATCAGGTTCAAGCCAGCCTGAGTGGCCGGAAGCAGCATCGACTGCGAGACATCCAACATCAGATAGAAATCGATATTCGGTGCCTGCGATGAATTAGCGCTCGACGTGCCGCCGATCGGGATCGTCGGCATCTTGAGCAGCCCACCGAAGGCGTTCTGCGACTGCGCGGTATAGGACACCACCGCGGTGCGGGTATTGCTGGCGCCGACCGTGCCGGTGATCGTCACTGTGACGTTGGCCGGATCATAGGTCAGCCCCGGTAAACCCGAGACCTGCGAGGTGAAGAAGGATTTGGCGATGACCTTGATGTCCTCGTTGGTCTTTTCCATCATCGGCTTGCTGACGGCCATCAGCGCGGCGGCGTCGGCGGCGGCGTTCATCTTGGTCTGGAGCCTGGCGGCGCGCGAATAGTCCACGACCATGCCCGTCGACAGGGCCAGCGGGATCGTCGCGAAGCCCATGATCATCAGCACGTTGCCGCGGCGATCGGACAGCAGCCGCCGCCACAGCGCGGCGATCGCGGAGAAGCGCGTGCGGGTCATGATGTTCTCATCTTCACGAGATTGGAGGCGCGCGGCCCCATGATGATCTGGTCGTGCATGTTGATCGTGCCGATCAGGTTCGCCGCCACGATCGGGTCGTAGCGGTAGTCGACGGCGGCGACGATCACATAGGTGTCCGGCTGCTTGACCTCGGCGGGCAGCTCAAACGCGGCGCCCTTCGTCAGGCCGATGATGTTCTTGCCCTGGCTCCAGTCGACCGTGGCGACGAGCTTGTCGTCGATGTGGATCTGGGAGACCGTGATCTTGCTGGCTGCGGCGCTGTAGGGTGTCAGCACCTGGGCGCTGGCGTTGAGGATCGTGTTGACGTCGCTCTGGCTCACCGAGGTGAGCTGGCTGGTGAGGTCGGCCACGGTCTTCGTCGTGATGGTCACCTTGCGATAGGCGGACACGGCATCGCTGAACTGATAGGCGCCGACGAGCAGCAGGATGAGAAACGGCAGCGCGAGCGCGAATTCGGTCAACGCGACGCCGCGGTGATCTCTGGCGAGCCGGATCATTCGACGTACGGTTCCGTCTTGAACACGGAGACCGCAACCAGCAACCGCTTTCCGTCTGCGGTGTTTGCCAGGTTGAAGCCCAGCGGCGCGGTGACCTCCGGCCAGAGATACATGATCTTGACGACGTTGATCGTGCCCGGTCCGCCCGGCTTGAACTCCCAGCTGTTCTTGACCGTCCCGTCGGGATTGTAGGCGATCGTCGGCGACGATGTGTCGACGCCGTCGAAAGTGAGCGCCTGCCGCACGTCGATCATCAGCTTCCCGCATTCCATGAAGGACGGGAGCTTGGCGCAGACATTGGTCTTGAATTGCGCCGCAGTCTGGTTGCTGCGCTGCACCTCGCCGGTGACCATCTGGCGAACCGTCTTTTCCGCCGTGGTTTCCAGCGTCTGCTGGGCGAAGAAGGTGAGGCTGATCTGCAGTGTGGCGACGATCAGCGCGGCAAAGGGGGCGGCGATCAGTGCGAACTCGATCGCACCCGCACCGCGGCGGTCGCGCGCAATCCTGTCGGCCGCGCGACCCATGCGCAGCCTTTGCCGGAAGGTAATCGCCTGCTGCCCCGGTTTGCCCATCGCACGGCGATATCGCATGGGCTTGCTTAAGAAATTCCCAAGGAGGCCGGAGACGGCGAATGACGCAGGAAACGGTCACCTCTCAGGACGAAGCGGAGCGGCGGCTTGCCTTGGCCTATGCCCCTCCGAACCAACGAGCAGCGATGGCGGCCCTGTTCACGCTCGACGACGCGCTCGCATCGGTGCTGAGGACCACCCGCGAGCCAATGGTCGGGCAGATGCGGCTGACCTGGTGGCATGATGCGCTGACCAACCTCGACAGCGCGCCCCCGCCGGCCGAGCCGGTGTTGCAAGGGCTCGCGCGCGATGTGCTGCCGCTGGGTGTGACCGGCGGGACGCTTGCGGCGATGGTCGAGGGGTGGGAGGAACTGCTGGAAGCCGATCCACTATCCGACACGGCGTTGGAGGCTTTCGCCCGGCTGCGGGGCGGCACGTTGTTTGTCGCAGGCGGCGCGGGGGCGGACGATCCGCTCCAGGCCGCCGGAACAGGTTGGGCGCTTGTCGACCTTGCCCGCCATGCGCGTGACGTCGAGCTCGCCCAGCGCGCTGGAACGCTCGCCGCCCCCTATTTCGAAAAGGCGCTTGCGGCGCGTTGGAACCGCGCGAACCGTGGCTGGGGGGCGCTGGCGCACCTCGCGCGTTTGCATGACGCCGCACCGCCGCGGCGCGTGGGCCGCGCGCTTTGGCATCGCATGACTGGCTTGTAACTCCCAACTTCGATAGCCTCGTCCTATTGGTCCTTCGAGGGGGAGAGGGCGATGCTCAGATATCTGGCCGGCGTGGTCTCGGCGTTGTTGCTGGTGGGGGCAGGGGTGTTCCTGTTCCGTTCGAGCGCCAGTCCGGAAGCACCGCCGGTACCGCGCGCGTTGGTCGCGAGCACGGGTACACAGGCGCAGGAAGAGACCGCCGACGATGTCGCGCTGCCCGCCGCCTCCGCCAAGACACGCGAGGAGAAGCGGTTCGCGCGTTACGACAAGGACAAGAACGGCCAGGTCGCGCGCGAGGAATATCTCGCATCGCGGCGCAAGGCCTTCGCCAAGCTCGACCGCGACGGCGACGGCCGGCTCTCGTTCGACGAATGGGCGGCGAAGACCACCGACAAGTTCGCCAAGGCGGACAAGGACGGATCGGGGGCACTTACGCCCGCCGAGTTCGCGTCCACCGCCGTCAAGCGTTCGCCGCAGCGGCGCGTGCCCTGTCCGCCTCAATCGCGGGACGAAGCGGATTGAGCCACTCCGCCAGCGCCGCACGGGCACGATCGGTATAGAGCCGCTTGCGATCGGCCTTCCGTGCGCGACCTTCGATCGGCGGGAACAGGCCGAAATTGACGTTCATCGGCTGATAGGTCTCGGCCACCGCCGCCCCGGTGATGTGGCTGAGCAACGCGCCGAGCGCGGTCTCGGGCGGCGGCGGAGCGAGTGGTCGGCCGAGTATCTCCGCGGCGGCGAAGCGTCCCGCCAGCAGGCCGATCGCGGCGCTTTCGATATAGCCTTCGCACCCGGTGATCTGCCCGGCGAAGCGGATATGCGGCCGCGCCTTGAGCCTGAGGGTCGGATCGAGCAGCTCCGGCGAGCGGATGAAGGTGTTGCGATGGAGGCCGCCCAGCCGGGCGAACTCGGCGTTCTCCAGGCCCGGAATGGTGCGGAACACGCGCACCTGCTCGGCATGGCGGAGCTTGGTCTGGAAGCCGACCATGTTCCACAGCGTGCCCGATGCGTTGTCCTGCCGGAGCTGAACCACGGCATAGGGCCAGCGGCCGGTGCGCGGATCGTCGAGCCCGACGCCCTTCATCGGGCCGTAGCGCAGCGTGTCGACACCGCGCTCGGCCATCACCTCGATCGGCATGCAGCCTTCGAAATAGGGCACGCCCTCCCATTCGCGGAACTCGGTCTTCTCGGCGGCGAGCAGCGCGGCGTGGAAGGCGAGGTACTCGTCCTTGGTCAGCGGGCAGTTGATGTAGTCGGTCCCGTCCCCCTTGTTCCAGCGCGATTGAAACCAGGCGAGGCCCATGTCGATCGAATCGCGGTGCACGATCGGCGCAATCGCGTCGAAGAAGGCGAGGGCATCGCTGCCGGTCGCGCCGGCGATGCTCTCCGCGAGCGCGGGATCGGTAAGCGGCCCGGTGGCGACGATGGTCGGGCCCGTATCAGGCAGGCGCTCGACCTTCTCGCGGACAACCTCGATATTGGGATGTGCCGCGAGCGCCGCAGTGACGCCCTCCGAAAAGCCGTCGCGATCGACTGCGAGCGCCGATCCGGCGGGGACGCGGTGCCGGTCGCCCTCGGCCATGATCAGCGAGCCCAGCGTCCGCATCTCCTGATGCAGCAGGCCGACCGCATTGTTCTCGGCATCGTCGGAACGGAAGCTGTTCGAGCAGACCAGTTCGGCCAGACCCGCGCCTTGATGGGCCGGCGTCATTCCGCCGCCGCCGCGCATCTCGCTGAGGCGTACCCGCACGCCCGCCTGAGCGAGCTGCCACGCCGCTTCCGACCCAGCGAGGCCGCCGCCGATGATATGGACCTGATGCTCGAACACGTTACCTGATGCGTTGTGGAGAGGAAGCCGGACACCATAGGCATGACCATCGGCGCAGGACAGACCCGATTCCGCTGGATCTTCGCCGCTGCGCTGGTGGCGGGAGCGAGCTATTTCGCGGCGATCCGAACCGGCGTCGACGGCGCGGCGCTGATCGCCTGGAAAGGCGCCGGTGTCGGGCTGCTCGCGCTATGGGCGGCGCTCAACGCGCGGAGCCGCGACGGCTGGCTGATCGCGGCGGCGCTGGCGCTGGGCGCACTCGGCGACGTGCTGCTGGCGGCGATGGGGCTGACGGTAGGAGCGCTGGCATTCCTGGCGGGGCATGTCGTCGCCGTCGTGCTCTACCTGCGCAACCGGGCGCGCTTGTGGTGGATGATGCTGCCCGCGGTGATGCTGGTGCCTCTGGTCGCGGTGGTGCTCGGCCCTACGCCCGATGCCGGAATCGCGCTCTACGCGACCGGGCTCGGCGCGATGGCGGGTGCTGCGCTGATCAGCCGTTTCCCGCGCATCGTCGGCATCGGGGCGATGCTGTTTGTCCTCTCCGACTGGCTGATCTTCGCGGAGACGGGAGCGCTCGCCGGATCACCGCTGCCGGGGCTGCTCACCTGGCCGCTCTATTTCGCGGGTCAGGCGATGATTGCTGGTGGCCTGATCGGCTTCCTCGCAGGCGAGGGTGCCCATACTAGCCAGTGACGGCAGATCAGTGCCGAGATCGCGCCGGTCATGGCGAGGGCGAGTTTGAAAGGCTCCTCGTCCGGGCCGAGCGATACGAACGGGGTCCAGCCGCCAGCCGTGGCGGCTCCCGCGAGCGCCCACATGATGGGCAGCTGGAATGCAGGGTTGCGGTCCCCGAGCCATCCCATGGCCATCGCACCGACAGTGACCGGGATGGCAGCAATGATCGCTCCGATCACGATGGCCGGCAGAAGGATCATCAAAGCGAATGTCAGCTCGGAAGTGATTGCGATCGGTCCGGGTGACAGGGCCAACACCGCCACACCCACGCTGGCAACGAACACCGGACCTGCCGCGATGGTGGCGATGGCGCATCCCGTGAAGTTTCGGAAAGCCATGATCGAGCTCCTTGATATGGAAGGGCGGGCAACGGTGCCCGCCCGACCAGTTCACGCGACCGCTTCGGCTTTCCCGCTTTCGGCGAGCCAGCCGTTCACCTTGCGTCCAAACTGGGCGATCGCGCCCATGTTGAAGAAGTGCATCGCGCCGAGCACCACCACCGCGAGTCCGACCTTGCTGCTCAGGAAGCGGATCGCGTCGGTGATTGTCGCCGGCTCCTTGCCGAGGCTCAGCGTCAGGGTGATGAAGCCGATGTTGATCAGATAGAAGCCGACCACCAGCAAATGATTGGTCGACCGCGCCAGTTCAATGTTCTGCCCGAAGCACTGGATCAGGAAGACGATGCCGTTGCGGCTCAGCGTATGCGCGACCCAGATGGTGATGGCGATGGTGATCGCGAGGTACAGGGCATAGACGGTCTCGACCATGGAAGGTCTCCTTCATGGTATTTCGTATCTTCTGTAATTTCTGAAATTTTAAGGTAAACGTCAGGGCGGGTAGGGCATGGCCGATCTCCCCTCAGACGGCTTTCCGGCCGGGAATGAATCGCGCCACCTTGCCGCCGAGCTTCATCAGCGCGACGAGGGTGGGCTTGGGCAGCACGCGCACTTGATCGTACCAGGTGCTGAGCGTGCTCGTGAACTCGTGCATCCGCGTGATCCGCTCGCGCAGCACCGGCGGGGCGTCCGCGTCGGCCTTGAGCCGCTCGGCGAGCGTGGCGAGATGGGCGATGGTGGGGTCGATCTCACGCCGCTTGCGCTCGGCGACGATGCGGGTCAGCATCTCCCACAGGTCGGTCTCGGCGACGAAATGGTCGCGGCGGTCGCCTTCGACATGGACGCGCCGGATGATGCCATAGCCCTGCAGTTCCTTGAGCGCGGTCGAGACGTTGGATCGGGCGAGCGTCAGTCCTTCGACCAAGGCATCGGCGGTGAGCGGGCGGTCGGCGAGATAGAGCATCGCATGGACCTGGCTCACCGAGCGGTTGACGCCCCAATGCGTGCCCATCTCCCCCCAATGGAGGATGAAAGCGCGGGCATCGGGGTGATCGAGCAGGGTCATATCGTCTCTTTCTGTAAAAACAGAAATAACAGAAGGTGAGCCTGTCGTCAACCTCGTTCGTGGGCGCGATCCGGTGTAACCTTCTTCGGCCCGGCGCGTTGGGCGCGGAGAGAGGAGGGACCGGTCATGCTCGATCACATCGGCCTTGCCGTCAGCGACATCGAGCGCTCGCGTGCCTTCTACGAGGCGGCTCTGGCCCCGCTCGGGATCCGGACGATCCGTACGGAGACCAACACGCTCGGCAACAATGCCGTGCTGATGGGCGACGACGAGATATTCTTCGTGATCGCCGACGGGGAGACGGTCAGCGATGCCCTGCACGTCGCCTTCCGGGCCGAGACGATCGAGGAAGTCGATAATTTTCACAAGGCCGCGCTCGCCGCTGGCGGACGCGATAATGGTGCGCCCGGCATCCGTCCGCAGTATGAAGGTCGCTACTATGCCGCCTTTGCTCTCGACCCCGACGGAATGAACATCGAGGCGGTATGCCATCTGGAGCAGACCGGTGACGATCTACACCATCGGCTATGAAGGGGCGACCTTCGACGAGGTCGTCGCTGCGTTGGAGCGGGCAGGGGTCGAGCAGGTGATCGACATCCGCGCGCTGCCGCTGTCGCGCCGGCCCGGCTTCTCCAAATCGACGCTCGCCGCCGGCTTGGCCGAACACGGCATCGGCTATGTTCATCTGAAGGCACTCGGCACGCCCAAGCCGGGCCGCGACGCCGCGAAGAAGGGCGACCGTGCGACGCTGGAGGCGGTCTACGCTGGCCAGCTCGAACTGCCCGAGGCGCAGGCGGAGGCGGCGCGGATGCGCGCGCTGGCGGCGGAGAAACCTTCCGCCTTGCTCTGCTTCGAGCGTGATCCGGCGGTGTGCCACCGCACCCTGCTCCTCGCCGCGGAGGGACGGGGGATGGAGGTCGTCGATCTGTTCGCCTAGCGCTTCAGCGCCTTGGCGATCGCGGCCTCGGCGATGGGACGCATGATGGCATAGCCGTCAGCATTGGAATGGACCCCGTCCGCGGCCAGGCCCGGCTTCATCGATCCGTCCGGAGCGGCCATCGCCGAATGATAATCGGCATAGACGAGGCCGTTGGCGCGGGCATAGCTGCGCAGCCAGCGGTTGAGCGCGATGATCCGCTGCGCCGGCTGGATGCCCGGCCGCCAGCGGAACGCGCCGGCCGGAAGCACCGAGCCGATCACGACGCGAATGCCGGCCGCGCGCGCCTGCCGCACCATCTTGCGGATCTCGCGTTCGGTGTCGGCCTGGGTCATCGGTCCGGTGTTGCCGGCGATATCGTTGGTGCCGGCCATGATGTGGACGACCGCCGGCTTGAGCGCGACCACGTCCTGGGCGAAGCGCAGGCTCATCTGCGGCGTGGTCTGGCCGCTGATGCCGCGGTCGACCCGGTCCGACCTGAAGAAACCGGGATCGGTCCTGATCCAGCCTTCGGTGATCGAATCGCCCATGAAAACGATGCGGACCTTGGTCCTGGCGGCAGACAGTGCCTGGTTGTCCGCGCGATAGCGGCAGAGCCAGCCGAAGTCGGCCTCACGCGACCATTTGCCGTCGGCCGGGCAGGTCGCCGGCGCCGTCTGCGCAGGCGCGGCGGCCTGGATGGAAAGCAGCGCGGCGCTAGCCGGTAACAGGAAGGCGAACCGAACCGTCATCGTCACGCTCCAGCGGAGAGTAGGCGATCACCGCGTCGAGCGGCAAAGACCCATAGAGATGCGGGAAGAGCTGACCGCCGCGCGATTCCTCCCAGCGGATCGCGTCGCCCAGCGCCTCGAGGTCGACCGCGACGACGTGGAGGTGCTCCTGTCCCGCGAAATGCTTGTCGACGGTCTCGGTGAGCTGCCCGGAGGTCGAAAGGTGGATGTATCCGTCGGCAAGATCGACCGGCGCGCCGGCAAAGTTGCCGTCGTGCTCCAGCGCCGCCATCTGCTCGGTGGTCAGGACCTTGTAGGCGGTCGTCGCCTTCACTCGCCGTCCTCCGGACCTGCCGCCAGGTCCTCGCCCGGTTCGGCATCGGGCGTCGGTGCCCCAACGCTCGGACCGTCGCCGAGGTTCGCTTCGGCCTCCTCCTCGCTCTCCTCGATGCGCGCGGCGGAGACGACATGCTCGTCGTCGGCGACGTTGAACAGCCGCACGCCCGCCGAGCCCCTGCCAATGACGCGGAGATCGCCGAGCGGGATGCGGATCAGCTTGGCCTGGTCGGTGACCAGCATGAGCTGCTGCGCCTTGGTCGCCGGAAAGCTGGCGACGACGGGGCCGTTGCGGGCGATGTTGTCGATGTTGGTGATGCCTTGGCCGCCGCGGCCGGTGCGGCGATACTCATAGGCGGAGGACAGCTTGCCATAGCCGTTGGCGCAGATGGTCAGGATGAACTGCTCGTGCGCGCGCAGATGCTCGAACCGGTCGAGCGGCATGCTGGGCTCGCCGTCGCGCTCCGCCTTCCACGGCGCGTAGCGGAGATAGTCCTCGCGCTCCTCCGAGGTCGCGCCCGAACGATGGAGGATCGACAGCGAGATCACCTCGTCGCCATCCTTCAGCGTCATGCCGCGAACGCCGGTCGAGTTGCGGCTCTGGAACTCGCGCACGTCGCTGCCGGGGAAGCGGATCGCCTTGCCCTGGCGCGTCGCCAGCAGAACGTCGTCGTTCTCGTCGAGCAGCGCGACGCCGATCAGCCGGTCGTCCTCATCCTCGCCCTCGAACTTCATCGCGATCTTACCGTTCGACGGCACGTTGGTGAACGCGTCCATCGAGTTGCGGCGCACCGAGCCCCTGGCAGTGGCGAACATGACGTGGAGCTTGCCCCACTCGTTCTCGTCCTCGGGCAGCGGCAGCACGGTCGAGATCGTCTCCCCGCTCGCGAGCGGCAGCAGGTTGATCATCGGCCGCCCGCGCGTGTTGGCGCCGCCTTCCGGCAGGCGCCACACCTTCATGCGATAGACGCGGCCGAGCGTGGAGAAGAACAGCACCGGCGTGTGCGTGGAGGTCACGAACAGCTCGGTGACGACGTCCTCGTCCTTGGTCGCCATGCCGGCGCGGCCCTTGCCGCCGCGGTTCTGGGCGCGGAAGGTGTCGAGCGGGGTGCGCTTGATATAGCCTTCCATGGTCACGGTGACGACCATGTCCTCGCGCTCGATCAGGTCCTCGTCCTCGATGCCGTCGGCGGCGGCGGCGATCTCGGTCCGGCGCGGCGTGGCGAACTGGTCGCGCACCTCGATCAGCTCGGTGCGCATGATCTCGTAGAGCTTGGCGCGGTTGGCGAGGATCTCGAGGAATTCGGCGATCGAGCTGGCCAGCTCCGCCAGCTCGTCGCCGATCTCGTCGCGGCCGAGCGCCGTCAGGCGGTGGAGGCGCAGGTCGAGGATCGCGCGGACCTGGAGCTCGGACAGGCGGTAGCTGTCGCCTTCCACCTCGGCCTCGACCGCCTCGACCAGGCGGATATAGGGCGCGATCTCGGCAACCGGCCATTCGCGGGCGAGCAGGGTCTCACGCGCCGTCGCCGGATTCGGCGATCCGCGGATGATGCGCACCACCTCGTCGAGGTTGGTGACCGCGATGACGAGGCCGAGCAACAGGTGCGCGCGCTCGCGGGCCTTGGCGAGCTCGAACTTCGAGCGGCGGGTGATCACCTCCTCGCGGAAGCGGACGAACGCCTCGATGATGTCGCGCAGGTTGAGCAGCTCGGGCCGGCCGCCGCGGATCGCGAGCATGTTGGCCGGGAAGCTGCCCTGCGCCGGCGTGTGGCGCCACAGCTGGTTCAGCACCACCTCGGGCGTCGCGTCGCGGCGCAGGTCGATGACGATGCGCACGCCCTCGCGGTTCGATTCGTCCCGGATGTCGCTGACGCCTTCGACGCGCTTGTCCTTGGCAGCCTCGGCAATCTTCTCGACCAGCGCGTTCTTGCCCTGCTGGTAGGGGATTTCGGTGAGCACGATCGAGCGGCGGTCGCCGCGCTGCTCGAAGCTGTGACGCGAGCGCACGATGATCGAGCCACGCCCGCCCTCATAGGCCGCGCGGCAGCCCGAACGGCCGAGGATCAGCGCGCCGGTCGGGAAGTCCGGTCCCGGTACGATCTCCATCAGTTCTTCGGTCGTGATCGCGCCGTCGTCCATGTACGCAAGGCACGCGTCGATCACCTCGCCCAGATTGTGCGGCGGGATGTTGGTCGCCATGCCGACCGCGATGCCGCCGGCGCCGTTGACGAGGAGATTGGGGAAGCGCGCAGGGAGGACCGAAGGCTCGCGTTCCGACCCGTCGTAATTGGGGACGAAGTCGACCGTGTCCTTTTCGATGTCCTCGAGCAGCGAACCCGCGACCTTGGCCAGACGCGCCTCGGTGTAGCGCTCGGCTGCCGGCGGATCCGGGTCCATCGACCCGAAATTGCCTTGGCCGTCGATCAGCGGCACCCGCATCGCCCAATCTTGGGCGAGACGCGCGAGCGCATCGTAGATCGCCTGGTTGCCGTGTGGGTGGTACTTACCCATCGTGTCGCCGGTGATGCGGGCGCACTTGCGATAGGAGCGGTTCCAGACGTAGCCGCTTTCCTGGCAGCTCCACAGGATGCGGCGATGAACCGGCTTCAGGCCGTCGCGCACGTCGGGCAGGGCGCGCGCGACGATCACGGACATGGCATAGTCGAGATAGCTCGACTTCATCTCGTCGACGATCGAGATGGGGGTAATGTCGGAGGGGTCGGCGAGCAGCGTCTCGTCGGTCAAGTTCTGATGCTTTCAGGAATGTTGCAATGTCGTGTCGGCTCTAGCGGCCCGCGAAGGCGCCAGCAACCCCCGCGCGCGTATGTACGCGCGTGCGCGCGAGGAACCGAATCCGTTCAAAAGCGGTTCAGCGCGCGCGGGGCAAGTCCGGTCGGTCAAATGCTTGAACGGCGCGGGGGCCTTGCCTAGAGCGGGACGATTTTTCCCGACAGAGGCCCGCAGAGGAGACCTGATGATGAAGCTGATTTCGCACGCCGCGCTGGTTGCGGTCCTTGCCGCCGGCGTGACGGTGACGGCGGTGGCCACGCCCGCCGTCGCGCAGAAGAAGAAGGACAAGGACGCCGGCGCGCCGCAGCTCAATCTGTCCGAGGCGATCCGCAAGCCCATCTCCGAGGCGCAGACCGCGATCGCCGCCAAGGACAATACGACCGCGATGGCCAAGATCGCCGAGGCCGAGGCGCTCGCGAAGACCGACGACGACCGCTATGTCGTCAACGCGCTCAGGCTACCGATCGTCGCGCAGGGCCAGGATCAGAATGCACTGCTCCCGATCCTCGACGCACTGATCAGCAATCCCAAGACGCCGCAGACCGATCTACCGCGCTACAACTACTTCCGCGGCGCGATCCCCTTCCAGAACAAGAAGTACGCCGATGCGCTGCCGTACCTCACCAAGGCGCGCGACCTCGGCTATCAGGACCAGAACCTCGCGCTGCAGGTCGCGCAATCGATGATCGAGACCGGCAACGTCCAAGGCGGCGTTGCCGAGATCGACAAGGCGATCAAGGCCGAGGAGGCTGCCGGTCGCAAGGCGCCGCAGGATTGGTACAATTATGCGATCGCCAAGCTCTTCGCCTCTGGCCAGAAGGCAGAGACCGCGGCTTGGCTGCAGCGTTCGGTCAAGGCCTATCCGACCGCGGAGAACTGGCGGAAGGTGATCCTGGTCTATCGCGACGGACGTGAGGCCAAGGGCGGTCAGCCGCTCGACCGCAACCAGCGGCTCGACCTGTTCCGCCTGATGCGCGCGACCAAGGCGCTCGCCGACCAGAGCGACTATCTGGAATATGCCAACCTCGCCTATCAGGCGGGTCTGCCCTATGAGACCAAGGCAGTGCTCGACGAAGGCAAGGCGACCGGCAAGATCCCGGCCACCAACGCCACCGCCACTCAGCTCCTCCGGGACTCGCAGGCCGCGATTAAGTCGGATGCTCCGCTCGCCACGATCGAGAAGCAGGCGAGCACCAGCGGCAAGGCCGCGATGGGCGCCGGCGACGTCAACCTGGCATTGGGCAATTATGCCAAGGCGGCGGAGTTCTACAGGCTCGCGCTGTCGAAGGGCGGCGTCGACACGTCGGAAGCCAACCTTCGCCTGGGCCAGGCGCTGACGCAAGCGGGCGACAAGGCCGGCGCGCGTACCGCGTTCCAGGGTGTGACAACGGCGCCGCGCAGCGAGATCGCCGGTTTCTGGACCAACTGGATGGATATATCGCCGACCGCCACGGCGACCGGCGCCTGATCGCTAACGGGGCGGCCGGCGCGGCCGCCCCGTGATTTACAGCACCGGGATTCCCGGCTGAGCCTTCGAGGTGCGAATCGTCAGCGACGTCTTTACGTGGCTGACGTTGGGCGCAGGCGTGAGCTGCGTCGTCAGCAGCTCCTGGAAGGCGCGAAGATCGGTGGCGACGATCTTCAGGATGAAGTCGATCTCGCCGTTCAGCATGTGGCATTCTCTGACTTCGGGAATCTGCGCGACATGCGCCTCGAACGCCGCGAGATCGGCCTCGGCCTGGCTCTTGAGGCTCACCATCGCGAAGACCGTGATGGTATAGCCCAGACTGGCGGGGTCCAGGGCGGCGTGATAGCCGCGGATCGCGCCCTCCTCCTCGAGTGCGCGGACGCGGCGGAGGCACGGCGGGGCGGTGAGGCCGACCCGTTCGGCGAGCTCCACATTGGTCATCCGCCCGTCCTCCTGGAGCAGCGACATGATCTGCCGGTCGATCCGGTCGAACGCCATTCGTGATTATCCCCCGATGATTGTTGCCGAATCGGCGCGACCAGCAATAAGAAAATTTCACGCGAACGCAATTGTTCGACTCTGACGATACACAACTTAACGTCTGCGACTTGTCGAAGATTGCCGAACGGCCAGTCTGTGCCACATTGCGACGTCCCAAAATGCGCCGTTTCGACCTCCCCCGCCGCTCGTTAAGGATTCGTGACGACGCGCGCTTCACCAACCGGCGTGCGCAGGGGGCCGAGTGCGCTTCGACGATACTCTCGACACGGTGCTGGCAGCAGGGCTTGATACGCCGACCGCGGCGCAGGCAGGATGGCGCCAGCTCGTCGACCTGGTCGCGCGGGGACGGATTGCGGCGGATGCGCGTGCTATGACGGCGTTGATGGAGTTGAAGGATCAAGTGCCGTTGACGGTGCGGGCGGCGAGCGCGCGAGCGACAGCCGGTGCCCGTCCGCCCGCAGCGCTGGTCCGCCTGCTAGCGCTCGACGAGATCGCGGTATCGGCGCCCGTGCTCCGTTTCGCGACTCTACCCCCCGAGTCGTGGATCGCACTGCTGCCTGAACTGTCGCCGCAGGGGCGTGCGGTGCTGCGCCATCGCCGCGATCTCGATCCCAAGGTGGTGCGTGCACTGGAGAGCTTCGGACCAACCGATTTCGTGCTGCCGTCGGCCGGAACGCCGTCGGAATCGGCGTTCCGTTTTGAAACGCAAACCAAAAGGCCTGACGGGGGCGGACCGATCCTCGATATTCCCGGCGACGCGCCCGGCAGTGAATCCCGATCCGGGATCGATGCGCAGGAGACCGTTGCCCCTCCAGCATCCGACCCATTTCGTTCGGTCGGCGAGGTCGCGCAGGATCTGCCGGTCGTTGCGAAGGCACGGCAGCAGGAGCACGACGAGCCCGGCGAAACCTTCCGCATCGCCGACGTCGTCGCACGGATCGAAGCTTATCAGCGCGATCACGAAACCATCGTGCCCGCCGCCGAGCACGTCGCGCTCGCCGATCGCTTCGTGTTCGAAACCGACGAGACCGGTGCGATCCGCTGGGTCGAGGGTGTGGCGCGCGGGCCGCTCGTCGGGCTGTCGCTCGCCGTTCCGGCCTTGCCGCGAGCCGCAGGCGTCGATGGCGTGGCCGCAGGTGCATTTCGACGCCGCACGCGTTTCGTCGACGCGCATCTGCACGTTGGCGGCGAGACCGACGCATCGGGCGAGTGGCGCATCTCCGGCACGCCGTCCTTCGACGGGCGCACGGGCCGCTTCACCGGCTATCGCGGCGAAGCGCGCCGCCCCCGCACCGATCAACGGCCGGGCCGGGCGCCCCGGCCGGACGCGATGCGCCAGCTCGTCCACGAGCTGCGCACGCCGACCAATGCGATCGTCGGCTTTTCCGAGATGATCGAGCACGCCATGCTGGGCCCGGTCCCCGAGCCCTATCGGCACCATGCCGAGACGATCCGCTCGGATGCGCAGGACCTGCTCGCGGCGATCGACGACCTCGACACCGCGGCGCGCATCCAGTCGGGCGCGCTCGACCTCCGACCCGAGACGGTGGCGCTCGAACCGCTGCTGATCCAGATCATCGCCGACCTCGCCCCGCTCGCCCAGGTGCGCGCCGCCCGGATCGTGATCGACGGCAAGCCCGGCGAGGCGTTCGGTGACATCTATGCACTGCGGCGCCTGCTGGAGCGTCTGCTGGCGACGCTGCTCGGCGTCACTGAGCCCGGCGAGAGCGTGGTCGTTCGTGCCGAGGAGCCCGGCTTGCTGTCGATCTCGCGGCCGCGCGCGCTGGCGGTGTTCGAGGGCGATGCGCTGTTCTCGATCGACGACGAGGACAATCCGGCGTCGCTCCTCGGCAGCGGCTTTGCGCTGCGGCTGGTGCGCAATCTCGCCCGCCAGCTGGGTGGTGGACTAGTGGTCGAGGGTGATGCCTTGACTCTGCGCCTGCCTGCGGCAGGACGCCAGACGATGGAGCAGGTGCGGCAGAGCTGACGGTGGACGCGGGGGACACCCATCACCCGCCGCTGCCCGCGCTGGGCGATCGCGTCCGGTGGCCCGCCGATTTCGGGCAGCGTTTCACCATTTTCGTCGATACCGAGGAAGAATTCGACTGGAGCGCGCCGCTCGCCCGCGATGCGTGCTCGGTGCGTGCCACGGGGGCGATCCCGGCCGCAGCGCGACGTTTTTCGGAGACGGGGGCGGCATTGACCTTCCTCGTCGATCATCCGATCGTGACCGATCCGGCATCGATCGAACATCTACGGACTGCGCTCGCTGAAGGCGCCCATGCGGTGGGCACCCAGCTCCACCCCTGGGTCAATCCGCCGTTCGACGAGGCCGTCAATCCGCGGAACAGCTTCGCCGGCAACCTGCCCCGCGCGCTGGAGGCGGCCAAGCTCGACGTGCTGACCGACGCGATCACGGAGGCATTCGGACGGCCGAAGCTCTATCGCGCCGGCCGCTATGGGATCGGCCCGGCGACGCTCGCCCTGCTGGCGGAGCGGGGGTATCGCTTCGACAGCTCGATCCGTCCCGGCTATGACTATTCGGGCAAGGGCGGCCCTATTTTTCTCGATCACGGCAATCATGCCTTTCGTACGCCGGAAGGTGTGATCGAACTGCCGCTCACCACCGTCTATACCGGCCGAGCCCGCAGAGGCGGAGCAGCGCTGTACCGTATGGCCGGAATCGTCCCCAAGGGACGCGGCCTGCTCGCGCGCACCGGTCTGCTGGCGCGAGTGGCGTTGACGCCCGAAGGCATGCCGCTTTCGGACGCCCTCGAGGCCGTGCGGGTTGCGGCTGGGGAGGGGGTGACGCTGCTCAACTTCAGCTTTCACTCGCCGTCGCTGGAACCGGGGCACACGCCCTATGTCCGTGATGCGCAGGACCTGGCTGCGTTCTGGCGCTGGTGGGATGCGATGCTGACGCTGCTCGACCGACTGGGGATCGCCTCCGCCAGTCTCGACGAGATCGTTGCCGCGGCCGATGCGGCAGCGCTTGCGCGCGCCTGACGCGGCCCTTATCGCAGCGTTTCGCTGGCGGGCCTGTAGCTCAATGGTTAGAGCTGGCCGCTCATAACGGCTAGGTTGCGGGTTCGAGTCCTGCCGGGCCCACCAGCGCCGCGCAGGGTAAGCAGCAGCGGAGTTGATGCGAGCCTCTAAGCGCGGCCGTCCGACGGCGCGGCTTTGCCACGGCGCCTTGCATGCAGTTCAATGAAGCCGCTAAGGGCCGTCACGTCGGGGAGTAGCGCAGCCTGGTAGCGCATCTGCTTTGGGAGCAGAGGGTCGCAGGTTCGAATCCTGTCTCCCCGACCACCTACTGCCGTGAAGCGCCTTATGTGCTCCACTTCTGAAGCGCGTCAGCCGCCCCTTGCGGCCGCCCAGGCTTTGGTATCCTGGCACATGTCCATGGCTTGCTTGTAAGCGTCACGACCCGTGACCCGCGAGAGATAGGCCCCCTCGACCTCGCCGTAGACGACGCCTCCGTTTCTCCTGGCCTGCAGCAGGGCATAGGCCACCGAGATGTCGGCCGCCGTGAACGCCTCGCCGGCAACATAGGGCGTCCGCTCGAGCTGCCGCGTCACCAGTCCCAGCCGGGATTCGAACACGCTCATCGCCTGACGGGCACTCCAGTTGTTCCGCTCGCCTTCGGGCGCGATGTGGCGCGCGCCGCTGACGAAATACATGGAGGCCGCGAGTCCCGCCTCGCCGAGGTGAAGGAACTGCTGGTACAAGGGGAAGACCGGCTCGTGCGGCTCCGGCGCAAGCGGCGTCGGGCCGTAACGCGCCATCAGATATTCCATGATCGCGATCGACTCGACCATGATGACGTCGCCGTCCTGGATCGCGGGGATGAACCCGGCGGGATTGATGGTCAGGAACTCTGGATCGTTCTCGACGCCGGCCAGCAGGTCCACGGGCCGCAGTCGGTAAGAAAGCCCCATCTCTTCCAGCAGCCAGGCAACCCGGAAGCCCCGTCCCTCGCCGAATAGGGTGATCATGGCCGCAATCCCTTCCAGACCGCTTGCAATTCGCAAGCGGTTTGAATTAGCCGGACCAATCCTATTTTGCAAGCGGTGGGAGCCAGATGATGTTAAGGGATATGCCCTGATCGGACGACTGCTACTCCGCAGTCGAGCGCAGCCGGTAACCGACCCCCGGTTCGTTGATGATCAGCAGCGGCCGTGCCGGATCGGCTTCCAGCTTCTGGCGCAGGTTGCGCACCACGATACGCAGGTAATCCACGTGCGTCTCATGCGCCGGTCCCCAGACGGTGCGCAGGAGTTGGGCGTGGCCGATAACGCGATCGGGCCGCTTGGCGAGTTCAGCCAGCACCTCATATTCCTTGGGCGATAGATGGACTTCCTCGCCGGCACGGCGGACGCGGCGGTGGACGAGGTCGATCTCGACCTCGCCGGCCGTGACGCGGTCGCGCTCGGCCTGGGTCGCGAGACGGTGGCGGAGCGCGGTGCGGATGCGGGCGAGCAACTCCTCGGTGTCGAACGGCTTGGTCAGGTAATCGTCGGCGCCGAGATCGAGCGCCGCGACCTTCTCGGCCGTATCTTCGCGCGCTGAGACGACGAGCACCGTCGCCTGCGAGCGTGCGCGGACGAGCTGGATCAGCTCCAGCCCGTCGCGGTCGGGGAGGCCGAGGTCGAGCAGCACCGCCTGCGGCTTGTCGATGTCGAGCAGCGACAGACCCTCGCGCGCGGTGGCCGCCTCCGCCACCTCATGCCCTGCGCGCTCGAGCGCGACGCGCAACAGGCGGCGGATGGCGGCGTCGTCCTCGACGATCAGGACCTTGGTCGGCAGGGCCATGCCCTCCTTGTTACGGGCGCGGTGCCAACCGGTCGAGTGCGCGATTGAGCGCGAGGACGTTGACGCGCGGCTCGCCGAGGAAGCCGAGCAGCGGATATTGGGTCTCGCGCGTGATCAGCTGGCGTACTGCATCCACTGGAATCCCCCGCGCCTTGGCGACGCGCCCGGCCTGGAAAAAGGCCGCCTCGGGGCTGAGATCGGGATCGAGCCCCGAGGCGGAGGCAGTCACCAGATCGGCGGGAACCGATTGTCCTGGTGAGGAACCATTGGCGGCGAGGTCGGTCTTGACGCGGTCGACCAGCGCCTGGCTGGTCGGGCCGAGGTTCGATCCCGAGGAAGCGAGCGCGTCATAGCCCTTGCCGGCGGCCGAGGGCCGCGAGTGGAAATAGCCGGGGGCGGCGAAGCCCTGGCCGATCAGCTCGGAGCCGATCACCTTGCCGTTCTCGCGGATCAGGCTGCCGTTCGCCTGATGCGGGAAGGCAAGCTGGCCGATGCCGGTCAGCGCAGCCGGATAGGCGAGGCCGAGGAGCGCGGCGAACAGGATCGTCAGCACGATTGCCGGGCGGAGCGCGGTCTTGAGGTCGGTGAGCATGGTTCTGTCCTCAGGCGAGGTGGAGGCCGGCGACGAGCAGGTCGATCAGCTTGATGCCGACGAACGGGGCAAGCAGGCCGCCGAGGCCGTAGATGGCGAGGTTGCGGGCGAGCAGCGGGCCGGCGCCGATCGCGCGATACTTCACGCCCTTGAGCGCCAGCGGCACCAGCAGCGGAATGATCAGCGCGTTGAAGATGATCGCGGAGAGGATCGCCGACTGCGGGCTGGCCAGCCCCATCACGTTGAGCACCCCGAGCCCCGGATAGAGCGCGATGAACATCGCCGGGATGATCGCGAAGTATTTGGCGACGTCGTTGGCCACCGAGAATGTGGTGAGCGCGCCGCGCGTCATCAGCAGCTGCTTGCCCAGGCCGACGATCTCGATGAGCTTGGTCGGATCGCTGTCGAGGTCGACCATGTTGCCGGCCTCGCGCGCGGCCTGGGTGCCGGTGTTCATCGCCACGCCGACGTCCGACTGGGCGAGGGCGGGGGCGTCGTTGGTGCCGTCGCCGCACATCGCGACCAGCCGGCCACCCTGCTGCTCCTTGCGGATGAGCGCGAGCTTGTCCTCCGGCGTCGCCTCGGCGAGGAAATCGTCGACTCCCGCCTCGGCGGCGATCGCAGCGGCGGTGAGCGGGTTGTCGCCGGTGATCATCACCGTGCGGATGCCCATGCGGCGCAGCTCTGCGAACCGCTCGCGCACGCCAGCCTTGACCACGTCCTTCAGCGCGATCGCGCCGAGGAGATGGCCGTCCTTGACCACCGCGAGCGGCGTGGCGCCGGCGCGGGCGATCTCGTCGGTGACGCGCTTGAGCTCGGCTGCCTGCGGGGTGTTGGCCAGCGCCGGCACCGCCTTCAGGATGGAGTCGACCGCGCCCTTGTGGATCAGCGTGCCGTCGATCTGCACGCCGGACAGGCGGGTCTGGGCGGTGAAGGGGATCACCGTCGCATCGGCGGGCAGCGTGCGGACGGGGATCGCATGGCGTTCGCGCGCGAGGGTGACGATCGAGCGGCCTTCGGGCGTCTCGTCGGCGAGGCTGGCGAGCATCGCCGCGTCGGCCAGCACCGCGGTGTCGACGCCGGTGAGCGGGCGGAACACGCTCGCCTGACGGTCGCCGATCGTGATGGTGCCGGTCTTGTCGAGCAGCAGCACGTCGATGTCGCCGGCCGCTTCGACCGCGCGCCCCGACTTGGCGAGCACGTTGAAGCGGACGAGCCGGTCCATGCCCGCGATGCCGATCGCCGACAGCAATGCGGCGATGGTGGTCGGGATCAGCGTGATCAGCAGCGCCGCCAGGATCGCCACCGGCACCTGACCGCCGGCATAGCTGGTGAAGCCCGGAATGGTCGCGACCGCGATCAGGAAGATGATGGTGAGCCCGACCAGCAGGATGGTCAGCGCGATCTCGTTCGGTGTCTTCTGCCGCTCGGCGCCCTCGACGAGCGCGATCATGCGGTCGAGGAAGCCCTGGCCGGGCTCCTGCGTCACCCGCACCTTGATTCGGTCGGAGATGACGCGGGTGCCCGCCGTCACCGCCGAACGGTCGCCGCCCGCCTCGCGGATCACGGGCGCGCTTTCGCCGGTGATCGCGGACTCGTTAACCGAGGCGACGCCCTCGATCACCTCGCCGTCGGCGGGGATGAGGTCGCCGGTCTCGACCAGCACCGTTTCGCCGCGGCGGAGCAGGGCGGCACCGACCATTTCCCAGGTTTCGCCGGCGCCGGTCAGGCGCTTGGCCTGGAGCTCCGACTTGGTGGCGCGCAGCGAGGCCGCCTGGGCGCGGCCGCGCCCTTCCGCCAGCGCCTCGGCGAAAGTGCCGAACAGCACCGTCAGCCACAGCCAGACGATGAGCTGCGCCTGGAAGCCGAACGGCAGCTTCTCTCCGCCGATCACGAGCAGGACGGTGAGCAGCAGCGCGACGACCGCGGTGGTGAACAGCACCGGGTTGCGGATCAGCTCGCGCGGGGAGAGCTTCCTGAAGGCATCGCCGATCGCCGGGACAACCAGGCTTGCCGAGAACATCGAAGTGGGTGCGGTGGACATGGTTTCCGTCCGTCAGAAGAGCTGGCCGCGGATCATCGCGAAGTGATCGGCGATAGGTCCGAGCGCGAGGCTGGGGAGGAAGGTGAGGCCGCCGACGATCAGCACGATGCCGACGAGCAGGCCCACCCAGAGCGGTCCGGTGGTCGGGAACGATCCGGCGGATTCGGGCGTGTGCTTCTTTGCCGCCAGGCTGCCCGCGATGGCGAGCATCGGCACGATGATGAAGAAGCGGCCGATCCACATCGCGGCGCCGAGCAGTCCATTGTAATAGGGCGTGTTGGCGGTGAGCCCGGCGAAGGCCGAGCCGTTGTTCGCGACGCCTGAGGTGAAGGCGTAAAGGATCTCCGAGAAGCCGTGCGGCCCCTTGTTGAGCGGTCCGGCGAGCCCTTGCGGAAGCACTGACGACAGCGCGGTGAAGCCGAGGATGACGAGCGGCAGCACCGCGATCGCGAGCACTGCCAGCTTGACCTCGCGGCTCTCGATCTTCTTGCCGACATATTCGGGCGTGCGGCCGACCATCAGCCCGGCGACGAACACCGCGAGGATGGCGAACAGCAGGAAGCCGTAGATGCCGGCGCCTACGCCGCCGATCACGACCTCGCCGAGCTGCATGTTGAACAGCGGGATGAGGCCGCCGAGTGCGGTGAAGCTGTCGTGCATCGCGTTGACCGCGCCGCATGAGGCGGCGGTGGTGACGGTGGCGAACAGGGCGCTCGCGGCGATGCCGAAGCGGACCTCCTTGCCCTCCATGTTGCCGCCGGTGACGCCGAGGTTGTGCAGCACGGGATTGCCGACCGCTTCCTGCCAATAGACCACCGACGCGCCGGCGGTGAACAGGATCAGCATCGCGGCAAGGATCGCCCAGCCCTGGCGGGTGTTCCCTACCGCCTTGCCGAACGTCCAGGTCAGGCCGCTGCCGATCGCGAAGATCGACAGCATCTGGACGAGGTTGGTGAGCGCGTTGGGGTTCTCGAACGGATGCGCCGAATTGGCGTTGAAGAAGCCGCCGCCGTTGGTGCCGAGCATCTTGATCGCTTCCTGCGAGGCGACGGGGCCGACCAGCAGCGTCTGCTTGACGCCCTCGAGCGTCGTCGCGTCGATGGTGGCGGCAAAGGTCTGCGGCACGCCGTTCGCGATCAGGAACAGGGCATAGACGATGCAGATCGGCAGCAGCAGGTAGAGCGTCACGCGGGTGCAGTCGGCCCAGAAATTGCCGATCGTCGTGGCGCTGCGCCGGGCGAAGCCGCGGAACAGCGCGAAAGCGAGCGCGATGCCGGTCGCCGCCGACAGGAAGTTATGGATGGCGAGGCCGAGCATCTGGCTCAAATTCGACATGGTCGATTCGCCGCCGTAGCTCTGCCAGTTGGTGTTGGTGGTGAAGCTCGTCGCGGTGTTGAACGCGAGATGCGGCGACAGCCCGGCCAGCCCCTGTTGATTGAGCGGCAACACCCCTTGCAGCCGCAGCACCGCATAGGTGAACAGCAGCAGCATCAGGTTGAAGAGCAGCATATGCACCGCGTAGCGGCGCCAGCTCTGTTCCGCGGCGGGGTCGATGCCGGCGAGCTTGTAGAAACCCCGCTCGACCGGGCTGAGCACGGTGTGGAGCGGCGTGCGGCGGCCCTCGTACAGCGCGAACAGCCACATCCCCATCGGCTTGGCGACGGCGACGACGAGCGCGACGAAGAGAGCGATCAGGAACCAGCCCTGGACGGTCATGACGACGGCTCCCGGTCAGAAACGCTCGGGCCGCACGAGCGCGACCACGAGGTAGAGGAGGAGGCCGAGGGCGGTGAGCCCGGCGAGCGCGAGATGGACGGTCATCGCGTCACGCCTCGTCGCACAGGCGGACATAGGCGATCGTCGCCGCGAACAGCCCGCCGACCAAGGCGAGCCAGAGCAGGTCCTGCATCGGATGAATCCCGAAAGTGATGCCGCCGAACGGGGACGGCCGGCGGATCACCTAGTGCGACGGGCCGTTAAGGTTCGACGGCGAAAGGCGGCGCGCGGCATTAAGAAACCATAAGGACCGATACGCCCGCGTAGCGTTTTGACCGGGAGGGGGGTAGGAGCGAGCGATGGCGTCGAACGATACCCGTCCGTCCCCCGACGCGCTGCTTCGCGCCGCCGAGCGCGAGGAGCGGGGCAAGCTCAAGATCTTCCTTGGTGCCGCGCCGGGCGTCGGCAAGACCTTCGAGATGCTGCGGGAGGGCGCCGAGCGGAAGAAGGCCGGAGCCGACGTGGTCATCGCCGTGGTCGAGACTCACGGCCGCGCCGAGACCGCGGCGCTGCTCGAGCCGTTCGAGGTGATCCCGCGCCGGGCGATCGACTATCAGGGTCACAAGCTCGAGGAGATGGACCTCGACGCGGTGCTCGCCCGCCAGCCTGAGCTCGCGCTGGTCGACGAGTTCGCGCACACCAATGTCGAGGGCAGCCGGCACCCCAAGCGCTGGCAGGACGTCGCCGAGCTGCTCGATGCCGGCATCGACGTCTATACGACGCTCAACATCCAGCACGTCGAAAGCCTCAACGACGTCGTCGCGAGCTTCACCAAGGTGCGCGTGCGCGAGACGGTGCCCGACAGCGTGTTCGAGGGTGCCGAGATCGAGGTGGTCGACCTGCCGCCGGACGAGCTGATCGAGCGGCTGAAGGAGGGCAAGGTCTATATCCCGGCCGAGGCGAGCCGCGCGCTCGGCCATTTCTTTTCCAAGGCGAACCTGTCGGCGCTGCGAGAGATGGCGCTCCGCCGCGCCGCATTGACCGTCGATCGGGCATTGCTGGAGGATCTCGACGCGAGCGCGCTGCCCGGCACCTATGCCGGTGGCGAGCGCGTGCTGGTGGCGGTGAGCGAGCTGCCGGGCTCCGATACGATGGTGCGTGCCGCCAAGCGGATGGCCGATGCGCTGCGGGCGCCGTGGCAGGCGGTCTATATCGAGACGCCCCGCGCCGAGAGCTTCGACGAGGCCGCCAAACACCGTGTCGCCGACACGCTGCGGCTCGCCGCCAGCCTGGGTGCAACGATCGCGACGGTGCCGGCGGCGAGCGTGATCGAGGGCCTTTCCCGTCACATCCAGGGCATGCGCGCGACCCAGCTCGTGATCGGCAAGTCGGTCAGGAGCTGGTGGTTCGAGCTGCGCCACGGATCGGTCGTCAACGCGATGCTGCGGGAGAGCGACGGGCTCGCGGTCCACGTCATTCCCGCGCAGGCAGCTGCACCGAAGCCCGGCACCGTGCGACAGAAGGGGAAATGGGGGCGGGGCCCCAACCACCTCGTCATCGTCGGGATGATCGTGGCGACGACTCTGCTCGCTCGTCTCGCGGAGCCGCTGATCGGCGTAGGAGGGATCGATCTTCTCTATCTCCTGCCGGTGCTGTTCGCCTCGGGACGTTACGGCTTGCGGCCGGGCCTGATCGCGGGGGTGCTGGCGGGCCTCGCCTATAATTTCTTCTTCCTGCCGCCGCTCTACACGCTGACCATCGCCGACCCGCAGAGCGTGCTGACGATGTTCGTGCTGATCGGCATCGGCGCCTTCACCGCCAATCTCGCCGGCCGGTTGAAATCGCGCGCGACTCTGGGAGCACGGAGCGCGCAGGAGAATGCCGCGGTCGCCGCCTTCGGGCAGGCGCTCGCGCGGACCTCGGACTGGGGGACGACCAGCCGCATCACCTGCGAGGAGATCGCGCGGCTGCTCGAGGTCGACGTCGTGCTGCTCAATCAGCGCGATGGAACGCTGGTGCCGGTGGCGAGCGCGCCCGAGGTCGGCTCGCTCGGGCCGGTCAACCAGGCTGCCGCGGAATGGACCTGGAGCCGCGGCGAGCCTGCCGGGGCAGGGACGGCCACGCTCAATGCCGCCGACTGGCAGTTCCATCCGCTCAAGACCGCGCTCGGGGTGCTCGCGGTGATCGGCCTGTCGCGCGAGGATGGCCGCGATCCGGTGTCGGCCGACCGCGCGGTGTTGCTGTCGACGCTGCTCGGCCAGGCGGCGCTGGCGCATGAGCGCTTGAAGCTGGAGGACCAAGTGCGCGAGGTGAGCGTCCTCAAGGAGCGCGACCGGCTGCGCGCGGCGCTGCTCTCGTCGATCGGCCATGACCTGCGCACGCCGCTGACGACGGTTGCCGGATCGGTGGAGGCGATCGCGGCCGAGCATCCGGATGATCCCAACGTGCCGCTGGCCAAGGCGGAGATCGCACGGCTAAGGCGCTTCCTCGACAACCTGCTCGACATGGTGCGGATCGATGCCGGGGCGCTCAAGCTCGCGCCGGAGCCGACCGATCTCACCGACGCGGTGGGCGGGGCGGTGCACGACCTCAAGGACCTGCTGCGCGGCCGGCATATCGACCTCAAGGTGCCCGCCAACCTGCCGTTCGTGACGGCGGATCCGACTTTGCTCCACCACATCCTCATCAACCTGCTCGCCAATGCCGCGGTGCACGGCGGTGACGACGGGACGATCGTGATCGAGGGACGGCGGACGCCCGATGCGGTGCTGCTGTCGGTGCGCGATCGTGGGCCGGGGCTTCAGGCCGGCAGCGAGGCCCGTGTGTTCGAGACCTTCGCCCAGGGCCGCGGCAGCGACCGCCACGGCGGCAGCGGGCTCGGCCTCGCCATCGTCAAGGGCTTCGCCGACGCGATGGCGATCGATGTGAACGCCAGCAACGATCCCGACGGTGGCGCGGTGTTCACCCTGCGTTTCACCCGGATCGCCCCGGCGGGCGAGACCAGCGCCGCTTCGACGCTGCCGGAAGACGCCGAATGAGAAAGGGCGCCTCCCTCACGGGAAGCGCCCTTTCGAAAACTGCTTCCGGGCGAAAGACGCCCGGACGCCGATTACTGAGCGTTGGTCGCCGCGTCAGCAACGTTGTCGGCCGCCTCATGCAGGTTGTCGGCGGTGTTCTCGAGAACAGCCTCGGTGCTCTCGTTGGTCGCGTTGTCGGCCAGCGCATCGAAGTTGTCGGCAGTCGCCTCAATGTTCTCGGCGGTCGCCTCGGCATTGTTCTCGGCGGGGGTCGACGTACCGTTGCAGGCGGCCAGAGACATCAGGCCGGCGGCAGCAGCGACAATGAGAACCTTCTTCATTAGTTGCTCCCAAGCAATATGGTTCGCGGCCGGCCCGATTGCCGACGCGAAGCTGCCGCAATAACGGGTGTCGTCGGCGCGTCAACGCCCAAATTCATGCCGCAGCAAACGCCGACCGCGAAATTTTGCCCTCTCATGGTACAGAAAAGGCCTTAATTTCCCGATCTGGGCGTGACCGCGCCGATCTCTTCGGGCGCGTTGGCGACGATCGCCAGCATCGTCGTCCAGGCTGCGACATTCTGGCGAAGCTGCTCCCGATCGATGAGGTCGAGCGTGTCCTCGGGCGTGTGGTGCCAGTTGAAATAGCGAAGGCCCGACTGGTTGAGATCGACCGCGGCGACACCGGTGGCCAGGGTCGGGCCGATGTCGGTGCCGTCGCCGCCGACGCCGCGGCCACGGGTGATGCCGAGCGGCGCGAGTGCGGAGGCGAGCCGGTCGGCGACCGGCTTGGCGCCGTCGGGCAGGTTCACCTCGAAGCGCCAGATATTGTCGGCGCCGAAATCGCTCTCGCTGGCGGTGGCGTGCTTTTCCTTGGCGTGCGCCTCTGCATAGGCGCGGCCGCCGAAGCCGCCCGGCTCTTCGGCGCCGAACCAGACGACGCGGATCGTGCGGCGCGGCTTCCTGCCCGAATCCATGATCCGCTTGGCGGCGGCAGCGGTGATCGCGATCCCAGCGCCGTCGTCGATCGCGCCGGTGCCGAGATCCCAGCTGTCGAGATGGCCGCCGATCAGCACGATGCCGGCGTTGGGGTCGGTGCCGGGCACCTCGGCGATGACGTTGCCCGATTCGGCCTCACCCGCCATGCGCGGCGTCAGCACCAGCTTCATCGTGACCGGCCCCTTGGTGCGGGCGAACATCCGCTCGAGATTCTCGGCGTCGGCCACGGACAGCGCCGCGGCGGGGATCGGCATCACCCCGTCCGCCCAATTGGTGCCGCCCGTGTGCGGCCCGCGGCCGTGGTCGGTGCCGATCGAGCGGATCACCGCCGCCACCGCACCCTTGCTCGCGGCGATGCTGGGGCCGACGAAGCGCGCCGGGCCAAATTGGCCATAGCCCGAGCCATCCTGGGTCGGCTCCATCTGGTTGGAGATGAAGGCGATCTTGCCCTTCAGGCTGCCGTCGGGCGCGGCGCGCAGGTCGTCGAAGGTCGCGAAATAGACGACCTCTGCCGTCAATCCCTCAGGCGGTGTCGCCCCCGACCGGCCGAGGGCGGCGAGCTTCAGCGGCTGCGGGAAGGGGGCGATGATCTCCGCCTTTTCCTCGCCGCGCAGCCATACGGGCATCCGATAGGTCTCGATCCGCACGTTCTTGAAGCCGAGCGCCTTCAGCTTGGCGACCGCCCAGGTCCGTGCCCGTGCCTCCGCCTCGGTCGCGGCGAGGCGGGGTCCGACCTCGGTCGTGATCCCCTCGACGATATCCCAGGCGATGTCGTCCTTGAGCGCCGCGTCGCGCAGCTTAGCGACTGCCGGGTCGACAGGCGCGAGCGCCGGTGGGGCGGTGCGCTGAGCGGCGGCGGGGTGAGCGATCAGGGCGGAGGCGGCGACGGCCGCGAGCAGGGACGGAATGCGCATGGCCCGTGTGCTATCGGCGTCCGGCGCGTTTGCAAGTGGCAAGGTGCATCGCTACATCGCTCCCGCACTTCCTGCCGCATCACAACCATCTTCCGACGGAGTTCCTCGCCGCCATGGCCGCGCAATACGCCTTTGTCATGAAGGACATGACCAAGTCCTTCCCCGGCGCCCAGAAGCCGGTGCTCAGCAATATCAACCTGCAATTCTATCAGGGCGCCAAGATCGGCATCGTCGGCCCTAACGGCGCCGGCAAGTCGACGCTGATGAAGATCATGGCCGGCATCGACACCGATTATTCAGGCGAGGCATGGCCGGGCGAGAACATCACCGTCGGCTACCTGCCGCAGGAGCCGCAACTCGATCCGACCAAGAACGTGCTCGAGAACGTCAAGGACGGCGCGCGCGAGGTGGCCGACATGGTCGACCGCTTCAACGCGATCTCGGCCGAGATGGGCGATCCCAAGGACGACACCGACTTCGACGCGCTGATGGAGGAGATGGGCGAGCTCCAGGCCAAGATCGACGCGGTCGACGGCTGGACGCTCGACAACCAGCTCGAGATCGCGATGGAGGCCCTGCGCTGCCCGCCGTCCGACTGGCCGGTCGAGAACCTCTCGGGCGGTGAGAAGCGCCGCATCGCGCTCACCCGCCTGCTCATCCAGAAGCCCTCGATCCTGCTGCTCGACGAGCCGACCAACCATCTCGACGCCGAAAGCGTCGAATGGCTGGAGAATCATCTCAAGGAATATCCGGGCGCGGTGCTGATGATCACCCACGACCGCTACTTCCTCGACAACGTGGTAGGTTGGATTCTCGAGCTCGATCGCGGCAAGTATTTTCCCTACGAGGGCAATTACTCGACCTATCTCGAGAAGAAGGCCAAACGCCTCGAGCAGGAGGAGCGCGAGGAGTCCGGGCGTCAGAAGGCGATCAAGGACGAGCTCGACTGGATCCGACAGGGCCCCAAGGGCCGCCAGACCAAGTCGAAGGCGCGTATCGCCAAGTTCGACCAGCTCGTGGCAGCGCAGGAGAACCGCACGCCCGGCAAGGCCCAGATCGTCATCCAGGTGCCGGAGCGCCTCGGCGGCAAGGTGATTGAGGTCCAGAACGTCTCGAAGGCCTATGGCGACAAGCTGCTGTTCGAGAATCTCTCGTTCACGCTGCCCGCCGGCGGCATCGTCGGCGTGATCGGCCCGAACGGCGCTGGCAAGTCGACGCTGTTCAAGCTCATCACCGGGCAGGAGAAGCCGGACAGCGGCACGATCGAGATGGGCTCGACCGTGCGCCTCGGCTATGTCGACCAGAGCCGCGACCACCTGGACAATTCGAAGAACGTCTGGGAGGAGATCTCGGACGGGCTCGATTACATGAAGGTCAACGGCCACGACCAGTCGACCCGCGCCTATGTCGGCGCCTTCAACTTCAAGGGCCAGGACCAGCAGAAGAACGTCGGCAAGCTCTCGGGCGGCGAGCGCAACCGCGTCAACATCGCCAAGATGCTCAAGCGCGGCGGCAACGTGCTGCTGCTCGACGAGCCGACCAACGACCTGGACGTCGAGACGCTGGGCGCGCTGGAAGAGGCGATCGAGAATTTCGCGGGCTGCGCGGTGGTGATCAGCCACGACCGCTTCTTCCTCGACCGTCTCGCGACGCACATCCTCGCGTTCGAGGGCGACAGCCATGTCGAGTGGTTCGAGGGGAACTTCGAGGCCTATGAGGAGGACAAGCGCCGCCGCCTCGGAGATGCGGCCGACCGCCCGACGCGGCTCGCGTACAAGAAGCTGACGCGCTGATCTGGCAGAGGGCGGGCGGCCTCAGCCGAGGCCGCTCGCCTCGAATCTTACGCTGTGAAGCGTTTCGTGAAACCTTTCACCGGCCGCTCGTGGACCGGATGCACGTCGATGTCGTCGACCCGCGCCAGGCGCGGCCCTTCGCGGCACGTCTCGAGAAACACGGCGAGTGCTTCCTCGTCGCCCGCGGCCACGGCCTCGACGCGGCCGTCAGACAGATTGCGCACCCAACCCGTGATGCCCATCGACTGGGCCTTGCGGATTACCCAGTCGCGATAGCCGACCTGCTGCACCCGCCCGCTGACCAGCAGCCGCAGCATTTCCTTTTGCGCTTGCATTCTACTCCCCATACCGGGGCCGATCCTCACGATCGGCCCGAACCCACGCTAATTCAATGATTTCGGCGGGGGAGGGGGCTGTGTGTCATTTCAGCGCACGCCAGGCAGCACCTGGCGCAAAATGTGACAATCCGGGGACAGAATCGTCCCGCTGAGACTAGCTGCGCTTGGCACGGGCCGCATCGAGCGCCCAGGCGCCACCGCCGGCTGCCGCCAGGAACAGGAAGATGAAGCAGTAGAGCAGGATCGCCTCGCCGCCGTTGACCGAGGGGAAGAAGCTCTTGGGCGCATGGACCATGAAATAGCCGACGGCGCTCATGCCCGAGAGCACGAAGGCGACCGGCCGGGTGAACAGGCCGAGTATGATCAGCGCACCGCCGACCAGCTCAAGCGTCCCCGCGACATAGAGCAGCGGGTTGAGCGGCATCGGGAACGGCGGGAGGCCGAAGAACTTCGACGTGCCGTGGTGGAGAAAGGCGAGTCCCACCACGATGCGCAGGACGCTGAGCAGGCGGTCGGACCAGCTTGCGGGGATCGGCATCGGAAACCTCCGGATCGTTTCAGCTGCGCATCGTCTCATGCGCCCGCGGGCCGGTCAATCGACCTGCCGGGAAACGATCCGTTGCCGGTCCGTGCCGTTCAGCCGCGTGCGCGCCGGGAGCGGTCGGCGGTGTCGTTGTCGATGCTGGCCTGCTTGGTGACGCGGCTGCGGCCATCGGGGTCGCGGATCTGGTTCAGCTCATTCTTCGAGGCGACGTCGCGGGCGAGATTGCCGCCGGAGCTGCTCGAACCTTCGGGTGTTTCGTCGAGGTCTTCGATCCAATCATTGTCGTCGTGCGACCGGGCGCTGTCGGTGCGGGGCTTTTCCATGGCGTCTCTCCTTCGAGGAGAGAATGAGCGGGACGGGAAGGGCGTTCCCTCCGTCCGTCACGGATAGGTGATCGCCACCACCTCATATTCGCGCTCACCAGCCGGAAGCGCGACCCGACGCAGATCGCCGACCGCGGCACCGCGCAGCGCCCTGGCGAGCGGGGCATTCCAGCCGACGCGGCCGGCACCCGCATCCGCCTCGTCGTCGCCGACCAGCGTGAGGATGCGTTCATTGTCGTCCTCGTCTGCGATCGTGACGGTCGCGCCGAACCAGACGCGGCTGCGGTCCTGCTGCGCGGCAGGATCGATCACCTTGGCCGCCTTCATCCGCTTCGACAGCCAGCCTAGTCGCCGATCGATCTCGCGCAGCCGCTTGCGGCCGTAGATATAGTCGCCGTTCTCCGACCGATCGCCGTTGCCCGCCGCCCAGGCGATCGTATCGACCAGCTTGGGGCGTTCCTCGGCGAACAGCGCGTCATATTCGGCGCGCAGGGCGGTGAATCCGGCAGGGGTTATGTAGTTGGGACGGTCCATCGATCCGCCTCTACGGCATTCCGGCCAAGGGTTCAGCCCGGCCGTCGCTTGCCGAGATACCAGCTCAGGTTGTTGGGTCCACGGCTGCGGGCATGCTGCGGGTTCATGAGGTCGTAGACCACGGCATTCTCGAGCACGCGCTGGACGTAGTTCTTGGTCTCGTAGATCGGGATATTCTCGATCCAATTGACGATATCGACGCCGGACATGCGCGGGTCGCCATTCGCCGCGATCCACTTGTTCACATTGCCCGGCCCGGCATTGTAGGCCGCTACCGCCAGCGGGTAGCTGTTGTAGAGACGGTACATGCGGTCGAAATAGCTCGACCCCAGCATGATGTTGTAATCGGTGTCGGTGGTGAGCGACGAGGGATTGTAGCTGAGCCCCAGCTTGCCCGCCTGCTCGCGCGCCGTGCCAGGCATGAGCTGGAGCAGCCCGCGCGCACCGGCATGGCTGATCGCGGTCCGGTTGAACTGGCTTTCCTGCCGCGCGATCGCATGGACGATCGTCCAATAGTCGTTGCTGGCGGCGGGGACGCGCACGCTGGGATAGCCCGCGGCGGTATAGTCGCTGAGCCCGTTCTGCAGCGCCGAGCGGCCCACCATCACGCCGAGATCGGGCCGATTGATCGCGCGGCTGAGTTCTGCGGCAAGCAGGTGATCGGTGTCGGTAGTGGCATCCGCGGCGATCTGACGGACGAAGGCGCTCTGATCCTCCCAGCGTCCGAGCGAGCCGAGCAGCCTGGCTGCGCGCACCGTCTCCTTCGCGGCGAAGGCGGAGCGGGTATCCGGCGCGACGTCGACCGTGGCGATCGGTGCCGGCGCGCGCAATGCCCGGCCCAGCCGCTCCGCGGCGAGCTGGCCATAATAGAGATCGGAATAGCCGGCGGCGCGGGTGTAGAAGTCGTTCGCGCGCGGATCGCCCGCGGCCTCGGCGGCGCGGCCGGCCCAGTAGAGGCCCTTCGACTGCGTGGTCGGGCTCTTGGAGCCGAGCGAATAGCGCTCGAACATGCCGATCGCGTCGCGCGGACGGCCAAGATTCTGCATCGCCGCCGTGCCCGCGAGCCACACCAGGCTGGTGTAATCGTCGCGCTCGCCCAGCGACTTGCTGCTGACGTCGGTCTGCGGCGGATAGGCGTCGTCGACCTGGCGCGCGATGTCATAGGCGGTCTGGTACTGACGGTCGGCATAGGCGCCGCGTGCGTTGGTGAGCAGCACCTCGTACCATTTCTCGGGGTGGGTCGGCAGGGTCCTGAGCTGGTGCGGCCGGGCGAGCTGGGCGCGCGCGGTGGGACTCGCATTGTTGTTGCGGTACCAGCTCGCGCGATCGGCGAGGAAGCCGGCGTCGTTCAGCGCCGAAGCCTCGACGGCGGCGCCGCGCGTCATCGCATCCGGCGCATTGGTGCGATAGGCGAGCCGCGCGGCGAAGATCGCCTGCCGCGCCGGCGAGGTATAGGGGAGCTGGCGCTGGGCGGCGCTGGTCGCGCCCTGCCACAGCAGCATGTCCATCCGCGCATCCTGGTCGTCGGGACCGAAGCTGCTGGAGAACTGGCCGAGCAGCAGCGATTCGTCTGACGGGCGCAGCACGCCCTTGCGCCACGCCTTGCGCGCCTGCTCGGCGGCACGGTCGCGCTGCCCCATCGCGGCGAGCGCCACCGCGTAACGGACGTGACCGGCGCCGGTCAGCGGCGGAAAGCGATCGAAGAAGCGGACGGTGGTGCTCGGCGAATCCTGGCCCGCGGATGTCTCCGCCGCGGCACGCCGGCTGGTCTCGCCCGGCCAGCCGGGATGGGCGAGCAGGAAATTGGCGTAGGTCGAGAAACCGAGATTGTCCGACTGCTGCAGCATCTTCCACTGATCGATCGCCGAAAGCAGCGCAGCGGAGGATGAATCGCCCGTCGAGGCATAGCTTTGCGTCGGATAGCTCGGCGTCACCGTCGGGGTCGGTGTCGGAGCGGGGCTGCCGTAAACCTGCGACGGAAGGATCTGCTGCGGAGCCCCCCCCGAGGTATTGGCATTGTATTGCGGCGGAAGCAGCTGCTGCGGCACGGCACGCTGATGCAGGCCGGCGGCGATTGCCCCACCCGATACGCACGCAAGCAACAACGCGCCCTTGGAAACCCACCCGAGCATGCTGGACATGATACGGAATACGGACGTATCTGCCACCCCACATTTAATCGCTCGAAGGTTGCTCACCGAAAAATGTTCTCCGGTTCGATTCCTGCACTGGTGACGCCGTTCCTGAACGGCGCCTTCGACGAAGCGGCATATCGCACGTTGGTTGAATGGCAGATTACCGAAGGTTCCTCGGCACTTGTGCCGTGCGGCACCACCGGCGAGGCTGCGACGATGTCGATGGAGGAGCATTTCCGCGTCGTCCGCGTCTGCGTCGAGGCGGCGAAGGGGCGCGTGCCGGTGATCGCCGGGGCAGGATCGAACGACACGCGGGTCGCGATCGCCAACATCAAGGCGGCGAAGGAGGCCGGAGCCGACGCGGCGCTGATGGTTCCGCCCTATTACAACCGGCCGAACCAGGAGGGCATCTTCCGCCATTTCGAGGCGGTGGCGGCCGCCTGCGACCTGCCGATCGTGCTCTATAACGTGCCGGGCCGTACGGTGACGGACATCAAGCCGGAGACGGTGGCGCGGCTCAAGGCGGCTTTTCCCAGCATCGTCGGCATCAAGGACGCGACCGGCGACATGCCGCGCGTGTCGCAGCACCGTGCCTCGTGCGGGCCGGATTTCGCCCAGCTCTCGGGCAATGACGACATGGCGATCGCGTTCAACGCGACCGGCGGGCGTGGCTGCATCTCGGTCACCGCCAATGTCGCGCCGCGCCTGTGCGCCGAATTCCAGGCGGCGACGCTTGCCGGCGATTATGCGAAGGCGCTGGCACTCCACGACCGGCTGTTCCCGCTTCATGGCGCGCTGTTCAGCGACGCGTCGCCGGGGCCCGTCAAATATGCCCTGAACCGCGTGAAGCCGGAGATCCCGGCCGAGCTGCGCCTGCCGATGACCCCGCCGTCGGACGCGAGCCGCAAGGCCGTCGACGCGGCGCTGGCGTTCGCGGGGCTGGTCTAGGACCGGCGGAAGGCGGACATCTCAACCCTCTTCAGCGTCACCCCGGACTTGTTCCGGGGTCCACCGGGAGGCAAGGGCTGGACAAGAGGGTTTAGCCCTGCCCGTGGGGCCCAGTGGACCCCGGAACAAGTCCGGGGTGACGGTTGGGAGCCGGACTAGGGAATATCCGCAGTTCCAGATGTTGACGGCCCTAGCCGACGTACACGAACGCCCGGCGTCCCGACCTCAGCGTCACCTCGACGCGCCGATAATCCGCGACCTCATAGGCGTCGGCGCGGGGCAGGTCGTCCGCACCGATGGCGAGCGCATGACCCTCGATCATGTCTGCCGCCGCGCCGGTCTCGCGCAGGATCGGATGCTCGGCGAGGCCGCTGGTGCGTACCACTTCGGGATCGCCGATCGCCAGCATCTCGACGCGATAGCCGGGCAGGGCATCGGCCTCGGCGGCGAGCTCGCGGCCGAACACGGCGAGCTGCACCTCGCGCTGGCGCAGCGTGCCGTAGGAGAACAGCCAGATCGTTCCGTCCATCATGCCTTTCCTTCGCGGCCTCATCCGCCTACATCGCCCGGCCTTATGGCCCGTCCTCGCCCCGATACGTTCGACAAGAAGAAGATCGTCGCCGAGAACCGGCGCGCGCGCTTCGAATATTTCATCGAGGACGTGTACGAGGCCGGCCTTGCCCTGACCGGCACCGAGGTCAAGTCCCTGCGCTTCGGCGAGGGATCGATCGCGGAGGCCTATGCCGAGGTACGCGACGAGCAGGTGTGGCTGGTCAACGCCAACATCCCCGAGTTCAGCCACGGCAACCGCTTCAACCACGAGCCGAAGCGGCCCCGTAAATTGCTGCTTCACGAGCGCGAGATAAACCGCCTCCATGGTGCGGTGGCGCGCGAGGGAATGACCCTTGTGCCGCTCAGCATCTACTTTAACAGCCGTGGGCGGGCGAAGGTCGAGCTCGCGCTCGCGAAGGGCAAGAAGGCGCATGACAAGCGCGACACGATCCGGGAACGGGACTGGAAGCGGGAGCAGGGAAGGCTCCTGCGCGAACGTGGCTGAGCCGGCCCGCCGCAAGGACTGGCTTGCACGCTGGATCGCGAACAACGTGCCGACGCGCGAGCAGCTCGAGCAGAGCCGGCTGCTGCGCCCCGTCGCGCATCGCGTGCTCGCGCCGGCGCTGTGGCGGTTCACCCGGCGATCGGTGCCGCGCGGCACGGCGCTTGGCCTGTTCGTCGGCATCTTCCTGATGATCCCGGGGCTTCAGATCGCCGGCGCTGCCCTGCTGGCGCTGCCGTTCCGCGCCAATGTGCCGATCGCCGCCGCGATGACCTTCCTCAGCAACCCGGCGACGACGCCCTTCATCCTCTACGCGTCGGTCTACATCGGCAATCTGCTGCTCGGCCGGACGGCCGACGCATCGGGGTTCATGGCGCTGGTCAACGCCAATGCCGGCCTGTCCCAATGGGTGGCCTGGCTCCTGTCCGAGGCCGCGCCGGCGCTGATCCTCGGGCTGACCATCATCGCGGGCGGCTGCGCGCTGGTCGGCTATGCCGCGACGGCGCTCGGCTGGCGCTGGTGGATCGCGCGCAAGTGGCGCAAACGCCACGACACGCGGAGTTCCTCCTTAACGCGTTGACGGGCCGTATCGCCGGGGTAAGACAGTCGGCATGGCCCGGAGTCCTTCCGGGCGACTGACTTCCGCACGAAAGGCTCCGCCCATGCGGCTTTCCGCCATTGCCACCATCCTTTTCGCCGGCACCGCGCTTTCGGCCGGCGCCCACGCCCAGTCGACCGTCGCGCCGGCGGATACACCGCCAGCGAGCGCCGGCGCGCCCAAGATCGGGACCTTCGGCCTCGACACTTCGGGCATGGACCGCAGCATCGCGCCCGGCGACGACTTCTACGACTATGCCAACGGCAACTGGGACAAGACGACGCAGATCCCCGCCGATCGCGCGTCGTTCGGCATGTTCCACGTGCTGCAGGACCTGTCGCTCGAGCAGACCCGCACGATCTTGGAGGAGGCCGCGAAGCAGCCCGGCAGCAAGATCGGCGATTATTATGCGAGCTTCCTGGACGAAGCCGCGGCCGAGGCGAAGGGGATCGCGCCGATCAAGCCGTGGCTGACGGCGATCGCCGGCGCCAAGGACAAGACCGCGCTGGTGACCGAGGCGGCCAAGCTCCAGCGCGCCGGCGTCGGCGGCTTCTTCGGGCTCGGCGTGACGCAGGATGCCAAAGAGCCCGAGAAATACATCGTCATGACGAACCAGTCGGGCCTGATGCTGCCCGACCGCGACTATTATCTGAAGGACGATCCCAAGCTCGAGGGTATCCGGACCGCCTACAAGGCCTATCTCGCCCAGCTGCTGACGATGGCGGGCGAGACCGACGGCGCCGCGCGCGCCAATGCGGTGTTCGAGCTGGAGAAGCAGATCGCGACGGTCCACTGGACCCGCATCGAGAACCGCGACGAGGACAAGACCTACAACCGCTGGCTGACGGCGGACTTCGAGAGCAAGGCGCCGGGCTATCCCTGGCACGCCTATGCGGCCGCGCTCGGCGTGCCGGCGCAGCCTTATTACATCGTCTCGCAGCCGTCGGCGGTGACCGCCGAGGCGAAGATCTTCGCCGACGCGCCGATCCAGGTGCTGCGCGATTTCTACACGCTGCGCGTGCTCGATACCTTCGCCCCCTATCTCAACAGCGCGTTCGACAAGGCGGAGTTCGCGTTCAACGGCACCGTCCTGTCGGGGCAGCCGCAGCAGCGGCCGCGGTGGAAGCGCGGCGTGGCGCTGGTCAGCGCCGGGCTGGGCGAGGCGGTCGGGCAGGTCTATGTCGCCCGCTACTTCCCGCCGGAATCGAAGGCGGCGATCGACGATCTGGTCAAGAACCTCCGCGCCGCGATGGGCGACCGGCTCCAGAAGCTGGAGTGGATGGCACCGGAGACCAAGCAGAAGGCGCTGGCCAAGCTGGCCGCCTTCACGCCCAAGATCGGCTATCCGGACAAGTGGCGCGACTATTCGGCGCTGCGGATCGACCGCGGCGACCTGGTCGGCAACGTCGCGCGTGCCAACGAGTTCGAGTTCCAGCGTGATCTCAACAAGCTCGGCAAGCCGCTCGACCGCGGCGAGTGGTTCATGACGCCGATGACGATCAATGCCTATGCCAATCCGCCGATGAACGAGATCGTGTTCCCGGCGGCGATCCTGCAGGCGCCGTTCTTCGATCCGCATGCCGACGCGGCGATCAACTATGGCGGGATCGGCGCGGTGATCGGGCACGAGCTCAGCCATCATTTCGACGACCAGGGCCGCAAGTACGATCCCAGCGGCAAGCTCGCCGAATGGTGGACGCCGCAGGACGTCGAGCGCTTCAAGAGCTTCACCGACAAGCTGGTCAAGCAGTACGACGCCTATGAGCCGCTGCCCGGCCAGCACGTCCAGGGCGAGCTGACGCTGGGCGAGAACATCGCCGACCTCGCCGGGCTGACGGTCGCCTATGAGGCGTACAAGAAGTCGCTGAACGGCAAGCCGGCGCCGGTGATCGGCGGCCTGACAGGGGACCAGCGCTTCTACCTCGGCTGGGCGCAGGTGTGGCGCTCCAAATATCGCGAGCCGATCCTGCGCCAGCAGCTCTTGAGCGATCCGCACTCGCCGGGGCCGGAGCGCGTCGCGACGGTGCGCAACCTCGATCCCTGGTACGACGCCTACAAGCCGAAGCCGGGCGAGAAGCTCTACCTGGCACCGGATCAGCGCGTCCGCATCTGGTGACGGCGCCAATGGCTTGACGGGGGCGCGGAGGCGCCGACAAGGGTCCGATGGCCACGCTTCCGCACTCGTCAGGACAGTCCGAACATCCCTCCGCCCTGCTGCCGGTCGCCATCGCGGTCGGCGCGGCGGCTCTGGCGGCGGCAGCGATCCTGTTGCTGATCGGTGACCGCACGCTGGCGATCGGATTCGGCGCGGCGGGCCTGATCGTCGGCGCTGCCGCCTTCGCGGCGTCGCGGCTGATCCATGCCGCGACCACCGTCTCGACCGAGCCGGACTGGGGCGTCGCTCATGCGATCGCCGCGACCTCGGCGGAGGCGATCGCGGTCACCGACCGGGCCGGGCGCATCGTCTGCGCCAACGACCGCTACGAGACGCTGTTCGGCGGCTATCCGACCCCGCCCAACGTGCCGCTGCCCGAGGACGAGGTCGGGCGGCTTGGCACCGCCGGCCGTGCCGCCTGGCGGGAAGGGGAGGGACGGACCGCGCTGATCGTGCGCGACGAGCGCGTCGAGGTGACCGTCGGCCGGATCGGCGACGAGATGCTGCTGTGGCGCTTCAAGATGGCCGATGCCGTCAACGTCGTCGCGATCGCGACGGCGGCCATTGCCGGGCCCAACGGCGACCGGCTTGGCGGCGCGGGGATCATGGCGGCCTTGCTCGGGCCGGACGGGCGGGTGCGTACCGCCAATCGCGTGCTCCGCGCCCGTGCGATGGGGCATGAGGAGGGCGCGATCGAGGGCCGCGACTTCGCGCGTTTCCTCATCACCGACAGCGCCGGGCTGGTCCGTTTCGAGCGCGAAGGGCTGGGTGGCAACCCGCTGCGCGTGCTGCAGGTGCCGTTCCTCGACGGCGACGATGCGCCGATGCTGGTGGTCCTGCTCGACGAGGAGCCGCAGATCACGGTGCCCGCGATCGGATCGAGCGCGGCGAGCCACGTCCGCAGCCTGATCGCGCTGCTGCCGGTGCCGCTGGCGCTGATCGATCGCGAGGGCCGCTTCCTGCACATGAACGAGGCCTTCACCCGGGTGACCGGCGTCAACGGGTCGGCGCCGCCGCTCTATCCGGGCGACCTGGTCGTGCGCGACGATAAGGCGGCGCTGGCCGACGCCATCCGCCGCTTCGCCGGCGGCGCGGCGCATTCGACCCAGATGCCGGTGCGCTTCGCGGATCGGCCCGACGAACCGGTGCAGGTCGGCCTCGCCGGCGCGCGCGGGCTCGGCGAGGCGGCGGTGCTGATGAGCGTCAAGGACGACGCCGAGGAAGGCAAGCTCAAGGACCAGGTCGCGCAGGCGACCAAGATGCAGGCGGTCGGCCAGCTCGCCGGCGGCGTCGCGCATGATTTCAACAACATCCTGACGGCGATCATCGGCCACTGCGACCTGATGCTGATGCGCCATACGCCGGGCGACAGCGATTACGACGACATCCAGCAGATCAGGATGAACTCGAACCGCGCGGCCGGGCTGACGCGCCAGCTGCTCGCCTTCTCGCGCCAGCAGACGCTCAGGCCACAGGTGCTGCAGCTTCCCGACGTGATCTCGGAGGTATCGAACCTCCTGAAGCGCCTGCTCGGCGAGACGGTGCGGCTGGTCGTCAACCACGGCCGCAACCTGGGGCCGGTGCGGATCGATCCGGGCCAGCTCGAGCAGGTGGTGATCAACCTTGCCGTCAACGCCCGCGATGCGATGCTCGCCAAGAATCCCAATGGCGGCGGGACGCTGACGATCGAGACGATGGCGGTCGGCCCGTCGGAAGTTCGCGGCATGGAGGACGACGTGCTTCCGGTCGGCGATTATACGGCGCTCCGCGTCTCCGACACCGGCACCGGCATTCCGGCCGACGTGCTGCCCAAGATCTTCGAGCCGTTCTTCACCACGAAAGAGGTGGGGAAGGGGACCGGGCTCGGGCTTTCGACCGTCTATGGCATCGTCAAGCAGTCGGGCGGCTATATCTTCGCCGAGAGCCCGCGCAGCGGCGGCGCGGCCTTCACCATCTATCTGCCGGTCCATTCGGCGGCCGCCGCGCCGGCTCCCGCACCCGCGTCGTCGTCGAAAGCGAAGCCGGGCGATACCTGGGGCAGCGGCACCATTCTCCTCGTCGAGGACGAGGACATGGTGCGCGCGGTGGCGGAGCGGGCGTTGACGCGGCAGGGCTATCAGGTGGTCACTGCCGAGAATGGCGAAGCCGCCCTGGAGCTGCTTGCGCAGATGGAGAGCGCGCCCGACCTGCTGATCTCCGACGTCGTCATGCCGACCATGGACGGCCCGACGATGGTACGGCGCGCCCGCGAACGTTATCCCAACCTCGCGATCCTGTTCATGTCCGGATATGCCGAGGAGCAGTTGCGTCGCTCGATCGACATCGACCGCGTCGCTTTCCTGCCGAAACCCTTTTCGGTTCAGCAGCTTGCCGAGGCCGCGCGCGACGTGCTGGCCGCGAAGTGACTAGCCACGACGCGGCTGATCGCTTAGGAAAACCGGAATGTCGCGTCCGCAACAAATCCTCATCGTCGAGGATGAACCTCTGATCGCCATGATGCTCGAGGATTTCCTCGATGCACTGGGCAAGGGCGTCGCGGGAGCGGTCGACACGGTCGCCGCGGCGCTCGATCGGATCGCCGCCGGCGGGATCGATGCCGCGATCGTCGACATCAACCTGCGCGGAGGCGAGACGAGCTGGGCCATCGCCGATGCGCTCGATGCGGCGGGTACCCCCTTCCTCTTCGCTACCGGCGGCACCGACGACGCAATCGTCGAACGTCATCGCGATCGGCCGGTGCTCACCAAGCCGTTCACGATGGACGGGGTAGAAAAGGCGCTCTCGAACCTGATCGTCGAGGTTTAGAGTTCGATCCATCTGGCTGTTCCCCGGCGAAGGCAGGGGCCCAGTTGCGAGCGGTTCGATACTGGGCCCCGGCCTTCGCCGGGGAACAGATTCAAACTGGCCTAAATCCGACTCTAGATAGCCGTCATCAGGTGCGCAGGCGTTCGATCGCCTGGGCGAGCGCGACATAGAGCTTGCCCATGTCGGACGAGAGCAGCGTGACGCCGAGCGACGACCCGTCACGCAACGCCAGGATCTGGCGCAGCATCGCTTCGAAATCGTGGATGTAGCGATTGACCTGCTCGCGGAAATCGCCGTCGGTATCGTAGAGCCGCAGGATCTCCCGTGCCTCGCTCGCATCGAGCAGGCGCACCGCGCGCCGCGTGAAGACGCCGCGATCGCCCTTGAGATAGGCGGCCCAGGCGCTGTCGGACACTTCGTGCGAGAAGCTCTTGGTGATGTCGATCGACGCCGAATTGAGCGCCTCGACCAGCAGCGACATGCGACGTCCGAAATTGTCGTGGTTGGCGGCCTCGCGATCGGCGCGCTCGGCGTCGATCCGCGCCTCGAGCTGTGCCGTGGTCTCGCTGATCGTCATGAGCTGCTCGGCCAGCCGTTCGGAGGCGCGCGTCGCGGCGGCGACGGCGCCTTCCGACGCTTCCGCCAGTTCGCCGAGCGGCTGCGGGAGCGCGCGGGCGAAGGCGCGGCGGACGGCATCGGCGCTTTCGGCTTCGATCGCGCCGGCGGCATCTGGGATGACCTGCGTCAACACGCCGCGCGCACTCTCGGCGGCGCGCGAGGCGGTTTCGCGGATACGGGCGAGCGCGTCGACCAGCTGCGGCGCGGCATCCTCGGCGAAGCGGCGCGCCTTGGCGATCGCCTCCTCGACCACCGCATCCATCGTCATTGCCTTGTCGTGGCCGGCGTCGAAGGTCTCGTTGAGCGTCGCGGTGATCTCGGTCAGCTTCTCGCGCTCGGTGGCGACGAGGCCGGCGACCGCGTTGACCGCATCGTGCGTGCTCTCGGCGGCGGTGACGAGCGCCAGCAGCTCGGGCTTGGCGGTGCCGACCAGCGAACGGCTGGAGGCGATCTTCTCCTCCAGCCGGCCGAGCGCGCCGGGGAGAGTCTCGTCGATCTCGCGGGTCGAGGCATCGAGCGCGGTCAGCAGGTCCTCGGTGGTCGCGATCAGCGTCCGGGCCACGCTCTCGCCGTCGCGCATCGTCTCGGTCAGCGCGCCCGCAGATCCGGAGAGGGCGCTGATCGACGCGGCGAGTTCCTGGCTCTTGGCGAGGCCGTCGGCGTGCAGCCGGTCGAGCTGCCCCGAGGCGCCTTCGACGCCGACCGAGAGGCTGGCGAACAGCGAATCGGTGCGATGCTGCTCCTCGCCGAGCCGGGCGGTGATGCGGTCGACCGCCGCCTCGACCTCGTCCAGCCGCTGCCGGAGCGCATCGGCGCTTTCGTGGCTGGCCTTCTCGATCGCGGCCTGGCTGGTGCCGAGCATCGCCAGCATCGCCTCGCCCTGCGCGGCGATGCCCTTGCGCGCCTCGTCGATCGCCCGGGCGGCACGGTCGAGCACGGCATCGACCGCGGCAGACATCTCGCCGGCGGCATTGTCGAGCCGGGCGGCGGCGGTCTCGCTGGTCGCCTCCATCCGCTCGAGATGAGCGGCAAGGCGGGCGGCTGCGCCGCTCGCGACCTCGTCCGCGGCACGCCCGCGATCGGAAAGCGTCGCCAGATGCCCGCCGAGCTCCACCGCCTTCTGGCTGGCCGCCAGCCCCGCGGCGTTGAGCGCTTCGGCCATGCCGGCGGTCTCCGCCTGCGCCTTGGGCAGCGAATTGAACACGACGTTGAGGCTCGCCTCGGTCGTCTCGGCCGATTTGACCAGCGATCCGCTGATCGTCTCGAGGATGCGTGCTTCGGCGGACAGTTCGCCGCTGATGGCGTGCAGCCGCTCCGACGCGGCATCGCCGATCGCGACGAGCGAGCTCGCCTGCTCGGCCAGTGCGCGGCGATTGGCCTCGATCCGGTTGGACAGCGCCAGGATCGTCTCGTCGAGCCGCGTCGCCTCGTTCCGCATCGCCCGCGCGGTGGCGCCGAAGCGGCGCGCCTCGGCGCGACTCGTGCGGAGGAACAGCAGATAGAGCGTGGCGGCGAGGAGCGGCGGCACGCAGAGCGCCGCAATGAACTCGGCGAGCGCGACCGGCGCCATCGGGAAGGCTCCGCGCGAGAACCACGCCATCGCGGCGACCCAAGCCAGCGACAACAGTACCAGCAGGACTGCGACGACCCGTGCAAAAGACGAGGGCGCCGGCTGCTCCGCCGCCCAGTCTTCCGCCTCCGCATCCGCTGGCGACTCGCTCCAGCTCTCCTCTTCGGCGGACAATGCGGTCCCCTCGTCCTCGTCAGGACGCAGATTCACGATACGCGTACCCCCGGTCACAGTCATTCGGAGACGTGTATCACGTTTCGTCCGGTTCGTAAGCCGGGCGTGGAAACCGGTCGTTAAGCATATGCGCCTAGTTCCGGGCACATGGCCTATGATCCCGGTGCAATCGATGCGACCCTGGCGGCGGCGGTAGGCGACGAGCCCGCGCTGATCGCCGAGCTGCGCGAAGCCTTTCTCGACAGCGCGAAGACCAATCTGGCGACGATCGAGAAGACGCGCGACCACGCGGTGTGGAAGGACGCGTCGCTGCGGCTCAAGGGCCTGGCGGCGAGCTTCGGCGCGATCCGCCTGATGGCGCTTGCGGGCGAGGCGGCCGATCGCCCGGGCGATCCGGAGGCGCTGCGCAAGATGCGGCGGGCGATCGAGCGGCTCTAGTCAGGCAGCAGCGGCAGCCTGCGGATCGCTTCGATCCGGTCGATGGTCGCAAAGCTTCCCGTCGGGTAGGAGGGAAAGCGCGCGGTTTCCCTGCCGACGAAAGTCACATGATAGGCTCGCGGCTTTTTCCATGAATCGGAGGTCGCCATCACGGTGCCGGACTTCAGCTTGACCTTCCGCTTCGGAAGAATCAGCTGATAGCGATCTGACACGACATCTAATCCAAAATGAAACAGGTCTTTTTCGCGCATCTGGGTTTCACCTTCGTGGAAGATGGACCACGAGCCGTTCGTGACGAGCACCCCACTCATCCGGCGCGGCGTTCCGAAGCGGTAGCATTGGTCCGCCCGTTGTTCCTCGCCGACGCCGACCCCGCCGATGCCGCATGGCACCCCGAGAAAGGGCAAATAGACCTTCAGCCGATTGCCCAGGTGCCGATACGCCTGCGCAGGCGGCGCCCAGTCGCCCTCGCTGCACGCCGTCACGAGAAGCACAGCCGCGACGGCGCCCCACAGCCGCATCAATGCTTCCTGCTCAGCTCGCGCATCGCTCCGTCCAGCCCGGCGAGCGTCAGCGGGTACATGCGGTCGTTCATCAGCTCGCGCATGATGCGGACCGACTGCGAATAACCCCATTGCTCCTCCGGCACCGGATTGAGCCACACCGCTGCGGGATAGGTGTTGGTGAGCCGGTGCATCCACACCGCGCCGGCTTCCTCGTTCATATGTTCGACCGATCCGCCGGGATGGGTGATCTCATAGGGGCTCATCGACGCGTCGCCGACGAACACCAGCTTATAGTCGTGGCCGAACTTGTGGAGCACGTCCCAGGTCGGCGTGCGCTCGGTGAAGCGGCGGCGGTTGTCCTTCCACACGCCTTCGTAGACGCAGTTGTGGAAGTAGAAGAATTCGAGGTTCTTGAACTCGCTGGTCGCGGCCGAGAACAGCTCCTCGCAGAGCCTGACGAACGGGTCCATCGACCCGCCGATGTCGAGGAACAGCAGCAGCTTGACCGCATTGTGCCGCTCCGGGCGCATGTGGACGTCGAGCCAGCCCTGCTTGGCGGTGCCGGCGATGGTGGCATCGAGGTCGAGCTCCTCGGCCGCTCCTTCGCGTGCGAAGCGGCGCAGGCGGCGGAGCGCGATCTTGATGTTGCGGGTACCGAGCTCGCGCGTATTGTCGAGGTTGCGGAACTCGCGGCCCTCCCAGACCTTCAGCGCACGCTTGTGCGTGCTCTCGCCGCCGATCCGCACGCCTTCCGGGTTGTAGCCCGAGTTCCCGTAGGGCGAGGTGCCGCCGGTGCCGATCCATTTGCTGCCGCCCTGGTGCCGGCCTTCCTGCTCGGCGAGGCGCTGCTTCAGCGTCTCCATGATCTCGTCCCAGGAGCCGAGCGACTCGATCTTCGCCATCTCCTCGGGCGTCAGATATTTCTGCGCGACCGCCTTCAGCCAGTCCTCGGGAATGTCCGCGCTCTGGGTGCCGTAGCTGGTGGAGATGCCGCGGAACACCTTGGTGAAGACCTGGTCGAAACGATCGAGCAGGCCCTCGTCCTTCACATAGGTCGCGCGGGCCAGATAGTAGAAGGCTTCCGGGGTACGCTCCACGACCTCCCGGTCGAGCGCCTCCAGGAGCACGAGATGCTCCTTGAGGCTGGCCGGAATGCCGGCCGCGCGCAATTCGTCGAGGAAGCCGAGGAACATGGCGTCTTTCTAGGGCTGGAGCTCGTAGAGCGTCCAGTCGGTTCCGGAGAGGCCTCGCGCATGGGCGCTGGCGACCGGCCGGTAGAGGCGGCCGCAGAGCGGGATGGTCGCGGGGAAGCTCTGCCCTTCGAACCGGTCGACGAAGACGAAGCGCGCCGGCGGACAATCGGCGTCGACGATCGTGAGCGGATAACGCTGGTGCTCGGCGGCGACGCGGATCACGGCAAGGCCGGTCTCGCGGTCGAGCCGCAACGTCGCGCCGCCGGGCGAACGTGCCGACATCGCCCGTACCGCCGCGCCGGGATCGCCGCGCTGGTTGGCGATGAGGATGCCGTCCTGGACCAGGCTCGCCGCAGTCAACGCGGCCAGCGCCGCTCCGGCGGTCCATCGTTTCCAGCGTCCGGCGGCAAGCCCCAGTCCCGTCGCTTCTCCGATCAGGATCAGCAAGGCGGCGCTGGAGAGGAGATAATAGCGCGCGAAGCTGACATTGCCTGCGTGCAGGATGGCGATCGTCAGCGGGAAACCGATGATCGCGAGACGATGGAAAGCGAGGCGCGAGACCCCGAAGCGAGGCGCCACCAGCACGAGGATCGCTACCAGGATCGGCAGCCAGACGTCGTGGCGCGGAATGCCGACGGTATAGCCCGCCATATCGCCGATGCCGCGGAGATAGGCGGGTAGGGTGAAGGGATCGTAGCGGCCGACGGTGAAACCGTTCTCGCTGGCCAACGCCGCGCCGGCGATCAGGCCGAGCACGCCGGCCAATGCGAGCAGCGCTGGACCGAACAGCCGCAGCGTGTCGCGGATCGCGCCCTTCCACCCGGCATGCTTCCATGTCGCGAAGAAAGCCCAGCCGACGACCGCGCAGACGCCGAATATCATGGTGAGTTGCGACAGCGCACCGAGTGCGAAGCACCAGGCCAACCCGCGGCGAGGGTGCGGGATCTCGCCTGCCAGCCAGCGATCCACCAGCAGCACCGCGGCGAGCAGCGCAAGCAGCATCGGCGCATAGCCACGCGCTTCCGATCCCATCGTCACCAGGATCGGCGATACGGCGAACAGCCATGCCGTGGTCAGCCCGACGACCGTGCCGCGCCGTGATCCGATCCGTCCGGCGACCCAGATCGTGACCGTGCCGCTTACGATCGACAGCGCGCGCGTCAGCACCGGCGGTGCGGCGAGGCCGACAAGCTGGAGCCAGAGCGAATTGAGATGGTGGTTGTTGTCGTGATTGATCTTGAGGAACACGCCGAGCGGCGTGCCCGTGTCGTGCGCGAGCGTCGCCGACCAAGCTTCATCAAGCCATAGCGAGCCCTGTGCCGATGCGATGCGCAGCGCCAGCCCGAACACGACGATCGCGCTGAGCAGGACAGGAAAGCGGCGGTCGAGTTCCCCCCTCGGGCCCATCGCAGCCAGCATGCGTCGGTCGGGCGCTCGGTGCAAGCTCGACCGGTAGAGCCGGAATGATGTCAGCGGCCGCCCTGCCGTTTCGCCATGAACGCCAGCCGCTCGAACAGCATCACGTCAGCCTCGTTCTTGAGCAGAGCGCCGTGGAGCGGCGGGATCGCCTTGGTGGGATCGCGGTTCTGCAGCACCTCGAGCGGCATGTCCTCGTGGAGCAGCAGTTTGAGCCAGTCGAGCAACTCGCTGGTCGAGGGCTTCTTCTTGAGCCCCGGCACCTCGCGGATGTCGTAGAACACGTCCATCGCCTTGCCGACCAGGATCTTCTGGATGCCGGGGAAGTGGACGTCGACGATCCGCTGCATCGTCTCGCGGTCGGGGAACTTGATGTAGTGGAAGAAGCAGCGGCGCAGGAAGGCGTCCGGCAGGTCCTTCTCGTTGTTCGAGGTGATGACGACGATCGGCCGCTCGGCGGCGCGCACGGTCTCGCCGGTTTCGTAGACGTGGAATTCCATCCGGTCGAGCTCCTGGAGGAGGTCGTTGGGGAATTCGATGTCGGCCTTGTCGATCTCGTCGATCAGCAGGACGGGCACTTGCGGAGAGGTGAACGCCTCCCACAGCTTGCCCTTGCGGATATAGTTGGAGATGTCGTGGACGCGCGGATCGCCGAGCTGGCCGTCGCGTAGGCGCGCGACCGCATCATATTCGTAGAGGCCCTGCTGCGCCTTGGTCGTCGACTTGACGTTCCACTCGATCAGCGGGGCGCCGACCGCCTTGGCGATCTCATAGGCGAGCACCGTCTTGCCGGTGCCCGGCTCGCCCTTCACCAGCAGCGGACGCCGGAGCATGACCGCGGCATTGACCGCGACCTTGAGATCCTCGGTGGCGACATAGCTCTGGGTACCCTCGAACCGCATCCGTGCCCGTCCTTTTCAAAGATCGGGTATGCAGTAGAGGGTCGCGGCGCCTCAGCGCAAGCGTTTGGTCGGACGGACATTTAGCTCCCGTGCGAGGTAGGAAGCCTTTCAATCCTCCCCCGCCAGGGGGAGGTGTCAGCCGTAGGCTGACGGAGGGGGAGGACGGCGACTCATTATCGACTCGTTTCCGCCCCCTCCGTCACGCTTCGCGTGCCACCTCCCCCTAGCGGGGGAGGATTTGATCCGTCTTAGCGGTGATGGCGGCGGGCGTCGGCGCGGGCCTCGAGCAACTGCCAGAGGGCGCGGTGCTGGGCGAGGGTCTGGCCGGCGCCGAACAGCATCGCCCGCTCGAACGCCGGGGTTTCTGCCAGGGCGGCGACCACCGTCGCGCTGTCGCGGGCGAGGGGGAGGGCGCTTTCCACCACCTGCAGCCCCAGCCGGCGCGCGCCGGCATCGAGGACGTGGCGGATCGCGGGCCAATCGAGCACCAGCGCCATCGCGGAGCCGATCGCGACGCCCGCCCGGTCGGAGCTGGCGAGCATGTCGAGCGCATGGCGCTGGCCGGTGATCGCGGCCTCGCTCTCGGCCTGGCCGGGGGTGCTCGGCAGCGGCCCGGCGGCGGCGACGAGACGGACGACGCCGGCGCGCTCCTCGGTAAAGCCGGTGGCCGCTTCGCCCAGCCACGCCTCCACCACCGGGTGTTCGGCGCGGCCCTGCGCATGTTCGAGGACGCCGGGATGGCGGGCGTGGAGCATGCACCAACAATGCGCGGCATCGGCCAGATCAAGGGTCGCCGAGCCGGCTCCCGCCAGCATGGCGGCGAACGGCTCGACCGCGCTGCCTTCTGCCGAGACCAGCGCGGTGAGAGCTTCCCATGCCTCGCCGAAGCGGGCGCCGTTTGCCGAGGTGAACGCCATAGGCTCCTATCCGAAGTGTCTGCCGGCCGGGCCGACGTCCACTCCTTCATCCGGCACAAGCCTATACCGAAGGACGTAAAAACGCGGTTGATCGCGAATTAATCAAGCGTTCGGAGAGATGAAGAAAGGGCCCGTTTCGGTGGAAACGGGCCCGTAGAGCGGCTCGCGACAAACCTGAATCGTCATGCCGGACTTGTTCCGGCATCCACCTCGCCCATGAAGACTGGCGCTGAGGTCTAGCCCGAACCTCGAAACCGGCGTCTGGCTGCCCGGTGGACCCCGGAACAAGTCCGGGGTGACGAAGAATTGCGGGTCAGCTTTTCCTCAATCCGCTCCCGGATCACTGATCGAGGAACGAGCGCATCTTTCGCGATCGGCTCGGATGCTTGAGTTTCCGCAAGGCCTTGGCCTCGATCTGGCGGATGCGCTCGCGCGTCACCGAGAACTGCTGGCCGACCTCTTCCAGCGTGTGATCGGTGTTCATGCCGATGCCGAAGCGCATCCGCAGCACGCGCTCCTCGCGCGGGGTGAGGCTGGCGAGGACGCGGGTGACCGTCTCCTTGAGGTTCGCCTGGATCGCGGCGTCCACCGGGATGACGGCGTTCTTGTCCTCGATGAAGTCGCCGAGGTGCGAATCCTCCTCGTCGCCGATCGGCGTTTCGAGGCTGATCGGCTCCTTGGCGATCTTCATCACCTTGCGCACCTTCTCGAGCGGCATCGACAGGCGCTCGGCCATCTCCTCGGGCGTGGGCTCGCGGCCCTGCTCGTGGAGGAACTGGCGGCTGGTGCGGACCAGCTTGTTGATCGTCTCGATCATGTGGACCGGGATGCGGATCGTACGCGCCTGATCGGCGATCGAACGCGTGATCGCCTGGCGGATCCACCAGGTCGCATAGGTCGAGAATTTGTAGCCGCGGCGGTACTCGAACTTGTCGACCGCCTTCATCAGGCCGATGTTGCCCTCCTGGATCAGGTCCAGGAACTGCAGACCGCGGTTCGTGTACTTCTTGGCGATGGAGATCACGAGGCGGAGATTGGCCTCGACCATCTCCTTCTTCGCGATCCGCGCCTCGCGCTCGCCCTTCTGCACCATGTTGACGATGCGGCGGAACTCGGCGAGCGCCATGCCGGTCTGCTGCGAGATCTCGGCGATCTCGGCACGGATGCGGTCGACCGCCGCCGCCTCGTTCGCGGCGAAGGCCGCCCATTTCTTGTCGAGGCCCGCGATCGACTGCAGCCACTGCTCGTCGAGCTCATGGTCGACATAGCGGTCGAGAAAGTCCTTGCGGCTGACCTTGTGACGCTCGGCGAGGCGCAGCATCTGCCCGCCCAGCGCGGTCAGGCGACGGTTGAAGCTGTAGAGCTGATCGACGAGATACTCGATCTTCGCCTGGTGGAACTGGACGCTCTCGACCTCCGCGGTCAGCTCCTCGCGCAGCTTCTGATATTTGCGCTCGTCTGCCGCCGTAAGCTCGCCGCCGGCGGCCATCGCGCCCAGCCGCTGCTCCTGCATCTTGGAGAACTTCTTGTAGATCGCGGTGATGTTGGCGAACCGCTCGAGCGCAGCCGGCTTGAGCGTTTCCTCCATCTGGGCGAGGCTGAGCGTATTGTCCTCGTCGTCGTCGTCCGATGGACGCGGGGCGCGCCGCTCGGTCATCGACTCCTCGTCGTCCTCGTCCTGGACCTCCTCGACGTCGTCCTCCTCCTTGAAGGAGGGGCCGGTGCTCGATTCGCTGATCTCGCCGCTATCGTCCTCGGCGCCCTCGACCTGCTCGGCCGATGGACCCTTGGACAGCATCGCGTCGAGATCGAGGATCTCGCGCAGCTGCATCGTGCCCTCGTTGAGCGCGGTCGACCAGCCGATGATCGCGTTGAAGGTGATCGGCGATTCGCACAGGCCGAGGATCATCGTGTCGCGGCCGGCCTCGATGCGCTTGGCGATGGCGATCTCGCCCTCGCGCGACAGCAGTTCGACGGCGCCCATCTCGCGCAGGTACATGCGGACGGGATCGTCGGTGCGATCGACCGTCTCCTTCTTCTTGACCGCTTCCAGCGTCGGGACCTGCTCGCCGTCGGAATCGCCGCCATCGACCTCGTCGACGCTGTCGTCCTCGGGCTCGGCATCCTCGCCCGCATCCTCGTTCTCGACGACGTTGACGCCCATGTCGTTGAGCGCGGACATGACGTCCTCGATCTGCTCCGAGGACATCTGATCCTGCGGCAGCATCTCGTTGAGCTGATCGACGGTGATGTATCCGCGCTTCTTGGCGCGCGCGACCAGCTTCTTGATCGAACCCTCGTTGAGGTCGATCAGCGGCGCGTCGCCCGTGTCCGGAGTGTCGGCGACGTCCGCCATATTCGCCTTGGCCATCAATTTCCCTCGGTACCTTCGGAAGTGTCTTTGTCGTCCAGCATCAGATTTGCAAGTCGTGCCTGAAGCGCCTGCTGCTCTCTGACCAGCGCAATCTGCCGCTCGAACGCCTCATCGGTGAAACGCTCGCCCAGCCTTGCCGTTGCCTCGGCGAGCGCAGCATCGACCCGTGGACGCGCGATCATCACCGCGATCGCCTCGTCCAAGTCGCTGTGCGCGCGGACGTCATCCCATCCCTTCTGGGTGAAGGTGAAGGGCATGCTGTCAGCGCGCAACAGATCTGCTGCGATTTCACCAAAGCCGGACTGCGCCAATATGGTGAGCACGCGCGACTGATCAAGCGCATGATCTTCAAGGGCAACATCGACCACCGCCTCGAACAGCCGCCCGAGCGCGCCGCCGGCGAGCCTGAGCGAGCCGAGCACCTCCATGTGCCGCGCGATCTCCGCCGGGTGGCGGATGAGGCCCGCGAGCACCGCCTTGGCCAGCACCGGGTCGATCCCGCTGGCGTTGACGGCACGTGCGGTGGGGGAGGGCGGCGGCGCCGGCGGCTGCCACTTGCCGGCGCGGGCATCGCGCACGCGCGGCGCGAAGGCGCGAGGCGGCGGCGCGAAATGGGCGTCGAAGCGGCGGCGGAACTCCGCGAGATATTCGGAACGGACGGCGGCATCGCCGATCGTGCCCGCGAGGTCGCCGAGGCGACGTTTCAGGCCGGCGCGCTGTTCGGGCGTGTCGAGCGGTTCGGCGGTGAGCTCGTGGCTCCAGAGGCGATCGACCAGCGGCTGGGGTCTAGTCAGTAGCCCTTCGAACGTCACTGCTCCCCGGGTGCGAACGAGATCGTCCGGGTCGAGCCCGTCGGGCAGCGTCACGAAGGCGAGGCTCCTGCCCGGCGCCAGCATCGGCAGCGCGCGATGGGCGGCGCGGATCGCGGCCTTCTGTCCGGCCGCATCGCCGTCGAAGCAGAGGACCGGCACGTCGGCGATGCGCCACAGGCGATCGAGCTGCGCCTCGGTCACCGCCGTGCCGAGCGGCGCCACCGCTTCCTCGAACCCGGCCTGGGCGAGGGCGATCACGTCCATATAGCCCTCGACCGCGATGATGCGGCCGGACTTGCGCGCGGCGGGGAGGGCGCGGTCTAGGTTGTAGAGCGTGCGGCCCTTGTCGAAGAGCGGCGTCTCGGGGGAGTTGAGGTACTTGGGCTCGCCTTCGCCGACGATGCGGCCGCCGAAGGCGATCGGCCGCCCGCGCGGGTCGCGGATCGGGATCATCAGGCGGCCGCGGAAGCGGTCGTAAGGGGTCTTGTCATCGACGGCGATCAGCAGACCGGCCTCGACCAGTATCGCGTCGCCGTAGCTCCTGAGCGCGTCCTTGAGCTTGCCCCGCGAATCGGGGGCGAAGCCGAGGCCGAACGCCTTCGCCGTCTCGGGCCGGATGCCGCGTCGGTCGAGCAGCGCACGCGCCTCGGCGCCGGCGATGCCGTTCAGCTGGTCGGTGAACCACTGGGCGGCGTCGGCCATCGCCTCGTGCAGGCCCTTGGCCCGTTCGGCGCGCTCGGCGGAGCGGCGGTCCTGCGCCGGCACGTCCAGTCCGGCAGCCTGGGCCAGCTCCTTCACCGCGTCCATGAACGGCAGGCCGCGCTGGTCGGTCATCCAGCGGATCGCATCGCCATGCGTGCCGCAGCCGAAGCAGTGGTAGAAGCCCTTGTCGTCGTTGACGTAGAAGCTGGGCGTCTTCTCGTGGTGGAAGGGGCAGCAGGCGCGCCATTCCTTGCCGGCGCGCTGGAGCTTCACCGACTTGGCGATCAGCCCGGACAGGTGCGTGCGGGCGCGCAATTCGTCGAGGAAGGCGGGAGTGAGACTCACGCCCCGATTCTATCACATCTGCCAGCCCGAGGCCGGTCTGACAACGCGTTTTAGGACAGCGCTGCCTTCACGAGAGCACTCGCCTTGCTCATGTCGAGCGTGGTGGCGTGTCGGGCCTTCAGCTCAGCCATAACGCGGCCCATGTCCTTCATCGAGCTGGCGCCGAGCTCGGCCTTGATCAGCTCGATTGCGTCCTTGGTCTGCTCCTCGCTCATCTGCTGGGGCAAGAAGCGCTCGATCACGTCGACCTCGGCCTGCTCGGCGGCCGCGAGCTCCGGGCGGCCGCCCTTCTGGTAGAGCTCGATCGATTCGCGGCGCTGCTTCACCATCTTCTGCAGCACCTCGACGACCAGCGCGTCGTCGTCGGCGGGGGCACCGCCGGTGCGCGCCTCGATGTCGCGGTTTTTGATCGCCGACTGGATCAGGCGGATCGCGGCGGTGCTCTGCTTGTCGCCCGCCTTCATGGCGGTGACGAGCGCGGTCTTGATGTCGTCTCGAATCATGCGGACCCTCCTAGCGGCGGTTGACGCGCGGGGGGAGGGGGTCTACGCGCCGCCACTTAGCGACATCGCCAACCCAAACAGGAGTGCCCGCCCCCCATGGCCGACGCCAACCCCAGCCGCGCGCCCGAAGGAGCCACGGGCGTTCTCGTACTCGCGAGCGGGGAGATCGTCTGGGGCCGCGGATTCGGCGCCGAGGGCGAGGCGGTAGGGGAAGTGTGCTTCCACACCGCGATGACCGGGTATCAGGAGATCATGACCGACCCGAGCTTCGCCGGGCAGGTCATCACCTTCACCTTCCCCCACATCGGCAACGTCGGCGCCAATCCGGACGACGTCGAGGCCGACGATCCCCATGCGCTCGGCATGATCGTGCGCGAGGACCCGACCGCGCCCAGCAACTTCCGCGCGGCCGAGAATCTCGATTCGTGGATGAAGAAGCACGCCCGCATCGGCCTCGCCGGCGTCGACACGCGCGCGCTGACCCGGCGCATCCGCACGGGCGGGGCGCCCAACGGGGTGATCGCCCATTCGGCGAGCGGGGAGTTCGACATCCCGCTGCTGCTCGACATGGCGCGGAGCTGGCCGGGGCTGGAGGGCATGGACCTCGCCAAGGAGGTCTCGACCGAGACGCATTACGGTTGGCAGGGCGGCATCTGGCGGCTCGGCTTCGGCTATGGGGGGGAGGGCAGCGAGGCGGATCGCCCGCATGTCGTCGCGGTCGATTACGGCAGCAAGCGCAATATCTTCCGTAATCTTGTTAAAGCCGGGGCCAAGGTCTCGGTGGTGCCGGCGACCGCCAGCTTCGAGCAGATCATGGCGCTGGAGCCGGACGGCTTCTTCCTGTCGAACGGCCCGGGCGATCCGGCCGCGACCGGCGAATATGCGGTGCCGGTGATCCGGAAGCTGCTGGAAACCGGCAAGCCGCTGTTCGGCATTTGCCTCGGCCATCAGCTGCTGGGGCTGGCGGTGGGGGCCGAGACCACCAAGATGTTCCAGGGCCACCGCGGCGCCAACCATCCGGTCAAGCGCCTGTCGGACGACGCGGTCGAGATCACCAGCATGAACCACGGCTTCGCGGTCGAGCGCGAGAGCCTGCCGGAGGGCGTGCGCGAGACGCATGTGTCGCTGTTCGACGGATCGAACTGCGGGCTGGAGCTGACGGATCGGCCGGCGTTTTCGGTGCAATACCATCCCGAGGCCAGCCCGGGGCCGCAGGACAGCTTCTATCTGTTCGAGCGGTTCGTGGGGATGATGAAGGCGGACGCGTGACTGACGAAATTTCCCGCTTCCGGATCAAGCCGGAGTTTTTGGAAATGGCGTTGGCAAATTTCCGTACTTCAGGAGCAGAGCCCAGCGCCATTGTCGAACGATCGGATGGCGGGGTCTCAGTTGAATTCCGAAATCTGACCGATGAGCAGGCTTCTGCAATAGCCAAGAACTTCCGCCCAGAGCATTCCGCGATCATTGGCGTGGTCGGCGGGTCGCCTTTCGAGAGCCAATAATGCCCAAACGCACCGACATCTCCTCCATCCTCGTCATCGGCCCGGGGCCGATCGTCATCGGTCAGGCGTGCGAATTCGATTACTCCGGCACGCAGGCGATCAAGGCGCTGCGCGAGGAGGGCTATCGCATCGTCCTGGTCAACTCGAACCCGGCGACGATCATGACCGATCCCGAACTGGCCGACGCCACCTATGTCGAGCCGATCACGCCCGCGGTGGTCGCGAAGATCATCGAGAAGGAGCGGCCCGACGCCGTGCTGCCCACCATGGGCGGGCAGACCGCGCTCAACACCGCGCTGGCGCTCGCGCAGGACGGCACGCTGGAGAAGTTCGGCGTCACGATGATCGGCGCCGACGCCGAGGCGATCGACAAGGCCGAGGATCGGCTCAAGTTCCGCGAGGCGATGGACAAGATCGGGCTCGAATCCGCCCGCTCGGCGATCGCGCACAGCGAGGCGGAGGCGCTGGAGGGGCTGGAGAAGGTCGGGCTGCCCGCCATCATCCGCCCCTCCTTCACGCTCGGCGGCACCGGCGGTGGCGTCGCCTACAACCGCGAGGAGTTCGTCGAGATCGTCCGCAAGGGACTCGACGCCTCGCCGACCACCGAGGTGCTGATCGAGGAATCGCTGCTCGGCTGGAAGGAATATGAGATGGAGGTCGTGCGCGACAAGCACGACAACGCCATCATCGTCTGCTCGATCGAGAACATCGACCCGATGGGCATCCACACGGGCGATTCGATCACCGTCGCGCCGGCTCTGACGCTGACCGACAAGGAATATCAGATCATGCGCAACGCCAGCATCGCGGTGCTGCGCGAGATCGGCGTCGAGACCGGCGGCTCCAACGTCCAGTTCGCGGTCAATCCCAGGGATGGCCGCCTTGTCGTGATCGAGATGAACCCGCGCGTGTCGCGCTCCTCGGCGCTGGCGTCGAAGGCGACCGGCTTCCCGATCGCCAAGGTCGCGGCCAAGCTGGCGGTCGGCTACACGCTCGACGAGATCGACAACGACATCACCGGTGCGACCCCGGCCAGCTTCGAGCCGACGATCGATTACGTCGTCACCAAGATCCCGCGCTTCGCCTTCGAGAAGTTCAAGGGCGCCGAGCCGGTGCTGTCCACCGCGATGAAGTCGGTGGGCGAGGTGATGGCGATCGGGCGCAACATCCATGAGAGCCTGCAGAAGGCGCTCAGGGGGCTGGAGACGGGGCTTTCCGGCTTCAACGACGTCGACCGGCTGGTCGGCGCGCCGCGCGAGGAGATCGAGGCGGCGCTGGCGGTGCCGACGCCGGACCGGCTGCTGGTCGCGGCGCAGGCGCTGCGCGAGGGCTTCTCGGTCGCCGAGGTCCATGCCATCGCCAAGTACGATCCGTGGTTCCTCGAGCGGATCGCCGAGATCGTCGCGGCCGAGGACGAGGTCGCCGCGAACGGTCTCCCGCGCGATGCCGAGGGGATGCGGCGGCTGAAGGCGATGGGCTTCTCCGACAAGCGGCTCGCTTATCTGGCGGTCAAGTCGGCGGGCCTGCGCGACCGCTTCCCGGCGCGCAGCGGCCTGATCCACGAGGCGGTCAAGGCGATGACCGGCGGGGTGAACGAGGCCGAGGTGCGCGCGCTGCGGCACAAGCTGGGCGTCCGGCCGGTGTTCAAGCGCATCGACACCTGCGCGGCCGAGTTCGAGGCCAAGACGCCGTACATGTACTCGACCTACGAGGCGCCCTCGTTCGGAGAGCCCGAAGACGAGAGCCAGCCTTCCGAGCGGAAGAAGATCGTCATCCTCGGCGGCGGGCCGAACCGGATCGGGCAGGGGATCGAGTTCGACTATTGCTGCTGCCACGCCTGCTTCGCGCTGGCGGACGCCGGCTATGAGACGATCATGGTCAACTGCAATCCGGAGACGGTGAGCACCGACTACGATACCTCCGACCGCCTCTATTTCGAGCCGCTGACCGCGGAGGACGTGTTGGAGATCCTGCATGTCGAGCAGTCGAACGGCACGCTGGTCGGCGTGATCGTCCAGTTCGGCGGGCAGACGCCGCTCAACCTGGCGCGCGCGCTGGAGGAGGCGGGCATCCCGATCCTCGGCACCTCGCCCGACGCGATCGACCTGGCCGAGGATCGCGAGCGTTTCGCCAACCTGGTCGCCAAGCTCGGGCTCAAGCAGCCCGCCAACGGCATCGCGCGCAGCCGCGAGGAAGCGGTCGCGGTCGCCGAGCGTATCGGCTACCCCGTGCTGATGCGGCCGAGCTATGTGCTCGGGGGGCGGGCGATGGAGATCGTCGACTCGACCGTCCAGCTCGACGATTACATTCAGACCGCGGTGCAGGTGTCGGGCGACTCGCCGGTGCTGATCGACCGCTACCTGCGCGACGCGATCGAGGTCGACGTCGACGCCATCGCCGACGGCACCGACGTGGTCGTGGCGGGCGTGATGCAGCATATCGAGGAGGCGGGCGTCCATTCGGGCGACTCGGCCTGCTCGCTGCCGCCGTACAGCCTGCCGGACGAGATCATCGCCGAGATCGAGCGCCAGGCCGACGCGCTGGCGCGGGCGCTGGGCGTCAAGGGCCTGATGAACATCCAGTTCGCGGTGAAGGACGGCGAGGTCTACCTCATCGAGGTCAACCCGCGCGCCAGCCGCACCGTGCCGTTCGTCGCCAAGGCGATCGGTACACCCATCGCCAAGATCGCCAGCAGGGTGATGGCGGGCGAGAAGCTCGCCGACCTGCCGAAGATCGATCGGGCGATCTCCCACGTCGCGGTCAAGGAGGCGGTGTTCCCGTTCAACCGCTTCCCGGGCGTCGATCCGGTGCTGTCACCCGAGATGAAGTCCACCGGCGAAGTCATGGGAATCGATCGCGATTTCACCGTTGCCTTCGCCAAGGCGCAGCTCGGCGCCGGCACGGTGCTGCCCGATGGCGGCACGCTGTTCGTCAGCGTCAAGGACAGCGACAAGCCGGTGGTGCTGCCGGGGGTGCGCACCCTCGCGGAGCTGGGCTTCACGATCGTCGCGACCGGCGGCACCGCCGACTATCTGATCGCGAACGGCGTTGAGGTCGAACGGGTCAACAAGGTGGCGCAGGGGCGGCCGCATATCGTCGACCGCATCCGCGACGGCGACATCGGCCTCATCTTCAACACCACCGAGGGCTGGCAGAGCCTCAAGGACAGCCAGGAGATCCGTAAATCGGCGCTTTCCGGGCGGATTCCCTATTTCACCACGGCGTCGTCGAGCGTGGCGGCGGCGCGGGCGATCGCATCGCTCAGGACCACGTCCCTTGAAGTGCGTCCTCTGCAAGCCTATTATTCGCAGTCGCACAATTGATCCCCACAACCGGTGTTAATGTGCGGGCGGCCCGGATGCGGGACGTCTGACGAGGACGCGTTGAAGGAAAAGGGCGAATGGCCACGGTCGAGAAAATGCCGATGCTGGCGGAGGGCTATGAGAAGCTCACCGCCGATTTGAAGCGCCTCAAGGAAGAGCGTCCGCAGATCGTCGACGCGATCGAGGAAGCGCGCGCGCACGGCGATCTCTCCGAAAACGCGGAGTATCACGCGGCCAAGGAGCGCCAGGGCCAGATCGAGGCATCGATCGCCGACATCGAGGACAAGCTCAGCCGCGCGCAGATCATCGACCCGACCGAGCTGTCGGGCGACAAGGTGGTGTTCGGCGCGACGGTGACCTTGCTCGACGAGGACGACAAGCCGGTGCGCTACCAGATCGTCGGCCAGACCGAGGCGGACGCCAAGACCGGCCGCATCAGCTACAACTCGCCGCTCGGCCGCGCGCTGATCGGGCGCAAGGTGGACGACGAGGTCGAGGTGACGGTGCCGTCGGGCGACCGCTACTATCTCGTCTCGAAGATCGAGTTCATCTGACGCCTGTCCGGCGGCGATGATGGGCGGCAACCTGCGCGTCGCTCCGGTCACCTGGGCGATCGTGGCGGTGACGGTTGCCGTCAGCTTGCTCGCCCAATGGACGATCGGCAACGTCAACGCGGCGCTCTACGCCGGCTTCGTGCCGGGGCGGGCGAGCTTGGGTTTCGCGGGTGATATCCCGGGCCTGTTTCCGGTCATACTGACGCCGCTCAGTGCGACGCTGATCCATGGCGGCCTGCTTCATCTGGCCATGAACATGGCGATGCTGGTCGCGACCGGCACACTCACCGAACGCGCGATTGGCGGGCGCGGGATGGTCGTGCTCTATCTGGTCGGTGCCTATGCGGCAGCGGCGGGGCAATGGTTGGGCGATCCCTCCTCCCCGGTGCCGATGGTGGGGGCGAGCGGGGCGATCTCCGCGGTCATCGGCGCCTCGTCGCTCTTCTACGGGCGATCCAGGGCGCGGGCGATCGGGCCGGTCCCGGCCGGCGCGGTGCACATGCTGTGGCTGCTCGCGGCGTGGACGGTGCTCAATTTCGCCTTTGCCCTCATTCTCGCCAATGCCGGAGTCGGCATCGCCGTCGCCGCGCATATTGGCGGGTTCGTCGCCGGCCTGGCGCTGGCGCGGCCGCTGCTGATGTGGCGGTGGCGGGGGGCTTAAGCCGGCGCGAACTCGCCGCGGTCGTCCATCACCCACAAGATGCCGTCGCGGATCGCGAAATAGGCGCCGCGCAGCGTAAGCCTGCCCGCCGCCTCGCGCTCGGGGATGCAAGGGAAGGTCCGGAGATTGGCGATCGAGACGCGGACCGTCTCCAGCTCCATCGCGCGCACCGCCTCCGGTGTGTTGCCGAACTCGGCGAGGATACGGTCGCGCGCCTCGTCGAGCAGGTCGACCCAGTGCGCGATGAAGCCGCCTTCGCCCGGCGGGGACCCCTCGAACCGGCGCGAGAGCGCGGCCGCGACGCCGCCGCACATGCCATGGCCCATCACCACGATCTCGCTCACCTCGAGCTGCGTCACCGCGAACTCGAGCGCCGCCGAGACGCCGTGGCGGCCGCCGCCGATCTCGAACGGCGGCACCAGGTTCGCGATGTTGCGCACGACGAAGATTTCGCCGGGCGAGACATCGAAGATCTGCGAAGGATCGACTCGGCTGTCCGAGCAGGCGATCACCATGACCTTGGGGCTCTGGCCCTCCGAGAGGCGGGCCCAGCGGTCGCGCTGTTGGGACCAGCCGCGCGCGCGGAAACGGTAATAACCTGCGATGAGATCGTAGAATTCGCTCATGACCCGTCTCTTGCACCGCTGCTCGGGGCTGGCAAGCCGGACGCAGCGTCGCTATCTGGCCCTTCATGAACGACATGTCCCCGCTCGCCCGGGAGCCGCGCCAGCGCAAGCCCGACTGGATCCGCGTCAAGGCCCCGACCTCTGCCGGTTTCGCGGCGACCCGCGCCCTGATGCGGGCGAAGAGCCTGACCACCGTCTGCGAAGAGGCGGCCTGTCCGAACATCGGCGAGTGCTGGACCAAGAAGCACGCGACGGTGATGATCCTGGGCGACACCTGCACGCGGGCCTGCGCCTTCTGCAACGTCAAGACCGGGATGCCGCGTCGCGTCGATCCGATGGAGCCGCAGAACGTCGCCGATGCCGCCGCGCAGATGGGGCTGCAGCACATCGTCGTCACCTCGGTCGACCGCGACGACCTGCCCGACGGCGGCGCCAGCCAGTTCGTCAAGGTGATCGAGGCGATCCGTCGCACCAACCCCACCACCACGATCGAGATCCTGACCCCCGACTTCCGCAACAAGCATGAAGCGGCGGTCGAGGCGATCGTCGCGGCTCGGCCCGACGTCTACAACCACAATCTGGAGACGGTGCCGAGGCTCTATCCGACCATCCGGCCGGGCGCGCGCTACTATGCCTCGCTCAGGCTGCTGGAGAGCGTCAAGAAGCTCGATCCGTCGATCTTCACCAAGTCGGGCATCATGCTGGGGCTCAGTGAGGAGCGGCTCGAAGTCCATCAGGTGATGGACGACATGCGCTCGGCCGACGTCGATTTCCTGACGATGGGCCAATATCTCCAGCCGACGCCGCGCCATGCCAAGGTCGCCGACTTCGTGACGCCGCAGGCGTTCGACGCCTATGCCGCGATCGCGCGGGCCAAGGGATTCCTGCTGGTCGCGTCCTCGCCGCTGACGCGGTCGAGCTATCACGCCGGCGACGATTTCGAGCGGCTGCGCGTGGCGCGCGAGGCGAAGCTTGCCCAAGCACGCTGAGACCCGGCAGCTTCCCTACACGCCGGAGCAGATGTTCGACCTGGTGGCCGACGTCGGCCGCTATGCCGAGTTCCTGCCCTGGGTGACCGCGATCCGCGTGCGCTCCGAGAGCGCGACACAGATGGTCGCGGACATGATCGTCGGGTTCAAGGGACTGCGCGAGACCTTCACCTCCAAGGTGGAGAAGGTGCGGCCGGAGCATATCCACGTCGATTATCTCGAAGGGCCGCTCAAGTATCTCCACAACGACTGGCGCTTCCGTCCGGACGGACAAGGGGGGACGCTGGTCGAGTTCGCGGTCGATTTCGCTTTCAAGAACCGGGTATTCGAGATGCTCGCGGGGCAGGTGTTCGACCGGGCGCTCAGGAAGATGATCGGCGCGTTCGAGGCGCGGGCGGCCGTGCTCTACGGCGCCGGCACCTCGACCTCCGGCGCGAGCGCGCCTGGCAGCAGCAAGGACAATGCGCACAACGCCGCCTGAAGCCTGACGCCACCACGGCCGAGGTTGCCGAACTCGCGCGTATCCGCCACGACATGATCCGGGTCCGCGCCCTTCTCGGCACGGGCGAAGACGACCGTGCCGACCGGCTTTTTCTCGCTGCCGCCGCCAGGCCCGGCAATGCCGGTAATCGCGACCGCCACATCGGCCCCGGTCGCTTCCAGCGCGCCCTGCGCCATCTGCCAGGCGACCGCGACCGAAACGGCGCCGAAGGTCTCGATCACTTCGTTGCCGACCTTGACCAGCCGGGTCTTGGCCTCATTGGAATAGGTGACGAGGCCCCCCTCGAACACGTCGGACGAGCCCGCGATCTCCGTCAGCGCGGCGGAGACGAGGCCGCCGGTGCAGCTTTCCGCGACGGCGACGCGGCGGCCGGCGGCGCGGTTGGCGTCGATCACCTGGCGCGCAGCCTCGACCAGCTCGGCGGGGAGAAGCGTGTCGATGCTCATGGCCTGGCCGCCCCCGGCTGACAGATGACGAACCCGCCGGCCGGCGGGTTCTTGCGCTGGGCGAGCTCGGCGACGGTCACGATTAGCGAGACGGTGTTCTGCGCCGGCAGCGGATCGATCAGCGACAGCAGCCGGTCGATCGAGGCGCAGTCGGCGGGCTTCAGGTCCTTGACCAGCAGCGGAGCGAGCAGCGATCCGACCAACGGCCGGGCGAAATCGTTCTGCAGCATCTGCGCACTGTCGGGCGGCAGCAGCTTGCCAAGCGCCGCGCGGGCAATCGGCCAGGCGCCGTCGCCTCCTACGGCATATTTGGCGGCGAGCCGGTCGGCTGGGCGGCGGAGATAGGCGCCCGCCGGCAGCGACGGCGCACACATCGAGGCGGTGAGGCGGATGAGATCGGGCGCGACGGTGGCCACCACCGCCTCGGCCTCACGCGGAGAGACGCAGACGGTGGCCGGAGCAGCCTGCGCGGCGGTCGCGGCGAACGCGCCCGTCCAGAGCGCGGCAAGCGCAGCGAACGATTTGAACGGCATCAACGGACTCCTGGGACCCGGACGGTCGCAATGGCCTGTGCGGCGATCCCCTCACGCCGGCCGGTGAACCCCAGCCTTTCGGTGGTGGTGGCCTTCACCGAAACCTGACGCTCGTCAAGCCGCAAGAGCGTCGCGATGCGCGTCCGGATCGTCGAACGGTGGGGGCCGACCTTGGGCTCCTCGCAGATGAGGGTGAGGTCGACGAAGTCGATCATGCCGCCCTCGGCGCGGACCAGATCGGCGGCATGCTCGAGGAACTGGCCCGAGGCGGCGCCGCGCCATTGCGGATCGCTGGGCGGGAAATGGGTGCCGATGTCGCCCGCGCCGATCGTGCCGAGCAGTGCGTCGGTGATGGCGTGGAGTGCGACGTCGGCGTCGCTGTGGCCGGAGAGGCCGCGGTCGTGAGGGATCAGCACGCCGCCGAGCCACAGCTCCTCGCCGGCTTCTAGCCGATGGACGTCGAAGCCGGTGGCGCTGCGCGAGATCAGGCTCGCGCCGAGTCGCGCCTCCGCGGCGACGAGGTCGGCGGGGTAGGTGAGCTTTTCGAGCATCGGATGTCCTTCGACCATCGCGACGTCGTGGCCGGCGGCCCGGAGCACCTGGGCGTCGTCGGTGGCCTCGGCGTCGTCGGGCCAGGCGGTGTGGGCATCGACGATCGCAGCATAATCGAACGCCTGCGGAGTCTGAACCCGGTGGAGGCCGGCGCGGGGGACGGTGGCGCCGAGCGATTCGTCGCCGAGCGCTAACGTGTCGGCGACCGGCAGCACCGGGACAGCACCGAGCGCGCGGTCGAGGGCCGATGTCAGGCGATCGACGACCTCGGCAGGAAGGAAAGGGCGGGCGGCGTCATGGATGAGGACGCGGTCGACGCCTTCCAGCGCGGCCAGGCCGGCGCGGACCGACTCGCGCCGGGTGGCGCCGCCGGTGACAAAGCGGACGTTCGGAGCGGCGGCGCGGAGTTGATTCTCCTGGCCTTCGCCGATCACGACGAGCAGCTCGTCGATCGCGGGATGCGCGCGGAAAGCAGCGATGCTGTGCGCCACCACCGGCTTGCCGCCGAGAAGGGCGAATTGCTTGGGCGTGTCGCCGCCAAGGCGCGATCCGGTGCCGGCGGCGACGATGAGGGCGGCGGTTCGTGCCATGCGCGGGCGCCTAGCCGATGCGCGAGGCAGGCGCCAATAGGTTGGTTCACGCGAAGGCGCGAAGACGCGAAGAAGAAGGAAGGTTTTGTGCGCGCAGAGCGCAGAGAGCTCAGAGGTGATTCGTTTGCAGTCCCGTCTCGCGTTAGCGAGACATTCAACCCTTGATGCGCAACAAGCTTGAAGGCCGCTGGCGCGGCCGGATGTGCGACAAGCGACGTAACCTCTGCGCTCTCTGCGCCTCTGCGCGAAAATCCTTCTTTTCCTTTCTTCTTCGCGTCTTCGCGTGAACCCCTTCTTCCTTGCCAATCCGCACTTGTCGCACTATCGGCTCATGCCTAATTTTCAGGCACATCATGCAGACGCTCGCCCCCATCCAGATCGGACCCGTCCGGATCGACACTCCCGTGCTGCTCGCGCCGATGACGGGGGTGACCGACCTGCCGTTCCGCCGTGTCGTGCGGCGGCACGGGTCGGGGCTCAACGTCACCGAGATGATCGCCAGCCAGGCGGCGATCCGCGAGACGCGGCAGTCGATCCAGAAGGCGCTATGGGATCCGATCGAGGATCCGGTGTCGATGCAGCTGGTCGGCTGCACGCCCTATGAGATGGGCGAGGCGGCGAAGCTGGCGGAAGACAAAGGCGCCGCGATCGTCGACATCAACATGGGCTGCCCGGTGCGTAAGGTCACCAACGGCGACGCGGGATCGGCGCTGATGCGCGACCTCAAGCTCGCCGCCGAGCTAGTCGATGCGGTGGTGAAGGCGGTGAAGGCACCGGTGACGCTCAAGATGCGGATGGGCTGGGACCATTCGAGCCTCAACGCGCCCGAGCTCGCGCGCATCGCCGAAGACCTTGGCGTCAAGATGGTGACGGTCCACGGGCGCACCCGCAACCAGATGTACAAGGGCTCGGCCGACTGGGCTTTCGTGCGCAAGGTCAAGGATGCGGTGGCGATCCCGGTCATCATCAACGGAGACATCTGCTCGATCGAGGATGCGCGGACCGCGCTCGACCAGTCGGGCGCGGACGGGGTGATGATCGGCCGCGGCGCCTATGGCCGGCCGTGGCTGCTCCGGCAGGTGATGGACGCGCTGGAAGGCCGCACGCCGCGTGCCGACCCGAGCCTCGACGAACAATATTCAACGATCATCGAGCATTATGACGAAATGCTGAACCTCTATGGCAAGGAGGTCGGCACCAATGTCGCGCGCAAGCATATCGGCTGGTACACGCGCGGCCTCCACGGATCGGCCGAGTTCCGCAACCGCGTCAACCAGGAGCCGGACCCCGAGGTGGTGAAGGCTATGCTTGCCGAATTCTACGCGCCGTGGACCACGCGCGCCGCCGCGTGAGCTCCGACGAGCCAGGTTTCGCGGAGCTGTTCGCGGCATTGCCGGTGGCGGCGATGCTGGTCGATCCCGAGGGGCGGATCGCGCGCGCCAATGCCGCGTGCGAGACTCTGCTCAATTTCTCCGAGCGCGCAATGGTGGGACAGGACGTCGACGTGCTGGTCCGCTTCCCCGAGGCGCAGGCCGACCGGCGGCGCGGACGGATGTTTGCGGCCTATGACGTCGACGTGGGGATCGGTCGGGTCGGGCGGTTGCGCGTCGACCTGCTCGAGAGCGAGGTGCCGGACCGGCCGGGCTGGCGGATCGTGACGATCCGGCAGAGCCCGGCGGCGCGCGGGCACACCACCGATCGCGCCGCGGGCGCGCGGGCGGCGATCGGCGCGGCGGCGATGCTGGCGCACGAGATCAAGAACCCGCTGTCTGGCATCCGCGGCGCCGCGCAGCTGCTCGCCGAGGGCGACGGGGCAGGGGAGCTCACCACGCTGATCACCACCGAGGTCGATCGCATCGCGGCCCTTATCGATCGGATGCAGGACTTCACCGATACACGGCCGCTAACGCTCGCGCCGACCAATATCTATCCGCTGCTGGGCCATGCGCGGCGGGTGGCGCTGGCGGGGTTCGGGCGAGGGGTGGCGCTGGACGAGCGGTTCGATCCGTCGCTGCCGCCGGCGCTGGTCGACGGCGATGCGCTGCTGCAGGTGGTGCTCAACCTGCTCAAGAATGCCTGCGAGGCGGTGAGCGAGGTGGCGGCGCCGCGCGTCACCGTCACCACCGCCTATCGCCATGGCATGTCGGCGAGCGCTGCGCCGGGCAGGCCGCGCCAGCCGTTGCCGATCGAGCTCACCGTGATCGACAACGGTCCCGGCGCGCCCCCGGATATCGCCGAGCACCTGTTCGAGCCGTTCGTGTCGGGCAAGGCGGAAGGGCGGGGGCTTGGCCTGCCGCTGGTCGAGAAGCTGGTGCGCGACATGGGCGGGATCGTCCAATATGCGCGCGAATATATCCGGGAGGGCGAGCCGGAGATGACGGTGTTCCGCGTATTGCTGCCGAGAGCCAAAAATGACTGAGGGCCATATCCTCGTCGTCGACGACGACGCCGCGATCCGCACGGTCGTCGGCCAGGCGCTGCGGCGGAAGGGGCATCGCGTCACCACCGCGGCGAGCCTGGCCGAGCTCAGGCGGGCGCTGGCGGGCGAGCTGCCCGACGTGCTCGTCACCGACGTGGTGCTGCCCGACGGCGACGGCATCGCGATGGTGCCGGAGGTGCTGGCCGAACATCCGCGGCTGCCGGTGATCGTGCTGTCGGCACAGAACACGCTCTCCACCGCCGTGCGCGCCAATGAGGCGGGGGCGTACGACTATCTTCCCAAGCCGTTCGACCTCGACGCGCTGAGCCAGGCGGTGGCGAGCGCGCTCGCGCGCGGGCGGCGAGGGCCGAGCGACGTCATGGCGCCGGCCGAGGAAGCGGTACCGATGATCGGCCGCTCGCCGGCGATGCAGGAGGTCTATCGGATCATCGCGCGGGTGGTCTCCAATGATCTCACTGTGCTGGTGTCGGGCGAGTCCGGGACGGGCAAGGAGCTGGTCGCGCGGGCGATCCACGACCTGGGGCCGCGGCGGCAGGCGCCGTTCGTCGCGCTCAACATGGCGGCGATCCCGCGCGAGCTGATCGAGGCCGAGCTGTTCGGGCACGAGCGCGGCGCCTTCACCGGCGCGGCGGCACGCAACGCCGGGCGATTCGAGCAGGCGGCGGGCGGCACCTTGTTCCTCGACGAGATCGGCGACATGCCGATGGAGGCCCAGACGCGGCTGCTGCGCGTGCTCCAGTCGGGCGAGTTCACCACCGTCGGCGGCGCGCGGACGATCCGCGCGGACGTGCGCATCGTCGCGGCGACCAACCGCGACCTTGCCGCGCTGGTGGCTGCGGGGGGCTTCCGCGAGGATCTCTACTACCGGCTCAACGTGGTGCCGGTGACGCTGCCGGCCTTGCGCGAGCGGCGGCAAGACATCGCGCTGCTTGCCCGCCATTTCCTCGATCGCGCCGCGGAGGACGGGCTGCCGCGCAAGCAAATCGGACCGGACGGGATCGCCGCGCTGGAGGCGTATGACTGGCCGGGCAACGTGCGCGAGCTCGAGAATCTGATGCGCCGGCTCGCCGCATTGAGCCGCGACGAATTGATCGGAGCGGCCGAGATCGCGGCGATGCTGAACGGCGGCCCGGTTGCCGGCGCTGCCATCGATCCGGAGATCGAGGCGGCGGTGCGCGGCCGGCTGGCGGCGATCGCGCGTGAGGAGCCGGCGCGGCTCGACGACGGCACGCTCTACGACCGCATCATCGCCGAGGTCGAGCGGCCGCTGATCGCGGCGATGCTGGAGCGGCACGGCGGCAACCAGCTGCGCGCGGCGCGGGCGCTCGGAATCAACCGGAACACGTTGCGCAAACGGCTCACCGACCTCGGGCTGACGGGCGACATGCGGTCAGGCGGACCGGATCCGCGTTAACTGTCACGATTCTGTGTTTTGCAGGCAACAGTGATGGTGTAGGCATGCAACGATGACCGTTGCCGCCGAGCCGATTGCCGAAGCGACCGCTGCCCCGCGGCGCTTCACGATCACGCCGGCGATCGAGCTCATGGTGTTCGGCGCCGCGGTGGCGGTGGCGATCGTGAGCTGGCTGGTGATCAGCGGCGACAGCGATACGCCGCGGCTGCTCAGCCCGCCCTTGGTGGCGCTGCTGCTCGTCGCCAATCTCCTCCCCGGAGTCGCGCTGCTGGTGCTGATCGGCCGACGGATTGCCCGCAGCCGCGCGGCGCGCCTGCCGCTGGCGGGGGAGGGGCGGCTGCATGTGCGGCTGGTGGCGCTGTTCTCGGTGCTCGCCAGCGTGCCGATGATCCTGGTGACGATCTTCGCCTCGTTCCTGTTCCAGTTCGGCGTCGAATTCTGGTTCTCCGACCGCGCGCGCGGAATGCTCGAGAACGTCCAGAGCCTGGCCCAGCAATCCTATCAGGAGATGCTGCGGTACGTGGACAACGAGAATCTGGCGATGGCGAAGGACCTCTCGTCCTTCCTGCTCGTCGACAAGCTGCCGATCGACAGCCGGGAATTCCAGGGCAATTTCGCCACCCAGGTGCTCTATCGCAACCTGTCCGAGGCGGTCATCTTCTCGATCACGCCCAATGGACAGCTCGACGCGCTGGCGCTGGTCAACCCCTATGACCGGCCGCTCGAGAAGGACATCGACGCCTCGGTCATCGCCCAGCTCAAGGCCGGGAAGCCGAGCGTCGTCGGGACGAGCAGCGAACGGACCCAGTCGGTCACGCAGATTCCGGGGACCGACCTCTACGTCTACGCCGCGCGCGTCTCGGGCGCGCAGGAGATGGCGGCCCGCATGAACCGCGCCAAGGCGGTGCTTGGCGATTATCAGGCACTGCTCGCGCGATCACGAAGTCTTCAGCTTCTATTCAATGCCGCCTTGCTGGCCATCTCCCTGCTGATCGTCGGCATCGCCGTGTTCGTGGCGCTGGCGGTCGCGGACCGCCTCGTACGGCCGGTCGGCGAGCTGGTCGATGCGGCGCAGCGGGTGGCGGGGGGTGATCTTGCCGCGCGCGTGCCCGAACCCAAGTCTCGCGACGAGATCGGCGTGCTCGCCAACGCCTTCAACCGTATGACAGGCCGACTCCAGGAGCAGACCGGTGCGCTGGTCGAGGCCAATGCCGAGGCGGAGAGCCGCCGCGCGCTGATCGAGGCGGTGCTGGCCGGCGTCACCGCCGGGGTGATCGCGATCGGCGAGGATCGCTCGATCCGCCTGTTCAACAGCTCGGCGCTGGAGCTGCTCCGGCCCGGTGCGATCCCGCTCGGCCGGCCGCTGGCCGAGGTCGCCCCCGAGCTCGATGCCCTGCTCGACGGCGAGGCGCGCGAGGGAATCGTCCAGCTCACCGCCGCCGGCGAGGCGCGCACTCTTGCGGTCAAGATCACCCGGGATGAGGACGGCCATGTTCTCACCTTCGACGACATCACCCAGCAGCTCATCGACCAGCGCCGCGCCGCCTGGTCCGACGTCGCGCGCCGCATCGCGCACGAGATCAAGAATCCGCTGACCCCGATCCAGCTCGCTGCGGAGCGGCTGCAGCGGCGCTACGGCAAGATGGCGGAGGAGGGCGATTCGACCTTCGCGCGCCTGACCGACACCATCGTGCGGCAGGTGAGCGACTTGAGGCGCATGGTCGACGAATTCTCGTCCTTCGCGCGGATGCCGAAGCCGGTGTTCCGGCGCGAAGCGGTGCTCGACCTCGCGCGGCAGGCGGTGTTCCTGCATGAGGTGGCGCATCCGGCGATCCGCTTCGGCCTCACCTATGACGATCCGCCGCCGAGTCTGGTGTGCGATCGCCGCCAGATCGGGCAGGCGCTCACCAACATCGTCAAGAACGCGGTCGAGGCGGTCGAGGCGCGCGAGGGCGAGGACCTGCCGCAAGGCGAAGTGTCGCTCAAGATCGCGAATGAGGGCGAGCGCTGCGTCACCATCCGCGTCACCGACAACGGCGTCGGCCTGCCCGCCGAGCGCGACCGTATCGTCGAACCCTATATGACCACGCGCAGCCGCGGCACCGGCCTCGGCCTCGCCATCGTCAAGAAGATCGTCGAGGAGCATTTCGGTACCATGACCTTCGCCGACCGGGCGGAAGGTAGCGGCACCGTGGTCACGCTCACCTTCGACGCGGTGATGCTCTCCAGCCTCGCCGATGCGCAGGCTGAGGATGCCGGCACCTCCGATCCCAGCCCAACAACCCTGACACGCCATCGGACCAACGCATGACCCTCGACATTCTCGTCGTCGACGACGAACTCGACATCCGCGAACTCGTTTCGGGCGTCCTCGAGGACGAAGGTTACGAAACACGGACGGCCGCCGACAGCGATGCCGCACTTGAGGCCATCGCTGCGCGGCGGCCGAGCCTGGTGCTGCTCGACGTCTGGCTGCAGGGCTCGCGGCTCGACGGGCTCGAGCTGCTCGACGAGATCAAGCGGCGCGACCCGTCGATCCCGGTGCTGGTGATCTCCGGCCACGGCAACCTCGACACCGCCGTGGCGGCGATCCGGCGCGGCGCCAGCGACTTCATCGAGAAGCCGTTCGAAGCGGAGCGGCTGCTGCTGCTCGTCGAGCGCGCGACCGAGACCGAGCGGCTGAAGCGCGAGGTGGCGAGCCTGCGCGCGACGGTGGGCCGTGAGACCGACCTTACCGGCAGCTCGACCGCGATCAACTCGGTCCGCGCGACGCTGAAGCGTGTCGCCTCGACCGGCAGCCGTGTGCTGATCATGGGCGGCGCCGGCGTCGGCAAGGAGGTGGCGGCACGGCTGCTCCACGGCTGGAGCACGCGTGCCAACGGCCCCTTCGTGGTGGTGAGCGCGGCGCGGATGACGCCCGAGCGTGTCGAGGAGGAGCTGTTCGGCGTCGAGGAGGGCGGCGATCTCGTGCGGCCCGGCCTGCTCGAGCAGGCGCATGGCGGCACGCTGTTCCTCGACGAGATCGCCGACATGCCGGTCGCGACCCAGGCGCGGATCCTGCGCGTGCTGACCGACCAGAGCTTCACCCGCGTCAGCGGCACCCGCATCGTCAAGGTCGACGTGCGCGTGGTCTCCGCCACCTCGCGCGACCTGACTGCCGAGATTGCCGAGGGGCGGTTCCGCGAGGATCTCTACTATCGCCTCAACGTGGTGCCGGTGACGATCCCGACGCTCGCCGAGCGGCGCGAGGACATTCCGGCGCTGGTCGAGCATTTCGTCGCCCATTACGCCGCCGAGCGCCGCGTGCCGACGCCCGAGATCGCGGCCGACGCGATGGTGGCGCTGCAGAGCTACGAATGGCCGGGCAACGTCCGCCAGCTCCGCAACGTCGTCGAGCGGACGGTGATCCTGGCGCCGGGCAACCGCATCGGCCGCATCGACTTGGACCTGCTGCCGCCCGAGGTGCTGGGCAATACGCCCGGCGGGGATGGGGGCGTGACCGCCACCGCGATCATGGGGGCGCCCCTGCGCGAGGCGCGTGAAAGCTTCGAACGCGAATATCTGCGCGTCCAGATCCGGCGCTTCTCGGGCAATATCTCGCGGACGGCGAGCTTCATCGGGATGGAGCGGTCGGCGTTGCATCGCAAGCTCAAGCTGCTTGGAATCACCGAGACGCGCGAGGAGTAGCCTCTAATCCCGTCATCCCGGCTTTCGCCGGGATGACGGGTAAAGGTGGACGTATCGGCTCGCGCACCTTAGATTGCGTCCCAACAACAATCGCGGAAAAGCCGCCAAGACCAAGGAGCCAATCATGGCCGACAAGCAGACCTCCCTCCAGGACCTGTTCCTCAACGCGCTTCGCAAATCCAAGACCCCGGTGACGATGTTCCTCGTCAAGGGCGTCAAGCTCCAGGGTATCGTTACCTGGTTCGACAATTTCTCGGTGCTGCTGCGCCGGGACGGTCAGTCGCAGCTGATCTACAAGCATGCGATCTCGACGATCATGCCGTCGGGGCCGCTGGACGTCGCCAGCATCGTCGAAGCGGTGGGAGAGAACCAGCACAAACAGCCGCTTTTGCAGGAAATTTTCCTGAATGCGGTGCGCCGCCAGCAGGAAAGCGTCACCATGTTCCTGGTCAACGGCGTGATGCTGCAGGGCTCGATCGCGGCGTTCGACCTGTTCTGCATGCTGCTCCAGCGCGAGGGCTTGTCGCAGCTCGTCTATAAGCACGCAGTGTCGACCATCCAGCCCGCCAATCCGCTCAATCTCGCCGACGAACAGGCGAGCGACGCCGAATAGCGGCGTGTCGACCGGTTTCGATCGCGACGCGCAGGATTTCGCGCGCGGCGCGCGGGCCGTGGTCGTGCTGCCCGACCAGGGCAGTGCGAGCCGCGACGCCGACGCGCGTTTGGAGGAAACCGCGGGCCTTGCGCTTGCGATCGGAATTGAAGTGCGCGCGAAGATCGCCTTCCGCGTGCGCGCGCCCAAGCCAGCGACGCTGATCGGCAGCGGGCAGGTCGACCAGCTCGCCGAGATGGTGAAGGCCGAGGAACTCGGTCTCGCCGTGTTCGACGCCGCGCTGACGCCGGTGCAGCAGCGCAACCTCGAGACCGCACTCGGCTGCAAGGTGATCGACCGGACCGGTCTGATCCTCGAGATTTTCGGGGAGCGGGCGCGGACGGCGGAGGGCCGGCTCCAGGTCGAGCTGGCGCATCTCGATTATCAGGCGGGCCGGCTGGTGCGGAGCTGGACCCACCTCGAACGTCAGCGCGGCGGCTTCGGCTTCCTCGGCGGCCCGGGCGAGACGCAGATCGAGGCCGACCGGCGCTTGATCCGCGACCGTATGGCGCGGCTCAGGCGCGAGCTCGACCAGGTCAGCCGCACGCGCGGCCTGCACCGCGAGCGGCGCCAGCGCGCGCCGTGGCCGGTGATCGCGCTGGTCGGCTATACCAACGCAGGGAAATCCACGCTTTTCAATCGCCTGACCGGCGCTGACGTCATGGCAGAGAACCTGCTGTTCGCGACGCTGGACCCGACGCTGCGGCAGATCAGTCTGCCGGGGATCGACAAGGCGATCCTGTCCGACACGGTGGGGTTCGTCTCCGAGCTGCCGACCCAGCTCGTCGCGGCGTTCAAGGCGACGCTGGAGGAAGTGGTCTCGGCCGACCTCCTGATCCACGTCCGCGACATCGCGCATCCCGACAGCGAGGCGCAGCGCGCCGACGTCGAGAAGGTACTGGGCGAGATCGGCGTCGCCGAGACGGCGCCCAGGATCGAGGCGTGGAACAAGCTCGACCTGCTGTCACCCGAGCGCCGGGCGGAGATCGCGGCCGAGGCGGCACGGCGCGAGGAGGTGGTGGCGGTATCGGCGTTGAGCGGGGAAGGCGTCGACACACTGCTTGCCACCGTCGCGGAGCATCTGACGCGCGGGCACCGACGCTACACGATCACGCTCGACGCGAGCGACGGCGCAGGGGCGGCGTGGCTCCACCAGCATGGCGACGTGCTGACGCATGACGTTGAAGGCGAGCGCGCGGTGTATGAGGTACGGATGGCGCCGCGGGATTACGAGCGGTTCTCGCTGCGGCGGGAGTAGGGGCCGCGGCCAGCGACCATAGCGTCATCCCGGCGAAAGCCGTGCCGCATCGCGCCTTCGCTTGAGATCCCGGCTTTCGCCGGGATGACGTATGTCCGGCCGATCCCAATCGCTAGCGTACTCCGAATAGGACAGCGCCGTGCGGCGGCACCGTCGCATCGATGCGATCGGTAACCGGCTCCAACTCCTTCGCTGCCCACAGATCGCGCAGCCGCCCTCCAGCAAGGCCGATCCGCCGCAATGGAACGCTCATCCGTGCCGCATCCGGCCGATCCGACAGGTTGAACATCGCGACATAGGCCGTCCGCCGATCGGGCGAGCGCGCGGTCCACACGCATTGGTTGTCGGCAAGATACCAGGGCCGATTTTCGATGCTGTGCTGGTTGACCGCGACCACGTCGTCGTTGGTCAGCAGGCTCAGGGTCCAGTCGTCGAGATGGCGCAGATCACCACCCATGATGAGCGGCGAGCGGGCGATCGACCACAAAGTCATCAGCGTCCGCTGCTCGTCGCGCGTGAATTTCGTGTCGCGCTCGCCCATCGAAAGGCGGCCGAGCGGCAGCATGTCGGCGTCGGGCCAGGAGCCGGGGCCGCAATAAGGGGTCCAGTTCTCGAGCCGGGTGAACTGGGCCTTCAGCATCGGCCATTCGTCCCAGAAATCGTCGCTGATCCGCCACATCTGGGCATGACGGCGGACATGCGGGCCGCGCACCACGGGCGTCTCGCCGGGCGAGAGGCTGAGGATGATCGGCCGGCCGCTGGCGAGGATCGCCTTGTGCGCCGCCTCGATCTCCGGCGCGTGCGCGTCATAGGGGCGGCTCATGTCGTCCATCTTGACGAAATCCACGCCCCAGCTCGCGAACAGCGCGAAGACGCTGTCGTAATAGGCCTGCGCGCCCGGCTTGGTCATGTCGACGCCGAACATGTCGGGATTCCACGGACAGATGCTGGAGCGGTCGGCGATGTCGCCGGCGCGGACGCCTCCGCCGCCCAGCACCGGCAGGTTGCGTTCGACCGCGAGCCGCGGGATGCCGCGCATCAGGTGGACGCCGAACTTGAGGCCCATCGCATGGATCTTCGCCGCGAGGGGGGCGAAGCCGGCACCGTTCGCGGCGGAAGGGAAGCGGTTCGGCGCCGGGACCAGCCGTCCGTGGGCGTCGAGCGCTGGCACCGGATTGTCGTTGTAGCGATAGCCCTTGGCGTCGGGTTCGTACCACTGGATGTCGACGGTGAAGACATCATAGCCATGCGGCTTGAGCTTCGTCGCCATAATCGCAGCGTTCTCCAGCGCCTGCGCCTCGGTGATGGTGGTGGCGAAGCTGTTCCAGCTGTTCCAGCCCATCGGCGGCGTTGGCGCCAATATTGCTTTCGGCGATCTCGCCTCCGATCCAGCGCCGGCGGTCGCCAGGGCAAGCCCCGCAGGAGCAAGCAGCGCCGCACGGCGCGACATGCTGAAATCCGTCATTCAAACCCCCTCTTGATGCTGCCGCGCCCGCTCAGCCGGCCTGTTTCGCCTTCTGCCACAGCGCTTCCTGACGATCGAGGCCGAGGGTCGGGAAGGCCGCGCCGGCCTCCGCCTCCATTGCGCGGAAGCGGTGCTCGAATTTCGCATTGGCACGGCGGAGCGCGGCCTCGGGATCGACGCCGAGCTTGCGCGCCCAGTTGACTGCGGCGAACAGGAGATCGCCGATCTCCTCCGCCCGATCCTCGGGCGCGGCGGCTTCGACCTCGGCGAGCTCCTCGTCGATCTTGGCGCGGGCTCCGGCCGGGTCGGGCCAGTCGAAGCCGGTGCGGGCGGCGCGCTTCTGGAGCTTTTCGGCGCGCGCGAGGGCGGGGAGGCCGATCGCGACGCCGGCCAGGGCGCTCGCATCGGGTTTGGCGGCACGTTCCTCGGCCTTGATCGCCTCCCAGAGGTGATGGCCGCCCTCGGCCAAGTCGCCGAAGATGTGGGGATGGCGGCGCTCCATCTTGTCGCTGATCGCCGTCACGACGTCATTCAAGTCGAACAGACCCGCTTCTTCGGCGATGCGGCTATGGAAAACGACCTGGAGCAGGAGGTCGCCGAGCTCGTCCTTGAGGTCGGCCATGTCGCCACGCTCGATGGCGTCGGCGACCTCATAGGCTTCCTCGATCGTGTAGGGCGCAATCGTCGCGAAGCTCTGCGCCACGTCCCATTCGCAGCCATGCTCCGGGTCGCGCAACCGCGCCATGATCGCCACCAGCCGTTCGATCATGCCTCTTTCCTCGGATTCGTCTATGATTGATTGCTCTTGGCGGAAGGCTTTAATCCGCCAGTGAATGGCGTCTAGTCGATAAGCAGGCATGGCTTGATGAAAGTTCGAAGCTCGATCGGTCGGCTGGTGAGGCGATGGGGAGGGTTCGCCGGATGCGCCCTGCTGCTCTCGTCATGCGGGACACCGCCGCCGCTCCGGGCGATCGCCTGTCAGTCCGCAATGCCGCCCGACATCGCCATATCGAAGGACGGCCGGACGGCGAGCACGACCTTGTCGGTGCTCACCTACAATATCGAAGGGCTGGGCTGGCCGGCACGCAGCGGCCGAGCGACGCAGCTGCGCGAGATCGGCGAGCGACTGGCGGCGATGCGGGCGTCCGGCAAGGGGCCGGACGTGGTGATGTTCCAGGAGATGTTCAGCGGTGCTGCTAAAAAGGCTGTAGCATCGACCGGTTATCCCGCGATCATTACAGGCCCACGCAGAACCACGCGGCCTCACGAATCGACCCGAGATCCGCTGCCGGGCAAGGCGAAGATCAAGCGGGGCGAGTTGGGCATCCACTTCAACGGCAGCGGACTTGCCGTCGCTTCCCGCTATGCGATCGTGCATGTCGACAGACGGGCCTACGGGCGACGATCCTGCGCCGGGTTCGACTGCCTCGCCAACAAGGGCATCGTGCTGGCCCGCATCGCCATTCCGGGCGTGCCGACGCCGGTCGACCTCTACGACACGCACATGAACTCGCGGAATGCCTCGCGTGCGCCGGCCAACCGCAACCTCGAAGCGCATGAGCGGCAGGCGCTGGAGGCATCAGAATTCATCGATCGGACACACGATGATGCCTTTCCGATCGTCTTCGGCGGCGACTTCAACATGCGGCATTCGGAGGAGCGGTGGGAGAATTTCACCCGCTATCAATCGCTCAAGCTGGTCCACCGCGTGTGCGCCGATCCTGCCTCGGGATGCGAGGTCCGCATGTCGTGGGACGATGATGAGCCCTGGATGGACACCCAGGATCTCCAATTCTTCTGGAGCGGCGACCAAGTGGCAATCCGCCCGATCCGCGTCGAGGCGGTGTTCGACGGTGGACCGACGGGCCCGGAGCTTTCGGACCACGACGGGTTCCTGGTCACGTATGAGCTGAAATGGCCAAGAAGCGCTTCGCCATGGCCGCAATGTCGGTGATGGAACTCGAATGCGAAGGGCTCCCGATATCTGTTATCCGCGATCCCGTGTTCCGCCTCGCAGGCACCTCGAATCAAGTTCGATAATATACATTATGTAAAGTAAAGATGTTTTTGTGAGGGGCTCTTCTAGTTTCGTGTCTCACCTCGTTTCGGTTCGAGCACCAGCGTCCGTCCCTCGACCCGCCACGAGCCGAGCCGCGACAGGAAGTTCATGCCGAGCACATCGGTGCTGCCGAATGCCGACGACACCACGACGCCGAGATCGCGGGTTTCGAGGTCGCCTATGCTAACGCGTTCGGCGCGGCCGCGGTCAGCGGTGACGCTGCCGTTGGCGGTATTGATCACCACTGGAAAGCCGCCGCCTCCAACTTCGATCCCGGCATTGCGCGCGGTTTCCGGCGACAAGGCGGTTATCGTTGCGCCGCTGTCGACCAACATGCGCTTCGTATAATCATTGAGCTTCACCCGTGCCCAGAAATGGCCGTCCTCGCTCATGGTGATGCGCACCGTGTCGCCGACCACCTCCTGATCACCCAAACCGAGCCGTTCGGCAGCGGCGGTCACCACCGTCTCGATCTGCTGGCGATACAGCAGTGCGATCGCGATGAGGCCGATGATTGCGCCCCAGGCGATCAGCGATCGGATGATCGTGCCCAACGAGGCACGCTGCGCCATCAGCGCGCTCACCGCCAGCACCAGCGCGCCCAACGCCCAGATGTAATTGGCCGAATCGAGGCTCACAACACGATCTCCAGGCCGTCATAGCCGGGCTCGACGCCGGACGGCAGCTCGGCGACGAGTGTCGCATAATCCATCGAATGGTCCATATGCGTCAGTACCGCCCGCCCGACACCGAGCTCGGCCGCCCAGCCGACCGCCTGATCCAGCGTCGGATGCGTCGGATGCGGCGCACGGCGCAGCGCGTCGACGATCCAGAGGTCGATATCCTTATAATGACTTCGCATATCGTCGGTTAAGATATTGAAATCAGTTGCATAACCTGTCGTCGACCGGCCGTCGGTGAATCGCAATCCAGCCGAGACGATATCGCCGTGCGGCTGATCGACGACCGTGACCTCGACATCGCCGATCCGAAGATTGTCCGGCAACAATTGGAGATCGACCGTCGCCGGATAGCCTTTCCGTCCGGCGACGACATAGGCAAAGCGTTCCCGCAGCACCTCCGCTGTCGCCGGGCGCGCATAGCCAGGCACCGGGTTGCCACGCAGGTGGAAGATCTGGCGGACGTCGTCGATACCGTGGGTGTGATCCGCGTGGTCGTGCGTCCAGATGATCGCATCGACGGTACTCACTTGCGCGGCCAACAGTTGCTCGCGCAGATCCGGGCCCGTATCGACGAGGATGCGCGTGGTTTCGGTCTCGACCAGGATTGAAACGCGGGTGCGGCGGTTCCTGGTCTCGGCAGGATCGCAGGCACCCCAATCGTTGCCGATCCTCGGCACGCCGGACGAGGTGCCGCAGCCGAGGATGCGGATCTTCACGCCGCCGTCTTTGCGAATAGCTTGTGGAAGTTGATGCGCGTAACTTCCGACAATTCCTCAGCATCTTCGCCGCGGAGATCGGCGAGGAAGCGGCAAGTGTCAGCAACAAATGCCGGCTCGCCGGTCTTGCCACGATGTGGGACCGGGGCGAGGAACGGCGCATCTGTCTCGATCAGCAGTCGCTCGCGCGGCAGCCAGGCGGCAGTTTCCTGGAGATCACGAGCGTTCTTGAAGGTCACGATGCCCGAGATCGAGATATAGAAACCAAGATCAAGCGCCTTGCGGGCGAAGTCGCCGCTGGCGGTGAAGCAGTGGATCACGCCGGGGAAGGCCCCCTTCCCCAGCTCGTCGGCCAGGATCGCAACGGTGTCCTCCTCGGCGTCGCGGGTGTGGACGACGATCGGCAGCTGCGTCTCGCGGCAGGCGGCGAGATGCGCGCGGAAGCTGGCCTGCTGTCGTTCGCGATCGCTGTGGTCGTAGTAATAATCGAGCCCGCTCTCGCCGATGCCGACCACGCGCGGATGGCGGGCACGCTCGACCAGCTTGGCGGTGTCGACATGGGGATGCTGGTCGGCTTCGTGCGGATGGATGCCGACGGTTGCCCACACGTCCGGCTCGCGTTCGGCGGTGGCGAGGACCGCGTCCCACTCGCTCTCGCGCGTGGCGATGTTGAGCATCGCGACCACGCCGGCATCGCGGGCGCGCGCCAGCACCTCGGGCTGCTGCTCGGCCAGCCCTTTGTAGTTGAGGTGGCAATGGCTGTCGGCGAGCCTCATGCCGCTTCGCTCAGCTCGAGCCGCGGGAACACGCCGCTCGGAGGCGGCAGCGCCGTTCCGGCCGCGATCGGGCGCGCGAGGGCGGCGAAATCACGGACGTCCGCCCCCTGCCCCAGCAGATCCAGCAGCTTGTCGGCGCTTTCGGGAATAACCCATCGCGTCATGACCGCGATCCGGCGGATCGCCTCGGCGGCATAGTAGAGGATGGCGTCGGCTCGCGCCGGGTCGGTCTTGCGCGCGCTCCACGGTGCCTGGTCGGCGAAATACTGGTTGGCGTCGCGCGCTGCCGCCCAGATCGCGTCGAGCGCGGCGTGGATGGCGAGATCGGTCATGGCGTCATGCATCCCCCGCTCCGCCGCGGCGACGCTCTCGATCAGCGCCTCCTCGGCGGCGGTCGGCTCGCCCGGCTGCGGCACTTGTCCGGCGCAATTCTTGGCGATGATCGACAGGCAGCGCTGAGCGAGATTGCCCAGATTGTTGGCGAGATCGGCATTGCAGCGGGTGACGATCGCCTCCTCCGAATAGCTGCCGTCCTGGCCGAAGCTGACCTCGCGCAGCAGGAAATAGCGCAAGGGGTCGACGCCGAAGCGGTCGGCGAGTTCCATCGGATCGGTGACGTTACCGAGCGATTTCGACATCTTCTCGCCGCGGTTGAGCAGGAAGCCGTGGCCGAACACGCGGCGCGGCAGCGGCAGCTTCGCAGACATCAGAAAGGCCGGCCAGTAAACCGTATGGAATCGCACGATATCCTTGCCAATCAGATGCAAGTCCGCCGGCCAGTATTTCGCCAACGGATCGCCCGCGTCCGGATAGCCGGTGCCCGTCAGATAGTTGGTGAGCGCGTCGACCCAAACGTACATCACATGGCCAGGGCTGTCGGGCACCGGTACGCCCCAGTCGAAGCTGGTGCGCGAGACCGACAGGTCGGAGAGGCCGCCCGAAACGAAGGCGATCATCTCGTTGCGGCGGGCCTCCGGCTGGATGAAATCCTTGTTCTCTTCGTACAGCTTTAGCAGCGGCTCCTGATATTTGCTCAGACGAAAGAACCAGGTCTCCTCCGCCGTCCATTCGACCGGCGTGCCCTGGGGCGAGAGCTTCTGGCCGCCCTCCCCTTCGACGAGTTCGCTTTCATCGTAGAAGGCCTCGTCACGGACCGAATACCAGCCCTCGTAGCGGTCGAGATAGAGGTCGCCCGCGGCCTCCATCGCGCGCCAGATCGCTTGGCTGGCGGCATGGTGATCGGGTTCGACCGTGCGGATGAAGCGATCATAGGAGATGTTCAGGCGATCATCCATCTCCTTGAAATAAGCTGACATCTCGTCAGCAAGCGTGCGCGTTTCGATGCCGCGGGCACGCGCCGTCTGGACCATCTTGAGGCCATGTTCGTCGGTGCCGGTCTGGAAGCGCACGTCGCGGCCCGCCTGGCGGTGATAGCGGGCGATCGCGTCGGCGGCGATCGCCTCATAGGCATGGCCGATGTGCGGGCGACCGTTGGGATAGCTGATGGCGGTGGTGATGTAATAGGGTTCGGCCATGCCGGCCATCTAGTGCAGCACGCGGTCGGGGGGAAGCAGCAGCTGGCGAGGTCGCCATTTCCTCGGTGCAAGGCCGGGGCAGTTAACGCGGGGCGAGCCTCGCGACCAGGCCGCCCATCTCGAACGCCGTCGTCGAGGCGTCGAGCGACTGGGCGAGCGAGACGCGGGCGAGCTCCGCCGCGGCGTCATAGGCGTCGAGGGCGTCCTTGAGCTGCGGCCCGGCGAGATCGCGCGCGCGCTCGGCGATGAAGGCGGGGACGCGTTCGAGGAAGGCTTCGTAGCGCGGCTGGGCGGACTTGAGGCCGAGCGTGCGGGCGAGGCGGACGCGATGCGCGTTCGAGGGATCGCCGTCGCGGGCGATCGCGGCGAGCTCCTTCTCCAGCCCGCCGAGGTCGAGGCCGGCAAAGTGCAGCGCGCGGCCGGGGGAACCCTGCCCCGCCCTGACCAACGCGGTGATCTCGGCCTTGCTCGCATCGGGAAGCTCGGCGTGGAGCACCTCGGCGACCTCCGCGTCGCTCAAGGGATCGAAACGGAGCAGCCGGCAGCGTGAGCGGATCGTCGGGAGCAGGCGGCCCGGGGCGTGGCTGACGAGCAGGAAGATGGTGCCGGCGGGCGGCTCCTCCAGGTTCTTGAGCAGCGCGTTGGAGGCGCCGGGACGCTCGAGGTCGTCGATCGCGTCGATCAGGATCACGCGGCGGTCGCTGAGCGCCGGCTTGGTCGCGAGCATCGGCTGGAGCGCGCGGACCTGCGCGATCGGGATCGAACGCGCGATGTCCTGGTCGGGCTTGTCGGGGTCCTTGGGGAGGCGCGTCATCTCGCGATAGTCGGGATGCGCGCCCGCGGCGATCAGCGTGACGGTGCGATTGTCCGCCGGCACGTCGAGGCCGGGCGGAAGCGTGCCGGGCGCGGCGGCCTCGGCGAGGAGGCGCGCGGCGGCGGTGCGGGCGAAGCGGGCCTTGCCCACCCCCTCCGGGCCGGCGATCAGCCAGGCGTGGTGGAGCTGCCCGCTGGCGAGCGAGGCGAGGAAGGCGTCGATGGCGGCCCGGTTGCCGATGAAGGGGGTCATGGGTGTGTCCAGCTCCTCCCCGGCACGGGGAGGGGGACCAGCCGCAGGCTGGTGGAGGGGGCCCTCCACCGGCGAATCGCTTGGGGCCGGGCCCCCTCCACCATTCGCTCCGCGAATGGTCCCCCTCCCCGTGCCGGGGAGGAGCTTGGGTGCGTCGCGCCTTTCATACCAACAGGTCCGCCAGCTCAGCCAGCAGCCGCGCGGTCACTGCCTCCGCATCGCCCGACGCGTCGACCAGCCGCACCCGCTCCGGCTCGCGCTCGGCGATGCGGCGGAAGCCGGCGGCGACGGCGGCATGGAAATCCGGCCCGCGCGACTGGAAACGGTCGAGCGCGCCGGCATCGCGGGTCGCGGCGCGCGAGGCGCCCTCGTCCTGGCCGATCTCCAGTACCAGCGTGCGGTCGGGCAGCAGCCCCTTCGAGCCGAAGCCGTGCAGTGCCAGGATCGCGGCGTCGTCGATGCCCTGCGCCCCCTGATAGGCCCGCGTCGAATCGACGAAGCGGTCGGATATCACCCAGATTCCTGTCTCGATCGCAGGCCGGATCTTCTTCTCGACGTGATCCGCGCGCGCCGCCGCGAACAGCAAGGTCTCGCTATGCGGGCTCCACCGCGCGACCTCGCCGCCGAGCAGCAGGCCGCGCACCGCCTCCGCACCCTCGCTGCCGCCGGGCTCACGCGTTACCAGCACCTCCAGGCCGCGCCGGCCGAGCTCGTCGGCGAGCCGAGCCGCCTGGGTCGACTTGCCGGCGCCCTCCCCTCCCTCGAGGGTGATGAAGCGCCCGGCCGTCACGCCCCGAACAGCGACTTGAACCCGGCCCAGACGCGGCCGAAGAAGCCTGCCTCGCCGACGTCGCTGGCGGCGACCAGCGGCAGCGTCTGCGGGCCGCCGTCGGGGGTCTGCACGACGAGGTCGGCGATGTGCTGGCCGGCCTTGATCGGCGCCTTGACCGGGCCGTTGTAGACCACTTTGGCAGTGACGTTGGGCGAGGTGCCCGCGGGCACGGTGATGGCGAGGTTGCGCGGGGCGACGAGGCCCACCTCGCCCGCGTCGCCGAGCTGGACCTCGGCGGTCGAGACCTGCTTGCCCTTGGCGACGAGCGGCTTCGAGTTCCAGGCGCGGAAGCCCCAGTTCATGAACTTGACCGATTCGTCGATGCGCTGATTGAAGCTGGTGAGCCCGGCGACGACCATGATCAGGCGGCGCCCGCCCTGCTCGGCCGAGCCGGTGAAGCCGTAGCCCGCCTCCTCGGTATGACCGGTCTTGAGGCCGTCGGCGCCCTGGACACGGCCCAGCAGCGGGTCGCGGTTGGCCTGGGTGATGTCGGCGCCGCTGCCCAGCGTCTTGCCCCAGGTGAAGCTCGGCAGCGAATAATATTTCTTGTAGAGATCGGGGTGTTCCTCGATCGTCGCCTGGGCGACCTTGGCGAGGTCGCGCGCGGTCACATAGGTGACGCCCCCGTCCGGCCAGCCGTTGGAGGTGCCGAAGTGGCTGTTCTTGAGACCCAGCTCCTGCGCGCGCCGGTTCATCAGGTTGACGAAGGCTTCCTCGGTGCCCGAGATGCCCTCGGCCAGCACGACGCAGGCATCGTTGCCGGACAGGGTGACGATACCCTTCAGCAGATTGTCGACGCTGACCTTCTCACCGGATGAGAGGAACATAGTCGAACCTGCTGCAGGACCGTGCCATTTCTGCCAGGTCTCCGGGCGCACGTCCATCATCTGGTCGAGCTTCAGATCGCCCTTCTTGATGAGGTCGAAGGCGACCAGCACGGTCATCATCTTCGCCATCGATGCCGGCGGCATCCGGCGGTCGGCGTCCTTGGAGTAGAGCTCGGCGCCCGACGAGAGGTCGATCATATAGGCGACCGGCGCCGCGGTCTGGAACGGCGGGGCCGCGGCCACCGTCGGATAGGCGATCGCGACCGCGAGGACGGGGGCAACGGCGGCGGCGAGATAGTTGCGGGTCATGGCACTCACTAACATAGGAGGGTGGATCAATTCATGCGGACGACGCGTGCGTCCGGATAGCCCTGCCGCACCGCGGCGGCGCGGCCGCGGCCGGCGGATTCGGCGTCGGGAAACGGGCCGAGGCGGACGCGGAACAGCGTGCCCGCGGGCTCGACGAGGCCGCCGATGCTGCTCGCCAGCGCGTCGGCACGGGCGCGGCTGGAGAGCGCGGCGACCTGGACGTAATAGCCGGCGATGTGGCGCGGCGCGGGTGCGGGCGCCTTGGCCGGGGCTTTCTTCGGCGGTGACGCCGGCTTAGGCGGTGGTGTGCGGGCCGGAGGCGGGCTCGGCGAAGCCGCGGGCGGCACGGACGCGGTGACGATAGGCGCCGTCGCACCCGGCGGCGGGCCGAGCCGCTTGCGCAGCGGAAGCAGCAGCGCCTTCGGAGCGTCGCTGCGGCCCGACGCGGCTTGGCCAGCACTCAGCAGCGCAATGTCCTGCGGCGGCGGCGTCACGCGGCGCACGCGCACCGGCGCCGGATCCGCGGCGATGCCGAGCGCCGATGCCGCGCCCGGCGACAGCAGCGCGAGGCGGTTAGGCGAACCATTGCCGGTCACCACCGCGAGGGCGGTCTTGCCGCTGTCGAGCGCCGTCACCTCGACATAGCTGCCGGGCGGCAGCGTCGAGCTCGCGATCGAGACGCCGCCGAGCTCTGCGAGACCGGCATAGCCGACCTCGTCATAGCGTACCTCACCAGGCTTGGCCTCGGACGAACCGCGCGGGCCGTCGCCGGGCGGCTCCTGGAAGGCTGCCGCGTCCTGTGGCTGCGCCTGGGCGTCCGCCTCCCCGATCCCGAGGACAAGCCCTGCCAGGGCCAGAAAGCTAGCGCACGATCTCATCGGCGAGCAGCCCTACCGAAAGCGCGTAGAAATTCGAGCAATTATAATCGAGGATCACGCGATAATTGCCGGTGAGAAGATAGGCGGTGCGGCCCGGCCCGTCGGGCTCGAGCAGGGTCGCGAGCATATCGTCCGCCGGCCATCCCCTCCCCTGCGGCACCAGGCCGAGCGCGCGCCATTCGCGCATCGTCTTCCAGCGGCTGTGGCGCTCGTGGACTCGCGGGCAGCGCGGGCTGACCGTCGAGGTGCCGAGCGCGGCGCGGTTGAGGCTCCCGGGCACCGTCACCGCGAAGCCCCAGGGCTGGCCGGGACGCCAGCCGGCATTCACGAAATAATTGGCGATCGAGGCGAGCGTGTCCGCCTCGCTGCTCCAGATGTCGGCGCGTCCGTCGCCGTCGCCATCGCGGGCGAGGCGGAGATAGACCGACGGCAGGAACTGCGGGCCGCCGAACGCGCCGGCCCAGCTGCCGACCAGGCGCGAGCGCGGGACGCCGCGGTCGATCATCTTGAGCGCGGCGATGAACTCGTCGGTGAAGAGCTGGCGGCGGCGCCCTTCATAGGCGAGCGTCGCCAGGCTGCGCGGCAGGTCGAAGCCGCCCATCACCCGGCCGTAATTGGTCTCGTGCCCCCAGATCGCGACCATGATCTGCTCGGGGACGCCGGTCTCCGCCTCGATGCGGGCGAGGCGGCCGCGCGAGCGCTGATAGGCGGCGCGGCCGGCGGTGATGCGCGCGGCGTCGACGTGCTGCGCGCGATAGGGTGCGAAGGGCGGGATCGGGGCGTTGGGCGCGGCTTCCGGCTGGCCGCGGTCGAGCTGGATCACGCGCGGGTTATAGGTCAGCGTCGGCGCGACCGAATCGAAGGTCGCGGGCGAGACGCCCTCGGCGATCGCCTTCGACCGGATCGATTGGAGAAAGGCCTGGAGCCCGGCGTCGTCCTGCGCGCTGGCCGGTCCTCCGGCAAGCGCTGCGCAGGCGAGCGCGATGGTGAGACCCAGGTGACGCAGACGTACGCTTACCCCCGACATGCGGCCTGTGTGCCACAGCCGGCGGGGCACGCGAAACCCCCAATCTCCCGCGGCTTGCACAAATGGCCGCAGGACCGGTAAGCGGGCGCACCGCTCGCGCGGAGAGGTGGCCGAGTGGTTTAAGGCAGCGGTCTTGAAAACCGCCGTGGGTTCACGCCCACCGTGGGTTCGAATCCCACCCTCTCCGCCACATGCTTTCAGCGCTCAGGCAGTTTATGCGGTTCCGCCCGGCCTTGAAACGCGGCGTCCGATCCCGAACTGGCAGGCTGAGCGATATTGCGAAGGAGCGAGCCGATGGCCCAGACCGTTGCCGACCAGTTCATCGAGACGCTTGTCGCCGCAGGGGTCAAGCGCATCTACGGCATCGTCGGCGACAGCCTCAACGGCCTCACCGACGCGGTCCGGCGTCGCGGCGACATCGAGTGGCTCCATGTCCGGCACGAGGAGGTGGCGGCATTCGCGGCCGGCGCCGAGGCGCATCTGACCGGCAGCATCGCCGTGTGCGCCGGCAGCTGCGGGCCGGGCAACCTGCATCTCATCAACGGGCTGTTCGACTGCCACCGCTCGCGCGTGCCGGTGCTGGCGATCGCGGCGCATATCCCCTCCCCCGAGATCGGGTCCGGCTATTTCCAGGAGACGCATCCGCAGAGCCTCTTCCAGGAGTGCAGCCATTATTGCGAACTGGTCTCCAGCCCGACGCAGATGCCGCGCGTCCTGGAGGTCGCGATCCGCGAGGCGGTGGGGAAGCAGGGCGTGTCGGTGGCGGTCATCCCCGGCGATGTCGCGCTTGCCCCGGCGCAGGAGGCGGCGGCGCCCTCTACGGTCGATCTGCGCCCTAGAGCGCCGGTCGTCGTGCCGCGGGAGGCGGACCTTCAGGCGCTCGCCGACCTGCTCAACGGGGCGAAACGCGTGACGCTCTTCTGCGGCGGTGGCTGCGCCGGTGCCCATGACGAGCTGCTCGCGCTCGGCGACGTACTCAAGGCGCCGATGGCCCACACCATCCGCGGCAAGGAGCATGTCGAGTGGGACAATCCCCATGACGTCGGGATGACCGGGCTGATCGGCTTCTCCTCCGGCTATTATGCGATGAACGACTGCGATGTCCTGCTGCTGCTCGGCGCCGATTTTCCCTATCGACAGTTCTATCCGGCGGCGGGCACGCGGATCGCGCAGGTCGACATCCGGCCGGAGAATCTGGGTCGGCGTGCGCCGATCGAGCTCGGCGTGGTCGGCGATGTCCGCGCGACGATCGCCGCACTCCTGCCCCTGCTGCGGGAGAAGGTCGACGGCGCGTATTTGGACAAGGCGCGCGATCATTATGCCAAGGCCCGGCAGGCGCTCGACGCGCTCGCCGACGGTTCCTCCGGCCGCAAGCCGATCCATCCGCAGCAGGTGGCCAAGGCGATCAGCGACCTCGCCGCGGACGATGCCGTCTTCACCTGTGACGTCGGGCTGCCGACCGTATGGGCCGCGCGCTATCTTGCCATGAACGGCAAGCGGCGGCTGCTCGGGTCCTTCTGGCACGGGTCGATGGCCAATGCGCTGGCGCAGGCGATCGGTGCCCAGGCGACGTTCCCGGAGCGGCAGGTGATCTCGCTCTCGGGAGACGGCGGCTTCACCATGCTGATGGGCGATTTCATCAGCCTGGCGCAGCTCGGGCTGCCGGTGAAGGTGGTGGTGTTCAACAATGGCTCGCTCGGCTTCGTCGAACTCGAGCAGAAATCCACGGGGTTCCTGGATTTCGGCGTGGAGCTGCAGAACCCCAATTTCGCCGCCATGGCCGAAGCCGCGGGCATCCGCGGGATCCGGCTAGAGGATCCGGGCGAAGTAACCTCCGGCATCCGCGCCGCGATGGAGCATGACGGTCCGGTGCTGGTCGATGCTCTCGTCAATCGCCAGGAGCTCGCGATGCCGCCGAAGATCACCGCGGCGATGGCGCAGGGATTCACGCTCTACATGGTGAAGGCGGTGCTGAACGGCCGCGTCGACGAGGTGCTCGACATCGCCCGCACCAACCTGTGGAGATGATTCAGGGCTCGATCACCCGGTCGACCATGCCGGCGATGCCGCCGTTCACACCGAGATCGCTCGAAGCGACGCCGCCGGCGTCGCCGACAAGACGCAGCGTCAGCCTGGTGTCGAGCGGGCTGCCGCCGCGGGACTGACGTGCGGGCGAATCAAGGCGGAGGGCGCGGACGCTCGCGGTTTCGACCGGCTCGAAGGATCGCTCGAAACGCTCGCGCCGGACGGTGGAACGAAGCGTTTGCGGACGCTTCGTCAGGTCGGGCATGTCGGTGGCGGCGACGGGGATGAAGGCCATGCGCCTCGCGAGGGAGCGCGATACGGGGGCGCGGACGGTGGAACCGGATGTGGCGACCGTCCGGTTCTTCAGCGCCACGCGCTCGCCCTGCGACGAGGCAGGCGCCGCGAGCATGACTGCGATGATCCCGGACAGGGTGCAAACCAGCATTCACCGCTCCCTTCAGGTGAACGGTATAATGCTGACGCAAGTCTTTCGATCCCGCAAGTCCTTAACAAGTCCTTAAACGGCCGCGGATTTTTATCGCCGCCGCGAACCGGCTCCGGTCCGCGGCGGAACGATGGAATGCTTACTTCTTGCCGAGGCTGAGGCCGCCGAAGCGCTTGTTGAAGCGCGCGACCTGGCCGCCCGCGTCGAGGAGCTGCTTGGAACCGCCGGTCCACGCCGGGTGCGCAAGCGGATCGATGTCGAGCTGCATCGTGTCGCCTTCCTTGCCCCAGGTGGAGCGGGTCTCGAACACGGTGCCGTCGGTCATCTGCACCTTGATCATGTGGTAATCGGGGTGGGTATCTTTCTTCACGTCACTCTAGCTCCTGTCGGCGGCTGGTTTCCGACCAGCCAAAAAGGAAGGCGCGCCCCTACATGGGAGCGCGCCCGATGGCAAGTTTCGTCGATGATTCAGGCGCTCGGCGGGTCGGCGATCATCGCGGTGAAATTGGCCTGCGCCGCCACCTGCCCGTCGATCAGCGCGCGGCCGGCGAACTTGGAGACCGTCGCGCGCTTCTGGACGAACTCGACCTCGAGGCGGAGCAGCACGCCGGGCTCGACCGGCTTGCGGAACTTCGCCTCGTCGATCGCCATGAAGTAGACGAGCTTGCCCGAGCCGGCGAGCCCGAACGATTCGACCGCCAGCACGCCGGCGGCCTGCGCCAGCGCCTCGACGATCAGCACGCCGGGCATGATCGGCCGGCCGGGGAAATGGCCCTGGAAGAAGCCCTCGTTGATCGTCACCGCCTTGATCGCGGCGATCGACTGGCCGGGAATCAGCTCCTCGACCCGGTCGACCAGCAGCATCGGGTAGCGGTGCGGCAGCGCCGCCATCACCCGTCCGATATCGAGCGGGCCGATGGAGGCGGTGCCGGCCGAAGCCGCTTCGTTCATCGACCCTGCTGCTGCGGACGCGCGGGAGTCGAGGCGGCCGGCGCTGCCGCGGCCGGAGCGGCGCCCGTCGCCTGCTGCTGCTGGCCCGGCTGCCAGTTGGCCGGCGGGGTGATGCTGACCGACGGAACGAGGCGGTCGAGTTCGGTGGTGACGTCGGCGGTGATGTCGGCCGTCGGTTGGGCGAACAGCGCCGCGTCCGGACGGAGCAGGAGCTGCACGTTCTTGCGGGTGGTCGCCGCGGTCACCGCGGGAGCGAGCTGAGCCTGGATCTGCTCGAGCGCATAGGCCTGGGCGCGCTGCGCCGGGGCGGTCAGACGGGCGAGCTCCTGGTTGCCGGCATTCTCGCGCGTCTGGATCGCCTGCGCCTGGGTACGCAGCGTCGCCTCGGCAACGTTCGCCTTACGGTCCGCCTCGAACTTGGTGTAGAGCGGCTGCAGCTCGGTCTGGATCGCCTTGCGGCGGGCCTCGGCCTGGTCGATCTGCGCCTTGTAGGTGGTCTGGATCTGCTGCTGGGCAGCGGTCCATGCCTTGCTGCGCGCGACGGCGGCCTCCGGATTGGCGACCGCGATGCCCGCGACCTGGGCGGCCGCCGGCGCGACCAGCGCGACGGTGCCGGGGATCGCCGCGGCGGCGGCGAGCAAAATCATCTTGAACGTCTTCATCAGAACTGAGTCCCTACGTTGAAAGTAATGAGCTTGGGATCGTCGCCCTTCTGCGTGAGAAGGGCCTTGGCGACGTCGATACGCAACGGGCCGAACGGAGAATTCCAGTTCACGCCGAAGCCGACCGACAGGCGCGGCTTCGCCGAATTGCCGAGATATTCCTCGTAGAACGGGTTGGTCGTCGAGGTCAGAACCGTGTTGGGAGTGTCGCCCACGCAAGGGCCACCCGCGGTCGCCGACGAGCCGATGGCGCAGGTGGTGACCGTGGTCGTGCCGGGAACGGTATAGAGCTGACGACCCTCCGAATCCTTGATGTAATCGATGAGGGGCAACAGCGTCGGCGAGCCGTCCTTGTTGTAGAGCAGGTTGCCGTTGGCATCGCGCGCCTGTGGGAAGGCGGCGGTCGGCAGCGGCTTCTTGAGGCCGAACAGCGCACCGGCCTGGACATAGATCGAGGGCCTGAGACCCATCTCGCGCGCGCCGGCGCCGAGCGGGATTTCGAGCTCCAGGCGGCTCAGGTAATAGGCACGGCCGCCGAGCGCGTCGTCGATGACCTGGTCACGATCCCTGTTGAGCGCCTGGTCGCCCGTCGCCGCCGAGCCGCTATACTGATAGCGCAGCACGCGCGGGCCGACGCCGCGGATGTCGAAGCCGCGGAACTGCGGCTCGCCCAGGTAGAAGCGGTCGGTGATGCGGACGCTGTCGACGCCGGGGCCCTTGTCCCCCTCCAGGCTGTGGATGTAGCCGCCCTCGCCCACCAGCGAGAGGATGAAGCCGCCGCCGACGCTCCAGAACTTCGACCCTTCGGCGCGGCCGCGGATGTAGCGCACGTCGCCGCCGAGACCGGCGAAGTCGGCGCTCAGCGAGAGGCGCTGACCGGCGGTCGGCCGCAGGCGGCTGTTGAGGCTGTCGTAGGAGATCGACAGGCCGATCATCGAGGTCAGACGGTTGCCGATCGCCTCGCAGAGATAGCGGCCGGCCTTGAGCGGATCGCAGACGCCGTTGGTGTAGAAGGTGCTCTTGTCGAGCCCAACGTCGTCCTTGCTCAGCGTATAGCGGCCCGACAGCGTCCAATATTCGGTGAGCGGCACGCCGGTCGCGATCTGGAAACCGGTCGAGACGTTTGAATATGTGGTCTGACGATCGCTGCCCAAGTAATTGAAAGCATTGTAGTCCCGACGGAAGATCGTGCCGCCGAGCGCGATGTTCTTGTCGAGGAAATAGGGCTCGGTGAAGCCCAGCTCGACCGACTTCGAATAGCTCGAATAATTGACCGAGGCGCGCAGGTCCTGGCCCTTGCCGCGGAAGTTGCGCTGGCGGATCGAGGCCTGGAGGATGAAGCGCTCGAGGCTCGAGAAGCCCGCCGACAGGGTGAGCTCGCCGGTCGCCTTCTCCTCGACGTTGGCGCCGAGCACGATGCGGTCGGGTGAAGAGCCCGGGTTCTGCGATATCTCGAACTTATCCTGGAAATAGCCGAGCGAGTTGATGCGGTCGGTCGAACGCTTGACCAGGAAGGTGTTGAAGGCGTCGCCCTCCGCCAGGCGCATCTCGCGGCGGATGATCTTGTCCTGGGTCTGGGTGTTGCCGGTGATGTCGATCTTCTCGACGTAGGTGCGGTTGGCTTCCTTGATATGGAAGTTGAGGCTCATCGTGAGCGCTTCGCGGTCACGCTGGAACTCGGGGTCCACGTCGGCGAAGGCGTAGCCGAAGGCGCCGGCGGTCTGGCTCAGCGAGTCGACGGTGTCCTCGACCTTCTTGGCGTTGTACCAGTCACCCTTCTTGATCCCGAGCGTCGCCGCCATCCGCTTGTCGTCGAAGTCGCGGATGTCGCTGTCGACGGTGACGTCGCCGAACTTGTAGCGCGGCCCTTCCTCGACCACGTAGGTGATGATGAAGTCGCGCTTGTCGGGCGTCAGCTCGGCGACCGCAGAGATCACGCGGAAGTCGGCATAGCCCTCGGTCAGATAGAACTGGCGCAGCTTCTGCTGGTCATAGGCCAGGCGGTCCTGGTCATAGGACGTGTTCGACGAGAAGATGGTGAGGAGGCGCGCCTCCTTGGTCGCCATCTGCTTCCTGAGCTCGCCGTCCGAGAATTTCTCGTTGCCGATGATGTTGATCTGGCGGACCTTGGACTTGGGCCCCTCGTGGATCTCGAAGATCACGTCGACGCGGTTCTGGTCGAGGCTGACCTGCTTGGGCTCGACCGAGGCGCCGAAGCGGCCCTGGCGGCGGTAAAGCTCGATGATGCGCGCGACGTCGGCGCGCACCGCGGTGCGCGTGAAGATCTGGCGCGGTTTGAGCTTCAGCTCCTTCTCGATCTTGTCGTTCTTGAGCCGCTTGTTGCCCTCCAGCACCACGCGGTTGATGATCGGGTTCTCGCGGATGCGGATGACGATGTCGCCGGTGACCGCGCCGTCGATCTGGACGTCCGCCAGCAGATCGGAAGCAAGCAGGTCCTTGATCGCTTGGTCGAGCGTCTCGTTGGTGTAGGGGATGCCGACGCGCAGGCGCGTGTAGCTCAGCACCGTCTCCGGCTCCACGCGCTGCGAGCCCTCGACCCGCAGCGAGCGGATGATGTGCTCCTGCGCCGGCGCGGGCGCGACGGTTGCGGTCACGGGCGGCGGCGGGGTCTGCACCGCAGGCGCCGTCTGGGCGAGGGCGGCGAGCGGCACACCGGCGAGCATCGTGCCAGCGAGCAGTGCCGTGGCACGCATGGAAGTCGTCGAAGCCAAGTTCGGTGTCACCTAATCCCACCCCAGAAGGAAGTCTCTGCCCGCAGGCGCCGCGCCCCCGCGCGGCCCCTGCCCTAAGCGCCCCGGCCGATCAACCCGCCAATCCATGAACCAAGTCGTTGAAAGTGACCAGCAGCATCAAAGCAAGGATCATCGCCAGCCCGCCGCGAAAGGCCCATTCCTGCACCTGTGGGCCGACCGGGCGCCGCCTCACCGCCTCGACTGCATAGAGAAGCAGATGGCCTCCGTCGAGCACCGGAACTGGCAAGAGGTTGATGAATCCCAGATTAATCGAGATGAGCGCGACCAGCCCGACGAACGGTTCCCAGCCGAGCGAGAGCTGCTGGCCGGCGACCTGGGCGATCTTGATCGGCCCGCCGAGCTCCTCCACCGAGCGGCGGCCGGTGACAATCTGGGCGAGCGAATCGACCATCATGCGGACGATCTCGACGGTGCGGCCGACGCCGATCCCCGGCGCCTCGAGCAGCGACACCGGCACGCGCACCGGCGGACCCGACAGGACGCCGAGCATCCCGATGCGATAATCGGTGCCGAAGCGGTCGGTCTCATGACGGACGGCGAAGGTCACCGGCAGCGCGAGCGTCTCGCCCTGGCGGTCGACCGTCATGATCGCACCTTCGCCGGGGCGGAGCGACACGTAGCGTGCGAGCTCGTCGAACCGCTCGATCGAGCGGCCGTCGATGGCGGTGATGCGGTCGCCGGCGTGGAGGCCCGCGGCCGCGGCGGCGCTGCGAGCGGTCACCTCCCGCACTACCGGCGGCGTGCGGCTGTCGCCATAGGCATAGGCGAAGCCGGCGAGGATCAGGATCGCGATCAGGAAGTTGGTGATCGGCCCCGCCGCCACCACGATCGCGCGCTGCCACACCGGCTTGGCCTGGAAGGTGCGCGCGCGTTCGGCGGGCGGGAGCTGGAGCCATTCGGCCGAGGGCTGGCTGGCCGGGTTCATGTCGCCGGCGAACTTGACGTAGCCGCCGAGTGGCAGCCACGCGAACTTCCAGCGGGTGCCGCGTCTGTCGGTCACCCCGAAGATCTCGCGCCCAAAGCCGATCGAAAAGACCTCCGCCTTCACCCCGAACAAGCGGCCGGCGAGATAATGGCCGAGCTCGTGCACGAACACGAGCGGACCCAGCACCAGCAGGAAAGCGGCGACGGTCAGGAGAAAGCCGGGGGTTTCGGTCAAGCTACGAATATCCTCTACACGCCAATCTTTACACGGCCACCGGCTATTCTGCGCGCCTCTGCGTCGACGTTCAACACGGCATCGAGGCTGTCCGGCGCACCCGGATCGTAGCGGCCGAGGGTATCCTCGACGATTGCGGCAATTTCGAGGAAGCCGATGCGGCGGTCAAGGAAAGCGGCGACGGCGACCTCGTTGGCGGCGTTGAGGATCGCCGGGCGGGCGCCGCCGGCCTCCAGCGCAGCGCGGGCGAGGCGCAGCGCGGGGAAGCGCACCGGGTCCGGCGCCTCGAAGTCCAGCCGGCCGATGGCGACCAGGTCGAGCGGCGCCATCGGCGTCGCCATCCGCTCGGGCCAGGCGAGCGTGTGCGCGATCGGCACGCGCATGTCCGAGGGACCGAGCTGCGCGAGCAGCGAGCCGTCGCGGTACTCGACCAGGGAATGGACCACCGACTGACGGTGGACGATGACGTCGAGGCGGTCGGAGGGCATGGCGAACAGGTGATGCGCCTCGATCAGCTCGAGGCCCTTGTTCATCATCGTCGCCGAATCGACCGAGATCTTGGCGCCCATCGACCAATTGGGATGAGCGACCGCCTGCTCGGGGGTGATCGCATGCATAGCCGCCGCATCCCAGTCGCGGAACGGACCGCCGCTGGCGGTGAGGATGATCCGGCGCACCGCGTCGCGGTTGCCGGGCTCCAGGCACTGGAAGATCGCGTTGTGCTCCGAATCGACCGGGAGCAGCATGGCGCCATTGGCCGCGGCGGCGGCAGTCATCACCTCGCCGGCGGAGACCAGCGCCTCCTTGTTGGCGAGCGCGACCGCGCCCCCTGCCCTGATCGCGGTCATCACCGGCCTGAGGCCGGCGCAGCCGACGATCGCGGCCATCGTCCAGTCGGCGCCCATCGCCGCCGCCTCGCACACCGCATCGGCGCCACCGGCGGCGGCGATGCCGGTGCCGGCGAGTGCGTCGCGGAGTGCTGGCAGGCAGCTTTCGTCGGCGACCACCGCAAGGCGCGCATTGGTGCGGATCGCCGCCGCCGCCAGCCGCTCGACATCGCAATTGGCGGTGAGCGCGAGCACCTCGAACGCCTCCGGCGCGCGCTCGACGAGGTCGAGCGTCGAGCGGCCAACCGATCCGGTCGCGCCGAGGACGGTGACGGTCTTCATCCGAGCCATCTCGGCAGTTCTACCAGCAGCGCGGCCACCGGCGCTACCGCGACCAGCCCGTCAAGGCGGTCGAGCAGGCCGCCATGACCCGGCAGGAGATTGCCCGAATCCTTGACCTCGGCGCGGCGCTTGAGCCAGCTCTCGTAGAGGTCGCCGGCCTGCGCCAGCAGCGCCAGCACCGGCGTCGCCGCAGCGAGGTGGAACGGCAGGCCCGCCCAGCAGTGCAGCGCGAATCCGAACAGCGCCGCCGCGATCATGCCGCCGATCAGGCCGGCCCAGGTCTTGTTGGGACTCAGCATCGGCGCGAGCCTGGGGCCGCCGAACGTGCGACCGGCGAAGAAGGCGCCGATATCGGTCGCCCACACCAGCGCCATCGCCCAGAAGGCGAGCAGCAGGCCATTGTCCTGCTCACGCAGCAGCAGCAGCGCCAGCACGGGCACGCCGACGTAAAGGATGCCGCCGCCGATCGCGCTGCGCCGGGTCGCGGCGGCGGCGAAGAAGGTGGCGCCGGCGATCAGCCCGAGCGCGAAGAAGCCCGGCCCGGCGGCGAGCGGTGCCGGCGCCATGATCGCGAGCGGCACCGACAGGCTGAACTGCGCGATCCGCCGCTCGCGCCGGGTACCGCCGCGCAGCGCCACCCACTCGACCGTCATCAGCAGCGCGGCCACCACCAGCACCAGCCAGAAGGCGAAGCCGCCCGCCCACAGCGCCGCGACGGCGAGCGCGACCAGCACGAGGCCGACCACCGACCGGACGGCGAGATCGGACATGTCAGAGCCCGCCGAACCGCCGCTGCCGCCGCCCGAACGCCGCAACCGCCTCCGCCAGCGCGGCGCCGTCGAAGTCGGGCCACAGCGTGTCGACGAACAGCAGCTCGGCATAGGCCGCCTGCCAGAGCAGGAAGTTGGACAGCCGCTGCTCGCCCGAGGTGCGGATGAGGAGGTCGACCGGCGGCAGCGCGCCGCTCATCAGCTCGCCTTCGAACGCCTGCTCGTCGATCGCCTGCGGGTCGAGCTCGCCCGCGCGGGCCTTCTCCGCCAGGCGGCGGGCGGCGGCAGCGATCTCCGCCTGCGCGCCGTAATTGAGCGCGATCACCACGGTCGGACCGGGATTGTTCGCCGTGCGGGCGAGCACGTCCTCGATCATCCGGACCAGATCGGGCGCCAGCGCGCGCCAGTCGCCGATGATCGCGAGCCGCACGCCTTCGCGCACGAACTCCTCGATGTCGGACTGGATGAAGCGGCGCAGCAGCCCCATCAGCTCGCCGACCTCCTCAGCCGGACGGCGCCAGTTCTCCGAGGAGAAGGCGTAGAGCGTCAGATACTCGATGCCCATCTCGCGCGCCGCGCGCGTGACACGGCGCACCGCTTCGACGCCCTTGCGGTGCCCGGCGATGCGCGGCAGGTGCCGGGCCTTCGCCCAGCGCCCGTTGCCGTCCATGATGATCGCCACATGGCGGGGTGCGGTCGCGCTGCCTGGCACGAGAGCAGTCGCCATCTAGCCCCTCCCCTTCAGGGGAGGGGTTGGGGGTGGGGCCTCGCCGCAAGCGACATGGCCTGCCGCACTCCCCCACCCCAACCCCTCCCCTGAAGGGGAGGGGCTTGAGAAAGGTACGTTCCTCACTTGCCGAGGATTTCCTTCTCCTTGGCGGCCGCGGCGGCATCGATGTCGGCGATCGTCGCATCGGTCAGCTTCTGCACCTCGGTCTCGTGGCGCTTGCGCTCGTCTTCCGAATAGACGCCCTTCTTTTCGTCAGTCTTGAGGCTATCCATGCCGTCGCGGCGCACGTTGCGGACCGCGATGCGCGCCTTCTCCGCATATTGGCCGGCCAGCTTGGCGAGCTCCTTGCGGCGTTCCTCGGTGAGGTCCGGGATCGGCAGGCGCAGCGTCTGGCCGTCGACGATCGGGTTGAGGCCGAGCCCGGCCGAGCGGATCGCCTTGTCAACCGGGCCGACGTTCGACTTGTCCCACACCTGCACCGACAGCATGCGCGGCTCGGGTGCCGAGACAGTGGCGACCTGGTTGAGCGGCATGTGCGCGCCATAGACCTCGACCGTCACCGGATCGAGCAGCGAGACGTTGGCGCGGCCGGTGCGCAGGCCCGCGAGGTCGTGCTTCAGCGCCTCGAGAGCGCCGGCCATGCGGCGCTCGAGGTCGGATTTGTCATAGGCGGCCATTTAAGTGTCCTCTCAAGCCTGGTTCCGGACGATGGTCGACGTGCCCTCGCCGCGCAGCACGGCGGCGAGATTGCCTTCGTCCCGGATGTTGAACACGACGATCGGGATGTCGTTGTCGCGGCATAGTGCGACCGCGCTCGCGTCCATGACCTTGAGGTCGTCGGCGAGCACGCGGTTGAAGCTCAGCGTGTCGTAGCGCTTGGCGGTCGGCACCTTCTTGGGATCGGCGTCATAGACGCCGTCGACGCTGGTCCCCTTGAACAGCGCGTCGCAGCCCATCTCGGCGGCGCGGAGAGCCGCCGTGGTGTCGGTGGTGAAGAACGGCAGCCCGGTGCCCGCGGCGAACAGCACCACCCGCCCCTTCTCCATGTGCCGCATCGCGCGGCGGCGGATATAGGGCTCGCAGACCGAGGCCATCGGGATCGCCGACTGGACGCGCGTGTCGACGCCGATCTTCTCGAGCGCGTTCTGCATCGCCAGCGCGTTCATCACCGTCGCGAGCATGCCCATGTAATCGGCCGAGGCGCGGTCGAAGCCCTGCGCGGCGCCGGCGAGCCCACGGAAGATGTTGCCCCCGCCCACCACCATGCAGATCTCGAGCCCACTGTCCTTCGCCGCCTTCACCTCCCCGGCGACACGCGCGCACATGGCGGGGTCGATACCGAACTGGCCGCTGCCCATCAGGACCTCGCCCGATAGCTTGAGGAGGATGCGGTTGAAGCGCGGGAGGGTCATGAAGGCCTTGATTTCGTGAGCGGGACAGCGAAGCGGCGCGGACCTTAGAGGTGCCGCGCCGCGAAGGGAAGCGTTGGCCTCAATCGTCATGCCGGACTTGTTCCGGCATCCACGCAGCCGCAGGCGATAAGGCTTGTGGAGACGTGGACCCCGGCACAAGGCCGGGGTGACGGTTGGAGCTACTTCGTCTGCGGAACGCCCGACGCCGCCGCCACCTCGGCGGCGAAGTCGCTGGCTTCCTTCTCGATGCCCTCGCCGAGCTGGAAGCGGACATAGTCCTTGAGCACGATCGACGCGCCCGCGTCCTTGCCCGCCTTCGCCACGACGTCGGCGATCGGCGTCTTGCCGTCCATCACGAACAGCTGGCTGAGGAGAGCATTCTCCTTGGCGAACTTCTTGATCGCGCCCTCGACCATCTTGGCGACGATGTCGGCCGGTTTGCCGCTCTCGGCCGCCTTCTCGGTCGCGATCGCGCGCTCGCGCTCGATCACGTCCTGGTCGAGGCCGCTCTCGTCGAGCGCCAGCGGGAAGGCCGCGGCGATGTGCATCGCCAGCTGCTTGCCGAGCGGCTCGAGCACGTCGACGCCCGCGTCCGACTCCAGCGCGACCAGCACGCCGATCTTGCCGAGGCCCGGCGCCGCCGCATTGTGGACATAGGGGATCACCGCGCCCTGCGACACTTCGAGGCGTTTCGCGCGGCGCACCGCCTGGTTCTCGCCGATCGTGGCGATGTTGTTGGTCAGCACCTCCTCGACCGTCTTGTCGCCGAGCTGCGCGGCCTTGATCGTCGCGAGGTCGTCGCCGAGCTCGAGCGCGACCGTCGTCACGTCGCGCACGAACGCCTGGAACTGGTCGTTCTTGGCGACGAAATCGGTCTCCGAGTTGACCTCGACCACCGCGCCCTTCGGCCCCGCGACGGCGACGCCGACCAGACCCTCGGCCGCGGTGCGGCTCGACTTCTTGGCGGCGGCGGCGAGGCCCTTGGTCTTCAGCCAGTCGAGCGCGGCGTCCATGTCGCCGTTCGTCTCGGTCAGCGCCTTCTTGCAATCCATCATGCCCGCGCCGCTCTTCTCGCGCAGGTCCTTCACGGCAGCGGCAGTGATCTCGGCCATGTGAAAATCCTCTTGGGGAAGGTTGATATATGAACAACGGGGCAGAGCGTGGTTGCGCCCTGCCCCGCCGATGTTTCAGTTCGGCGACGCTCAGGCGTCGATCTGGCGTTCGCCTTCGAGCGCGGTCTCGGGCTCGCTCGCCGCAGCCGGATGCTCGGGATCGGCCTCGGCGACCGGCTCGACGCTCAGCGCCTCCTCGGCCGGCGGCTCGTCCATCGCGCCGAGGTCGCGGCCCGACTGCGCCTGCGCCTGCTGGCCGCCGCGGGTGGCGGCGATCGCCACCGCCTCGCAATAGAGGCGGATCGCGCGCGACGCGTCATCATTGGCCGGCACCGGGAAAGCGATGCCGTCCGGCGACACGTTCGAATCGAGGATCGCGACGACCGGGATGCCGAGCGTGTTGGCTTCCTTGATCGCCAGCTCTTCCTTGTTGGCGTCAATCACGAACATGACGTCGGGCACGCCGCCCATGTCGCGGATGCCGCCGAGCGACAGCTCGAGCTTGTCGCGCTCACGGGTGAGCTGCAGCACTTCCTTCTTGGTGAGGCCGTGCGTGTCGCCCGACAGCTGCTCCTCGAGCGCCTTGAGGCGCTTGATCGAGCCAGAGATCGTCTTCCAGTTGGTGAGCATGCCGCCCAGCCAGCGATGGTTGACGAAATGCTGGCCGGCGCGGCGCGCGGCCTCGGCGATCGGCTCCTGCGCCTGGCGCTTGGTGCCGACGAACAGCACCTTGCCGCCGGCGGCGACGGTCGAGCTCACGAACTCCAGCGCGCGCGCGAACAGCGGCACGGTCTGCGAGAGGTCGAGGATGTGGACGCCGTTGCGGTCGCCGAAGATGTAGGGCTTCATCTTCGGGTTCCAGCGGTGCGTCTGGTGGCCGAAATGCGCGCCCGATTCGAGCAGCTGCTGCATGGTGACGACGGGTGCCGCCATAGGGTATAGACTCCTTCCGGTTGATCCTCTGGGAAGCGATGACCTGACGAGCGCGAGAGCGCCGGCCGGGCACCGGGTTATGGGCTTCCCATGCGGGTTGAGGCGGCGCCCTTAGCCGAAGCGCCGTCCCGATTCAAGCGAACATTGTGGCTTGACGCGCGAACATCAAGAGAACATAACGTGACTCAGTTGAGAACTTCGGCGGCAGCAGCCGTGCGGGTGCAACGGATATCGGCCTCAAACGTCTGGAATCGCGGGATTCCGAGCACGGGGCAGATTTGGATGGGAGCCAAGGGTGATGGCGGTCATTGCATTTCTCGTGTTCGCGGCCGCGTTCGTCGCGGCGTGCTGGACGATCTGGGCGACCGTGGCGCCTGAGGCGGGACGGATCGTCGACCTGCTCGTGCATGGCCCTGCCCTCTCCGCGCCCGTCCTGGCGCCGGTGCCGCCGCGCGGCGGACTGCGGCCGGCGGTCAGGGTGCGGACGGCGATGCGGCCGGCGCTACTGCGCGCAGCTGCCTGACCCGGCGATAGGATGACACGCTGAACGGCAGCGAAGCGATATAAAGCAGGCTGAGCACGCTCAGTGCCTGCCACGGCGCCGACACCAGCGCGGCGCCGATCGCGACCACCACCACGATTGCCTCGAAGCGGATGTTGCGCCTGAGGCGGAACGACGACCAGCTGTAGGTGGCGAGGCTCGACACCATCAACAGCGCGACCAGCGCCAGCCACGGGCCCACCAGCCAGGGCGAGCGGAGCACCGGCTCCTCGGTCCACAGCCAGAGATAGATGGGAAGCAGCGCGAGGCCGGCGCCGGCCGGCGCCGGGACGCCGGTGAGGAAGCCGGCAGACTTGTGCGGCTGATCGGTGAGGTCGATGCGCGCGTTGAACCGGGCGAGGCGCAGCGCGCAGAACACGGCGTAGAGCAGCGCGCCGATCCAGCCGAAGCGCGGCGCGTTGGTCAGCGACCAGAGATAGAGGACCAGCGCGGGCGATACGCCGAAGCTGATCGCGTCGGAAAGCGAATCGAGCTCGGCACCGAACCGGCTCTCACCGCGCAGCAGCCGCGCGATCCGCCCGTCGATCCCGTCGAGGATCGCGGCGATCATGATCATCAGCACCGCCTGCTCCCACTGGCCGGAGATGGCGAAGCGGACCGCGGTGAGGCCGGCGCAGAGCGCGAGCGCCGTCACCGCATTGGGCGCGACCGAGCGCAGCGGGATGCCGCGCGCCTCGCGGCGGCGGCGCAATCGTCGGCGCGCTTCGCCGTCGGTCGCCATTATTGCGCGACGCCGAGGACCGGATCGGCGCCCTTGCGGCCGATCACCGTCTCCCCCGCCACCGCGCGCTGGCCGAGCGCGACCTGGCAGGCGACGTCCTCGGGAAGGTAGACGTCGACGCGGCTGCCGAAGCGGATGAGGCCGATGCGCTGCCCGGCGACGACGATGTCGCCCGGCTTGGCGAAGGTGACGATACGCCGCGCGACCAGCCCGGCGATCTGGGTGAAGCCGACGCGCATGCCATCGCGGTCCTCGACCACGAAATGCTGGCGCTCATTTTCCTCGCTAGCCTTGTCCAGGTCCGCGTTCAGGAACTTGCCCGAAATATAGACGACCTGGCGGATCGTGCCGGAGATCGGCGTGCGATTGATGTGGACGTCGAACACGCTCATGAAGATCGAAACGCGCACGCGGGGCGCTTCGCCCAATCCGTTGTCGCCGGCGAGCTCGGGCGGCAGCGGCACGCGCTCGATCATGGTGACGAGACCGTCGGCGGGCGAGACGATCAGCCCTTCCCCTTGCGGCGTCACCCGCACCGGATCGCGGAAGAATGCGGCGACCCAGATCGTCAGGCCGATGAACGGCCAGGTGAGGATGGGCAGGAACAGCCACGCCACGAACGTGATCGCCGCGGCGATCAGCACATATTTGCGGCCCTCGGGATGGACCGAGGGGAAGCGCCACTTGACCGTCGGAGCGCCGGCGGCCGGCTTGTCTGGGGAAGTCATCGCATAAACCTAACGGCATGGCGCACCGCACACAACGCCGGACCGCTTGATCGTCCCGATCCTTCTGCCTAGGGCGTTCGCCAAATCCTCCCCTCAAGACAGGAAGCGAGCATGGCGAAGATCAAGGTGAAGACGCCCGTCGTGGAGATCGACGGCGACGAGATGACGCGGATCATCTGGGAATGGATCCGCGAGCGCCTGATCAAGCCCTATCTCGACATCGACCTCGATTATTACGATCTCGGCATCGAGCATCGCGACGCCACCGACGACAAGGTGACGATCGACAGCGCCAAGGCGATCCAGAAGTACGGCGTGGGCGTCAAGTGCGCCACCATCACCCCGGACGAGGCGCGCGTCGAGGAGTTCAACCTCAAGAAGATGTGGAAGTCGCCGAACGGCACGATCCGCAACATCCTGGGCGGCGTGGTGTTCCGCGAGCCGATCGTGATGCGCAACGTCCCGCGGCTGATCCCGGGCTGGACCCATCCGATCGTCGTCGGCCGTCACGCGTTCGGCGACCAGTACAAGGCGACCGACTTCAAGGTGCCGGGCGCGGGCAAGCTCACGATGAAGTGGCAGGGCGCCGATGGCCAGGTGATCGAGGAGGAGGTGTTCGACTTCCCGGGCGCCGGGGTGGCGATGGGGATGTACAACCTGGACGAGTCGATCCGCGACTTTGCCAGGGCCAGCCTGAACTACGGCCTCAACCGCAAGTGGCCGGTGTATCTGTCGACGAAGAACACGATCCTCAAGGCCTATGACGGGCGGTTCAAGGACATCTTCCAGGAGGTGTTCGAGAACGAGTTCAAGGCGCAGTTCGACGAACTTAGCATCGAGTATCAGCATCGCCTGATCGACGACATGGTCGCCAGCGCGCTCAAGTGGCACGGCGAGTTCGTGTGGGCGTGCAAGAACTACGACGGCGACGTCCAGTCGGACCAGGTCGCGCAGGGCTTCGGCTCGCTGGGGCTGATGACCTCGGTGCTGATGACCCCGGACGGCAAGACGATCGAGGCCGAGGCTGCGCACGGCACCGTCACCCGCCACTATCGTCAGCACCAGCAGGGCAAGGCGACCTCGACCAACCCGATCGCGTCGATCTTCGCCTGGACCGGCGGTCTCAAGTTCCGCGGCAAGTTCGACGGCACGCCCGACGTCACCCGCTTCGCCGAGACGCTGGAGAAGGTGTGCGTCGAGACCGTCGAGGGCGGCCAGATGACCAAGGACCTCGCTATCCTGATCGGCCCGGACCAGCCGTGGATGACCACCGAGCAGTTCTTCGAGGCGGTGCGCGTCAATCTCGAGAAGGCGATGGCGAACTGGGCCTGATTTTTGTTCACGCGGAGGCGCGGAGACGCGGAGGTATCTCATCTGGTGCTATCGTCTCGCGTCAGCGAGGCCTTAGTGCCTGCCGCGCCCATTCCATTGAGAGCCGCTCGCGCGGCTAAGACTGCGGCAAGCGCCGTCTCTCCGCGCCTCCGCGCCTCCGCGTGAATCTCCTTTTCTTCCGCCTCAACCCTTCGCCAACTCGATCATCCGCCGGGCGATCTCGCGTTCGCCCATGATGGTGTGGGTGGCGCCGTGTTCGTCGAGGTGGGCGACCTCTTGGTCGCGATGGGCGCGAGCGACGATACATAGGTCCGGATTGAGCCGGCGCGCCTGCTCGACGATCTGACCGGCCTCGAACGTATCGGGGATGGCCACCAGCAGCACCCTCGCCTCCCCGATGCCGGCACGGGCGAGGACATCCGGGTCGGCCGCGTTGCCGACGATCATCTCGGCATCGGTGCCTTCGGGTAGCGGGCCGACGTCGTCCTCGGTCTCGATCACCACCAGCCTGCCCTTGCCGATCCCGGCGCCGACCAGCGCGCCGACGCGGCCGTAGCCGACCAGCACGACATGGCCCTTCTTCGGCGCTGGCGGCGCGGGCGCGGCCTCGCGAGGCGGGGCGAGCCGGTCGATCAGCGCGAACAGCAGCGGGTTGAGCATGATCGACAGGATCGCGCCTGCCAGGATCAGATCGCGCGCGTCCGCCGGCAGGATGCCGAGCGATGAGCCGAGCGTGGCGAGGATGAACGAAAATTCGCCGATCTGCGCGAGGCTGGCGGCGATGGTCAGGCCGGTGCGGTTCGGGCGGCCGAAGGCGCGGACGATGGCGTAGGCCGCGATCGACTTGCCGAGCAGGATGATCGCCAGCGTCGCGAGCAGGGCGAGCGTGTCGGTGACGACGATCGCGGGATTGAACAGCATGCCCACCGAGACGAAGAACAGCACCGCAAAGGCGTCGCGCAGCGGCAGCGTCTCCTCGGCGGCGCGCTGGCTGAGCGGCGATTCGGCGAGGATGATGCCGGCGAAGAAGGCGCCCAGCGCGAACGATACGCCGAACAGCAGCGCCGCTCCCGCCGCGAAGCCGAGCGCGACCGCCAGCACCGCCAGCCGGAACAGCTCGCGCGAGCCACTGTGCGCGACCCAGTGCAGGATCCACGGCACCACGCGCCGGCCGACGATCAGCATGAAGGCGACGAAGGCGGCGACCTTGCCCGCCGTCACGAGCAGCGTCCAGCCGATCGCCTGCCCGCCCGAGGCCAGCGCCGGGATCAGCACCAGCGCGAACACCATCACCAGATCCTCGACGATCAGCCAGCCGACCGCGATGCGCCCGCGCTCGGTGTCGACGATCCGGCGCTCGTTCAATGCGCGCAGCAGCACCACCGTGCTCGCCACCGACAGCGCGAGTCCGAACATCAGGCTGCCGCCGGTCGGCCATCCGAGCAGATGGCCAAGGCCCCAGCCGAGCAGCACCGCGCAGGCGATCTGCCCGATCGCACCCGGCACCGCGATCCGGCGGACGGAGAGCAGGTCCTTGATCGAGAAATGCAGCCCGACGCCGAACATCAGCAGGATGACGCCGAGCTCGGCTAATTCGTTGGCCAAGCCCTGGTCGGCGACATAGCCCGGCGTGAAGGGCCCGACGGCGATACCGGCGAGCAGATAGCCGATCAGCGGCGACAGCCTCAGCCGCTGTGCGATCGCGCCGAAGATGAAGGCCAGCACGAGCCCGATGACGACGATGCCGATCAGCGGCGTGACATGATGCATGGACGGGAGGTTAGGCACCGCAGGCTGCAATTGCGAGCCGGCAGCAACTTTTTGTCACGCGGCACTGGCGCCACCGGCATTTCATCCGCAACAATGGGATATGCCGCTGCCGCTCAATTCCACCGCCTTCAGCGATTCCCTCGTCGTCCTCGGCGCCGCCGGCCTGGTCATTCCTGCCTTCGCGCGCTTCCGCATCAGCCCGGTGATCGGGTTCATCCTGGTCGGCATCCTGGTCGGACCGGCGGGGCTCGGCCGTTTCGTCGGCGAGTTTCCCTGGCTCTATCACCTCACCATCACCCATCAGGAATCGATCGAGCCCTTCGCGGAGCTCGGCATCATCCTGCTGCTGTTCGCGATCGGGCTGGAGCTGTCGCTCAAGCGGCTATGGGCGATGCGCGGCATGGTGTTCGGCGTCGGTGCCGCGGAGTTGCTCGCCGCTGCGGCGATCATCGGCGGTGCCCTCTATCTGTTCGGTGAAGGCGTGGGCGGCGCGATCGGGCTCGGCCTGGCGCTGGCGCTGTCGTCGACCGCGCTGGTGCTGCCGCTGACCGGCACAGAGAGCCGCGTCGGCCGCGCAGCCTTCGCGATGCTGCTGTTCGAGGATCTGGCGCTGGTGCCGATCATCTTCCTGCTCGGCGCGCTCGCCCCCTCCGCCGGGGGCGAGGGCTGGGCCGGGCTCGCCCGAGTCGCGTTGCAGGGGGCGCTGGCGGTGGGGGCGCTCTTCGTCGTCGGGCGTCTGGTGCTGCCGCGCCTGTTCGGCCAGGCGGCACGGACCAAGAGCCCGGAGCTGTTCCTGGCCACCAGCTTGATCGTCGTCATCGCGGCGAGTCTGGTCACCGTAGCGGCCGGCCTGTCGCCGATCGTCGGTGCGTTGGTCGCCGGCATCCTGATCGCCGAGACCGAATATCACAGCGAGGTCGAGGTGATGACCGCGCCGTTCCGGGGCCTGGCGCTCGGTGTGTTCCTGATCACGGTTGGAATGCGGCTGGACCTTGGCGTGGTGGCAGCCGAATGGAGCCGCTTCCTCGTCGCGATCGTCGCGGTGATGCTGGTGAAAGTGATCGTCACCGGGGCGCTGCTGCGCCTGTCCGGCAGCGGCGTCGGCACCGCGGCCGAGACCGCGGTTCTGATGGCGAGCCCGTCAGAGACGACGCTGATCGTGCTCGGCGTGGCGGGCGGCGCGGCGCTGATCCAGCCGTCGACCGCCGCCTTCTGGACCACCGTCACCGCGATCGGGCTCACCATCACGCCGCTGCTCGCCAAGGCCGGACGCGGAATCGCACGGATGCTGGAAGACCGCGAGGAGATCGGCGAGCCCGAAGTCGCCGAGCGGCCGGGAACGGTGGTCCTGGGCTTCGGCCGCGTCGGCCGCACCGTCGCGGACATGCTGAAGGCGCATGGCAAGCCCTATCTCGCGATCGACGCCGACATCGACGGCGTGAACGCGGCGCGGCGCGAGGGCTATCACGTCATCTTCGGCGACGTCGCGCGCAGCGAACTGGTCGACCGGCTGCGGCTCGGCCATGCCGACGCGCTCATCCTGACGATGGACGATCCGGTGCTGACGGTGGCACTCGCCCGCCGCGTGCGTGCCTGGGTGCCGCACCTGCCGATCGTCGCGCGCGCCCGCGATGCCGCGCATGCCGCGGAGCTCTACAAGGCCGGCGTCACAGATGCGGTGCCGGAGACGCTGGAGAGCTCGCTCCAGCTCGCCGAGGCGGTGCTGGTCGACATCGGCGTGGCGATGGGGCCGGTGATTGCCTCGATCCACGAGAAGCGCGACGAAATGCGCAAGAGCATCAAGGAGGCGGCTGGGCTGGACCGCGAACCGCGCATCCGGCGGGTGCGATCGCATCCTTCAGGCTCGATTAATCCCGCCTGAGGCTGCATCCGTCGCAGTTGGAGCGCGGGAACCGATCGTGTGACACTATCGTTCCTTGGCTCAAATGACGTGGAGATTTTTTGGAATGAAGGCTTCTACCTATCTGCTTGCGGCTGGCCTGATGATCGCGCCGGCCATTGCGTCGGCTCAGACCGCCCCGGCGGCGCCCGCCGCCGGCCAGGCGGCAGCTCCCGCGGTGGGTGACACTGTCTATGATTCGACCGGCGCGACGATGGGCACTGTCGAGGCGGTGACGCCGCAGGCCGTCGTGATCAACACCGGCACCGTCAAGGTTCCGGTGCCGCCGACGTCGGTCGGCAAGGATGCCAAGGGCTGGCACATGGCGATGACCAAGGCCGACCTGGAAGCGGCCGGCCAGCAGGCGCAGGCAGCCCAGCAGGCGCAGCTCAAGAGCGCGCTGACCCCTGGCGCGCAGGTTCACGCCAGCGACGGCACCACTGTGATCGGCACCGTCAAGGCAGCGGACGACCAGTTCGTCACGCTGACCAGCTCGAGCGGCCGTGAGGTCAAGCTACCGATCGCCGGCTTCGGTGCCGGCCCGAACGGTGTTGTCGTCGGTATGACTGCCGATCAGTTCAACGCCGCCGTGGGTGGCGGCGCTCCGGCGCCGACCCCGGGGAACTGAGCTGACGGGAGGGCGGTGCCGTTCGGGTGCCGCCCTTCCCGGCATATAATCTTCCGTCATCCCGGCGAAAGCCGGGATCTCCTGCGGAGGCGCTATACGGCCTGAGATCCCGGCTTTCGCCGGGATGACGAGGGAGGCTTGGCGTCTATGCCGCCCTCTTCATTCCTTCCAGCGCCGCCTTCACCGCCGCGATCGCCTCGCTTCCCTTGTCGCCGTCGGGACCGCCGCCTTGGGCCATGTCAGGCCGCCCGCCGCCGCCCTGCCCGCCCAGCGCCGCCACCGCGGCCTTGACCAGCTCGACCGCGTTAAGCCGTCCGACGAGATCGTCGGTGACGCCGACCGCGACCGAGGCGCGGCCGTCGTTGACCGCGACCAGCGCCGCCACGCCCGAGCCGATACGCGCCTTGGCCTCGTCGACGGCGCCGCGCAGGCCCTTGGGCTCCAGCCCCTCGATCACCTGGCCGATGAAGGCGACGCCGCCGACCTGCTCCGGTCCGGCCGTCTCGGCCTTGCCGCCGCCGCCGAGCGCCAGCGCCTTCTTCGCTTCGGCAAGCTCACGCTCCAGCCGCCGCCGCTCCTCCAGCAGCGATACCACGCGCGCCGGCACCTCGTCGGGCGGGGCCTTGAGGGCCGCGGCGGCTTCCTTGAGCTTGTCGTCGCGGGCGGAGAGATAAGCGCGTGCCGCCTCGCCAGTCAGCGCCTCGACCCGGCGGATACCTGAGGACACAGCGCCCTCGCTCACCACTTTGAAAAGGCCGATCTCGCCGAGCGCATTGACGTGGGTGCCGCCGCACAGTTCGAGCGAGTAGGTGCCGTCGGCATCCTCGCCCATGCTGACGACGCGGACCTCGTCGCCGTATTTCTCGCCGAACAGCGCCATCGCGCCCATCTCGATCGCGTCTTCGGGGGTCATCAGCCGCGTGGTGACGACGCCGTTGGAGCGGATCTGCGCGTTCACATCGGCCTCGACCTGGGCGAGCTCGGCCGGGAGCATCGCGGTCGGGTGGCTGACGTCGAAACGCAGGCGGTCGGGCGCGACCAGCGAGCCCTTCTGCGCGACGTGGGTACCGAGGCGTTCGCGAAGGGCAGCGTGCAGCAGGTGCGTTGCCGAGTGGTTGGCGCGGATGCGCGCGCGGCGGTCGAGGTCGATGACGAGCCTGACGGTGTCGCCGACGCGAAGCTCGCCGCTCTCGATCGTGGCGAGATGGCCGTGAAGCTTGCCGACGTGCTTTTGGGTATCGGTGACCACCGCGTGCACACCGTCGCCGTCGATCGTGCCGGCGTCGCCGACCTGGCCGCCGCTCTCGGCGTAGAAGGGCGTCTGGTTGACGACGATCTCGACCGTGTCGCCCTTCCCCGCCCGATCGACCCGCGCGCCGTCCTTGACCAGTGCGACCACCTCGGCCTCGCCGGTGTCGCTGGCATAGCCAGTGAACTCGGTCGCGCCCTTGTCCTCGGCGATGTCGAACCAGATCTCCTCGCTCGCCTTGGCGCCCGAGCCCTTCCAGGCGGCGCGGGCGGCGGCCTTCTGCTCGGCCATGGCGGCATCGAAGCCGGCGCGGTCGACCGCGATGCCCTGGGCTCGGAGCGCGTCCTCGGTCAGGTCGTAGGGGAAGCCGAAGGTGTCGTAGAGCTTGAATGCCGTGGCGCCGGGCAGCGTGTCGCCCTCGCCGAGGCCCTGCGTCGCCTCGTCGAGCAGGCGCAGGCCGTTCGACAGCGTCTGGCGGAAGCGCGTCTCCTCCTGGAGCAGCGTCGCCTCGATCAGCGGCTGGGCGCGGACCAGCTCGGGGAAGGCGGCGCCCATCTCGGCGACCAGCGACGGCACCATGCGATGCATCAGCGGCTCCTTGGCACCGAGCAGGTGCGCGTGGCGCATGGCGCGGCGCATGATGCGGCGCAGGACATAGCCCCTGCCCTCGTTCGCCGGCAGCACGCCGTCGGCGACGAGGAACCCCGAGGAGCGGAGGTGATCGGCGATGACACGGTGGCTCGCCTGGTTCTCGCCGGTGGTCGCCGTGCCGGTGAGCGCGCCGCTCTCGGCGATCAGCGCCTTGAAGGTGTCGGTGTCGTAGTTGTCGTGGACGCCCTGCAGCACCGCGGCGATGCGCTCGAGGCCCATGCCGGTGTCGATCGACGGACGCGGCAGGTCGCCGACGATCTCGTCATTCTCCTGCACGAACTGCATGAAGACGAGGTTCCAGATCTCGACGAAGCGGTCGCCGTCCTCGTCCGGCGACCCCGGCGGGCCGCCGGGGATATGCTCGCCGTGGTCGTAGAAGATCTCCGAGCAGGGACCGCATGGGCCGTCGGAGCCCATCGCCCAGAAATTGTCCTTGGTCGGGATACGGATGATCCTGTGGTCAGGGAGGCCGGCGATCTTCTTCCACAGGTCGAACGCCTGGTCGTCGGTGTGGTAGACCGTCGCGGTAAGCTTCTCGGCGGGGATGCCCCACGTCTTCGTAAGGAGGGTCCAGGCGTGAAGAATTGCCTGTTCCTTGAAATAGTCGCCGAACGAGAAGTTGCCGAGCATCTCGAAGAAGGTGTGGTGCCGGGCGGTGTAGCCGACGTTGTCGAGGTCGTTGTGCTTGCCGCCGGCGCGGACGCACTTCTGCGAGCTGGTAGCGGTCGAATAGGGGCGCGTCTCGAGGCCGGTGAAGACGTTCTTGAACGGCACCATGCCGGCGTTGACGAACATCAGCGTCGGATCGTTCTGCGGCACCAGCGGCGCCGACGGCACGCGGGCGTGGCCCTGGCTCTCGAAATAGTCGAGGAAGGATCGGCGGATGTCGTTCGTCGAGGTCATGGGGGGCGACTTAGGGGAGCAAGGCGACTTGCTCAAGCTGCGACCGCCCAGGCAAGCCCACCCGGCAAGCTATCGGCGGAAAAGTCGATCTGCATAACCCGCCGGTGGCGCCCGGCGGCCGCGCGATCCGAAGCGTGAAGAATGGGGGTCGAATAGAGCCAGACATCCCCCACGCCAGCGAAACACGGGATCTCGCCGGTTGCCGCCACAACGGCGGCGATCCGGTGCTCTTCTATCAACCCCAGGCGATGGGAGCCCGGAGCCACGAGGAGCGGAGCGTTGTCGGCGTCGACCGCATCAACGTGCAGACGCGCGGTCACCATCCGCTCGAGCAGTTCGATCGGCGGCGCGACATGCGGCCGCCCCTGTTTCACGGACCACGGGCCGAAACCCGGAACATCGCACCGCTCGCGTACCTCGATCGTACGATCCTGATGCCATCCCAACGCCCAGTTCCCCCCGTCACGTTTGTCGAAAAGCAGGACTCGAACCGGTCGCGCCGCTTCGCCGATATGCCGGGCGACGATTGCACGGACTCGCGCTACCGCAGATAGGCCGGCGATTTCGATAGGCGCGAGACGATACCCCGGGCGGCCATCCGGAAGCGATCGGAACAGCGTGTCGAGATCGGCGAGATCGCCGGTCTCCAGTAATCCGACGTGATGCTCGAACCCCATTTCGCACAGCGTGGAAATCATCCCAGCGGTGCGTCGATCGACTGCGGCGGCTCACTGAACCATTCCGGGCCACTCTCCGTCATGTGGAAGCAATCCTCCAGACGCACGCCGAACTTGCCGGGCAGGTAGATGCCGGGCTCGTTCGAGAAGCACATGCCTGGGGCGAGGCGCGTGGCCTCGCCGTGGACGAGGTTGACCGGCTCGTGGCCGTCGAGGCCGATGCCGTGGCCGGTGCGGTGCGACAGGCCCGGCAGCGCATAGCGCGGGCCGTAGCCCCAGCGTTCGTATTGCGCACGGACGGCGTCATCGACGCTGCCGGCCGGGACGCCGAGCTTCGCCGCCGTGAAGGCGATCTGCTGGCCCTGGCGGACCTGGTCCCACACCTTGCGGACCTCGGCCGAGGCGCTGCCCTTCACGAAGGTGCGCGAGACATCCGACTGATAGTCCTGGACGGTGCAGCCGCAGTCCATCAGCAGCACCGCGCCGTCGGTCATCTTCTGCGGCTTTCTGCTGCCGTGCGGATAGGCGGCCGATTCGCCGATCAGCGCCATCGAGAACTCCGGGCTGCCGCCGAGCTTGCGCGTCGCGGCGCTCATCAGTGCGCCGATGTCGGACTGGCTCATGCCGGCCTCGACCCGCTCCCACGTCCAGCGATAGGCGGCGATGGTGACGTCGGTCGCCTTCTGCATCAGCGCGATCTCGGCCGGCGTCTTGATCATGCGGCAGCCGCGCACCACCGGATTGGCCGAGACCAGCTTCGATGCCGGCAGATCGCGCGCCAGCGTGTCGGGGATGAAGAAGCGCACGGTCTCCTCGATCCCGATCGAACGGCCGGCAAGCTTGCGGTCTTTGAGGAAGCCGGCGACCAGCGCCAGCGGATCCTCGTCCTCCTGCCACACGCGGACCTCCGCAGGGACGGCAAGCGTCTCGCGCATCCGCGGTTCCTCGAAAAAGGGCGAGACGATGCACGGCTGCCCCTCGACCGGCAGCACCGCCAGCAGCGCGCGCTCGCTGCGGCCCCAGCGGATGCCGGTGAAATAGACGAGGCTCGACCCTGGCTCGACCAGCACGGCGCCGATGCCATGCGCCCGCATCAGCGCCTGCGCACGGGCGAGACGGCGGGCACGTTCCTCCGGGCCGATCGGTACCGCGTCGCCGGTGATATCTCTGAGCGCCGAGAGGTCGGGATCGGCGGCGCGGAGCAGGCCGGGCGTGGCGAGCAGCGGCAGCGCGGCGGCGGCCCGGACGAGGCGGCGGCGGGTCAGGATCATGGCGCCAAGCGATAGGGTGCTTGACCGCGGCGCCGCAATCCCCTTCCTGTGGCCGATGTTCAACGGGGGAGACGGATTTTGGCCAAGCGCCTGACCACCTTCATTCTGATCGGCCTGGTGCTGGGTCTCGTCGTCGGGTGGATCGTCAACGCGGCGTTCGACAGCGGAACGCCCGAATCGGCGGCGACGCTCAAGGAGATCGCCAAATGGTTCGGCATCGTGACGCAGGTGTTCCTGCATCTCATCAAGATGATCATCGCGCCGCTGGTGTTCGGCACTTTGGTGGTCGGCATAGCGCACATGGGCGACACCGGGGCGTTGGGGCGCGTGGGCCTGAAGTCGCTCGGCTGGTTCATCTGCGCGAGCCTGATGTCGCTGACGCTCGGCCTGATCATGGTCCACATCCTGCAGCCGGGCCTGGGGCTCAACCTGCCGCTGCCGCCGGCGAGCGCGGGCAGCGGGCTCGACAAGAGCAAGTTCGACGCGGCCGAGATCATCACCCACATCTTCCCGAGCTCGATCGTCGAGGCGATGGCGAGCAACGACATCCTGCAGATCGTCGTCTTCTCGGTGTTCTTCGGCGTCGCGATCACCGCGGTCGGCGAACGCGCCGCGCCGCTGGTCAAGGCGGCCGAGGCGCTGACGCAGGTGATGCTGCAGGTGACCGACTATGTCATGCGCTTCGCCCCCTTCGCAGTGTTCGCGGCGGTGGCGGCGACGCTGATCGAGCGCGGGCCGAGCGTGATCGGCAAGCTCGCTTACTTCATGGGATCGGTCTATCTGGGCCTCGCGCTGCTGTGGTGCGCGCTGGGGGCGCTGGCGCTGCTGTTCGTCGGCAAGCGGGCGCTGCAGCTGTTCCGCTATATCCGCGAGCCGACCCTGGTCGCCTTCTCGACCGCATCGTCGGAGGCCGCCTTCCCGCGCACGCTGGAGGCGCTCGATCGGTTCGGGGTGCCGCCGCGCATCGCCAGCTTCGTGCTGCCGCTCGGCTATTCGTTCAACCTCGACGGGTCGATGATGTACATGACCTTCGCGTCGCTGTTCATCGCCCAGGCCTATGGCATCCATCTCGACCTCGGCACGCAGATCGCGATGCTGCTGACGCTGATGATCACGTCGAAGGGCATCGCCGGGGTGCCGCGCGCCAGCCTGGTCGTGATCGCGGCGACGCTCAACCAGTTCCACCTGCCCGAGGCGGGGCTGCTGCTGGTGCTGGCGGTCGACCATTTCCTCGACATGGGCCGCTCGGCGACCAACGTGGTCGGCAATGCCGTCGCGGCGAGCGTGGTGGCGCGCTGGGAAGGCGGGCTCGATCCGGCCGAGCCGCCGGTGATCGAACCCGTGCCGGCACCGACCGGCGGCGGGCCGGTGAAGGATGATCAGAGCTTTCGCGATGTGTGAAGCCGCCGGTTAGGCATAGGCATAGGGCCCGCCGGCCTCGAGCGCGGCCTGATATGCAGGGCGGGCATGGATTCTTTCCAGCCACGCGATCGACGCCGGCCGCGAGGCATCGAGGCCAGCGCGGCCGCGAGCGGCTTCGAGGGGGTAGCTCATCATCACGTCGGCGGCGGTGAAGTCGTCGCCGGCGAACCAGGGGCGGCCGGCGAGCTCGCTCTCGATCCAGTCGAGATGGACGTCGATCATCGGCTGGAAGCGCTTGGTCGCCGTCCTCCCCAGCAACGGCACGCGGCTCAGCACGAGCTTGGCGAACAGCACCGGCATCAGCGAGCCCTCGGCATAGTGGAGGAAGTAACGGTAGCGCAGCGCCGAGTCGCGGTGCGCCGGCATGCCGAGCCGGCCATCGGCATGCTCGACCAGATACTCGACGATCGCCCCGGTCTCCGCGACCACCCGCCCCTCGTTCTCGATCACCGGGGACTTGCCGAGCGGGTGCACCTTCCTGAGCTCGGGCGGGGCGAGCATCGTCGCCTTGTTCCGCTCGTAGCGCTTGATCTCATAGGGAAGCCCCAGCTCCTCGAGCAGCCACAGCACGCGCTGCGAGCGCGAGTTCTCGAGATGGTGGACGATGATCGCCATGATGCTCCCCGTTCTAGTGTGCTGCCGACCATATCCATGCGGCGGCGGGGAAGTCGACGACATTGCCATGACGATAGCGCGATACGGCTGCGGCGAGGCGATCGAGCAATGCCGGCTGCACCTCGGGCGGCGCGTCGCGGATCAGTCGCGCTGCGGGGCCGATGCGGCGGAAGAAGGCGACCGCGTCCGTGACCGGGTCTTCGCCCTCGCCGGCGAGATAGGCGTAGTCGACCGGAGTGGCGATCGGATCGCGCCACCCCGCTTCACGGAGGATTGTCTCGACGCGATCGGCGTCTGCGAAAGCGAAAGGCCCCGGCCCGGCTTCGGTCGGTGGCGGTGCATGGCCGAGCACCGCGGCGGGGATCTCCTCGGCCCAGGGACTGAGGCTGCGGTCGCGGAAGCAGGAGAAGATGAGGCGCGCGTCCGGCGCTGCCGCTGCATGGAGCCGGGCGAAGGCCGCGACAGGGTCGGCGAAGAACATCACGCCGTGACGTGAGACGATGAGGTCGAAGGATGCGTGGCGCTCGGTCACGTCGAGCGCATCGCCGGCGACGAAGGCAAGATTGGCGCGGTCCTGCGCACGAGCGGTCGCGACGGCGACGAGTTCGGCAGACAGGTCGATGCCGAGCACCTTCGCATCTGGCCGGGCTGCCGCGAGCGCAAGGCTGGTGCTGCCAGCGCCGCAACCGATATCGGCGGCGCGGAAGCGGTCCGGCGGCGCCGCGGCGAGGATGGCGGCGTCGAAGTGCGGCGTGAACGCGGCGAAGCTGCGGTCGGTGCGGCGCCATTCCTCGGCCCAGGTCCGGCCAACCGTCCCGGTCCATTCGATTGCTCCGGTCAACCACGCTCTCCTTGTTGAGGCCGGCCATTCAAGGAACGGCGGCTCCTTGGATTAATTGCCAAGATGGGCGCTCAGCATAGGTGACATTCGGGTTGTCCACACGTGCCGTTCCAAGTCCCTCCTCTGAAGAGGAGAGGCTTGATGAGCGGAGCCGGTTCGAATTCCGAGGGCACTCCGGCATCCAAAGGTTCCGAAAAACGACATAGCCGCCGCCCTTTTCCCGAAACGGAAAAGGCCCGCCGCGCGGGCGAGCCTTTCCGGGAGCTTGCGGCGTACTCCGCGCATCGGCGGAGCCGTCGCGAAACCTGTCGCGCCTCAGAGATCGTCGTCCCCTGCGTCATCGTCGGCGCCGCCGACCATCATCTCCTCGGCGACCTGCTCGGTCCGGCCGCGGATCGCAGCTTCGAGCCGGGCGGTGATCTCCGGATTCTCCTTGAGGAAGGTCTTGGCGTTCTCGCGGCCCTGGCCGATGCGGACGCTGTCGTAGCTGAACCAGGCGCCCGACTTCTCGACCAACCCGGCCTTGACGCCGAGGTCGAGGATTTCGCCGATCTTCGAGATGCCTTCGCCGTACATGATGTCGAACTCGACCTGCTTGAACGGCGGCGCGACCTTGTTCTTCACCACCTTCACGCGGGTGGTGTTGCCGATGATGTCCTCGCGGTCCTTGATCTGGCCGGTGCGGCGGATGTCGAGGCGGACCGATGCGTAGAACTTGAGCGCGTTGCCGCCGGTGGTCGTCTCCGGATTGCCGTACATCACGCCGATCTTCATGCGCAGCTGATTGATGAAGATCACCATGCAGCGCGAGCGGCTGATCGAGCCGGTGAGCTTGCGCAGCGACTGCGACATCAGCCGCGCCTGCAGGCCGACATGGCTGTCGCCCATCTCGCCTTCGATCTCGGCCCTGGGCACCAGCGCGGCGACCGAATCGACCACCAGCACATCGATCGCGTTCGAGCGCACCAGCGTGTCGGTGATCTCCAGCGCCTGCTCGCCGGTATCGGGCTGCGACACGATCAGTTCGTCGATGTCGACGCCGAGCTTCTTGGCATAGACCGGGTCGAGCGCGTGCTCGGCATCGACGAAGGCGGCGGTACCGCCGTTACGCTGAGCCTCCGCGATGACGTGGAGCGCGAGCGTGGTCTTGCCCGAGCTTTCGGGACCGTAGACCTCGATCACGCGGCCGCGCGGCAGGCCGCCGACGCCGAGCGCGATGTCGAGCCCGAGCGACCCCGTGGAGATCGCCTCGACCTGCATTGCCTCTTTCGAGCCGAGCCGCATCGCGCTGCCCTTGCCGAACGCGCGGTCGATCTGTGCGAGGGCGGCGTCGAGCGCCTTCTGACGATCAGAGTTGGTGGTTGCCATGCCGGTATCGATGACCTTCAGGTTCGCTGCCATTGGGAAGCTCCGTCGCTAGGGCATCCACGCGCCCGGTTCAACGCTTTGTAAGGCGTACGTATCGCATTTGTTCTCATGGAACAAGAGCGGAACGAAATTTTTTCGTGCGGCCCGCCCCTCCTGCCCTGCGGTTGACCGGTCCGGCTGCCGCTGCGACATCGCGACACTATGACGACATCGACCGAAACCGCCGCCGTCCGGGCCGGGCTGATCGGCTACGGCTATGCCGGCAAGACCTTCCATGCGCCGATGATGCTGGCGACGCGCGGCCTGGCGCTCACGGCGGTCGTGTCCAGCGATCCGGCCAAGGTCGGGCGCGATTTGCCCGACGTCGAGGTGATCGCCGATCCGCAGGCCCTGATCGCGCGGGACGACATCGAGCTGGTCGTGATCGCCTCCCCCAACGCGAGCCACGCCCCGCTTGCGGCCACTGCGCTCGCGGCCGGCAAGCATGTGGTCGTCGACAAGCCCTTCACCCTCAACCTCGCCGAGGCGCGGAAGGTGGTGGCGCTCGCCGAGGCCCAGGAGCAGCTGCTGGCGGTGTTCCATAACCGGCGCTGGGACAGCGACTTCCTCGGCGTGCGGCAGGCCATCCAGAGCGGGCTGCTCGGACGCGTCACCCATTTCGAGTCGCATTTCGATCGCTTCCGGCCCGAGGTGCGCCAGCGCTGGCGCGAGGGGCCGGGGCCCGGGAGCGGGATCTGGTTCGATCTCGGGCCGCATCTCATCGATCAGGCGCTCCAGCTGTTCGGGCTTCCGCAGCGCGTACAGGCGGACCTCGCCATGCAGCGGAGCGGCGCGCTGACCGACGACTGGGCGCATGTCGTGCTCGATTACGGGGCGCTGCGGGTGATCCTCCATGCCGGAATGATGGTGGCGGGCGGCAGCAGCCGGTTCGTCGTGCACGGGGAGAAAGGAAGTTTGGTCAAGCGCAAGCCGGACCGGCAGGAGGCGCAGCTGCTCGCGGGGATGACGCCGGGCAGCCCCGGGTGGGGCACGGACGACGACGACATGCTGTTCTACGACGGATCGGGCGACGAGCGGCGGATCGCGGCGCCGGCCGGCGATCAGCTGAGCTTCTATCGCGGCGTCGCCGATGCTGTGCGCGGCGCCGCGCCGAACCCGGTGCCGCCGATCGAGGCACTGACCGTGATGGCCGTGCTCGAGGCGGCAGCCGAATCCGCGCGCGACGGCCGGACGGTCGCGCTGCCGCTGACCGAGCAGGAGCGCGCCGCGTTGGCGTGAGCGGTGGCCGGCGGGTCAGGCTGCAGGCACTTCCAGCCGTTCGAGATCGGCGATCAGGCCGGGACCGGTCGGCTGCCATCCCAGCTGCGCGCGCGTCCATTCGCTCGATGCGGGAAGGTCCCTCGCCGCGAAATGTGCGAGCCAGCCGAAATGGGCTCCGGCCTCCTCCGGAGCAATCGACGCCACCGGCAGTCCGAGGCGGCGGCCGATGGTTTCGGCGATCTCGCGCGTCGGGACGCCCTCTTCGGCAACGGCATGGTATCTGGCATTCGGCTCCGCGCGCTCGAGCACGAGCCGGTAGAGGCGCGCCACGTCGAGCACATGCGCGGCCGGCCAGCGGTTATCTCCCTCCCCGACATAGGCGAACACCCCCTTTTCGCGCGCGATCTCGATCGCCGGGGTGACGAGGCCCTGCTTGCGCGTGTCGTGAACCTGCGGAAGCCGCACCACCGACACATTGGCTCCGGCAGCCGCAGCGGCAGCGGCTGCCTCTTCCGATGCGGCGCGCGGAACCACCGAGGAGCTGACGGTCGGACCATCCTCCCTCGCCGGCTCCGCTGGCACGGTGTTACCGATGGCGGTGCCGGACGTCACGATCAGCGGCCGGTCCGAACCGGCGAGCGCGGCACCCAGGGCCTCGACGACACGCCGGTCGTCCTCGCAATTCTGCGCGAAGGTCGAGAAGTCGTGGTTGAAGGCGAGATGGATGACGCCGTCGGAGCGGGCGGCGCCGCTCGTCAGGCTGTCCCGGTCCGCGATCGATCCGCGGTGCGGTTCAGCCCCGGCAGCGGCGAGCGCCGCGACGCCCTGTTCCGAGCGTGTGAGGCCGAGGACCTGATGCCCCGCCGCCAACAGCTCCCGCACGACCGCCGAGCCGATGAATCCGGTCGCGCCGGTGACGAATACCCGCATGAGATGGTCTCCATGATTTCTGCGGAGACGAATCTGGCGGGTCGCGCTATCCTGTTAAAGACGAGACATTATCCTGGTATAAGAGCTAACAGCATGGGCACATCCGGCCAGAGCGACAACCGCCTCGGCGCCTATCTGAAGGATCGGCGGGGAAAACTCGATCCGGCGGCGTTCGGTTTTCCGGGCACGCGCCGGCGCACGCCCGGTCTGCGCCGCGAGGAAGTGGCGCAGCGGGCCAACATCAGCGCGACCTGGTACACCTGGCTCGAGCAGGGACGCGGCGGCGCGCCTTCGGCCGAGGTGCTCGACCGGATCGCCTCTGCGCTCATGCTGACCGAGGTCGAGCGTGAGCATCTCTTCCTCCTGGGGCTGGGGCACCCGCCGGAGGCGCGCTATCGGAAGGACGAGGGTGTCTCCCCGCGCCTGCAGCACGTGCTGGACCGGCTCGAACCGAGCCCGGCGATGATCCGGACGGCGACATGGGACGTCGTCGCATGGAACCGCGCGGTGGCGGTGACGCTGACCGACTATGGCTCGCTGCCGCCGGGGCAGCGCAACATCCTGCGCGCCATCTTCCTCGACCGGCGCGTCCGCGAGGCTCAATATGACTGGAAGAGCGTGGCGCGGTTCGTCGTCGGGGTTTTCCGTGTGGACGCCGCCCGCGCCGGCGCATCGGCGGAGGTGACCTCCTTCGTCGAGGAGCTCTGCCTGCTGAGCCCCGAGTTCGAGGCGATGTGGCGCGAGAACGACGTCCACAGCTATGGCGAGGGCACCAAGCACATCCGGCATCCGCTGCTCGGGCCGATCTCTTTCGAATATTCGGCCTTCGCGGTCGACGGCAGGACCGACCTCAGCATGATCGTCTACAATCCGGTCGATCCGGGCCTTTCCGACAAAATCCAGTCGCTCATCGACGAGGCCGATACTCAGCCCGCCGGCCGGCCCCAGCGCGTCCAGTCGAGCATGTCGGCGGTGACCCAGCCGTAGACGTAGTTGAGCAGGAATAGCCCCCACAGGATCGTCGCGACGATCGTCACGCGGAGCGCGATGCGGCCGGGCCGGAAGACGTGGGGCGCGCTCTCGGCCTGACCCGGCACCAGCTCGGCACCCGCCTCGTGCGCGGTGCGGACGCCGAAGGGGAGCACGAGGAAGACCGAGAAGGCCCAGAACAGGGCATAGATGGCGATCGCGGACTTCCAGTTCATCGCGGAAATCCTACGCCTGGATCACCAGCACGTCGACGATTGGCTTCTTGCCCGTCCAGCGCGTGGCGACGCGGCGAACGGCGAGACGCAGGGCCTCGCGGAGGGTGTCGAGTCCCTTGCCGCGGCTGTCCTTGACCGCCTTTTCGGCGGCGTCGACCGCTTCATCGAGGAAGGGCTCCCGCTCCTCCTCGACCGGAATGCCCTGGAGCCGCACTTCAGGCTCGCCGATCAGCGAGCCGTCCTTGCGGATCGCCACCGCGACCGAGATCTGGCCATAGGCGGCGATGCGGCGGCGCTCGTTGATGGTGCCGCCGTCCGCCGGCAGGATCACGTCGCCGTCGAGCGCGAGGCGTCCGACCAGGGCCTCACCGATCTTCTCGGGCGTGCCGGGGGCGAGACGGATGATGTCGCCGTCCTTTTGCAGCACCGCGCCGGGGACGCCGTTCTCCAGCGCGAAGCGGGCGTGTTCGGCGAGGTGGCGCATCTCGCCGTGGACCGGCATCACCAGCTGCGGGCGGATCCAGTGGTACATCGACTGGAGCTCCGGGCGCCCGGGATGGCCGGAGACGTGGACGAAGGCCTGGCGGTCGGTGATGATCTCGACGCCCGCAGTGGCAAGCTTGTTCTGGATCTCGCCGATCGCGCGCTCGTTGCCGGGGATCTGCTTGGAGGAGAAGACGACGGTGTCGCCGCGAGCCAGCTTGATCGGGTGGCTGTCGTCGGCGATGCGCGCGAGCGCGGCGCGCGGCTCGCCCTGGCCGCCGGTGGCGACGATCAGCACCTGGCTGCGCGGCAGGCCCATCGCCGTCTCCCAGTCGACCGTCTCGGGGAAGCCCTTGAGATAGCCGACAGAGCGGGCGACGCGCAGGATTCGGTCGAGCGAGCGGCCGGCGACGCAGAGGGTGCGGCCGGTGTCCTTGGCGACCTCGCCCAGCGTGGCAAGGCGCGCGGCGTTGGAGGCGAAGGTGGTGACGAGCACGCGGCCCTTCGCCGCCGAGATCACCTCGTCGAGCCCGGCGCGGACCTCGGCCTCGCTGCCCGACGCTTCGGGGTTGAAGACGTTGGTGGAGTCACAGACCAGCGCGAAGATGCCCTTGTCGCCGATCTGGGTCAGCTCCTCGGCGGTCGAGGTGGAGCCGAGCAGCGGGGTCTCGTCGATCTTCCAGTCGCCGGTGTGGAAGATGCGGCCGTGCGACGTCTCGATGAGGAGGGCGTTGCCCTCGGGGATCGAGTGGGCGAGCGGGACATAGGTCACGGCGAATGGGCCGAGCTGGACCTTGCCGTCCTCGCGGACGACGTGGAGCTTGACCTGGTCGGAGATGCCCTCCTCGTCGAGCTTCTCGCGGATCAGGCCGGCGGTGAAGGGCGAGGCGTAGAGCGGGACGCCCAATTCGGCGGCGAAATAGGGCAGCGCGCCGATGTGATCCTCGTGCCCGTGGGTCAGGAAGATGCCGACGAGATCGTCGAGCCGCTCCTCGATGAACGAGAGGTCGGGCAGCAGCACGTCGACGCCGGGATAGTCGGGATCGGCGAAGGTCACGCCGCAATCGACCATCAGCCACTTGCCGTTGCAGCCGTAGAGATTGACGTTCATGCCGATCTCGCCGGACCCGCCGAGCGCGACGAAGAGGAGTTCGTTGTTGGGGTTGGTCACTTGAGTCCTTTGGAAAACCGTATCCCCGCGAAGGCGGGAATCCAGGGGGTAACGGAGAGTGTCGCTTGAGCCCCCTGGGCTCCCGCCTACGCGGGAGCACATATCATTACTTCATATGGGCCCGCTGCCACACCAGCGCCAGCCCCTGGAGTGTGAGATCGGGTTCGTAGATGTCGAACACGTCGGTATGCTTTTCGAACAAGATGGCGAGGCCGCCGGTGCTGATCACCTTCGCCGGGCGGCCGATCTCGGCCTTGGTGCGGGCGACCAGACCCTCGATCATCGCGACATAGCCCCAGTAGATGCCGATGTTCATCTGGTCGACGGTGTTGCGGCCGATCACGCTGCGGCTCTCGGGCGCCTCGATCGCGATGCGGGGGAGCTTGGCGGCGGCGCTCACCAGCGCGTCGAGCGACAGGTTGATGCCCGGCGCGATGATGCCGCCCTTGTAGGCACCCGAATAGTCGACGACGTCGAAGGTGGTGGCGGTGCCGAAATCGATGATGATCGCGTCGCCCGGATGACTCGCATGCGCGGCGATGCAGTTGAGCGCGCGGTCGGCGCCGAGGTTCTGCGGCTCGTCGACGTCGAGCGCGAAGTCCCAGCCGCCCTCCCCCGCGATCATCGCCTCGCCGCCGAAATATTTGCTGGCGAGCATCTGGAGGTTGTGGAGCGCGCGCGGGACGACGGTGCCGATGATGACGCCGGTCACCGCCGATCGATCGAGCCCCTCGAGCGCGAGGAGCTGGCTCAGCCATACCGCATATTCGTCGAAGGTACGGCGCGGATCGGTGGCGATGCGCCAGCGCGCCCGGATCGCGTCCGGCCCCGGCGGCGCGTCGAGGTCGATCAGCGCGAAGACGACGTTGGTATTGCCGGCATCGATCGCGAGCAGCATTGCCCTCAAACCCTCCGTTCGTGTCGAGCGAAGTCGAGACACGCTGGTGTCGCCCAGCCCGTTCCTCGACTTCGCTCGGAACGAACGGGTGGGAATGCCCTCAGATGAGGAACACGTCGCCTGCGTGCATGACATGCCGGCCGCCGTCGGCCAAGCGCAGGATGAGCGCGCCCTGGCTGTCGAGCCCGTCGAACAGGCCGTCGACGCTGGTGCCGTCGGGCAGGCGCGCGGTAAGCGCGGTGCCGACCGGATGCGCGCGCTCCAGCCAGCGCTGGCGGATCGGGGCGAGCCCCTCCCCTCGCCAGCGCGCGAGCCAGCGGGCGAAGGATTCGGCGAGCGTCTCGGCGAAGACGGCGGGGTCGACGGTGGTGTCGTGGTCGGCGAGGCTGGTGGTCGGGCGGTCGGCGAGGCCGGGGTGATGCGCGAGGTTGACGCCGCAGCCGATCACCACCGCATCGCCGGCGCGTTCGAGGAGGATGCCTGCGATCTTCGCTCCCTCAAGGAGCAGGTCGTTGGGCCATTTGAGCGCGAGAGCGGTGCCGCCATGTGCGGCCACCGCCTCCTCCACAGCCACGCCTGCGACCAGTGCCAGCGTCGGGGGCGGCGGATCGGCGGGGCGCAGGCGGACCAGCGTGCTACCGTAGAAATTGCCCGCCTCGGAGACCCACGGCCGCCCTTGCCGCCCGCGTCCGGCGGTCTGGCGTTCGGCGCGGAGCCACCAGCCCTCCTCCGCACCGCCGGCGGCGGCGAGCGCGAGGAGGTCGGCGTTGGTCGATCCCGTCTCGGCGACGGTACGGATCGTCGGCGTCAGAACAGCGAGCCCGCCGCGACCTGGGTCCAGCGGCCGAGCGGCGCCAGCAGGAACCAGCCCACCGGCGACACCAGCACCGCCGCGACCGCGATCAGCCCGCCCTCGATCACGCTGCCGCGCGGGAAGGCCTCGGCCGGCGCGTCGAAGTACATGACCTTGACGATGCGCAGGTAATAATAGGCACCGATCACCGAGGCGACGAAGCCGGCGACCGCGAGCGGGAACAGCCCCGCGCCGACCGCGGCGTCGAACACCGCCAGCTTGGCGTTGAACCCGAGCAGCGGCGGGATGCCGGCCAGGCTGAACATGAAGATCGCCATCGCCAGCGCCAGCCCCGGCCGCGTGCGCGACAGGCCGGCGAGGCTGTCGATCGCCTCGACCTGCTGCCCCTCGGCATCGCGCATCTGCAGCACGACGATGAAGCTGCCGAGAGTCATGGTGATGTAGACGGTGAGGTAGAACAGCACCGCGGCGACGCCCTGCGGCGTACCGGCGGCGAGGCCGACCAGCACGAAGCCGACGTTGTTGATCGACGAATAGGCGAGCAGGCGCTTGACGTTGCGCTGCCCGATCGCGGCGACCGCGCCGAAGATGATCGAGGCGAGCGCGGCGAAGATCACGATCTGGCGCCACTGGCTCTCGGCCGGACCCATCGCCTCGATCGCGACGCGCACGCTGAGCGCCATCGCCGCCACCTTGGGCGCCGAAGCGAAGAAGGCGGTGACCGGGGTCGGCGCGCCCTCATAGACGTCGGGCGTCCACATGTGGAACGGCACCGCCGCGAGCTTGAAGGCGAGGCCCGCGAACACGAACACCAGGCCGATCAGCAGCCCGGTCGAATGGCCGCGCTCATAGGCGGCGGCGACCAGCTCGAAATTGGTCGAGCCCGAGAAGCCGTAGACCAGCGAAATGCCGTAGAGCAGGATGCCCGATGCGAGCGCGCCCAGCACGAAATATTTGAGGCCCGCTTCCGCCGAGCGGCCGTCGCGGCGCATGAAGCTCGCCAGCACATAGGCGGCGAGGCTCTGCAGCTCGAGGCCGATGTAGAGCGACAGCATGTCGCCGGCCGAGGCCATCACGCCCATGCCGATCGCCGACAGCAGCATCAGCACCGGATATTCCGGGCGCAGGTCGTCGCCGCTGGTGCGCTGGAAGAATCCAGGTGCGATGATGATCGATACCGCGGTGCCGGCGTAGATCAGCACCTTGGCGAAGGCAGCGAAGCCGTCGGCGCGGTAGAGGCCGTCGAAGGCGACTGCGCCGCTCGACGACGGGCCGATCAGCGCGATGCCGGCGCCGATCAGCACGGCGACCGCGGTCCAGCTCACCGCGCGGGTCGAGGCCTGGCCGCCCCAGGCGGCGACCAGCATCAGCACGAGCGCGCCGATGCCGAGTACGATCTCCGGCAGCGTCAGCAGGGTCTGGTGGGCGAGCGACATCAGTGCGCCTCCCCATGCGTGGCTTCAGCGGCGTGGGCGGCAGGCACGGCGGCGGGGTTGCCGGGGGTCGGCAGCGAATCGCCGGCCGGCTTGGCGCGGTCGACGCGGGCGAGCAGCGTGGTCACATCGTTGCGCATCGGCGCGAGGAAGCTCTCCGGATAGACGCCCATCCACAGCACCACCGCGGCGAGCGCGCCGAGCATCGCCAGCTCGCGGCGGTTGAGGTCGGGCATGGCCTTGACGTCGTCGTGGACGAGATCGCCGAACACGACGCGGCGGTAGAGATAGAGCATGTAGGCGGCGCCCAGGATGATGCCGGTGGTGCAGACGAGCGTGATCCACGTCGACACCTGATAGGTGCCCATCAGGCTCAGCACCTCGCCGACGAAGTTGCTGGTGCCGGGCAGACCGACCGAGGCCATGGTGAACAGCATGAACAGCACGGCGTAGCGCGGCATGTTGATCGCGAGGCCGCCGTAGCGGGCGATCTCGCGGGTGTGGAGCCGGTCGTAGATCACGCCGACGCAGAGGAACAGCGCGCCCGAGACCAGGCCGTGGCCCAGCATCACCATCATCGCGCCCTCGATGCCCTGCTGGTTGAAGGCGAACAGACCGATGGTGACGATCGCCATATGCGCGACCGAGGAATAGGCGATCAGCTTCTTCATGTCGCTCTGCACCAGCGCGACCAGCGAGGTATAGACCACGGCGATCGCCGACAGGCCGAACACCAGCCAGATCAGCTCAGCCGACGCCTCAGGGAACATCGGCAGCGAGAAGCGCAGGAAGCCGTAGCCGCCGAGCTTCAACAGCACGCCCGCCAGGATCACCGAGCCCGCGGTCGGCGCCTGCACGTGCGCGTCGGGCAGCCAAGTGTGGACCGGCCACATCGGCATCTTGACCGCGAACGAGGCGAAGAAGGCGAGCCACAGCCAGGTCTGCGCGTGAACCGGGAAGTCGTGCGTCAGCAGTGTCGGGATATAAGTGGTCCCCGCCTCCTGGCTCATCCACAGCATCGCCACCAGCATCAGCAGCGAGCCGAGCAGCGTGTAGAGGAAGAACTTGTACGACGCGTAGATGCGGTTGGCGCCGCCCCAGATGCCGATGATCAGGTACATCGGGATCAGGCCGCCTTCGAAGAAGATGTAGAACAGGAACAGGTCCTGCGCGGCGAAGGTGCCGATCATCAGCAGCTCGGTCGCGAGGAACGCGGCCATATATTCGGGCACGCGCTCGGTGATCGCATCCCAGCTCGCGCCGATGCAGATCGGCATCAGGAACACGCTGAGCAGGATCAGCAGCAGCGCGAAGCCGTCGATGCCGAGCGCCCAGGCGAAGCGCCCGAACAGCGGCACGTTCTCGACGAACTGCCACTGCGCGCCGCCGACGTCGAAATTGGCCCAGAGCACGATGCCGAGCGCGAGGTCGATGAACGTCGCGATCAGCGCGATCCAGCGTGCGGTGCTGGCGTTGACCAGCAGGCAGGCGACCGCGCCGAGCGCGGGCACCAGCAGCATGAGGGAAAGGATGCCGCTCATCGTGCCACCACCCAGGTCACCGCCGCGACCAGGCCGAGCAGCATCACGAACGCATAGGTGTAGAGGTAACCCGACTGGAGCCGCGCCGTGACGCCGCTGCCGCGCGCCACCACCCAGGCGACGCCGTTGGGACCGAAGCGGTCGATCGTGCCTTCGTCACCGCCCTTCCAGAACAGGCGGCCGATCGCGAATGCGGGCTTCACGAACAGCACGTTGTAGACCTCATCGAAGTACCATTTGTTGAGCAGGAAGCGGTAGAGGACGCGGAACATGTCGGCGAACTGGGCCGGGAACTCCGGCGCGCGGATGTAGGCGAGCCAGGCGATCAACAGGCCGAGCAGCATCACGATCGTCGCCGAGAGCTTCACCAGCACCGGCACCTCGTGCATCGCATGCATCAGATGCTCGTTGAAGGCGACCGCGCCGTGCCAGAAGCTCTCGCCGGCGGTCGGCTCGATGAAGAAGCCGTGGAACACCAAGCCCGCGAGCACCGCGCCGACTGACAGCAGCGCCAGCGGCAGCAGCATCGTCCACGGGCTCTCGTGCGGATGATAGCCGGCGGTGCCCTCGTGCAGGTCGTGCGCGCCGGGTTCGTCGACATGCTGGTCGTGGCCAGCGCCCTCATCGACGCCGTGATGGCCGTGGCCGTGCGCGTCGTGAACGGCGTGCTGGATATGCTCCGAGTTCGCCCAGCGCGGCTTGCCCCAGAAGGTCAGGAACATAAGGCGCCAGGAATAGAAGCTGGTCAGCAGCGCCGCGAACACGCCGACGTAGAAGGCGAGCTGGCTGGTGCCGCCGGCCGCCCAGGCCGCCTCGATGATCGCATCCTTCGAGTGGAAGCCGGCGAAGCCGATCGCGGCATTGCCGAAGATGCCGGGAATGCCGACACCGGTGATCGCGAGCGTGCCCGCCATCATCGCCCAGAAGGTGATCGGGATGTGCTTCCTCAGGCCCCCGTAGAAGCGCATGTCCTGCTCATGGTGCATGGCATGGATCACCGAGCCGGCGCCGAGGAACAGCAGCGCCTTGAAGAAGGCGTGGGTGAACAGGTGGAACATCGCCGCGCCATACGCGCCGACGCCGGCGGCGAAGAACATGTAGCCGAGCTGCGAGCAGGTCGAATAGGCGATCACGCGCTTGATGTCGTTCTGCACCGTGCCGACGGTGGCGGCGAACAGGCAGGTCGCGGCGCCGATGAAGGTGACGAAGCCCATCGCCACCGGGCTGGTCTCGAACATCGGCGACAGGCGGCAGACCATGAACACGCCCGCGGTCACCATCGTCGCGGCGTGGATCAGCGCCGACACCGGGGTCGGACCCTCCATCGCGTCGGGAAGCCAGGTGTGCAAGCCCAGCTGCGCCGACTTGCCCATCGCGCCGATGAACAACAGGATGCACAGCACCGTCATCGTGTCGAACCGGTGGCCGAGAAAGCCGATCGTGCTACCGGCCATGCCCGGCGCCGCCTCAAGGATCGCCGGGATCGAGATCGTCCCGAACACGAGATAGGTGCCGAAGATGCCGAGCATGAAGCCGAGGTCGCCCACACGGTTCACCACGAACGCCTTGATCGCGGCGGCGTTGGCGCTCGGCTTCTTGAACCAGAATCCGATCAGCAGGTACGAGGCGAGGCCGACGCCTTCCCAGCCGAAGAACATCTGGAGCAGGTTGTCCGCCGTCACCAGCATCAGCATCGCGAAGGTGAACAGCGACAGATAGGCGAAGAACCGCGGCTGATCCGGGTCCTCGTCCATATACCCCCAGCTATAGAGGTGGACGAGCGCCGACACGCTGGTGATCACCACCAGCATCACCGCGGTGAGCGCATCGACTCGGAGCGCCCAGGCGACGTCGAGCGTGCCCGACCTGATCCAGGTGAACACCGGCTCGACATGCGCCTCGGCATGGCCGCCGAGGAAGCCGATGAAGATCGGCCAGGACAGCAGGCACGACACGAATAGGCCCGCGGTGGTGATCACCTTGGGGAAGGTCGTGCCGAACGCGCGGTTGCTCAGCCCCGCGACGGCGGCGGCGAGCAGCGGCAGGAAGACAATGACGGCGATCGGCGTCATAGGACGCCGCCCCGGTGACGGTTATTGTTCTGCATCACCCCTTCATCCGGTTGACGTCGTCGACCGAGATCGTGCCGCGGCCGCGGAAATAGATGACCAGGATCGCGAGCCCGATCGCCGCCTCGCCCGCGGCGACGGTCAGCACGAACATCGCGAACACCTGCCCGACCAGGTCCTGGAGATACGCCGAGAAGGCGACAAGGTTGAGGTTCACGGCCAGCAGGATGAGCTCGATCGCCATCAGGATCAGGATCAGGTTCTTGCGGTTGGCGACGAGGCCGAACACGCCGAGCCCGAACAGGATCGCGGCGACGACCAGATAGTGCGTGAGGCCGATCACAGCTCCACCCCCTGCCCGACGGGCGCATCGATGTTGCGGACGGAGTCCTTGGAGCGGCGGCTCACCTGGCTCCAGATCTTCTGCGGACGCGTGTCGCGGCGCTCGCGGTGGGTCAGCACGATCGCGCCGATCATCGCCACCAGCAGCACCAGGCCGGCGCCCTCGAACACGAACAGGTAGCGCGTGTAGAGCAGCCGCCCGATTCCCTCGATGTTGGGCACTGCGGCGTCGATCGGGGCGGCGCGCGCGGCGAGGTCGACCCCGCCGGCGCTCCACGCGCCCGCGCCGATCACCACCTCGGCGGCGACCACCAGCGCCAGCGCCAGCCCCAGCGCGCCGTAGCGCACGAAGCCGGCGCGCAGCTCGGCGAAGTCGATGTCGAGCATCATGACGACGAACAGGAACAGCACTGCGACCGCGCCGACGTAGACGATCACCAGCAGCATCGCGATGAACTCGGCGCCCGCGAGCACCATCAGCCCCGCCGCGTTGAAGAAGGCGAGGATCAGCCACAGCACCGAATGCACCGGATTGCGCGACGTGATCGTCAGCGCTGCCGACACGATCACGATCGCGGCGAACAGGTAGAAGGCAATGGCCTGGATCATGCGCGCGCATCCTTGCGCTTGCAGCTCGCGGCCCCGGCTTGCGCCGGGATGGCGGAGGTAAAGTGAATCATCGGAGCCCCAGAAGTCACGGCGCGCTTACCGATAGGGCGCGTCGGCGGCAAGGTTCGCCGCGATCACGCTCTCCCAGCGGTCGCCGTTGGCGAGCAGCTTGGCCTTGTCGTAGATCAGCTCCTCGCGCGTCTCGGTCGAGAACTCGAAGTTCGGCCCCTCGACGATCGCGTCCACCGGGCATGCCTCCTGGCACAGGCCGCAGTAGATGCACTTGGTCATGTCGATGTCGTAGCGCGTGGTGCGGCGGCTGCCGTCGTCGCGCGGCTCGGCCTCGATCGTGATCGCCAGCGCCGGACAGATCGCCTCGCACAGCTTGCACGCGATGCAACGCTCTTCGCCGTTGGGATAACGGCGCAGCGCATGCTCGCCGCGGAAGCGGGGCGAGATCGGGTTCTTTTCGAACGGGTAGTTGATCGTCGCCTTGGGCTTGAAGAAATACTTCAGCGTCAGCCAGTGGGCCTTCACGAACTCCCACAGGGTGAACGAGCGGACGACTTGGGCGAGGCTCATGCCGCACCTCCGTAACGGGTCAGCATCAGAAATCCTGAAACCAGGACGACGAAGAACAGCGACAGCGGCAGGAACACCTTCCAGCCGAGGCGCATCAGCTGGTCGTAGCGGTAGCGCGGCACCGTCGCCTTCACCCAGCTGAAGATGAAGAAGAAGCACCAGACCTTGAGCAGAAACCAGATGATTCCCGGCACGAGATAGAGCGGCGCCCAGTCGAGCGGCGGCAGCCAGCCACCCCAGAACAGGATGGCGTTCAGCGCGCACATCAGGATGACGTTGGCATATTCGCCGAGCCAGAACAGCGCGAAGCTCATCGAGCTGTATTCGGTCTGATAGCCGGCGACGAGCTCCGATTCCGCTTCGGTCAGGTCGAACGGCGGGCGCGCGGTCTCGGCCAGCGCCGAGATCAGGAACACCACCGCCATCGGGAACAGCAGCGGGTTGAAGCCGAAGCCGTTGACGAAGCCGTACAGCCCCTTCTGCGCCATCACGATCTGGCTGAGGTTGAACGAGCCCGCCCACAGCACCACCGAGATGAGGACGAAGCCGATCGCGACCTCGTAGCTCACCATCTGCGCAGCGGCGCGGAGCGAGGAGTAGAAGGGATATTTGGAGTTCGACGACCAGCCGGCGATGATCACCCCGTAGACGCCCATCGACGACGCCGCGAGCACGTAGAGCAGCCCGACGTTGATGTCGGCGAGCACCACGCCGGCCTGGAACGGGATCACCGCCCACACGATCAGCGCGACGGTGAAGGTGATGATCGGCGCGAGCAGGAACAGGCCACGGTTGGCCGACGACGGGACGATCGTCTCCTGCAGGAAGACCTTGAGACCGTCGGCGAAGCTCTGCAGCAGGCCGAACGGGCCGACGACATTGGGGCCGCGGCGCAACGCCATCGCCGCCCAGATCTTGCGGTCGGCGTAGATGATCATCGCCACCGCCAGCATCAGCGGCAGAGCAATCACCAGGATGCCGACGATCGTGGCGATGAACCACGCCCAGCCGAAAGGCAGGCCGATGGTGTTCTGGAAGAAGGCGGTCATGAATTCACCCGTGCCCCGGCGAAGGCCGGGGCCCAGTTACGAGCTGCGTGGAGCTGGGCCCCGGCCTTCGCCGGGGCACAAGAACGACAAATATCCGTCACGTCAGCCACACCGCGATCAGCACCGCGGCGATCACCACCAACGCTATGATAAGGCAACCGATCTGCACCTTTGTCAGCAGCAGCTGAAACAGCAGATCGGAAACGAAGTCCCACATCCATCACTCCGCCGCCTCCGCGAACTCCTGGCCATGGATCAGCTCGGCCGAGCAGCGCTGCATCGTCGGGCTGGCGCGGCAGATGGCGTTGGTGAGGTAGAAGTCGGCGATCGGATAGGTCACCGGCCCGCTCGCCTTGGCGGCGAGCTTCGGCGGCGCCCAGTCGTAGCGAACGAGGCCCTCCTGCCCCAGCGCCGGCACCGCCTCGGCCATCGCCGCGCGCAGCTCGTCGAAGCTGTCGAACGGCAGCGTCGCGCCGAGCTTCTCCGACAGCGCGCGCAGGATCGCCCAGTCCTCGCGGGCGTCGCCCGGCGGGAAGACGGCACGGTCGCCGCGCTGCACCCGGCCTTCGAGGTTGACGTAGGTGCCCGGCTTCTCGGCATAGCTGGCGCCGGGCAGCACCACGTCGGCATGATGCGCGCCATTGTCGCCGTGATGGCCGATGAAGACCTTGAACGTGCTCTCGAACGCCGAATAGTCGACCTCGTCGGCGCCGAGGAAGAAGGCGAGCTGCGGCTTGGCCGCGACGATGTCGGCGATGCCGCCCTTCTGCGCATAGCCGAGCATCAGCCCGCCCATCCGCGCCGCCGCGGTATGGATCACGCCGAAGCCGTTCCACGCCGTGCCGTCCTCGAGCGTGCGGACCAGCTTCATCGGCTCGACCAGCGCGAGCGCCGCACCCTGCGCCGCCTTGAGCGAGCCCGGGCCGGCGATGACGAGCGGCCGCTTGGCATTCTCGAACGCCTGCACCACCTGCTCCGGCAGCTTGGCGAGCAGGCCGAGGTCGTCGCCCAGCCATTCGGCCTTGTAGGTGAGATCGACCTCGGGGCCGATCGCGAACACCTTGGCGCCCTTCTTAATCGCCTTGCGCACGCGCGTGTTGATCAGCGGCGCCTCCCAGCGGAGGTTCGAGCCGACCAGCAGGATCGCGTCCGCCTCCTCGACTCCCGCGATGGTCGGGTTGAAGGCGACGGCGCCGAGGTTGGTCACGTCATAGGACAGGCCGGTCTGGCGCCCCTCGAGCAGGGTCGAGCCGAGCTGGTTGACCAGCACCTTGGCCGCGAACATCGTCTCGCAGTCGACCTGGTCGCCGGCGATCGCGGCGACGCTGCTGCCGGCCTGGACCGCGGCGATCGCGTCGAACGCCTCTTCCCAGCTCGCCGGCTGGAGCTTGCCCTCGCGGCGGACATAGGGCCGGTCGAGCCGGCGCCGGACGAGCCCGTCGACGGCGTGGCGCGTCTTGTCGTGCGCCCACTCCTCGTTCACGTCCTCGTTGATCCGCGGCAGCGCGCGCAGCACCTGGCGGCCGCGGCTGTCGAGGCGGATGTTGGTGCCGACGCCGTCCATCACGTCGATCGCCAGCGTCTTCTTGAGCTCCCACGGCCGCGCCTCGAACGCATAGGGCTTCGAGGTTAGCGCGCCGACCGGGCACAGGTCGACGATGTTGCCCGACAGTTCGCTCTTGAACGCCTCTTCGAGATAGGTCGTGATCTGCATGTCCTCGCCGCGATAGATCGCGCCGACTTCCTCGACCCCGGCGACCTCCTCGGCGAAGCGCACGCAGCGGGTGCACTGGATGCAGCGGGTCATGACCGTCTTGACGATCGGGCCCATGTACTTCTCGGTGACCGCGCGCTTGTTCTCGTCGTAGCGCGAATGGCCGCGGCCATAGGCGATCGACTGGTCCTGCAGGTCGCACTCGCCGCCCTGGTCGCAGATCGGGCAGTCGAGCGGATGGTTGATGAGCAGGAACTCCATCACGCCTTCGCGCGCCGCCTTGACCATCGGCGAGGTGGTGAACACCTCCTGGTTGTCGGCGGCGGGCAGCGCGCACGACGCCTGCGGCTTCGGCGGCCCCGGCTTCACCTCGACCAGGCACATGCGGCAATTGCCGGCGATCGACAGCCGCTCGTGGTAGCAGAAGCGCGGAATTTCCTTCCCCGCGGCCTCGCATGCCTGGAGCACGGTGGCCCCGGCGGGCACCTCTACTTCGATACCGTCTACTTTGAGCTTGGGCATTACTCGGCAGCCTCTTGCATCGGGGCAGCGCCGGCGCCCTGACGCTCGGCGATGCGGCGCTCCAGCTCGGGGCGGAAATGGCGGATCAGGCCCTGGATCGGCCAGGCCGCCGCGTCGCCGAGCGCGCAGATGGTGTGGCCCTCGACCTGCTTGGTGACCTGCTGAAGCGTGTCGATCTCGCTGACGTCGGCGTCGCCGGTGCGCAGCCGCTCCATCACGCGCCACATCCACCCGGTGCCCTCGCGGCACGGCGTGCACTGGCCGCAGCTCTCATGCTTGTAGAAATAGCTGATGCGGCTGATCGCACGGACGATGTCGGTCGATTTGTCCATGACGATCACGGCCGCGGTGCCGAGGCCCGAGCCGACGCCGCGCAGCCCGTCGAAGTCCATCGGGCAGTCCATGATCTGCTCGGCCGGCACCAGCGGCACCGACGATCCGCCCGGGATCACCGCCAGCAGATTGTCCCAGCCGCCACGGATGCCGCCGCAATGCTCCTCGATGAGCTGACGGAACGGGATCGACATCGCGTCCTCGACCACGCACGGCTTGTTCACATGGCCGCTGATCTGGAAGAGCTTGGTGCCCTTGTTGTTCTCGGCGCCGAAGCTCGCAAACCATTCGGGCCCGCGGCGCAGGATGGTCGGCGCGACCGCGATCGATTCGACGTTGTTGACCGTGGTCGGACAGCCGTAGAGGCCGGCACCTGCCGGGAACGGCGGCTTCAGGCGCGGCTGGCCCTTCTTGCCCTCCAGACTCTCCAGCATCGCGGTCTCTTCGCCGCAGATATAGGCGCCGGCACCGCGGTGGACGAACACGTCGAAGTCATAGCCCGACCCGCACGCGTTCTTGCCGATGAAGCCGCGGTCATAGGCTTCGGCGACGGCGGCGAACAAGGTCTCCGCCTCGCGGATATATTCGCCGCGGATGTAGATGTAGGCAGCCCGCGCGCGCATCGCGAAGCCGGCGACCAGAGCGCCCTCGATCAGCTTGTGCGGATCGTGGCGGATGATCTCGCGGTCCTTGCACGATCCCGGCTCGGATTCGTCGGCGTTGATGACCAGGAAGCTGGGCCGGTCGGGGCGCGGCTCCTTGGGCATGAACGACCATTTGGTGCCGGTCGGGAAGCCCGCCCCACCCCGCCCGCGCAGGCCCGAGGCCTTGATGCGGTCGATGATCGTGTCCTGCCCGAGCGCGAGCAGCGCCTTGGTGTTGTCCCAGTCGCCGCGCTTGATGGCGGCGTCCACATTCCACGGCTGGTAGCCGTAGAGGTTGGTGAAGATGCGGTCCTTGTCTGCCAGCATTGCCTAGCGTCCCTGCCCCACCAGCCTCTCGGCGAGGAAATAGGCGATCACCGCGACCGCGAGGCCGACGACGATACCGAGGATGGCGCCGATCACCTTGATCGCGAACACGACCACGATGATGCCGATGATGATCGCAATGATCGCACCCATCACCACTCCCCCCGATAATCATGGTTCTCGGTGACCATCGCCTTGAGCGTGGTCGGGCCGCCGAGCGGCTCGACGGTGTGGCGGCCCGGCTCCTGCGTGCCGGTCTTGGGCTGCTCGCCCCGCGCCAGCGCGTCGAGGATCGCGGTCATGCGGTCGTAGTCGAGGTCCTCGTAGTTGTCGTCGTTGATCTGCACCATCGGCGCCGACGAGCAATTGCCCATGCACTCGACCTCGGTGAGCGTGAACAGCCCGTCCGGCGTCGTCTTGCCCTTGGCGAGGCCATAGTTGCGGCACGCGGCGAGCACGTCGTCCGACCCGCGCAGCATGCACGGCGTCGTACCGCACACCTGGACGTGGAAGCGGCCGACCGGCGCCAGGTTGAACATGGTGTAGAAGGTCGCGACCTCGAACACGCGGATGTATGGCATGCCGAGCTCGCGCGCGACGAACTCGATCACCGGGACCGGCAGCCAGCCCTGGGTATTGGTCTCGGCGCCGACCTGGCGCTGGGCGAGGTCGAGGAACGGGATCGAGGCCGACTGCTGGCGGCCCGGCGGATAGCGGCCGACGATCTCGGCGGCCTTCTTCCGGTTCTCCTCGGTCCACGCGAACGCGCCCCAGCGCGCGCGGGTCTCGGCCTCGTCGGGGATGTGGGCAGCTTCAGCCATCAACGCGGTTCCGTGGGAGCGGCCGGCGGCGCGGGCGGCGTCGCCGGTCTATAGACAGTCTGGGCGGCGCTGACCTTCGCGATCAGCTCGCCGTCGAAATCGATCTCGGTGGTGGTATCGGCCGGAAGGCCGCCGGTGCAGCGCATGGTGAGCACCACCGCATCCTCGTTCACCTCGAACGGCTTGACGCGCGTGCAGCCCTTGAGCGGCGCGATCGTGTCGGGCTTGAGCAGGCCCATGATGCCGTTGATGTCGGTGGTGGCCCCCGGCGCGACGATCGGCGTGAGCGCGGCGCCGTTGCCGTTGGCGGCGACCGCGAGCAGCGTCTTGACCTTGGCGACGCGCGCGCGGGCGACGTCCATCGACACCGACGGCGGCGGCGCGGGTGGAGGCGCAGGCGGGGCGGCCTGCTGCTGCGCGATGGCGAACGCGGCGAAGGCGACGAGACCGATCACCGGTCGCACTCCCCGAACACCACGTCGATCGCGCCCAGGATCGCGGTGGTGTCCGCGAGCATGTGGCCCTTCGACATGAAGTCCATCGCCTGGAGGTGACTGAACGCGGTGGGGCGGATCTTGCAGCGGTAGGGCTTATTCGAGCCGTCGGCGACCAGGTAGACGCCGAACTCGCCCTTGGGGCTCTCCGTCGCGACGTACACCTCGCCGGCGGGCACGTGATAGCCTTCGGTGTAGAGCTTGAAGTGGTGGATGAGCGCTTCCATCGAGCGCTTCATCTCGCCGCGCTTGGGCGGCACCACCTTGCGGTCGGTGCTGGCGATCGGACCTTCCGGCATCTCATTGAGGCACTGCTTCATGATCCGCGCGGACTGGCGGACCTCCTCGACGCGCACCATGAAGCGGTCGTAGCAGTCGCCGCGCGTGCCGACCGGCACGTCGAACTGCATCCGATCGTAGACGTCGTAGGGCTGCGACTTGCGCAGGTCCCACGGAATGCCCGAGCCGCGGATCATCGGGCCCGAGAAGCCCCAGCGCACCGCGTCCTCGCGGCTCACCACCGCGATGTCGACGTTGCGCTGCTTGAAGATGCGGTTCTCGGCGACCAGGCTGATCGCGTCCTCGAACAGGCGCGGCAGGCGGGTGTCGAGCCAGTCGGCGATGTCGGTCAAGAGCTTCAGCGGCACGTCCTGATGGACGCCGCCCGGGCGCAGGTAATTGTGGTGCATCCGCGCGCCCGACGCGCGCTCGAAGAAGTTGAGGCAGTCCTCGCGCAGCTCGAACAGCCACAAGTTCGGCGTCATCGCGCCGACGTCCATGACGTGCGACCCGAGGTTGAGCATATGGTTCGAGATGCGGGTCAGCTCGGCGAAGAACACGCGGAGATACTGCGCACGGATCGGCACCTCGAGGTCGAGCAGCTTCTCGACCGCCAGCACGAAGCTGTGCTCCATGCACATCGGCGAGCAGTAATCGAGCCGGTCGAAGTACGGCAGCGCCTGCGCGTAGGTCTTGTACTCGATCAGCTTCTCGGTGCCGCGGTGGAGCAGGCCGACATGCGGATCGACGCGCTCGACGATCTCGCCGTCGAGCTCCAGCACCAGCCGCAGCACGCCGTGCGCCGCCGGATGCTGCGGGCCGAAGTTGATCGTGTAGTTCTGGATGGCGACGTCGCCTTCGCTCTCCGGCTCGCGCACGGAGTCGACGGTCTGCTCCATCATCTGATCGACGGTATCAGCCATGGGCTACGCTCACTGGTTCTGCCCCTTGCCCTTGGTCGGCACGACGGCGCGCTTGCGAGGCTTCGGCTTGGCATCGGCCTCGGGCTTGCCGGCGCCGGTGTCGGCGGTGCTGTCCTTGGTCTTGGCGCGCTTCGCCTTGGGCGTGGCGGGCTTGGAGGCCTTCGCGCCGGCCTTCTGAATCTCGTCGGCGGTCACCGGCGAGGGCGCACCCTTCTCCTGCGGCACCGCGGGCGCGGGCGGCGCGGGAGGCGGCGGCGGAGTCGGCGCGGGCTTGCCCTGCGGCGTGTCGCCGGGGCCGGGGCCGGTCGCCTTCTCGTCACCCGGCAGCACATAGGCCGCACCTTCCCACGGGCTCATGAAGTCGAAGTTGCGGAAGTCCTGCGCCAGGCTGACCGGCTGGTAGACGACGCGCTTCGCCTCTTCCGAGTAGCGCAGCTCGACATAACCGCTCAGCGGAAAATCCTTGCGCTGTGGATGGCCGCGGAAGCCATAGTCGGTGAGGATGCGCCTGAGGTCCGGATTGCCCGAGAACAGCACGCCGTACATGTCGTACACCTCGCGCTCGAGCCAGCCGGCGTTGGGCCACAGCGAAGTGACCGACGGCACCGGCTTCACCTCGTCGGTGGTGACGCGGACCTGGATGCGGTGGTTGCGGGTGAGGCTCAGCAGGCAGTAGACCACCTCGAACCGCTCCGGACGGCTCGGATAGTCGACGCCGGCGATCTCCATGCACTGCTGGTACTCGAGGCCGGGCGTGTCGCGCAGCGCGGTCATCGCCGGCACCAGCGCCTCGCGATCGACATAGAGCGCGACCTCGCCGACCTGGTCCTGCGCGTGCAGCAGCTTGTCGCCGAGCGCGGCGGTCGCCGCCTCGATCACGCCGTCGTTGGTCAGGTAACGGGGTGCCGGGGCCCTCACCGCTCCAGGCTCCCGATGCGGCGGATCTTCCGCTGGAGCTGCATCACGCCGTAGAGCAACGCCTCGGCGGTCGGCGGGCAGCCGGGGACGTAGATGTCAACCGGCACGATGCGATCGCAGCCGCGCACGACGCTGTAGCTATAGTGGTAATAGCCGCCGCCATTGGCGCACGACCCCATCGAGATGACGTACTTGGGCTCCGACATCTGGTCGTAGACCTTGCGCAGCGCCGGCGCCATCTTGTTGCAGAGCGTGCCGGCGACGATCATCACGTCCGACTGACGCGGGCTCGCGCGCGGCGCCGCGCCGAAGCGCTCCATGTCGTAGCGGGGCATGTTGACGTGGATCATCTCGACCGCGCAGCAGGCAAGGCCGAAGGTCATCCACCACAGCGAACCGGTGCGCGCCCACTGGAACAGCTCCTCGGTCGAGGTGACCAGGAAACCCTTGTCGGTGAGCTCGGTGTTGATGTCGTCGAAGAACGCCTGATCCGGCGCGACCTTCTCGGTCGGGAACGCATTCTCCGACGGCGACAGGATCACTCCCATTCGAGCGCTCCCTTCTTCCAGGCATAGATGAGACCGAGCGCGAGCTCGGCGATGAAGACCATCATCGACCCCCAGGCGACCCAGCCCAGGTCGAACACGGTGACCGCCCAGGGATAGAGGAACGCCGCCTCGAGATCGAAGACGATGAACAGGATCGCGACCAGATAGAAGCGCACGTCGAACTGGCTGCGCGAATCCTCGAAGGCGGGGAAGCCGCATTCATATTCGCTGAGCTTCTCCGGCGTCGGCTGGTGCGTGCCGGTCAGTCGGGCGACCAGCATCGGCAGGACCACAAAGGCGCCGGACAGCAGGATCGCCACTCCCAGGAACAGGAGGATCGGAAGATATTGCGACAGGTCGACCAAGGGCGTTGCTCGCAGGTGCGAAATGGAATGGGGGGCTCCTAGACCCTGACCCCTAGCCGGGCAAGGGTTTGAGGCGTGAGAATGACTCGCAATTAGATCGCTTTGTTCCCTCTCCCCGTTGGGAGAGGGAGGGAGCCGCGAAGCGGCGGAAGGGTGAGGGTGACTGCGCCAGGTGAGGTCACCCTCACCCTTCCCACTGCCTTCGGCAGCGGGCCCCTTCCCTCTCCCAACGGGAGAGGGAGTTTAGCGCAGCGCGCCGCCGAGCAGCTTATGGAGCCGCGAATGGAGCACGTCATTCCCGGCGAGCACCTGGCCGCGCTCGAGCACGCGGTCCTGGCCGCGGAAGTCGGTGATGAAGCCGCCCGCTTCCTTGATCAGGATCACGCCGGCCGCGATGTCCCACGGCTGCAGTCCGCTTTCCCAGAAGCCGTCGTAACGCCCCGCCGCCACCCAGGCGAGGTCGAGCGCCGCCGAGCCGAAACGCCGGATGCCGGCCACCTCGGGCGCGATCGCGCCGAAGATGCGGCTCCATTCGGCGAAGTCGCCATGCCCCAGGAAAGGAATGCCGGTCGCGATCAGCGCCTCGGACATATCCCGCCGCGCCGACACGCGCAGCCGCTGGCCCTGCAGCCAGGCGCCGCGCCCCTTCTCGGCCCAGAAGCCCTCGTCGGTGAGCGGCTGATAGACCATGCCGTGGGTTATCTCGGGCTTGCCGCCCGCCCCCCGTGGATCCTCGACCGCGATGGAGATCGCGAAATGCGGGATGCCGTGGAGGAAGTTCGAGGTGCCGTCGAGCGGGTCGACGATCCAGCGCGGCTTGTCGGGATCGCCCTCGATCGAGCCGCCCTCCTCCGCGAGGATGCCCCAGTCGGGCCGCGCCTTGTGGAGCTCCTCGAGGATCGTCTCCTCGGCGCGCTTGTCGGCCATGCTGACGAAGTCGGCGGGCCCCTTGCGGCTCACCTGGAGGTGCTGGACCTCGTTGAAGTCACGGCGAAGCCGCGGCGCCGCCTTGCGGACCGCGCGCTCCATGATCGTGATGAGGCCGGAGTGACTAACCAAAACGATGCTCCAAAACCCCTCTCCCACCGGGAGAGGGAGGGGCCCAAAGCGTCAGCTTTGGGAGGGTGAGGGTGAGTGCGGACCGTCCCGTCGCCCTCACCCAACCTTCTCCCGAAGGGAGAGGGCTTTTAGTCCGCCCGGCGGACGTAGGTCTGCTCGTACACGTCGACGACGATACGCGTGCCCGAGGTGATATGCGGCGGCACCATCACCCGGACGCCGTTGTCGAGCAGCGCCGGCTTGTAGCTGGACGAGGCGGTCTGGCCCTTCACCACCGCGTCAGCCTCGACGATCGTCGCCTCGATCGTGTCGGGAAGCTGGACGTTGATCGGCTCCTCGTCGTAGAGCTCCATCACCACGTCCATGCCGTCCTGCAGGAAGGCGGCGGCATCGCCGAGCAGGTCCTTGGGCAGGGTGATCTGGTCGTAGGTGTCCTTGTCCATGAACACCAGCTGCTCGCCGTCTGCGAACAGGAACTGGAAGTCCTTGGTGTCCAGCCGCACGCGCTCCACCGTCTCGGCCGAGCGGAAGCGGACGTTGTTCTTGCGGCCGTCGCGCAGGTTCTTGAGCTCGACCTGCATATAGGCGCCGCCCTTGCCGGGCTGGGTGTGCTGGATCTTCACGGCGCGCCAGATGCCGCCTTCATATTCGATGATGTTGCCGGGACGGATGTCCACGCCGCTGATCTTCATGGGGATCTACCTGCTGGAAAGAGCGAGGGGCGCCCGCAAGCGCCCGTGGAGGCGCCCCTTAGCGTCCCGGCCGGTTTCCGACAAGCAGCGGATAGGGATTGACCGGCTCGCCCTGCCACCAGCCGTCCTCGGGGTTCATCCGCGAGATGCCGAAATGGAGGTGGTAGTTGCCGGCCCCCGCGTTGCCGGTGTCGCCGACGAAGGCGATCGGCTCGCCTGCGCGCACCTGCTTCCCTTCGGCAATGCCGGGCGCGTAGCCGGCGAGATGAGCGTAGTAATAGCTCCAGCGTCCGTCCGCCGAGCGGATGTAGAGGGTATGGCCGCCCGCCCTGCTGTCGAACAGCTTCTCGACCGTCCCTGCAGCCGCGGCGAGCACCGGCGTCCCGGCAGGGGCGATGATGTCCGTTCCCTGATGCGGCCGAGCGCCGCTGTCGCGCGACTGACCCCAGGTGTCGGTGATCTGCGCCATAGAGACGCCGACGACCGGCACGACGAGCGCCGGCGAGTCCTCCGACCGAACCGGTGCCGGCGGCGCGGGCGCGATCGTCCCGTCGGTGAAGTTCACCATCAGCGCCAGCGCGAGTCCCAGCATCAGCACGAACGCCAGGATGAGGCGTGCCGCCGCCTTGCGTCGAGTCCCCAGCCGGTCCCGATTCGAGAGCGGCGTCGCGGTCATGGCCGGAACTCCACCGGCGTGCCCGGCTTCACCATCAGCGCCAGCCGTGCGGCATCCCAGTTGGTCAGGCGGATGCAGCCATGGCTTTCGGTGCGGCCGATGTTCTGCGGCTCGGGCGTGCCGTGGATGCCGTAATGCGGCTTCGACAGGTCGAGCCACACTACCCCCACCGGCCCGTTCGGCCCCGGCGGCAGCATCTCGGCGTCATCACCCTTCTTCGCGTCCCAGAACAGTTTGGGATTATAGTGAAATCGGGGATTGGTGTCGGCGCCGTTGATCTTCCACCGGCCGATCGGCAGCGGATCATGCTCCGATCCCATGGTGGCGCTGAACTGGGCGACGAGGCGGTCGCCGCTGCCGAACACCTTGAGCACGCCCTCCGACTTGTCGACGACGATCCTCGCCGCGCTCGGCTGACGCGCGTCGACGTTGAGGTCGCCGAGCGTGCGCCGCCACTCGGGCTTGAGGTCGGCGGGATAGTCGCGGGACGTCGGCAGCACGTTCGGCACGACGATCGGCGTCCCCGGCCGCAGCATCGTCTCCGGGCTATTGAGCTCGAGCAGCACCGCGGGCGAGGTGTGGAACATCTCCGCCAGCTTCTCCATCGGCGAGCGATAGGCGAGCGAGGGCATCTTCGCCTGCTCTCCGTAATCCTTGGGCGTCGGGTTGATGAAGGGCCCGGCGAGCATCTCGGCGGTGAGTGAGATACGCGTCTCCGGCCGGATCGCTCGATGGGGATAGAGCGCCCGGAGGGTCGGTCGATCGATCCTGCCGCTGACCTTGAGCCCGCGCGATTGCTGGAAGCCACGCAATGCCGCCTTGAGCGACTGCCCGTCCCGCCCGTCGACGATACCCGGCGAGAAACCGAGGTGGTCGAGGATCACCTGGACATGGAGGATGCTGCGGTCGAGCGATGGCGTCTGGGCGGCGGCGGGCGTGGCGCACAATAGCGCAAGGATCACCGCAAACGCCCGCATCCAATTGACTCCACTCCTAAATAGGGAATCGTTGAACGCGCGAAACCAATCGACGTTGCGTCAGGTCGAACCAAGTATCTCGGCAAAAGCTCGTATCGCCGCGACTTCATCACCGCCCCACACCGCGTGCGAGACCGCGAGGAAATCGGCGCCGGCCGCGATCAGCGGCACGGCATTAGCCGGCGTGATCCCGCCGATCGCGACGCAGGGGATTTCGAACAGGGTCGACCACCAGGACAGGATCGACGGATCGGGCCGGTGCCGCGTCTCCTTGGTCGCGGTCGGGTAGAAGGCGCCGAATGCGACATAATCCGCCCCGGCCTCTCCCGCTTCCATGGCGAGATGGCGGCTGTCGTGGCAGGTCACGCCGATCTGCGCCGACGGCCCGAGGATCTGGCGTGCCTCGCGCGGGTCGCCGTCCTCCTGCCCTAGATGCACCCCATCGGCGCCGAGGCGCTTGGCGAGGCTGATGCTGTCGTTGACGATGAAGGCGACGTCATGGTCCGCGCAGATGCACTGGAGCGGCTCGGCGAGCCGCGCAGCCTCATGCTGGTCGACGCCCTTCACGCGGAACTGGAAGGCGGCGACCGGTCCCGCCTCAAGCGCGCGGGCGAGGCGGTCGGGAAAAGCGCCCGCCACGTCGAGCGGCGAGATCAGGTAGAGCTGGCACGGCGGTTTCTTGTCGTCGCGCTCGAAGCGCGCGGCGAAATCCGGGTCGAGTGCGTTGTCGAAACCGTCGTCGTCTTCGCCAAGGGACTGCATGTCGCGCTCCGAAATCCGTGTCGGCTGCTCCGGCTGGATGTACCGGCACTGGCGGGGCGCCTTCTATCCCGAGACGCTCGCCGTCAACCGCTGGTTCGGCTTCTATGCCGAACATTTCGACACGGTCGAGATCAACAACAGCTTCTACCGCCTGCCCACGGCCGAAACCTTCGCCAAATGGAAGGACCAGGCGCCGAGGGACTTCCGCTATGCGGTGAAGGCCAACCGCTACATCACCCAGGCCAAGCGGCTGAAGGACTGCGCCGAACCGCTCGCGCGGATGATCGCACCGACGCGCAAACTCGGCGACCGGCTGGGCGCGATCCTCTACCAGCTCCCGCCGCGCTTGCGGATCAACCTCGAACGGCTGGAGGATTTCCTGAAACTGCTCCCGCACGACCTCACCCACGCGTTCGAGTTCCGCGACAAGAGCTGGCTCACCGACGAGACGCTGGCGCTGCTGGGCTGCTACGGCGCCTCCTTCTGCGCGCACGACATGCCCGACCTTGCGACGCCGCGCTGGGCGGTCGGACCGATCGCCTATGTCCGCTTCCACGGCAGCGGCGGCAAATATTGGGGCCGCTACTCCGACGAAGCGCTGCTCGGCTGGACCGACTGGATGATCGCTCAGACACGGGAGGGCCGCAGCGTCTGGGCCTATTTCAACAACGACGCCCACGCCGACGCCATCCACGACGCGCAGACGCTGAAGGCGATGGTGCGGCGGGCTTTGCACTAACCTGCCCTATCCGTCACCCCGGCGAAGGCCGGGGTCCACCAAGCCTCCAATACTGTCCTTTGGTCCGCTTGCTCTGTGCTTGCCTTCCGGTGGACCCCGGCCTTCGCCGGGGTGACGGAGGTGTTTAGTCGACCACCGCGATCAGAAAGCCGTCCCACTTCTTCACGCCCACGGTTTGGATCGCAGTCGCGGAAAGGCGCGGCTCGGCCGCGACCGTCTCAAATAATCTGCGCGTGCCGACGATCCTTTCGTCACGGCTGTCCGCATCGAGCAGGCCACCCTCGCGCACGACATTGTCGACCACGATCGTCGTACCCGGCCGCGACAGGTCGATCGCCGCCCGCACATAGGCGGCGTTGTTCTGCTTGTCGGCGTCGATGAAGACGAAGTCGAACGGGCCGGTAAGCCCCTTCAGGCTGTCGAGCGCCGGGCCGACGATCACCTCGACCTTGTCCGTCAGCCCCGCAGTAGCGATGTTCGCGCGGGCGACGTCGGCGTGATGCGCATCGACCTCCAGCGTGGTCAGCCGCCCGCCCTCCGGCAGCGCCCGGGCGAGCCAGATCGTGGAATAACCGCCGAGCGTGCCGACCTCGAGGATGTGTTTCGCCCCGGCCATCCGCGCGAGCAGGTGGAGGAACTTGCCCTGCACCGGCGCGACGTCGATCGCCGGCAGCGCGCCCGCCTGGTTCGCCGCCAGCGCACCGTCGAGGACAGGATCGGGGCCGAGCAGTTGCCCGGAGATATAGTCGTCGACGTCGCGCCAGCGGTCTTCGGTCATGCCGCGGTCACTCCTCGTCCTTGTAGATGCGCACCAGCTTGTCGAGCATCGCCAACGCGTCGCCGCGCTCGCGCTGGAAGGTGTTGCGGCCGATGATCGAGCCGTTGCCGCCGCCGTCGCGGATGTCGCGCGCGTCCTGGTAGACCGCGTCCTCGCCCTTGGCGGCGCCGCCCGAGAACACCACGATGCGACGGCCGTTGAAGCAGGCCTTCACGACATGCTTCACGCGGTCCGACTGCTTCGACCAGTCGGTGCCCTCGTAAACCTTCTGCGCATCCTTCTGCTCGATGTGCGCGCTCGGCAGCTTGACCTTGATGATGTGTGCGCCGAGCAGCGCCGCCATGTGTGCGGCATAGGCGCCGACGTCGAGCGCCAGCTCGCCGTCCTTGGTGAGCTTGCCGCCGCGCGGATAGGACCAGATCACCGTCGCGATGCCGACCGACTTGGCCTCGGCGGACAGTTCCTTGATCTCCTCCATCATATCGAACACCTCGTCGGCGCCCGGATAGATGGTGAAGCCGATCGCCGAGCAGCCGAGCCGCAGCGCATCGTCGACGCCGCCGGTCACCGCCTGGTTGATACCGGTAGCCCATGAATTCGACGAATTGACCTTGAGGATCGTCGGGATCTGCCCGGCGAAGGTGTCGGCGCCCGCCTCCAGCATCCCGAGCGGGGCGGCATAGGCGGAGAGGCCCGCGTCGATCGCGAGCTGGTAATGGTAATGCGGGTCATAGGCCGGCTCGTTGACCGCGAAGCTGCGCGCCGGCCCATGCTCGAAGCCCTGGTCGACCGGCAGGATGATGAGCTTGCCGGTGCCGCCGAGGCGCCCCTGCATCAGGATGCGGGCCAGATTGGCCTTCACGCCCGGGTTGTCGGATTCGTAATTGGCAAGAATGGCCTTTACGGTCGGCGTCATCATTGTCTCCCCTTCTATGTTCCTTGCCGCGGCTGATAGTCAGCGCCTCGCCCGTCCGCAACGCGCCGAAACCGGAAATTCCGCGCTACCGGCAAGCTTCAGCTTGATTTTGCTGCGACGCAGCGCATCTGCGGCGGATGCACACGCCGCAACAGCATCAGCTCTCGCCCGCCCTCACCCTGCTGATGGCAGTCGGCTGCGGCGTGATGGTCGCCAATCTCTACTATGCCCAGACGCTGATCGAGATGATCGCGCCCGATGTCGGCCTGTCGCCGGCCGTCGCCGGCGGCATCGTCACGCTGACGCAGCTCGGCTACGGGCTCGGGCTGGCGCTGATCGTGCCGCTGTCGGACATCGTCGAGAACAAGCGGCTGGTGATCGTCGCCACCATCGGTGCCGTACTGGGGAGCATCGGCGTGGCCGCTGCGGGGAATGCCGGGCTGTTCCTGCTGGCATCGCTGATCGTCGGCACCTGCTCGGTCGGCGTACAGGTGCTGATCCCGTTCGCCGCGCACCTCAGCAGCCATGAGCGGCAGGGGCGCACGATCGGCATGGTGATGAGCGGCCTCTTGACCGGCATCATGCTGGCGCGGCCGGTGGCGGGCTTCATCGCCGCGGTCGCGGGCTGGCGCGCGGTGTTCGTCGTCTCGGCGATCGCGATGGCGGCGATCGGCGCGGTGCTGGCGGCGAAGCTGCCGCAGCGCCGGCCGGCGGTGCGGATGAGCTATGGCGCGATCCTGGCTTCGAGCTTCGGGACCTTCGGCCGCTATCGCCAGCTGAGGCTGCGCACCGCCTATCAGTCGCTGCTGTTCCTGGCCTTCAACCTGTTCTGGACCGCCGCGCCACTCACCCTCTACCGGGAGTTCGGCGCGAGCCACGCCGAGGTGGCATTGTTCGCCCTCGCCGGCGCCGGCGGCGCGCTGGCGGCCCCGATCGCCGGACACCTCGCCGACCAGGGCAAGCTCAAAGCGACCACCTTCGCGGCGCTGCTGCTGCTCACCCTCTCCTTCCTCGTCGCGGACCTGGTCGTGGCGGCGGGCAGCGTCATCGCCTTCGCGGTGACGGCAGTGCTGATCGACGCGGCGGTGCAGCTCAACCAGATCACCGGCCAGCGCATCATCTTCGGCCTCGCGCCCGAGGCGCGCGGACGGATCAATGCCGCCTACATGACGGTGATGTTCCTGATCGGCGCGATGGGCTCGCTGATCGGCTCCGCGAGTTACGAGCGCGGAGGCTGGGGCCTGTCGGCGCTGATCGGTGCCGGGATCGGCGCCGTGCTGCTGGCGCTGTTCCTGACGTTCGACCGCCGCGCCGACGCTTGACGGCCGCCCGACCCCCGCTCACAATCGGCGGCCGAGGGGGGCCTCAATGAAGACATTGTCGATGCTCGGGCTAGCGCTGCCTGCCATCCTGTTCGCCACGGCGGCATCGCCGGAACGCGTGCCATCGCAGCCGAAGGTCGGGATGCTCGCACCGAACTTCGAGCTCAAGCTGATCGACGGCAGCAAGGTGACGCTCGACGAGCTGCGCGGCAACGTCATCGTGCTCAATTTCTGGGCGACCTGGTGCGTGCCGTGCCGAGAGGAGCTGCCGCTGCTCGACCGCTATTACGACATCCAGCGCTCGCACGGCCTCAAGGTGTTCGCGATCACCACCGAAGGATCGGTGCCGCTCTACAAGCTCAAGCCTTTGTTCGCGAAGATGACGATCCCTTCGGCGCGCGGCATCAAGGGCCCCTACGGCTCGCTCGGCGGCGTGCCGACCAACTTCGTGATCGGCCGCGACGGCCGCGTGCGCTATGCCAAGGCCGGGGCGTTCGACCTGGATGCGCTCAACGCGATCCTGGTGCCGCTGCTCAAGGAGCCGGTGCCGGCGAGCTGACGGTTCAGCGCGGCACCGGCGCCCAGGGCGGTCCCTTGAGCTCGAGATTGTTGCCTTCCGGGTCGGTGAGGTAGATCGACGGCCCCTCGCCTTCCGCGCCGTAGCGCGACACGATCTCCGCCTTGATGCCATGCCCGGCGAGCTCCGCCAGGATCGCCTCTCCATCCCACGGCAGCACGCGGAAGCAGACATGGTCGACGTTGCGCCTCTCCCTGCCGGGAGCCGCGCCGCCCTGGCTGCCGAGCTTGCCGTCGATCGGAACCAGATCGATCAGCGCGGTGCCGACGCGCAGCTGATAGAGGCCGACCGCCTCCTGCTTCTTCTCCCAGCGCGCGCCGAGCACGTCGATGTAGAAGGCCGCCACCCTCTCCAGGTCGACCACGCGGAACACGACGTGGTCGATGGCCTGGACCGTGATCATCGCGCCAGCGCCGCCACACCGGGCAGCTCTTTCCCTTCCATCCACTCGAGGAACGCGCCGCCGGCGGTCGAGACGAAGCTGAACTGGTCGGCGACGCCGGCCTGGTTGAGCGCGGCCACGGTATCGCCGCCGCCCGCGACCGAGACCAGCGAGCCTTCCTTGGTGAGCGCCGCCGCGGTCTTGGCCAGGGTGACGGTCGCCGTGTCGAACGGCGGCGTCTCGAACGCGCCGAGGGGGCCGTTCCACACCAAGGTGCGGCAGGTCTTGAGCACGTCGGCCAACGCCTCGGTCGCGGCGGGGCCGACGTCGAGGATCATCTCGTCGGCGGCGACCTCGTGGACGTTGACGGTGCGGGTCGGCGGGTTGGGCTTGAACTCCTTCGCCACCACCACGTCATAGGGCAGGTGCACGGTGCAGCCGGCGCGGTCGGCCGCCTCCATGATCTCCTCGGCGGTGCCGGTGAGGTCGTGCTCGGCCAGCGACTTGCCGACGTCGACGCCGCGCGCGGCGAGGAAGGTGTTCGCCATGCCGCCGCCGATGATGAGATGGTCGACCTTCGCCACCAGATGCTTCAGCACGTCGAGCTTGGTCGACACCTTCGCCCCACCGACCACCGCCGCGACCGGATGCTCGGGATTGCCGAGCGCCTTGTCGAGCGCGTCGAGCTCGGCCTCCATCTGGCGGCCGGCATAGGCGGGCAGCTTGTGCGCCAGCCCTTCGGTCGAGGCATGGGCGCGGTGGGCGGCGGAGAAGGCGTCGTTGACGTAGATGTCGCCGAGCGCGGCGAGCCGGTCGATCGTCTCGGGCGCGTTCTTCTCCTCGCCGGGATCGAAACGGGTGTTCTCGAGCACGCCGATGTCGCCGGGCTGCATCGTCGCGATCGCCTCGGTCGCGTCCTGGTCGTCGATGAAACGGACCGGACGGCCGAGCACCTGCTCATAGGGCTTGGTGACCAGCGCCAGCGACATTTCGGGATTGCGCTGCCCCTTGGGCCGGCCGAAGTGCGCGAGCACGATCACGATCGCGCCCTTGTCGGCGAGCTCGGTGACGGTCGGGATGGTGGCGCGCAGCCGCGTGTCGTCGGTCACCGTGCCGCCGTCCATCGGCACGTTCAAATCCTCGCGCACCAGCACGCGCTTGCCCGAAACATCGCTGAGATCGTCGAGGGTCTTGAAGGGTCGGGTCATGGTTCGATCCTGATCGGGTCACCGACGGCAATCGCGCCGCCGGCAACGACAAAGGCACAGACGCCGCCGCGCCAGCCGGGCGTCAGCGCCTCGCGAAGTCCGGGCGCGAGCGCGTTCATCCGCTCGCACGGCTCGGTCTCGGCGGTGACCTCGAGCACCACGTCGGCGCCGATGCGCAGCCGCGTGCCGCCGGCCTGCGGCAGGTCGAGACCGTCAACCAGCAGGTTGGCGCGCCGTTCCTGCCACGGAACGCTCGCGCCGACCTCGGCGATCGCCGCCTGCCAGTCGCCGCGTTCGATCAGCGTCACCTGGCGCTTGTACGGACCGCCCTTCCTCCCGCCGCGGAAGTCGCCGGCAATGCCGCCCTCGACCGACACCTCGGTGCGATCGAGCGTCTCCATCGGCGCCTTGGGGGCCGCGTGGCGGGCGATGCCGGCGAGCACGCCGGTCATCACATCAGCTTCGCCATCGCGCCCGCGGTGTCGACCATGCGGTTCGAGAAGCCCCACTCATTGTCGTACCAGCTGACGACACGGACGAGCTTGCCCTCGATCACCGCCGTCTCCAGGCTGTCGACGGTCGACGAGGCCGGCGTATGGACGATGTCGACCGAGACCAGCGGGTCCTCCGAATAGACCAGCACGCCCTTGAGCGGCCCGCTCTCCGATGCGGCCTTGAGGATCGCGTTGACCTCTTCCTTCGTCGTGTCGCGCTTGGGGGTGAAGGTGAGATCGATCAGGCTGCCGTCCGGCACCGGCACGCGCACCGACGAGCCGTCGAGCTTGCCCTTCAGCTCCGGCAGCACCTCGCCCACCGCGCGGGCGGCGCCGGTGGTGGTGGGGATGATCGACATGGCGGCGGCGCGGGCGCGGCGCAGGTCCTTGTGGATCTGGTCGAGGATCTTCTGGTCGTTGGTATAGGCATGGACCGTGGTCATCAGGCCGCGCTCGATGCCGATCGAATCGTTCATCACCTTGGCGACCGGCGCCAGGCAGTTGGTGGTGCACGACGCGTTGGAGACGATCGTGTGCTCGGCGGTCAGCTTGTCGTGGTTGACACCATAGACGACGGTCAGGTCCGCGCCCTTGGCCGGGGCCGAGATCAGCACCTTCTTGGCGCCCGCGTCGATGTGCTTCTTAGCGCTCTCGCGGTCGGTGAAGAAGCCGGTGCACTCCAGCACCAGGTCGACGCCATTGGCCTTGTGCGGCAAGTTGGCGGGATCGCGCTCGGCGGTGACGTGGATGCGCTTGCCGTCGATGATCAGGTCGTTGCCGTCGGCCGCGACCTCGCCCGGATACTTGCCGTGGACCGAATCGCGGCTGAACAGCCAGGCGTTCGACTTGGCGTCGGCGAGGTCGTTGATCGAGACCAGCTCGAGCCCCGTGTCGCCGCGCTCCAGCATCGCGCGCGCGACGAGGCGGCCGATGCGTCCGAAACCATTGATCGCAACCTTCACCGTCATGCCGTCCACTCCTTCACTTTGGCGAGGACCTGGGGCGCGATCTTGTCCGCCGTCAGTCCGAAATAATCATAGAGCGCCTCCGCCGGCGCCGAGGCACCGAAGCGGTCGATGCCGAAACGCAGCCCATTGAGGCCGGTATAGCGTTCCCATCCCATCGTCGTTCCAGCCTCGATCGACACGCGGAGCGGGCCTTGGGGCAGGATGTCGGCACGATAGTCGGGCGATTGCGCGTCGAAGCGCGACCAGCAGGGCATGGACACCACATCGGCACCCAAGCCCGCCTCTTCAAGCCTGGCGGCGACCGCGACCGCGATCTCGACCTCCGAGCCGGTGGCGATCAGCACCACCTTGCGCTCCGCCTCGGCCGCCTTGAGTCGATAGGCTCCCTTCGCCGCCAGCATCTCGCCGTCGTGGCGAAGCTGCGGCAGGTTCTGCCGGGTGAGCGCGAGCAGCGACGGACCGCCCTCGTTCTCCAGGCTCGCCGCCCAGGCCTCGGCAGTCTCGACCACGTCGCAAGGGCGCCAGACCTCCAGGTTCGGGATCGTGCGCAGCGACATGAGATGCTCGATCGGCTGGTGCGTCGGCCCGTCCTCGCCGAGGCCGATCGAATCGTGCGTCATCACATAGACGACCCGCGCCCGCTGGAGCGCCGACAGGCGGATCGCCGGCCGGGCATAGTCGGAGAAGACCAGGAAGGTGCCGCCATAGGGGATCACGCCCCCGTGCAGCGCCATGCCGTTCATCGCCGCGCCCATGCCGAACTCGCGGATGCCGTAATAGACATAGCGGCCGGCATAGTCGTCGCGGGTCAGCGGACCGGTGGCGGCGGTCTTGGTGTTGTTCGAGCCCGTAAGGTCGGCCGAGCCGCCGACCAGCTCGGGCACCGCCACGGTGAGCGCGTCCAGTGCCAGCTCGGAGGCCTTGCGCGTCGCCACTTTCTGCGGCTCGGCGAACAGCTTGGCGATATGGGCAGGAATGCCGGTGTCGGCCGGCAGGTCGCCCGCAATCCGGCGCTCGAATTCCTTACGTTTGTCGGAGCTTGCGAGTCGTTTCTCCCATTCGGCATGAGGCTCGGTACCACGCCTGCCGGCAGCGAGCCAGGCTTCGCGCACCTCCTCCGGCACCTCGAACGGCGCCGAGGTCCAGCCGAGCTCGACCCGCGCCGCTGCGACCTCGTCCTTCCCGAGCGGCGAGCCGTGGGTCTTGGACGTGCCCTGCTTGTTGGGCGCGCCCTTGCCGATGATCGTGCGACAGCGGACCAGCGACGGCCGCGGGTCGGCGAGTGCGGCGTCGAAGGCGGCGGCGATGCTCGCCGGATCATGTCCGTCGCACTCGACCGTATGCCAGCCGGTCGCGGCATAGCGTGCCGGGATATCCTCGTCGGTCGACAGCGAGGTCGGGCCGTCGATGGTGATCTTGTTGTCGTCCCACAGCACGATCAGCCGGCCGAGCTTCAGATGCCCGGCAAGCCCGATCGCCTCATGGTTGACGCCCTCCATCAGGCATCCGTCGCCAGCGATCACCCATGTGCGATGGTCGACCAGATCGTCGCCGAACCCCGCGTTGAGGTGCCGCTCGGCAACCGCCATGCCGACCGCCATCGCCAGCCCCTGCCCGAGCGGACCGGTGGTGCATTCGATGCCCGGCAGCTCGAAATTCTCCGGATGCCCGGCGCAAGGGCTGCCGAGCTGCCGGAAATTGCGGATATCCTCGATGGTAGGACGCGCGTAGCCGGTCAGGTACAGCAGCGAATAGATCAGCATCGATCCATGCCCCGCCGACAGCACGAAACGGTCGCGGTCCGGCCATTTGGGATCGGCGGGATCGAACTTGAGATAGCGGGTGAACAGCACCGTCGCGACGTCGGCCATGCCCATCGGCATACCGGGATGGCCGGAGTTGGCCGCCTCGACCGCATCCATCGAAAGGGCGCGGATGGCATTGGCCTGGGCGGTGAAGATCTGATCCATGCGCGGTCCTGGCAATGGGTGATGCCGGCGACTCACCGGCCGCGCTGCCTTTCGCGAGCAAACCCCGCCGCGTCAACCGCGGGGCGAACTTGCCGCGCCGCAATGTTGGGGCTACATCTTCGGAATGGCGGACCAAGCGCCTGAAATTGCACTGCGCAGGATCGAGGACGCGCTGGCGCGGATCGAAACGGCCGCCGCGCGGCTGCGCACCGGAACCCCCGGCCTCGAACGTCGACATGAGCGGTTGCGCGAACGTGTCGAGGCCGCGATCGCCGCGCTCGACGAGATCATCGCACGGGAAGATGAAGGCTGATGGCCGAGGTCCAGCTCATCATCGGCGGCCGCAGCCACACCGTCGCCTGCCGCGACGGCGAAGAGGCCGAACTGGAGGCACTGGGCCGCCGGCTCGACCGCCACGCCGACGCCGCCGCCCGTGCGGCCGGATCGGCGGGCGGCGAACGGATGATGCTGTTCATCGCGCTGATGCTCGCCGACGAGCTCGCCGAGACCGAGCGGACGCGCGGCGACGGAGACGGAAACGTGGCCGCCGTGCTGCAGCATATCGCCAGGCGGCTCGAATCGGTCGCGACAGCCCTTGAGAACGGACCCGTGCAGCTCTAGATAGGGCAGCGGCGGGCACTGCCCGGTACGAGCCTCCAAATATCCCTGAGGCTATTCATCATCCATGGGGGCTGTCCCTGCGCAGATCCTGGTCTGTCGTACATGGTCCCCACCTGACGTACTGTGCGTCAGAGGATATCGTGGCATACGGCCACGGCGGTCCCGCCACCTCTTTCCCCGAGCCTGTCCGATGAGCGACGAGAAGCGCGCCCTGCGCGCCCGGATGCGCGCCGAGCGCGATGCCTTCGCGATGGCGAGCGATGCGGTGATCGCGCCGCCGCCCGAATATCTCGCGCGGCTGGCACCGGGCGTGATCGTTGCTTCCTACGTCCCGATGGGCAGCGAAGCAGACCCTAGCCCGCTCGCCGCCGCCGCCCGCGCCGCCGGCGCCCGGCTGGCGCTGCCGCACGTCGTCGACCGGCGGGGCGAGCTGCGCTTCTTCCCCTGGCGGGACGGCGACCCTCTCCACCCCGGCCCGTTCGGCCTGCGCCAGCCCGCCTGCGACGGCGAGGAGCTGGCGCCGGCGATCATCCTGACCCCGCTCGTCGCCTTCGACGACAGGCTCAATCGCCTGGGCCAGGGCGCCGGCCACTACGACCGCGCCTTCGCCCGCTATCCCGACGCGTGGCGGCTCGGCATCGCCTGGTCGGTGCAACGCCTGCTCGCGATCGACACCGATCCCTGGGACGTCCCGCTCCACGCGGTCGTCACCGAACAAGGACTGCTGCCGTGACTCCCGAAACCAAGCCGAGCTGGCGCAAGCCCGCCGGCATGTTCGCCCTACTTGCCTATATCGCGGTATGGGTGGTGCTGGTCACCAGCTTCTCCGGCGTGATCGGCACGCTCGCCTGGCTGCTGCAGCTGGTCATCTATCTCGTCGCCGGGATCGCCTGGATCGCGCCGCTGAAGCCGTTGCTGCTGTGGATGGAAACGGGCCGCTGGCGCGCCTGATTCCCGGTACCAATTACCAGGAATGGCGCGAGTGACGGGGCTCGAACCCGCGACCTCCGGCGTGACAGGCCGGCGCTCTAACCAACTGAGCTACACCCGCGTATCGCTGCGAGAGCGCGGCACCTAGAGCCCGCCCTACCCCCTGTCAACCGGTGTTTCGCCCCCTTTTTTCACGCGCAGCCGCGGCCCCTCGCTCTCGCCGTGCACCAGCGTACCGTGCTCGAACAGGAATCCGGCGATGTCGGGCTTGCCGGCGGCGTTCAGGATCGTCTGGATGATGATGAGCAGCGGCACCGCGAGCAGCGCCCCCGGCGTCCCCCACACCCAGCCCCAGAAGCTCAGCGAGATCAGGATCAGGATCGGGTTGATGGTCAGCCGGTGCCCGACGATGAACGGCGTCACCGCATTCGCCTCGAGCAGGTGGCAGCCGACCATGACCGCCGCCGGCAGCAGCGCCAGCCACAGATCGTCGAAGGTCATCAGTCCGCCGAGCGCGAGCAGCGCCGCCGCCAGGATCGGCCCGAAATAGGGGATATAGTTGAGCAGCGCGACCACGCCGCCCCACATCAGCGGCGTCGGCATCCCGATCAGGTAGAGCGCCGCCGCGACGATCAGCCCCAGCGATACGTTGATCGCGGTGATCGTGCCGAGATAGGCGGAGGTATCGTCGACCACATCCTGGATCACCCGCGCGGTGGCGAGCGCGCCGCCGAAGCTGGTGCGGCTGGTGATCCACTTGCGCCGCGTCCGCGTCCAGCCCGCCAGGAAGAAATAGACCACCAGCACGCCGTAGAACATCTCGATGAACGCCGACGGCGCCGAGGTCGCGAACAGCTCGACCACCGAGCGCGGCGGCGCGGTCGGCGCCACCACCGGCTGGCGGGCCGGGACCTCCGCCATCTGGCGCAGCGTCTTGTTCACCAGCTTCTCGAGGTTCGAATAGAAATCGATCACCGGCGCGATGTTGGTCTGGATCTGGTCGATCCGCTCGGGAAGCACCCGCACCCATTGCCACGCCGGCACCACGATCGAGGCGAGCGCGATATTGGCCGCGATCAGGAACAGCAGCACGCAGATCAGCGCCGCGAGGCCCGACGGGACATGATGCTCCTCCAGCCATTCAAGCAGCGGCACCAGCGCGATCGCGACGACGATCGCGGCGGTGGTGGGCAGGAAGAAGGACGACCCCGCCTGAAGCGCGAAGGGCAAGGCGACGACCAGACCGACCCCGGCGATCAGCGTCAGTCCGGCGAGCAGGCGGTCGCGCCGCAGGACCTCGACCTCCTCGACGCTTCCCTTGCCGCGCGGCGGAGGCGACGGTTTCGCGGCCGTCGCCTCGACGATCGCGTCGGCCTCGGCTTTGCTGATCTTCGCCGGCTTCTCGTTCACGCAGCACACCTTTCGGCCGGACTGTAGCGGCAATTCCCCGTTGGAGAAAAGCGGGCTAGCCTCTCCTATCATGACCGACCACCTGCTCGTCATCGACGAAGGCACCACCTCCACCCGCGCGATGCTGTTCGCCGCCGACGGCCGCTGCCTCGCCACGGCGCAGGAGGAACTGGAGCAGCATTACCCCCGCCCCGGCTGGGTCGAGCATGACGCAGCGGAGATCTGGGCCAAGAGCGCCCGCTGCGCCGCCGCGATGGTCGAGCACGCCGGCGGGGCCGAGTGCATCGCCGCGATCGGCATCACCAACCAGCGCGAGACGGTGGTGTTCTGGGACAAGCGCACCGGCGAGCCGCTCGCGCCCGCGATCGTGTGGCAGGACCGGCGCACCGCCGGGCTCTGCCGCCGGCTCAAGGACCGCGGCGAGGAGCCGGGCGTGCAGGCGCGCACCGGCCTGCTGCTCGATCCCTATTTCTCGGGCACCAAGATCGCCTGGGCGTGCGAGCAGTGGCCGGCGCTGCGCGAGGCGGGCGAACGCCTGGCGGTCGGTACGGTCGAGAGCTGGCTGGTCTGGAAGCTGACCGCCAACGAGACTCGCGGCGGCCTCCACGTCACCGACGCCACCAATGCCTCGCGCACGCTGCTGATGGGGCTCGGCAGCGGGCAATGGGACGACGGGCTCACCGAACTGTTCGACGTGCCGCGCCGGGCCCTGCCGGAGATCGTCGACTGCGCGGGCCGCTTCGGCACCACGACGCTGTTCGGCGGCGAGATTCCGGTCTCAGGCCTCGCCGGCGACCAGCAGGCGGCGACGATCGGCCAGTCCTGCCTCGCGCCCGGCGACAGCAAGGGGACGTTCGGCACCGGCGCCTTCGTCCTCACCCAATATGGCGCGCGCGTGCCCGTCTCGCGCAACCGGCTGCTCGCCACGGTCGTCTGGCAGCTCGGCGGGCAGCGCGCCTATGCGCTGGAGGGATCGGTGTTCGTCGCCGGCAGCCTGATCAAATGGCTGCGCGACAGCCTGGGCCTGATCGCCACCGCGGAGGAGACGGCGGCGCTGGCCGCGAGCGTCGCGGACAATGCCGGCGTCTATTGCGTCCCCGCTCTCTCCGGCCTCGGCGCGCCCTGGTGGGAACCGGAGGCGCGCGGTAGCCTCTCCGGCCTGTCCTTCACCGCGACGCGCGCGCATGTCGTCCGCGCGGCGCTGGAGGCGATGGCGCACCAGGCGCACGACCTCAAGACCGCCTTCGCCGCCGACGGCGCCGACTGGTCGTGCCTTCGCATCGACGGCGGCATGGTCGCCAACGACTGGATGGCGCAGGACATGGCCGACATGCTGGGGATCGAGGTCGAGCGGCCCACGTTCGCCGAGACGACGGCGCTCGGCGCCGCGATGCTGGCGGGCGTCGGCTGCGGCCTGTTCGCGAACCTCGAAGAGGCGGCGGCGATGCGCGGCAAGGTCGAGACCTTCACGCCACGGCTCGGCGCGGACGAGCGGCAGGCGCGGCTCGACGGATGGGCCCGGGCGGTGCGCAGCGTCGTCGAAGGAGCGCGCTGACCCGCTTCAGCGCCGGTTCAGCAGCGCGGGCATCGATTGCGGACAGCCTCCGAGAGTAAGGCCCATGATCGTCCTGATCACCGTGCTGGCCAGCGTCGCACCGGCGCAAGGCGCGCATCTCGCGAGCGTGAAATCCCCCGTCTTCGCCCCATCTCCGCCAATCGCCCCTTCGCCGCCGCCGCGACGCTCGCCGACCTCGCGGGTGCGCGAATGGACCCTCGATCAGCGTTATTGCGAGCACCGCCGCAACGGGTCGTGCATGATGAGTGCGCCCGACCTGCTCAAGCCGGACGTGGCGCCGAAGGAAGAGCGGTAGCTACCAAAAACCCCTCTCCCCTTGGGAGAGGGAGGGGCCCGCTCGGCGCTAGCCGAGTGGGAGGGTGAGGGTGACCGCCGCCGGCCGTGGTCACCCTCACCCTCCCGCCGCTTCGCGGCTCCTTCCCTCTCCCAATGGGAGAGGGACAGTCGGCTTAACCCTCGCGCCCGCCGATCGGCCGTATCTCCGCGTCCGGAAAGGCCGTCGCCTCGCTCACGGCGCGCCATGCCGCGACGTCCCCGTCGACCGCCGCCCGCTTCGCCTCCCATCCCGCCAGCGCGTCGGCGCCCAGCATCAGCCGCAGCGGCGGATCGTCGCTCTCCACCGCCGCGATCATCGCTTCCGCCGCCCGCGCCGGATCGCCCGGCTGCCTGCCGTCGTTGCCGTAGAGATAATCCTCGACCGGATCGATCACCGCCCGATAGGCGTCCAGCCGCGCCTCCGGCCGCATGTTCGCCCCTCCGGCGAACTCGGTGCGGAAGGCACCCGGCTCGACGATCGTCACATGGATGCCGAGCGGCCGCACCTCGTCGCGCAGCGCCTCGCTCCAGCCTTCGAGCGCGAACTTCGACGCGCAATAGACGGAGAAGCCGCCCATCGAGATCAGTCCGCCGATGCTAGTGAGGTTGAGGATATGGCCGCTCCCCTGCCCCCGCATCTGCGGCAGCGCGGCGCGGATCAGCTCGGCCGGGCCGAAGAAATTGACCTCCATCTGATCGCGCAGCTGATCGGCCGAGAATTCCTCGGCGGCGCCGAGCGATCCGCGGCCGGCGATATTGGCCAGCACATCGATCCGCCCGAAGCGATCGACCGCCGCCGCGACCGCGGCCCTGCGCGCGCCATCGTCGGTAACGTCGAGCGCGACGGGAAGCGCGCGCGCATCGTGCTCCGCCGCCAATTCCTCCAGCGCGTCGCTCCGCCGCGCGGCGAGCACGGCATTGTCGCCCCGCGCCAACACCGCCTCGGCCAGCGCCCGGCCGAACCCGCTCGACGCGCCCGTGATGAACCAGGTCCTCGCCACATTCCGTCTCCCGATCGCCCACCGGCGATTCGGGCGCGGAGATTATGCCGCTTCCTGCCCCGCGAACATCGCCTTCAGCTCCTTCTTCAGGATCTTGCCGTTGGCGTTCCTGGGCAGCGTCTCCTTCACGAAGCGGACAGCGACCGGCACCTTGAACGCGGCCAGCCGCTCGCGGACCCATTGCTGGAGCTCGGCCTCGGTCGCCTGCGTGCCCGGCGCCAGATGCACCACCGCCACCGGTTCCTCGCCGAGCGTGCGGTGCGGCACGCCGATCAGCGCCGCGTCGGTCACTGCAGGATGAGCGTAGAGCACATCCTCCACCTCCGACGAATAGATGTTCTCGCCGCCGCGGATGATGATGTCCTTGGCGCGGTCGACGATGTAGCAGAAACCTTCCTCGTCGAGCCGGGCGAGGTCGCCCGTGCGCACCCAGCCATCGATGAAGGTCGCCGCGGTCGCCTCAGGCTTGTTCCAATAGCCCTTCACCACCATCGGCCCCTTGGCCCAGAGCTCGCCGACCTCGCCGACCGGCAGCTCGCGGGGATTGTCGTCAATGGTCATGATCTTGAGGTCCGCAACGGGGACAGCCGGTCCGCAGCTCGTCGGGCGGTTGAGATAGTCCTCGGCGCCATGGCCGGTGACGGTCGCCATCGTCTCGGTCATGCCCCAGCCGTTGCCCGGCAGCGCGCCGAACTCGGTGTAGATGCGCTTCACCAACTCCGGCGCCGAGGGCGCACCGCCATAGGCGATCGATTCGAGCGAGGAGAGGTCGTATTTGTGGCGATCGGGATGCTCCAGCAGCTGCCAGGCGATCGTCGGCACGCCGCCGGTCAGGTGGACCTTCTCGCGCTCGATCAGCTCCATCGCCAGGACCGGATCCCATTTGCGCATGAAGATCAGCGTGTTGCCGACCGCGACGCAGCCCATCAGCGCCGCGCTGCAGGCGGTGACGTGGAACAGCGGGATCACCGTCAGCACCGTGCGCGGCTCGGGCTGCGCCGGCATCTCGCCGCGCCTCAGCGCCGAGCGCGCGGTCGAATAGCCGCTCGACAGGATGTTGGTGCAGATGTTGCGATGCGTGCCGAGCGCCCCCTTGGGATGGCCGGTGGTGCCGCTGGTGTAGAAGATCGTGGCGTCGTCGTCGGGCGCCAGCTCGACCTGCGGCAGCGTCGCCTGCGGCAGGTCCGCCCACGCCGAGGTCGGGCCGATCAGCTCGTCGAGCGACGAGGCGATGCCGTCGAGCGGTCCGCGCGCGCGGGTGACGATCACGCGCTCCAGGTCGGGCAGCCGCTCGTAGCAATCCTTGAGCCGCTCGTGCCGCTCCCCGTCGACGAACAGCACCTTCGAGCCCGAATCGGCCAGGCCATATTCGAGTTCGCCGCCGGTCCACCACGCGTTGAGCGGCACGCAGATCGCGCCGATGCTGGTGATCGCGAAGAAGATCGTCGGCCACTCGGGCAGGTTGCGCGCCGCCAGCGCCACCCGGTCGCCCTTCTGCACGCCCATGTCCTGCAGCTTCGCGGCGAGATGCGCGACCGCCTTGAAATTGGCGGCGTAGGTGACCCGCTCGCCTTCATACACCGTGAAGACCCGGTCGCCGTGCAGCTGCGACGCCATGATCAGCAGCGCCAGCGTCGGCGGCGTCTGTTTCCACACCCGCGTCGGCACGCCGCGGATGTCGACCGCCTCCATCTCGAACTTGGTGCCCGGAGCAGTGAGCAGCGCGTCGGCCTGCGCGATGCTCATCTTCGGCCAGTCGGCGGGAAGCGCGATCAGGGGTTCGGTCGACACATCTCTCTCCACTCGAAATCCGGGTCACTCGAAACTCGGGTTTGTGCGTGACCGCCTCTTTTCACAAAGGTTAGTGTTGATTCACGCGACGCTCAAGGCAATAGAAGCGCCTCGCCTGCCGGACACGGCGGGAGCAACGATTTGAAACAGTGGTATGGAGGAGAGATGGAGCTGGCGCGGCCCGAGGATCACGGTTTCGACCGTGCCCGCCTCGCGCGAATCGATGCGCTGCTGGATGAGCGCTACGTCGCTTCCGGCAAGCTTCCCCACGCCCAGATCCTGATCGCCCGCGATGGCGAGATCGTCCATTTCACCAGCCTCGGCGCCGCGCGCGAGGGCGGCGCGCCGGTCGACGAGACCAGCCTGTTCCGCATCGCCAGCATGACCAAGCCGATCACCTCGATCGCCTTCATGATGCTGGTCGAGGAGGGCAAGGTCGCGCTCGACACGCCGGTCCACCACATCCTGCCCGAGTTCAAGGGCATCGGCGTCTACGACGGCGGCGGCGGCAGCGTGCCCTTCGTCACCAAACCGACCGCCGAGCCGATGCGGATGGTCGACCTGCTCCGCCACACCTCCGGCCTCACCTATGGCTTCCAGAACCGCTCCAACGTCGACGCCGCCTATCGGGCGAGCAAGATCGAGGCATGGTACGACAACCTCGACCTCGACGGCTTCGTCGCCGCGCTGGCGAAGCTGCCGCTCGAATTCTCCCCGGGCGAGGCGTGGAACTATTCGGTATCGACCGACGTGCTCGGCGCCATCGTCCAGCGCATCGCCGGCAAGCCGCTGCCGGAGGTGTTCCGCGAGCGCATCCTCGCCCCGCTCGGCATGGACGACACCTTCTTCCAGGTGCCGGCCGACAAGCTCCACCGGCTGACCGACTGCTACACCTTCGTGCCCGACAAGGGCCGCATCATGTACGATCGCGGCGAGGAATCGGCCTGGGCCAGGCCCCAGACGCTGACCTCGGGCGGCGGCGGGCTGGTGTCGAGCGCGCTCGACTATCACCGTTTCTGCCGCATGTGCCTGAACGGCGGCGAGCTCGACGGAGCCCGCATCGTCTCGCGCAAGACGATCGAGCTGATGACGCTCAACCACCTGCCCGGCAGATCCGACCTCGCCACCATGTCCCGCTCGCTGTTCAGCGAGACCACCAACGCCGGCACCGGCTTCGGCCTCGGCTTCGCGGTGACCCAGGACGTCGCGAAGTCGATGATCCCGGGCAGCGTCGGCGAATATTATTGGGGCGGCATGTTCTCGACCGCCTTCTTCATCGATCCGGTCGAGCGCGTCACCATGGTGTTCATGACCCAGATGTCGCCCTCCAACACCTACCCGATCCGGCGCGAGCTCAAGACGCTGATCTACTCGGCGCTGGTCTGACCCTTCAGGAGAGAGAAACATGGCCTCCCCCGTCCGCACCGAACGCCACGACGACGTCCTCGTCATCATCTCCGACAACCCGCCGGTGAACGCGCTCGGCGCGGCGGTGCGGCAGGGATTGGACGCCGGCATCAAGGAAGCCGCCGCCGATCCGGCGATCAAGGCGGTGGTGATCCGCTGCGACGGCCGCACCTTCTTCGCTGGCGCCGACATCACCGAGTTCGGCAAGCCCCCGGTCGAGCCCTGGCTGCCCGCGGTGGTCGACGCGATCGAGGCGCTCGACAAGCCGGTGGTGGCGGCGATCCACGGCACCGCGTTCGGCGGCGGCTGCGAGGTGGCGCTCGGTTGCCATTACCGCATCGCCGTGCCCTCGGCGAAGCTCGGCACGCCCGAGGTCAAGCTCGGCCTGCTCCCCGGCGCGGGCGGCACCCAGCGCATCCCGCGCATCGCCGGCGTCAAGCTGGCGCTGGAGATGACCGCGCTCGGCGACCCGATCTCCGCCGAACGGGCACTCGACGCAGGTCTCATCGACCGCCTCGCCGGCGAGGACAGCCTGGAGCCCGATGCGGTCACCTTCGCCCGCGAAGTCGCCGACTGGCGCCCCCTGCCCCGCGCTTCCGAAAAGAGCGTGACGCCCGATCCCGGGGCGGTCGAAGCATTCAGACAAGCCAACGCCCGCCGCTTCCGCGGCTTCGAGGCGCCGTTCGCCAACATCGCCTGCGTCGAGAAGGCGGCGTCCGGCGCGAGCTTCGCCGACGGCATCGCCTTCGAGCGGCAGGAATTCATGAAGCTGATGATGGGCACCCAATCGGCCGCCCAGCGCCATATCTTCTTCGCCGAGCGCAAGGCCTCGAAGATCGACGACGTGCCCGAGGACATCAAGCTGCGCGACATCCACAGGGTCGGCGTGATCGGCGCCGGCACCATGGGCGGCGGCATAGCCATGAACTTCCTGTCGGCCGGCATCCCGGTCACCATCGTCGAGATGGCGCAAGAGGCGCTCGACCGCGGCACGGCCACGATCCGCAAGAACTACGAGGCCACCGCCGCCAAGGGCCGCATTACCACCGCGCAGGTCGAAAAGGCGATGGGCCTGCTCACCCCTACACTCGATTTCGACGCCCTCGCCGACTGCGACCTCGTCATCGAGGCAGTCTATGAAAGCATGGACGTCAAGAAGGAGGTGTTCGGCAAGCTCGATCATGTAGCCAAGCCCGGTGCGATCCTCGCCTCCAACACCAGCTACCTCAACATCGACGAGATCGCCGCGGCCACCTCGCGGCCTGAGGATGTGCTGGGGATGCACTTCTTCTCGCCCGCCAACGTGATGAAGCTGCTCGAGGTCGTGCGCGGGGCGAAAACCGCACCCGACGTGCTGGCGACGGTGATGGCGCTCGCCAAGACGATCCGCAAGATCGCGGTGGTCGCCGGCGTCTGCTTCGGCTTCATCGGCAATCGCATGCTGATGCCGCGCCAGATCGAGGCCAACAAGCTCCTGATGGAGGGTGCCAGCCCCGAACAGATCGACGAGGTCCATGTCGAGTTCGGGATGCCGATGGGCCCGTTCCAGATGAGCGACCTGGCCGGCGTCGACATCGGCTGGCACCGCGACCCGACCCGCATCGAAAGCATCCGCGACGCACTCTGCGCCGAGGGCCGCTGGGGGCAGAAGAAGGGCGCGGGCTTCTACGACTACGACGAGAAGCGCAATCCGACGCCGTCCCCGCGCGTCGCGGAGATCATCGAGGAGTTCCGCAAGAAGACCGGCACGCCTCAACACGCGGTGACCGACGAGGAGATCGTCGAGCGCACGCTCTACCCGATGGTCAACGAGGGCGCGAAGATCCTCGCGGAGGGGATGGCCCAGCGCGCGTCGGACATCGATGTGGTGTGGATCTACGGCTACGGCTGGCCGGTCTACCGCGGCGGGCCGATGTTCTGGGCGAACACGGTGGGGCTCAAGACCATCGTCGAGGGGCTGGAGAAACATGGCTTCGACGTGGCGCCGCTGTTGCGGGAGAAGGCGGAGAAGGGGGAGCGGTTCTGATGGGAGTGCTGCAATTAGCCCTCTCCCCTTTGGGGAGAGGGTTGGGAGAGGGGCAGTGCGGCAGGCGACGGTCTCTGCGAGGCTCCTCCCCCTCTCCCAACCCTCTCCCCAGAGGGGAGAGGGCTAAACGATGAAAACCGTCCAGCAAACCGTCGCCGCCATCGCGGCAGGCGAAACCTCCGCCCGCGCCGAGGTCGAATCCGCCATCGCCCGCATCGAATCCGGCGACGCCGCGATCAACGCCGTCGTCGTCCGCGATTTCGACCGCGCTCGCGCCGCCGCCGACGCGGCCGACCGCCGCATCATGGAGGGCGAACGCACCCCGCTGCTCGGCCTGCCGATGACGGTGAAGGAGAGCTTCGACGTCGCCGGTCTCCCCACGAGCTGGGGCTTCGTCGAGCATCGCGACTATGTGCCCACGGCCGATGCGGAGGCGGTGAAGCGCCTCAAGAACGCCGGCGCGATCATCCTCGGCAAGACCAACGTCCCGCCGGCGCTCGCCGACCTCCAGGCCGACAACCCTGTCTACGGCCGTACCAACAACCCCCACAACCCCGAGCGGGTCGCGGGCGGCTCCTCCGGCGGCTCGGCGGCCGCGCTGGCAGCCGGCTACGTCGCGCTGGAACTGGGCTCCGACATCGGCGGCTCGATCCGCGTCCCCGCCGCCTTCAACGGCGTCTGGGGCCACAAGCCGACCTATGCCGCCCTCTCCTCCGAAGGCCATCATTTCCCCCGTACCGACGGCGCCCGCGCGGCGATGGCGGTGATCGGCCCGCTGGCGCGCGATCCGGACGATCTCGCCCTCGCGCTCGACATCCTGGCCAGCCAGCCGCTCCCCAGACCCGCTCCGCGCGAGCCTGGCGAATGGCGCGTGCTGATCCTTGACGGCCACCCTTCCGCCAAGGTCGCCGCCCCGATCCGCGACGCGCTCGATGCCCTTGCCCGCGCCTTCGAGCGCGCCGGTGCCAGGGTCGACCGCGACAGCCCGCTGCTGCCCGACCTCGCCGAGCAGCACCGCCACTACATGCACATGCTGAACATCGCGATCACGCGCGGCGTCCCGCCCGAGGGAAAGCCGGCGCCGACGCTGGCCGAATGGTTCGACCTCCACGACCACCAGGCCCGCAACCGCCGCCGCTGGAACCGCCTGTTCGCCGACTATGACGCGGTGATCACGCCAACGCTCGGCGTCACCGCCTTCCCGCACGACCCGACCCCGCTCGCCGAACGCCAGCTGGTGATCGACGGCGAGCCCACCCCGTTCGGCGCGCAGTTCGCCTTCCCCGGCCTCGCCACCTTCCCGATGCTGCCCGCGACCAGCGTGCCGATCGCCGTCGATCCCGACGGCCTGCCGATCGGCGTCCAGGTGATCGCCGACACACTCGCCGACCACACCGCGATCGCCGTGGCCAAGGCCGCGCACGACCTGATGAGGACTGAGAGATGACCGACCTCGACACCTTCCGCACGGAGACCCGCGCCTGGCTGGAGGCGAACTGCCCGCCGTCGATGCGTGAGCCGGCGCATGGCGAAGCCGACATCAACTGGGGCGGCCGCAAGGCGGATTACTCGAAGAACCCCGATCAGAAGCTGTGGATGGACCGCATGGCCGAGCGCGGCTGGACGGTGCCCGACTGGCCGAAAGCATACGGGGGCGGCGGCCTTTCCCCGGCCGAGACCAAGATCCTGCGCGAGGAGATGGCCCGCCTCAAATGCCGCAACCCGCTCAACAGCTTCGGCATCTCGATGCTCGGCCCCGCACTTCTCAAATACGGCACCGAGGAACAGAAGCTCGAGCACCTGCCGAAGATCGCCCGCGGCGAAATCCGCTGGTGCCAGGGCTATTCGGAGCCCAACGCCGGCTCCGATCTCGCCGGCCTCCAGACCTGGGCCGAGGACGCAGGCGACCATTATGTCGTCAACGGCCAGAAGGTCTGGACCAGCTACGCCGACAAGGCCGACTGGATCTTCTGCCTGGTCCGCACCTCCAGGGAGTCGAAGCAGGGTGGTATCAGCTTCCTCCTGTTCGACATGGAAAGCCCCGGCGTCTCGACCAGGCCGATCCTGCTGATCTCCGGCTATTCGCCCTTCTGCGAGACCTTCTTCGACAATGTGAAGGTGCCCAAGGCCAACCGCGTCCATGACGAGAACAAGGGCTGGGACGTCGCCAAATACCTGCTCGGCCACGAGCGCGAGATGATCTCGGGCATGGGCCTCGGCTCGGGCGGCGGCAACCCGCTGATCGAGGGCGCGATCGCGACGATCGGCCTCGACGCCGACGGCCGCCTCGCCGACCCGCTGCTGCGCGCCCAGATCGCGCTGTTCGAGGTGCGGGCCAAGGCGTTCGCGGCGATGTCCGAGCGCTTCATCGACGAGCTCAAGGCGGGCAAGGCGCATCCCGCCCAGCCGTCAATGATGAAATATTATGGCACCGAGCTGAACAAGGCCCGCCACGAGCTGATGATGGCCGCGGGCGGCTCCGATGCTCTCGAATGGGAAAGCGATGCTTCCTACCATGGCGCGGCCGCACGGGCATGGCTCAGGACCAAGGCCAATTCGATCGAGGGCGGCACCAGCGAGATCCAGCTCAACATCGTCGCCAAGCGGATCCTGGAGCTGCCCGGAGCGTGACATATACAAGCCCTCTCCCCCTTGGGGAGAGGGTTGGGAGAGGGGTTGGGGTCTCACCGAGACCAGCGCCCGCGGCACCGCCCCTCTCCCCAACCCTCTCCCCAAGGGGGAGAGGGAGCAGGAGATAGCAATGCCCCTCTACCTCAACGACGAACAGACGATGCTCCGCGACACCGCAAAGGATTTCGTCGCCGAGCACGCCCCGGTCAGCCACCTCCGCGCCCTGCGCGACGCGAACGACCCCACCGGCTTCAGCCGCGACCTGTGGAAGCAGTTCGCCGAGATGGGCTTCACGGGCATCCTGATCCCGGAGGCGGACAACGGCCTGGGCCTCGGCCATGTCGAAGCCGGCGTGGTGCTGGAGGAGGTCGGCCGCAACCTTTCCCCATCCCCCTTCCTCACCACCGCCGTCGCCGCGGTCGAGGTGCTAAACGGCACCGCCCACGCCGCTCGCTGGTTCCCCGGCATCCTTACCGGCGAGACCGTCGCCGCTCTCGCGATCGACGAAGGCCCAAAGCATCGCAATCATTTCGCCATGAAGGCGGAGCGTTCCGGCAACGGTTTCAAGCTCAGCGGCAAGAAGCAATTCGTCACCCACGGCCACGTCGCCGACCTCATCATCGTCGCCGCCCGTACCGCTGGCGCGCCTGCGGACATGGACGGCCTCACCCTGTTCGCCGTGCCGAAGGACGCCGCCGGCCTCACCGCGACACCCGAGCGCCTTGCCGACTCCAGCCTCGCCGCCCGCCTGGACTTCGACGGCGTCGAGCTCGATGCCGACGCGGTGATCGGCGAGGTCGATGCCGGCCGCGATCCGCTGCGCCGCCTGATGCACGCCGCACGCGCCGGCGCCTCGGCCGAGCTGCTGGGCGTCGGCGGCGGCGCGATGGACATGACGATCGGCTATCTGAAGGAACGCAAGCAGTTCGGCCTGCCGATCGGCAGCTTCCAGGCCCTCCAGCACCGCGCCGCCCATCTCTATTCGGAAATGGAGGTCGCCCGCGCCGCCACGCTCAAGGCCCAGCAGCTACTCGATGCCGGCGACGACAAGGCGGCGGAGGCGGTGTCGGTCGCCAAGGCGATGACGGGCCTCGCCACCACCCTCGCGGTGCAGGAAGGCATCCAGATGCACGGCGGCATCGGCATGACCGACGAGTTCGACATCGGCTTCTACATGAAGCGGGCGCGCGTGCTTGCGGAGATGTTCGGCGACGCGAACTTCCACGCCGACATTCTGGCAAAGAATGCCGGCTACTGACCCCTCCCCCTTCGCCCTGAGCTTGTCGACCCGGAGGGCGAGCTTGCTCAACAGCCGCCCTTCTTTCTATCGAAGGGGAGAAGAGAGAACGGTGCTTCGACAAGCTCAGCACGAACGGAAGTAACAATGGCCGACGACGAACTCCCCAAACCCCGCCGCACCGATGCGGAGATCGTCGCCGAGCTGGTGACCCTGCTCGAGGTCGAAGAACTCGACACCGACCTCTACCGCGGCTCGCGCCAGCCGGGCGGGCGCGGCCGCGTGTTCGGCGGTCAGGTGATCGCACAGGCACTGCAATCGGCGCAGCGCTCGGTCAGCGAAGGCAAGATCGCCCATTCGCTCCACGCCTATTTCATGCGACCGGGCGACGAGGACTATCCGATCATCTACCGCGTCGTCCGCGACTTCGAAGGACGAAGCTTCGCCACGCGCCGCATCATCGCCATGCAGCGCGGCCAGCCGATCCTCAACATGGCTGCCTCCTTCCAGCTTCCCGAGGAAGGGCTCCACCACCAGGACGCGATGCCGGATGTCCCACCGCCCGAGGAGCTAAGGACCGAGCAGGAGCTTCGCCGCGAGGCGATCGACGAAATCCCGGAAAAGCTGCGTCCCTTCTTCCTCCGCCGCCGCCCGATCGAGATCCGCCCGGTGGCGCCCCGGCCCTGGCACAAACCGGAAAAGTCGGAACCCGCCCATCAAAGCTGGTTCCGCGCGATCGCACCGCTTCCCGACGATCCCGCGCTGCATCGCGCGGTCATTTCCTATGCCTCCGACATGATGCTGCTCGGCACGGCGATGCTGCCGCACGGCGTCACCTGGATGACGCACAATATGCAGACCGCCAGCCTCGACCATGCCGTGTGGCTGCACGAACCGGCCCGCGCGGATGAATGGCTGCTCTATGTCACCGACAGCCCCTGGTCTGGCCACGCCCGTGGCTTCAACCGCGGCAAGATCTACGATCGCGGTGGCCGCCTTGTTGCAAGCACCGCCCAGGAAGGCCTCATCCGCCTGCGCGGATAAAATTCCATCGGGCTGAAGCTTGTGCTCCCGTGAAAGCAGGAGCCTTGGATCTCGGAGCGTTCGCTTGCGGCCTGAGCTCCTGCCTTCGTAGGAGCACTGGCAGTATTTCCATTCGGACAGGACGGCCCCTGACCATCAAAAGAAAAAGGCCGCCGGAACAACCGGCGGCCTCAATCGGTCAATGACCGGAATTCTCAGTTGCTGTCGGAATCGTCGTCGTCATCGACCGCGATGATGATCGCACCGGCGCCGATCGCAAGGGCGCCGACGACAGCGGCCCAGGCTCCGGGAGCAAGCCGCGACTTGCCGTCGGTCTGCGACGACGCGCGAACCTGCGGCGCGTTGGCGACCGAAAGCTTCGCAGCCGGATTGGCAAGCGCCGGCGTCGCCATCAAGGACAGCGCGATCGCAGCGGATGTCATAAGCCTGATACGCATAATAAAGTAACCCCTTCGGCGGTTGAACCCTCAAGGCGATTCGTAACGCAACTCGCCCACTCGAGTTCCACGGAACCGGGCGAGCCTCACTGTGCAGTCATCTTCTGCACCGCACAAAATATCCCAACTAAGATACCAACGCAAGCTTAACTGGACAAAAGAAAATCGCCCGGCGACCGAAGGATAACCTTCACCCACCGGACGATCCCTCAGGCCGCGCCTGAACGCGGCCAATGTCATGCAACTGTCAGATCAGTTGCTGTCCGAATCATCGTCATCATCGGCGATGATGATGATGCCGGCGATGATCGCCACAGCCGCGAGGCCGATCAGCACGCCCGACCCGATGTGCGACGCCTTGTCGGCGGGCGACGAGGCGCGAACCTGCGACGCCTTGGCAACCGACAGGCGAGCCGCCGGATTCGCGAGCGCCGGGGTGGCGATGAGAGACATGGCAATGGCGGCTGACGTCAGAAGTCTGGCGCGCATAAAAAACAGCCCCTTTCGAGAGTGATAACTCGGATGAAATCGCTTACGCAGTTACAGGCTCGGGCCCTGCCGGACCGTCGCAACGACGCCCAGCCCAAGCCAGACGACGGGGTTCGCTTAACGCAAAGCAGCTTCCACCACAAGCTTGCTACGGATCGAAATCCCGAATTCGACACGCCCGGTCGCGAAAATGCCGGCTCATGCCGAATCGTATCTGGTGCCGAGACGTGCTTTGACAGCATTCGGCAAAGAATGGACACCGATTGTTACTGTCCGTTAACAATCTGCACCGGATCGGATCCATCGCCTGTGATCGGCTACACCGCCGGCTTGCCGAATTCCTGGCGCGTCACCGGATGGCTCGACGACAGGCCGCCGTCGACCGCGATCGCCTGACCGTTGATATAGCTGGCGTCGTCGGACGCGAGGAACAGCGCGGTGCGCGCGATCTCCTCGGGCGCGCCATAGCGCCCGAGCGGATTGAGCCGTCCGACCTTGTCGAGCTTGCCGGCCTCACGCGCATAGTCGAACACGCGCTGCGTCATGCCCGTCTCGATCAGGCCGGGACAGATCGCATTGACGCGCACGCCGGTCCCGGTGAGCTGCTGCGCCGCGGTCTGGACGAGGTTGATCACGCCCGCCTTTGATGCCGAATAGGCCGGTCCACCTGCGCCCGAGCGGATGCCGGCGACGCTGGCGGTGCAGACGATCGCACCCTTGCCCCGTTTGATGATCTCCGGAGCGCCATGCTTGATCGCCAGGAACGGCCCGATGAGGTTCACGCGCAGCACCTCCGTCCACAATTCGACCGAGGATTCGAAGATGCCGGCCATGCCGCCGGAGATGCCGGCATTGGCGTAGATCACGTCGAGGCCGCCGTACCGCTCGACCGCCAGCGCGACGGTGCGCACGACACCCTCCTCGCTGCCGGCATCCATCTGGATCGCGGTTGCCGTCCCACCCGCGGCCGTGATGAGCTCGACCGTCTCGTGCACCGCTTCAGTTTGGTCGGCAGCGATCACCCGACCGCCCTCCTCTGCGAACAGCCGAGCCGAGGCGCGGCCGATACCCGATCCCGCGCCGGTGACGATGATCGATTTGCTCGAAAAGCGCGCCATCAGATGCCCCCCGCCTTCTCCGCGAACGCCCATGCGCTCCTCGCTAGCATCGGCACCCGCGACCCCGCCTCCTCCGCCTGCGCGTTCGAGGCATTGCCGTCGAGGAAACGCCGCTTGATCCCCTGCACGATCCCCATCAGCCGGAACTGGCAAAAAGCGAAATACCAGTTGAGATCCGGCACCCCGTCCAGCCCGGTCGCGGCGCAATAGCGCTCGACCATCTCCTCGATCGTCGGAATGCCGCTGTCGCGCCCCGCAAGGCCGCCCACGGTGGCGGCCCCATTCGCTGGCATCGCCCAGTTGATCAGCAGATAGCTGAAGTCCGCCATCGGGTCGCCGAGCGTCGACAGCTCCCAGTCGAGCACCGCCCTCACCCGCGCCTCTCCGTCGGCGAAGATCATGTTGTCGATGCGATAGTCGCCGTGGACGATCGCGGTGCGTTTCTGCTCGGGCAGGGTGCGCGGCAGCCACTCGATCAGCCGCTCGGCCTCCGGAATGTCGTCGGTTTGCGCGAGCCGGTACTGCTTGGTCCAGCGCCCGACCTGCCTCTCGAAGTAACTTCCCGGCTTTCCGTAATCGTTTAAGCCAACTTTATCATAGTCGATATTATGAAGCTGGGCGAGACGGTCGACGATTTCGTGATAGATCGCGGTGCGCTGCTCGGGCGTGTGATCAGGCAAGGCGCCGTTCCAATAGGTGACGCCCTCCACCAGCTCCATCACATAGAAGGCGGAGCCGATGACGCTCTCGTCCTCGCACAGTCCGTAGGGCCGAGCGACCGGAAAGCCGGTCGGATGCAGGCCGGAGATCAAGCGATATTCACGGTCGACCGCGTGGGCGGACGGCAGCAGCGGTCCGAATGGCTTGCGCCGCAGCACATAGGGACCACTCGGCGAATCAATACGATAGGTCGGATTGCTCTGGCCGCCCGGGAACTTGGCGTAGCGGAGCGGTCCGCGGAAGCCGGCGACGTTCGCCTCCATCCACGCGGTCAGTTGGCCGGTATCAAGGTCGTCGACCTGCTCCAGTTCGGTCCGCCGCTCCGCCATCATGCGAACTCGATCACCGACCGGACGCTGTCGCCCTGGCGCAGCTTGTCGAACGCGTCATTCACATCCTCCAGCCTGATCCGCTCGGCGACCATCGTGTCGAGGTCGAGCTTGCCGTCGAGGTAGAGCCGCACCAGCCGCGGCATGTCGATCGGGAAGCGCGTCGATCCGGCCAGCGAACCCTGGATCTTCTTGGCGCTGAGGAAGGTCGGCCCCGGCAGGTTCACCGTCACCCCCGGCGCGATCATGCCGAGGATCGTCGCGGTGCCCCCACGGCACAGGATCGTCCAGGCCAGTTCGGCGGTGTTCCCCCGCCCGACCGCCTCGATTGCGTAGTTGACCCCGCCGTCGGTCAGCTTCAGCACCTGCTTGACCAGGTCGTCGGCATTGGCGTCGAGCGCATGGGTCGCCCCCATCTTCAATGCGATTTCGCGCTTCTCCGGCACCGGATCGATCGCGATGATCGTCTGCGCGCCCGCGATCTTGGCGGCATTGACCGCGCTGAGGCCGATGCCCCCCGCCCCCACTACCGCGACGCTGTCGCCGGGCCGCACGTCGCTGTCGTGGAAGATCGCACCGGCACCGGTCATCACCGCGCAGCCGAGTAGCGCCGCCCGGTCGAGCGGCATCGCCTTGTCGATCGCGACGCAGGCGTTCTCGTGGATCAGCATCCGCTCCGCGAAGGCGGACAGGTTGAGGTAATGCGCGATCGGCGTCCCGTCGGTCAGCTTCAGCCGCGGCTCGGCGCCCTCGGGCCGGCGCACCGACGCGTCGATGCACAGCGACGGACGGCCCGAGACGCAGAACTCGCAGCTCCCGCAGAAGGCGGTGAAGAAGCTGATGACATGATCCCCCGGCTTCAGCCGCGCGACGTCGCTGCCGACCGCCAGCACCACGCCGGCCGCCTCATGCCCCGGCACCGTCGGCATCGCGTGCGGATAGACGCCGTCGACGAAATGCAGGTCCGACCGGCACACACCGCACGCCGCCGTCTGCACCAGCACCTCGCGCGGGCCGGGATCGGCGACGATCACCTCCTCGATGCGGAGGGGCTGCTTCGGCTCGAACAGGACGGCTGCTTTCACTTTCATCCTCTCCCTTCGTCACCCCGGCCTTGTGCCGGGGTCCACCGCGCCACCCGCGACGGCATGAATTGTTGAGCCGTGGATGCCGGAACAAGTCCGGCATGACGGTTGGGGCCTAACGCGACACCCCGACATCCCCGCTCGACGCCGTATCCGCCCGATATTCCCCATATTTCCCGAACTCGTGCCGCGCGATCGCCCGGTTGTGCACCTCGTCCGGCCCGTCGGCGAAGCGCAACGTCCGTACGTTCGCCCAGGCACCCGCCAGCTCGAAATCGCCCGACACCCCGCCCCCGCCATGCGCCTGGATGGCATCGTCCAGGATCTGCAGCGCCATCGACGGCGCCTGCACCTTGATCATCGCGATCTCGAGCTGTGCCGACTTGTTGCCCGCCTTGTCCATCATGTCCGCCGCCTTGAGGCAGAGCAGCCGCGTCATCTCGATGTCGATCCGCGCCCGCGCGATGCGCTGCTCCCAGATCGAATGGTCGGCGATGCGCTTGCCGAAGGCGATGCGCGACAAGAGCCGCTTCGCCATCGCCTCGATCGCCACCTCGGCCACCCCGATCGTGCGCATGCAGTGATGGATGCGCCCCGGCCCAAGCCGCCCCTGCGCGATCTCGAATCCCCGCCCCTCGCCGAGGAGGACGTTCTCGACCGGCACGCGGACATTCTCCAGCACCACCTCGCCATGCCCGTGCGGAGCATGGTCGTAGCCGAACACCGACAGCATCCGCTCGATCCGCACGCCCGGCGCGTCGAGCGGCACCAGGATCTGACTCTGCTGGGCATGGCGCTTGGCTTGCGTGTCGGTCTTGCCCATCACGATCGCGATCTTGCAGCGCGGATCGCCCACCCCCGACGACCACCATTTCCGCCCGTTGATGACATAATGATCGCCCTCCCGGACCATCGAAGTCTCGATGTTGGTCGCGTCCGACGACGCCACCGCCGGCTCGGTCATCAGGAAAGCCGAACGGATCTCCCCGTCCATCAGCGGCCGCAGCCACCGCTCCTTCTGCTCGCGCGTGCCGTAGCGGTGCAGCACCTCCATGTTGCCGGTGTCGGGCGCCGAGCAGTTGAAGCATTCGCTCGCCCAGCCGATCCTGCCCATCTCCTCGGCACATAACGCATATTCGAGATTGGTGAGCTGCGTGCCCTCGAACTCGAAGCTGTCGTCGACATGGGCCTGCCCCGAATGCGGCGGCATGAAGAAGTTCCACAGCCCCTGCGCCCTGGCGATTGCCTTCACCTCCTCGACGACGGGAAGCACCTTCCAGCGATCGCCCTCGTCATGCTGTCGGCGATACTCGTCCTGCCGCGTGCGGATGTGCTGGTCGATGAAGGCCCTCACGCGGTCGCGGAAATAGGTCTCGCGCTCGCTCAGCGTGAAGTCCATGGCCGCCTCTCCTCAATCTCGCGTCATTCTGCCGCTCCGGCCATACCCGATTTTCGGTAAGGCCTGTCAAGCGTGCCGAACACTCCCGCAAAAAAAGACGCTTTGGTTTCAAAAATCCCCTGCTAGATTGAGGAGATGAACGCCCCGGACCCGATCCGCGCGGCCGAGGAGGGGGGAACGAAGCGGTTCCGCGCGAAGCGTGACGCCATCCTCGCCGCAGCCGCCGAAGCCATCAACGAACAGAGCGCGAAGGGCATGACCTTCGCCGACGTCGCCGCGCGCGTCGGGCTCAACACCACCAGCGTCACCTATTATTTCCGCCGCAAGGAGGACCTCGCCACCGCCTGCTTCGAGCATACGCTCGAGCGGCTGCAGGACATGCTGGCAGCCTCGATGGCGGAACCGACGCCGGAGCGGCGCGTCGCCAAATTCCTCGAGATCAACATGACCCGCCTCGCCGCGATCCGCCGCGAGGAGGAGAAGCCGCTGGCGGTGCTGTCGGACCTGCGCGCGCTGGAGGGGCCGGCGCGCGAGCAGCTCCTCGCCGGCTGGCGCGAGGTGTTCAGCCGCACCCGCCTCCTCTGGGGCGAGCCCGCCACCCGTGCGATCAAGGACCTCAACGGCGCCCGCGCGCACGTGCTGCTCGAGAACAGCTTCTGGCTGTCGGCCTGGCTCACCCGCTACGAACTCGACGAATATCCGCGCGTCGAGCAGCGTATCATGGACGTGTTCCGCACCGGCCTCGCCCGCCAGGACGCGGCCTGGGCGCCGGCGCTGCTCGACCTGACGCATGACGAAAGCGAGCCCGGCCGCGCCGCCTTCCTGACCGCGGCGACGCGCCTCATCAACGAGCTCGGCTACCGCGGCGCCTCGGTGCACAGGATCGCGAGCGAGCTCAACGTCACCAAGGGCAGCTTCTACCACCATCTCGACGCCAAGGACGAGCTGGTCACCGCCTGCTACAAGCGCAGCTTCGACACCATCGCCGACGCCCAGCGCCTCGCGCACGAGCGCGGCGGCAGCTTGTGGCAGATGCTGCAGGACGTGATCGCGACCTTGCTCGACGTGCAGTTCTCGGAGCACGGCCCGCTCCTGCGTACCACCGCACTGTCGGGCCTGCCCCCGCGCGAGCGGCAGACGATGATCGACCGCTCGAACCGCATCGCGCGCCGCTTCGCCGGCATGATCTCCGACGGCATCGCCGAGGGCTCGATCCGCCCGGTCGACCCGCTGGTCGCGAGCCAACTGCTGATGTCGCTGCAGAACGCCGCCTTCGACATGCGCAAATGGGCCGGCACCATGAGCCGCGAGCGCGCGGTGGCGATGTACGCCTCGACGCTGGCGTTCGGCCTATTCGACGACAGGGCGGCGGGGTAGCCCTTACCGTCCCTCTCCCATTGGGAGAGGGAAGGAGCGCCGAAGGCGCGGGAGGGTGAGGGTGACTACGGCCGGCGAGGGCACCCTCACCCTCCCACTCGGCTACGCCGAGCGGGCCCCTCCCTCTCCCAATGGGAGAGGGCCTTCTCTCTAATACCCACCCAACCGCGCGAACCGGTCACGGTGCCACGCCGCCGTCCCCCACATCTGCTCCAGCACCCGCATCCGCTTCAGGTAGAATCCCGCATCATACTCGTCGGTCATACCGATGCCGCCATGAAGCTGGATCAGCTCGCGGCTCATCAGGTTGCCGACCTCATTGGCCTTGGCCTTGGCGAGCGAAGCCGCCTGGCGCGTGTCGCCACCGCCGTCGAGCGCCTGGAGCCCCGCCTCGACCGCCGAGCGCATGACCTCGATATCGCCATAGAGCCCGGCCATGCGGTGCTGCAGCGCCTGGAAGGTCGCCAGCACCTGCCCGAACTGCACGCGCTGCTTAAGGTAGGCGAGCGTGGTCTCAAACGCCTGCCCTGCCATGCCAAGCATCTCGGCGGAGGCGAGGATCGCCGCGCGGTCGAGCGCCGCATCGAGCAGGCCATCCCCGCCCTCCGTCAGCTTCTCGGCCGCCGCGCCGGTGAAACGCACCTCGGCATGGCTACGGAAGTCGGCGAGGTGCCGTCGCGAGCGGGCAACCCCTTCCCCCTCCTCGACCAGATAGAGCCCATCGACCGCCGCGACGACGAACAGTCCCGCGGTATCGCCCTCAGCCACGAACGCCTTGACGCCGCTCAGCCTGCCGCCCTCGACTCGCGCGGCAATCGCCGCCGGGTCATGCCGCGGCCCCTCGTCGACCGCGAGCGTCGCCACCAGCTCGCCGCTCGCGATCCGGGGCAGGAACCGCGCCTTCTGCTCCTCGCTGCCGCCGAGGATGATCGCCGATGCCGCCACCGCCGACGCGACGAGCGGGCTGGCGGTGAGCGTCTTCGCCGTCTCCTCGATCACCAGCCCCAGGCTCAGCCAGCCGAAATCGCTGCCGCCATAGGCCTCGGGAATGATGATCCCGGTCCAGCCCATCCCGGCCATCTCGCCATAGACCGACGGATCGTACCCCGCCGCCTCGCCCGCATCGCGCACCTTGCGCCAGGCGCCGACGGGGCTCTCGTTGCTGGTCCACTCGCGCGCCATGTCGCGCAGCATCGTCTGCTCTTCGCTGAGAACGGCCATACCGAAACTCCCTCTCCCCACCGGGGAGTTTCAGGTCGGATTGTCCCCCGGACAATCCTAAACCGTGCGGGGCACGGTTTACCTGAAACTGGTTGGGGAGAGGGGCAGTGTGTCCCACCACCCTCTCGACCCAGCCCCTCTCCCGACTTCGCTACGCTCGTCTGCCCTCTCCCCGGACGGGGAGAGGGCGCAAATCACTGATGATCCAGCATCCCCAGAATGCGCTTGGCGATCACGTTGTTCTGGATTTCGGTCGATCCGCCGTAGATCGTGGTCGCCTTGCCGAACAGCCACGCTCGAGTGGCGGTGATCTCCTCGCGCGTGAAGCCTTTGCCTTCCCAGCCGAGCCCCTGCAGCCCCGCGATCTCGATGATCAGCTCGGCCCGCTCCTGCCCCAGCTTGGTGCCGATCGTCTTGAGGATCGACGACACCTCGGACACGCCGCCCGCCGCCTTCGATTCCGCCTGCACCCGCATCGCGGTGAGCAGGAAGGCGCGCCAGTCCATCTCGAACCGGGTGATCCGGGCGCGCAGCTCGCGATCGGCGATCAGCCCGTCCTCGTCCGTCCCGACATATGTCTTCGCGAGGTCCGCCAGCGACGGCCCGCCCGGCATCAGCCGCGCGCCCGCGCCCGACAGGTTGGTGCGCTCGTGCTGGAGCAGCCGCTTGCCGATCGTCCAGCCCTGCCCCTCCTCGCCGACGCGATCCTTCTTCGGCACCTTCACGTCGGTGAAGAAGGTCTCGCAGAACGGCGACATGCCGCTGATCATCCGGATCGGCTTCACCTCGACGCCGGGCGCCCTCATGTCGATCAGCACGAAGCTGATGCCGCCCTGCTTCTGGCTCTTGTCGGTGCGCACCAGGCAGAAGCATTTGTCCGCCCATTGCCCGCCGCTGGTCCAGGTCTTCTGCCCGTTGACGAGGTAATGATCCCCCATGTCCTCGGCGAAGGTCTGCAGGTTGGCGAGATCGGACCCGGCGTTGGGCTCCGAATAGCCCTGGCACCAGCGCACCTCGCCCCGGGCGATCGCCGGGATATGCTCGCGCTTCTGCTCTTCGCTGCCATATTCGAGCAGCGTCGGGCCGAACATCATCACGCCCATGCCGCCGATCGGGTTCCAGGCGCCGATCCGCGCCATCTCCTCGGCGAGCACCTTCGCCTCGGTCCGGCTCAGGCCGCCGCCGCCATACTCGCTGGGCCAGGTCGGGACGCCCCATCCCTTCTCGCCCATCGCCTTCTTCCAAGCGGCCTCCTCGGGCGACAGCTCGGTCGGTCCTTCGACCGCCGACATCGCATTGTCCTTGCCCTTCAGCGCCGACGGGAAATTCTCCGCGAGCCACGCGCGGACAGCCGCGCGGAACTCGTCCAACGCACTCGCCGTCTCCGGTTCAGCCAGGGTCGCCATTGCCTCTCCCATCCTTGGACCCGCCGAACGGCGCCTGTGGCAACTTCGGCGTCGACATGTTTACTTTCGCCCGCGGCCGACCCGCGGCCCGGACTCATGTTTCGAAGCTGCGGTACGGAAAGCGCGCCGTCAAGGCCCACTGTCCCTCTCCCGCTGGGAGAGGGGGCGTTTGATGCGATTGACCATTATATTTCCATTTGTCTATATAGCTTCATGGCAATCGAATCATCCCGCCTCGACGCGACCTTCACCGCGCTGGGCGATCCCACCCGCCGCGCGATCCTCGCCCGGCTCGCGCTCGGGGAGGCGACCGTGTCCGAGCTCGCCCAGCCCTTCGCACTCAGCCAGCCGACCATCTCGAAGCATCTCAAGATGCTCGAGCGCGCCGGGCTGATCGAGGTCGGCCGCGACGCGCAGCGCCGCCCGCGTCGCCTGCGCGCCGACGCGATCAAGGACGCCGCCGACTGGATCGAGCCGTTCCGCGCGCTGTGGGAGCGCCGCTTCGACAATCTCGACCGCCACCTCGCGGCCAAGCAGAAAACCAAGCAGGAGCAATAGCATGTCCCTCGCCGTCCAGGCTGCCGACACCGGCTTCACCATCGATCGCGCTCGCCGGACGATCCGCCTCGTCCGCGACTTCGCGGCACCGCGCGCAATGGTGTTCGAGGCATGGACCACGCCCGAGGACCTGACCCTATGGTGGGACGCCACCGGCGCGCCGCTCGCCGAATGCGAGCTCGACCTGCGCCCGGGCGGCCGCTTCCGCTTCGTCAGCGTGCACGAGGACATGCACGTCTTCGACGGCACCTATCTGGAAGTGGCGCCACCCGAACGGCTTGTGCTCGAGGCCAACGGCCTCATCGGCACCATCAGCTTCGCCGAGGCCGCAGGCGGCACCCGGATGACGCTGGAGATCGTCGCCTCCTCCGACGAGCATTTCCAGCACCTCCTCGAAACCGGCGTCGCGGAGGGAACAAGCCGCACCTGCGACAATCTCGTCGCCTATGTGGACAGGAAGCCGCGCGCAGCGTGATCATAGGCCGCCGTGCTCCTGCGAAGGCAGGAGCCTTGGCCGCGGACGATGTCCCTCGCCGCTCCGCAGGAGCACGGAAGCATCTCAAGAGCACGGTGACGGCTTCAATCCGATCGAAACCCGCTCTAAACAGCGCGCCCCAGGGAGAGACTTCACATGCGCTTCGAACATCGCGCGGTACCGATCGCATTGGCGGCGGTGCTGATCGACACGATCGGCTTCGGCATCGTCATGCCGGTGCTGCCGACGCTGCTGATGCAGCTCGGCCATACCGACATCGAGCACGCAACCCGCGTCGCCGGCTACATGCTCGTCGCCTTCGCGGGCGTGCAGTTCTTCGCCGGGCCGGTGCTCGGCAACCTCTCCGACCGGTTCGGGCGGCGGCCGGTGCTGATCTATTCGATGCTGTCGTTCGGCGTCGACTATGCACTGATGGCCTGGGCGCCGACGATCGGCTGGCTGTTCCTCGGCCGCGCGATCGCGGGCGCGGCGGGCGCGGTCTACGGCCCGGCCGGGTCGGTGATCGCCGACGTGACTCCGCCGGAGAAGCGCGCCGGCACCTTCGCGCTGATCGGCGCCGCCTTCGGGCTCGGCTTCATCCTCGGCCCGGCGCTCGGCGGGCTGGTGTCGGGCTGGGGCGTGCGCGCGCCGTTCATCGTCGCGGGGCTGCTCGCGCTGTTGAACGCGCTGGTGATGGCGGTCGCGATGCCCGAGACGCTGAAGCCGGAGAACCGCCGCCCGTTCAGCCTGGCCGACGCGCATATCGTCGGCGCCTTCCGCCCGCTGTTCCATGCCGGCGTCGCCGGGCCGCTGCTGCTGGCGACCTTCATCTTCCAGCTCGCGCACATGGTCTATCCCTCGACCTGGAGCTTCTGGGCGACGGCGCGCTTCGGCTGGAGCCCGCGCGAGATCGGCTGGAGCCTCGCCTTCGTCGGCTTCATGAGCGTGATCGTCCAGGCCGGGCTCACCGGCCGCGCGGTCAAGGCGCTCGGCGAGCGGCGCACCTTGCTGATCGGCATGGCGAGCTCGGCGATCGCGTTCATCGGCTACACCCTCATCACCGCCGGCTGGCAGGCCTATGCGCTGTTCGTGGTGAGCTCGCTCCAGGGCTTCGTCATGCCGTCGGTCCAGGGCCTGCTCTCGCGCCTGGTCGACGCGACCCGGCAGGGCCAGCTCCAGGGCGGCATGGGCAGCATGGGCAGCGTCTCGCTGATCCTCGGCCCGCTGATGCTGACGCAGGCGCTCGCGTTCGGAATCGACCACAGCTTCCCCGGCGCGGCCTTCGCGCTGGCGGCGGTGCTGACCCTCACTGCGACCGCACTCGTCATATGGAAGGTGCTGGGGCACGTGCCGCCGAAGGAGGCATCGGCCGCGGCTGCATAGCCGCCCGCCGGGTCGTGGACTTGAACGGGACGACTGGTTTCGACCCGTCGATGGTCGATGCCCCCTCGCGAGTTCGAAACCGGTCGTTCACCCTTCAGAGATAGAGGCAACGAAGCTCGATATCGCGGGACCGACCCTATGCGCGCCAATTTATGCCTTGCCGCTCTCCTCGCTGTCCAAGCTGCTGCCGTGAGCGCCGCCACGACAGCAGCTTACTACGGTCCAATGAAGGGCGGCCAAGGCTACAAGGATCAACTGACGAAGGACGGGTTTTGGAAGATTGAAGCGGCAACGAAAGGCCGGAAGATGCTCGCGATCGATGTTGCAATCTATCGTGCCGCTGAAATGGCCCGAGCCGCTGGCAGCAAATTCGTGGAAATTCATGATGCGTACTCTGGCGGGAACAGAATCGGCGATGAGCGGGCCACCTTATTTGCACGTCCGGCGGCGGCTGGTGTGCACCCAAGCGTCTGCAGGTCCGGCAAGCCCAATCGCTGCTACACCGCCGACATCGACATTATCCGGAAGCGGCTCAGTGGTGCTTCGGGCAATGAGCCGGGAATGGCGGCGCCTAGCTATGTGGATAAATATGGTCGCACCGTCATGGAAAGTGGTTATGGGATCGGTGCGGTTACGCCTCTTAAAGCCGTGAACTGAGCATCCCGCGCAGCTTCGGCCTCGGCTCGCGCCCGCCCTCGACTATTGTAAACGCACTTGCCTTATCAATTCACGGGCTAGATTTCCTTCCCCGGCCGCCGCGATAGCCCGACATCAAGGTGCGCGCCGGCGTCGAGCTCGACCACCTCGCCGGTGATCACGCGGCTCGCCGGATCGAGCAGCATCGCGATCGGGCCGGCGATATCCTCCGCCGTCGCGGCCATCGCCATGGGCACGCTCGCCGCGATCCGCTCATTGAGCGCCTTGAGCCCCTCCTCGCCCAGCCGGTTGGCGAACCAGCCGGTGCCGACGTAGCTCGGCGCCACCGCATTCATGCGAATCCTCGGCGCCAGCACGCGCGCGAGGCTTTTGGTCATGGTAATCAGCGCACCCTTCGACGCAGCATAGGCGACCGACGACCCGATCCCGTGCACACCCGCGACCGAGGCGACGTTGACCACCGCGCTGTGCGGCCCCTCGCGCATCGCGGGCGCGCAGGCGCGGATCATCTGGAAGGCGCCGATCAGGTTGAGCCGGTAGATGTCGATGAAATCCTCGGCGTCGAGCGCCTCCAGGTCCTCGTGCGCGGCGAACTTGGTCTTGCCGGCGTTGTTGACGAGATAGTCGATCCGCCCGAACGCCTCGACCGCCGCCTGCGCCAGCGCCCGGCACTGGCCGTCATCGACGACATCGGCCCGCACCGCGATCGCCCCATTGCCCACCTCTGCCGCCAAAGCCTCGGCCGCCTCACGACTCGAAGCATAATTGACGACACAGCGAACACCTCGCGCCGCCAGCACCCGCACCACCGCCGCCCCGATCCCGGTGCCCCCACCGGTAACCACCGCAACCTCTCCCGTCATGCCATCCTCCATTTTTCGAAGATCGCGTATGGCATTCCCCGCCACTTCCGCCTAGCTGTCGACCGAAAAGACCATGGAGAGCCCATGCCGACCGCCGTGGACATTCTAGGGAGCAATTTCGCCACCCTGCCCGATCTGATCGCCGCCCATGCCCGCGAGCATGGCGACAAGCCGGCGCTGATCCAGGGCGACCGCAGCCTGAGCTACGCCGAGCTCGACGAGGTAATGGATCGGGTCGCCGCGGCGCTTCAGCGGGAGGGCGTCCGGCGGCGTCAGGCGGTCGCGATCGTGGCGGCGATGTCGATCGAATATGCCTGCGCGTTCCTCGGTGCCGTGCGGGCCGGAGCGGTGCCGGCGCCGATCGCTCCGTCCTCGACCGGCGAACAGATGGCAGCGATGATCGCCGACAGCGGCGCCTCGATCCTCTACCTCGACGCCGATGCCGTCAGAACGCTTGGCGACAGGCCGACAGCCGCCAAGCGCGTCGCGCTCGACGACAGCGATGCCGGCGTGGCGCACGAGGATTTCATCGCGCCGAAGGGCAGCAAGCCGCAGGCGGTCGTAACCCTGCCCGACGATCCGTTCAACATCATCTATTCCTCCGGCACCACCGGCACGCCCAAGGGCATCGTCCAGCCGCACCGCATGCGCTGGGCGCACATCGCCCACAATGCGGCGGCGGGGTTCGGCGAGGCGGTGACGATGATCGCGACGCCGCTCTATTCCAACACCACGCTGGTCAGTTTCCTGCCGACGCTCGGCTGGGGCGGCACCTGCGTGCTGCTCGGCAAGTTCGATGCGCTGAAGTTCGTCCAGGCGGCGGAAAGGCACCGTGCCACCCACGCCATGCTGGTGCCGGTCCAGTACGCCCGGATCATGGCGCTGCCGGAGTTCGACCGCTTCGACCTTTCCAGCTTCCGGCTCAAGACCTGCACCTCCGCTCCCTTCTCCGCCGCACTCAAGGCCGACATCCTCGCCCGCTGGCCAGGGCTGCTCGTCGAATATTACGGCATGACCGAGGGCGGCGGCACCTGCGTGCTGATCGCCAACATGTTCCCGGACAAGCTCCACACCGTCGGCCGCCCGATCGAGGGCCACGATATCCGTCTGATCGACGACGACGGCCGCGAGGTGCCGGTCGGGGAGATGGGCGAGGTGGTCGGCCGCTCGCCGGCAATGATGACCGGCTATCACGGACGCAGCGAGGCGACCAGCGCCGCCGAATGGTTCGACGCGGAGGGCAACCGCTTCATCCGCCACGGCGACGTCGGTCGGTTCGACGAGGACGGTTTCCTGACGCTGCTCGACCGCAAGAAGGACGTGATCATCTCCGGCGGCTTCAACATCTACCCCTCGGACATCGAGGCGGTGATGGCGGAGCATCCCGACGTCGCCGACTGCACCGTCGTCGGCGTGCCGTCGGAGGAATGGGGCGAGACACCGGTCGCCTTCTTCGTGCCCAAGCCCGACACGCGCCCCGACCGCCAGGCGGTGATGGACTGGGTCAACGCCCGCGTCGGCAGGACGCAACGGCTGCGCGGCATCGAGGTGCTCGACGAGCTGCCGCGCAGCGCGATCGGCAAGGTGCTGAAGCGCGAGCTGCGCGATCGCTATCAGGCGGCCAGGGAAGCGGCATGACCGCCCTCGCCGAGCTGCTGGCCGGTGCAGAACCGGTTCAAGGCGGATTCCGCGTCGAAGTCCCGCCGAGCTGGCTCCAGGGCCGCACCGCCTATGGCGGCCTCTCCTCCGCGCTGGCGCTGCACGCGGCGAAGCTCAGCGACACCGATCTGCCGCCGCTGCGTTCGGCGCTGATCGCCTTCGTCGGGCCGCTGTCCGGCACGGTGACCGTCACCGCCGAGCGCCTCCGCCGCGGCCGCAACGCCGCCTTCGTCGAGGCGACGATCCGCTCCGAGGCCGGACTGGGCTATCGCGCCACCTTCGTGTTCATGGCCGACCTGCCCTCCAGCATCGCCCATGACGAGGCGGCCCGGACGCCGCACGCCCCGCCTCCAGCCGACGCCGAGCTCTACACCGGGCCGCCCGGGTTCTTCACCGGCAACTTCAACTTCTACGACATGAAGGCGCATGTCTCGGGCCCCGAATGGCTGCGCTGGGGCCGGCTGCGCGAGCGCGAGGGGCTCGATCCCGAGACGCACCTGATCGCCGTCGCCGACGCGCTGCCGCCCGCCGCCTTCGCGCTGATCCGCGACAACCAGGTGACGATGAGCTCGATGACCTGGATCGTGAACCTGCTCCAGCCCCGCCCTGTCACCATTGACGGCTGGTGGCTGCTCCACACCCGCAGCGATCGCGCGGTCGGCGGCTATTCGAGCCAGCGCATGACGATGTGGAACGCTGACGGCGTGCCCGTAGTCGAGGCGATGCAGGGCGTCGCGGTGTTCGGCTAGCGAAGCTGCGACATGTTGCGACAATCTCGCCGGCCAGTGACACACGCCAGCGACACCGGCCTTCCATATCGCCGACAGCGGGACCGATCCGGCCCGTCAGCGAAAGGATTGCCCGCAATGAAACCCTTCCCGCTTCTGGCCGCGCTCGGCGTCACGATGCTGACCGGCGTCGCCGCCTTCGCCACCCAGACCGCACCCGCCGCTACCATCGTCAAGCCGCTCAAGGGCGATACCGACAAGGACGGCAAGCTGACCCGTGCCGAGTTCCTCGCCGGTGCCGAGGCGCGCTTCGCCAAGCTCGACACCAACAAGGATGGCGTGCTCACGCCCGACGAGATGCACGCCGGCCACGGCAAGTTCGGCCATCGTTTCGGCGGGGCACCTGGGCTGATGCCGCAGGATTCGCCCCCGCCGATGGGCCGCGGGATGGGCGGACGGATGCTGGACCGCCTCGACACCGACAAGGATGGCAAGATCAGCAAGGCCGAGTTCGCCGCCCAGTCCGGCGAGCGCTTCGCGCGCATGGACACCAACGGCGACGGCAAGATCGATGCCGCGGAGCGTTCCGCAGCCGCCGAAGGCGGCCGGCGCGGCGGGCGCGGCATGAGCCGGATGGATCCCGACGGCGACGGCGTGATCACCCGCGCCGAGTATGACGCCCAGAGCGACCAGCGCTTCGCCCGGCTCGACACCAACGGCGACGGCTTCATCGATGCGGCCGAGCGTCAGGCGATGATGTCGCGCATGGGTCGCGGCCGCCCCGGCGGTGACACGCCTCCCCCTCCGCCGCCGGCCCCCGAGGGCAATTGAGCGCGGACGCCAGCGTCGGGCCGGTCACCCTCCTCGTCCGGCCCGGCGCTGGCCATGACGCGATGATATGGTAACTGCCATGGAGATGTCCGCCGAACTTCCCCATCTGCTGCTCGTCGACGACGAGCGCTCGATTCGCGAGCCGCTCGCGCAATATCTGACCAAACAGGGCTTCCGCGTGACCCAGTCGGGCGACGCCGAGAGCGCCCGCGCGCGGCTCAACGCCTATGCGATCGACCTGATCGTGCTCGACATCATGATGCCGGGTGAGGATGGCCTGTCGCTGTGCCGCCACATCCGCGCGACCAGCGACACGCCGGTGATCCTGCTCACCGCCCGCAGTGAGGAGACCGACCGGATCATCGGGCTCGAGATGGGCGCCGACGACTATGTGGTGAAACCCTTCTCCCCCCGCGAGCTTGCCGCGCGCATCCGCGTGGTGCTGCGGCGCGTGGCGGCCGGTGGAGTGCGTCAGCATGGACCGGAGGCGGGTGCCTACGCCTTCTCCGGCTGGGTGCTGAAGACCGCGGAGCGCACGCTGATCGATCGGGAGGGCGTCGCCGTCCCGCTCTCGACCGGCGAATACAACCTGCTGCTCGCGCTGGTCACGCGCCCGCGCCAGGTGCTGACGCGTGACCAGCTCCTCGATCTCACGCAAGGCCGCGAGGCGGCCGCGTTCGACCGCTCGATCGACAATCAGGTCAGCCGCCTCAGGAAAAAGATCGAGACCGATCCGAAGACCCCGACCCTCATCAAGACCGTGTGGGGCGGCGGCTACACCCTCGCCGCCGAAGTCACCAAATTGTGAGGTTCGGTCCGCGCAGCCTGCCCGGCCAGCTCGCGCTGCTCGTCGCGATCGCGTTGTTCCTCGCGCAGGCGATCAACTTCGGCCTGCTGCTGCGCGAGCGTAGCAAGTTACGACTGGCCGGCACCACCGGTCCGACCGTGACCCGCCTGATCGATGCCTTCGAGCGGCTCGGCAGCGGACGCCCCCTCTCCGACCGCCCGCGCGGACGCGTCCGCCTCGTTCCGGGCAATCCGATCCCCCGGGAATTGCCGCGCGTCGAGGATATAGAGTCCGCGATTCGCTCCGGCCTCGCCGAGGCCGGCGTTTCACCGGGCCGCATCGTCACCGGCGTCCGGCCGGTTTCTCCCAACGACCCGCGTATTATGCGTATGCGACCGGACCAGGCGCGCCGATTCCTCCACAGCGGCGCCGAGCTGGTGGTGGCGGTCGAGGCACCGAAGCGGGGCTGGCTGACGCTCTCCGTCCCATGGCCGCGCACCGAGCGCGGGCTAGTCGCGCAGCTCGCCGCGCAGACGCTGATCCTCTACGGCATCGTTCTGCTTGCGGTGCTGTGGATCGGGCACCGCATCGCCCGCCCGCTCCGCGCCCTTGCCGCTGCCGCGCATGATTTCCATCCCGGCGACAACGCGCCGCCGGTCGAGGAGCAGGGTCCAAGCGACGTCCGCGCCGTGATCGCGGCCTATAATGCGCTCAGCAAACGCGTGACGGCGATGCTCGACGAGAAGGACCGGATGCTCGGCGCGATCGGCCACGACCTGCGCACGCCGCTGGCAGCGCTGCGCGTCAGGATCGAATCGGTCGAGGACGACACCGACCGCGCGAAGATGGCCGACACGATCGACGAGATGAACCGCACGCTCGACGACATCCTCTCGCTCGCCCGGCTCGGCCGTCCGAGCGAGCCGCCGGTCGAGGTCGACCTCGCCGCGCTGGTCGACGCGGTGGTCGAGGATTTCCGCGACCTCGGTCATGACGTCACGGCAGAGGAGTTCCCGCGCCTGCCGATGCGGCTCAGGCCCGCACTGATGCGGCGCGCGGTGCGCAACCTCATCGAAAATGCGGTCAAATATGCCGCCGACGTCGAGGTGACACTTAACCCGACGCCGAAAGGTGCGCGGATCGAGGTGCTCGACCGCGGGCCCGGCGTTCCTCCGGACAAGCTCACCGCAGTGTTCGCTCCCTTCACCCGGCTCGAAAGCTCGCGCAACCGGGAGACGGGCGGCATCGGCCTCGGCCTCGCGCTCGCGCGGGCGATCGTCGAGGAGGCCGGCGGCACGATCGCGCTCGCCAATCGCGACGGCGGCGGCCTCGTCGCCACGATCGAGCTTCGCCGCAAATGAATGCGGCGCGGACGCAACTCCGGCGCCGTTCGACCGTTCCCGCGCGACGATCCGTGGAGGACGCAGATGCCCGACGGGAACAGATTGGCACAGCAGGCGGGTCATGCCGTCGCCGAGGAAGGGATAGTGGTGCTGGACGGACCGGACGGCGTCGCGATCACCATGACTCCCGAGGCGGCGGAGCAGACCGCCCGTAACCTCGAACAGGCGGCCGAGGAAGCGCGGCGCCAGCGCGAGATGCAACGCTGATCCGATTGCGTTACATCGGCCCGCGATGATCAAGGTCGCGAGCTACAATATGCGCAAGGCGATCGGCACCGATCGCCGCCGCCTTCCCGAGCGCACGCTGGAGGTTCTGCGCGAGATCGATGCGGACGTGATCGCTCTGCAGGAGGCCGACCGCCGCTTCGGCCGGCGCGAGGGTGTCATCTCGCTCCATCTCCTGGAGGAGCACAGCCCCTGGAAGGCGGTCCCGTTCGGGATGCGCGCGCACAGCATGGGCTGGCACGGCAACGCGCTGCTGGTGCGCAAGGACGCGACCGTCGCCGATTGTGAGGCGATCCACCTGCCCGCGCTGGAGCCGCGCGGCGCGGTGATGGCCGACGTCAGGGTGAACGGGATCATGCTCCGCGTGGTCGGCATGCACCTCGATCTTTCCGGCCTGTGGCGGCGGCGGCAGGCGCATGCGATCCTCACCCATGTCGCCACGGCCGCCACGCAGCACCCGACGGTACTGATGGGCGACCTCAACGAATGGAGCCGTCAATCCGGTTGCCTGCGCGACTTCAGCCGGGACTTCACCGCGGCGGAGACCGGCCCCAGCTTCCACGCCCGGCGGCCGGTCGCCCGCCTCGATCGGATCATGGTGTCGCATGACCTCACGGTGACGGGCTGCGGCGTGCATTCCAGCGCCGCGTCGCGGACCGCCTCCGATCATTTGCCCGTGTGGGCCGAGCTCGAGCTCGCCTGATCCCATGCTGGCTTCGATGCCCTTGAACGGCTAACCGGAAGCCATGCGGGAGAAGGAACTGAGGCTGGCGCTGGTCTGCTATGGCGGCATCAGCCTCGCCGTCTACATGCATGGCATCACCGGAGAGATCTGGCGCCTCATCCGCGCCAGCCACGCCTTTCACGAAGGATCCGAACGCGCCGGCGGCAGCCAGGGCGTCTATCATGCGCTGCTGGAGGAGATCGCCGACAGTGCCGAACTGCGGCTGCGCGTGCTGGTGGACATCATCGCCGGCGCCAGCGCCGGTGGGATCAACGGCATCTTCCTGGCGCAAGCGATCGCCGCCGGCCAGTCTCTCGATCCCCTCACCCAGATGTGGTTCGACTATGCCGACGTCGAGGCGCTGCTCGATCCGGATGCCGCGCCCAATCCCTTCTCGAAGCTGTGGGCGGCGCCGATCGCCTGGATGGCCGCCAGCCGCGATGCGATCGCCGAAACGGTCGAGCCGGCGACCCGCGAGGAGGTCGGCCGCAAGCTCCAGCGCTTCGTCCGCGCCCGCTGGTTCGAGCCGCCATTCGGCGGCAAGCGCTTCACCCACATGATGTTCGACGCGCTCGACGCGATGGCCGCCGGCCCCAAGGGACCGCGCCTGTTGCCGGAGGGGCAGCCGCTCGACCTGTTCGTCACCGTGACCGATTTCCGCGGCCATCCCGAACGGCTCCGGCTCAACTCGCCGCCCGAGGTGGTCGAGACCGAGCATCGGCTGATCTTCCCCTTCTCCGACGACGGCGAGGGAAGCTGTGGCGAGCCGATCGAGCTCGCCTTCGCCGCACGCGCGACCTCGAGCTTCCCCGGAGCCTTCCCGCCGCTCCGCCTCGCCGAGATCGATGAGGTGGTGGCTGAGCGCAAACTCGAATGGCCGACGCGCCAGGCCTTCGTAGAGCGCGTATTGCCGCGCCATTCCGCCGCCAACGCCGCCGAGAGCGCTGTGCTGATCGACGGATCGGTGCTCGCCAATGCCCCTTTCCGCCCCGCGATCGACGCGCTGCGCGATCGTCCCGCCAAGCGCCAGATCGACCGCCGCTTCGTCTATGTCGATCCGGTACCAGGCTTCCATTTCTCACTGGGCTCGACCGCCGCCGAGCAGCCCGGTTTCTTCCAGACCATCATCGGCGCACTTTCCGAGCTCCCCCGCCAACAGCCGATCCGCGACAATCTCGACGCGATCGCGGCGCGGACCGAGCGGATCGAGCGGATGCACGCGATCCTGGAGGGGCTACGCGCCGAGGTCGAGGGCGCGGTAATGGGCATCTTCGGCTATACGCTGTTCCTAGACTATCCGACGACGTCGCGGCTCGCGACTTGGCGACGGCGCGCCCAGATCGCCGCGGCCAAGAATGCCGGCCTGTCCTATTCGGCCTATGCCCGGCTCAAGCTGGTCGATGTGACCGCACTCACGGCGGACCTGCTCGAACGCGCCGGGGGGGAAACCAGTCCGGATCGCCGGCAGCATCTACGTGATCGCGTCGGCGCCGCGATCGCTGCACGGGGCGTTACGCCGGCCACCGCGGGCGAGCTCTCCGTGAACTCGGCGATCGTCCATTTCCTGCGCGCGCACGACCTCGGCTTCCGCATCCGTCGGCTGCGGCTGCTGGCGCGGCGGCTGACCGAGATGGATACGGGCGGCGACGACCAGCGGCTCCAGCCGTTCCGCGACGCGCTCTACGAAAGCCTCGCCCGCTATCTCGATCTCCAGGACAGCGACCGGCACAAGGCACTGCGCGACCAGGTCCGCCATCTCGGCGACGACGCCGGCCCGCTGCTCGATGCGCTCGCCGCCGCGATGGACCTCCCCGGCATCGACGCCGAGACCGATCGCCGCCTGTCCGAGGGCTTTTCCGCGCTGCCCAAGGAGCTGCGCCGGCCGCTGCTGCTCGCCTATCTGGGCTTCCCCTTCTTCGACATCGCCACCTTGCCGCTGCTCCAGGGCGAGGGGCTCGACGAGTTCGATCCCGTAAAGGTCGACCGCATCTCCCCGGATGATGCCAAGGCGATCCGCGCCGGCGGCGCCGCGGCGACGCTGAAGGGCATCCAGTTCAACAATTTCGGCGCCTTCTTCAGCCGTGCCTATCGCGAGAACGACTATCTGTGGGGTCGCCTCCACGGCGCCGACCGGCTGGTCGACATCATCGTTTCCACCCTGCCCCTCAACGTCAGCCTGAAGCCGGGCCGGATCGCCGCGATCAAGCGCGCCGCCTTCCTCGCCATCCTCGACGCGGAGGAATCGCGCCTCACCGCGATTCCGGGCCTTTTCGAACAGCTGCGGCAGGAGATCGGCTGATCGGGGTGGCCATTTGCCGCAGACGCACATAAGGTCCACGCTCATGCAATTCCTCAAGACATTGCTGATCGTCCTCATGGTCGGTCTCGGGGTCGCCTTCGCGATCAACAATTGGACGACGGTGCCGCTGGCGCTGTGGGGCGGCCTCGTCGCCGACGTGAACCTGCCGCTGCTGATGCTGGTGTGCTTCCTCGCCGGGCTGGTCCCGATGTGGCTCGCCTGGCTCACCACCCGCTGGCGGCTGCGCAACCGCCTCGCCACCACCGAGCGCACCGTCGCCGACCTGCGCCAGGCCACCGCCACGCCGCCACCGCCACCCCCCGTGGCTGAGGAGAGCGCCTCGCCGCTTCCGGGGACGCTGCTGTGAGCCCGCTGTTCGTCGCCCTCGATACGCCGGACCTCGACCGCGCCAAGGCATTGGCGATGCGGGTGCGCAACCACGTCGGCGGGATCAAGCTCGGCCTCGAGTTCTTCCTGGCCAATGGTCGCACGGGGGTGCGCGAGATGGCCGACATCGGCCTGCCGGTGTTCCTCGACCTCAAGCTCCACGACATTCCCAACACCGTCGCCAAGGCGATCCAGGCGCTCCGCCCGCTGGAGCCGGCGATCCTCACCGTCCATGCCGCCGGCGGCCGCGCGATGATGGAGGATGCCAAGGCCGCCGCGCCGCTCGACACCAAGGTCGTCGCGGTGACGATGCTGACCAGCCTCGACGGCGACGACCTGACCTCGATCGGCCTCAAGCCCGATCCGCACGAACAGGTGCTGCGGCTGACCGAGCTCGCGCGCTCGGCGGGCATCGACGGCATCGTCTGCTCGGGCGAGGAAGTCGCCGCGGCACGCAAGCTCTGGCACGACGGTTTCTTCGTGGTGCCGGGGGTGCGTCCGCTCAACAGCCACGCCGCCGATCAGAAGCGCGTGGTCTCGCCCCGTCAGGCGCTCGATTCGGGCGCCTCGATCCTGGTGGTCGGCCGCCCGATCACCCAGGCCGAAGACCCCGACCAGGCGGCCCGGGCGATCGAGGCGACGCTGTAGCGCGGTTCAGGCGGCGCCGGTCACGATCGCCAGGAACTCGCCGAATTCCATTCCCGCGAGGAAGATGGCGACGGCCGACGCCAGCACCAGCAGCGCGTTCGTCAGGCGCTTGCGCTGCTCGAAGAAGCGCACGATCTGATCGATATCCATGACCCAGAACCTAGCATCCGCCACGCCTCAGGAAAATCATCGTTGCGGCGGCGAACGCGCGAGCTATCCCGCCGCGATGTCATCCGACCTCATGATTCGCCTCGCGACGCGCGGGGACCTGCCCGGCCTGCATCCGGTGATCGAGCGCGCCTACCGCGGCGACAGCGCGCGCGAGGGATGGACGCACGAGGCGGACCTGCTCGACGACCCGCGCACCAGCCTCGACGTGCTGGAGGGCATCATCGCCAGCCCGGAGCAGCGCCTGCTGGTCGCCGAACGCGGCGACGGCACGCTGCTCGGCTGCGTCTCGGTGACGGGGCTCGGCGGCGGCCTCGCCTATCTCGGCCAGCTCTGCGTCGAACCGCGCCTCCAGGCCGGCGGCATCGGCAAGCTGCTGCTGACCGCTGCCGAGGATTGCGCCCGCAGCGAATTCGGCGCCGATCGCATCGAGATGACGGTGATCGACACGCGCGCCGAGCTGATCGCCTATTATGAGCGCCGCGGCTACGCACTCACCGGGGAGCGGCGCGATTTTCCCATTCCGCTCGATCCGCCGATGTTCATGGTGGTTCTCGAAAAGCCGCTTGCCTGATGCCTGCCAGCGCCAAGATCTGCGGCCTGTCGACGCCCGAAACGCTCGCCGCCGCCGTCGACGGAGGGGCGAGCCATGTCGGCTTCGTGGGGTTCCCACCGAGTCCGCGCCACGTTCCACCGGAACGGTTGGCGGCGCTGGCCGGGCGCGCACCGGCACGCGTGACCCGGGTCGGCGTGTTCGTCGATCCCGACGACGCGCTGCTCGACAGCGTCGTCCCATGGCTCGATGCGCTCCAGCTCCACAAGGTCGCGCCCGAGCGTGCCGCCGCAATCCGCGCCCGCCATGGCCGCGAGACCTGGATCGCGGTTCCGGTCAAGGCCCGTGCCGACCTCGATGCGGCACGCGGCTATCGCGGCGCGGCCGATCTCATCCTCTATGACGCCAAGACCCCCGACACCGCCGCGCTGCCCGGCGGCATGGGCTTGCGCTTCGATTGGACACTGCTCGACGGCTTCGCGCATCCACTGCCCTGGGCGCTCTCCGGCGGGCTCGACGTAGGCAACGTCGGCGAGGCGATCGGGCGCACCGGCGCGCGGCTAGTCGACGTCTCCTCGGGTGTCGAGAGCGCGCCGGGCGTCAAGGATGTGGACAAGATCGCCGCTTTCCTTAAAGCGGTGGCGCAATGTTGAGGCTGTCCGTTCCCGTCCGCATCGGTTCTCGATGGCGCTGATCGCTTGCCCCGAGCCAGCGAACGCCATCCTGAATCCGTGAGAGAGACATGACCGACACTGCTTCCCTGCCCAATTCCCTGCGCAATCAACCGGACGAACGCGGGCATTTCGGCCAGTTCGGCGGCCGCTACGTCGCCGAGACGCTGATGCCGCTGATCCTCGATCTCGAGCGGGAATATCGCGCGGCCAAGGACGATCCCGCCTTCCAGGCCGAGTTCGACGGACTGCTCGAGCATTATGTCGGCCGCCCGAGCCCGCTCTACTTCGCCGAGCGCCTGACCGCGCATTACCGCGAGGGCGCGCCGGCCGGCATGGGCGCCAAGATCTACTTCAAGCGCGAGGAACTCAACCACACCGGCGCGCACAAGATCAACAACTGCATCGGCCAGATCCTGCTCGCCCGCCGCATGGGCAAGACGCGGATCATCGCCGAGACCGGCGCCGGCCAGCACGGCGTCGCCACCGCGACCGTCGCCGCGCGCTTCGGCCTGCCCTGCACGATCTTCATGGGCGCCAAGGACGTCGAGCGGCAGAAGCCCAACGTGTTCCGCATGAAGCTGCTCGGCGCCGAGGTGGAGCCGGTCACCTCGGGCGCGCAGACGCTCAAGGACGCGATGAACGAGGCGCTGCGCCACTGGGTCGCGAACGTCCACGACACCTTCTACATCATCGGCACCGCCGCCGGCCCGCATCCCTATCCTGAGCTCGTCCGCGACTTCCAGGCCGTGATCGGCAAGGAGACGCGCGCGCAGATGCTGAAGGCGGAGGGGCGCCTTCCCGACCTGCTGATCGCGGCGGTCGGCGGCGGATCGAACGCGATCGGGCTGTTCCACCCCTTCCTCGACGATCCCGACGTGGCGATGCTCGGCGTCGAGGCGGCGGGGCACGGCATCGAGACCGGCCAGCACGCCGCCAGCCTCACCGGCGGTGCGCCCGGCATTCTCCACGGCAACAAGACCTATCTGCTCCAGGACGAGGATGGCCAGATCACCGAGGCGCATTCGATCTCGGCCGGGCTCGACTACCCGGGCATCGGCCCCGAGCACAGCTGGCTGCACGAGAGCGGCCGCGTCGAGTATCTTCCGATCACCGACCGGCAGGCGCTGGACGCGTTCCAGCTCTGCTGCCGCGCAGAAGGCATCATTCCCGCCCTCGAAAGCTCGCACGCGCTGGCAGCTCTCGAAGCCAAGGCGCGGGAAATGCACGAAGATCAGATCATCGTCGTCAATGTCTCCGGCCGCGGCGACAAGGATATCTTCACCGTCGCCGAAGCGCTGGGGGCGGGAATATGACCCTTTCCCATGAAGCGGCGACCCGCCTCTCCGCCGCCTTCGCCAAGGGCCGTCCCGCGCTCGTGACCTTCGTCACCGCCGGTGATCCCTCCCCCGCCGCTACCCCGGCGATCCTCGACGCGCTGGTCGAGGGCGGTGCCGACGTGATCGAGCTGGGGATGCCCTTCACCGATCCGATGGCGGACGGCCCGGCGATCCAGGCGGCGAACCTGCGCAGCCTCGCGGCGGGCACCACCACCGCCGACATCCTCGCGCTGGCCAAAGGCTTCCGCGAGCGGCACCCGGAGACGCCGCTGGTGCTGATGGGTTACGCCAACCCAATGCTCCGCCGCGGTGCCGAATGGTTCGCCGACGCCTGCGCGGCGGCTGGCGTCGACGGCGTGATCTGCGTCGACGTTCCCCCCGAGGAGGACGATGCGCTCGGCCCCGCGCTCCGGGCGAAGGATGTCGCGCTGATCCGTCTCGCTACGCCGACCACCGACGCCGCGCGTCTGCCCGCGGTGCTGGGCGACGCCGGCGGCTTCCTCTACTACGTCTCGGTCGCGGGCATCACCGGCCTCCAGCAGGCCGCGCAAGCCTCGATCGCCGAGGCGGTCGGCCGGCTCAAGGCCGCCACCGACCTGCCCGTTGCAGTCGGTTTCGGCATCCGCACGCCCGAACAGGCGACCGCAGTGGCCGCGGTGGCGGACGGCGTCGTCGTCGGCTCGGCGATCGTCGACCTTATCGCCCAGCACGGCGCAGATGCATCCGGCCCGGTCCGCGACTATATCGCGTCGCTCGCGGCCGCGATCCGCGCCGCAAGGAAGGAACCCGCATGAGCTGGCTCAGCCGCGTCCGCAACGCCATTTCCGCCGTCGTCACCCGCGGCGCGCAGACCACCGACAACCTCTGGCACAAGTGCAAGGGCTGCGGTCAGATGGTGTTCGTCAAGGAGCTGGAGGAGAACCTCTACGTCTGCCCGCATTGCGAGCATCACGAGCGCATCGGGCCGCAGCTGCGTTTCCAATATCATTTCGACGAAGGAAGCTGGCAGGTGCTGCCCAGCCCCAAAGTCGCGGAGGATCCGCTCCGCTTCCGCGATTCGAAGCGCTACACCGACCGTCTCAAGGCCGCGCGGGCAGCGACCAATGAGCAGGACGCCTTCGTCAACGCGCTCGGCACGATCGACGGCCGCAAGGCGGTGATCGGCGTGCAGGACTTCGCCTTCATGGGCGGGTCGATGGGCCAGGCGGTCGGCGAGGCCTTCGTCGCCGGCTGCGAGGCCGCGATCGCGAACGATGCCCCCTTCATCGTCTTCACCGCCTCGGGCGGCGCGCGCATGCAGGAAGGCATCCTCAGCCTGATGCAGATGCCGCGCTCGACCGTCGCGATCGAGATGCTGCACGACGCAGGCCTGCCCTATATCGTCGTGCTGACCGACCCGACCTCGGGCGGCGTGATGGCCGCCTATGCGATGCTCGGCGACGTCCAGATCGCCGAGCCCAAGGCGACGCTCGCCTTCACCGGCCGCCGCGTGATCGAGAACACCATCCGCGAGAAGCTGCCCGACGATTTCCAGACGTCGGAATATTATCTCGACCATGGCCTCATCGACATGGTCGTGGCGCGCAAGGAGCTTAAGGCGTCTCTCGCGCGATTGGTCGGTTACCTCAGCGCGGAGCGGAAAGCGGCATGAACAATCAAAAGCCCTCTCCCCTTTGGGGAGAGGGTTGGGAGAGGGGAAGGTGTCTCACCGAGACCGCCTGCCTGCCGCACCGCCCCTCTCCCCGGCCCTCTCCCCGGAGGGGAGAGGGAGTTAGATAGATGGATTTCGCCGTCTCCACAGACCCCGCCGTCCAGGCCCAGCTCGATCGCCTGTGGGCATTGTCCCCCGGCGCCGACATCCTTGGCCTTTCCCGCGTTACGGAGCTGCTCGCGCGCCTCGGCGACCCGCATCTCGCGCTGCCGCCGGTGTTCCATGTCGCCGGCACCAACGGCAAGGGCTCGACCTGCGCCTTCCTCCGCGCCGCGCTGGAGGCGGACGATAAGCTGGTCCACGTCTACACCTCGCCCCATCTCGTCCGCTTCAACGAGCGCATCCGCCTTGCCGGCAAGCTGATCGACGACGCCGCGCTCGCCGCGCTGCTCGAACGCGTGCTCGACCATGCCGAAGGGATCGGCGCGAGCTTCTTCGAGGTCACCACCGCCGCCGCCTTCCTCGCCTTCGCCGAGACGCCGGCCGACGCCTGCGTGATCGAGGTGGGCCTCGGCGGCCGGCTCGATGCCACCAACGTCATCGCCGATCCGGCCGTCTGCGGCATCGCCCAGCTCGGCATCGACCATCAAGCCTTCCTCGGCGATACGATCGAGAGCATCGCCTACGAAAAAGCCGGCATCGGCAAGCCCGGTCGCCCACTGGTGATCCATTCCCAGAGCTTCAATATCCGTGCCGCGATCGCGCACGGCGCCGGCGAGGCGAAGATCGTTGCCGAAGGGGAAGACTGGTCGTTCCGCATCGAGGATGACGCCAGCCTCTCGATCCGGGACGGCCGCGGCAGTATCCGCACGCCAGGCCCTGCGCTGATCGGCACGCACCAGCACGCCAATCTGGCCCTCGCGATCGAGATGATCCGCAACCAGGATCGCGTGCCCGTCGCGGAGGAATCGCTGCGCGCCGCCCCGCTCGCCGCGCGCTGGCCAGCGCGGATGCAGCGCCTTGCCGACGGTCCGCTCACCCGCCGGGCGAAGGGCCCGGTCTGGCTCGACGGCGGCCATAATCCCGCCGCAGCCGACGCGGTTGCCGCCGCGCTCGCCGACCAGCTCGGCGACGGCCAGGTCCACCTGATCCTCGGCATGCTCGTCAACAAGGACGCCGCCGGCCTGCTCGCCCCCTTCGCGCCGCTGGTCGCCTCGCTGACGGCGGTGCCGGTTCCTGGCCACGAACATCATGCGCCGGAGGTCCTCGCCGAACTCGCCCGCGAGTTCGGCATTCCCGCCGACACCGCGCCGGACGTCCCCGCTGCACTCGATGCGGCGCCCGCCGGCACCACGCTGATCCTCGGCTCGCTCTACCTCGCCGGCATCGTTCTGGCTCTCAACGACGAGCCGCCCATGTGACCCGTTTAATTGCGATTGACTTGCAATAGCAGACAAGAGACATTGGATCGGCGCCATCAGCGGAGCCGATTCCATGACGACCACCCAATCCTTCCAAGCGTTGTTCCAGCCGCTCCCGCCCGATGATCCCGCCGCGCGGCTGATCCTGTTCGGCTTCCGTCAGATGGGGGCGCGCGGGCTGGACGACGCCTGCGTCGCGCACAGCTTCATGACCGCGTTCGGCAAGGATTTCCGCCGCCCGCTCGTCCTGCTGCGCACGCTGATGATGGAGCTGTCGGCGGCCACCACCGGACCGATCCAGATCGCCCCTTGGTGCTGCGCGCGCCTCACCCCGGCCGAGGCGGGCATCCTCGACGTGCTCAGGACCTGCCTCTCCAACGAGCGCACCGCCGGCCTGCTGCTCGCCGATCTGCTCGGCACGCGTGATGCGGCCGGCCCGCTCGCCACCGCGACGGCCCTTGCGATCGCCTTCGCCGATTTGGGCCTGCCGCTCGGAGGCTAGGATCGACCCTGATGAAACGAACCCGTGCTCCCGCGAAGGCGGCGCTTACGGCCTGGATGTCTGTCTTCGCAGGGGCATTGGACATCTTGCAATGTAGGATTTCGTCTGCTGAGCTCGCCCGATCCCAGCCGCGCGAGCGCCGGTCCGCTCTTTGATCCTGTCGATCTCATTGATCCTGTCGATCTCATCGATGTCGCGCCACTGCCGCGTCGCTGTAGCGTTGCCGTAGCGTCCCTGACGCGCCGCCGCCGCGTCAGCGTCGCGTCCGTGCAGCGTTCAAGGCGGACCGGCTCGCAGACACACGACCTGAGTCAACTTAGTCAACATTTTCGGATGCCCGATACCGGAAGACGCCATCCGGACAGGGGCCGTTTTACCTATGACTTTCGTGACCTTCGACGGTTTTCCGCGGGTTTCCGGCTCCCGTCCTGAGGCGCTCGTGCACGCGGCGAGACGCGCTTCGACAGAGGATCACGCCGGCGCCCCCTCTCGCGCTTCGCCGGCGCTTTCGCGGGATGCGGGCGGCGGCTCGGCCTCGACCTGGCGAATGCTGTCGACCACGAAGCCGCGCTTCCACAGGAGCCACAGCAGCACCATGCCCGGCACCGCCACCAGCGTGGTCATGATCCAGAAGCCCACCCAGCCGAGCGTATCGGCGGCATAGCCGGCCGGCGTCGACAGCCACGTCCGCCCTACGGATGCGAACGAGGACAGCAGCGCGAACTGCGTGGCGGTATAGGCGAGGTTCGACAGCCCCGACAGGTAGGTCACGAATACCGCGAGCCCCATGCCGCTCGTCACCTGCTCCGTCGCGACCGCGATGGTAAGCCAGGTGGTCGAATGCCCTTGAGATGCCAGGATCGCGAAAGTCAGGTTGCTCAGCATCATCAGCACGCCGGACGCAAACAGGGCACGCCCCATGCCGAGCCGGGCCATAAACGGTGGCGCCAGCGCGACACCCACGATCAGCCCCCAGAAGCCGACGAGCTTGTTGATCGCCACGAACTCGGTGTCGGTGAAGCCGAGCTCGACGATCATCGGATTCAGCATCGCCTGCCCCATCGCGTCGCCGAGCTTGTAGATCAGCACGAACAGCAGGATCAGCACGGCGCCGCGGCGGGCGAAGAATTCGCGGAACGGGCCGACGATGGTCTCCTCCAGCCACCGGGCGAAGGATCGGCGCGGCTCGGCCTCGACCGCGCGTTCATGCAGCCCCGGTCCAGCCCAGAGCGCAGCTAGAAGCCCCGGAATCACGCAAAGGCCGGTCAATCCATAAGCCATCGCCCAGCCAAGCCCCAGGCCCTCGGGCGAGGCGATCGCGATCGTCCCCACACCCGCGAAGAACGCGCCGAGGCGATAGCCGAACTGGTTGTTGGCGGTGCCATAGGGCAGTTCCTCGTCCGAAAGGATCTCGATGCGATAGGCATCGATGACGATGTCCTGAGTCGCCCCAAGGAAGGCGGTGACGATCGCCCAGAAGGCGAACACGCCGAGATGCTTTTCGGGCGCGCTCGCTCCCAGCATCCAGACGGCGCCGAACAGCAGCGCCATGATCAGGAACAGCCAGGCGCGCCGCTGCCCGAACAGCGCCGAGAGAAGCGGCAGGCGCACACGGTCGATGAGCGGCGCCCATAGGAACTTGAGCGTGTAGGGTGTCGTCAGGCCGACAGCGAAGCCGATCGTCTTCTTGTCGATGCCGACCTTCGCCAGCCAGAAGGTCATCGTGCCGAGCAGCAGCGCCAGCGGGAACCCGCTCGTTATGCCCAGCAGCAAGGCCGCGATCGGCCGGGGACGAACATAGGGCGCAATCGCCGTCAGCCACCCGCCTTCCGCACTTCCGTCGACCCGTGCCGCCATCCACTTGCTCCCCACCCGTAACCGTACGACACTAACGCAAAAGATCGGGAGAGGAAGGATGAACGCGCCCACCAGCGGCCAGCTCGCGCTCGCCGCCCGTCTCGCTGAAGGCGGCAGCCGCGCCGCCGATGCGATCAGCTACGTCGAGGCGAGCGTCTATACCTCGCCGGAAGTGTTCGCCGCGGAGCGCGCACGCATTTTCGCCCGCGTGCCACTGGTGATCGCGCCTTCGGTCCTGCTGCCCGACCGCAACATGGCCGTACCGCATGACGGCTTCGGGAAGCCGCTGCTCGTCACCCGCGACGGCAACGGCGAGGCGCACGTCTTCCTCAACGTCTGCCGCCATCGCGGCACGAGACTAGTGGAGGGACAGGAGTGCGTGAAGGCGCCACGCCTCGTCTGTCCCTATCACGCCTGGACCTACGCCACCGACGGCCGCCTGGTCGGCGTACCGCGGCCTGAGACCTTCCCCGGACTCGACAAGGCCGAATATGGATTGAGACGCCTGCCGACCTACGAAGGCGGTGGCCTGATCTGGTTCTCCTTCGCCGAAGACGCGGATTTCGCCGAACCGCGCGCGCTCGCGCAGGATTTCGAGGCATTCGATCTCGCCGGACAGCATCTATTCCGCCGCCGCACCCATGACGTCGCCGCCAACTGGAAGCTGATCATGGACGCGTTCCTGGAGAGCTACCACGTCGCCCGCCTCCATTCGGGGACGATCGGCAAGTTCTTCAAGGACGGCGTCTCCACCGCCGACACGATCGGGCCGCACCAGCGCTCCGCGGTCGGCCGCGATGCCGACGAGGCAACGCTCTCTTCCCGCGACTGGGCGGAGCTGCGCCGCGCGATCACCTTCACCTACCAGATGTTTCCGGGCGCGGTGCTCGTCGCCAGCCCGGACTACATCAACCTCATGGTGCTGATGCCGCAGTCCGAAGGCCGCGTGCTGGTCGAGGATTTCATGCTGATCCCCGAAGCCCCCGTCACGGATCAGGCCCGCGATCATTGGGAGCGGAGCTGGGCGTTGCTCGACGGCCGCGTGTTCGGCGCAGAGGATTTCCGTGCGGCCGAGCTCGGTCAGCAGGGCCTCGCCTCGGGCGCGGTCGAGCGGATCACGCTGGGCGGTCTCGAACGCGGCATCCGCATCTTCCACGATGCGGTCGAGACGCGGCTGCGGGCCTAAAGGCGCAAGAGCCGGTCAGAATCGCTTGCGGATGCCCAGCCGGATGGTGCGGCCGAGAGGATCTATCTCGGCTCGGCTGAAACCGGGAGGGACGCTTCCGTCGCTCAGCGTGACGCGCCGATAGCTGTCGAGGAGATTCTGAACGTCCAGCGTGATGCGCAGATTTGAGAGCAGCGAGTCCTTGCGCGCCTGCCCCAGGAGACGTTCAGGCTCGACGAACATTCCCAGATTGAACTGCGTCATCGTCGGATAACGGAAATCGAGCTGTCCGCTCGACAATGCGGCACCGCGGACATAGGCGGCGCTTTGCCAGCTTCCGCTCAGCGTCGCGCCGATGCCGCGCTTGCCCGCAACCATCTGGATCGAGACAGTGTGCCGCGGTTGCGCGCCATCGCCGCCCAGCCGGTCGAACACGGGAAGCCCCGGCCGGATCAGCAGCTCGCTTCGCAGCTGCCAACGATGGTTGAGCGAGAAGGTCAGCTGGATCGGGTCCGCTATCCTGGCCGGCAGCGTGCCCGTTCCGGGGCGCCCGCCGTTCGCCCGGCCCTTTGTCGACAGGCGCAGCACGAGCGATGTGGTGAGCTGCTCGCTCAGATCCCGCGTTATGTTGATCGGGCGCGCATCGATCGCGACGAGCCGGCCCGATGCATCGCGCGTGATCCGCTCCGGGAATACGGCCTCGACCGCCGGCGTGAATGTCGGGAATGAAGCGACGCCGCCATCGGCGACCTGCCGCTGATACCCCAGGTTGATCGTCGCGACCTGGCTGCCGAACGGGCGCAACATGCCGTTGAACGAAAGGTTGCGGCGGCTTCCACGCTGAAGGTCCGGATTGCCTCCCGTGATCAGGACCGGATCGGCGACCTCCTGACGAACGAAATCATAGATCTGGGTGACGGTCTCGACCCGCGGTCCGTCGAGCAGATCGACGCTCGGCGCCATTTCCTCGTAGCTGAATGACCCGCGGAGCTGGAGAATGGGGAATGGCGACCAGATCAACCTTCCCGTGAATTGCGGCTGCGGCCTGACGTTCGTACCCGTCTCGACGCTGCCGGACAGCTCGGCGGAAAGGTCCCCTAACGGCGCAAGCACGCCGGCGCTCCGGCTGGCGATGGGAATGCTGATCAGCTCCTGAATGTTGAGCCGATCGCGCTGGGCCGCATTGCGTGAAGTCATGCCGGTGGCATCGTCGATGCGGCTGTTCACCGCATTGCTGCGGCTCGCGACCGCCGAGAAATTGGAGCTCACCTGTCCGGCCGGAAGCGAGAAAATCGCCTTCGAAACATTGAGCTGCACATTCAGGCTATCGCTCCTCGAACGGTTCCGGTCGATGAGCAGACGGTCCTTTTGCCAAGGTCCATAGGGGTCGAACGAAGGATCGTTCCCGTCGATCAGATCCTGAATTTCGGCGCCATCGATTCCGCGCTCGAAAATGCCGTTGGACCGGCTGCGCATATAATTGGCGATGACGGTGGTCTGCCAGTCGCCGATCGCCCCGGAAAGCGACAACGACATGCCCAGCGTCTGGGTCCGCTGCGTGTTGCGTAGCGCCCGCGCGCCTTCGAGGCCGCGTACGAGCACGACATCATCGGCGAAGGGAGACCAGGGACTGCCCACCGGCAATGTGACCGCAGTCGTCGCGAGCCCATGAAGCTGCGTGCTGCTGCCGGTGGTCGCATTGATGTTGAGCGAGCCCGAAAACGATCCCAAGGGCCGCGTGACGCCGGCGTTGAACGACAATGAGCGCGTCGATGGCAGCAGGGTTTCATAGTCGTTCGGGTCGCCCCACCGGACCGCATCCGCAGTCGCGGCGAAATCGCCCAGCACGGGCGGCTGGAACACGGCGCCTGGCGGAATGCCTGCGATGGTGACCGGCCGCCCCGTCAGCTGGCTGAGCTCGGGATCGATCTCACCTCCGTTCACGCCTTCGATGTGGCCGGCGAGATCGACCGGCGTGCGACGTGGGGTCCGCCTTTCGCTCTTGAGCAGACTGCTGTCGCGCAAGACCTGTGCCTGCGCATTCCACTGCGTCTGCCCATCAATCACCACCCGCCCGACCGACAATCGTTCGCTGTCGCGCCCGCCGGCCGTCGGCAAAGTCACGCCTGTTTCGGCGTGCCAGCTGACGAATTGTTTCTTGAGCACCAGGTTCACGACACGCTGGTCGGACGGATAGCCGTATCGCGCAGCGGCCTCGGGGGGCAGGATCGCGAGACGGGCGAGTGCTTCCGGAGGAAAGCCTGCGATGCCGGCCGCCGTGCCGATCCGCTTCCCGTTCACGAGAAGGACCGGCTGCTGGTCGTTGATCAGGGGTTTGATGTTCTGGATCAGTTCGCCGATGCTGTCGGCGCCGTAGATTTCGATGTCGCTTTCGCTCAACTCGGTTTCCGGTGCGACGCTCGCGTCGCCATAGCGGGCGGTCACCACGATATCGTCCGCCGCGCCGGAGACGGTAGCGGATTGCCCCCTTCCCTGCGCCTGATCCGCGGAATCCGGAGCTGCGCCGGTTTGCAACGTCGTTTGCGCACAAGCACGATCAACGACGACGGTTAGAATCACCAGTCCAGCCAAATGAGCCCAACTCACCGTTGCGCGCCAATCGGTCGTCGCGACCATCGCGCGATCTGTGCCCTTCGATCGGCACACGGCCAATGTCGACCGGTCGACAGGTTAGACGAATGATACTCGGTCACTTCGAGCATAAGGCTCGCATTTCTCTAACCAATTGCGACGACGGCAAGGCTGTTGTCGCAATGTCCTTAGATCAGCACTTTCAACCGGCTCCGTTGAAAAATTTGGGCGCCCAATGGGCGCCCAAGTCACGGGGAGTACCGTTGCAAAATCCAGTCTGTCGCGGAAGCCTATCAGGGATCGACGACGCTTCCGTTCGACGGCGAGATCAGATGGACATCGCCGATCACCGTGCATGGTGCCGAGCCGCCGCCACCCGGCAGGGACGCATTGACCGACAGGACCTTGGTCCCATTGTTCCAGATGCCGCCGATAGTTCCGGAGCATCCGCCTGGCGTGATCGTGGAAACATCGACGTTGCTGATCGACAGCGTGCTGCTCGCACCATCGAAAGTGACCGGATACGGCGTGTTGTTGAAGGTAATGGTGCTGCACAGACCGAACGTTCCGCCGGAAAGGCTGGGCGTGGCGGTGGCGCTGTGTCCATCCGGTGCGACAGTCACCTCGAGCGTGAGATCGCAAGTCAATGCGATGCCCTTGTTCACGTTCACCGTCCCCTGCAGGATCCAGGGGCTGGGATAGGCCGTGCCATCCGGGCTGTAGGTGTCGGCATAAGCAGCCTGCGCGCCCAACAGCGCCAGCGGGCTCATGCACAATGCCACGATCTTCTTCATGGTTTCCTCTCCTAAATACCATAGGTTATTATTGGAGAATGCCCCTGCACTAATAGGGCAAATATAAAATCATTGAAATTTACACTGATGTCAAGAAAGTTTTTTGATATCTAAAATTAATGTACACGAATCACCTTTTCAGAAAACATTGTTCTCTGAATTATGTCTGCCTCGACCTTGTAGTTACCGACTTATACTAGAATCTCTTCGCAACGCTAAATCCGAATATACGTGGATCGAGAGTGAATACGTTGGCCGTCAGGCCAGTATCATCGCTGTTCGTGAAGAAGTCTGTGATTGGGGTCTTGTTGAAGACGTTCTTCACATAGAACTGCAGGGAAAGGTCCCATTTCGGCTGGTTCAGCGTCACCGCTAGGTTGGCGTTGTCCCAGGCCCTGAGACGATCATATTCGGTGTTGTAGATGCGCGCGTAGCTCTTCGACTGGCGATAATAGTCGCCGCGGAGAGTCAGCTCCCAATCGTCGATGAAGAGCGTGTACTGCGCGCCGACGTTGAAGGTCAGGCGCGGCGAGTTGGGCAGCTCGTTGCCTCCCAGATCAGCATAGAAGCCGCGTCCGCTATTCGGCGCGCCGCTGCCGCCTTGGGCGATGTTCAGGCCGATCGTATCGGGATTGTACGGCGCGAAAGGATTGTAGGTGAAGCCGTAGAGCCTGTCGAAGGGCACCGTCCCTGGCACGGCGGGATTGAAGGTTCCGACGCGGGATGATCCCGGACACAGCGCGGCAAGTGCGACATCCCTGGTCGGAAGCGGCGAGGCCAGGATCCGCTCGACGAAGACGCGTGGCGCGATGCAATTGGACGGCACCTGGATCCACGGGCGGAGCACCACCCAATTGGGATCGCCTTGGGTGCGGTCCATGACGTCGATCGATTGAGCGCCGTCCTTCAGCCGCGTCCGGAGATAGCCGAGCGTGGCATCCATCCGGAACGCGCGCGACGGACGCCATGCCGCTTCGAACTCCAGGCCCCAGCTCGTCGCGTTGAAATTCTCGTTATAGGCGATCCGATCGACGATCTGGGAGATCTGGTAATCCTTGTAATCATAGAAGAAGCCGGTGGCGTTCAGCGTGAACTTCCCGCCGGCGAAGCTGTTCTTGGTTCCGATCTCGAAGGCGTTGACATATTCGGGCCGGAAGGTTTGCGGCAGGGGCAAGTACTGGACGACGGACGGGTTGAAATCGACGCGAGGCGGATTGGTGCCACCGCCCTTGTATCCCCGCGCGGCGGAGAAATAGACCAACGTATCGTCGGTGAAGCCGAGCTCCGGCTTCCAGTCGAGCACCAGCCGGCCGGTGAACTTGTCCCATTTCTGCTCGATATCGGGCAGGGCCGGATAGCCGCTGTTCACGCGACCGCCCGTGGTCCCCCCCGGAAAGGCGGTCTCGGTTCCGCCGCCGAGCAGCAGCTGGCTGGGGATCTGGGAGGAGGTCTTCTTGTCCTGAGTATACCGCAATCCCGCGGTGAGCTTCACGTTCCGCGCGACGTTCCAGTAGAGCTCGCCGAAACCGGCCCATGATTTAGTCCTGATCAGGTTCCGGCTCAGGAAATAATTATGCCCCTGATCGTTGAGCGCGTTCAATGGATTGGGATCGACGTAAACGCACTCCCTGCCCTCAAATCCCAGTTCGCAGGGGCGCAGTGAGTTGGCATTTCCATTCCTGTTATAGAACCACTGCGACAGCAGCGTGAAGATATTGTTGAATACGTAATAATCGTCCTGCGATTTGAAATCGAGGTAATTGGCTCCGATGTTGAAGTTGATCGGCCCGTCATAGGATGATTGCAGCCGCAATTCCTGAGTCCACTGGCGATTGCGCGACCGGCTGATGTCGATGGACACCATCCGATCCGAGCACCCCAGCTGCGGATCGCAGAATTGGCCGCCCGGCGTCGGCCCCGGAAAAGCGGTGGTGTCGATCGGCCGGTTCAGAGCGTCCACGAGTGGCTGCGTGGAACTGTTGAACAGCGGTGCCGAAACGAAGCGGTTGTAATCCTGCGAGGAGTAATAGCGATCGCGCGTATAGGCGGTCTGCGACACCAGCTTCAGCCCATTGGCGGGCTCGAACTCCATGTTGAACTGGAAGATGTCGTTCTTCGCACGAAACACCGGATCGTAGCTGGTGGATATCTCGCGCAGGTTGCGCGATTGCACCACGTCCGCAAACGGATCGCCAGCAGTGACCGCATATACGGCCTTGCGAGGATTGGGACCCGGCACATAGCCCAGGTTGATACCGCCGGCGACCCCCAGGAATACCAGGCTGTTGCCGTTGGGCGCACTATAGGCTGCATCGTCATAGAGCGATCCCGGCAGGCACCCCTGGCTGAGGCGCCCGCGCGTCACCGGACTGGTGACGTTGACATTCCCTACCCGCTCCGGCCCCGGATCGCGCGTGCAGAGCTGCTTGCCTGTGCGTGAGCGGTCGTCGTCCTCCTCGAAATGCTGCCAGATCGCGTTGACGCGGAAATTGTGGCTCGGCTCCCATTGCACCGAGGCGCGCGTCGACCAGAGATCGCGGCCGTTCACGCGGTTCTTCGTGAAGCTGTTGTAGTCGAAGCCGTCGCGCTTGGTCATCTGCCCGGCGAGGCGGAAACCCAGCGTGTCGGTGACCGGCACGTTGATCATGCCCCACAGGCGGCGGCTGTCGTAATTGCCCACCTCGGCCTTCACCTCGGCCTCGAACTCGGCGCTCGGAAGCGCCGGGATCAGGTTGACCACGCCGCCGGTCGCATTGCGGCCGTAGAGCGTGCCCTGCGGGCCGCGCAGCACCTCCACGCGCTGCATGTCGAAGAATTCGGATTCGAACAGCCGATTGCGGATCATCGGCGTGTTGTTGAAGCTCACGGCGACCGCCGGATCGGTCGACGCCGAGATCGCCTTGGTCCCGATCCCGCGGATCGAGAAATTGTACATGCTGAAATTGCTCTTGGAGAAGCTGACGTTGGGAACAGCGCGCAGCAGTTCCGAGCCGGCTTCGATCTTGTGATCGGCGAGCGACTGCGCCGAAAAGGCGGAGATCGCGATCGGAACATCCTGGAGCCGCTGCTCCGTCTTCTGTGCGGTGACGACGATGTCGTTGGCGGAATCATATTCGTCGGCCGGCGGCTGCGGTGCCTGCTGGGTCGCGGCGGCAACGCCTTTTGTCTGCGCCTGCGCATGCGCCGTCGCCGAACAGGTCATGGCCACCAGCGAAGCGCCCACGATCAGATGCGCACGAAATCCCCTAGATTTCATTCCCTCCAACCCCTCCCTGTTACGGCTTCGCCCTGTCGGACGGCCGCTTTTTCACCACCCGTCGAGTCGCGGCTGGTGAATGAAGCCTTCCCCTTATGTACATTGATGTCAACACGAAATAACACTGATGTTAATGTTTAATTGACCTCATATCTCTCCAGCAAAATGGCTGATTATCAGGATATTAGCCGTTCACGATCGGCAGCTGTCTCGCCGCATATCGCCACCTGCGCGACTAGCCGGCTATCGGACGGCGCAGGATAGCGTGGTGGCAGCGGTCCAGATCGACGCCGCATCACTCAACAAACCGGACATCTGTTTAATCAGGTGACGGGAAGCGTCCTCGACTCACCGCATGGACGATTGACGTTAAATCTCACTCTCCAGTATCGATATCCAAAATATGGGACATCTGGGTCCCACTGGAGGATGGAAAGGTGCGGATGATACGTCGCTATGCTGGCTCGCGTGTCGCCGGGCTTCTCGCAGCGCTGATATTGGTCACCAGCGGCGGGGCGGCGCCGGCGCAGGACCCGCCGCGCGAGTGGATCGATCCCGACACCGGCCATCGCGTGATCCGCATCTCCGACCAGCCGGGCAGCTCCAGCCTCTATTTCAACTACAACGGCTATACGCCGCAGGGCGACAAGCTGCTGATCTCGACCCCGACCGGGATCGCCGCCTACGATCTCAAGACGCGCAAGCTCTCGCCAGTGGTGACGATCAAGGGGCCGTTCCGGCTGCTCTTCACCGGCCACAGGACGCGTTCGGTCTATTACCAGGTCGCGCCCGACGGGAGCCGGCCCGGCCCCAAGACGATCTATGCGGCGGATGTCGACACCGGCAAGGTGCGCAAGGTCGCGGAGGTGCCGAACGGCGAAATCCAGACGATCAACGCCGACGAGACGCTGCTCGGCGGGGTCGAGACCGATCCCAATTCCAGCGCCGAGGCGCTCAAATATTTCCGCCAGCGCGACGCCCGCTACGACCAGGCGGACTATCGCGCCTCGTGGCCCGACGGCCGGCCGATGACCTATGCGGAGTCGAAGGAAGTCCGCATGAACGAGCGGCTCGAGTCGAAAATCCCGATGACGATGTTCGTCATCGACACGCGGACGGGCAAGCAGCGCACGGTCTACGGCTCGACCGATTGGCTCAACCATCTGCAATTCTCGCCGACCGATCCGGGCCTGCTCATGTATTGCCACGAAGGGCCGTGGCATAAGGTCGATCGGCTATGGCTGATCCGCGTCGACCAGCCCGACGCCAAGCCGCTCAAGCTGCACGAGCGCACGATGAACATGGAGATCGCCGGCCACGAATGGTTCAGCCGCGACGGCAAGACCGTGTGGTACGACCTGCAGACGCCGCGCGGCGAGGATTTCTGGGTCGCGGGCTATGAGATCGCGACGGGCAAGCGCAACTGGTACCATCTCCAGCGCAACGAATGGTCGGTGCACTTCAACAGTTCGCCCGACGGCACGATGTTCGCGGGTGACGGCGGCGACAGCGAGATGGTCGCACACGCGCCCGACGGGAAGTGGCTCTACCTGTTCAAGCCGAACGGCATTCCCGATGTCGCCGGCATCCAGGCACCGAATTCGGGCTCGCTGATCCACCCCGGCTATTTCACCTCCGAGCGGCTCGTGAACATGAAGAATCACGATTACCGGCTCGAGCCGAACGTGAACTTCACGCCGGACGGCAAATGGCTGGTGTTCCGATCGAACATGTTCGGACCGACTCAGGTCTACGCGGTCGAGCTCGCCAAGGCGCAGCAATAGGCGCGGTTGGCGCCGGCGATGCGCTCTATCGGACGATGATGGCGACGGGCCGGCAGCAAGCGGCCGACCGCGATGCGTGGCCTTGCCGCCACGGTCCGGCGCACGGCCGGGGCAATGTTTTTTAACGGGCTTGACACCGCTAGCCCCAAAGGCGCATCGCTCCAATTAGTGATATTATATTCCACATCGTGGGACTAAGGCGATCCGGTAGGAACACGCCGGACCGAGCGTGAATGGGAGGTTTGGGATGAGTGAAAGCGTACCGGCCCGCGGCAGCGCACTGCGGTTCACGGCCTCGATCGGGGCAATAGTGCTCGGACTGACGAGCGCATCCGCCTTCGCACAGGAAACACCCCCCGCTCCCGCCGGTCAGGACGGTGCGCAGGAGGCGACCGCTCCCGCCCCCGATCAGCAGGACACCAGCCCGGACATCGTCGTCACCGGCTTCCGCGGCTCGCTGGAGAACGCGCTGCGCATCAAGCAGAGCTCGGCGGGTGTCGTGGACGCGATCAGTGCGCAGGACATCGCCGACTTCCCCGACGCCAACCTCGCCGACTCGCTCCAGCGTGTCCCCGGCATCTCGATCGAGCGCGACGGCGGCGAGGGGCGCGCGATCACGGTGCGCGGGCTCGGCGGCGACTTCAGCCGCACCCGCTTCAACGGGTTGGAGGCGATCTCGGCGACCACCGGCTCGACGCTCGGCGCCGGCATCAACCGCGGCCGCACCTTCGACTACAGCGTGTTCGCGTCGGAGCTGTTCAGTCAGGTGGTGGTCAACAAGACCCAGTCCGCCGAGGTCGACGAAGGCTCGCTCGGCGCGACCGTCGATCTCACCACTGGCCGGCCGTTCGACAAGCCCGGCTTCCAGGCGGCGCTGTCCGCGCAGGCGGCCTATTACACGATCAACGACAAATGGGCGCCGCGCATCGCCGGCCTGATCAGCGACACCTTCGCCGACGATCGGATCGGCGTGCTGTTCTCCTTCGCCTGGAACAAGCGCAGCGTGCAGGAGGACGCCTATTCCAACACCAGCCTGTCCGACTTCACCGACATCAACAACGGCTTCTGCCCGATCGTGCCGGGCACGCCGACGACGCCCGTCAACCCGCTGGTCGGCACCGCGCCGCGCGCCTCGCAGTGCATTCCCGCCTCGGGACCCAATCCGGGCTCGACGCCCGACGCCTACAACGCGATCAACCAGCCGAACGTCTTCATGGCCCGCCTGCCGGGTTACGGCCGCTTCCTCAACGATCAGGAGCGCCTCGGCCTGACCGGCTCGATCCAGCTCAAGCCGACCGATCACATGCAGATCACGATCGATCTCGCCTATTCGCGGTTCGATCAGAAGAAGACCGATCTCGCCACCAACCCGATCAGCCTCAACCGCGGCCTCGGCTCGCCGCCCGCCGGCACGCCTTGGACGCCCGCACAGCTCGCCGGGCGCCCGAACATGAAGATCCACGACGTCGAGATCAACGACGCGGGCGAAGTCGTCTACGGCCTGTTCGACGACACCGACTTCGGCGTCACCAACAGCTACGACGTCTCCTCGACCTATTTCTGGCAGGCCAATGGCCGGATCGACCAGGATGTCGGCGAGAAGGGCAAGCTCAGCATCCTCTACGGCCAGTCGCGCTCCTATTTCGACAACCCTTATTCCCGCCTGGTCACCTTCAGCCGCTTCGACGGGGACGGCTTCGTCTACGACGCGCGGGATAATCGGAAGACCCCGATCCTCGACTATGGCTTCGACGCGACCGATCCCAACAACTGGCAATACGCCAACGGCTACGACAACATCCGCCAGTTCCGCGCGACCGTCGACAACCAGTTCAAGACGCTGAAGGTCGATTTCCAATACGAGCTCAATGACGCGCTGACCTTCAAGACCGGCATCGCCGGCAAGCGCTTCAAGTTCGCCTCGACCCGCGAGCAGCGCATCGCCTCACAGAACCTGATCCCGCCGCTGCCTGCCGGCATGACCATGGCCGACATCAGCAAGGTGGTGACGGTCGACGGCATCAGCATCCCCGACGGGTCGACCAACTCGTTCGTGGTGCCTGACATCTTCAAGATCATGCAGACCTTCAACGTCGACTGCGAATGCGTGAACCAGTTCGGCGACTTCCGCATGGGCAGCGTCGGCACGGGATCGCAGGGCGACAACCGCTCGGTGATCGAGCAGGACGTCAGCCCCTATGCGCAGCTCGACTATAAGTTCGACCTCGCCAACGGCATGATCGTGCGCGGCAATGCCGGCGTGCGCTATGCGCATACCGACCAGAGCTCGACCGGCTATGTCGGCGCCGGCGTGCTGACGCGCGTCAACCGCAGCTACGACAACTGGCTGCCGGCGGTGAACCTGGCGGTCGACGTCACGCCCAAGCTGACCGCACGCCTCGCCTATGCCAAGGCGATGTCGCGCCCCTCGCTCGGTTTCCTGACGCCAGGCGGCGCGATCGGCACCGCGCAGATCCCGTTCACCGCGACCGTCGGCAATCCCTATCTCAAGCCCTATCTCGCGGACAATTACGACGTCAGCGTCGAGTGGTACTTCCAGCAGGGCGCGGTGCTGTCGGCCGCCTATTTCCACAAGGACATCAGCAACTTCGTCCAGCAGATCACGACGACGATGGGCTATTCCGATGCCGGCCTGCCGCTCTCGCTGCTCTCGCCGACGCAGGATCCCAACACGCCGACCAACATTACCACCTACCGCAACACCGCGGGCGGCAAGATCGACGGCTTCGAGATCTCCTACCAGCAGCCGTTCACCTTCCTGCCCGGCTTCCTCAAGCATTTCGGCGCGATCCTGAACTACACGCACATCAAGTCGAACATCTCCTATGTGCTGACGACCAGCGCCTCGGGTCCGACGATGCAGGCTCCGCTGATCAACGTCTCGCCCAACTCGGCGAACGCGACGCTCTATTACGAGGACGACAAATTCTCGATCCGCGGCTCGCTCGCCTATCGCGACGAGTATCTGCGCATCATTCCGGTCCGTGCCGGCCTCGCCGACACCGCCGGCGCCTACAGCAGCACCAACATCGACGCCTCGGCGAGCTACAAGCTCACCGACCGGCTGACGCTGACCGTCGACGCGATCAATCTCACCAACCAGCCCACCAGCTATTGGGACGGCGAGGACCGGCGCGACCAACAGGTCTACAGCTCGACAGGGCGGCAGTTCTTCTTCGGGGCGCGGTACAAGTTTTAGACGGCTCCTCACCTCGGGAGGCGGGGCATCGGCGCCGCCTCTCGTTTTGGAGCTTTGGGGAGGGGTTATGCGCAAGGCTGCTCTGACGATGCTGCTGATGCTGGGAACGGCGGCGGCCGCCGATCCGCCTCCTCCGCGCGTCCTGATCGCGAGCGATTCGACCGCGGCCAATTATTCTTCCGATCAGTTCCCGCAGATGGGCTGGGGCATGTTCCTCGGCTGCTCGCTCGATCCGGGCAGCGAGGTGATCAATCGGGCGCGCGGCGGCCGCAGCACACGGACGTTCCTGTCGGAAGGGCTATGGTCGGCGCTGCTCGATGATATCCGTCCCGGCGACACGGTGCTGATCCAGTTCGGCCATAATGACGAGGATCTGAAGAAGCCCCAGCGCCACACCGAGGCGAACGGCGAATATCGCGAGAACCTCGAGCGCTTCGTGCGCGACGTGCGCGCGAAGCGGGGTCGGCCGGTCCTGGTGACTCCGGTCGCCCGGCACGAGTTCCGCGACGGGCATATCCAGCCGACTCACGGCGACTATGCCAGGGCGGTGATCGCTGTCGCCCGCGCCACTCGCACGCCGCTGATCGACCTCGATGCCGACAGCCGTGCCTTCCTCGACAAGCAGGGCGAGGCGGCATCGGCGCGCTATTTCATGATCTACACCCCCGACGATCATATCGCGCGCTTTCCGGATGGGCACAACGACACCACCCACCTCAACGAGCTCGGCGCGCGGGCGACGGCGCGCATCGTCGCGAATGCACTGGCAAAGCTGCGGCTGCCGATCTCGCGCCATGTCCACCGGGACGATCCGGACGCAGCGGTCGCGCGCGGCAATGCCGCGTGCGGCTAGGCGGTCCGCACGGTGAAGTCGCGGATCCGAAGATGACTTTTGGTCGTGCGGAGTCCGAAATGCCCATGCAGATAGGGCTCGGCATCGTCGAGTGCGAACAGCAGCTTTCCGTCGCGCTCCACGGCAATATGCCGGCCGTCGGCGATCAGGCGGACATGCGTCCAGCGGCTGGGCTCGAGCAGCGCCCCTCGGTCGGACCGGTCGTGCTGCGGCAGGATCGGCCGGTCGCCGGCGCGGCCGACGTAGCGGCGCAGGCGCGTGGTGGTGTTCCGGTTGCCGCCGATCCCGACATAATAGGTGCGGAGCGTATCATAATCGGCGAAGGCGCCGCTGCGCGGGCGATCGAGCACCGATCCGTCCGGCGCCGCCGGGTCGGTCGCCATCCAGAACGCGTTGACGTCGCTTACCGCATCATTGGGGCCGCCCTCGGCGACCGCCAGCACCCGATAGTCGATCGTCACCGGCGCCTGCAGCTCCGGCCGGAACCACAAGGTGATCCCCGCCGGCGCATCGATGTCGAGGATTCCGTCGCGGACGCTCACCTTGGCGGGGCGCTCGGCTTCGACGGCCCATTGACTGAGATCGCGGCGGAAATCATCGCGCAACACCCGCCCACTATCCCGCGCGGCGGCGAGTATGGGTACAAGGGCCAGCGCTCCGATCAGCGAGCGACGCTTGAGTGCAATCATCGGAGTGCATCTTCCTTGCATAATATGAATTATAAAAGCATATTGTGGGATATCGGCGCAACCGACCGCGCTCAGGATAGTCGTCCGTAGAGGGGAAAGCGATGCGTGGCAGGATGCGCCGACACGGCCGGACGGCGTGGTGTTGACGTCCCTGTTGTCGCGTCGGGACGTGAGCGGTGCGCTCGCGGCGGGGCTTGCCGCCCTGCCCTTCCCTGCGCGCGCCGGCCAGCGCTACGACGTCCGCGACTTCGGCGCGCGGGGCGACGGCGTCACGCTCGACACCGATGCCGTGAACCGCGCGATCGCGGCGGCGTCCCGCGGCGGCGGTGGGACGGTTGTGTTTCCGGCGGGACGGTACCTGTGCTTCTCGATCCGCCTTCAAAGCCGCGTCACGCTGCAGCTCAATGCCGGCGCGGTGATCGAGGGCGCCGATCCGGCCGTCCACCCCGGCCGCTACGACGATCCCGAGCAGGGTTCGGACGGCCTTTACCAGGATTTCGGCCACAGCCACTGGCGCAACAGCCTGATCTGGGGCGATGGCGTCGAGGACGTCGCGATCGTCGGACCGGGGATGATCCACGGCAAGGGACTCACCCGCAACGGCCCCGGCGCCCGCTGGACGCGCGGCGCGGGCGAGCGGCCGAACTCGATGGCCGGCATGTCCGCCACCGAGATATCGCGGCTGGAACCGGCATTCGAGGCGATGCGCGGCCTTGGCAATAAGGCGATCGCGCTCAAGAACGCCCGCAAGGTGCGCCTCTCCGGCTTCACGCTGCTGCTCGGTGGACATTTCGCCATCCTCGCCACCGGCGTCGAGGGGCTGACGATCGATCGGCTGACGATCGACACCCAGCGCGACGGGATCGACCTCGATTGCGTGCGGAACGCCACCGTCACCAACTGCCGCGTCAACACGCCCAACGACGACGCGATCGTGCTCAAGAGCAGCTTCGCGCTCGGCCGTATCGTACCGACCGAGCATGTCCTCGTGCGCGACTGCACCGTCTCCGGTTACGACGTCGGCACGATGATCGACGGCACGCGCGGGCGCACTACCCTGCTCGCGCCCGACCGCGACGGACCGACCGGGCGCATCAAGCTCGGCACCGAGAGCAACGGCGGCTATCGCCACATTCTGATCGAGCGCTGCCGGTTCGAGCGGTCGCGGGGGCTGGCGCTGGAGACGGTCGACGGCGGCGCGATGGAGGATGTGGTCGCGCGCGATCTCACCATGCGCGAGGTCACCACTGCGCCGATCTTCGTGCGGCTCGGCGATCGCCGCAGGGGGCCAGCCGGTACTCGCGTTGGATCGACGCGCGGCATCGTCATCGCGGATATCGATGCGGCCATGTCCGAACACCGCTATCCGGCGATCGTCGCGGGGTTGCCGGGGCATCCGGTGGGGGACGTCGCGCTTCGTAACATTCATCTCGCCTTTCCAGGCGGCGGCACCGCCGCAGAGGCCGCGACACGACCCGCGGAGCAGGCGGAAGCCTATCCTGAACCGAGCATGTTCGGCCCCCTCCCCGCCTGGGGACTGTGGATGCGCCATGCCCAAGGCGTCACGATCGACCGGCTGTCGATGGAGACCGCCGCCCCGGACGCGCGTCCAGCAATTATGACCCAAGACGCCACACGACTCGCCGTCACCCGCACGCCGCTCTGGTCGGGCGCCGTGCATCTCCCGTCAGAGCCGGCCTGAAGGATAGCCATGACCATCCACGCCTTCCGCATGCAGCTCAAGCCCGGCACGGTCGAGGAATACCGCCGCCGCCACGACGAGATCTGGCCCGAGCTCGCCGAGCTGCTCCGCACATCCGGCATCTACGACTATTCGATCTTCCTCGACGAGCAGACGCTGGCGCTGTTCGCCGTTCTCAAGCTCGCCGACGACAACCGCCGCGACGCCCTGCCCGACCATCCGGTGATGCGCCGCTGGTGGGATCACATGGCGCCGCTGATGGAGGTTCAGCCCGACAACCGGCCGGTCGAATGGCCGCTGGTGCCGATGTTCCACTTGGATTGACCGCGGCCTTGCCCGCGCCCCCGCACAGCTTCAGGAGTGAAAGACAGTTTATGGCAGCCTTGACCCATTCGATCCCGCGATCCCAGGTGATCGATGCGATCGACCGGCTGATCGACAATCTCGTCAACTTGCATGACGAGACCGGCGAGTTCCTGCTGCGCCTCGACGACGGCCGCGTCATTGACACCAAGGGATGGAACGACTGGGAATGGACCCACGGCGTCGGCCTGTTCGGCCTCTACCGCTATTGGGAGCAGACCGGGAGCGACCGTGCGCTGGACGTGATGCTCGACTGGTTCCGCGACCGCTTCGCCGCGGGCACGCCGACCAAGAACATCAACACCATGGCGCCGTTCCTGACGCTCGCCAATCTCTACGAGCAGACCGGCGACCAGACCTATATCCCCTATCTCGACACTTGGGCCGAATGGCTGATGGCCCCGAACGGCCTGCCCAAGACCGAGGAGGGCGGCTTCCAGCACATCGTCTTCAACGACGAGAATCCCGGCGAGCTGTGGGACGATACGCTGATGATGTCGGTGCTGCCGCTCGCGCGCATCGGCCTGCTGCTGGGGCGGCCGCATTATGTCGAGGAGGCGAAGCGCCAGTTCCTCGTCCACGTCAAATATCTCGCCGACCGCAAGACCGGCCTGTGGTATCACGGCTGGACCTTCGACGGCCGCCACAATTTCGCCGAGGCGCTGTGGGCGCGCGGCAATTGCTGGGTGACGATCGCGATTCCCGAGATCATCGAGATGCTCGATCTGCCGGAGGGCGATGCCTTCCGCACCTTCCTGATCGACGCGCTGACGACGCAGGTGAAGACGCTGGCCGAGCACCAGCACGAGAGCGGCCTGTGGCACACGCTGATCACCGATCCGACCAGCTATCTCGAGGCCTCCGCCACCGCCGGCTTCGCTTACGGCATCCTGAAGGCGGTGAGAAAGCGCTACATCTCCGCCGACTATGAGGCGGTGGGGATCAAGGCAATCGAGGGCGTGCTCGCCAACATCGACGAGCACGGCGAGCTCAAGCAGGTGAGCTTCGGCACCGCGATGGGCGACACGCTCCAGTTCTACAAGGACATCCCGCTCACCTCGATGCCCTATGGCCAGAGCCTGGCGATCTGTGCGCTCGCGGAGTTCCTCCGCACCTATATCTGACGGCGGGAGGGAGAGGATCATGGCGCAGCCGCAGGCACAACCATCGGCCGGCGCGGCGCGCCCCGTCCGGTTCATCAACTATCTGGCCTATGGCTCGAACGACTTCCTCGGCGCGGGCTCGATGGCTGTCATCTCGGGCTGGGTGCTGATCTTCTACACCACCGTCTGCGGCCTCAGCGCCGGCCAGGCGGCTACGATCTTCGCGGTGGCGCGCATCCTCGACGCGATCACCTCCCCGCTGATCGGCCACATCTCGGACCATTTCGGCGGCACCTGGCTCGGCAGGAAGTTCGGGCGGCGGCGCTTCTTCATCCTCGCCGCCATCCCGCTGATGCCCGCCTTCGCACTGATGTGGCTGCCGGGGCAGAGCTTCCTCTACTACCTCGTCACTTACGTCCTGTTCGAGATGGTCTACGCGATGGAGATCATCCCCTACGAGACGCTCGCCGCCGAAATGTCCAACGACTATAAGGTGAAGGCGAAGTTCGCCGGCGCGCGTATCCTGCTCGGCCAATGTTCGGCGATCCTGGCGGGCTTCCTGCCGCTGTGGATCATCAACTACCTCGGCCGCGAGAGCCCGAATACCTTCTTCTACATGGGCCTGATCTTCACCGCGCTGTTCATGACCACGGCGACGATGCTCTACCTGTTCAGCTGGGAACGGCAGCGGCCTGCGGCGGCGGCATCGCAGTCCGGCGGTTCGGCCTGGGAATCGCTGCGCGGACTCTATCGCAATCTCCTGTCGACGATGCGGATCCGGGCGTTCCGCCTGCATCTCGGCATGTATCTCGGCGGCTATATCAGCCAGGACATCTTCAACGCGGCCTTCACCTTCTTCGTGATCTTCGCGCTGGCCGGCTCGACCGCGCTCACCTCCGGCCTGCTGGGGCCGCTCTACATCGTCCAGCTCGTCGCGGTGATGCTGGCGATCAACGTCGCGCTGCGGGCCGCGCCCAGCATCGCCTATCGCGTCGCCGCGCTCAGCTTCGGCATCGGCGTGCTGCTGCTGCTCGGCTGCTGGTGGGCCGGGATCACCGCGCACAGCTGCCTGCTGTGGGTGCCGATCGTCTTCGCCGGGCTCGGCCGCGGCGCGCTCAATTACATCCCGTGGGCGACCTACAACTACATGGCGGATGTCGACGAGATCGTCACCGGTCAGCGCCGCGAGGGCAGCTTCGCCGGTGTGATGACCTTCGTCCGCAAGGCGACCCAGGCGGCGGCGGTCGCGGGTGTCGGCGTCATCATGGAGCTGGGCGGCTTTCAGTCCAAGGCGGCGGTGCAGACGCCTGAGGCAGTCCAGACGATCGCCTGGGTGCTGGGGATCGGCACGCTGTCGGTGCTCGTGCTCGGCGTCATCGTCTCGCTGCGCTTCCGGCTCGACCCGAAGACCCACGCCGTGCTGATGCACGAGATCGAGCGACTGCGCGCCGGCGCCACCGCCCCGGAAAGCGAGGAAAGCCGGGCAGTCGTCGAAGACCTGTCGGGCTGGCGCTACGAGCAGCTCTGGGGCCGCAATCCCGTCGCGAGGACCGCGCAATGAGTTCAAACATCGACCGCCGGACACTGCTCGCCGGGGGCGTCATGCTGGGTGCCGCGTCTGTCGCCGGAGCGCAGTCGACACTCCCACCGGGCTTCGAGCGTTTCGCGATCTGGCCCGGACCGGCACCCGGCGGCGAAAAGATGACGGCGGTGGAGGAGGAACGCCCCCGCTCGCCGGACGGCCCGCCGGACGACACCGCCTTCACCCACGTCACCCGTCCGACCCTCACCGTGGTGAGGCCGGCGAAGTCCAATGGCGCGGCGCTGCTGCTGGTGCCGGGCGGAGGCTACCGGCGCGTCGCGATCGGTCGTGGAGGCCATGCCATCGCCCGGCACTTCGCCGATGCGGGCTACACCTGCTTCATACTACTCTACCGCCTGCCCGGCGACGCCTGGGCCGCCGGCCCCGACGCGCCGCTGCAGGACGCGCAGCGCGCGATACGGCTGATTCGCACGCGTGCGAAGCGGGACGGATTCGACGGGGAGCGGATCGGGGTGCTCGGTTTCTCGGCCGGCGGCCATCTTGCCGCGCGCCTCGCCGCGCAGCCGGACCTCGCCACCTATGCCGCGATCGACGCCGCCGACGCGCTGCCGGCACGGCCGACGATCGCCGGCCTGCTCTACCCGGTCGCCTCGATGGCGGACGGGATCGCGCATATGGGATCGCGCAACGAATTGCTCGGCCGTCAGCCCAGCGAGCAACGGATCGCCGCCTATTCGACCGATCGGCTGGTGACCGGTGCGATGCCGGCGACCTTCCTCGCCCACGCCGTCGACGACACGACGGTACCGGTCGAGAACAGCCTCGCGCTGTTCTCCGCGCTGCAGGCGCAGAAGGTGCCGCGGGAGATGCACCTGTTCGAGACGGGCGGGCACGGCTTCGCCCTGCAATTGCCGGACGGCACCACCTCGCCCTGGCCCGAGCTGTTCATCGCCTGGTCGCGGCGGCACGGCATGGGCTGAGCGGATCGAGGCGGCGGGCTGGCTATCCTCGGAATAATTCACATATTGAGGCGCATCGCGATACGCTAAGACCCAATCACAAACGCCGCCGGATCCCAGGAGATGAATTCCATGCAAGACGAGACGCTCGAGAAGGGCGCCCCTGCCGCGAAGGGCGCGCAGACCCTGATGCGCGCGCTCGATATCCTCGACGAGATCATCGAGGGCCCGGCCAAGGTCACCGATCTCGCCCAGAAGCTGAGCCTCAGCCGCGCCACCACCTATCGCCTCGCGCAGGCGCTGCGGTCGCGCGACTATCTGTCGCCGACGCGGGACGGCTATTCGCTCGGGCCGAAGCTGCTCCAGCTCGGCTCGCTGGCGCTCGAGCAGACCGATTTCCTGCGGATCGCACGGACCCATATGGAGCAGCTTTCGGAGCAGACCGGCTTCTGCGTGTTCATCGGCAAGCGCGAGGGCGACTGGTCGCGTCACCTCGACCGCGTTACCGGCCGCCAGCGACTCCGGGTCTCCACTGCGCCCGGCGACCGGCGCTTCATCACGGAGACCGGCCTGGGCAAGGCGCTGCTGCTCGACGAGGACGCTTCGTCGCTGACGCGGCTTTTCTACGAGGGGAAGCCGCATGCCAGCGAAGCGCAGCTGAAGGCGTTCCTGTCCGCGATGGAAGTGCATCGCGGGCGCCAGCTGGTGATGCACGAAAGCGAGCTGGACGACGGCGTCCGCTCGGTGGCGTCGCCGGTGCGCAATGCGAAGGGTCAGATCATCATGGCGATCAGCATCGCCAGCGCCGCCCATTACCTGACCGACGAGGTCACCGCGGAGATCGCGGGGCCGGTACGGTCGACCGCGATCGACCTCAGTGCCGCCTTCGGGTACGCGCGGCCGGAATAGCCCCGGTCAACATTCCAGTTCCTGTCGCCAGCTCTCGGCGAACCGCTCGCGCGTGAAGCGGCCCAGCGATTGCCGCATCGCGTCGGCGCGGCTGAAGCGTTCGGCGGGTGTCATCGTCGCGAGTCGGATCATGGTTTCCGCGATCCCGGCCTCATCGTCGGCTCGGGCGGTGAGCGCTCCGGGACCGGCGACCTCCTCCAGCACGCTCGCCGCCGTCACCAGCGGGATCGCGCCATGGCTGATCGCCTCGGCCACCGGCATGCCGAAGCCCTCCAGCCGGCTGACGAGGACGAAGCCGACGGCATTGGCATAGAGCCAGGTGAGCTCGGCATCGGAGACATAGGGCAGCAGATGCACGCCCGTCGTTCTGGCGGCGGCCTGCTCCACCAAGTCGGCTCCGGGTTCCCGCGCACCGCAGAGCACGTAGCTGAACCCCTGATCGGCAAGACCCGAGCGTGCGAAGGCACGGATGGTCGCGAGCTGGTTCTTCCGCCGGCCGAGGCTGCCGACGGTCAGCAGGAAGGGGCCTTGGATGCCCGGGATCGGCTGCTGCCACGGATGGCGGATGCCCTCCCGCATCTGGGGATAGACCACCGCCATCCCTGGGCCCGGCCCATAAAGGCCGGCAAAGGCGTCGCGCGACGCCGCACTGACGAACACCGTCCGTGCACGCGCGGCGACGATCTTGCGAAAGGCGTTGCGGTACAGGCGATGAAGCCAGGGTTGGAACAGATCGGGATGGGTGATCGGGCCCATGTCGTGCACCAGCACCATGTCCTGTGGCCCTATCCGGCTGTGCAGCACCGAATAGGGATCGAGATGGAGCGTAGGATTGCGGCCGCGGCGAGGAGGCAGCGGATTTCCGTCCAGCAGACTCGCCAGACGCATCTCGATCTTGAGACCGAGTTTGAGGGTCCGGGCACGCACCCCCTCCGGCGTCTCGCCACGCCGGCTCCGCCAGTAATATACGTTCCCGATCATCGCGCGGTGATCGGAGATGATGTCGCGCCCGATGAAGTATTTACCCGTCCTGTTCTCCAGGGCCGAGGAGAAATCTATGTTCCATAACGGCAATGACGCATTCCCGGGCCTGCTGCTGGAATGACGGACAGGCTAATCCCGCCGCGCTGCGGGAATCAAAGAACATCTTGATCGAACCCGTTTTTGCGCGGGTTCACCTGATCGGAACACTGAAGGCTCTTCGGAGCTAATCCCCTTTCAGGGATCGATTCGGCCGTCGGACTTGCTAGCCACCGGTACCAAGAGATCGATTCCTCGCTTCCGTTGTTCCGGCCCCCGCCGGACGAACGAAGGGCCGCCTCCCCCACCCCCTGGCGGCCCTTCACCCTTCTTTATCGAATGCGGCTGCGCATCATTGCGCCACTTGCTGAAGAACCTGCATGACGCCGCGGTCGGCCCCGACGATCTTTCCGGAGCTGTCCGTCTGCGGGAACAGGTTCATCGTGTAGGTATCGTTCAGATACGGGATGTCCTGGTGCGCCGTCAGCCTGAGACCGGCGGCATCGGCTGACTGAACGAAATTGCGCACGATCGTCTGCCATTCGGTGCGATCGGGGGCACCGAACTCGCCGATGTGACCGCGATCCTGGAAGCCATGCGCCTTCAGCCATTCGATGAACGGCGCGAGCCGCTGGACGCCGATGTTGGCGTTGGTCGGCGCGCTCTCGCTGCCGCCGCCGTAGACGCCGCTCGAGTTCGCATCGAAATACTGGTGCGCCGACCACATGATGCGGTTGGCCGGATCGGACAGCGTGTGGATCGTCGGGTTGTTCTGCGGCCACATCTGCGCGCTGGCCCAGCCATAACCGTCGATCAGGATCCAGAGCGAGCTGTTGATCTTGCGGATCGCGTTGATCGATTGCTGGCACGCATCGCGCCAGCCGGCCTCGCCGATCGCCAGGTCGTGCGGCTCGTTCATCAGCTCGATGCCGACGACCGCGGGATGGCTGCCGAACGTCTGCACCAGCTTCGTGCAATAATCGACGAACGCCGAGATCGGCACCTGGGAGGAACCGAGCTGCGCCTTCGATTTCGCCGACCAGCTGCCGTTGTAGCCGACCCAGCGCGAGCCGTAGTTATGGCAGAGGTCGAGGAACACCTTGAGCCCGTTCGCCTGGGCGCGATCGAGATAATGGCGGACGAGGTTGACCGTATTGCGCAGCGGGTTGTTCGGGTCGGCATAGTGATCCAGCAGCTGCTCGCCCAGCTCGCCGAAGGTGCGCGGCTGGAGCCGCTCCCAGGCGCCCTGGAGGCGGATGTGGTCCATCCCCTTCGACTTGTAATAGGAGAAATGGCTGTCCGGGGTGACGAAGACCTCGCCGTTCAGACGACCGGGCAGCGTGTCGGGCGTGCCTTCCAGGCTGGCGAAATTGACACCGTATCTGAAGTCCTGTCCCGATGGCGCCGGTGTAGGGGTCGGCGTGGGAGTGGGCGCCGGAGTCGGAGCGGGAGTTGGTGTCGGTGTCGGCGAGGGCGTCGGCGTGATGATCGACCCGCCGGTCTCGGCCGACGAACCCCCGCCTCCGCAGCCGGCGACGATCGCGCCCGCACCGGCGACCAGCCAGCGGATCGCCCGGCGCCGGTTCACTGGATCGAGCTCGCGAAGCAGCGGGATATGAGATGAATCGTCATGCACCCCATTATCAAAGCCGCCATCAGCTAATATTTGGTAATCGGTGTCACTATTCTTCACTGATACTACCTTGGTATTATTGAACAAGATCCAGAAGAGCCACCCCGTCAGCAGGCACGCATTTCGCCGATCGCGAAGCCATGAGGCTCCACGCATCCTCTCGATTGGCGTTTATTGTTCTGACCCCGCGCGCAGGAGCGCCGGGACTTCAGTTGCAGGGCATCACGCGGAGAAGCGCAGCCTCACCGCAGACAGCAGTTTTCGAAGGAACAGGAACAAGACGGGGAAGGAATTATCGAAGCGGATGGTTCGAATTAGGTAGGGGACCTCCACTGGAGTAGCTCGTTGGACGTATTCCCCTATAGCCGATGGAGTCGGCTTAACAACATGAGTAAGTCAACGCCCTGTCGCGTTGAGGCTTCACAACGTCGATTCATAACAAATGTTATATAATCCAAAAGTATTACTTCACCCGCGGTAGCACCTTGGGCCGGCGGATTCTCTCAGACGATTCTGCCCCAACATTCGAGCCCCTCGGCTTTGGCGACGTCCGGCCATTGCGGCACGCAGCGATGCGCCAGCCGCTTGGCAATACGGCCGGATGTAGAGAGATGCTCGGAGTTGGCGATGCTGTCGATCCACAGCGTCCTGGCGCCAATGAGGCGGCCGAGCAGCACGAACGGCAGCATCGGCGCCGATCCGGTCGTCACAATGGCGTGCGGCCGTTCGCTGAGGAGGATGCGGATCGCGCGCCAGAAGATCGGCACGAATCCTTTCAGGCTGAAACGAGAGGCGTCCGGTACCCAGTAATAGCGGTGCCCGGGCACGAGCTCAGCATAGCTGTGGAAGGTCGAGACGTAGGCGACCTCGAAGCCGTCGAAGGCCGGCCGCAGGCGCTGCAACTCGATCCAATGGCCGCCGCCGGACGCCCCGACCAGCATTCTCGGCTGGTTCGCTTTGGCCCCACGCGAACGCCCGGCGACGCTGATGCCGCCCTGCGGCGGCTTCCTCCCCGGCTCAGAAATAGCGCTCTCCCACGCGGATCGTGTCGCCCGGATTGATCGGCGTCGAGGCGGTGAGACGTATCGGCATCTCGGTGCTGGCATTGTCGCGGGTGATGTAGATCGTCTTGGCATTGGCGCGATAGGTGAAGCCCTCGGCGGTCGCGACCGCCTTGAGCGCGGTCAGCCCATTCGAGAAGGGATATTGGCCCGGCTTCCGCACCTCGCCGAGAATGTAATAGGGCCGGTATTTGAGCACCTCGCAGCTGACCTGCGGCTTGCGGACCATGTTGGCGGCGAGCAGCCGGCCGGCGATCTCCTTTTCGAGCTCCGCCGGCGTCATGCCGCGCACCGAGAATGGCTCGATCAGCGACAGCGAGATGGTGCCGTCGGTCGCAACCTCATATTCGCCGCTGAGATCCTTGAAGCCGAAAGTGGTCACGCGCAGCCGATCACCCGGCCCCAGCGTATAGGCGCTCGTCGCCGCGAGCGGCGGCCCGTCGGGCAGATGCGTGTTGCTGCATCCGGCGGCAGCGGCGGTGGCCGCCGCCAGGCAGATGATGCGAATTCTCGTCCACGTCTTCATGCTGATCCTCCCTGACCCTGGCTTTGCATGATTTGAGTGATCGTCTCGGGCACGGGGCGGCGGTCCGCCTTCAGCGCGCGGGCATAGAGCGCCTCGATCTGATCGAGCACGCCGCGCCATCCGAAGCCGGCCAGACGCGGCGCCAATGCCGCATCCCGGGCTTCGATCGCCTCATAGGCGGCGAGATCGGCGAGGAAGCGATCGATGTCCCTGCCCCGCTCGAACGCGATCGCGGTTCCGCATCCGACGCGGGCGATGGTGCGGCGAAAGGGCGCGATGTCGCTGAGCAGCGGATAGAGACCCGCCCCCACCCCCTCCACCGCCGCGACGCCGAATCCCTCGAAGGCGGAGGCGCACGCATAGACGCTGCTGCGCGCGATCAGGCGCCGCAGGTCATCGTCGCTCGGCAGCGCGTGGAGCTCGACGGCATCCTCGACGCCTTCCGCCCGGGCCCAGGAGCGGAGCTGGTCCAGCGAGACGCCCATTTCCTTGCCGGCGACGATCAGCCGCCACGCGGGATCGCGCTCGCGCAGCCCTGCGAACCAGGCGATCAGCCGGTCGAGCCCCTTGTTGGGCGCGAGCCGGCCGAAATAGATCATCGTCCTGGCGCCCGGTGCCGCCAGGCCGGCGAACTTGGCGGTATCGACCGCATTCTCGACCGCCACCACCTTGCTGCCGGCGATCCGCTCGAAGATCGCCGCATCCGCGATGCCGGAAGCGGCGACGAAGGCATAGTTGCGCAGCGTCGCCCGCGTGATCCCGTGGAACCACAGCCGCTTGATCGTGCGGGCAAACGGGGTGTGGAAGAAGCCGCCGTGTGTCGACAGGATCAGCGGCTTGCCGTGCAGCGGCCGCAGCCAGCCGAGAAAGTCGGCGAAGAAGTCCAAGCCATGGACATGCACGATCTCGGCATTGCCGATGTGACGCAGCACCCCCGGCGCGAAGGGATATTTGGGCGAACCGCGGTACGGCACGCGGACGATCTCGACCCCGTTGCGCCACTCGCTGGATGCCAACCGCCGGCCATCGCTGTAGAAGATGCGGTTGAGCGTCACCACGCGTACCTGATGTCCTTCGCGTGCCTGGCGCTCGGCCAGCGACGATACCGTCGCCTCGACCCCGCCGACGCCGGGCGGGTACTGCCGGACGGCATGAACGATCCTCATGCCGCCGCTCCCCAGCGCGAGGCGAGACGCGTGCGCATCTCAGTACGCGTTCCGGTCGCGGACCATCAGCGGGATGGTCTGCAGCAGGATGGCGAGATCGAAGAACAAAGACCAGCGCTCGATATATTCGCAATCGGCGCGAACCCGTGCCTCCATGCAGGAGAGATCATGGATTTCGCCGCGCAACCCGCGAATCTGCGCGAGGCCCGTCATGCCGGGTTTCGCGCGGAAGCGCCGGGCATAATCGCCGATCAGCAGGCCGTAGCGGCGGTCATGCGCGACCGCATGCGGCCGCGGCCCGACCAGCGACATGTCGCCCGCGAGCACGTTGAACAGCTGCGGCAGCTCGTCGAGGCTCGTGCTCCGGAGCAGTGCACCGATCGGCGTCACGCGCGCGTCGTTGCGCGTCGCATGGGCAATGCCGTCGCCGTCCTCCAGCACGCGCATCGTCCGGAATTTCCAGACGGCGAAGACGCGTCCGTGCAACCCGGTACGGCTCTGTCGGAATAGGATCGGACCGGGGCTCGTCACCCGCACCGCCAATGCGATCAGCATCAACGACGGCAGCAGCAGGATCAGCAGGAGGAGCGCGACGCTCACGTCCATCGCCCGCTTGGCCCGGGACGTCGCCGCCGGCGTCGCGAAGGCCTGTATCGTTTCCGTCGGCAGCGAGATGACGATGGTCGAGACAGAAGGCGCCGAGGCCGCAGGCCGCACCGGGACAGGGCTGTTCGTAGGAACCGGGACCGGCGCAGCCTCAGAGAAGTTCGCCGGAGCGCTCTCGACCGCCGTCCCGTACCCGCTCATGACCAGGCCCTCGCTCGATCTTTTCGAGAACTAGAGGTACAGGACGCCGGAGGTGGTCGAAATTAATCAGAAGTTTACGAACAGGATCATTGGTATATCGCTGCGTATAACTCTAAAGATGACAAATTTATCTTATAAAATATCGTGAGTTATGTGGCCATGATTGTACCAACCACTCTGGTCTTCATATCATTCAAACGGTTTATGACGTGCGCAATCTCTTCTACTGAAGTGGTATTGTTCCTGACGACCACAACCGCAGCGTCGATGGCCTCGCACACGGCCGCAGGCTCGCCGAACGGCACCCCGGCGTCGACGATCATCATTCCGTAGCTTTCCAGCAGCCGCATCGCGCCGTGATGGAAGTGCTGGCCGTCGAGCAGCACCGGCGCGTTCGCGGCCGTCTTGCCGCCGGGCAGAACGACGAGATCGGCAACCGGCGACGGCTGCACGAGCGTCCGCACGTCGGCTTCGCCCGACAGCGCCGCCACCAGCCCGGCCGACTCGTGCAGCCCGAAGAACAGGTGCTGCGACGGCTGCTCGAGATTGGCGTCGACCAGAACCGTCGGCGTTCCGCCCTGCGCATAGGTGATCGCCAGATTGGCGGCGAGCACCGATGCCTCCAGCCCGGCCCCCGCACCGAGCACCGCGACCGAGCGGATCGGCGGCTCGTCGGGCAGCGGCAGCGCCGAGATCGACAGGCGCAGGCTGCGCGCGAGCCGGGCGATGGCGTTGTCCGGATCGTACGCCGCGACGGCGAGCGGACTCAGCCGCCCGTCCTCCGGCGCCAGCAGGGCCTCCCCTGCCGTGCCCTCGTTTCGCGGCGCCTCGTCGACCGCATCCGCGTCATGGACGAGCACCGCATGCTCGGTGGATCGTATCCGCATCAAACCCCTCCCGCCTTGAGCTCCCTAAGCTGCGGGAGCGCCTTGAAATCGAAGGTCCCGAGCACCGGCACGCCGGTATTCTCGAACAGGCTGCTGACCGTCCGGATGATCGGCCGGCGCAGTTCCATCGCCACCGCGGCGATGATGCCGAGGCCGAGGCCGCCGAGCGCGGCCAGCAGCAGCAGCAGCGGCACGTTCGGGGTGGCCGGCAGCAGCGGCGGCGTGGCGCGGTCGACCTGCTGGGCGTTGGTGGTCGGCAATCCGCTCTGCAGCCGCATCATGTTGAGCCGCTGCGTGACCGCCTCATAGGCCTTCTGCGCGCTGGTGACCTCGTTCTGAAGCGCTTCGAGCTGCGCCTGATTGGCGGTCACCGCCAGCATCCGTCCCCGCTGAGCATTTACGAGTCGCTGCAGCTGCGACTCCCGCGAGGATGCAGCCGAGCTCGCGACGCGGACCGTCTGGCTGGCGGCCCCCGTCTCGGCGCGGAGCTTGGCGCGGAGCGTGTCGCGTTCCGCCCTTGCGGCGACCAGATCCGGGTGCGCGTCGCCATGCGTCGACGCCAGCTCGGAGAGTTTCGCCTCGCTCACGGCGACCTGCTGGCGCAGCGACTCGATCACCGCGCTCGACTGCACGTCGGGCGACTGCGAGACGCGGTTGCCGGCGCGCGCGCGCATGTCGGCGGCGGCGCCCTCGGCCGACGCCAGCTGCGAGGACAGCGCGCTCAGCCGGTCGGCCTCGAGCGCCAGGGCATTGCCGTCGACCATGCCGTGGCTGCGCTGGAAATCGGTCACCGCCGCTTGCGCGCGCTCCAGATTGCCGCGGACCTCCGTGGTCTGCTGCTGGAACCAGCGGGCATATTGCTTGGCGGTGTTGGTGCTGATCTCCATGCGCAGCGCCACGAAGTTCCGCGCGAAGCTGTTGGCGAGCCGCGCCGCCGTGCGCGGGTCGTTCGCCGTGTAGCGCACGGCGAGCACGTTGGTGTCCCTCTCCGGTGCCACCTGGACATGCTGCAGCACGTCCGACACGAGCCAGGTCTCGAACGAGCGCCCCGGCTCGCCGGCCTTGCGCCACTTGCGCTGCATGTCCGGATCGGCGGCGAGCCCCTCCGCGCGGATCACCCGCCGCGCGACCGCATCGCTGCGGATGAGGTCGGCCTGGGTGCCGAGCATCGACTTCTCGTTCTGCACCGGCTGCGAGTTGCGCAGCTCGGGATCAGGGCCGCGATCGTCGAACAGCAGCGATGCGCGCGCGACATAGGTGCGCTCCACCAGCATGAGCCAGCCGGCGGCCAGCGCGACGGTTGCGGCGAACACCGCGAGGATCAGTCGCCAGCGCGATTTCAGCGCCAGGGCCATGTTTGATTGGAGCATCGCTTCGACTCCCCTTCGTTGCGTCAGTTGCCCGCCTCGGAAACCGCCTTCAGCCGCGCGCCCTGATGCAGGGCGAGGATCGTCAGCAGAAACTGCGGCGCCGCGCCGTCACGGAAATAGGCCCGCTCGCTCCGCCCGGTGTCGCGGCGCAGCGCCGGGCCGAGCAGCCCCTCGATCTCTTCGTCCGCACTCAGGCTGTCGCGCATCGCCGCCTCCCGCGCCGCGCGCTGGATCCGCGTGCGCTTGTCGAGGTCGGCCGCCGCCAGCCGCTGGAACAGCTCGGCATCGCCCGGATTGAGCAGCGCCCATGTGTCGAACGCCCGCCGCATCGCGACGCGGGTGATGACCAGGTCGACCGCGGCACAATCGCGCCGCACCGCCTCCAATGCGGCGAGATAGCAGAACAGCTGCACATGATAGGGCGAGCCGCAGGCGAGATCGGCGATCTCGCCCTGGCTGGCCTCGTCGAAGGTGACGCCGGCGCGCTGCGCACCCGTGGTGATCAGCGCAAAGGTGTCTTCGCGCGAGATCCGGCCGATCGGGATCGGCACCAGATGCCGCCTGAGCGACGGATGGCAGAGGATCAGCTCCTCGACCGTCTGCGCGATGCCGACCAGCAGCATCTGCACCGGAAGCCGTGCATCCGACAGCAGCTTCATCAGCGTCGCGATCTGGCTGTTCACCTCACCGTCCTCGACGCGGTCGAACTCGTCGAGGATCAGGATGATCTGGCAGTCCGGCGTCAGGCGGGAGAAGAGATCCACCACCATCCGCGGCCCGAAATCGCCGGCGAGCAGCGCATCGCGTTCGATGCGGAAACCGTGCTTCTCGACGAACGGGATGCAGGAATCGGGGATGAAGCCGAGATAGGGGCGGATCAGGTCGGCGAAGGAGGTCGATGCCTCGCACGCCGTGTAGATGACGACCGCGCCCTCCTGATCGGCATAGTCGCCGAACACCTGCGCGAGCGACGTCTTTCCCGATCCGCGTGACCCGTGGATGATCGCATGCTGCCGCCCGACCAGCACCGCTTCGAACAGCGTCTCCAGCTTGTCGTCGCGGCCGTACAGATTCTGGCGCTGGCGGACCGGATGCGCGGCATCGAAGGCCGCGATGATCCGCGCAGCCGCGCTGACCGGTGCGAGCCGGGTATTGACCGCGGGACGTCCGCTGCCGAGCCCGGCGCCGGCGGCCGTCCGCTTTAGCGGTTCCGGGGCGATCGCGGCGACAGTCTGCACCGTGCGCTCTTCCGGCTTGCCGAGCAGCCATCTCAGCGCGCGGCGCCACAGGCTGTCGCGGCGGGTTTCGACAGGGGCGAGGGACATGGCGTCCGCTGTCTGCTCGGCGATCATCCGCGAGAATCCTTCTTCATCGAACTCTCCATGCTCCGGGACGAATGGGGCCGGCGATCGGCCGACGGCCGGCTGCGGCAGGGGCGTGCGCGGGCCGCAACCGCCCGAGCGCGCGATCCGCGGCCATCCGGTCCCGCACCGCCGAAAGCGAGCGCATGAATCCGGCCAGCAGCCACATCGGCGCGGCGACCTTCATGCTGAAGATGGCATTCCCCGCCACCAGCAGGTTCATGAAGAAGAAGATGCCGATCCCCCATGCGCAGCGCCTCTGCGCATCGGATTCGAACGGCACGATCAGCGCGACATAGATCCACAGCGCGATCGCGCCGACGATCGAACTCGAATAGAGCACATAGGAGTAGCCGCTGTCGGGAAACTGGCCGGACTCGAAGACGCGCGCGCCCAGCGACGCCGGCAGGTCCGTCAGCGACAGGAGATAGATCGTCTGGCCGAGCCGCCCTGCCAGGTCGTCCTCGTTCGACGGACCAAGGAAGGTTGCCACCACGATCGCCAGCCCGAGCATGACGAGCGGCAGCAGCAGCGTCGCATAGCGCGGGAGGCGCGGATAGACGAAATAGCCGACGACGGAGAGCAGCGCGAAACCCGACGACATGCGTGTGTTGTTGGAAAGGAGCGCCAGCACCACAAAGGTGACGCCGATCCATTTCTCCAGCCGCCCCAGCGACCTCCACATCGCGACGAGGTAGATCAGGATCACCCCGGCGAAATTGGCGAGCGATGTCTGCTCGATGAAGATCGAGGAGGTTCGCGGCGTCATGAACACGCCGAAGCTGAACCGCCCCTCGAAGCCGAGCGCGTTGCCGAACAGGCCGGTGTCCTCATAGTCGAATTCGCCGAGACCGCGCGTGTTCTGGTAGTAGTTGAACGGCTGGAAGAACGTCGCATAGCCTTGGCGCGAGCTGAGCTCGAACAGCAACCCCGCCAGCACGATGCCGATGGCGAGCGCGAACGCCAGGCGGATGCCGCGCTCGCTCGAACGAAGGCCCAGCATCGTGAACAGCACGATGATGGCGACGTTGCGCAGCGCCTCCACCACCAGCGCGCCGTTGATGAAGGAAAGGAACAGCGCGCCCATCAGGAACGCCACGCCGAGGATGACCGGTGGCTCGTCCCGCGGCGACAGGCCACGCGACAAGACGGCAGCGGCCGCGGTCGCGAGGATGATGAATTCGGCGGCTGCGACTTCGGTCATCGACAGCGTCCGCCCATGCGCGTTCACGAAGGCGAGCACGGCATTGTAGGAGATCGCCCCGACCAGCAGGAAAGCGATCATCCAATCGTGCAATGTCCTTTGGAGCGGCTGGCTACCCACTTTTAGAGTTCCCCGAGCTCCTTGGTGTTATCATCCAAGTGTGTTGCGCACGCGGGCGACGAAAAAACGCCAGTCAGCCGTTGCCATCCTTGCTTATCATTGGTTTGGCCGAGCCAAACTTGCTTACGAGTATTAACCCCCATTAACTGTGGATAATACTTAGATACAATTTTCCGCCGTTTTGCTTTGTGCGAGACAATCCCTACCCGCGCCGCACCTGCCTCAAGGCAGGCGGCGGGGGACCATGGCGAGTGCGAGGGGGCGTTGGTCCGCCGGCTGCGCAATGCGCACCGGCGCGGGCATCGCCCTGCCCGCAACCTGGCCGGACACAAGGGGGTGACGCCAGTGAGCAGCGACAGAAAGATAGCCGTCGTCGGCCTGGGCAAGATGGGTATCTCGCACCTGGCGATCGCCAACGCGACGCCCGGCCTCAGGGTCGTCGCCGCCTGCGACAGCTCCACGCTGATCGGCAGCATGGTCGAGAAATACTGCCGAATCCCGGTGCTCCCGAAATTCGATCAGCTGATCGAGCTTCCCGGTATCGACGGCCTGATCATCGCGGCACCGACGCGGCTCCATGCCGACATGATCCGGGCCGCCCTGGCGCGCGGACTCCACGTCTTCTGCGAGAAGCCGATGACCCTGTCGCACCGCGTCAGCAGCGATCTTGCCGAGGAGGCGGCGGTACGCGGGCTGGTCGGGCAGGTCGGCTATCACAACCGCTTCGTCGGGACATTTCGCGAGGCCAGGCGGCTGATCGACGCCGGCGCGATCGGCCGCGTCCGCCATGTCCATGCCGAGGCCTATGGCCCGGTCGTCCTCAAGCCCGCCTCCAAGACGTGGCGGAGCAAGGCCGGCGAAGGCGGCGGCTGCCTCTATGACTATGCCGCGCATCCCATCAACCTGATGAACTGGTTCGTCGGACGCCCGGACGCCTGCTCGGGCGGACAGCTCACCCGCCAATGGTCGACCGAAGTCGACGATGCGGTCTATGCCAATCTGAGCTTCGCACAGGGTGTGACCGGCCAGGTGTCGGTGAACTGGTCCGACGAGACCGCGCGCAAGATGACGACGCGGATCACGGTGATGGGCGACGGCGGCAAGATCGTTGCTGACCGGCAGGAGCTGACGGTGTTCATCGGCGCGCGCGGCCAGCCACCGGCCGGATATCTCCACGGCTGGAACGTCAAGTACATCACCGAGCTCACGCCCCACCCCGCCTTCTATCTTCGCGGCGAGGAATATTCCGCGCAGCTCGAGGCGTTCGCGGCGGCGATGGCCTCGCCCGGCGCGGAGCAGATCAACGATTTCGCCAGCGCCGCCGATACCGATTTCACGCTCGAGCTGATCCGGCTCGCCGATCGTCCGGAGGAGCGTCCTGCGGCCGCCGCGGCGGTCAACGGCACCGCCACCGCCTTTCCACCGCGGCGAACCTTGCTCAGCCGCACGCTGGGGCTGCGCTGACCGGCGCGGCGGGACGCTGAAGGCAGTGCCATGATCTTCGCATCGGTAGGCTCGATGCTGCCGTTCGACCGTTTCGTGCGGGCGGTGGACGAGTGGGCGGCGGCGAACCCCGGCGTCCCGGTATTCCTCCAGATCGGCGACGGCGCCTATCGGCCTCGCCATGCGGAGAGTGCACGCATCCTGCCGCATCAGGACTATGCCGCGCGGCTGGCGCAGTGCCGGCTGTTCGTCGCCCACGCCGGGATCGGGTCGATCGTGCAGGCGCTGGAGATCGGCAAGCAGATCCTGATGCTGCCGCGGCTGGCGAGGCTCGGCGAGCACACCACCGACCATCAGCTCCATACGATCGAGCGCTTCCGCGACACGCCCGGGCTGAGGGTCGCCGGCGATACCGACGCGCTGAAGGCGGAGATGAGCACGCTGCTCGCCGCCCCGCTCAGCGGCGGGGCCGCCCTGCCCCCTTATGCTCCGCCCGAAATGATCGCGAAGATCCGCGACTATCTGCGCGCACCGCGCTGAGGAGACGACGACGATGGACCGCATCCTGTTCGGCGACAACCAGTTCTTCGGCATCAACCATATGTCGGAGGAAAAGGCGCGGCAGCAGGCGATCGCCTTTCGCGACGTGAGCGCGATCGTCGATACCCTCCGGGCAGCGCACAAGGCCGGGATTGACGTGTTCATGTGCACGACGCACGATCGCGTCGCTGAAGTGGCGGACATCGTCCGCGCCAATCGGGGGGATTGGCAGGGCATGAAATTCTACCCGTGCATGCCGTACGCGCACAAATACGCGAACGCCGTCACCGAGCTCGGCTATGTCGACGCGCTCAGGAAGTTCATGCCGAGCGGCAATATGCTCGACGCGGCGATGCGGGGCGGCAAGGCGCTGCTGACCCGCGACGTCAGGAGTGCGGCGACGCTACTGATCGACGCCGAGATGAAGCCGTTCGAGGGACTGGAGACGCCGATCGTCTTCCTCCAGAACGTCGTCACCGACCTGTTGCTCGGGCTCGGCTTCTTCGATGCATTCCGCATCTTCGCCGATCATGTCGAGCGCCGCTACGGCGCCGAGGCGGGCTTCATCACCATGAACCTGCCGGCGCTGCTGCCCGCGCTGGAGTCGGTCGGCATCCGCAACCCGATCGTCTGCGCGAACGTCAACAAGATCGGCTTCCGCATGTCCGGCGGAATCCCTGCCTATCGCGATGCGCTCGCCAGCCGGCCCGCGCGCGTCATCGCCATGTCGGTGCTCGCTTCCGGTGCGATACCGCCCGCGGAAGCGATCGAGTGGGTCGTGAACGAACCTTATGTCCAGTCCATCCTGTTCGGTGCCTCCAGCGAGCGGAACATCCGCAACACGGTCGAGCTGATCCGGCGCTTCGATGGCGAAAGCGTAATGGCCTGAGCGCGGCCGTCGCGCCCTCCTCCAGCAGGAGCCTTCGCATGATCGCATCGTCCTCCCTGTTCCGCCCGTTGCCGAGATGGCTGCTGGCCTCGACCATTCTTTGCGGGACCTGCTCCCCTGCCTTCGCGCAGGAAGCCCAGCTGCCGCGCCTCGCGAACATCGAGACGGTGACCGTCGAGGACGGCGTCGATCTCGACGTGCGTGAACGGCACCGGCCGGAGCTCGATCCCGTCGGCCATGCGCTGGGCGCCTGGCGGATCTATCCGTCGGCCACGTTGAGCGCCGGCTGGGACAGCAACCTGTTCGGCTCCGAGGATGATCGCGTCTCGGCCGGCTTCCTCCAGCTCGAGCCGGCGGTGGCGGCGGTGCTCAGTTCCTCGCAGCTCGACGTGACGCTGGACGCCAGCGGCCGGTTCGCCCGGTTCGCCGATCAGCCGCATGCGAAGGAGAATGCCTACCGCCTCGCCGGCTTCGCGCGCCGCGAGCTGTCGTCGCTGAGCTCGATCGAAGGCGGCGTCGATTTCGAGCAACTCGTCGAGCGGCGCGAGTCGAGCGAGTTCCCGGGAGGACGCGTGGCGCCCTCGATCTTCCTGCGCACGCGTCTCTATACGACCTTCCGCTATCAGACGGGCAAGTTCGGCGGGCTGGCGACGGTGGACTATACGACGTTCAACTATCGCGACACCGACGCGCTGGCGGCGGACGGTAGCGTGGTCGGCCGCATCGACCAGGACGTGCGCGACCAGCACACGCTCCGCGGCAGCCTGCGCGGCGAGTTCGAGGTGACGCCGGCGATCGGGTTGTTCGTCCAGGGCATCGGCTCGTCGATCGACTATCGCAAGGACGAGGTCGCGCCGGGCGTCCCCAATCCGGGCGGCTCCGAATATACGCTGCTCGGCGGCGTCGCATTCCGACCCAGCAGCCTGTTCGTGGGATCGATCGGCGCCGGCTATGTGTGGCGCAGCTATGACGCCGTCAGCCTCCGTTCGATCAACGGCTTCGCGCTCAACGCCGACGTCCGCTACTATCTGACGCCATTGGTGACGATCTCCGCCCAGGCCGCGCGAACGGTCGAGGAGGCGGTGCTCCAGAGCGCCCGCGGCTACGTCAGCGACAGCGCGAGCGTGCGCGCCGACTATGAGCTGCTGCGATCGCTGCTGATCAACATGCGGGCGTCCTACCAGCACAACGACTTCCGCTCCTCGCCGCGGCTCGACCGCATCGTCGATGTCGGAGCGGGTGCCCGCTATCAGGCGAACCGCGCACTCGCGCTCGACGTGGATGCCAGCTACGTCAATCGCGACGTGAAGGGCGATCCGTTCGCCGCGAGCTTCGACGAGTTCCGCGTCCGCGCCGGGGTCCGCTACAGCTTCTAGGCGTCGCCGCCGCGGGCGAGCGCGATGTCCCCGCGGATCCTTTCGCGGCCGACCACTGCCGTGGCGATCTGGACGATCTGCCCGAACAGCCTCGGCGCGCAGATGCGGAGCGCGACGGCGTAGATCACGATGCCGCCGACGACGGTCAATGCCAGGCCGGCAAGCGCAGGCAGCTCGTCCGAAAGCAGCCTGTGGATCATCGACAACAGCACGATCATCACGACCGTGGCCGCCTGCGACGGCAACAGCGCCGCCAGCATCGTGCGCCACCCCAGCCCCACCTCGCGAAGCGCCAGTCCCAGGCGCAGCGGGAACAGCAGCATCGTGGTGCAGGAGAAAGCGGCGGCAAGCGCCACCGGTCCGAATGCGACCGCGACCAGGTAGACGCAGATGTTGGTGACCGCGAGCACCGCCGAGCACAGCGAATCGATATGCGCGCGCTGCGCCACCACCAGCACCGAGCTCGAGAATTGGCTGAGCGACAGGAAATAGCCGCTCGCCGCCAGCGCGGTCAGGATCGGCGCGGAGGCGTGCCAGCTCGGCCCCAGCATCACCCGGATCAGCTCGGGCGCGACGATCGCCAGGCCGGCGAAGGCCGGGGCGCACAACGCACTCGTCAGCATCATGCCGCTGCGGAACGCCAGTCGGCGCTGATCATCGGTCTCGAGGTTGGCGAGCGCAGGCAAGGTCAGCGTCGACACGCTGTTCACCAGCATCAGGTTGGCGGCGAGCATGATCCGCTTCGCCGCGTTGTAGAGACCGGTGACGGCAGGACCGAAATAACCGCTGACGAAGATCAGGTCGGAATCGTTCGCGATCGCCGTCCACAGCGCCCCGAGCGAGACGTGCCGCGCGCGCCGCAGTATCTCGCGCACTCGCGTCCATGACCGCACCAGCCGCGGCCGCCAGCCCGCGCTGATCCAGAGCGTCGCGACGTTGACCACGGCGATGGTGAACTGCTGCCCCACCAGGCTCCACAGGTCATAGCCGTTCACCGCCATCGACAGCCCGACCACGCCGCCGAAGACCACCGACAGCGTCGAGCGGACGGCGAGCGCACGGAACTCCATGCGCCGGGCGAGCCACGCCGCGGGCGTTCCCGACAGGCCGTAGCCGAGCAGCAGAAACGCGATCATCCGAAGCGCCGCCCCCGCCTCGGGCGAGCCGATCAGGTCGGCGACGGGCTGGGCGAGCAGGACCATCGCGGCCGTCGTCACCGATCCGGTGATCGCGACGATGGTGAAGCAGACGTCGTAGTCCTCGTCCCTGACGTCGGGGTTGGAATAGACCGCGATCGTGACCGAATCGATCAGCAGGCGCCGCACGAACTCGACGACGGTGATGCTGACCGCGATCAGGCCGAAGCTGCTCTGCGAGACGTAGCGGGCGATGAACAGGAAGACGAGCAGCGACAGCCCCTGCCCCGCTCCCTGGCCCAGCACGATCCACAGCGCGTTGCGGCCGAGCTGCCTCTGCGCGCTCACCGAGCCGTCCGTCCCGGGACGCAACGCGTCCGGCTGGGGCCGGGAAAGACGTGAGGCATGATCATGGCGCTTCCCCGAACGGATCGTGCGCCCCTGTATCACCGGCACGCGGGGCTCCGGCCGGTGCGTTCGGCTTACCCCCGATGGACCCTGGGCGCGGGTCAGGTGGCGCTCGCGGGATGCAGATGGGAAGAGGCATCCGTTTCGCGCAGCAGGGCGCGGGTGAACGGCCCGGTGCTCGACCAGCGCAGGTGCATCGCATCGAAATAGGCGGTCGACGGCAACCGGATCAGAGAGACATGCAACCCGCCGTGCGTGCCGGCCAGGGCAGCGCGCGCGTCGTGCTCGAGTGCCCTCAGCGTGGGTTCGCCATAGCGACGGCTCCATTCCGATTGCATCGGCATCAGCACGACGTCGAAGGCGATGTTACGCTTCTCCAACGCTCGCGCCATCCCGCGCAGCGACGCGAAGCAGGCGGCGTCGAGCTTGCGCACGTCGCCGTAATGGAGGCCGCGCGAGACCGGCGGCTCCGCCGGCCCGTCGCCCCAACGGTTCTGCACCAGCGTGCTGGTCGACGCCGCGCTGGCGCGGTCCTCGCGGATGCCGCGCGCATTGCTCGCCAGCGTCAGCGGATCGAAATAGCGGGCGTAGAACCAGGCGGGCGAGGCATGGCCGAACACGAAACGATCCGCCTCACCGGTGTCGAAACGCGAGGCCTCGCCAAACCCGCACGCTTCGAAATCGAACGGCGAGGCGATCAGCACGATATGGCGCACGCTCGGCAGGCGCTGCGTCAGCCAGGCGGTGATCCGCGCGCTCTGGCTGATCTGGGCGCCGCAGAAGCCGGCATTGTACGGGCGTATCGCCGGATCGGTCGCGATCGCCACCGGGCTGTTGAAATGGCGCCAGGCGACCGATGATCCGACAATCAGCAGATTGGGCTCCTGCGGCGGGTGGGCGCGCATGCCGTTGAGCTTCTCGTCGATGCACAGGCTGTTCGCGATCTGCGGCGGCGGCAATCTGTCGGCGGCCCGCAGCCCCACCAGCGCACCCACCAGCGACAGGACGGTAAGGATGGCACCGAGCGCGAAGCCGGCGAGATAGCGCTGCATCCGCGCGGTCTCGCGCGGGGCGTCGGCGGGCGCGTGGCTGGCCATCACCCCCGCCTCGCCAGCTTGTCGCCGATCAGCGTGGCGAACTCGCCGACGTTTTTGAGCGATTCGAACTCGGCGGTGGTGAAGCGGATGCCGAACCGCTGCTCGGTCGCGACGATCAGCAGGACGTGCGCCTGGCTGTCCCAGCCGGGCACGTCCTGCGCGGTGGTGGTCGAGCCGATCTGGAGATCGTCGTCCTCGAAGACGTCGCGCATGACCTCGGTCAGACCGGCGTAGATGTCCTGCTGCGTCATGCGCGGATCTCCAGTTTCATGTGATGGGCCGGCAGCGCGGCGTCGGCGAGCGGCAGGTGCCAGAAGCGGGCGCCGTTGCTGGTTTCGGGCGACTGCATCGGCGTGAAGCCGAGCCGCTCATAATGTTCCTCGACCATCGCGTTGCGGCCGGACGGCCGGTACTCGCCGACCAGCCGGATCGCGCCCGACCTGCGCGCCGCATCGGCGAGCACCTGCAGCGCCGCCGCCTCGACCCCGCGGCCGAGCACGCGGCAGCTCATCAGCCAGGTATCGATCAGCAGCGAGCCCTCGCCCCATTGCGGGTCCGGCCGCGCGAGGATCACGCTGATCAGGCCGTTGTCGCCGAACCGGTCGCGCAGCCGGAAGCACAGGCCGACGTTCGCCGGATCGCCGAGCAGGGCCGCCAGTTCCTGCTCGCCGCGGCGCACGGTGGTCAGGTTGAACTGGTTGCTCTTGTTGATGAGCTGCGCCGCACGCGGCCGGTCCACCGGTGAGATCGGCCCGACCGTCAGCGTCATGTCGAGGCTCTCCAGGAACCCGTCCATGTCGGTCGACGCCTCGACCGCAGCGGCGCGTTCGGCATTGGCGGCATAGTTTTGCCCGCGAGCGAAATCGTCGTGGGTCACGGCGACCGCCTCGAAATAGCCGGCGGCCGCCAGCCGCTCGGGATAATAGGCGACGTCGTCGGGAAGCTCCGGCACCGCCACCTGCGGCAGCTCGCGGCGGATGATCGCCCGCTCGGCGGGGTTGTCGTCGACGAACACCAGGCTGTCGAGGCCGATGTTCAACCGCCGGGCGATCTCGCGCAGGTTGGTGGCCTTGTCCTGCCAGTTGGCGACGAAGCAGGCGACGTGGCTTTGCCGGAGGTGCATCTCCGGATGCTGCTCGAACATCGCCGCGGCAACCGCATGATCGTTCTTGCTGCACACGGCGATGATCACGCCGCGCTCGGCGAGGCGGACGACCTGGTGCTGGAAGGCGAGATACGCCTCCCCTTCCGCGCTGCCCTGCCCCAGCTTGACGCCGTCGATGCCGTCGTCGCCGATCACGCCGCCCCACAGGGTATTGTCGAGGTCCAGCACCAGGCACTTGCGCGATCGGCCGCCCGCAGCGGCGAGCACGCGCGCGACGAGATCGCCGTAGAGCGGCGCGAATATGGGATTGATGAGCTGCTTGGCCTGATGCCAGCGGACCGGGTCGTAGCGGCGGTCGTCGCCGATCGCCTCGGGCAGCTGGTCCGCGATGTCGACGACGGGCACGCCGTCCTCCACCGCCGCCTCGCGCAGGGCCTGGTCGAGCCGGCGGCACAGGCTGGCGGGCGACGCCGGCAGCAACAGCTCGTTGGAGCCGATCACCGGCGGCGCCTGGCCGATCAGCGTCTGGTGCACCGGCTGCGCCCCGAAGCGATTGCGCGCCTGCCGCCAGAGCTGCCGCACGTCCGCCACCGTCGCCCTCACGAGCTCATCCGCCTCGCTTTCGTCGGTGCTGAGAGGCAAGGCGGGCAGCAGCGCCGCGGTATCGAGCGCCAGCAGGACGAGCTGCGGATCGAAACGTTCCAGCGCGGCGTCTCCGGTCAACAGAGTCTGCCGGAACTGGGCATAGCCGTCGACATGCACCGATGCGGCGATGCCATGGGACAGACCGGCCACACGGATGGCCGGAACGAGATGATCGACGCTGTGCGACGCCAGGATCGCAAGGCGAAGCGGCGTCAGTCCGGCATCGTCGAGCTCGGCGAGGCATCCTTCCGCCAGCCGGTCGATCCGCTGCGTCGCGACCGCGTCACGGTCATGACCGGCGAGCCCGATCGCCGCGCGAAGCCGCGCGAGCGGATCGGCGATGCCGCGGGCCGTCTTGATCGCGCCGGAGAGATCGGGGTCTTGCGGGAGCCAGGGGAGCATCTGCATCGGCGCCACCCCCATCAGAACTGGAAGTAGAGGAACTCTGTCGGCGCGGCCGACAGGGCATAGAGCAGGGTCACGGCGCACACCGCCCCCATCACCACCCCCAGCGCAGCCGAGGGACGCCAGTGCAATGCCGGCAGCCACCGCCCCAGCCAGCTCGCCCGCGCCTGGAAGTCCAGCGCCGTGGGATAGTCGCGCAGCCATTGATAGGCGTTGGGCAGGGTCCACACGACCGCGAGGAAGACGGCGATCCTGAGCGGATAGCTGAGCTCGAAATTCTCGAGCGAGGCGAAGTGCAGGCCGAGCAGCTGGGCGAAGACCTCCGCTCCCGGCACGCCGGCGAGCGGACGCGGCAGGGTGATGCCGTTGAGGCCCGCCATGCCGGCGAGCAGGTCGAGCGCGGCGCCGACGCTCGGCGCGCGGAAGAACACCAGCGCCACGACCACGCACAGGAACGTGAGCAGCACCGATGCCGCAACCGCCAGCGGCCCTCCGGCATCGAGCGGGCGGCCCCGGTGGACCTTCCACGCGCGCCAGCCATGCGCGACGACCAGGTAAAGGCCGTGCAGCAGGCCGAAGATCACGAACTGCCAGCCGGCGCCGTGCCAGACGCCGGAGACGAACATGGTGAACACCGTCGGTAGCGCGACCAGCGCGACGAAGGTGCCGGGCGTCATCCGCCCGCGCCTCGGCAGCGGCAGCCCTTTCGCTGCGCGCCGGCGGGTGAGGGTCACGACGATGGGATTATAGACATAGGCGGTCAGGAACCGCGTCAGCGTCATGTGCCAGCGCGACCAATATTCGATCACGTTGCGCGCCTTGTAGGGGCTGTTGAAGTTGGGCGGCAGCGCGATGCCGAACAGCAGCCCCAGGCCGATCGCCATGTCGGTGTAGCCGGAGAAGTCGAAATAAATCTGTAGGGCATAGGACAGCGCCGCCGTCCAGGCGTGGACGAGTTGCACGCCGCCGGGCTCGGCGGAGAAGGTGAAGATCGGCGATGCGATCGCGCCGAACGGGTCGGCGACCATCACCTTCTTGAACAGCCCGATCAGGAACAGCGTGACGCCGATGCCGATCAGGTCCCAGCGCGGGCGGAACCGCTCGGGGCTGCCGAACTGCGACAGCATCTCGCGATGGTGCGTGATCGGCCCGGCGATCAGGTGCGGGAAGAAGGTGATGAACAGGCAATAGTTGAGCGGATCGCGCTCGCTCACCTTCCCGCCGAATGCGTCGACCAGATAGGCGATCTGCTGGAAGGTGAAGAAGGAGATCGCCAGCGGCAGGATGACGTGCGGGATATGCCAGTCGAGGCTGAGCGCCCCGCTCAGCGTCGTCATGAAGAACACGGTGTATTTGAAATAGCCGAGCAGCGCCACGTTGAAGAGGATGCCGCCGGCGAGGATCCACTTGTCCGGCCGGCGGATCAGCACGCCGCCGAGCATGTAATTCACCGCGATGCTGAGCAGCAGCAGCGGCAGGTTGGCCGGCCGCCACCAGCTGTAGAAGGCGAGCGAGGCGAGCGTCAGCCACAGCGCCGCCAGCCGCCGCTGCCGGAATTTTGCCAGCACCAGGAAGCCGACGAAGACGATCGGCAGGAATACGAGCAGGAACTCGTCCGAATTGAACAGCACCTACCGTCCCCCAAAGGGAAGCCGGCCACTTCATCCGGGCTTCCTGGCTGGTACGTTCCGATCGACGCCGGCGCGCGTCCTTTGCTGGCTGGTGCGGCGGCCTGGGACGCGGTGTCAGACCGCCGCCACCTCGCCATATTTGAACGGCGGACGCTTGATGGCGCCGGTTATCCTGCGCAGCGCCGTGTCCGGCCACTTCTCCCCCACCGCCCAGATCGCGGCCTGCGTTCGGTTCTGTACGCCGACCTTGCGCAGGATCGCCTTCACATGGACCTTCACGGTCGCTTCGCTGATGCTCAGCTGGCGTGAGATGACCTTGTTCGGCTGGCCTGCGATCAGGCACTGCAGAATCTCGACCTCTCGGCTGGAAAGCCCCGCGCCTTCGATCGACTGGCTCGTATGCATCGGTGCCGAGGCGGAGGCGATGTCCGGAAGCACCTCGGCCAGCGAGGAGGGCATCACCTTCTCCCCCCATCGCCACCAGACGCAACGAGGCGATCAGCGGCTCGACCGAGATGTTCTTGACGATATAGGCCTGCGCTCCCGCGCGGAACGAGGCCGCCATTGTCTCAAAATCGAACTCGTCGGCGAGCAGCACCAGCTTCGCGGCGGGGAACTCCCGTCGCAGCTTCTCGACGAACTCGGCGCCATGCGTGTCGATGAAGTTTTCCACCAGGATGAGGTGGGTGTCGCTCTCGGTCGCCTGGCGCGAACTTTCCAACTGCGCTGGATCATCCGCGGTTTCGACGACCTTGAAATCATGCTCGGCAAGGATGCGTACCATGCCTTCACGCGTGATTGGATTACGGCCCAACAGTGCAACGGTTACGGGCGATTTCATCATCGGTCTCCCCAGTCCGATTAGCAGCCCTCAGAAACATCCTCTTCAGTGCTGCCCTTTTATCGACGAACCGATTTTCTGGTAACCAAGATTACCTATCAACTTCCCCCTTGATTCCGCAAAGGCGACTCTGTGGTAACCCAATGTGATAGCTTAAGTCCCCCGGTACACAAGATTGTCACATACTAGTCTGATCGGCTCTAACATGGATCAAATTTTTCTCCTAGTTCTTTAACCCTATTACGTGGGCGATAACTTGCTTTTACCCTGCAGTCATTCGCTAGCCTGCGCATCGTTCGCCCGAGAGCGATGAGGCCAAGAGCGGGCTCGACATCATCCACCCGCATGATCGGGCAAGTCCCTTTTCGGGACACAGATCCGACTACAATCCGGGATGGGTTGCGGTTGGCGCCCGGCCTGATCGCGCTGCCTACGAAGTATGATGACCCAAAGAAAGCACGACAGAACGCCGCCAATTGTGGGAGTTCGGACAAGGAAATCCGGTCGCACTTGCATTTGCAGGAAAGGGGGCGCCGATGAAGATCCTCGTCACGGGAAACATGGGATATGTCGGACCTGCCGTCGTCCGCCGCCTGCGCGCGCGATATCCGGACGCCGTCATCCACGGATACGACAGCGGCTTCTTCGCGCACTGCCTGACGACGCAGGAGGGCATGCCCGAGCGGCGCCTCGACTGCCAGATCTTCGACGACGTGCGGAACGTGCGGCGGCGCGACCTCGACGGTTATGACGCGGTGATCCTGCTCGCCGCGATTTCCAACGACCCGATGGGCGAACGCTTCAGCGCCGTGACCCGCGCCGTCAACCAGGACGCCGCCGTGTCGATCGCCCGGGCCGCGAGTGCCGCAGGCGTCCGCAACCTCGTCTTCGCGTCGAGCTGCAGCGTCTATGGCGTCGCCGACGGGCCGCCGCGCCGCGAGGAGGATCCGGTCGATCCCCGCACCGCCTATGCCGCGTCCAAGGTCGGCACCGAGCAGGCGCTCAGCGCACTCGACGGCGACATGACGATCACCTGCCTGCGCTTCGCCACCGCCTGCGGCATGTCCGACCGGCTGCGCCTCGACCTGGTCCTCAACGACTTCGTCGCCTCCGCGCTCAGCAAGGGTCGGATCGAGATCCTTTCGGACGGCACGCCCTGGCGTCCGATGATCGACACCGCGGACATGGCCCGCGCCATCGATTGGGCGGCGACGCGGCCGGCTGAGAACGGCGGGCGCCATCTGATCGTCAACGTCGGCGCGAACGAAGCCAATTACCGTGTCCGCGACCTTGCGGAAGCGGTGGCGGCGGCGGTGCCGGGCTGCACCGTGTCGCTGAACCGGGAGGCGCCGGTCGACTCGCGGTCCTATCGCGTCGACTTCAGCCGCTACGCCGAGCTGGCGCCGGATCACCTGCCACAGGTCAGCCTGGCGACGTCGGTCCAGGAGCTGATCGCCGGCCTCTCCAACCTCGGCTTCGCCGATCGCGACTTCCGCAGCTCAGGACTGATCCGGCTTCAGACGCTGAAGCAACTGATCGCCGAGGGCCAGCTGTCCGAGGACCTGACATGGACGAGAGGGGCACCGCGAAGCATCGCGATCCGGCGCGAGGAGGTCGAGGCATGAAAGCAGTTCTGCTCGCAGGTGGTTTCGGCACGCGCCTCAGCGAAGAGACGACCGTCACGCCGAAGCCGATGGTCGAGGTCGGCGGGCGTCCGCTGCTCTGGCACATCATGAAGATCTATGCCCATTACGGCATCCGCGAGTTCGTGATCCTCGGCGGCTACAAGGTCGAGTATATCCGCTCCTATTTCCTGAATTACATGGCACGGACCTGCGACCTGTCGATCAACCTCAGATCCGGCGCGGTCGAATGGCTCGATTGCAGCACCGAGGACTGGCAGGTCACCATCCTCGATACCGGGCTCAACACGATGACGGGGGGGCGCCTGCGCCGGGCACGGCACCTGCTCGACGGCACCTTCTGCCTGACCTACGGCGACGGTGTCAGCAACGTCGACATCCCGGCGCTGATCGCCAGGCACCGCGCGTCAAAGGCCGTGTGCACCCTCACCGCCGTCTCCCAGCCCGGCCGCTACGGCGCGCTGCGGCTCGCGGACAACGGCGCCACCGTCCAGGGCTTCCGCGAGAAGGGGGCGAGCGACGGCGGCATGATCAATGGCGGCTTCTTCGTGTGCGAGCCCGAGGTGGTCGACTTCATCGACGAGGACGGCACCGTCTTCGAAGGCGCGCCGATGGATCGCATGATCGCGCAGGGCAGGCTCGGTTCGCACGTCCACACCGGCTTCTGGCAGAGCATGGATACGCTGCGCGACAAATACCTGCTGGAGGAGCTCTGGCAGAGCGGCACGCCGCCGTGGAAAGTGTGGTCCGACGAACCCGAATCCAACATCGCATTGTGGAGGCGGTCGGCATGATCATCATCGACCAGGCGCTCGCGAGACGCGAGGCCGAGGGAAAGCCGATCCGCGTCGGGCTGGTCGGCACCGGCTTCATGGGCGCGGGCATCGTCCGGCAGATCGTCACGGCGACGAAGGGCATGCGGATCGTGGCGGTCGCCAACCGCCACATCGCCACCGCGATCCAGGCGGTGCAGGATGTCGGCATCGAGCCTTTGCTGTGCGACAGCGCGCAGGCGATCAGCCGCGTGATCTCGTCCGGCTATGTCGCCGTCACCCGCGACGGCGAGGCGCTGGCGAGCGCCGACGGCATCGACGTCGTGGTCGAGGTGACCGGGTCGATCGACTATGCCGCTGGCGTGGTGCTGGCGGCGATCTCGGCCGGCAAGCACGTCGTCCAGATGAACGCCGAGCTCGACGGTACCGTCGGTCCGATCCTCTATGCCAAGGCGCGCTCGGCCGGCGTCACCTACACCTTCAGCGACGGCGACCAGCCGGGCGTGCAGATGAACCTGCTGCGCTTCGTCCAGGGAATCGGCGTCACGCCGGTGATGTGCGGCAACATCAAGGGACTGCACGATCCCCACCGCACTCCGGAGACCCAGCGCGCCTTCGCCGAGAAATGGGGGCAGAAGCCGGTGATGGTCTCGTCCTTCGCCGACGGGTGCAAGATTTCCTACGAACAGGCGATCGTCGCCAACGGCACCGGCTTTCGCGTCGCCCAGCGCGGCATGGTTGGTCTGGACTTCTCGGGCGGCGATCCGACCGCGCCGCTGTTCCCGCTCGACGAGGCATTGCCGCAGCTCGTCGAGATCATCGAGGAGCATGGCGAGGGGCTGGTCGACTATGTCGTCGGCTGCCGCCCGGCGCCCGGCGTGTTCGTGATCGGCCGGCACGACGATCCGCGCCAGCGCCATTTCCTCAATCTCTACAAGCTGGGGCCAGGGCCTTATTATTGTTTCCAGACGCCCTATCATCTCTGCCATTTCGAGGTGCCGAACTCGATCGCCCGCGTCTGCCTGTTCGGGGATTCGGTGCTGGCGCCGACCGCGGGCCCGCGCGTCGGCGTCGTCGCGGCGGCGAAGAAGGATCTTCGCCCCGGCGACACGATCACCGAGTTCGGCGGCTTCGAAGCCTATGGCGTCGCCGAGAATTACGACGTGATCGAGCGCGACCGGCTGCTGCCGATGGGCATCGCGCTGGATGCCACGTTGATCCGGCCGGTGCCGAAGGACCATGTCCTCACCTACGCCGACGTCTCGCTGCCCAAGGATCGCCTGATCGACAATCTCTACGCGCAGCAGTCTCGCCGCTTCGGGCACAACACATTGGCGGCGTGACGGCACCATGTTCTTCGCGCCGACATCGCTGGCGGACGCCTATCTGATCCGGCCCGACCGGCGGGTGGACGATCGCGGCTATTTCGCGCGCACCATGTGCTACGACGAGTTCGCCGAGCGCGGGCTCGTCAGCGACTTCGTGCAGCAGAGCCTGTCGGTGACCGCCAAGGCGGGAACGGTCCGCGGCCTGCATTTCCAATACCCGCCCTATGGCGAGGCCAAGCTGGTCCGCTGCGTCCGCGGCGCGATCCAGGACATCATCCTCGATCTGCGCCAGGATTCCCCTACCTATCTGCGGTCGGAGGGGTTCAGGCTGGATGCGGAGAACGGACACCAGCTCTATGTGCCGCCGGGCTTCGCCCACAGCTTCCAGACGCTGGTCGACGACGTCGAGGTCACCTATCTCATCTCGGCGCCTTACACGCCCGACGCGCAGGGCGGGCTGCGCTACGACGATCCCGAGCTCGGGATCGAGTGGCCGCTGCCGGTGGCGGCCATCTCGCCGCGGGACCTCGCATGGCCGCTGATCCACCCGCACGCGCCGCCCGCCCTGTGATCCTGCCGTTCCTACAGAGTCCGGGACGTCGTGGCTGACATCGACGTCCTCGTCGTCGGCGCCGGCGTGATCGGCCTCGCGATTGCGCGAAGGCTCGCCTCGGCCGGCCTCAGCACGATCGTCGCCGAGCGCGAGTCGAGCTTCGGCACCGTGACCAGCTCACGCAACAGCGAGGTGATCCACGCCGGCCTCTACTATGACGGCACACCGCTGAAGGCGGAGCTGTGCGTCGCCGGCCGCGGCCTGCTCTACCGCTATGCCGGGCAGCGCCACGTCCCGCACCGGCGGATCGGCAAGCTGATCGTCGCCTTCGAGCCCCAGGAGGAAATCGCGCTCGAGCGGATCGCGGCGAGCGCGCGCAACGCCGGCGTCACCGATCTCAAATGGCTGTCCGCTGCCGAGGTCCGGGCGCTGGAGCCCGCGCTGCACTGCTCGAGCGCCCTGCTCTCCCCCTCGACCGGGATCATCGACAGCCATGCCTATATGCTGACGCTGCTCGCCGATGCCGAGACGGCCGGCGCGGCGTTCGTCCCGCATACGCGCGTAGATCGGCTGACGCGCACGCCGGCGGGAAACTGGGCGATTCACATCGAGGGCGAGCCACGGCCGGTGCTGTCGGCGCGCCGCGTGGTCAACGCCGCGGGCCACGGCGCGCGGGCGCTTGCGCTGAACACCGAGGGACTCGACGCGAACCGGGTGCCGGACGTCCATTATGCCCGGGGCAATTATTTCACCTACCAGGGCAAAGTGCCGTTCACCCGGCTGATCTATCCCGTTCCCGTTCCGGGCGGGCTGGGTACCCATCTGACGCTCGACCTTGCCGGTGCGGCACGCTTCGGGCCGGATGTCGAGTGGATCGACGAGATCGATCACAGCGTCGATCCCGGCCGGGCCCATCAGTTCGCGGCCGCAGCGCGGCGCATCTGGCCGGCACTGGACCCGGAGCGGCTCGCGCCAGGCTATTGCGGCATCCGCCCCAAGCTCAGCCGTGCCGGCGGGCCGGCCGCCGATTTCGCGATCCGCGGACCCGCCGATCACGGCGCGCCCGATCTCGTCACTCTCTTCGGGATCGAGTCGCCCGGCCTCACCGCATCGCTTGCCATAGCGGAACTGGTCGCGCGCAAGCTGGACCTGGCAGGCTGAGGCGGACGCCCTGCCCGCGTTTCACGCCGCGCGCCTGGAGGGCGCCGCGAGCCTGTCCTGCGTGACGACGGGACGATCCAGCCTGTCGTCCAGCATCTCGATCTTCGGCCGGTAGACGAAGCCGGACGCGGTGCCTCGGGCAACGATCGCTGCCCTGCGCCAGTGTCCGCGCATGGTCAGCAGGGCGAAGGTCTTGGCCTGGCGCCACAGGTGCAGCGCGATCCGCGACGGGCGGTCGTATCTCAGCAGCGAGTAGGTGGTGTTGCGGTGCAGGTAGTAATGATAGCCGAGCCGCCGCCGGTCCTTCTCCGTGCGGATATCGAGCGCACCTTCGAGCTTGCGGGCATGGAGCACGCGGCTGCTCCCGACCGCATAACCCGGGCCGTCCTGCGTCACGCGCAGAGTGAACTCGCGGTCCTCGCCGAAGATGAACATCGACGCGATCGGCAGGCCGTGGCGGCCGAGCGTGGCTCGCGGCAGCAGGATGGAGGCGAAAGTCGCGGCCAGGGTCGGCACGATCGTCTCTTCCAGCAGCTCGCCCCAGTTCGGGAAGCCGAGCGCGTTGCGCGTCCGGTCGATATCCGGCACCTCGGTCAGCAATCCGCTGGTGGAGCGGGCCATCGACACCAGATAGGGCGGGTCGATGCCGCGCAGCGTCAGCTTGGCATGGGCGTCGAGCAGTCGCTCCAGCGCCTCCGGCTCGGGGATGACGTCGTCGTCCATCACCCAGATGAAATCGCTGCCGCCCTCATAGGCGAGCCGCATCCCCAGGTTGAAGCCGCCCGCCGCGCCAAGGTTGGTAGTCAGCGAGTGCGTCTGCACCCGCCCCGCCCAGGTCCCGGCCAGCATCTCGCGGGTGCCGTCGCTGCTGGCGTTGTCGATCACTAGGATCCGCTCGCACCGCCGCGTCTGCGCCGAGAGCGCGAGCAGGCAGCGCGTCAGCATCTCCTTGCGATTATAGGTCAGGACGACCGCACAGACTGCGCCCATATTGCCCCCATTTTCGACACCGCTGCCCCGTTTAGCGGTGTTCAGACGACACTCGGCCAGGGAATCGCCGTGATGAACCGGAGGCCCCAGCCCGACGTTCCGGCCATCTGCTGCATGATTTCGTCCTTCAGGTTCCACGGAAGGATCACGAGGTAATCGGGCTTGGCGGCGGCGATCATCTCCGGGGCGACGATCGGGATGCGCACGCCGGGGATCGACTTGCCCTGCTTCGACGCTGCGCGGTCGACGGTGAACTCGATCACGCTGCGATCGACCCCGCAATAGTTGAGCAGCGTCGTCCCCTTGGCCGGGGCGCCATAGGCGGCGATCCGCTTGCCGTCGGCCTTGAGGTCGAGGAGCAGGCTGCGGAACGCCAGCCTCAGCCGGTCCACATTCTCGGCGAAGCCATGATAGATCTCGTCGCGATCGAGGCCGTACTCGATCTCCTCGGCCAGCACCCGTGCCACCGCCGGTCCGGTCGGGTGCCCCGCTTCCTGGCGACAGACGAAGTAGCGCAGCGATCCGCCGTGCGTCGGCAATTCCTCGACGTCGAACACGCGCAGCCCCGCGGCTTCGAACACGCGCTTGGCGGCGAGCAGCGAGTAATAGGAGAAATGCTCGTGGTAGATGGTATCGAACTGGTTGCGCTGCATCAGCCGGAGCAGGTGCTGCACCTCGACCGTCGCCACCCCCTCCGGCTTGAGCAGGGTGCGGATGCCGGCGGCGAAGTCGTTCACGTCAGGGACATGGGCGAAGACGTTGTTCGCGGTGACGAGGTCGGCCTGCCAGCCCTCGGCGACCAACCCATCCGCATAGGCGCGGCCGAAGAAGTCGACGCGCGTCGGAATGCCCTTCGCGATCGCGGCGTCGGCGACCGAGCGGCACGGCTCGATCCCCAACGTGTCGAGCTGCCGCTGCATCGAGAACTGCAGCAGATAGCCGTCGTTGCTCGCGATCTCGACGTGCCTGGCGCCGGGAGCCAGCCCAAAGCGCTCGATCATGCGATCGACATAACGCTCGGCATGATCGAGCCAGCTCGTCGACGCCGATGAGAAATAGGCATAGTCGTTGCGGAACAGATCGTCGGCGGCCTTCAGGTCGACGGTCTGGGCAAGGCGGCAGTCGCCGCACACCATGACCTTGAGGGCGACCTTCGGGTCGTCCTCGACCGTAACCGCCATCTCGACGAAGTCATTCGCGACCGGAATATCCCCCAGGTCGGCGAGAACGAGCTCCATTTGCTTGCCGCAGTGGCGACAAAAGGCGCGATCATCTGCTGCCATCACCCCACCCTTCTAGGATCGCGGTACGTCGATCCGGCCGGATATTGTCGGCGACCCTGATCGATCGCTCCGGCCCGTTCAACTATTCTTCCGTGGTAACTCGCGCGCCCTCGCGGCGGTTGGGTCCGACGCTCTACAGACCAATTATTAGACCAAATACCGAAATTGGCATGCACACTACCTTGCCTATGCCGCATGTCACTGTTAGGCCAGTGCTCAACGAGATCGTAGGCGGAGGACATGAAGGCGATTTGGCTGGGCATCGCAGCGTGTGTCATGGCGCCTCCCGCGGCCGCTCGCGATTGGGTGGTGCGTGACCGCCAGGGCTATGCTGAGGCCGCCGCGCGCCTGAGCCCCGGCGATCGGCTCCTGCTCGCCGATGGTGAATGGCGCGATTTCGTCATCCGCTTCACCGCCACCGGCACGGCCGACCGGCCGATCACGTTCGCTGCGCAGACCCCTGGGAAGGTCGTGCTCAGCGGCCGGTCGAGCCTCAGCATCGCGGGCCGGCATCTCGTCGTGTCGGGACTGGTGTTCCGCGACGGCCATACCCCCGGCGAGTCGGTGATCGAGCTGCGCGACGGCAAGCGGTGGGCGGAGCATGTGCGGCTGACCGGAATCGTGATCGACCGCTTCAACCCGCCCCGCCGCGACCGCGCCGACCATTGGGTTTCGCTGTTCGGCAGCGACAACCGCGTCGACCACAGCCATTTCGTCGGCAAGGCCAATGCCGGCGCGATGATGGTGGTGGTGCGCGACACGGGATGGCCACTCGCCAATCGCCATCGCATCGACCACAATTACTTCGGCCCGCGCCCGCCGCTCGGCCGCAACGGCGGCGAGACGATCCGCATCGGCACCAGCACGCAATCGCAGAGCGATTCCGGCACGATCGTCGAGGACAATTATTTCGAGCGCTGTGACGGCGAGGCCGAGATCGTCTCGATCAAGTCGGGCGGCAACGTCGTCCGCCGCAACATGTTCGTCGAATCGCAGGGCGCGGTGGTCCTTCGCCACGGCCACGGCAACCTCATCGAGCGCAACGTCTTCCTCGGCCGCGGGATCAAAAGGACTGGCGGCGTGCGCGTCATCAATGCCCGCCAGACCGTGCGCGGCAATTACATGGAGGGGCTCGCCGGCACCGACTTCACCAGCGCGATCGCGGTGATGAACGGCGTGCCCAACTCGCCGCTCAACCGCTACGCGCCGGTCGAGGACGCGCTGATCGCCAACAACAGCGTGATCGAGGCAGCGCGGATCACGCTGGCGATGGGCGCCGACCGCGAGCGCACCGTGGCGCCGCGATCGACGCGTTTCGTCGCCAACCTGATCGTCAACCACGGCGACGACCCCTTCCGCGCGGAGGGACCGATCGACGGCATCCGCTTCGAAGGCAACGTCCAGCAGGCAGGCCGGCGCGGGCCGCTCGAACTCGGCATCGCCCAACGCCCCGTCCGCCTTGAACGCGCGGCCAACGGGTTGCTGTATCCCGCCGACCCCGCATTGGCCGCGATCGGCGCACCGCGCGACCTCGCCCCGTTCGGTCGCGAGGCAGTGGGGGTGGACTGGTATCCGAAACCGGCGACGACCGGGACGACAAGGGAGGAGAGTTGATGCGCATGATGAGGCCGGCGATCGCGCTGGCGCTGCTGGTGACCGTGGCGCCGGCGACGGCGATGTCCGCAGCCACGGGCCAAACCAATACGGCTGCCGCTCCGGTGCTGCTCGACCCGCAGGGCATGGCCGCGATGGCCGGAGAAGGCGCCCGCTACCCGCTGTTCGCCGCCGAGCTGCGCCGCGTCCGCACCGAGGTCGATGCCGCGATGCGCCGGCCGATCGACGTGCCGGTGCCGAAGGACCCAGGCGGCGGCTTCACCCACGAGCAGCACAAGCGCAACTACACGCTGATCTACGGCGCCGGGTTGCTCTACCGCATCACCGGCGAGCGCGCCTATGCCGACTATGCCCGCACCATGCTGCTCGCCTACGCCAGGCTCTATCCCACGCTCGGCAAGCACCCGGCCGCCTCGAACGAGGAATATGGCAAGCTGTTCTGGCAGAGCCTCAACGACAGCGTGTGGGTGGTTTATGCGGTCCAGGGCTATGACGCGATCCGCGACACGCTGACGCCGGCCGACCGCAAGGCGATCGACGACCAGGTCTTCCGCCCGATGGCGAAGTTCCTGTCGGAGGAGCAGGTCCGCGTCTTCGACCTGATCCACAACCACGCGACCTGGTCGTGCGCGGCGGTCGGCATGATCGGCTATGTGCTGCGCGACCACGCGCTGGTCGACAAGGCGCTGAAGGGCAGCGACCTCAGCGGCAAGGCCGGCTTCCTGCGCCAGGTCGACCTCCTGTTCTCGCCCGACGGCTATTACACCGAGGGTCCCTATTACCAGCGCTACGCCCTGCTCCCGTTCGTGCTGTTCGCGCGGATGATCTCGGAGAATGACCCAAGCCTCAATATCTTCCAGTACCGCGACGGCGTGCTGGTCAAGGCGATCACCACCGCGATCCAGCTGACGCAGGACGGTTATTTCTTCCCGATCAACGACGCGATGCCCGACAAGAGCCTCAAAACCGACGAGCTCTATCAGGCGGTCGCGATCGGCTACGGCGTGACGCACGATCCGGCGCTGCTCTCGATCGCCGAGTGGCAGGGACGGACCGTGCTCAGCCCCGATGGCCTCGCCGTGGCGCGCGATGTCGCCGCGGGCAAGGCCAAGCCCTTCCCCTTCGTCGCCTCCGCGCTGTTCCGCGACGGACCGGACGGCGGTCAGGGCGGGCTCGCCGTGATGCGCGACAAGGACCAGACGCTGCTCGCCAAGAACAGCGCCATGGGCATGGGCCACGGCCATTTCGACAAGCTCAACTGGCTCCTCTACGACAACGGCCATCCGATCGTCGTCGACTATGGCGCCGCGCGCTTCCTCAACGTCGAGAGCAAGGACGGCGGCCGCTACCTCAAGGAGAACGAGAGCTGGGCGAAGCAGAGCGTCGCCCACAACACGCTGGTGGTGAACGAGACCAGCCAGTTCGCCGGCAAGTGGAAGGTCGGCCAGACGCTGGCGCCCAGGCAGGTCTTCTTCTCGGGCGACGGCCCGACCAAGGTCAGCACCGCGGAGATCGCCGGTGCCTGGCCGGGCGTCACCTTCCGCCGCACGCTGGTGCAGCTTCCCGTCGCCGGCATGGCGAGCCCGCTCGTCGTCGACCTGATGAGCGTGAAGGGCGACAGCCAGGCCACCTACGACCTGCCGCTCCACTACAACGGGCACATCACCGACGTCGGCTTCCCGATCCGGTCCAACGTCGCGGAGCGGCCGGTGCTCGGCAAGCAGGCCGGCTATCAGCACATCTGGGTCGATGCGACCGGCACGCTGCCCGCGGGCGGCGGAGCGCTCACCTGGATGACGGACGACCGCTTCTACACCTATCGCATGTTGCCGCCCGCGGGCGCTGAGGTGATCCTGGGTGAGAGCGGCGCCAACGATCCCAACTTCAACCTGCGCCGCGAGCCGCTGCTGATCGAGCGGGTGACGGGCAAGGACGTGCAGTTCGTCAACCTGCTCGAGCCGCACGGCGTCTACGATCCCTCGGCCGAGACCACGGTCGGCAGCAGCAGCCGGATCGCGGCGCTCCGCCATGCCCGGGGGGACGACGGCGACCTGATCGCGATCGACCTGGTCGGCGGCGGCACGATCACGCTGGCGATCGCCGACTCCGCCGATCCTGCCGCGACGCACCGCGCGACGATCGACGGCCGGACGGTCGAGTGGAAGGGACACTTCGCCCGCTTCGACGGAACCGCCAAATGACGCGCCCGATCCAGGGCCTGCGCTGGTTTGTGATCGGCCTGATCGCGCTGGCGACCGTCATCAACTACATCGACCGCAACGCGCTGGCGGTGATGTGGCCGGCGGTGTCCAAGGACATCGGTGCCGACAAGGCCGATTACGCGCTGCTCGTGACCGCGTTCATGATCGCCTATGCGGTCGGCCAGTCGCTGTTCGGGCGGCTGCTCGACGTGATCGGCACGCGGCTGGGCTTCGTCGTCTCGATCTTCGTCTGGTCCGCCTCGATCGCCGCACATGCGCTGGTGCGCTCGATCGGCGCGCTGACGGCGCTGCGCCTGACGCTCGGCGTCAGCGAGGCGGGCACCTGGCCCGGCGCGGTCAAGGCCAACGCCCTCTGGTTCCCGCAGCGCGAGCGGGCGCTGGCGCAGGGCATCTTCAACTCCGGCGCGGCGATCGGCGCGATCGTCGCGGCGCCGCTGGTCGCCTGGCTCTATTCGCTGTTCGGATGGCAGGCGACCTTCCTCGTCGTCGGCCTGCTCGGCTTCGCCTGGCTGCTGCCGTGGCTGTGGCTCTATCGCGGCGATCCCGATGCGCACCCCTGGCTCAGCGAGGCCGAACGCGCCCACATCGCCGGCGACGCGCCTCGCGAGACGAGCGAGGATGCCGGCTCGCCGGGCATCCTCGGCCTGCTCCGCTACCGGCAGAGCTGGGCGATCCTGCTGTCGCGCTTCTTCCTCGATCCCGTGTGGTGGCTGTTCGTCTCCTGGCTGCCGATCTACCTGTCCGAGACCTTCCATTTCGACGTGAAGCAGATCGGCCTGTTCGGCTGGGTGCCGTTCGTCGGCGCGATGCTGGGGAGCCTCGGCGGCGGCTGGCTGTCGGGGGCGTTGATCCGGCGCGGCTGGCCGGTGCTGCGCGCGCGGCTCGTCGCGATCGCGCTCGGCGGCGCGATCATGTTGCCGGCGCTGCTGCTGACGATGACGGCGGCGAGCCCGCTCTACGCGGTGCTGCTGATCGCGGTGATCCTGTTCGGCTTCCAGATCGCGATCAACAACATCCAGACGCTGCCGAGCGATTATTTCGCCGGCGGCGCCGTCGGCACGCTCGCCGGGATCGGCGGCACCGCCGCGGTCGCGGGCACGCTCATCACCACCTGGCTGGTGCCGGTCATGACGCGGCAGGGCTACGCGCCGATCTTCGCGCTGGGCGCGGCGATCGTGCCGCTGGGCGTGCTCGCGGTGTGGCTGCTCGGGCGCAGCCGCCCTGCCCCCATTTCCATCTCACCATCATCGAAAGGGTTCGACGCATGAAGCTCAAGGACAAGGTCGCGATCGTCACCGGCGGCGGGCGGGACATCGGCCGCTCGGTGTCGCTGCGGCTGGCGGCGGAGGGCGCGCGCGTCGTCGTCAACTATCGCCGTGACGAGGCCGCCGCGGCCGCGACCGTCCAGGAGATCGAGGCGGCCGGCGGCACCGCGCTGCTCGTCCAGGGCGACGTGACCGATGCCAATGCGGTGGCATCGCTGGTCGGTGCGACGACCAGGGCATTCGGCGAGCGCATCGACGTGCTGGTCAACGTCGCCGGCGGCATGGTCGCGCGCAAGACACTGGCCGAGATGGACGCCGCTTTCTTCGACACGGTGATGGACCTCAACCTGCGTTCGGCGTTCCTGGTGACCAAGGCGGTGCTGCCGCACATGGGCCAGGGCGGCGCGATCGTGAACCTGTCGTCGCTCGCCGGACGCGACGGCGGCGGGCCGGGCGCGACCATCTATGCCACCGCCAAGGGCGCGCTGACGAGCTTCACCCGCGGCCTCGCCAAGGAGCTCGGGCCGCAGGGCATCCGCGTCAACGCGCTCTGCCCCGGGCTGATCGGCACCAGCTTCCACGACATCTTCTCCAAGCCCGAGGGCCGCGCCGCCGTCGCCGGCAACACGCCGCTGCGACGCGAGGGGCATCCGGACGAGGTGGCGGCGGCGGTGGCCTATCTCGCCTCCGACGACGCGTCGTTCCTGACCGGCGTCAACCTGGACATCAACGGCGGTCTGTTCTTCTCGTGAGGAGGTTCGGCATGAGGACGATGCTGGCAACGGCGGCGGTTCTCTCGCTGGTGGCAGGAACCGCGGCAGCGCAGACCCAGCCCCGCGAGCGTACCGACGCGCCGCCGATCAGCGCCTATAAGGTCATCCTGGTCGGCGATTCGACGATGGCGCCGGGCAGCGGCTGGGCGTCGATGTTCTGCGCCGAGCACGTCAAGTCGTCGATCGCCTGCCTCAACCTCGGCCGCGGCGGCCGCTCGACGCGCAGCTACCGTGCGGAAGGATCGTGGGATCTCGCGATCGCCGAGGCGAAGCTGCCCGGCTATCGCAAGACCTGGGTGCTGATCCAGTTCGGCCACAACGACCAGTCGGACAAGCCCGAGCGCTGGACCGACATGGCCACGGAGTTCCCCGCCAACCTCAAGCGCATGGTCGAGGAGGTCCGCGCGGCCGGCGCCGAGCCGGTGCTGCTCACGCCGCTGTCGCGCCGCGCATTCCGCGCCGGCAAGCTCGACAACACGCTCGAGCCATGGGCGGCGGAGGTGCGCAAGGTCGCGGCGGCCATGCAGGTGCCGCTCGTCGATCTCAATGCGCACAGCGCCGCGCTGGTGCAGAAGCTCGGACCGGTCGAGGCGACCAAGCTCGCGATGGCCGAGCCGCTGCCCGAGGAACTTGCCGCCGCCAAAGCAGGCACCACGCTCAAGCCGCGCACGGCGGAGGAGGCGCGCGTCCCCGATCCGGCGCCGACACCCAACGGTCCGCGCGGCAGCTATGGGCGCAAGTTCGACTACACCCATGTCGGCGATGCCGGCGCGCGCGTCTTCTCCGCGATGGTCGCCAACGACCTCGCCGCTGTCGTGCCGGAGCTGCGGGGCCAGCTCGTTCCCTGATCTCCTCCCCTGCCGGACCCGTTCTCTCCCCGGGCGGGTCCGGCCTTTTCTCGACTGGCCGGCCATACCCGGCATAATTGGTATATATACAGGTATTGATAAGTACCTTGACAATTGGCCGGCCACAGGCGCATCGGAAGGCATAACCATAATCGGGAGGGATGGATGATCGGGATCGTGCGGCACGACGGCATTTCGTCTGGAGCGTTGCTGCTGGCCGGGGTTGCCGGCGCTTGCCTCGCCATGGCGCAGCCCGCGCTGGCGCAGGATGCTCCGCCTGCAGGAAGCCAGGTCCCGGCCGATCAGCCCACCGAGGAGCAGCAGCAGGACATCGTCGTCCGCGGCATCCGCGAGACCATCCAGACCTCGATCAACGTCAAGCGCACCGAGACCGCGATCGTCGACGCCTTGAGCGCCGAGGACATCGGCGACCTGCCGGCGCTGTCGATCGGCGAGGCGATCCAGACGATCACCGGCGCCACCACCCACCGCGAGAAGGGCGGCGCGACCGAGATCGCGCTGCGCGGCCTCGGCTCCTTCCTCAGCAACACCACCTTCAACGGCCGGGAGGCGACCAACGGCAGCGGCGACCGCTCGGTCAACTTCAACCAGTTCCCGTCCGAGCTGATCAACGGGATCAAGATCTACAAGTCGCAGCAGGCGAACCTGATCGAGGGCGGCGTCGCCGGCACGATCGAGCTCGGCACGCTGCGCCCGCTCGACTATGGCAAGCGGCTGATCCAGGCCGAGGTCAAGGCCAACTACAATCCCTATGAGGACCGCATCACCGGCGCGAGCGGCTGGGGCTGGCGCGGCACGCTGAGCTACGTCGACCAGTTCCACGCCGGCGCGCTCGGCGACATCGGCATCGCGATCGGCGTCCAGCGCAACCAGGTCAACAATCCCGAGGAGACCTATGCGGCGAGCTCGACCTGGGTCGCCTGCGACCCGACGCGCCCCAGCACCAGCGCCTGCAACCAGGTGAGCCGCGAGCAGGCGGCGGCGGGCCGGGACTTCTACCTCGCGCCGAACTCGGCGACCTTCCGCCAGATCACCGAGGCGGACAAGCGCGACGCCGTCATGGGTTCGGTCCAGTGGAAGCCGTCGAGCCGGCTCGATATCAACCTCGACTTCCAATATTCAAAGCGCGACTACACCGAGGACCGCCACGACCTGAACATCTCGGAGGCGACCTACAACCTGCGCAACGTCCAGTACGACGACCAACATCGGCTGCTCTATGCCGAGGGCACCTCGTCGGTGGAGGCGAACGGTAACTATCTGACCCGCGACGAGAAATATATCGGCATCGGCGGCAGCGCGACCTGGCGGGCGACCGACCGGCTGACGTTGAACGGCGATATCTCCTGGTCGCGCACCGAGCGCGGCACGGTCGAGCGCTCGACGCGCCTGCGCACCGACCCGCTCGACCTCGACGGCCGGCGCACGGCGATCAACAACCAGCGCATCCCCTGGGTCTATGACGCGCGCGGCGGCTTCGCGACCGCGATCAGCTTCGATCCGCGCTTCAACGCCAACGATTGGTCGCTGTTCAGCGACGACGCCCGCTTCCGTCGCGACGACGAGGAGAAGACCGACGACATCATCGCCGCGCGCTTCGATGCCGGCTACGACCTCGACGGCTTCCTGAGCAAGATCGAGGCGGGGCTGCGCTTCTCGCACCGCCGCTACACCGCCTATGACGACCGCGTCGAGCTGACCCAGGACGACCGCGCCGTCGACCGCGCGGTCAGCCTCGCCTGCCGCCGTCCGTTCCCGCAGCGCGACTACCTCTCCGGCGCGCCCGTCCAGTCGATCACCAGCTGGGCGACCTACGACACGCTCTGCCAGTTCCGGAACTATCTCGGCACCGAGGATCCGGGCCCCAACGCCGATCTCCGCTCCGTCACCAACGCCGACGTGCGCGAGAACGTCTGGGCCGGCTATGTCATGGCGTCGTACAAGGGCTCGCTCGGCAGCCTGCCGGTGCGCGGCAATTTCGGCGTGCGCCTGATCGACACCCGCGTCACCTCGATCGGCCTGCGCGCCGGCCTCGACGTGATCCAGAACTCCGACGGCTCGATCCGCCTGGAAGAGAACGGTGACTTCGACAGCGTTCGCCTCACCAACCATTATTTCCGCGCGCTGCCGAGCATCAACGCCAACTTCGACCTCGCCCGCGACGTGATCCTGCGCGCGGCCGTCTATCGCGCGATGTCGCGTCCGGCGCCGAGCGACCTCGCTGCCGGCCGCTCGATCACGCTCGAGGACGGCACCGACTTCGACAATATCGCCGACGCGATCGACAACATCCTCGCGGAGGGCAGCCCCGGCCTCAAGCCGATCATGTCGTGGAACGGCGACCTCGCGCTCGAATGGTATCCGAACAAGGACACGATGCTGGCAGGCACGGTCTACTACAAGCGCTTCGCCGGCGGTTTCCTGCCGGTCGCGATCGACGAGGATTTCGAGATCGGCGGCGAGACGGTGACCGTGCCGGTCACCCAGCGCACCAACAGCGACGCGAAGAGCACCGTCTACGGCCTGGAGATCACGCTCGCCAACCGCTTCTCCTGGCTGCCGGCGCCGTTCGACGGGCTCGGCACCAAGATCAGCTACGATCATGCGCTGTCGAACTTCAAGAACTACGACATCCGCCTCGGCGACCTGCTCGACCCGGCGACCGGCGCGGTGACGCCCGGCATGATCCCGGCCGCCAACCTCAACGGCTATTCTAGGGACGTGCTGTCGGCGCAGCTCTATTACCAGATCGGCGGCCTGTCGCTGCAGGCGATCGGCAACTATCGATCGGGCTATTACCAGGACTTCGTCGGCGGCAACTCGCAGCTCCGCTTCGTCCGGTCGTCCGAGACGCTGGACCTGCGCGCCTCGTACAACATCAACCGCAACGTCTCGCTGCGGTTCGAGGCGCTCAACCTGTTCGACGAACCCAAGGTCACCGACATGCCGGTGCTCGGCAGCAGCCGCCAATATCACTATTACGGGTCGAAATACTTCATCGGCCTCCGCGTCCGCCTGTGAGGGAGAGCGGAATTGGTCTGTCACCTGCTTGATGTTTGATCCCGCACCGGTATGACAATCGCCCAGGCATAGGCGCCCAGGCATAGGAGGACGATCACAGGCATGGCGGAGCGCCGGCTCTTTCAGGAAATCGCGCAGCGTATCGCGGATCTGGTCGATCGCGGCGAGTTTCCGCCCGGCTCGCGCCTGCCCGGCGAGCGCGAGCTGGCCGAGCGCTTCGGCGTCAGCCGTGTCACCATCCGCGAGGCCGAGATCGCGCTGCAGGCGACCGGCCTCGTCCGCATCAAGACCGGCTCGGGCGTCTACATCACCGACGCCGCCACCACGCGGACGAGCGAGTTCCCGCCGATCACCGCGTTCGAACTCACCGAGGCGCGCTCGCTGTTCGAGGCGGAGGCAGCCGCCCTGGCGGCGCCGATCATCACCGACGAGCAGATCGCGCGGCTGGAGCGGCTGCTCGCCGAGATGTCCGAGGACGACGAGGAGGACAGCGGCCGCGCCACCGATGCCGACCGCGATTTCCACCTGACGATCGCCTCGGCGTCCGACAATCAGGCGATCATCCATGTGATCAGCACCCTGTGGCGGATGCGCACCGAGATCGCGGAGGTGCGCAACACCTACGCCACCGTCTGCCACCACGACGGGCCGACCCGGCACCGCGAGCATGTCGCGATCGTCGAGGCGCTGCGGGCACGCGACCCACAGGCGGCGCGCGTCGCGATGCGCCAGCATTTCAGCCGGCTGCTCGAGGCGATGATCGACGCGACCGAGCAGCGCGAGCTCCAGGAATTACGCCGCAAGTCCGAGGCGAGCCGCGCCCGCTTCCTGATGAGCGCACAGCTGTCCTGAGCCGGCGCATTTACAACCCCTCGTCGCCCCGGCGCAGGCCGGGGTCCACCGAGCCGCACGCTCTGGACCCGATCCTCTAACTCGTCGCTTGCGCGGTGGACCCCGGCCTGCGCCGGGGGTGACGGCCCCAGGGGCATCCTTATGTCGGTTGTTTTTATAAGATATATATGCTTTTAATGAGCAATCGTGGTGTTGAATCGATGTAACGGAGAGGTGATGAGCGACGGCAGCAATGGGAGCGGCACGAAGCTCAGGTCCCGTGCCTGGTTCGACAACCCTCACAATCCGGACATGACCGCGCTCTACGTCGAGCGTTACCTCAACTACGGCCTCAGCCTTGCCGAGCTGCAGTCGGGCAAGCCGATCATCGGCATCGCCCAGACCGGCAGCGACCTGGCACCGTGCAATCGCCATCATCTGGTGCTGGCGGAGCGAGTGAAGGAAGGAATCCGCGAGGCCGGCGGCATCCCGCTCGAATTCCCGACCCATCCGATCCAGGAGACGGGCAAGCGCCCGACCGCCGGCATCGACCGCAACCTCGCCTATCTGAGCCTGGTCGAGACGCTCCACGGCTATCCGATCGACGGGGTGGTGCTGACGATCGGCTGCGACAAGACCACTCCCGCCTGCCTGATGGCCGCCGCGACGATGAACATCCCGGCGATCGCGCTGTCGGTCGGGCCGATGCTCAACGGCTGGTACAAGGGCGAGCGCACCGGATCGGGCACGATCGTGTGGAAGGCGCGCGAGCTGCTCGCGGCCGGCGAGATCGACTACAAGGGCTTCATCGAGCTGGTCGCCTCCTCTGCTCCCTCGACCGGCTTCTGCAACACGATGGGCACGGCGACGACGATGAACTCGCTGACCGAGGCGCTCGGCATGTCCCTGCCCGGCTCGGCGGCGATCCCCGCCCCCTATCGCGACCGCCAGCAATGCGCGTGGGAGACCGGGCGCCGGGTCGTCGAGATGGTTCACGCCGACCGCAAGCCCTCCGACATCCTCACCCGCACCGCCTTCCTCAACGCGATCCGGGTGAACTCGGCGATCGGCGGCTCGACCAACGCGCCGATCCATCTCAACGCGATCGCCCGCCACATCGGCGTCGAGCTGACGCTGGCCGACTGGGAGGAGCATGGCGCCGACGTGCCGCTGCTCGTCAATCTCCAGCCGGCCGGGGAGTATCTCGGCGAGGACTATTATCGCGCCGGCGGCGTTCCGGCGGTGATGGGCGAGCTCCTTCGCGCCGGCCTCATCGACGGCACCGCGCTCACCGCCAACGGCCGCACCGTCGCGGATAACGTGGCGGACGCGCGGATCGAGGACGAGGCGGTGATCCGCCCGCTCGCGGCCCCGCTCAAGCCCGCGGCCGGCCTCACCGTGCTGTCGGGCAACCTGTTCGACGGCGCGGTGATGAAGCTGTCGGTGATCTCGGACGAGTTCCGCGCGCGCTACCTGTCCGACCCCGCCGACCCCGAGGCATTCGAGGGCCGCGCCGTCGTGTTCGACGGGCCCGAGGACTATCACGCGCGCATCGACGATCCCGCGCTCGGCATCGACGAGCGCACCATCCTGATCATGCGCGGCGCCGGCCCGATCGGCTATCCCGGCGGCGCCGAGGTCGTGAACATGCGCCCGCCCGCCGCGCTGATCCGCGCCGGCGTCCATGCCCTGCCCTGCATCGGCGACGGCCGCCAGTCGGGGACGAGCGGCAGCCCGTCGATCCTCAACGCCGCGCCCGAGGCGGCCGTCGGCGGTGGGCTCGCGCTGGTGCGCACCGGCGACCGCATCCGCATCGACCTCGGGCACCGCCGCGCCGACATGCTGGTCGACGAGGCCGAGCTCATCCGCCGCCGCGCGGAGATGACGGATGTCGAGGCTCGCCTGATCCCCGAATCGCAGACGCCATGGCAGGAAATCCACCGCGACATCGTCGGCCAGTTCGACACCGGCGCGGTGATCGAGAGCGCCGTCAAATATCAGCGCATTGCCCAGACCCGCGGCCTGCCCCGCGACAGCCACTGACCAGAAAAGAGGACAAGAGGATGACCGCGTTCCGCCCGATGACGATCCGTTTGCTTGCCGCCGCCGCGACCGCCGCGCTCGCGCTCGGCGCCGCCACGCCCGCCGCCGCGCGCGATCTTTGGACCAAGGCCGAGGCGAAGCGCTGGTACGATGCGCAACCCTGGCTGCTCGGCGCCAACTACGCGCCCGCGACCGCGATCAACCAGCTCGAGATGTGGCAGGCGGACAGCTTCGACCCCACGACGATCGACAAGGAGCTCGGCTGGGCCGAAGGCCTGGGCATGACGACGATGCGCGTCTTCCTCCATAATCTGCTGTGGGAGAACGATCCGGAGGGCCTCAAGAAGCGCATCGACACCTTCCTGACGATCGCGGCCAAGCACAAGATCAAGCCGATGTTCGTGCTGTTCGACAGCTGCTGGGATCCGAACCCGGTCGCCGGCAAGCAGCATCCGCCGATCCCCGGCGTCCACAATTCGGGCTGGGTGCAGGGCCCGGGCGCGGCGCGGCTCGCGGACACCGCCCGGTACGACAAGCTCGAAGCCTATGTGAAGGACATCGTCGGCAGCTTCGCCAACGACAAGCGCGTACTCGCCTGGGACGTGTGGAACGAGCCCAACAACGAGGGCGGCGGCAATTACAAGCCGACGCCGAACAAGAAGCAGCTCGTCGCCGGCCTGCTCGGCAAGGTGTTCGACTGGGCGCAGTCGGCCAATCCCAGCCAGCCGCTGACATCGGGGCTGTGGATCGGCGACAGCTGGGACCGCGCGGAGACGCTCGACGCCGTCGAAAAGATCCAGATCGCCCGCTCCGACGTGCTGACCTTCCACGACTACAATTGGCCGGAGAAGTTCGAGCAGCGGGCGCGCCAGATGCTGAGCTACGGCCGCCCCGTCATCTGCACCGAATATATGGCGCGCGGCGCGGGATCGACCTTCGACGGCTCGCTGCCGATCGCCAAGCGGCTCGACATCGGCATGGTCAACTGGGGCTTCGTCGACGGCAAGACCCAGACGCGGCTGCCGTGGGACAGCTGGAAGAAGCCGTACACCTTCGACGAGCCGACCGTCTGGTTCCACGAGGTGCTGCGCGCCGACGGCACGCCCTATCGCCAGGCCGAGGCCGACATGCTGCGCGCCTACAGCGCGGCGCCCAAGGGCGTGGTGCCGTCCCCGTCCCGAAAATAGGTGCACTCGAGTTCGATCAGGCCCCCATGCACGACTTTTCTAAGCCCCTCCCCTTCAGGGGAGGGGTTGGGGTGGGGCAGCGCCGCAAGCAGATCGCCCGTGGATAGGCCCCACCCCAATTCCTTTCCTGAAGAGGAGGGCCTTGCATGTCCTAACGATTTCAATCGGACGCTCCCGCATCCGACCATAAATAATACTTGTCATATAAATCAATTTAAGACATAGTGAGAATCCATAATGGCCCGAACGGGCCCCGTAGGGAGGAGAGTATTATGATCCGCAAATCCACGTTGCTCGGCGCGTCCTCGGCCGCAGTCCTGCTGTGCGCTTTGGCCGCTCCTGCGCTCGCGCAGACCGAGCAGACACCCCCGCCCGCCCCCGCCGCAACCGGCGATCAGGCGGACACGTCCGAGGACATCGTCGTCACCGGCATCCGCGCCAGCCTTGCTCGCGCCGCCGAGATCAAGCGCGACGCCGCGCAGGTGGTCGATTCGATCGTCGCGCAGGACATCGGCAAGTTCCCCGATCCGACCACGGCGGCGGCGCTCCAGCGCGTGCCCGGCATCCAGGTGACCGTCGGCTCCAACAACGAAATCGTCAATCCGCGGATCCGCGGCCTCGACGACATCCTGACCACGCTCGACGGGCGTGAGATCTTCACCGCCGAAGGGCGCGGCTTCGCGTTCCAGGACCTGCCGGCCGAGGCGCTGGCGCGCGTGGACGTCTACAAGTCGAACACCGCCAACCTGATCGAGGGCGGCGTCGCCGGCACGATCGACCTGCGGCTCAACAAGCCGTTCAATTACAAGGACCCGACCTTCGCGGTCAGCGGCAAGCTCAACTATGCGTCGAACGCCGAGAAGCTGAGCCCGCAGATCAGCGCGCTCGCCACCGACCGCTGGGACACCGGCATCGGCGAGATCGGCGTGCTGCTCAACGTGTCGTGGTACGACATGAAGTTCAATCGCCCGGTCAACTATGTCGCGGAGCGGCGCTCGGGCGACCATCTGAATGGCGGCGATGGGTACGCGATTCCGATCTCGACGGGCGGCCTGAACGAGTTCGGCAGCTACTCGCGCCCGCAGGCCAACGGTTCGATCCAGTGGCAGGCGTCACCGGAGCTGCAGCTCTATGTGGACGGCCTCTATTCGGCCTATCGCGGCAAATTCTCGACGGCATTCTACGAGTATCAGTTATTCAATTCGGATAGCGTTTCCAATATCAGCACCGACGACAACTGCTTCACCGCACGGGTGAACGACGACGGGTTCAACGCCAATTCGGGCCAGATCCTGAACAACGAATACACCGACCGGCAGCTCTGCAATCTGACGTCCGGCCAGTTCCACAACACCAACTCCTTCACCAGCACGCAGGCGAAGAATCACAAGACCGACAGCTATCTCGCGGCGTTCGGCGCGAAGTATGACGCGGACCGGGTGCACCTGGCGCTCGATCTTTCCTATCAGGAATCGATCGTCAACAATGAGACGTTCATCGTCGACACCGGCAAGAAGGTGGATTCGGTGTCGCTCGACCTCAATCGGTCGGATCATTCGCCGGTGGTGACTGCGCCCGGCAATCCGATGATCGATCCGACGGGCTACACCTTCTTCAACGGCCTGTTCCAGGACTATCTGCGCGCGAAGGGCGACCTGTTCGCCGCCAAGCTGGACGGCAGCTACGATGTCGGCGGGATCATCAAGACCATCGAGTTCGGCGGCCGCTATGCCGATCGCGGCGCGCTGTTCCAGCAGGTACAGCTCGGCGTCGGCGCCCCGGGCGGCTCGGGTAACGTGCCGGTCACCGCGGCAGGCGTTCCGAGCGATTTCTTCGTGCGCGCGCCGGGCATTCCCCAGATCAACGGGGGAGCGCCGTTCCTGATCCCCAGCCGCTCCTATCTGCTGTCCGACGAGGGACAGGCCCTGCTGCGCGACTATTTCGGCGCGCCGGAGGGCCAGCCGCCGTTCGATCCGACACGGCGGTTCGAGGCGAACGAGAAGACCTATGCCGCCTATGCGCAGGTCGGATACGAGATCCCGCTCGGCGGCGCCATCGGCGTCGACGGCAAGATCGGCGTCCGCTACTCGCGCACCGATCGCGACATCACCGGTACCGGCGTGGTCGACGGCGATCCGGTGACCACGACCGCCAGCACCAGCGACACCGACTGGCTGCCCAACGCCAGCGCACGCATCAAGTTCGGCGGCGGCCTCCAGGCACGCTTCACCTACGCCAAGACGCTGGCGCGGCCGCCCTTCGGGTCGCTCAACCCCGGCCTCAACTACATCGTCTCGACCAACCCCAACATCCGCAACGGCGGCTCGGGCGGCAATCCGGACCTGCTGCCGCAGATGTCGGACAGCTTCGATGCCACGCTCGAATATTACTGGTCTTCGGGCTATCTCGCGATCGGCGGCTATTACCGCAAGATCAAGAACCGCATCGTGAACGGCGTCGATGTCGAGACGATCGACGGAATCGAATACAACATCTCGCGGCCGCGCAACGTCGGCCGGGCGAAGCTCAAGGGCATCGAGGTCAGCGGCCAGACCTTCTTCGATTTCCTGCCGGGCGACCTCGCCGGCTTCGGCGCGTTCGGCAACTTCACCTATGCCGACAGCGAGATCGGCGTGGGCGACGACCTGTCGGGCTTCCCGCTCCAGGGCGTATCGAAGTACAACTTCAACCTGGGCCTGCTGTACGATCGTCACGGCATCTCCGGCCGCGTGGTCTACACCTATCGCTCGAAATATTTCGACGAGGACCGCAGCGGCGCCGGCGACGTGCGCCCGGTCGGCACGGAGACCTGGCTGAACTACGTCCGCCCCAACGGCCGCCTGGATTTCAGCCTGGGCGTCGACGTGACCCGCAACCTCACCCTGACGGTCGAGGGGACCAACGTCCTACGCTCGCGCTACCAAAGCTACATCAACAACAGCTATTTCATCCGGGACACGCGTACCGACGACAGCATCTACGCGGTCGGCTTCCGGGCGCGCTTCTGATGCGATGGCGGGGCATGGCGGTGGCGGCAGTTCTTGCCGCCACCCCGGCTCATGCGGACAATCCGCAGTTTCGCGGCGCCGATCCGCATGCGATCATCATCGGCAGCGAACTCTGGGTGTTCCCGACCGGCGGCCCCAGCGGGAGCTGGAGCGCCGGCCGGTTCGGCGCCTGGTCCAGCGCCGACCTGGTCCATTGGAAGAGCCGCGGCGTGCTGATCCGCCGCGACGCGATCAAGTGGATCGGCGACGACGGCGCGGCGGAGCATTTCCTGTGGGCGCCGGCCGTCGCGACACGAAACGGCAAATGGTATCTCTATTATTCGGTGGGTCCACAGAACCCGACGCCGAGCCGGATCGGCGTCGCCGTCGCCGATCGTCCGGAAGGACCTTATCAGGACAGCGGAAGGCCGCTGCTGACCGGCGGCAACGGGTTCGAGGCGATCGACCCGATGGTGTTCGTCGATCCCAGGACGCAGACGCCCTATCTTTATGCAGGCGGCAGCGCCGGCGCCACGCTCCGCGTGTTCGAGCTCAAGCCAGACATGGTGACGATCGCGCGCGAGATAGCGGTCGAACAGCCGCCCCAGTTCACCGAAGGGGCGTTCATGCATGAACGGAACGGCCTTTATTATCTCTCCTACAGCCACGGCAAATGGAATGGGCCGAGTTATTCGGTCCATTATGCCACCGCGCCCTCTCCGACCGGTCCTTGGACCTATCGGGGCCCGATCCTGACCGGCGACAAGAGCCATCAGGGGCCGGGCCACCACAGCTTCGTCCAGCGCAACGGCGAATGGCTGATCGTCTATCATCGCTGGGAACGGCCGCCCGGCGAAGGTCCCTATCGAGGCGAACGCCAGGTCGCGATCGAGCCCATCCGCTATGCAAGCGACGGATCGATCCTGCCGGTCAAAATGACGGACGGAGCGGATTCGCCGCGCTGATCGAGCGAGCCGCGGCAATTGCTCCGTCGCTTATTCAAGGAGCCCACCATGCACATCGATCGTCGCAACCTGCTGATCGGAGGAGCCAGTGCCGCCCTCGGTGCGGGCGGAGCCGGCCTCGCCTTTGCGCAGAGCATGTCGCCCAATTCGCTCAACGCGAAGCTCACTGGCGACCTGACGCCAATCCATGATCCGGTCATCATCCGTGAAGGCGACACCTATCACGTCTTCGGCTCCGGCGGATGGAGCAAGCGGCCGTCGGTGACATGGCGCGTGTCCAAGGATCTGGCGAACTGGCGCGATAACGGCGATCCGTTCGATGCCGTGCCGGCCTGGGCAAAGGCGGCGATCCCCAAGGCCGAGAGCATGTGGGCGCCCGACATCTCCTATGTCGATGGCCGGTTCCGCCTCTATTATGCGGTCTCGACTGGCGGCAGCATGCGCTCTGCGATCGGCTTCGCCACGACGAAGACGCTCGATCGGAGCTCCCCGGACTATGGCTGGACCGATCACGGCATGGTGATCGAGACCTTCGAAGGCGGCACCTACAACGCGATCGACGCCAATTTCGTGATCGACGCCGAGGGCAATCACTGGCTTGCGTTCGGCAGCTACTGGAGCGGCCTCAAGCTGATCCCGCTCGACAAGGCGACGGGCAAGCCCCGCCCCGGTGACAGGACGATCCACTCGATCGCCTATCGCCCCGCGCCCACCGGCGGCGACAATCCCATCGAGGGCGCCTTCATCATCCGCCGCGACGGCTGGTACTATCTGTTCGCCAGCTACGACTATTGCTGCAGGAAGGAAGCGAGCAACTATTACGTCGCCGTCGGCCGGGCGAAGCAGGTGACCGGCCCCTATGTCGGCCGCGACGGCAAGGCGATGATGGATGGCTACGGCACTGCGGTGATCGTCGAGCGGCCGTGGGCGTCCTCACGCTGGCGTGGCCCCGGCCATTGCGGCCTGTATCACGACGGGAACCGCGACCTGATCGTCTACCATGCCTATGACACCGAGCATGGCTCCGCTCCCACCCTGCGCATCGCCGAGCTCAGCTGGAGCGCCGACGGGTGGCCTTCGGCGCTGACCTGATCTCCGCTCGCCGACTCACCGAATCGGGCTCCTGCGAAAGCAGGAGCCCTGGATCAGGGGCGTGTTGCTTGCGGCCAGAGCTCCTGCCTTCGCAGGAGCACTATCCGCGCGTCTGCCGCGCTTTGATAGGGAGAGAGCATCTCCCTCGGAGCTACCGATAGTGGCTTAACTCCGAGGGGAAGAAATGGTGGGCGCGGCTGGGATTGAACCAGCGACCCCTGCGGTGTGAACACAGTGCTCTACCACTGAGCTACGCGCCCGAAACGGGAAGCGGGCCTTTAGGCGGGGGCGGACCGGCTGTCCAGCCCCCAGCCCGCGCAGCCCATCGATTAAATCAGTTCACCGAGTCCTTGAGGCCCTTGCCGGCCTTGAACTTGGGCTGGGACGAGGCCTTGATCGTCATCGGCTCGCCGGTGCGCGGGTTGCGGCCGGTCGAGGCCTTGCGCTTGCTGACCGAGAAGGTACCGAAGCCGACGAGGCGCACTTCGTCGCCCTTCTTGAGCGCGCTCGCGATCGCGTCGAATACCGCTTCCACCGCGCGGCTGGCGTCGCCCTTGCCCAGACCCGATGCGTCGGCGACCTGTCCGATCAGTTCCTGCTTGTTCATGCCCTGGAATCCCCCTTACCTGGTACGCGGAAAAGAATCGCGGCCGCTGGCCGAACGGCCAATAAGGCTCGCGCCATCGGCTGAGTCAAAGGATTTTCGGCATCTTTCCGGCTGAACGGAGCCGAAACGATGCCGAAATCCTCAGTGGTGCAAAGCCTCGCCCGCCGGCGGCACGCCCTGCGGCGGTTGCGTAGCAAGCTCGTCAGCCTCGCTCCAGTCGATCGGCGTGACGGGTTCGACCAGCGCCAGACGCAACACCTCGTCGACATGCTTGACCGGAACGATCTCGAGCCCTTCGAGGATGTTGTTCGGGATCTCCGCCAAATCCTTCTCATTCTCGACCGGGATCAGCACCGTCTTGATGCCGCCGCGCAGCGCCGCGAGCAGCTTTTCCTTGAGCCCGCCGATCGGCAGCACGCGGCCGCGCAGCGTCACCTCGCCGGTCATCGCCACATCCTTGCGCACCGGAATGCCGGTCAAAGTCGACACGATCGAGGTGACCAGGCCGATGCCCGCCGACGGCCCGTCCTTGGGCACCGCGCCCTCGGGCAGATGGACGTGGATGTCCTTGCGGCCGAACAGGCTCGGCTTGATACCGTAGCTCGGCGAGCGCGCCTTGACGAAGCTGAAGGCGGCCTCGACCGATTCCTTCATCACGTCGCCGAGCTTGCCGGTCGTCTTGATCGCGCCCTTGCCGGGCACGGTCACGCTCTCGATCGTCAGCAACTCGCCGCCGACCTCGGTCCAGGCGAGCCCGGTGACAGCACCGATCTGATGCTCCTCCTCGCCGAGGCCATGGCGGAACTTCTGGACGCCCGCGAACTCGGCGAGATTGTCCGGCGTGATCGTCACGCTCTCCGCCTTCCCTTCCAGGATGCGGCGCAGCGCCTTGCGGGCGAGCTTGGCGATCTCGCGCTCCAGCGTGCGCACGCCCGCCTCGCGGGTGTAGCGCTGGATGAGCGCGCGCAGACCCTCCTGGGTCAACGTGAACTCACCCTCCTTGAGCCCGTGCGCCTCGACCTGCTTGGCGATCAGGTGACGCTCGGCGATCTCGACCTTCTCATCCTCGGTATAGCCCTCGAGCCGGATGATCTCCATGCGGTCGAGCAGCGGCTGCGGCAGGTTGAGAGTGTTGGCCGTCGTCACGAACATCACGTCCGAAAGATCGATGTCGATCTCCAGATAATGGTCGTTGAACTTGTTGTTCTGCTCCGGGTCCAGCACCTCGAGCAGCGCCGAGGCGGGATCGCCGCGGAAATCCTGGCCGAGCTTGTCGATCTCGTCGAGCAGGAACAGCGGGTTCGACGTGCCGGCCTTGCGCAGGTTGGTCACGATCTTGCCCGGCAGCGAGCCGATGTAGGTGCGGCGGTGGCCCCGAATTTCTGCTTCATCGCGCACACCGCCTAAAGATTGACGGATAAATTCGCGGCCGGTGGCCTTGGCGATGCTCTTGCCGAGCGACGTCTTGCCGACGCCGGGCGGGCCGACGAGGCACAGGATCGGGCCCTTGAGCTTGTTGGTGCGGGCCTGGACCGCGAGATATTCGATGATCCGGTCCTTGACCTTCTCCAGCGCGTAATGGTCCTCGTCGAGGATCGCCTGTGCGGCGGCGATGTCCTTCTTGATCTTGGACTTCTTGCCCCACGGCAGCCCGAGCAGCACGTCGAGGTAGTTGCGCACCACCGTCGCCTCGGCGCTCATCGGCGCCATCGTCTTGAGCTTCTTGAGCTCGGCGGTCGCCTTGGTCCGCGCCTCCTTCGACAGCTTGAGCGTCGCGATCTTCTGGGTCAGCTCGGCGACCTCGTTGCCGTCGCCGTCCTCGCCCTCATTGCCCAGCTCGCGCTGGATCGCCTTCAACTGCTCGTTGAGGTAATATTCGCGCTGGGTCTTCTCCATCTGGCGCTTGACGCGCGAGCGGATCTTCTTCTCGACCTGCAGCACGCCGAGCTCGCCCTCCATGAAGGCGAACACCATCTCCAGCCGCTTCTGTGGGTCGGTCTCGACCAGCAGCGCCTGCTTGTCGGCGACCTTGACCGCGATGTTGCCCGCGACCGCGTCGGCGAGGCGCGACGGCTCCTCGAGCTCGGACAGCTGCACCGCGGTCTCGGCCGGCAGCTTGCGGTTGAGCTTGGCGTAATTCTCGAACTGCTCGACCACCGAGCGCATCAGCGCCTGGAGCTCTGCACTGGCCACCTCGAGCGTGTCGTCGCTCTCGACCGCGCTCACCGTCGCGGTGAGGTAGCCCTCGGTCGTCTCCAGCGTCTCGAGCTTCGCGCGCTCCTTGCCCGCGACCAGCACGCGCACGGTGCCGTCGGGCAGCTTGAGGAGCTGCATCACCTCGGCGGTGACGCCGACATCATAGAGGTCGTCGCGGCCGGGATCGTCCTCGGACGGATCGAGCTGGGCGATCAGCAGGATCTCCTTGTCCCCCGCCATCGCGGCTTCGAGGGCCGCGACCGACTTGTCGCGGCCAACGAACAGCGGCACGATCATATGCGGGAAGACGACGATGTCGCGCAGGGGAAGAACGGGGTAGGACTGTTTCATGGAAACTCCGGGTGGCCCAGAACCGGGCCGATTTCCTGCTTTATATGGTGCCGATGCGGATCGCATCAATCCGCCGTTAGAACTATGACGCGCCTTCGCGCCCACCATCGTTGAAACCGAAAGCCTTCTCCATGCATCTTCGCTCCTTCGCCGCGCTGGCGCTGCTCACCACCTCGCTGACCCCGCAGCTCGCCGCGGCCGAGAAGGGCAAGCCCGAGGTCACCGCGCTGACCCAGCGATCGGGCGGGCCGGTCGATCCCGAGCAGGCGAAGCTGCAGCTCGACACGGTCGACCTCGCGATCGAGGTGTTTCCCGACAAGGAGACGATCGCCGGCACCGCCACCCTCGCCTTCACCGCCAAGGCGCCGCTGACCCGGCTGCTGATCGACCTCGACCGCAACCTGCCGGTCAGCGCGATCGAGATCGACGGCACGCCGCTGAAGCCCGGCGCCTGGACCAACCCGGAAGGGCGTCTGTTCGTCACCCTGCCGGCGCCGATTCCCGCGGGCGGCAAGGTCACGGCCAAGCTCACCTATGGCGGCACCCCGCACGTCGCGATCCGCGCGCCCTGGGACGACGGCATCGTCTGGGCGAAGACGAAGGACGGCCGGCCGTGGATCGCCACCACCAGCGAAGGGTCGGGCTGCGACCTGTTCTGGCCCTGCCTCGACATGCCGAGCGGCGAGCCCGAGCGGATGGACCTTCACATCACCGTGCCCAAGGGGCTCAAGGCGCCCTCCAACGGCGTGCTCAAAGGGGTCGACACGCTGCCCGACGGCCGCACCACCTGGAACTGGAGCGCCAAGCACCCCAACACCTATGCGATCGCGCTCAACATCGCGCCCTATGAGCTGATCGAGGGCGACTACAAGAGCCGCTTCGGCAACACGATCAGGATGCAATATTGGTATCTGCCGGGCGAGGAGACGCAGGCCAAAGGGCTGTTCGCCGAGTTCGCACCGACGCTCGATTTCTTCGAGACGCTGATCGGCCCATACCCGTTCGGCGACGAGAAGATGGGCGTGGTCGAGACGCCGCATCTCGGCATGGAGCACCAGACGATCAACGCCTATGGCAACGGCTACAAGAAGGCGGCGGAGGGCTTCGACTGGCTGTTCCAGCACGAGTTCAGCCACGAATGGTTCGGCAACCAGCTCACCGCCGCCAACTGGGACGATTACTGGCTGCACGAGGGCTATGGCGCGTACATGCAGCCGCTCTACGGCCTGTGGCGCGAAGGCCAGGCCCGCTACGCCGCGATGATGGCGACCCAGCGCACCGGCATCCGCAACAAGGCGCCGATCGTCTCCGGCCAGGTCCGCACCGAGGAGCAGGTCTATGACGAGGACAAGGGCGGGCCCGGCGGCGACATCTACAACAAGGGCGCGTGGATGCTCCACACGCTGAGGAACCTGATCGGCGACAAGGCCTTCTTCGAGGTGACCACCCGGGCCGTCTACGGCCGTCCCGATCCCCGGCCGGGCAATTTCAAGCCGCGGTTCGGCTCGACCGCGGAATACCGCCGGATCGTCAACGAGGTGACCGGCAAGGACTATGGCTGGTTCTTCGACGTTTACCTCAGCGAGGCGGCGCTGCCCGACCTGGTCGAGAGCCGTAGCGGCGACACGCTGACGCTCGCCTGGAAGACGCCGGGCGACCGCCCCTTCCCGATGCCGGTCGAGGTGCAGATCGGCCTGGACGGACCGGTCAAGGTCGTGCCGATGACCGGCGGCAGCGGCACGCTGGCGGTTCCCGCCGGCGAGCACATCATCATCGATCCCGCCGCGAAGATCCTCCGCCGCTCGCTCGCGATCGAGGCCGTGCAGGCGCAGCGGCAGGCGGAGGCGCAATAGTCTTCAAGGTTGGGTGAGCCGCCATCGGCTGCCGTTGGCAGCCATCCTGCTCGGATGGAGGCCGAGTCGGTGCTCCTGCGAAGGCAGGAGCTCAGGCCGCAAGCGGCACGCCCGGCAATCCAGGGCTCCTGCCTTCGCAGGAGCACGATTCCACCTCATCCAGGGGGCCGCATCCCTTCCCGTTGCGGCCCGATCGCTGCGCCGCTATATCGCCCGCGTCGGAAAAGGCAGACTTGGTTTGGTAAGCCCAAGTCCTTTCGGTAACGAAAGCTCTGGTCTCTGGCCTCGTGCATGAGATCCCCACGACGAACATCGGACGCCGCCCGGCGCCCCCATGTTCGTCCGTGTGGGACTCGCATCCGAGGAACGCTCCGGTCGAACATCGACGAAGGAGCGTTTCATGCACGATCCCTATCCCGACCCCTATGATGTCGTAATCGCCGGAGCCGGCCCCGTCGGCCTGTTTCTCGCTTGTGAGCTGCGCCTCTCCGGCCTCTCGGTCCTGATTCTGGAGCAAGGCGAGGACCCGCACTCTCCCTTGAAGCGACTTCCGTTCGGGATGCGCGGCCTTTCTGCGCCCACCCTCGAAGCCTTTTACCGTCGCGGATTGCTGGACGACATCGTCACAGCCCAGCGCGCGAACGATGACGCGGGGGGCCGCACCCCGGCTGAGGCACATTGGATGCAGCAGCCGCGCCGTCCCGGAGGCCATTTCGCCGGCATCCAGTTCTATCACGACGACATCGATACTTCGGCATGGCGATATCGCCTGCCGAGCCCGGCCGGCACCGGCATGGCGGTCGAGATGGAGACACTCGAATCCGTTCTGGCCGCGCGAGCCATTGCGATGGGGGTCGAGATCCGGCGCGGCATGGCCGTCGAGGGCTTCGATCCTTCGGACGAGGAGGTGACCGTCCGCGCCGCCGGACAGACCTTCCGGGGACGCTGGCTCGTCGGCTGTGACGGCGGCCGCAGCACGGTGCGCAAAACGGGCGGCTTCGGATTCGCCGGCACCGATCCCGAGTTCACCGGCTATTCCATCGATGTCGAGATGGCCGATCCGGACGGGCTTCGCCCGGGGCGCCACTATACGCCGACGGGCATGTATACCTATGCACGGCCAGGGGTGATCGCGATGGTAGACTTCGACGGCGGCGCCTTCCACCGAACCCGTCCGGTCACGCTTGACCATGTGCAGGCAGTGCTGCGCCGCGTTTCGGGCACGGATATTACCCTGACGGCTCTCCGGCTCGCCACCACCTGGACGGATCGTGCCTGCCAGGCGACGGCCTATCGCAGGGGACGGGTGCTGCTCGCGGGCGATGCCGCGCATATCCATTCTCCTCTCGGAGGCCAGGGGCTCAATCTGGGGCTCGGCGACGCGATGAACCTGGGATGGAAGCTCGCCGCCACGATCCGCGGCGACGCACCGGCCGGCCTGCTCGACAGCTATATGACCGAGCGGCACCCGGTAGGGGCCCAGGTCCTCGACTGGTCGCGGGCCCAGGTCGCGCTCATGCGGCCGACGCCGAGCACCCGTGCGCTCGAATCGATCATCCGCGATCTCATCGAGACCCGTGACGGCGCGACCTACTTCGCCGAGCGCGTGTGGGGCGTTTCCCTCCGCTACGACCTAGGCGGCAACCATCCGCTGGTGGGCCGCAGCGTCCCCGATTTCGAACTGGCCGACGAGACGAGGGTCGGCGATCTGCTGACCGAAGGGAAAGGCTTGTTTCTGGACTTCGACCCTCGCGCGCCGCTTCAAGCCCTCGCAAGGCGCTGGAAGGGGCGGATCGCCTATATCGCGGCCGACGCCAAGGATCGGCTCGGCCTGAGCGCCGTGCTGGTGCGCCCCGACGGTTTCGTCGCCTGGGCCAGCGAGGCCGCCGCCGACGATGAGGACGCCGCTCGGGCCGCTTTGCGATGGTTCGGCCAACCTGAGGCACATAGGCCCGCCTAGCTCCTCCGATGCCGCTCGCACGGCGCACCATGACGCATTTGTCATTTGCGCAGCGCAGCATCGTCGCCTACATGGCCACCCGCGGACAGCAGCGTCCGTAGTCCGAACCCCCGAGGGGATCATGTCCAACAACGACCAAAGTCGATCGAGATTGCCCGCCGGGCCTCGCCGTTGAGCTGATCCTGTCGGCTCACCGCGACGGTCCGAGCGGGCCGTCGAAAGCGAGGTGAGCCATGAACACCACCATCCGTTTCCTCACCCAGTCCTGGCGCCGCGACGGCGTGCGCCGTGACGCCAACGAGCTGTTCGCCGAGCGCCTGACCTTCGGCGAGCGGCTGGCCGACCGTGTCGCCGCGATCGGCGGTTCTTGGGGCTTCATCATCGGTTTCGGCCTGTTCCTCGGCCTGTGGGCGGTGACCAACACCGTCCTGCTCGGGGTGCGGGCGTTTGACCCCTTCCCCTTCATCTTCCTCAACCTGATGCTGTCGATGCTCGCCGCGCTGCAGGCGCCGATCATCATGATGAGCCAGAACCGCCAGGCGGCGAAGGACCGGCTCGACGCACGGCTCGACTATGAGACCAACCTGCGCGCCGAGGCGCAGATCGAGGCGCTGCACGAGAAGATCGACGCGCTCACCGAGACGGTGATGCGGCTGATCCTCGAAAACAAGGCCGCGTGACGCCGCCGCCCCTGGAGACCGCAATGGACCCCGACAGTCAACCTAGCCCGAACTCCCGCGCAGCGACCGGCTGACCTTCCTGGTCCGGTGCTGCCACCGCAGCAACCGGAAGGACAGACCCATGCTGACAGCCTTCGGCCGGCATCACGACCGGCTCGTTCCCATCGACATCGACACCCCCGGCGCCACCGCGCCGCTCTGGATCGACCTCGACGCCCCCTCCGATGAGGAGGCCGAGCTCGTCGCGCGGCGCTTCGGAATCGCCGTCCCGAGCCGTTCCGACATGGACGACATCGAGCCGTCCTCGCGCCTCTATCGCGAGGACGGCGTCGCGTTCATGACCGTGACGGTAGTCACCAACGGCGACGGCAAGTCGCCCGTCACCTTCGCGCTCGGCCGCGAGGTGCTGGTGACGGTGCGCTATGCCGATCCCACGCCGTTCGGCAATTTCGTGCACAGGCCGCACGCAGCCGACGCCGCGATGAGCGCCGAGACGGTGATGACCGGCCTCGTCGAGACGATCGTCGACCGCATCGCCGACACGCTGGAGCAGATCGGCGGCACGCTGGACGGCGTGTCGCGCGAGGTGTTCGCGGGCGGGCCGAGCAACCCGACCGCGAAGACCCGCGACCTCCAGGCCATCCTAGAGCAGATCGGCCGCGCCGGCGACCTGCTCACCCGGCTGCGCGAGAGCCTGGTCGGGCTCAACCGCCTGCTCAGCTTCCACGGCGCCCACGCCGCCACCTCGAAGCCGGCGCGCGAGGCGCGGGCGCGGCTCAAGACCGTCCAGCGCGACGTGCTGTCGCTGACCGATCATGCGGGCTTCCTGTCGGCCAAGGTCAACTTCCTGCTCGACGCGACGCTGGGGCTCATCAACCTCGAGCAGAACCAGATCATCAAGATCTTCACCGTCGCCTCGGTCGCCTTCCTGCCGCCGACGCTGATCGCGTCGCTCTACGGCATGAACTTCGAGATGATGCCGGAGCTCAAATGGAGCCTCGGCTATCCGTTCGCGATCGTGCTGATGGTGCTGTCGGCGGCGATCCCCTTCGCCTATTTCTCGCGCCGGGGTTGGCTGTGATCCGCGCCGGCATTCTCGCGGTCGTCGCCACCGTCTGGGCGCTCCCGGCCTCGGCGAGCGGCGGCGCGCATGTGGTCGACGATGCGGCGGTGGAGATCGTCGGCACCTGCCATCTGGAGAGTTGGGTCAGCAGGACTGGGCGGCAGAGGGTCCTCGTCAACAGCGCGCCGGCATGTACCTTCCGTATCCTGCCGCGCATCGAGTTCGGCGGTGCGCTCCAGCGCGAATGGCTGCGGGGCGAGGATGCGCGCACGCTGGCAGGCCCCAGCATCAAGCTGCTGCTCGCCGCTCCGTCTCACGGGCCGTCGCTTGCGCTGGTCGGCACCGCCGCGATCGACACCCGCTCCGGCGCTATTGCCACTGCGTCCGTGATAGCGCCGGTGACGTTCACGCTGTCAGGCCGGACGCGGCTCAACCTCAATGCCGGCTGGACGCGCACCGGCCGGCGCGACGCCGCATTCTACGGCGCGCAGGTCGAGCATGCGGTCAACGAGACGCTGGCGGTGATGGTGGAGGCGTATCGCCTCGGCGGGGCGACCGGTGTCCAGAGCGGGCTGCGCTGGACGCCGAAGCCGGGCCGGATCGACGTCGACCTGCTCGTCGCCCGCGAGACCAACCTGCCGCCGCGCTTCACCTTGGGGCTTACGGTGCGGGCTTAGGGCGGATCAGCATTCAAATCCTCCCCGCCAGGGGGAGGTGGCGCGCGAAGCGTGACGGGAGGGGGAGAAAGCACACCGATAGCGTATCGCGTCCTCCCCCTCCGTCAGCCTGCGGCTGACACCTCCCCCTGGCGGGGGAGGATTGAAAAGGCGGCGCATTCCGGCCCTAGGCCGCGTCGCCGGCCTTTTCCTTCTCTTTCTTGGCATAGACGCGCACCGGCTCCTTGGTGCCGGCGACGACGTCCTTGTCGATCATCACCTCGTCGACGCCGTCCATGCTGGGCAGGTCGAACATGGTGTCGAGCAATATGCCCTCGAGGATCGAGCGCAGGCCGCGCGCGCCGGTCTTGCGGTCGATCGCCTTCTTGGCGGTCGCCACCAGCGCGTCGTCGGTGAAGCCGAGCTTCACCTCCTCCATGTCGAACAGCTTCTGATACTGCTTGACCAGCGCGTTCTTGGGCTCGGTCAGGATCTTGACCAGCGCCTCGGTATCGAGGTCCTCGAGCGTCGCGATCACCGGCAGGCGGCCGACGAACTCGGGGATCAGGCCGAACTTGAGCAGATCCTCCGGCTCGACGTTCTTCAGCACCTCGCCGGTGCGCCGCTCCTCGGGCGCGGCGACGTGCGCGCCGAAGCCGATCGACTTGCCCTGGAGGCGGTCGCCGATGATCTTGTCGAGGCCCGAGAAGGCACCGCCGCAGATGAACAGGATGTTGGTCGTGTCGACCTGCAGGAACTCCTGCTGCGGGTGCTTGCGGCCGCCCTGCGGGGGAACGGAGGCGGTGGTGCCCTCCATCAGCTTGAGCAGCGCCTGCTGCACGCCCTCGCCCGAGACGTCGCGGGTGATCGACGGATTCTCGGCCTTGCGGCTGATCTTGTCGATCTCGTCGATGTAGACGATGCCGCGCTGCGCCCGCTCGACATTGTAGTCGGACGCCTGGAGCAGCTTGAGGATGATGTTCTCGACGTCCTCGCCGACATAGCCCGCCTCGGTCAGCGTGGTCGCGTCGGCCATGGTGAAGGGCACGTCGAGGATGCGCGCCAGCGTCTGCGCCAGCAGCGTCTTGCCGCAGCCGGTCGGGCCGACCAGCAGGATGTTCGACTTGGAGAGCTCGACCTCGGCGCCCTTGGCGCCGTGGTTGAGGCGCTTGTAGTGGTTGTGCACCGCCACCGAGAGCACGCGCTTGGCGCGGCTTTGGCCGATCACGTAATCGTCGAGGACATCGCAGATCTCCTGCGGCGTGGGGACGCCGCCGTCCTTCTTCGACACCAGCGCGGACTTGGTCTCCTCGCGGATGATGTCGTTGCACAGCTCCACGCACTCGTCGCAGATGAAGACGGTGGGGCCCGCGATCAGCTTGCGCACCTCGTGCTGCGATTTGCCGCAGAAGGAGCAATAGAGGGTGCTCTTCGAGTCGCCACCGCTCAGCTTGGTCATTCAATCACCTCTTGCGCGCAGCTCATACGGGCGCGTCCAACATTCGGGCACGCATCCTAGCGCACCCACGTAAACCCACAATGAAAATTCCGTTGGGTCATCTCAACTGGGGATCGCGGCGTCGCAACTTCGTCGACCGCTTCCTTCCTTCTTGAGATGGAGACTCGCGGTCTGGTGCACAAGCCCGGCTTGACCGCGTGAAGCCCCGCCGCGATCGGCGGAAGCGGCGGGATCGGCCAGTGGCAGCGAGATACTTACCCACCAGCCGATCCACCTACCCGGCTCAGGCGGCCTGGGCGGCGTCTTCGGCCGGAGTCGGGCGCTTGTCGAACACCTCGTCGACGATGCCGAAGGCCTTGGCCTCCTCGGCCTCGAGGAAGGTGTCGCGGTCCATCGCCCGCTCGATCTCCGTCAGCTCCTTGCCGGTGTACTTGGCATAGAGATCGTTCATCCGCTTGCGGATGCGCAGGATCTCCTTGGCCTGGATCTCGATGTCGCTGGCCATGCCCTGGGCGCCGCCCGAGGGCTGGTGGACCATGATCCGGGCGTTGGTGAGCGCGACGCGCATCCCCGGCTCGCCCGAGGCGAGCAGGAAGCTGCCCATCGACGCCGCCTGGCCGATGCACACCGTGCCGACGCGCGGGCGGATGTACTGCATGGTGTCGTGGATCGCCATGCCCGCGGTCACCACGCCGCCCGGCGAGTTGATGTACATCCAGATGTCCTTCTTCGGATTCTCCGATTCGAGGAACAGCAGCTGGGCGGTGATGAGGGAGGCCATGTGGTCCTCGACCGGGCCGGTCACGAACACGATCCGCTCGCGCAGCAGGCGCGAGTAGATGTCGAAGCTGCGTTCGCCGCGGCTCGACTGCTCGATGACGATGGGGACAAGGGCGCTCATAGGATCGTGCATGACAGTCCGCTCTGAAAGGTGGACGCCTTACATCGGCGTTCGACATTCCCGGTGCAAGAGGAGAACAAGGTGAACATCATGCGGACGGATCGCGCGGCACCCGTTTCCACTTCGGTCGCGGGCTATGTCGAAGGTCCCGGCACGGCGAGGTAGGCGAGGCGACGCACCTCGCGACGGCCGCGGACGACGGTGTCCAGGATCAGACCCGCGGTGGCGCTCAGCGACGCGAGGATCATCAGGCCGGTCGCCAGGATCGCGGTCGGGAAGCGCGGGACCAGGCCGGTCTGGGCATAGGTGACCGCCAGGGGAATCCCGAGCAGCACCGCGGTCAGCGCGAGCAGGCCGCCGATCAGGCCGAAGAACAGCATCGGCCGCTCGATGCGGTAGAGGGTGATGATGGTGCTGAGGATGCGCAGGCCGTCCCGATAGGTGTTGAGTTTCGACGCGGAGCCCTCGGGACGGGCGAAATAGGGCGTTTCGACTTCCCCCACCGGCATCTTGAGCTCCAGCGCATGGACGGAAATCTCGGTCTCGATCTCGAAGCCGCCGGAAAGGACCGGGAAACTCTTCACAAATCGCCTCGAAAAGGCGCGATAACCTGAGAAGATGTCGGTGAAAGTCCGGCCGAACAGGCGGGCGAGGATGCCGGTCATCAGCCGGTTGCCGAGCACATGGCCGCGCCGGTACGCCTCGGCCGCCTCGTGGACGCGGGTGCCGACCACCATGTCGAGGCCGTCCTCGAGCAGGCGGGCGACCATCTTCGGCGCGGCCTTGGGATCATAGGTCGCGTCGCCGTCGGCCATCACGTAGACGTCGGCGTCGACGTCGGCGAACATGCGGCGGACGACGTTGCCTTTGCCTTGCATCCGCTCGCTGCGGACGACCGCACCGGCCGCGCGCGCGACCTCGACGGTGCGGTCGCGCGAATTGTTGTCGTAGACGTAGATGGCGGCGCCGGGGAACGCGTCGCGGAAGCCCGCGATCGTCTGCGCGATCGCGGCCTCCTCGTTGTAGCAGGGCAGCAGGACGGCGATGCGTGGCTGATTCAAATCGCGAAGCCCCCCAAACCTTCTCCCCTTGTGGGAGAAGGATACCGTAGCTTAGCGGCGCCAGCCGCTTAACGGAGGTTGGATGAGGGGTAAGCGGCTTCCCAGAAGCCGCGCGGTCGCAAGCGCGACCGCCTTCCCCTCACCCAGCTCCGCCCCGGACTTGATCCGGGGCTGCGCAACCCTTTCCCACAAGGGGAAAGGGAAGAAAAGGTTACGCTTCCGCCTTCTTCTTCGCCGGAGCCTTCTTGGCGGCGGGCTTGGCCTCCGTCTCGGCGGCCTCGGCCTTCTTCGCCGGCGCCTTGCGGGTCGCGGCCTTCTTGACCGGCTCCTCGGCGACCAGTTCGGCCTCGGCGACCGCTTCGCTCAGCGACTCGTCCTTCTTGGCGGCAGCCTTCTTCGCCGGAGCCTTCTCCTTGGCAGGAGCAGCCTTCTTCGACGACTTGCGCGGCTTGTGGTTGTCGTGGTCGTGGGTGTGGGTGCCCGAGGCGAAGCCATCGTCGCTCTCGATCGCGGCTTCCAGCTCCTCGCGGGTCACCTCGCGGTCGGTGATCTCGGCTTTGTCGAACAGGAAGTCGACGACCTTGTCCTCATAGAGCGGCGCGCGCAGCTGGGCGGCGGCGAGCGGTTCCTGCTGGATGTACTGGACGAAGCGCTGGCGATCCTCCGGGCGGTACTGCGACGCCGCCTGCTGGATCAGCATGTTCATCTCCTGCGCCGTCACCTCGACGCCGTTGGCCTGTCCGATCTCCGAGAGCAGCAGGCCCAGGCGCACGCGGCGCTCGGCGATCGCGCGGTAATCGTCCTTCTCGGCCTCGAGCTCGGCCTTGGCCGCCGCGACGTCCTCCTCATGCTCGGCCTCGTGCTGGAGCTGGTGCCAGATCTGGTCGAACTCCTGCTCGACCATCGTCGGCGGCACCGGGAAATCGTGGCCCGCCGCGAGCTGGTCGAGCAGTTTGCGCTTCATGTAGGTGCGGGTGAGGCCGTTGAGCTCCTGCTCGGCCTGGCCCTTGAGGATGCCGCGGAGCTGCTCGAGGCTCTCCAGGCCCAGGTTCTTGGCGAGGTCGTCGTCGATCTTGGTCTCGCCGAGCTTCTTCACCGCGGTGACCTTGACGTCGAAGGTCGCCGGCTTGCCCTTCAGAGTCTCGACAGGGTAATCCTCGGGGAAGGCGACCTCGACCGTCTTCTCGTCGCCCGCCTTGACGCCGACCAGTTGGTCCTCGAAGCCCGGGATCAGGCGGCCCGAGCCGATCTCGATCGACATGTCGGTGCCGGTGCCGCCGTCGAAGGCGACGCCGTCGACCTTGCCGGCGAAGTCCATCACCACCAGGTCGCCGGTCTTGGCCTTGTAGGTCTTGGGCGCCTCGTCGAAGCTCTTCGACTGGCCGGCGAGCTCGGCCAGGCGCTCGTCGATCTTCGCCTCGTCGACGGGCACCGTCAGCCGCTCGAGCTTCAGCCCGTCGATCGACGGGGTCGGCACGTCGGGCAGCACCTCGAGCTCGATGGTGATCTCGGCGTCCTTGCCGGCCTCATAATCGTCGTTGAGACGGACCGAAGGCTGGATCGCGGGGCGCAGCTTGAACTCGCTGACGAGCGACTGCACGCCGTCCTGGATCGAGCTGTTGAGCGCGTCCTGCGCCAGCGCCTCGCCATGCATCTTGCGGACCAGGTTCGCCGGCACCTTGCCGGGGCGGAAGCCGGGCATGCGCACCTGCGGCGCGACGCGCTTGACCTCGGCATCGACCTTCTTGTCGATGTCCTTGGCAGTAATCTTGAGCGTATAGGCGCGCTTCAGGCCCTCGTTCAGCGTCTCGACAGTCTGCATGGGTTGGGGTTGCTCTCGTTCTTTAATCGGAATCCGTCAGGCGGCGTCCTGCCAGCACGTGCGTGGAACGGGCTGGTGCGGGCGAAGGGAGTCGAACCCCCACATCTTTCGATACTGGAACCTAAATCCAGCGCGTCTACCAGTTCCGCCACGCCCGCATACGGGACACCGCCGGTGTGCGCGCGGCTCTATAGCAAAGGCGCGCGCGGGCGCAACCGCGACGGGCAGGCAAACGTTGGATGGGCGAAGGAGATGCCCGAAATGCCCGTCGAACCGCCGATCCCCGGCCCCGATGCCCCGCCCCCGCCCGGGCCGCCGCCGGCGCCGCAGCCGGGCCAGCCGACCACTCCGCCGCCCGAAACCCCGCCGCAGCCGGCGCCGGGGCGGCCGGACGCGCCGCCGCCGGAGGTCGATCCGCCGGGACCCGACATCGACGTGCCGACGCCGGGGAGCGACCCGAGCACGCCGCCTATCCAGCCCATCGCCTGAGAGGAATTACGTCATGAGCGACCGGAATAGCGATCCACATCCCGACAGCCTGCCCGAGGATGACCACGACGAGCGCAGCGACATCGAGCAGGCGGTCGAGAGCCGCAGCGACGAGCTCAAGCGCCGCGGCGCCGATACCGATTCGCCGCTGGAGCCAACGGTGTCGGTCGACACTGCCGGTGGTGCCGGCGGGACGGTGAAGAATCAGGAGGATGCAGGGCAGTAGTGCCTGAACATCATCCCCTGCAGGGATCATGCGCGCTCGTCCTCCAGCGCTTCTTCCTGCCCAGGTGAAGGATGCTCCGCGGATAGCGAGAGGTCAGGTGAGAGTGGCGGACTTCACCAAGGCGCGGAAATCGCCAACCGCCTGATCGAAATAATAGAGCCGCGGCGCATCGAACGTCATCATGTAAAGATTGCCCTTGATGATCGCGGCGCTCGCTTCGCCCTTGCGGGGCAGATTGTCCGAATCGGTATAGGTGTAGGTGAATCGCACGCCTTCATGGCCCAGGAATTCCGCCGGCTCGGTCGACGCAACTGAAAACGTCCCGATCTGCTTGTAGGCGCGATAGGTGGATTCCAGCAGTTCCGGCACCTCGACGATCAGCGTGTCCTTCGTGAATTTGGGAAGCGGCTCCTTCTTCTTGCTCCGCTCCTTGATAAGCGGCTTGCCGGCAGCGATTCCGCCGTAGAAGGTGACATCGTTGAGCTGATCGCCGTCGAGCGTCCAGGTTTCGGTATTCTTCCCGGCGCTCACGCCAAGGCGATTCCAATCGCGGGACGGCGTCACCGAAACCGCTGAATCGGCCACCGCCACCGTCACCCCCTTCTCGCGCAGCTTGTGGGCATAGGCGGTTGTCGTCAGCAAAAGCGCCGGCAGCAGGGCCAGGGCGAGCACGGGTCGTGCGTGCAGGGACATCAATTGGTCACCCCTTCCTTGGGAAGCATCATCCGGATCATGGCGGCGTCCGATGCTTCGGGTTTCAACTCGAGATATTTGCGCAAGGCGGTCTGCCCATCCGTCGGGCGGCCGGTCTTGATCAGGGAAAGGCCGAGCCCGCGATGCGCATCGGCCAGCGCGGTGTCGAGCCGAATGGCCGATTCGTAGAATTCGGCCGCGTTGACCAGGTCACGTTGCTGACCGCGCAGCCGATACAGCTCGCCGCGCGCGAACCAGAGCGGCGCCGTCCACCCCGACGCGGCAAGCGATTGGATCAGATAGTCGCTGGCCCCGAAATCGTTCAGCTTGATCTGATCGTCGAGGAAGATCGGCAACCAGTGGGCCATCGCCTCCCGGTAACGATCGGCGCCGTCGTCGCGGGAAGCACCGTCGGGGTCCGCCAGCGCCGCCATCGTCAAGGCCCGCTCGCCCTCGGGAGGATGCGACGCCGTGAACGCGATCGCATTGAATCTCGGCTTGCTGAGCCCCTTGCTGCGGGACGATGCCTCGATCTCCGCCATGAGATTCTGCCAGACCGCGGAGGCGGCCTGCGGCCTCAACTTGCTGGTGTTCAGATATCCGACCCCCAGCCGATCGGCCTCGCGCTCATTGTCCCGGCTGTACCGGAACAAATTGCCGTAGACGGAGAGTTGGACATCAGCGTACGACCGCCTCACATCATAGCTCGGCGCCATGCTGGCGAGCAGCGCGCTCCATGCCAGCAGATCGGTTCCCGTCCGCCTGGCCTTGAAAAGTTTCAAGCCATGGCGCTGCTCATAATGCCCGAACTCATGGCCGAGGATGGCGCCCAGCTCGGCTTCGCTGCGCATCCGCAGCAGGAGACCGGAGAAGACCCGCATCGTGCCGTTGGACGACATGTTGGCGTTGAACGTGGGTTCGCGCATGATGTACACGCGCACCGCCTTGCAGCGATCGGTCCCGACCGTGTCGCACAGGACATGTCGGACATAGGCGTTCAGCTTTTCGTCGCGAATGACCAGTTCGGAGGCGGCGAGCCTGCGTTCGGACTCGTCAAACTCCCGCCACAGACCGATCTCGTCGACGCCCTGCGGCTGGTAGGCGCCGACATAGGGCGGCGGCGGCGGAGCGACCTCTGCCATCGCCGGCCCGGCGAGAACTGCCGCCAGGGCGCCGGCGACCATCGCGCCGGCGCGCCTCACTTGTCGGCATCCTTGTCGAGATTGCTGCCCGGGAAATCCTCGAGCAGCTGGCGCACGCGCTTCTCGGAGCCGTCGACTTCCCTGGGGTCGCCGCCCATCTGTCCGTCCGCATTGAGCCAGAGAAGGTTGCCGGTCCTGAGGTCGACCAGCCCGGCAAAGCCCTGATGCTCGCCCGATTTGACCGCGATCCCGGGTCCGACCGCCGCCAATATCTGCAGCACTTTCCGTCCGGTCGATCCAAAGGCGTCCTTGTTGTAGATGAACAGCGCGTAATCGGCATCCTTTGCGCCGGGAAGGTCGGCGACACTGGCGCCCAACGACCAATCGAAAATATTCGCCTTATTGTCGCGCTTCTTGGTCGGCAGCCGATTGCCGACGAAGAACTGATATTCGATCACCGCCTGGGAAACCGCACCGAAGAGCTGCATGTGCTCCTCGAGATTCCGGGCATCCTCACCATAGGCCTCGGGTGCGGTGATCACCGCATTGCCGAGCTGCTTCTGATATTTCTCGAGTGCAGCCTGAATGTTCGTTCTGGCCCGATCCGTCCATTCCGCGTTCGGCTCGAATATCCCGCCGGTCGATTGGGATCCGACCCGCACCGATGGGCGGAAGACCAGGATTTTCTTGCCGCTGTTGCTGGCAAGCTCGAAGTCCTGTCGGACAGCGGACTTCTCCTGTGCCGCCACCGGAACGACGACAAGGCACAACGCCGCCGCTACGGCGAGCGCAATCCCCCTGAACATTATGTCCCCCCTTCGCGCGCCGAATCAAACCCCCATCGGCGCGCGGTCGGAGGGTAACTCCGGTCCGGCTAGTTGCAAGATAGTTTGTTGCGATCGGACAACGATATTGTCTCCGATCCGGCGCAGCTGAAGGCGGCTTCTAACCGCCCAGCGCCTTCCTGAGCAGCTCGTTGACGACGCCTGGGTTGGCCTTGCCGCCCATCGCCTTCATCGTCTGGCCGACGAAGAAGCCGAACAGCTGCTGCTTGCCGGCGCGATACTGTTCGAGCTGGCCGGGATTGGCGGCGAGGACATCGGCGATGACCTTCTCGATCGCGCCGGTGTCGGACGTCTGCTTGAGGCCGCGCTCCTCGACGATTTTCGCCGGGTCGCCGCCGGTCTCCAGCATCACCTCGAACACCTGCTTGGCGAGGCTGCCCGACAGCGTGCCGTCGGCGACGAGGCCGAGCAGCTCGGCAGCCTGATTGGGCGAGACCGGCGATTCGGTGATGTCCTTGCCGAGGCGGTTCAGCGCCCCGAACAGCTCGGAAGCGACCCAGTTGGAGGCCTGGACGGGCGCGGCGCCGGCCTCGAGCAGCGCGTCGAACCAGCGCGCGGTCTCGACCTCGGCGGTCAGCACGCCGGCATTATAGGGGGTGATCCCCAGCGCCTCGTAGCGCGCGCGCTTGGCGTCGGGCAGCTCGGGCAGGCTGGCGCGGCATTCCTCGAGGAAGGCGTCGTCGAGCTCGAGCGGGAGCAGGTCCGGGTCGGGGAAATAGCGATAGTCGTGCGCATCCTCCTTGGAGCGCATCGACCGCGTCGTGCCGGTGTCCGGATTGAACAGTCGCGTCTCCTGCACCACGCGGCCGCCCGCCTCCAGCACGTCGACCTGGCGCATCGCCTCATGCTCGATCGCCTGCATGACGAAGCGGACCGAGTTGACGTTCTTGGTCTCGGTGCGGATGCCGAACGGCTCGCCCGGCTTGCGGACCGACACGTTGACGTCAGCGCGCATGGAGCCCTCCTCCATGTTGCCGTCGCAGCTGCCGACATATCTCAGAATCGATCTGAGCTTGCGGAGATAAGCTCCCGCTTCAGCAGGTGAACGCATGTCCGGGCGACTGACGATCTCCATCAGCGCTACGCCCGAGCGGTTGAGGTCGACGTAGCTGCGGGTCGGATGCTGGTCGTGCATCAGCTTGCCCGCGTCCTGCTCGACATGGATGCGCTCGACACCGACCGTCTTGGTCGCGTCGTCGACCTCGATCTCCACCGCGCCCTCGCCGACCAGCGGATGGTAGAGCTGGCTGATCTGATAGCCCTGCGGCAGATCGGCGTAGAAATAGTTCTTGCGGTCGAACCGCGACCATTTGTTGATCTGCGCGTCGATCGCCATGCCAGTGCGCACCGCCTGACGGATGCACTCCTTATTGGGTACCGGCAGCATGCCGGGCATCGCCGCGTCGACCAGGCTGACCTGGGTGTTGGGCTCTGCGCCGAAAGCGGTCGAGGCGCCCGAGAACAGCTTGGCGTTGGAGGTGACCTGGGCGTGGACCTCGAGGCCGATCACGACCTCCCACTCACCCGTGGCGCCCTGGATGCGATATTCTGCAGACATGCCGCCCCCATATGGCGTCGACGGATCGTTGGAAAGCCCGGTCCAGCGGTCTTGCGAGGGCCGAAGGGCCGTGCAACTGTGCAGTAAAGTAGCGGAGTCGAATTGATGTCGACCGCGGGGCTGCAATATGGCTTCCACCATAAACGATCCTTCACCTCGACGGCGAAGGCGGCGCTGCGTTACCAAAGCTACTCCGGTACCCTGAAAGTATTACTCCATTGCTATAGCCCGATCAATTTCCTTAAGCGCTACGTTACCGGCCAGGGATCCTACCCCGTGACCATCGACCTCAGGACACCGATCGGACCGGTCGGCGTGACTGCCTTTTCGCCGGAGGATATTCTGACGATCAACGAGATTTTCTTCTGGAAGGATTATGGGCAATCGCGCACCGACCGGATCGTCGTCGATTTCGGGTCGAACGTCGGGATATCGAGCCTCTATTTCCTGACGCGCAATCCCTATTCCACCCTCTATTGCCACGAGCCGCTGCCGCAGAACGTCGCGCGGCTGCGGCAGAATCTGCGCGGGTTCGAGGATCGCTACCACCTGTCCGAGGCCGCGGTGGCCGAGCATGACGGTACCGCGCAGTTCGGATGGGAGCCGACCGGGCGCTATGGCGGAATCGGCTATGCCTCGGCACGGCAGATGACGGTGCCGGCGGTCGATTCGAACCGCGTCCTAGCCGAGATCGTCGAGCGGCATGGCGAGATCGATCTGCTCAAGATCGACATCGAGGGATCGGAGCATGAGATCACCGCGCGCATCCCCTTCGACCTGGCGCGCAGGATCAGGCGGATGGTGATCGAACTGCCGTTCCGCGACAATCCGCTGCCGCGCACGCACGACATGCACTATCGCTGGCCGATCACGACGCTGATCCGGCGGATGGAGCAGTTTTAGGGAGCGTTTGGCGTCGCACCACGAATATTCACATGGCGAAGATCATGTCATTCAGATCCGGAGAGGCGAAGATCGGCGAATTTCAGATGAGAGCGAAGTGATGATATTGCATTATTGTGCTTGCGCCGAGACCGGCACCGTTGATATTATGGCTATCCAGGCCAGTGACCTGACGAGGCGGAAGGCATGACCGGGAACGAGGCGCGGCGCCAAGAATTGCCTGCCGAGGCTGATGACGCGACCGAGTTCGCGGTAGCGGCCCTCCTGGAACAGCTCTGCATTTCGTCATTGAATGATGATGAAGACGCAGTCGCCGAGCTGAGCATGTTGCTACGCCACGCGTTGCAGAACGCCTCGGATTTGCACAGCTAACGTCTTTTGCGCGATTTCCCGGTGCGCGGCGCCGTCTTCGACTGGGCGGAGCGGGTCGGTTGGTGCGTGATACGAGGTACTTGTTGAAAGGGCATCAGATCGTAGATCTGTCTTGCAAGGTAACGCATCCGGATCACGCCGGCCTTGTTCTTCGCCAAGGCAAATTCGATCGTCCTGCCCGCGATCTTGTGTAGCATCCGTCGAGCAGTCGAATACGTCGCTCGATCCATCGGCTCCCCGTTTCCCGCGTCAACTGGGCACGCTGTACGGCGATTATAGTCTATAAATGCCCGGTTTGCATCCATTGCTTCAGGAAAAGCAGCGATAACTACCTGCCTACTCCAATAGAGGTAGTACCAAGGAATTATATTTTCTCGCCACGCAGGGAGAGTAGCGCAGATTCCCCTCACGCTGCCGGACCAACGGCTCCCGACGATCCGGCCGAGCGCATCGGCCGGATCATCCTACCACCAGGCATCCGGCCGGGCCGTGAAGCCCGCACGCTGCTCGATCGCCAGGCCGGCGTCGAGGACGCCCTGCTCGTCGAGCGGCTTGCCGATGATCTGGAGGCCGAGCGGCAAGCCGCCCGCGTCGAGGCCGCCCGGCACGCTCATCGCCGGCAGGCCCGCGAGGCTCGACGGCACGGTGAAGACGTCGTTCAGGTACATCGCGATCGGATCGGCGCTCTTCTCGCCGAGCGCGAAGGCGGCAGAAGGCGCGGTTGGGGTCAGCAGCAGGTCGCAGCTTTCCCACACCTGCTCGAAGTCGCGCGCGATCAGTGCACGGACCTTCTGCGCCTGAGTGTAATAGGCATCGTAGAAGCCGGCCGAGAGCACATATGTGCCGATCATGATGCGGCGCTTGACCTCGTCGCCGAAGCCGGCCGCGCGCGTCGCCGCATACATGTCCTGCAGGCCTGCGCCCTCGGGCAGCTCGCGCCGGCCGTAGCGCACGCCGTCGTAGCGGGCGAGGTTCGACGACGCCTCCGCCGGCGCGATGATGTAATAGGCCGGCAGCGCGTATCTGGTGTGGGGCAGCGACACCTCGACCACCTCGGCGCCGGCGTCCTTCAGCCAGTCGATGCCCTGCTGCCACAGCGCCTCGATTTCGGCGGGCATGCCGTCGACCCGATACTCCCTGGGAATACCGATCCGCTTGCCCTTGAGATCGCTTGATAATCCCGATTCCCACTGCGGCACCGGCAGGTCGAGCGAGGTCGCATCCTTGGGATCGAACCCCGCCATCGCCTCCAGCAGGATCGCGCAGTCGCGCACGTCACGCGCCATCGGCCCCGCCTGATCGAGCGAGGAGGCAAAGGCGATCACGCCCCAGCGCGAGCAGCGGCCGTAGGTCGGCTTGATGCCCGAGATGCCGGTGAACGCCGCCGGCTGGCGGATCGAGCCGCCGGTGTCGGTTCCGGTAGCGCCCGGGCACAACCGCGCCGCGATCGCCGCCGAGCTTCCGCCCGAGGAGCCGCCCGGCGCGAGCGGGGCATTGCCGCCGTCGTTGCGGCGCCATGGCGAGATGACGTTGCCGAAATGGCTCGTCTCGTTGGACGAGCCCATCGCGAACTGGTCCATGTTGAGCTTGCCGAGCATCCCGGCGCCAGCGCGCCAGAGATTGCCCGACACGGTCGATTCGTAGGTCGGCGTGAAGCCTTCGAGGATGTGGCTGGCCGCGGTCGCCGGCACGCCCGCGGTGCAGAACAGGTCCTTCATGCCGATCGGCACGCCGGCAAGGGGCTTGAGCTCCTCGCCCGCGGCGCGCGCGTCGTCGGCCGCCTTGGCGGCGGCGAGCGCGTGATCGGGGGTCTCGACCAGGAACGCGTTGAGCGCCTTGGCCGCGCTGACGCGGGCAACGAAGGCGTCCGCCACCTCGCGCGCGGAAAAGTCGCCAGCGCGGACGCCGTCGCGGATGGCGGCGACGCCGAGATCGGTGAGCTCGGCCATTATTCGATCACCTTCGGCACGGTGAAGAAGCCGTGCTCGGCCTGGGGCGCGTTCGCCAGCACCTGTTCGCGCACGCCGCCGTCGGTGACGACGTCGTCGCGCAGGCGCAGGTGGTTGGGGATGACGGCGGTCATCGGCTGCACGGACGAGGTGTCGACCTCGCCCAGTTGCTCGATCCAGCCGAGGATGTTGGCAAGCTCGGGAGCGAGGCGCTCGGCCTCCTCCTCGGTGATCGCGATGCGCGCCAAGCTCGCGACCTTCTTCACGGTGGCAATGTCGATGGACATGGGGAGCGCGGCTAGCACCCGCCCCCGCCGCAGCGCAACCTCGGATGCGCACTGACAGAAGCATGGGGCGATTGCGCAATGAGCAACCATGGGGCACGGCGGTTGCGATTGCAGCCGCTACGAATATGCTGCACTGCACAATGGAGTCGCCGGGGTGGCCAGGAAATTCCTCTATGTCATCGCAGGACTGATCGTGCTCGCCATCGCCGCCACCTTCGCCTACCGCCTGTTCGGCGTGCAACTGCTCCGGCAGGCGCTGGTGCCGGGCACGTCGTTCCAGGCGCAGCCGGCGATGGCACGGGGCATCTATGCCCGGCGCGACATGTGGATCGCGCAGCCCGACCTGCCGGGCAATCCGGCGCTGTGGACGCCTGCCGGCATGGCGCCGGCCAAGACTCCGGCGGCGGCGGTGTTCTTCATCCATCCGACCTCGTATCTCGACCGGGCGCGCTGGAACGCGCCGCTCGACAACAGGGAGGCGAACGATCGCGCCGCACTGTTCCTGCGGGGGCAGGCGAGCGCATTCAACGGCGTCGGCGGCATCTGGGCGCCGCGCTATCGCCAGGCGACGTTCGGGGCGTTCCTGACCAATCAGGCGGATGCCGAAAAGGCGCTGGACCTAGCCTATGGCGATGTGACGCTCGCGTTCGACCGGTTCCTGGAGGAAGCGGGCGACCGGCCGATCATCCTGGCCGGGCACAGCCAGGGGGCGCTCCACCTGACGCGGCTGCTGCACGACCGCATTGCCGGAACGCCGCTCGCGAAGCGGATCGTCGCGGCCTATGTCGTCGGCTGGCCGGTGTCGCGCACCGCGGACCTGCCGGCGCTCGGGCTGCCGGAGTGCGCCGCGGCCGACCAGGCCGGCTGCATCCTGTCGTGGCAGAGCTTCGCCGAGCCCGCCGACCCGTCGCTGATCGTCGACACCTTCGACGGGACCAAGGGGTTCACGGGCGCGCCGCGCAAGGGAACGCCGATGATCTGCACCAACCCACTGACCGGCACGCCCGGCGCGACGGCGCCGGCGAGCGCCAACCTCGGTACGCTGTTCCCCAATGCCGATCTCAGCGGCGCGACGCTGCAGCCGGGCCGGGTGCCGGCGCGGTGCGACGGGCGCGGGTTCCTGCTGATCGGAAGCGGGCCGGAGGTCGGGCCCTATGTGCTGCCGGGGAATAACTATCATGTGTTCGACTACAGCTTGTTCTGGGCGAACGTGCGCGCGGACGCGGAGCGGCGGCTGAAGGCGTTCCAGGCGCGGAAGTAACTTACCCGTCATGCCGGACTTGTTCCGGCATCCACTGTGCAGCAAGTTCCGCAGCCGAAGGATTGGCGGCACCGTGGATGCCGGAACAAGTCCGGCATGACGGGTAGGGATATGATCACCACCGATCCAACACAGTTCCATGCGACGCTTCCCGACGGCGGTCGCCTGCTCGGGCTCGACGTCGGGACGAAGACGATCGGCACGGCGCTGTGCGATGCGGGCTGGAGCTTCGCCTCCCCTGCCCCGTTGGTCCGGCGCACCAAGTTCACCGCGGACAAGGCCGCGCTCGCGGCAATGCTGGGGCCGCAGGCGGTGAAGGGGGTCGTGATCGGACTTCCCCTCAACCTCGACGGCAGCGATTCCCCTCGCACGCAGTCGACGCGCGCCTTTGCCCGGAACGTCGAGGACTGGGGCCTGCCCATCCTGCTGTGGGACGAGCGCTGGTCGACCGTGGCGGTCGAGCGGACGATGATCGAACAGGATCTCTCCCGCGCCAAGCGGGCCGAGCGTGTCGACAGCCTCGCCGCCGCGCACATCCTGCAGGCGGCGATCGATGCTTTGGTGAACGTCTAGAAGGTGATCCTGCCGGATTGAAGCAAGCCGTTCCCCGGCGAAGGCCGGGGTCCAGTATCGGTGAAGGGGAGGTGGTATCCCGCCACCCGAGTTGTCTTGCAACTGGGCCCCGGCCTTCGCCGGGGAACAGAGTCAGATACCTAGACGAGCTTGAGGACGATCGCGCGGAGCAGCGAACGGTCGATCGGGGTATCGAAGCGGCAGCCCATCATCGCACCGTCGCGCCACACCACGCGCGCGGCGACGGGATCGCTGCCGTCGAGGCTGAGCTGGACCGAGGCGCCGGGCTTGCGCGGACGGTCGCCCTCGATGCGGCAGCCGTAGATCGAGAGATCGCGCAGGATCGCCTCGCGCGGCTCGCCCATCACGCGATGGATGCTGACGCAGGAGATCGGCGTCGGCACGCGCCGCGCCGCGCGCCGTTCGACCGGCGCCGCCTCATCCGCCATATGCACCGCTTTGGAAGCCATGCCGCCTCCCTCCCTGCCGGGACTGTGCCGCGCCGATGGTAAACGATTGGTTAATCCGCGAGGCGCGAATCGAAATCCGCTGCCCGCGCCGATTCGTACCGTCACAACAACGAGCCGGCAAGGGAGCCGTCGCCAGGCTTGCCCGGCGCCGGCCCACGCGCTAGCGGTCGGCTTTAATGCCAGCATCCGATCACCGACCCGCCGCGCTCCTCAGGGGACGCGAGGCGTTCCCGCACAGGCATCTGGTCGGCATCGCCGGCCTCCAGCCGCACGAGATCATGTTCCTGCTCGACGAGGCCGAGCAGTGGATCGACGCCAACCGCACCCGCGCCAAGGGCGACGGGCGGCTGGCGGGGCTGACGCAGATCAACGCCTTCTTCGAGAACTCGACGCGCACGCTGCTGTCGTTCGAGATCGCGGGCAAAAGGCTGGGCGCCGACGTCGTCAACATGCACGCCGCCCAGTCCAGCGTGAAGAAGGGCGAGACGCTGATCGACACCGCGGTGACGCTCAACGCGATGCGCGCCGACGTGATCGTGATCCGCCACATGAGCTCGGGCGCGGTGCAGCTCATCGCGGACAAGGTCGATTGTCCGGTGCTCAACGCGGGCGACGGGCGGCACGAGCACCCCACGCAGGCGCTGCTCGACGCGCTGACGATCCGGCGGCGGCGCGGGCGCGTGGAGGGGCAGCGGGTGGTGATCTGCGGCGACCTGCTCCACAGCCGCGTCGCGCGGTCGAACATCCTGGCGCTGACCGCGCTGGCGGCGGAGGTGCGGGTGTGCGCGCCCTCGACGCTGATGCCGCCGGCGATCGAGGCATTCGGCGTCACGCCCTTCACCGATTTCGACGCCGCGCTGGAGGGGGCCGACGTGGTGATGATGCTGCGCGTCCAGAACGAGCGGATGTCGGGCGGCTTCATCCCCTCGACCCGCGAGTTCCATGCACGCTACGGCCTCACGCCCGAGCGGCTGGCGCGGGCCAAGGACGACGCGCTCGTGATGCATCCGGGGCCGATGAACCGGGGGGTCGAGATCACTTCGAGCGTGGCCGATCACCCGAGCCGCTCGGCGATCACCGAGCAGGTCGAGATGGGGGTGGCGGTGCGCATGGCCTGCCTCGACGTGCTGACGCGAGCCGAGCGCGGCGTGGAGGGCTGGGCATGAGCCGGATCGCCTTCACCAACGCCCGCATCGTCTGCCCGGCGAACGGCATCCGCCACGGCACGCTGCTGATCGAGGGCGAGACGATCGCCGCCGGCGAGGATGTGCCCGCCGATGCCACAGTGATCGACTGCGCGGGCAAGACGCTCGCGCCCGGCATCGTCGATCTCGGCGCCTTCGCGGTCGACAAGGCGGCGTGCCGCGACGGCGGCGTGGTCCGCGTCGCGCTGATGCCCGACCAGTCGCCGGTGCTCGACGATCCCGGCATCGTCCGCCGCGCCGCGACGATGGGCAAGCCGGAGCTGTGGGTCCATCCGCTCGGTGCCGCAACCAGGGGGCTGGCCGGCACCGACCTTGCCGAGATGGCGATCAACGCCTCGGCCGGCGCGCGCGCGGTGGCGACGGGACGGCGCTGGATCGCCGATTCAGGGCTGATGCGCAAAGTGCTCGCCTATGCCCGCGACTGCGGCCTGGCGGTGGTGAGCCATGCCGAGGATACCGGCCTCACTGGCGAGGCGGTCGCCACCGACGGGCTGACCGCGACCCTGCTCGGCCTCCCCTCCGCGCCCGCGATCGCCGAGGCGCTGGCGATCGCGCGCGACCTGATGCTGGCGGAGGAGACCGGCGCGCGAATCCATTTCCGGCAGGTCACCACGGCAGCGGGCTTCGACCTGGTCCGCGCGGCCAAGCGGCGCGGCGTCGCCGTCACCTGCGGGATCACACCGGCGCACCTGCTGCTGTCGGACATCGCCGTCAGCGATTTCCGTACCTATGCGCACCTGTCGCCGCCGCTGCGGAGCGAGGCGGATCGCCGGGCGTGCCTGGCCGCGCTCAAGGACGGCACGATCGACGTGCTCGCCTCCGGCGACGATCCGCGCGGGCCCGAGGAGAAGCGCCTGCCCTTCGCCGATTCGGCGCCGGGGGCGGCAGGCACGCGCACGTTGCTCGCGCTGGCGCTCGGCCTCGCGCGTGATGCGGAGATGCCGCCGGACCGGCTGTTCGCGCTGCTCGCCGCCAATCCGGCCAGGGTGCTGGGGCTGGAGACGGGTACGCTGGAGCCCGGCCGCCCCGCCGACCTGATCCTGTTCGACCCGGACACGCCGTGGCAGATCGATGCCGAGGCGCTCGGCAACACGCCGTTCGACGGCCTGCCGGTGCAGGGCCGCGTGCTCCGGATGTTCAAGGGCGGGAAGGAGATCCTGGCCTGGAGTCGGTCCGGATGAAATGGAATCGTGCTCCTGCGAAGGCAGGAGCCCTGGATCATCGGGATGTCGCTTGCGGCCAGAGCTCCTGCCTTCGCAGGAGCACCGACGCTGCTTCAATCTGAACAGGACAGCCGCTAGAGGCGTACCTTAGCCCCTCCCCTCCAGGGAGGGATTTGAAGTCAGCGCGCGGCCAGCTGGACGCCGCCGCCATTGCGGGGCCTGGACCAGCTCGCGATCGTCTCGCCCACCGCGCCGCGTACGAAGCAGCGGCCGCCGACGCGCCTGACGTTGGCGCAGAGCCGCACCGCGTCCGCACGCGTGAAGCCGCCGACCGACAGGCGGTAGAAGCTGGCGCCGTTCACCGTCGCCTGCATCCCCTGCGGCTGCAGCGACGAGAGCGCGGCGACGCGGCGGCTCAGGCCTCCCCACTTCTCCTGGGCAATAGCGGCATTCTCATAGGCGCCGAGCTGGACGAAGTAGCTGCCGGTGGCGGGCGCGAAAGCCTTGTGCGGCTGGGCCTTGACGATGGCGGCCGGCTTCCGCGTGGCGATGGGCCGCGCCTGGGCGACCCGCGCGACCGGGATCGGCTGGACGATCTCCTGGCGCGGCGCGAACGAGACTCCGACCGCGGGAGCGGCTTCGGCGACCGTTTCGACCCGCGCCGGTGCCGGTGCGGGCATGGCCCCCTCGCTCGCCGACGGGGCTGCCGGAGCTTCCGCAACAGCCTTGGGTGATTCGCCGGTGCCGGGCATGAAGGCGTCGACCGGATCGACCACCTGCGCGACGACGGCCACGGCGCGCGTCGTCACGCTGAGGGCGAGCTGCTGCGGCTGGCCGGCGTCCTCGACCGGCGTCACGCCGAGCAGCGCGGCGACCTGGTCGGATGCGGAGCTCGGGCGCGCGAAGGCGGCCCATTGCACGATGCGCTTGTCGACCTCTGCCGGCGACACGTCGAGCGCGGCGACGGTCTTGGCATCGCTCCAGCGGCCGGCAAGCGCGAGGCTCAGCGCGAGGTTCTGGCGGGTCTTCGCATCCGCCTCGGGCGCGCGTGCCGCCGGGATCAGGAGCTCGACCGCGCCGACCGGATCGCCGGCCAACGCCATCGCAAGGCCGCGGTCGGCCGCGGAAATGCTGTCGCGGTGCGCATCGAGCGTCTCGCGCGCGCCGCCCCAGTCGCCGGTGCCGATCTGCGCGAGCGCGAGGTGCAGCGCCGCGGCGCCGTCGGCGGGATTGAGCGCCAGCGCATCCTTGAGCGCCTCGCCGGCCGAGACGAAGCGGCCGGCCATCAGATAGGCCTGCCCCAGCAGCGTGCGATAGCTCGCCTCGCGCGGCTGCAGAGCCACCGCGGCCTCCGCCGCCGTCACCGCCTGCCCGGCCTTGTGCCTGGCCAGCGCCTTGGCGGCAATGCCAGCCTGCTCGGCGGCGCGGCGCGGGGCGCCGGTGTCGCTCGCGGCGGTGGCGGCGATGCTGCCGGCGAGCGTCACCCCGACGAGCGCGGCAGCGGCGATGGTGGTGCGGAACGTCATGTTATCCCCTCAGGCATTGTCGGGGCGGGAGAGCTGGCCGACCAGCGGCTCGACCTCCGGAAGCGAAGCGATGAAGGCGTCGAGCGCCTCGGTGACCAGCGCCTGCGCGGAGCGGTTGCGGCACGCCGAGGCGAGGCGGAGGCGCAGGTGGCGCTCGGGGTCGAGGCGCAGCGTGAATGCCGCCCTGGGCTTGCCGGCGCGGACCTCGCGCTGGATGCGCGCGGCGGTCGCGATCGAGACGGGGCGGACCTCCTCCTCGACATGGGCGGCCGGGGCGGGAGCCGGTTCGGCGACCGGTTCGTCGAACTCCCGGCGGAGCGCCCGGCGCTCGACCAGCACCGGCGGCACCGGCGCCTCGGCGGGCGGCTCGATCGAGGAGAGCAGCGGCTGCACCGGCGCGGGCGTGGGGAGTTCCTGCGCGTCGCCCATGTCGTTCCAGCCGAGATCCTCCAGGCTGAGGCCCGTGCCGTGGAAACCCTGCGGCCGCATCGCCGGCCGTGCCTGTCCCTTGCGTGCGAGCAGCCCCGAGGAGAGCGAGGCCAGCGGCTTGCTGTTTCCGATCGCGGCCATGTCAGCTCACCACCCGGCGGCCGAAGCCACCCTGAGGCCGCGCCGCGGGGAAGCCGACGCCCTGGGCCGGCGCGGCGAACACGGTGCGGCGGAAATTCTTCTCGAGCCGGTCGGAGACATAGGTCCACAGTGCCTCGACCTCGGCGGCGGAGCGGCCGTTGGGATCGACCTCCATCACCGTGCGGCCGTCGATCATCGACGCGGCGAAATCGGTGCGGTGGTGCAGCGTCACCGGCGCGACGGTGCCGTGCTGCGACAGCGCGACCGCGGCTTCGCTGGTGATGCGCGCCTTGGGCGTGGCGCCGTTGACGACGAAGATCAGCGGCTTGCCGGCGCGGTCGCACAGGTCGACGGTGGCGCCGACCGCGCGCAGGTCGTGCGGGCTCGGCCGGGTCGGGACCACGACCAGCTCGGCGACCGCGATCACGCTCTGGATCGCCATGGTGATCGCCGGCGGCGTATCGATGACGGCAAGGCGGAAGCCCTGCTGGCGCAACACTTCGAGATCGGCGGCGAGCCGTGCGACCGTGGTCTGGGCGAAGGCCGGGAAATCCGTGTCCCGCTCGTTCCACCAGTCGGAGAGCGACCCCTGCGGGTCGATGTCGATCAGCACGACCGGGCCTGCGCCCGCCATCTGCGCCTGCACGGCGAGATGCCCGGAAAGCGTCGTCTTTCCGGACCCGCCCTTCTGCGATGCCATCGCGAGTACGCGCATTGCCACCCCTGAGCCCATCTGTTCCTGGATGCGGGCAGTGCCATGCCTTCCAATAAGAACTGGTTAATGGGCCGGGAGGCGATTTCCGGCGGCCGGGCCCGTGGTTAACGGAAGCTTTGCCAATTGCCGGCCAAAGGGCATATCCCTTGAGCCAGGAGACGCAGGCGATGAGACATGCATGGTTGGGTGCGGCGGTGCTGGCCGCCGGTCTGGCAGTGCCGGCCGCCGCCGACGTGAAGGCGGGCGTCGATGCCTGGGGGCGCGGCGAATACAAGAAGGCGGTCGAGGAATGGCGCGGCCCGGCGCTGGCCGGCGATCCCGATGCGCAGTTCAATCTTGGCCAGGCCTACAAGCTCGGGCGCGGCGTGCCGGTCGATCTGGCGATGGCCGAGGAATGGTACCGCAAGGCCGCGCAGCAGGGCCATCCGCAGGCTGAGGACAATTACGGGCTCGCGCTGTTCCAGAACAACAAGCGCGACCAGGCGCTGCCGTGGCTGGAGAAATCCGCCGGCCGCGGCGAGCCGCGGGCGCAGTATGTGCTCGGCACTATGTATTTCAACGGCGACACGGTGAGGCGCGACTGGGTGAAGGCCTATGCGCTGGTGACACGCGCCTCCGCCGCCGGGCTGCCGCAGGCGTCGAGCGCGCTGGCGCAGATGGACAGTGCCATCAGCCTCGCCGACCGCCAGCGCGGCACCGAGCTGGCGCGGCAATATGAAGCGCAGGCCCAGCGCGCGCAGACGACCAGCGCACTTGCCGCGAGCGAGGACCGGCCCGTCCGTCCGATCGAGGCCGCGCCGGTGCCGGCGACGCGGGCTCCGGAGCGCGTCGCGGCGAACGACACTCGGCGGCCGAGTCCGCCCCCCGCGCCGCCGGTCAGGCGGGATGCGTCGCGTCCCTCCCCTGCCCCGCGCGTCGACGGCGGCTGGCGGGTACAGCTCGGCAGCTTCCGCGAGACCGGCAATGCGCACGGCCTGTTCGCCACGCTCCAGCGCAAGGGCGCGGTCGGCGGGCTCACGCCCTATTTCGTCAAGGCAGGCGAGCTGACCAAGCTCCAGGTCGGCCCCTTCCCCAGCAGCGCCGCCGCAACCCAGGCCTGCAGCACCATCAAGCGCGCCGGCAGCGAGTGCGTGCCGGTGCGGAGATAGCGGCTGGTCGCGCCGCTCAGGCCTTCAGCGTGTCGTAGACGACCACCTTGCGCCACAGGTGGCTGCACTTGGCGACGAATTGCTGATGGATGGGATGATCCTGATAGATCTTCTGATCGGCGACGCTGTCGAAGAACATCAGCTCCGACACGTCATAGCTGGCATCGACCACGTCGCGCGCCTCGGTCGGCGCGGGTACGCCGATATGGAGGCCGCGGATGGCCTCGATACCCCCGAGCGTCCGCAGACCCGCGATCAGCTGCTCGCGATCCTCGGCGGAACCGGGATTCTTCAGCCAGAACAGGACATGATGGACCAGCTTCGCGGAGATAGGCGTTGCGGCGGCCGCGCCGGGGCCCGCCGCGGCGGCCGCGCCGCCAGCTGCGATCATCGTCATAACGCTCCTGCGATCGGTTTCCATTACGCGCCCTCTTCCCGCTTGCCTTCTAAGGTTAGGGTGCAGCACCGCCGGCGACAATCCTAGGGCGGATCGACATTTGAGTTGCCAGGACGCCGCAACCCCATTTTCAGCGCAATCCCGGGCTTGACCCGGGATCCAGAGTTACAGGCGACGCCGCTCGTGGCCCTGGATGCCGGATCAAGTCCGGCATGACGAGTATGAGAAGCGCCTCGACGCTGAATGTCGATCAGTCCTAACCTTCTACCCAATCCTGCCGGCCGATCCCCTGCGCCCACAGCAGCGCCGTCAGGTCGCCATGGTCGATCCGCGCCCCGGCAGCGGCGGCGACGATCGGCTTGGCATGATAGGCGACGCCGAGGCCGGCCCTGCGGATCATCGCGAGATCGTTGGCGCCATCGCCGACCGCCAGCGTCGCCTCGGGCGCCAGGCCGTGCTCGGCGATGGCGCCGAGCAGCGTCGTCTCTTTGGTCGAGGAATCGACGATCGGCTTCTCCACCTTGCCGTTCAGCCTGCCCTCGGCGATGACGAGTCGGTTGGCGATGGCGCGGTCGAAGCCGATCTCCGCCGCCACCGGCTCGGCGAAGCGGGTGAAGCCGCCCGACACCAGCACCGTATGCGCCCCCCGCGCGCGCATCGTGCGGACCAGCGCCTTGGCGCCCGGCATGATCCGCACCCGCTCGGCGAGGCAGCGGTCGATGGCGCTCTCGTCCAGCCCCTCGAGCAGCGCCACCCGCGCGTCGAGCGCCTGGGCGAAATCCAACTCGCCCCTCATCGCCCGCTCGGTCACCTCGGCGATCCGCGGCTTGATGCCGGCATAGTCGGCGAGCTCGTCGATGCACTCGACGGTGATCATCGTCGAATCCATGTCGGCGACCAGCAACGCCTTGGCCCGGCCCTCCGCCGACTGCACGACGACGTCGGTCGCGGCGAAGGCGCCCTCCAGCACACCGCGGGCGATTTCCGGATTGTGCGCGAACGGAAGGTCCGCGGCGGCGCCCTCGTCGAGCCATCGCCATGCTCCGGGCACGCAACCGGCCGCGGCGAGCCGATCGGCGGCTTCCGACAAATCTCCCGCCGAAAGCTTTCCGGCTGCTATCAATGTCGCAATGAACACGTCCGACCTCCCGCTGCTGGCGCTCATCGCAGGACCGACCGCGAGCGGCAAGTCGGCGCTCGCGCTGGCGCTGGCCGAGCGGCATCGCGGTACGCTGATCAACGCCGACGCGAGCCAGGTCTATGCCGACCTGCGCCTCCTTTCCGCCCGCCCGAGCGCGGAGGAGGAGGCGCGTGCGCCGCATCGGCTGTTCGGGCATGTCGACGGAGCCGACCTCGGCTATTCCGCCGCGCGCTGGGCGGAGGAGGCGAAGGCGGCGATCGGCGAGACGGTCGCGGAGGGGCGGCTGCCGATCCTCGTCGGCGGCACCGGCCTTTATCTGCGCACCCTGCTCGACGGCATCGCGCCGGTGCCGGAGATCGATCCGGACATCCGCGCCGAGGTTCGCGCGCTGCCGGTCGCCGGGGCTCGTGCCGCACTCGCCGATGCCGATCCCGTTGCCGAAGCGCGTCTCCGCCCCACCGACACCACCCGCATCGCCCGCGCACTGGAGGTGATCCGCTCGACCGGCCGCCCGCTCGCGGCATGGCAGGCGGAGCGTGTCGGCGGGATCGCCGGCGATCATCGCCTCGTCCCGCTCGTCCTGCTCCCCGATCGCGCCTGGCTGGTGGCGCGCTGCGATGCGCGGTTCGAGGCGATGATGGAGCAAGGCGCCGTCGAGGAGGTGGAGGCGCTGCTCGCCCGCGACCTTCCCGAAACCGCGCCGGTTCGCCGGGCCATCGGGGTACGGGAAATCGGTGACTGGCTGGCCGGACTTTCGATGCGCGAAGAAGCGATTGCTCGCGCCCAGGCGGCGACGCGGCAATATGCCAAACGGCAATACACCTGGTTCCGCCATCAGCCGCCGGCCGATTGGCGTCGCACGGATAAGACAGAAACATCCATTCTTATGAGTGAATTTGAAATAAGATTACCACGATAAGCGTTGACACGTAGTTTTCCTGCGACTAGCAGGCCGCCTCCACCCGGTGCTATTGCACCTGCGAAGAAAGGACCGAACCGTGGCCGAGAAAAGCGGAGCCGATATCCTGGTCGAGGCGCTCGGCGATCTCGGCGTGGAGGTCGTGTTCGGCTATCCGGGCGGGGCGGTCCTTCCGATCTACGACGCGCTGTTCAAGCAGAAGAAGATCCGCCACATCCTCGTCCGTCACGAGCAGGCGGCGACGCATGCCGCCGAGGGCTATGCGCGCTCGACGGGCAAGCCGGGCGTGGTGCTGGTCACCTCTGGACCGGGCGCGACCAACGCGGTCACCGGCATCACCGACGCGTTGATGGATTCGATCCCGATGGTGGTGATCACCGGCCAGGTGCCGACGGCGCTGATCGGCACCGATGCCTTCCAGGAGGCCGACACCGTCGGCATCACGCGGCACTGCACCAAGCACAATTATCTAGTGAAGGACCCGTCGACGCTCGGCGCGACGATCCATGAGGCGTTCCACATCGCCACCTCCGGCCGTCCGGGCCCGGTGGTGGTCGACATTCCCAAGGACGTCCAGGTCGCCACCGCGCGCTACGAGAGGCCGGGCCCGATCCAGCACAAGACCTATCGCCCGCAGGTGAAGCCCGACCTTCCCGCGATCGAGACCGCGGTCGACATGCTCGCCGCCGCCGAGCGCCCGGTGCTCTACACCGGCGGCGGGGTGATCAACGCGGGGCCGGCAGCGTCGCAGATGCTGCGCGAGCTGGCGAAGATCACCGGCGCGCCGGTCACCTCGACGCTGATGGGGCTCGGCGCCCTGCCCGCCTCGTCGCCGCAATGGCTGGGCATGCTCGGCATGCACGGCACCTACGAGGCGAACTGGGCGATGAACCAGGCCGACCTCGTCATCGCGATCGGCGCGCGCTTCGACGACCGCGTGACGGGCCGGCTCGACGCATTCAGCCCGAACAGCCGCAAGGTCCATATCGACATCGACCGTTCCTCGGTGAACAAGACGGTGCGGATCGACCTCCCCATCATCGCCGACGCCGGCCATGCGCTGGAAGCGATGGTCAAGCTGTGGAAGGCGCGTCAGCATCCCAAGCCCGACCTGTCCGAATGGTGGGCGCGGATCGACGGCTGGCGCGCGGCCAGATGCCTCGACTTCGCCGAGAGCGGCGAGACGATCATGCCGCAGCGCGCGATCCGCGCGCTCTACGAGGCGACCAAGGATCGCGCGCCGATCATCTCGACCGAGGTCGGCCAGCACCAGATGTGGGCCGCGCAGCATTTCGGATTCGAGGCGCCGAACAAGTGGCTGACCTCGGGCGGGCTCGGCACGATGGGCTATGGCCTGCCCGCCGCGATCGGCGCGCAGCTCGGCAACCCGGGCGCGCTGGTGATCGACATCGCCGGCGAGGCGTCCATCCAGATGAACATCCAGGAACTGGCGACTGCGACCCAGTATCGCCTGCCGGTCAAGATCTTCATCCTCAACAACGAATATATGGGCATGGTCCGCCAGTGGCAGGAGCTGACCTACCAGTCGCGCTACTCGGAAAGCTATTCCGACGCGCTGCCCGACTTCGTGAAGCTGGCCGAGGCCTATGGCTGGAAGGGCATCCGCATCGACACGCGCGCAGAGCTGGACGACGGCATCGCCGCGATGCTGGCGCACGACGGGCCGGTGATCGTCGACTGCCGCGTGGCCAAGCTCGCCAACTGCTTCCCGATGATCCCGTCGGGCGCCGCCCATACCGAGATGCTCCTCCAGGCCGCCGAGGTTTCCGGCGAAATGGACGACGAAGCCAAGGCGCTGGTGTGATGGCACATATAAATCCTCCCCGGCACGGGGAGGGGGACCATCGCGGAGCGATGGTGGAGGGGGCCCTCCACCTGCTGCACCGCCTGCCGCCCACCCCCTCCACCAAGCCGCTACGCGCCTTGGTCCCCCTCCCCGTCCCGGGGAGGATCTGAGAAGAGCCATGCACATCAAGGAAGAGCAGCGCGAGCGGCATACGCTCGCCGTGATCGTCGACAACGAGCCGGGCATCCTCGCCCGGATCGCCGGCCTGTTCACCGCCCGCGGCTACAATATCGAGAGCCTGACGGTGTCGGAGATCAGCGAGGACGATCTCATCAGCCGCATCACCATCGTCACCTCCGCCTCGGCGCCGGTGATGGAGCAGATCATCGCCCAGCTCGAGCGGCTGGTGCCGGTGCACAAAGTGACGGACCTGACCGCCCTCGGTCCCCACGTCGAGCGCGAGCTGGCGCTGGTCAAAGTGAAGGGCACGGGCGACCATCGCATCGAGGCGCTGCGCCTCGCCGAGGTCTATCGCGCCCGCGTGGTCGACGCGACCACCGCCAGCTTCGTGTTCGAGGTGACCGGCGCGACCGAGAAGATCGACAAGTTCGTCGAGCTGATGGACGAGCTCGGCCTGGTCGAGGTCGCTCGCACCGGCATCGTCGCCATCGCGCGGGGGGCGGAGGCGGCCTGAGTTCGAAGGAAATGAAACCAACCCGTCACCCCGGCGAAAGCCGGGGTCCAGGGTCACAGGCGGGAACCTGCCTGGCTCTGGATCCCGGCTTTCGCCGGGATGGCGAATAGAAAGGGAAATACCGGGAAATGCGTGTCTATTACGATCGCGACGCCGATCTGAACCTGATCACGGCCAAGAAGATCGCCATCCTCGGCTACGGCAGCCAGGGCCATGCCCATGCGCAGAACCTGCGCGATTCGGGGGTGAAGGAGGTCGCGATCGCGCTTCGTCCCGGCTCGGCGAGCGCGAAGAAGGCGGAGGATGCCAGCTTCAAGGTGATGGCGAACGCCGACGCCGCGAAGTGGGCCGACATCCTGATGGTGCTCGCGCCCGACGAGCATCAGGCGGCAATCTATGCCGACGATCTCCACGCCAATCTCCGTCCCGGCGCGGCGATCGCCTTCGCGCACGGCCTCAACGTCCATTTCAGCCTGATCGAGCCGCGCGCCGACATCGACGTGATCATGATCGCGCCCAAGGGCCCCGGCCACACCGTCCGCAGCGAATATGTCCGCGGCGGCGGCGTGCCCTGCCTGATGGCCGTGCACCAGGACGCGTCGGGCAACGCCCATGACCTTGCGCTCGCCTATGCCTCGGGCGTCGGCGGCGGCCGGTCGGGCATCATCGAGACCAATTTCCGCGAGGAATGCGAGACCGACCTGTTCGGTGAGCAGGTGGTGCTGTGCGGCGGCCTCACCCACCTGATCCAGGCCGGGTTCGAGACGCTGGTCGAGGCGGGCTACGCGCCCGAGATGGCCTATTTCGAGTGCCTCCACGAGGTGAAGCTGATCGTCGACCTGATGTACGAGGGCGGCATCGCCAACATGCGCTACTCGATCTCGAACACCGCCGAGTACGGCGACATCACCACCGGTCCGCGCATCATCACCGAGGAGACCAAGAAGGAGATGAAGCGCGTGCTCGCCGACATCCAGGGCGGGCGGTTCGTGAAGGACTTCGTGCTCGACAACCGCGCGGGCCAGCCCGAGCTCAAGGCCGCGCGCAAGCTGGCCGCGGCGCATCCGATCGAGAAGGTCGGCGCGGAGCTGCGCGCGATGATGCCGTGGATCGGCGCCAACAAGCTGGTCGACAAGGACAAGAACTGACGATCGGCGTCGTCAGGACGCCGGTCGTCATCCCGGCGCAGGCCGGGATCTCGAGCCACGAGCCCAGTGTTTGTGGCATGAGATCCCGGCTTTCGCCGGGATGACGATGAAAAGAGACGCAGATTTCATTCCCCGGGCACGAGGCGTTTGACGACGCCTCGTTTCGACGCGAGGATGGCGCATCGACTTTCAGGGGAGTCGCTCATGCGCCGTATCGTGCTCGCTTCCGTCATCGCCACCGTTGCAGTCGCCGCGCCGATCGTCGCCCAGCAGGGGATGCAGGCGCCGGGATCGAAGAACCCCGCCGCGATCACCGGCGGCACCTATCAGGTCGATCCCGGCCATACGCTGGTGCGCTGGCAGGTCGATCACCTCGGCTTCACGCCCTATTTCGGCATCTTCGGCAGCGTCACCGGCACGCTGACGCTCGATCCCAAGAACCCCGGCGCGGCCAAGGTCGACGTGACCATCCCGGTCGCCAAGGTGACCACCGCGAACGAAGCGCTGACCGCCCACCTGCTGCGCGCCGGCAAGGACGGCGGCAAGCCCGATTTCTTCGGCCCCTCGCCCGCCGATGCGCGCTTCGTCTCCACCAGCGTGACGGTCGCCGGCCAGTCGGCGACGATCGCCGGCAACCTCACGCTCAACGGCGTCACCAAGCCGGTGACGCTCGCCGCAGAATTCTACGGCGCAGGCAAGATGCCGGAGCAGATGGGCGGTAAGGAGAACGTCGGCTTCACCGCCACCGGCACGATCAAGCGCAGCGATTTCGGCGTGACGATGGGCATCCCGCTCGTCTCCGACGAGGTCAAGCTCGACATCGCTGCCGCCTTCGCGAAGTAAGACGGCATGGCGGAGGAAGGTGAGGAAGGCCGCCCCGGCGTCGGCCGGGTCGAGGCCTTTTCCGACGGCGTGGTCGCGATCATCGTCACGATCATGGTGCTCGAGCTCCACCCGCCGGTCGCCGAGGGGATGGACCGGCTGTGGACGCTGTGGCCGGTGTTCCTCGCCTATGTGCTGAGCTACGCCTATGTCGCGATCTACTGGGTCAACCACCATCGCCTGTTCGGCCATGCGACGCGGGTCACCAACGGGCTGATCTGGTGGAACATGCTGCTGCTGTTCACGCTCAGCCTGGTGCCGTTCTCGACCAGCTATCTCGGCGAGCATCATTTCAGCCGCGAGGCGACCTGGGTTTATCTGGCGACGATGCTGTTCCCAGCGATCGCCTACACCTTCCTCCAGCGGGTGATCCGCGTCACCGGCCGGCAGGGCGAGGCCGCAGAAACCTATCATCGCCAGACCATCCGCAAGGCGATCGTGGCGACGCTGATCTATATTGCCGGCGCCCTGCTCACCTTCGTCTCGCCCTGGTTCGGCGTCGCCGCCGCCGCGCTGGTCGCGGTGCTGTGGTTCCTGCCGTACGGACCGCTTGACAGGCTCTTCGCGCGATAGACGCTGGACAGCACCCCTCTGCTGTGGCTAACGCAAGGCGCATGACGCAGGCGCTTCGCCTCTCGCTGCTTCTTCGACTTACGCGCCCTTAGGCGCGACCCTCGCCGTGCGCCCGCGGGCGCCGCGACCCGCCTAAGGGCCACAACCGACCCGACCGCCAACCGCGAAGCCCGCGAGACGACCCATGCTGCGCAATCCCGAGACCAAGTACCGCCCCTTCCCCACCATCGACCTGCCCGACCGGCGCTGGCCGTCGGCGGTCATCGCCAAGCCGCCGCGCTGGCTCTCCACCGACATGCGCGACGGCAACCAGGCGCTGATCGACCCGATGGATGCGGAGAAGAAGACCCGCTTCTTCGACCTCTTGGTCAAGGTCGGCCTCAAGGAGATCGAGGTCGGCTTCCCCGCCGCCGGCGCGACCGAGTTCGACTTCATCTCGAGCCTGGTCCGTTCGGACCGCATCCCCGAGGACGTGACGGTCCAGGTCCTGACGCAGTCGCGCCGCGACCTCATCGAGACCAGCTTCAGGAGCCTGGAGGGCGCGCGGACCGCGATCGTCCACCTCTACAACGCCATCTCGCCGTCATGGCGCCGCATCGTGTTCGGCATGAGCCGTGAGGAGATCAAGCAGATCGCGGTCGACGGTGTGAAGGTGCTGCGTGACCAGGCCGCGGCCTATCCCGGCACCGACTGGCGCTTCGAATACAGCCCCGAGACCTTCTCCACCGCCGAGCTCGATTTCAGCCTGGAGGTGTGCGAGGCGGTGATGGACGTGCTGCGTCCGACGCCGGAGAAGCCGCTGATCCTCAACCTGCCGGCGACGGTCGAATGCGCGACGCCCAACGTCTATGCCGACCAGGTCGAATGGTTCGGCCGCAACATCCGCGACCGCGACAGCGTGGTGATCAGCCTCCACACCCACAACGACCGCGGCACTGGCGTCGCCGCGACCGAACTGGGGCTGATGGCCGGCGCCGACCGCGTCGAAGGCTGCCTGTTCGGCAACGGCGAGCGCACCGGCAACGTCGACCTGGTGACGGTCGCGCTCAACATGTATACCCAGGGGATCGACCCGGGCCTGGACTTCTCGGACATCGACGAGGTCATCAAGACGGTCGAATATTGCAACAACATCCCCGTCCACTCGCGCCATCCCTATGCGGGCGACCTGGTCTTCACCGCCTTCTCGGGATCGCACCAGGACGCGATCAAGAAGGGCTTCGCGGCGCAGGAAGCGCGCAACGACGATCTCTGGGACGTGCCCTATCTGCCGATCGATCCCAAGGACTTGGGGCGCGACTACGAGGCGGTGATCCGCGTCAACTCGCAGTCGGGCAAGGGCGGCGTCGCCTGGGTGCTGGAGCAGGACAAGGGGCTGAAGCTCCCCAAGCGGCTGCAGGCCGATTTCAGCCGCCACGTCCAGGCCTTCGCCGACCAGACCAGCCGCGAGCTCGATGCCGCCGACATCTGGCGGCTGTTCGAGGCGACCTACCTGCCGGGCGCAGACGATCGCATCGCCCTCACCGACTATGAGGAGAGCGGCCAGCCCGGCGACCGGCTTTTCGTAGGCCGGGTACGGGTCGACGGCGCCGAGCGCTCGATCTCCGGCCGCGGCAACGGCCTGATCTCGGGCGTGGTCGCCGCGCTGGCGGAAGCGACCGGCCAGGCGCTGGAGGTGGTCGACTATAACGAGCACGCCATCGGCCATGGGACGGACGTGCAGGCGGCGACCTATCTCGAATGTCGCACGCCCGACGGCCGAACCGTGTGGGGCGTCGGCATCGACAGCGACGTGGCGACGGCTTCGGTCCGGGCGGCGATCGGGGCGGCGAACGCGGCTGGCTGAGCCTGCATCTAATCGAATCGTTTAGTGACGGTTCCGGCCGTTGCTGAAAGACTCCTGCGCCAAGCACCATTTCGCGCAGGAGAAGTTCGGATGTTGGATGCAGCAGGCGGTTCGGGTGCGGTTTCCGCGACGCAGGCGCAACAGCTGGCGCCGAGCCAGAACGGCGCCCGTGACCCGAAGGTCGAGCAGGCAGTCCAGCAGACCGCACGCTTTGCCCAGGAATATCACGGCGACCCGGCCTATGTGATCCAGCAGACCATGGCTGATCCCGATCTCAGTCAGGCACAGAAGGACGAATATATCGCCCGCGTGGTCGATCTCGCGAGTGGCTCCGACTCCGGCTTCCGCACCCAGGCGGGCGGGCTCGACGATCGCGCACGCGGCGAGCTGGTGACTGCGCTCGAGCAGATCGGCGTCGCCTATACCGATCCCGCCACGCCCGAGCTGCGCGAGCAGGTGACCGCGGCGATGGGCCGCAACATCGATTCGGGCCGGCTCGACGCCGATCAGATCCATTCGCTGGTCGATCCGTCACGCAATCCAGCGTCGGACGGGGTGCGCCAGCTGCTCAGCACTGCCACCGACGGTGCAGTGCTGCAGCAGGTCGCCTACGACTTGCGCACCGATGCCGGGCGCAACGGCTATGACATCAACACCCAGAACGGGATGCGCGGCGTCCAGGCGCTGACCGCCGCCGCCGATATCGCCGGCATGGCGGCAAAGCACGGCTATTCGGCCGCGGCCAACGGCATCATCGCCCATATCGCCGACCAGCCCAATCCCGGCGAGTTGATCCAGCTGATGGATCGGCTGCCGATGAACGCCTACGGCAACCCGCCGTCGGGCCGCGGCGGCTTCGACGCGGTCGCCTCCGCGCTCGCCGGCACCAACAACCTCTACGCGCAAGCCAAGTTCGACAAGGTCTTCAGCGCCATGGTCGATCTCAGTGGCGAATCGAACGTGCTCGACCGCTCCGCGGGGCTCAACGACCTCGGCGCCTACTTCGACCGCAACCTCAGCCGGCTGAACCAGGAGACCACCTACGCGGGAAGCTGGAACGACCGCGGCGGTGACGCCAAGCCGCCGACGCCCTACCATTCGCTCACCGAGCGCTTCATGCGCAACGTGATGCTCAACAGCGAGTTCGACGGCAAGGCCGCCACCCAGCAGGCGATCGGCGACGAGATGGCGCAGCTCGGCAACATCGTCGGCGCGCGCCCCGGCGCGGGCGCTCCCAACGAGGCGCAGCGCACCGAGGCGGCGATGCAGTTCGGCACGCTGCTCGGCTCGATGCAGGGCGCCGCGGCGTCCTACGTCAAGAGCACCCGTGATAGCGCCGACCAGCAGATCGAATCGATCCGCACCATCACCGATCTCCTCACCGATCAGGTGCTCGGCAAGACCGGTCCGCTCGGCGAAGCGTTCGGCGGTCAGCTCGTCGATGCCTTCTGGGATCATCTCGGCAGCAGCGCCGAAGCCGGCGCCGAACAGGACGTCAGCGACGCGATGGGACAGCTCACCGACATCGGCGAGGCGATCGACCAGGCGATGACGCGGTCGCTGCGCGACAACTACCCGCCCTCGACCGCCGATCGGACGGGGGTCAACGGCCCAGGCATCATCGCCGACTACGAAGGAGCGGTGACGACGCACCGGGCCAATCCGGAGTGACGGATGGGTCAGTTCTCCGCCAACTGCTCCGGGCGCGGGTGTTCTACATCCCGTGCTCACCGATCCTGAACCTCGGCTGCCGATCGGGTTCAGCGCCGCCTCAGCCGGCCTGCACTATTCGCCGATGATGCGAAGACCCGCAGGAGATCGGACATGACCCTGAAGACCTTGTTGCTCGGCCTCACCGCCGCCGCCGCGATCGCGGTGCCCGGTGTCGCGTCGGCGCAATATTATGACCATGGCCGCGGATATTACGGCCGCGGCTATTATGACGGCCCCCGCTATGACGGCCGCCGCGACTATCGCCATCACGATCGCTGGGATCGCCGCGACCGGTGGAGCCGGTGGGACCGCTATCGCTGGGAGCAGCGCCGCCGCTGGGCACGGGAACGGCGCCATCATCGCCACTATCGCGATTACGACCGAGGCGGGTGGAACGGCTACGGCTATTATCGCTGATCCACGCGAGGAGAGGTTCGGGACCGGCTGTCACATGGCGGCCGGTCCCGTCCCGTTCATCAGTCCCTGACCCCCATCAGCGCCAGCACTTCCTTGCGGCTGCGATCGTCCTCGCGGAACACGCCCATCATCCGGCTGGTGACCATCGCCACGCCCGGCGTGCGCACGCCGCGCGCGGTCATGCAGGCGTGGCTCGCCTCGATCACCACCGCGACGCCGCGCGGCTTGAGATTGTCCCAGATGCAGTCGGCGACCTCGGCGGTCAGCCGCTCCTGCACCTGCAGCCGCCGCGCGAAGCCGTGCAGCACGCGCGCGAGCTTCGAGATGCCGACGACATGGTCCTGCGGCAGATAGGCGATGTGCGCCCGGCCGATGATCGGCGCCATGTGATGCTCGCAATGCGACTGGAACGGAATGTCCTTGAGCAGCACGATCTCGTCATAGCCGCCCACTTCCTCGAACACGCGGCTCAGATGCTCCGAGGGGTGTTCGCCATAGCCCTGGCAATATTCCTTCCACGCGCGCGCGACGCGCTTCGGCGTGTCGAGCAGCCCTTCGCGATTCGGATCGTCGCCGGCCCAGCGGATCAGCGTCCGCACCGCCTCCGCGACCTCGTCGGGCACCGGAATCTTGGGGGCGGAAGCGACCAGATCGCCGTCGTCGGGTTCGTCGCCATGCATGTCCGTTCTCGTCTCCTGCGTCGCTTCCGCCGGATTTCCGTTACGGCAGTCGCGATTTTCCAAATATCGGTCTTGTATTGAAACTGTTTCACCTTGGCCACAGCCCGGAAAAACCGCGGAAAAGCTGAGTTAAATGCAATTGACGCTTCAGAATCGTGGGCGTTAGTATCTCCGGTATGGTTTTCCAACCCCGTTAGACCGGCTCGAAGACCGGCGGCGGACAAGAGAGGGGATGTCCATGAAGAAGTTCGAGCTGCTTGCGGCTTCGGCGTTGACTTTGGTCGCCGCCACGCCCGCTTTCGCCCAGGATACCGCCGCAACGCAAGCGCCGCCAGCCGCGGCGACGCAGACGGCGGACGAAGATCAGGGCGGCGTCGCCGACATCGTCATCACTGCGCAGCGCCAGTCCGAACGGCTCCAGGACGTGCCGATCGCGGTGTCGGCCTTCACCGCCGAGAACCTTCAGCAGCAGCAGATCGTCAACCCGACCGCGCTGCAGCAGACGCTGCCCAACATCACCTATACCAAGACCAACTTCACCAGCTCGAGCTTCACCATCCGCGGCATCGGCGATCTGTGCGTGGGCGTCACCTGCGACAGCGCGACCGCGATCCACGTCAACGACATGCCCCTGCTCGGCAGCCGCCTGTTCGAGAGCGAGTTTTACGACCTCGAGCGCGTCGAGGTGCTGCGCGGACCGCAAGGCACGTTGTTCGGCCGCAACGCGACCTCGGGCGTGGTCAACTTCATCACTGCCAAGCCCGACCTCTCCGGCATCCATGCCGCGGGCGAGTTCGAATACGGCAACTACGATTCCAAGCAGGCCAAGGCGATGCTGAACGTGCCGCTGGCGAGCACGCTGGGCGTGCGCGTCGCCGGCATGTGGCTCAACCGCGACGGCTATACGAAGAACCTCCACACCGGCAACGACATCGACGGGCGCGATCTGTGGTCGGTGCGTGGCACCATCTCGTGGGAGCCGGATCCCAACACCCGGCTCGACCTGATCGGCTATTATTTCCACGAGAAGGACGACCGCTCGCGCATCCAGAAGCAGCTCTGCCACCGCGATCCGACCGGCGTGCTCGGCTGTCTGCCCGACCGCCTGGCCAACGAGACCACCAACGGCAACTCGCTGCTGAACACGATCTTCACCTCGACCGAGGTGATCAACCTCAACTTCGGCGCCGCCGCGGGGCTGTTCCGGCCGCTCTCGACCGGCAGCCTCTACAACCCCAACGACGCCTATGCCGGCGTCGTCAACCCGCGCGGCATGCGCACGGTCGACATCGATTTCGAGCCGACCTATTTCGCCAAGGAGCAGCAGTACACCGCCAAGTTCTTCCACGATTTCGGTTCGGTCTCGCTCAACATGACCGGCGGCTACATGGAGAACGAGGTCCGCTCGCGTACCGACTACAACCTGGCGGTCAGCAGCTTCTCCACCTCCGCGCTTCAGGCGCTGGAACTCTATGCAAGCAACCCGTCGCCGTACCAACCGCTCTTCCAGGCGATCCGCAACACGCTGATCCCCAATGGTCCGACCGGCGGCCTGTGCCAGTCGGCGCCCGATCCCAATAACCTCGGCGTGTTCGGTGGGGCGTCGATCGGCTGCTATCCGACCAGCCTCGATTTCGACGAATCGAGCCAGAAGGTGAAGCAATATTCCGCCGAAGCGCATATCGACAGCCATTTCGACGGGATGTTCAACTTCCTGCTCGGCGGTATCTATTTCGACAGCAAGACCTACAACAACAGCTATTACGTCAACAGCTTCGGCCTGGATTATGCCGCGGCGATCCTTGGCGCCGGGCAGACGATCGCGCATTGGGCTGCCGGCGATACGGACTATCCGCCGGTCTACCGCGGGTCGCCGTTCTTCCGGAACAACACCGACTTCTTCCACCTGAAGTCGTGGGGCGTGTTCGGCGAGACCTATTTCGAATTCAACGATAAGGTGAAGCTGACGCTGGGCCTGCGCTACAACCACGATGAGAAATATGTGCGGGCGCGCAGCACCCTGCTCTCGGATGCGATCGGCCAAGGGGTGTTCATCCCTTATGGCAGCGATTCCTTCACCGACGCGGTCAACTACGCCAATCTCGATTTCGACGCGAACACGCCGGGCGCGCAGGACTTCGCGATCAACAAGGTCAAGTTCAACCGGCTGACCGGCCGCGCGGTGCTCGACTATCGCATCACGCCCGACAACCTGCTCTACGCATCCTATTCGCGCGGATATAAGTCGGGCGGCATCAACCCGCCGCTGTCGCCGTCGTTCGCGGTGCCGATCACGTTCACGCCCGAGAAGGTCGATGCGTTCGAGATCGGCAGCAAGAATACCTTCGCCAATGGCAAGCTCCGGCTCAACGTCACCGCCTTCTACTACAAGTACAACAGCCTACAGCTCAGCCGCATCGTCTCGCGCACGGCGGTCAACGACAATGTCAATGCCGACATCTATGGTGTCGAGGCGGAGGCGATCATCAGCCCGGTCCGCAAGTTCGTGGTCAATGCGAACTTCAGCTACCTGCACTCGAAGGTGTCGGACGACAAGTTCATCGCCGATCCGCGCGATCCGTCGGGCGGCCGGTCGGACGCGGTGATCATCAAGGACATCTCGAACGCGGCCAACTGCGCGGTCGTGTCCAACAGCGGCAGCGCGGCGGCGGTGAACGGCTTCGTCACCCAGGTCAATTCCCAGCTCGGCCTGCGCGCGCCGACACCGGTGCCGGGCACCAATACCACGGGTGCGTTCAGCGTCTGTTCGGTGCTGCAGGCAGCGGTGGCCGCCAACTCGCTGCCCTTCACCGTCCTGGGCAGCGGCGTCGACGTGAACATCCGCGGCAACAAGCTGCCCGGCGCGCCGACCTACAAGGCGTCGGTGGGGGCGCAGTACACCATCGACTTCGCCAACGGCATGTCGCTGGTGCCGCGCGCCGACCTCAACTTCACCGGCAACAGCTACGCCAGCGTGTTCAACCGCCAGATGGACCGCCTGCCCGCCTATGAGGTGATCAACGCGCAGATCACGCTGAACGGCGCCGACGACCGGTGGTATCTGCGCGGCTTCGTGCAGAACCTGACCAACAACAACGCGGTCACCGGCCAATATACCGGCGATCAGGCGTCGGGTCTCTACACCAACGTCTTCACGATCGAGCCGCGGCGCTACGGCATCGCTGCCGGTTTCCGCTTCTGATCGGCGGAGGGGAGGAGAAGGGGCGGGTGCACGGCGCCCGCCCCTTTTTCTCGCCGTCTCGATGCAGTCGACCGCACCGGACGGACGCTTCACCGCACCGGAGCGGGCGACTGTACCAAAAGCGCTTCACAAGCGCGGCCGGGTCCGCTGGAAATCCCTTGACGGCACATGGCAAGGGATATCGACGAAGAAACAGGCTCCAAATACGTGGATAACCGTCACAAGACGCGTGCATCCGGCGAAAATCCGCAATACATCACGCGAAGCGACAACGGCGGGAGGCAGCGCCAGGCCGTCGGCGCTTATCAAGGAATGAACGCGGGGGTAGGCCCCTCGCGATGAGTGGGAGAAGAACATGGCAAAGGAAGCCACCAAGAAGTCCGGCGGCGCTCGTGGGGGGATCACCGCGCCGGTGACTCCGTCTCCGGAGCTCGCCGCGATCGTCGGCAACGGCCCGCTGCCGCGCAGCGAGATCGTCAGCAAGATCTGGGCTCACATCAAGGCGAACAACCTTCAGAACCCGGCGAACAAGCGCGAGATCCTGGCCGACGACAAGCTGAAGAAGATCTTCGGCAAGGACAAGGCCACGATGTTCGAGATGAACAAGCACATCAGCGGCCACGTCAAGGCGTGAGCCCAAGCGCCCGGCGGCGATACCCTCGCCGCCGGACCGCCTGCCGGGCGCGCGGCGCCGGCAAATTGAGGGGACTGGACCATGTCCGCCCCCTCCACCGTCATCCCGGACCTGTTCCGGGGTCCACGGGGCAACCAAGCGTAGCTTTCGCGGTTCCAGCCGAAACCGCAGCGCCATTCCTTGTGGAGACGTGGATGCCGGAACAAGTCCGGCATGACGATTTAGGCCGTCCCAGGCCGTGGCGCGGCCACAAAGGCTTCCAAAGCCAAGTCCGCCCCTCTCAACAGCTTGCGGCCGCCCCGCGCTCCGCCTAGTAAGCGGTGATCGTCAGACGCAGCGTGCGCCGGGCGGCAAAGATTCCAACTCCCGCAGGAGAGACCTTCGATGGCCACCAATCCGGCCGCCCAGCTTCCGCTGTTCTACAACGACCTTCAGCCGCTCTCGAGCCAGACCCACGCCGACTGGCGCGTGCGCCAGACCAATGCCGCGCCGTTCCTCGCCACCCAGCACGCCGTGCCGCTGACGGTCGAGGAATTCCCGCTGGTCCAGCGCCGCATGCCGATCGTGTTCTCGGTCGGCGACGATCCGATCCCGCTCGCGCTGATGGGTCTCAACGAGGGCGTCAACGTCTTCATCGACAGCGAGGGCAAGCTGCGCGATCAGGAGACCTACGTCCCGGCCTATATCCGCCGCTATCCCTATATGCTGGCGCGGCTGCGCCCGGATGCGGACGAGCTGTCGCTGTGCTTCGATCCGTCGTCGGATACGATCGGCGCGTTCGATGAAGGCGAGAAGCTGTTCGAGAACGGCGAGCCGACCGAAGTGACCAAGGCGATCCTGGGCTTTGCCGAGCAGTTCGAGCAGGCCGGCCAGCGCACGTCGCAGTTCATGGCCGAGCTCAAGCAGCTCGAGCTGCTGATCGACGGCGAGGTCCAGATCCAGCCCGACGGCGCGGCGCAGCCGTTCATCTACCGCGGCTTCCAGATGGTCGACGAGAAGAAGCTCACCGAGCTGCGCGGCGACCAGCTGCGCAAGATGGTGCAGTCGGGGATGCTGCCGCTGGTCTATGCCCATCTCTTCTCGCTGAGCCTGATGCGCGATCTGTTCGCCAAGCAGGCGCAGCAGGGTAACGCGCCGGTGCCGGCCTCGGCGATCGAGGCTGCCAACGCCTGACGCGGAACCGTCATAGAGCCCGGTTAGGGCATCCCGAAAGGGGGAAAGCGCCGGACGCCAAGAGCGGCCGGCGCTTTTTTGTTTCCAATTGCCGTCATCCCGGCGAAAGCCGGGATCTCCCGAGGCTATAGTACGACCGCCGCCTGAGATCCCGGCTTTCGCCGGGATGACGTTTCAATCCGGATCGGTTCAGATTCCGCTTAACGCGACAGCTCGTCGATCTCGCGTTCGATGACGGCGGTAATGTAATGGCCGAGCGGCTCCGTCTTCATGTCGGGATGAACGACCATGCGCGCCATCACGCCGAAGCCCTGCGCCAGGATGAAGTCGATGAGCGTTGCGCATTTGTCGGTCCGCTCCTTCGCCGGAGCGAGCGCAGCGAGCGCGGCCGACAGGTTCCGGCGGATACGCGCGTCCATCGTGCGCATGATCGCCGCGACACGATCGTTGCGGCCCGCTTCGGCCAGGATCTCGGTCATCATCCGGCACTTCTCGGCGGTGTCGTCAACCGTACCGAATCGCTTGATCCAGCAGCGGATCGCGGGGAGATCGCCCTTGGCGACGGCCTGGGCGAGGACATCCTCCTCGATCCATTCCGCGACGCCTTCCTCGCAAATGGCGGCGATCACGTCCTCCTTGCTCTCGAAGTCGCGGTAGATCTGGCCGACCTTGATTCCCGACGCGGCAGCGATCTGCGCGACGCCGGTGCGGTGAAAGCCATGCTCGATGAAAAGCGCCCGTGCCGTCTCGATCACATGCCGGCGCCGCACGTCGGCCCGGCTCGCACGCGCCGCATTCTCGACGAGCGCCGTGTTCATCTGTATCTTTCCCTCCGGCTTGACAACGACCCTGCCGGCGGACTAGTCGGCGCCGACACACAAGTGAATGATCGTTCACATATAATCACAGCCTGCAGGTAAGTCCATGAAAAATATCGCTTCCGCGATCGGAATCACGTTGCTGCTCGCAGGCTGTGGTGGTGCACCGCAGCAACCGCCGCCCGGTCCGCCGCAGGTCGGAGTCGTGACGGTGCGCGAGGAGCCGGTGACGCTCAGCACCGAGCTGCCGGGCCGCACCAGCGCCTATGAGACCTCGGACGTGCGTCCGCAGGTCAACGGCATCATCCTCGCCCGCCTGTTCGAGGAAGGCGACTATGTGCGCGCGGGGCAACCGCTCTACCGCATCGATCCCAAGCCCTATGAGGCGCAGGTCGCCAACGCCCGTGCGGCGCTGGCTCGGGCGCGGGCGGCGATCGCCTCGTCGCAGGCGCTCGCGCGGCGCTACGGCGAACTGGTCAAGATCAACGCCATCTCCCGCCAGGACGCCGAGAACGCCATCACCAGCGCGCAGCAGGCGCAGGCCGATGTCGCAGCGCAGCAGGCGGCATTGCGCAGCGCCGAGATCGATCTCGCCCGCACCACCATCCGCGCGCCGATCTCGGGCCGGATCGGCCGCTCCGCCTTCACCACCGGCGCGCTGGTCTCGGCGGCGCAGGCCGATGCGCTCGCCGTCATCCAGCGGCTCGATCCGATCTATGTCGACATCCAGCAGTCGAGCGCCGACCTGCTCAGGCTGCGCCAGCAGATCATGTCGGGCGAGCTCGCCTCCGGCGGCAACGCGCGCGTGCGGCTGAAGCTGGAGGACGGATCGACCTATCCGGTCGAGGGCACGCTCAAGTTCACCGACGTGACGGTCGATCCGACGACCGGCAGCCAGGTGATCCGCGCGGTCTTCCCGAATCCGCGCGGGCTGCTGCTGCCGGGGATGTATGTCCGCGCCGAGCTGGTCCAGGGCATCAAGTCCAACGGCATGCTGGTGCCGCAGCGCGGCGTGACGCGCGACGAGAAGGGCAATGCCACCGCGCTGGTGGTCGGCGCCGACGGCAAGCTCCAACCGCGCACGCTCACCGCGCCGCGGACGGTCGGCCAGAACTGGCTGGTCACTGCGGGCCTCAAGCCCGGCGACCGCGTGGTCGTCGAGGGCGCGCAGAACCTCCAGCCCGGCACGCCGGTCAAGGCCGTTCCCTTCCAGGAGAACGCCGGCAACCAGGCGCCGGGCGGCCAGCAGCCGCAGGGCGCCGCGCCGGCAGGTGAGGGTCAGGCTCAGGCCAATCAGCCGCAAGGCAACCAGACACAGGCGAAGTAACCGGCCATGTCACGCTATTTCATCGACCGGCCCATCTTCGCGTGGGTCATCGCCATCATCCTGATGCTGGGCGGCGTGCTCGCGCTGCGCAGCCTGCCGATCGAGCAGTTCCCGACGATCGCAGCGCCGGCGGTGACGATCACCGCCACCTATCCCGGCGCCGACGCGGAGACGATGGAGCGAACGACGACGCAGATCATCGAGCAGCAGCTCAAGGGCATCGATCACCTGCGCTACTTCTCGTCGTCGTCCTCCTCGTCCGGCAGCGCGACGATCACCCTCACCTTCGAGCAGGGGACCAACCCCGACATCGCTCAGGTGCAAGTGCAGAACAAGATCCAGGCGGCGACCTCGCTGCTGCCGCAGGAGGTGCAGCGCCAGGGCGTCCAGGTGCAGAAGTCGTCGGCCGCCTTCCTGCTGATCGTCGGCCTTTATTCCGAGGACGGCTCGCACAACTCGGTCGACCTCGCCGACTATGTCATCTCGCGCTTTCAGGACCCGATCAGCCGTGTGAACGGCGTCGGCTCGCTCCAGACCTTCGGCGGCCAATATGCGATGCGCGTCTGGGTCGATCCGATCAAGCTGGCCAACTACAGCCTGACCATCGGCGACATCAGCAACGCGTTGCAGGCGCAGAATGCGCAGGTTTCCGCCGGCCAGATCGGCGCGCCGCCCGCGCCCAAGGAGCAGATGCTGAACGCGACCGTCTCGGTCCAGTCGCGCCTGCAGACGCCCGAACAGTTCGGTGCGATCCGCCTCAAGACCTCGTCCGACGGCGCGGTCGTGCGGCTGCGCGACGTCGCGCGCCTCGAGCTCGGGGCGGAAGTCTACGGTTTCGCTCCGCTCTACAACGGCAAGCCTGCGTCGGGTTTCGCGGTGATGCTGGCGCCGGGCGCCAACGCGCTCAACACGGTCGACGCGGTGAAGGCCGAGGTCGAGCAGATCGCCAAGCAGTTCCCGTCGGACATCAAGGTGGTCTACCCGCTCGACAGCACGCCCTTCATCCGGCTGTCGATCGAGCAGGTGGTCGAGACGCTGGTCGAGGCGGTGGTCCTCGTCTTCCTCGTCATGTTCCTTTTCCTGCAGAACTGGCGGGCGACGCTGATCCCGACGATCGCGGTGCCGGTGGTGCTGCTCGGCACCTTCGCGGTGATGTCGATCGCGGGCTATTCGATCAACACGCTGACCTTGTTCGGCATGGTGCTCGCCATCGGCCTGCTGGTCGACGACGCGATCGTCGTCGTCGAGAACGTCGAACGCCTGATCCAGGACGAGGGGCTCAGTCCCAAGGACGCCGCGCGCAAGTCGATGGACGAGATCACCGGCGCACTGGTCGGCATCGCCGCGGTGCTGTCCGCGGTGTTCCTGCCGATGGCCTTCTTCGGCGGCTCGACCGGCGTGATCTACCGCCAGTTCTCGATCACCATCGTCTCGGCGATGGCGCTGTCGGTGATGGTCGCGCTGATCCTGACCCCGGCGCTGTGCGCCACGATCCTGAAGCCGCACGATCCCAACAAGCACGAGGGCAACGGCCCCCTCGCCCGCTTCTTCCGCTGGTTCAACGACTGGTTCGATCGCGGCCGCCACAAGTACGACAAGGGCGTGCGCGGCACCACGCGCAGCTGGAAGCGCTCGGCGCTGGTCTATCTGCTGATCGTGGTGGGCATGGGCACGCTGTTCTATCGGCTGCCGACCAGCTTCCTGCCCGAAGAGGATCAGGGATGGCTGATGGCGATGGTCCAGGGCCCGTCGGGCGCGACGCTGCCGCGCACGGAAAAGGCGCTGGACGTGGTACGCGACCATTTCCTCAAGGACGAGAAGGCGAACGTCACAGGCATCTTCACGGTCGCCGGCTTCTCCTTCGCCGGCCAGGGGCAGAACGCCGGCATCGCCTTCATCCAGCTCAAGGACTGGAAGGACCGCAAGGGTGCGCAGAACTCGGCGCAGGCGATCGCCGGGCGCGCGATGGGCAGCTTCATGCAATATAAGGACGCGATGATGTTCGCGTTCCTGCCGCCCGCGGTGCAGGAGCTCGGCAACGCCACCGGCTTCGATACCTGGCTCGTCGACCGCTCCAACCTCGGCCATGCGCAGCTCACCCAGATGCGCAACATGATGCTCGGCATGTCGATGCAGGAGAAGCGCGTGGCGCAGGTGCGCCCGATGAGCCTGGACGACGCGCCGCAGCTGAAGGTCAACGTCGACCAGGACAAGGCCGGCGCGCTCGGACTCGACCTCGCCGCGATCAACACGACGATCGCGACCGCCTGGGGCGGCGCCTATGTCAACGACTTCATCGACCGCGGGCGCGTGAAGCGCGTCTACCTCCAGGCGGACGAGCCCTATCGCCAGTCGCCCGAGAGCATCGGCGACCTCTATGTGCGCGGGGCGAGCGGGACGATGGCGCCGTTCACCGCCTTCTCCGATCTCAGCTGGGTCAATGGGCCGGTGCAGCTCACCCGCTACAACGGCCAGCCCGCGCTCCAGCTTCAGGGCGGCGCGGCACCCGGCGTCAGCACCGGCGACGCGATGACGGCGATGGAGGGCATCCATGCCAAGCTGCCGCCCGGCACCGCGCTCGACTGGACCGGCCTCTCCTATGAGGAGCGGCTGTCGGGGAGCCAGGCGCCCGCGCTCTATGGCCTGTCGCTGCTGATCGTGTTCCTGTGCCTCGCCGCGCTCTACGAGAGCTGGTCGGTGCCGATCGCGGTCCTGCTGGTGGTGCCGCTGGGCGTGCTCGGCGCGCTGCTCGCGGCGACGCTGACGGGACTCAACAACGACATCTACCTCCAGGTCGGCCTGATCACGACGATCGGCGTCTCGGCCAAGAACGCGATCCTGATCGTCGAGTTCGCGGAGGAACGCGTGCGCGCCGGCTGGACCGCGTTCGACGCGGCGATGGAGGCGGCACGGCTGCGCTTGCGACCGATCCTGATGACCAGCTTCGCCTTCGTGTTCGGTGTGCTGCCGCTCGCGATCACCACCGGCGCGGGTGCCGGCGGCCAGAACGCGATCGGCCGTGCGGTGGTCGGCGGCATGTTGTCGGCGACCGTGCTGGCGATCTTCTTCGTGCCGATGTTCTTCGTGGTGGTGAGCCGGCTGTTCGGCCACGGCCAAGTCGACAAGCGAACCAGCCCGCCCGAAGGCGAGCCCCGGCCCAATGATGGCGGCGTCGCGCCGCAGGGAGCCTGATTGCAATGACCAAGCCGCTTCTCGCTCTCCTGATGGGCGCGACGATGCTCGCCGGATGCAATCTCGCGCCCAAATACGCCCGTCCCGCCAGCCCTGTCCCGCCGGCGCTGCCGGAGGGCGGCGTCTATCCGCGCGCCGCCAGCGACGCGCCGGACGTCACCGCGATCGGTTGGCGGGACTTCTTCCTCGACCCGCGGCTGCGGCAGGTGATCGAGACGGGCCTCGACAACAACCGCGACCTGCGCGTGGCGGCGGCGAATGTGCTGCAGGCGCGGGCGCAGCTGCGCACGCAGCGTGCCGACCAGGTGCCGACGACCACGGTGACGGGCAGCGGCACCTATACGAACAACATCCAGGGTGCGGGTGCCGGAGCAGGCGCGGGCGCAGGTGCCGGCGCGACTTCGTCGAACCTCGAATTCTACTCGCTGAACGCCGGCTTCTCCGCCTTCGAGCTCGATCTGTTCGGCCGCATCCGCAACTTGACGCGGGCCGCGCAGGAGCAGGTGTTCGCCAGCGAGGAAGCGCAGCGCTCGACGCGGATCAGCCTGATCGCGGAGATCGCCACCGCGTGGCTCACCCTCGCCTCCGACCAGGAGCAGCTCCGCCTCTCGCGCGACACGCTGCGCACCTTCGAGGAGACGCTGCGCCTCACCCGCGAGCAGTTCCGCGTCGGCGTCGGTTCGGAGCTCGAGGTGCGGCAGGCGGAGACCAACTACCAGTCCGCCCGCAACGACATCGCGACGCTGGAGACCCGCATCGCGCAGGACCAGAACGCGCTCAACCTGCTGGTCGGCACTACCGTGCCCGCCGAGCAGCTCCCGACCAGCCTCGGCGCGGAGCCGGTCACACGCGACGCATTGCCTGCCAACCTGTCGTCGGAGGTGCTGCTGCGCCGTCCCGACGTGCTGCGCGCCGAGCATCAGCTGATCGCCGAGAACGCCAATATCGGCGCAGCGCGCGCGGCTTTCTTCCCGACGATCTCGCTGACCACGACGATCGGCACGATCGGCACCGCGCTGTCGAGCCTCTTCTCGGGCGGCAGTTTCACCTACAATGCGCAGCCGAGCGCGTCGCTGCCGCTGTTCGACGGCGGACGCCGGGCGGGCAACCTCGACTATGCCAAGGCGTCGCAGCAGGTGGCGGTCGCGACCTATGAGAAGGCGATCCAGACCTCCTTCCGCGAGGTCTCCGACGCGCTCGCCCAGCGCGGCAAGATCGGCGATCAGCTCTCGGCGCAGACCGCGCGGGTCGAGGCGGCGCAGGTCGCCGCGCGGCTGTCCGATGCGCGCTTCCGGGCGGGGGTCGATTCCTTCCTCACCACCCTCGACGCGCAGCGCACCGCCTATGCGACCCAGCAGCAGCTCGTGACGACGCGGTTCACCCAGGCGAGCAATCTGGTCGAGCTCTATCGTTCGCTGGGCGGCGGGCTGAACTGATCGCCGCGACGACCCTATCCTTTGTCATTCCCGCGAAGGCGGGAATCCATTGTCGCTGCAGTTGGTGAGACTCACGACGGCCAGCCAGAATGGATTCCCGCCTTCGCGGGAATGACGTGGAAGGGAGGCCGCGCTCAAGCTACGGCACTCCGGGTTGATAGTTGCGAAAGCGGAGTCTTGATCTAGGCTCCCGCGCGTGACCTTCTTCGAGAGCCTCCTCGCGCTGATGCTGGTGGCGGTCCTGCTGCTGCAGGTCTCGCGCAGGCTCGGACTCCCCTACCCCACGCTGCTCGCCGCCGCGGGAGTCGCGGTCGGCATGATCCCGGGCGCGCCGTCGATCCTGATCGCGCCGGAAACCGCGCTCGCGCTGTTCCTCGCGCCGGTGCTGATCGATGCCGCATACGACTACCCGATCGGCGCCGCACGCAAGCTGCTGGCGCCGCTTGTCGTCTATGCCGTCGTTGCGGTGATCGTGACGGCGCTGGCGGTCGCCGGCATCGGCGTCGGGATGCTCGGCCTGCCGCTCGCCGCCGCGCTGACCCTGGGTGCGATCGTCGCGCCGCCCGATGCCGCCGCGGCGACGGCGGTCCTCGTCAACCTGCCGGTCGCGCGCCGCATCGACGCGTTGCTGAAGGGCGAGAGCCTGTTCAACGACGCGACCGCGCTGCTGCTGTTCACCGCCGCGCTGACGGTGCAGCAGCGCGGCGGGCTCGATGGCGGCACGGCCGCGCAGCTCGCCCTCGCCGCGCCGGGCGGCATCCTGTTCGGCATCGCCTATGGCTGGCTCGTCTCGCGGCTGCAGCCGCTGGTCGGCAATACCGTGGGCGCGACGTTGCTCCAGTTCGTCCACGCTTTCCTCACCTGGATCATCGCCGAGCATCTGCACCTGTCCGCCGTCCTCGCCGTGGTGGCGAGCGCGATGACGATCGCTTCCCGTGCCAGGGCGAGCGATTCCCCGCGGATGCGCGTCCATTCCTTCGCGGTGTGGACGACCGTGGTGTTCCTGCTCAACGTCCTCGCCTTCCTGCTGATGGGCCTGCAGGCGCGGCGCATCGTGGCGGCGATGGACGCCGCCGAATTCGCCCGCGCCGCCTGGTTCGCGGGCGCGGTGGTGCTGGCGGCGATCGTGGTGCGGCTGGTGATCTCGTTCGGCTATCGCTGGGCAGTCACCCCTCGCCACGGCGAGGAGACCGAGCGTCTTTCCCGCGCCGAAACCTTCCTGCTCGGCTGGACGGGAATGCGAGGTCTCGTCACCCTCGCCACCGCCTTCGCGCTTCCGGCCGACTTTCCCGAGCGCAACACCGTCGTCCTTGCCGCCTTCGCGGTCGTGCTGGTGACGTTGGTCGTGCAGGGAGCGACGCTCGCGCCCTTCATCCGCTTCTTCGGCATCAGCCGCACCGCCGAGGCCGAGAACGAGATCGTCCAGGCGCGCATCGCCCTCGCCGGCGCCGCGCTCGAACGGCTCGAGGACGAGCCCGGCGAAGAGGCTGGGCAGTTGCGCGGTCTCTACGAGCAATTCCGCGACGGCCGGCGCAGTTCGCCGTCGCTCGATCGCCGCCAAGGCCTAGCGCTCGCGGCAGTGCTCGCCCAGCGCGAGCGGCTCGACCGCCTGCGCGCCGAGAACCGCGTCGGCGCCGATGCCTATCTCCAGCTCCAGGAGGAGCTCGACTGGAAGCAGCTCTCGGTGGCGAGCGACGACGAGCGGCGTATCGCCGAGAGCTGATCGCCGACATCGCCGCCACATCCGTCGCAGGTCGTCGCGCATCGCGCACCGTTGGTCGCTCCCGGGATGGCGGGCGGGCTCCCGGCGAGTTCCTCTCCCGCTGGGGGTGACCATGCGTACCGGCCTCAGAGACCGGACGCGCTTGAAGGGATGTGACATATGCGTTTCCGACCCATCATGCTGGCGAGCCTGGGCGCGCTCACGCTCGCGGCTTGCGCCAAGGAGGAACAGGTCGCGTCGGCGCCGCCGCCACCGCCCGGAGCGGTTCCGGGCAGCACCGCGGCGGACCGCGACGGCGACGGCATCGTCGACGGCTATTACACCGCCGACGGCATCTATCATCCCAACGCCGCGCCGGCCCTGCCGCCGCCTCCGCCGGCACCGACCCGTCTGGGAGAACGGGGCTGACCACCATGCTTCCGGGAGTGCGGCGGCGCCGCACTCCCCTCTGCCTCGCCATCGCGATTGCTGCCTTCTTCGCCGGCCAGGCGACCGCCGCGGCACCGGCAGGACAAAGGACCGCGCGCTCCGCCCGCGTCCCGGCCATATCCGACGCGATCGTGTCAGCCATTCGGGAGGAAGCCAATGGCTCGCTCAAGCGCTTCTACGCCAGCCGCGGCTTCCGGCCGCTATGGGCGCCGGACGGCCGGTTCGGACGCGCCACTGACACGCTGATCGGCTATCTGAACTCGGCCGAGCTCGACGGGCTCGAGCCTTCATCCTACGATGTCGGTGAGCTCCGCGATCTCGTCGGCCAGGCGCGCAGCGGCGACCCGCGGGCGGTCGCTCGCGCCGAGCTCGCGCTCTCGGAAGCCTTCGCGCGCTACGTCCAGGACCAGCGCCGACCGCGCGACGTCGGCATGATCTATGCGGACCGCAAGCTGAAGCCGAAAAAGCTCCGCACCGAGACGGTCCTACGCGCCGCCGCCTTCCCCAAGTCGTTCGGCGACTATGTCGCCGACATGGGCTGGATGAGCGACCAGTACGTCCGCCTGCGCGCACTGGCGGCGCGGGCCCGCAAGGTCGGCGCATCCGAGCAGGAAATGGAACGCCTGCGCCTTAATCTCGATCGCGCACGGCTGCTTCCGGGTCCCTGGACCCGCCATGTCGTCGTCGATGCCTCCTCCGGCCGGCTCTGGTATTATGAGGCGGGAAAGCAGGTCGGGACGATGCGCGTCGTTGTCGGCGCACGCGAGACGCAGACACCGATGCTCGCCGGCACGCTGCAATGGGCGATCCTCAATCCCTATTGGAACGTGCCGACCTATCTCGCCCGCAACGACATCGCGCCCAAGGTGCTGGGCGGCCGCTCGCTCGCCTCGATGAAGATGGAGGCGCTGTCCGACTGGAGCGCCTCGCCGCGCACGCTCGATTCCAGGGCGATCGACTGGCACGCGGTGGCGGCCGGCGAAGAGGAAGTGCGCCTGCGCGAGCTGCCCGGCCCGGCCAATTCGATGGGGAAGGTCAAGTTCCTCTTCCCGAACAAGGAGGGGATCTATCTGCACGACACGCCCAAGCGCGACCTGCTGCGCAAGGACGACCGCCATTTCAGCAACGGCTGCATCCGGCTGGAGAATGCGGCGGAACTCGGCCGCTGGCTGCTCCAGAAGCCGCTCGGGACGGCGAAGACGCCGGAACAGGCGGTGCCGCTTCCAGTGCCGACCCCGGTTTACCTGACCTACATCACCGCGACCGCGACGGACGCGGGTCTGGCCTTTCGCAACGACGTGTATGGGCGGGACGGCTGAAGGGCGATGGTGCCCTCGAGAGGATTCGAACCTCCGACCTGCGGTTTAGGAAACCGTTGCTCTATCCTGCTGAGCTACGAGGGCGCCGGAGAGGCTGGTAGTAGGCGCGCCGCCGAGGGTCAATCGCGCGCGCTCAGTTGAGCGTCTCGGGCGGGACCACCGGCACCAGCAGCGGCGCCACCGGCACGCCTTCCTCGACCAGCGCCTTCGCCTGATCGGGAGTCGCCTGGCCGTGGATCGGCCCGGCCGGCTCGTCGCCGAGATGCATCGCGCGCGCCTTGTCAGCGAAGGCCATGCCGACCCATTGCGAGGTCTTGAGCGCCTCCGCCTGCTCGGCCGCGATGGCCGCCAGCGCCGCCTTCACCGCCTCCGGCGTCGGCCGGGCGTCGCGGCGATTGCCCTTGGACGCGACGTTGGGCGCCATTACCGCCTTCGCTACGTCGCTGACGCCGCACATCGGACAGGCAATCAGCGATCCTGCGCGCTGCTCCTCATAGGCCGTGCTGGAGGCGAACCACGCCTCGAACACATGGCCGCTGGCGCATTTGAGGTCGAACGCGATCATCGCGCCGCCTCCACCGGAGGAATCGCGCGGCGATGCGCGAGCACCGGGATGCGCGCGCGGGTGTCGGCCACACGCGCCGGATCGATCTCGGCAAAGCCCAGTCCCGCCTCGCTCCCCATGTCGAGCAACACACCGCCCCAGGGATCGATCACCAGCGAATGGCCATAGGTGGCGCGGCCGTCGTCGTGATTGCCGACCTGCGCCGCGGCGACCACGAAAGCGGCAGATTCGATAGCGCGCGCTCGGAGCAGCGTATGCCAGTGCGCCATACCCGTCGGCACCGTGAACGCCGCCGGCACCGCCAGGATCGTCGCCCCCGCCCCGCTCAGCGCCTGGAAGAGCGCGGGAAAGCGCAGGTCGTAGCAGATCGACAGGCCCAAGGTGCCGAGCGGCGTCTCCGCCGTCACCGCACGCTCGCCCGGCGCATAGGCGGCCGACTCGCGCCAGCTCTCGCCGGTGGGCAGGTCGACGTCGAACAGATGGAGCTTGTCGTAGGTGGCGCGGATCGCGCCCGTATCGTCGATCACGAAGCTGCGGTTGGCGAAGCGCCCATCGTCCGCCAGCACCGCCAGTGAGCCGAGATGCACCCACAGCCCCTGCTCCGCCGCCGCGCCGCGCACCGCCGCCAGCACCGGATCGTCCTCGGCGCGCACGATCGACTCCGCCGCACGATCGCGGTCGCGGTCGATCAGGTTGGACATCTCCGGCGTGAACAGCATCGCCGCGCCGGCCGCCTTCGCCTCGGCCACTGCCGATACGATGGTGCGCGCGTTCGCCGCGGGGTCGATCCCGCTGGTCATTTGGAGCAGGGCCGCCTTCATGCCGCGAGGAACCGATCCAGCGATCCCTCGCGATCCAGCGCGGCCAGATCGTCCGATCCGCCGACATGGCGACCGTCGATGAAGACCTGAGGCACGGTGGTTCGCCCATCGGCGCGCTGGATCATCTCGGCGCGGCGGGGGCCGCCCATGGTGATGTCGAACTCCTCGTACGCCACGCCCTTCTCGCCGAGCAGCCGCTTGGCGCGCGTGCAATAGGGACAGAATGCCTTGGTGTAGATTTCGACCTTCGCCATGATGGCGGAGAGGTGTGGGCGGAAGCCCGTCTTGTCAATCATTTGCTTGGCGCTCGATCACCCGCGCCCAGGCGAGCACCGTCACCCGCGCCGCACCGCCCTTGAGCAGGACGCGGGTACAGGCGGCCACTGTCGCGCCCGTGGTATAGACGTCATCGACCAGCACGACGTGCTTCTCGCTGAGCCGCTCCCCTGCCCCGTCGGCCAGCGCGAACGCTCCCGCGACTGCCTTCGCCCGCTGGCGCGGCCCCATTCCGCGCAATACCGGCGTCGCCTTGGCGCGCAGCAGCAGCCGTGGCTCATGCGGGATGCCGCTCCCCTTCGCCAGCCCGCCGGCGATCAGCGCCGCCTGGTTGTACCCGCGCGACCAGAGCCGCCAGCGATGGAGCGGCACCGGCACGATCAGCTGCGCATCACCGGGCAGCAGCCGCGCCATCTGCCGCGCCGCCGTCTCGGCAAAGGCGCTGCGCCCGCCATATTTGAGCCGCAGCGCCACCGTCTTGGCGATCTCGCCATAAGCCACCGCGGCGCGGGCGCCGGCATAGGGCGGCGGATCGGCCAGGCAGGCGCCGCACAGCGCCTCCTCGCCGCGATCGAACTCGAACGGCAGCGCGCAGCCCGCGCACCACGGCGGTCCCAGGAAATCGAACGACGCCCAGCAGGCGGCGCAGAAGCGGTGGTCCGCTTCGACCACGGCACCACACCCTGGACAACGCGGCGGCAGCGCCAGCGCGGCGACGAGGGCGAGCGGCCGGGCGACATTCGCGATCACACCCCCTTGTCGCCGCCCGCGCGCCGCCGCACAAGCGCCGGCGTGGACACGCCCGAAATCTTCGACCGCCGCCTCCGCCGCCTGCGCCGCGACCGTGCTGCGCGGGGCTATGACGGCTTCCTGCGCGACTTCATGCTCGAGGGGATCGTCGACCGGCTGGGGGCGGTGACGCGCAGCTTCGGCGAAGTGCTCGACCTGGGTGCGGCCGATCACAGCTTCGCCCTGCCTGGCGCCCGCGTCGTCCGCTGCGATCCCGGTGCGCTGTTTGCCCGCGGCGGCGTGCAGGCCGACGAGGATCGCCTCCCCTTCGACGACGCGAGCTTCGACCTCGTCGTCTCGGCCGGCGTGCTCGACCAGGTCAACGATCTGCCTGGCGCGCTCGCGCTGATCCGGCGCGTGCTGCGGCCGGACGGGCTGTTCCTCGGCGCCTTCGCCGGCGCCGGCAGCCTCGCCACCTTGCGCGCGGTGCTGCGCGAGGCCGAGCCCGGCGTTGCCCGGCTCCACCCGCAGATCGACGTGCGCTCGGCCGGCGACCTGCTCGTCCGCGCCGGCTTCGCGCTGCCGGTCGCCGATACCGAGCGGCTCGACGTCCGCTACGCCAGCATCTTCAAGCTGTTCGCCGACCTGCGCGCGACGGCCTCCACCAACCTGCTCGTCGACCGCACGCCCCTCACCCGGGAGACGCTTGCCCGCGCCGCTCAGGTGTTCATGGACCGCGCCGATTCCGACGGCCGCACGCCCGAGCGCTTCGAAATCGTGTTCCTGACCGGCTGGGCGCCCGATCCCTCGCAACCCAAGCCCGCCCGCCGCGGCAGCGCAACTGCCAGCCTCGCCGCGGCATTGCGGCCGAACTAGACGAGCGCGTCGAGCAACCCGATCAGCGGCTTGTCAGCGGGCGGCATCTCCAGGCGGTGCAGTTCCACCGGCCGCACCCATTTGAGTGCGGCAGCGTGATGCGGCGCGGCTGTGCCCGACCATTTTCGGCAGACGTAGAGCAGCAGCAGGAGATGCTTTTCCCCGAGAGGCTCGCTGGCGAAGGCGGCCGGGGCCAGGCAGGCCGCTTCCACGCCGATCCCCAACTCCTCGGCGAGCTCGCGGATCAGCGCTCCTTCCGGCGTCTCACCCGGCTCGATCTTGCCGCCGGGGAATTCCCACAGGCCCGCCATCGGCTTGCCCGGTGGACGTTGCTGCACCAGCACGCGCCCGTCGGCATCGATCAGCGCCGCCGCCGCGACATGGAACAACTCCGCGCCCCCCAATGACACTTCGTTAATCCTCCGCCTTTAGCTTCACGGGCGATCGACCGGAGACCGATCGCGAATGCGCATCATCATGACCGCCCTGCGCCGGCTCGTCGGCGACCGCAAGGCCGCGACGGCCGTCGAATATGGCCTGATCCTGGCGTTCATCGTCATCGCGATGATCGTCGCCCTGCGTGCCATGGCCGATGCGACCACCGGCATGTGGGGCATGGTATCGGATACCGTTTCCTCCGTCATGGGCTGACGCAGCAAAACTCTCCGACGCCTTAAACCTTTCTCAACCTCCCGCCCCCTAATCTGCGACCGCTGTCCAGGGGGTCACCCGGGGCGGCCGGGTGACTGAAGCTTCCAATTGGGGAAACCGACATGCAGAAGATTCGCAACTTCCTGAAGAATCGCAAGGGCGCGACCGCCATCGAGTACGGTCTGATCGCCGCGCTCATCGCCGTTGCCGCGATCGCCGCGATGCAGGGTCTGGGCAACTCGCTCAACAAGACCTTCAACAACGTCTCGGGCCAGCTGGATTCGCGGACCTAAGACCTGCGCTTAAGACAGGAAAGGGCGGTGGAACCAACGTTCCGCCGCCTTTTTCTTTACCTGTCCTTGATCCGCATCGCCCGCCAACGGTCGGTCGCTCAAATCCGCCCGATCTTCAGAAACTTCGCGCGCCTCGCCGCGCGCACCGCCGTCGGCTCCTGCCCGTCGAGCGCCGTCAGCTCCTCCCACAGCGCATCCCCCAACGAGGCAATCGCCGCCGCCGGATCGCGGTGCGCGCCGCCAAGCGGCTCGGGCACGATACGGTCGATCACGCCCAGCGCCTTCAGGTCTTGCGCCGTGACCTTCATCGCCTCCGCCGCCTCGGCCGCCTTGTCCGCCGTACGCCATAGGATCGACGCGCAGCCCTCCGGTGAGATCACCGAATAGACCGCGTGCTCGAACATCAGTACGCTGTTGCCCGTCGCCAGCGCCACTGCGCCGCCCGAGCCGCCCTCGCCCACCACCGCGGCAATCAGCGGCACGCCCAGCTCGAGACACGCCTCGGTCGAACGCGCGATCGCTTCCGCCTGGCCGCGCTCCTCCGCCTGCACGCCGGGGAAGGCGCCCGAGGTATCGACCAGGGTCAGCACCGGCAGGCCGAAGCGGTCGGCGAGTTTCATCAGCCGGATCGCCTTGCGATAGCCCTCGGGCTTGCCCATGCCGAAATTGTGCTTGAGACGGCTCGCGGTATCATCGCCCTTCTCGTGGCCGATCACCATCACCTTGCGGCCGCGGAACATGCCGAGCCCGCCGATGATCGCCTGATCGTCGGCGAAGGCGCGGTCGCCGGCGAGCGGCATGAAATCCTCGACCAGCGCGGCGATGTAATGCTTGAAATGCGGCCGATCGGGATGGCGCGCGACCTGCGTCTTCTGCCAGGGCGTCAGCCGCGCATAGGTGTCGCGCAGCAGCTTGTCCGACTTGGCCTGCAGCTTGGCGATCTCGGCATCGATGTCGATGCTGCTGTCCGCCGCGCTCTCGCGCAGCTCGTCGATCCGGCCCTGCAGCTCGGCGATCGGTTTCTCGAAGTCCAGGAAGTTTGCCATGAGCGCGCCTGCGGTTAGGCCCGGCGGAGCGGCACGTCAACGAGCGGATGGCGCTGGTTGACCAGCTCGACCAGCCGCCGGCTGTCGACATGGGTGTAGATCTCGGTGGTGGCGATGCTCGCATGGCCCAGCATCGCCTGCAGCGCGCGCAGGTCCGCGCCGCCCTCCAGCAGGTGCGTGGCGAAGGCATGGCGCAGCACGTGGGGGCTCACCCGCTCGGGCGGAATGCCGGCCTCCGCCGCCAGTCCCTTGACGATCTGGTAGAGCCTGACCCGCGAGAGATGCTTTTTGCCCGACGGGAACAGCCACGCGCGATCGCTCGCGACATGGTCCCGCCACACCGCCACGGCGGCGCGCGCGCGATCGGAGATCGGCACCAGCCGCTCGCGCCCGCCCTTGCCGCGCAGGATTAGATAGGGCCGGTCGGGCTGCACCGCGTTGCGCGGCAGCGACACGAGCTCACTCGCGCGCAGCCCTGATCCGTAGAGCAGCTCGACCAGCGCGGCGAGCCTCAGGTCATTGGGATCGGCCGGCACCCGCGCGATCCGCGCCTCGATCGCGGCGAACATCGCGTCGACATCGGCGGTCGACAGCACCTTGGGCAGCGACCGCGCGGTTCCCGGGCGGGGCAGCGCGGCGCCGGGGTCGTCGCTCCTGAGGCCCTCATCGGCCAGGAAAGCGAAGAAGCGCCGGAGCGCCGCCGACTTGCGCGCCACGGTCGACCGCGCCAGCTCCGCCCAGCCGCCCGCGAGCCGCTGCAACGCCTCCGCGTCGGCGGAGCCGAGCCGTCCGCCCAGCACTTCCGACGCCAGCATCAGGTCGCTGCGATAGGCGGCGATGGTATTCCCCGCCGCCCCGGCCTCCGCCGCCAGCATCTCGAGGAAGCGCTCGACCAGCGCCCGATCCTCACCGGCAGGCATCAGAGCCGCGCGATCGCCTCCGCGGCGATCATCCGCGCCTCGCCTTCGAGGCCGACCGCGCGCAGCGCCGCAACGCTGTGGAACAGCACCTCGGGCGGCACCCCCCGCCAGCTCGTCGTCTGCATACCCACACCGGCAAGCAGCAGCACCGTACCCGCTTCGCCCCGCGCCGCCGCCGCCTCGATCGCGCGGGTCCAGCTGTTCTCCAGCCCGAAGCGCACGTCGAACGACCGTCCGAGCCGCTGCGCCTCGTCCTCGGACAGCCGCCCGAGCCCGGCGAGCCCGGCGAGCAGCATCCGTGCCTTCAGCCGCTCGGCATCCTGATCGCCGCTGCGATAATCCTCGACGTCGCCGGGCCGCACCCGGCCTCCGCGCGGATCGGTGAGCGCGATCATCGCCCAGGCATCGCCCGCCCGCGGCGCCACGCCGCGCCAGCGCGCCGCCATGGTATCGAGCCCACCGGTCAGCATCGAGGCCACGAGCCGATCGGAATCGCCCGCGAGGTCCTGCGCCGGCGCGACCCGTGCCGCCGCTCGCGCGGTCAGGATCAGCCGCGCGAAGCGTTCGCGCACCGTCTCGCCGCTGTCCCAGATCTGCCGCAGCGCGCCGATCCGTTCCTCGGGCGTCGCGCCGGTGAAGGCGGTCTGCAGATCGTTCGCCCGCGCGCCCGCTGCCGAGGTACTTTCGCCGCCGGCAGCGATCTCGCCATAAAGGTCAGCCAGCGCCAGGCTGGAGAGCACACCCTGCGCGGCCGCCATGTCGGCGACGCCGACCCGGTCCGCCGGCTCGATCATCGGCGACGTCGCGCGCCACGAGGCGACCTGCGCCCCCACGGTCCCGAACAGCTCTGCCGGGATCTCTACCCCGGTCGCGGTGGCGAGTCCGTAGCGCCAGATCGTCAGCCGGTCGACGCCGTTCCATTCGGTCGGCTCGATCGTCACCGAACGGCCGCCGCCAGCGCCGACCACCTTCTCGGCCAGCAGCGCGTCGAGGGTGCGCCCCATGCCGCGCCGCGCGGACTGGAGCTGCTGCCCCGCCTCGCGCGGCTTGCCGGCCAGCGCGGAGCACATCGCCTTGGCGAAGGCCCAGCCGCGTTCGTTCGATACGCCCGACGCGGGCTCCGCCAGCGGGCAGAGACCCGCCGGATCGCCGGTGGCGAGCATCGCCTGCATCGCCACCTGGAACAGCTTGGGCGTATAATCCTCGGTATCGACGCTCTGCACCACCGCGCGCGCCACATCGGCCTCGCCCATGCGCAGCAGCAGCCAGGCGCGTTCGGCGGCGAAGTCGGCGCCGTTGACGCCCGGCGGCGGCGCCAGCCGCGACGCCAGCGCGCGGCGCAGCGCGATCGACAGCCAGCGTGACGGCAACGGCGCGTCGAGCCGCCGCATCAGCAGCTCGATCGTGCGGCCATTCGCACGCCCGAAGGCATTCAGATCCACGCCGCCGCTGTTCGGCCCGATCGCGCCGAGCTGGTTCAGCGGCCGCTTGGCATAGGCCGGCAGCTCATAGGCAGAGAGGTCGACCGGCGTCGGCGTCGCGGTGGGCGTCGGCGTAGGTGTCGGCACGGCGCCCGGCGGCAGCAGCTCGACCGGCGGCGGTGCCACTGCCGGAGCAGGCGCAGGCGTACCCGGCTGCACGGGCCGCGACGCGGGTGCTGGTCCCGGCGCCGGGGTCGGCGCGGGTGCGGCCGGCTCGTTGAAGCCGGGCGGCAGGATCGATTCGGGGGCGTTCTGTCGGCTGCTGGCGAATCCCGCGCCCGCCGCAAGCGCCAGGGCGAGCGCGCCGAGCCCGACGCTAGCTGAGGTTTTCAAGCGCGACCGCCTTCTCGACCTTCACCGGAGCCTTCTCGCTATTCCGTCCCGCCAGCCAGAACATGCCGCCTACGAGCACGACGAGAATGAGGAGGAGAATGACCAGGGAACGCGACATGACCAACCTTTGCGGACTTTTGTTACGGGCCTTTTGCCCGACCGGCACCCTCGCTGTATAGCCCCCGCCGACGATGTTGCACTCCCCACCTCGCAAACCGCTCTGGACGGGCAAGCCGATCGTACTGGTAGGGCTGATGGGCGCCGGCAAGTCGACGGTCGGCCGCCGCCTCGCGATGCGGCTCGGCCTGCCCTTCATCGATGCCGACAGCGAGATCGAGACTGCCGCCGGCATGACGATCACCGAGATTTTCGACACCTTCGGCGAGCCTTATTTTCGCGACGGCGAGCGCCGGGTGATCGCGCGCCTGATCGACGGCACGCCCAAGGTGATCGCGACCGGCGGCGGCGCCTTCATCAACGACGACACGCGTGCGCTGATTCTCGATCAGGCGCTGGCGGTGTGGCTGGATGCGCAGCCGCAGGTGCTTGCCGATCGCGTCGCGCGCCGCGATACGCGTCCGCTGCTCCGGGGCCGCGACCCGCACGACGTGCTGTCCGACCTCGCCGCCAAGAGGAATCCTTATTACGCCATGGCCCCCATCCGCGTGCCCAGCAACAACGCCCCCCACGAGCATACCGTCACCGCGATCCTGAAGGCGCTGGGGCTGTGACGATCGTCCGCGTCGACCTCGCCGACCGTAGCTATGACGTGGTCATCGAAAGCGGTCTGTTGGGACGCGCCGGCGAGCGCCTCGCCCCGCTCTCCCGCCGCCGTCCGATGGCGATCGTCACCGACGAGAACATCCGCCCGCATCTCGCCACGCTCCAGGCGAGCCTTGCGGCGCACGGCGTCGCCAGCGAGCCGATCGTCCTCCCACCGGGCGAATCGACCAAGAGCTGGGCGAGCCTCGAATCGCTCACCGACCGCCTGCTGGAGCTGGGCGTCGAGCGCGGCGATCATGTCATCGCGCTCGGCGGCGGCGTGATCGGCGACCTCGTCGGCTTCGCCTGCGCCATCCTCAAGCGCGGCTGCGGCTTCGTCCAGGTGCCGACCACCTTGCTGGCCCAGGTCGATTCGTCAGTCGGCGGCAAGACCGCGATCAACGCCCGCGCCGGCAAGAATCTGATCGGCGCCTTCCACCAGCCGAGCCTCGTCCTGATCGATCCCGACGTGCTCGACACGCTGCCCCCGCGCCAGCTGCGCGCCGGCTATGCCGAAGTCGTCAAATATGGCCTGATCGACGACTTCGCCTTCTTCGAATGGTGCGAAGCCAACGCACCCGCGCTGCTCGCCGGCGACCCCGCGGCGCGAGAATATGCGATCGCCCACTCCGTCGCCGCCAAGGCCCGCATCGTCGCTGCCGACGAGCGCGAGACCAGCGGCACGCGCGCCCTGCTCAATCTCGGCCACACCTTCGGCCATGCACTGGAAGCGGAGACCGGCTTCTCCGACCGGTTGCTGCATGGCGAGGGCGTCGCGGCCGGCATGGCGCTCGCCTTCGCCTTCTCCGCGGCGCAAGGCATCGCTCCCGGCCAGGATGCCGAGCGCGTCGCCGCGCATCTGCGCGCCGTCGGCCTTCCCGACAGTCCCGCGGCGGCGGGTATCGACGCGAGTGGCGAAACGCTGGTCGCGCACATGCTCCACGACAAGAAGATGGATGCCGGCGCCCTCCCCTTCCTGCTCGCGCGCGGGATTGGCCGGACCTACCTCGACAAGACGGTGGACCTGACGGCGGTGGCGGCGTTCCTCGACGGCCGGCTTGTCGCTGAAGCGCAAAGTGATTAATTTCTAATCAAGTCGATTGGAAACCGATCATGAATGCCCCGACCAAGGTATTGACCGCTCATGTGCCGGCAAGTCTTGCCGAGCGAGTCGATCGCATGGCCTCGCGGCTCGAACGCTCGCGCGGCTGGGTGATGAAGCAGGCACTCGCTGCATGGATCGACCAGGAGGAGGAGCGCGATCGGCTGACGCGTGAGGCGTTGGCGGATGTCGATGCGGGACGCCTGATCGATCACCAGGACATTTGCGCCTGGGCCGATAGCCTGGCGACCGACGAACCGCTCCCGCCCCCGACGGCATGAAGGTTCGATGGACGAACCGCGCTTCGGCCGACCTCGTTCGGCTTCATGCTTTTCTTGAACCTGTTGCACCGGATGCCGCGGCGCGTGTCGTTCGGGAACTCGCTCACGCGCCCGAACGCCTGCTCGACTATCCTCGGATCGGCGAAAAGCTTGATGCGTATGAGCCGCGCGAGATTCGCCGCATCCAAGTCGGCCACTATGAGCTGCGATACGAAATTGCCGACGCGACGATCCTTATCCTTCGCCTGTGGCACGCTCGGGAAAACCGCAGCTTCGATGGCGACGACGACTAAGGATTGGCCGTCCCCATCGCGCTCCACGCCAGCCACAGCCACCCCGCGATCATCGCCGCGCCGCCGATCGGCGTCACCGCACCCAGCCAGCGCGGCGCGCCGAGTGCCATCGCGTAGAGCGTGCCCGCGAACACCGTTCCACCCAGCACGAAGCACCAGGCCGGTCCCGGCGCCGCCATCCGCGCCGCCACCAGTGCCGCGACCGCGTGGATAAGCTGATACTGGCCGCCGGTCCTGAGCCATTCCGCCGCCTGCCCCTCGGCGCCATGCGCACCGAACGCGCCGGCCGCCACCGCCAGCGCGCCCGACAGCGCCGCCAGAACCGAGACCAGGTTCATCCGCAATCCTCCCCTAGCGTGTCGCGCAGGTTGCGCGGCGTGACGATCATCGTGTCGCGCGCCGCGCGGATGTCGCCCGATTCGAACTGAATCTTGAGCCGCTCGCGGTCGCGGGCGCGATAGAGGTCCTCCGTCCGCCGGATCTCCTCCTCGTCGACGCCGACCGCCGCCATCGCCTCGCGCGCCATGCGGATTGCCGATTCGATCAGCTCGCGCACCACACCCCGCGCCGGCGAGCCCCGCAGCTTGAGCAGCTGCCGCCGATCGAACGCACGCACAAAGATCGCGGCGTTGGGAAACGCCTCATGCACCGCCTCGACCAGCTCGGCATCGACCCTGTCCCCGTCCATGCAGAACAGGATCAGCTCCGCCTCGCCCGCACCGGCCTGACGCAGCAGGTCGACGCGCGTGCCGTCGCCATAATAGACCTTTGCGCCGAACTCGCCGGCGACATCGATCATCTCGATGTCGGTATCGACCAGCGTGACGGCGATCCCCTGCGCCAGCAGCATCTGCGCCACCGTCTGCCCGAACCGGCCATAGCCGACGATGATCGCGTTGGAGCCGTCGGCCTTGGGGCCCTCGCGCTCCTCCTGCACGATCGGCTCCGCGCGCATCCGCCGCGTCGCCATCATCAGGAACGGCGTCGTCGCCATCGACAGCGTCACGATCGCGCCGAACAGGCTCGCCGCCTGCGGCTCGATCAGCCAGGCGTTCTGCGCCTGCGCGAACAGCACGAAGCCGAACTCGCCGCCCTGGCTCAGCAGCAGCCCCAGCGCGAGCGCCCCGCGCCAGCTCATGCGGAAGGCGATGCCGATCAGGAAGATCACCAGCGCCTTGGTCGCGACCAGCGCCAGCGCCATCGCCGCGACGAACAGCGGCCGCTCGGCGATCGCGGTGAGGTCCAGCGTCATGCCGACGGTCACGAAGAACAGGCCGAGCAGGATCGACCGGAACGGCTCGACGTCCGCCTCCAGCTCGTGCCGATAGGGCGAATCGGCGAGCATCATGCCCGCGATGAAGGCGCCGAGCGCGGTCGACAGTCCCAGCATCTGCATGATCGCCGAGCTCGCGATCACCGTGAACAGCCCGGCGAACACGAACATCTCGCGCTCGCCCAGGTTGCCGATCAGCCGGAACAGCGGACGCAGCAGGAAGCGGCCGGCGAGCACCAGCCCGACGATCGCCGCGACCGTATAGACGAACAGCACCCATCCCGGTGGTCCGGCGGCGTCGGCGGGATTGCGGCTCATCGCGGCGATGATCGTGATCATCGGCACGATCGACAGGTCCTGGAACAGCAGGATCGAGAAGGCACGCTCCCCGAATGGCGTGCGCAGCCGCCCCGCCGACTGCAGCATCGGCAGCACCTGCGCGGTCGAGCTGAGCGCCAGCGGCAGGCCCAGCGCGAACGCAGCCGCGACCGAGAATTTCGCGCCGAAGCCGATGATCGCGGCGATCGCCAGCCCGCACAGCACGACCTGGAGCAGCCCGAGCCCCAATATGTCCTGCTTCATCCGCCACAGTCGCGACGGATTGAGCTCGAGCCCGACCAGGAACAGCAGCAGGGTGATGCCGAGCTCGGAGAACTCCATCTTGGTCTCGGCCCCGCCGACGAGACCGAGCAGCTGCGGCCCGACGACCGCGCCCGCGACAAGATAGCCGAGGGTCGCCCCCAGCCCGAGCCGGCGGAAGATCAGCACGAACACCAGCGCGAAGCCGAACATCGGCACCATGTCGCGCAGGAGCCCGGCGGTGGCGTGCGCCCCTTCGCTCATCGGCCGGCGCCCTGGCGGGCGGCATCGGCAACGGCCTCGAAGGCCAGACGGATCGAGGGATGCCGCGCGCTGTGCGGCAGCGCCGGCGCGAGCAGATCGAGTCCCGGCCAGTCCGGCGGCGCATCGCGCTCGCCGGCAAGCCACGCGGTCAGCGCATCGCGCGCCTCCTCCAGCTCCGCGACCGACCGCCCCACCGCATGGCTCGCCATCAGCGACGCGGACGCCTGCCCCAGCGCGCAGGCCCTCACCACCATCCCGATCGCCGAGACGCGGCCCTCACCGTCGAGGTCGACATCGACCGTCACCCGGCTCCCGCAGATCGGCGAGCGTTTCTCGGACGACCCCATCGGCACCTCCAGCCGCTGCTGAAAGGGTACGCCGGCGGCGAGGCGAAGGATTTCGGTGTTGTAGAGCGGCGCGTTCACATCCGCCATGTAGGCGGCAAATCCGCCGCCGCCCAGCCCCTCATCCGGCTGCGATCATGAAACGGAGATTGACGCTCCTGCCCGTCGATCTACCTCTTGCGCACGAAGGGTCGAGGGAGCGGATGACGATGAGATTGCGCTGGCTGCTGACAGGGCTGCTGTGCACACCGCTTCCCGCACAGGCTCAGCTCGTAGGCATAGGTCTGGATGCCGACGCCCGGATGGTGGATGGAGAAGTTCTGCCGCCCCCCGCACCTCCGCCGGATCGCGTGGTTTTCCTGGAGTTCCGTGACGGCCGCGCCCTGAATCGCCGTGAGGTCGAGGTACCGATCAGCTTCCAGGGACCACCCTCGGCAATCGCCTTCACGCGAGACCGGCGAACCGCCTTCGTCACCGCTGCAACCGGCCGCACGCCCGCGCAGCCGGACAAGATCGGCCCGGCGGACCTGCTCACCGTCGTCGATCTCGCCGGGGCGCAACCGCGCGTCGTCCAGACGCTCCACCTCGGCGCCTCGCCCGCGTCGCTCGCACTCAGCCCGGATGGCTCGATGCTCGTCGTGCCGCACGCCGACGACGACAGCGCCACCATCCTGCGCGTGACCGGCGACGGCCATGCCGCGATCGTCGAACGCGTCCGCTTCGCCAAGGGCGCCCGCCCCCTCTCCGCGGCCTTCCTGCGGGAGATCGCGTGCTGATGACCTTCGCCGGGCAGAACGTCACCCGCCTGTTCGCGGTGGAGGCCGGCCGCCTGAAGCCGGAGCCGCTCGCGGAGCTGAGCGCCGGCGTCTATCCGGCCGCGCTTGCGGTCTGCGGGAACAGCGGCCTCGCCGTCGTCGCCAACTACGGCGTAGTAAGCGGCGATGCGGACACGATCAGCCTCATCGACCTCGCCGGCGAACGCCCTCGCGTGATCGACACCGCGACGGTCGGCCCCGCACCGGAGGGCGTCGCCTGCTCGCCCGACGGCCGCCACGTCGCCGCCGCGATCCAGAACATGAGCACCGTCGCCGCGACCGATCCCCGCTACGCACCGGCGAGCAAGATCATCCTTCTCTCGATCGAAAACCGCCGCCTGACCCGCCACGCGGAAGCCGACCTCGGCGCCTGGTCGCAGGGGGTCGCGTTCGTCGAGGGCGGCGCGACGCTGGTGGCCGAGAGCATCGTCGACACGTCGCTCCATGTCTTTCGCGTCGTCAATGATCGGCTGCAGGCAGCCGGACCACCGATGCGTTTCGAAACCGGCGGCCCCGCGTCGCTCGGCGTCTCGCCGGACTAAAAGGTCGGATGGCCTTGGGAGGTCAAAGCTCGGTCACCCGATCCGCCCGGAGTTCCGAAGCCCGGCCGCGGACATGCTTTCCGCCGCTCAATGCGTATTCCCCGCCCCGCTCGCATTCTCCGACGCGCTGAAGCCGGACGCCTCGAACACCGGCTCGCCCCGCCGCCGCTTGTCGACGAAATCCGCGATGCTGGCGCTGGTCGCGTTGAGCAGCGGATAGGTGCGCGACGTCGTGATCCACGCGGGCCGGCGCTTGGCGCCGCCGCCGATCGTGTCGATCACCAGCACCACCAGCAGGAAGCCGAGGCTCGCCAGGATCAGCCCCTTGAGCGCACCGAAACCGAACCCCAGCGCCCGATCGACCGGCCCCAGGACAGAGCTGCGCGTCCGCGATCCGATCGCATTCGCCACCAGCCGCCCGCCGAACCAGGTCACGCCGGCGATGATCGCGAACGCCAGCGTCGCCGCCCCCGCCGCGGTTCCCACCACCCCGGCGAACAGCGTGGAAAGGGGCGTGTGGAACAGCTTCAGCGCGAACACGACGAAGATCCACGCCATCAGCGACAGCACTTCGGTGACGAAGCCGCGCAGCAGTCCCAACACCGCTGCCCCGCCAACGGCAATCAGCACAACGATGTCGAGTGCGGTCAGGCCCATATGATCGATTCCCGTCCCCCGCCGCCCGCGCCACGCGAACCGGCTTTCCCGCTCCGCTATCCCCGCCCCAGCAGATGGTCAACGAACCGCCCGAGGTTGCCGAAGCTCGCGACCTCCACCGCCGCGCCTTCGCTTCCCTGCTTGGCCGGCACCAGCGCCCGGCCGAATCCCAGCTTCGCGGCCTCCTTGAGCCTGAGCGCGCCATGCGCCACCGGCCGCACCTCGCCCGACAACGCGATCTCGCCGAACGCCACCGCATCCGCCGCGATCGGCCGCTCGCTCAAGGCGGAGACCAGCGCCGCCGCCACCGCCAGGTCCGCCGCCGGGTCCTGCACGCGATACCCGCCCGCGATGTTGAGATAGACCTCGCACGAGGAGAAGCTGAGCCCGCACCGCGCCTCCAGCACCGCCAGGATCATCGCCAGCCGACCCGAATCCCAGCCCACCACCGCCCGCCGCGGCGTCGCACCGGACGCGAGCCGCACCGTTAGCGCCTGCACCTCGACCAGCACCGGCCGCGTGCCCTCCAGCGCCGGAAACACTACCGTCCCCGCCACCGTCTCGTCACGCGCGGTGAGGAACAGGCTGGAGGGATTGGCGATCTCGCTGAGGCCCCCCGCCTCCATCGCGAACACGCCGATCTCGTCAGTGCCGCCGAAGCGGTTCTTGGTCGCACGCAGGATGCGATACTGGTGGCTGCGCTCGCCTTCGAAGGCGAGCACGGTGTCGACCATATGCTCCAGCACGCGCGGGCCCGCGATCGTGCCGTCCTTGGTGACATGCCCGACCAGCACCAGCGCCGTCCCCCGCTCCTTGGCGAAGCGGATCAGCTCCTGCGCGGAGGCGCGCACCTGGCTCACCGTCCCCGGCGCGCCCTCGATCAGGTCGGAGTGCATGGTCTGGATCGAATCGATCACCAGCAGCGCCGGCGCCGCGCCTTCTCCCAGCGTCGTCAGGATGTCGCGCACCGACGTCGCCGCAGCGAGCCGTACCGGCGCCCGCCCGAGCCCCAGCCGCTGCGCTCTGAGGCGCACCTGATCCGCCGCCTCCTCGCCCGACACATAGGCCACCGCGCGCCCGGCGAGCGCCAGCCGCGCCGCCGCCTGGAGCAGCAGCGTCGACTTGCCGATCCCCGGATCGCCGCCGATCAGCGTCGCCGACGCTTCGACGAAGCCTCCACCCAGCGCCCGGTCGAGCTCGGCGATCCCGGTCGCCATCCGCTCGGGCAAGGGAATCGCGGTGTCGAGCCCGCTCATCTCGATCGCCCGTCCGCCCGACTGCAGGTTGTGGCGCGCCTGGAACGGCGTCACCACCGCGCCTGCATCCTCGACCAGCGTGTTCCATTCCCCGCAATCCGCGCATTGCCCGGCCCATTTCGACGAGACCGATCCGCACAGCTGGCAGACGTAGCGCTTCTGGGGTTTGGCCATGCGGAGCGGCTTAGCCGAACCGGAACGATAAGGGAACATGGCAAAGCGGCGCCTTCCCTGCGCGGCAGGGGTAGGCTATGCACTGCACGCTCATTCAGGGAGAGCGTCATGCGGTCGATCCTGGCCTTTGCCCTATGTCTCTCACCGGCGGCGGCGAACGCGCAGGACGTCTGGGGATGGAGCGTGCTCGTCCCGTCCTACACCGGCACCGACACGCTCGGGCTGCACCTGCGCGACCGGATGAACCGCGCCGATCGCCCGGGCCCGGCGCAGCGCGAGGAGCGGCGCCCGGCCGCCAAGGCGCCCGCCGCGACCTTCCGCTATGCACCCTCGCGTGAGCGCCGCGCCGCCAACCTCGCCCGCTTCGTCGAAAGGAGCCGGGCGATCGATCCGAAGGGCGCGGACGGGCTCGCTCAACTGTTCGCCCAGGGCGACATCATCGAGCGGATACGGCCGGAGCTGGCGAAACATGGCCTCAGCGTCGACGACGTCGCCGATGCCTATGCCGTGTGGTGGATCAACGCCTGGCAGGCGAGCCGCGGCCTGTCCGGCGACGTGAGCGATGCCGCCACCGCTTCGGTGCGCCGTCAGGTGACCGAGGCGATGGCCGCGACGCCGGCATTCCGCAGCGCGGGCGACGCCGCCAAGCAGGAAATGGCGGAATCCTTCCTCATCCAGGCGGTGCTGCTGGCAGGCGCCGTCGAGCAGTCGAAGGGCAACCGCGCGCAGCTGGACGCGGTGAGCCGGGCCGCGGTGCAGGGCGCGCACGGCATGGGGATCGACCTGCCTGCGATGACGCTGACCGACGACGGCTTTGTTCCCGCCGATCAGGCCGGCGCGGCCTGGCCTCGGCCCGACGGAGAGCCGGTCGAGCTCGCCCGGCGATAGGGCGATCGGTCGCAGGACCATCGACATAGCGCGGCGCGCCCCACCCGATACCCTCTCGCCGGCGCGGCACCCGCCCGCGCTTCGGGGTGGAGTTCGCGCGGCGCGGGCGCTATCGGCGCGCGCCATGCACCCTTCCGACCTTCGCGTCGCCATGTTCAGCGGCAACTATAACTATACCCGCGACGGAGCGAACCAGGCCCTCAACCTGCTGGTCGGCCATCTGCTCGAGCGGGGCGCCGCGGTGCGCGTCTATTCGCCGACGATCGATCCGCCCGCCTTTCCGCCGACCGGCGACCTCGTCAGCGTGCCGAGCTGGACGATGCCGGGCGGCCGCAAGGAATATCGCGTCGCGCGCGGCCTTCCCGCCCGGACGCAGCGCGACCTCGCCGCCTTCGCACCCAATCTCGTCCATGTCTCCGCGCCGGATATCCTCGGCCATCGCGCGATCAGCTGGGCGCGACGCCGCGGCATTCCCGTCGTCGCCTCGCTCCACACCCGGTTCGAGACCTATTTCCGCTACTATCACATCGGCTTCCTCGAGCCGCTGGCGATCCGCGCGCTGACGCGCTTCTACAACCGCGTCGACCAGGTGCTGACCCCGGGCCAGTCGACCGCGGATATCATCCGGTCGTGGGGCGTCACCACCCCGATCGGCATCTGGTCCCGCGGCGTCGATCACGACCGCTTCAATCCCGCGCGTCGCAGCCTCGAGTGGCGCCGCTCGCTCGGCATCGCCGACGACGAGGTGGCGATCGGCTTCCTCGGCCGGCTGGTGCTGGAGAAGGGGCTCGACATCTTCGCCGACGTCTCGCGCGAATTGAAATCGCGCGGCGTCCCCCATCGCGTGCTGGTGGTCGGCAAGGGCCCGGCGCGCGACTGGTTCGCCGAACGCGTCCCCGATGCGGCCTTTGCCGGCTTCCAGCGCGGCGACGATCTCGGCCGCGCCGTCGCCTCGATGGACATGCTGTTCAATCCCAGCGTCACCGAGACCTTCGGCAACGTCACGCTGGAGGCGATGGCGGCGGCCGTCCCCGTGATCGCCGCACGCGCGACCGGCGCGGTCGATCTCATCGAGGAGGGCGTCAACGGCCATCTCGTCCCCCCTCGCGACGTCGGCGCCTATGCCGACGCGATCGCCCACTACGTCCGTGACGGCGAAGCCCGCCGCGCCGCCGGGGCAGCGGGTCATGCCAAGGCGGCCGCCTATGTGTGGGATGCGGTCAACCAGGTCGTGCTCGACGCCTATCTGGAGGTGATGGCGCGCAGGACGCGGGGCTGATCCCTCACTCCGCCGGAAGGACGCTCTCACCCCGCAAGGGGCAAAAACCCGCCATCTCCGGCCGCAGCCGGTACACGCGCTGCGGCAGCGAGCCGATCCGCACTGCTCCGACCACCCGATAGCGTTCCGCCAGCACCAGCTCCACCTCGCGCACCGCGGCGGGGTTGCTGTTGTCCTTGGCCGCCCGCACCACGATCGTGCCGGGACAGCGGCCCAGCACGCGCCGCAGCTCCATCAGCGGATCGACCCCGATCGCCCGCGCCTCGCGGGTCTGGCTCAGGTGGCTGCGGAACAGATAGGGCGTCAGCGTGCACGAGCGCGTGAGATGGTAAAGGATCGGCTCCGCCCCGAAGCCGAACATGCACCCCGCCGGCCGATCGCCGATCATCCGCACCAGCGAGGCGATCGCCTTCGCGTTCCCGCGCCGCTTCACATGATCGCGGACGGTAAGCCCCGCCAGCACCAGCCCCAACAGCAGCAGCGGCACCACGATCCGCCACTCGAGCCGCCGCGCCTGCCCCGCCCGCGCGAACATCGGCGCTGCGGCGACGCTCAGCGGCACCAGCACCGGCAGGAAATAATGCGCCTTGAATGATTTCCCCAGCAGCACCGCCAGGATGGCCACTCCCAGCCACAGGAGCACGAATCTCATTGCCCGCCGCTCCGCCGGCGACTTCGCCGGCCGGCGCCGAACGCCCACTACGGCGCAGGCGAGCAGCGGCAGCAGCCCGACCGCGGCGAGCGCCACATAGGTGACCCTCTCGACCGCCGTATCGACGGCCTCCTGGTCGAAGATCGAGACGAAATTGGCATAGGCAAAGGCGCCGCCATGCCCCGCGGCGGCATAGCCGGCATAGGCGATCAGCGTCGGCAGCAACGCCGTACCTGCCCACAATGCCGCATCGCCGGCCAGTCCGGGCAGCGCCGCCCCGCTGCGATGCCGCCGCCAGACCAGCGCCAGCCCGAACAACAACCCCTCGAACAGCACGGTATATTTGATCTGGATGGCGATCCCCACCAGCGCCATCGCCGTCACGCCACGCCAGCGCGCGCATGCGCCGCTCGCGTCGCTCACCACGTCGACCATGATCAGCGCCGCCCCGGCCATGGCGAGGTTGAAGAACAGCGGCGCCTGCGCGCCCGCTCCATCGAAAATCAGCAGCCAGACGAGGTAGATCACGCCCGCCATGATCGACGCTGTCGCACCGGTTCGCCGCGACGCGATGCAAGCGACCAGCCACGCCGTCGCCGCCGCAGACAGGGTCGCAGCGACCTGGCAGGCGATGATCCCATTCCCGCCGCCGATCCACCTGGCGGCGGCGAAGATCAGGAACAGTCCGATCGGCTTCCTGTCCCAGATGTCGACGAACGGCAGCGCGCCGTGCAGCATCCGGTCGCCGACGAGCAGGTAGAATTGCTCGTCGCTGTGGATCACCGGATTGCCGAACAGGGGAAAGCGCAGAGCAAAGGCGACGAGCAGCAGGATCAGCGCATACCCCATGTGGAGCCGCTGTCGATCGCCTGTATTTTCATGGGGTTGGAGATGCATCGGCACCTCCTTGCCCTCCTTTTACGCGGAAGGCCATCGACGCGCGATCGGCGATCGGCGCTACGCTGTCCCGGAACGGCGCAGCAGGCCCTCCATCAACGCACGGAATGCCGGAATCGCCCTCCGCGATGCCTCCCGAGGATCATCGGCATTGGCGATCCACTGCGCCGCATAGGTCGAGGCACCGCAGACGAGCCGGGCGGTCGCTTCGGCATCGACCGGCTCGACCAGCCCCTCGGCCTGCAGCCGCTCGAGGCTGGCGCGCAGCGCGGCGACGCAGCCTTCCGTGTTCGACCAACGGAACGGATCGCCGAGCACCGCTGGTCCGTCGCGCAGCATGATCCGCTGGATCTCCGGCTCCAGCGCCAGCTCGACATAGGCGATATTCTCGGCGACGAAGCCCTCCCAGGGGGAAGCGGCCTTTGCCGAAACCTTGTTCAGCCGCACCGCGATCTCGGCGTCGATCTCAAGCAGCACCGCCTCGAACAACCCCTTCTTGTCCCCGAAATGGTGATAGAGCGCGCCGCGCGTCAGCCCGGCCTCCGCGGTGAAGTCGTCCATCGACGCCTCTGCATAGCCCTTCTCGCCGAATGCCTTGCGCGCCGCGGCGATCAGCCGGGCGCGGGTCTCTGCCGCCGTTTCCGCGCGGGATTTCGCCGCCATCGTAATTCGCTCCGCCCAGGCAGTTGACATACGTGTCGTATGTCACCACGTATTTGACATACGACGCGTATGTAAGCCATCCGACCGACGTCGCCAAGTCGAGGGGGCCAAGCCGAGAGGGCACGAGCATGACCAATCCCTATGCAGCGATCTTCCGGGCGCGGGGTGCGAAGGGCTTCGCTACCGCAGCCTTCGTCGCCCGGCTGCCGATCGCGATGGCGCCGATCGGCATCGTCACCATGCTCTCGCAGAGCCGCGGCGAATATTGGCTGGCTGGCGCGGTAGCGGCGACATTCACCCTCACCAACGCCGTCGCCGCGCCGCAGATCTCGCGGCTGGTCGACCGGCTCGGACAGTTCCGGCTGCTGGTCCCGGCCACGACGATCGCGGTGCTGGCCTTTGCCGTACTGATGATCGCGACCCACCGGCAATGGCCGGCCTGGACGCTGTTCGCTGCGGCGCTGGCGGCGGCGGCGATGCCCAGCATCCCGGCGATGGTCCGCGCCCGCTGGACCGAGTTGTTCCGCGACCGGCCTGAGCTCAACACCGCCTTCGCCTTCGAATCCGCGGCCGACGAGCTGGTCTACATCGCCGGCGCCTCGCTGTCGGTCGGGCTGAGTGTGGCGCTGTTCCCGGAGGCGGGCGTATTAGCCTCGACCCTGTTCCTCGCGCTGGGCACCACCGCCTTCGTTCTGCAGCGCGGCACCGAACCGCCGGTCCGGCAAACCGGATCGGGGCCGGGCAGGTCCGCGATCCTACTGCGGCCAGTCCAGCTCGTCACGCTGACGCTGGTGTTCGTCGGCGCTATCTTCGCGACCGCGGAGGTGAGCACCGTCGCCCTCACCCGCGATCTCGGCCAGCCCGGCGCCGCCAGCCTGGTGATCGGCGTCTATGCTGCCGGATCGTTCGTCGTCGGCGTGATCGTCGGCGCGCTCAACCTCAAGGCGCCGCTGCAGCGCCAGCTGCTGGCCGCGCTCGCCGTGCTGCTGGTCACGACGCTTCCCCTGCTACTGGCCGATTCCGTCCCGTTGCTGGCGCTGACCATCTTCGTGAGCGGCGTCGCGGTCTCGCCGACCTTCATCACCGCTTTCGGCCTGGTCGAGCGCAGCGTCCCGTCCGCGGTGCTGACCGAAGGCGTGACCTGGGTGACGACCGGCATCGGCATCGGCATGGCGCTGGGGGCGTTCGTCTCCGGCTGGGTGGTCGACGAATTCGGCGCGCGCAGCGGCTTCCTGGTATCGGTGGGCGCCGCCGTGACGGCCCTGTCGATCGTCGCGCTGGGCCAGCCGGTGCTGACCCGGGCGCTCGGCACGGACCACCGGGGCTAGGGCCGATCGACATTCAAATCCTCCCCTACAAGGGGAGGTGGCGGCCGCGCAGCGGCTGACGGAGGGGTGTCCCCCCTGTCACACACCTCCACCATTCGCCTGACGGCGAATGGTCCCCCTCCCCTTGCAGGGGAGGATTTTGGGACAACGCCGCCGCGCCGCCGGTATCTGAATGTCGATCGGTCCTAGGACGGCGATCGTCAAGACGCCGCGCCGGCAGCGAGCGTTTGCGCCGCCCTGGGCCGAGACCGCACCAGCAGATAGAATGCGAGGACATGCGTGATCATCAGCGCGGGCACGTAGAGGATCGGAATCCAGTAGGTCGCCGCCAATTCCCCTGCCAGTTCCGGCAAGCGAACCTGGGCGCCGTGATAATAATTGATGAGAAGATCGGCCGTTCCCACCGCATTGAAGGCCACGACGAGCAGCCAGAACAGCGGACGCACCCGGACGGTCAGCAGCGCCAGCATGGCGAGGACCCCGGCGACGAAATCGCCATAGGCGGCGGGCACCGCGAAGCCCGTGGGCAATTCCCGGCCGACCACGCCTGGAAGGATGAAGGCCAGGCCGAAGAAGCGGAAGCTGTGCAGCGTGGCAATCGCCCGCTGCGCCTCGACAGGGTCCATCGACTTCAGCCTGGGCAGCACATAGGTGCCGAGGAGGAGCCAAGGCACATAGCCAAGGATCATCTGGATTCCGAAAATGGTCGACGGCGCCATATGCACCTCCTGTCGGGACTATCCCGCACGGGCTCGATGATGGATTCGGGCATATCGCGTGCTATGCATGGTACCGATGGGTACCATAGTCAAGGGACAAAATGTGAGGATGACAACCGGAGCTCCGCCATCGCCGATGGATAGGGAGGCTGGCGCCGCCCGAATGCGCATCATCGATGCCGCGTTCGAAACCTTCAGCGCGCGCGGCTATTCGCAGACGAGCATGTTGGAGATCGCGACCCGCGCGAAAGTCTCCAAACGCGAGCTCTATGCCTTGGTCGGCAACAAGCACGACATGCTGGTCGCCTGCATCACGGAACGAGCGGGGCGCTTGCGCGCGCCGGCCGACATTCCCGAGCCTCGCGATCACGATAGTCTCTTCGATGCGTTGGCGACCTTTGGGAAACGGCTCCTGCGCGAGATCAGCGACCCGATCGTCCTCGGCGTCTTCCGGCTGGCGATTGCCGAAGCCGAACGGACGCCGGAGATCGGGCGCGCGCTGGATGCGATCGGCCGAGCGGCGGCGCGGAGAGAGTTGGTGGCCCTGCTCGAAAAGGCGCAGGGACACGGCCTTTTGCGCGGAGGAGACCCCGCTGACATGGCGATCCGGTTCCTGGCGTTGCTCTGGGGCGACCTCATGATCGGTCTGCTCCTTCGCCTCGTCGAACCGCCGTCGGCGGAGGAAGCCGGGCGTCGGGCTCGCGACGCCGCCTCAGCCTTCGTGCGTCTGCAAGCAGCTGGGACCTAGGGTCTTTCCGGTGAGATTGGATCGCTGCCATTCCCGCGAAGCCTGTCCTGAGCGCCTGCCTTGGCAGGCAGTCGAAGGGTCGGAATGCTGCAGCGATAGGAAAACTGCATGCTGGCAATCCTCGCCGGCCTGTGTTTCTATGCAGCGAATGCATGCCGTTGGTCGATGTGTCGATAACTGACGGGGAGTGCTCTTATGTCGATCGGACATCACGGACTGACGCCGGGCCGCTTGATTGGTGGCTGCATTCTCGCGGTTACCCTGGCGTCCTCCGCACCAGCTCAAAACGCGGCGCCGGGAGATACCGGCCGGCCGCGCCCCGGGACACACGCCAAGACGTCGGTGGCGGCTCCACAGCTCCGGGCAACCCAACCCACCTCCCGCGCAGCAACCGCCACGCAGCCGAGCTCCGAGCTGGAGATGGTCAAACTTCAGCAAAAGATCAGCGAACGGCAGAGGGCGATAGCCCTGGCCAAAAGCATGGCCAAGGCCCAATCCGAAAGCCAGGCGACGATCGCAAACAATGTAGGCCGCTAATTCTGCTAGCTTCTTAAGCCAGGCTCTCAACCCACGCGAACGCCAGCGGCGCCTCGCGAAACGCGAAGCGGTCGACATGCCGCGCCACCGCGTCCTTCAACGCGTCGAGCTGCCCTTCGATGCTGGCGTCGATCCGCACGTCGAGCGTCTCGGCCTTGGCGGCGAGCGTCACGAGCGCATCACCCGGCCAGTCGGCGCCGCGCGCGTCGCGCGGGAAGACGATCGTCCCATGCTCGGCGTTGAACACGACAGTGAGGTTATGCTGCCAGTGCTTGCACAGCTGCTGGAGATATTTGCTCGCCTGCGCCGTCGGCACCTTGGCGATCGCGCTGATCGTCATTCGCGGTTCCTCCCTGAAAAGCTGCGCCGGTGGCGTATAGTCCAGCCACCGGCACAGAAGTTGAAGGCAGTTCACTTGCGCTCCAGCCGCTCGATGCGACGGGTAGCCTCGTCGAGGATGTCGGCGATCGCGTGCAGCGTCTCGTCGTCGACGTCGCTCTGCGACAGCCGCTCGCCGAGCGCCGAGCGCAAATTGCCCATCGCGCGGCGGATCACGCCGCCGCTGGTGCGCTCGCGCTCCTCGCCGAGCTCGGTGAGCCGCGCCAGCAGCGCCGCCACTTCCTCGGCCTTGGCCTCGAGCTCGGCGTGGCCGGCCTCGGTCGCCGCGAACAGCTTGCGCGCGCCTTCCGACTGCTGCTCCTCGGTGAGGCCCATGTCGGCGAGCATGGTGAGCGTCGGATAGACCACGCCCGGGCTCGGCGCATAGGCGCCGCCGCTGCGCTCCTCGATCTCCTTGATGAGGTCGTAGCCGTGGCGCGGCTGGTCGGCAATCAGGCGGAGCAGCACGAGCCGCAGCTCGTTGCCGTCGAACATGCGCCGGCGACCGCCGCGTCCGCCGCGGCCACCCTCGCCCGCCATGTCCCAGCCGAAGGCGAAGAACGGGCCATGGCCCCAAGGGCCGCCCCCGCGCCGGCCGCCCCAGCGGCCGCCGCCATGCCATCCGCGCGGCCCGCAGCCGCGACCTTCTCCACGATGTCCGAAATGCATTGAAATGTTCCTTTGATGATTCATGATGCGTCTAAGATATATCTTGAGTCTTATGAGTCAACCCCCATTGCACGTACGACTTTCGTGACTTTCGGGCGCGGCATCCCGAAAGCAGCCGCTGGCCCATCGCCCCCGTCGCCCCTATCTTTGGCAGGCCATGGCCGACCTCTTCGCCGCCTTCGATCCGCCCCCCGCCGCCGACGTGCCCTCGCCGGACGCGCCGCTCGCCGACCGGCTGCGCCCGGCGCGGCTCGAGGACGTGGTGGGCCAGGAGCATCTGACCGGCCCGGAGGGCGCGATCGGCCGCATGGTCGCTGCCGGGCGCCTGTCGTCGATGATCCTCTGGGGCCCGCCCGGCACCGGCAAGACCACCATCGCCCGCCTGCTCGCCAACGCGGTGGGGCTGCGCTTCGTCGCCATCTCGGCAGTGTTCTCAGGGGTGGCCGATCTCAAGAAAGCCTTCGCCGAGGCCCGCCAGGCCGCCCGCGCCGGCCAGCGCACGCTGCTGTTCGTGGACGAGATCCACCGCTTCAACCGCGCCCAGCAGGACGGCTTCCTGCCCTATGTCGAGGACGGCACCGTCACCCTGGTCGGCGCCACTACCGAGAACCCCTCGTTCGAGCTCAACGCCGCGCTGCTGAGCCGCGCCCAGGTGCTGATCCTCCACCGCCTCGACCGCGCAGCGCTGGAGAAGCTGCTCGATCGCGCCGAGACGATCATGGAGCGCCCGCTCCCGCTCACTCCTGCCGCCCGCGACGCGCTGGTGGCAAGCGCGGACGGTGACGGCCGCTTCCTCCTGAACCAGGCCGAGACGCTCTATTCGGTCGACATCGCAGAGCCGCTCGACCCGGCAGGTCTCTCCAGCTTCCTGCAGCGCCGCGTCGCCGTCTACGACAAGGACCGCGAGGGCCATTACAATCTGATCTCCGCGCTCCATAAGTCGATGCGCGGCTCGGACCCGCAGGCTGCGCTCTACTATCTCGCCCGGATGCTGACCGCCGGCGAGGAACCGCTCTACGTCCTGCGCCGCATCACCCGCTTCGCCAGCGAGGACATCGGCCTCGCCGATCCCAATGCGTTGGTGCAATGCCTCGCCGCCAAGGACGCCTACGACTTCCTCGGCTCACCCGAGGGCGAGCTCGCGATCGCGCAGGCGTGCCTCTATTGCACCACCGCACCCAAGTCGAACGCCGCCTATGTCGCGCAGAAGGCCGCGTGGCGCTCGGCGAAGGAGACCGGCTCGCTGATGCCGCCCGCCTCGATCCTCAACGCGCCGACGCGCCTGATGAAGGACATCGGCTACGGCAAGGGCTACGCCTACGACCACGACACCGACGAGGGCTTTTCCGGCGCCGACTATTGGCCCGAGGAAATGGGCCCGCAGACCTTCTACGCCCCCACCGACCGCGGCTTCGAGAAGCGCCTGCGCGAACGGCTCGACTATTGGGAGCAGCTGAGGCGCGAGAAACGCGATGGCTGAGCGCTTCGACAGCTGGGACGACGTCACCGCCTTCGCCCTGGCCTTGCCCGACGTGGAACTGGCGCCCTTCTACGGCACCCCCTGCCCCCTGCTCGTCCGCTACGGCTCGGCCGATCCCGAGCGCGTCGCCAACATCATCCGCCGCGCGTGGTGGGACCGCGCGAAAAAGCCCCAACGCACCGCCTTTGGCCCACGTCCCTGATCATTTCACCCATTTCGCCGCGATCGACTGGTCGGGCGCCATCGGCCCGCGCCAGCCCGGCATCGCGGTTGCGCTATGCACGCGCGATGGCGGCCCGCCCGCATTGGTCCGGCCCGGCCATATCTGGTCGCGCGCCGACGTGCTCGACTGGCTGAGGCGCGGCCTCCCGCCCGCCACGCTGGTCGGCCTCGACATCGGTATGTCGCTACCCTTCGTCGACCGCGGCGACTTCTTCCCCGGCTGGAGCGAGAGCCCGTCGGACGCCCGCGCGCTCTGGGCGCTGGTCGACCGTCTGTGCGACACGGACCCGCACCTCGCCGCCTCCAGCTTCGTCGATCATGCGGAGGCGTCGCGCCACTTCCGCCGCCACGGCGGCCGCGCCGGCGACCTGTTCGAGCCGGGCCGCGGCCGCCTGCGCGTCACCGAGGTCGCCCAGCACGAGCAGGGCCTCAATCCTTACAGCAACCTCAACCTCGTCGGCGCCGCCCAGGTCGGCAAATCCAGCCTCACCGGCATGCGCCTGCTCCACCGGCTGAAGGATGCGCTGCCGATCTGGCCCTTCGATCCGGCCCCCGCCGCCGGCTCGCTCATCGTCGAGATCTACACCAGCATCGCCGCCCGCGATGCCGGCCGCCCGCGCGGCCGCACAAAGATGAAGACGGTGGAAGCCCTCAACCAGGCCCTCGTCTCTCCGGCGATCGCCAGCGCTCCGGTGCCGGGTACAGGCCCGATCGACGACCACAGCAGCGACGCCCTCCTCACCGCCGCCTGGCTGCGCGCCTGTGCCCGCCGCAAGGAACTCTGGCGCCCGGCCGCCCTCGTACCCGCCCTCGCCCACACCGAGGGCTGGACCTTCGGCATCACATGACGCAAGGGAGCCGGACGCCGGTTTAGCTCAGCTGGTAGAGCAGCGGTTTTGTAAACCGAAGGTCGCGGGTTCGATCCCTGCAACCGGCACCACCCCCTCCGTCACAACAATCCTCCCCGAGCACGCCCGGGGAGGATCGGCAAGCGTCACCACACCTTCACACGCTTGTCCGGCGCCAGGTACAGCTTCTCCCCAGCCTGGACGTTGAACGCCGGATACCAGGCATCCAGGTTCCGCACCGTCTGCACGCGCCATTGCGCCGGTGCATGGACGTCGGTAGCGATCGCGGCGCGCAGCGCCTTCTCGCGCACCTTGGTCTTCCAGCTCTGCGCGAAGGCGAGGAAGAAGCGCTGGTCGCCGGTCAGGCCGTCGATCACCGGCGCCTCCTTGCCGCCCAGCGACGCGCGATACGCCTCGTACGCCGCGGTCAGGCCGGCGACATCGGCGATGTTCTCGCCCAGCTCCTGCTTGCCGTTGAGGTGCAGCCCCGGCAGCGCCTCATAGGCGTCGTACTGCGCCGCCAGCGCCGCACCCGCCTTCTCGAACCGGGCGAGGTCGGCCGGCGTCCACCAATTGTGCAGCTTGCCGCTCGAATCGAAATCGGCGCCGAGATTGTCGAAGCTGTGGCTGATCTCGTGCCCGATCGTCGCACCGATCGAGCCGTAGTTGGCGGCGGCGTCGAACCTGGGATCGAAGAACGGCGGCTCCAGGATCGCGGCCGGGAAGTTGAGCGCGTTCTGCAGCGGCAGGTTGACCGCATTCACCGTCTGCGGCGTCATCCACCATTCGCCGCGGTCGACCGGCTTGCCGATCTTGGCGATCTGGTGACGATACTCCGCGAGCTCGGCGCGGCGGGCGTTGCCGAGCGGATCGTCGGCGCGGATCTCCAGCGCCGAATAGTCGCGCCACGTGTCCGGATAGCCGATCCCGACCTTCAGCACCTGGAGCTTGCGCCGCGCCTCGGCCTTGGTGCTGTCCGCCATCCAGTCGAGCGCCGCCACCCGCTTGTCGAAAGCGGCGACGATGTTCTTCACCATCCCCTCGATCTCGGTCCGCGACGAGGCGGGGAAATATTTGGCGACGTAGAGCTGGCCGACCGCGTCGCCGAGGTCGTTGTTGACCGCGGTGATCGCGCGCTTGTCGCGCGGGCGCTGCTGCGGCGTGCCGTAGAGCGTCTTGCCGTAGAAGTCGAAACGCGCGTCGTCGAACGCCTTGGGCAGCGTCGCCGCGGCGGTGTTGATCGAATGGAAGGTCAGCCAGGCCTTCCAGCTGTCGAGCGGCTCGCTCCTGACCAGCGCCGACAGCTTGGCGATCGCCGCCGGCTGCCAGGCGATGAAGTCCTGCTGGCCCGGCAGCCCCGCCGCCGTCCAATAGGCATCCCAGTCGATCCCCGGCGCCTTGCCGGCGAAGTCGGCCCGCTTCCACGGATTGTTGCTCTTGTGCGCATCCTGGCTGGTCGGGATGTCGGCGTGCGCCGCCGCGATCTTCATCTCCAGCGCGAAGATGCGATCCGCCTTCGCCGCCGCGTCGGGCACGCCGGCCAGGCCCAGCATCCTGGCGAGATATCCCTTATAGGCGTTGCGGATTTCGACCATCTCGGGCTTCGGCGACAGGTAATAGTCGCGGTCCGGCAGCCCCAGCCCGCCCTGCATCAGATAGGGCACGGTGCGGGTCGGGTTGTTGAGGTCCTGCGTCACGAACAGGCCGAACAGGTTCTCGGTCGAGAAGTTGGTCGCGTTGAGGGGATCGGTGTCCGCACGCATCCGCGAGCCGAGTAGCGACGACAGCGCCTTCACGTCGCCGACCGCCGCGATCGCATCGAGCTCGGGCTTGAGCGGCGCGATGCCGCGCTTCTCGATCCCCGCCGTGTCCATGAAGGCGGCGTAATAGTCCGCGATCTTGCGCTCGTTGGTGCCGGCCGCCGGATTGGCGTCGCCGATGCTCTTGATGAGGTCGGCGTTGCGCTGCTCGGCCACTTTGATCACGTCGAGGAAGGCGCCGGTCGACGATCGGTCGGCCGGGATCTCCGCCTTCGCCCGCCATGCGCCGTTGGCATAGGCGTCGAAGTCGTCGCCGGGCTTCACATTCTTGTCGATCGCCGACTGGTCGACGCCGGCAAGCGTCCCGGCAGCGGCAACGCTGGCATCGTTGGTGGTGGTGGACGAGTTGCACGCGGTGCTGGCGAGCAGCAGCGCGGTGACAAGGGCAAGACGCTTCATCCGAGGAACCCCTCCGCAATTCAGGATGGCGCTTGGCTACACCCGCGCGGGCCACATCGCCAGCCGCCTTCCCTTAACGCCCCGGCCCGGCTAGCACCTCCGCCCATGAGCGCACCCGTCCTCGACACCCGCCTCTCCCCCGACAGCGAGCAGTTCCGCACCAATGCCGCGCACAATCGCGCGCTAGCCGAGCGCCTGCGCGCCGACGTCGCCCAGGCCGCGCTCGGCGGCAGCGACAAGGCCCGCGAACGCCACACCGCGCGCGGCAAGCTCCTCCCCCGCGATCGCGTCGAGCGGCTGCTCGATCCCGGCTCGCCCTTCCTCGAGATCGGCCAGCTCGCCGCCTGCGACATGTACGAGGGAGAGGTGCCCGGCGCCGGCATGATCGCCGGCATCGGCCGCGTCTCCGGCCGGCAGGTGATGATCGTCTGCAACGACGCGACGGTGAAGGGCGGCACCTACTATCCGATGACGGTGAAGAAGCACCTGCGCGCCCAGGAGATCGCCGAGCAGAACCGCCTGCCCTGCGTCTATCTGGTCGATTCGGGCGGCGCCAACCTGCCCCACCAGGCCGAGGTGTTCCCCGACCGCGAGCATTTCGGCCGCATCTTCTTCAACCAGGCCAACATGAGCGCGAAGGGTATCCCCCAGATCGCCTGCGTGATGGGCAGCTGCACCGCCGGCGGCGCCTATGTCCCCGCCATGTCCGACGAGACGGTGATCGTGCGCGGCCAGGGCACGATCTTCCTCGCCGGCCCGCCGCTGGTGAAGGCCGCCACCGGCGAGGTGATCTCGGCGGAGGAACTGGGCGGCGCCGACACCCACGGCCGCAAGTCCGGCGTGGTCGACCATGTCGCCGAGAACGACGAGCATGCGCTGACGATCGTCCGCGACATCGTCTCGACGCTGCAGCCGCAGCATCAGCCGGGCATCAACCTGCGCGAGCCCCGCCCGCCGAAGTTCGCGGCCGAGGATCTCTACGGTATCATCCCCACCGACGTGCGCGCGCCCTATGATGTCCACGAGGTGATCGCCCGCCTGGTCGACGGATCCGAGTTCCACGAGTTCAAGCCGCTCTATGGCAGCTCGCTGGTATGCGGCTTCGCGCACATCTGGGGCATCCCCGTCGCGATCCTCGCCAACAACGGGGTCCTGTTCAGCGAAAGCGCGGTCAAGGGCGCCCACTTCATCGAGCTCGCCTGCCAGCGCCGCGTGCCCTTGCTGTTCCTCCAGAACATCTCGGGCTTCATGGTCGGTGGGAAGTACGAGGCGGAAGGCATTGCTAAACATGGCGCGAAGCTGGTGACAGCAGTCGCCACCGCGAGCGTGCCGAAGATCACCGTCCTGATCGGCGGCAGCTTCGGCGCGGGCAACTACGGCATGTGCGGCCGCGCCTATAGCCCACGCTTCCTGTTCACCTGGCCCAACAGCCGCATCAGCGTGATGGGCGGCGAGCAGGCGGCAAGCGTGCTGGCGACCGTCCACCGCGACGCCGAGACCTGGACCGAGGAGCAGGCCGAAGCCTTCAAGGCGCCGATCCGCCAACGCTACGAGGACGAGGGCAACCCCTGGCACGCGACCGCGCGCCTGTGGGACGACGGCATCATCGACCCCGCCCAGACCCGCAACGTCCTGGGCCTGGCGTTCGCCGCGACGCTCAACGCACCCATCCCCGAGACGCCGAGGTTCGGCGTGTTCCGGATGTGATGGGGGAAGACGGCGCCTATTCAATCCTCCCCGAGCTCGTCTCGGGGAGGGGGACCATCCGGCGCAGCCGGATGGTGGAGGGGCAGGCGCGATCGCGCTGTGGCAATGACGCCGCGCAAGGCTGCATCCATATCATTGAGGATATCGCCGGCCGGAATCCGCAACGTCATGATACCGTGCCCCGCCAACCATGCGTCACGGTGCGCATCCAGAACCGGCTAATCGCCGCGCGAATGGGCTTCCCCGTCGACCTCGATCACCAGCCGGGCGTCGCTGCAATAGAAGTCGAGAGTATAAGGTCCGCTCGGATGCTGCTTGCGGAACTTGAGCCCGCACGGTCGCGAACGCAGCGCGGTCCAAAGCAACACTTCCGGCAACGACATCTTCCGCCGCAAGGCGCGGGCGCGTTTCACCCCACCTCGCTTCGCTTTCGGCGCAACATCTTTGAGCATCGCCCAGGCCCCTCCACCATGCTTCGCATGGTCCCCCTCCCCGAGACAAGCTCGGGGAGGATTTGAAAGGTATCCCCATGATCCTCGCCGCCCTCCTCCTCGCCCAGACCACCCCGACCAAGCTCCCGCCGGCCAACCCCCTCCCCCCGCCCGGCGCGGAGGAGTCGGCGGTGCTCGCCCCGATCGAGGCGATGTTCGCCGGTCTCGCCGCGCGCGACGGCGCGAAGATCCTCGCCCAGACCCGGCCCGAGGGCAGCGCCACCGTCGCCGTCGAGAAGCCCGACGGCACCCGCAACCTCAAGCACCTCAGCTGGGCCGACTTCGCCGGCGGCATCAAGCCGGGCCCGGAACGCTACGAGGAGCGCAGCGGCACCCCCGCGATCGACATCGATGGCGACATCGCAATGGTGTGGGCGCCGTACCAGTTCCTCGTCGACGGCAAGGTCCACCACTGCGGCGTCAACCACTTCGACCTCGTCCGCGAGAGCGGCCAGTGGAAGGTGCTGAACGTCACCTGGTCGCAGCGCACCACCGGCTGTGAGGCGCCGTGACCGCGGGCTCCGATGCCCCCTGTCCTACATCATCCGAATGTGCCTAGGCTGACCGGCAGGAGGATGATTGGAAGCCTTTATTTTCATAGCTCCTGCGCACGAAGTTCGTGAAATTTGCGAAGATACGGAACAGGCAAGATGTTGAAATCACTACTGATTGCCAACCGCGGGGAAATCGCCTGCCGCATCATTCGCACCGCGCGGGCGATGAAAATCCGCACGGTCGCGGTCTATTCGGACGCCGACTCGAACGCACTCCACGTCCGCCGGGCCGACGAGGCGGTGCACATCGGCCCATCGCCGGCGCGCGAGAGCTATCTCGTCGGCGACCGCATCATCGCCGCGGCGAAGGAGACGGGCGCCGAGGCGATCCACCCCGGCTACGGCTTTCTCAGCGAGAACGCCGATTTCGCCCAGGCCGTGATCGATGCCGGCCTGATCTGGGTCGGCCCCAGGCCCGACAGCATCCGCGCGATGGGCCTCAAGGACGCCGCCAAGGAACGCATGATCGCCGCCGGCGTGCCGGTGACGCCGGGCTATCTCGGCGAGGACCAGTCGCCCGAGCGCCTGGCCAGCGAAGCCGAAGCGATCGGCTATCCCGTGCTGATCAAGGCGGTCGCCGGCGGCGGCGGCAAGGGGATGCGCCGCGTCGATGCACCGCAGGACTTCGCCGACGCCCTCGCCTCCTGCCGGCGCGAGGCAGCCTCCTCGTTCGGCGACGACCGCGTGCTGATCGAGAAATACATCCTCTCGCCCCGCCACATCGAGGTGCAGGTGTTCGGCGACGCCCATGGCAACGTCGTCCACCTGTTCGAGCGCGACTGCTCGCTGCAGCGCCGCCACCAGAAGGTGATCGAGGAGGCCCCCGCCCCCGGCATGGACCAGGCGACGCGCGAGGCGATCTGCGCCGCCGCCGTCCGCGCGGCCAAGGCGGTGGATTACGTCGGCGCTGGCACCATCGAGTTCATCGCCGACGCGAGCGAGGGCCTGCGCGCCGACCGCATCTGGTTCATGGAGATGAACACGCGGCTCCAGGTCGAGCATCCGGTGACCGAGGAGATCACCGGTGTCGACCTGGTCGAGTGGCAGCTGCGGGTCGCCTCGGGCGAGCCGCTGCCGAAGCGGCAGGAGGAGCTGGCGATCGACGGCTGGGCGATCGAGGCGCGGCTGTATGCGGAGGATCCGGCGAAGGGGTTCCTGCCGAGCCCTGGTCGCATCGACCATCTCGCATTGGATCATCGCATTCGCGTTGAAACCGGAGTTGAGGAGGCTGACGCCGTCAGCCCCTTCTATGATCCAATGATCGCCAAGCTAGTCGCCCACGCCGACACGCGCGACGTTGCGCGTACCAAGCTGATGCACGCACTGGATCAGAGCTATGTCGCACCGCTCCGCACCAACGCCGGCTTCCTTTTCGAGTGCCTCGACTGCTCGGAATTCGCACTGGGCCAAGTCGATACCGGTTTGATCGAGCGGGCCGGTGAAGCGTTGTTGCCGGCGGCGGAGCTGTCCCAGGCCGTGCTCGATGCCGCTGCGCGACGCTACCGCCGCGACTGGCTCGATTGGGCGGGTCTCGACCTGAACGAGCAACATCGGCGGGCAGGGCTGTTCGGCTTTCGGCTGAACGCCGCTGCCAAGGATACGATCGACCTCCATGGACGGGGCGGCAAGGGAGTCGGCTCGACAATGGGCTTCGACAAGTCGTTCGGGATAGCTTCGACAATGACGTCGGAGGGCGAAATCCTCGTTACCGATCGCGGTGTGACCTACACCTTCGATCAGCGTCCAACGACGGGCGGAGCAGCGGGTGCAATCGGCGATGGCGCTATCCTCGCGCCGATGCCTGGCCGCATCACAGCCGTCGAGGTCGCGGCTGGCGAGCGCGTCGCCACAGGCCAGAAGCTCGTCACCCTCGAAGCGATGAAGATGGAGCACGGCCTCACCGCTCCGTTCGACGGCATCGTCGCGGAGCTCGACGTCGAACCCGGCGCGCAGGTGAGCGAGGGCCGGATGCTGGTGCGGGTGGAGAAAGCCGAATGAGCTACTCCCCCCTCCCGTTCGTGCTGAGCTTGTCGAAGCATCGCTCTTTTCTTCTCTCTTGCGGGTTGAAGAAGGACGGCCCTTCGACAAGCTCAGGGCGAACGGATTTGGGGGGAACGCAATGAACCTCCACCTCCGCCCCGCCACCGCCGCCGACCTCCCGGCCATCGTCGCGCTCCTCGCCGACGACGTGAACGGCGCGGAGCGCGAGGACGCCTCGCTCCCGCTCGACCCGGGCTACACCGCCGCCTTCGCCGCGATCGAAGCCGATCCCAACCAGGAGCTCATTGCCGCCGAGCAGGCCGGCCGCATCGTCGGCACGCTCCAGCTGAGCTTCCTCCCCGGCCTCTCCTTCAAGGGCGCCTGGCGCGGCCAGATCGAGGCGGTCCGCATCACCGTCGCCCTGCGTGGCCAGGGACTCGGCGGCGAGATGATCCGCTGGGCGGTCGAGCGCTGCCGCCAGCGCGGCTGCCGCATGGTCCAGCTCACCTCCAAGACCAACCGCGCCGATGCACACCGCTTCTACGAGAAGCTCGGCTGGAAGAAGACCCACGCCGGCTTCAAGCTGCACCTGACGGAGGACCGCTGATGGCCGGCCGCTTCTTCGACGAATGGCGGGTCGGCGACACCATCGTCCATGAGCTCCGCCGCACCGTCACCGAGACCGACAACCTGCTGTTCTCGACGATGACGCACAATACCCAGCCGCTCCATCTCGACGCCGAGGCGGCGCGGGCGAGCGAGTTCGGGCAGATCCTCGTCAACGGCACCTTCACCTTCGCGCTGATGGTCGGCATCACCGTCGGCGACACCACCGCCGGCACGCTGGTCGCCAACCTCGGCTACGACAAGCTGGTGATGCCGAAGCCCGTGTTCATCGGCGACACGCTCCGCGCGGAGAGCGAGGTGGTCGAGACCCGCCCGTCGAAGTCGCGCCCCGGCCAGGGCATCGTCACCTGGAAGCACCGCATGCTCAACCACCGCGACGAGATTGTGTGCGAATGCCTGCGCAGCGCGCTGCTCAAATCGCGCGTCCAGATCGTGTGAGCGCGGTCGACGTCGCCATCGTCGGCGCCGGCGCGGCCGGGATCGGCGCGGCCCGGCGCGTTGCGGCAAGCGGCCGTTCGGCGCTGCTCGTCGAAGCCGGCAGCCGCATCGGCGGCCGTGCCTGGACGTTGCCGGTGGAGGGGATGCCGCTCGATCTCGGCTGCGGCTGGCTCCATTCGGCCGAGCGCAATCCCTGGGTGCGGATCGCCGAGGAAGCGGGCTTCGCCGTCACCCGCGGCCCCACCGCCTGGGGCAAGCAGTATCGCGACCTCGGCTTCACCCAGGCCGAGCGCGACGCCGCCGGCGCGGCCTATGCGGCGTTCGAGCAGCGCCTGCGCGACGATCCGCCGGCCAGCGACCGCGCCTTCGACGCACTGCCGCCGGGCGGCGAGTGGAACGACTTCATCGAATCGCTGTCGGGCTACATCAACGGCGCCGGGCTCCGCACGCTCTCGATCGCGGATTACCTCGCCTATGACGGCGCGGCGAGCGACCAGAACTGGCGCCTTCCCGCCGGCTACGGCACGTTGGTCGCAGCCAGCCTGCCGCGCCTGCCTGTCGCGATGGCGACGCCGGTCACCCACATCGACCATGCGGGCAGGCTCCTCCGCCTCGAGACATCGCGCGGCGCCATCGAGGCGCGGACCGCAATCGTCACGGTCCCCACCAACGTGATCGCCAACGGCGCCCTCTCCTTCTCGCCCGCGCTAGACGACCATGTCGAGGCGGCCGCCAGGCTCCCGCTCGGGCTCGCCAACAAGATCTTCCTCCACCTGGACGGCGCCGAGGAGATCGCCCCGGATAGCCACCTGCTCGGCAATCCCCGCGATCCGGCAACGGGCAGCTATTATCTCCGTCCCTTCGGCCGCCCGGTGATCGAATGCTTCTTCGGCGGCGAGGGAGCGAAGGAGATCGAGGCGACCGGCCTCGACGGCGCCGCCGCCTTCGCCGCGGCCGAGCTGTCCGCGCTGTTCGGCAGCGGTTTCGCCAGGCGCCTCCGCCTGGTCACCGGCTCGGCCTGGGGCCAGGCGGACGGGTTCGGCGGCTCCTACAGCCACGCCTGCCCCGGCCATGCCGGTGCCCGCGCGGTGCTCGCCCGCCCGGTCGACAACCGCCTCTTCTTCGCCGGCGAGGCCTGCTCCCCCACCGACTTCTCCACCGCCCATGGCGCGCTCGCGACCGGCATCGCCGCGGCGGAGGCGGCGCTGGCAGTGCTTGACTAGTCCGTCTTAGTGCGCTCCGCCGTTCGTGAATGCTTGAACCCTCAAGCGCGGAAAGACGTCTTCAAGCGGCTTGGTATCGGGCAACACATAGACATATCCGCCCTTCTTCTGAAAAAGTGGACGTACGCCCTTGTTATATAGCGCCATGGGCACGTTGATACACCCGAACGTTATGCGGTTGTCGTCCGGGGTCGGCGACAGCATCCGCTGGCGACGCCGTTCCTTCCTGCTGGCACCCTTCGGGATCGGGTGGAGCGCCACCGACGTGGCATAATCGACCCAGAGCACCCTCTGCTTTCCGGCCGCCAATCCATATTTCGCAAGGAAGCGCCCCGCAGGCGTCGTCTTCTCCGCAGGACCGATTTCGGCAAGATTTTTACTACCGACTCCGGGGGTTGCGTCATCCCCGACGGCCACGCCGATCAACACCGGAGCCTTGCCGAGCGGTTTCCCCTTTGCATTGAAGAGGAAGAGAGAAGCGGCCTTCTTGTCGATGATGATGTACGGCAGGGAACCATTATCCCCCGACGCAGCGATCCAATCGGCGACGCGCATCGCCGCCGCCGATCGGATCATCCCGTCCTCGGCTTCCGCACTCTCCGGCTGCGACGATACCGACTCAAGCGGCCGAGCGCTCTCGGCCCGTGCGGGCACGGGAACGGTCAGCGCCAGTCCGGCAAGCGCCGCAAGGACATGGATCATCGCTCGAGGCGCTCGCAATCAAACGATCGTCGCCCCGAGAGGAAGCCGAGGCGGGGGATCACAATCTGGTCAGCATTTGCTCGCTTGCAGCATCAATTGCGGGGTCGCTTACGCTGATTCTCCTGCATCCGCTGCTCGATGCCGTCCACCCGGGCATTGAGCTGATCCAGGCGCTGGCCGTTGTTCTGTGCCTGCCCGGATGCCGCCTGCGCCTCTGACAGCGCCGACTTCGCCGTGCCGTCGGTCTCCTGCACTTTTGCCTCGAGCGCATCGACGCGTTGGCTCACGGTGGCGATCTGCTCCCTCACGAAGCCCTTGGTGGCACAACCGCCAAGGCCCAGCGCACCAATCAGGATCACAGCTGCAGGGGCAAGTTTTGTCACGTACGCCGACATCACATTTTTCCAATGGTTAACGAACTGTCACAACCCCAAGCCGAGTGCCCTGGTTCCAACAATCCGATTCTGTCCGGCTGTGCATCTGCTCAGTCGAGTGGATAAGGCCGGCGTTCTCATCCTGCGGGCCCGGTTTCCTCATGCCGATCGCCTTACGCCGCCTTGCGCTCGCCCTTCGGCACGGGATTAGAGAACTCCATCTGATCGTCGACCGACCCGAACCGCAACATCATCAGGTCATGCGCATAGCTCTGCTTGAGCCGCCACGGCGCCTTGGTGCCCTGCTTCGGAAAACGATCGAGCGCCCGCTGCACATAGCCGGACGTAAAGTCGAGAAACGGCAGCGCCGCCACTTCCGGATCGCGCACGCGCGGCGTCGCCTGCCTCAGCCCTCGCGCCCGCATCGTGTTGAGCAGGCGGCAGACATAGGCGCAGGTCAGGTCCGCCTTCAGCGTCCACGACGCATTGGTATAGCCGAACGACGACGCCAGATTCGGGATGTCGGAGAACATCATCCCCTTGTACTGGAACGACTTGGCCGGATCGACCGCGACCCCGTCGACGCTGAACTGGAGCCCGCTCATCAGCTGGAGCTCGAGCCCGGTCGCGGTGATGATGATGTCCGCAGGCAGTTCCTCCCCGGATTTGAGCCGGATGCCGCCCGCTGTGAAGCGCTCGATTTCCGCCGTCACTACCGAGGAGGTGCCGGCCTTGATCGAATCGAACAGGTCGGCGTCGGGCACCAGGCACAGCCGCTGATCCCAGGGATTGTAGCGCGGCGTGAAATGTTTCGCGACGATCTCCTCCCCCAGGTGCTCGCGCGCCCAGCCGAGGATGCGTTCCTTCGCCTTCTCCGGATACTTGCGCGCCCGCGTGTAGAAGAACTGGCCGAGCAGCACATTCTTCCACCGCGTGAGCCCATAGGCAATCTTCGCGGGCAACCGCTTGCGTAACCAGTTGGCGATACCGTCCTCGCTCGGCCGCGACACGACATAGGTCGGCGAACGTTGCAGCATGGTGACGTGGCCAGCGGTCTTGGCCATCTCCGGCACCAATGTCACCGCGGTCGCGCCGCTGCCGATCACGACCACGCGCTTGCCGGCATAGTCGAGGTCCTCGGGCCAGAACTGCGGGTGGACGATCCGTCCCTTGAAGTCCACTGATCCCGCGAACTCGGGCGCATGGCCGCGCTGGTAGTTATAATAGCCCGAGCACATGAAGAGGAAGTTGCAGGTGATCTCCACCCGCTCCTTCTCCGGCCCGCGTTCGATCGTCACCGTCCAGGCGGCGTCGGGCGTCGACCAGGCGGCGCTGAGCACGCGGTGCTGGTAGCGGATGTGCTTGTCGACACCGTAGTCGCGCGCCGCCTCGGTCAAATACCTGAGAATCGACGGCCCGTCGGCGATCGCCTTGGACTCGGTCCAGGGTCGGAAGGAATAACCGAGCGTGAACATGTCCGAGTCCGAGCGGATGCCCGGATAGCGGAACAGGTCCCAGGTGCCGCCCAGCCGTTCGCGCCCTTCGAGGATCACATAGCTGCGGTCCGGGCAGCGCGACTGCAGGAAATATCCGGCACCGATGCCGGAGATTCCCGCGCCGACGACGACCACGTCGAAATGTTCGGCCATTCTGTCTCTCTCCTGCGTACCGATTATTCCAAAATCGGTTGCAAGGAAAGACGGATCATCTTCATCCGCCTTCGAGTTCGTCGACCGCGCTTTCGAGCCGGTCGAGCATCGCGTTCAGGGCTGCGATCTCCTCGACCGAAAAGGTACCGAAGATCCGCGCCTCCATCTCCAACGCTTTCGGAGCGACTTCGGCGTAAAGCTCGCGCCCGGCGGCGGTGAGTGCGAGCAGATGGGACCGTTGATCGTCCGGATTGGGCGTGCGCGCGACAAGGCCGCGCTCGGCGAGCGCAGCGGCAGCGCGGCTTACCGTCACCTTGTCCATCCGCGTCGCCCGCCCGAGCGCCTGCTGGGTGAGCCCTTCGCTCTCTGCGATCACCGCCACCAGCCGCCATTCAGGGATGCGCAGGCCGAACAGCGAGCGATACGTCTCCGCGATCGCATCCGACACGCGGTTCGATGCGATCGACAGCCGGTAAGGGAGGAACGAGTGGAGGCGGAGCTTTCGTGTCATATCGCCTGACTGTGCGGGAGCGGGCGGCTATGGGCAAGTACGCCTTAGCCTTTCATCTGGCGGGCGATCGCCTTGCGGGTGGCCGCTCCATACGGCGGCTTGAGGCCGGCAAGCCTGGCGACGTCGAGTCTCGACTGCTGGAACACCGCACGGGCGTGGCTGAAGGTCCTGAAGCCGTCGCGACCGTGATAGGCTCCCATACCGGATGGACCAATGCCGCCGAAGGGAAGCTCCTCCATCGAGACGTGGAAGATGACGTCGTCGATGGTCACTCCGCCCGAGATGGTGCGGTCGAGCACGCGACGGCGTTCGGCGGCGTCGGAGCCGAAATAGTAGAGGCCGAGCGGTCGGTCGCGGCGGTTCACCTCGGCGATGGCATCGTCGATCGTCTCATAGCGGCGGACGGGAAGGATCGGGCCGAAGATCTCCTCCTGCATCACCGTCATGTCGTCGGTCGCATTGCGGACGATGGTCAGCGGCATCTTGCGGCTGTTACTGACGGCGAAGTCCTCATTCGCCGGATTGACCGTGACCAGCTCGGCGCCCTTGGCGCGGGCATCCTCCAGCCAGTCGTGGAGGCGCTCGTGATGACGATCGTTGATGACCGAGGTATAGTCGGGATTGGCGAGCAGCGTCGGGTACATCGCCGAGGCGGAGGCCACGAGCGCGTCGACCACTTCCCCCTCCTTTTCATTCGGCACCAGCATATAATCGGGGGCGAGGCAGATTTGTCCCGCGTTGAGCATCTTGCCCATCGCCACCCGCTCCGCGGTCTTGCGAACGTCGGCGGAGCGGCCGAGGATCACCGGGGACTTGCCGCCGAGCTCGAGCGTCACCGGCGTCAGGTTGTCGGCGGCGGCGTGGAGGATATGGCGGCCGATGCCGGTCGCGCCGGTGAAGATGAGATGATCGAACGGCAGCTCGGCGAACGCCTTGCCGACATCGGGGCCGTCGGAGACGAACGCCAGCTCCTCGGGTGCGAAATTGCGGAGCGTCAGTTCCTCGAACAGCGCGGCGACGCGGGGGGTATATTCGCTGGTCTTGACCATTGCCCGGTTACCGGCGGCGAGGATGCCGGCGAGCGGCGCCATCACCAGATTGACCGGGAAGTTCCATGGGCTGATCACGCCGACCACGCCCTTGGGCTGGAACTCGACCCGCGCCCGCGCGCCGAGCAGGCCGAGAGGAAACAGCACCGGCCGCCGCTCCGGCCGCGACCAACGATCGACGTGCTTCAGGGCATGGCGGAGTGGGGCGACCGAGGCGGCGATGTCGGTGATCATCGACTGTTCGCGGCTGCGATGGCCGAAATCTTCGCTGAGGGCGTCGCAAAAAACGTCGGCGTTGTCAGCGATCATCGCAATCGCGCGCTTGAGGCGGTCCTTGCGCGTGGCGATGGCGACCGGCAGTTCGGCAGTGAAGGCGGCGCGCTGGGCCGCGAGAATTGCCGTAAGATCGGTCATCGGCCCTCTTCCCGGATATTTACTGACCCCAGTGTAAATAGGCTTCGGGCCTTTGGGCAAGGCTGCTTGCAAGCCACAGCCACACGACGAAGGCGCCAGCTGCGAGTAACGTCCCCAGCGGGAGGCGGTCGGTCGCGTGCATCCGCCGAGCCAGCGCCACGGCAAGCCCCAGCAGGCAGCCAATCAGCAGCACCGCCGGCAACGCACGCCAGCCGAGCCACAGGCCAATCGCCCCGAACAGCTTGGCATCGCCGCCGCCGAGGCCCTCCCGGCCCCGCAGCCGCTGATAGCCGGTCGCAACCAGCCACAGCGCCGCGAAGCCGGCGACACCGCCGATCAGCCGGTCGGCGAGCGGCGGCAGGCCGAGGATCGTGCCCGACAGCGCCAGCGCACCCGTCAGCTCGTTCGGCAACCAGAAAGCTCGCAAATCGATCGCAGCCAACGCGAGCAGTAGCCACCCGAACAACGCCCCCGCCACTCCTTCCCAGCCCGGCGCGGCGAAGCCGGCAGCAAGGCCGATCAGCGCCCCGACCGCCTCGGTAACGGGATGGCTCGGCGCGATCGGCGCACTGCAGGTCCGGCAACGGCCCCGAAGCGCGAGATACCCAACCAGCGGCACCAGCTCGAAGCCGTTGAGCGTCCGTCCGCAGCCGTCGCATTGCGAGCGGCCGCGGAGCGCCGACCGCCCTTCGGGCCAGCGGATTGCGACGGTGGCGATGAAGCTGCCGAACACCGAACCGAGGAGGCCGAGCAGCAGCGGCCAGAGCGGCTCGACCGGCATCGGCTCAGCGGGTCAGCAAGGCGAAGAACTCGGCCGGCGGCGGAGCCTCCGCAAAGGCGGGAACCCCGTCGGGAAGTGCAACCCACGGCTGCTTGCGCTTCACCCAGATATGCGCGCGCGGCTCCAGCCGATCGCTGTCGTCGAGCGTGCCGGCGCGGATGATCCGGAGCTGCGGCCGGGCGCTGTTCACGTTCCACAGCCGCGTATGGCACGTGCCGCAGATATATTGAGTGGAGATCGATCCGCTCGGGTTGGTGAAGGCGTAGGTGACGATGGGCCCTTCGCCTGCCACCTCGTCCTCGCCCACCACACCCTGCATGGTGAAGGCGCTGCCCGACCAGGTCTGGCAGTCGCGGCAATGGCAGCAATAGACCGGCGGCAGCATTTCGAGCGCGAGCGTGTAGCGGCTCGCCCCGCAGCGGCAGCCGCCGGTGACGGTCACGCCGCCTTCTTGAGATGCCGCCGCCCGAGCAGCTCGGCGATCTGAACGGCGTTGAGCGCGGCGCCCTTGCGGAGATTGTCGGAGACGCACCACAGCGCGAGGCCGTTCTCGACCGTCGGGTCCTCGCGGACGCGGCTGACGTAGGTCGCATATTCGCCGACGCACTCGACCGGAGTCACGTATCCGCCGTCCTCGCGCTTGTCGACGAGCATGATGCCCGGCGCCTCGCGCAGGATCGCCTGGGCCTCGGCGGCGGAGATCTCGTCCTCGAACTCGATGTTGATCGCCTCCGAATGGCCGACGAACACCGGCACGCGGACGCAGGTAGCGGTGACCTTGATCTTGGGATCGAGGATCTTCTTGGTCTCGACCACCATCTTCCACTCTTCCTTGGTCGAGCCGTCGTCGAGGAAGCTGTCGATGTGCGGGATCACGTTGAACGCGATCTGCTTGGTGAACTTCTTGGGCTCGGCGCTGTCGCCGACGAAGATGTTGCGGCTCTGCTCGAACAGCTCGTCCATGCCCGCCTTGCCGGCGCCCGAGACCGACTGATAGGTCGCGACCACCACGCGCTTGATCTTCGCGGCGTCGTGGAGCGGCTTCAGCGCCACCACCATCTGCGCGGTCGAGCAGTTCGGGTTGGCGATGATGTTGCGCTTCACATAGCCGTCGATCGCCTCCGGGTTCACCTCGGGCACGATCAGCGGCACGTCGGGGTCCATGCGGTAGAGCGAGGCATTGTCGATCACCGTGCAGCCGGCGGCGGCGAAGCGCGGCGCGTGCGCCTTCGAGCCGTCCGAGCCGATCGCGAAGATCGCCATGTCCCAGCCCTTGGGATCGAAGGACTCGATGTTCTGGACGCGCAGCTTGCGCCCGGTCTCGCCGAAGTCGATCTCGTCGCCCTGGCTGCGCGACGAGGCGAGCACCGCGATGTCGTCGATCGGGAACTCGCGCTCGGCGAGGATCGCGAGCACCTCACGCCCGACATTGCCGGTCGCGCCGGCGACAACCACACGGTAACCCATATCCGTCGTTCCATCCGTAATCGTCATCCCGGCGGAAGCCGGGATCTCGTGCCTCAGGCCGTTCGCTGCCGCATGAGATCCCGGCTTTCGACGGGATGACGGTTTAGTGTCGCCGCGCGGTTACGCTTCCCGCGCGCTCTCGGCAACCCAAGCTCTACTTGGGCCCGGCCCCCACCGTCCTATCGAGAAAGTTGAGGATGGTCGTCCAGACATGGATGTCCTTCCCCGCCGAGTGGGTCTTGCCCGGATAGAGCATCATCTCGAACGGCGTGTTGGTCGCCTGCATCTTCGCAGCGAAGGCCGTCGTGTGATCCAGCACGACGTTGTCGTCGGACATGCCGTGGATCAGCATCAGCGGATCGGTGATCTTCGGCGCGTTGTCGATCGCGTTGGATGCGGCATAGGCCTTCGGGTCCGTCCGCGGATTGCCCATATAGCGCTCGGTATAATGGGTGTCGTAGAGTTCCCACTTGGTCACCGGCGCGCCGGCGATGCCGGCCGCATAGACGCCGGGATTCGCCTCCAGCATCTTGAGCGTCATGTAGCCGCCATAGGACCACCCGTAGATCGCGATCCGCTTCGGATCGACGAAATCCAGCGTCTTCAGATAGTTCGCACCCGCAAGCTGATCCTGGACCTCAACTGATCCCATCGCGTGCCAGATCGCGTCCTCGAACGCCTTGCCACGATTGGCCGAGCCGCGATTGTCGATCTGGAAGACGATATAACCCTTGTCCACGAGCAGCTGGTGGAGCGGCCCGCCCCAGCTGCGGCTGACGGTCTGGCTGTGCGGACCGCCATAATGTTCGAAGAATACGGGGTATTTCTTGCCGGGCTCGAGCGGCGGCGTGATCATCTGCCAGTGCAGCGTCGCGCCGTCGGCGGTCTTGAGATCGCCGAAGCGGGTCTGCTGATGGCTGGCGAGATAGGGGTAATAGGGATGCCCCGCAGCCAGCGCGTTCTCGCTGATCCAGGCGGTGCGCTGGCCGGTCGTATCGGCGAGATAAACTTCGGTCGGCTGCTCCGGATTGGAGCGCGTGACGATGAAATGCGTCGCGCTCTTGTCCGCGACCGCGCTGTTCCACCAGCCGACGCCGGTCAGCCGCGTGATCGCGCCCGTCTTGCCGAGGTCGAGGCTATAGAGGTGGCGCTCCAGCACGTCGTCCTTGTTGCCGAGGAAGTAGAGCTTCTCGTTGGCTTCGTCGACCGCGACGACGCTCGCGACCTCCCAGTCGCCTTTGGTCAGTTGCTTCCAGCGCCCCTTGACGTCGAGGCGATAGAGATGGCCGTGACCGTCACGCTCCGACCACCAGATGAAGCTGCCGTCCTTCATCGGCTCGAGCCCGAAGTCGCCCTCCTTCTCGGGCGAGGTGGCGAGATTGATCCAGCTCTTGGGCTCAGCCTTCTCGCTGAACAGCAGCGTCGAGGCGCCGGTGGCGGGATCGACCTTGAGCACGTCGAGCTGGGTCTGGGTGCGGTTCATGCGCTGGACGAGCAGCGCGGAGCCGTCGGGCATCCACTTCACGCGGGTGAGATAGATGTCCTTGTCCTTGCCGAGGTCGACACGGACCTTGCCCGAGCCGTCCGGGCGCATGACGTAGAGCTCGACCAGCACGTTGGGGGTGCCGGCGGCGGGATAGCGCTGGTCGAACACCTTGGCGCCGTCCGCGCCGATCGCGGTGCGGGTGACGATGCCGACCGGCGCCTCGTCGAAGCGCTCGACGGCGATATGTTGCTCGTCGGGCGACCACCAATAGCCGGTCGAGCGGTCCATCTCCTCCTGCGCGACGAACTCGGCCTCACCCCAATGGACGGTGCCGGCCCCGTCCGGGGTGATCTTCTTGTCCTTGCCGGTGGCGAAATCGAGAATGTGGAGATTCTGGTCGCGCACGAAGCTCACGAACTTGCCGCCCGGGCTGACCGCCGGGTTGAGCTCGCCGTCGGGCGTATTGGTCAGGCGGTGGACGTTGCCGTCGAGGGTGGCGAGGTAGAGATCGCCGTCGAGCGGGACCAGGATCGAATGGCCGTCGGTCGACCATTGATAGTCGACGATGCCGCGCTGGTTGCCGATGCGCGCGCGCTCGCGCTGCATCTTCTCGGCCTCGCTCAGTTCGGCGCCGGTGCCGACCTTCTTGCTGTCGACCAGCATCCGCCATTCGCCGGTGGCGGTGTCCATCGCCCACAGGTCGTAGCGGTCCTTCTCGTCGGCGCGCGGGCGCAGCGAGGTCACCAGCTTGCCGTCGGGCGACATGGCGAGCGCGCGCGGCTTCTCGCCGGAAAGGTCGGGGCTGGCGAAGACGCGCTGGAGAGTGAGATCCTGAGCGTCGGCAGGAAGGGTCATGGCGGCGACGGTGGCGGCAGCGGCCGCGGCGAGGAGGCGATGCATGGGCGGGTGTGTAACGACCCGCCCGCCCCTCGCCAACCCGGCTCAGGCCGGTTGCGCGGCCGCCGTCTGCGGACTTCTGCGGATCGGCAGAGATCGTCCGGCGAGAATCGAGCGCCACGCCCATTCGACCGGGGCGATCCTGTAGTACCGCAGATAGACATTCGCCGCCCATAGCAGCAGCGCGTTCACCGCGACGGCGGTCAGCATCCAGACCGCCCAGCTGTGCTTGCCATAAAGGCCGAGCGCGAAGGGCGGATAGAGGATCCACAGGCAGATGATCGTCTGGGCGATGTAGAGGGTGAGCGCGGTTCGGCCGGCGGCCTCGAACGGCTTCAACAAGCCGGCGCCAGCCGCTGTCCGCAGCAGCAAGTGGATGAGGCCGATATGGCCGAGCGTGGTGGCGAGCCGCGCCAGCTCCTGCGTCGCCCAGGTGATCGAAGGGCCCTCGTAATCGGCGAGATCGTTGAACGCGCCGATCGCGCGGATGGCCAGGCCAAAGGCGTAGCAGGCAAACGTCAGGAGCAGGTAGAAGCGCGTCGAACGGTTACCCTGGATCACACCCCATTTGAACAGCGCCGCGCCAATCAGCATCGTCGCCGCCGCCTCCCAGATCCATATCGGTTCGAGGAACATGCCCTCGAGATAGAGGAAGATACTCCATTGCGCTTGCGCCCAGCTCATGAAGCTGCCCGTCGCGGCGGAGCGCCCCTTGTCCTCGGCGGCCATGCGGGCCTCCATCTCCCGGTGCTGCTTGGCGCGCTCGGCCTTGCGCTTGTCCACATCGGCAAGGGTCTTCGCATCCTCCTTGCTGATCGGTTCGCCCGCCTTCTGCCTGACTTCGATCGCCGCCGCGCGCTGATCCTGCAGGCGCGTCATCATATAGCCGGTACCGCCGCCGCCGAGCTGCAGCAGCGCGAAGACCAGGCCGACGCCGAGCAGCCATCTGGCGCTGAGCCGGCGGAACAGGAAGGCGATCAGCGCGGCGAGGCCGTAGGTGTGGAGGATGTCGCCCGGCCACAGCAGGATGAAGACATGGACCAGGCCGAACAGGAACAGCACGACGTTGCGCCAATAATAGCCGCGCAGCACCGCCCACCGGCTCTCCGCCGCCCTCTCCGCCCGTTCGGTCAGGATCACCATGCCGACGCCGAACAGCATCTCGAGCAGGCAGCGCGCGGTGCCGTCGGCAAGGGTATTGCGCAGGAAGAAGGCGATCCGGTCGGCGCCGCTCATGCCGTAGCGGCCGATGTCCACCCACCCCATGAACAGCGCGCCGCCCATGTCGTTGATGTTCATGAACAGGATGCCGAGAATCGCCACGCCGCGCAGGATGTCGAGACTGGCGAGGCGCGGTGCGCCATCGGGCTCGGCGGCGGTGGTCATCGCCAACGGCTGGGCGGTGGTATCGGTCACGCGCTTCCCCCTTTGGTGTAGGATCAGAGTAACACACCCGGACAAGGGTGCAACGCCAAATCGGGGACGAGGAAGTATTGTGGAGTAACTGGCCGGCGCCGGAATTGAACGGGGCGACGGAGCCTATTGCTCCGACGCCCCGCAAAAGGCTCTCGCGATGGAGGCCGCTTATTCGGCCGCCACGGCCTCCTCGGCCTGGCGGTTGTCGCGGCGCTCGGCGATGCGGGCCGACTTGCCGGTGCGGCCGCGCAGGTAATAAAGCTTGGCGCGGCGGACGGCGCCCTTGCGCACCACCTCGATCGAATCGACGTTGGGCGAATAGAGCGGGAAGACGCGTTCGACACCCTCGCCGAAGCTGATCTTGCGCACGGTGAACGAGCTGCCCATGCCCTTGTTGGCGCGGGCGATGCACACGCCCTCGAAGTTCTGGACGCGGGTGCGCTCACCCTCGACCACCTTCACGCCGACCTTGAGCGTGTCGCCCGGGCGGAATTCCGGAATCTTCTTCGCCTCGTTGAACTTGGCGATCTGCTCGGCTTCGAGCGTCTGGATCAGGTTCATGACTTGTCCGTCCTGGTTCTCTGCCGCGCGCCAGAGGGAGAACCGACCCGAGCGCCCTCATGGCGCTCCCAAAGGTCCGGCCTCCTTAGCCGTGTATCGGTCTCGGCCATCGACTTGCGCCAGGCCGCGATCCTCGCATGATCCCCCGATCGCAGCACTTCGGGGATCGTGCGCCCTTCCCATTCGACAGGTCGGGTATAATGCGGATATTCGAGGAGGCCGCTTTCGAAGCTTTCCTCGTCCCCGCTGGAAGGCGCGCCCATTACGCCGGGAATGAGCCGAATGCAAGCGTCGAGCACCACCAGCGCCGCCATCTCGCCGCCGGAGAGGATATAGTCGCCGATCGAGACCGGTTCGATGGGGCGCGCCTCGAACAGACGTTCGTCGATCCCCTCGAAGCGGCCGCAGAGAAGGACGACGCCGGGGCCGGCGGCGAGCTCGCGCACGCGGGCCTGGGTCAGCGGGCGGCCGCGCGGAGTCATGGCGAGGATCGGGCGCCCCTCCCCCACGCTATCGACCGCCGCCGCTAGCACATCGGCGCGCATCACCATGCCGGCGCCGCCGCCGGCGGGCGTGTCGTCGACCGAACGATGTTTGTCCGTGGCGAAATCGCGGATCTGGACGGTGTCGAGGTTCCAGCGCCCCTCGCGCAGCGCCCGGCCGGCAAGCGACGTACCGAGCGGACCGGGAAACATTTCCGGGTAGAGCGTTAAGACGGTGGCGGCGAACGGCATCGTGCGGCTGTCGCCCGAAGGGCCGCGCTTGGCAAGGGATGACCGGTGAACCAGGAATCCGACGACTGCATCATCATCGGCGCCGGGCCAGCCGGACTGACCGCGGCAATCTACCTCGCCCGCTTCCATCTCTCGATTCGGCTGTTCGACAATGGATCGAGCCGCGCGGCGCTGATCCCGCGGACGATGAACCACGCCGGCTTTCCGGACGGGATCGCCGGCGCCGACCTGCTGACGCTGATGCTGCGCCAGGCGGAGAACTTCGGAGCGGTACGCGAGACGGTCGAGGTAACCGCAGTGGTGCCGGAGGATCGCGGCTTCCGCGTCGAAGCGGGCAGCCGCGACTATCGCGCCCGGACGGTGCTGCTGGCGACCGGCGTGGTCAACAACCGGCCCGAGATGGAGGCCGAGGAGCATGACCGGGCGCTGGCGCGCGGCCTCATCCGCTACTGTCCGATCTGCGACGGCTATGAGGTGACCGACAAGGCGGTGGGCGTGATCGGCACCGGCGAGCACGGCATGCGCGAGGCGCTGTTCCTGCGCGGCTATACCCGGGAGGTGACGCTGATCGCGCATCAGGGGCCGCACGAGCTCGACGAGACATGCCGGCGCGCGCTCGACGAGGCGGGCGTGGAGCGGATCGACGGGCCCTGCTCGCCGATCCGGATCGATGGCGACCGGATCGCGGTCGGTACCGCGGAGGGCGAGCGGCGGTTCGACAGCCTCTATCCGGCGCTGGGATCGGTGATCCGCTCAGAGCTGGCAATCCGTGCGGGCGCGCGGGCGAGCGCCGACGGCTGCCTGGAGGTCGACGAGCACCAGCGCACCTCCGTGCCGGGGCTGTTCGCTGCGGGCGACGTGGTGAAGGGGCTCGACCAGATCAGCCACGCGATGGGCGAAGCCGGCGTCGCCGCGACGACGATCCGCAACGCGCTGAACGAGATGCGGCCGATTTGGCGCTAGCGCGCCCGCCAGCCGAGTTTCTCCTCGGCGACGAACCAGACGGGCAGCACCGCCAGCGCGGCAAAGGCGCCGACGAAGAAGCTGACGAGAAGGAAGACGGCATCCCAACCGGGCTCGCTCCCGGGCATACGCTTCTCCAGATAGCTGAGCCACACCCACCCCCCGGCAAAAAGCGCCGGAACAGCGATCGTCAGGACCAAGCGCCCAAGATGCCGGAGTCGTAACAGGAACGCCGCCGTCAGCCACAGCGCGAAGGCGAGTCCGGTAAGCGCCAGCAGCCACGCCACCAAAGTCATGGCGCGAGCTTACCAGAAGCCGACGTCGCCGACTATGCCTCCACCTTGCCGGTCTGCAGCGCCATCGCCCAGTCGGTGTGCCCTTCCCGCTCGGCTTTCGCCGCAGCGGCGGCGTGGTCGTAGGGGACGGCGCGCAGGTCAAGATCGCCGTCGGAGCCGAGGATCGCGTAGCGTGCCGACGGGTCGCCGTTCTCGACGCGGTAGGGATAGGGGTGATCGTCGACGAATGCCTGCAGGCCGACGCTGCCCGGATTGGCGGCACTGCGCCCGTCGGGCAGCGTGACGGTCGCCGGCAGGTGGGTGTGGCCGCACAAGATCAGCCGTTCCGATACGCATTCGAGGCGGGCGGTGATTTCCTCGATCGTCGCGCGACGGATGCCCGTGAGCTCGATCGTCTCGATCAGGGGCTGGACATCGCTGGACGGGGTGCCGTGGCAGAGAAGGATGCCGTCGGCCGTCAGCGTCGGTGGCAGGCTCGCCAGCCAGGCGAGGTGCGCGTCTGTCAACGTCGCACGGGCGTGGCGGTCGCTCGCGTTCATCCGGTCGGGCGGCACCGTCAGCAGCTGGCGTTCGTGGTTGCCGGCGATCGTCGGCCAGTCGAGCGACATCAGCACGTCGGCGGTCTCGGCCGGCCAGAGCGGACCCGACAGCAGGTCGCCGAGGTTGAGCCAGCGTGTGCAGCCCTGAGCCTCGGCATCCGCGATCACCGCCTCCAGCGCCGGCAGGTTGCCGTGAATGTCGGAGAGGATCGCCGTCCGAGTCATTCGGCGAAGGCGGCGGTCACCACGAGGCGATCGTCATTCCATTCGGGCACCGCAACGGGGGTCATCGGGACCATGAAGCGCTTGCCGTCTGGCCGCTCGATTTCGAGCACGTCGCCGGCGCCGTAATTGTCGACCGCGACGACGGCGCCGAGCGTCTCGCCGACGGTCGAGACGGCGGGAAGGCCGATCAGGTCGAAGTGGTAATATTCGCCCTCCCCCAGCGGCGGCAGCGCGGAGCGGGGGACGGTGAGTTCTGTGCCGCGCAACGCTTCCGCCGCGGAGCGGTCCGTGATCTCGGCGAAGCGGGCGATCGCGCCGTTGGGGCCGCCGCGGAGCGCCTTCAGCGACAGGGCGCCGCCGTTAAAGCTGCGATAGCTCGCGAGATCGTCGGCGAAGACCTTGAGGCGGACCTCGCCGGCGATGCCGTGCGCGCCGACGACCACCGCGAGCGTGACCGGACGGTCAGCGTCGCGGCGAGCCGTCGTCACCGCCGGGGGCGTCGTCGGCGCCTTCGGCGGGCTCTTCGGTGGAGACGCCCTGGTTGGTCGCGTCGTCCTGGTCATCGGCGGGCGGCTGTTCGGGTGGCGGCTTGCTGGCCATGATGCGCTCCTCTCGGGTCGGAAAGGAAACGCATCAGGCCAGCATCCGATGCCTTACTCGGCCTTGGCTTCTTCGTCGGCGGCCGGAGCGGCCTCCGCCTCGGCCGGCGCGGCTTCCTCGGCAGCGGCCTCGGCCGCAGGCTCTTCGGCAGCCGCCTCGGCCGGCGGGGTCTCCTCGGCCACCGCCTCGGCGACTGCCTCGGCCTCCGGCGTCGGCTCCTCGGTCGCGGCCTCGACCTCGGCGGCGATCACCGCCTCGGCTTCCTCGTTCGAGCCCTCGGCCGGAGCCGGAGCCGCCGACGCGGCGGCAGCAGCCTCGGCGGCCTCCGCGGCCTTGGCGGCACGCTCCTCGGCGCGCTCCTTGGCCTTCTCGCCCGGCTCGGCCTTCTTCGGGTTGTTGCGCGCGGCGCGCTCGCGGACGCCGGCGGCGTCGAGGAAGCGGGCGACGCGGTCGGTCGGCTGCGCGCCGACGCCGAGCCAGTGCTTGGCGCGGTCGGCGTCGAGCTGGACGCGGCCGGCATCATCCTTGGCGAGCAGCGGGTTGTAGTTGCCGATCTTCTCGATGAAGCGGCCGTCGCGGGGCGAACGCGCGTCGGCGACGACGATGCGGTAGTAAGGCCGCTTCTTGGAGCCGCCACGCGACAGGCGAATGCTGAGTGCCATTTAAGTTCCTTCTTTCTTTCTCGTAGGTTGATGCCGGAATCTTCCGGCCGATCTCACTTCTTCTTCAAAAAATTCTCGAAGCCGGGCGGCAGGTTGGGCATCCCCGCTCCACCCAGGCCGGGAAGACCGCCGGCCGGGCCGTCCATCTTCCCCATCATGTCGCCGAGCGGCTGGCCGCCGAGCGCCTTGCCGACGCCGCCCATGCCGCCGCGCCCGAGCAGCGCCGCCATGCCCTTGATCCCGCCCATCTTGCGGATCTTCTTCATCGCAGTCGACATTTCCTGATGCATCTTCAGGAGCTTGTTGACGTCCTGAACGGTGGTGCCGGAGCCCTTGGCGACGCGGATCTTGCGCTTGGCGTTGATCAGCTCGGGCTTGGCGCGCTCCCTGGGCGTCATCGAGGTGATGATCGCATCCATGCGCAGCAGCACCTTGTCGCCGCCGGCCTGGTCGACCGCGGCCTGCGCCTTCTTCATGCCCGGCATCATGCCGGCGAGCGCGCCGATGCCGCCCATCCGGCGCATCTGCGAGAGCTGGGCGCGCAGGTCGTTGAGGTCGAACTGGCCCTTGGCGAGCTTGGCCGCCATACGCTCGGCGTCTTCCTGCTCGATCGTCGCCGCGGCCTTCTCGACCAGCGACACCACGTCGCCCATGCCGAGGATGCGGCCGGCGACGCGGTTCGGGTGGAAGGGCTCGAGCGCGTCGAGCTTCTCGCCCATGCCGGCGAACTTGATCGGCTTGCCGGTGACCGCGCGCATCGACAGCGCCGCGCCGCCGCGGGCGTCGCCGTCCATGCGGGTCAGGATCACGCCGGTGAGCGGCACCTGCTCGGAGAAGGCCTTGGCGACGTTGACCGCATCCTGGCCGGTCAGGCTGTCGACGACGAGCAGGATCTCGTTCGGGGTCGCGATGTCGGCGACCGCCTTCATCTCGTCCATCAGCGCCTGGTCGACGTGGAGCCGCCCGGCGGTGTCGAGCATCAGGACGTCGTAGCCCTGCAGCTTCGCCGCCTGCAGCGCGCGGCGGGCGATGTCGACCGGCTGCTGGCCGGCGACGATCGGCAGGGTCGCAACCTCGGCCTGGGTGCCGAGCACCGCCAGCTGCTCCTGCGCGGCCGGGCGGTTGACGTCGAGCGACGCCATGATGAGCTTCTTGCCCTGCGACTTGAGCAAGCGGGCGAGCTTGGCGGTGGTGGTAGTCTTGCCCGAGCCCTGGAGGCCGACCAGCATCACCACCGCCGGCGGCGTCACGTCGATGTCGAGCCCGGTGTTCTCCGAGCCCAGCATCTCGACCAGCGCATCGTTGACGATCTTGACGACCTGCTGGCCCGGCGTGACCGAGCGCAGCACCTGCTGGCCGACCGCCTGCTCGGTGACCTTGTCGACGAACTCGCGGGCGACCGGAAGCGCGACGTCCGCCTCGAGCAGCGCGACGCGCACCTCGCGCATCGCGGCGCGGACGTCGGCCTCGGTCAGCGCGCCGCGGCCGCGCAGGCGGTCGAACACCCCTCCCAGCCGGTCGCTCAAGCTCTCGAACATCTGCGTCTCCAAATACCTCCAGCCACGTAACGCGAAAAACGCCGGCGGACGAAACCTCGTCGGCCGGCGTCGCCCGTAGGCGGCGAATGCGTCACGTGCCCGAAGGAACGATCGGGCGGGCACTTAGGCGAAGGCTGCGGAAATCGCAAGCGTGGGTTGAAAACCGAATAAGCTCTTCCTCGTCACCCCGGCCTTGTGCCGGGGTCCACCGGGAGGCTGGCTGTTGGTCAAGAGGCTCCTGCCGTTACGCCCGCGGCTCCGTGGACCCCGGCCCAAGGCCGGGGTGACGATGGAGGAAGGCGCCCTTAACCCGATCTACACCTTCGACGTGCCAAGCCCGGCCGTTGGTCGGCTCGGGGGCAATTAGGGGCATGGCACTGGATTTCGACGAGGATCGTCGCGCACCTCGCGGCGCGCCGCGTGACCTGGTCACCGGGGCGATCACCGTCGCTTCGATCCTGATGTTCGTCGGCATCGGCAGCCAGGTGCTCGCCGCCACGGTCCGCCACTATTTCATGGGCGGCGCACCGGTCGACCAGCCGCTGGTGGTGGCGCTGCTGCTCAACATCGCGCTGATCCTGCTCGGCTGGCGCCGCAACCAGGCGCTCGCCCGCGAGGTTGCCGAGCGTGCCGCCGCCGAGGAGCGTGCGCAGATGCTCGCCGCGCGCGACCCGCTGACCGGCTTCCTCAACCGCCGCAGCCTGGCCGAGGACGGCGCGGCGCTGTTCGCCCGCGCCGAGAAGCGCCGCAAGGCGATGGCGCTGCTGATCCTCGACCTCGACCATTTCAAGACGGTCAACGACATGCACGGCCACGCCGTCGGCGATTCGCTGCTGCGCGCGGTGGCGGTCGAAATCGAGCGCGTGCTGCCGGCGAGCGCGCTGATGGCGCGGCTGGGCGGCGACGAGTTCGCTTGCGCCTTTCTGTTCGATGCAGCCAATCCCGACGTGGTCGAGCGCATCGCCGAGCGGCTGGTCAGCCGGATGGCGCAGCCGTTCGACGCGGAGGGTCTGCGTTGCCACATCTCGGCTTCGATCGGGCTTGCCCGCTCCGACTTCGACTGCCGAAGCATCGATGCGCTGATGCGTGCAGCCGACATCGCGATGTACGCCGCCAAGAAATCGGGCCGCAACCGTTACGCCTGGTTCGACATGTCGATGGAGCGAGAGCTCCAGGCGCGCAACGAGCTGGAGAGCGGCCTCCGCCTCGCCATCCCGCGGCAGGAGATCGTCCCCTATTTCGAGCAGCAGATCGACATCGCCACCGGCGAGCTCAGCGGCTTCGAGGTGCTGGCGCGCTGGGAACATCCGAGCCGCGGGCTGATCAGCCCCGACCAGTTCATCCCGATCGCCGAGGAAACCGGCATGATCGCCGATCTGTCGCTGTCGATCATGCGCCAGGCGTTCACCGCGGCGCGCGACTGGGATCCGTCGCTGACCGTCGCCATCAACATCTCGCCCTGGCAGCTGCGCGATCCGTGGCTCGCCCAGAAGATCATCAAGGTGCTGACCGAGACCGGCTTCCCCGCCAGCCGCTGCGAGATCGAGATCACCGAGAGCGCGCTGTTCGACAATCTGTCGCTCGCCCAGTCGATCGTCGGCTCCCTCAAGAACCAGGGGATGCGGCTGGCGCTCGACGATTTCGGCACCGGCTATTCGTCGCTTGCGCATTTGCGGATGCTGCCGTTCGACCGGATCAAGATCGACAAGAGCTTCGTGATCTCGATGACCGAGAGTCCGGATTCCGCCGCGATCGTCCATGCGATCGCAAGGCTCGGCGAGAGCCTCAACCTGCCGGTCACCGCCGAGGGGATCGAGGACGGCGAGATCGAGCGGCGGCTGATCGCGGCCGGCGTGTCGCGGGGACAGGGGTGGCATTACGGCAAGCCGCTGTCGACGGCGGGCGCGCGGCGGATGCTCGCCGAGCGGCGGATGCTGCACGTCGCGCAGGCGGAGCCGTTTCGCAAGGCTACCAGCCGGCGCCGGGCTGGCTGAGGTATTCGAGCTCCTCGGGCGTGGACTCGCGGCCGAGCGCGGCGTTGCGCGAGGGAAAGCGGCCGAAGCGCTCGATCACCGCGGCATGGTCGCGGGCGTAGGCGAGCGCCTCTTCCTCCCCGAGCGCCTCGAACTGGGCGAGGCTGAGCCGCTGCGTGTCGGCATTCTCGGCGTGCTCGAGCGGCAGCAACAGGAATTGCGCGCGTTCCTTGGGGAAGAGGCGGACCCAGTCGCGCGCGATCGCCTCGCGGGTGAGGCTCTCGGCGAGCGGGTCGGCCTCATAGGCGCGTGGGGAGCCGCGATGGATGTTGCGGCTGATCTGGTCGAGCAGGATGACCGCGGCGAGCAGCGTCTCGGGCTCGTCCCGCCAGCCCTCGGCGCCGCTGGCGAGCACCGCGTCGCGCATGGGGCCGAACCGCGCGCAGGCGTGATCGACCGCCGCATCCTTGGCGAACCATTGCTCGGGGCCGAGCTCGCCGAACCAGAAGTCGAGGACCTGCTTTGCCGCGTCGTGGACTTCGCCCGATCCGGGGCCTAGATGCGCTTCCATGCTCGCTCCCTCCGCCGGCCCCGAGGTGATCACCCTCGGCTGCCGTCTCAACATCGCCGAAAGCGAAAGCATACGCGCCATGCTCGGTTCCCGCGACGTCGTCGTGGTGAACAGCTGCGCGGTGACCAATGAAGCGGTCAAGGCGACGCGAGCGGCGATCCGGCGCGCACGGCGGGCGCGGCCGCATGCCGAGCTGGTGGTGACCGGCTGCGCGGCGACGATCGACCCCGACGGCTTCGCGGCGATGGCGGAGGTCGACCGGGTGGTCGGCAACATGGCCAAGCTCGATGCGGCGGCATGGGGCGGGCTGGAGATGGCGCCGGCCCGCTTCACCGGCCACGCCCGCGCGTTCGTCGAGGTGCAGAACGGGTGCGACCATCGCTGTACCTTCTGCGCGATCCCCTATGGCCGGGGACCGAGCCGGTCGGTACCGGCGGGCGCGGTCGTGGAGCGGATCGCGACGCTGGCCGCGGCCGGGCATCGCGAGGTGGTGCTGACCGGGGTCGACGTCACCAGCTACGGCGCCGACCTGCCGGGGGCGCCCTCATTCGGGTCGCTGGTCGAGCGTATCCTGCGTCATACTGCGGTCGAGCGGCTGCGGCTGTCGTCGCTCGATTCGATCGAGATCGACGAGCGATTGTTCGAGCTGCTGACCGGCGAGGCGCGGGTGATGCCACATGTCCACCTTTCGCTCCAGGCGGGCGACGACATGATCCTCAAGCGGATGAAGCGGCGGCATTCGCGGGCGCAGGCGGTGGCGATCGTCGAGCGGCTCAAGGCCGGGCGGCCGGAGATCGCGATCGGCGCGGACCTGATCGCCGGCTTCCCGACCGAGGACGAGGCGATGTTCGCCAACACGCTGGCGATCCTCGACGATTGCGATGTGGTGCATCCGCACATCTTCCCCTTCTCCCCTCGCGAAGGCACGCCGGCGGCACGGATGCCGCAGGTGGTGCGCGAGGTGGTGAAGACGCGCGCCGCCAGGCTGCGTGAGGCGGGCGAGGCGCGACGGCGGCGGTGGCTGGCGACGCTGGTCGGGACCGAGCAGCGCGTGCTGGTGGAGCGGCCGGGCGACCGCGGACATGCGGAGAATTTCGCGGAGGTACGGCTCGATCGGCGGTGCGAGCCGGGAACGGTGGTGCGTGTCACAGTTCATGGATCGGACGACACCAGCCTCCTCTCCTCCGTCATCCCGGCGCAGGCCGGGATCCACTCATCCACCAGTGCTGCGGGCACGGTGGACCCCGGCCTTCGCCGAGGTGACGACATGGTTTTGGCAACGGCATGAGCACCAATCTTTCCTGGCACCAACGCTTGCTCGGCGGATTCAAGCGGACCTCCGACCGGCTGGTCGGCAATCTCGCCGGCCTCGGCACCGCGCGGCTCGACGATGCGGTGCTCGACGAGATCGAGGAGGCACTGATCGCCTCCGACCTCGGACCCGAGACCGCCGCGCGCGTCCGCTCGCGGCTGGCCGAGGGGCAGTATGAGCGCAACATGGAGGAGCTCGGCATCCGCCTGGTCGTCGCCGAGGAGGTGGCGAAGGCGCTCGCGCCCGTCGCGCAGCCGCTCGACGTCGACGCCTTCCCCCGCCCGCAGGTGATCCTTGTCATCGGCGTCAACGGATCGGGCAAGACCACCACCATCGCCAAGCTCGCCAACCTGTTCCTGGAGCAGGACTATTCGGTGATGCTGGCGGCCGGCGACACCTTCCGCGCCGCCGCGATCGGGCAGCTGCGCACCTGGGCCGAGCGGATCGGGGTGCCGATCGTCTCCGGCAACGAGGGCGGCGACGCGGCGGGGATCGTCTACGAAGCCGTCAAGCAGGCCACCGCCAACGGCACCGACGTGCTGATCGTCGACACCGCCGGCCGCCTCCAGAACAAGCGCGAGCTGATGGACGAGCTCGCCAAGATCCGCCGCGTGCTCGGCCGCCTCAATCCCGAGGCGCCGCACGACGTGGTGCTGGTGCTCGACGCCACCACCGGCCAGAATGCGCTGAGCCAGATCGAGGTGTTCAAGGAGGTCGCCGGCGTCACCGGCCTGGTCATGACCAAGCTCGACGGCACCGCGCGCGGCGGCGTGCTGGTGGCGGCGGCGGAGCGATACGGCCTGCCGATCCATGCGATCGGGGTCGGCGAGAAGGTCGACGATCTGAGGCCCTTCGATGCGAACGAGGTCGCGCGGATCATCGCCGGCGTCGAGGAGTTGCTGTGACCATGACCGACCCCCGCCCCGCCGCCTCTCCCGGCTTCCGCCTCGCGCTCGACTATGGGCCGCTGGTCGCCTTCTTCGCGGTCAACTTCCTGGCGCCGGGGCCGGCGCTGGCGCGGATCATGGCGGCGACGATCGCCTTCATGGTCGCGATGGTGATCGCGGTGAGCCTGTCGTGGATCAAGACCCGCCACGTCTCGCCGATGCTGTGGGTGTCGGCAGTGCTGGTGCTCGTGTTCGGCGGGCTCACCCTCTATTTCCACGACGAGCGCTTCATCAAGATGAAGCCGACCTTCGTCTATGCCACCTTCGCGGCGGTGCTGGGCTTCGGCCTCGCGACCGGCCGCCCGCTGCTGCAGGGGCTGCTCGGCAGCGCCTACCCGGGCCTCACCGAGCGCGGGTGGCGCAAGCTGACGATCAACTGGACGCTGTTCTTCATCGGCATGGCGGTGCTGAACGAAGCCGTGTGGCGCTCGACCAGCACCGATTTCTGGGTGAGCTTCAAGGTGTGGGGGGCGATCCCCCTCACCTTCCTGTTCGCGATGGCGAACATCCCGATGCTGCTGCGCAATGGCCTCAGCACAGGCGAGACGAAGGACGTGCCGGTGCCGCCGGAGGGCTAAGGATAAGCCCTCTCCCCATCGGGGAGAGGGTTTGGGAGAGGGGCAGTGCGGCAGGCCGCGGTCTCGGTGAGACCCCGCCCCCTCTCCCCAGCCCTCTCCCCGATGGGGAGAGGGAGAATCGTTACTTCGCCGCTGCGTAGCGCTCGGCGACGACGTCCCAGTTCACCACGTTCCACCACGCCTTGAGATAAGCGGCACGGTCGTTGCGGTAGGTGATGTAATAGGCGTGCTCCCACACGTCGTTGCCCAGGATCGGCGTGCCCTTGACGGCCGCCACGTCCATCAGCGGATTGTCCTGGTTGGGGGTCGAGGTGATGGCGAGCTTGCCGTCCGCGCCGACGATCAGCCACGCCCAGCCCGAGCCGAACTGGCCGGCGCCGGCCGCGTTGAACTTCTCCTTGAATTCGTCGAACGAGCCGAAGGTCTCGTCGATCGCAGCCGCGAGTTCGCCGGTCGGCGCGCCGCCCGCGTTCGGAGCCATCGTCTTCCAGAAGAAGTCGTGGTTCCAATAGCCGCCCGCGTTGTTGCGCAGCAGCGGCGGCTTGCCTTCGATATGGGCGAAGATTTCCTCGATCGTCTTGCCGGCCAGGCCGGGATCCGCGTCGATCGCCTTGTTGAAATTGTCGGTATAGGCCTTGTGGTGCTTGTCGTGGTGGAGCGTCATCGTCTCCTTGTCGATCGTCGGCTCGAGCGCATCATAGGCGTAGGGCAGCGGCGGCAGTTCGAAAGCCATGGGATTTCCTCCTTGTTCGGGCTCGTGCGACGAACGCGGACGGCGCCGGATGGCTCCGCCCTCGTTGCGCGGCCGATATGGGATTCACCCCGCGTTGAGCAAGCCGTGTCGGCGCAATGCGTGACGAAGCTGGTCGTAGGTGAGACCGAGCGTCTCCGCCGTGGTACGCTGGTTGAAGCGGTTCTCGGCAAGCGCGCGGTTCAGCAGCTCGCGCTCGAAACGGGCGACGCGGTCCTTGAAGCTGGTGGAACCACCCTCCTCGCGCACGATCGTCAGGGCAGGTTCGGCCTGCACGATCGGCGCCGGCGCGGACGGAGACATGGCCGCGATGCCCCGCGGGCGGTGCGGCGAGGAGAAGGGATCGATCTCGATCGCGTCGACCGGCCCTTCCCGCTCCCATCGATAGACCGCGCGCTCGACGACGTTGCGGAGCTCGCGGACGTTGCCGGGCCAATTGTAATCGGTGAGCGCATCGACCGCATTGGGCCCGAAGCCGGGCCATTCGCTCCACCCGATCTCCGATGCCATGCGCCGGCCGAAGAAATCGGCGAGCACCATGATGTCGCCCGGCCGCGCCCGGAGCGGCGGCAGCGTCACCACCTCGAAGCTCAACCGGTCGAGCAGGTCGGCGCGGAAGGTGCCGGCGGCGACGCGGTCGGGGAGATGCTCGTTGGTCGCGGCGACGATGCGCACGTCGACCTCGATCGGGCGCGAGGCGCCGATCCGCGTCACCTCCCCATATTCGACCGCGCGCAGCAGACGCTCCTGCGCCGCCATCGACAGCGTGCCGAGCTCGTCGAGGAACAGCGTGCCGCGATCCGCTTCCTCGAACCGGCCGGCACGGGCGCGGGTGGCGCCGGTGAACGCCCCCGCCTCATGCCCGAACAGCTCCGCCTCGATCAGCGTCTCGGGCAGCGCGGCGCAGTTCATCACCACCAGCGGCTGGTCCCAGCGCGGGGACAGGCGATGGAGACGCTCGGCGACCAGCTCCTTGCCGGTGCCGCGCTCGCCGATCACGAGCACCGGCCGGTCGAGCGCCGCCGCGCGGCTGGCGCGCTCCAGGGCATCGAGGAACGCGCCCGATTGCCCGATGACCTGTGTCGTCCGCTCCACCATCGCCGAACCATTGGCGTAGATTCCCAACATTTGGCAAGAGAAACCTGCCCACCTGCCCGCCCGGTGCAGCGAAATGCCCGGATTCCCGTCATTTTCGAAATTGGCACGCCCCCTGCAATGCAGTTGGCATCCCGCCAATCGCGGCGGACTGGAATGAAGGTTCAAGGAGTTTTCCGATGCAGACCGTTTCCGCCAACTTCGCCCGGGTCGTCTCGACCGTGGTCGCGGCCCTGATGCTGAGCGCCGTATGCGTGGGCGGCGCGGTCGCCCCGGCCCAGAGCTTCCCGGCTCACAGCTTCGCCGTCACCCATCAGGCGTGACGGCCAGGCCGGGGCGGGATCCCTCGCCCCGCCCCGGCCTTCCCATTAGTATTGCGTACGCACGAAGGAGTTCGAACACATGGGTATCTTCTCGCGAACCCGGGATATCATCGCCGCCAACGTCACCGATCTGCTCGATCGGGCGGAGGATCCGGCGAAGATGGTCCGGATGATCATTCTCGAGATGGAGGAGACGCTGGTCGAGGTGCGCGCGAGCGCCGCCCGCACCATCGCCGACCAGAAGGAGATGCGCCGCCACATCGCCAAGCTCGAAGGGCTCCAGGCGAGCTGGACCGAGAAGGCCGAGCTGGCGCTGTCCAAGGATCGCGAGGACCTGGCCAAGGCCGCGCTGGTCGAGCGCCAGAAGGCCGCCGACATGTGCGAGCAGCTCAAGAGCGAGATCGGCGTGCTGGACGAGTCGCTGAAGGCCTCCGAGGCCGACATCGCCAAGCTGCAGACCAAGCTGCGCGAGGCGCGGAGCCGCCAGAGCTCGATCGAGACGCGGCTGGAGACGGCGAACAACCGCTTCCGCCTGCGCGAGATGTACGGCGGCAGCAAGACGGCCGAGGCCTTCTCACGCTTCGACGTGCTCGAGCGCCGGGTCGACCTCGCCGAGGGTCGCGCCGAGGCGGCGGGGCTGATGGCGGTCAAGACGCTCGACGAGGAGATCGAGGAGCTCAAGGCCAACGAGAAGGTCGATGCGGAGCTCGAGGCGCTCAAGAAGCGCCTGAGCGGCAACAAGGAGGGCTGATCCGATGGAAGATTTCCTGCTGCCCGTCTTCATCGTCGGGATGCTCTTCATCGGGCTCCCGTGGCTGATCTTCCACTACATCACCAAGTGGAAGCAGGCCCCGCGGATCACCGAGGAGGACGAGAAGCTGCTCGACGAGATGTTCCTGACGGCGCGCCGGCTCGAGGAGCGGCTGCAGACCGTCGAGCGCATCCTCGCCGCCGACAATCCCGATTTCCGTCCCGGCACGGGCGTCAGCTCGGCCGCGGATACCGACTACGACTATATCCGGAGGAACTGAGATGTCCGCCAGCCGCACCAAATTCTATCTCGACAAGCAGAACGCCAAATGGCTGGGCGTCTGCTCAGGGGTCGCGGACTACACCGGGGTCGACGTGACCTGGGTCCGGGTCGGCACCGTGGTCCTGACGCTGGCCGGGGGCTTTCCCTGGACGCTGATCGCTTACTGGCTAGTCGCGTGGATGGCGGAGCCCAAGCCGCTCGGCCTCTACGAGGGGCCGGAGGACGCCAAGTTCTGGCAGGGCGTGCGGTCGAACCCCAAGCGCTCGGCGCATGAGGTCCGCTCCAAGTTCCGCGACATCGACCGCCGGCTCGCCGACATCGAGATGTACTACACCAGCCGCAACACGCGCCTGGCCGACGAGATCGACGCGCTGCGCTGAGGCCCTGGCCCGAGCGCTCCGTCAACAGGGAGAAACGAGATGCATTGGGGTGGTCCCGGCTTTGTCATCGCGATCATCGCGATCAGCACCGCCGGCTGGGTGATCAATAACTGGATCCGTGCCCGGCACGGCTATCCGGTGGAAAATGAGTGGAAGGGCGTGAGCCACAAGGGCGATCCCGCCGCCGAGCGCCGGATCGAGCTGCTCGCCAGCGAGAACGAGCGGCTGGTGGGACAGATCGGCCGGCTGGAGGAGCGGATCGCGGTGCTGGAGCGGATCGCCACCGATCCCGCCGAGCGCACCGCCCGCGAGATCGACGGCCTGCGCTGAAGGAGGATAGGACGATGAACGGCTTCAACGGCTTTACCGTCTTCATGCTGGCGCTGGTCGTGGTCGGTCTGCCGGTGATCCTGGGGGTCTCCAGCGAGATGCTGAAGACCTGGGTCCGGCACAAGGAGAAGATGGCCGACGTGCTGACCGCCCAGACCGCGGAGAAGGCGGCGCAATATGCGGCCCATACCGAGCGGCTCGAAGCCAGGGTGCGGGTGCTGGAGCGGATCATCACCGACCGCGGCATCGCCGTCGCCGAGGAGATCGAGGCGCTGAGGGACGAGCCGCTGAACTGAGCGGGACCGCTCCAAGGTCCACATAAGTCCGGCCGCTCCCGAGCGGCCAAGCAAGAACCCCGGATGCCGACCCGATCGGCACCGAACGGAGGAGTAGTGCCATGTTGATCCTGTTTGCCGTGATGGCCGTAGTCACGGGGATCGGCGTCTTCCTGACCGAGCGCGTCGATCGTCCCCGCCGCCGCGCAATGCAACTGGCGGCCGAGACGCCGGCCGAGTAAGTCACGTCCACGAAATTCTAGGAGCGAGCACCGATGAACCCGTTCGAAATGGTAGTGGCGATCGTGATCATCGTGACGATCGGCAGCGTTGTTCGAGCGAAACTGGGCATCCGCCGCGACCGCCACGGCCGTGAATACGGCGTGCGCGAGGACGGCGCCCTCGCCGCCGAGAACCACCGTCTCAAGAGCGAGATCGCCGACCTCAAGGAGCGCGTCCAGGTGCTGGAGCGCGTGGTCACCGACAACGAAGGCAGCCTGCGGCTCGATCGCGAGATCGAGAAGCTCCGCGACGGCCTCAAGAGCAAATGACGGGAGATACGGTCATGACCGATCCCAATTTCTACATCACCGCCGCCGTCGCGGGCCTGGCCGGGCTCGCCATGGTGACGATGGCCGGCCTCTCCGGCTGGCGCGGTTGGCTGGCGCTCAAGGCGCAGGAGCTGAGCTTCGCCCGCGAGGTGGGCCAGCCGGCCGCCCCGAGCGCCAGCGCGCGCATCGAGATCGCCGACCTCAGGGAGCGCATCCGCAAGCTGGAGGCGATCGCCTCGGGAGTGGAGTTGTAAGGAAGAGCGGAAGCCCCTCCCCTTCAGGGGAGGGGTTGGGGGTGGGGCAGTGAGGCAAGCGAAATGGCCTGCGGATAAGGCCCACCCCAACCCCTCCCCTGAAGGGGAGGGGCTCGTTATATGGCCTGGCATGTCCACGCTTGCCGACCTTCACGAGGAATATGAGTTCCTCGACGCCGACGACCGTTACCGGATGCTGATCGATCTCGGCCGCGCGCTCGAGCCGATGCCCGACGCGCTCAAGACCGACGCGACGCTGGTGCGCGGATGCTCGGCGGCGGTATGGGTCTATCCGACGCGGCTGGAGGACGGGCGGCTGCACTTCCTCGCCGATTCGAACGCGGCGATCACCAAGGGCATCATCGCGCTGGTGCTGACCGCGGTGCAGGACCGCTCCCCCGCCGAGATCCTGGCGACCGACATCGAGGGCGAGCTGGCGCCGTTCGACCTCAGGAACCAGCTCAGCTCCAACCGCACCCAGGGCATTCCCAACATGATCGCCCTGATCCGCGCGACCGCATCGCGCTACGCCGCCTGATCGGGGAGGCCGAGCTCACCCGCGAGCTGGTCGAGATCGGCCCCCGGCCGCACCAGCAGCCATTCGCCGGCCGCGGCGCCGTCGACCACCGTCACCGCATTGGTCGGACAGACGCCGAGGCACTTCACCTCGACGATCCCGGCGGCAGCCTTGCGGCCCTTCCTGAGCTTCAGGTGCCGCCGCAGCGCCTTCGCGAGCGGCGTGCGTCCCTTGCGGCCGAAGCCGCCGTCGATCCGCTTCGAGCATTTCGAGCAGACCAGCACCGCCCGCCCCCAGTTCGAGCGGACGCGCTGCTTCACTCCGGCCGCCATTGCCGCCGCTCCTCGGCGACGCGCAGCACGTCGTAGGCGGCCTGCACCGCCTGGAAGCGCTTCGCCGCTTCGGCATCGCCGGGACGGACGTCGGGGTGGCTCTCCTTGGCGAGCCGGCGCCAGGCGGCGCGCACCGCCTCGAAATCGGCATCCGCCTCCAGCTCGAGCACGTCGAGCGCGCGCATCTCGTCGCGCGAGCGGGTGCCGTCGCCGGGGCCGGCCCAGGCATTATGCCGCGCGCTGGTGAAGCCCGAAGCGTCGCGCCGCTCGTTGGCCTCGCGCTGCGCCGCCTCCTCCTCGCTGAGGCCGGCGAAATAGTTCCAGCCGCGATTGTATTCGGCGGCGTGCTCCTGGCAGAACCACCAGCGCTCCGGGCTGTTGGGGGCCTTGGGCGCGGGGCAATCGCCCGGCTCCTCGCAGCCTTCGCGGTCGCACAGCCGCACGCGCGTCGCCTCGCGCGCCGCGCCATAGCTGCGCCAGCGGGGAAAGCCCCAGTCGTTGGATCGTGAAGTTCGCGCCATCGCGCCCGAAATAGGCCGAAGCGCCGTTCAGGCAAGCGGGCGCGCGCGACTATCTTCGCCCGAACAGCTTCTCGATGTCGGCATGGGCGAGTTTCACCCACGTCGGGCGGCCATGGTTGCACTGGCCGGAATGGGGCGTGACCTCCATCTCGCGGAGCAGCGCGTTCATCTCGGCGACCGAGAGGATGCGGCCGGCGCGAACCGAGCCGTGGCAGGCCATAGTCGCGGCGACATGGTCGAGCCGCTCCTTGAGGCTCAGCGCCTCGTCATAGGCGGCGAGCTCGTCGGCAAGGTCGGTGACGAGGCCGTGGACGTCGCCCTGCCCCAGCAGCGCCGGGGTCGCCCGCACCAGCATCGCGCGCGGGCCGAAGCGTTCGAGCTCGAGGCCGAACTCGGCGAGCTCGGCGGCGCGCGCCTCCAGCCGGTCGCAGCCGGGCTCGTCGAGCTCGACCACCTCGGGGAGCAGCAGCGCCTGGCTGGCGATGCCGCCGTCGCCGAGCGCGCGGCGCATCCGCTCCAGCACCAGCCGCTCGTGCGCGGCGTGCTGGTCGACGATGACCAGGCCGTCCTCCGCCTCGGCGACGATATAGGTCTTGGCGACCTGCCCGCGGGCGACGCCGAGGGGGAAGCTGGCGGTTTCGGGGGGCGGATTGTACGCCGGTTCGGCCCTGGCCTGGGGCGGTGCGATGAAAGTGGGGCGACGGTCGTGGACGTATCTCAGCCCCTCCCCTTCAGGGGAGGGGTTGGGGTGGGGCTGTGCCACATGCCATAGGCTCGGTGAGACATCCCCCACCCCCAACCCCTCCCCTGAAGGGGAGGGGCTTAAACCCGGCTGCCACGCTCCCAGCGCCGCCTCATTCGGCCGCTGAACGGACCGGAACCCCGCCTCGTCCAACGCCCGCCGCAGGCCGCTGACGATCAGCCCCCGCACCAGCGCCGGATCGCGGAAGCGGACCTCCGTCTTCGCCGGATGGACGTTGACGTCGATCGCGTCGGTCGGAACCTCCAGGAACAGCGCCACCACCGGATGCCGGTCGCGCGCGAGCATCTCGGCATAGGCGCCGCGCACCGCCCCGGCGAGCAGGCGATCCTTCACCGGCCTCCCATTGACGAACAGATATTGATGATCGGCCACGCCACGATTGAAGGTCGGCAACCCCGCCACGCCGCCCAGCACCAGCCCTTCCCGCTCCAGGTCGATCGCGACGCTGTTCGGCCCGAGATCGCGGTCGGTGAGCGCCGCCACCCGCTCCGGCCGCGTCTCGCCGCCCTGCACGCCGAGGCTGCGCCGCCCGTCATGCTCAAGGCTGAAGGCGATGTCCGGCCGCGCCATCGCCAGCCGCCGCACCGCGTCGAGACAGGCGGCATATTCCGCCTTGGCCGATCGCAGGAACTTGCGCCGGGCGGGCACTTTCTCGAACAAGCCCTCCACTCGTACCCGCGTGCCGGGCGGCAATGCAGCAGGTCCTTCCCGGACCAGCACGCCGTTGTCGACCTGCCGCGCCCAGCCCTCCTGCCCCCGCACCCGGCTCTCCAGCGTCAGCCGCGCGACGCTGGCGATCGAGGGCAGCGCCTCGCCACGGAAGCCAAGCGTGGTCACCGCCTCGATCGCGTCATCCGGCAGCTTCGAGGTCGCATGCCGCTCCAGCGCCAGCGCCATTTCGGCCGGGCTCATGCCGCAGCCGTCGTCGACCACCTCGATCAGATCGACCCCGCCCGCCGCCAGTTTCACCGCGATCCGGGTCGCGCCGGCGTCGATCGCGTTCTCGACCAGCTCCTTCAACGCGCTGGAGGGTCGCTCCACCACTTCGCCGGCCGCGATTCGGTTGACGAGATGCTCTGGCAGACGGCGTATTGACATGGGGTGCGCTCTAGCCCAAGCGGCGCCATCCCGCGACCCGTATCCGCCAGAATCGGAGCCGGATTTCCTGGCTCCGCCGGATAAGGGTATCGGTAGTGCGAACCGCCGCCGGGGCTCGGCCCGCGCGGCTTGACACGGATGCTTCGATGGCCGCCTTTTCCCGCCTCTTCAGATTCATGTCCCATGACATGGCGATCGACCTCGGCACCGCCAATACGGTGGTCTATGTCCGGGGCCGCGGCGTCGTGCTCAACGAGCCCTCGGTGGTCGCGATCGAGACCATCAACGGCGTCAAGAAGGTCCGCGCCGTCGGCGACGACGCCAAGCTGATGATGGGCAAGACCCCCGGCACGATCGAGGCGATCCGGCCGTTGCGCGACGGCGTCATCGCCGACATCGACGTGGCGGAGGAGATGATCAAGCACTTCATCCGCAAGGTCCATGGCGGCCGCAAGTCGATGATGCGCTGGCCGCAGATCGTGATCTGCGTGCCGTCGGGCTCCACCTCGGTCGAGCGCCGCGCGATCCGCGACGCTGCCTCCAATGCCGGCGCCAGCCAGGTGTGGCTGATCGAGGAGCCGATGGCGGCCGCGATCGGCGCCGACATGCCGGTGACCGAGCCGATCGGCAGCATGGTCGTCGACATCGGCGGCGGCACCACCGAGGTCGCCGTCCTCTCGCTGCGCGGCCTCGCCTACTCCACCTCGGTCCGCGTCGGCGGCGACAAGATGGACGAGGCGATCGTCAGCTACGTCCGCCGCAACCACAACCTGCTGATCGGCGAGGCCACCGCCGAGCGCATCAAGCAGGACGTCGGCATCGCCAAGGCGCCGCCCGACGGCATCGGCATGACGCTCCACATCAAGGGCCGCGACCTCGTCAACGGCGTGCCCAAGGAGATCCAGATCAACCAGGGCCAGATCGCCGAGGCGCTCAGCGAGCCGGTCGGCACGATCGTCGAGGGCGTGCGCATCGCGCTGGAGAACACCGCGCCGGAGCTCGCCGCCGACATCGTCGACCAGGGCATCGTGCTGACCGGCGGCGGCGCGCTGCTGCAGGGCATCGACGACGTGCTGCGCGACGAGACCGGCCTGCCGGTGACGGTCGCCGAGGACCCGCTGACCTGCGTCGCGCTCGGCACCGGCCGCGCGCTCGAGGATCCGGTGTTCCGCGGCGTGCTGCTCGCGGTTTAAGTTCCGAAGGGGGCGCGGGGACCATGGCGCCGCCGCTCAACCGGCGCACCGGCTTTTCGCGGCGCGCCCAGTACGGCTTGTTCCTGAGCTATGTCGTGGCCGGCGCCCTGGTGGTCGTCGGCCTCGTCCTGCTGCTGCTCGCGCGCTTCGATCCGCCGGCGTTCACGGCGCTCAGGATGGGCGTCGCCGAGCTGACCACCCCGATCTCGTCGGGTCTCAACGGGCTGCGCAGGGCGGCAACGGTGCCGTCGGGCGTCACCGACTATTTCGGCGGCGCGGGCAAGATTCGCGAGCTCCGCAAGCAGATTGAGGAGGAGCGCGCGATCATCATGCGCGCCCGCACGCTCAACGCCGAGAACCGGCGGCTGCGCGCGCTGCTCAAGGTTCGCGATGCCGAGCCGATGCCGGTGGTGGCGGCGCGGCTGGTCGCCTCGACCGCATCGAGCACGCGCCGCTACGCGATCCTCAATGCCGGGTGGCGCCAGGGCGTCAAGCCGGGCCAGTCGGTGCGCGGCCCCGAGGGGCTGATCGGGCGCGTCCTGGAGGCCGGGCCGAACAGCTCCCGCGTGCTGCTCATCGTCGATGCCGAGAGCATCGTCCCCGTCCGCCGCGCGCGCGACGGGCTGCCCGCGATCGTCGCGGGGCGTGGCGACGGGCTGCTCGAAGTGCGCTCGGCCGCCTCGGTCGACGCGCCGTTCCGGGCGGGGGACATCTTCATGACCTCGGGCTCCGGCGGACTCTATCCGCCCAACATCCCGGTGGCGCGCGTGGTCCGGGACGCGCGCGATGCCGCCGACGCGCGCGCCTTCGCCAATCCGGATTCGCTCGATTTCGCGCTGGTGCAGCAGGTGTTCCTGCCCGAACCGCCCGCCCCAACACCCACGCCGACCCCGACGCCAACCCCGCGACCGAGCGGAACCGGCGAATGAAGCTGACGAGCGCCCCGCCTCTCAGGCCGGAGCCCGCATCGCGCTGGGACGTCGCGATCGCCGCGATGACGGTGATCGCCGGCTCGCTCATCACGCTTATTCCCATCGTCACGACGGTGCCGTTCCTGCCGCCGTGCGGCCTGCTGATGCTGCTCGCCTGGCGCCTGAGGCGTCCCGAGCTGTTCGCGAGCTGGGGCGCCGCGCCGCTCGGCCTGTTCGACGATCTCGTCAGCGGCCAACCGGTCGGCGCAGCGATGGCGTTCTGGACGCTGTGCGTCCTCGCCATCGACGTGCTAGATACGCGGCTGGTATGGCGCGACTTCTGGCAGGATTGGCTGATCGCCAGCGGCGCGATTGGCTTCTGTTTGATCGCTTCGCGGCTGGTCGCCTCGCCGATCGCGGCGCAGGTCGATACGGTGCTGCTGCTCCAGATCGCGATGTCGTGCGCGCTCTATCCCCTCGCCGCTTTCCTCTGCGCGCGGATCGAGCAGCGTAGGCGCCGGCAGTTCCAATGAGTGGCCCGACACGCATCGTCACCGAAGCCAGCCAGGCCTTCACCTTCTCGCGCCGGGCGATGGTGATCTCGGGTCTGCAGATCGGCATGGGCGTGCTGCTGGCCGGGCGCATGACCTGGCTCGCCGTCGCCGAGAACGAGCATTACTCGCTGCTGTCGGAGAGCAATCGCGTCAACCTGACGCCGATCCCCCCGCGCCGGGGCTGGATCGTCGACCGCAAGGGCGTCGCGATCGCCAACAACCGTACCGATTTCCGCGTCGACATCATTCCCGACCGGCTTCAGGACAAGGACCGGGTGATCGGCGAGCTGACCACGCTGCTCGGTCTCAAGCCCGAGGACGTCGCCCGCATCCAGGCCGAGCTCAAGCGCGCCGCCGGCTTCCAGCCCGTGCAGGTCGCCGAGAACCTCGACTGGGAGCGCTTCGCCGCGGTCAGCGTGCGCATTCCCGAGCTGCCGGGCGTAGCGCCGACGCGCGGCTTCTCGCGCAGCTATCCGCTGGGCGCGGCGGTCGGCCATCTCGTCGGCTATGTCGGCGCGGCGACCGCCGAACAGTATAAGGCGACCAGGGACCCGCTGCTGATGACGCCCGGCTTCAAGGTCGGCAAGGACGGGCTCGAAAAGACGCTGGACGCCCAGCTGCGCGGCAAGCCCGGCGCCAAGCGCGTCGAGGTCACCGCGCGCGGCAAGCTGGTCCGCGAGCTCGCGACCCGCGGCGACACGCCCGGCCAGACCGTCCGCCTCACCATCGACGCGGGGCTCCAGGAATATGCCGCGCGGCGCCTCGGCACCAATTCGGGCTCGGCGGTGGTGTTCGACTGCCAGACCGGCGAGATCCTGGCGATGGTGTCGATGCCGGCCTACGACCCCAACAGCTTCTCCGACGGGATCAGCCACAGCGAGTGGAAGATGCTGTCGGAGGACGATCACATCCCCCTGATGAACAAGGTGACGCAGGGGCTCTATCCGCCGGGGTCGACCGTCAAGCCGATGAACGGCCTCGCGCTGCTCGCCGCCGGCGTCGATCCCAACGAGCGCGTGTTCTGCTCGGGCGCGCTGCGCGTGGGCACCGGCGTGTTCCATTGCCATAAGCGCCGCGGCCACGGTCCGCTCGACCTCAAGCATGCGATCATGCAGAGCTGCGACATCTATTTCTACGAGATGGTGCGGCGGCTGGGCTACGACCGCGTCGCTCCTGTCGCGCGGATGGTCGGGCTGGGCGAGAAGTTCGACCTGCCCTTCGCCAGCCAGCGCTACGGCACCGTCCCCGACAGCGCGTGGAAGCTAAAGAAATACAAGCAGCCCTGGGCGGTCTCGGACTCGCTCAACGCCTCGATCGGCCAGGGCTATGTGCTCGCCAATCCGCTCCAGCTCGCGGTGATGTCCGCCCGGATCGCCTCCGGCAAGCATCTCCATCCGCATCTGCTGGCGGGCAAGGACAGCCGCGGCGCCCCTGCCCTCGGCGTCTCGCCCGAGCATCTCGCGATCGTCCGCGATGCCATGTCGGGCGTGATCAACGGCGGCGGCACCGGCGGCGCGGCGCGGATGCAGATTCCCGGCATCCTGATGGGCGGCAAGACCGGCACCGCGCAGGTGCGCCGCATCACCATGGCGGAGCGGCGTTCGGGCGTGCTCAACAATGCCGCCCTGCCCTTCAAGCTGCGCGACCACGCGCTGCTCGTCTGCTTCGCGCCGGTCGACAATCCCCGCTACGCCGCGGCGATCGTGCTCGAGCACAACGCCCACCTCATCCGCAACCTCGACACGCCGATGACCGGGCGCGACATCCTGACCTATTTGTTCGATCGCGACCGCGCACTGAAGACCCTCGCCGAGATCGAGCCGACCTGGGGCGGCGACATCAAGACACGCATGGAGGCGCAGGCGCGGGCGTTCGAGGCTGCGCAGAACGCCCCGCCGACCGCGCTCCCGCCCGAGGATGCCGCCGCGGCTGCCAGCAATGTCGCCGATGCCGCCGCCAACGCCGCCGCGGCCGCTGCGCCGACCACCGGTGTCGCCGAGACCCGCGGCGGCGGAGACCCGGAATGAGGGCGCCCGTCTCCGGCTTCGTCCCGGCGCCGCTCGCGCAGCTTCCTTGGGGCATATTGCTACTGGTGATGGCGATCGGTGGGTTCGGACTGGTCGTGCTGTTCTCGGCGGCGGGCGGCAGCATCTATCCCTGGGCCTTCCCCCAGGCGGTCCGGTTCGGCGCCTTCCTGTGCCTGGCGGTGGCGATGTCGCGGGTGCGGCCGTCGACCTTTGCGGCGGCCGCCTTTCCCACTTACGGCGTGCTGGTGGTGCTGCTGGTGCTGGTCGAGCTGCTCGGCGCGGTGCGCGGCGGCAGCCAGCGCTGGCTCGATCTCGGCATCATCCGCCTGCAGCCGTCGGAGCTGATGAAGCCGGCGATCGTGCTGACGATGGCGCGCTTCTACGCGATGCTGCCGCCGTCGGAGACGCGCAAGCTGTTCTCGCTGATCCCGGCGGGCATCCTGATCGGCGTACCGTTCCTGCTGGTGCTGGTGCAGCCGGATCTCGGCACCGGCCTGATGATCGCGTTCAGCGGCGTGACGGTGATGTTCCTCGCCGGCGTGCGGCTGCGCCTGTTCATCGGCGGCGCGCTGCTGGTTGCGGTGGCCGCGCCGCTGGCGATCAACTACGGCCTCCACGATTATCAGCGCAACCGCATCCTGGTGATGCTCGATCCGGAGAGCGACCCGCTCGGCACCGGTTATCACATCAGCCAGTCCAAGATCGCGATCGGATCGGGCGGGATCACCGGCAAGGGGTTCCTCAACGGCACCCAGAGCCATCTCGACTATCTGCCCGAGGGCCACACCGACTTCGCCTTCGCGACCATGGCCGAGGAATGGGGGTTGCTGGGGGGCTTCTTCCTGATCGTCGCCTTCATGGTACTGATCCGCTGGGGCATCAACGTGGGCCTACGCGCCGGCGACCGTTTCTCGCGGCTGACGGCGGCGGGGCTGGCGACGACGATCTTCTTCTACGTCGCGATCAACATGGCGATGGTGATGGGCATGGCGCCGGTGGTCGGCATCCCGCTGCCGCTGGTCAGCTTCGGCGGATCGGCGCAGATGACGGTGCTGATCTGCCTCGGCATCCTGATGTCGGTCGACCGCGAAAACCGCCGCATCCAGCGCTGGTGAGCCCTTTGTGCGGGGGCCGCCAGAAAACCTCTTGCAATCCCCCGAGGCCACGCTAAATCGCCCCCTCCGATCGCAGCCGCTCGCGGCTTTCCGCCGATCAATGGACGCATAGCTCAGTTGGTAGAGCAGCTGACTCTTAATCAGCGGGTCCTAGGTTCGAGCCCTAGTGCGTCCACCATTTTCTCTAAATGATTTACTCAGATACTTACTACCAAATGGATCCTCTGCCGAGGCCCCTAGAGGTGGTTTTGTGCCGTGTCTTCCGGCCGATTTCCGCCATTCAATGCGCAGGCGCGCGGCGCGATATTATCGCGGCAGCTACATATGCAACGCTTTGAGGCGCAGTCTTGCCCCAGCGACTAGCGACGCGCCTCGGGGGCCAGGTTCCTGCTGAAGAACGGGATCACATGGTCCTGGAAGCGTGCGGCGACGTCGCTCGTATGATCGCCCGGATAGATTTCGAAGCTGTTGGCGATGCCGTAGCGGTCGAGCGCTTCGTGCAGCTTCTGCGCGTCAGCCTTGAGTCCGTCGCGGTCGCCCACGTCGATCGCGATCGCGCGATATCGCCGGAGATTTCCGACATATTGATCGAGGAAGGCGAGCGGCGCGTTCGCGGCCCATTTGGCGAGCACGTCCGGCTGCACCGCGCCATTTTGGACCGGCAGGTCGAGAAACAGTGGCGGATTGCGCGGATTGGGTGACCAGGCGGCCGCGGTCGCAAGCTGCGCGCGCTCGCCCCATTTGAGCTTCGCCGCCTCCTCGAACGACTTGACGTTGGCCAGCGCCGCGCTTGCGGCCGGATCGAACTGCTTGGGATCGCGCGGCGACAGGCAGCAGGGGCTCATCATGTAGATCGCCCCGAACACCTCGGGATGCTTCATGCCGATGCGCGCCGTGCCGTAGCCGCCCATCGAATGGCCAGCGAGCCCGCGGCTCTCCCGCGATGCGATCGTTCGGTAATGCCGATCGATATACCCGACGAGGTCGCGCGCCACGAAGGTCTCGAAATCGCCGGTGGTGACCGAGCTCGAGTACATCGAGCCGTTGTGGACGGTCTTGCTGTCCGGCAGCACCACGATCATCTCCTTCGCCCCCTTGGCGAAGCCGCCCTCGATCGTTTGCGGAACATGGATCTCCTTGACCCACTGCTCGGCGCCGATCGAATAGCCATGCAGCGCGTAGAGCACCGGATAGCGCCTGTGCGCGTCCTTCGCATAGCTCGGGGGAAGGACCACCAGCACATCGCGGTCGGCAGATTCACCCTCGAGATTCCCTTCGATCGCGGGCGAATGCACCTTGATCCGCTCGATCGTTGTCGGAGCGGCACCGGGTACGGGAGCCGGGACGTTGGTCGCGACTTGCGCCGCCGCCGGAACAGCCATTCCGAGGACGGCAATTGCCATCGCCACGCCCAGCACATGGGCAGACCTGGTCGCCATGGTCATGCATCTCCTCCCTTGCGCGCGGGATCTCAGTCGCCGCGATCCACGCAGAATATACACCGACAAATAAATATTGATAGCGCTACCTTTCCACAGTAAAACCCTCTTTCAGATTCGCTGAAGATGAATCGGGGAGGATTGTCATGCGCCCATACGCGAGTGTGAAGGCCAAAGCCCTTCCCGGAAAAACTGCAGCACCTGGAGTGCCCGCGTGACGTGAACCGTCGTCGAGCCAGAAAACAACCGGCTCAAATCCGAGGAGGGGGTAACGAAATGAACAAGACCGACCGGCAGCAGAACCGTCACCGGCGCCATATCATCGCAGCGCGGATCGCGCTCGGCAGCTCAAGCATTATAGCGCTCACATTGGCGCCTTCGGCGATGGCAGCTCCTGCAGCGGCGCAGGACGGCGGCACGGCGCCGGCGCAGATCAGCGAAGCCCAGGCCGACGACATCGTCGTCACCGGCATCCGCGGATCGCTCCAGCGCAACCTCGATGCCAAGCGCGAGGCATCGGGCGTCGTCGACGTCATCTCGTCCGAGGATATCGGCAAGTTCCCCGATTCCAACGTCGCGGCATCGCTGCAGCGCCTGCCGGGCGTGTCGATCCAGCGCGACGGCGTGCGCGGCGAGGCGAACGGCGTCACCATCCGCGGCTTCGGCGGCGACTTCAACGAGACGCTGGTCGACGGCCGCCGCCTGTCGACGGCGACCGGCGGCCGCTCGATCGATTTCAGCACGGTCGGCTCCGACTTCATCGGTGCGCTGACAGTGCTCAAGACGCCCGACGTCGCGCTGTCGTCGAACTCGATCGGCGCGACGATCAACATCGCCTATCCCAAGCCGCTCGACAAGCCGGGCTTCCGCCTTGCCGCGTCGGCCTCGGGTTCGATCCAGAACTATGCCAAGCGCGTGGTGCCGACCGGCGGCCTGCTGATCAGCGATACCTTCGCGGACGATACGTTCGGCGTGCTGGCCAGCATCATCTACACCCGGCACGACACGCGGACGAACAATGTCTTCATCCATGGCTTCCCAGGCGGCCGCTATGCGCCCTGCCAGCTGGCGGGAACCACGGCGACGAGCTGCAGCCCGACGAGCGACGCCACCTCGGCCGCCTATGCCGATCCCAACAACCGGCAGACCGTGGTCGGCTGGTTCCCGCAGCAATATGGCGCCCAGCAATCCTATACCCGGGACGAGCGTATAGACGGCCGTATCGCGCTCCAGTGGAAGCCGACCGACGACCTGCTGCTGACGCTCGACAACAATTACGCGGACCAGCGAGTCAACACCGATACGTTCGGCTTCGGCATCTGGTTCAACCAGGGCTCGCTGCGCAACGTGAAGCTCGATGAGAATGGCGTGCCGCTCGACTTCACCCAGTCGGGATCGCAGACCGATTTCACCGCCGGCACCGACAGCAACCTGCGCCGTACCAACCAGACCGGTCTCAACGTCAAATGGAATGCCACCGAGCATCTCGAGATCGAGGCGGACGGGAGCTTCTCGCGCAGTTGGCTCAATCCCGACGATCGCGTGAACTCGATCGGCGCCGACATCGGCTACGGGTTCGCGATCGGCCCCTCGCTCGGCGTCGCGATCGGCGGCAACAGCGACAAGGTCATTCCGACGCTGCACGATTACGGCGTCAACGGCGATCCCAGCCGCTGGGCCGACACCTCGGTGATCGGCTCGCACGTGACCGTCAACATCGCCAACAAGAACACCGACACGATCAAGCAAGGCCGGCTGCGCGCCAAATGGACGCAGGAAGACCTGACCCTGACCGTCGGTGGGTCCTATCTCGACGACACCTTCAAATTCCGCAGTGCGAACACCTTCGCCAACAATTTCTGGCAGGCCTATTCGGGATACGGCCCGGCGTCGGGAACGACGGGCGGCGTGCCCATTCCGACGAGCCTCTATCGCGGCACGGTCGGCACCAGCAACTTCATTCCGGGCTTCAGCGGCGCGCTGCCGCCGGCGCTGATCAACTTCAAGGCGGCGGACTATCAGGCCTTTCTCTCGGGTCTCGGCAATCCCTATGCGACGCCGATCCCAGGCTTCAACTATCCGGACCCCGTCAACGATCCCAACAACGGGTTGTGGGGCTTCCGCGGCATGTTCGACGTCGCCAACGACGTCGGCAGCTATCGCAACATCAACGAGAAGACCTGGTCGCTCTTCCTGGCGGCGAACTTCAAGACCGAGATCGCCGGGATGCCGTTCTTCTTCAACGCGGGCGTGCGCCAGGAAACGACTCATCTCACCTCGTCCGGCATCGGCCGGCTGCCGACGTCGATCACGCCCAGCACCACCGATCCGACACTGCTGACGGTGAACTTCGGTCCGTCGCAGCTGGTGACGAACAAGAGCAACTACAGCTATTTCCTGCCGGCGGTCGACCTGAAGCTCGAGTTGACGCGCAACCTCATCCTGCGTTTCGACGCGTCCCGGACGCTGACCCGGCCCACGCTCAACCTGCTGACGCCGGTCCTCAACGTCGGCAGCGGTCAGCGGGTCAACGCATTGACCGCAGATGGCGGCAATCCCGACCTGAAGCCGTACCTCGCCGACAATTTCGACGTCGCGGCCGAATGGTACTATCAGCGCAACTCCTATCTGGCGGTGAACTTCTTCCTGAAGAACGTCTCGAACTTCATCGTCCAAGGCACGCAGCGCCAGACCATCAACGGCGTGATCGATCCGTCGACGGGGCAGCCTGCCCAGTTCGCCGTATCTCAGCGCGTGAACGGGCCGGACGCGACCGTGCGCGGGGTCGAGCTGGCGCTGCAGCACACGTTCGGCAACAGCGGCTTCGGCTTCATCGCCAACGCGACGTTCGTCGACACCAACAAGCCCTATGACCCACAGGACATCAGCCAGAGCGGCTTCGCCGTCACGGGTCTGGCGAACTCGGCCAATTTCGTCGGCTTCTTCGACAAATATGGGGTCGAGTTCCGCGCGGCGCTCAACTGGCGCGACGAATATCTGCTGCAGTTCGGCCAGGCGCAGAACACCGGCGCGTTCGGATCGGAGCCGACCTTCGTCAACGCCAGCACCCAGGTCGACCTCAGCGCCAGCTATCAGATCACCGATCACATCAACATCTTCGGTGAAGCGCTGAACATCACCAACGAGACGATGAGCACCCACGGCCGTTTCAAGAACCAGCTGCTCGACGTCTACGGATACGGGCGCCGGTTCACGGCGGGTGTCCGCGTCCGCTTCTGAACTCTCCTCTGGTCCGGGGATGTCTTCCGACGTTCCCGGGCCTTTTTTTGAATTTTCCACGATGCGCCGGTCGGAACATCGTGAGCATCGGCAGCGACGCGTGGGCTCAGCGGAGGCTCCGACGATGGTGGCGATAAGGAGAGAACGGACATGATCTTTGCGACCAAGCGCGGCGCCGGTCTCTTCGCGCTTCTTTTCGCGGGGACCGCCCTCGTTCCCCCGGCGGCGCAGGCGCAGTCCGGATCGCCCTCCCCCAAGCCTGTTCAGGCGCGAGCGGAACGGTTGGCGGACGATCTCGTCGCCAAGATGACGCTCGACGAGAAGATCGACCAGTTGCTCAACGTCGCGCCCGCGATTCCGCGCCTTGGGGTGCCCGCATACAATTGGTGGACGGAATCGCTTCACGGCGCGATCGGCACCTTGCCGACGACCAATTTCCCCGAGCCGATCGGCCTCGCCGCGACCTTCGATGCGCCGCTCGTCAAGGAGGTCGCGGGCGCGATCAGCGCGGAGGTCCGCGGTCTCCACGCGCTGGCGCGCCGGACCGGGCGGATGGGGCGGATCGGTACCGGGCTCGACACCTGGTCGCCCAATATCAACATCTTCCGCGATCCGCGCTGGGGTCGCGGGCAGGAAACCTACGGCGAGGACCCATTCCTCACCGCGCGCATGGGGGTTGCCTTCGTCACCGGAATGCAGGGGCCCGATCCCGATCTGCCGAACGTGATCGCCACGCCCAAGCATTTCGCCGTCCACAGCGGCCCGGAATCGACCCGGCACAGCGCCAATGTCTTCGTCTCGCGCCACGATCTGGAGGACACCTACCTGCCCGCCTTCCGCGCCGCGATCGTCGAGGGCGGGGCGGGATCGGTGATGTGCGCCTACAACCGCGTCGATGGCCAGCCGGCCTGCGCGAGCGACGAGCTGCTCAAGGAGCATCTGCGCGGCGTCTGGGGGTTCACCGGCTATGTCGTCTCGGACTGCGACGCGGTGAAGGACATCAGCGACAACCACCATTATGCGCCCGACGGCGCCGCAGCGGTGGCGGCGGCGATGCGGGCGGGCGTCGACAACGAGTGTCACACGGCAACGCTCTCCGACACCGGCGGGCTCGGCGACCGCTATCGCGAGGCGCTCGCGCGGGGCCTCATCACCGAGGCGGACATCGACCGCACCCTCGTCCGCCTGTTTTCGGCGCGATACCGCAACGGCGATCTGTCCGGCCTGCGCCGACCCGACGGCGACGTCGCGTCGATCGGGAAGCCTGAGCACGGCACCCTCTCCCTCGCCGCCGCCGAGAAGAGCCTCGTTCTGCTCAAGAACGACGGCATCCTGCCGCTGCGCCCCGGCCTTCGCATCGCGGTGATCGGGCCGCTCGGCGACGCGACGCGCGTCCTGCGCGGCAATTATTCGTCGTCGCTCTCCGCACCGCCCATCTCGGTCGTGGACGGGCTGCGCCAGGCGCTGCCCGGCGCGCAGATTTCCTATGTGCCTTTCGGCGAGACCTATACCGACGGCGATCCGATCCCGGAGACGGCGCTGCGCACGCCCGATGGGCAGGCGGGGCTGCTCGCCCGCTATTATAACGTGCTGGGCCAGCCGCCGGCCCGCTTCTCGCCCGGCACGCTGCAGGATTATGTGAAAACCGCCCGCTTCGCGGAGACGCCGGTCGCGACCCGCGTCGAAGCGGGGGTGGCCGGCCGCAGCCTGGACCTGGCGCAGGTGTCGGACCATCATCGCGTGGTCTGGACCGGCTTTCTGGTGCCGCCGGAGACGGGCCACTACCGGCTGGGCCTGGCCGGATTCCAGAGCGGGACGCTCAAGTTCGACGGGCAACCGTTCGTCGATCTCAAGGACGCGCCCTGGGGCAGCCTGCCGACGATGAAGACGGTGACGCTCGAAAAGGGCCGCCGCTATCCGATCGAAGTGACGGGCGATGCCCATACGGGCAGCGCCGGCATCGGATTGGTGTGGAAGCGCGTATCCGCTGCGCCCGAACGCGACCTGAAGGCCGCGGCAGCGCAGGCCGACGTACTCGTCGCCGTGGTCGGCCTCACCTCCGACCTCGAGGCAGAGGAATCTCCCGCCCAGATCCCCGGCTTCAAGGGAGGCGACAAGACCAGCCTCGACCTGCCCCCAGACCAGCAGGCGCTGCTCGAACAGGCGCGGGCGACCGGGAAGCCGCTGGTCGTCGTCGCGATGAACGGCAGCCCGATCAACCTCGCATGGGCCAAGGAGAATGCCGCCGCCATCCTCGAGACCTGGTATCCCGGCCAGGCGGGTGGGCTCGCGATTGGCAACCTGTTGTCCGGCAAGGTCAATCCCTCCGGCCGGCTGCCCCTCACCTTCTACCGCAGCGTGGACGAACTGCCGCCGTTCGGCGATTATGGCATGGCCGGTCGCACCTATCGCTACTTCATCGGGAAGCCGGTCTATCCATTTGGTTACGGGCTCAGCTACACGCGCTTCGCCTATGCCCCGCTCGACGTGCGGCCGGTGAGCGGCGGTGCCGCAAATGGAATCCGCGTTACGACCGAAGTGCGCAACACCGGCGACCGCGCGGGCGACGAGGTGGCGCAGCTCTATCTCGACTTTCCCGACGAGCCGGGCGCGCCGCGCATCGCGCTTCGCGGGTTCCAGCGCGTGACGCTGAAGCCGGGCGAAGCGCAGACGATACGCTTCGACCTCACGCCGCGCGACCTGAGCGCGGTCACGGTCGACGGCGTGCGCAAGGTGCTGGCCGGCGACTACCGCGTGAGTGTCGGCTCGGGCCAGCCGGACACCGGCGTGGCGGGACAGACGGCCGGATTCTCCGTCGCGTCAGCCGTCACGCTTCCCAAGTAAACGCTTCGGCGGGCGCGGGAGCCCCTGCGATCGCCTAGCCGAGCCTTTGGGCAGACCGATCCGCACAAAATGCGGGGCTCCGGAGGAGCCATGCTCCGGAGCCCCTTTCCGTGCGCCGCTTCCGGGGAGGGGATTACATCCGGATGCGCAGGCCTACGGAAACAAGCCGGCCGATCGGGTTCGACACGAAACCGTTATAGCCCCAGGCGCCGCCCAGGATGCCCGCGGTGTTGCCGTTGTAGAATGGCGGGTCCTTGTCGAAGATGTTCTGGGCGTCGACGTAGACCTGCCAGCCCCGGGCGAAGTTGTCGCCCTGGAACTCATACTGAACGTGCAGATCGAACGTATTGTTGGCCTTCACCTTGTCGCCGCCGCCGACCGGATTGCCGGCCGAATTGACGATGATCGGATTCACCGTGGTACTGATCCAGTTGCGATAGGAACCGGTATGGTTCCAGAACAGGTCGATCGACATCCCGTCCTTCGCCCAGCCGAACTGTGCCCGGTTCTTGAACCGGACCGACGGGAACGTGGTGTTGTAGCCGGAGGTGTTGAGGATGCTGAAGTCCGTACCGCCCCCGAAATTCTGCCGGAACTTGGTGAAATAGGTGAAGCCGGTGCCGATGACGAAGGTGCCGAGGTCTCCGATCTCCGAGTTGTAATTGAACTGGCCGTCGATGCCTTCGACGGTCAGGTTGAGCGCGTTGCGGCTGCTCTGGTCGATCAGGAAATAGACCTGCGGCGGGATCGCGCCCGACACCGTCGCGCCGTTGGCGATGTTGGCGAATTCGTCGATCTGCGCCTGCGAGCAGGTCTGCGGGCAGATCGTCAGCAGGTTGCGCAGGCCCGCCGAGTTCACGATCGCGCTCGGGCTCGGCGAGGAGACGCCGCCGATGAACTTGTTGTGGAAATAGGTGAAGGCAGCGGTGAAACCGCGCAGGAAGCGCGGCGCGAGGTCGATGCCTGCGGACCAGCTCCGGCCCTTTTGCGGCGTCATGTTGGAGAAGCCGCCGCCGAGCTGTCGCCGCATGCCCTGAATCGCCGGCGTGCCGATCGTGCAGGTGGTGGCGTTGCACTGGACACCGGGGATGTTCACCACGTCGGGATAATTGGCGATCGGCACGGCAATCTGCGTGCCGTTCACGCCGACGCTGCCCGATGCGTAGAGATAGCCCTGCGTCGGATCGCCGATGACCGCCGTCGGCGGCGCCACGAATGCGCGGGAATAGTTGCCGCGCAGCTTGACGCCCTCCACCGGCTCCCAGTTCGCCGCGAACTTGGGATTGGTAGTCGAGCCCACGTCGCTGTAGCTGTCGTACCGGCCGGAGATGCTGAGATCGAGGCTGTGCACGAGCGGCACCCCCATCTCCGGTGAGACGACCGGGACATAGAGCTCGGCATAGAGCGACTTCACGTCGCGCTTGTAGTTGTAGACGCGGAAATTGGACCCGGTCGTCGTCGGCCCGGTATTGTTGGAGCCGCTGATCTTCTGGGTCTGTTCGTACCAGAGATATTCGCCGCCCACCGCGATCTTGAGCTTGCCCGCGGGCAGGCTGAACAGCGACCCGTTCAGGTCGAGCTTGATCTGGTTGAACGTGTTGTAGTTCGTGTTCTCGCTGTTGTTCCGGTAGAGCGAGCGGATGACGGACTCGGGAGTCCGGTTGGTGCCGTCGAACGGCCGCCATACGTCGAGGGCGTTCGCGGTGGTCAGCGGCAGGTTGAGGGCGATGACATTCTGTCCCGGAATGTCGGTCGCCGTGGTGCTGCCGCTGAGCTGCGCGGTGCCGTTCAGCGCCAGCAGCGCACAGGCCGAGCAGAAGCCGTTGACGGTGTTCAGCGCCGAACGATTCCAGCCGAAGGCGTCGCTGAGGGTAACGGTCCAGTCGTCGTTGACGCGATATTCGGCGACGGCCGTCGAATAGATCGAGTCCGACTGCGATTCCGCTTCGCCATAGTCGGCGTCGGGCAGCAGGGCGAGCCAGCTGACCGTCTGCTGCGTGGCACCGGGCGCGCCGGCCGGCGCCTGGTAGAACGGGTTGATCTGGCCGCCCTTGCCCGACCCCGGGCCGAACACGGTCGCATTGGTGATACCGCCCGGCCCGTTGGCGTTATGCGTTTCCTGGCGGTTGTAGTTCAGCATGGCGGTGACGGTGAATTTGTCCGAGAAATCGTTCGTCACCTTGATCATCGCGTTCGCACGGAACTGCGACGGCAGCAGGTTGGCGTAGATCGAGTTGTTGCACGGCGCATTGTCTTGGGTGTTGGCCACGGTCGAAGCCGCATCCGGCGACAGGAACACGCCGCTGACGCCCGGCACCACGATGGTCGCGGGGCTGCACTGATAGCTGTTGGTGTTGGTCCCGCCGATCGAACGATAATCGCCGAGGCTCGAGAAGCGGCGGTCCTTGTTCTTCAATTCCGACTGGTTGGAATAGGAACCGGCGACATAGACGCCGCCCGTCTCCCACTTCTTGCCCCAGATGAAGTTGACGTTGGTATTGTGGTAATCGTCGGCGAAGCCGGCCTGGGCATTCGCCTCGAAGCCGTCGAAGGTGCGGCGGGTGATGAAGTTGACCACGCCCGCGACCGCGTCCGAACCATAGACCGACGAAGCACCGTCGGCGAGGACCTCCACCCGCTGGATCGCGCTCACCGGAATGATGTTGGGGTCGGTCTGGGCGAACTGCGTGCCGCCGCCGGGCAGGCGCAGGCCGTCGAGGATCACCAGCGTGGTGTTGGACGACGATCCCGCGAGGCTGTGGATCTGCGGCGAATAATAGGAATAGGCGTTCTCGCCCTGTGCCACCGAACCGGCGGTGGAAATCGACGGCACCGTGTTCACGAGCTGCGACGCGTTGACGGGCGCGGTCTTCTCGATCGTGTCCTGGCCGACGGAGATCAGGTTGGAACCGACCGGCGCCACGCCGCGAATGGCCGAACCGGTGACGATGATGTCCGGGTCCGTAGTGGATGGTGGGCTTTCCAAAGCGGGCGGCGTGTCTTGAGGCGGCGGCGCAGCGGCAGCGTTGTCCTGAGCGAACGCAGGCTGGCTGGCCACCATCACCGCCGCGATCGCGATAAGCGAACTGCTCAATCGTCCGGGCAGAATATCTCCCAACATTTTCCTCTCCCTCTTTTCATATACTATAGGATTTTACATTGATTTCATGACTTTCCCGCGAGCTTTCTCTCGGTCCGGAGTTGGCGGTTGCGCTCGCTTGAGCGCGCTCAGTGTGGCTGGAAGCTGTGCAGGCCGCGCGGATAAGGGTTGATCGCGACGCGCGTGGCCATCTGGCCCGGCTGTCCGCCGAAGCTGGCACGGTGCCATCGGCCCTGTGCGGCGGTCACGACGTCGCCGGGCGATGCGGTGAAGAACGGCACGCCCTCGATCTGGTAGTCGACGTTGCCTTCCATGATGAACCAGAATTCGTCATAGCCGAAATGAAAGTGGCCAAGATCCGTTGGAGGCGGCGTCTTCACGCCCGGCCCGCGGATGTTGTTCACGAACAGATGATCGCCGGCGATGAACGCGCCAGCCCGCTGCCCGCCGTTCACCACGTCCTTGTAATAGTCGAGATAGGGTCGGTCCGCCGTGCCATAGCGGCCGTCGCCGCCCATCAAGGCAGCCTTCACATAGGTGAAGCCCGGCACGTCCCCGGGCTTCTCCGGCCTCGTCGCGGTTCGATAGAGCGGCACGTCGCCCGCGCCATGCACCTCGAGCCACAGCGCCGGCACGTCGCCCACGCTTTCCAGCGTGAACGGCAGGCGGAAGGGAATGTTGACCTCTCCTCCCTTGACCGCGACGAACGGCTCCTGCCCCTTGATGCTGACCCGCAACTGCCCGCCCCAGACGATGAGGGCCGTCGCATTGTCGGCGTACATCAACGGCTCGGTCCGCTGCCCGGCCGCCATTTGGTGCCAGTCCGCCTCCAGGTCGCGGTTGCGGACGATCGCATGGGTCCAGCTTTTCTCGCCCTTATGCGCCGCGAGAATGTCGGAAAGTTTCCACCAGGGGCGATTCGGCGCGTCATAGGCGCGCGGCGGCGTTCGCTTGGGCGACCAGGCACTTTCCATCGGCGGACGGCTCGGAGCGCCGGGCGGCGCTGACGTCTGCGCGGCGGCGCCCGCTATGAACAAGGCAGGCGAACATAGACAGAAAGCGGTCTTGGCGAATGCCATCGATCCTCCCCTTCAGCAGACTTTTGCGTCTTGCGTTTTATCATATAGGATATGATGCTGAGCCATTAGTCAAACAAAAATGTCACATGGGAAGAGGAGAAGGGCGTGAAAGGCATCCGGCGACTGGCCGTTATCGGCGGGATTGCGTTGTTTCCGCCATGGGTCGCCCACGCCCAGGAGGATGGCTGCGCGCGCATAGATGATCCGTCGGCGCGCCTTGCCTGCTATGATCAACGGTCGGGCCGGACAGAACGAGGAAGCCCGCCGGTTTCCATCCCTGCCCCGCCCGCTCCTGCCCCATCGTCGCAACCGTCGAGCCGAGCCACCGCCGACAGCTACGAAGATCGCCGCGATGCGCTGAAGAGTCGGACGGATTTCACCAGCCGGCTGAAGGCGGTGAAGCCCCTGCGCCACGGCTATTACCGGCTGGAGCTGGAGGACGGCACGGCGTACGACACCACGACCGTCGCACCGCCGCCGCCCGTCGGCGAGACGATCCGCGTCCGCCGGTCCGCATTCGGCACGACCTTCTTCGACATCGACGGGCGAAAGCCCTTCACCGTCAGGCTGTCGCGCCGCCAATAGGTCTCGCCTCGCCGGTCTCACGATCCGGCTGCTCGAGCAGTCGGTTCGGATCGACCATCGCCCAGGCGAGCACGCCCGCCATAACCACGGCGGCGCCCGCGTAGAAGGCGGCGATCCAGCCGAACTGCGCGGCAATCATCGGCGTCAGCGTGGCGGTCAATGCACCGCCGATCTGGCATCCCATGTTCATGAAGCCGGACACCACGCCGCTGTGCTGGCCGGCAATGTCCGCCGTCACCGACCAGAACGAGCTCTGCGAGAGATAGATCGCGCCTGCGCCGCCGGCCAGGATCAGCACCGCGAGCGGCGCATTGTCCACCATCGATCCGCAGGCCAGGAACAGGCCCGTCAGGATGAACGATATGATGCCGAGGCCCGAGCGCCCCCAGTAGAGGCCGTGGCGCGCCGAGACCCGGTCGTTGATCACGCCGCCGAGCAGGCAGCCGAACGTCATGCACAGGAAGGGCAGCATCGAGAAGACGGCGCTCGACTTGACATCCAGATGCCGCGCTTCCGCCAGGTAGATGAAGAACCAGCTGAAGAAGATCCAGATCACATAACCGAACGCGAAATAGCTGATGAACAGGCCCCAGACGTTGCGGCTGGCGAGGATCGTCCCCCAGGGGATAGGGGCGCGCGAGGCCGCCTTGGCCGGCGGCAGGCCAGCCTCGATATGCGCCAGCTCGGCCGCGTTGACCGACGGATGCTCCTGCGGCCGGTCGCGCGCCAGCAGGAACCAGACGGCGGCGGCGACAAGCCCCAGGGCGGCGCAGACATAGAAGGACGCCCGCCAGCCGCCCCACAGGATGATCGCGGTGATGAGCGGCGGCGTGATGCCGGACCCCGCGCCCACGCCGGCGAAGATCCATCCGTTCGCCTTCCCCCGCTCCTGCGCGGGGATCCAGCGCGACAGGAACTGGTTGCCGCACGGATAGACGACCGATTCGCCGATACCGAGCGCAAACCGGGTCAGCGCCAGCAGCAGCAGCGCGCCGCTGCCCTGCGGATGGATGATCGCCGTCGCCGCGGTGAACACGCCCCACCAGAGCAGCGCGCCGGTCAGCACGATGCGGGGGCCGTAGCGGGCCGCGAGCCAGCCGGCCGGAACCTGGAACAAGGCATATCCGATCAGGAAGGCGCTGAAGACCCAGCCCAGCTCGACCTGGTCGATGCCATATTCCTTCCGCATCTCCACCCCGGCGACCGAGATGTTCGTGCGATCGAGAAAGGCGATCGCGCTGATGATGAACAATAGGAAGACAAGGCCCAGCCTGACCCTGGACCGCGCGGCACCGCTCATGACCATCCCTCCCGTCCGGCTTGCGTGCCGGACAATATAGTATATGATCCGTGATAGGACGGATACATGTCCGCGTAAACAGACAAGAGCATCGGGAGGGGAACGACATGGGCATGGCGATGCCGCGCATCGGGGTGGTCGCAGCATTGGTGGCCTTCTCCGCGGTCGCGGTGGCGCAGACCGCGATACCGCTGGCGCAGCGCATCGGCCGCAGCGATCCCGGCAAGATGCAACTTGCGACCGGCGTCCATGGCGGCGCGGGCTCGATGAGGTTCGGCGCGCTGCTCGGGGCGAACGCGCTCAGCACCAACTTCATCTTCCTCCACCGTGGCACGATCGCGCCGAAGAGCGGGATCGGCCAGCATTTCCACAACGACTGCGAGGAGATGTTCGTCATCCTCGACGGCGAGGCGGAATTCACGATCGATGGACGGACCTCGCGCCTGACCGGGCCAGCGGGGGCGCCCGATCGCAAGGGCCATGCCCACGGCATCTACAATCCCACCGACAAGCCCGTTCAGTGGCTGAACATCAACGTCGGCATGACGAAGAGCTACGACAATTTCGACCTGGGCGACCCGCGCACCAACGCCCCGCTCGATCCCGTGCCGCAGTTCATCACCATGCGGCTGGATCGCAGCCTGCTGAAGCCGGCGGCGGCGAACCTGCCTGAGGCGACCGGCGCCGTGCTCTACCGCCGCGCCCTGGGGCCGACGATCTTCTCGACGGCCTGGTCCTATGTCGATCATATCCTGCTGCCCGCGGGGTCGGCGCTGGGCCGCCGTATCCAGCCGGACATGAGCGAGGTCTATTACGTGATGTCCGGCACCGGCGAGGTCACGCTGGGCGATGAGGCCGCGCCGATCAAGGCCGGTGATGCCGTGCCCGTCGACCTCGGCGAAGCGCGGGCGATCCGTCAGACCGGCGGCGAACCATTGGAATTGATGGTCATCGGCGTCGCGCGCGATCTGGCGGCGAAAGCCCGTTATCGCGCGGAGGCCGAGGCACGGATGCGGCCGCGCAGATAGCGCTGCTGGGGATAACAGCCATTCCTTCCCCCGACGGGGAGCCATCACAACAAGGAGAGAAGCCCATGAACAGGCGTCATATGCTGCAGGGACTGGCCGCGCTGGGCATCGGCGCGACGACGGGGGCAGCCGCCGCCGCCCAGACCCGCCCTTCCCCGCGCAAGCCCATCGTCCTCTATTGCGACCTCGCCATCGATCCGGCGCGTGAGCAGGAGATGCTCGACGCGTTCCACAATCACTTCAAGCCCGTTGCCGAAACCTTCCGCGGTCGCGGCTATATCGACGTCAAGATGCTGAAGCTGCGCAGCGTGATCCAGGGCGGTCCCGCGCCGGCCCCCGGCATCAACTACCGCTTCCAGCTCACCTATGAGAGCGAGGAGCAACGGCAGGTCTGGATCAAGTCGGACGTGCACCAGAAGAACTGGCCGCTGATCGAGAACACCGTGCTCAACAAGGATTATCTGGTCCTGCTGACCGACAGCGTCTGAGCGGAAGCGGACCCGCCTCTCTCTTCCTCCCGCCCGATCCATCGAGGGAATAGCGCCATGTCCTCCCGTCTACGCGTCGCCCTGCTTGCAGCGGTCCTCTGTCATCTGAGCAGCCCGCTGGTCGCGCAGGGACCTGCGTCCGCGTCCGCCGTACCATCGATCGAGCGGCTCGACCCCGCGCTCGACGCAGTTATCGCGCCGGGCACACCGATCGAGCGCGTGGCCACCGGCTTCGGTTTTACCGAGGGGCCGATGTGGCATGACGGGCGGCTCTGGTTCTCCGACGTCACCAGAGACAAGATGCGGGCGGTGACCCCGGACGGAAAGGTGCAGGAACTGATCGCCAATGCGGGCGGGCTACCCAATCCGCCCGCCGGCGCCAGCATCGGCTCGAACGGCATGGCCCCCGCCCCGGACGGCACGGTGCTGATGACGCAGATGGGTGCGCGCCGTATCGTGAAGGTCGGGAAGGACGGGAGGCTGCAACCGTTCCTGTCGAACTATCAGGGCAAGCGGCTGAACAGCCCCAACGATCTCGTCTATGACAAGACGGGCGCGCTGTGGTTCACCGATCCGCCGTTCGGCCTGTTCAACGGCATGGACAAGGACCCGGCCAAGGAGCTGCCGTTCAACGGCGTGTTCCGCTATGCGGGCGGCAGGCTGACCGCGGTCATCACCGATATGACCCTGCCGAACGGCATCGGCTTCTCGCCCGATTTCAAGACCCTGTACGTCGGCAATTACGGGCCGGACATGTATGTCCGCGCCTATCAGGTGGGCCCGGACGGCACATTGTCGGCGCCACGCGAGCTGATCCGCCTGCCGGCTGGCCGCGGCGGGCCGGACGGGCTGAAGGTCGACACGGCCGGCAACATCTGGATGACCGGCCCGGGCGGCATCCGCATCGTCACGCCTGCGGGCAAGGTTCTGGGGCAGATCAAGTTGCCGGAAACCGCGGCCAACCTCGCCTTCGCCGGCGACGGCCATATCGTCTACATTACCGGCAGCACCAGCATCTATCGCCTGCGCAGCAAGGTGAAAGGCATGCTGCCGCTTTACGCCGATGCGAAATGACGGGCGGCGGGCGGCAACCGGCCGCCCGCCCCATCCCTAATGGTGGCCCTCACTGGTCGCGCCTGCTGAAGGCGTGGCGGGCGCCGCCGCATAGTTCTTCGCCAGATAGGCGGTGATCACCTTGATCTCCTCGGGCGACACCTCGGCGCCGCGGTCGGCCATGCCCTGGACTGTTGCCGCCCATTCCGCTTCGGTCCGTCGCCTCTGGAAGACCTGTGCGGTCGAGTGGCAGAAGCCGCAGCGCTCGTTGATGAGGTCGAGCCCCGGGCCGGGCGGCGGTGTCGCCGCGGCCGCGGCGGCCGGTGCCGGCGGCTGCTGGGACAGGGCGCGCGCGCCGATCACCGGCAGGGTGAGCGCGATGATGATCAATCCGACTGTGCGCATATCACGTCCTCAAGGCAGAGCGTAGGCGATCACCGCGTCGCTGGTGGCCGGTGAAAAGGCGAAACCTCCGGTCGCGACGACGGCGACCATCTGCCGTTTCCCGACCGCGTAGGTCATCGGCGTTCCGTAGTTCGAGTCCGGCAGCTCGGCCGTCCACAGCAGCTTGCCCGTCTTCGTCTCGAAGGCACGCAGGCGCTTGTCCTTGGTCGCGCCGATGAAGGTGAGGCCGCCCGAGGTGGTGAACGGACCGCCTGCGCTGGTGATCCCAGCGTCCTTGAGCGCCGGATGACCGGTGTCGCCCAACGGCCGGCGCCACGCGACGGTGCCTTTCGCGACATCGACCGCCACCAGCTCTCCCCACGGCGGCTTGCTGCAGGGGAAGCCGGTTTCCATGTCGGCGAAATAGGCGTAGCCGCCCTTCATCCCCCAGCTTCCGTCCGGCTGCCGTTCCAGCTGCTGCGGGCTGCCGAGCTCGTTGAGGTTGATGACGTAGAGGCCGAGCTTCGGATCGAACGCTCCGCCGCCCCAGTCGACGCCGCCCAGGCTGCCTGGGAAGGTGTTGACCGCGCTGTCCGCGCGCAGCGGCTGGAAAGGCTTGCTCGGCGCGATGTTCAGATTCTTCGCGACCTGCTCGCACCTCGCCTTGAGCTCCGGCGTGACGTCGAGGATGTCGTCCGGATCATAGGACAGGCGCGTCAGCGGCGGCGGCGCCGCCGGCATCGGCTGGGTCGGCCAGGGCTGTTCGCCGGGAACGTCCGTTTCCGTCGGCACGGGCACTTCGCGCACGTCGAACAGCGGCTTGCCCGTCACGCGGTCGAGGACGAACATGATCGCCGTCTTGTTCATCGCCGCCAGCGCCGGGATCACCCGCCCGCCGCGCCGCACGTCGATGAGGGTCAGCGTCGGCAGGTCGAGGTCCCAGATGTCGTGATGGACCGTCTGGAAATGCCAGAGATACCGGCCGGTCGCGGCATCCACCGCGACCACCGAGTTGGAATAGAGATTGGCGCCCTTGCGATCGCCACCCCAGCGGTCGAACGTCGGCGTACCGATCGGCAGATAGGCGATGCCCCGCTTCTCGTCGACCTGGACGAACGTCCAGACATTGGTGCCCGATCGTCCCTTGGTGCTGCCCGGCTCCCAGGTGTCGGCACCCGGTTCGCCTTCATGAGGGATGGTGTGGAAGGTCCAGACCAGCCTGCCGGTCCGCGCGTCCCAGGCCCGCACGTCGCCGGCGGCGCCCTTGATCGGCATCTCCTGAACGCGGGAGCCGGTGATGACCAGATCCTTGTAGATCGCGGGCGGGCTGCTCATGCCGAGCGGCGCGACCTTGAGGCCGTTCATCACCTCGGGCGTCTTCAGGTTGACGATCCCGGCCTCGCCAAAATCGGCGGCCGGACGCCCCGTAGCCGCGTCGAGCGCGATCAGTTTGCCGGAGCGCGTGCCGAAGAAGATGCGGGCGCCCTTCCCCTTGGCTCCGGGCCAATAGGCGACGCCGCGCGTCGAGGGCTGATCCTTGTTCGCGAGGGTATAGGCCCAGCGCTCCCGCCCCGTCGCGGCATCGAGCGCGACGACACGGTTATAGGGCGTGGAGAGATACATGACCCCGTCGACGACCAACGGTGTCGCCTCGGACGCGGAGAACCCCGTGGCGAAACGGGCCCGCATACCGTCCGGCATCGGTCCCACGTCGGCGGTCACGCCGGGCGGGCGCATGTGATACACCCACGCCTGACGCAGCTTATCGACGTTCGCGGTGGTGATCTGCTTGAGCGGCGAGTGGCGTGCCCCGCCTGGATCGCGGCCATAGCTGGCCCAGTCCCCGTCCTTGGGCGGAGCCGCGATGGCCACGCTCCCGAGGGCCGTTGCGAGAGATATCAATGACGCCAGTGCAAGGGACCGGCGGAACGAGGATGGAGCTTTCAACGACATGCCTCTCCTGAAGGCAGGATCCGGTCTTTCATCGAGCCCGGTTGTCCTTTTCCGATGGAGATGCTAGCAGAGCCTCAAATCATATACAATATGATCCGTGGCTGGAAATTGGCGCCGTCTGGCGGCGTGTGAGGGAGAAGGATATGGCGCTGCCGCTCGCCGGCATTCGGGTGCTCGACGTTTCGCAGGTCATGGCCGGCCCGTTCTGCTGCATGCTCCTGGGCGACATGGGCGCCGACGTCATCAAGGTCGAACCGCCGCAAACCGGGGATTCGACCCGCCATTCGATGGGCTTCCGCCTGAAGGGGGAGGACAGTCCCGGCTTCCTCGCGCTCAACCGCAACAAGCGGAGCATCGCGCTCAACCTCAAGGACGATGACGACCGCGCGGTGTTCTACGCGCTGGTGAGGAGCGCCGACGTGCTGGTCGAGAATGCGCGCCCCGGCGTGGCGGCACGACTGGGCATCGACTATGACACGCTGGCGAAGATCAATCCGCGCCTCGTCTACGCCAGCATCTCCGGCTTCGGCCAGACGGGCCCCTGGGCGCAGCGCCCCGGCTTCGACCTGATCGCGCAGGCGATGTCAGGCATCCTCAGCTCCAACGGCTTCCCCGGCATGGAGCCTGCGAAGAACAGCATCGCCGTCGCCGATCTGGGCGCCGGCCTGTTCTCCGCCTATGCGATCCTTTCGGCCATCATCGGACGGGAGAAAAGCGGACAGGGCCAGTATATCGATGCCTCCCTGCTGGAAGCCGCGCTCGGCCTGTCGATCTGGGAGACCACCGAGCTGTGGGGAACCGGCAAGCCCCCCGCGCCCATCGGCTCCGCCAACCGCATGTCGGCCCCCTATCAGGCGGTGCAGGCGTCGGACGGCTGGTTCGTCATCGGCGCCGCCAACCAGGGGCTGTGGCTCACCTTCCTGCAGGTGCTCGGCCGCCCCGAGCTCCAGGACGACCCGCGCTATTCGAGCAACGCCGCGCGCGTCGTCAACCGCGTCGCGCTGATCGAGGATCTGGCGCCGACCTTCCTCACCCGCACGCGGCAGGAATGGATCGACGCCTTGCTCGCGGCCGGCGTTCCCGCCGCGCCCATCCTCGACTATGCCGAGGCGGTGACGAGCGAACAGGCGGTCGCGCGCGAGATGGTGATGCAGGTGCCGCATCCGGTGGAGGGCGAGTTCAAGGCGCTGGGCTTCCCGGTGAAGATGCGCGGCACGCCGCAACAGGTCCGCCTCCCTCCCCCGCTGCTCGACGAGCATGGCGAGGCGATCCGCCGGGAGCTGGAAGAGACGGGCCTGCTCGCGCCTCAGCGGGAAGGCGCCAAATGAGCGACGCGCGCCTGATCTACGAGAAGCGGGGCAACCAGGCGCATATCCGCTTCGACAATCCCGCCGCCCACAACGCGCTGACGAGCGCGATGTGGCACGACCTGCGCGACGCCGCACGCGACATCGCCGCCGATTCCGGCATCCGCGTCGCGGTGTTCCGCGGCGTCGGCGGCAAGGCGTTCATATCGGGCACCGACATCTCGAAGTTCGCGGATTATGCGACCGGCCGGCAGGGCGTCGATTACGAGCGCGACATCGACGACTGCATGGGCGCGATCGACGCGATCCCCTGCACGACCATTGCCGTCGTGGAGGGCTGGGCCGTGGGCGGCGGCCTCAACATCTCGTCGGCCTGCGATTTCCGCATCGCCACGCCGGACGCCCGCTTCGGATCGCCGATCGGGCGCACGATCGGCAACTGCCTGTCCGCTGCCAGCGTGGCACGGATCGGCGCAGCGGTCGGCGTGCAGCGCGCCAAGCGCATGGTGCTGCTGGGCGAGATGCTGACTGCAGAGGAACTGCTCGGCTGCGGCTTCCTGCTGAAGATCGTCGAGCGCGAGACGCTAGATGCGGAAGCCGGGGCGCTGGCGGAGCGCGCGGCCGAGAATGCGCCGCTCACCACCCGCGCGACCAAGGAGATGATCCGGCGCATCACCTTCGGCAACCTGCCCGACGTCGAGGACCTGATCGCTGAGGTCTATGGCAGCGCCGATTTCAGGCGCGGCGTGGCGGATTTCCTGGCGCGCACGAAGAAGGTGCCGGACTGGACTGGGAGTTAGAGCAGGGTTGACCCACTCACCCTCACCCTTCCCACCGCCTACGGCGCCGGGCCCCTTCCCTCTCCCATCGGGAGAGGGAGGGAGCGGCGAAGCCGCGGAAGGGTGAGGGTGACAACGGTTCCGCTTGAATTCATCTTGCTTTAGGGAATCCTACTCCGCCGGCTTCTGCGCGGTGATCCTGACATTGGGCATCAGCGCCGCGTTGGGCGGCAGCGGCAGTGTGCCCGGCGGAAAGCCGTTCGCCTCGAACATATATGCCTCGATATCCGCCACCTTGCGGCCGCCAAGGCTGCCCGGCGCGTTCAGCGGCATGGTCGACTGGATGCGGCCGAACAGATCCCCGGCCGAGGTGTTGTTCCAGTTGTTGAGGAAGCCCGGGCCGACGAGCGCCGGCGCCACGTCGATCCCGGCCAGCGTGTCGCCGTGGCAGGCGGCGCAGTTCTCCGCATAGGCGATCTTGCCGCGCTCGGCCTGCTCGGCGGTGTAGACGCCGCTCCACACGTTGCGCTCGGGCGCCTGCGCGCGCGACATCACGGCGCCGCCGAGAAGCAGCGCGGCGCCTGCCAGCCAATATCCCTGCGTTCCCTTGCCCATCATCACGCCGCTCCCGGAAGCCGGAACGCTACCAGCTCGGCGCTGTAGTTGCCGCCGCCGATGGCGACGACGATGTACTGGCGCCCGTTCAACATATAAGTCATCGGCGAGCCGCTCTGCGGCGCGGGCATGTAGACTGCGCCCTTCTCCTCGCCGGTCGCCTTGTCATAGGCGCGCAGCATCGCGCCCCTGATGCCGTATTCGTTGGTATAGAAGCCCGCCTCGCCACAGATGACGAGCGTCTTGGTGCACAGCGGCCCCAGATTGCCGGCACGGCCGGTGCGCGGGATCTTCAGCCCCTTGAGCGCCGGGTGATCGCGGACGTTGTCCGGCGTCTCGCCATGGGCGATCTGCCATTTGACGTCACCTTTGCTCAGGTCGATCGCGGTTATGCGACCATAAGGCGGCTTGAGCAGCGGCAGGCCTTGCACGGTCAGGAAGCCCGGCGGCGGACCCGAGCCGGGCTTCGCCGCGGGCGGGCGCCGGAACGGGGTGGCCCCTTCCGCGCCCATCGCCACCTGCGGCCGCACGTCCCTACCGGCAATGCCATGCACCTGCGGAAACTCGGAGACGCTGGAATCGTCATTGGGGACGATCCCGATCACCGACGGCTGGGTCTTGGAATAGACGAAGGCGGTGTGGCTCTCCGGATCGTAGCAGCCGCCCGGCCAGTTGGTCCCACCCTGGATGCCCGGAACGGAGATAGTGCCCCAGCGGCCGGGCTTGCTCACCACCGGCGGCGTGTAGAGCGGTCCGATCTTGTACTGCTTCACCAGCTCGACCGCCTGGGCGCGCAGCTCCGGGGTGAAGTCGATCAGGTCGTCGACCGTGACCCCCTGCACGTCATAGGCGGGCGGCTTGGTCGGGAAGGGCTGGGTCCTGGCATACCATTCGCCCGGCACGTCGCCCGCCTCGACCGGCCGCTCGATGATCGGCCAGATCGGCTTGCCGTTGGTGCGATCGAGGACGTAGAGGAAGCATTGCTTGGTGGGCTGGGCGAGCGCTTTCACCGTCCTGCCGTTCACGGGGATGTCGCACAGGATCGGCGCGCATGGGATATCGCGGTCCCACAATCCGTGGTGGACCAGCTGATAGTGCCAGCGCCGCTCGCCGGTCTCCAGATCCAGTGCGACGAGAGATTCCCCGAACAGGGCGTTGCCGCGGCGGAACAGGCCCATCTCGTCGCCAGTAGGCAGCTCGACCGGCACATAGACCAGGCCGAGCTCCTCGTCGGCGGACATCTCCGCCCAGACGCCGGCATTGCCGGCCTCGTCGGCATCGCCGTTCAGCCAGCTGTCATAGCCGTACTCGCCCTTCTTCGGGATGGTATGGAATATCCATTTGCGCTTGCCGGTGCGCACGTCGAACCCACGCACATAGCCCTTCACGTTCTTGCGGACCGCCGGCACGTCACCCGCCGCATGGGCCGCACCGACGACGACCACGTCGCGCGCGATCAGCGGAGTCGCGTGCAGGCCGACATCGGCCGTCTCCGGGTCGATCTCCTGGTCGAAATCCTTCTTGAGGTCGACCACGCCGCCGATGCCGAACGCGGGATCGGGAAGGCCGGTAGCGGCATCGAGCGAGACGAGCTGGTAGCCGATTGTCACGAACAGGATGCGTTCCTGCGTGCCGTCGGTCCAGTAGGAGCAGCCGTGGCCGGAAAGCTGGCGCGGCGAATTGAGCGCGCGCTGTCCCTCGTCCTTGCGGTACATCCACAGCAGCTCGCCGGTCGCCGCGTCGATCGCCACGCAATCGCGGCGCGAGCCCACCGTCAGGAACAAGCGGCCCTTGATCAGCAACGGCGTCGGCTCGAACTGATACTCCTTGCGCGCGCCCAAAATGTCGGTCTTGAAGCTCCACGCGACCTGCAAATCGGCGAAGTTCTCGGCATTGATCTGGTCGAGCGGCGAGTAGCGGGTATTGGCCTGATCGGCCGCATAGTGGCGCCATTCCGTGTCCGCCGCTCCGGACGGCTCCTCCGCCGCCGCGCGCCGCACCGGGCCGATCCCCATGGTCGCGACGACGGCGGCCGTTCCGCCCAGCAGGTTGCGTCGGGTTATCCTGAACATCGCGCTTCCGGCCCCTCCCTCACCTCACGCTCTGCGGCGCTACGGACCTTCGCGGGTCACCAGCTCACCGCGATATATTTCGCCTCGCAAAATTCGAGCAGGCCGTGATGCGCGCCCTCCCGCCCGAGCCCGCTCTGCTTGACGCCGCCGAAGGGTGCGGCCGCATCGGACACGAGGCCGCGATTGATCGCCACCATGCCGGCCTCGATGCGCTCGGCGATCTGCAGGCCGCGCTTCAGATCATCGGTGTAGACATAGGCGGCGAGGCCATATTCGGTGGCATTGGCGAGCGCCACGGCCTCCTCCGCATCATCGAAGGGGATCACCGCCGCCACCGGGCCGAATACCTCCGTCGTCAGGATTTCCGAACCTGGCTGGACGTTCGCGATCACGGACGGCGGATAGAAGAAGCCCGTGCCCGCCGGCGCCTTGCCGCCCAGTTTCACCTCGGCTCCGCGGCCGACGGCATCGGCGACCAGATGCTCGATTTTCTCGATCGCCTGCCGGTTGATCATCGCCCCGCACTGCGTCGCAGCCTCGATGCCGGGGCCCATCGTCATCGCGCCCATGCGCTCGACCAGCTTCGCGACGAAGGCGTCATGAATGCCGCGCTGGACGTAGAAGCGGTTGGCGGCCGTGCACGCCTCGCCGGCGTTGCGCATCTTGGCAACCATCGCGCCCTCGATCGCCTCATCGAGGTCCGCGTCGTCGAGGACCAGGAAAGGCGCGTTGCCGCCCAGCTCCATCGACGCGCTGATCACCTGATCCGCCGCCTCGCGCAGCAGGATGCGCCCGACCCCGGTGGAGCCGGTGAAGGACAGCTTACGCACGCGCGGGTCGTGCAGGATCCCGCTGCAGAGCGGCCCCGGATCGCTGGTGTTGACGACGTTGACGACGCCGGCCGGCACGCCTGCCCGGCGCATGATCTCCGCGACGGCGAGCGCGGTCAGTGGCGTTTCCTCGGCCGGCTTGAGGATGCAGGTGCAGCCCGCCGCCAGCGCCGGAGCGATCTTGCGCGTCGCCATTGCGGCGGGGAAGTTCCACGGCGTGACGAGCAGCGCGATGCCGATCGGCTGATACTGCACCATGATGCGGTTGGCGCCGGACGGCGACACGGCCAGCTCGCCGTTGATGCGCACCGCCTCCTCCGCATACCAGCGGAAGAATTCGGCGGCATAGGCCACCTCACCGCGCGCATCGGACAGCGCCTTCCCATTCTCGAGCGTGATCAGCTGCGCCAGCCATTCCTGCTCGGCCATCATCGTATGGAAGCAGGCCGTCAGGATCTCGGCCCGCCTGCGCGGCGGGGTCGCCGCCCATTGCGGCGCGGCGGCGGCGGCGGCATCCACGGCGGCGATACCCTCCGCGGGGTTCGCGTCGGCGACCGAGGTCAGCACCGTCTCCGTCGCCGGATTGAGGATGTCGATGCGTTGCCCACTGGCGGCGGGAACCCATTCGTCGCCGATCAGCAGGTCGGTGGGAATGGCAAATGGGCCGGCATGGCCGTCAGTGGTTGTGCAGGTGAAGCTGTTGGTCGTCATGGGAGCTCTTGTTCCGGGGATCAGGCGGATTTCAGCGCCGCCCGCTCGCCCGAGAAGGCCGCGCGGGTGATGCTCTGCATCGCCGAGAGATCGAGGGGACGGGGATTGTTCTTGACCAGCCGGGCCGCGTCCAACGCGTTTTCCGCGACGAACTCCTGCTGATCGGCCTTCAGGCCCAGCGCGGCGAGCGAGCGGGGAATGCCGACGCGGCCGAGCAGGTCTGCGACCGCGTCGATGAAGGCCTGCGACATCTCATCCTCCGGCGCGTCGGGCAGATCGGCCGTCCGCGCCAGCTCGGCGAAGCTACGGATGCAATAGGGCTGGTTGAACTGCATGACGAACGGCAGCAGCGTCGCCACCCCGTCCCCGTGCGCGGTATGCGTGAGGTTGCCGACCGGATATTGCAGCGCATGCGCCGCCGCCGTACCCGCCGTGCCAAAGGCGCAGCCCGCCGCCAGCGCGGCCAGCATCAGCCCTTCCCGCGCCTCGATGTCGTTGCCGTCGCGATAGGCCCGTTCGAGGAACAGGAAGATCTTGGCGACGGCAAGCCGCGCGAAATGGTCGGAGAGCACGTTCTTGCCGACGAACACATGCTGCTCCGTCAGCATGGGATCGGCGGGGCGTGCCAGCGTCGTATAAGCCTCCACCGCATGGGTCAGCGCGTCGGCCCCCGAACAGGCGGTCAGGGCCGGCGGGCAGCTGACGGTCAGCTCCGGATCGCAGATCGCGATCAGAGGGATGAGATAGGGGCTGGCGATGCCGACCTTCGCGCCGCGCTCTTCGTCGGATACCACCGCAACCGGCGTCACCTCCGATCCGGTGCCGGCCGTCGTCGGCATCGCGATCAGCGGCATGACCGGACCCGGCACCGCGAACTCGCCATAATAGGAGCGGATGTCGCCCCCATGGGTGAGCAGGACGGCGACCGCCTTGGCCATGTCCATGGAACTGCCGCCGCCGATGCCGATCACCAGATCGGGCGCGAAGCCGCGCACTTCCTCGACGCAGGCCGTGATCGACGCGATCGGCAGGTCCGGGATCGTCCGGTCGAAGACATGGACCTCCAGGCCATGGGCGCGCAGATCGGCGACCATCGCATGGAATTCGGGCTGAGCGCCTTGCCGCGCATCGGTGCAGACCAGGGCGCGCCTGCCGCACTTGCCGGCGGCGGAGCCGAGCGCATGGCGCTGCCCGCGCCCGAACAGGATCGAGCGTGGCAGGCGAAGGGCGCCGAAGATGGGAGGGAGCTCGCTCACTTCCTGCTACCGTCCGCGCCATATTGTTTCAGATAGGCGATCACGTCCGCGCGATCCTGCGGCGCGGCCATGCCGGGGAAGATCATCTTCGTGCCGGGCACCAGCTTGGACGGCCCCTGGAGCAGCCTGTCGATGCTGGCTTCGTCCCATGTGATGCCGGACGCCTTCATCGCCGGCGAATAGCGATAGCCCGCCTCGCTGCCCGCCGCGCGTCCGATCACGCCGTTCAGCGCCGGACCGATCGAACGGGCGGGGTTCGGGCCGACCTTGTGACAAGCCGCGCAGCGCGTGAAAAGCTGCTGCCCGCGAGCGGGATCCCCCTTCGGGGCCGGCGCCGCGATCGCCGCCCCGGCCATCACGGCCCCCATGCCGACAGCCAATATCCAGGTCTTCACGTACACAACCTCCTATCGAGCGCGTCTCGCGCGCCCAGTTCACACCAAGGCGCCTGGGCGCTTCAGATATTTCTTCGTGATGGCGTCGGCCGCCCAGAAGGCGAGCGCGCCGACCGGCCCGGTCGGATTGCGGCCCGCGTTCTGCGGGAACACGCAGGCGCCGAGCACGAAAACGTTCGGCACGTCCCACGACTGGCAATATTTGTTGAGAGCGCTCGTGTTCGGATCGTCGCCGAACACCACGCCGCCCGTGTTGTGGGTGGTCTGGTAGCGGGCGCTGTTGAAATGGCCGAAGCTGCGCGGCGTGCCGGCGCTCTCTTGCTTCCGCCCAGTGATCTCCGCCGCGATCCGTTCGCAGACCGCGGTGTGCGCGGCCATCAGCTTGCGCTCGTTCTCCTGCCAGTCGAAGGTCAGGCGCAGCAGGGGCCGGCCGAAGGCGTCGCGATAGGTCGGATCGAGATCGAAGTAATTCTGGCGATAGCTCATCACCGCACCCTGGTGGCCGATCGCCGAGACGTGCTGATAGGCGTCGACCATCGCCTTCTTCCATCCCCTGCCCCAGCGCGGCTGGCCGGGCATGGTCGGATGGTAGGTCAGCGGATCGCCGCTGTTGTTGCCGAGGCTGATGCCGCCGCCGCCGATGTAGCCGGCCCTGGCGAAATCGTAATTGTCGCCGTTGAAGTCGTCGATCCAGCTGCCGAGCGCCCCCGATCCCATGAAGGGATTGGTGAACACGTCCTTGTCCAGCAGGATGAACGCCCCGCCCCCGCCCTGGAACGCGTAGTTGCGGCCGACGACGCCGGTATTCGTCTTGGGATCATAGGGCTTGCCGATGCCGGAATGCAGCATGAGGTGGACGTTGCCGGTGACGAAGGCGCCCAGGATCACGAGGTCGGCGGGCTGCTCCAGCTCGCGCCCGCGCGCATCGACATAGGTGACGCCGGTCGCCCGCTTGCCGTCCGCGGCAAGGTTGACCTTCACCACCGTCGCATTGGCGCGCAGCTCGAAATTCGTGTTCTTGCGCGCCAGCGGCAACATCAAGAAATGCGGGCTCGCCTTCGCATTCGCCTCGCAACCATAGGCGGTGCAGTGTCCGCAATAATGGCATTGGCCGAGCGGGATGCCGTCCGGGTTCACATAATCCTGCGAGCAGTTCGCCGTCGGGATCGGGAATGGATGATAGCCAAGGTTGCTCGTCGCCTTGTCGAACAGCGTCATCATGTGCGACGCGGTCATCGGCGGCGTAGGATATTCGTTCTGGCGCGGCGCCTCGAACGGATTGCCGCCCGGCACCTTCCGCCCCTTGATGTTCCCGGCCTTGCCGGAGATGCCGCACACCTTCTCGAACTTGTCGTAATAGGGCTCCAGCTCGTCATAGGAGACCGGCCAGTCCTGGAGGTTCATGTCCTCCGGAACGATGCCCTTCCCATATTTGGCGATGGTGCCGGAGCGCATCTTGTGCTCCCACTCCAGCCAGCGCCAGGTCAGCCCCGACCAGTGCGCGCCCGAGCCGCCGACATTGGTGCCGGGCCAGTAGAAGCCGTGCTCGCGGATCGGCAGCGCGACCTGGTCCATGCTGTTGCGGAAGGTGATGGTCTCCTGCGAAAGGTCCTGCACCATGTGCAGGCGGCGCGTGTACTTGAGGGCGTCGTGCGCCTGGGGACCCGCGAAATCCGGATAGGTGTCCTGCGGCCGGCCGCGCTCGAACATCACGACCTTGAGGCCGGTCGGCGCCAGTTCCTTGGCGACGATGCCACCGGTCCAGCCCGAACCGACGATCACGACGTCCACCGGCGGAAGCTTCGTCGCCATCACGTCAGGTCCTGGATCGATTGGGGCTCGGCGACCCGGTAGGGGCGATTGCGCCATTCGGCGATCTTGTCGGCATACATCTCGCCCACGCCCGGGTAGCCGAGCAGCTTCCAGGATGCCTTGCCCCGGTTGCCGCCGTAGATCGGGTCGGCGAAGAAGCCGTCCATGACTAGCTGGAACAGCGTGTTGAAGAAGTTGCGCGTCGGCACGGTTGGCAGGTCGATCGCCGCCTGCTCGAGCGCCGACACCAGCTTGATCCGGTCCGCCTCCTCCAGCATGTCGAAAGTGCTGCCGCCATGGGTAGCGCGGACATGGTCGTTCACGTCGGCGATGCCTGCGCGGACGAGCTGGTTGGGTGTCAGGCGCAGCTGATATCCCTGCTCCGGTGTTCCCTCGCGGAAAGGCCCCTGCAGGTACATGCGCTCGCCATTGCCCCAGGCGCTGTAGAGCTGCCGGTCGACGAACAGCGCGACGCCCAGCTCCGTGCCCCTGGCAGTGAACTCGTCCTGCGGGATCAGCGTGTCGACGAAGGCTTCGACGAAGGCGGCCTCATCGGGATTGAGGAAGATGTAACCCGGGGACGGCGCCGCGCCTGCAGGCGGCGCTCCGCTGGTGCCCTGCGCCGGCATGTCATGCCCGGCGTGCGTCTCCTGCGCCTCGGCAAAGGGCGCCGCTGCCATGCCCACGCCGAAGCCGGCCAGCTTCAGCAGCGTGCGGCGGTCCGCGGTCGGCTTCCCGCTCATGCCAGCGCCTCCTGCCCATCGCGGAGCTTGCGCGAGGCGTCGATGCGCAGGAACAGCAGCGCCGCGATCAGGCACAATATCGACAGCACTGCGAAGGCGGCGAACCAGCCGCTCATGCTGACAATATAGCCCGTCACCGCGGCGGCGACCGCCGCGCCCGTATTGCCGAGCGTGTTCATGACCGCTGACACCGAGCCCGCATATTCGCCGCCGATGTCGAGCGTCACCGCCCAGGACACGCCGACGGTCAGCTCCAACCCGAACAGCGCGACGCAGAAGCACAGGATGCTCGGCACCGGATCGGCGATCGCCGCGGCCAGCGGGATCATCGCCGCCGCCGTCAGGAAGCCGACGATCGCCACGGCCCGGCGGGCCATCTTCAGTCCGGCGCCGCGCTTGACCAGCAGGTCGGATGCCCAGCCGCCCGTGAGGTCGCCGATCACACCGGCCATGAGCGGCAGGCTGGCGAACAGCCCCATCAGCGCGATGTCGAACCCGCGCGCGTCGTGCAGGTACTTGGGAAACCAGGTCAGGAAGATGTTGATGCAATAGGCGTAGCAGAAGTACATCGCCGACAGCACCCAGAGCTGCGGATTGGCGAGCAGGTGGCGCCACGGCACGCTGACCCGAGCACGGCCGGCCCCCAGTGCGCCCTCGATCATCTCCAGCTCGGCGGCGTTGACGGAAGGATGCTCGCGCGGCGTGTCGCGATAGTAGAAGAACCACAAGAGCGCCCAGGCAATGCCGACGAGGGCAAAGACCAGGAACGGCATCCGCCAGCCGAACTGTACGATGAGGAGCGCGACGAACACCGGTGTCACCGCCCCGCCCAGCCGCGCGCCGGCATGGGTCACCCCCTGCGCCCAGCCGCGTTCCGACGGCAGCATCCAGCGCGACAGCGACCTGGTGGCGATCGGGAACGCGCCCGCCTCGCCCATGCCGAACAGGAAGCGGCACACCATCATCGATCCCGCCGACCAGGTCAGCGCCGTGGCGGCGGTGAAGGTGGACCACCAGAGCACCACGCCGGTCAGCGCACGGCGCGGCCCGAACCTGTCGCCCAGCCAGCCGCCGGGAATCTGGAACAGCGCATAGGCGATGGAGAAGGACGCGAAGATCCAGCCCATCGTCACCGGCGAGAAGCCATACTCGCGCTCGATCACCGGCGCGGCCGTCGCGATCACGACGCGGTCCATATAGGTGATGAGATAAGCCAGCACCGTCAGCCAGAGCACGACGTGGCGCGCGCGCGTGGGACGCGCCGCACCGGCGGCGGCCGCGGTGTCACGCTGCTCCGCGACCGCTGCCTCGCTCGTCACGGACGCCCTCCGCAAGCACCGGCGGCGCGGCCGGTGCAGGTCTGCCAGATCGTCGGCACCTTGGTCCCGGCGATGTAGACGGCATCGATGGCGCGCGTGTTGCGGATGTCCGCGGTTGGATCACGATCCAGCACCAGCAGGTCGGCCCATTTGCCCGGCGCGATCGAGCCGATGTCGCTGGCGCCCATGAATTCCGCATTGGCGCCGGTGGCCGCGGTGAGCGCCTGCAGCGGCGTCACCCCCGCCTTGACCATCAGCTCGAGCTCCCAATGCGCGAAATAGCCGGGGAAGCGCGCCGTGGGTCCGCTATCGGTGCCCATGCCGTAGCGGATGCCGGCCTTCACCTCGCGTCCGAAATTCTCCATCGCGGTCTTGAGGGCCGGCGCATATTTGGGGAAGTTCGGCGCCGCGCCCAGCTTTGCCGCCCGCTCCGGGCTTGCGAGCTCCTTCTGCACCTCTGGCGTCACCCCGCGCGTGAAGAAGGGGTCGTCGAGGAAAGGCAGCGTCTTATAGGTGAAAGACGCCTCGCGGCTGAGCGTCGCGGCCATCTGCCAGACGCCCTTCGTCTTCATCTGGCCCAGCAGGGCGTCGTCGACGGCGCGGTCCCGCACGGAATGGGCGAAGGCGTCCACGCCCTCCCGTGTCAGTTCGGCGGCATTGTCATAGTAGAAGATGTGGGCGACGGCCTTCCTTCCGTCCTTGTGCGCTTCGTCGATCACTGCGCTGCTGATCCGCGGCGGCATCCGCTCATCCAGCATGCCGAACTCGTCGTCGACCCAAAGCTTGATGAGGTCGGCGCCCTTGGACGCCTGCGCGTCCACCATCGCCCGCGCCTCTTCCGGCGTGGCGACCGACTGTTCGAGGCCGGGAACCCCGCCATAGCTGCCCTTGAAGACCACGCCCTGCCCGACGGTATAGACCCGCGCCATCGTCGTGCGCCCCTTGCGCAGCTGCTGGATCGGGAAGATCAGGTCCTGCTCGGTGCCGAGTGTCTGGACGGTGGTGACGCCGTAGGCGGCGTATGTCCTGAGCTGCTTCTCGATATTCTCGGGCGTCTGGTACTTGAGGTTCTGGGTGATACCGTCGACCAGCCCCAGATGAACATGGCTGTCGATCAGGCCGGGCATCAAATACTTGCCCTTCAGCGTTTCGACCTCCGCCCCGGCAGGCACCTTCACCTTCGCGGAAGGCCCGACCCAGGTGATCCGGCCATCGGTGACAATGATTGCCTGGTTCGCCGCCGGCGCACTTCCGGTCCCGTCGATCAGCGTGAAATCGCGCAGCACCGTCGTTTGCGCGGCCGCCGTCCCCGGAAGTCCGGCGAACATTGCCGCTGCCAGGCTGAGAACCGAAAGTCCGGCTTTCTTAGCAGACCACATAGCCATCCTCTCCAGACCGATTTCATATCCTATATGATCTGGTTTCGGTTGTGGTAGGTGGTTGCGGTTGGCGCGTCAAGCCGCTTTCCGGAAACTCCGTCGATCCTGTTGCGCCGCCTTCGCCCGGCCGTGCGCTCAGCCGCGGGAGGTGCCGTTCGCCCTGTCCATCCGCTGCTGCGAACAGGTCAGATGGTCGCGCACCGACTGTTCGGCCGCGGCAGGATCATGCGCCAGCAGGGCGGCGATGATGCGCTGATGCTCCCGCGCCGCCACGTCGGGCGCGTTGGGCTGCGCGCTATTCTGGTAGAGCGATCGAAATATCTGGAGATGCGCGTGCAGCCGCTCGATCGTTTCCTCGATCAGCCGGTTTCCGCTGCCCTTCGCGATCAGCCGATGGAGTTGCGCATCCGCCTCGGCGAACCGGGCATAGGCCTGCTCGTCGCGCTCGACCACCGCGTCCATCTCGGCCTGGATCGACTGGAGGATCGACAGCGCCTCATCGTCCATACGCTCGGCCGCACGCGCGGCGGCATAGGGCTCGATCAGCAATCGAAGCGTATAGAGGTCGTGCACCTCCTCCGGCGTCATCTGCGGACTGGCGCGGTAGCCGACATTGGTGGTCTTGTAGACGAGCTTCTCCGCCTCCAGCTGACTCAGCGCCTCGCGAATCGGTGTCTGCGACATGCCCAGCTGTCGCGCGACCGTGTCGATCGGAATGCGCTCCCCCGGCGCGATCTTCACCGACATCAGCATCGAGAGAAGATGCTGATAGGCGTGCTCCACCAGCGTCGGCGCAGAAGCGGCGCGCGCCGTGGGAGCGATGGCATTGGAAACTTGAGACGTGTTCTGCAGATCGGACATAGCCATGACTTATATGCTCGGATGCGAGTAATATAGGATATTATCGCCTAGTTGGCGATGACGCATTGCACCCTGGGCGATGAGGGGAGGAGATGTCTTGTCCAGCGCTCAAATCGTCGGCGAAAGGTGAACATCACCGGCACCCGAGCAGTCGGGTTACGTCGAGATGTCAGGAAGCCGCCGATCACGCTGTCGCCATAACAAACGGGACCGCCGCTATCGCCCTCCCCGGTCGCCGCCGCCTATTGCCGCGCTTCGGTCGATCCAGGGCGGCATCTACAAGATAATCCCGCCCGGGATAGGCATAGTCGAGCGCGTTCCTGAGCACCGCCAGCACGCCGCGGTTGTATTCGGCCGTGACCAAGATGTAGCCGTCGAATTCCACCACCTTGCGCTGCCGTCGCTGGACCGCCTCAGCTTGCGAGAGCACCTAGGCGGTCGATGCCAACTCGTCGAAGAAGCGTGTCGGATAAACAAGCGGCCGGCATCGGTGAAAAGCAGTTCTGACGAATTCCGACCGAAGTCGTTGAAGGTCGACCTGAATGGGCACGCACCGAATCGCGTTGAAGTCCCTGAAGCACGAGTACGAACTACACATCTTCTTGCAAAAAGAAGTCCTTCATGGCATGTAACGGTGGCAAGATCCTCTTCGATAAAGGAAACACCGATGCGTGCTGTGTCCTTTATATCGGCCTTTATAATCGTTGGATCATTCGGGTGGATACCGAGCGAGGCGCGTGCCGCTCAAGACAATACGGAGAAAATGGACGCGAAAAACAAGGAGCGGTGTGCAAACTTCGGCTTTAGAGAAGGCACCGATGCCTTTGCAAATTGCGTGATGCAGTTTTCGCTCAGTCAGGAGCGGCGCCAGCCGCCCGATCACGAGACACTTGTCCGTCGATATCGGGATCGCAGCATGGCTCGGCGTGGCGATGATCGTTACCCGGTATGCACTGCCGGTATGATGGAGAATGAGCTCGACATATCGACGGGAAAATGGGTTGGCCCCAATTGCCAAATGGCGCCTGATTAAGGCTAGGAATCAGCCTCCAATCCTAACGATAACTATAGAGATCGACAGACCATCACCAAAGACCGCAAACTGAATGTTGGCGTTAGTCTATATTATTAGATTATAACTTGTTCTATTCGGCGGAACTATCGCTCACCATTGCTACAAAGCTGGAATGATACAGCATTCGTTATTTGAAGGATAGCAAAAAGGGGGATCGATCATGCGTCTTCGCCGATTGTACTCCATCATCCTTTCGGCCGTTGCCTATATCGCATCCGGCACAGCTGCACACGCTCAACGTGTAGATGACAAGATCTGGCTTCAGGCTGGTGCCTTTCGGCCTTCCTTCGACTCCGATGCGCGCGTCGATATTCCCGGTTCTCCGATCGACGGTACTGATTTCGACTTTGAAACCGATCTCGATCTTCCGGAACATAAGACTGTCGTCAACGTGGAAGGCGGCGTTCGGATCACCAATCATCTTCGGCTCGAGGGAGGGTATTTCTCTCTCAAGCGGGCTGCAGAAGTGACGCTCGAACAGGATATTCGTTGGGAGGAAACCACCTATCCAGCGACCGGAGTCGTCGATAGCGCCTTCCGGAGCGACATCTATCGCGCCGCGCTGGGATACTCCTTTGTAAAATCGAAAGATTTCGAGCTTGGTGCGCGAATTGGCGCCCACATAACGAAATTCAAGATGTTCATTGAAGGGGATGCGATCGTCGATAGCCTGCTTGTGGCGGTCAAGCGCGAGCAGAAGGACAAGACCGTACCGATGCCCAATCTCGGGCTCTATGCCAATGTCGATCTTTCCAGGACCTTTTCGCTGAACGCCGGCGCCAATTGGTTCAAGATCAAAGTGGGAGATTATAAGGGCAATATCTTCGACGTTTCCGCCGGCATATCCGCGCGCGTCGTTCGCAACCTGGGTATCGGCGCGCGCTATCGCTATGTCGATTACGGGTTGCGCGCGCAGGCGGACGACTGGGATGGCAAGGTGAACTACCGCTTCCACGGTCCTGCCGTGTTCGTGGAGCTAGGCTTCTGAAGTGAAAGCGATTTAACAGCGAGGAGATGACCTATGTTGCTTAAATCATTCAAGGCAGCCTGCTTGCTCGGTATCATCGCCGGGGCCGCGGCCCTGCCGGCGCAGGAGCGGCCGAAATGGGTCCAGGACGGTGACGACCTTAACGACATGGAGAAGGACCTCGCCCAATGCAAATATGAGGCAGCGGCCGCCACCGCCACGATTGGAACGAACGATCGACCGAAGAGCACATCCGAGGCCGTCAGCAGCGGCGTGAGCTCGGGTATCGTGGCCGGAATGGAGCAGGCCAGCCTCATCAAGAAATGCATGAAGGCCAAGGGCTATCGCAAGGCGAAATGATGCGCGCGGGCAAGGCACACGCCATGCCCGTCGTCCGGACAGACGAGGCAAGCCGGAGAACGGGCTTGCCTCGTCAGGAAACGAAGCGCGTCTTCGTCCCTTCGGCAATCAATGAGCAGCGCAGCTCAACCGGCATGCGCGAAGGCGCGGGCAGCGGGCCGTCCATGAAGTCGCATGCCAGGATATTGTCCGGGCTGCTCCTGCGCGCCGAATAGACGTTCACGTTGACCTTGATCGGTCCCCTTATCCACCGCCTCCTTGCACGAGGAATCTCGCCGAGCGGGAACGTGGCGATGCCGCCTGTGGCCGGCAATGTCCTGATCCGGTTGAGCAACGGCACGCGACCGCTCTCGTCGGCATGCCGCCGTGCCGCCGGCGCCGGGTCCCCGTAGAAGGCGGCGTCCACCAGGATCAGTTCCCTACCGGCGCTCAGCTTCGCCTGCGCCGCGCGCGACACCGTCACGCGGACCTTGAGATCGGCCGCGCTGGCCGCGGACATGGATGGGCTCTGGCCGAATCCGGCCAGCAGCAGCGCGGCGAGCAGGACGATCGGCCGGGTTGCATGCATGTTCGACGCTCCCTTCGCTGTTGCCATGGCAACCTCCGCTCCTTTCCTGCCGTCAAGTGAAACGAGGCAGTTGCCACGCCAGCGCGACGGCCACGACGCGGAGCAGGAAGCAGGCCGATCCCGCAAGTAGCGCGACGATGCGGGCATTCGCCCCGGCCGACCTGCCCAGCACGACGATCACGGCCGCGAGGAACGCCGCGCTGGCATAGATGTCCACATGCAGGATCCGGGGCACGGCGTTGAGCAGAATATCCCGTATCGCGCCGCCGCCCACGCCGCCGACGGTGCCCAGGAAAGCCGCCGGCAGCGGGTGCACGCCGTGGTCGAGCGCCTTCTCTGTGCCGGCAACCGCGAACAATCCCAGCCCCGCGGCATCGAGCACGATCATGATCCACGTCGGCAGCGTCCCGGCGAGCGGATGAAGGACGATCGTGGCGATCGCCGCACCCGGCACGATCATCCCGTATCGCCAGTCGGCGACGGCGGCGGGGCGGATGCCGATCAGGAGATCGCGGATGACGCCGCCGCCGAGTGCGGTCGCAAAGGCGAGCGTGACGATCCCCACCGGATCGAAGCCCGCACCGATCGCGATCAGCGCGCCCTCGACCGCGAAGACGAAGGTTCCTGCGAGATCGGCAACGCGGACGATCGCCGCGGTACCGGATATGCTGGTCATAGGTGCCTATGCCGGGTTCCGATTGAAGCGAAGATAGTCGAGCGGCCGGTTACCGCCCCTGGCTGAATTCCTTCCCCAACTCGACCAGCGCATTGGTGCGATCGGAGATCACTCTCGCGACACAGGCGGGATAGCTCAGAACCTGGCCCTCACGCCCGAAATCGCCGTTCGCATAGAATTTGCACGCCGCTTCCCTGAACGCGATCCAGGCACGTTGCTCGGCAAGCAGATCCGTCTTGGTCTGTCCGTTGGTCCGGCCATACACCTGCTTCCAGGCCGCATTGAGCTTGGCGTCCTCGCGCTTGACATAGTCACTTCCGCACTGGCTCCAGGACGCGTTGTCGCTCGCCGCATTGACGCATTTGTCGTAGAGATCATCCGCTCGCGCGGAGTTCATGGGAAGAAGCAGGGCGCAGGTCGCAAGCGCGGCTGCCGTCACGAAAATCTTCATACGCCATCCCTCCTGCCGCGCGTCATTGATTCGGGTTGCTGCCGTCGGACGAGGGGGCATCGGGATTATCGACCAACGATCCCAAGCCATGGGCGCCGATATAATTCCCGTGCGTGTCGAAATTGGGATTGCCGTCCTTGTCGAACTGCGGCGTGGGATCGATGTCCTGCGAATGGTCGTCGGGATTGTCGACCATGCAGCCGAGGCCGTGGCAACCGACGTAGCGCCCCTTCCTGTCGTAATTGGCGTTGCCGTAGCGGTCATAAGGCGGAGGGGACGGATCATCATAACGATGATGGTGGTGGTGATAATCGGAATCGCTGCTCCCGTGCGAGCTGCCGCCGAGCAGCGCGCCGACGATGCCGCCGATGATCGCCGCGCCGACGACGGAGCCGGCGTCGCCGCCCGAACTGACCGAGAATTGCGCCGAACAGCCACGATCGACCCAGATTCCGCGAGGATCGGTGCCCCAGGTCTGCCCTCTGATGCAGGGCGACCGCGATAGCGTCTGGAGCAGCCTCACGCCGTTGCGCGTGTCGACGGGGCAATAGGAATAGTCATAGTTCACGCTGGAACATACCAGCTTCGTCGCGGCCGTTGCCGGCGTCGGCGCGATTGAGAGACGTTCCGGACTTCCGCTCGCCAGAACCAGGCCGAGAACGCCAAGACCGATACCCCTGTTCGTTGGCTTCATCGCAATTCTCCCAACTAAGCCGTTGGAAATGATTCGACTTGCGGCGAAACTGTGGCACTATGCGCATGTTGTGACAACAGCCCATTTCTAATGTTACAGTTCGACTAACAGGGGGATGACTATGCGTGCGTATTCGCATTGGTTGCTCGCGCTGCTGATCGCGCTGATAACTCCGATGTCTCCGGCCGTTGCTGCCGACGACAGTCTCCAGCGTGTGATCGCGGCCAAAGTCCTGAAGGTCGGCGTCGCACCCAACGCTCCCTGGGTCATCAAGAAGCCGGATGGCGGCTTCGCCGGCCACGACATCGATCTGGTGGAGGCCTTTGCCGAGGATCTCGGCGTCAAGGCGCAGTTCGTGGAGATGCCGTTCGCCGATCTCGTCCCGCGCCTCGCCAGGGGTGAGGTCGACATGATCGCGGCCGGGATCGCGATCACGCCCGAACGCGCGCGCAGCGTCGCCTTCTCGACGCCGACGGGCATGCAGGAGATCGCAACCGTCGCCGATCGCAAGGCACTCGGCACCGATCCCGCCGCCGCGCTGGAGAAACCGTCGTTCAGGATCGCCGTCCTGGCGAAATCCACCGACGAGGCGGCGGCGCGGAACGCCTATCCCAAGGCGAGCGTCGTTTCCTACCCGACGGCGGCCGCGGCGCTGGCGGCGCTGGTCGACGGCGAGGCGCAGGCGATGGTCGCCACCTCGACGGTCCCGCGCATGGCGGCATCGCTCTACGATGCGAAGCTGCGCCTGATCGGCGGTCCGCTCGAACGGACCGGCGAAGCCTTCGCTTTCCGTCCGGACGACATGCGCCTTCTCACCTACGCCAACAACTGGATCGCCGCGCGCCAGATCGACGGCTTCATCGCCAATGTGGGAACCCATTGGTTCGACGGGCACAAGTGGCTGAGGACCGCCGAGGGCGATTTGAAGCCGCAACGGGCCGCCAGATAGATAGCGCCCGCCGCGGACCGCGTACGAGGCTCAGGCTCCCTTTCCGGGAATATAGTGGATGCACCCGTTCGTACCGGCGTTGCTGTTGCTGCTGTCGTTCTGGTTGCCGGTCGGGGCATGGGCGCAGGGAGCGAAGACGTCCGAGCCCGCGAGCGTGCGCGTCTTCGACCTGAAGCCCGGCCAATTCGTCTGGGAGCCCGACGCGGCGCCGCAGGGGCCGGTCGTGATCCTGGTCAACCTCGCCGAGCAGTTCGCGGTGGTCTACCGCAACGGCATTCGCATCGGCGCGACGAACGTCTCGACGGGAAGGCCCGGGTTCACGACCCCGACAGGCGTCTTCACGATCCTCCAGAAAGACGCCAACCACCATTCCTCGATCTACAACAAGGCGCTCATGCCCTATACCGAGCGCCTGACCTGGTCGGGCGTGGCGCTGCATGCCGGCGGACTGCCCGGCTACCCCTCGTCCCACGGCTGCATCCACCTCCCTCTCGCCTTCGCGAAGGAGTTGTTCGGCGTCACGACCACCGGCATGACGGTCGTGATCACCGACACGCCCATCCGGCCGGCCACGCCGACGGCATCCGCGCTGCTCGCTACCTACGACCCCAGGGGGCGAAGCGGCGCGATCGCGGCGGAAGGCGCCGCCTCCGGATGGACGGCCGAGCGAGCCCCGCCGGCCCGCTCAGCATCATTATCAGCGGCGCGGATCGCCGCCTGGTCGTCATGCGCAACGGCGTCGAGATCGGCTGGGCGCGGGTCGAGCTCAGCGGCGCCGATCCCCTCGGCACGCATGCGCTGACGCTGGTCGCGGGAAATGGCGAGAAGGCCGATCCGGATGAGTTCGCCAAGGCCGGCTATCGCTGGCACCAGGTCACCTTGCCGTCCGCCGCACCCGATGACGCGGATGGCACGGCCGCGCTCGGACGGGTTTCGGTTCCGAACGGATTTCTCGCGCAACTGCTGCCGGCGATCGAGGCCGGAACCACCATCGTCATCACCGACCTCTCGCTCTCGGCGACAGGCCGCGCGGGCCCCATGACAGTGATCGCCAGCAAATGACCGGAGGTTCGCGCCCCATGTCGCGCCGTTGCAGGGAGGTTCGAACATGATGCCTTCTCGACAGCTGTTGCTCGCCCTTCTGCCCCTTGTCGTCGTGAGCTGCTCCCATGGCGGGAAGACGCCGGCGTCGCGCATCTACTACAGCGGGCCTGCGAGCGACCATTTCGACGGCCAGAAATTCTTCAATCCCGACGGTGAGCAAGGCTCGGGCGGCGCGCAGCGCGATGGCGCCAAACGCTTCCTGGCGATCGGCCTCGGCGGCGGCCATAAGGGCTGGCCGAAATCCGTTCCCGTCACCCCGTCGGTTCCGGCACCCCGCGTCGAAGGCGAGGCTCTCCGGGTCACCTGGATCGGTCATGCGACCACGCTGGTCCAGACGCAGGGGCTCAACATCCTGCTCGATCCGGTCTGGGCGCATCGCGACTCGCCCGTCCAGATCGTCGGTCCGAAGCGCGTCCGTGCCCCCGGAGTCCGGCTGGAGGACCTGCCCAGGATCGACCTGATCCTGATCAGCCACAATCATTACGACCATCTCGACATCGGCGCGCTCAAGGCGATCGTCGCCCGCGACCATCCGCGGATCGTGGCCGGCCTCGGCAACGACACGCTGCTGCGCGAGCACCGCATCGAGGCGACCGCGCGCGACTGGGGCGAGCGGGTGGAGGTGCGCCCCGGCATCGACGTCATCCTCAACCGGGCGCATCACTGGAGCGCGCATTGGACCGACGATCACGATCGAGCGCTCTGGGCAGGGTTCACGGTGACTCTTCCCGGCGGCAACCTCTATTATGCCGGCGACACGGGCGCAGGCGATATGCGCTGGGCGGCGGAGGCGCGCCGCTACGGCCCCGTCCGCTTGGCCATTCTACCGATCGGCCCCTACCATGTGACGTCGCCGCCGACCGGCAATCACATCGATCCGGAGCACGCCGTCACCGCATTCCGGCAGACCGGGGCGCCCTATGCGCTGGGGGTCCACTGGGGAACTTTCGAGCTGGGCGAAGAGCCGATCGATGGCCCCCCGGCGCGGCTGCGCGAGACGCTCATGAAGCAAAGGCTCGATCCCGGCCGCTTCCGTACGCTGGAAGCGGGACAAAGCTGGGACGTTCCCCGCCTGGCTCCGTCATAGCAGCCGAGAGCAGCGAGGCGATCATCGATGGATATCGACCAGCTCTACATGCACATCCGCGTGGTGCTCGGCATCCTGCTGGGGCTGGCGATCACCAAGCTGCTGACCGGCATCACGTCGATCGTCGAGCATCCCCGCCGCTACAAATGGTCGTGGATCCATATGGGCTGGGTGACGTGGGCGCTGCTGTCCATCGTCACCTTCTGGTGGTGGGAATTCCGGTTGGTCGAGGTCAAGAGCTGGACGTTCGAATCCTATCTGTTCATCATTGCCTATGGGTCGCTGTATTTCGTCCTGACTGCCTTGCTCTTTCCGTCCGATGTCGACGAATATCGCAGCTACGAAGGCTATCTGCTTCACCGGCGCCCCTGGTTCTTCGGGCTGATCGCGATGATCACCGTCATGGACCTCGTCGACACCGTGCTCAAAGGCGTCAGCCGCTGGCATGCGCTGGGAGCGGCATATCCCATTCACGCGGTGTTGATGCTGGGGATCGCGGCCATCGGCATATCGTCCGAGAGCCGGCAGACCCAGATCGCCCTGGTGGCCGCGGCATTGGCTTATCAGATCGCCTATTTCATCTTCGAATATTTCACCGTTCTCGCGACTTGACATATCCCAGGTCGACGACGGCCAATGCAATCTGAGCGGGATCAGCGAAACGGGTTCGCGTGATTGGGCGGCTTCTTGCCCTTGAGCATGCGGAACAGCGTCCACTCCTCGACGATCTTATCCTTGGGGAGATAGCATAGCCCTATCTCGTCACCCGACGGCAGCTTGGCGATGACCGTCCTGCCGCCCATCTTGCCGCAGAAGACGGACGCGGGATTAGGGATCGCTATCGCGGCAGATGGAATAATCGCGAGTGCGAGAGCGACATTAGCAAGCGTCTTTTTCATCGCGACATCCTTGTCCTCGTGACGAACTTACATTCCATATGCCCGAATTACCGAATGTCGGCTTTTGAGCGAGCGCGTTAACTCCCGCAATTCAGAAATGGGTGTTACTGCCCTTGTCAGCGGACTGGCCGCTCTCGGCATCGTGGTCAATCAAGGCGGACACATAGCCTGGAGGTCATGTCCGCGCCCAACCTGGACACCGCTTACGCCGGCAGGCGGTAAGGTGCGCGATAGCTAGGTGTGATCAGGGCGTTGGCTTCGGCGTCGTTCTTGAACTGGCCCGCGGCGGCATCCCAATGGACCTTGCGGCCGGTGCGCCAGGCGACGTTGCCCATTTGACAGACGATGGCCGTGTTGGCCGCCGATTCGATGGGGCATGCAGGCGTGCGTGCGCGGTCCTTCACACAGGCGATGAAGTCTGCCGTGTGTCGGTCGAGCCCGTTGTCCGAGGCCTTGGTGACAGGAATTTCCCGGGTCAGCGGCTTGCCGTCGCTCATCTCCGGCGAGACCCACCATTTGCCGCGGTCCACCACCAGCGTGCCGGTCTCGCCCACGAAGGCAACGCCATGGTCGCCGCCGCCGAAGGGGCCGTGGCTGATGCCGACCGCATGCTCCCATTCCACCGAATAATTGCCGAAGTCGAAGATGGCGGTCTGGGTGTCCGGTGTCTCCATGGCCGAGTCCGGATAGCCATAGGCGCCGCCCAGCGAGCTGACGGAGTTCGGCGCCTGGGCCTTCATGCCCAACAGGGCGATGTCCATCAGATGGACGCCCCAGTCGGTCATCAGGCCGCCGGCATAATCCCAATACCAGCGCCAGCTGAAATGGAAGCGATTGGGGTTGAAGGGGCGCAGGCGCGCAGGGCCGAGCCAGCGGTCATAGTCGACGCCTGGAGGCGGCGCCTGGTCGGGCTGCGGAGCGACGTTCTTCATCCAGCCCTGATAGGCCCAGGCCTTGACCTTGCGCACCCGGCCGATCCCGCCGGAATGGACATGGGCGATGGCGTCGGCCCAATGCTGGTTGCTGCGCTGCCACTGGCCGACCTGGACGACGCGGTTGTGGCGCGCCTTGGCGGCGACCATGGCGCGGCATTCAGCGATGGAGTTGCCGAGCGGCTTTTCACAATAGGCGTCCTTGCCCGCCGACATGGCATCGATGAGCTGGAGCGCATGCCAGTGGTCGGGCGTCGCGATGATCACCGCATCCACCGATCTGTCGTCGAGCATGCGGCGGTAGTCGTCGTAAAGCCGCGGCGTGCGGCCGGAGACCTTCTGCAGCTCGGAACCGCGACCGGTGAGGACCGTGGCGTCCACGTCACAGAGGGCGACAGGGGTGACGTCGGCCCCCTTCATCATCGCCATGAGGTTCCCCCAGCCCATGCCCTTGCAGCCGATCAGGCCCACCTGGACCTTGTCGTTGGCGGACACGCGACGGCGGCGCTGGGCGAAGGCCTCGCTGAGAGGAGTCAGGGTAGCCGAGGCAGCAAGGCCGCCGACGAGCAGAGTACGGCGATCGAAACTTGAGGTCATATTGGCCTCCCCCTGATTTATCGTTCGACGTTGGTAGCGCGAACACACCTCTTCGCAAGGCGCAAAGTGCGTGTCATCGGACAGATTGAACAACCGCTTTCCAGTCCACCGATCGTACAGGTTGCCGGCTGGAACGGAGCGCATTCCCGACCGGCAGCTTACGTCGAAAACGGTCTAACTGCTCGTGGAGGGTAGCTGATAGTCAGCGATTGGACCAACTTGGAAAAGCGGACATCGCCGATCGGGACATCCGAAGGATGTTGGCCCTCGTTCTGCCCAATGAGTGAAGCCAGCCTTTGATCAAGGGTAAACTTCCTATCGAGTGATCCAGCAGGACGAGGCGTTTCGGATCTCTTTGCCTAAGCCCCGCATCCTAATCAGCCCGAGGAGAATTGCTGCTCGACCGAAACCGGCCAGATTTCCTCCTTGGCCATCGCCAGGCTCTCGCGGCAGTCGCACGCGACCCGCTCCAGGCGAGCGACGTCGAGCACTTCGATCGCGCCTCGGCTGCTGCGGATCAGTCCCTCGCGCTGCAGCTTGGCGATGCAACCGGAGACCGAGGTGCGTTGCGCCCCAAGCATCTGGGCGAGCGCCTCCTGAGTGATCGGCAGCATCCGCTCCAGGCAGCTGCGCTCGAGCGCATCGAGGATCGAGCGGCTCAGCCGCCCCTCGATCGAATGCAGCGCGTTGCAGGCCATCAGTTGCCGGGCTTCGGTCACGAGCATCTCAAGATGTTGTTCGACCGCGCGCTGGAGCCCCGGCGATGCCCGCAGCATCTCGCGATAGCGCGCGACGCCGAGACGCACTGCGGCACCTGGGATCTGGACCTCGCCGCGGGAGCGGTGGCGTCCGCTGCCAAAGGCCTCCAGAATACCCACGCCGCCATTGCACCCGACCATGCCGGTCTGGACGCTTTCGCCGGCGATGGTCTGGGTCACGATCGCCACCAGCCCCGCCAGGGGGAAATAGACCCAATCGATGAGCTGTCCGTCGCTGTGCAGCACGTCGCCTCGGCGCAGCTCCACTCGCTGGAAATGGGGAAGAAAACGCGCACGCGCAGCCGATTCCAGGGCCGCCAGCAGCGCGTTCGATCCGATCATCGTCTCCACACAATGCCTCCTGGCTGCGACGGGTCGCAGCGAACGAGGCAAGCGCTCCTTCGGGCGCCAAAGATCCGCAACCAGTCATCGCAACCGACTTACAAGTTACCCAAGTGTCTGCGATCATAACTCCGACGGAACGAACGCGGTTCCCTGCAGGCAAATAGCTAGCGGTCCGCAGACGATATTGTTCATCATGCGGCAATGTTTGAAATTATTTTACAGATAACAGATGACATACTTTAACTAGGATAAATTCATACTTATCTAATCTCATCGAAATTTATTGGCCGCTGGATACGCGACATCAGTATCTTCGCGTCGATCTTCGTCTCGCACGATTATCGGGCCCAGTGGATGCCATTGCGCCCGTCTCGCAGCTGCGCGCATTTCCGCGACGCGCTGGAATCAGGCGATCAATTCCGACAGCGCCGCCTCCACCGCCCCCGGCCGGAAGGGCTTGTTCAGCGTACCGCTCGCGCCGGGCACCGTAGCGGCCTCCCCGCTTCCGCTCGCGATCACGAACGGAATTTGCCGTTCGCGCAGGAGATCGGCGATCGAGTGGCTCGTTCGATTGCCGAGATTGACATCGAGGATGGCGGCATCGATCGCCGCCCCACGCGCGAGTGCTTCGGCTTCGCCGAGGTCGAGCGCGGGACCGATCACCGCGCAGCCAAGATCGCCGAGTATGTCTTCGAGCATCATCGCGATGAACGGCTCGTCGTCGACAACCAAGATTCGCTTGCCTGCAAACCCGCTCATCGGCCTCGCTCGACCTTGTTGATGAGGCGGCGCATCAGCGCGCCGAGCGCATCCATCGAATAGGGTTTGCGCAGCACCTCCACATCGTCCGAGCCTTCCTCGATCAGAACGTCGCTATAGCCGGTGGTCAGCACCACCGGCAGCTCGGGATGCATCCGTGCCAGCGTTCGCGCCAGTTCGAGCCCGCTCATCCCGCCGGGCATGACGATATCGCTCAGGACCAGGTCGAACGGCTCACTCGCTTCCTGCAAAGCCTGCAGCGCACTGCGGGCATCCTGGACGCGGACCGTCTCATAGCCCAGGTCGCATAGGAGCTGCGAAGCATGTTCGCCGACATTCTCATTGTCCTCGACGACAAGGATGCGGCCGCTGCCGTCGCCATCGATCGTTTCAGCTTGAGGCTCGGCTTCGGGCATGAGCTCGGCCTCGGCCGCCCTCGGCAGGTAGAGGGTGAAGGTCGCGCCTTCACCGGGCGCGCTGTCGACGCGGACATCGCCGCCCGACTGTTTGGCGAAGCCATAGACCTGGCTCAGGCCGAGCCCGGTGCCCTTGCCGACCGGCTTGGTCGTGTAGAAGGGCTCGAAGATGCGCGCGATCTGGTCTGCGGCCAGGCCGACGCCGCTGTCGGTGATGCTGACCGCGATGAATGCGCCCGCCACCGCCGGATGCCCGGGGATAGGGGGAATCTCGTCGCTGGCATCGACCCGCAGCAGGATCGAACCCTCACCGTCCATCGCGTCGCGGGCATTCACCGCCATGTTGACCAGCGCCGTCTCGAACTGGATGAGGTCGGCCTTCACGGGCGCCGGAGAAAGCCTGAAGTCGGTGTCGAGCGTGATCCGTGAGCCGACCACCGTCGCCAGCATCTCGACGATGCGACCGACATTGTCGGCTGCGTCGAACACGATCTCACGCAGCGGCTGGCGCCGCGCGAAGGCAAGCAGCTGCGCCGTCAGCTTCGCCGCGCGCTCCGCCGTCTCGGCGATCGCATTGACGTAGCGAGACCGGCGCTCTTCGCTCAGCCCGGGACGGCGCAGCGCATCGACGCCGGACATGATCACGGTCAGCAGGTTGTTGAAGTCGTGCGCGACACCGCCGGTGAGCTGTCCGATCGCCTCCATCTTCTGCGACTGCCGCAGCGCCTCCTCGACCTTTTCGCGCTCGGCCGCCTCTTCTTCGAGCCGGGTGAGCGCACGCTGCAGATCGCTGGTGCGCTCGGCCACCCGCGCTTCGAGGGCAGCCTCGACCTCCCGCTGCTCGGTGATGTCGGCATGCGTCCCGCACCAGCGGAAAATGGACCCGGTCTCGTCCCGGATCGGCGTGATACGGCAGAGGAACTCGCGGACCGCGCCGTCGTGCCGCCGCATCGGGAAGATCATCTCGAACCGCTCGCCCGTGCGCAGCGCGTGCTGCCAGCGCTCGCGGATTTCCGGAGCAGCTTGCGGATCATGGGCGGACTCCCACGCGACGCCGTCCTCCGGGCTGCCGCCGGTAAATTCGTACCACCGCTTGTTGTACCAGAAGATCGTGCCGTCGCCGTAAGCGAGCCAGCAGAGCGAGGAGATGTTGTCGGCCAGCGTGAGAAATTCGTCACGCTGGCGCTTGAGCTCGGCTTCGGCGCGGCGGCGCTCCTCGAGCTCGCGCTGCTCGGCGAGGAACAGGCGGACATTGTCGATCGCCGTCGCGGCCTGGCCGGAAACACCGACCATGATCCGCTCGGCCGCCTCGCCGAACATGTCGGGCGTCGAGTGGCCGAAGAACAGCCCCCCAAGCACCTCGCCGCTGCGCGAGGTCACCGGCACTGCAAGATAGCTGCGCACCGGCAGATGGCCTTCGGGCATGCCGGCATACGGCGCGTTCCGGCCGTAACGCGGATCGCGGGTGATGTCGCCCGAGCGCACCACCCCCTCGCCGGAAAAGGTCGGGGCGAACACCGCCGTGTTGCGCGGCATCGGGAAGGTCTCGAACTTGCTCCGCGGGGCACCCGACAGCGTGTAGAGCGTGTAGGATTCGCCCTTCTCGTCGATGACGTTGTAGAAGAACGCGCCAAACTCGGCTCCGGTCAGTGCGACCCCGGCATCGGTCACCGCCTGCACCACCCGCTCGAGGTCGAGCTCGGCGCTGAGCGTCGCCCCCAGCTCGTTGAGGATGCCGAGCGTCCGAGTTTCCTCGGCCAGCGCGCGGCGCATGCGTTGCTGCTCGGCGAGCTGCTCGCCCGCCTCGAACTGCCGCAGCCGCGCCCGGCGCGCCGAGCTGACCGCCGACACCAGCGTGGTCTGGTCGACCGGGCGTTCGATCACGGTCACGTTGCCGAGCAGCGCGATCAGCCGCCGGTCGACCATGCTGCCGCGATGCGACAGCAGCACGAACGGAAAATCCGACCAGCTCGGCTGCGCCTTCACCCATTGCTCGATCGCGGCGAGATCGGCACCAAGCAGCCCTTCCTGGGCAATGACCGCCCCGGCCGCACCGTCCAGACCATGGAGGAGGTCGTCGAACCCGCTACAGGGCCGGCTGGGAATCCCGACACCACCAAGCAGCCGCTGGATGACGGGGCCGTCCCGCCCGATCGGCGTCCAGATCAGAACCGTCGGATCATTCCCCATGCCCGACGGTCTCGCCGAGGAGGTTCGAGTCCGCACCTATATAGGTCGGCACGCCGGTCAGCACGCCCTGAAACTCGGTCAGCGCCTCGCCGACCGCAACGCCGCGCGAGCTGATCCGATATTCGCGGATCGTCTCTTCATGATGGCCGGTGCGCTTCTTGAGCACCGACAGCGCCCGTCGCAGCTTGCCGCCGGCTTCGAAGAATCGCAGCATGATGACGGCGTCGCTGAGATAGGTGAGATCGACCGGGCTCGCCATGTGCCCGACCATACCGTGCTGGGCGAGCACCAGGATCGTCACGATGCCCTGCTGGTTCAGATAGGACAGCATCTCATGCATCTGGAGCATCATGAAATGCTCCTCGGGCATGGCGTTCAGATAGCCGCTGAGGCTGTCGAGGACGACGATGCGGGCGCCGTGCCCCTCGACGGCGTCGCGGACCGTGGCGGTGAGCTCGCCCGGGGTCAATTCCGCTGGATCGATCTGGCGCAGCCTGAGCAGCCCCTGATCGAGGAACGGCATGAGGTCGAAGCCCATGCCCTGCGCGCGGCGCAGGAACACGCTGCGCACCTCGTCGAACACCAGGATCAGCGCGGGTTCGCCCCGCTTGAGCGCGGCATAGACGAACTGCATCGCAAGCGATGACTTGCCCGAGCCGGATGGGCCGATGACCAGTGTACTGGTGCCACGATCGAGACCGCCGCCGACCAGCGCATCGAGCGCCGGAACCCCGCTGCTGACGATGTCCGCCGCGAAATCGACATGATGATCGGCCGCGACCAGACGTGGATAGACGCGCAAGCCGCCGCGCTCGATCGTGAAATCATGATAGCCGCCGCGGAACTTGACCGCGCGCATCTTGATGCAGCGCAGGCGCCGGCGCTCGGCCCCGTACAGCGCCGCGACCTGCTCGAGGCGCAGCACGCCATGGCTGATGCTGTGTAGGTTGAGATCGTCCTGCTCGGAGGTCAGGTCGTCGAGCATCAGCACCGTGCAGCCCAGCTTCAGGAAGAAGTGCTTGAGCGCCAGCACCTGCCGCCGATAGCGCAGCGACCCCTGCGAGAGCAGACGGATCTCCGACAGGCTGTCGAACACCAGCCGCTTGGGCTTGACCCGCTCGACCTCGGCCATGACCATCCGGACGGTTTCGCCAAGCTCGAGCTCGGACGAGTAGAGCACCGTCTGCTGCGCATTGGGATCAAGCGACAGCTCGGGAGGAATCATCTCGAAGATTTCGATGCCGTCGAACGTCCAGCCATGGCTGGCCGCGACCGCGCAGAGCTCGGCCGTCGTCTCCGACAAGGTGACGTAGAGGCCGAGCTCTCCCCGTTTCGCGCCATCCATCAGGAACTGCAGCGCCATGCTGGTCTTGCCCGACCCGGGCTGCCCCTCGATCAGATGAACGCGATTCTCGGCATATCCACCCGCCAGAATCGGATCGAGGCCCGGCACGCCCGTCGGAATCAGGGTAGTTGGGCGGTACTCCAGTTCCATTCGGACGCATCCCTTCCTTCGCCAGGGACGCGCTATAATCAGCTATCTTCGGGAACTGTGTTCGATACCCAACAGAAGAAGGCGATTGAATTGATTACGCTGCGCCGATGCAGCAGCATTCCCGCGCCGTCCGGCCCGCTACGCGATCAGAAAACATCGTTGGACGCCGCACCATCCATCCGTTGGACCGCTGCCGCGCGCGCCTGCTCGATCGCCAGGTTCGCGGCGGCGAGCAGTCGCTGCGCCGTTTCGGTCGCCGCCGTCGGATGCAAGGCGATCGCTACCCGCGGACCGGTCATGACGACCTCGCCATTCAGCACATCCACCTTGAGCGGCTGCTCCTCCGCATTCAATGTCATGCGTATCGTGTCCGCTGCTGGCCGGTCTCCCCCACATAAAAGCATACGCTGACCGACAGTTCCGCTATCGTGAAACTTGCACCGGCGGTGATGCCGGATCTGATCCATCTTCAACAATGCGCCGGACCGTTCCCGACGCGAGCGGGGACGCGATGACCTTCAATCCCAAAAACGAGATTCTTGCCGAGATCGAACCCGCCATCGCCTTGCGGTTCGCGGCTCATATCGAACGGGTCGAGCTCGGCCGCGGCGATGTGCTCCAGGAGACCGGCGTGGAGGTGCACTGGGTCTGGTTCCCCGACGATGCGCTGATCTGCATCGCATCGGAGAGCGTCGAAGGCGAAAGCATCAGCGGCGGAATGATCGGCCGCAACGGCGCATTCGGCGCATTCGAAGCGTGCGGCAGCCGGCTCAGCTACTCGCGGGCGCTGGTGCAGATCGGCGGCACCGGCTGGCGCATCCGCGACTCGCACTATCGTGAGATGTTCGAGCAATCCGCGAACTTGCGGGTGGCGATCCACAAGCATGTCGAGGCACTGCTGGTCGAGGCGCGGCAACTCGTCGCCTGCACTGCGATCCACCGCGTCGAAAGCCGAATGTGCCGCGTTCTGCTCGACGCCTCGGCGCGCAGCCATCGCGGCAGCCACCTGACCCTCACCCAGGAAGAGCTTGCCAACATCCTCGGCGTCCAGCGCTCGACGATCGCCGTGACCTCCTCCGCGCTTCAGCGCGCCGGCCTGATCCGCAGCCGTCGCGGCAGCATCGACATTGTCGATTTCGACCGCCTCGAAGCCGCCGCCTGCTCGTGCCGCCGGACGATTGCCTATGCGCAACGGGAGATCGATCGCGCCGCCGACGACGTCTGTGAAGGATAAGAACGCGGCCCCTTCCAGCGTGGTTGTCCGCGTGCCGGTGAAGGTCAGGCTGTTCAGCATCAGCGTGTGCCCGCAGCACAGAGCACCGCCGAATATGGAGAGCCGCTCTTACTCGGCGGGCATTCGCCAACATTCTTCGGCGCGGGGTTTCGTCGGGGCGGCTTCATCCCTATATCATGATTATCGCTGGCAGGACCGACACGTAGGCGCCAGCGGCTGAGAGACCATCGCGCTCCCGCTTACATCAAGCCGGAGGCGTCCCGTGGATCTCAATTACCTTCTCTCTCGTCATCAGATTTCGCTGATGCAGGCCGATGCTGCCGGTTCCCGCGAGGCGCGCATCGCCCATCGCAGCCGTGCCAGATGCTATGCGGAGCGCGTCCGCGAGCTCCAGGACACGCTGGGCGCGACCCCGGCGCCGCCGGGGCAGGCCTGACTTGACCAAGGAGGACCTCCTCACCCTCGACGGGCTGATCGAGGAGATCCTCCCCGATGGTCGTTTCCGCGTGTTCCTCGAGAACGGCCATCGCGTCATCGTCTACACGGCAGGCAAGATGCGCAAATACCGCATCCGTACCCTCGTCGGAGACCGCGTTCAGGTCGAGATGTCGCCGTACGACATGGACAAGGGCCGGCTCGTCTACCGCGAGCGCGTGGCAAGCTCCGGCCACATCCCCAGGAGAGGACAGCGGCGATGAAGGGTGAACAACCAGTCGAGCCGCCGACCGTCGCCTCTCCGGCGCCGAAGCGAAACCCGTTTCACAACAAGGCCACAAGAGCGCGTCTTTCGCCCGAGAGCGTGGAGCGGCAGGGCCGGATCACGCTGCTTGCCTGGAATCTTCTCGGTGGCGATGCCGCGATCGCCTTTCTCAACACGCACGACGAGGCGCTCGGCGGTCGCCCGCTCGATCTCGCGATAGCCAGTGCGGCCGGTTGCGAGGCGGTCGAGCGCGCCATCTCCGCGCGCGCCGGAGCCGATTAGGATCGCCTCCTCATCATGCTGCTGACGATCTGCCACCGGACCGTTTACCGCTATGCAAGGCCGGTGACCTTGCTGCCGCACAGGATGATGCTGTGCCCGCGCGGTCAGCATGACCTGCGCCTGCTCACCACGCTGCTGAGCTGCACGCCGCCGGCGCATATCGAATGGACGCAGGACGTGTTCGGCAATCTCATCGCCACCGCCACCTTCTGGGACGAGGTGGAGACGCTGACCATCGACAGCCGCATGGTGGTCGATCAATCGGCCACGGCCTGGCCGGTCTTCAGCATCGCACCGTCGGCGCAGGAGTTCCCGTTCACCTATTCGGCCGACGAGGTGGCCGACCTTGGGTCGATGCGGGATCCTCAATATCCCCAGGCTGCCGACAGCATCCGCGATTGGATCGACACGTTCCGCGGATCCGAGCCGACCGACACCCTGACGCTGCTGAAGGAAATCAACACCGGAATCCTGGCGGAATTCGCCTATCGCGCAAGCGCTGCGGAGCGCGCCCAGTCTCCCGACGAGACGATCCATTCGGGGCACGGCTCCTGCCGCGACTTCGCGACGCTGTTCATCGAGGCGGTTCGTCAGCTCGGCTTCGGAGCACGCGCCGTTTCGGGGTATATGCAGGCCCTCGAGGCGGACGAGCACGGTGCCGGCAAGCAATATGGCGCGGCTCACGCCTGGGCGGAGGTCTATCTCCCCTGCGCCGGCTGGAGCGCGTTCGATCCGACCCACGCCCGGATGGGAGGGGCCGGCCTGATCCCCGTCGCGGTCGCCAGGACCGTCGATCAGATCCGCCCCGTGCAAGGTGGCCATACCGGCGCACCCGACGATCTCGTCGAGATGCTGGTCGACGTGAACATCACCGCCGGCACCGTGCTGGCGAGCGCCTTCGATCAACCGCAACCGGCACCAAGCTGAGGGGGACCCATGCCGATCGGAACAGTGTGCTTCTACAACGTGCGAGGGGGATTCGGCATCATTCAGCCGGACGGCGGCGGGCGCGATGCGTTCGTCCATGTCAGCGCCGTCGAAGCCTCGCAGCTCGGCTCGCTCGAATGCAACCAGCGGGTACGCTACGTCCTGCAGACCGATCTACGGGGACAGACCTGCGCGCACGATCTGCGGCCGGAGTGATGGACGAGCTTGCGCGGGCGCACGCGACGCTGCGCCGCGGCGCGGATTTCTTCGCCGCTTCGCTACGACCGTGGAACCCATCGGTCCGCCCGATACGATCCGTCACGCATCGTCTCCGGTCCAAGGTGATCGGCAACGGGTTGCGTGAGCTCGACCGGTTCCTGAACATCCTGATCGACGAAGCTGCGCGGCGACAGCGCCTCCCGACCGCGCCGCGCCAGCGCAATACCGCGAACAAGCTCCGGGGGTTCCGCAGGACAATGACGCTGCCGAACGACGATCACGAACGGCTTCTTGCGCTCGGCGGGTCCCGGGAATGCCTGTTTCACTGCGACGGCATCGCCAGACGAGCGGACGCCGGCGAAGCCGGAACGATGACCTTGGGCTGGCCTGGTGAGCGAGGCCGGCTTCGGCGCGTGCTCCTGGGCAACGCGATCGTCGTCGAGAGAGCCGATCTCGAAAACATCGGACTGTTCTATGCCCGGCTGGCGGACGACCTCATTTTCGCCGCGACCTGCGATATCGGGCGCGGCACTGGTAACGGAGGCTCTCGTGCCCCATATCCACCTCATCGCTCCGCTTCGCTCATGAGCAAGGACGCGACTGAGAGATGTTTCGTGCTCCCGCTCTGACGTGGAGCCGCATCATGCCTTCCCCAGCATTCGATTCCGTCAAGAGGCGCCTCGTCCGTGTCGTCGGCTGCGCGCCGGGCTCGCCACGAGGCGGTCGACAGCCGTTTCGGTACTCGAACCCCGCCCCTTTCGATACACGACGCGCCGTCACGAACGCGTCTCTGCAGGCTGCCTGAGATGTCGCGAGCCGTGAACATCGACGCTACCGTTGATCAAGTCGTTGCGATGTCGGCCAAGCATGGGGCTACGATCAGCGCGATCGAGGCGCTCGTTCCAAAGGGAACCCGCGTGGTCTTCGTCCGTGCCGAGGACGCAAGGGCGATCGAGCGCATCTATGCCGCACGCCTGCTCGCCGGCTCCGTGACCCGCACGCCGTTCTGGCCTCGCCCCGGGAGCTGAACTTCCAACCGCTCGAAGCTGGAAGCGGCGATGATAGCCTAGGGCATCGAACGACCTGTTCTACCGTCTCTGGAAGGAATCACCCGATGCAGCCAACGTCCGCCGTCTGCCGCGCCCGCGAGGCGCACCATCGCGCCCTTGCTGCAACTGCCGCTCTGCCGAATGCACGCAGGGTCGCGACGCTTGCCGCCGCCGCTTGGGGCAAGGAAGCGCTGCTCGCCGAAAAGCGCGAGGCGAGGGCTGCCGAAGCACGACTGCTCCGCAAATCCGCAACTATCGTGCATGCTTCGATGGACGACCGCCTCCTCAGCGAGAATCCCGACCTGGGATTTGCCGATCGCTGACGGCGTCGACGGATCGGCTAGCCGCGATCTCGCGCTGCCCTGATCCGCACGATCTTATCGAGTTCGTTCCCGGGAAAATCCTTTGGACCGGCAATGCCGACCTATCGGGAACGGTGACCGCTGAAGCCGCGCGCCTGTATATCGCAGACACCGCTGCCGGTTTCCTTTCCGACCCGCGCGCGGATGGTCAAGGGTTTCGAGGACCGACCATGACGAACGTCTGAGCGGGCGGCCGATCGTCATTCCGACCATCCTGCATGCCCAAACGACCGCCGGTATATTGCAAACGACTCTTACTTGCAGCTAAGGCCCCGCGTCATTCGCACGAAGGGGACTCTATTCCATGGCAAAGCACCGCACCGGCCGAACCGCGGGTCGGGCGTTTTCCTGCGCTCTCGTTCTCGCAAGCGTTCCGGCCTATGCCGCGGATGCCTCGTCGGAAGGTGCCGACACGCCCCAGCAGCAGGACATCGTCGTCACCGGGACGCTGGACAAGCAGGGCTATGTTCCGACCAGCACCGGTGCGGCAAAGGTCCCGATCGCGTTGAAGGATCTGCCGCAGTCGGTGTCGGTCGTGCCGGCCGCGGTGCTCCAGGATCAGCGCGCGCTCTCGCTCCAGGACGCGCTCAAGAACGTGCCCGGCGTCGGCTTTTCCCACGGCGACGGCCAGCGCGATCAGGTGACGATCCGCGGCTTCACCGCCATCGCCGACCAGTTCGTCGACGGCTTCCGCGACGACGGTCTCTATTTCCGCGACCTCTCCAACGTGGAGCGGATCGAGGTCGTCAAGGGGCCGGCGGCGGTCCTCTACGGCCGCGGCTCGTCGGGCGGCCTCATCAACCGCGTCACCAAGAAGCCCGATGTGGACATCGCCTCCGCCGCCGTCTCGGCGGGGTCGTTCGATACCTATCGCGGCGAAGTGGACATCGGCCAGTTCGACGAACGCTCGGGCGTGGGCTTCCGCCTGACCGGCGCCTATGAGGATGACGACAGCTTCCGCAGCCAGCAGTTCCTTAAGCGAGTCGCGCTGGCGCCGTCGCTTGTGCTCGGCCAGGGCAAGGACACGACCCTGCTGGTCCAGGCGGACTATCTGCTCGACCGACGGCTCACCGACTTCGGCATCCCCGCGATCAACGGACGCCCGGTCGATGTCCCGCGCTCGACCTATTACGGCGCGGCCAATGCGCGCGACGCCGACGTCAGCCGGTCGGAGGTGCTGTCGCAGTCGATCACGCTGGTGCATCGCTTTTCCGACAGCCTGAGCTTCCGCAACGGCTTCCGCCATTATCGCTTCACGCTCGACCGCCACAACACCAACGCGACCGGGGTGAACGCCGCGGCCGGCACCGTGACGCTCAGCCACGGCGGCATCGCACGCGACGAGGACGGCTGGTCGAACCAGTCCGAACTCACGCAGAAGCTGGACCTCGCCGGAACGCACCACACGTTGCTCTACGGCTTCGAGATCGCCCGGCAGGTCAAGGATGCGAAGACGTTGCAATCGCGCGTCGTCGCGGTCACCGACATCCTCGATCCGGTCCTGCCGACCGTCAACAACACCGCTTTCACGCAGCTCAGCGCCAGCACGCTGTCGACCTTCGACACGCGCGGCCTCTACGTCCAGGACCTGATCGACTTCGGCCATGGCATCAAGGCAATGTTGGGCCTGCGCCACGACTGGTTCATCCAGAAGACGGATCAGCGCCTGCCCGGCCAGCCGGACCTCGAGCGCACCGACCGCAAGTTCTCGCCTCGCGCCGGCCTGATCTTCCAGCCGGACGACAACCAGTCCTATTATGCGTCGTGGAGCCGCAGCTTTCAGCCATCCGCCGAAACCTTCGCGCTCGCCGCCAACAACGCCGATATCGCACCCGAGCAGACGACCAACAAGGAAGTCGGCGCGAAATACTCGCTGCTGGACCAGCATCTCTCGATCCAGGTTGCCGGCTTCGTCCTGCGGCGCACCGGCATCAAGGGCACCGATCCGGCCACCAACACCATCGTTCCGATCGGCACGCAGCGCACACGCGGGGTGGAGCTGTCGGCGGCGCTCGACCTGCCGTCAGGGCTGCGCGTGATCGCCGGCTATTCCTACCTCGACACGCGTGTGACGGCGTCAGCCACACCAACCTTCATCGGCAAGCGCGCGACGATCACCCCAAGGAACCAGGCCAATCTCTTCGTCACCAAGACCATCCTCAAGGATTACGGTGTCGGCGCGGGTGCGAACTACGTCGGCGACCGCTGGGCCGATCCCCAGAACACGACGGTGCTGCCGCATTATTTCACCGCCGACGCGATGGCCTGGGCCAATCTTGGCCCGGCGCGGTTCCAGATCAACGCCTATAACCTGTTCGACAAGCACTATATCGTATCGGGGCACGGTACGTCCGCATGGCTCAACCTGCCGGGTGCACCTCGGACGGTCCTCGGGACGATAAGGTTCGCCATGTAAGATAGCGGACAAGCGCCAGCCGACCGGCGCTGTCCCATGGCGACGCGCTTCGACGCCCCAACTCGACGGCAGTCCACCGCATATGAAAGTATATTTCATATGCGATAGGCCTCGACTATGCTTGATCAACCAGAACATGGAGGAGGGGCATGGGCATCACGCGCAGGCAAGCAGTTGGCGGCGTGCTCGCCGCGGGGGCTACGGCGGGTGTGTCGAAGACGGCGTCGGCCGCCTGCGGTGTCGCCACCGCGCCGGCAGGACGTGCCGCCCGGGTCGCCCTGCCCCGCGCCTTCACGCCCGACTGGGCATCGCTGACGGGCGGCTACACGGTCCCCGACTGGTTCCGCGATGCCAAGTTCGGCATCTGGGCGCATTGGGACGCGCAATGCGTGCCGGCCGCGGGCGACTGGTATGCGCGCAACATGTATGTCCAGGGGCATCCCGCCTACGAACATCACCTCCGGCACTATGGCCATCCGGCCGACGTCGGCTTCATGGAGATCCAGAACCAGTGGAAGGCCGAACGCTGGGACCCGGCACGGCTGCTCGATCTCTACCAGCGCGCCGGCGCGAAATATTTCATGGCGCTCGCCAACCACCACGACAATTTCGACTGCTACGCGTCGACCTATCATCCCTGGAACTCGACGCGGGTGGGGCCGAAGAAGGACATCGTCGGCACCTGGGAGAAGCTGGCGCGCGAGCGCGGGCTGCGCTTCGGCGTCTCCAACCATTCCGCCCATGCCTGGCACTGGAACCAGGCGGCCTATGGCTATGATCCCGAGGGACCGCGGCGCGGGCAGCGTTATGACGCGTTCCGCCTGACCAAGGCGGACGGTCGCGGCAAATGGTGGGACGGGCTCGACCCGCAGCAACTCTACACCGGGCGCGGCGCGTACATGCCCGACGGCGTCACCACCATCGCCGAGGCGAAGGCTTGGCACGAGGCCAACGACGGGCTGTGGAGCGAAGGCGTACCGGATCGGCCCGAGTTCGTGCGCAGCTGGTTCCTGCGCTGCCGCGAGCTGATCGACCGGTACCGGCCCGACCTCGTCTATTTCGACAATTTCGACCTGCCGCTCGAACAGGCGGGGCTCGACGTCACCGCCCATTTCTACAACCAGAGCATGCGCTGGAACGGCGGCCGGCTCGAAGCGGTGGTGACCGCCAAAGGCACCCCGCCGCAGCGGCGGATGGGCATCGTCGACGACGTCGAGCGCGGCGGCAAGACCTATATCGAGACCTATCCCTGGCAGACCGACACCTGCATCGGCGACTGGCATTACAGCCGCAAGGTCTATGAAGAGGACGGCTACAAGTCGGCGCAGACCGTGATCCACACCCTTTGCGACGTCGTGTCGAAGAACGGCAATCTGATGCTCAGCATCCCCATACGTGGCGACGGCACCATCGACGACAAGGAGGAGCGGATCCTCGAAGGGCTTGCCGCCTGGATGCAGCCCTATGGCGATGCGATCTACGGCAGCCGTCCCTGGCGCCTCCACGGCGAAGGGCCGGCGGGCGGCGGCGGCGGCAATTTCTCCGAAGGCGGCCCGAAGTCGCGCTTCGGCGCCAGGGACGTGCGCTATGTCGTCAAGGACGGCAATCTCCACGCACTGGTGCTCGGCTGGCCCGAGGACGGGATCGCACGGATGGAGCTGCTCGGCGCCGGTAATCCCGTCGGTCGGGGCGAAGTCGCCCGCGTGACGCTGCCGGGCGATGCCAGTCCCCTGCCCTTCACGCGCAAGCAAGGCGCGCTCGAGGTGCGCCTGCCGGATGCGCGCCGTAACGAGATCGGCATCGCGCTGGTGATCAGTGGCCCCGGCCTCGTGGCCTGAGAAACCCGACGGGCCGCTGTCGACCCGGCGACAGTCATCTCCCCCGACGGAACAGCCGGTCCGCCCTTATCGATTGCGGTGAGCCGCCGAGCGCATCAACGCCAGGGCCTCATTCACGTCCGCCGGAGCGGCTCCACGATCGCGGCGATATCTCGATGCCCTTCCCCTGCGGCATCCGCCTCCAGGAACCGCTGCCGTGCGGCCTCCGCGATGGAGGACCGGATGCCGGCAGAGGCCATGGTCTGCGCGGCATAGCCCAAGTCCTTGGCCATCAACGGCACAAGGAAATGAGGGGCATAGTCGTGGTCGAGCATCCGGCGGCCAACCGCCTTCACCATCGGACTGGCCGGCGCGCCGTCGGTCAGAATGGACATGGCCTGTTCGACATCCAGCCCTCGCTTCTCGAACAAGGCAACCGCCTCGGCCAAGGAGGCCGCCTGGACTCCGCAGAGATAATTGTTCGCCAACTTGACGGTCGCCGCGCTGCCGACCGGTCCCAGATGGACGAGCGCGCTGCCCATCGCGTCGAAGACGCCGCGCGCCGCGGCGACGACATCGGCCTCCCCACCGACGAGGAACCGGAGCGCGCCCTGCGCTGCCTGGTCGCGGCTGCCGGTCACCGGCGCCTCGAGAAAGCGGACGCCGCGCGCGGATGCCGCCTGCGCGAGGTCCGCGATCCAGGCGCCGGTCAGGGTGCTGGATTCGATCGCGATCGCACCCGGTGCCATCGCCGCCAGTGCCCCACCCTCGCCCATCCAGACCGCGCGCGAGACGCTGTCGTCGGCAAGCATGGCGACGACGATTGCGGCATCCGCCACCGCCTCGGCCGGCGTGGCGGCGGCGCGTGCGCCGGCCTGCGTCAAGGGTGCCGCCTTTCCGGGACTGCGGTTCCACACCGTAACGTCGAAGCCGGCCGCCAGCAGCTGCCGCGCCATACCCGAGCCCATGATGCCCAGACCCAGGACCGCTATTTTTTCCTTGGTCATCCGATCACCTTGAAACGCGAGAGGGCGGCTTCGTCGATCTCGAGGCCCAGGCCCGGCAGATCGTCGTCCAGATCGATATGACCGTCCACCGCCTGCGGCTCCCCCTTGAAGATATACCAGAACAGCTCGTTGCCGACCTCCACGTCGACCATCGGGAAATATTCCGCGATCGGCGAATTCAGGCTGGCCATCACGACATGATAATTGTGCATCTGACCCGCGTGAGGGACAACGGGGATGGAATAGGCCTCGGCCAGCGCCTGGATCTTGCGCGCGGCGGTGATGCCGCCCACCCGGTTGGTGTCGAACTGGAAATAGTCGAGCGCTTTCGCCTCGATCATCTGGCGGAAGCCGTAGCTGGTGAACTCGTGCTCGCCCGCCGCGATCGGCGTGGTGCCGAAACGGCGCAGCTCATGATAGCCGTTGATGTCGTCGGGGATGATCGCCTCTTCGAGCCAGCGGAGATTATACGGCTCGATGAGGCGCATCATCCGCTTCGCATAGTCGAGGCTCCAGCCCATATAGGCGTCGGCCATGACGTCGATCTCGTCGCCCACGGCCTCCCGCACGGTGCGGATCAGCTCGACGTTGCGGGCCATGCCGTCCGCGCCGTCGACCGGCCCCCAGCCGAAACGCAGCTTCATCGCCTTGTAGCCCTGGGCCTTGTAGCGGGCGGCCTCCTCGGCCAGCGCATCGAGCGGGATCGAATAGAGGCGGCTGGCGTAGACGGGGATCTTCGCCTTGGTCCGGCCGCCCAGCAGGCGATAGCAGGGCTGTTTCGCCGCCTTGCCCATCAGGTCCCAGATGGCGATGTCGAGCGCGGAGATGGCGACCATCGCCACGCCCTTGCGCCCGAAGGCCATCGTCTTGCGGTACATGTGCTGCCACAGGAACTCGCTGTCCCACGGGTTCTGCCCGATCAGCAGCGGAGCGAGGTGAAGGTCGATCAGCTGCTTCGTCACCAGCGGGGCGAGCGCCGCGTTGCCGATGCCGACGAGGCCCTGGTCGGTGAAGATCTCCACGATCAGCCAGCCATGGAAGGTGAAGGTCCCCATCGTCTCGCGCGTCAGCAGCGGCGAGACGAGATCCATCGGATTGGTGCAGAAATGCGGCGGCAACGGCACGGTATCGCCTTCCCACTGGACGACGCGCGTACGGATCTCGGTGATCTTCAAGGCAGGACCTTTCCGGTGAAATCGAGTTGCGAAATGCGAGGAATGGCAAGGCAGATGAGCGCGAAGGCGGCGACGTGCAGGCTGGCGGCGACGACCAGCACCGGCGCATAGCCAAGCCCGATGTCGAGCGCCCATCCCGCCGCCTGCCCCATGACGATGCCGCCGAACGCGCCGCCCAGGCCGACCAGCCCGGCCAGGCGGCCCAATGCGCTGCGCGGCACGAGATCGGTCGGCAGCGTCATGACGAGGGTGGACCAGCTCTGCTGGCCGAAGAAGGCGAGGCTGAAGATGGCGATCACCGCGGCGACGGAAGCGGTGGCGGGCGCCAGCATCACCCAGGGCATGCAGGCGGCGCTGAGCCCAAGCGCGATCTTGCGCGCGGCGTCGACCGACCAGCCGGAGGAAAGCAGACGGCTGGACAGCCAGCCGCCGCACAGGCTGCCCACGCCCGAGGCCGCATAGGGTATCCAGCCGATCGTCGCCGCCTGCTTCAGGTCGAAGCCATGGGCCTCGAACAGATATTTGGGCAGCCAGAAGAGATAGAAATACCAAGCGCCGTCGCTCAGGAACTTGGCGCCGACGATGCCGAGCACCTCGCGGCGCGATAGAAGCGAAGCGACCGTCAGCCCCGGCCCGTCGGTCAGGCCGTCACCCGCGTCCTCTCCCGGCGGCGTGCGATAGGTCAGGAACCACCAGAGCGCCCAGGCGAGGCCGAGGCAGCCGGTGATGAAGAAGACCCACCGCCAGCTCGCCAGATCGAACCAATGGCCATAGGCCAGGATGCCGGCGATCAGCGGCGGCGCGGCCACGGCGCCCAGCGCCGTCCCGGCATTGACCAGCCCCATCGCGGCCGACCGATGCCGCGGCGCGAACCATTCGGCGATGGCGCGGGTCGCGGCCGGGAAGCCCCCGCCCTCCCCTACGCCCAGGGCCAGACGGCTGACGACCAGCGCCGCGATACCGCCCGCCAGACCGTGGCTGGCGCAGGCGAGCGACCAGAAGATCATGATCGCCAGGAAACCGGCCCGCGTCCCCACCCGGTCCAGCAGCCAGCCGCCCCCCAGGTACATGAGGCCATAGGTCGCGAGGAACGCGGAATCGAGGAGCGCTTTCGTCTGGTTGCCGATCGGGATGTCGGCCTCGATATGCTTGATCGCCCAGGGCAGGGTCTGGCGATCGAGGTAGCTGATGGCGATGGCGACGGTGATCATCGCCGCGATCGCCCAGCGCCCCGCGTGCAGCCGCTCTCCTGCCTCGTTCCGCGTCATCGCGCCGCGTATCCGCTTACTTCGCGTCGAGCATCAGCAGGGCGACGCCCTGACGCGGCAGGCGCAGATCGACCGTCGCTGCCCCCCGCGCGCCGCCGGTCACGGCGACATCTTCCGCCTGCATGCGCGACGCGGCTTCGAGCTGCGCATATTGATCCTGGTTGGGCGATTGGGGCGACCCCATCTTCTTCCAGGCAGTGAAGGCGTTGGCATGGTCGCCGTCGACACGCCACAGCGTCGCGGCGGCGGGTACGGCCTTGAGGCCCTTCAGGTTGATCCTCACGCGTGCGTCCGGCCCCGCGACATCGTCGTCATGATAGTGCCAGAGCAGCAGCGCGACCTTGCCGTCCGCCGTGCGCGTGGCGATCGACCCGATGTCCGCCTCGCCCTGAATGCCGTTCGCCATCGCCTGATCGAGCGGAATCTGGGCGCCGTTGGTGGTCGCGAGCTTCGTTTCGCCCAGCCGGGCGAACATGCGGAAGACATTGAGCACCGGCAAGTCCACACCGTTGGTGGACAGTTGGCGATAGCCCGCGAACCATGGCTGATCCTCGAACTCGAAGGACCAGGATAGGACACCTTCCAGATTGACCTTCCGCCGCTCCGCCAGTTCCCAAATGCGCGCGAAGCTGGCCGCGGTGTAGCTCGAATACATGGTGCCGTTGCGATAGGCGTTCTGCGGTCCCGGACAGGCGGCGCAGCCCTCCGGGTCGCTTTCGCCGATGACTACCGGCTTGGTCGCCAGCGACGGGATCGACAGCACCTTGGTGAAGCCGCGATCCGCCTCCTGCAAATGGGTGGCGATCCCCATGCGAACATGGCCGTCGACGAAGACAGGCCTGCCCTTGGCGTGGAAGGACAGGAAGTCCGTGGGCGTGCCGGTCCGGCCCGTCGCATAGTTTTTCCCAGACGACACATGTTTCAGGAAGCCGTCCATGAAGGCGCCGCCCGCCCCGGCGACGTCCGGTCCTCCGACCCGTGCGGTCGGCAGCGCGCGGCGCACCGCATCGACCGCATAGTCATGCAGCTTGTAGAATTCCTCCGGCGTCCCCTTCCAGTAGGACGATCCGTTAGGTTCGTTCCAGACCTCGAAATACCACCGTTCGACCTCGGCCCGGCCATAGCGCTCGATATTGTGGAGCGTCCATTGATAGACGAGCTCGCCCCACTTGGCGTAATCCTTCGGCGGATAGTTCCAGCCGCCCTCGATCAGATTATAGGAAAAGCCCGGTCGCCAGCTATGCTGATAGGGCGTCCCGGCCGGCGCGCTCGACATGGCCTCCGGCATGAAGCCGATCTGCAGATAGGGCCGCACTCCGCGCGCAAGGTAGGTGTCGATGATGCCGTCCAGCACCCTCCAGTCGTAGACCGGCTTGCCGTCCTTCGTTTCCGTATAGGCGTTGCTGCTGCCCCATTTGAACGCGGGGGTGCCGTCGCCGCTGCTCAACAGATTATGAGCACGAAAGAAGACCTCGCCCTTCTTCAACTCCCCCAGTTCGACCAGCAATTTGCGGCCGTCCTTCATCGTCGCATAGTTCGGCTCGTCCGCGCCGAAGAAGCGCCAGACGGGCGGCAGCTCGCCTGCCGGCTTGCTCGCGTCCACGCTGATCGCAACCTGTCGTTCCTCTTGCGCCTGCGCCATCTGCGGCAGCGCCATCAGCGCCGACAAGGAGGCGATCACCCGCGAAATCATCATGGCATATCCTCTCGAAACTGGCATGGCGGTCATTAGAGTTTCGCCCGGAACCCGAAGGCAAAGGTGCGTGTGTAGAGAACCGTATCGCGCGGGAAGAGACGGGGATCGTTGAACGAAGTCTGGTAGAGATTCTTCAGCACATTGGTCGCATCGAACACGACGGTGAATTTGGGATTGATCTCGTAAGAGAAGGACAGGTCGAGGTTGCTGATCTGCCCGTTGGTGATGAAATTGGGGTTGACCCCGGTGAAATGCAGGCCGCCATTATACTTGTCGCGCCAGACGTAGGAGGCGCGGCCGGAAAAGCCGCCCTTTTCGTAGATCAGCGTGCCCGTGGCGGAATATTTTGAGACATTCTGGAACGGTATGTCCATGTAGCCGGTGACGCCCGGCAGCGGCGACAAGGCGGTGTTCTTGCCGTCGATATAGGTGCCGTTCGCACTGACGCCCACGCCGTCCAGCCAGGTCGGCAACCCCTTGGGAAAGACGGTGAAGCCGCCCTCTATGCCCTGCAGCCGGCCCGAGCCGGAGTTTTCCGGACGGGTGATCTGATAGACGCCATTGTCGGCGCCCAGATAGTCGATGTCGAAATTGCTGGTGACCGACTGGATGAAGCCGGTGACGTCGCGGCGGAAGATCGTCGCGGTGATCGAGCTGGAGCGGTCGATATACCATTCGAGCGACAGGTCGTAATTGTCCGACCGGATCGGCTTCAGATCGGCATTCCCGCTGGTGCCCCGGCCGAAAGGCTGCTGCCCCGGTATCGGCGGCGTCAAGGTGAGCGCCGGATTGAGCTGGGCGAAGCTTGGCCGAGTGATGGTCTTGCTGGCGGCAAGGCGCAGGAACAGATTGTCCTTCAGCTTGTAGCGTAGCGCCAGGCTGGGCAGCACGTCGGTGCTCTTGTTGCGGATGGTGACCGGCGAGGTCGCGCCGCGCAGCACCAGGAAGGCGCTGGAGGTGATGTCGGTGCGGATGACGCGCACGCCCATCTGTCCGTCCAACCGGCCGGCCTCGATATTGGCCTGCCCATAGCCGGCGTAATTCTTCTCGGTGATGTCGAAATGCTGGGTATCCTGGAAAGCGGGATCGTCCGGCGCCAGGCCGAACAGCTGGCGCAGCGTACCGATGTCGTTCAGCAGATAATCGGTGGCAGGCGTCGCCCATCGGCGCATGTATGGCCGCGTGCCCGCGTAGAAATCACCCGGCGTCACCGTCATCAGCCCCGGCAGGCTGGCCGCCTTGATATCATAGCATTTGACCGCGCCGGTCGGGGAACAGTTCACGGTCTGGGTGAAGCTGTCCGACTTCGCGTCGCGCTTGCTGAGGCGGACTCCGGCATCCAGGCCGGAGAAGATCAGGAAAGGCGAGCGGTAGGACAGGTCGCCGCGCCAGGCCAGCTCCGTGCCGTCGCCGATCGTCCGTGTGGTCGACAGGCGCGAGAGATAATAGCGCGACGGATCGGCGGGATCGTCGTTGGGCAAGGTGAAGTGGGGCGTCCCCGATCCGTCGTTGAACACGGCATCGGTACGGGACGCGATGAAGTCCACATCCAGATTATTGCCGATGTCGGTCGCCTTCGATCGTGTGTAGGAAAACTCGGTCGCAGCCTTCCAGTCGCCGGCCTCCCAGTCGGCGCCAAGCGCGCCCTGCCAGCGGTCAGCCTTGTTCTTGTAGGCGTTACCGAAATTGGCGACGCGGCCGTTGGCGATGCTGAGCGATTCGACCAGCTTGGTGTCGCCCACGAATTGCAGCGGCGACAGTAGCGTGCCGTTCATCGACGTGAAATTCTGGTTGCCGTTGCCGCGCTCGCGATAGCCGTAGAACAGGCCGTCGGCATGGATCGTCAGCCGGTCGTCGGGCGCCCATTGCAGCGTGGCGTTGACCGCCGGACGCGTGCGCGTACCGATCCGGTCGAAGGCGCCGATCACATCCGTACGGAACACCCGGGGATCGATTGGACTGCTACCCCGCGGGTCGAGCGGCACGCCGGGCGTATAAGGCGCGCGGCTATTGTCCGGATTATAGCCGAAATAGCCGCCGCTAAAGATGGTCTCGTCCCGATATCGGGTCTTGTGATAGGATACGCTCACCAGCGCGCCGATCTCGCCGATGCCGGTCGACCAGCGGTTGCTGATAAGCGCGCTGACATAGGGATCGATCTTGTCGGGCTGCTCGCTGTAGACTTGGCGGCCCGCCAGCGCGACTTCAAACCCCTTGAAATCGAAAGGACGCCGGGTGCGGACGTTGATGAGGCCGGCAATGCCGCCTTCCAATTGGTCGGCCGAGCGCGATTTGTAGACATCCACGCCCGACACCAGATCCGCCGGCACATCCGCGAGCGAAAGAGAGCGGCCGGTCGTGCTGAAGATGTTGCGGCCGTTGATCAGGGTCACCACGTCCGGCAGGCCGCGGATCAGCACCGTGGCGGACTCGCCACGGGCGCGGGGCGACACCTGGATGCCCGGCACGCGCTGCAGCGCTTCGACCACATTATTGTCCGGCAGCTTGCCGATATCCTCCGCCACGACGGAATCTACCAGCTGCCGGGCATTGCGTTTGATGTTCTGGGCAGAGGACAGGCTGGCGCGCATGCCGGTGACGACGATGTCGTCGGCGCTCACCGCGGCAGGCTCCTGCGCCTCCTTGTCCGCCGTAGCCTGAGGCTCGACATCCTGCGCCTGTGCGACGGCGGCCTGCGCGAACAGAAGCGCGACGGCCGATATATGATGCGGCTTGAACCCGGATTTCATGTCTCCCTCCCCTCAAGTTTTTCTATTTCTCATACCAGATGAGCCGATTCTCAGCGCAATTCAAGCCAGAATCCTTCATTTTGGCCCATACCGCGCGGAAATGGGCATTTTTTCTCATACTAGATCGACTCCTGCGCAAAGGATGGGCTTGACGGGCCGATGGAGACAGCAGACGGAAGGGCGATGAACGTTATGGACGATCACCCCCTGGCGCGTGCGGCGGCGCGCGCCACGCGGGCAATCCATGACCGGATCGCGCACGATCTGGGCGTCGCTATCGTCAGTGGCCGATATCAGCCCGGGGAAATGCTGCCGGGCGAGGAACGCTACAGCGCCGAGCAAGGCGTGTCGCGCACGGCCTATCGGGAAGCGGTGCGGGTCCTGTCGGCCAAGGGGCTGGTCTATAGTCGCACCAAGAGCGGCACCCGCATCAACGAGCGGTCGCGCTGGAACATGCTGGACCTGGACGTGCTGGCCTGGATGTTCGAAGCCGGCCCGACGCCCGAATTCCTCCGCGACATATTCGATCTACGCATGGTGGTGGAGCCTGCGGCGGCGCAATTTGCCGCGCTTCGCCGCGATGTGCAGGACATCTCGAAAATGGGTCATGCGCTGGAGGAGATGCGCCGGTTCGGCCTGAAAACTGCTGAGGGAAGAGCCGCAGATCAAAGTTTCCACCGGCTCGTCCTGTTCGCCGCGCGGAACGAATCGCTCATCACCTTGGCGACATCCGTAACGGCGGTGGTGGCATGGACGACGCGTTTCGCACGCGACGAGCGGCAGGAATCCCGCGATCCCATGCCGGACCATGACGCCGTGTTCGACGCGATCGTCCGTGGAGACGCGGAGGAAGCACGGCTGAAGATGCTGGCGCTCATCCACAATGCCTCTCGCGACGCCGGCATGTTGTGACGGCCCGACAAACTCGTGCCGATCTGTTTCTCATACTAGATTGGCACCTGCCTGAAGCGAGGCCCGGTCCGGTACGAGCTATGGCCGTATTACCGCCCGTCGCATTGCCCGCATTGAAGCCGCGCCCTCCGCAATCCGAGGGAGTCACATCATGCGTCGGGCAAATCCGGTTCAATCTCGATGTCGAGGATCAGACCCGGCTCATCCATGGCCGGGCCAGCGCCGCGATGTCGGAGAGGCAAGCGGCGCGTCTAGCGCGTTCGCCGGTTGCCTCGCGGTCGCGGCGGCGACCGAGATTCTGGCGGACGAGGGTCCCGGCATGCTCCAGGCAGAGCTTCGCCTGGTCCATGGCGCCAAGGGACGAACTGAACAAATCGGGAAAATCCGGCCCTGGTAGCGGAGGAGGGACTTGAACCCCCGACACGCGGATTATGATTCCGCTGCTCTAACCAGCTGAGCTACTCCGCCCCAGGCAGGCCGGGGCACATAGGCGGGGGTATGGCGTCGGTCAAGCGAACATGTGACGGGACAGCGGCTCCCACGGGCCGCCACGATAATGCCAAGCCGCCAGGCCGGCGATCGCGAGCGGCCTGCGGGCGATGTCGGCGGCGAGCCGGGCACGCAGCGTCCGTGCCTCGGCAGGCGCGACCTTGTTCTGAACGGTGACGTGCGGGCGCCAGCCGGCGCGATCCTGGGGCATCAGCATCGCGCCGAACGCTTCGGCGAGATCGGCCCGGATCGCCTCGAGCTCGGGCGATTCAACCCGGAGACCCACACCGCCATCCATGTCGAGCACGCCCGCGATCCAGGCGCGCGGCGCCGGCTGGCCGCGGGTGGCGGCGGCGAGGCGCTGCCTGAGTTCCGGCGCCAGGTCGGGCGCGAGGTGATGGAAGAGCGTGAGATGCGCCGGCACGCGGTTACGCTCCGCCGGATAGTGACGGCGGCGGAAGCCATCCAGCCAGGCGAAATCCTGCGCACCGAAGAGAGCGGTGACGATGATCGGAGCCGGCGCCGTCACGTCCCTCTCGCGCTAAAGGCCGAACGCCTGCTTCGGGATGTGCGTGATCCGGCAAGCGAGGTCCGCCTCCCCGCTGGCGACGACATAATGATCGCCCGCATCGGCGATCCCCGTCGTGAACACGACATTGTCGATATACATCAGCGCCTTGAGCGGCTCCGTGAGCGCCGGCGAGGCTTCGAGCAGCGGCGCATGCTCGGTCGCAACCAGCCGGGCGGGATCGTCCCTGTCCATCAGCGACCAATAGGTGCGGTAGATGCCGACCACGCCGAGCGGCTCGACGCCGTGCCACAGGCTCAGCCAGCCGCGGTCGGTGAGGATGGGCGGCGTGCCTCCGCCGATCCTGGCGGTGGCGACGGTGCCGGAGTGCGGGCGGATGCCGGGCCGGTCGTGGGGCTTCCAGTGCAATGCATCGGGCGAGGTCGCGAGATTGATCGACGGCCCCGCCCGCCACTCGCTGCCCGGCGGATAGGCGAAATAGAGATCGCCGAGCGGCCGCGTCTGCGCCCAGTACCTGCCGTCGACCAACCCTTCGAAGATCAGCATGTCCTTGTTCTGATGATCGAGGACGATGCCCTCCAGCGTCCAGTCGAGCGCGTCGTCGGAGGTGTAGAGGGTGGTCGAATGCCGCTCGGGACTCACCGAGCAGGTGGTCATCAGATAGCGATCGCCGACCCTGCTGATCCGCGCGTCCTCGACGCCATAGCATTGATAGGGCTCGCGCGGGTGGATCGCGCGGTCGTAGTGGATCGCCTCGACCTCTAGCCCGTCCGGCGACAGCTCGACCGGCAGCAGCCAGGAGAGCGAGGTCAGCGCCATCACCTTCCATCCGCCGCCGCGCATCATGAACTTGCGGGGATCACTGGTGTCGACCAGGTCGAGCGGCCAGGCATCGAGCGTATATCGGCCCTCGCTCCACCGGATCGAGTGGATGTTGCCGGCACGGATCGGCTCGCGCAGCGCCTCGGCGATCCGCACCACCATCAGCAGATTGCCGTTGGCGAGCCGCGTCAGGCCGGGGTTGAAGGCGCCGAGCACATAGGTCTCCGCGCCGAGATGGCCAGCGAGCGGCGAACGGGAGAGATCGATGTCGGCCGGAGTGAGGACCAGCCGGTCGACGGGGAAGCTCATGCCTCCTGCAGCCTCGGCACCACCGCCATCTGCATCACCACCGTCCGCCGCGGCTGAGTCAGCATGAAATGGGCGGCAACGGCGATGTCCTCGGCGCGCAGCATCTTGTCCTCGTTGATCAGCTTCGCCTGCTGGTCGGGCGGGATATCGGGGCTCTGCATGTCGGAGCCGGTCATGCCCGGCTCGATCAGCGAGACGCGGATGCCCTTCGCCCCCACCTCCTTGGTCAGGGCCTCCGCGAAACCGGCGATGCCCGCCTTGATGCCGGCATAGACGGTCGAGTTAGGCGATAGCGAATGAGCGGAGGTCGAGCCGATCAGGATGACGTCCCCTTCGGTGATGTGCCGGACCGCGGCGTGGGCGGTCGCATAATAGGCGGCGAAGTCGGTCGCGACGACATAGTCGAGCTCCTCGGCGCTGGTGTCGGCCAGGCCGTCGGCGGCGATGGCGGCGTTGATCACCGCGATGTCGAGCCCGCCCAGCCATTTCACCGCTTCGTCGACATAGCGCGCGGGCGCCCCGCGCTCGGCCAGGTCGATGGCGACGCCGTCGCCCTCCCCCACCTCGTCGATGCGCGTCAGAGCGTCCTGGAGAGCCTCTTCGTCGCGCCCGCAGATGTGGACGCGCGCGCCCTCCGAGGCGAGCAGCACCGCGATGGCACGGCCGATGCCCTTGCTCCCGCCGGTGACGAGCGCGCGCTTGCCCTTGAGGCTGGTGACCGCGGTATGCGCATCGGACAGGCTGGTCATTGGGGAGCTCCTCGCAATACCCCGCAACGACGGTTCAGGCGGCGACCGGTTCCGCGGAAATCTTGTCGAGCAGCCGATCGATCGCCGCCGACACCTCCGGCTCGTCGAGCGTGGGGGCATGGCCGCAGTCGGGCACCGTCACCAGCTCCGCGCGCTGGCCGAGGCGCAGGATCATCGCGTCCGCCGTCCTGGCGCTCAATATGTCCGACGTCTCGCCGCGCACCAGCAGCACCGGCCGCCCGGCGAGCGCATCGAGCGTGCGCCACATGTCGGGCCCCGCCTCGTTGCCTGGCACGCGGAAGGGCTCGGCGATCTTCATGTCATAGTCGAGCACGATGCGCCCCGCCGAGTTGAGCCGGAACAGCCGCTTCGCCATCGCCAGCCAATCCTCGATGTCGAAGCGCGGGTGGACGTCGGCATTCGCCTCGGCCAGCGCGCGGGCGGCATGCATCCAGGTCGGGTGCCACGCCGCCTTGCCGACATAGCCGCGGATGCGCGCGAGGCCGGCGGGGTCGAGCTCCGGCCCCACGTCATTGAGCAGCACCCCGGCGATGCGCTGGCGCTCGGCGCTGGCGAGCAGCATCGTCACGATGCCGCCGAGCGAGGTGCCGAACGCCACGAACCGCTCGATCGATAGGTGCTCGAGCAGCGCCTCCACGTCCTGGAGATAGGTGAGCGGGACATAGCTCATCGGGTCGGCGGCATAGCCGCTCTCGCCGCGACCGCGGAAATCGACCGCGATCACCCGCCAATCGCCGGACAGCCGCTCGGCGACGTTCGCGTAATCGCGCGCGTTGCGGGTCAGCCCTGCGAAGCACAGGATCGGCGGCCGTCCGTTCACCGCGTTGGCATGGCCGTAATCGCGGTAATGCAGCCGCACCCCGTCCTTCGACCACCAATAGCCGTCCTGGTATCCGTCGAGGTTGCGCCGATCCGCCATCCTTCCCCATATCGCCGCATGACCGCCCTCCCGCAACCGGAAGCGACGATCCTCGAGCTCGGGGACGAATTTTACGACCGCGTCGTGCCGGCGCGCTTTCCCGAGACGGTCCTGCGCTTCCGCAACGACCGCGCCGCGGCGGAGGTCGGGCTCGATTCGCTCACCGACGCGCAGTGGATCGCCCATTTCGGCCGGTTCGAGCCGATCCCCGGCAGCCTGACCGAACCGCTGGCGCTGCGCTATCACGGGCATCAGTTCCGCGTGTACAACCCCGATATCGGCGACGGGCGGGGCTTCACCTTCGCGCAGCTCAGCGATTCGGCGGGACGGCTGATGGACCTCGGCACCAAGGGATCGGGGCAGACGCCGTGGAGCCGCTTCGGCGACGGCCGGCTGACGCTCAAGGGCGGCGTGCGCGAGATCCTGGCGACCGAGATGCTGCAGGCCCTTGGCGTCGAAACCTCGCGCAGCTTCTCGCTGATCGAGACCGGCGAGGCGCTGACCCGGGGCGACGAGCCCTCCCCTACCCGCTCCTCGGTGCTGGTGCGGCTCAGCCACGGCCATATCCGCATCGGCACCTTCCAGCGGCTCGCCTATTTCCGCGATGCCGACGCCATGCGGCGGCTGGTCGACTATGTGCTGGTCCACCTCCACGGCGAGTCGCCCGGCGATCCGGTGCGCATGCTCGACAATGTCGTCGGCCGCACCGCGCGGCTGGCGGCGAGCTACATGGCGGCGGGATTCGTCCACGGGGTGCTCAACTCCGACAACATCAACGTCACCGGCGAGAGCTTCGACTACGGCCCGTGGCGGTTCGCGCCGACCTGGGACCCCGGCTTCACCGCCGCCTATTTCGACCATGCCGGCCTTTACGCCTTCGGCCGGCAGCCGGGGGCGATCCACTGGGACGCGATGCAGCTGGCCGTGGCGCTGCGCACGATCGCGGAGGCCGAGCCGATGATCGCCGTGCTGGAGACCTTCCCGGAGCGCTACCAGGCGGAGGTGACGCGGGCGCTGCTGTGGCGGCTGGGCGTCGAGCCGCGCGACTCCGGCGACGATCATGCGCTGGTCGAGGCCATCGAACGGGGCCTTCGCGCGTCCGGCATGGGCATCGATACCTTCTTCCACCGCAGCTTCGGCGGAACGCTGCCCGCCGACACCGCCTTCGACGCGGCGCGCGCCGCCATCGCCGGCTATCGGCCGCGCAAAGCCCGCACCCCCTATTGGGACGGCGAGCCCTGCTCGATGCTGATCGACGAGGTCGAGACGATCTGGTCCGCGATCGACCAGCGCGACGACTGGGCGCCGCTCCATGCCAAGATCGCCGAGGTCAGGCGGCTGGGGAAGGCACTTGCCTAGGCTCCTCCCCGGCACGGGGAGGGGACCAGCCGAAGGCTGGTGGAGGGGGCCCTCCCCCAAACGGTGTCGTCAATGGCGGACCCCCTCCACCACCGCCTTCGGCGGCGGTCCCCCTCCCCGTGCCGGGGAGGAATGAGCTGCCCCTTGGCATCGCTTCCGAATCCCGGCAGGAGGCGATGATGGCCGGCCAAGAGATCGTCTCCACCGAACCCGCAACCGGCGCCGTGTTGTGGCGGCGCGGACCCAGCGACGTCGATGCCGAAGTGGAGCGCGCCCGCGCGAGCTGGGCCGAATGGGCGGCGCGCCCCCATGCCTATCGCGTCGAGACGCTGCGCCGCTTCGCCAATGTCGTGCGGAGCAAGACAGATGCCTTCGCCGACCTGATCGCGCGCGAGACCGGCAAGCCGCTATGGGAAGCGCGCACCGAGGTCGAGACCGTGATCAACAAGGTCGACATCTCGATCAACGCCTATTCCGAGCGCACCGGCCAGCGCCGCAGCGAGGGCGCGATGGGCGCCCGCACCGCGCTCCGCCACAAGCCGCACGGGGTGCTGGCGGTGCTCGGGCCGTATAACTTCCCGGCGCACCTGCCCAACGGCCACATCGTCCCGGCGCTGCTCGCGGGCAATGCGGTGGTGTTCAAGCCCTCGGAGAAGACGCCGGCCACCGGCGAGTTCCTGGTCGAATGCTACCACGCGGCCGGCGTGCCCGACGGCTGCGTGCGGCTGGTGATCGGCGGGCCGGACGAGGGCAAGGCGCTCGCGGCGCACGACGGCATCGACGGGCTGCTCTTCACCGGGTCGGCGCGGACCGGCCTCGCGCTCAACCGCGCCTTCGCCGACAAGCCGGAGAAGATCCTGGCGCTGGAGATGGGCGGCAACAACCCGATCGTGGTGTGGGATACGCCCGACCTCTATTCGGCCGCGGTGCTGGTGGTGCAATCGGCCTTCACCACCGCCGGCCAGCGCTGCACCGCCGCGCGCCGGCTGATCGTCGACGAGAAGCTGTACGAGCCGCTGCTCGCCGAGGTCACCAAGCTCGCCAACCGCCTGATCATCGGCGATCCGCACGCCGACCCGCAGCCCTTCATGGGTCCGGTGATCGACAACGACACCGCCGACATGCTGACCGAAAGCTTCCTCGCGCTCTCGGCGATGGGCGGACGACCGCTGCGTTACATGGAGCGGCCGATCGAGGGGCGCCCCTTCCTCACCCCCGGCATCGTCGACATGACCGAGGCGAAGGAGCGGCCCGACGTCGAGCTGTTCGGCCCGGTCCTCCAGGTGATCCGCGCGACCGACTTCGACGAGGCGATCGCCGAGGCGAACGCCACCCGCTACGGCCTCTCGGCGTCGCTGATCAGCCAGGACCCGGCGCTCTACGACCGTTTCTGGGCCAATATCCGCGCTGGCATCGTCAACTGGAACAAGCCGACCAACGGCGCCAGCTCGGCCGCGCCGTTCGGCGGCATCGGCTGGTCGGGCAATCACCGCCCCAGCGCCTATTACGCCGCCGACTATTGCGCCTATCCCGTGGCGTCGAACGAGGCCGATCAGGCCCGCGCCGCGATCGGCATCGGCCTCAGGGACGCGTAAGATGGATCGACATTCGGCCTTTTGCCCTCTCCCCTTGATAGGGGAGAGGGTTACCGCAGCTTGGCGCTTTAGCGCCTAGCGGAGGTTGGGAGAGGGGTAGATCGGCGCGAAGCGCCGAGCGCCTGCTCCGCAGCCGCCCACCCCTCTCCCAGCTCCGACTAAGCGCCTGCTCCGCAGCCGCTAAGTCTACGCAACCCTCTCCCCTCCTTGAGGAGGGGAGAGGGCAGAGGCTGAATGTCGATCGGCCCTAGCGCAAAAGCTCGGCTAGGCTGGCCTCAAGCATCCCTGCGTTGCCGCCGACGCCGCTCCGGCCCATCTGGCCGCCATGGCGACGCTACTCGACCCCAACGCGCGCGGGCGCGTGATCCTCGTCGGTGCCGGCCCCGGCGATCCGGGGCTGCTCACCATCCGTGCCGTCCAGGCGCTGCGCCAGGCCGACGTCGTCGTGCACGACGGCCTCATCGACCTGCGCGTGCTCGACATGGCGCCGCCCCACGCGCACCGCATCTCGGTCGCCAAGCGCCGCGCCCGGCATACGCTGCCGCAGGAATCGATCAACGCGCTGATCATCGCGCATGTGAAGGCCGGCGCGATCGTCGTCCGCCTCAAGGGCGGCGACCCCTTCATCTTCGGCCGCGGCGGCGAGGAAGTGGAGGCGGTGCGCGCCGCCGGCCTGCCCGTCGAGGTGGTCCCCGGCGTCTCGGCGGCGCTCGGCTGCGCGGCGGAGGCGATGCTGCCGCTCACCCATCGCGACTGGTCGAGCGCGGTCAGCTTCGTCGCCGGCCAGTGCAAGGGGCTCAAGGACCAGGACTGGTCGGGCCTCGCCGGCAAGGGCCGCACGCTCGTCATCTACATGGGCGTCGCGACCTGCCCCGACATCGCCGACAAGCTGATCGCCGACGGCGTCGCCCCGGACATGCCGGTGGCGGTGATCGAGAAGGGTACGCTCGACGGGCACCGTGCGATGCGGACGCTGCTCGCGGACCTCGGCGCGATGGTCGAGCGCGAGAAGGTGCAGAGTCCCGCGATCATCGTCGTCGGCGAGGTGGTGATGCTTGCCGACGCCGAGGACAAGATGGCCGCCTGGGCCAAGGCCGCGGAGGCGCTTGCGTGAAGATCCTGACCGGAAACGACCTGCGCACCGGCGCGGTGATCTGGTGGACCGGCGAAGGCTGGTCGCTCCATGTCGAGGACGCCGTCGACGTCGGCGAGCACGGCGAGGCGATCCTGACCGAGGAGACGGGCGCGCGCCGCGTCAACGGCGGCGTGATCATCGACGCCACGATGACGCCCGAGGGTCCCCGCCCCGCGCACATCAAGGACCGCATCCGCGCGCTCGGCCCCACCGTTCGCCCCGACCTCACGCTCAAGCCGGCCGATCCCAATGCCGGCAGCTGGGTGATCTGACATGTACCGCTACGACCAATACGACCAGGCGATCGTCGACGCGCGCGTCGAGGAATTTCGCGACCAGACCGCTCGCCGCATCGCCGGCGCGATGAACGACGACCAGTTCAAGCCGCTCCGGCTCAAGAACGGCCTCTACCTCCAGCTCCACGCCTATATGCTGCGCGTCGCCATCCCCTATGGGACGCTCGATTCGCGCCAGATGCGCAAGCTCGCGCACATCGCGCGCCGCTACGACCGCGGCTACGGCCATTTCACAACCCGCCAGAACATCCAGTACAACTGGATCAAGCTGGAGGAAGCGCCCGACATCCTCGCCGAGCTTGCCACCGTCGAGATGCACGCGATCCAGACCTCGGGCGAGAGCATCCGCAACATCTCGGCCGACCAGTACGCCGGCGCCGCCGCGGACGAGATCTGCGATCCGCGCCCCTGGGCCGAGCTGCTGCGCCAGGCGAGCACCTTCCATCCCGAGTTCAGCTACCTGCCGCGCAAGTTCAAGATCGCGGTGATCGCCGCCGGGGAGGACCGCGCGGCGCTGCGCTGGCACGACTTCGCGCTGCGCATCGTCCGGAACGAGGCGGGCGAGCAGGGCTTCGAGGTGTTCGCGGGCGGCGGCATGGGCCGTACCCCGATCATCGCCTATCGCATCCGCGAGTTCCTGCCCGCGGGCGAGATCTTCTCCTATCTCCAGGCGGTGCTGCGCGTGTGGAACCGCCATGCGCGCCGCGACAATATCCACAAGCAGCGTATGAAGATCCTCGTACATGACCTTGGCGAGGAAGAGTTCCGTCGCCAGGTCGAGGAGGAGTTCCAGCACTTCCTGACGCTCGGCACTGACTTCCCCCAGGCCGAATACGACCGCATCGCCGCCTATTTCGCGCCGCCGCCGTTCGAGACCGGCCTGCCCGACGAGATCGACCGCTCCGATCCCGAGTTCGCGCTCTGGGCTGATCGCCAGACCCTCCGCCACAAGGCGCCGGGCTATGCCATCGTCAACATCAGCCTGAAGCCGATCGGCGGCATCCCCGGCGACATCTCCGCCGAGCAGATGGAGGTCGTCGCCGACCTCGCCGAACGCTACAGCTTCGACGAGCTGCGCGCGACGCACGCGCAGAACCTGGTGCTGCCGCACGTCCGCAAGGCCGATCTCCATGCCGTCTGGCAGGCGCTCGACGCGGCGGGGCTGGCAAGCGTCAACCTCGACCTGGTGACGGACATCATCGCCTGCCCCGGGCTCGACTATTGCAGCCTCGCCAACGCCCGCTCGATCCCGGTCGCACAGAAGATCGCGCAGCGTTTCGCCGACATGGACCGGCAGCTCGAACTGGGCGAGCTCAAGATCAAGATCTCGGGCTGCATCAACGCCTGCGGCCATCACCACGCCGGCCACATCGGCATCCTCGGCGTCGACCGTAAGGGCACGGAGAACTACCAGCTCCTGCTCGGCGGTTCCGGCGCGGAGGATACCTCGCAGGCCAAGATCACCGGTCCCGGCTTCGACGAGGACGGGGTGGTGGACGCCGTGGAGAAGGCGACGGACGTCTACCTACGCGAGCGAACTGAGGGTGAGCGCTTCATCGACACCTACCGCCGCATCGGGCTCGAGCCATTCAAGGAGGCGATCTATGGTTGAGAACAACCTGCGCTTCCGCGACGACGAGCCGCACGACGAGCCGGCGGTCTCGATCGACGCCTTCCTCGGCCAGTCCAACGCCACCGCCGTCCGCATCGAGGCCGGCGAGGACGCGCGGCTGCTGATCCCGCATCTCGAGCGGCTCGCGCTGGTCGAGATCGACTTCCCGCGCTTCCGCGACGGGCGCGGCTACAGCTCGGCGCGAATCCTGCGCGAAGCCGGCTACAAGGGCGAGATCCGCGCGTCCGGGGACGTGCTGGTCGACCAGATGCTGTTCATGCGCCGCTGCGGCTTCGACAGCTTCGCGCCCGACGCGCAGATCGACCCGGAGGTGCTCGACGCCGCGCTCAACCGCTACGACTATGTCTATCAGCACGCCGCGGACGACGCGGTGCCGGTGTGGAAGCTCCGTCATGGCTGAGGCTGCACGCAAGCTCGACCGCATCGATCTGGCGCCGCGCTGGACCGCGGCGGACGCGCTCAGGCTCAACAACCTGTTCCGCGGCACCGACACGCCGACGATGCTTCGCACCCTGCTCGCCGAGCACATGCTGGGCGAGGTCGCGCTGGTTTCCTCCTTCGGCGCCGAATCGGCGGTGCTGCTGCACCTCGTCGCCAGCGTCGACCCGACGGTGCCGGTGCTGTTCCTCGACACCGGCAAGCATTTCCCCGAAACGCTTGCCTATCGCGACCGGCTCGCCGAGCGCCTGGGCCTGACCGACCTGCGCATCATCACGCCCGACCCCGCCGAGCTTGCCGCGCGGGACGAGGCGGGCCTGCGCTGGTCCTACGACCCCGACGGCTGCTGCGAGCTGCGCAAGGTCAAGCCGCTGGAGAAGGCGCTCGTCGGCGTCGACGCCAGCATCACCGGCCGCAAGGCGTTCCAGGCGAGCACCCGCGCCGCCCTTCCCCGCTTCGAGCTGGACGGCGATCGGCTGAAGGTGAACCCGCTGGCGAGCTGGTCGAAGGCCGACATCGATGCCTATTTCGCCGAGCATGACCTTCCCCGCCACCCGCTGGAGGCCGAAGGCTATGCCTCGATCGGCTGCGCCCCGTGCACCAGCAAGGTGAAGCCGGGCGAAGACCCGCGCGCCGGCCGCTGGCGGGGATGGGAAAAGACCGAGTGCGGCATCCACACCGCGGTCGAGGACGGCGACCCGGATCAGCCGAGCTTCTGATCCCAAGAAACCTCCCCGAGCTTGCTCGGGGAGGAATTTGTCGGGCTCAATCCATCGGCGCGTAGTTTTCACCCGCATAGTCGCTGAAGCGGGTGATGTTCGGCTCGAACTTCAGGATCACCTTGCCCGTCGCGCCGTGGCGCTGCTTGGCGATGATCAGCTCGGCGAGGCCGAACACCCGCTCCATGTCGAGCGCCCATTTGGCGTGGTCGTCGAACACCTTGGGATCGTCGCCATCCCTTGGCCGCTTAGGCTCGCGCCCGGCGACGTAATAGTCCTCGCGATAGACGAACCATACCATGTCGGCGTCCTGCTCGATTGATCCCGACTCGCGCAGGTCCGAGAGCTGCGGCCTTTTGTCCTCGCGCTGCTCGACCGCGCGGCTGAGCTGGGAGAGCGCCAGCACCGGCACGTTCAGATCCTTCGCCAGCGTCTTGAGGCCGCGCGAAATCTCCGAGATCTCCTGCACGCGATTGTCGTTCGACCCGCGGCCGCTGCCGGACAGCAGCTGGAGATAATCGACCACCACCAGCCCGATCTCGTTGTTCTGCCGCCGCTGCAGCCGCCGCACGCGCGTATGCAGGCCGCTGATCGACAGGCCGGCGGTGTCGTCGATGAACAGCGGCAGGTTCTCCAGGTCCGCCGCGGCATCGGCGAGCTGGTGGAACTCGGCCTTGCTGATCTTGCCCATGCGCAGCGCCTCGGAGCTGATCCGCGCCTGCTCCGACAGGATACGCGTCGCCAGCTGGTCGGCCGACATTTCCAGGCTGAAGAAGGCGACCTTGGCGCCGGTCGAGCGCTCGGGCGGGATGCCGATGCGCATGTCGTCCATCCAGCGCCGCGCTGTGTTGAAGGCGATATTGGTGGCGAGCGAGGTCTTACCCATGCCGGGACGGCCGGCGAGGATCATCAGGTCCGAATGGTGCAGGCCGCCGGTACGCGCGTTGATCGAATCGAAGCCGGTGGTGACACCGGAGAGGCCGCCGCCCGCGTTCAGCGCCTTCTCGGCCATCTTGACCGCCTGGGTCGTCGCCTGGGCAAAGGTCTTGACCGCGCCGTCGGCGTTGCCCTCACTCGCGACGTTGAACAGCGCCGCCTCCGCCGCCTCGATCTGTGCGCGCGGATTGACCTCCTCGCTGGTGTCCATCGCCCGGTCGACCAGCTCGCGCCCGACCGTCACCAGCGCGCGCAGCATGGCGAGGTCGTAGATCTGCTGCGCGAACTGCCGCGCGCCGATCAGCCCCGCACCGCTGCCGGTCAGCTTGGCGAGATAGGCGGGGCCGCCGAGCTCGCGCATCGCCTCGTCGCCCTCGAACAGCGGGCGCAGCGTCACCGGCGTGGCGAGCTGGTCGGTCGAGCGCAGCCGCCGGATCGCCTCGAAGATGCGGCCGTGGAGCGGCTCGTGGAAATGCTGCGGCTCCAGCCGGTCGACGATGTCGTCCGCCAGCCGGTTGTCGATCATCATCGCGCCGAGCAGCGCCGCCTCGGCCTCCACATTCTGCGGAAGCTGCTGCGCCGCGGGCGCGGCGGCGTCATTGGCGTGAAGAAGCGTGGCCATCGAGCCCTCATCTCACCAATGGCCGCCGTCCTCAACCGCTGATGGGCTGTGGAACACGGGGAAAGCGCCGTGCTGAGCCCGTCGAACGCTACCCGGTCCCCGCCGGATCAGGGCACCGGTGCGGAGCCGGTGACCTGGATTGCCTTCTGGAGTCGGATGTCGTCCGAAGCGCTGCCGATCAGCAATCGATACGCACCGCCTCGCGCGATCCAGCGATGCGTCGCCGTATCCCATCCCGCGAAAGCACGCGGATCGAGCGTCAGCTCCACTGCCCGGCTCTGGCCCGGCGCCAGCGCGACCTTGGCGAAGGTCCGGAGCTGCTTGACCGGCTCATTCTCCGCCCGCGTCGCCGGAGCGACATAGAGCTGAACGACCTCTTTGCCCGTGACCTTGCCGATGTTGCGGAGCGTGACCCTCACCTTCACCGGCGCACCGGGCTTTACCGTCGCGGGCGCGGTCAGCCCCGAGTAGGCGAAGCTCGTATAGGAGAGGCCGTGGCCAAAGGCGAACAGCGGCTTCACCCCGCGCGCCTCATAGCCGCGATAGCCGACCAGCAGGCCCTCGGCATATTGGCTCTTGGCGCTTTTCAGGTCGACCGTATCGTCGCTGCTCCCGGCCGGAAAGGTCACCGGCAGCTTGCCCGAGGGATTGACCTTGCCGGTCAGCACGTCGGCGAGCGCGGCCGCCCCGCCCTGCCCTGGCAGGAACATGTCGACCACCGCCGGAACCCGGTCGATCCAGGGCATCGTCATCGCCGCGCCGGCGTTGATCACCACCGCCGTGTTCGGATTGGCGGCCGCGACCGCCTCGACCAGCCGGTCCTGCTCGCCCGGCAGGTCGATCGTCGACCGGTCATAGCCTTCGCCCTCGGTCAGCGACGAGGACCCGACGATCACCACCGCCGCGTCGGCGCGCTTTGCCGCCGCCACCGCCGCGTCGAAGCTCGGCCGCGGCGTGCGCACGCCGAACGCGAGCAGCTCATAGGGTGTGCGTCCCGTCGCATAGTCGAGCCGCACCGGATAGGATTTCCCCGCCTCCAGCTCGACCGTCACCGTCCGCCGCGGCACCGGGAAGCCGATCACGTCGCGGTTGTCGGGGGTGCTAGGCGTCGCCTTGTCGAGGATGGTCCTGCCGTCCAGCATCAGCGTGGCCGATCCGGTCCCGCGCACGCTGAACTCATAGGGTCCGGTCTCGGGCGGCCAGAACAGCCCCTCCCAACGGAGCGCCGAGTAGCCGACCGCCTGCGGACCGGCGACATTGCCGCTGATCCGCTTGCTGAAATCGGTCGCGAGCTCGCTGCGCGTGGGCGCGCCGGCGAAGTCGTTGGCGGCGAAATAGCTGGCCCTGAGCCCCGTCTCCTTGCGGTCCGCAGCCGGGCTGAACAGCTTGGGATCGGCGGCCGGCGGCGCCTCGTCGCTGTCGACGCCCTTCTCATAGGCCACTTCGACGCCGGGCAGCGCCGCCCTGATCGCCTCGAGCGGCGTCTGCAGCCTGGCGAAAGGCACCACCGCCGAGCTGCCACCGCCCTGGATGCGTGCGACCGCGGCATTGGGCCCGATCACCGCCAGCCTCCTGATGCCAGGCTTCAGCGGCAGCACGCCCGCGTTCTTGAGCAGCACGATCGCCTCGTCGGCGGCCGTTCGCGCCACCGCCTCGTGCCGCGCGCCGCCGATTTCTCCCCTGGCCGGGCCGCCGTCGAGGATGCCGCTCCGCACGATCGCCCGCACCACACGCCGCACGTTGTCGTCGAGCTGGGCCGGGCTGACCTCGCCTGCCTTGACCGCCGTGATCAGCTTGTCGCCGAAATGCTTGGGAGGTCCGGGCATCTCGATGTCGAGTCCCGCATTCGCCGCCGGCACGGTCGAGTGCGTGGCACCCCAGTCGGACACCACGAATCCCTTGAACCCCCACTCCTTCTTGAGCAGCTCGGTCAGCAGCCAGCGGTTCTCGCCGGCATAGGTGCCGTTCACCTTGTTGTACGACGCCATCACCGACCAGGGATCGGCCGCCTTCACCACCGTCTCGAACGCGGGCAGGTAGATCTCGCGCAGCGTGCGCTCGTCGACCACCGAGTCGACGACGAACCGGTTGGTCTCCTGGTTATTGGCGGCGAAATGCTTGACCGAGACGCCGATGCCCTGCGCCTGCACCCCCTCGACATAGCCGAGCGCCAGCCTGCCCGCGAGCAGCGGGTCCTCCGAATAGGTCTCGAAATTGCGCCCCCAGCGCGGCGTGCGGACGATGTTGACCGTCGGCGCGAGCAGCAGCGATGCGCCATAGCCCCGCGCCTCCTCCGCGATCGCACCGCCGACCGCGCGGGTGACTTCCGGATTCCAGGTCGCGGCCAGCGAGACCGCGGTCGGGAACACCGTCGCCGGCTTCCCCTCCGGCGAGCGCACGCCGGTCGGCCCGTCGGTCATGCGGAACTCGGGGATGCCGAGCCGCGGGACCGCGTGCAGCGTCATCCCCGAGGCGCCGGCGAGCAGCGACACCTTCTCCTCGAGCGTCAGCCGTGCGACCAGGTCGTCGACACGCTTCTCGACCGGCGCGGCCTTGTCGCGATAGACCTCCGACTGCGCCGCCGCCGGCCCGCTGCCGAGCGCAAGCGTCAACGCGGCGACGGCGATGCCGCCCAGCTCCCAGGATGACCTCATCTTACTTGATCGCGGCGAGGTCGGCGTCGACCTTGGCCAGCAGCTCGTCGGTGAGCTTGCCGTCCGAATAGGCCTGGAGCTGCCGGAGGCTCATCCCCTTGAACATCTCGTACTCCGGCCGCGCAGTGAGGCCCGGCAGGTCCTTCTCCAGCACGACCTTCGCCGCCGGGTCGGCCGCGAGCTCCTGGATCGGCGTCTGGGTCGAAAACTTCGCGGCGGGCGCCGGCGCGGCCGCCTCCGGAGCCGCCGCGGGTGCCGGCGCAGTCTGCGCGGCAAGCGGAGCGGCGGCGGCGAACAAGACGGTCGCAATCACGGTCTTCATGGCATTCATCCTTCTTTGGAGGTGTCGCTTTCGAGCTCGGCGATCATCGCCTCGCGGATCAGATATTTCTGGATCTTGCCGGTCACCGTCGTCGGAAAGGCGTCGACGAAGCGGATGTGGCGCGGAATCTTGTAGTGGGCGATGCGGCCACGGCAGAAGCTGCGGATGTCTTCGGCATCGCCCGTGGCGCCGGGACGCAGCCGGATCCAGGCGCACAGCTCCTCGCCCATCCGCTCGTCGGGTACGCCGACCACGGTCACATCCTCGACCGCAGGGTGGCCGTAGAGATACTCCTCGATCTCGCGCGGGTAGATGTTCTCGCCGCCGCGGATAACCATGTCCTTGAGGCGGCCGACGATCGTGCCGTAGCCCTCTGCGTCGATCACGGCGAGGTCGCCCGAGTGCATCCAGCCCCCCGCGTCGATCACCTCCGCGGTCTTCGCGGGCTCGTCCCAATAACCGAGCATCACCGAATAGCCGCGGGTGCACAGCTCCCCCGGCGTTCCGGTCGGCACCACCTCGCCGCCCTCGTCGACGATCTTGCATTCGAGATGCGGCTGCACCCGCCCGATCGACCCGACGCGGCGCTCGACGGGATCGTCGATCGCGGTCTGGAAGCTGACAGGGCTGGTCTCCGTCATGCCATAGGCGATGGTGATGTCGCATATGTTGAGTCGCTCGATCACCTGCCGCATCAGCGGCTCAGGACAGATCGCGCCGGCCATGACGCCGGTGCGCAGCGAGCTGAGGTCGAAACGATCGAACTCCGGATGCGCCAACATGCCGATGAACATTGTCGGCACCCCGTAAAGCGCGGTGCAACGCTCCGCCGTGACCGCCCGCAACGCCGCATCGGGATCGAAGCCGGCGCTCGGATAGACCATCCTCGCGCCATGGGTGATGCTGGCGAGATTGCCCATCACCATCCCGAAGCAATGGTAGAGCGGCACCGGGATGCAGATGCGGTCCTCGGGCGTCAGCGCCTGAGCGCGACCGACGAAATAGCCATTGTTGAGGATGTTGCGATGGCTGAGCGTCGCGCCCTTGGGCAGGCCGGTGGTGCCGCTGGTGAACTGGACGTTGGCGGCATCGGTGCTCCGCAGCGTCTCGCCGAGCGTGCCCAGCCATTCGCGGTCAGCGGGACGGGCCGAGGCTGTCACCTCGTCGAATGCCCGCCATCCCGCGGGCGGCGTGCCGCCGATCTGGATCGCATGGCGCAACGTCGGCAGCCGCTCGCTGGGCAGCGGCCCCGGCGCCATCTCAAGCAGCATCGCGGCATAGTCGCTGGTCCTGAACCGCTCGGCCAGTACCAGCGCCGACAGGCTGACCTTGTTGATCGCGAACTCGGCTTCGGTGACGCGATAGGCGGGATTGATCGTCACCAGGATGAGACCGGCGCGCGCAGCGGCGAACTGGGTGATCGTCCATTCGACGCAATTGGGCGCCCAGATGCCGATCCGGTCGCCCGGCTCCAGCCCCAGCGCCAGCAGCCCGGCGGCGAAATCGTCGGCGCGGGCGAGCAGCTCGGCAAAGCTCAGTCGTACTCCCTGCTCGACCGAGACTAGCGCCTCGCGTTCCCCCCAGCGCTCGGCGGCGAGCGCCAGCGCCGTGCCGATCGTATGCTCGATCAGCGGCGGCTCCGACGCGCCCCGCACCCGGCTGAGGGCGAGCGGGCTCACGATTTCGGCGCCACGCAGGCGAAGCTGGCCGCCTCGTCGGTCGAGCCGCTGCCGGTCCATTTCGCGACCTTGGGATAGGCGCACAGCGGGCGCGTGCGGGTCGGCTTGGCCGGCAGGCCGAGATAGGCGAACAGGTCGTTGTCGTACTTGGTCGCGACCATCGTCTCGGGCGCGGCGCCCCCCTGCCGCCACGTGTCGAGCGTGGTGAGCGCATCGAAGATGCTCGCACCCGGCCCACCCAGGCAATGCGACATGCCCGGCACCATGAACAGCCGCACCGACTGCGCCGCGCCCGGCGTCTTCTGCAGCGCCGCCTGGTAATATTGGATCGTGTTCTCGGGCGGGATCGCGGCGTCGTTCCAGCCGTGGTAGAGGATCAGCTTGCCGCCGCGCCGGATGAAGGGCGTCAGGTCCGGATTGTCGCTGTCGAGGATCGGCGCCATCCGCGCCTTCGCCGCGGCATAATCGCGCGTGAGGTCGAACCGCACCGGCTGCCAGTTCGGGTCCGAATAGACCATGTAGCGGAAGAATTCGGTGGCGAAGACGCCGTGCTGTGCCTTGGGCCCCGTCAACCACACATCCCAAGTGCCGGGGAAGGCCTCCGCGCCGGGCATCATGCCGGGGAAGAACGGCTTGCCCTTGGCGTCGACCGCGCCCCGATAGAGCGCCTTCGCCGCCGCGACCTGCGGCGCGGTCAGGCAGTCGGTGGCGTCACCCGCCTTGCATTGGAGCACCGCCGGGTCGAAGCCGCAGCTTCGCGGATCGTCGATCACCTCGTCCTTGACGCCGTCGGCCGCATCGCATTTCGCGAGCGCGGCACTCTGCAACAGCTTGAGCTTGGCGGCGGGAATGGCGGATTCCGGTCTGGCGAACACAGCGCGATCATTGGCCATGAAGCCGGCCATCATCCGCGTCCAGGCATTGGCCGGCGCGCCCGCGATGATCGCGTCATAGTCCTCCGGATAGCGCTGCGCCTCCATCAGCGCCTCCCGCCCACCGTCGGAGCAGCCCTGGAAATAGGCGGCCTGGAGTCCGCGGGGATAGAAGGCCGCGATCACCGCCTTGGCGAAGTTCGCGGTGAGGTGGTTGGCGCGGTGCCCGAAGTCGGTGATCCGCTCGGGCTCGTTCAGCGCCCATTTGCCGTCGGTGTCGCCGGTACCGACGTGCCCCAGGTCGGTGCCCGCCGTCGCATAGCCCTTGCCCAGCGCCCCATGCATCGTCAGCGAGGACAGGGTGAGGCTGCCGCCGAAGCCACCGTTGCCGGCGCCGACCATCTTGCCGTTCCAGCTCGCCGCCTCGGGCAGCCACACCTCGACCCGGATGTTCGACCGCGCCACCGGCGTCAGCACCGCCTGGACGCGGCAGAAGCTCGCCTGCGCGGGCAGGCCGGGCTTGCCCGCCTCGGTCACGACGGGCGCACCCTTCGTCACCATCGCGGCGCTCTCGATCCGGCCGTTGGCGATCGGCATGCCCGCGAGCGCGGCGCAGTCCGCCGCCTTGAAGCCGGCCTGCGCCGGCGCGGCGGTCTCGGTGCCGATCATGCCCGGGACGAGCGCCGCCGTACCCAGCAGCAGCGGAGGAACGATCCTGATCATTTGCCGAGCAATCCCTTGGCTTGCAGCCATTGCTGCGTCCGTTCGGTCCAGGCGTCGGACGCCTTCCCTTTCTTCGCGATGCCGAAGCCGTGGCCACCCTCGGGATAGGTGACGAGCGTCGCGTCGGCGCCCGCATCGGTCCATGCCTTCGCGACGCGCCCTGCGTCCTCGCCGGCCAGCTTGTCGTCCGCCGCCACGATCGCGAGCAATGGCGGCGCCTTGGGCGGCACGGCGATGCTGTCGCCGACCAGGCCCGGATAGACGGCGACCACGAAATCCGGCCGGCTCTGCGGCTGGTCGGCGAGCGTCGTCCACATCGTCACCGCCCCGCCCGCGGAGAAGCCCATCATCCCCAGCCGCCCGGGCTTGATCCCGTAGCTGGCGGCGTTGGCGCGGACATAGGCCATCGCCGCCTCGCCGTCGGCGGTGTCGAGCGGCTTCAGCGGCGCGACTGTCGCCTTGAGCTGATCGATGTCGCCGAGTAGCTTGATCAGCGAACCCGGGAACTCGCTGCCGGTCGGCACCAGCCGGTAGCGCAGCACGAAGGCGGTGATGCCGAGGCCATTGAGCCACTTCGCGACGCCGATCCCCTCATTGTCGATCGACAGCATGTGGAAGCCGCCGCCCGGCGCGATCACCACGCCGGTGCCGTTGGCGACCGCCGGATCGGCCGGGAACACGCTGAGCGACGGCTCGCTGACGTTGCGGGTGATCGTGCCGAAGAACAGCGATCCGTCGGTGGTCTCCGGCTTCGCGGGGCCGATCGTGCCGGCCGGCCCGGCCGGCGACAGCCTGATCCGCTCGCCCTCGCTCGCGCTGGCGTTGGCGCAGCCGATCAGCAGCGCCAGCGCCGGGAACGCCGCCATCCATTTCCGCATCACTTCGCGCCTCCTTGCTTGGCTGCATCGCGTACCCTCTCGATCGCGGCGATCGGCGGCTCGGTGGCGGGGACCGTCTCCGCCTTGTCGTTGCCGATCGAGAGCTTGACCGGCGCCGCACCGGCAAAGCGCGGCCAGCCGGGATCACCCGTCTTCGCGAAACGCACCCAGCGATCCGCCAGCGCCTTGGCGACGGCCTGATCCGCCGCGCTCACCGGCGCACCGATCTTGTCGAGATTGTCGAATTGATAGGGCACGTCGGTCGCGTGCGAGGCGCCGAGATCGGGCTTGCGCTTGGCCTCGGCGACATAGCCGAAGCGGTAGAGCCAGGCCGGCGCCACCTTCGCGTGCCGCCGCGCCAGCGCCAGCGCCGGCTCGGTGAAGGTGACGTCGCTGGCGATGTTCCGGTCATAGGCTGCCTGCGAGCCATAGGCGGCGCGCACCGCCTCTGCGCCCGCGCCCAGCTCCGCGGTGGTCTTGGCATTGAAGCCGGCCAGGAACGGCGCCGGGATGAAGCCGAGCTCGTCGCTGTTCGACCCGACGACATAGGGGATGCGCGCCTGCCTGCCCGCGGCGAACAGCACGTCGGTATCGCCCGTCACGATGCGTCCGTCGGTGATCGGCCCGGAGTAGCGCGCCTCGTCCGAGTTGATGAAGTTGATCTTGCCGAGCACCGTCTCGGCCGGGATCGCCCGCAGCGCGGTGAGATCATCGCCCGCGACGCCCGCGTCCTTGGCGAAGGTCACACCCTTCGCCTCCGCCTCGGCGAGGCTCGGCCAGCTGTTGCGCCCTCCCCCGGACGAGACGATCGCTTTGGCGAACAGTCCCCTGGCGGCGGTGGACGTCATCAGCCGATTGACCGACTCCCCGCCGGCGGATTCGCCGAAGATGGTGACGTTGCCCGGATCGCCGCCGAACGCCGCGATGTTGCGCTTCACCCATTGCAGCGCGGCGATCTGGTCCATCAGCCCCCAGTTGCCGGTCGGCGCTGCCCCGCTCTCCTTCGTCAGCGCCGGATGCGCGAAGAAGCCGAAACGGCCGAGCCGGTAGTTGAAGGTCACCACCACCACGCCGCGCGCCGCGAGCCGGCTGCCGTCGAGGATCGCCGCCCCGCCGCTGCCGTTGGTGAAGCCGCCGCCGTGGATCCACACCATCACCGGCAACTTCGCGCCCGCCTGCGGCTTGGGGGTCCAGACGTTGAGGAACAGGCAGTTCTCGCTCTGGGGCTGATCGGTGTTGGCGACGTCGCCCGGCAGCCGCACCTGGAAGCAGTCGTTGCCGAGTGCGGTCGCCTCGCGGAGCCCCTGCCACGGCGCGGCGGGCTCGGGCGCATGCCAGCGCAGCGGACCGATCGGCACGGCGGCATAGGGAATCCCCTTGAAGCTCGCGATACCTTCCACCTCGGCGCCGCGCAGCGCTCCGCTGTCGATCGTCACCACCGGCGACGCTGCCATCAGCAGCATCGCCAGCGCCGGCATCATCGCCTTCATCGCGCTCCTCCCGTGGTGAACTCGAACGTGCCGGCGCCGGTCCGATAGACGACCGCGCCTTTCTCTTCCCGCACCCGCGCCGCCCCCGCCGGCACGCCGGTGATTGCGCCGAAGCCGGTCGGCACCCACACCTCGCCCGCGCTGTTCATCGGGATGGTCGCGGTCAGCGTCAGCCGGCCATCCGCGATCTTCCACGCCGATCTGGCCTCGCCCTGCGGCGTCGTCATCGTCGCCGAAGCCCAGGCGAGCCCCGCCGGGATCGCCGGCCGCACTTGCACGGTGCGATAGCCCGGCGCGCCCGGCCTCAATCCCGCGAGCCGCTGCCGCAGCCAGTCGGCGATCGAGCCGAAATAATGATGGTCGCGCGAGCGCGAGCCGAGGCTCCAGCTCTCGAACATCGTCTTGTGCCCGTTGGCGAGCCAATAGCCCCAGCTAGGCTCCTCGGTACGGGTGGCGAGCCTGTAGGCGAGGTCGGCATGGCCATGGTCGCTGAGCAGGTCGAGCAGGTAGCGGGTGCCGTACACCCCGGTCTTCAGCCCCTGCGCGGCGACATCGGCGGCGATCGCGTCGGCGACCGACTGCTCGCGTCCCGCCGGCGCCATGCCGAAAGCGAGCGGAAGCACGTTCTGGATCTGGGTCGGCTTGCCGGCCGCGCCCTTGTCGTCGACGGTGCGGTACCAGCCGTTCGCGTCGTCCCAATAGCGCTTGTTGTAGGCGGCCCGGATCGCTTCGGCGAGCGCGCCATAGCGCTCGGCGTCGGCAGCCTTGCCGATCACCTGCGACGATTGCGCGAGCAGCTTCGCCTCCAGGAAGAAATAGGCACTGGTCACCGCGTCGATCCCGCCGCCGCGCGCGTTCATGAAGTCGAGCGATCCCGGTGCGCTCCATTCGCTCAGCGATATCTTCGGCCCGCGATAGTCGGGCGCGGCAAACTTGGTCGCGGTGTAGTCGACCAGCCGCCGCTGCACCTCGTGCATCCGCTCCAGCACGCGGGTGTCGCCGTAGGTCTGGTAGAGCTCCCACGGCAGGACCATCGCCGCCACGTCCCACGGCGTCGTCGGTCCCCACACCAGGTTCCACCCCGGCGTGTTCTCATAGCCGTAGTAGGGCGTCGCCGGCACGATCTCCGGCAGCTCGCCGCTCGGCGCCTGCGCGTCGGGGAAGTCGGCGAGCCACTTGCTCCACACCCGCGCCACGTCGAGGCTCCGTACCGCCGCGCCGGCCGAAGCCTGCGCGTCGCCGGTCCAGCCGTTCTTCTCATAGGTCGGCGTGTCGGTCTGGAAGCCGTGCATGTTGTTGAGGATGGTCCGGATCGCCGCCTGGTCGATCTCGCCGAGCAGCGGGTTGGCGCTGGCGAAGCTGCCGGTCCGGGCCACAACGGAATGCGCGACCTTGCCGGTCAGCGTCGCCAGCGTCGGCGTGCCGGGAAAGCCCTCGAGCTGCACGTAGCGGAAACCGTGGTAGCCGAAGCTCGGCTCCCACCGCTCGCGCCCCTTGCCGGCGAGCGTGTAGCGATCGGTCTGGAGCTGCGCGTCGATCAGGCCCGAGGCGGGCAGGATCAGCCCGTCGTCGCCGATCCGCTCGCTCGCCGCCATCGAGACCGTACGCCCGCCGGGCCCGGTCACGTCGAGCGCGACCCAGCCGGCGAAGATGCGGCCGAAGTCGTAGACCCAGACGCCGGGCTTCACCTGCTTGAGCGAGACGGGAGCGACGGTCTCGACCGGAGCGATCGGCTCCAGGTTGGCCGCGCGGAGGATGCCCTTCGGTCCCTCGACCAGCGACGCCGCCGCCCAGCGTCGATCCGAGAAGCCGGGCCTGTCCCATCCCGCAGGAAGCAGCCGCGCATCATAGCGCTCGCCGCGGTGGATCGAATCCGCCAGCGTCGGGCCCGAGATCGTCTTCCAGCTCCCGTCAGTCGCGATGGTCTGCCGCGACCCGTCGGCGAAGGTCACCTCGAGCTGCGCCTTGACCGCCGGCTCGCCATGCCACGGCGCCTGCTGGAAATACCATTCGTTGGGATCGGTAAGCCCGTACCAGCCCCGCCCGAGCTCGGCGCCGATCACATTGGCCCCGGCGCGCAGCCGATCCGTCACGTCATAGGTATAATAGAGCACCCGCTTGTCATAGGCGGTGAAGCCTCCGCCCATCGCACTCGCGCCCACGACGCCGCCGTTGAGATGCAGCTTCGGCCAACCCGCTCCGGCGACATAGAGCCGCGCGCTGGCGATCCCCTTCGCCGGCAGGGTGAAGGCACGGCGCAGCAGTGGCGCCGGGGATTCGATCGGCAGCACGATGTCGACATTCGGCAGCCCGCTCGACACCACTAGCCCTTCGGCCTCGACGCGGCCGCCGGTGAAGGCGTTGTCGTTCGCCTCGAATCGCGTCGCGAAGGCCGGGCTCCCGCTGCCGGCGACGCGCACGCGATGGATCACCGCCGCCCGCGGCTCCTTCGCCGCGAAGCCGACGGTGCCGTGCGCCTGCGCGCCGTCGGTGAGGGTATCGACCGTCTTCCCGTCGATCGCGGTGGTGATCGTCCGGCCCCTCGCGGTGATCGTCACCCGATGCCGCACGCCCTTCAGCATCACGCCGGCCAGCGGCACGCGCTTGAGCTCGGCCACCTTCACCGCCGAGCTCGCCCCGCCCGGATAGCGCCGCACCCGCTCGATCAGGACCGGCCCGTCCTTCTCCTCGGCGAGCGTCCAGACATAGGCCTCGCCATAGGTCTTGCCGACCGGCCGCGCGCGGAAGATGAGGTCGAGCGACGCCCCCGTCATGGTCAGCTCGCTCTCGAACGTCAGGTCCGCCCAGTCATGGTCGGTCCGCTTCGGTCCGGCGATCCAGCGGGCAGACCAGTCGGCGGGCCTCAGCAGCCCCATCTCCCACCAGCCGGGCCTGCTCCATCCGCTCTGGCGCCCATCCCCGTCCCAGGTCGCGACCTGCCACCAATAGCGCGTGCGCGAGGCGAGCGGCGGTCCGGCATAGGCGACCTGCGCGTTGGCATCGGACGCGACCCTGCCGCTGTCCCACACCAGTTTCTCCTGCGCCAGCGCTTCCGGGCTGGCGGCGACGCGGATGCGATAGGCGGCCTGTCGCGCCGTCGGCACCCGCCATGCCAGCCGCGGCGCCGGCTCGTCGATGCCGAGCGGCTCGGCGGCATATTCGACCTTGAGCGCGGAGGGCGCATCCGCCTCGGCCGCCGCGCCGGGCACCAGCCCGGCCGCGCCCACCAGCAGGACGAGGCGGCCGATATGCGAGCCACCTCTTCCCGTCCCCGTTGTCGGCCGATACGGCAACCGATCCTCCCCTAGAACTTGGTCCGGATGCCGAAGGAGACCAGCCGCCCCAGCGTACTGCCGTTGGTATAGCCGGTGGCATTGTTCAGATACGGCGGATCCTCGTCGAACACATTGTCGACGTTCACGGTCAGCATGGTGTCCTTCATCACCTTGCCGAGATCGTAGCCCAGGAATAGGTCGACCGTGTCGAATGAGGAGACGCGGGTCTGCGGGAGCACCCCGAGCAGCGGAAATCCGCTGCGATGGTTGAGCGCCGCGCGGCCGATCAGATCGCCCACCTTGCCGCCCAGCGTCGCAACGAATTGAAGGCGCCCGTAACCATTCTTCAGGTCGTTGCTGAAGTCGCCACCCTGGATCGCCTGCGTCCTGCGTTTCAAGGTGTACGTGCCGGCGAAGCTCGCGTTCACCGATCCGAACGACGTGTCGTGGGCGTAGGCGAGGTTGAAGTCGATGCCGCTGGTGTTCACCGCGCCGAGATTGGCGCGCTGCGCCAGGAACAGCACATAGGGTGAGCTGACCGCGTAGAGCGCCGCCAGACTCGGCACCCCATCGATCCGCAGGTTGCCTGCCGCGGCCGTCGCCTGGGCCAGCGTCGGATTGAGGATGAAGAAGCTGGCGTAGTTGGGATCGGTGAACAGGATGGGCGAGGTGAACGGCGGAACGCTGATCGCGTCCTTGAACCTGACGTTGTAATAGGTCGCGCTGGCAATCAGGCCGGGCAGCGCCGCGGGCTTGAGGTCGAAGCCCAGCGACCAGGTATCGGCAGTCTCCGGGCGAAGGTCGGCGTTGCCGCCGGCGATCGCCATGGTCGGCCGCAGGATGTCGAACGGCGAGCTGTTCGGCGCGCGGAACGGGCTGAACGGGATAACCTGAACGCGCGAATCCACCGAATTGCCGAGGTCGGCGAGGCTCGGCGCATGGAACGACGTCCCATAGTTGCCGCGCAGCGTCAGCGCCTGGAACGGCCGGTAGGTGACGCCGATCTTGGGATTGGTGGTGCCGCCGACGTCGCTGTAATGGTCGTAGCGGACCGAGCCTGATATCTCGAGGCTGTAGAAGCCGCCGCTGCGGTTGTCCGCGCCGACGAGCGGCACCAGCACTTCGCCGAACACCGACTTCACGTCGCGGCTCGCGAAGGAGCTCGCGCCCACGACCGCGGCCTGGGGACCGCTGCCGGTGAACGAGCGGATGTTCTCATAATGATATTCGGCACCCACCGCGAGGCGGACGTCGCCGCCCGGCACCGCGAACAGCGGCCCGTCGAGGACCGCGCGGCCTTCGGCCAACTCCTGGTCGGCGTCGCCGTAATTCACGAAATCGTTGATCGCGGCGAGCACCGCTGGCGCCGTCGCCGAGAGATTGTAGGGATTGAGCGCCGTCGCCGTGCTCGTTCCCGCAAGTGCGGCAGTGACGGCGGTCGCGTTGAAGGAATCCTCGGTGGTGACATTCTCGCTGCGGCCGAAATTGGCCTGTGTGCGCAACTGCCAGCCGCCGCCCAGCTCGAAATCGAACTTGGGCGTCACACCGTATGAGGTGAAGGAAGCCGGGCTGACGTGGCTCGGCCCGAACACGTCGTCGAAGGCGAAGGCGACGGAATGCGCGAGCTCGGTCCCGATCCGCGAGAAATACGGGTTGGCAGCGGTGATCGTACCGCTCGCGCTCCCCTGCGCGGTGCGCGTCACCGTGTCGCGCCGCGACCAATAGGCCGTGGTCGAGAAGGTGATGCCGTCGCTCAGCTCCTGCATGAGGCTGGCAAAGACGCTGTGCCGCTTCTCGCGCGGATAGAGATCGGCGTAATCGGTCTGGTCGCAGCGGTTGAGCGAGCCCGGAACCCGACCCGGCAAGGCGTAGGTGGTGGTGCCGATGGTGATGTTGGCCAGCGGGCATGCGGTCGACCGATTGTCGGCGCCGCCGCGCGGGACATTGTTCGCGGTCGCGTAATCGCGATCGATGCCGAGCAGATTGTCGTGCCAGGCATAGGCATAGGAGACGTAGATCGAACCCGATCCCCAATCCTTGCCGGCGATCGCGCTGGCGTCGAACGTCTTGTAATTGTCGGCGAAGCCATAGCGCGCGTTGACGCCGATCCCGTCGTAGCGCTTGCGCAGGATGAAATTGATGACGCCGCCGATCGCATCGGAACCGTAGATCGACGATCCGCCGTCGGGGATCACCTCGACCCGATCGATCGCATCGGGGGGTATCACCGACGGATCGACCGACGTCTGGAGGATGCCGGCACCGACCAGCCGATGGCCGTTCATCAGCACCAGCGTCGTCGAGCCGCCGGACGCACCGAGGTTGCGGATGTTGGGCCGCACGATCGGATTGCTGTAGTTGCCGAGACCCGCAGGCACCGTCCCGAAATTGCCGATCTGCGGAATCGAGGCCAGCAGATCGTTGGACGAGGCGGCACCGGTGGCGACCACCTCGTCACGCGTCACGCCGATGACGTTGGTGCCGGTCGGCGCAACGCCGCGCAGCAGCGTGCCGGTGACGACGATGTCCGCCGCAGTCGCTTCGTCCGGGCCCGCAACGGGATCGATCTGCTCGCCCGGCACGGTATCCTGCCTCGGGTTCGCCGTCTCCGGCGCGACCTGCGCCTCCGCAGTCCCTGCCCACAGCAGCGCTCCCGCCAGCGCCGCCCGCGACAATCCGCGCGCGATCTCGCGCCGGTCCCGAAATGTCCTGACTATGCCGATCATACCGCCTCCCCTTCCCCTCGCCCGTTCGGGCGCTCGTCGATGCACGGCGGAACGGCCGACCTTCCCGTCGACCTCGCCTCCCTGGAATCGCTCTAGCGGCACCTTTTTCGCAATTATCCATCCACGATCCCGACCAATCGTGTCAATGGTAATTTTTTATTATTAATTCAAAATTCGATAAATTAGTACGGCCTCTTGCCCTTTTCGCTCCGGACGCTCATCCGGAGCGGCAGGAGGATGTTTCATGGAAGCCACGCTGGATTTCGGCCTCGGCGAGACCGCCGACATGATCCGGGACACCACCCGGCGATTCGCGCGGGAAAGGATCGAGCCGCTCGCCGCCCGCATCGATGCCGAGGACTGGTTTCCGCGTGACGAGCTATGGCCGGCGATGGGCGAGCTCGGCCTGCACGGCGTCACCGTCGAGGAGGAATGGGGCGGCCTCGGCCTCGGCTACCTCGAGCATGTCGTCGCCTGCGAGGAGGTGAGCCGCGCCTCGGCCTCGATCGGGCTCAGCTACGGCGCGCATTCCAACCTGTGCGTCAACCAGATCCGCCGCTGGGCCAACCCGGAGCAGAAGGCGAAATACCTGCCGAAGCTTGTCTCCGGCGAGCATGTCGGCAGCCTCGCCATGTCCGAGGCGGGCGCGGGCTCCGACGTCGTCTCGATGAAGCTGCGCGCGGAGAAGACCGAGCGCGGCTACGTCCTCAACGGCACCAAGTTCTGGATCACAAACGCGCCCTATGCCGACACGCTGGTGGTCTACGCGAAGACCGGGGACGGCTCGCGCGGCATCACCACCTTCATCATCGAAAAGGACATGCCCGGCTTCTCGATCGGGCAGAAGATCGAAAAAATGGGTATGCGCGGCTCGCCTACCGCGGAGCTGGTATTCGACGGCTGCGAGGTGCCGGACGAGAACGTCATGGGCCCGGTCAACGGCGGCGTCGGCGTGCTGATGAGCGGGCTCGATTATGAGCGTACCGTGCTCGCCGGCATCCAGCTCGGCATCATGCAGGCGAGCCTCGACGTGGTCCTGCCCTACATCCGCGAGCGCAAGCAGTTCGGCCAGCCGATCGGCCATTTCCAGCTGATGCAGGCGAAGGTCGCCGACATGTACGTCGCGCTCAACTCGGCGCGCGCCTATGTATATGCGGTGGCGAAGAGCTGCGACGCCGGCCTCACCACCCGTTTCGACGCGGCCGGCGCGATCCTGCTCGCCTCGGAGAATGCGGTGAAGGTATCGCTGGAAGCGATCCAGGCGCTGGGCGGCGCCGGCTACACCAAGGACTGGCCTGTCGAACGCTTCGCCCGCGACGCCAAGCTGCTCGACATCGGCGCAGGGACGAACGAGATCAGACGGATGCTGATCGGACGCGAGCTGATCGGGGCGAACTGAGGCCGTCGTTCCGTATTTCTAGGGCGGGTCGACATTTGAGGAAATGGCCGACATCTCCACCCCTCACCGTCACCCCGGACTTGTTCCGGGGTCCACTGAGCCTGCGGGCTGCGCTCAAGCCTCTTGTCCAGTCCTTGCCTCCCGCTGGACCCCGGAACAAGTCCGGAGTGACGGTTGGGAACCGGGCTACGGCAGACCTGCAACCCCAAATGTCGACAGGCCCTATGACTGCGGACTGACCAGGAACTGCTCGAAACGGCCGTTGTCGCCCGGTTCCGCGAAGGTCGAGAGCCTGAGCACTCGGTCGGGATAAGTGATGCGGTAGCTGCGGATCACATAGCCGCCGCGCAGCTGGGGGCCGCCCGCCGGCGCGAAACCGGTGGGCTCGCCGAGCGGGCCGAGGCTCGCCTTGTAGTCCGCCTGGGCGGTCGCATCGAAATAATAGTTGGCGTCCTCGGTCAGCAGCTTGCGGTCGAGTGAGCCGGCGCGGAGCTGGTCGAATACCTGCCGCGCCTTGGCCGCCGCCGCGGCTTCGGGTCCCGGCAGCGGCGGCGCCGCCATCACCGTTCGGACGATGCCGCGCGCGATCGTGCCGGTCGCATTGCCGAACCAGCTGTTGGTGAGCACCACCACCGCCGCCTTGTCGTCCGGGAACACCATGTTCTCGGACAGGAAACCCACCGCCTCGCCCGAATGCTCGATCATCTTGCGCCCGTCGGGCGTGCCGACGAACACGCCGAGGCCGTAGCTGGTGTCCTTGCCGTCCTTCAGCTTGGTCGTGGTCTCCTGCGCCTGCCAATCGTCGGCAGGGACGAGCGCGCGGTTGATCCGGGCGATGTCCCATTTGGCGAGGTCGGTCGCAGTCATCGACAGCTCGCCCGCCGCATAGAGCCACCCGGGCGCCGCCGGCGTCTCGACGCGGACGGGGCCGAGCGCGAAACGCTTGTAGCCCTGCGGATATTTCGGTCCGATCGCCTTGTCCTGGTCGAGCACGCTGGTCATGCCGAGCGGCTTGAAGATGCGCGCGCGCAGGAAATCGAGCAGCGGCCGGCCCGACACCTTCTCGACGATCATGCCGGCGACGACATAGCCGGTGTTGGAATATTGCCATTGCGTGCCCGGCTCGAAATCGAGCGGCTGCTTGGCCCAGCGGTCGACGATACCCTGCGGCGTGGTTGGCTTGGCCATGTTGGCGGGGCTGTAGTCGTGCGGCCAATAGTCGCGGATGCCCGAAGTGTGGTCGAGGAGCTGGCGTAGCGTGATGCGGTCGGCGCCCGTGATCTCAGGGAGATATTGCGCGACCTTGTCGTCGAGGCTGAGCTTTCCCTCGTCCTCCAGCAGCAGCACCGCCATCGCGGTGAACTGCTTGGAGATCGACGCGATCTGGTACGGCAGGTCCGGCGTCGCCTGCGGGATCGTCTCGGCCGCCTTGCCATAGGCCTTGGCATAGACGATCCGCCCGCCGCGCACGATCGCGATCGAGGCCGAGGGCGTGCCGGTGCCGGCGAGTGCCTCAGTGACGATCTTGTCGACCTGGCTGCTCTCGGCGGGGGTGAGCTCCTGCGCGGCGGCGGGAGCGGCGATCAGGGCGGTGGCGAGAAGGATGATGCGCATGGCCGCACCAAAGCAGGTGCGGCGGACGGGTGCAATCACTCGGTGGAACGACTGCATGGCTAACGTGTTTGGCACGATGGAGCGAGCCTGACGACAGGTAAGGGGCCTGCCGGATTCCTTCGCCCCGATCGGAACAACCGTAGGGGAGCACCGCCATGCCACATCGCCGCAGCTGGGCCGCGATCGTCGTCGGCCTGATCGTCGCCCTGATCGGGCTGGTGCTGGCGGTCGGCGGGGCCTGGCTCGCCGCGATCGGCGGCTCGCCCTATTATGTGATCACCGGCATCGCGATGATCGTCTCTGGCGTGCTGATGATCCGCGGGCGGATGAGCGGCGCGTGGCTCTATGTGGCGATCGTCGTCGCGACGATCCTGTGGGCGTTCTGGGAGGTGAGCTACAACGCCTGGGCGCTGGTGCCGCGGATCGTGGCGCCGATCGTGCTGCTGGTGGCGGTCATCCTCATCATGCCGACGCTGACTGCGCGGCCGCGCAGATGGGCGATCGCGCTGGGTTCGATCGCTGTCGTGGTGGTGGCGACGGGTGTGCTGTTCACCGTGGCCGGACGCGACCGCAACATCGCACTGCCGCTGCCGGCTCCGGGCGCGGCGATGAGCGATCCCTCCGGCCAGGCGACCGGCGCCGACTGGCCCGCCTATGGCGGCACCTACGCCGCTCGCCGCTATTCGCCGCTGACGCAGATCAACGCCAGCAATGTCGCCAGGCTCGAAAAGGTGTGGGAGACGCATACCGGCGGCACCCCGACCGATCCCGCCTATGCCAAGCTCTACGGAACCGAGAACACGCCGATCAAGGTCGGCAACCTGCTTTATACCTGCACCGCCAAGAACGTGATCGTCGCGCTCGATCCCGCGACGGGTAAGCAGGCATGGCGTTATGACCCGCAGGTGCCGGACGAGTGGATTCCCTACACCACCGCCTGCCGCGGCGTCGATTATTACGCGGTGCCGAACGCGGCACCGGGCAGCGAGTGCGCCGCGCGGATCATCATGGGCACGCTCGATTCGCGGCTGATCGCAGTCGACGCGCTGACCGGCCGGCCGTGCAGCGGCTTCGGCACCAACGGCCAGACCGACACCAAGATCGGCATGGGCGACGTCTATCCCGGCCTCGCCTCGATCAACTCGGCGCCGACGATCGTGCGGGGCGTGGTGGTGGTCGGGCACCAGATCCTCGACGGCCAGACGCGGCTGGCGCCGTCGGGCGTGATCCAGGGCTTCGACGCGGTCACCGGCAGGCTGCGTTGGGCGTGGGACATGATGCATCCCGAATGGACCGGCTATCCGCCCGCCGGCCAGACCTGGGCACGCGGCACGCCCAACATGTGGACCAGCACCAGCGGCGACGAGCAGCTCGGCCTCGTCTACCTGCCAATGGGCAATGCCGCGGTCGACTATTGGTCGAGCAAGCGCACGCCGCAGGAGAATGCCTATGCGACCTCGCTGGTCGCGCTCGACGTCACCACCGGCAAGCCGCGCTGGCGCTTCCAGGCCGTCAAGCACGACGTGTGGGACTATGACTTCGGCAGCCAGGCGACGCTGATCGACTACAAGGGCACGCCGGCGATCGTGGTGCCGTCCAAGCAGGGCGATCTCTACATCCTCGACCGTGCCACCGGCCGCTCGCTGGCGCCGCTCGCCGAAATGACGGTGCCACAGGGCGGGGTCGAGCCCGAGCAGCGGGCGAAGACGCAACTCTTCTCGAAATGGCATACCCTGCGCAAGGAGCCGCTAACCGAGCGCGACATGTGGGGCATGTCGCCGATCGACCAGATGGTCTGCCGCATCCAGTATCGCCGGGCGGATTACCGCGGTTTCTTCACCCCGCCGCGCGCCGACAGATACACGGTGGAATATCCGGGCTACAACGGCGGCAGCGACTGGGGCGGCGTGTCGGTCGACCCGACGCGCGGCGTCATCGTCGCCAACTACAACGACATGCCCAACTACGTCCGGCTGGTGCCGCGTGCCGAGGCCGACAAGCTCGGCATCGTGCCCCGCTATGCGATGAAGTCGAAGGCACAGCTCGCCAACGCGCACTCGATCGATCCGCAGTGGGATTCGCCCTATGCGGTCAAGGTCAACGCCGGCTGGCGGGTCAAGTTCACCGGCCTGCTCTGCAAGCAGCCGCCCTATGGCGGGATCCGCGCGATCGACATCGCTACCGGCAAGATCCTGTGGGACCGGCCGTTCGGCACCGCGCGCAAGAACGGGCCGTTCGGAATCGCCAGCGGGCTGCCCTTCCACATCGGCACGCCCAACAACGGCGGATCGGTGGTGACCGCGGGCGGGCTGGTGTTCATCGCCGCCGCCACCGACGACCTCATCCGCGCGATCGACATCGCCACCGGCAAGACGCTGTGGAGCGCGCCGCTTCCCGCCGGCGGGCAGGCGACGCCCGCCGTGTACGAGCAGAACGGGCGCGAGTATCTGGTGATCTTCGCCGGCGGCCACCATTTCATGGAGACCAAGCCCGGCGACAGCGTGATCGCCTATGCGCTGCCGCAGACGCGCTAGGGAACGGCTATTTGAGCAAGTTGGTCGAGACTGGCGTCGGCAGCGATTGCAACGCGTGCTGGGTTCTGGCCGCACGATAGGCCTGGAGCCGGTTCATGCCGGTCTCGCGCATGATGCGCTCGATGTCGTGCCTGGAAATCATCCGCTCTCATTCCCCGTAACCGCGCTGAGAACGGACACGGACGGCGCGGGTGCCGCGCACGGTCTGCGCTCGCCGCGCTGACGGAACGGTCCGTCGATATCCGGCATCCCGTCACCCAGGCTCGGGCATCGGCCGCGATGGCACCGCCAGCATCCCCGCCGCCCAGTCGAGCGCGAATACGGCCACGAGCGAGGCGCCGAACAACGGCAGCAGCACGCCCGCGACCAGCAGCATCGCCAGCGCGCCACGCAGCCGCGCCTCCGGCACTTTCGGCGGCGCGCCGAGCCGTCCCGCCGGACGCCGTTTCCACCACATGACGACGCCGCTGACGACGAGCAGCACGATGCCGATGCACGGGATCAGCATCACGATCTGGTTCGCCCGGCCGAAGTAATTGCCCATGTGGAGCTGGATGCCGAGCTCGATCGCCTTCGCGCCCCAGCCATAGTCCGCATAGGCGATCTCCCGGATCAGCCGCCCCGAATAGCGGTCGAAATAGAGCGTGCGCTGGCCCTGCGGCCGGTCGGGATAGCTATAGGCGGTGAACACGCCGGTCGGCCCCGCCGGCAGAAACAGGCGATAGCCGCCGTGCAGGCCATGGCCGGCAACAGCCGCGACGACCCTGTCGGTCAGATCGGGGCCATGGCTCTCCGCCATCGCCGGCATGGCGTCGTGACCGGGATGGCCGGCATGGGGATCGGAGGCCGGCATCGGCGCGCCTTCGAGCGTCCATGGCGCTTCGCCCAGCGCGGCCTTCATCGGCAAGCTCTTCGGCGGATCGTAGTTGCGGTTGGAGGCAGGGTAGCCGATTCCGACGGCACTGAAGGCCCGCTTCAGCACATCGCCCTGAACCCCTGCCCACGGCAGTCCGGTGAGGATCAGGAACAGGATCAGCGCGACGGTCCAGACGCCGGTGACGGCGTGGAGATCGCGCCAGAACAGCCGGCCCTTTGCCCACAGCCGCGGAAACAGGATGCCGCCCAGCCCCTTCCGCCCGCGCGGCCACCAGAGATAGAGGCCGGTCGCGATCAGCACGAGCGCCCAGCACGCCGCAAGCTCTACGATACGGTCGCCGATCGTACCGATCGCGAGCGACCCGTGGATCGGGTCGGCGAGGCCGACCAGCGTCCTTTCATAAACGAAGGAACCGAGCACCCTCCCCGTCCCCGGATCGACCGAGACGCGCACCGGATCGCCGGAGGTCGGCGCAACGAAGACGACGGCGGCGCGATCGTTGGCGGCGGGCAGGTCGATCCGCGTCGCCGCACCGGGATGGGCGGCCAGCGCCGCACCGATCATCCGCGACACCGGAACGCTGGTCGCATGAGCGGCGACGAAGCGCTGGTCCGGATAGATCGCGTCGTTGATCTCGTCGTTGAACAGATAGATCGTGCCCGTCACCGCCAGGATGAGCAGGAACGGCGCGACGACCAGGCCGGCATAGAAATGCCACCGCCAGATGGCGCGGTAGAGGCGGGATGACGCTGCGAGCGTGGCCATCGGTCCAGCCTCCTCAGAACCGCGTGGACAAGGCGACTTCGACGCTGCGCGGGGCGCCGATGTAGATATTGGTCGCCGGATAGCCCGAATATTCGCCGTAGAAGGCGTCGGTCAGGTTCCTGCCGCGCAGCGTCAACGTCGCCTGATCGGCCAGCCGCCAGGCGATCGAGGCGTCCACCACCGTATGACCGCGCACGAAGATGCTGTTTGCCGTGTCGGTGTAGAAGCCCGAAGCATGGCGCACGAACGCCCCCAGCGTTACCGGCAGCGTCTTCAGCGAATAGAGCACCGAGCCGTTGACGGTGGTCGACGGCACGTTGATCGGCCGGTTGCCCGACCGGTCGATGCCGCCGGCCTCGATCAGCTCGTCATATTGCGCGTCGGTGTAGGAGACGCCGCCCGACAGCGCGAGCCGTTCGGTGACGGCGGCGTCGAGGCTGAGCTCCACACCCTGCGACGATTGCTCGCCGCCCTGGACGACCTGTGCGGGATTGGTCGGATCGCGCGTGAGGATATTCTCCTGCTCGATCCGATAGGCGGCGCCGGTCAGCGTCAGGCGCTTGCCGAAAGCCGACGCCTTGAAACCCGCCTCGACCGACCGCCCCTTCGTTAGCCGATAGCTCGTGTTGGCGATCGACAGCGTGAGCGTCGAGCCGACCGGGGTCACCGCCGTCGTATATTGGGCATAGAGCGTCAGCCCCGGCGCGACGTCATAGGTGGTGCCGATCCGCCACGAGAAGGGATCGTAGGTCGGATTCGCCCGGCTCGCCTTCCCGCCCGCGTTGAGATCGGTGCTGATGCGGGTGAGATCGATATGATCGTAGCGCGCCCCGGCTACGATCAGCCAGGCGGGCGTGACGTTGAAGGCATCCTCCGCGAAAACCGAAGCCGTCTTGAGGCGGGAATCGAATATGACGTTGGTCACGGTGTAGATGTTGCCGGTGGGGAAGACGCCCACCGCCGGACTCCAGGGATCGACCGGCACGACGGGATCGCCCAGGCGGGTGAACACCGGGCTCTGCTGGCGCGGATCGATGAAATCGGTCTCGTTATATTCGGCACCCAGCGTGAAACGATTGCGGTGCCCGGCGATCGTGCCGTCGTTGGCCACCGCCAGCCGCTCGTTCCAGAATTTGTGGTCGTGATAGATGCGCTGGACCGAACGGGCGAAGCTGCCGTTCGGGAAAGCGGCGCTCGGCGCGGTGAAATTCTGGTCCCCGCTCAGCACGAAATCGCGCTTGGCCGTGTACCAGGTGAAGTCGTTGGCGATCGACCAGCCGCCGCCCGCCGCATAGTCGATCCGCGAGCGCAGGGTGGTCTCGTCCGCGCCCGAATAGGCTCCGCGCGGGTTGTAGTTCCGGTGCCGGAGCGCCTTGTCGATGACGAGGCCGGACGCGCTGCGCAGCGCGTCGCTCGGATCGCGCGCGACCGCCGCCGACACCAGCGGCACGCCCTGGTAGCTGCTGTCGTAGCGGTCGTCGTAATGCTCGACCGCGAACAGCATCGACAGGTCCGCCGAGGGTCTCAGCAGGATGCTGCCCGTCAGCCCCGCCGACCGGGTATCGTTGTCCTCGACGTCGTAGAGGCTGTCGGAGCGCATGTAGCTGGCATCTGCCCGGATTGCGGCGCTGTCGGAGAGCTGCAGGTTGACGCCCCCGGCCGCCGTCATCGTATCGAAGCTGCCGAAACTCAGCAGCCCGTCGAGATGGTCGCCGTCGAAGGTCGGCTTGCGCGTCACCTTGTTGATGACGCCGGCCAGCGCGCCCTCGCCGTAAAGGACCGAGGCCGGCCCCTTGATCACCTCGATCCGGTCGAAATGCCAGCTGTTGGTGTCGCGCGTGACCATGGTCGAGGTCGACACCCGCACGCCGTCCTGGAGGATCGACACCGCGCCGCCCGAAAAGCCGCGCAACGATACCACCGCCGGATTGCCCGGGACGTTGCCGGAAATGGCGCCGACGACGCTGTTGAACGCCTCGCGCGACGTCCTGAGGCCCTGCACCTGCAGGTCGGCCTGGGTGATGGTCTGCACCGTCGCCGGAGTCTCGCGGGCCGACAGGCCGAGGCGGCTCGCGGTATCGTTCCGGGCATCGAGGTCGAGCCGCTCGCGCTGGCCGGTGACGACGATCGTGTCTTTTTGCTCCTCGTCCTCGGCAAGGGCCGGAGAGCAGGTCGTGAGGACGGCGACGATGGCGCCGGCCGAAAGCATGGATCTGGACATCGAAAAATCCCTGTTCCGCGCGGCCTTCGCTCGGCGAGCCGCGACGACTATTGCGAGGATCGCGGCTGCGCGCCGTCATGCGGCGCGCGGACGCTGCGATCTCAGTCGATATGGATCAGGCGATGACGGGCGGGCCTTGCGACGGCGGCCGCAGATGGATGCCGCGCCGGAGGACGGGCGGCGCGGGAATGCGGAAGGCGGTCGCGATGATCCAGGCGACCGCGATCGCCAGCAGGATCGGATCGGTCGGCCCCAGCGCCGGCGCCGACAGGCCGGAGAAGGCGCACGGCATCTCCGCCTTCTTGGGATCGCCCGAATCATGATTGCCGGGCTTGCCGGGGATCTCCATCAGGATCGTCTGCGCGCCGCCCTGGCCGTTGCAGAGCTGGACCACGATCGAGCCGTTCACTAGGCCGGGCATGAAGCCGGCGGGCACCAGCAGCTTCATCAGCAACGCCGCGCCGACCAGCCACAGCGCGAGCTGGCGATGACGAAGGAGATGAAGGCGAAGCGCGTGCACGCGGCGCCCTTACTCCCGCAAAACCGCCCTGTCACCGGGCGCGACGCATCTCCGGAAAGATCAGCCGCGCCTCCGGCACCAGCCATTCGTCGCCGCGCACGCGCAGGCCCTGGCGGGACGCCGGCGCCCGCTCGAGCGACGCGAGCTGTTGCGGCGGCGGCGCCGCGCGCGGCGTGAAGGTGACCGCCACATAGTCCGGTGAGGACTGGAGCTCGTCGATCCGCGCTATGATCACCGGAATCTCGCGATCCCGGCTCGGCACCGACCATTCGCCGTTCACGATCGCCACCGCCCCGCCGATCCTGGTCGCATCGAAGAGCAGCTGGGCGAAGGCCCGCGGCAGGCGGATGCAGCCGTGGCTCGCGGGATAGCCGGGATTATGCCCGGCATGAAGCGCGATGCCGCCCCAGGTCAGCCGCTGCATGAACGGCATCGGCGCGTTCGAATAGAGGTTGGAGCGGTGGAACACCCGCTTCTGCAGGATGGTGAACGCACCGGCCGGCGTGCGATGGCCGGCGGTGCCGGTCGACGCGCTGGCGACGCCGATCAGCACCTCTCCCCGAAAGACGTAGACGGCCTGGAGCGGCAGGCTCACCACCACCGAGACCTCGCCCGCGTCCGGACCGGGATCGCGCCAGAGATACTGGCCGGGCTTCAGCGCCAGCGCCGCCTGTTCCAGCGAAACGGCATCCTCGCGCGCGAACGCAGCCGGTGCGGCCGCAGCGAGCATCAGCCCCAGCGCTGCAACAGCCGCTTTCCCCCAACCCCTTGGATTCATGCGCGACTCCCGACATGCCGATCTGCCCTGATCTAATATCGGACAGTGACTGCGGATGCGAGAGGCGCACGTCCCGAATTGGAGCAGCACTGCGGATCGGCTGCGCCGGAACGAGCCGGCCGGGCGGCGGGAGCGCGGCGCCCGTTTACTGGAAACTAGCGTTTCCGGCCCTATATCTGCTAAGAGGGGCATAGCTGAGGACGCGAATGAATGACGTGTTTGAGCGCACGCCGTCGCGGCGCGCGTTCGTAAAATCAGTGTTGGTGACCGGCGCCGCGCTCGCGGTGCCCGGCTGTGCGCAGCAGGCGATCGAGGTCGCCAGCGCACCATCGGCGGCGCCCCCGCCTCCCCCGCCCTATGTTCCGCCCCCCGCTCCGGCGGCTGCGGAACCGCGCCGGCCGCTCGGCATCCGCAAGGAGCTGGTCGACCGCGCGCTGGCCGCACTCGACCGTCACGGCGACACGATCAAGAAGCGCGACCGCATCGCGATCGCCGATTTCTCGGCGCCGTCGCACCTGTCGCGCTTCCACATCGTCAATCTCGGGACCGGCGGCACCGCCTCCTATCTCGTCGCGCACGGCATCGGATCGGACCCGGCGCATACCGGCTGGCTGCAACGCTTCTCGAACGAGCCGGACTCTGAGGCGTCGTGCGAGGGCGCGTTCCTCACCTCCGACTATTATGTCGGCGTCCACGGGCGCTCGCAGCGGCTGATCGGGCTCGATCCGACCAACTCGAACGCGCTGGACCGCGCGATTGTGGTCCATGGCGCCTGGTATGCCAATCGCGACATGCTCTCGACGCACGGCAAGCTCGGCCGCAGCCAGGGCTGCTTCGCGGTCGGCGAGGCCGAGCTGGCGATGGTGTTCGACCGCCTGGGCGAAGGCCGGATGATCTACGCGGCCAAGATTTGACCGCCGTTTCCCCTCCCGGGATCATTGCCCGCCACAGCGGACACCCCTAAGTCGGTGGCATGGCTGCCGAAACGCTTTCGCCTGTCCTGCCGGACGACATCGACGCCGCCGCGCGGCGGGTGCTGAAGAAGGCGTGCGACGCGGAGTTGAGCCTGACCGCCGCCGAGAGCTGCACCGGCGGGATGCTCGCCTCGCTGCTGACCGATGTCGAAGGCGTGAGCAGCGCGTTCGAGCGCGGCTTCGTGGTCTATTCGGTCGACGCCAAGTGCGAGCTGCTCCACATCGCGCGTGACACGGTCGAGCAATGCGGCGCGGTAAGCGAGGAGGTGGCGGTGGCGATGGCCGAGGGCGCGCTCCAGGCGAGCCATGCCGATATCGCGCTGTCGATCACCGGCTTCGCCGGCCCCGGCGATCCCGGTGACGAGCCCGGCCTCGTCCACTTCGCCTGCGCGCGCCAGGGACGCGAGACTGCGCATCGTGAGGAGCATTTCGGCGATATCGGACGCGGCGGCGTCCGCATCGCGTGTATGCGTGTCGCGCTGGAGATGATCGAGGCGATGCTGTGACCCACCCCTTCTACTCGCTCGATGCCCAGGGCATGGTCCGCGTCGGCGCCTGCACGCCGCTCGGCACCGTCGGCGATCCCGCGGCCAATGCCGAAGCCACCGTCGCGCTGCTGCGTCAGGGGCATAAGGCCGGCGCCGACCTGCTAGTGTTCCCGGAGCTCAACCTCTCCTCCTACGCGATCGACGATCTTCACCTGCAGGACGCGCTGGCCGCGGCGACCGAACAGGCGATCGCGGACGTCGCGGCGGCGAGCGAAGGAATGCGGCCGCTGCTGCTGGTCGGCGCGGCGATCCGGCGCAACGGGCGGCTCTACAATTGCGCGGTGGCGATCCACCGCGGACGCATCCTCGGCGTGGTGCCCAAGAGCTATCTGCCCAACTACCGCGAATATTACGAGAAGCGCTGGTTCGCGCCGGGCATCGGCCTCACCGGCCTCGCGATCGAGCTCGCCGGCCAGACCGTGCCGTTCGGCACCGACCTGGTCTTCGCCGCCGAGGACGTGCCCGACTTCATCGTCCATGCCGAGATCTGTGAGGACTATTGGGCCCCCGCCCCGCCCTCGATCGACGGCGCGCTGGCGGGCGCGACGATCCTCGCCAACCTGTCCGCCTCCAACATCATCATCGGCAAGGCGCGCGAGCGGGCGCTGCTGTGCGCGTCGCAGTCGGTGCGGCTCGCCGCCGCCTATGTCTTCTCGGCGAGCGGGCCGGGCGAGAGCACGACCGATCTCGCCTGGGACGGCCAGGGACTGATCGTCGAGCTCGGCGAGATGCTGGCCGAGGGCGAGCGCTTCGACCTCGCCAGCGAGATCGTGATGGCGGACGTCGACGTGCAGCGCTTGAGGCTCGAGCGGATGCGGACCGGAACCTTCAACGATACCGCCGCCGCGCGCGGCCACCCGGAGACCCGCTTCCGCCGCATCGGTTTCGCGCATAAACCCGACTTCGCCGACCGCGGATTGGTCCGCAGTCTCAGGCGCTTCCCCTTCGTTCCCAACACGCCGTCCAAACTCGACGAGGACTGCTACGAGGCGTTCAACATCCAGGTCGAGGGCCTGCGCAAGCGCCTCGCCACCACCGGCTCGAAGCATCTGGTCATCGGCGTGTCGGGCGGGCTCGATTCCACCCACGCGCTGATCGTCGCCGCCAAGGCGTTTGACCGCATGGGCAAGCCGCGCTCGGACATCCTCGGCTTCACCCTGCCCGGCTTCGCCACCGGCGAGGCGACCAAGGGCAACGCCTGGGCGCTGATGCGCGCGCTCGGCGTCACCGGCGAAGAGATCGACATCCGCCCCGCCGCGCGGCAGATGCTGGCCGACATGGGCCACCCCTTCGCCAAGGGCGAGCCGGTCTACGACGTCACCTTCGAGAATGTGCAGGCGGGCCTCCGGACCGACTATCTGTTCCGCCTCGCCAACCAGCGGCAGGGCTTCGTGCTCGGCACCGGCGACCTGTCCGAGCTCGCGCTCGGCTGGTGCACCTATGGCGTCGGCGACCATATGAGCCATTACGGCGTCAACGGCGCGGTGCCGAAGACGCTGATCCAATATCTCATCCGCTGGGCCGTCCAGTCGGGCCAGTTCGACGACATGACCAACCAGGTTCTCGAGGCGGTCCTAGGCACCGAAATCTCGCCGGAGCTGGTGCCGGCCGACGAGAACGGCGCCATCCAGAGCACCGAAAGCGTGGTCGGCCCCTACGAGCTGCACGACTTCTTCCTGCACTATATCGTCCGCTACGGCCTGCCGCCGTCGAAGGTCGCCTTCCTCGCCTGGCACGCGTGGAAGGACGCGAGCGCAGGCCGCTGGCCGCAGGGCTTCCCCGATGAGGGCAAGCACCAGTACGATCTCGCCGCCATCGCGAAGTGGCTGGAGGCGTTCCTGCGCCGCTTCTTCGCGACCACCCAGTTCAAGCGCTCGGCGCTGCCCAATGGGCCCAAGGTCTCAGGCGGCGGCGCGCTGTCCCCGCGCGGCGACTGGCGCGCCCCTTCGGATGGAACGGCAACGGTGTGGCTCGAAGAGCTCAGACGCAATCTTCCCGCCTGACCACCCCTTGCGCACCGCAGCATTCGTCCCCTAGGCTTGCCGGATCAACGGGGGTTAGCGACCTATGTGGAGAAAGAGCGCCCGCCTGATCCGGGCGGGCATCTGGGGAGCGGCCGTGCTGTCGCTCGCGGCCTGCGGAAACGAGCCGCCACCCGCCAGGACCGCGTCAAGCAAGGCGCCGGCGCCGGGCGCGGGCAAGGGCTATTCGCACGATCCCTACCCGTCCACCTACCGCCCCTATCCCGGCGTGCCGACGGTGGTGCGCGGCGTCACCATCTACGACGGCGAAGGCGGCCGGATCGACAACGGCGCGGTGCTGTTCGCCGACGGCAAGATCGTTGCGGTCGGCCAGAGCGTCGACGCGCCCGCCGGCGCGGCCGTGATCGACGGCACCGGCAAATGGGTGACCCCCGGCATCATCGACATCCACAGCCACCTCGGCGACTACCCCAGCCCCGGCATTGCGGCGCTGTCCGACGGCAATGAGGCGACCTCGCCCGTCACCGCCGACGTCTGGGCCGAGCACAGCGTATGGCCGCAGGACCCCGGCTTCGGCCGCGCGCTCGCCAACGGCGGCGTCACCACGCTCCAGATCCTGCCCGGCTCGGCCAATCTGTTCGGCGGCCGCTCGGTGGTGGTGAAGAACGTCTACGCCCGCACCATGCAGGCGATGAAGTTCCCCGGCGCGCCCTATGGCCTCAAGATGGCCTGCGGCGACAACCCCAAGCGCGTCTACGGCGGCAAGCAGCGCCAGCCCTCGACCCGCATGGGCAACATCGCAGTCGACCGCGCCACCTGGGCGCGCGCGGCCGAATACAAGCGCAAGTGGGACAAGTACGAGAAGGACGGCGGCGATCCGCCCACGCGCGACATCGCGCTGGACACGCTGCGCGGCGTGCTCTCGGGCGAGATCCTGGTGCAGAACCACTGCTACCGCGCCGACGAGATGGCCGTCGTCATGGATATGGCCAAGGAGTTCGGCTACCACGTCGCCGCCTTCCACCACGCGGTCGAGGCGTACAAGATCGCCGACCTGCTCAAGGCCAACAACACCTGCGCCGCGGTGTGGGCCGACTGGTACGGCTTCAAGATGGAGAGCTACGACGGGATTCCGGAGAATCTCGCGATCCTGCAGAACGCCGGCGCCTGCGCCATGATCCACTCGGACGACGAGAACGGCATCCAGCGGCTCAATCAGGAGGTCGCCAAGGCGCTCGCCGCCGGCCGCCATGCCGGCATCCAGGTTCCGGACGAGGTCGCCTGGACATGGCTGGCGATCAACCCGGCCAAGGCGCTCGGCATCGCCGACAGGACCGGCAGCCTCAAGCCCGGCAAGATGGCCGATGTGGTGCTGTGGAACGGCAATCCGCTCAGCGTCTACACAAGGCCCGAGAAGGTGTGGGTCGACGGCGCGCTGCTCTACGACGCCGACAATCCGAAGCTGAGGCCGGTGAGCGATTTCGAGCTGGGTCAGCCAGGCGAGGGAGACGTGAAATGAAGCGCTTCCTCCTCCTTTCCGCGGCCGCCCTATTCGCCAGCCCTGCCGCAGCGCAGACGATCGCGATCACCGGCGGCACCGTCGCGATCGGCGACGGGTCGGCGCCGGTCGAGAACGGCACGGTCGTGATCCGCGACGGGCGCATCGTCGCCGCCGGCGCAGGCGTGGCGGTGCCGGCCGGGGCGACGGTGGTCGACGCCAAAGGCAAGTGGATCGCCGCCGGCATGGTCGCGGGGCTCAGCGGCCTCGGCCTGCTCGACGCGGGCGGGATCGGCGAGAGCAACGACAGCGCCTCGCGCGGCTCGCCGTTCAAGGCGGCGATCGACGTGTCGGTGGCGATCAATCCCAATGCGGCGATGGTCGGCAACGAGCGCGCCGGCGGCGTCACCCGCGCGATCGTCGCGCCCGATGCGGGCGGCTCGATCTTCGCGGGCCAGGGCGCGGTGATCGATCTCGGCGCCGACCCCGATCCGCTGACCAAGGCGCGCGCCTTCCAATATGTCGAGCTCGGCGAAGGCGGCGCGGCGCAGGCGGGCGGCAGCCGGCCGGCGGCCTATGTCGGCCTCCACGATGCGCTCGAGCAGGCCGAGGACTATCGCCGCAATCCGGCGGGTTTCGACGGCCGCAGCCGTGACGCGCTGCTCACCCGCGCCGACGCGCAGGCGCTGCTGCAGGTGCTCGACGGCGCCATGCCGCTGCTCGTCCATGTCGAGCGCGCGAGCGACATCCGCACCGTGCTCGCGCTGCCGAAACGTTATCCCAAGCTCCGCCTGGTGCTGGTCGGCGCGGCGGAGGGCTGGATGGTCGCACGCGAGATCGCGGCGGCCAGGGTGCCGGTGATCGCCTCGGCGCTCGCCGACCTGCCCGCGTCGTTCGAATCGCTGGCAGCGACCGAAAGCAACGTCGGCCGCCTCACCCAGGCCGGCGTGACGGTCGCCATCCAGTCGCAGGGCAATGGGGGCGAACACACCCTCAAGCAGTTCGCCGGCAACCTCGTCGCGATCACCAAGGTGCCGGGCGCGACCGGCCTCGACTGGGGCAAGGCGTTCGCCACCATCACCTCAAGGCCGGCGGCCGCGCTGGGGCTGGACGGCGAGATCGGCTCGCTCCGGCCCGGCCGGCGTGCCGACGTGGTGCTGTGGGACGGCGATCCGCTGGAGCTCTCCTCGATGCCCGTGGCGGTGTGGATCGACGGCCAGCAGCAACCGCTGGATTCCCGCCAGCGCAAGCTCAGAAACCGCTATCTGACGCCGACCGAGGGCAGCCTGCCCAAGGCCTACGAGCGTTGACGCTCTGGGCTGTGCCGACGTTCAGCAAGACGGGCTGACATTCAAGGGTGTTCACGTGAGCCCCTTTAAGCCCCTCCCCTTCAGGGGAGGGGTTGGGGTGGGGCCTATCCACCGGCGAATAGCTTGCGGCACTGCCCCACCCCCAACCCCTCCCCTGAAGGGGAGGGGCTAATTCGCTGGATGTCGATCGGCCCCATTCCGCGCCGGCGGGTAGCCACCAGCCCGTCACCGCCGCTTGCAATGTAGGATTTCGCCTGCTTGGCTCGCCCGGTCCGAGCCGCGCAAGCGTCGGGCCGCTCTTTGATCCCGTCGATCTTATCCATGCCGCGTCACCGCCGCGCCAATGTCGCGTCGCCGTCACGCGGGTGTTACGTTGTCGTTGCGTGAGTGTCGCGTCACCGTCGCGCTGGTGTCGCGTCGTCGTTGCGTCCACGTCGCCTATCTGTCGCATCCATGTAGCGTTCAGAGCGGACCGGTTCGCGCACACACGCCTCGAGTCAATTTAGTCAACATTTTCGGGTGTCCTGATACCGGAGACGCCATCCGGATCAGGGGCCGTTCTACCCGTGACTTTCGTGACCTTCGACGGTTTTCCGCGGGTTTCCGGCGCCTGCCCCAACGCCCTGCCGGTCGCTGCTTCAGTCGATGGCGGCTGCGGCGACAGGCACCGTCGAGGCCGGCGCCTGAACCGGCTCCGCCTCGCGCCGCGGCTTCGCTTTCCATAGGCTTTTGAGCTTCAGGAACGGCTGCTCGACGACATAATAGGAAAGCACCGCGCAGACGAAGGTGATCGCGACGTACATCAGCCCGTGCACCGGATCGTGGTATTTCTTCGCCGGATCGACGAACCACGCCGCCGCACCGTGCCAGATGTAGAGCGAGTAGCTGATCCGGCCGACCCATGCGACCGGCGCGAGGTTGAACACGGTCTGGAGCGGCGCCGCACGCTGCCCGAACACGACGTTCGCGACGAGCAGCAGGCAGGCGATCCCGCGCATCGTGTAACGGATCGTGTCCTTGAAATAGGGATCGCGGAACACGTAGCTCAGCAGCAGGATCACGCCCCCGGCGATCAGCGCGCGGTTGCTGCTGAGGATCGCGATCAGCCGCTGCGCCTGCGCCGTCTCGCAAATCACCGCGAGCAGCACGCCCCAGGCGATCGAATCGAACCGCGTCTCCGACAGGCGGTAGATGATGTCCGTGTCGAGGAACTCGGGATGCAGGCCGAGATAAAGGAACCGCAGCAGGAACGGCACGATGCACATCGCCGCCGCGAACATCAGCATCGGCCGCACGCGCGCCGCCACCATCAGGATCACGAACGGCATGATGAAGTAGAAATGCTCCTCGACCGCCAGCGACCACAAAGTGCCGATCGGCAGGATGCGCGGCGTGCCCGTCCACTCCTGCCAGGAGCAGAGATAGTTGACGAAGTAGAGGAACACCGACGCCGGCTCGATCACCGGGAACGCGATGCCGCGCGCCCAGGCCAGCGCCATGATCACGGCCATATAGGCGATCAGCACCGGATAGAGCCGCAGCAGGCGGCGGAAGTAGAAATAGCCGATCGCCACCTCGCCGTCGCGCTTGGCTTCGGCAAAGAACAGCCGCGTGATCAGGAACCCGCTGATGACGAAGAAGATATAGACGCCGAGCGAGGAGAAGCCGCCCATCTCCCCCATGAAGAAATGGCCGACGATGACGATCGCGATGCTGAGCGCGCGCAGCCCGTCGAGGCCGGGGATGAAGCCGGAGCCGCTGCGGATGCGATCGGGGCCGAGATGCGGGGCTTCCGCAGGAAGGATCTGCATCCCGACGCTCCTTTTCACTCGACACGATCGCTTGCGGGCAGCGGCTCATATTGCTGCAAGCGCGAACAGCCGGACGTTGAAAGCGGCGACGTCAAGCCGTCAAGGCGAAGCGCCCAGTCGATGCGACGAGCCGCGACATTCCCGCGATGTCTACCGGAGGCGGAAGCGGGTGCCGATCCACAGGGTCCGCGGGGCGGCGCGCTCGATCGAGCCGTCGCTGCCGATCCCGGCTTCGATCCGCGTATCGGTGATGTTCTCGCCGCGCGCCTCGATCAGCAGGCTGCGCCCGACCGGCACCGCCACCCGCGCGTCGAGGGTGGCAGCGTCGTCGAGCAGCTCGCGGTTCTGGTCGTCCTCGAACTGCGCGGCGACGTAGCGGCCGGTGAGCGCGACCGACAATCCCGACGAACGGGTCCATGCGAGACTCAGGCTGCCGGTATCCCGCGGCGTCTGCGCCGGCCGGAGCCCGTCGAGTGGCGCGGCGGTGCCGCTCGCCTCGACACGCGGGTCGACGTGCGACCAGGAGACGCGGGCACTGAACGCGCCGAAGCTGGCGTTCGCATCCGCCTCGATCCCCCGCGAACGCACGCGGTCGAGGTTCTGCCGGACGAGGTAGAAGCCCGCCGCCGAGACGAAGCCGACGCCGGGAAAGGTCCCCGGCCCCTTCGCGACGGTGACATTGGCGATCGCATCGTCGAGGCGATTGTCGAAGGCCGTCAGCGACAGCCGCACGCCGGGCAGCGGGGTGACGTCGATTCCCCCCTCGAATCCCGTCAGCTTCTCGGGATCGAGCGCGGCATTGGCGGCGGTGGCGTCCGCTCCGACGCGGAACGGCCGATAGAGCTCGTTGAGCGTCGGCAACCGCCAGCCGCGATAGGCAGCGGCGCGCAGCGTGAGCGCGGACACGGGCTTCCAGGCGATCGCGGCCCGGCCGGTGGCCTCGGTGCCGTCACGATCGGAGAAGCGATTGTCCGTCAGCGCCGCCCCGCCGGCGAGTGGATATTCCGTCAGCCTGCCGTCCGTGATCCGCCACCAGTCGATCCGCCCGCCGAGGCTCAGCGTCACGTCTCCAAGCGCGACGCTACCGTCGGCGAACAGGCCCATCGTCCGGTTCTCGCCCCCGGCATCGCGGCGGCGCGTCGGCAGGCCGGCGACGAAGGTGTAGAGCTCCTGCGTGCGTCCCGATACGGCGCGCACGTCAGCACCGAGCCGCAGGTCGATGCCGCTCCCCAGCGGCGGCTGCACCTCGATCCGTCCGCCGAGGCCGGTCGCCGGCACGTTGAACTGGTTGAGCGTCATCGTCGTGCCGGTACGTCCGTCGGCGATGCTCGAGAACTGGCTCGAGAAGCCGCGCGTCTGCAGATAGGCCAGCGCCGACCAGCCCCAGCGCCCGCGCGACACGATCCGCATGCTCGCGTCCGCGCCTTCGCTCGAATTGGCGGTGAAGTTCCCGCCCCGATCACGCCGATCGGTGAAGGCGGAGAGATTGGCCTGAAGCTCCGTATCGCCGCCGAGCGAGATCACGCCGCGCACGGCGCCGCTGGCGGATTCATAGGGCGCCGGGCGATCCGCCGGCCCGCGATCCCCCGCCACCACCGGAATGAACCCATCGCCACGCGCATAGGCACCCGAGAAGGTCGCGAAGCCATTGCCGCGCACTAGGGCCGCCGATCCGCCCGCTTCGACCGAATCCCGGCTGCCATAGGCTAGGCGCGCCGTCAGCGGATCGAGCTGATCCGGCCGCGCGCTCTCCAGCTCGACCGTTCCGGCAAGCGCCCCTGCCCCGACATAGCCGCTGCCCCCGCCGCGCGTCACGCGGATCGCCCCCAGCCGGTCGAGCGCATAGGCGGGAAACGCCACCCATCCGCCGAACGGATCCGATTGCGGCACCCCGTCGAGGATCAGCAGTGCGCGGCTCGAGGCATTACCGCCGATGCCGCGCAACGTGATGCCCTGGCTCGTCGGATTTGCACTACGCGAATCCGACCGGCGGAATTGTTGCAGCCCGGCGACGTCACGCAACACATCCTCCAGCCGGCTGCTCGCCGACGCCTCGATCTCCGCCCGGTCGATGGTGACGGTGTCGTAACCACGCTCGCCGGGCTGTTCCTCCAATCCCTGGCCAGTGACGACGATGTCGGGCGCTTCCTGCGCAAGGGCCGGCGCCGCCACCAGCAGCAAGGAAACCCCGACGATCGACCGCATATCATTCCTCCCCTTGAGGCCTTGCCCGTTACGGTGGAATGCGCAAACCTCCAAATTGCTCTTGCCGGGAACGTGTAACCGGTTACAACGGGTCATCGGTTCAGCGCAGGGGGACATGCGCGGGCCGCAGGAGACCTGGGGCGATGGGCGAAGCGACAATCCGCGATGTGGCACGGCGTGCCGAACTATCGGTGGCATCGGTCAGCCGCGCCCTCAACGGCCATAAGAGCGTCCGCTCCGAAACGCGCGCCCGGGTGATCGCGGCGGCGGAGGCGCTGGGCTATGTCCCCCACGCCGGCGCGCGCAGCCTCAGCATGGCGCGCACCCATGCGATCGGCGTGGTGCTGCCCGACCTCCACGGCGAGTTCTTCTCGGAGATCCTGCGCGGCATGGACGGCGAGGCCAAGGGCCTCGGCCTGCAGCTGCTGCTCTCGAACATGCACGCCGATATCCATCAGGCGGTGCAGGCGCTGAAGGCGATGCGCGGGCGCGTCGACGGGCTGGTGCTGATGGCGCCACAGGCGAACTCGGCCGCGCTGGTCGAGGCGCTGCCCGCGACGCTGCCGGCGGTGCTGGTCAACAGCCGCGCCGCCAGCGCCGGCCGTCCCCTGCTCAGGATCGACAACCGTGCCGGCGCCGCAGCGGTGGTCGAGCACCTCCTCGCCCAAGGCCGGCGCCATATCGTCCATATCGGCGGCCCCGACAGCAACGTCGACGCGCAGGAGCGCTCGGCCGGATTCCTGGAGGCGATGCGCAGCCATGCGGCCGGCGTCACGGCGCGCGTGATCTCCGGCGACTTCTCGGAAGAGGCCGGCGAAGCCGCCGCACGCGCGATCCTCGCCGGCAGCGAGCCGGTCGACGCGGTGTTCGCCGCCAACGACATGATGGCGATCGGCTGCCTCCAGGCGCTGCGCGCAGCGGGCGTGGCGGTACCGGAGCGGATCGCGGTCGCCGGCTTCGACGACGTGCCGGTGGCGCGCTACCTGTCGCTTACCACGGTGCGCGTGCGGATCGCGGAGATCGGCGCGCGCGCGATCCAGTGCCTCGACGCGCTGCTGGAGGGGCGCGATGTCGACGAGGTCGAGCTGCACGCGCCCGAACTGGTGGTGCGCGGGACGACCGTTCCCACCCCAACCCAGCAGCGATTTTAGGTCTCCCTCTGTAGCCGCCATTCAACGCGGCCCCATTTTTCGGAAAGTTCGCCCACTCATGATTACCCGTCGCGCGCTCCTGGCTCAGGCTCCGGTGGCGGCAGGTGCGCTCGCACTCGGCGGCTGCGCGGTCGATCGGCTCGGTACCGGTGGACGACCCTCCGCTTCGCTGCCCCCCGTCTTCGACGATCTTGAGGAGCGCACCTTCCGCTGGTTCTGGGATACCGCCAATCCCGCGAACGGCCTGGTCCCGGACAATTGGCCGAACCCGACCTTCTGCAGCATCGCCGCGGTAGGCTTCGCCCTCACCGCCTATCCGGTGGGTGTCGCACGCGGCTGGATCAGCAGGCGGCACGCGCGCGAGCGGACGTTGACGACGCTCCGCTTCTTCCACGACGCGCCCCAAGGTGAGGCCGAGAAGGGTATCAGCGGCTACAAGGGCTTCTTCTACCATTTCCTCGACATGGAAACCGGCCTCCGCTTCGGCCGGGCCGAGCTATCCAGCGTCGACACGACATTGCTGTTCGGCGGCATCCTGTTCGCCGGCCAGTGGTTCGACGGCGATCATCCCGAGGAAGCGGAGATCCGCCGCCTCGCGCAGGCGATCTACGAGCGCGCCGACTGGCCATGGTTCCAGCGCGGCCAGCCGGTGATCTCGATGGGCTGGCATCCGGAGAGCGGCTTCATCACGAAGAACTGGGACGGCTATATCGAGGGCATGCTGATCTACGTGCTGGCGCTCGGGTCGCCCACGCACCCGGTCGGCCCCGAGGCGTGGGATGCCTGGTGCGCACCCTATGACAAATATTGGCGCGGCGACGGCCCGACCCGCCACCTCGCCTTCGCGCCCCAGTTCGGCCATCAGTACAGCCACCTCTGGGTCGATTTCCGCGGCATCCAGGACAAGGTGATGCGCGAGGCCGGCTTCGATTATTTCGAGAACAGCCGCCGCGCGACCGTCGCGCAGCGCAGCTATGCGATCGCCAATCCGATGAAGTGGGACGGCTATTCGGAGACGATCTGGGGCCTCACCGCCTGCGTCGGGCCCGCCCACGTCAAGCGCGAGTTCAAGGGCGAGGAGCGGCAGTTCCTCAGCTATTCCGCGCGCGGCCCGATCGACTTCCCCGACGGTCGCGACGACGGCACGATCGCGCCGACCGCGGCGATCGGCTCCCTCCCCTTCGCGCCGGAGATCGTGGTGCCGGCGACGCTGGCGATGCGCGAATGGGGCGGCGGCCGGCTCTATGGCCATTACGGCTTCTACGACGCCTTCAACCCCAGTTTCCGCTGGGCCGATGTCGACCTCACCTTCGGCAAGGTCGATCCGGCAGTCGGCTGGGTCTCGGACAATTATCTCGGCATCGACCAGGGGCCGATCGTCGGCATGATCGCCAATCACCGCGACGATTTCGTCTGGCGCACGATGCGCCAGGTGCCGGCGATCCGCCGCGGGCTGGAGCGCGCCGGCTTCACCGGCGGCTGGCTCGCGGCGGGTTAGAGTCGGATTCGGCTAGTTTGAATCTGTTCCCCGGCGAAGGCCGGGGCCCAGTCTCGAACCGCCCGCAACTGGGCCCCGGCCTTCGCCGGGGAACGGCTGCTTAAGGCCAGATCGGTCAAATTTTAGCTCAGACTGCCGCCTCGGTCGCCGGCTTGCGCGCGTAGATGCCGTAGATGGCGATGACCGCATAACAGGCCATCGGCAGCAGCATCGCGAACGGCAGGCTGGTCGCATCTGCGAGCCCCCCGGTCATCAGCGGAATGACCGCCCCGCCGAAGATCGCGACGTTGATGATGCCGGAGCCATCGGCCGCACGGCTGCCCAGCTTCTCGCTGGCCAGGGTGAAGATCGTCGGGAACATGATCGAGTTCATCAGCCCAACGGCTAGCAGCGTATCGGCCGAGACCGCACCGGTCGTCGTGATCGAGGTCAGGACCAGCGCGATCGCGCCCACCGCCACGCCGGCCAGCACCTTGCCCGGGCTGACGACGCGCAGCACCGCCGAGCCGATGAACCGCCCGACCATCGCGCCGCCCCAGTAGAACAGCAGCTGCTTGCCCGCCGACTGCTCGGTCAGGCAGAGCGTGTGGTCCGACTTCAGATAGTTGACCAGGGTCGATCCGATCGCGACCTCGGCGCCGACATAGAGGAAGATGCACAGCGCGCCGAACGCGAAGCGCGGCCGCTTGAGCAGCGCGAAGCTGCCTGCCAGGCTGGTGACCTCGTGCCGCTCGCCCTTCAACCGGTTGCGCAGGACCCACACCACCGTCGCGATCACCGCGAGCGCCACCGCCAGGCCGACATAGGTATGCGCGACCGCCTGCGTCTCGGCGATGCGATAGGCGGCGGTCGGCACGATCGTGCCCTGCTGCCCGCCCCGGCATTCTGGGTCGACGATCCGCGTCACGTCCCAGAAGGGCTGGGCCTCGGTGCCGGCCTTGGCGGCGAGCGGCGCCAGGATCAGGATCGACCCGACGAACGGGAAGATGGTGGTGCCGACCGAATTGAACGCCTGCGCGAAGGTGAGGCGGCTGTGCGCGGTCCGCGGCGGGCCGAGCAGGCTGATGAGCGGATTCGACACGATCTGGACGAGCACCACGCCGGTGGCGAGCACGAACAGCGCCAGCAGGAACAGCCCGTAGATGCCCGTTCGCGACGCCGGGATGAACATCAGGCACCCGGCCATCATCGTCAGCAGCCCGGCCACCGCGCCGCGCATGTAGCCGATCCGCTTGACGAACATCGCGCCCGGGATGCCGACCACCGCATAGGCGGTGAAGAAACAGAACTGGATCAGCATCGCCTGGGTGTAGTTGAGCGTGAACAGGTCCTTGAGCTTCGGGATGATCACGTCGTTGAGGCTGGTGATGCCGCCGAAGATGAAGAACAGGGCGAGGACGAAGCCCCGGAGCTCCGGCGCGTTCACCCAGCCGCCGCTGCCGATATCGGCGGACGGATCGGTGCTGCTCGTCGTCTCGGGCGCGGGTGCCAGGGCCATTCTCGTCCTCTCCGGTTATGCGCGCGGGAAGCTAGCAGCCCGGCGGAATTAAGAAAGATGTTTTACGGATTCGCTCTTCCCCTGCGCGGCGGGCGATGCTCTAACTCTCTCATGCACATGGCCCGCAGCATCAGCCTCGTCACGGCGCTCGCCCTCACCCTCGCCTCTCCCGGCTTCGCGCAGGATGTCGATCCGTTCATCGGCACCGGCGGTGAAGGCCACACCTTCCCCGGCGCGGTCGCGCCGTTCGGTATGGTGCAATTGAGCCCCGACACCGACACCACCTGCCAAATCCGCGAATGCTACGGCCACGCCGCCGGCTATCGCTATGACGATCCGACGATCCAGGGCTTCTCCCACACTCATTTCTCCGGAGCGGGCCATTCGGACCTCGGCGACTTCCTGGTGATGCCGGTGAGCGGCGATGCCGTGCCGCTGGAGCCGGGCGACGCCGCCAAGCCGGGCTCAGGCTACCGCTCGCGATTCAGCCACCAGAACGAGGTCGCCGAGCCCGGCTATTACGCCGTGACCCTGACCGATCCCGACGTGCGGGCGGAGATGACCGCCGGCACCCGCGTCGGCGTGCATCGCTACACCTTTCCCGCCGGCAAAGCCGCGCATCTCGTGCTCGATCTCAGGACCTCGCTCTATAATTACCCTGGCAAGGTGCTGTGGTCGTCGCTGCGGCTGCATCCCGACGGCACAATCACCGGCACGCGCCAGACGCGCGGCTGGGCGCCCGACCGGCAGCTGTTCTTCGCGATGCGGCTGTCGGCGCCGCTCAAGGATCATGCCTTCGTCAACACCGAGAAGGATATCGCCTACAAGGGCTTCCAGGGCCCGGGCCGCGGCACCGACACGGTCGCCGAACGGACTGGCCGCGCGCTGGTGGGTCGGCTCGACCTCGGCCCGCTCGATAAGCCGCTGGAGGTGAAGGTCGCGATCTCCTCGGTCGACGAGGCGGGCGCGGTCGCCAACCTCGACGCGGAGCCCGGCGATTTCGACGCGGTCCGCGCGAAGACTGCCGCGGCCTGGAAGGACGCGCTCGACGCGCTCCAGATCGAGGCGGCGGCGCCGATGAAGACCGGCGTGATGACCGCCTTCTACCACACGCTGCTCGCCCCCTCGGTCGCAGGCGATGCCGACGGGCGCTGGCGCGGACCGGACAATGCCGTGCACAAGGCCGAGGGCTATACCTTCCGCTCGACCTTCTCTCTGTGGGATACCTTCCGCGCCGAGCATCCGTTACTGACGCTGGTGCAGCCCGAGAAGGTCAATTCGGAGATCGTCCGCTCGCTGATCGACAGCCAGCGGGTGAGCCCGGACGGCATCCTGCCGGTCTGGCAGTTCCAGGGACGCGAGACTTGGACGATGATCGGCTATCACGCGGTGCCGGTGATCGCCGACGCCTGGCTGAAGGGCATCCGAGGCTTCGACGGCGAGGCGGCGCTGAAGGCGATGGTCGCGAGCGCCACCTATGCGCCCTACGGCGGGCTCGGCGACTATATGAAGCTCGGCTACGTCCCCATCGACCGCGAGCCGGAAGCCGCCTCCAAGACCGTCGAATACGCCTATGACGACTGGACCATCGCCCGCATGGCCGCCGCGCTGGGCAAGCAGGACGTCGCCGCCGAGTTCCGCAAGCGCGCCGGCTATTGGCGCAACAGCTTCGATGCCAGGACCGGCTTCCTGCGCGCCCGCAAGGCCGACGGCAGCTTCCGCGTGCCATTCGATCCGACCGCAATCAACTACGGCTCCGACTATACCGAGGGCAATGCCTGGCAATACAGCTGGTTCGTGCCGCAGGACCAGGCGGCGCTGTTCAAGATCATGGGCGGCGACAAGGCCGCGGTCGCCAAGCTCGACGCCATGTTCGACTTCGACAATTCGAAGATCGACTACAGCCATGCCGAGGATATCGCCGGCCTGATCGGCCAGTACATCCACGGCAACGAGCCCAGTCACCACGTCGCCTATCTCTACAGCTATGCCGGAGCGCCGTGGCGGACGCAGGAGCGGCTCAAGCAGATCGTCGACGCGATGTACAAGCCGACGCCTGACGGCCTCTCCGGCAACGACGATCTCGGGCAGATGTCGGCGTGGCTGGTGTTCACCGCGCTCGGCTTCTATCCCGTGACCCCGGGCAGCCTCGAATATGTGATCGGAAGGCCCTTCGTGGACCGTGCGACGCTCAACCTGCCGAACGGCAAGCGCTTCACCGTCGTCGCCGACGGGCTCAGCGACGCCAACCGCTACGTCGGCGAGGTGCTGCTCGACGGCAAGCCGCTCGCGCGCGGCTATATCCGCCACCAGGAGATCATGGCCGGCGGCGAGCTGCGCTTCCGGATGAGCGCGACGCCCAACAAGAGCTGGGCAACCTCCCCCGCCGCCCGGCCCTATTCGATGTCGACGGAGCGCTGAGATGCGGGTGGCGGTGTTCGGGACCAAGCCCTACGACCGCCGCTTCCTCGATGCCGCCAATGCGGCGTTCGGGCATGACCTCATATATCTCGAGCCACGCCTCGACGCTTCGACGGTGCTGCTCGCGACAGGCTGCGAGGCGGTGTGCGTCTTCGTCAACGACCGCGCCGATGCCGCGGTGCTGGAGCGGCTCGCGGCTGAGGGCGTGCGGCTGGTCGCGCTGCGCTGCGCCGGGTTCAACAACGTCGACCTCGCCGCGGCCGAGCGCCTGGGCATCGCGGTGGTGCGCGTGCCCGCCTATTCGCCGCACGCGGTCGCCGAGTTCACCATTGGGCTGCTGCTCGCGCTTGACCGCCGCATCCACCGCGCCTGGGCGCGGGTGCGCGAGAACAACTTCGCGCTCGACGGGCTGATCGGCCGCAACCTCCACGGCCGCACCGTCGGCGTGGTCGGCACCGGCAAGATCGGCGCGCTGGTGGCGCGGACGCTGCGGCTCGGCTTCGACTGCGAGGTGCTGGCGTACGACATCGCGGAGGACGAAGCCCTCGTCGCCGCCGGCGTCCGCTACGTCGACTTGCCGACGCTGGGGGCGGAGGCGGAGATCATCACCCTCCACTGCCCCCTCACCCCCGCGACGCGCCACCTGATCGATGCCGACGCGATCGCCCGCGCGCGGCCGGGCGTGCTGATCGTCAACACCAGCCGCGGCGCTCTGATCGACACGGCCGCGCTGATCGAGGGCCTCAAGTCCCGCAGGATCGGCGGCGTCGCGCTCGACGTCTATGAGCAGGAGGGCGACCTGTTCTTCGAGGACCTCTCGAACGAGATCGTCGGCGACGATGTGTTCCAGCGCCTGCTGACCTTCCCCAATGTGCTGATCACCGGCCACCAGGCCTTCCTGACCGAGGAGGCCCTCGGCGCCATCGCGGAGACGACGCTGCAGAGCATCGCCGACGCGGAGGCGGGGCGGCCGCTCGCCAATCGCGTCGATACCGGGCTGGTGGCGAAGGGTTAGGTCGCGCCCCCCAACCGTCACCCCGGACTTGTTCCGGGGTCCACCGGGAGGCAAGGACACGGCAAGGGGTTTGAGTCCAGTCCGCAAGGCTTGGTGGACCCCGGCACAAGGCCGGGGTGACGAAGAAGGGGGGACAGACGGTTGACTGTCGCCCCTGTTGATCGGACGCTAGGCGCGAATATCCCCGCGCGAGGACGCATGAATTCGACGCTTGCCGATACCGCGGCGATCTCCACCAGCCCCGAAACCCCGGCGATCCCCCCCGGCATCGGCCGGCTGCTGCTCTACGGGCTGCTCGGATTCTCGGCCGGCCTGCCCTTCTACATGTTCTCGACGGTGCTGGTGCTGCGGCTCCAGGCGCATGGCGTGGCGCTGGTAGTGCTGGGATTCTTCGCCTGGGTACAGCTGCTGCCGACCTTCAAGTTCGTCTGGGCGCCGCTGCTCGACCGCTACGACATCCCCGGCTTCGGCCGCTTCTGGGGCAAGCGGCGCGGGTGGATCATGCTGGCGCAGCTCGGCATCTTCACCGCGATGGCGGCGATGGCGTTCACCGCATCGGACGCGAGCCTGGGCGTGACCGCCTTATTCGCGGTGCTGCTCGCCTTCTGGACGACGACGCTGGAGGTCGCCGCCGACGCCTGGCGCATCGAGCTGGCGCCCACCCAGGAGCAGCAGGGGCCGATCGCCGCCGCCAACCTGTGGGGCTATCGCACCGCGATGGTGGCGGCGGGCAGCGGCGCGCTGCTGATCGCCGACCAGCCCGGCTGGGGCTGGACCGGCGCCTATCTGGCGATCGCGCTGGCGGCGTTCCTGCCCTTCCCCATCCTCGCGGCGATGCGGCCCGATCCCGGTCACGGCGGCGGGCGACTGGCAGCGCTGGCGACCGGCCTCGGCGCCAGCGGGGCGATCCTCGTCACCGCCATGTTGGTGACCGCCGTAGTCGGCTGGGTGCTGCTGACAGCCGCGGCGGCGGCGGGGATCAGCGACAAGACCAACGTCACCCCCTACGTCCTCGTCGTCTGCATGGTCCCGTTCCTGATCATGGCCGCCGCCGTCCCCGCCATCCGCAAGGCGCCTCCCGAGGCGTGGTTCCGGCGCTCGGTCGCGGTCGGGCCCTATGTCGACTTCTTCCGGCGCTACGCCTTCGCCGCGCTGGTGCTGATGGCGTTCGTCTCTATCTATCGCATGGGCGACGTGCTCGCGCTCAACCTCAGCAAGCCGATGATCAAGGGCCTCGGCTATTCGCTGACCCAGATCGGCCGCGCCGACAGCCTGGTCGCACTGGTGGCGAGCATGGTCGGCGTCGGGCTCGGCGGCTGGATGGCGGCGCGCTGGCCGCAGGCGTGGAGCCTGGCGGTCGGCGCGGTCTTCGCCGCGATCGGCAACTTCGGCTTCGTCTGGCTCGCGCATCAGCCGACCGACGAGCTGTTGCTCTACGTCGCCACCGCCGCCGACCAGTTCGGCAACGGCATGGCGGGCGCGGTGTTCGTCGTCTACCTCTCGCTGCTAGTGAACCCGCGCTATCCGGGGGCACAATATGCCTTCCTGTCGGGCTTCGCCTTCCTGTTGCCGCGCCTGCTCGCGGGTGCCGGAGGCGCGATGGTCGAGCGGATCGGCTACGACAATTTCTTCCTGCTCTCGGGCCTGCTGAGCCTGGCGGCGATCGCCTTCCTGCCGGTGCTCGCGCGCATCCGGCCCCGCGCCGACGAGGAGCCCGCATGATCGAGCAAGCCTTCGCCCCCGCCGCCCGCTACATCGCCGAGGGCCGCATCCCCGGCGCAACGCTGGGCGTCGTCGCGGCCGACGGGCGGCGCTGCGTGACCTACGCCGGCAAGGCCGCGGTCGTGCCCGAGCCCGAGGACCTGACCGAGGACCATTGGTTCGACCTCGCCTCGGTCTCCAAGGTGATCGCGACCACGACGATGATCCTCAGCCTCGCCGACGAAGGACGGATCGACCTCGACCGCCCGCTCACCGACGCGATCCCAGACCTCCGCCAGTACGACGTCGCCAATGCCGCCGAGCGCAGGCTCACCTTCCGCGACTGCCTGGCGCATCGCACCTTTTTCCCCGCGGTCGAGCCGATCTACACCTATGGTGACGATCCAAAGCGGCTGCGCGCCTTCGTGTTGCAGCGCGAGTGGCGGCACGGGCCGCCGGTCTATTCCGACATCAACTTCATCCTGCTCGGCATCGCGATCGAGCGCATCACCGGCGCGCCGCTCTCCGCCTGGCCGCTCGGTCCCGGCGTCAGCTACGGTCCACCGCCCGGCCCCGCCGTCGCCACCGAGCGCTGCCCGTGGCGCGAACGCGTGCTGAAGGGCGAGGTCCACGACGAGAATTGTGCGGCGATGGGCGGCGAGACCGGCCATGCCGGGCTGTTCGGCACCGTCGCCGGCGTGCTCGACTTCGCGCAGGGGCTGCTCGACGGCAGCGGCGCGAGCCCGGCGATGCTGGAGGCGATCCGCACGCCCCAGTACGAGCACCGCACGTGCGGCTGGGAACGCAAGTTCGCCGGCTGGTCGGGCGGCCAGGCCTGCTCCGACGAGACGATCGGCCATACCGGCTTCACCGGCACCGGTCTGTGGGTGGATTTCGCACGCGGCATCGCCTGGACACTGCTCACCAACCGCGTCCATCCGACGCGGCATTTCGACAGCGGTATCTTCCAGCTGCGCCCGGCGACGGGGGATGCAGTGATCGCCGCGTTCGACCGGTTGTAAGCGGGGCGGCCCGCGAGCCGCCCCGGAAAAGCGCCTCAGATCGTGTTGGAGGCGGGTTTCGGCGTTTCGGCCGGCGCCACCGCCTGCCTCGGCGCCGGAACCCCGCCGCCGCAATCACCCGAGCTGTGCGAGACGACCTTCGGCGCCTGATTCGGCCCGTAGGAGGTCATCTCGAAGCTGCGGCTGCAGGTGCCGGAACCGGTGCTCGTCGACACGAACGAGTAGCTGTAGCTTCCCGCGGGAAGCTTGCCCGCCGCCATCCTCGTCATCGGGGCGCCGGCCTCCGCGCTGGCGGACAGCTGCGCCGCCTGGCGCAGCATCGCGTCCATCTGCCGGTCCATCGCCACCGCGATCCGATCGAATGCCGCGAAGGAGGCAAAGGGATCGCCGCCGAACCAGGCGACCGGCGCCGGCAGCGCGTGCACCGGCAGGACGACGACTTGAGGCGCGACATCGCCGCTGTAGCGGATCTGCTGTTGCGAGCCGTCGGGCAGGGTCAGATTGATCACATGCTCCCGCTCGGCCGCGATGGCGGCGCCCGCAAAGGCGAGCGTCCCAAGACCTGCGAGCAGGGCTTTCGAGATCAAGCGCATGAGGTTTCCTCCGCTCATAAGTGGAACAGGGAGCACGGATTCTCTTCGGCCAGCCTGAACGGCCGATGACCGAATCGCCCGGCCAGGCGTCTGTGAGACCTCGAATGCGACGAGCGGTGCGCTATCGCGCATAGGCATAGGGACCGATGACGGTGCCGACGAACCCGCCCGCCCGGTGCGTGCTGAGGAAGGTCGCGTCGAGACCAGCCTTGAGCGTCCGTCGCTCGCCTCCGATCGTATAGTCGAATGCGAGCGTCCCGCCGTTGGCATGGATCGTCAGCGTGATCGGCCGATCGACCGCCACGGGCGCCGAGGCGACGAGCGTATCCGTCTTGGCCTTGTCGCGCATATAGAGCGCGATCGCCGGCGCGCCGTCGAGGCGGGTGATGCCGAAGAACAGCCACGACTCGTCATTCTGCACTGCCGCCAACCCGGCGCGGTCGCCATCCTTGGCAGGCCGATAGCGCAAAATGGTCGAGACGGTGGCGATATGGTGTTGCTGCCGCCGTCCGATGAAGGCCGGCACGCCTTGCCGGTCGCCGAGCGCCGCGCCGCTGGCGAGCAGCAACGCGCCATCGTGGAGCCGGTAGAAGGGCTGTTTGGGCGTGCGGATGCTGACCCATTGCAGCGCCAGCCGCTTGCCGTCGAACTCGTCGACATAACCGAAGTCGCCGGCGGTCGGCAGCGGCGCGCGCGGCTGCGCCGGCAGCTTGGGCCGGGGCGCGGCAAAGGGAACCGGCCGGCCGTGCGGCAGGATGACCGGCCAGTCGTCCCGCCAGCTGACCGGCAACAGGAAGGTCTCGCGGCCGATATTGTACTCGTCCGGCCCATAGGGTCGCGTGCCGAGGAAGGTCGCCCACCACTCGCCGGCCTGAGTCTCGACGAACTTGGCGTGACCCGTGGAGGTGACCGGATCGGGCCGCGCCGGATCGAGGTCGCGCTGGGTGAGGATCGGATTGCCCGGAAAGGGCATGAACGGTCCGTGCACGCTTTCCGATCGGAACACCACCTCCGAGTGCTTGTCCTCGGTGCCGCCCTCGGCCGCGATCAGATAATAGTAGCGGCCGCGTTTGAAGAGGTGCGGCCCTTCGATCCAGATCGGCCGTTTGCTGATATCGACGCCGCCGTTAACGAGCTGCGTCCGCTCGCCGGTCATCCTGAGATTGCGCCAGTCGAACTCCTGCACCCAGATCGCGCGGTGACCCTCGTAGCGCGGCGGTTCGGCCGGCATGTCGTTGTTGACGATATAGGCCTTGTCCCCCTCCCAGAAGATCGACGGGTCGATCCCCCCGAACGGCAGCCACACCGGGTCCGACCACGGCCCGGCCGGATTCCGGGCGGTGATGATGAAATTGCCTTTGCAGCCGACGCAGGTGTTGACGATGTAGAACAGGCCGTCGTGGTAGGAGATGTCGGGCGCGAACGCCCCTTCCGACACCGCGCGTCCCGACAAATCGAGCTGCCCGGGCCGGTCGATCGCATTGGCGATCTGCGTCCAGTTCACCAGGTCCTTCGAATGGAACACGGGCAGGCCGGGGAAGTGGGCGAAGGACGAATTGACGAGGTAATAGTCGTCGCCGACCCGCGTCACCGACGGATCGGGATAATAGCCGGAGAGGATCGGGTTGCGATATTCGCCCGCCCGAAGCTGCACGCGCTCCTGCGAGCGACCCTCGTAGCTGAACCGCTCGAACCGGGCGGTCTGGGCTTCCGCCGCAGCGGCGGCGAGCATTGCCATCAGCACCGCGGCTCCGCCCGCCGTCCATCTGCGCCAAGCTGCGAACGGCCGCATTCCATTCTCCCACCTGTCATGACTACGGAGAGCCGACCGGCGGGTGCCTTGTCAATCGCCCGCCATCCGCAGCCGCCAGTTCATCGTATGGCCGGCGACGAGCAGCAGGCTTCCCGCCACGGTGAACCAGGTCTCGGCCCCTTCGGCCCGTTCGGGTAGCAGCGCGACGACGAGGCAGCCGACTCCCGCCAGCCCCAACAGCGCCGGCCGCAGCGCGCGGTGGCGCCGGTACCCCAGCCAGAAGGCCGCGACCGCAGAGGGAACGACCAGCGCGAGCGCGACATAGTGGAACACCTCCGACCGCGCGAACAGCCCGATGACCCCAGGGAGCAGGAGCAGCAGCAGCGGCAATGCAAGACAATGGACGAGGCAGAGCAGCGAGGCGGAGACCGCCGCTCCCTCGATGACGTTGGTGCGTCGTTCGGACGCGCTGCGCTCGATTTCCTCTGCGAACATGGATCGATCCAAATTCCTCTTGTGTAATGTTATATCATTCCATACCCGGGCAACCCTCTCGACCTCAAGAGCAAAAAAGGGATTTGCTGTGAAAATTCGAGTCATGCTCCGCTCCGCCGCATCGCTTGCGGCGATGCTGCCCTGCGCCGCGCAGGCGTCCAACCAGGCCGGCAGCACCGCGCCGTCCGATATCGTCGTCACCGCCTCCGCGCTCGATCAGAAGGCGGACGAGACCGCGACGCCGGTCATCACCCTGTCGGGCGACGCGCTGGTGCATCGCCGCCAGGCGACGCTGGGCGACACGCTCGCCGGCCAGCCGGGCATCAGCTTCGATAATTTCGGCGGCGGCGCGAGCCGGCCGGTGATCCGCGGCCAGACCGCGCCGCGGGTCCAGGCGCTGTCGGACGGCGCCAACGTCCAGGACGCCTCGGCGATCTCGCCCGACCATGCCGTCACCACCGAGCCGCTGCTGCTCACCGGCGTCGAGGTGCTGCGCGGTCCCGCCGCCCTGCTCTATGGCGGCGGCGCGATCGGCGGCGCGATCAACCTGCTCGACGAGAAGGTGCCGACCAGGCTTCCCGACGGCGGCATCTCCGGCGTGGCGGAAGGCCGCATCGGCACCGCCGACGACGAACGCTCGCTGGTGGGCGGGCTCACCGCCGGGATCGGCCCCTTCGCCTTCCATGCCGAGGGCGTCCACCGCAGTTCCGACGACTATCGCGTGCCGAAGGCGTTCGGTTCCTCGCGCGTCGCGGGCTCCTACAACGACACCTCGACGTTCAGCGTCGGCGGGTCGTGGATCGGCCCCGACGGCTATCTGGGCGTGGCCTATACCCGCCAGCGCAGCGAATACGGCCTGCCCGGCCACTCCCACGACTATGAGGACTGCCACCCGCATGGCACGCACCTCCATTGCGGCGGGCACGGCCATGACGACGACGATCATGACCATGATCACGGCGACGATCACGACCATGATCACGAGGGCGTGCCGTTCGTGAAGCTCCGCAGCGAGCGGTTCGACATCCGCAGCGACTATCGCAATCCACTGCCGGGCTTCGAGAAGGTCCGCTTCCGCATGTCGTTCACCGACTATGCGCACGACGAGATCGAAGGCGACGAGGTCGCCACCACCTTCCGGAACAAGGCCCGTGACCTCCGCTTCGAGCTGACGCACAAGCCGGTCGCGGGCCTGCGCGGCGTGTTCGGCGTCCAGCATTCGGAAAGCGACTTCAGCGCGCTCGGGGAGGAAGCCTTCCTCCCCGAAAGCGAGACGCGCAGCACCGCCCTGTTCCTGATGGAGACGCTGCAGGCAGGCCCCGTCCGCTTCGAGCTCGCCGGACGCCAGGAATGGCAGACGATCGAGACCTCGCTCAACCGCCGGGTCAGCCACAAGCCGCTCTCGATCTCGGGCGCGGCGGTCTGGGACATCGGCGGCGCCTATTCGCTGGCACTGTCGCTCGCCCGCTCGCAGCGCGCGCCCAACGTCCAGGAGCTCTACGCGCGCGGCATCCACCTCGCGACCAATACCTATGAGCTCGGCACCGCCACGCTCGGCAAGGAGACGGCCAGGTCGATCGACCTCACCTTCCGCAAGACCTCGGGCGCGACGACCTTCACCCTCGGCGGCTATCACCAGGACTTCGACAACTATATCTTCGCCGAGACGCTCGACCGCTACGAAGATTTCCGGCTGATCCGCTACACCGGCGCGGACGCGACCTTCACCGGCGTCGACGGCGAGATCCGGCACCAGTTCACGCCGGACTTCGGCGCCTCGCTCTTCGGTGACTATGTACGGGCGAAGCTCAGGCACGGCCTCGGCAACCTACCGCGCATCCCGGCGGGGCGCCTCGGCGGCCGCGCCGACGGCAAATGGGGCGCACTGTCGGCGGATGTCGAATACTACCATGTCTTCGAGCAGGGCCGCATCGCATCGTTCGAGACGCGGACCCCGGGCTACGACATGGTCAACGCGACGCTGTCCTATCGACTGGACCTGGCTCCCGGAAAGACCGCCGAGCTGTTCGTCCGCGGAACCAACCTCGCCAACGAGCTGGCGTTCAACCACGCCTCGTTCATCAAGGAAGCCTCGCCCCTGCGCGGTCGCAACTTCGTGTTCGGCCTGCGGACAGCGTTTTGATCCTTGCGTCGAGGTCAGCGGCCTAGTCCCCTCCCCCTTCGGGGAGGGGTGAAACGGTCTCGAGCGGGAAATTCCACGCCATTGCGCAAATTCGCGACATTTCTATTATTCCGGCGATGAATGAATCGATTCCGTCGGTTTCCACCTTCACCGACCCGTCGGTCGTCGCCCCGGTCGATCCGGACCACAATCCCACCCAGGCCGTCTACTATTGGCTGCTGCGCGATATCATCCGCGGGGTGTTCGAACCGCTGGAGCGGCTCAAGGTCGAGCAGATCGTCGCCTTCTACAAGATCGGCCACAGCCCCGTGCGGGAGGCGATCCTGCTGCTGTCGGCCACCGGTCTGGTAGTGCACGAGCATCAGAAGGGTCATCGCGTCGCCCCGGTCTCACTTGCCGAATATCGCGATCTGATCAGCGTCTACCGGCGCATCTATCGCCTGACGCTGGAGATGGCGCTCGAAAACGGCGACGACGCGTGGGAAGAGGCGGTCGTCGTCCAGCTTCACCGTTCGCTCAAGGTCCCGAAGCTGTTCGACAGCCCGGAGCATCGGGAAATGTGGCAGCGCGCATACGGCAACCTACACCACACGTTGCTGTCGGGATGCGGTTCGCCGCTGATGGTCCGGCTCTGGACCGACCTCGGTTTCCGCCTCGAGCGTTACACTCATCTTTTCGCCGATCGCGACGTCGACCTGAAACTCGACCACCACAGCATGCATCGCGAGATCGTCGACGCGCTCGTGCAGCGGGACGCGGCGCGGCTCGAACAGCTCGTCAGCGAGCTCTTCGCCATGGGGGAAGGCTTCCATAAGTCGATCGCCGCCGCGCTCGCCGCCAAGGAGAGCGGGCCGGCGGCAGCATCGCCAGCGGAGGGGGAGGCGCCGCGCAAGCGCGGCCGTCCCCGCAAGATCGCGGCTCAATAGCGGCTCAATAGCGGCTCAATAGGCGAAGCTGAGCGTGGCGAGCACGCTGCGCGGGGCGGCGTAGAAGGCCTGGCCCCACATCAGGCTGGCGAGATATTTGTGGTCGGTGACGTTGCGGACGTTCACCGTGGCGCGCACGTGACCGAGCAGGCGGATGCCCGCCATCAGGTCGACCAGCGCATAGTCCTTCTGCTTCAGAATGACGTCGCCGGTGACGATGCCGGCGCCCTGCACGCCGGAATCGGCATAGCTGATCGCATTCTGCCAGCGCATCTGGGCACCGAGCTTCAGGTCCCTCAGCTCCGGTACAGCATAGGTGGTCGCGAGCTTGAAGGTCTGCGTCGGCAGCCAGGTCCGCGCGGGATCGCCGTTCTCGTCCTCGATATCGAGATAAGTGTAGCCGCCGCTCAGCGTCCAGCGATCGGTGACGCGGCCGGCGATCTCGATCTCGAAACCCTTCGACGTGGTATCGACGCCGACATAATAGCTTTGGCCGATCTTGCCGGGACCGTCCGGATCGTCGAACACGCCGGCGAAGGACGCGAGCCCCTTCTGCTTCGCACGGAACACCGCGGCGGTGGCGTAGAGCCGCTTGTCGAACCACTCGCTCTTGATGCCCGCCTCGATGCTGCTGCCCTTGGCCGGATCGAGCTTGCGGTTGTCGACGTCGACCTCGATCTGCGGATTGTAGATGTCGGTATAGCTCGCATAGAGCGAGACATTGGGCGTGAGGTCGAGGACGGCGCCCAGATAAGGGCTGACCGCGCTATTCTTGCGCGACTGGTCGACGTCGTAGGAGACGCCGGTCGTCTTGAGCCACATCGCGCTGGCGCCGACCACCGCCTTCAGATTATCGGCCAGGTTGAGATGCGCGGCGCCATAGATGCGGGTCAGCCGGTCGCTGTAGTCGGCGGCGAGATAGGGTTCAGGAAAGATAGGCTCCGCCACCTGGAGGCGGCCCCAGTCCTGCACGGCCGGGAAGACAATCGGATCGACCGGCTTCGCCTCCCATTCGAGCGCGTCGGACCGCGCCGTCGACACCCCGAAGGCGAGCTTGTGCTCCCGGCCGAACAGCGTGACCGGCCCCGACGCATAGAAATCGCCGAGATAGCGGTCATAGGTGGACGGATAGATGCCCGCCGACCCGACGACGCCCAGCCCCGTCGCGCGATTGGGATAGCTGTAGCCGTACAGCAGCGCCGCATTCTCCTCGAAGCGCTTGTAGGTGAAGATCCCCTTCGCCGACCAGCCGCCGGCGAACTGATAGCCGAGCTCCGCAAAGGCGGTCTGGTCGGTCACGTCCCAATAGGTCCAGTCGGCCGACGTCGAGGCCGACCTTGGATAATCGACCCGCGTCCCATCCGAATAAGTGAGCGGCAGCGCGCCCCACAGCACGCCATCGGCGTCGTTGTCCTGCCGCGTATAGCCGACGGTCGCGGTGAGCCGCGGCGTCACGTCCCATGAAACGATCGCACCATAGACGTTGCGGTCGACGCGGTTGAAGTCGAGATACGAATCCTTGTCCTCGTGCGCGAAGATCAGCCGCGCTTTCAGCGTGCCGGCATCGTTCAGTGGCCCCGAAACATCTGCCTCGACGCGCTTCCGGTCCCACGAGCCGAGCATCGCCGACGCGCTCGCCTGGAAGGTATCGGTCGGGCGCTTGCGGACATAGTTGATGGTGGCGGACGGATTTCCCACCCCGGTCATGATCGCGTTGGCGCCACGGATCGCCTCCACCCGTTCGAACAGCGCGGTATCGAGGTCCCCGAACTGGATGCCCCAGATCAGCGGCAGGCCGATGCCGTCGACCTGGAAGTTGGTGACGTCGAACCCGCGCGCATTGAAATAGGTGCGATCGGTCTCGACGCGTTCGACGTTGATGCCGACCGTCTGGTCCAACAGGTCGTTGACGTTGGTCAGCGCGAAATCCGCGATGCGCTGGCGGTCGACGACGGTGACCGATTGCGGCGTCTCCCTGAGCGACAGCGACAGGCCGGTGGCTGAACTGCTCTGCGCCTGCACCGTACCGGTAACGATGATGTCGGTCTTGGCCTGATCGTCTCCATCCTCCGCCGGGTCGGCGGCCGAGGCGTGGGCCGCGGCAGGCATGAGCAGCGTCGAAGCCAGGAGGATGGAACCGAACCACTGCCGCATCTGCGCAAATCCCTCACTCGATCCACGGCATCCACACCGCGGATGTGTCGCTAGGGGATTGCTCTAATGCAAGTCAATATCATTATCATTAGACGGGTGAAACTGATACGCCTTTCTCCTCTCCCGCTGAGAGGGGGATAGTGAGCACCCCCAACAAATCGCTTCCCTAATAGGATTTGCTCTGCTTGACGCAGGCGGATGCCGCAGCGCGGCCGCGGAGATAAGTGGGCCAAAGTGAACGAATGAACCGCGACTCCCTTCACTTTGACGCCGCGGCCGAGCCGTACCTGGAGCCGCAATCGCGCGACCTCGTGGCGCTGGCCGAGCGCGGCCGCAGCCGACACCTGATCCCGCGGGCGGGTCGGGACTTCTCGTCTAACGACTATCTAGCGCTCGCCTCCTCCCCTGCCCTCGCCGCCGCCGCCATCGAGGCGCTGGAGCGCGGCGTACCGCTCGGTTCGGGCGGATCGCGGCTATTGCGCGGCAACCATCCCGAGCATGAGGCGCTGGAGGAAGAAGCGGCCCGCTTCTTCGGCACCGAGGCGGCGCTGTTCTTCTCGAGCGGCTATGCCGCCAACGCCGCGCTGCTGGCGACGCTGCCGCAGCGCGGCGATCTCGTCGTTCACGACGCTCTGGTCCACGCCAGCGCCCATGAGGGAATGCGCCTCGGCCGTGCCGAGGTTCGCACCGCCGCGCACAACGACGTCGACGCTTTCGCCGACACGATCGCCGCCTGGCGGCGCGCCGGCGGCACCGGTCGCGTGTGGATCGCGGTCGAGAGTCTCTACAGCATGGATGGTGACCGCGCCCCACTCGATGCGCTCGCCGAACTGGCCGGCATGCACGAGGCGATGCTGCTGATCGACGAGGCGCACGCCACCGGCGTGTTCGGCCCCGGCGGACGCGGCCTCGCGGCGCACTTCGACGGACGGGACAACGTCATCACGCTGCGCACCTGCGGCAAAGCGCTCGGTTGCGAGGGCGCGCTGCTGTGCGGGCCCCGGATCATGCGCGACTTCCTGATCAACCGGGGACGCGCCTTCATCTTCTCGACTGCCCCCTCGCCGCTGATCGCGGCCACGGTCCGCGCGGCATTGCGCCTGCTCGTCGCCGAGCCTGAGCGCCGCGAGCGGCTGCACGCGCTGATCGCCCAAGCCCATGACCTGCTGGTGCCGCTCGGTGCGATCGGCAGCGGCTCGCAGATCCTGCCGGTCATCCTCGGCGACGACACTCGCGCGATGCAGGTCGCGGCCGCGGTGCAGGCGGCGGGCTTCGACGTGCGCGGCATCCGTCCGCCGACCGTCCCGGCCGGCACCGCGCGGCTGCGCGTCTCGCTGACGCTCAACGTGACGAGCGAGGATGTGACCGCCCTCGCCGCCGCGCTCGCCGAGGCGCTGCGATGAGCTCCGCGATCGTCGTCACCGGCACCGACACCGACGTCGGCAAGACCGTGTTCGCCGCCGCACTCGCCGGCGCGCTGGGCGCCGCCTATTGGAAGCCGGTGCAGGCCGGGCTCGACGGCGACAGCGATGCAGAGCGGGTGGCGGCCCTCTCCGGGCTACCGCCGGAGCGCATCCTCCCCGAAGCCTATCGCCTCGCCACCCCGTGCTCGCCGCACCGCGCAGCCGAGATCGACGGCATCGAGATCGATCCGGCCCGCCTCGACCCGCCCGATCGTCCACTCGTGATCGAAGGCGCCGGCGGCGTGCTGGTTCCGGTCACCCGCAGTCTGCTCTACGCCGACCTGTTCGCGCGCTGGGCATTGCCGACGGTGCTGGTCGCCCGCACCGTGCTCGGCACGATCAACCACAGCCTGCTCTCGTTGGAGGTGCTGCGGGCACGCCGGGTACCGGTGCTCGGTATCGCTTTCATCGGCGAGGCGAACGAGGATAGCGAGGCGACGATCGCCGCGATCGGCAAGGTGCGCCGCCTCGGCCGCCTGCCCCTCCTCAACCCGCTCGATCGCGTGTCCCTTGCCCACGCTTTCACCGCCAATTTCAACCTCGCTGACTTTGCGGCATGAGCTCGCCCGTCTGGCACCCCTTCACTCAGCACGGCCTCGGCGAGCCGATCCCGCTGGTCGAGCGCACCGAAGGCGCCGCGCTCTATACCCGCGACAGGCGGCGGGTGATCGACGCCATCTCCTCTTGGTGGGTGACGACGCACGGCCATAGCCACCCACGCATCATGGCGGCGATCGCCGAGCAGGCGGGGAAGCTCGACCAGCTCATCTTCGCCGGCTGGACGCACGAGCCGGCCGAGACGCTGGCGCGCGGCCTCACCGCGATCATGCCGGCCGAGCTCCGCCACGTCTTCTTCTCCGACAGCGGCTCGACCAGCGTCGAGGTGGCGCTCAAGATGACGCTCGGCTTCTGGGCCAACACCGGCCGGCCGCGCCATCGCATCGTTGTGATGGAGCACAGCTACCACGGCGACACGATCGGCACGATGTCGGTCGGCGCGCGCGGCGTGTTCAACCAGCCATACCAGCCATTGCTGTTCGACGTCGCCACCGTTCCCTTCCCCGAGCCCGGCCGCGAGCAGGCGACGCTCGACGCGCTGGAGGCGCATTGCCGCGAGCGGCCCGCCGCCTTCATCGTCGAGCCGCTGATCCTCGGCGCGGGCGGGATGAAGACCTATCCCCCCGCCCTCCTCGCCGAGATGCGCGCGATCTGCGCGCGGCACGAGGTGCTGTTCATCGCCGACGAGGTGATGACCGGCTGGGGCCGCACCGGCACATTGCTCGCCTGCGAGCAGGCCGGCGTGGTGCCGGACATCCTGTGCCTGTCAAAGGGCCTCACCGGCGGCGCGCTGCCGCTGGCGGTGACGATGGCCACTGCGCCGATCTTCGAGGCGCACCGCTCGACCGACCGCGCGCGGATGTTCTTCCATTCCTCCAGCTACACCGCCAACCCGATCGCCTGCGCCGCCGCCAACGCCAACCTCGCGATCTGGCGCGAGGAGCCGGTGCTGGGGCGCGTCGCCGGCCTGGGCGAGCGCCAGCAGGCACGGCTCGACCGCCTCGCCGATCATCCGCTGGTGCGGAACCCGCGCCATCTCGGCACCATCGCCGCGTTCGAGATCGCGGACCGGACCGGCAACTACCTTTCGGAGATCGCCCCGCGCCTGCTGGCCTTCGCCCGCGAGCGCGACGTGCTGCTGCGCCCGCTCGGCAATACGCTCTACGTGATGCCGCCCTATTGCATCGACGATGCTGACCTCGACGCCATCTATTCGGTGGCGGAGGAGTTCCTTGCCTCCACACTCTAACCGTCACCCCGGCGAAGGCCGGGGTCCACCAAGCGGCAAGCTGAGCGTTCGAGCTTCTTGTCCAGTACATGCGGCACGGTGGACCCCCGCCTTCGCCGGGGTGACGGGACGGGCTAAGCCGCCTCCCGCGTGAAGCGGAAGCGGTCGCGGATGCGGCGGTTGAAGAAGCCGCCCTTGGACGTGGCGCGCCGCATCGCCTCCACCACCGCCGGCGGCACCTCGTGATAGCTGTAGCGCCGCCCGCTCACGAACTCGATGTCGAGCCGGTGCGCGGCGGCATCATAGTCGAAGTGGCGGATCACGCTCGACGGCATGTGCAAAAAACGCGCGCGAAGGCGCTGTGTTTCGGCACCCTCCCGCCGCTCGCGAGTTGGAATTGTTCGGCAGCCGGACAGCGTCACTCTTCATGGTCTCCCTGCTCCCCCAACTCGATGTCACCGAAACCGAGCGCGAGCGCGGGCTGCGCCTGATGATCGGCGAGGCGGGCTTCTCCGGCGGCACTGCCGCGCTCACCACCGGCGTCATCCTCACTGCCTTCGCGCTCCATCTCGGCGCGTCCAATGCGATGGTCGGCCTGCTCGCCAGCGCTCCCTTCCTCGCCCAGCTGCTCCAGCTCCCCGCGATCCTGCTCATCGAGCGCACCCGCCAGCGCAAGCGCATCGCCGTGCTGTCGAGCATCGTCGGCCGGTCGATGCTGGCGGTGATGGCAGTCATCGCCTTCTTCTCCGGCACCGGCGCGCTGCTCGCCTTCCTCATAGCGCAGATCGTCGTCTGCGGATTGGGCGCGATCGGCGGCTGCGCCTGGAACGCCTGGATCCGCGATCTCGCCCCCGAGCGGCAGCTCGGCAACGTGTCCGCACGGCGCACCATCTGGACGACCTCGATCAGCCTGGCGCTGGGCCTCGCTGCCGCCGCGGCGCTCCGCTTGACGCCCGACCACTCGCTGGCGCGCGACGCCGCCTTCGCCGCGATGTTCGCGATCGGGTGCATCACCGGCCTGATCAGCGCTCGCATCGTCGCGGCGATGCCCGAGCCGCAGATGGCGCCGCTGCCGGGCAGGCTGTCGCTGATCGAGCTGCTCGGCCGGCCGCTGCGCGACGCCAATTTCAGCCGCCTGCTGCGATTCATGGCGAGCTGGCAGTTCGCCGCCAACTTCGCCACGCCCTTCTTCACCGTCTTCATCGTCCGTCGGCTCGGCTTCGACGTCAGCTTCGTGCTGATCCTCAACATGATCAGCCAGGTCGCCAACCTGGTCGCGCTGCGCACCTGGGGCGCGCTCAGCGACCGGTTCGCCAACAAGTCGGTGCTGGCGGTGTGCGCCCCCACCTATATCCTGGCGATCGCGGCGATGGTCGGCGCGTCGCAGTTCGCCGACGAGCGGCTGGTCACGGCCTGGCTGGTGATGCTCCATATCGTCATGGGCACGTCGATCGCCGGGGTCACGCTCGCCACCACCAACATCGCGCTCAAGCTCTCGCCGAAGGGCGAGGCGACCGCCTATGTCGCCGTCAACGCGATGGTGACCGCCGTCGCCGCGGGCCTCGCGCCGATCCTCGGCGGCCTGCTCGCCGACGTCTTCGCCGCGCGCGAGCTCGAGCTGATGGTGCGCTGGACGAGCCCCTATCGTCAGGTCGTGATCCCGTTCGTGCTCAGCCATTGGGACTTCTATTTCCTGCTCGCTGGGCTGATCGGCCTCTATGCCGTCCACCGCCTGTCACTGGTCCGCGAGCAAGGGGAGATCGAACGGCACGAGATGGTCGCCGAGGTGCTGAACGCCACCCGCCGTAGCGTCCGCAACATCTCCAGCGTCGCGGGCTTGCGCGGTGCGACCGACCTCCCGGCGTCGTTGATCCGCGAGGCCCGGCTGCGCCTGCGTTTCCTGCGGCGCCACGCCCGCGAAAAATCGCGCCGCCAGCCCCTCCGTTCAGCGTCGGTCAACCTTTGATTTGCGAGGGGAACCAGGCCGTTCGGACTGGGACCTATCGCGGTTTCGGAACGTTTCGACGCTTGCACGGCCGGTCATGTTCTGTCTTAGTCGGCCGTCTGGAGGATAAGATGAACCAGACTCCTACTCGTCGCCGCGGCAAGGTGATCGCCGCGGTCCTTGCCAGTGCTGCCCTGCTCGCCTCCTGCGCGACCGCGACGACCTACCATCCTGCAACCGGCAGCGGCTTTTCCCGCACCGGCTTCAGCGATGTCCAGATCGAGCCCAACCGCTTCCGTGTGAGCTTCGCCGGCAACAGCTACACTTCGCGCGAGACGGTCGAGCGCTACCTGCTCTACCGCGCCGCCGAGCTGACGCTCGATCAGGGCTACGACTATTTCATCGTCTCCGATCGCGATACCGACAAGCAGACCCGCACCTATGCGACGCCGAGCTACGGCGGCTGGGCGGGCTTCGGCTATTGGGGCCCGCGTTGGCGCTATTACGGCCGCGGCTTCGGCTGGCGTTCGTGGGATCCGTGGTGGGGTGATCCCTTCTGGGACCGCACGATCGACGTGAACACGGTCGAGCGCTACGACGCGGCCGCGGAGATCGTGCTGGGCCGCGGGCCCAAGCCTGCGGACGTCCACGCCTTCGACGCTCATGCGGTGATGGAGCGGCTCGGTCCGACCATCAAGTTCCCCGAACAGCGCCGCTGATCGGGGCGAGCAGCACTAAAATGAAGGGCCGGGGAGAACCCCCGGCCCTTTTTTTCTCGATCCTCCCCGGCACGGGGAGGGGGACCAGCCGAAGGCTGGTGGAGGGGGAGCGCGGCAGACGATCCACTCGCGGCGAGCCCCCTCCACCACCGCCTTCGGCGGCGGTCCCCCTCCCCGTGCCGGGGAGGATTTAACTTATAGCGCTCCGTGGCAGTGCTTGTACTTGCGCCCCGACCCGCACGGGCACGGCGCGTTGCGGCTCACCACGCCCTTCCAGCTCTCCGGGTCCTCGCCCAGCAGCGTCTCGCCCTGCGGCTGCGGGATCGCGAGCGGCGGCAGGGTCGCCGCGATCAGCCCGGCGCTGCCCGCATCCCAGTCGGCCGAATTGTCCTCGCCGGTGAAAGGATCGAGGTGGCTGGTGATGAAGTCCGGCAGCTCGGGCAGGTCGGGCGGCGGCTGCAGGCGGAACTGGGCGTGCGCCAGCGTGCGGGTCACGTCCTCGCGGATGTTGCCGAGCATCCGCTCGAACATCGCGAAGGCTTCCTGCTTGTATTCGTTGATCGGCGTCTTCTGCGCATAGGCGCGCAGGTGCACCACCTGCCGCAGCGCGTCGAGCATCGCGAGATGCTCCTTCCAGTGGTGGTCGAGATGCTGGAGCAGGATCGACTTCTCCACCCCGATCCAGGTCTGCTCGTCGAGCTCGGCCGCTTTCGCGTTGACGTGCGCGTCGGCCTGCTCGCGGATGCGCTCCTCGATCATCTCGGGATCGACCGCATCCTCCTTCAGCCAATCGTCGACCGGCACCTCGATGCCGAGCGTATCGCGCACCTGCTCCTTCAGCCCCTCGACGTTCCACTGCTCGGGGTAGCTGCCGACCGGGCAGGCCTCGCCGACGATCGCGTTGACCGTCTCGGCGCGCATGTCGACGACCACATCGTCGACCGTCTCCGCGTCCATGATGTCGGCGCGCTGCTCGTAGATCACCTTGCGCTGGTCGTTCATCACGTCGTCGTATTCGACGACCTGCTTGCGAATGTCGTAGTTGCGCGCCTCGACCTTCTTCTGCGCGGTCTCGATCGCCTTGGTCAGCCACTTGGAGCCGATCGCCTCGCCCTCGGCCATGTTCGAGCGCATCATCCGCGCGAACAGCGTGTCGGGGCCGAAGATGCGCAGCAGATCGTCGTCGAGGCTCAGGTAGAAGCGGCTGAGCCCCGGATCGCCCTGACGGCCCGAGCGGCCGCGCAGCTGGTTGTCGATGCGGCGGCTCTCGTGGCGCTCGGTGCCGAGCACGAACAGACCGCCCGCCGCCAGCACCTTCTGCTTCTCCTCGGCCACCTCGGCCTTGATCCGCTCGATCGCGGCGTCGCGCTCCGGTCCCTCGGGCATCTCGGCGAGCTCGTCGTTGATGCGGAACTCGACGTTGCCGCCCAGCTGGATGTCGGTGCCGCGGCCGGCCATGTTGGTCGACACGGTGACGGCGCCCAGCCGGCCCGCCTGTGCCACGATATGCGCCTCGCTCTCGTGGAAGCGGGCGTTCAGCACCTCGTGCTTCACATTCTCCTGGCGGAGGAACTCGCTGAGCAGCTCGGACTTCTCGATCGAGACGGTGCCGACCAGCACCGGCTGGCCTTTTTCAGCATGTTCCCGGATCTTCTTCGCAATCGCTTTGAACTTGTCCTGCGTGTCCTTGTAGAACTCGTCGTCCTCGTCGATGCGCTGGACCGGCACGTTGGTGGGGATGGTCACCACGTTCATCTTGTAGATGTCGTAGAACTCCGCCGCCTCGGTCGCCGCGGTGCCGGTCATGCCGCTGAGCTTCGGGTACATACGGAAATAATTCTGGAAGGTGATCGAGGCGAGCGTCTGGTTCTCGGGCTCGATGTTGACCCCTTCCTTGGCCTCCACCGCCTGGTGCAAGCCGTCCGACCAGCGCCGGCCGTCCATCATGCGGCCGGTGAACTCGTCGATGATGATGACCTTGCCGTCCTTGACGATATAGTCGGTGTCGCGCTTGAACATCATGTTCGCGCGCAGCGCCTGGTTGAGGTGGTGGACCACCTGCGTGTTCTCGAAATCGTAGAGGTTGGCGCCCTGCAGCAGCCCGGCGGCCTCGAGCATGCGCTCGGCCTTCTCGGTGCCGTCCTCGGTGAGGATGATCGATTTCTGCTTCTCGTCCTTCTCGTAATCGTCGGACGTGAGCTGCTTCACGATCGCGTCGACCGAGATGTAGAGCTCGGACTTGTCGTCCGTGGGCCCCGAAATGATCAGCGGCGTGCGTGCCTCGTCGATCAGGATCGAGTCCACCTCGTCGACGATCGCGAAGTTGAAGGGCCGCTGCACCATCGCCTCGCGGTCGTACTTCATGTTGTCGCGCAGGTAATCGAAGCCGAACTCGTTGTTCGTGCCGTAGGTGATGTCGGAGTGGTATGCCTCGCGCCGCTCATGGTCGCTGAGGTTGGGCACGATCACGCCGACGCTGAGCCCCAGGAACCGGTAGATCTGCCCCATCCACTCGGCGTCGCGGCGGGCGAGATAGTCGTTGACGGTGACGACGTGCACGCCGGTCGCCGGCAGCGCGTTGAGGTAGGTCGCGAGCGTCGCGACCAGCGTCTTGCCCTCGCCGGTGCGCATCTCGGCGATCTCGCCGCGGTGGAGCACGATGCCGCCGATCATCTGCACGTCGAAGTGGCGCATGCCGAGCACGCGCACACCCGCTTCGCGCACAGTAGCGAAGGCCTCGGGCAGGATGGCGTCGAGCTTTTCGCCATTCTCCAGCCGCTCGCGGAAGCGTGCGGTCTGCTGGGCGAGCTCCTCGTCCGACATCGCCTGCATCGCAGGCTCGAAGCCGTTGATCTTGTCGACGATGCCGCGAAGCGACTTGACATAACGGTCGTTGGACGACCCGAACAGGGACTTGGCAATACCGCCGAGCATGAGCGTAAACCTTTGAAATATGGAGCGCTGCCCCGCTAAGGGCGCGCCAGGATCAAGCCGATTGGGAAAGCCGGCGCCGAAGCGCCCGCCCGGAGCTATTCGCGCCGACGCTCCGGCACGAGACGGCTGAAGGAAACCAGCGGCCGCTCGGTCAGCACCAGCACTGCCGGCGTGACATAGCCGTCGGGTCGCGGCGCCACGATGCGGTTCGTCGCCAGTGCATAGGCCCGCACCGCCGCAGCGCGCATGCCGCCGATCGCGACACCTGCGACCTGCGAGGCCACCACAATCTCCGGTGCGCGCACGACTACGGTCCGGACGGTGCCGGTGATGCCGCAGATCAGCGCGCTCAGGAGAAGGAACAGTTCCGTCATCTCAAGTCAGCGCGACATAATGACGCTCCGCCCCATCGTCCACCATTTCGTCGATCGCGGGAAACGGCAGGCGCCGAAACCCGCGGAAATCCGTCGAAGGTCACGAAAGTCATAGGTAGATCGAGCCTCTCCGGACGAGGCCTTCCGGTGCCGGCGTCTTCCGAAAATGTTGACTAAGTTGACTCAGGTCATGTGCGTGCGAGCCGATACGCCGGGAACGCGGCATGATCGCGACACGGACGCGACGGCGACGCGCCGGGGACGCTACAGCAGCGCGGCACGGACGCTACAGCGACGCTGCGCGGTAAAGGATTGACGGAATCAAAGAGCAGACCGGCGCTCGCGCAGCTCGGGCTGGGCGAGCCGAGCAGGCGAAATCCTACATTGCAAGCGGAGGCGAACGGCGGGCGGCCGTCGTAGAGACGCTCTCGACACCGAATATCGACGGGCCTTAGGGGAGCGGACATGACTCGCTCCCCCCTCGCCCCCGCCTCCACCCCCGAGCCCGCGCCCATCCCTGGCGTCACCACCCGCGTCGCCCGCGCGCGCTACAAGGCGTGGGATCGCTGCGACCTCACCTTCGTCACGCTCGATGAGGGCACCGCCGTCGCCGGCGTGCTGACGCAGAGCCGCTGTCCCTCGCCTGAGGTCGAATGGTGCCGCAAGGCGCTGGTGCTCGGACGCGCCCGGGCGCTGGTGGTGAACGCCGGCAATTCCAACGCCTTTACCGGCAATCGCGGCCGCGCCGCGGTCGAGGCGATCGCCGCGCGCGCCGCCGCGCATCTCGGCTGCGAGCCTTCCGACGTGTTCGTCGCTTCGACCGGCGTGATCGGCGTGCCCCTGCCGATCGACAAGGCCGAGGCCGGCCTCGACGCCGCCTTCACCGCCGAGCCCTGCTCGTGGACCGCGGCCGCCGAGACGATCATGACGACGGACACCTTCGCCAAGGTCGCCGAACGGCGCGCGACCGTCGGCGGCCAGGACGTGCGGCTGGTCGGCATCATCAAGGGCTCGGGCATGATCGCGCCGGACATGGCGACGATGCTCGGCTTCATCTTCACCGATGCCGCGGTCGAGCCGGGTTTTCTCCAGGCTGCGCTGTCGTCGGCGAACCGCAAGACCTTCTCCTGCATCACCGTCGACAGCGACACCTCGACCAGCGATACCGTGCTCGCCTTCGCCACCGGCAAGGCGGGCAACGCCCCCCTCGCGAGCGAGGAGGACGAAGGCGCGCCTGCCTTCGTCGCCGCGCTGTCGGAGCTGTGCATGGAGCTCGCCCAGCTCGTCGTCCGCGACGGCGAGGGCGCGTCGAAGCTGATCGAGATCAGCGTCGAGGGCGCCGAGAGCGACCGCTCCGCCCATGTCATCGCGATGAGCATCGCCAACTCGCCGCTGGTCAAGACCGCGATCGCCGGCGAGGACGCCAATTGGGGCCGCGTGGTGATGGCCGTCGGCAAGGCCGGCGAGCCCGCCGAGCGCGACAGGCTCGCGATCCGCTTCGGCGATACCCAAGTGGCACGGGGCGGCCTTGCGGTCGAAGGTTATGACGAGGCCCCGGTCGCCGCCCATCTCAAGGGCCGGGAGATCAGCATCGGCGTCGATCTCGGCCTCGGCGAGGGCCGCGCCACGGTTTGGACGTGCGACCTGACCCACGGCTATATCTCGATCAACGCCGACTACAGGAGCTGAGCGCGATGCTGACGATCTGGGGCCGGCTCAACTCGCACAACGTCAAGAAGGTCGCCTGGCTCGCGGAGGAGCTGGGCCTCGACTACGTCCGTCACGACATCGGCGGCCAGTTCGGCATGGACGATGCCTATCGCGCCAAGAACCCGAACGCGCTGATCCCGACCATCGAGGATGGCGAGGTCGTGCTGTGGGAATCGAACGCGATCCTGCGCTACCTCGCCGCGCGCTATGGCGGCGAGCGCTGGTGGCCGGCCGATCCGGCGGCGCGCGCCATGGCCGACCGCTGGATGGACTGGCAGTTCACCTATGCCCGCGCGCAGCTTCCGGCCTTCGTCAATCTGATCCGCCGGCCGGAAGGCGAGCGCGACATGACCGCGGTGGCGGAGGCGGCCGAAGCTGCTGCGCGGCTGATGCGGATCATCGACGCGCAGCTCGCCGCGACGCCGTGGCTGTCGGGCGCCGAGTTCGGAATCGGCGACATCCCGATGGGCGTCTATGCCCACACCTGGTTCACGCTGGCGATCGACCGCCCGGAGATGCCGCACGTCGCGGATTGGTACCGCCGGCTCCAGTCGCGACCCGGTTATGCCGCGCAGGTGATGATCCCGCTGACTTGAGGCGTCCGCCCCAAAAAAGGCCCGGAACTAGCGGGCTAATGCCTTGCCTACCCCGTCACCCCGGCGCAGGCCGGGGTCCACCGGGCGGCTGACCCGTCGCTCGAGCCTCTAGCTGCTCGCTGGCGGACGAGTGGACCCCGGCACAAGGCCGGCGTGACGGTATTGATTGATGGCAAGCGACTCTTACGCCAATTCACCCTCGAGCCAGGCCTTGATCCGCCCCTTGGGCTCGGCGCCGACCTTGGTCGCGACCGGCTGGCCGTTCTTGAACAGGATCATCGTCGGGATGCCGCGCACGCCGTAGCTGCCCGGCGTCTCCGGATTCTCGTCGATGTTGAGCTTGGTGATCGTCACCTGCTCGCCCAGCTCGTCGGACAGTTCCTCCAGGCTCGGGCCGATCATCTTGCAGGGGCCGCACCATTCCGCCCAGAAATCGACCAGCACCGCGCCGTCCGCGTTGAGCACGTCGCTCTGGAAGCTGTCGTCGGTGATCGCCTTGGTCGCCATTGTCTCGTGTCTCCTTGGGAGTTGGCCTGTAATCTATGCATGAGCGCGGCGGCGCTCAAGCGTCGGGCAACAAGCTTTGCTCCGTGGCCGGCAATTCCGGCTTGTGCGCCGCGAGCTGCTCCGGCGTCAGCGGGAACAAGGTCGGACCGGCGGTGTAGAGCAGCACCGCCTCCACCCGCCGCCCGGGGAAGATCACCGCCAGCGCCGCCGCATATGCCGCCATCTGCTTGAGGTGATGCGGCGGAATCTCCGCCTCCGAGGCCGGCGCCCGCCGTCCGGTCTTGAAGTCGGCGACCCGGATCACCTCGTCCGTCACGACCAGCCGGTCGACCGTGCCCGAGACCACGAGCCCGCCCACCGTCGCGGCGATCGGCGCCTCGGCGAGCGAATCCGGCCCGAACAGCCCGGCGAAGCGCGGATCGTCGATCACCGCCAGTGCCGCCCGGGCGATCTCCATCCGCGCGCGCGCGTCCTCGACCCCGCCGGAGCGCAGGAGCCATCGCTCCGCTGCCTCGGCCCTGAGTTCCGGCGCCACCGCCGGCAGCCGCTCGAACAGCGCGTGCAGCAGCCGCCCGCGCTCGGCCGCCGCCCACGTCGCGGCGGTAGGCGGCGGATCGGCCACCGCATCGTCGCCGATCGCCGAGGGCGCCAGTGGGCGCGGCGGCCGCGCTTCCTGCGGCGCGGGCCGCCGCACCCAGCCGGGCAGCGCCGCCACCGGCGCAACGCTTGCCGCGAATGGCTCGCGATCCTTGACCGGCGGCTGGGGTTCGAGCCCGTCGAACACCCGCTCGCCCGACGCCTCCGCCACGCCGAGCGTATCCAGCGCTCGCGCCGTCGCCGCATACCAGCTGTTCGCCGGCGCCTGCCCCTTCTTGCGCGGGCTCAGCGCGCCGGCGACGACGAGCTGCTCCTCGGCCCGCGTCGCCGCGACGTAGAACAGCCGCCAATGCTCCTCCAGCTCGCGAGCGTCGGCTTCGTCGAGCACCGCCTCCAGCGGCCCGCCCGCCCGCTCCTCCTTGCGCGGCCGGAAGATCGGCAGCGCATGGTCGAACCCGTCCGGCGCCCATTTGACCAGCGAGCGCGGCGAATCCCCGGGATCGGCGGTGGCATCGGCCAGGATCACCAGCGGCGCCTGCAATCCCTTGGCGCCATGCGCGGTCATCACCCGCACGGCATCGAGCGGCTGCGAGGGATCGCGCACGATCTCCACCTCGCCGCGATCGAACCAGTCGAGGAAGCGCTGCAATGACGGCGTCGCGGTGCCCTCGAACGCCAGCGCGGCGTTGAGCAGCTCCTCGATCGGATCGCGCGCCTCCTCGCCCAGCCGCCGGAGCAGCTTGCGCCGCCCGTCCAGGGGGCCCGACAGCAGTTCCTCCAGGAAACGATAGGGCGTGGTGAAGTCCGCGCGGTTGAGGATCGCCGTCAGCGGCGCCAGCCGGTCCTCGTCCTGCGTCGCGCGCAGGTGCCGCCACAGGCTCCCGCGCTCGCGCAGCGCCGCCGTCATCAGCTCGTCCTGGCTCCAGCCGATCAGCGGCGAAACGAGCAGGCTGGCGAGGCTCAGGTCGTCGTCCGGCTGCAATGCGAAGCGTACAGCCGCAAGCAGGTCCTGGACGGCCAGCGGCGCAGTGAGCCGCAACCGGTCGACGCCCGCCACCGGCACCCCCTCGGCATAGAGCCGCGCGACGATCAGCGAGGCGAGCTCGCCGCGGCTCTTGACCAGGATCATCACGTCCTCGGGCCGCAATACCCGGCCCTTGCTGTCGAGCCGCAGCAGCCCGACCCAGGACTTCACCGCCCGCGCGATCCGCCCCGCGTGCCGGCGCGTCGCGTCGTCGATCCAGCCTTCCTCGTCGTCGTCCTCGCCGCCGGCTTCGGTCGGCGCCCACAGGGTGACACGGCCCGGCCCCTTCACCTCGCTCGCATGGCCGCCCTCGATCTCCGTTCCCATGCCGGGTGGTGGCAGCGCGTCGATCGCGGCGTCGACGAACTCCAGCACCGGCCGCGTCGAGCGGAAGCTGTGGCTCAGGGACAAGGTATCGAGCGGCCGCGCATCGGCATCGAACTCAGGCGCCGTTCGCGATTCGCGATCGAAATACCGGTGCGCCGCCGCGAAATAGACCGGGCTCGTCCCCTGGAAGCCGAAGATCGCCTGCTTGTAGTCGCCGACCGTGAACAGCGTGCGCTGCACCCCCGCCCGCGCGCCCTCGCCCGCGAAGAACTCGTCGGCCAGCGCGCGCACGATCGCCCATTGCTCGGGATTGGTGTCCTGCGCTTCGTCGATCAGGATATGGTTGGTTGCCTGGTCGAGCTTGTAGCGCACCCAGTCGCCCATCCCCGGCCGCTGGAGCAGCGCGACGGTCGCGCGGATCAGGTCGTCGAAGTCGACCGCCCCCAGCCGCCGCTTGGCGCGAAGATAGGCATCGGCATAGGCGCGCCCCGCCTCCAGTCCGCCGGCCAGCAGATCGGCATAGGCGGCGCGGTCGAGCAGCCCCAGCAGCCGCGCACACTCCCCGCGCAGCCCCTCGGCGAGCGCGGCATAGCCGTCGACCTGCGGTGCCCAGCCCTTGGCGGTGGAAAAGACGCCGGCCAGCTCGCGCAGCCCCTCCACCCGGCCGGCGGCGTCGGCTGCGATCCAGCGTTCGACCAGCTCGACGCGCGTCAGCCCGCGTGGCGTTCCCCAGGCGCGGTTGTGCTCGACCAGCGCACCCAAGGCTTCACAGTCGAACGCCGCGCAGCACCGCTCCACTTCCGCGGCGATGTCGCCTTCGGGCAGGTCGAGCGCGCGCCTCAGGAACGGCTGCACCCCGCTCGGCAGCGCCGCCATCGCCTCGGGCGTGCGGGCGCAGGCAAGCAGGAACTTCTCGGCATCCCCTTCGCCCAATCTCAGGCTCAGCGCCCCCACCGCGTCGACCAGCCGGCGCCGGCCGTTGCGCTCCTCCTCCGCCAGCATCTCGGCGAGCGCCTCGCGCGCCAGCACCGCCTCCTCGCGCGCCTCGAGCGGTCGGAATCCTGCCGCCAGCCCCGCCTCGACCGGAAAGGCGGCGAGCAGCGACTGGCAGAAGCTGTGGATGGTCTGGATGCGGATGCCCCCGCCCGGCGCATCGAGCACCCGCGCGAACAGCTTGCGCGCCCGCTCGCGCATCGCCGGATCGCCGCTCTCGCCGAGCGCTTCCAGATCGCGCGCGAGATCGACGTCCGGCATCCGCACCCACGCCGCCAGCCGCGCGCCGATCCGCCCCGCCATCTCCGCCGCGCCGGCCTTGGTGAAGGTGAGGCACAGGATCGCGGAGGGATCGACCCCGCGCAGCAGCAGCCGATAGACCCGCGCCGCCAGCACCTGCGTCTTGCCCGTGCCGGCCGAAGCGGACAGCCACACATGCGCCCGCGGATCGCTGGCGGCGCGCTGATTGCCCTTGAGCGGCGGGAGTGGGCTGGTGGACTTGCTCACCGCTGCCTCCTCCCTACCGTCACCCCGGCCTTGTGCCGGGGTCCACCGCGCAGCAAGCCAACGCGCCGATGGGAGCGCGGCACGGTGGATGCCGGAACAAGTCCGGCATGACGAAGGATATCACTCCCGCCCATACCACTCGTCCCGCCGCATGAGCTGGTCGTAGTCGGCGAAAGGCGCGAACTCCGGCCGCAGCTTCGCCGTGAACGGCTCCTCCCCGGTCAGCCACCGCCCCGCCGCCTCGACGAAATGCCCGCGCGCCACCTCCACGAACTCGTCGGTGCGGATCTTGTCCCGCGCGCCCGTCGGATCGACCGGCGAACTGATCTTGCCGAATGCCCCCCGATCCTTCGCCAGCGACCAATATTCGAAACAGCCCGCGCGCCCTGCGATCCCCTCGAACCCGCGCTCCTCCGCGATCAGCCCAAGCAGGCCCAGCTGCAGGCTGAATCCCGCCTTCACCGCCGCGACGGAGGGCGCCTTGCCGGTCTTGTAGTCGACGATGCCGAGCGTCCCGTCCGCCATCCGGTCGAGCCGGTCGAAGGTGCCGCGCAGCTCGACCCCGGCGATATCGATCGCCCCCTGGCGCTCGACCGCGATCACTTGCCGCCCCTCCTCGGCCATCGCCGCGATCCGGCTCGCGATCCAGTCCACCGCCTCGTAGAGCCGCGGCGCCCACAGCGCCCGCATCAGCGGATGCGCCCCCGCCAGCATCGCTTCGGCCCGCGGACGCAGCTTCTCGGGCGCGCAATCGTCCTCCTCGGCCCAGACGCGCAGCACCGCATGGACCTCGGTCCCGCGCCAGGCGGCGGTCGCGTCGGCATCGACCGGCTCGAGCGGCATCAGCCGCAGCATCCGCCGTGCGTAGAAGGCGAAGGGATCGGCCTTCAGCCGGTCGACCTCGGTCACCGAGATCCGCTTCGGCCGGATCGCCGCCGGCGGCGCCGGTTCCGGACGCGGGCTCGGCGCGAACATGCCCGGATCGTCGAGCGAACGCGCCCATCCGGCCAGCGCCTCCGCCGCCACCCATCCCTCGCCCGCCAGCGCCTGCAGCCGCAGCCAGAAACGCGAGGCGATCGTCGGCGACTTGGCATCGCGCCGCGCGCGTGTCAGCAACACCTCCGGCGCGCCCAGCCCCATCGCGAAGTCGTGCGCGGTGAGGCCGATCCGCGCTTCCAGCCCCGGCAGCCCCAGCTCCGAGCGGATGCGCGGCGCCAGCCACGGATCGGGCGCCGGCCGCCCCGGCCACACCCCTTCGTTGAGGCCGCCCAGGATCATCACGTCCGCCGCCTGCAACCGCGCCTCGAGCAAGCCATAGATCGCCAGCCGCGGATGCCCGCCCTGCGGCGGCCGTACCGCCACCTCGTCCATCAGCGTGCGCAGCAATGCGGCGAGCGTCGCCGGCTCGACCAGCGGCGGCCCGAGCGCCGCCCTCTCCTCCAGTTCCGCGAGCAGCTCTGCCGCCGCCCGCCCCTCGGCGCGTGCCCAGGCGGCGTCGCCGGCGAGAGCCGTCGCCGCCTCGCGCAGACATCCGAGCAATCCCGGCAGCGGTTGTGCGCCATCGCCGAATGCGGTCTCGATCCCGTCGAGCGACGGCCGCACCTCGGCCCACCAGCTCGCCGCCAGTCCGCCTGCCTCGCCGAGATGCCGGTCGAGCCCGTCCAGCCCCGCCGCCGGTCGCGGCCCGCGCAGCGCCCGGTCGACCGCCCGCGCCCCTTCCAGCCAGGCCGTGCGCCCCTCCCCGCTCCTGACCAGCGGATGCTTGAGCAGCGCCAGCAGCGGCACCGGCGCGAAGCGCTGCGCCCCCGCCTCGGCGATTGCGAGCAGCAGGGTACCCGGCGGCGTCTGCGACAATGGCTGGCCGGCGGAATCGTCGACCGCGATGTTCCAGCGCGCGCAATGCGCCGCCACCCGCCGCGCCAATGCGCGGTCGGGCGTCACCAGCGCCGCCGTCCGTCCGGGCGTCTCCAGCGCCTCGCGCAGCTTGAGCGCGATCGCCTGCGCCTCCTCGGCCGGCGTCGCCACTTCCAGCGCGCTGACGCCGCCCAGGTTGCGCTCCCCCGGCTTCAAGGCGATCCAGCGGTGCGTCAGCTCCGCCGGCGCCAGCGCGGTCGCGATCGCGCGGCTGCGCGCGGGCGGCGCGTCGACTTCGCTCGTCGCCTGCCAGGTGCGGAACTCGCCCCGCCGCACGCCCATCCGCTCGAGCAGCAGCTTGAGGTGATATTGCGGGTGCGTCTCCTCCGCTTGGCGCCGCCGGCCGGTGACCGGATCGGACGGGAACGGCCCCAGCGCCTCCCAGCCCTCCTCGTCCATCGCCAGGTCGAGCCCCGGCAGCACCACCATACCCTGCGCCAGTCCCGCGACGCTGCGCAGCACGCGCGCGATCGCGGGCGCGGACGAGGTAACTCCCGCCGCACACACGAACCCGGCCGGCGGCCGCTCGCGCCATATCTTCGCCACCCGGTCGAGCAGCCGCCCCCGCCGCTCGGCGAGGTCGATCCGCCCGAGCCGCTCCAGCTCCTTCGGCCAGCGGTCGAGCACCACCGCAAAGGTCGTCAGGGCCCGCTCCCAATGCGCGCTGAGCGGTTCGAACAGGCTGATCTCGCGCAACCGCCCCGGCGCCACCTCCTCCACCAGCAGCTGGTCGAGCGTGCGCGCAAGGTCGCCCGCCAGCCGCACCGCCTCGGCGCCGTCGATCGCCGGATCGGCCTCCTGCACCAGCCGCGCCAGGATCATCCGCCGCGCCATCGGCGCCACCGCGGGCGGCACCGGCTCCTCGGCATCGGCAGGATCGAACAGTGGCCCCACCGCCTCGTCGATTTCGGGATCGCCGATCGCGACCAACCGCGGCAACAGGAGGCCGCTCCCGCTCGCGCGCACGAAGGCATCGGTGATCGCCCGCTTCGACCGGTTGGTCGGCACCAGCACGATGCCGCGTGCGAGCCCGGTCGGCTCGCCGCCGAAGCGCCGGATCAGCCCGGCCGCCAGGGCATCGGCGAAGGCACGATGCGGCGGGATGGTGTAGAGGTTGAGGCGCCGGGCAGCCGCCTCAGCCATGGGCCAGGATCGCCTCCGCCTCGCCGATCGCGGCCGGCTCGCCGATCTCGAACCACAGGCCCTGGTGGACCAGACCCCAAGCACGGCCCGCTTCGATCGCCCGCTGCCAAAACAGGTTGGTCGAGAACGGTCCATCGGGCGCATCGGCGATGATGCGCGGATGGATCATCTGCACGCCGACATAGACGAACGGCGCCACCCGCCCGCGCTTGCGCCGCCCGGTGATGCGGCCCAGCGCGTCAACGTGGAAGTCCCCCTGCGCGCGATAGCCGTGCGCGCGGGCATAGGGCACCATCAGCAACAGCGCGTCCATCCGCTCGCCGTCCCACGCGGCGGCGAGCGCGCGGATTGCGTCGGTCGGCCCGTCGATCCAGAGGCTGTCGGCGTTGATCACCAGGATCGGCTCGTCCCCCAGCAGCGGCCGCGCCTTCACCAGCCCGCCGCCCGTCTCCAGCAATTGCCCGCGCTCGTCGGAGATGACGACGTCGATGTCCTTCACCCGCGCCCTGAGGTGCGCCTCCAGCGCATCGGCGAGGTAATGGACATTGACCACCGCGCGCCTGACCCCGGCCGAGCGCAGTCGGTCGAAGACATGGTCGATCAAGGGCTTGCCCGCCACTTCGACTAGCGGCTTGGGCCGCGTCGCGGTGAGCGGCCGCATCCGCTTGCCGAGCCCCGCCGCCATCACCATCGCCGTTTCCGGCACATGGCCGCCCGGATCGGGTCTCAGCGCCAGCGTGCGCCCCTTGCTCATAGATGCCCGCCCACCACCATCGGATCGCCCCGCATCTCGGCGGGAATGTTCGCGTCGAACCACGCCCGGACCGGTGCCAGCACCGGCTGCTCGAGGTCACGGTTGAGATACCCCCACACGCGCGGGCACAGGCCGGGATAACGCGGCTTGCCGTCGCGCTGCCACAGACGGGTGAAGATACCGACGATCTTCGCGTTCCGCTGCGCGCCGAGTACGTGATAGGCGTCGACGAAGTCCTGTTCCGCCCCGGTGGTGCGCAGGTAGCGGTCGAGCAGCGCCTTCTCCAGCGCCGGATGCACGTCGCGCCGCGCATCCTGCAGCAGCGAGACGAGATCATAGGCGGGATGCCCCGCCAGCGCGTCCTGGAAATCGAGCAGCCCCATGAAACCTTTGCGCGGTCCATGCTCGATCAGCATGATGTTCTCGGCGTGATAGTCGCGCAGCACCGTCACCGTCGGACCGCTGAGCGCCAGGTGGAACACCTCGTTCCACGCCGCGCGATAACCCTCCACGTCCGGCTCGATCCCCACCGCCGGACAATACCATTCGGGCAGCAGCCCGGTCTCGCGGTGCAGGACCTGCTCGTCGTATGACGGCAGCTCCGCCGCGCCATGTCCCGCCAATGCGATCAGCAGGTCCACCGCCTGCTCATAGAGCCGGAGCTCGCTCTCCGGCGCGGCATCGGCGGTCTCGCGCATCCGCGCGTCGCCGAAGTCCTCGAGCAGCACCAGCCCCTGATCGAGGTCGCGCGCATAGATCTCCGGTGCCGCGAAGCCGCGCTCGCTCAGCCATTCGGCGATGGTGATGAACGGCCGCGGATCCTCGTGCGGCGGCGGCGCGTCCATCAGCACGGCGCTGCGCCCGGGGGCTACCGCACGGAAATAGCGGCGGAACGAGGCATCCCCGGCGAGCGGCAACAGTTCGGCGTCGCCCCATCCCGCATTCGCGAGGAAATCCGGGGCCGCGGCGGGCGGGTTCATGTCGGCGGCGGCCATCGCCCCTTCCATGCCGCAGGCACCTCAGCTGTCAAGACGCGCGTGCCGTCCGCTGCGACGGAGAGCGTCAGCCATAAGGCGTCGCTCCATGCGCCGGCGTCCAGCCGCTCCGGCCATTCGACGATCAGCAGCGAATCCGCGCGGGCATCGTCGAGCCCCAGTTCATCGGCCTCCTCCGGGTCCTCGATGCGATAGAGATCGACGTGCAGCACCGGAAAAGCGACCTCCGGCGGGTCGTAGGGCTGCACGATCGCGAAGCTCGGCGATGGCGCCTCGCCTTCCAGGCCGAGCGCCGTAAGCAACCCGCGCGCGATGCTGGTCTTACCGGCGCCGAGGGGGCCGGACAGCGCGATCACGTCGCCGGGGCGGGCGACACTCGCAAGGGCGCGCCCGAGCGCTTCGCTCGCTTCCGGAGAGGAGAGGATCAAAAGCTCCTCCCCGGCACGGGGAGGGGGACCGCCGCCGAAGGCGGTGGTGGAGGGGGCCCTCCAAACTCGATTCGCTTGCGGTGGGGCCCCCTCCACCACGCGACTTCGTCGCGCGGTCCCCCTCCCCGTGCCGGGGAGGAGCTGAGGATCGCAAACCCCCTCACCGCGGCAGCTCCACGGTGACCAGCGTCCCCTCCCCCGGCTCGCTAATCAGCGAGATCGTCCCGCCGTGCGCCTCGACGAACTGCTTGGCGAGCGGCAGCCCCAGCCCCAGCGCCCGCTCGCCGCTCTGCGTGATCCCCGGCCGGGCGAAGCGATCGAACGCCCGCGCCACCGCCGCCTTGTCCATGCCCGGTCCGTCGTCGGACACCACGATCCGCGCCTTGTCCTCGTCGCCGTCGAGATGCAGCAGCACCCGTCCGCCTTCATGCGTGCACGAGATGGCATGGCGCAGCAGATGCTCGATCGTCTGTCGCAACCGCTCGGGATCGCCGGTGACGCTGCCCGCCGATCCCAGCACGTCGAGCGCAAGCCCGATCCGCTTCGCCCGCGCCGACGCCGCCACGGTCTCGGCCGCGGCGTTGGCGGTCAGCTCCAGGTCGACCGTCACCCGTTCGCCTGCCCTCGAGTCCTGCGTCAGGTCGAGCACGTCGTCGACAAGCGCGGACAATCGCTCGACCGATTCGAGGATCGCCTGGACGTAACCGGTGCCGTTTTCGCTGAGCTCCCCCGCATAGCCGCCATGGAGCAGCTCGGCGAAACCCTTGATCGAGGTGAGCGGCGTGCGAAGCTCGTAGCTCATGTTGGCGACGAACTGGGTCTTGACCCGATCGGCCTCCTCCAGCGCTTCGTTGCGGTCGGTGAGCGCCCGTTCGATCCGGCGGCTGTCGGTGATGTCGAGCATCGTCAGCAGCGCGTTGCCGTCCGGCAGCGGCACCGCCGCGAACTCGAAATGCCGCCCGTCGGCGAAGCTCACCCGTCCGCCGCGCTGCTGCCGCTCGGCGGTGGCGGAGCGCACCAGCTCGCCGATCAGCGACGCGCGGGCCGGATTCTCCAGCTTCTCGCTCGCCCGCTTCGCCAGATCATCGACGCGAGGATGCTTATTGAGCAACGCCTCCTCGAAGCCCCACAGCAGGCGGAACTTCTGGTTCCAGATCTGCAGCCGCCCGTCCGACGCGAACACCCCCAGCGCCTCGAACAGATTGTCGAACGTCGCGGTCCGGACGCGCAGCAGCGTGTCGCGCGCGCTGGCGAGCTGGACCTGTTCGGTGCGGTCCTCGAAGATCACCAGCAGCCCGCCATCGGGCAGCGGCTGCGCCACCACCCGCAGGTGCGTGCCGCCGGGCAGATGCCAGGGCTCCTCGATCGCCTCCTGGTTGGCGCTCAGGAACCAATCGCGCCGCTCGGCCTTCCAGCCGGGGAAGTCGCGCACCTCGGGCAGCCGCCCCGCCTCGCGCATCCGCTCGAGCACGCGGTCGAACTCCGGCCGGTCCTTCACCCATTCCTCGCGCATCGCGAAGATGCGGCGAAACGGCTGGTTGCAGAAGCTGAGCCCCCGGTCCGGCCCGAACTGCGCGACGCCGGCGGAGAGCCGGTCGAGCATCGCCCGCTGCGCATCGGCGAAGCGCTTGATCCCGCCCCGCGCCTGCTCAAGTTCCTCGATGTCGACCGCGAAGCCCGCCACGCCGCCCGAAGGCAGCGGCACGTCATGGATGCGCAGCATCCGCCGCGCGCCCCCGATCGTCGCCGGCACCGCCGCCACCTGCGGCTCCCTGGTGTCGCGCGCGATCGCAGCGTTGGCGAGCGGTCCCCCGATCGCGCCGCCCTCGACCAGCTCGAGCCCGCGATCGATCACGTCGCGGGCGTCCTCGCCCTCCACGGCGCGGACATAGGCGGTGTTGACCATGGTGAGCGCCAGGTTGCGGTCGCGGTACCACATCGGCATCGGCGCCGCTTCGATCAGGCCCGCCAGCGCGTCGAACGCGGCGTGCAGCCGCTCGCTCTCCTGCGCGAGCCGGGCGATCTCCTCCTCGCTCTCGGTCGCGTCGAAGAACCACAGCACCACGCCGCCGGGCGCCAGTGCCGCCTCAGGTGCGCGCGCACCGCTGACGATGAGCTTGCGCGCCGATCCGCGCGTCGCAACGGAAAGGCGGAACGGCCGTCCCGCCTTGGCGGCGGCGGTCACTTCACCGGCTAGTATCTCGGCATCCGCGGGATCGAGTCCGGTATCGGGCGCCGAGAGATCGGTGAGGTATCTGGGCTCCGTCGCCAGCCCCAGCCAGTCGGCGACCCGTTGCGGCAGCTCGATCCGCCCGTCCGAGCGTACCAGCGCCGCCTGCGCCGGTCCGCTCGCCAGAAGCGCGGCATCACGGCGCGCGACATCCCTGAGACGCGCGCCACTGCGCCGCCCCGCAAGCCCGATGTAGAAGACCACGGCCGCTCCGACGACGAGCACCGCCAGCACCGCGCCGGCGATCATCGCGGCAGTGGTCGAAATGGTGATCATGTCGGCAGGCACGAACGCTCGCCCGCCCCGCATCGCGTGGCCCTCATCCGTGTTTCCTTAGGCGCTCCGCTACCCAAAGGAAAAGGGCGGAGCGCCAAGGCGCCCCGCCCTCCTTCCGATCCGCCGGCGCGGAAATCAGAACTTCACGTTCGCAGCCACCCGGAAATAGCGGCCGATGATGCCCGAGGAATAGGTCTTCAGGGCATTCGCGCTGGTCGCGGCCGCCGGGAACGGCGGCTTGGTGTCGAACAGATTGTCGACGATGAACTTCAGCCCGAAGCGCTCGTTCACCTTCGCTCCCACCGTGGCGTTGAACAGCCACCAATCGCCGACGCCCATGATGTCGCGCGCGTTCTCGGCCTCGTCGATGTCGAAGCGGCCTTTGCCGACATACTGCGCCTGGAACAGCAGGTTGAAGCTGTCGCTGTCATAGGTGAGGTTCGCCGTACCCGCATGGCGGGGATAGCCGATCTCGCCGGCGCGGTGGTCGATGTCACCGGCGCCGACCTGCTGCTCCAGCTTGTCGCGATAGAAATAGTTGATCGACAGGCCGGCGACGCCTCCGTTGTTGATTCCGATGCGATTGAGCGGAAGCCGGTATGCCGCGACGACGCTGAGGCCCGCCGTCTCGTAGGACGCGGCGTTGTAATAGCCCTCGCGGATCATCGTGATCTGCCCGGCGGAATCGCGATCGACGAGGCTGCAGAAGCTGTTCGGATAACCCGGCGAATCATAGCAGGCGTTGAGGATGTCGTCGCCGCCGAGCGAGGTGATCGCCCCCTTCAGCTTGATGTCGATCCAGTCCGCCGAAAGCGAGAAGCCGGGGACGAAGCGCGGCTGCAGGATCACGCCAGCGGTCCAGCTGTTCGCCTTCTCGTTGTCGAGGTTCGGATTGCCCGACACCGTGACCGGAACGGTGAAGTCGCTGTAGTTCGACGTGAAGTCCGCGGTGTTGATTCCCGCTGCCTGGCAGTTCGCCTGGCGCACCGCCGGATTCGGACCGCTGTTGACGTAACGCGTATCGCAGGGGTCGCTGCCCAGGTCAAAAGCGCGTGACGTCGGATTGAATACCTCGGTGATCGCCGGCGAACGGATCGACCGCGTGAAGTTGCCGCGGAAGGTGATGCCGCGGATGAAGCCGAGACGGCCGCCCGCGGTCCAGGTGAGGTCCCCGCCCGACAGCGAATTGTCGACGTAACGGGCGGCGCCGTCGAACTCGAGCGTCTTGAGCCAGCTCAAGCCGTTGTCCTCGGTGACGAACGGAATCACCAGCTCGCCGAACACTTCGTTGGTGTGATACGAGCCCTTGATCGGGTCGATCGGGATGCTGCGGCCATATTGCGTGCGCGTCCCGTCGCCATTGTCCTCGCCATAATAGAAGGCGCCCGGATCGAAGTCCGTTTCCTCGCGCCGGTGCTCATAGCCGGCGGAGATTTTCACATCGTTGCCGAACAGCGTGAAGATCGAACCCGTCAGGTTCGCGTTGAACACCAGCTGCTCGTTGACCGACACCGGCCGCGCGATCGCGAAGATGTAGTCCGCGGCCGCTTGGCTGGCCTGCCCGACGCCGAAGATGTTCAGCGGCGCGCAGGTGCTGCTGATCGTCGGCGCGGTCGAGCTGGTGTAGCCCGGGCGGCAGACGATGTTGCCGCTGGCGTCGGTCACCGCGTCGAGCGCGTTGAAGAAGTTCTGGTTGTCCAGCTCGTAGTTGCGGCCCGTCGTCTTTGAATGGCCATAAGTGACCGAGGTCTCCCAGTTGAAGCTGCGGCCTCCCACCGAGAAGTCACCGGAAAGCCCGCCGACGAAGCGATAGGTCTCCACCGTCGCCTGCGAGCGGCCCGTGGTGAGGTCGCTCAGCGCACGGCCGATGTAGAAGCTGTCCTGGCCGGCGGGCAGGTTCGCCGCGATGATCGCGCGATCGGCCGGGTTCAGATAGGGATTGTCGAGCGAGACGATCAGGTTGCCGTCGGGCGTGCCGGCATCGTCGAACAGCGCGGTATTGTAGTTCGGCTGGTCGATCAGATTGACGCCCTTGCTGTGCGTATACCAAGCCTCGCCGAACACGCGGACGTGATCGGTGATGTCGAAATGCCCCTGGACAGTTCCCATGTAGCGTTCCGAGGACGTCAGCAGATTCGTCTGGGCCGGCAGGTTGTAGCCGTTGCCGCCGCTGCTGATGTAGCCCTGGCGCATGACGGTGCCGAGGTCGAGCGGCGCCAGCCGCCCGTCCGCGCCGAACTGCAGCAGCTGGCCGGAGGCATCCCGGATGCCCGAGCGCGACGCGAGATAGTCATCGTCGCTGAACGGAACGCCACCGATCGTGAACGCGCTGTAGCGCTGCGCCGGATAGAGGACCCGCTGGAACGGCGAGTTCGCCGAAGCCGGCGGAGTGCCGAAGAAATACCCCTGAGAGGTAACCGATCGGTCGTTGGCGACCAAGCCGCTCGACTTGTTGTATTCGCCCGAAACGACGATGTTGCCCCGGCCGTCCGCGAAATTCTTGCCGCCGAGGACGCTGACTCGGAACTCCCGCGCGTCGCCCCGATCGGAGATGCCGTACTGCCCCTGGACGTCGAGACCCTGATAATCCTTCTTGAGGATGACGTTCACGGTGCCGGCGATCGCGTCGGAGCCATAGATCGGCGCGCCGCCGACGGCGACGGTCTCGACACGATCGATCAGCGTCGTCGGGATGTTGTTGAGGTCGACCTGCGTTCCCGCGTCCACCGGACCGAAGATGCTGGCCGTGTTCGACGAAACGAAGCGGCGGCCGTTGACGAGCACCAGCGTACGCTGGGTGCCGAGGCCGAAGAAGTCGACGAAGGTCTGCGCAGGCCCGAACGACGACTGAGCGCCGGCATTGCTGTTACCCGGCGGGCCGAAGGCGGGCAGCTCGTTCAGCACCTGACCGACGTTGGTGTAACCGCGGGCTTCGATCTGCGCGGCGCCCACGACCAGCGTCGGCTGGACGGTATCGAACTCGGGCCGCGCGATGCGCGAGCCGGTGACGATGATCTCCTGCTCGTTCGCGCTCTCCTGCGTGTCCGGAGCGGCGCTCTGGTCTGAACCGGTCGTCTGCTCCTGCGGCGTATCCTGCCCGAAGGCCGGAACGGCGGCGATGACGGCGAGCAGCGATGCGGTCGCGGCGAGCGCCCGGCGGGCGCGAAGGGTCTTGGACATGATACTCCCTGGACTTGTTACTGTGATACTCCCCTCAACGCTCGTTCCTGCGCGTCGTGCCCCTCGTTCGCAAGCTAGCTAAGAAAGAGGCAACAGCCCTGTCGCACAAATGCAACACCGCGCCCGGACGGGGTCCGGACGCGGTGTTCTGCTTAACGCCGGCTTGCGGCCGGCTTACGATCAATAACGGTAATGATCCGGCTTGAACGGCCCCTCGACCGGCACGCCGATATAGGCCGCCTGCTTTTCGGTCAGCTTGGACAGCTTCACTCCCAGCTTATCGAGGTGCAGCGCCGCCACCTTCTCGTCGAGGTGCTTCGGCAGGACGTAGACCTCGTTCTTGTACTTGTCGGCGCCGGTCCACAGCTCGATCTGCGCCAGCACCTGGTTGGTGAAGCTGGACGACATCACGAAGCTCGGGTGCCCCGTCGCGTTGCCCAGGTTCACCAGGCGGCCCTTCGACAGCACGATGATCTTCTTGCCGTCGGGGAACTCGACCTCGTCGACCTGCGGCTTGATCTCGGTCCACTTGTAGTTGCTGAGCGCCGCGATCTGGATCTCGCTGTCGAAGTGGCCGATGTTGCACACGATCGCCATGTTCTTCATCTCGCGCATGTGGTCGAGCGTGATGACGTCGGCGTTGCCCGTCGCGGTGACGAAGATGTCGGCGCGCTTGGCCGCCTCTTCCATCGTCACGACCTCATAGCCCTCCATCGCCGCCTGCAGCGCGCAGATCGGGTCGATCTCGGTCACCAGCACGCGCGCGCCGCCGTTGCGCAGCGACGCCGCCGAGCCCTTGCCGACGTCGCCGAAGCCGGCGACCGCGGCGACCTTGCCTGCCAGCATCACGTCGGTGCCGCGGCGGATCGCGTCGACCAGCGATTCCTTGCAGCCGTAGAGGTTGTCGAACTTCGACTTGGTGACGCTGTCGTTGACGTTGATCGCCGGGAACGGAAGCTTGCCGCTCTTGGCCAGCTCGTAGAGGCGATGGACGCCGGTGGTGGTCTCCTCGCTGACGCCCTTGATCGCCTGCACGGTCTTGGTGAGGTAGCCCGGACGCTCGGCGAGGAAGCGCTTCAGCGTCGCGACGAAGATCTCCTCCTCTTCGTTGGTCGGGGTGAACAGCGCCTCGCCCGCCTCGACGCGCGCGCCCCACAGCGCGAACATGGTGGCGTCGCCGCCGTCGTCGAGGATCATGTTGGCGGTCTGGTCCGTCCCCCAATCGAAGATGCGGATGACGTAATCCCAATATTCCTCGAGCGTCTCGCCCTTCACCGCGAACACCGGCACGCCCGAGGCGGCGATGGCGGCGGCGGCGTGATCCTGGGTCGAGAAGATGTTGCACGACGCCCAGCGCACGTCGGCGCCGAGCGCGGTCAGCGTCTCGATGAGGACGGCGGTCTGGATCGTCATGTGCAGCGATCCGGTGATGCGCGCGCCCTTGAGCGGCTTGGACGCGCCGTACTCGGCACGCAGCGCCATCAGGCCGGGCATCTCGGTCTCGGCGATCTCGATCTCCTTGCGGCCGAAATCGGCGAGGGCGATGTCCTTGATGACGTAGTCGTTCGTGTCGGCGGCGAGAGCGGTGGCCACGGGCAGTCTCCGAATGAGTGAATGCCGCTGCCCCTAGCCGCAGCGGCGCCTGGAATCAAATATAAAGATATCTTTATATGTTCGGAAGAGCGGGGGGATCGGCAGCAGGCTCGATTGGTCCAGATACGCCACCGATCCTTCACACCGGGGGGAACCGCCGTGCGCCGCAACCGTAGTACCGACACCGGCATCATCCCGGCCCATCATTCGCTCGACCGAGCCGGCGATGCCGTTCGCCCACTCCAGGGAACCGCAGCAGCGGGAGGAGGATGATCATGAAGGTGAACGAATGCATGACGCGCGAGGTGCTGATCGTCGACCCCGGCGAGACGCTCCAGCGGGCCGCGCGCACGATGGCGGACATTGATGCCGGTGCGCTGCCGGTCGGCGAAAACGACCGGCTGATCGGGATGGTGACCGACCGCGACATCGCGATCCGCGGCGCCGGGCAGGGACGCGCCCCCAACGCGACCGTCCGCGAGGTGATGAGCCCGGAAATCCTCTATTGCTTCGAGGACGACGACGTCGAGGACGTCCTCAACAATATGGCCGAGATCCAGGTCCGCCGCCTGCCCGTGCTCGACCGCAACAAGCGGCTGGTCGGCGTGGTCTCGATCACCGACCTGGTCGACAGCGGCGGGGAAACGCACGCAGGCGAGGTGCTGCGCGAGATCGCCCGGCCGAGCGGACTGCACTCGCAGACGGCCTGATCCGGCACGGCCGGCTCATGGCTGCAGGTTCGCGCCCGCCGCCGCGCGCACCGCATCGGTCAGCGCGCGCAGCGACGCGGCGTGGAGCCGCGCGACGGTCCAATGGAGCTTGACCTCGACGGGCAGCGCCGGTGTCAATTCCACCAGATGTCCCGCAGCGATGTACGGCTGGGCCAAGGATAAAGGCTGCATTCCCCAGCCCAGGCCGGCAAGGGCGAGGTTCAGAAAACCTTGCGTCGACGGAACCCAATGCCTCGGCGCCTTCAGCGCGATGCCGTGCGCCTCCTTCGCCCAACGTGCCTGCAGTGCGTCCCGCCGGTCGAAGCGCAGGTACGGCGCTTTCGCCAGCGTCTGAGCATTCACGCCGTCCTCGAAATACCTCGCCATGAAATCCGGGCTGGCGCAGGCGACATAGCGCAGCACCCCGAGCCCGATCGTCCTGCACCCCGGCACCGGCTCGGGGTCGGCGGTCACGGCCGCCAGCACCTCGCCGGACCGGAGGCGATCCGCGGTATGCGCCTCGTCCTCCAGCACCAGATCGAGCAAGGTGCCCGTGTCCCGGACGAACGCGGCGGCCGCATGAGGAAACCAGGTAGCCACGCTGTCGGCATTCACCGCGATCCTGAGCGTGAGCGGCGCCTCCACCCCTTCACCCGTCGAGGTCCGCACCGGCGTCAGCTCGGCTTCCAGCAGCCGAACCTTATCGAAATGCGCACACAGCGCCCGGCCGAGATCGGTGGGTAGGCACGGCTGTCCCCGGACGATCAGAATAGTCCCCAGACGCTCCTCATATCCGCGGATGCGCTGCGAGACCGCCGATGGCGTGATGCCGAGCGCCTCGGCCGCACGCTCGAAGCTGCCCTCGCGGATCACCGCGGCAACGGCGGCCAGAGCGGGATAGTCGAGCACGTGTGAAGCAATGCTTCATTGGCCTTAGGAAAACAAGTTTTCCTAATCCACAGCCGGGTGCCATTTCGCGGGGATGACAAACGGCATTTCCCCCTTTCTCACCGGCTTCGCCCTGTCGGCGGCACTCATCATGGCGATCGGCGCGCAGAATCTCTTCGTGCTGCGCCAGGGATTGAAGCGCGAGCACGTCGGCGCGATCGTGCTGTTCTGCGGCAGCGCCGATGCGCTGCTGATCGCGGCAGGCGTTGGCGGCGTCGGCGCCGTCCTCGCCGCCATCCCCCAGCTCACCAAGGCGCTAGCCTTCGCAGGCGCCGCGTTCCTCGGCTGGTACGGCGTCAAGGCGCTGCGGCGCATGGCGGCGCCCGATGCGATGGTCGTCGCCGGTGGCGGGGGGCTGACGCTGGGCCGGGCGATCGCCGCCACCGCCGGCTTCACTTTCCTCAATCCGCACGTCTATCTCGATACCGTGTTGCTGATGGGCGCAGCCGGATCGGCGCAGCCCGCCGATCTGCGCCCGCTGTTCGTCGCCGGAGCCGTTACCGCCAGCTTCGCCTGGTTCGCCGCGCTCGGCTATGGCGCGCGGTTGCTGGCACCGCTGTTCGCGCGGCCGGCGGCCTGGCGCGTGCTGGACGCGCTGGTCGGCGCGACGATGCTGGCGCTGGCGGGATCGCTGGCCCTGCGCGCGATCCTGTAGCCGGCTTCACGCCCGCACCAGCACGCTCGCCGTCACCTCCCCGTCGACCCGGAACCCCAGGCTCTCGTACAGCGCGATCGCACCGGCATTGGACGCGTAAGCATGGAGGAACGGCGTCTCGCCCCGCGCGAGCATCCGCTCGGCAACTGCCCGCATCAGCGCGCCTGCGTAACCGCGGCCGCGGAAGTCGGGGTGGGTGCACACTCCGCTCACCTCGGCCAGCCCCGGCATCCGCATCCGCTCGCCCGCCATCGCCACCAGTCGGCCCTCCTGCCTCACCCCAATGAACGCGCCGAGCCTGTTGGTGTGCGCAACATAGGGTCCGGGCTCTGTCAGCATCGCCAGCGCGAACATCTCCGCCGCATCGCCCTCGCCGAGCGGCACGACCTCGAACGGCGGCTGCGGTGCCGGGGTGATCGCATCTGCCACCATCTGCACGCACGCCGCCGAGCGATCCACCCGCGTTCCCGGCGGCGCAGGCCATGGCTCCTTCTCGACGGTCCACAGCTCGCCGCCCGGCGGCACCAGCGCCGCCAACGCGGCAAGGCTCTCCGACGACCGGTCCGCCGCGGCGCCGAACACGCCATAATCGCGATTCAGCCGCCATGCCCGCGCATCCCCTTCGGCGAGCGCGGCCCAACCGCTCGTCAGGGCATTCCACACCGGCCGGTCGAGCAACCTCAACTTGGCACTTTCCTACGCGGGATTCATGCGGTGCCGGTCGAGCTCGCCAGCAGCCGCGGATCGATCCCCGCCGCGGCGAATCCCGCTTCCCAACGATGATGCGCGGCGGTGTCGAACAACAGCCGCTCGTCGCCGGCGGTGTTGAACCAGCCGTGCCGCGTCATTTCGCCGTCGAGCTGCCCGGCGCCCCAGCCGGCATAGCCGAGCGCGACCAGCCAGCGCTCCGGCCCGGTGCCTTCGGCAATCGCACGCAGCACATCGATCGTGCCCGACAGCGCCCAGCGCCCCGCGACGTCGATCGTGTCTCCGCCCGACCAGTCGCGCGAATGCAGCACGAAGCCGCGCCGCGGCTCGACCGGCCCGCCGAGCAGCACCGGCCGGTCCTCGGCCTCCCCGGGATCGATCTCGAGCTGCCGCAGCACGTCATGGAAGCTCAGCGAGTCGATCAGCGTTCCCACGCCGATCCCCAGCGCGCCGTCGGTATCGTGCGCGCACATCGCGATCACGGCATGCTCGAAGCGCGGATCGCCGATGCCCGGCATCGCCAGCAGGAACTGACCGGTCAGGAACGAAGTCGACTCCATCCCCCCACCATAAAGGGCCCGCCGGCCGCGCACCACGCTTGAAAAATCCCACGATCCGTCCAACTGACCCGTCGACCGGCCACTTCGGCACGGGCAAGTCTGAAAGGAAGCGCGAATGACGATCAAGGTTGGCGACCGCCTGCCCAGCACGCAGCTTGTCAAGGCGACCGAGAATGGGCCAGAGGCGGTCAGCAGCGACGAATTCTTCAAGGGCCGCAAGGTGGCGCTGGTCGCGGTGCCCGGCGCCTTCACCCCGACCTGCTCGGCGCGCCACCTGCCGGGCTTCCTCGACAAGGCCGAGGAATTGAAGGCCAAGGGCGTCGACGAGATCGCCTTCACCTCGGTCAACGACGCCTTCGTGATGGGCGCGTGGAGCAAGGCGAACGAGGCCGCGGGCAAGGTGACGATGCTCGCCGACGGCAACGGCGAGTTCGCGCGCGAGGTCGGGCTCACCATGGACGGCTCCAAGTTCGGCATGGGCGAGCGCAGCCAGCGCTATTCGATGCTGGTCAACGACGGCGTGGTCGAGACGCTCAACGTCGAGGCGCCGGGCGCGTTCGAAGTGAGTTCGGCCGAGCATCTGCTGGGACAGCTTTGAGTTGAAGCGTTTCGGCGCAGCTGAAACGCGCTACGTCCCCTATACCGTTCCGGGAGCGGAACCGGCGGCGGGTGCAACGGGTTGAATCCCGGTCATTAGGAAAGGGATTCGAGACGATGGCCACCCAGACCGATTTCGCCACCCCGGAGACGGGCACGAGCGAGCGCAAGACCTTCTTCACGCAGGCGCAGGAGACCGCGACCAGCGCCTTCAACTCCACTGCCTCCGCGGTACGGGAGCACCCGGTCGCCGCCGCCGCGGCGGTCGCAGGGGCTGCCGCCGCGGTCGCCGGCGCCGCCTATGGCGCGTCGAGGCTGATGAGCAACGGCAGCGGCAAGAGCGCGTCGCGGAAGAAGTAAGGAAGGTCCCGCACCTCATCCCGTTCGCCCTGAGCTTGTCGAAGGGTCGCCTTTCTTCTTAGTGATCTGGAACAAGAAGGACGGCCCTTCGACAAGCTCAGGGCGAACGGGAGCGGAACTGGCGACTTGCCAGCGTCATCTTCACGGCTTAACCGCTGAAGATGACCCAAGCCGCTGACATCGTCGCCGAGCTCGACCGCCTCTACCAGGCCTCGATCGAGCGCCTAAAGGCCGCTCTCAACCGCTACCTCACCGACGGCACCCCGCCTGCGCCGGCGAGCCGCTTCGACGGCAGCTTCGCCTATCCCGAGATCCGCCTCACCTACCGCCCGGGCGCCGACCGCCCGACGCCGCTGCGCTCTTTCGGCCGCCTGGTCGATCCCGGCGACTACGGCATCAGCGTCACCAAGCCGGCGATGTTCGCCGACTATCTGACCGAGCAGCTCACCCTGCTGATCGAAGACTACGACGTCGAGGTCCGCGCGGTCGAGGGCCGGCAGGAGATCCCCTTCCCCTATGTCCTCGATCCCGGCCACGCGCTGAGCCTCGACGAGGTCTCCGCCGCCGAGCTCGCCCGCCATTTCCCCGCGACCGAGCTCGCCCATATCGGCGACGAGATCGCCGACGGCCTGTGGGCCAGCGTCGACCACACCCGTCCGCTTGCGCTGTTCGACGGCCTGCGCACCGACTTCAGTCTCGCGCGCCTCCGGCACTACACCGGCACCCCGCCCGAGCATGTCCAGCGCTACGTCCTATTCACCAACTACCACCGCTACGTCGACGAGTTCGTCCGCTGGGCGGCGTCGCAGCTCGGCGACGGCAGCCGCTTCACCGCCCTTTCCGGCGCCGGCGGGGTGGTGATCGAGTCGCCCGACGACGTCGACGTCATCGTCAGCGACAGCGCGTGGCGGCGTCACCAGATGCCGGCCTACCACCTGATCGCGCCCGACCGCACCGGCATCACGCTGGTCAACATCGGCGTCGGCCCGTCGAACGCCAAGACGATCTGCGACCATCTCGCGGTGATGCGGCCGGAGGCGTGGCTGATGATCGGCCACTGCGGCGGCCTGCGTCCCAGCCAGCGGATCGGCGACTATGTCCTCGCCCATGCGTACCTGCGCGACGACCACGTCCTCGACGACGTGCTGCCGCCGGAGATCCCGGTTCCCGCCATCGCCGAAATCCAGCAGGCGCTCGCCCGCGCCGCGGAGACCGTCTCCGGCCAGTCGGGCGACGAGCTCAAGCGCCGCCTGCGTACCGGCACCATCGTCACCACCGACGACCGCAATTGGGAGCTGCGCTTCTCGCGCTCGGCGCTGCGCTTCTCGCTGTCCCGCGCGGTCGGCATCGACATGGAATCGGCGACGATCGCCGCGCAGGGCTATCGTTTCCGCGTCCCCTACGGCACGCTGCTCTGCGTCTCGGACAAGCCGCTCCACGGCGAGCTCAAGCTGCCGGGCCAGGCCAATCGCTTCTACGAGCGCGCGATCAACGAGCATATGCGCATTGGCATCGAGACCTGCGAGGAGCTCCGCCGCGAAGGCGCCAAGCTCCACAGCCGCAAGCTCCGGGCATTCAGCGAACCACCCTTCCGTTGATGGAGGGAAACCGGCTAGGAGTTGGGCGTTAGGCGTTGGAACAACAGGGAGCGATAGCGATGGCCACTCCGCCGAAGAAGCCGACCGGCACCCCCACCCCGCCGCGCCGCAAGGCGGCCGCGCGCAAGGCGACGCCGAAGGCGAGCGCGCCCAAATCCCCCGAGAGTGCCAGCGACGAGACGCCGACTCCCGCGCCCAAGCCCCGCGCCACCAAGGCCGCCGCACCGCGCACGCGCAGCCGCAAGACCGAGACCGGCACCACGCGCAGCGCTTCCGCCGCACGCAAGCCGGGTGCGGTCGCCTCCGCCGCCAAGACGGTGACCGCCGCCGCCTCCGACGCCGCGAAGACCGTCACCACCGCCGCGACGGACGCGGGCAAGGCGATCGCCGCCTCGCCTCCCGGCAAACTGGTGACCGAGACCCGCGAGAAGGTCGGCGACAAGACCTTCTTCGGCGCGCTGATCGGCGGCGCCCTCGCGATCGGTGCCACCGTCGCCGGCATCTTCCTCGCCCGCCGGCCGAAAGCGGACGGCAAGGCAAAAGGGGATGCGCCGAAATCCTAGGGTGGCGGCGAGCGCTATTTGGCTAGGGCGTAGTCGATCCACACGGTGACGGCGACCGATTGCTCGCCGGGTTTGACAGGCGCTTTGGCCCGACCGGCGGCATAGCCCGTCACGATGATGTCGTTGTCACCGTCGTGACGCGCCGACCGCTCGCTCACCCGCAACACGCGGGCAATCCTCATCCCCAATGCGGCTGCATAGTCCCGCGCCTGCCGTTCCGCGGCGGCAACGGCGTCGGTCCGCGCCTTGGCCTTCAGCGGCGCATTGTCGCTGAAGGAGAAGGTCGGTCCATTGAGTCCCGTCGCACCTGCATTCATCAATGCGTCGATGACGCGCGGCGCGGCGCCGATGTCGCGAATCCTGATCGAGAGCCGATTGCTCGCCCGATAGCCGATGATCTCGTCAGTCTCGTCGCCATCCTTGTCGGGACGATAGCGCGGTCCGACGCTCAGGTCGCTGGTACGGACGTCGGCATCGGCGACGCCGGCTTCACGCACTGCGCCGACCAGCCGCTCGGCCACCTTCGCGTTGGCGGCGAGCGCCGCCTGCGCCGTCGTCCCGTCGCTCGTCACGCTCGTCGAGAATTCCGCGATGTCGGGCGTCGCCTTCGCCTCGCCGGCAGCATTGACCTCGAGCAGCGTCTCGCTGGGCGCGAGCGTCGTCAGCGCCGTCTGGGCCGACGCCGGCATGGCCGCCATAAGGGCCGATGCGGCCAGGATCGTCCTTCGCTTCATCACTTCCCCTCCGCCAGAAACGCCGCGATCGCCTGCCCCAGCTCGGGCTTGGTCACCGCGCTCATGTGGTTGCCCGGCACCTCGGCATAGCGCGCGTCGGCCAGCGTGTCGGCGAGCGCCTGGCCCGATCCGTTGTCGTCGTCGTCCGCCCCGTTCACCACCAGCGCCGGGACGTCGATCGCTGCCAACTCCGCTTCGCTGGTATCGACGAAGGTATTGAGGATCAGCAACAGCGCCTCGGGATCGCCCTTGGTTGTCTTGAGGAACGCCTCGGTCATCCATTCGGACGTGCCGCGCTCGAAGCTGCCGAGGTTGGTGAGGACCCGGCGGAAATAGCCGCCCCGCCCCTCGGTATGGACGATCCCCTGATATCCCATGCCCGACAGCACCACCCGCCGCGGCCGCGCGCCGCCCGCCAGCATCCGCACGCTCGTCCGCCCGCCCAGCGAATAGCCGACCAAGTCATAGTCGCTGAGCCCGAGATGCTCGAGCAGCGCGAAGCCGTCGCGCATCAGCACGTCGGGCGGATAGGCGGCGGGATCGTGCGGCTTGTCGCTGTCGCCGTGCGCGCGCAGGTCCGGCATGATCACGCGGAAGCCCCTGGCTGCGACCGCCTCGGCATGGCCGTAGCGGATCCAGTTGGTGTGGGCGTTCGAGAAATAGCCGTGGATCATCACCACCGGCCGTCCCTCTCCCATCTCCCGCCAGGCGAGGCGGACGCCGTCGAAGCTCTCGAAATATTCTGGGGCGAAATATTCAGGGGACTCGGCCAAGGCTTTCCATCCAGCGGGCGACGATGCGCGGGTTGTCCTCGGTCCGTGAGGTCGGCAGGTGGCTGGTGTCAAGCCATTGGGGATGCCAGCTCTCGACGCCCGAATGACTGACCGGGCGGAAGCGCGACGGATCGTCGAAGCTGCCGACGGTCAGGTCCATGCGATCGTGACCGTCAGACTCATAGGTGAGCGGTGTCCCGCAATTCGCGCAGAATCCGCGCTTGGCGAAAGATGAGGAGGCGTAGCGGTCCGGCTCCTCGGTCGTCCATTCCACGTCCGCCTTCATCACGTTCTTGAACGCGATCGAGACGCCGCCGGTTGCCCGCTGGCACATCCGGCAATGGCAGAGATAGGCCTCGTCGTCCGCGATCGTCACGCGATAGCGCTTGGCGCCGCATTGGCAGCCGCCGGTCATCGGTTCGCTCATCTCCTCGTCCTTCCCGTGCAATCGTGATTGCGCATTGTGCATGTTGCATGTGCTAGCTATATATAAGCACGCTCATTATATGCCGGCCTATGAGTGACAACAGCCTGGCCTTTCTCATCAGCGACGTCTCGCGCCTGATGCGCAAGCGTTTCGACGAGCGCGCGCGCAGCTTTGGCGCGACGCGCGCGCAGTGGAAGACATTGGCGATCGTGTCGCGTCATCAGGGCATCAACCAAGGCGGGCTCGCGGAGTTGCTCGAGGTCGAACCGATCACGCTGTCCCGCATGCTCGACCGGCTGGAGCAATCCGGCCTGGTCGAGCGCCGTCGCGATCCCACCGACCGCCGCGCCTGGCGCATCTACCTGACCGATGCCGCCCAGCCGGTGATCGATCAGGCCCATGGCTGCGGCGCCGAGCTGATGGAGGCCGCACTGCTCGGCGTCGACGCACGGGAAAGCGCCGTCGTCACCACCGCGCTGCAGAAGATCCGCGACAATCTCGCCCAGTTCGATCCCGACAAGACCATAAAAGAGACCGCCAATGGCTGACGCCGATCCCAAGATCGAAACCTCCGCGGGGACGGAGGTGACCCTCGAGCCCGCAGCGCCCGCGAGGAAGCGCCGCAACCTGCTGCGCCCGATCCTGATGTTCGGCGTGCCGCTGATCGTCGTCGCCATCGCCGGCTATTTCTGGGCGATCTCGGGCCGGTCGGTCTCGACCGACAACGCCTATGTCCATCAGGACAAGACCTCGGTCTCGGCCGACGTCGCCGGCAAGATCGTCTCGGTCGACGTGCGCGAGAACCAGCACGTCAACGCCGGCGACGTGCTGTTCCGCATCGATCCCGAGCCCTATCGCATCGCCATCGCCCAGGCGGACGCGGCGATCGCCAACGCGCAGGTCGAGCTCCAGACGCTGCAGACCAGCTACGCCGGCACCGGCGCCGATATCCAGGCGGCGAAGGACCGGATCAAGCAGGCGCAGGAGGATTACGACCGCCAGGCCGCGCTGATGAAGCAGGGCTTCACCACCCGCGCCAACTTCCAGGCCGCCGAGCACGCGCTCGAGCAGGCGCGCGCCAGCTACCAGAGCGCGCTCGCGGACGCGGCGGAGGCGCGGTCGAAGCTCGCGACGGGCTCGGCCGTCCCCGGCCAGAACCCGGCGATCGCCGCCGCCGTCGCCCAGCGCAACAAGGCGATGCTCGACCTCCAGCGCTCGGTGGTGCGCGCGCCGATCAGCGGGCAGGTCAGCCAGACCGACCGGCTGGTGCTCGGCCAGTATATGATGGCGGGCCTGCCGGCGGTGACGATCGTCGCGGACCAGAACAGCTGGGTCGAGGCGAACTTCAAGGAAACCGACCTCAACCACATGCGCGTCGGCCAGCCGGCGGAGGTCAGCTTCGATGCCTATCGCGGGCTCAAGCTCAAGGGTCATGTCCAGTCGATCGGCGCCGGCACCGGCAGCGAGTTCTCGGTGCTCCCGGCGCAGAACGCCAACGGCAACTGGGTGAAGGTCACCCAGCGCGTGCCGGTGCGCATTGCCATCGACGAAAAGAGCCCGCGCCAGCTCATCGCCGGCCTGTCGGCGGACGTGACGGTCGACCTTCGCGGCGGGAAGTAAGCACCGTCGTGGCCACCGCAGCAGCCTCGACAGCACAGGCGCCATCCGCGCCGCCCGCACCGGACGGCGCCGCACTCTACACGCCTAATCGCCCGCTGCTCACCGTCGGCGTGATGCTGGCGACGATCATGCAGATCCTCGATTCGACGATCGCCAACGTCGCGCTTCCGCACATGCAGGCGACGCTCAGCGCCACCGCCGACACCATCACCTGGGTGCTGACCAGCTACATCGTCGCCTCGGCGATCGCGATCCCGATCACCGGCTGGCTCGCCGACCGCATCGGCTCGCGCAACCTGTTCCTGTGGTCGGTGGCGGGCTTCATCGTCTCCTCGGCGCTGTGCGGCATGGCGACCGGCCTCACCGAGATGGTGGCGTTCCGCCTGCTCCAGGGCATCAGCGCCGCCTTCATGAACCCGCTCAGCCAGACGGTGCTGCTCGACATCAACCCGCCCGAGAAGCAGGCCAAGGCGATGTCGATCTGGGGGATGGGCATCATGGTCGGTCCGATCCTGGGGCCGGTGATCGGCGGCTGGCTCACCGACAACTACAACTGGCGCTGGGTCTTCTACGTCAACCTGCCACTCGGCGTGTTCTGCTTCGCGGTGCTGTGGTGGCTGCTCCCCTCCCGCCCGGTCCGCAGGCGCGAGTTCGACATCACCGGCTTCGCGCTGCTCTCGCTCGGCATCGCGTCGCTGCAGCTCATGCTCGACCGCGGCCAGAACCAGGACTGGTTCTCCTCGACCGAGGTGGTGATCGAGGCGCTGGTCGCCGGCATCGCGCTGTGGATGGCGATCGTCCACATGTTCACCGCCAAGAAGCCGATGTTCGACCGCGAGCTGTGGAGGAACCGCAATCTCGTGACGGCCATTCTGTTCATGCTGGTGATCGGCGTGGTGATGATGGCGACGATGGCGCTGCTGCCGCCGATGCTGCAGAACCTCTACGGCTATCCGGTGCTCGACACCGGCGTGCTGCTGATGCCGCGCGGGTTCGGCATCGTGTTCAGCATGTTCCTCGCCGCCAACCTCACCCAGCGCGGCTTCGATCCGCGCATCCTGGTCGGTGTCGGCTTCGTCGTCGCCGCCTTTTCGCTGTGGCAGATGACCCAGTGGACGATCGTGATGAGCTCGGCGCCGTTCATCGTCTCCGGCCTCATCCAGGGGCTCGGCATGGGGCTGATCTTCATGCCGCTGCAGAGCATGGCCTTCGCGACGCTGCCGCCGCACTACCGCACCGAGGGGTCGAGCCTCATGAACCTGATGCGCAACGTCGGCGCGTCGGTCGGCATCTCGGGCGTGACCGCGCTGCTCGCGCAGAACATCCAGGTCAGCCATTCCGAAGTCGGCCAGCATGTGACGGCCGAGACGCTGGGCACGCTCGATCCGTCGCTGCTCGGCATAGGCGGCAGTATCGGCGATTCGGTGATGGCGATGATCGATGGCGAAGTGAACCGGCAAGCGGCGATGATCGCTTATCTCGACGACTTCAAGGCGATGATGATCGTCACCGCCCTGTCGATCCCGCTGGTGCTGTTCCTCAAGAAGCCGCCGCGGCCGAAGGCGAGCGAGAAGGCGGCGCCGGTCGACCTTCACTAATTGCTGCGGCCGCCCTAGATCGCTCCCAACCTTCAGGAGCCATCTCATGTCCGCCGATCCGATCGTCATCGCTTCCTACGCCCGCACCCCGATGGGCAGCTTCCAGGGCTCGCTGACCGATGCGTCGGCGACGGATCTCGGCGCGGTCGCGGTCGGCGCCGCGGTCGAGCGCGCAGGACTCAAGGGCGAAGCGATCGAACGCATCTACATGGGCTGCGTGCTCCCCGCCGGTCTTGGCCAGGCACCCGCCCGGCAGGCGGCGCTCAAGGCGGGGCTGCCCGACCATATCGAGGCGACCACGGTCAACAAGATGTGCGGCTCGGGGATGCAGGCCGCGATCCTCGCCGCCGACGCGCTCGCCGCCGGCTCGGCCGACCTGCTGATCGCCGGCGGCATGGAGAGCATGACCAACGCGCCCTACCTCTCGCTCCGCCACCGCGGCGGCGCGCGCATCGGCCATGACGTGCTCAAGGACCATATGTACCTCGACGGCCTCGAGGACGCCTATGAGCCCGGCAAGCTGATGGGCAATTTTGCCGAGGAGGTCGCGGTCGAATACCAGTTCACCCGCGAAGCGCAGGATGCCTATGCGATCGAGTCGCTCACGCGCGCGCAGAAGGCGCAGCAATCGGGCGCGTTCGACCGCGAGATCGTTCCGGTAGAGGTCAAGACCCGCAAGGGCGTCGTCACCATCACGCTCGACGAACAGCCGGCCAAGGCGGACCCCGCCAAGATCCCGACGCTCAAGCCTGCCTTCTCCAAGGACGGCACCATCACCGCCGCCAATGCCTCGTCGATCTCGGACGGCGCCGCCGCGCTGGTGATGACCCGCTCCTCGATCGCGGAGAAATATGGTCTCGACCCGGTCGCCCGCATCGTCGCCCATGCCGCGCACGCCCATGCACCCTCGCACTTCACCACCGCGCCGGTGTTCGCGATGAAAAAGGCGCTGGAGAAGGCCGGCTGGGACCTGAAGGATGTCGATCTGTTCGAGGTCAACGAAGCCTTCGCCACCGTCGCCATGATCGCGATGCGCGACCTCGGCATCCCGCACGACCGGCTCAACATCCACGGCGGCGCCTGCGCGCTCGGCCATCCGATCGGCGCGAGCGGCGCCCGTATCCTCGCCACGCTGATGTCCGCGCTGGAGACCACCGGCCAGAAGCGCGGCCTCGCCTCGCTCTGCATCGGCGGCGGCGAGGCGACGGCGGTCGCGGTGGAGATGCTGCGCTAGGCGCCGACTCCTTCCGTCCGCTCCGTCGGACGGATCGTTTCCGCTTGTTAAGCAAAACATTGCCGAATTGTTGCCAGAACCGCGATTCTGTAACATCTTTGCCACATAATCGCGGCGTTCTGCATCGTGGCGGCTTGCCAACCTTGCCGCCATCCTCCCCTCGTGCAGACTTCGTTGCACCGCAGCAGATTTGCTGCGGACGCGAAAGCATCACGCCCGTGATGCTCAAACGGGGGAACCATCTGTGGCTATCTCGATACGGCAATGCTTGCTTGCCTCGACCTTCTTCGTCGCCGCCGTGGCACCGGCACATGCACAGGATACGACATCGCTGGATACGACTGCGGCGCAGACCGACGAATCCCAGGCGGATTCCGAGATCGTGGTTACGGGGACGCGCATCGCGCGCGCCAATCTCGAATACGCCAGTCCGGTTGCCGTGATCGGCGAGCAGGAAATCCAGTTCCGCCAGCCTGGCACTGCCGATGACCTGCTCCGCAACTTCCCCGGCATCCGTCCTTCGCTGGGCGCCGGCGTCAACAACGGGTCGGACGGCTCGGCGACCGTCGAGCTTCGCGGTATCGGCGCGCAACGCACGATGGTGCTGCTCGATGGCCGCAGGCTCGTACCGTTCGGCCTCGACGGCCTGACCGATACCAACAACGTCCCCGTCGCGCTCATCGAGCAGGTCCAGGTGCTGACCGGCGGCGCCTCGTCGACCTACGGTGCCGACGCCGTCGCGGGCGTCGTCAACTTCATCACCAAGCGCAACTTCACGGGCATCGACGCGAGCGCGAGCTACCGCATCTCCGAACGCGGCGACGCCGCCCGTTTCAAGGCGGACGTGGTGCTCGGCGCCAACATCGACGACGGTCGCGGCAACGTCGTCTTCAGCGTCGGCTACACCAAAGCCAACCCGCTCCTGCACACCGCCCGCTCGATCAGCGAGGTTCCGATCAGCTCGACGACCGGACAATTCTCCGGCGCGACGGCCGCACAGGTCACGATCTTCGCCTCGCCGACCAACGCCGCGCTTGGGCTGCCGGCCAGCAGCTTCGGCGCAGTCGTCGATCCCAGCACCGGCCGGCTGAGGGCGGCGACCGCTTCGGATACCTACAACACGAACAACGGCACCTATTTCCAGACGCCGCTCGACCGCATCAATTTCTATTCCGCCGGTCGCTACGAGATCACCGACGGCGTCGAATTCTATTCGAGCGCGATGTTCACGCGTAACAAGGTGAGATTGCAGCTCGCCTCGTCCGGCACGTTCAGCAACACCTATCAGCTCGCGTTGAACAATCCCTATCTGCCCGCCGGCGTCCGCGGCCAGCTCTGTGCCGCGCGCGGGATCAGCGCTGCGAGCTGCGATGCAGCCGCTGCCGTCCGGGGCGGACCGGGCACGGCCGGTTACCTGGAGATCCCGGTGATCGCGCAGCGCCGCTTCACCGAATACGGCCCGCGCGGCAACGTCGTCGAGTCCGAGATGTTCCAGGTGCAAGGCGGCTTCCGCGGCAACATCACCTCGGGGTTGAAGTACGACTTCTCGGCGCAATATGGCGAGACGACCCAGAACCAGACCCGCGAGAACTGGGGGTCGTACAGCAAGGTCCAGCAGGCGCTGCGTGCCTATCGCGCGGCCGACGGCACGCTCCGCTGCGTCGACACCAGCAACAACTGCGTGCCGCTGAACCTGTTCGGCGCGAACGAATCGATCACCCCGGAACAGCTCGCCTTCATCGATCTCGACGCGATCATCAACCGCAAGGTGCGCCAGACCGTCGTGACCGGCAGCGTCAACGGCGACCTGTTCGCCTCGCCGTTCGCCAGCAACAAGATCGCCTTCGCGGTCGGCGGCGAGTATCGCAAGATCTCGGCGGCCAGCCAGCCCGACGGCCCGTCGCAGATTCAGGGCGAGGTGCTCGGAACCGGCGCGCGCACGCCGCCCGATTTCGGCCAGTACAGCGTCAAGGAAGTCTTCGGCGAGATCAACGCCCCGCTGATCGAGGACAAGCCGTTCTTCTATCGCCTGAGCGTCGAAGCCGGCGTCCGCTATTCGGACTATACCACGACCGGCGGCAGCACGACCTGGAAGGCCGGCGGCACCTGGGAGCCCTATCAGGGGTTCAAGTTCCGCGGCACCTATCAGGTGGCGGTGCGCTCGCCCAACATCCAGGAGCTGTACCAGTCGCCGGTGCAGGCGCTCGGCAACCTGACGGTCGATCCGTGCCAGGGCGCGGTGTCAGGCGGACTGGCCGCGCTCTGCGTGGCGACCGGCGCCCCTGCGGGCACGATCGGCTCGATCCCTGCGCCGACCTCGGGCCAGATCAACAACACCACCTCGGGCAACCGCGACCTCGATGTCGAGCGCGCCAAGACCTATACGCTGGGCGGCGCGTTCACGCCGAGCTTCATGCCCGGCTTCGCGCTGACCGTCGATTACTTCAACATCCGCGTCCGTGACGCGATCACCCAGCCGGCACAGTCGGACATCCTCAACGGCTGCTATTCGGCAGCGCTGAATCCCGGCTTCACCTACAATGCGTTCTGCCAGCTGATCGGGCGCAACCCGCTCACCGGCAGCCTCAACGGCGCGGGCGAGACGCCGGGCGTGATCCTGACCTATTCGAACCTGGGCGTGATCGAGACGGCCGGTATCGACATCGGCCTGTCACAGCGCACGAAGATGGAGGATCTGGGGATCAACGACGAGGGCACGCTCTCGCTCGAATTCAACGCGACCCGTCTCAGCTATTATCACTTCCAGGCCACGCCGAATGCGATCAACCGCGATTGCACCGGCTATTACAGCGCGGGCGGATGCACCAACCCGCGCGCGAAATGGCGCTGGAACAGCCGCCTGACCTATGCTCGGGAGCTGTTCGACATCTCGCTCTTGTGGACGCACATCAGCGCGGTCTCGCTCGAGCCGTATCTGGCGACGCGTCTTCCGGGCGATGTCCCACAGCCGGGTGGGCCGAACCCCACCACCGTCCTGGAGGCGTTCCGCAGCATCCCGGCATACGACTATTATGACCTGGCATTCCGGGTGAAGCCGACCGACACCGTCGAGTTCAGCCTCACCGTGAACAACCTGCTGGACAAGAAGCCGCCGCTGGTCGGATCGGGCGTGGGCGGCACGACGTTCAACAGCGGCAACACCTTCCCGACAATCTATGATCCGATCGGGCGGTCGTTCACCATGGGCGCGCGTCTCAAGTTCTGACGCGCGGCTGTTGCCGAACAATCAGGGCGGTCGTCGCAGGGCGGCCGCCCCTTTTCTTGAAATTCCCCGGACCGGCGAAGCGTCTCAGATCGCCAGCGAATAGCAGCGGTTGAACTCGGTCAGCTCATAGTCGCCGAACGGCCCGCTGGGCGTGAAGCCTGCCGCTTCGTACATTGCCCGCGCCGGTGCGAACGCGTCGTTGGTGCCGGTCTCCAAACTTACCCGCCGGTAGCCGCGTGAACGTGCCTCGGCGATCAGGTGCTCGAGCATCGCCTTGGCAACGCCTCTGCGGAGCTGATCCGGCGCGGTGCGCATCGACTTGAGCTCGCCGTGGTCCGGCGCGAGCTCCTTGAGCGCGCCGAGCCCGAGCAGCGTCTCGCCCTCCCAAGCAGCGAAGACGGACAGAGCGGGATCACGCAGCCCGCTGAGGTCGAGCGCGAAGGCGCTGTCCGGCGGCGAGTTGCGATGGGCCTCGCGCAGATGATGCTCGATGAGCGCAACGACCGCGGGATGATCGAGGTCCGCCGGCACGATCCTCACGGCACGTCCTCGCCCGGATCGACGCCCCAGAGGTGGATCGCCTCGACATAGCCCGCGCGACCTTTGACGTCGAACCGGCACCAGCCGCGGCTGCACTTGCTGATCCTGCCGACCACCCCAGGCGCCGCGCGCCACTGGATCGCCGCGTTCGCATCCGGCGCGGATCGCATCGCCACGATCGTGTCGGTAACGTAGCCGGTACGCGCGTCGGTCAGCAGGTTGGCGAGCATCCACCCCTGCGTGCCGCCGGGGTCCTCGACCTTGCGCCATTCCTTGTAGATGTCGACCACCTTCACCGGCAGCCCGGCGCGCTGGTAAAGCCAGCTCGCCGGATAGTTGCGCCCGGGGCCGGTGCGCATCCGCGCCTGCCCGGCGTTGATCGAGGCATAATAGGGTGTCTTGCGGGTCTGCGCCTCGGCGGACGCGGCGAGTCCGGCGGCGATCGTCGCCATGACCAGCAGCTTTGCGATGCGCATTGTCGTCCCTCCGCTCATAACGCGATCTAGCGAGCGATCGGCGCAAGGTTCAACCGTTGACTGACCCTCGCCACCTCGCCAATTCGGGACTCGATGGCCAGCCGTCCCGCCCGTCCCAAGGTCGTCGTCACCCGCGAGCTGCCGATCGCGGTGATGGACCGGCTCGAAACGCTGTTCGACGCGACGCTCAATCGCGACGATGCGCCGGTCGATCTCGCCGCGGCGATGGCCGACACCGACGTCCTGGTCCCGACCGTCACCGACCAGATCACCGCCGAGCTGATCGCCGGTGCCGGCGAGCGGCTCAAGCTGATCGCCAATTTCGGCGCCGGCGTGAACCACATCGACCTCAAGGCCGCCCGGGCCCGCGGGATCATCGTCACCAACACGCCCGGCGTGCTGACCGAAGACACCGCCGACATGACGATGGCGCTGATCGTCGCGGTGCCGCGCCGGCTGGTCGAGGGCGAGAAGCTGGTGCGGTCGGGCGGGTGGAAGGGCTGGTCGCCCGGCGGCGTGCTCGGTCACCGCATCGGCGGCAAGGCGCTCGGCATCCTCGGCATGGGCCGGATCGGCCAGGCGGTCGCCCGCCGTGCCCGTGCCTTCGGCCTCTCGATCCATTACCACAACCGCCATCGCCTGCCCGCGGTGATCGAGGAGGAGCTCGGCGCCACCTGGCACGCCGATCTCGATGAGATGCTGGGGATGATCGACATCCTGACGATCCACACCCCGCGCAGCCCCGACACCGAGAATCTGATCGACGCCCGCCGCATCGCGCTGATGCGGCCACACGTCTATCTCATCAACACCTCACGCGGCGGCATCGTCGACGAGGATGCGATGATTGCCGCGCTGGAGATGGGGCGCCTTGCCGGGGCCGGCCTCGACGTGTGGACGCACGAGCCCGCGATCGATCCGCGCCTGCTGGCGCTGCCCAATGTCGTGATGACACCGCACATGGGCTCGGCGACCTTCGAGGGCCGGCTGGCGACCGGCGAGAAGGTGATCGCCAACATCCGCGCCTGGGCCGACGGCCACCGCCCGCCCGACCAGGTGCTCGAAGGCTGGGCCTGAAGGAGCCGCCGCAACCATTTGGCAAGGGTCGTCGTTTCGCCTCTGTGTCATTCCGGTTGCGAAAGGCTCACCCATGAAGCGCTATGCCTATGCGTGGATCACCCTCGCCTTCTTCCTCGGTTCGCTCGCGCTGCACTGGTTCTTCGGCTGGCAAGCCTTCGTCGATGAAGCGACCCAGCACAGTCAGGCGCCGGAGGTTTCCGGCTATCTCCATGAGATGCTGCGCGATACCTTCGAGAACTGGCAGTCGGAGTTCCTCCAGCTGCTCTGGCAGGTCGTCGGCCTCGCCTATTTCCTCTACGTCGGCTCGCCGTCGTCCAAGGAGAATGACGATCGCGTCGAGGCCAAGATCGACGCGCTGATCCGTCTTCAGGCCGGCGAGCGCGGCGAGACGATCATCGATTCGATCGACGAACGCTATCTGCGTCACATCGGCCATTCCAAGCCGCACGCCCATGGCGAGCCCGCCGTTCCGATCAGCTGAGGGAGCCCACAGTGGACCGTATCTTCACCACGATCGCCGGCAGGATTTCCGGCTTCGTAGGCCAGCCGGTCGCCTTCATCCTGGCCGCGCTGTTCATCATCGTCTGGGGCGTGACCGGTCCGATCTTCCACTTCTCGGATACTTGGCAACTGGTCGTGAACACGGCCACCACCATCGTCACCTTCCTGATGGTGTTCTTGATCCAGAACTCGCAGAACCGCGACGCGGCGGCGATTCAGGCAAAACTCGACGAGGTCATCCGCACGCTCGACGGCGCCCGCAACCGCTTCATCGGCATCGAACACAAGACCGACGTCGAGATCGAGGAGATCCGCAAAGCACTGGAACAGGAATGCGAGGACGAAGAGGACTGGACGAGCACCGAAGCCTCGATCGCCAAGTTCCGTTGGCGGCGGTGATAGCGACTTCTTTTTCCTACCGTCATCCCGGCGAAAGCCGGGATCTCAGGCAACGGCACGAGATCCCGGCTTTCGCCGGGATGACGGTAAGAGGGGGCTTTCTCAATCCCCGGTCAGGATACGATCCACCAGCTGCTTCACAGTCGGGACAAAGCCATTGGAATAGAAGGGATCGCGCTTGAAGTTATAGGCCCCGTGCCCGGCGAACATCAGATTGTGATCCACCGGTCCGCCATGCGCGATGTCCTGCAGCGTCTTCTGGATGCAGAAGCTGCGCGGGTCGGCGAGGCGGCCGGTCGAGTTGGTCTCGGTATCCGCCCAGGACGAGAACTGGCACTGGCTGAGGCAGCCCATGCAGTCGGCCTGATCCTTGCGGATCGTGCCCTTCTCCTCCGGCGTCACGAACACCAAGGTGTTGTCCGGCGTCTTCAGCGCATCGGTGAAGCCCGCACCGTACCAGGCCCGCGCGCGCAGCAGGTCGTTGCGCGTCACCCAGAAGTTCTTGCCCTTGACGCCGACATCGAGCTGGAAGGTGTGGTCGCCCGCCTCCTGCGTCGAGAAGGGGATCTGCCGCTCCGACCGCGCCTCGAGATTACGCAGGAAGGTGTTGCGCACCGCCGAGGAATAGAAGCCGGTCGGGGAGAAGCGGTGCAGCAGCACCTCGCCCTCCTCGATGTCCATCAGCTTCGCCTTCCACTCCTCCGGGATCGGGCTTTCCTTGGTGAGCAGCGGCCGCGTGCCGAACTGGAAGGCGATCTTGCCGAGCTCGGGATTGTCGATCCAGTCGTTCCAGTCGCGCAGATACCAGACGCCGCCCGCCATCACGATCGGCACGTCGTCGGACAGGCCGCCCTCGCGCATCGTCTCACGCAGCGCCTTGACGCGCGGATAGGGATCCTCGGGCTTCAGCGGGTCCTCGGCGTTCGACAGGCCGTTGTGCCCGCCGGCGAGCCACGGGTCCTCGTAGACCACCGCCGCCAGCCACTCCGCCGCCTTCGAATAGGCGCGCTTCCACAGCGCGCGGAAGGCGCGGCCCGAGCTGACGATCGGCAGATAGTTGACGCCGTAGGACGCGGCGATCTCCGACAGCTTGTAGGGCATGCCCGCGCCGCAGGTGACGCCCGCCACCAGCCCGCGCGTCCGCTCTAGCACGCCGTGCAGCACCCGCTGCGCGCCGCCCATCTCCCACAGCACGTTGATGTTGATCGCACCGGCTCCGCCGGCAATGTCCCAGGCGCGCCTGACCTGCTGCACCGCGCCCTCGATCGCATAGGCGATCAGTTCCTCGTGCCGGTCGCGCCGGGTCAGCGCATTATAGACCTGCGGAATGATGCGCCCTTCGGGATCGTAGCTGTCAGCGTTCACCGCAGACACCGTGCCGATACCCCCCGCCGCCGCCCAGGCGCCCGCCGACGCGTGGTTGGTCGCAGCCACGCCCTTGCCACCCTCGACAATCGGCCAGACCTCGCGGCCGTTGTAGATGATCGGCGTCAGCCCCTTGAACAATATAACCTCCGAAAAAATCCTGCCGACGCTAGACGGACATGCGGTGCAACGCGAGCGAAATTCGCTCAGCCAAGAACGCCCGGCCGTCCCATCGCGGCGCCATACAGCTCGGCATAGGCCGCGATCATCGCGCTCTCGTCGAATAACGCACGTGCGCGCGCCTGGTTCGCCTGGCCGATATGCCGGCGCGCACCAGGTTCGTTGACGAAATATTGGATGGCGTCGCGCAGATGGACCTCGAACCGGTCGTCCGGGATGAGCGGGCGGTTTTCCTCGGCGATCATCTCGCGGACGTCGCCGACAACGGGCGAGGCAATCGGCAATCCGGCCGCCATCGCCTCCATCACCGCGATCGGCTGCTGCTCGCTTTTCGACGACAGCGCAAAAATGTCGAACAGGCCGATGTAGCGCGCGGGATCGGACAGAAAGCCCGGCAACACCACCCGATCCTCGAAGAACATCGCCTCGGCGGTATCCAGGATCTTCTGCCGCTCCGGCCCTTCGCCGACGATCACCAGCCGGATGTTGCCGGCAAGCCCTCCGCAGGCGCGGACCAGCATCGGCAGATCCTTGACCTCACGGAGTCCGGCGACGGTGCCGATCACGACCTCACCCGCCTTCTTGACGAAGCCGGGTATCGCCTTGGGATCGGGCGTGCGGGCGTAGCGCGCCGTATCGATGCCGTTGGAGATGCGCCGGAGCCGCCCCGCCGGCTGTTTCCAGACGGTCCGCGCGATCTCCTCCAGCCTCAGCGACGGCACCACCAGTGCATGTGCGGCTGGCAGCGCCAGCCGGCGGTACATATTCCGCACCGGATTGAGCCGCTTCGCCTCATCGGCGCCGAAGCCGTCCTCGTGATGGACCAGCGGCGGCAGGCCCTTGCCGAACACGCGGCGCGCCATCACCGCGTCGATCGCGCCCCAATTGTAGGTCAGCACCAGGTCGAACCGGCGCATGAACCGCGCCAGCGCCTCGTAGCGCGCGACGGAGGGCTTGCCGGTGAGCGCCGGCGGGTCCTGCGCGATCTCGTACTTGATGCCTTTGGAGATCGCGTCGCGGGCGTCGAGCTGATCCGGCACCCCGGACACGATCATATGCCGCGCCCGGTCGCCGAACGCATTCATCAGCCGCACCGCGCGCGCTTCCTTGCCGCCGAGCGAGAAGCTCGAATGCAGGTGGAGGATGTGGACGGGCGGACCGCTCAAATCTCGACCTGGCTCCCGAGCTCGACCACGCGGTTGGTGGGCAGGCGGAAGAATTCCATCGCGCTTTCGGCGTTGCGCAGCATCCACGCGAACAGCTGCTCGCGCCAGATCGCCATGCCGGGTCGCGACGAGGGCAGCAGCGTCTGCCGCGCGAGGAAGAAGCTGGTCTCCATCATCCGGAACTCGCCGTCGTGGGTCTTGATCGTCTTGAGTGCGGCGGGGACGTCCGCCTCCTGCATGAAGCCGAAGTAGAGGACGAGGCGATAGAAGCCCTGCCCCAGATCCTCCTGCTTCACCCGGCGGCTGTCGGGGACATAGGGTTCGTCGATGATCTTGACGGTCAGCAACACCACACGCTCGTGCAGCACCTTGTTGTGCTTGAGGTTGTGAAGCAGCGCGTGCGGCACTCCGTCGGCGGTGGAGGTCATGAACACCGCAGTGCCCGGCACGCGCGAGGCGGAGTTGGCGGCGGACTGGATGAACACCTTGATCGGCATCGCACTCTCGCGAAGCTTGTCGATCATCAGGTGCCGCCCCTTCGCCCAGGTCGTGAGCAGGGTGAAGATGACGAGGCCGACCAGCAGCGGGAACCAGCCGCCGTCGGGGATCTTGGTGAGGTTCGACGCGAAATAGGCGCCGTCGATCAGCAGGAAGGTGGCGACGGTGACGGTCGCCAGCACCTTGTTGACCCGCCAGACCCGGAACATCAGCACGCCAAGCATGCAGCTGGTGATAAACATCGTGCCGGTCACCGCGATGCCATAGGCGGCGGCGAGATTGGTCGAGCTCTGGAACGAGAACACCAGCAGCAGCACCATCACCAGCAGCGCCCAGTTGATCCCCGGGATGTAGATCTGGCCGGCGGCGGCGGCGCTGGTGTGGGTGATCCGCATGCGCGGGATGAAGCCGAGCTGGATCGCCTGCTGCGTGACCGAGAAGGCGCCCGAGATCACCGCCTGGCTGGCGATGACGGTCGCCATCGTCGCCAGCACGACCAGCGGCAGCCGCCATTCCTCCGGCGCCAGGTTGAAGAAGGGATTCGCGACCGCGGCCGGATCGTTCATCAGCAGCGCCGCCTGCCCGAGATAGTTCAGAATCAGCGCGACGAACACGAAATACCAGGCGAAGACGATCGGCTTGCGTCCGAAATGCCCCATGTCGGCATAGAGCGCCTCGGCGCCCGTGACCGCGAGCACCACCGAACCCAGTGCGAGGAATGCCAGCACCGGATCGTGTGCGAAGAAATTGAAGGCATGATGCGGCGACAGCGCCTGGAGCACTTCCGGCCGGTCGACGATATGGACGATGCCGAGACCGGCAAGCGTCACGAAGTAGACCACCATGATCGGCCCGAACAGCTTGCCGACCAGGTCGGTGCCGCGCGCCTGCAGGAAGAACAGGAATACCAGGATCATGGTCGCGATCGGCAGCACGAACGGCTCGAACGAGCTCTGCACCACGGTGAGACCCTCGACCGCAGACAGCACCGAGATCGCCGGTGTGATGATGCTGTCGCCGTAGAAGAGCGCGGTCGCGAACACGCCGAGCATCACCAGGCCGGCCGACCAGCGTTTCGCCCCCGTCCGCCGCGTGATCAGCGCGAGCAGCGCCAGGCTGCCGCCCTCGCCCTTGTTGTCGGCGCGCATGATGATGAAGACATATTTGACGGTAACGATCAGCATCATCGTCCAGAAGATGAGGCTGATCACGCCGAAGATGTGGAGATGGTCGACCGCCAGCTTATGGTGGCCGATGAACGACTCCTTCAGTGCGTAGAGCGGGCTGGTGCCGATGTCGCCGAACACCACGCCGATCGCGCCGAGCACGAGCTTGGCGATGTTGTCGCTGCGATGATGGTAGGCGGAAGCCGACTCGTCGGCGGACGCCTCCCCGGACGCCGACGGGGCTTCCGTCGACGCTGATGCTGGCTGGTTCACGGGCGGAGAATCTGTGCCCGGGGGAAACGCATGTGGGTCATGTGAGACCGCATACCTGCTGTTCTACGAATAGGCGGCGCGCCTAGCACTCCGCCGCTCCCCCCGCAACACGGCATCGCCCGGGCGTGTCCCTCAGCCGAACAGCGCGTCGGCCTCGCTGCGGGTCGGCACCTGGCGGAGCACGAAGCTGCTGGCGATGGTGTTGACGCCGGGCAAACGCCCCAGATGCTCGCGATGGAGCCGCTCGTAATCGTCGAGGTCACGGCAGATGATCTGCAGGCGATAGTCCTGGTGCCCCGACACCAGCGCGCAGGAGACGACACCGTCGATCGCCGATACCGCCCGCTCGAACTGGGCAAGATCCTCCTCGACCTGGGTCGAGAGGGTGATGTCGACCAGTGCGGTGACATGGAAGCCGAGTCGCTTGTGCCCGAGCCGCGCGCCATAGCCGAGGATATGGCCGGATGCCTCCAGTGCCTGGATGCGCCGCGAGCAGGCGGACTGCGACAGCCCCACCTGCGCCGCGATCTGGCTGACGCTTGCACGCGCGTCCTCGGCGAGAATCTTGAGGATCGCCGAGTCGATTCGATCGGTCTGCATGGATTCGTTGTTTATGATGGCCGCTCTCAAGAATCCATGCACTTAACCCTCAATTGGAAACGCGACTTTGCACGGATTCGCGAAGCCCTTTCCGCTATGGGCGCGCCACAGAGAAAATCGAGGAGATCGTACGATGCGCGTCGGGGTGCCCAAGGAGATCAAGAACCACGAATATCGCGTCGGCCTGACGCCGCCGTCGGTGGCCGAGCTGACCGCGGCCGGCCATGAGGTGATCGTCGAGACCAAGGCCGGCCTCGGCATCGATTTCGAGGATCAGGATTATGTCGACGTCGGCGCCCGCATCGTCGGCAGCGCCGCCGAGGTGTTCGCCCAGTCGGACATGATCGTGAAGGTCAAGGAGCCGCAGCCGCAGGAGATCGCGCTACTGGAGCCGCGCCATACCCTCTTCACCTACCTCCACCTCGCCGCCGACAAGCCGCAGGCCGAGGGGCTGATGAAATCTGGCGCGACCTGCATCGCCTATGAGACGGTAACGTCGAGGACGGGTGCCCTCCCCCTGCTCAAGCCGATGAGCGAGGTCGCCGGCCGCATGTCGGTGCAGGTCGGCGCGCATTATCTCGAGAAGGAACAGGGCGGCCGTGGCGTGCTGCTCGGCGGCGTGCCGGGCGTGGCGCCGGCGCGGGTCGCGATCCTCGGCGGCGGCGTCGCCGGCGTCAACGCCGCGCAGATGGCGGTCGGCATGCGCGCCGACGTCACCATCTACGACATCAACAACGATCGCCTGGCCGAGCTCGATATGTTCTTCTCGAGCCAGATCAAGACCGCCTATGCCAGCAAGGCGGCGATCGCCGCGGCGGTTAAGAATGCCCATCTCGTGATCGGCGCGGTGCTGGTGCCGGGTGCGGCGGCGCCGAAGCTGGTGACGCGCGACATGCTGAAGACGATGAAGCGCGGCAGCGTGATGGTCGACATCGCGATCGACCAGGGCGGCTGCTTCGAGACCAGCCATGCCACCACCCATGAGGATCCGGTGTTCGAGGTCGACGGCGTGATCCACTATTGCGTCGCCAACATGCCCGGCGCGGTCGCGCGTACCTCGACCTTCGCGCTCAACAACGCGACGCTGCCGTTCGCGCTGAAGCTCGCCAACCTGGGCGCCGAAGCGGCGATGAAGGCCGATCCGCACCTCGCCAACGGCCTCAACGTCTACAAGGGCAAGATCGCGTTCAAGGCCGTCGCCGACGACCTCGACCTGCCGTATGAGGCGTGGGCGGGCTGACGATCAGGGAGCCGGCGTCGCGCCGGCTCCCTCCTCGGCCAGATAGCGATCGAGCAGCCGCAGCCGCGTCCCGATCTCGTCGCGGTAGCTGGTCCCCGGCGGGCTCAGCCGATAGGCCCGCGCCCACCATTTGCGCGTCTCCGTGAACCGTCCCTCATCGAGATAGGCCACGCCGAGGAAGAACGGCGGCCCCGGATGCTCCGGCGCCAGCCGCATCGCCTGATCGAAGGCGAAGCGCGACGGCGCCGAGACGCTGCCGTCATGCGAGGCATAGGCCTGCCCCAACGCCGTCCACAGCGCCGCATTCTGCTTGGCGCTGGCGATGCCGCCGATCAGCAGGCTGACCGCGCTCCCCTTCGCCCCCGAGCGCTGTAGCGCGTCGGCCGCGACGAAATAGGGTTCGGCGAAGGTGAAACGCCCGAACATCTTGAGCCGCAGCTCGCTCATCACCGGTTCGACCACGCCGGGCACCTTCGACGCCTCGGTCGGCCGGCCGGGCAGCATCGGTCGTCCCTGGAGCGCATAGCCCGCCGCCCCCAGCATCAACGCCGCACCCGCGAACGACCACAGCATCCGCGGCAATCGGAGCCGCCACAGCAGCGCCGCCGCGCCGACACCGATCAGGACAAGGACCAGCCAGCCCATCAGCCGCGCCTCCGCCGCCGGAAGCTCGCTCGGGCGACTAGTGCGCCGAGCACGATCAGCACCACCGGCGCCAGCCACAGCGGCGCGGTGAGCGGGCTCATCGGCGGATCATAGGTCACATAGTCGCCGTAGCGGGCGATCAGCCATTCGCGGATCGCCTCCGGCTTCTCGCCCGCCGCGATGCGCTCGCGCACCAGCGAGCGCATGTCGGCGGCCATGTCGGCATCGCTGTCGGCGATCGACTGCCCCTGGCAGACGAGGCAGCGCAGCGTCTCCATCAGCGCCTTCGCCTTGGCCTCCTGCGCCGGGTCGGGAAGCTGGGTGTTGGCATAGCGCGCGACGGGAAGAGCGGTCTGCGCCAGCGCGGGAGCAGCCATCGCCGCCAGCCACAAACCCATCGTCACCCCGGCCTTGTGCCGGGGTCCACGGCGCCGCGCACTCATCGGTTCCGGCTCTTGCCGCCCGGTGGATGCCGGAACAACTCCGGCATGACGGATGAGCGGGGCCGTCACCGCGCCTTCCTCACCGCTTCGAGGATCGCCGGCACCTCTTCGGGCCGGATATCGCCGATATGCTGCGAGACGATCACGCCGTTGCCGTCGATCACGAAGGTTTCCGGCACCCCCGACGATCCGAGCGCCAGCTGCACCTGGCTCGTCCTGTCGTCGCCGATCCGCTCGTAGGGATCGCCATATCGCCCGAGGAACCGCGCCACGTTCGGTCCGGTATCGCGCACCGCCACCGCGTCGATCCTCACACCGGCCTGCTTGAGCGCCATCAGCTGCGGCGCCTCGGCGATGCACGGCACGCACCAGCTCGCGAACACGTTGAGCAGCCGCGGCTCGCCGCCCTTGAAGTCGCGGGTCGCGAGCCCGGGCTTGTTCGGCTGGTTGGCCGGCAGCGCGAACTCGGGGAGCGGCTTGCCGACCATCGCCGATTTGACGGTGCGGTCGGCCGGCTTGAGCAGTTGCCCCGCCACCACCCATAGGATCACCGCAAACGCCGCGAACGGCGCCCAGATCAGCCAGCGCTTCACGCGTAGGCCTCCCTCAGCGCGCTCCGCCGCTCACGCCGCACCCGGCCGATCAGCGACAATGCTCCTCCGATCGCGATCAACGCCCCGCCGAACCAGATCAGCGTCACGAACGGCTTCCACCACAGCCGGAGCTGCCACCGCCCGTCGCCATTGTCCTGTCCCAGCACCGCATAGAGCTGCCCGTCGATCCGCGTCGCGATCGCCGCCTCGCTGGTGGTGGTCGGCGGGTTGGCGAAGAAGCGCTGCTGCGGACGCAGCACGAACGGCCTGCCCTCCTCCCCACGCGTCACCGTCAGATGCCCCTCCAGCGCCGACCAATTGGGCCCGATCGCCGGCGCGATGCCGTCGAGCGTCACCCGGAACGGCCCGACCTCGATCGGCGCGCCGATCCGTGCCGCCACCAGCCGCTCCTGGGTGAAGGCGCTGTCGCTCGCCATGCCGGCGAGGCTCACCGCGACGCCGAGATGCGCGACCACCATGCCCCAGGTGAACAGCGGCGTGCGGCGAAGGTCGCGCTTCCACAGCGGCGCCACGCTCGCCACCGCCAGCCCTGCCGCCAGCGCCAGACCGGCGAACGGCAGCACGCCGATCGGGTGGGCGGCATCGGCCGCGAACACCACCAGCGCGACCCCGGCGAACAGGGTGACGGCGATCGGCGCGATCATCCGCCCGAGCAGCGCGTCCCAGTCGTCGCGCCGCCAGCGGATCAGCGGCCCCGCCGCCAACACCACCGTCAGCAGCAGCGCGACCGGCCCCACCGCCTTGTCGAAGAAGGGCTTGCCGACCGACAGCTGCACGCCGAACCCCGCGGCGACGATCGGATAGAGCGTCCCGATCAGCACCACGCCCAGGATCACGCTCAGCAGCAGATTGTTGAGGACGAGGCCGCCCTCGCGGCTCAGCAGCTCGAATGTGTTGCCGGCCTTCACCGTGCCGATGCGGAGCGCGAACAGCAGCAACGCCCCGCCGATGTAGACCGCCAGCAGCGCGAGGATGAAGCTGCCGCGCTCGGGATCGACGGCAAAGGCATGGACGCTGGTGAGGATGCCCGATCGCACCAGGAACGTCCCGATCATCGACATCGAGAAGGCGACCACCGCCAGCATCACCGTCCAGGCCCGGAGCCCGTCGCGCGTCGCCAGCACCGTGACCGAATGGAGCAGCGCGGTCGCCGCCAGCCACGGCATCAGCGAGGCATTCTCGACCGGGTCCCAGAACCACCAGCCGCCCCAGCCGAGCTCGTAATAGGCCCAATAGCTGCCGGCGGTGATGCCGATCGTCAGGAAGATCCACGCTCCCAGCACCCACGGCCGCATCGCCCGCGCGAACGCCGGACCGACGTCGCGGGTCAGCAATGCCCCCACGGCGAAGGAGAAGGCCACCGACAGCCCGACATAGCCGAAGTAGAGCGTCGGCGGGTGGAAGGCGAGGCCGGGATCCTGCAGCAGCGGGTTGAGCCCCGCGCCGTCCAGCGGCGCCGGGTCGATCCGCGCGAAGGGATTGGACGCGATCAGCAGGAACGCGAAGAAGCCGAGCGCGATCGCCGCTTGCGCCCCCAGCGTCGCCACCAGCGTCCGCTCGGGCAATCGGTGTTCGAGCACCGCGATCGCCGCCCCGGCGATGCCGAGCACGGTCACCCACAGCAGCATCGACCCTTCGTGATTCCCCCATGCGCCCGCGAACTTGTAGAGCCACGGCTTCGCCGAATGGCTGTTCTCGACGACCAGCAGCACCGACATGTCGGAACGCAGGAATACCGCGATCAGGCAGGCGAAAGCGACGCAGGTCAGCACTCCCCCCACGATCGCGACAGGCCGCACGGCGGCGAGGATCTGCGTCCGCGCCGCGGCCCCGTCCGGAGCCCGCAGCGCGATCACTGTCAGCAGGAGCTGCATCAGCGCCATCGCCGCGGCGAACCACAGCGCGGCGAGCCCGGCCTCGGCGATCACGGCTCGAGCGACTTCGACTTGTGCATCGCGCCGGCGACCTCGGGCGGCATGTAGCGCTCGTCGTGCTTGGCGAGCAGGTTGGTCGCCTTGAACGACCCGTCGGCCAGGAAGCTGCCCTCGGCGACCACGCCCGAACCTTCGCGGAACAGGTCCGGCGCGATCCCTGCGAAGCGCACCGGCACCTGGGCGACGCCGTCGGTGACGACGAAGGTCTGCGTGACCCCGTCCGCCGCCCGCTTGAGCGACCCCTTCTCCACCATCCCGCCGAGCCGCACCGCCTTGCCGACCGGCACGCCCTTGGCGACGTCGCCGGGCGCGTAGAAGAATGCCGCCTGATCCCTCAGCGCCGACAGCGCCAGCAATCCTGCGGCGATCACGGCGACCACGGCGAGCAGGACGAGCGTCAGGCGCTGATGCTTGGCTTTCATGAGCGCTTGAGCTGCTCCGCCGTCTTCTCCGCCCGGCGCATCGCCCGCCAGCTCGCGAAGGCGACCGCCGCCGACGCGGCCAGCGTCAGCGCATAGGCGGCGGTGATGAAGGCCCAATGGTTCATGCTGCCGCCATCCGCCGCATCCGCGCCTCGACGCGGGTGGTCGCGATCATCGTCCGCATCCGCATCAGCACGATCGCGGCGAAGAACAGGGTGAAGCCCGACAGGGTGAAGCCCAATGGCCACAGCATCGATCCGTCGATGCTCGAGCTGGTGAGGCCGATGCTCTGCCCCTGGTGCAGCGTGTTCCACCACACGACGGAGTAGCGGATGATCGGCAGCAGCACGCTGCCCGCGATCCCGAACAGCGCCGGGATGCGCCCGTCGCCGCCGCGCTCGGCATCGGCACGGCTCAGCGCCATGTACGCGCAATAAACGAAGAACAGCAGCAGCATCGAGGTCAGCCGCCCGTCCCACTGCCACCACGTCCCCCAGGTCGGCCGCCCCCAGATCGATCCGGTGGCGAGGCACAGGAAGGCAAACAACGCTCCCGGCAGCGCCACGGCACGGGCGGCGACACTCGCCAGCGGGTGCCGCCATACCAGATAGACGATGCTGGAAACCGCGATCGCGCTCCACCCGCCAAGCCCGAGCCAGGCGGTCGGCACATGGATGTAGAGGATACGGACGCTCTCGCCCTGGAGATAATCGGGCGGCGTCTGGGTAAGGCCGGCCCAGGCCCCGAACGCGATCAGCGCGACGCCCACCCAGAACAGCGGCGCCGTCAGCGGCCGGGCAATGCGCAGGAATCGCGCGGGATTGGCGAGGGCGTGGATCGCAGGCACGGACGCGTGTCTAGGGGCTTTCCGGCACCATTTCTACCATCGTCACCCCGGACTTGTTCCGGGGTCCACCGAGCGACATATCCAATACCACCATGCTGGCGGATCGGTGGATGCCGGAACAAGTCCGGCATGACGGTGAGTGACGCAAGCGCCCGCGAATCATCTCCGCCCGATCAGCCGCCGCGCGATCGCATCCGCGACGTCGCTCGCCGGCTGGCCGGTACGGTCAGCCTCATCCCAAACCTCGACCAGCCGGTCGGGGATGCGGGCGATGCGGGCTTCGACCTCGGCGCGGTCGCCCTGCCCCAGATATTCGAGGCCGACGTTGATGATGCCGCCCGCGTTGATCACATAGTCCGGCGCATAGAGAATGCCACGCGCCGCCAGCCGCGCACCGTCCTCGGGCGTCGCGAGCTGGTTGTTGGCGCCGCCCGCCACCGCCTTGCAGTCGAGCGCGGCGATCGACGTCTCGGTCAGGATCGCCCCCAGCGCATTGGGGCTGACGATGTCGCAGGACACCGCCAGGATCTCCTCGGTCGGCACCACCTCGGCACCGATCTGTGCCGCCAGCGCCTTAGCCCGTTCGACGTTGACGTCGGCGATGGTGAGCCGCGCCCCGTCCGCCGCCAGCAGCCGCGCCAGCCCGCCGCCGACGCTGCCGACGCCCTGGATCGCGACATGGACGTCCTTCATGCCCTCGGCACCGAGCGCGCGCTTCGCCGCCGCATTGACGCCGAGGTAGATGCCCATCGCAGTGAACGGCCCCGGATCGCCGCCCGCGCTGCCCGCCGCGACCGGCAGGCCGGAGACATGCCTGGTCCGCGTCGCGATCACCTTCATCCGCGCCTCGGACATGCCGACGTCCTCGGCGGTGACATAGCGTCCGCCCAGCGACTCGACCGCGTCGCCGAACGCCTCGAGCTGCGCGGTGGTGATCTCCGTCCCCGGCGCGCTCGCCAGCACCACGCCCTTGCCGCCGCCCATCGGCAGGCCGGCCATGGCGTTCTTGTAGCTCATGCCCCTGGAGAGCCGCAGCGCGTCGGTAAGCGCCCGCTGGCTGTCGGCATAATGCCAGAAGCGCACGCCGCCGGCAGCCGGGCCAAGCGCGGTCGAATGGACCGCGATGATCGCGTGCATGCCGGACTTGGGGTCCGCGAACAGATGGACGCCTTCGTGATCGTCGTAATCGGGAAGATCCCAAGCCGAGCTCAATGCCGCCTCCGCGCTCAATCGAAAATTGCTCGCGCGGGCAATATTGTTTTAGCGGCCGGGGTGCCAGCCCAAAATGCAATGCTGTGGGAATGGGGCGATCGACGGGACTTGAACCCGCGACCCTCGGTACCACAAACCGATGCTCTAACCAACTGAGCTACGATCGCCGTGAAGCCGCGCGCTTAGCCGGGGTTTGCCCGGCAATCAAGGCGCCGGGGGCTGGAATCCGCACGCCGGCTTTGGCAGGGTCGCCGCATGGCCAGCCTCGCCCCTGACGCCCATGTCCAGCCCGCCCCCGGCTCCGGCTTTCCCGCCGAGCCGGTGATCGAGTCGATCATGGCGCATGCGGGCGTGCAGCGCGTGCCCAGCCCCAAGCTGACATTGTTCATGCTCCGCGATTTCCTCGAGCCGGAGCTCTACCGGTCGCTGATGGCCAAGATCGACAAGGACCGCCGCCCTTCGACCATCGCCGATGCCAATGGCGACTATGCCTTTCGCACCAGCGAGACCTGCGATCTCGACCCGAGCGATCCCGAGGTGGCGGAGGTCAAGCGGCGGATCGTCACTCTCACCGGCCTCGACCCCGCGCATGGCGAGCCGATGCAGGGCCAGCGCTACGAGGTCGGCCAGGAGTTCAAGGCGCACACCGACTATTTCGACCCGCGCGGCGCCGATTTCGCGCGCTACTGCAGCGTCGCGGGCCAGCGGACCTGGACGGTGATGCTCTATCTCAACGATGTCGAGGCCGGCGGCGCGACGCGCTTCAAGGCGATCGACAAGATCGTCCAGCCCGAGGCCGGCAAGCTGCTCGCCTGGAACAACCTGCGCCCTGACGGCACGCCCAACCCCGCCACGATCCATCATGCGATGAAAGTGCGGGCTGGCCTCAAATATGTGATCACCCAATGGTTCCGCGAGCGGCCGTGGGGCTGACGGTCGCCGCCGTCCATCAATGAAACGGCCGGCTGCACAATCGCGTGCAGCCGGCCGGAACAAGACGCTCACGATTAGAGTCGGATTCGGCCAGGTTTGAATCCGTTCCCCGGCGAAGGCCGGGGCCCAGCTGCGAGCGGTTCGAGACTGGGCCCCGGCCTTCGCCGGGGAACAGCCCTTTCGAGCCAGATGGATCGAACTCTAGAAGGTCGTGCTGAGCCCGATCGAGAAGACCTGACCGACGTTGTAGCGGTTGATATAGACGACGTTGCCGTTGTCGAACGTCTGCCGCTCGTTGAACCGGGTCTTGGTCAGGTTGCGGGCCTCGAGCTTGAGCTCGAACTTGCCGCCGGCGAGCTCGAAGCCCTGACGGGCGACGACATCAAGGCGGATGCCGGGGCGCTCGACGATGTCCGGCTGGAACCCGACGCCCGACAGCAGCGACGGGCCGCGGTTGGTCACGCGGTCGCTCGCATAGTTGAACAGCACCGTCAGCTGCGAGAGCTGCTGCGTGTCCTCGATGCCGAGCTGCAGGTTGACCAGATGATCCGACTGGCCGGTCAGCGGCGCGCCGTCGCGGAACTGGAGGTTCGCCGGGCCGAATCCGGTCGGACAGCCGCCGAGCGTCTGGTTGAGGACGTTCGGCACACAGCTCGAATCCGCGGTGATCTCCGAGTGGGTATAGGTGTAGTTCGCGATCACCACCGCCCGGCGCGTGGCGAAGAACCCGCCAAGCGTATCGAGCGGGAAGTACTTCTGCACCTCGACCTCGCCGCCGTACAGCTGCGCCTTGGGAAGGTTGGTGAAGCCGGTCTGCAGGCGGTCGTCGGCGCCGGTGTAGAAGCCGACCTGCTCGATCGGATTGTCGATCTTCTTGTAGAAACCGGCGAGCGTGAACCGCTGGTCACGAGCGAAGAACCATTCGAAGCGACCCTCGAAGTTGAGCAGCTCCGAATCCTTGAGCAGCGGGTTGCCGAAGAACAGGCGATCCGAATCCGGATCGCGGAACTGCTGCGGCGCCAGCTCGCGGAACTGCGGCCGCGAGATGGTCTTGGACGCGCTGGCACGCAGCTGCATGTCCGGCGCGAAGTTCCAGGTCAGCGTCGCCGCCGGCAGCCAATAGTCGTTCTTGAGCTTGGTGGTGGGGCTCGCGACCGGCGTTACCCGCTGATCGCCGCTCTCGTAACGGACACCGATGACGGCCCGCAAGCCGTCGAGCAGCTCGCCTTCCGCCTGGGCATAGCCCGCGTGGATGCGCAGCTTGGCGTCATAGGCATAGGCGCCGAGCGGCGTGTTAAACTGCATCTCGATCGTGCACGCGCCGGTGCCCTGCTGCGGGCAGGCGTTGTTCACGACGTCGGGGCTCAGCAGATAGTCCGGCCGCAGCAGGTTGAAGGGATAGCCGGGCGCCGTACCGCCGCCCGCGCTGGTCTGGTAGTTGAACTGCAGGCGCCGCGAGAAGCGGTCCGTGTCCGAATAATAATAGCCCGCCGACAGCGTGATCGGGCGCGGCGCGTCGATCTTGTACGACAGGTCCGCCTGGCCGGTCCAAAGGTCCTCGTTCAGGTCGGAGAAGATGATCGACGCGAACGGGGAGAAGCGCTGCGTGACCTGCCAGGCGCCGTTGCACTGGAAGCCGGTCGCGCCGTTGCCGCCGTCATATTGGATCGGTTGCCCCGTAGTCGTCGTCGACGAGCATAGATAGTCGAACTGGCGCTCGTAAGGCGCATTGCGCTTCGAGTTGGCATAGGCACCGCGCACGTCGAGCTTGAACGCATCCGTCAGATGAAATTCGCCGACGAGCTGCGATTCGATCAGTTGCCGCTCGAACCAGTTGGTGTTCTGCTGGAAGCGCAGGCCGCTGGCGTTGTTGTAGACCTCCGCCGCCGAGCCGCGCGCCTGCTTGAGCACGTCACGGATATAGATGTTGGTCCAGCGGATCGTGTTCTCGCCGAACGAATAGCCGACGCCGAGCAGCGCGTTGCCGACGATATGATTGTCGGTGAGCAGCGTATGGAAATCGTTGCGGATCGCACCCGTCTCGGTGACGCTGTCCTGCTGCAGGATCGAGCGCGTGCGGAAGCTGTTGCTGTAGCCGATCGACCCGATCACGCCCAGCCGGCCGCCGCCCATGTCGAACGCGCCGCCGCCGCTGATCTCGGCCGACCAGTTGGCGGGGAGCTGGTTGTTGCGCTGGAGCAGCGTGGTCGAGGCATTGGACAACTGCAGCACCTGCTCGGCCGGGATGAGGCCGGAGTTCTTGGTCGCGTTGCGGATGAAGTCCGGGACCTTGCGGGTACCGTCGTCGAAGCCCAGCCAGTCGGTGTCGCCGCCGTAATAGGTATAGCCGAGCTCGCTCGTCGTGGCGGTGTCCGCGGACAGCGAGCCGCCGATCTTGATGAAATTGTCGTCCGGGATCGCCTTGGTCGTGAGATTGATCACGCCGCCGCCGAACTCGCCGGGATAGTTGACCGAATAGGTCTTCTGGATCAGCGCCGAACCCACGATCGTGGTCGGGAAGATATCGAGCGGAACCGAGCGGCGCAGAGGCTCGGGGCTCGGCAGCGGCGACCCGTTGAGCAGCGACGAGGAATAGCGGTCGCCGAGACCACGGACATAGACGAAGCCGTTGCCCACCACGCTGAGGCCGGTGACGCGCGTCAGCGCGCCGGCGATGTCGCCCTCACCCGTCCGCGCGATGTCGGCGGTCGACAGCACCGACACCACCTGCGGCGTGGCGCGGATCGTGTTCGGGATGTGCCGGCCGACGACGACGATGTCCTGGGCCGCGGTAGGATCGACACCCGGCGCGGAAATCTCGACGTCCTGCTGCTGATCCGTCTGCGGAGCCTGGGCATCCTGCTGCTGCGGGGCAGCCGCCGTGACCGGATCGCTGGCCGGAGGAGCGTTGCCGGTCGTCTGCGCCAACGCCGCCGGCGAAACGAGTTGCGAGGTCAGGAGAAGAAGGGTGGCGTAGGCGAGGCGTCGCTGCATGGCCGTGTCATCCAATGAGAATTATGGGCAAATGCCGGGGCGGCTTGGGAGCCGCCCCGACACGGTTGCGCATGTGCGTTCGCCTCAGCGGCCGTTGCAGGAGAAGTAGACCGAGTTGAACACCGGCGGGCCCTGGTCCTGCAGCGCCTCGTTCTTCGGGCGAATGGTCGAACGGTCGGACGCGCTGGTCTCGCCGGCGATCATGTTGACGCAGGCGACGTTCGTCGGCGTCTTCACGATGCCATTGACGAAGGTCATGTCGGCACCGCCGCGCAGACGGATCGCCGCCGGCGCATTCGCCGTCTGGATGAAGGTGAAGTTGGCGTAGCGGCCCCAGGTGCGGGGCAGCAGGTCCTCGGCGCCGTTCGAGTCGATCTCGGTCGAGAAGGAGTCGGCGGTCGCGCCGGAGACCTTCTGCGCCGCGATCATGAACTGGATGAAGCCGCGCCAGCCGTTGTCGACGTCGAAGCCGTCGTCGTCGGCGCCGGTCACCGCGATATACTTGATGTTGCTGGTGCCGCCGAAAATCTCGATGCCGTCGTCGGCCGAGTTGTGGCTCTGGATGTGGTCGAGCACCGTGCCCGAGCCGGTCGCGCCGAGCGTCAGCCCCTGCAGCTCGTTGCCGTCGGAGATGGCGATGCCGCTGTAGCGGATCTGGACATAGGACATCTGGCCGCTGCTGTCGTTCTCGGTCGTGCCGCCGTAGAAGCGGCCGGTCACGCCTTCGATCGCCTGCTGGCAAGGCGTGCCGCTGGTGCCGCCGGTGCCGGTCGCGCAGACCGCGGTGGTCGAACGGCCGAGCAGGATGATGCCGCCCCACTGGCCCTGCGTCGAATCGCTGACGCCGTTGTTGGCGAGGTTCTGCTGCGAGGTGAAGATGATCGGCGCGGTGCGGGTGCCCACGGCCTGGATCTTCGAACCGCGGTTGACGAGCAGCAGGTCGTTGGTCGGCTCGCTCGAATCGGCCGCGATCACCACGCCGGCCTCGATCGTGAGGGTCACGCCCGCGCCGCCGGTGGCGCCGAGGTCGGTGCCGACCTCGGTCTGGCCGCGAAGACGATAGAAGACGCCGGGAATCTTCGGCAGGGTGAGATTGGCCGTGATCGCCTGCGGAATACGGCAGGCGCGGAAGGTCTGCACCAAGCCGTCGTCGGTCGTGCCGGTCGGGCAAGCTGCGGCGCTGCCTCCGGTGCCGACGGCCGGCACGGCGGTGCAAGCCGCGCTGGCGCCGCCGAAGTTTGCGCTGGTCGAGTTGCAGGTCCAGTCCTGGAAGGCCGTGTCGGTCGGGCCGTTGAGGGCACCGGCATAGTTGGTGCTGGTGAAAAAGGCATTGAGCGTCGAGGGATCGGTCGCCGGCGTCGCCGAGGTAGCGCTCGTCGGGTAGACGCCGTTGAGGAGGCTCGAGGCGTTCGCCGTGCCGTTCACATTGTTGTTGCTGCCGGTGTTGACGATCGCCAGCTGCTCGTCGGCGGTGATCGTGAGGCCGCCCTGCGTCGTCGCCGCGGCGAACTGTGCTGCGGTGATCGGGCCGGTCGGGGTCGGCGTGGGAGTCGGCGTCGGGGTCGGAGCCGGCGGGATGACGATGGTGCCGCCGCCCGGCGAGGCGACGTTGTCCGCGCCGTTGCACGATGAAAGCGCCGCCGAGGCGGCCGTCGTCAAGAGAATAAGGCCGAGGCGCTGGAAGCTTCGCATGAGGGTCTCCGTGTCCGATCCGACGGTTGTGCGGGAAGGGCCTGTTTTGCCCGGGATCGACTCGGTTCCCCCCGGCCGACCTTGCCGTGGTCGCTAGGGGCGCTGTGTGACGGCGAGATGCCAGTTCAGCGACGTTTCGGAGACTCTGAGATGACAGTTGGATGCCATTATGAAGTCGTTTCAGCGACTTATCGATGACTATTCGATGACACTCATGGACTAACGCAATGAATCAGAACGCTTTCCTGCCTTGAGCACAAGCGCGACATGCTCGATCGCGGCGATGTCCTTGGTCGGGTCGCCGTTGACCGCGATCAGATCGGCGGCGAGGCCCGGCCGAACCGCGCCTATCCGATCCTGCCAGCCGAGGATCTCCGCATTGCCCGAGGTCGCGACGATCAGCGCCTGCGCGGGGCCGAGGCCCCATTCCGCCATCAGCTCGATCTCGCGCGCGTTGCGGCCGTGCGCGAAGACGCCGGTGTCGCCGCCGGCGCACATTCGGACGCCCGCCTTGCGCGCGACGGCGAAGCTCGTCCGCTTGCCCGCAATCGCTGCCGGCTCGGGTCCAGCGCCATTCCAGCCGGCGTAGCGCGCGATCGCATCGGAAGCCGCCAGCGTCGGGCAATAGGCGACATTCCTCGCCTTCATCAGCGCGAATACCTCGGCGGTACCGTCGTTGCCATGCTCGATCGTATCGGCACCGGCCAGGATCGCGCGCCGCATCCCCTCTGCGGTGCTGGCGTGGACCGCGACTTTCCGGCCCGCATCGTGCGCGGCGGCGATACCTGCGGCGAGCTCCTCCTGGCTGAAGGTCGCGCGGCTCGGCTCGCCGGGCCCCCAGCGATAGTCGGCGTAGAATTTCACCCAATCTGCGCCGCGCGCGATCTGGCGCCGCACGCCCGCGACGACGCCCTCGACGCCGCTCACTTCCTCGGCGCCCTGCGGCACCTCGAAGGCATATCCCTTGGGACCATAAGCGCCGGTCGCGACCAGCGCGCGATTGGCGATCAGCAGCCGCGGCCCCGGCACGATCCCCTGCGCGATCGCCGCCTTGAGCCCCGCATCGGCATCGAGCGCTCCCTCGGTGCCGAGGTCGCGCACGGTGGTGAAGCCCGCCGCCAGCGTCGCCCGCGCCGCCGCCACCGCGCGCGCGGTGCGGAGCGCCAGGGGCTCCGTCACCACCTGATCGTTCCAGCTCGTCTCGTTATAGGGGTGCAGGAACAGGTGGACGTGGAGATCGATCAGCCCCGGCATCAAAGTCGTACCGGGCAAGGCGATTGTCTCGCTTCCGATCGGCGCCGTCACGTCGGGACCGGCCGCTACGATCTTCTCGCCTTCGACCAGCACCTTCCAGCCCTCATGCGGTTTGGGATCGACACCGTCGAACACCCGATCGGGCACGAGGATGATCGGATGCGAGACGTCCTGCGCATTCGCCGCCGGCATCATCAACAGTGCAGCCATCACGGCGAGCGCGCGTCCGAACATCACCGACTCCCTTCCCTCCGCTGCTAGACCGGATCGTGTCGGCCGCGAAGGGCCCGTCTGGAATTGGCAAGCCTTTCGGGCCATGAGGCAGATCATGCTGGAAATCTGTGTAGACGAAGCGGCCGGTATCGCGGCAGCGGTCGACGGCGGGGCCGACCGGATCGAGCTCTGCGCCGCGCTGTCGCTGGGCGGGCTCACGCCCCCCGCGTCGCTGATCCGCCATGCGGCCGGGGCGCCGATCCCGGTCCATCTGCTCGCCCGCCCGCGCGAGGGGGACTTCCGCTACCGGGCCGATGAGGCGGCACTGGTCGCCGCCGACATCGACGCAGCGGCAGAAGCGGGGCTGGCCGGCGTGGTGATCGGCGCCAGTGCGTCCGGTGGTGGCTTGGACACACCGCTGCTCGCGCAATGGGTGGCCCATGCCCGCGCTGCCGCCGCCAGGCGCACCCGGCCGCTCTCGCTCACGCTGCACCGCGCCTTCGATCTGACCCCCGACCCGCTGTCGGCGCTGGAGACCGCGATCGAACTGGGCTTCGATCGTATCCTCACGTCCGGCGGCGCACCTCGCGCCGCCGATGCATTGCCCATGCTGGAGTCGCTGGTCCGTCAGGCGGGCAAGCGGATCATCATCCTCGCCGGAAGCGGCGTCGACGCGGCGACCCTTCCCGCGATCCTCGATACCGGCGTCACGGAGGTCCATGCCTCCTGCCGCAGCCCGACCGGCAAGGCCGGCGAAACGGAGCAGCGGTTCGGCTTCCAGGCAGGGCCACGCCTGCGTACCGACCGGGGCAAGGTCGAGGCACTGCGCAGCCTGCTCGACCGGGCGGCAGCTCCCTGAGCTTCAGCGCGGGAGCACGTCCACCGATCCGAGGATACCTGACTCCGCTCCTGCCGACGCCTCGATCACCAGCACCACGACGCGCGGCTTCGCGCCTGGCGGCAGGTTGGCCTCCAATGGTGCCGGCGCGGTATCGGCCTTGTCGGCGAGCTTCTGCCCGTCGACCCACAGTTCGGCGCGGCCGCCGATGCGCTCGAACCGGATCACCCCACCCGCGGCCGCCATGCGCTTCCAGGGCGTGAACCGGCTGCGATAGACGCGCCAGCCCGCCTGGGCTTCCGCGGGGGTCGGCGTGCCGCTGCGGACGAAGGCCCAGCTGTTGTTGTCATCGTCCGAGGGCGCAAGCGTCGGCTCCGGCCGGGCCGGCAGCAGCGGCGAGCGGCGCCATTCGCCGATCGACATGACCGGCGGCATCACCGGTACCTGCGGCCGCGGCGCGATGTTGGCTCGGTCGAGCATCAGCGTCGCGGACTTCAATCCTTCGGCGGTGGCGGTGATCCGAATCCTGCCCCGCCCCCTGCCCGCTCTGACGATGAGCTGCGCGAGGCCGTTGAACAGCGACCGGCTGCCGCCCTGCTCGGGTTCGTGGCTGTTGGGGTCGCCGTTGCCGACGCCGATGATCGTCCCGCCCTCGACGACGAAGCGCGTCATCAGGTTCGCCGTCGGCACATGCCGGCCCCTGGCATCGACCGCGTCGATCGTGATCGGCTGCACATCCTCATCGTCGCCCGCCATCACCGTTCGAGCGGGCGTGAGGCGCAGCGCGACAGGAGGTCCTGCGGTCTCGTGAGCAGCGCGCGCGACCACCTTGCCGCCCCGCATCGCCACCGCTTCGATCCGTCCGGCTTCATAGGGGACCCGCCATTCGTTACCCATGATCCGGTCGGCCCGCTGCACGCCGAGCTCGCGGCCGTTGAGGCTGAGCGCGATCGTGTCGGCATTGGTGATTGCGAAGACGCGGATCGCCTGCCCTTCGCGGCCCGGCCAGGTCCAGTGCGGCGCCAGGAACAGCGCCGGCCAATCGTCGATCCAATGCGCGCTGTGGATGCCGAAGGCCGTCTTGGGAAAGCCGCACAGGTCGAGGATGCCGAAGAAGCTGGAGATCGTCGGCCATTCGTGAGGCGTCGGCTCGCCGTGATAATCGAACCCGGTCCACACGAACCCGCCCGCGACGAACGGCCGCTCGGCGATCTTCCTCCAGCTTCCCCGATGCGTATCGCCCCAGGATGCCGCCTCGTCGTCGTAGGAGGTGATCACATGCCGCGCCGGATCGCTGGAGAAGGCGCCGCGCGTCTCGAAGGCGCTGGTATCCTCCGAGCTGGTGATCGGCTTGGTCGGGTTCAGCCGATGGAACTTGTCATAGTCGTTCTGATAATAGTTGAACCCCATCACATCGACGACGGTCGAGACATTGGCCGGGTTGTAGAAGGACCCGTTCATCGCCGCCGTGATCGGCCGGCTGTCGTCGAGCCGGCGGACAGCGGCGGCCATGCGGCGGACCATCTCCACGCCCGCCTCGGTGCCCTGCATCGGCTCCTCGTTGAACACCGACCACAGGATCACGCTCGGATGGTTGCGGTCGCGCCGCACCAGCCACTCGAGCTGGGCGAGATAGTCGGGCGCCGGATTGAAATTGCGGTTCTCGTCCATGACGAGGAAGCCCATCCGGTCGCACCAGTCGAGCAGCTCGGCGTTGGGTGCGTTGTGCGACATGCGGATCGCGTTGCAGCCCATCGCCTTCAGCCGCTCGAGCCGCCACGCGAGCAGCGCATCCGGCACCGCTACGCCGACACCGGCATGATCCTGGTGGAGGCAGACGCCCTTCAGCTTCACCGGACGATCGTTGACGAACAGGCCCTTGTCGGCATCGAAGCGGATCGTGCGGAAACCGATCGCGATGTTGCGCTCGTCGACCGCCCTGCCCTCGCGCAACACGCGCGTACGGACCGTGTAGAGCGTCGGCTCCTCGACCGACCAGGGTCGCGGCGCGCCGGCGTCGAGCCGCAGCACCGCCTCGGCACGGTCGAGTACGGGCACGATCGCCGGGGCCCGCTGCACTGCGATCGACCGGCCGTCCGGATCGATCAGCTCCGCCTCGACCTCGACCGAAGCCGGCTCTCGCTCGATGTTGCCGAGCGTGACGGTGACCGGCACATGCCAGCCGTCTGTGTTGCGGCGCGGATCGCAATGCACCCCGTCCGACACGATCGCCACCGGCGCCCGCCGGACCAGCCAGACATGGCGGTAGAGGCCGGCGCCTTCGTACCACCAGCCTTCCTTGGCATCGGCATCCACGCGCACGACGATGACGTTCGTCTCGTCACCGAAGCGCGCGAACGGGGTCAGGTCGATATAGACGCTGTTGTAGCCCGACCAGTTGTGCGCGACGACGCTGCCGTTGACCCAGATCGTCGCGTTTGTCGCGATCCCGCCGAAATGCAGCTCGATCGTCCTGCCGCGATCGGCCGGATCGAGCCGGAGCGTCCGCCGATACCAGCCGATGCCGCGCGGGCGATAACCCTGCGACACATTGGCGGTCTCGACAAAGGGCTGGGACGCGGCCCAATCGTGCGGCAACCGGACCTCCTGCCAATCGCTGTCGTCATAGACGACCGCGGCAGCGCCCAGCGCGTTACCCGCCTTGACGCTGAGATAGGTGGCGTTGTGCCCGACCGGCTCGGGCATCGGGATGTCGCCTTCGTGGAAACGCCAGCCGAGTTCGAGCAGCGTGCGCGAAGGATCGCTCTCCGGCAGACGAGGCGGCAGGGACCGGGCCGGCGGCGGCATGGGGAAGCCGTCGTCCGTCCCGCGCGGCGGCGCAGCCAGCACCGGCCGGACCGAAAGCATCGCCCCCATTCCCGCGCTGCCGAGAAGGAGCTGGCGGCGATCCATCGGGGTACTCCTACTCGAACAAGAACGATGAGGGCGCCGCGTCAGACGTCGCTCAGCTCCGCCACGAAATCATAGGCGTCGCCGCGATAATAGGAGCGCGTGACCTCGGCGGCCCGGCCGTCACGCAGGAAGGCGCGACGCTCGATCAGCAGCCCGGCGTGGCCCGGATCGACACCCAGCATCTTGGCGTGCTCACCCCCGAACGGCACCGCGCGCAGCCGCTGGAGCGCCCGGACGGGCCGGTTGCCGGCCTGTTCGAGCGCGGCGTAGAGTGAGTCCCCGACCACGTCGACCGAGGACAAGCAGTATCCCGGGATGGTCGAGAACTCGAGCGCCATCGGCTCGTCGTCGGCATAGCGGATGCGGGCGAAGCGCAGCACCCCCGCGCCTGGCGACAGGCCCAGCGCCATCGCTTCCTCGGGATTCACCTGCCCGGGCGCGCGCGAGATCCAGCTGCTGCTCGCCTTGCGGCCGCGCGCCGCCATATCCTCGGTGAAGGACGACAGCTTGGAGAAGCTCTTCTCGACGCGCTCGGCGACGAAGGTGCCCGCGCCGCGGCGGCGGGTCAGCAAACCCTCCTCCACCAGTCCGCCGATCGCCTTGCGCACGGTGATGCGCGACACGTCATATTCGAGCGCCAGATCGCGCTCGGGCGGGATGGCGTCGCCCTGCTTCAGCACCGCGCCGCCGATCGCGTCTCGGATGAGCTGCTGGAGCTGGAGATACAGCGGCGAGGGATTGTCGTCCCGGAAGCGTCCGATCTGATCCGAAAATGCCATTCGTTCCCCCTGCCGAGACCCTTCGCCCCAACACGGCCGGCTGGTATCCCACGGCGCCATGCGGAGCAACCGGTCTGGGTTCAGGTCTAGATTGGTACGATCTTTCGACCACTCGCCCCGATGCAGTCAAGATATTTCAAAGGATTTCCGCGCCCCGCCGAATCGTTGCGCCGCCGCTATTGCCGGATAGGATATACATTGGTTACATCCGCCGCGCATCGCCGAGCCGGCGCAACAGGGAGCAACGAATGATGCGGACGAGCGCCAGGTGGCTTTGCTGGACGGGTCTGACGCTCGCAGTGCCGGCATATGCGCAATCTCCCGCGGCGCTCCCGCTCACGCCGCTGCCCAGTTCGGTGCAGCCGGGCGAGGGCAGCTTCACCGTCGCGGACGGCGCGATCATCGCCGTTCCCGCGGACGACACCGGAGCCGCGGCGGCGGCGCGCATCCTCGCGGCCCATGTCAAGGTCGAGCGAGGCATCACGCTCGTCGACAAGGCCGGCACCGGCCCGATCAGCTTCACGCGCGACCCGGGCGTGCAGGGCGACGAGGCCTACCGGCTCGAGGTCGACCCCGAGGGCATCCGCATCGCCGCCTCGGGCGACCGCGGCCTGCTCTACGGCGCGATGACCCTCGCCCAGCTGCTCAGCCCCGACCGCGCGTTCGGCAAGCCGGTCAAGGTTCCCGCTCTCACCATCACCGACAAGCCGCGCTTCGGCTGGCGCGGGCTGATGATCGACCCGGCACGGCATTTCCAGCCGATCGAGTTCCTCTACTCCGTCGTCGACCAGATGGTGTCGGTGAAGCTCAACACGCTGCACATCCACTTGACCGACGATCAGGGCTGGCGTTTCGAGGTGAAGCGCTATCCCAAGCTGACCGAGATCGGCGCCTGGCGCACCGGCCCCTCCACCGGCGGCCCGGCACCGACCGAGAAGGTCGGCGGCTTCTACACCCAGGAGCAGCTGAAGGCGCTGGTCGCCTATGCCGCCGAGCGCGGCATCACCATCGTGCCCGAGATCGACCTGCCAGGCCATGCCCAGGCGCTGGTCGCCGCCTATCCCGAGCTCGGCGTGTTCGGCGACCGGCCCGAGGTCTCGCACGACTGGGGCGTCAATCCCTATCTCATCAACCCCGGCCCCAAGGGTGTCCAGTTCGTCAAGGACGTGCTCGACGAGCTGATGACGGTGTTCCCCGGCACCTATATCCATCTGGGCGGCGACGAGGCGGTCAAGGACCAGTGGGAGCGCTCGCCGGAGGTGCAGGCGCAGATCAAGGCGCTCGGCCTGAAGGACGAGAACCAGCTCCAGAGCTGGCTGATCGACGAGTTCGGCAAATATCTCGCGAGCAAGGGCCGCCGGCTGATCGGCTGGGACGAGATCCTGGAGGGCGGGCTGCCCCCCTCCGCGTCGGTGATGTCGTGGCGCGGCGAGAAGGGCGCGGTCGAGGCCGCCAACCAAAACCACGACGTGGTGCTGAGCCCCGCGCCGACGCTCTACCTCGACAGCCTGCAGAGCCGCCGCGCCGACGAGCCGCCGGGCCGGATCGCGATCCAGACGCTCGAGGACGTCTACAAATACGAGCCGATGCCGGCCGGCATCGACGCGGAGAAGGCGAAGCATGTGCTCGGCGCCCAGGCCAATGCCTGGAGCGAGTATCTGGTGACGCCCTATCAGGTCCAGCACATGCTGTTCCCGCGCGCCGCGGCGCTCGCCGAGATCACCTGGTCGGACAAGGACAAGCGCGACTTCGCGGGCTTCGTCGCCCGGCTCGACCCGCAGGTGCAGCGCTGGCGCCGCTCGGGCGTCGAGGTGGCGGACAGCGCCTTCGCGGTCGGCTTCGAGGTCCAGGGCAGCCGAGGCGATGCGCTGCGGGCGAACAAGGTCACCGTCGCCCTCTCGACCCAGGCACCCTACGGCACGATCCGCTACACGCTCGACGGCAAGGCGCCGACCGCCAAGTCGCGCGCTTACTCCGCCCCACTGACGCTGAAGCCCGGGGCGACGATCCGCGCCGCTGCCTTCGATGCCGTCGGCAATGCCACCGCCACGCCGCGCAGCTTCGACACCAGCCGTGCCGCGCTGCTGACCCGTACCAGCTCCGACCTCATCGCCTGCCCGCGCGGCAGCCTCGGCCTCCGGGTGCCGCTGACCTCCGAAGCGACGGACAATGCACCGGCCTTCAACATCAACCTGTTCGACACCTGCAGCGCCTACCCGGCCGCACCGCTCGACGTCGCCAAGGGCTTCACCGTCGAGGTCGCACGCCTGGCCCGCCACTACGGCCTCGCGCATGAGGCCTCGGCGCTCCGCGCGCATTACAACGTCACGCCCCATGGCGAGCTGGTGATCCAGGCGCGCTGCTTCGCCGCGGCCAAGGACAAGAGCGTCAAGCCGGTCGTGCTCGCCACCTTTCCGCTGCCCGATCCCGAGCGGTCGCCGACCCGGTTCAGCTTCAGCGGCACGCTGCCGGCGATGGCGGGGGACGAGGATCTGTGCCTCCAGTTCACCTCGTCGCTGCTGGATCCCTATTACGCCGTGGAGCGCATGACGCTGACGGAGACCGCCAAGTGAAGCCACGGCTCGCGCTTCTGCCGTTGCTGTTCGCCGCACTGCCCGCCTGGGCTGCCCCCAAGGAGACGATCCCGCTCGACGGCGTCTGGGAAGCCCGGATCGATCCCGCCGACGCCGAAGCCGCCAAGGCCCATCCCCGCGAAACCGCCTGGTTTCCGGCCAAGGTGCCGGGCAGCGTCCAGCAGGACCTGATCGCGGCCAGGCGCGTCCCCGATCCGTTCAAGGGGATCAACGAGGCGCCGATCCAATGGGCCGGCCTCACCAACTGGCAGTTCCGCCGCACGATCGCGGTGACGCCGGCGATGCTGGCGCGCGATCATGTCGAGCTCGTATTCGACGGGCTCGACACTTTCGCAACGGTGTCGGTCAATGGCCAAGTGCTGCTCAAGGCCGACAACGCCCACCGCCGCTGGCGCGTCGATGCCAAGGCGGCGCTGAAGCCGGGCCGCAACGAGCTGATCGTGACGATCGCCTCGCCGATCAGGACGCTCCAGCCGATGGTGCTGGCCGAAGCAAATCCGCTGCCCGGCGAATATGATTCCGCATTCGGCGACGAGCCCAAGGGCAAGCAGACCTCGCCCTATATCCGCAAGCCCAAGTACCACTATAGCTGGGACTGGGGCCCGCGCCTGGTGAACGTCGGCGTGTGGCGCGCGGTGAAGCTCGAAGCCTGGGACGAGGCGCGGATCGACGCGCTGACGATCGAGCAGGAGGCGCTGAACGACTCCGAGGCGCGGCTGGTGGCGCGCTATCGCATCGTCGCCGGACAGGGCGCGACCGTCACGCTCGATACGCGGATCACCGCGCCCGACGGCGCATCCCAGAGCGTGACGCGCGAGGTGAAGGTCGCCGCGGGCGACAATGAGGTCAGCGTGCCCCTCAGCGTCGCCGCGCCGCAACGCTGGTGGCCGGTCGGCTACGGCGCGCAGCCGCTCTACAAGGTCACGGGTGCACTGGGCGGTGACGACCGCGTCGAGCACCACATCGGCCTGCGCACCGTCGAGCTCATCCGCAAGGACGGCAGCTTCGGCTTCAAAATCAACGGCGTGCCGATCTTCGCCAAGGGCGCCAACCTGATCCCGTTCGACAATTTCCCGTCGCGCGTGACCACGGCACGGATGCGTGACATCCTCCAGAGCGCGCGTGACGCCAACATGAACATGCTGCGCGTCTGGGGCGGCGGCTATTATCTCGACGACGATTTCTACGCGATCGCCGACGAGCTGGGCGTGATGGTCTGGCAGGACTTCATGTTCGGCGGATCGATCACCCCGCCCGACGCCAGGTTCCGCGACAATGTCCGCATCGAGGCGGAGGAGCAGGTCGAACGGCTCCAGGCGCATCCCTCGATCGTGCTGTGGGCGGGCAACAACGAGGTGCTGTCCGGCTGGGAGAACTGGTCCGACCGCAAGGCCTTCAAGCGCCGCGTCGGCGCCGACGAGCAGGAGCGGATCGGCGTGGGCATGGCGGTGCTGTTCGACCGCGTGCTGCGCGATGCGGTGCTGACGCGCTCGCCGGGCACGCCCTATTGGCCGGGCTCGCCTTCGACCGATTACGAAGGCCCGACCGACACCGACAAGGACGGCGACCGCCATTTCTGGGACGTGTGGTCGGGATCGAAGCCGGTCGAGCGCTATCTCGACAGCTGCCCGCGCTTCATGTCCGAATACGGCTTCCAGGCGATGCCGGACCTCTCGACGATCCGCGAGTTCGCCGGCGACGGACCGCTCACGCTCGACAGCCCGGTGCTCAAGGCGCACCAGAAATTCCTGGCCGGCGAAGGCAGCGCCCGGCTCCAGCTCTATCTCGACCAGCGGCTGCGTCCGGCACGCGATTTCGCCGACCTCGTCTACCTGACCCAGGTCAACCAGATGCAGGCGATCGACATGGCGGCGCGCCATCATCGCGGCTGCCGGCCGGTGACGATGGGATCGCTCTACTGGCAGATCAACGACACCTGGCCGGCGATCTCCTGGGCGAGCATCGACTATTACGGCCGGTGGAAGCTGCTCCATTATGCCGCCCGCCGCTTCTTCGCCCCGCAGGCGGTCGTCGCCGAGCATCGCGACGGCAGCACACGGATCGCCCTCGTCTCCGACGCGACCGCGCCGGTCCAGGCGCGCTGGCAGGTGCGCGCGTTCGACATGGCCGGCAAACCGCTCGGCGAGCGAGGCGGCGAGGTGACGCTCGCCCCCCTCTCGGCGAAGGACATGGCAAACTTTACCGATGCAGAGTTGTTCGCCGGCGCCGATCCGAAGGCGAGCTATGCGGTCGCCGAGTTGCAGGTCGACGGCCGCAGCGTCTCCCGCACCATCGTCGAGCGCGCCGTCCCCAAGGACATGGCCTATCCTGCTCCAGACCTCACCGCCCGCTGGGAAGGCAAGCGCGTGACGATCACTGCCAAGGCGCTCGCCCGCGCAGTGATGCTCGACTTCGGCGCGCTCGCCGCCCAGCCGAGCGACGATGGCTTCGACCTGCTGCCGGGCGAGAGCGTGACGATCGACGTCCGCTCCGACGCCTCCGCCGCGGCGCTGAAGCGCGCCCTCACCCTCCGCACACTTGGACCCCGATCGTGATCCCGCTCCTGCTTCTCGCCGCCGCCACCGCCGATGATTCGGTCGCCCGGTCGATCGCGACCATGACCGTCGAGGAAAAGGCCGCCCAGCTCCAGAGCACCGCGCCCGCCGACAAGGATGCCGGCCTCCCCGCCTACGACTGGTGGAACGAAGGGCTGCACGGCCTCGCGCGCAATGGCCACGCGACGGTATTCCCCCAGGCGATCGCGCTCGCCGCGACCTGGGATACCGACCTGCTGCACAAGGTCGGCGATGTCGTCGCGACCGAGGCGCGCGCCAAGTTCAACGCGCGCCCCGCCAGTGCCGACCGCCGCATCTATGAAGGGCTGACGATCTGGTCGCCCAACATCAACATCTTCCGCGATCCGCGCTGGGGCCGTGGGCAGGAAACCTATGGCGAGGACCCGTACCTCACGGGGCACCTCGGCGTCGCTTTCATCCAGGGATTGCAGGGACCCGACCCGGCGCACCCCAAGGTCGTCGCCACGCCCAAGCATTTCGCCGTCCACAGCGGTCCCGAGGCAGGCCGCGACGGCTTCGACGTCGACCCCAGCCCGCAGGATCTGGAAGCGACCTATTTCCCCGCCTTCCGCCTCGCGATCACCGAGGGCAAGGCGCGCTCGCTGATGTGCGCCTACAACTCGATCCACGGCACCCCGGCGTGCGCCTCCTCACCCCTGCTCAACGACCGGCTGCGCAAGGACTGGGGGTTCACCGGCTTCACCGTCTCGGATTGCGACGCGGTCGCCAACATCCACCTGTTCCACCATTACCGCCTCGACGCCGCGGGAGCGGCGGCGGCGGCGATCAAGGGCGGGAACGACCTCAATTGCGGCAATGCCTATGCCGCACTCCCCCAGGCAGTCGCCAAGGGGCTGGTGAGCGAGGCCGAGATCGACACCGCCCTCACCCGCGCGCTCGACGCTCGACGCGCGCTCGGCATCGCCTTCGGCGGCGACAGTCCGTGGAGCCGGATCAAGCCGAGCGAGATCGGCACGCCCGAGCATCGCGCCCTGGCGCTCGACGCCGCGCGCAAGTCGATCGTGCTCCTTAAGAACGACGCCGGGCGCCTGCCGCTCAAGCCCGGCAGCCGCATCGCGGTGATCGGCGCCGACGCCGACGACCTCGGCGTGCTCGAGGCCAACTACCATGGCACCGCGATCGATCCGGTCACGCCGCTGGAGGGCATCCGCCGCCAGTTCGGTGCTGCGAACGTCAGCTACGCCCAGGGTTCCGTCCTCGCCGACGGCGCCCCGGTGGTGGTGCCCGAAACCGCCTTCGCCGCCGACGGCAAGCCGGGTCTCAAGGCCGAATATTTCGCTGGCCCGACCGTCACCGGCACGCCGGTCGCGACGCGGCAGGACCGGCGGATCGACTTCAACTACACGCGCGCCGCTCCCCTGCCCCAGCTCGATCCCAAGGGTTTCTCGGTGCGCTGGTCGGGCGAGCTCGTGCCTCCAGGGCCGGGCCGCTACACGCTCGCGATCGACATTCCGGCCTGCTGGAAGGATTGCACCACCCATGACGCCGTCCGACTGTGGATCGACGGCAAGCCGCTCCACACGGGTGCGCTCGGCAAGGCGCGGGTGGAGGTCCCCTTCGACAGCGACGGCAGCCGCCATGCCTTCCGCCTGGAGCTCGACCATCACGGCGAGGACGAAGGGCTGCGGCTGATGTGGCTCCCGCCCGCCGAGCCGATGCTGGCGCAGGCGGTCGCGGCGGCGCTGGACGCGGACGTGGTGGTGGCGGTGCTCGGCCTCTCCCCCGACCTCGAGGGCGAGGCGCTCCAGGTGAGCGTACCCGGTTTCGTCGGCGGGGACCGCACCGACATCGCACTCCCCCAGGCCCAGCAACGGCTGCTGGCGGCGCTGCGCGGCACCGGCAGGCCGGTCGTCCTCGTCCTGACCAGCGGCAGCGCAGTCGCGGTCGATCCGGCGATGGCCGATGCGATCCTCGCCGCCTGGTATCCGGGCGAATCCGGCGGCACCGCGATCGCCGAGACGCTGGCGGGGCTCAACAACCCCTCGGGCCGCCTGCCCGTGACCTTCTACGAGAGCACCTCCGACCTCCCCGCCTTCATCGATTACGGCATGAAGGAGCGGACCTACCGCTATTTCACCGGCACGCCGCTCTGGGGCTTCGGCCATGGCCTCAGCTACACCAGCTTCGCCTATGATGCCGCCGCGGCGAAGGCCGGCAGCACGACGGCCCCGGTGGAGGCAAGCGTCCGCCTCCGCAACAGCGGCGGCCGTGCGGGCGAGGAGGTCGTTCAGGTCTATCTGGTCCCACCGTCCGCTAAGGGGGGCGGCTTCACGGCCCCCGTGCTCCAACGCCAGCTCGCCGGCTTCCGCCGCGTCGCGCTGACGCCGGGCAAGACCGCGACGGTCCGCTTCACGATCGACCCGCGCAACCTGAGCACGGTCGAGCGCGACGGTACGCGCCGTGTGCTGCCCGGCCGCTACCGCCTGTGGCTCGGCGGCGGCCAGCCACAGGACGGTGCGGGTCAATGGACCGAATTCACCCTCACCGGCGAGCCGGAGACGCTGCCCAAATGACCGAAATCTCGCGCCGTTCGCTGCTCGCCACCGGCCTCGCCGCCGGCACGCTGGCCACCGCGCCGGCGCTGGCCGCCTCGCGCACGGCTCCGCCCAAGCCTTACGGCGCGGTGCCGAGCCCACGCCAGTGGCGCTGGCACGGGCGTGAGCAATATGCCTTCGTGCATTTCTCGATCAACACCTTCACCGACAAGGAATGGGGTTATGGCGACGAGAGCCCCAAGCTGTTCAACCCGACCGACTTCGACGCCGACCAGATCGTCGCCGCCGCCAAGGCCGGCGGCCTGCGCGGACTGATCCTCACCGCCAAGCATCACGACGGCTTCTGCCTGTGGCCGACGACGCTCACCGAGCACTGCATCCGCAACAGCCCCTACAAGGGCGGCAAGGGCGACATCGTCCGCGAGATGGCCGATGCCTGCCGCCGCGCCGGCCTGCCCTTCGGCCTCTATCTCTCCCCCTGGGACCGCAACCACGCGGACTACGGCCGACCCGCCTATGTCGACTATTACCGCGCCCAGTTGACCGAGCTCTGCACGCGCTACGGCGAGCTGTTCGAGGTGTGGTTCGACGGCGCCAACGGTGGCGACGGCTATTACGGCGGCGCGCGCGAGGCGCGGAAGATCGATGCGCCGCGCTATTACGACTGGCCATCGATCGTCGCGCTGGTCCACCGGCTGCAGCCCGATGCCTGCACCTTCGATCCGCTCGGCGCCGACATCCGCTGGGTCGGCAACGAGGACGGCGTCGCCGGCGACCCGTGCTGGCCGACCATGCCCAACGAACCCTACGACCAGAAGAACGGCAACGCCGGCGTGCGCGGCGGCGCGATCTGGTGGCCCGCCGAGACCGACGTCTCGATCCGCCCCGGCTGGTTCTATCATGCCGACGAGGATTCCAAGGTGAAGAGCCCCGAGCGGCTGATCCGCCTCTATGACGAATCGGTCGGCCGCGGCACCAACCTCAACCTCAATATCCCGCCCGACCGCCGCGGCCGGATCCCCGATCAGGACGTCAGGATCCTCAAATCCTTCGGCGACGCGATCCGCGCCACCTTCGCGCGCGATCTCGCCAAGGGCGCCGTCGCCCATGCCAGCCACAGCCGCGGCCCGGACTTCGAGCCCGCCCATGTGCTCGACGGCGATCGCGAAACCTATTGGTCGACGCCCGACGGCGTGACCGTTTCGGAGCTGATACTCGACCTGAAGCCGGGCACGAGCTTCGACGTCATTCGCCTGCGCGAATATCTGCCGCTCGGCGTGCGCGTGACCCGCTTCGCGATCGATGCCGAGATCGGCGGCGCATGGCGCACACTCGCCGAGCATGAATGCATCTCCGCCCAGCGGATTATCCGCCTGCCCGCCCCGATCGCACCGCGCCGCGCCCGCCTGCGCATCGTCGAGGCGCCCGCGTGCCCGGCGATCAGCGAATTCGCGCTGTTCCGCTCGGTCGCGCCCGTCCCGGTCCCACCGATCATCTCCTCCGATCCCAGCGTGCTCGACACGAGCGGATGGCGGATCGTCGAGGCGAGCGCACCCGACGCGGAGCGCCTGCTCGACAACGACGCCGCGACGATCTGGCTGCAACCTGCCCCCACGCACGATGGACCGGCGCGCGTGACGATCGATCTCGGCAAGCCGGTCGAGCTCGCCGGCTTCAGCCTGACTCCCTCGCGCCAGGTAATGACCGACGCGGCACCACCTAAAGGTTATGTGGCCGAAACGAGCGACGATGGGACCAATTGGAAGCCAGCGGCGAGCGCGGAATTCTCCAACATCGCCTACGCGCTCTCCACGCAGCGGATCGCCTTCGCCACGCCCCGGCAGGCACGCTACCTCCGCCTGACCTTCGCCGAGACTGCCGTCACGGCACGGAGATTGGCCATCGCCGGAATCGGCGGGTTCACCGCAACGCGCTAGGACCGAGCGACATTTGAAGCTCCGGGCCCTACTGGCCCATCCCCACCGTCACCCCGGACTTGTTCCGGGGTCCACCGGGCCTCCCTGGTCGCACTCAAGCCTCTTGTCCTGCTCTTGCCTCCCCGTGGATCCCGGAACAAGGCCGGGTGACGGTGGGGATGGGTTGAAGCCATCCATCCCTCAAAGCCGGTCGATCGGCGGCTCCCGGCTGCGCGCCTGCGTCAACCGCCGCCGAGGAAATTCCCAACGCGCACCACAACATGCGGAAGGATGATCTTGGATAGGCGCACGATAAAACCAATTTGCTTTTTGGTATTGAATTGATTTTTCATCTATGACAATCTCGTTGCATGGGCGCGACGGAATGATAACGCTCCCATCATTGGGGAAGACAGCGATGGGCACGTCGCGCCGCGGCGCTTTGGCGATGGGATTGGGCGGAGCTGCCCTGGCCGGCCTGCCCCGGACGGCGGCAGCGCAGCCTCGGGCCCGCGCTCTCATCGTATCGACCTGGGATTTCGGTGCCGCCGCTAACGCCGCGGCTTATGCGCGATGGAAGGCGGGCGGATCGCTGCTCGACGCCATCGAAGCAGGCGCGCAGGTTCCCGAGGCGGATCCCGCCAATCACTCGGTCGGCCTCGGCGGCTATCCGGATCGCGACGGCCACGTGACGCTCGATGCCATCATCATGGACGATCGCGGCAACGTCGGCGCGGTCGCGGCGCTGGAGGATATCCTCCACCCGATCTCGGTCGCGCGGCGCGTGATGGAGAAGACGCCGCACACGATATTGGTCGGCGAAGGCGCCCGCCAGTTCGCGCTGGAACAAGGCTTCGCCACCACCCGCCTGCTCACGCCCGAGGCCGAGGCGGCGTGGCGCGAATGGCTCAAGACCGCGAAATACAAGCCGATCGTCAACATCGAGAACCAGCGCGGCACCGCGCTCGACCACGACACGCTGGGCATCCTTGCCTGCGCGCCCGACGGACGGTTGGCCGGCGGCTGCACCACTTCGGGCATGGCGTTCAAGCTGCGCGGCCGCGTGGGCGATTCGCCCCAGTCGGGCTGCGGCCTGCTGGTCGAGCCCGGCGTCGGCGCCGCCACCGCGACGGGCGTCGGCGAGGAAGTGACGCGGATCGCCGGCTCGGCGCGCGTGGTGGCGTCAATGCGCGCCGGCCTGTCGCCGATGGCCGCCTGCCGCGAGGCCGTCCAGCACATCGCCCGGCTGCGCGGCGACGCGGTCAAGGACGCGCAGGTCGCCTTCCTGGCAATCGACCGTCACGGCGCCGTCGGCGCCTACGCGCTGCAGCCGGGCTTCACCTACGCCGTCACCGACGAGAGCGGCGCCACCAGGGTTCAACCTGCCGACAGCCTCAACGGCGCGGCCGGCACGACATCGCCACACAAAAGATGATCAAAGGGGATCGACCATGAAATCCTTCCACGCGCTGCTGTTAGCCTCCACCTGCATCACCGGCCTATCTGCGATGCCCGCCATGGCGCAGGAGGCAGACGGCCCGACCCAGCTCGCGTCGAACGACGTCGCCGATCGCGAGATCGTCGTCACCGGCTCGCGGATCAACCGACCGAACACCACCGCCGCCGCGCCGATCCAGTCCGTCACCGCCGATTCGATCCGCGCCCAGGCCGCGGTGAACATCGAGGAAGTGATGAACCGGCTGCCGCAGATCGCGCCGGACAGCCAGCAGAACTACCAGGATTCGGACGGCCGCCAGCGCCTGAAGCTGCGCAACCTCGGCTTCGAGCGCACGCTGGTGCTGGTCGACGGCAAGCGCCTCGGCACGATGAACGGCGAGGACGTCAACATGATCCCGACCTCGCTGATCGAGCGGGTCGACGTGCTGACCGGCGGCGCCTCGGCGGTCTACGGCTCGGACGCGGTAGCCGGCGTCGTCAACTTCATCATGAAGCCGGACTTCGAGGGCGTCCAGCTCAACGCCAACTACAATTTCTACGCGCACGAGAACAAGCCGGGCCTCGTCTCCGAGGTCGCGAGCCAATACGGCTTCACCCAGCCCGCCAGGGGGAACGCCTTCGACGGCGGCCGCGTCGACCTGTCGCTGACGGCAGGCAAGAAGCTGTTCGACGACCGCTTCCACATCTCGGGCTATGTCAACTATCGCCAGGGCGACCTGGTCCCCTACATGTCGCGCGAGACCTCGGGCTGCCAGCTGAGCCAGGCGGTCAAGGACGGTCCCCTCACCTGCACCGTCTCTACCTACACCCCGAACGGCTATATCTCGCCGCGCACCGGCGCGAACGACGGCGCGCAATATGTCAACAATCCGGACGGCACCCGCACCTTCGTGCCCTATTCGGACGCGGTCGCGGCCAATCCCTATGACGGCTATTCCTTCCAGCGGCGGAACAAGCGCTGGAACGCCGGCGGCTTCACCTCCTTCGAGATCTCGAACGCCGTCGAGCTCTATGCCAATGTGATGTGGTTCCGCGACCGCTCGGCGAACCCCTATCCGGCGCGGGTGCTGAGCTCGACCGCCTATGGCGACGGCAGCACCCCGTATCAGGTGAACTGCGACAATCCGTTCCTGTCGGCGGCGCAGGCGTCGACGATCTGCGGCGCCGCCGCCGGCACCAGCACGATGGTGCCGATCGAGGTCCGCTACCGCTTCAACGGCGCCCCTGCCCTGGACGATCTCTATCTGAACAAGGGCACGCGCATCTCGGCGGGCGTGCGCGGCGAGTTCGCGAAGGGCTGGAACTACGACGTCGGCGGCGTCTACGCGCGCAACCGCCAGGACTGGTCCTGGGCCATGCCCGACTTCGACCGCGTCAACAACGCGCTGAACGTCGTCAACGTCAACGGCACCCCCGCCTGCGCCTCGGGCACCGCCGACGGCTGCCTGCCGTTCGATCCGTTCAGCGCCAATTCCCCGTACAACAACAGCGCGCTGTTCGATTATCTCGTCGAAGGCAGCTACGCCAACCAGACCACGATCAACACGCTCTACAACGTCGTCGCGACGGTGCAGGGCGATCTCGGCACCTATGGGATCAAGAGCCCGTGGGCCGAGCAGGGCCTGGCGGTCGCGTTCGGCGCCGAATATCGTGAGGACCAGCTGAAGGGCTATGCCGACGACCTCTGGCGCGAACGCTACGGCGGCACCGACCAGAGCCTCAGCCAGCATGCCTGGGAAGGCAATGTCGAGCTCCAGGCGCCGATCATCGAGAAGAAGCCGTTCGCAGAGCTGCTTCAGTTCAACGGCGCCTACCGCCTGTCGAAGTACAGCAGCAATCCCGACACCTTCTCGACGTGGAAGGCGGAGGCGATCTGGTCGCCGGTCCGCGACATCACCTTCCGCGGCTCGATCAACCGCGCCCAGCGCGCCCCGACCGTGGTCGAGGCCTTCCAGGGCAGCAACATCAGCTATGACCGGATCGTCCCGACCTTCAACGACATCTGCGCGCCGACAATCACCGGCTATACCACCGGTCCGAACGGTCAGCAGGTGCCGATCTACGGCGCTCCGCAGGCCTCGCAGGAGGTATGCCGCGCCACCGGCCTCGCCGACAGCCTCTACGGCAGCCCGACCCTGCTCTGCCCGACCGACATCGGCTGCACCGTCCGCCGCGGCGGTTTCACGGTCAATCCGGAGACCGCCTATACCAAGACGTTCGGCGTGCTGCTGCGGCCGCGCTTCATCAAGGGCCTGACCTTCTCGGTCGACCGCTTCCTGATCGATCTCAAGGACTCGATCGGCTACAACGACTACGACTATTTCTCGAACGGCTGCCTTGCCACCGGTCAGGAATTCTTCTGCAGCATGTTCGTGCGCAACGCGGACGGCACGCTGTACAGCAACCCGGGCACCAACCCCGCCACCGGCTTCCTCCGCGGCGGCACGACCAACTACTATAAGAGCAAGTCGCACGGCTGGGATTTCCAGGCCCAGTACAACCTCGGCCTCGGCGCCGCCGGCCGCCTGGACTTCGACTTCTCGGGCTCGCTGACCACTCTCGCCGGCGGCCAGGATTCGCCGATCCTGCCGAAGTACAACTGTGCCGGCTATTACGGCGGCGGCTGCGGCCAGCTGATCCCGAAGTGGACGCACAACCTGCGCGCGACCTACACCACCGCGGACCAGTTCTTCAGCGCCTCGCTCAACTGGCGCCACCTGGGGCCACTGACCAACGTCACCAACTCGGGCGATCCGAACCTCGGCTGGACGCCGGAGGGCGAGCGGACGACCTTCTATCGGATCGGCGCCTACGACTATTTCGACCTGGCGCTGAACTTCCGCGTGCAGAAGAGCTTCTCGTTCCGGATCGCGGCCAACAACATCCTCGACAAGACGCCGCCGATCCTGCCGAACTCGTACAGCTACGGCCTGTCGCGCAACAACACGCTGTCGGCGCGCTACGACTCGCTGGGCCGCCAGATCGCGGTCGGCGCCACCGTCAACTTCTGAACCCTCGCAGTTCCTCCCCGCTCGGCCTGCCTCTTCGGAGGCGGGCCGTTTTTTTTCGGAGAAGCTGCGCCGCCCAGAGTAATTTGCGGCTGTAGAGGGCTAGCCTAGCCTAGCAGTTGCTTCGCGAGGCTGGGGGCAGTCGGCCCGACGATCAGGTGAAGACGAGGACCACTGGCGACCGCCCGCACCCCGGCGGCCTTGAGCGCTTCGGCATCGACGGCACTGCTGTCGGTGATATCCAGGATCAACCGCGTGGCATTGGCCGACACCGATCTTATACCCGCGGGCTGCAGCACCTTGGCGATCGCCGCGGCATCGAGCGCGGGAACAGGTACAGGTCCTGCCGGAGCGGCGGCGAGCGCGTCGCGTATCTCGCCCGCGACCTGATCGGCGATCGGGCCCAGGATCACCTGCAGCCCGCCATCGGCAAGTCGCACGATCCCGCGCGCGCCGAGCGCCTTGAGCGCAGCATCGTCCGCCGCAGTCTGGTCCGCGACGACCAGCCGCAGGCGTGTGGTGCAGGCTCCGACCGACCGGATGTTGGCGCCACCGCCCAACGCCGCCACCATGTCCGCGCCGCGTCCTCGTCCAGTCGAGGCGGACGGTGTCGCAACCGCCTCGGCTTCACGGCCGGGCGTCTTCAGGTCGAAGCGGCGGATGCACCAGCTGAAGGTGAAATAGTAGATCGCGAAATAGGCCGCGCCGACCGGCAGCAGCAGCAGCGGCCGCGTCGACAGCCCATAGTTCAGGACATAATCGAACAGCCCCGCGGAGAAGCCGAAGCCGAGCTTCACCCCCAACAGGTTCATCACCGCCATCGACACGCCGGTCAGCACGGCATGGAGGAGGTAGAGCAACGGCGCCAGGAAGATGAAGCTGAACTCGATCGGCTCGGTCACCCCCGTCAGGAACGAGGTGAGCGCCAGGCTCAGCAGCAGGCCGCCGACCGCCTTGCGCCGTTCGGGCAGCGCATTGCGATACATGGCGAGGCAGGCGGCGGGCAGGCCGAACATCATCACCGGGAAGAAACCGGCCATGAAGGCGCCGGCGCTCGGATCGCCTGCGAAGAAGCGCTTGAGATCGCCCGTCGCGCCATGGAAGTCGCCGAGCAGGAACCAGGCGACGTTGTTGATGATGTGATGGAGGCCGGTGATCAGCAGCAGCCGGTTGAGCACGCCGAACAGGAACAGGCCGATCGGCCCTGCGCCCAGCACCCAGCGGCTCAGGCTGTCGACACCGCTCTCGAACCAGGGAAAGCCGAGCCCGAACAGCAGGGCTCCGATGAGGCCCGCGAAACCCGCCGCGATCGGCACGAAACGGCGGCCGCCGAAGAAGGCGAGATAATCGGGCAGCTTAATCGCGTAGAAGCGGTTGTAGAGCAGACCGGCGACGATGCCGGCGGAAAGGCCCGCCGGCACACTCAGCTTGGCGATCTCCTTGGCGCGCCAGACCGCCTGCTCCGCCGCAACCGCCGAGACGAGGTCGGGCGGGAGCGTGAGCAGCGTCTTGGCGCCCTCGACCGCGACGAGATAGGCGACCACGCCGGCCAGCGCCGCCGCGCCATGGTTCTCGCGCGCCAGCCCCACGGCGACGCCGGCCGCGAACAGCAGCCCCAGGTTCGAGAAGATCGCATCGCCCGCCGCGGTGATGAAGGCGATGTTCAGCACGTCGGGCTGGCCGAGGCGGAGCAGCAGCGCCGCGATCGGCAGCACCGCGATCGGCAGCATCAGCGCGCGGCCGAGCGGCTGGAGTCGGGCCAGTGCCGCGGATAGGTCGAGCTTCATCATATCGTCTCCCGCGCGATCGCGCGTACCTCGTCCGCCGACTCCGCCTCGCACGCCCGTTCGGCGAGCGCGACGCAGCGCTCCATCGTCAGCTCGCGCACCACTGCCTTCAGCCGCGGGATCGCGGCCGGCGTGGCGGAAAGCTCGGTGATGCCGAGGCCGATCAGGATCGGCGCCGCCAGCGGATCGGATGCGAGCCCTCCGCATACCCCGGCCCAGCGGCCAGCCTCGCGCGCGCCCTTCCCCACCTCCCGGATCAGCCGCAGCACGGCGGGATGCAATGCGTCGAGCCGCTGCGAGACGCCGGCATTGCCGCGATCGGCGGCGAGTGCATATTGGGTGAGATCGTTGGTGCCGATCGAGAGGAAAGCGGCCTCCCGCGCGATCTGACCCGCCAGCATCGCGGCCGCCGGGGTTTCGATCATCACGCCGAGCGGCGGGGCAACGATGCCAAGCTCGGCCGCGGTTTCCTCAAGCATCGCCCGCGCGGCGCGATAGTCCCCGAGATCGGCGACCATCGGCAGCATGATCCGGCATTGCTCGCCCGGCACGCCGCGCAGGATCGCGCGATATTGGAGCCGCATGAGGTCGGGCCGCGCGAGGCTCAGCCGCACGCCGCGCACGCCGAGCGCCGGATTCTCCTCGGCCGGCATCGGGAGGTAGGGCACCGGCTTGTCGCCTCCGATGTCGAGCGTGCGCACGATCAGCGGACGCTCGCCGAGCGTGGCGGCGATGCGGGCGTAGCAGTCGCGCTGCTCCTCCTCGTCCGGTGCGGTCTCGCGGTCGAGGAACAGGAATTCGGTCCGAAGCAGACCGCAGCCTTCCGCGCCCGCCTTCACCGCGGCGGCGGCATCGGCGGTCGATCCCAGATTGGCGAAGATCTCGATGCGCGTGCCGTCGGCCATGCGGCCTTCGCCATGCGCGGCTTCGAGCTCCGCCGCCCGACGCTCGCGCACGCGCGCCAACCGCTCGCTCGCGGCGGCGAGCGCCGGCGCATCGGGATCGGCAGCGATCGTGGCGGCGTCGGCATCGAGGATCACGGTTGCGCCCTCGACGATGTCGAGCACCGCGGGTCCCGCAGCGACGATCATCGGAATGCCGGCTGACGCTGCAAGGATCGCGACATGGGCGGTCGGCCCGCCCGCAGCGGTGCAGATGCCGGCGAGCCGGCCCTTGTCGAGCGCGAGGAATTGCGAAGGCAGCAGGTCCTCGGCAATCAGGATCGCATCGGGCGGCAGCGTCGGGACGGCCACCCCGCTTTCCCCCGTCAGTACGCCGATCACCTGCCGCTCGAGATCGGCGAGGTCGGCGACACGCTCCATCAGCAGCGGATCGCCGGTCGCCCGGATCGTATCAGCCGCCTGCCGGCTCGCCGCGCGCCAGGCGAAGGCGGCGCTGCGCCCTTCCGCGATCGCGTGCTCCGCCGTCGTGCCGAGCTCCGGATCGGCGAGCAGCGCGCGATGCGCCTCGGCGACCGCGGCGGCCGTGCCCGAGCCGCCTGCCAGCGCATCCGATACCTGCCGCAACGCATCGGCAAGCGCCGCGCGCTCCTGCGCGATGCCCCTGCCATCCACCGGCACCTCGATATCCACCGAACGAAGCTGCACCGCCTGCCCGATCGCGAGGCCCGGCGAAGCGCAGACCGGCCGTCCGGGCGGCGCAGGTGCCGCCGCGACGATCGGCTCTGCGGCCTCCTCCTTGGCGATGCGGTCGAGTAGCGCCGCGACCGCGTCGACCGCCGCCCGTGCATCGGCACCGCTGGCGGTGAGCGTAATGGTTTCGCCAAGCGTCGCGCCGAGACCGAGCAGCGCGACCGTGCTGCGCGCATTGGCGACATGCTTGCCGCGCCGGATCTCCACCTCCGCCACGAAGGGCTTGAGCGCGGCGGCGATCCGCGCGGCGGGACGGGCATGGATGCCGTGCGGCGCCGCCACGCGCAGCTCGCGTTCGTAGCGCTCGTCGGTTGCCGGCGTCGTCCCCGCCACCGACGGTGCTCCACCGGTAATGCGGGCTACCGCTTCCCCAGCAGCCACCTCGCGGCCGGGTCGGTCGACGGCGAGCGCATAGCCTTCGTTCGCCACCACCATCGGCGTGATGAGCGCCTTGGCGGCCTCGCCCACCGCGTCGAGATCGAAGGCGATCAGCGGATCGCCGGCGCGCACGGACGCGCCGGCCGCAACCTTGGGCGTGAAGCCCTTCCCCGCCAGCGCGACCGTCTCCAGGCCGATGTGGAGCAGCAGCTCCGCACCATTCTCCAGCCGCAGCGTCACGGCATGGGCGCTCGCCGGGATCGACAGCACAATGCCGTCGGCCGGCGCGCGGAGCAGGCCCTCGACCGGATCGATCGCGAAGCCGTCACCCATCATGCGCTCGGCGAACACCGGGTCCGGCACCTCGTCGAGCGGCGCCAGCCAGCCCGCGAACGGCGCGAGCAGGGCGATGCCGTCTCCCGCCCCCGTCACGCGATCGGCTCCGGCATTGCGCAGCATCGACGGACGATCGTGGGGATTGGGAACGGCATGGACATCAACTTACGCTGCTTTCACGGACAAAAAAGAAGGGCGGCGGAAGGAGAAGGCCCCTTTCCGCCGCCCGGCGATGTGTTTCAGCTCGAACCCATGGGTCAGAAGTTGACGTTGACCGTGGCGAGCAGCTTGCGCCCGGTACGGTACACGCTGCGCGGCAGGCGCGGCGTGTTGGCGTAGCCGTAATATTCGCTGTCGGTCAGGTTCATGCCCGCGAGCGTCAGCCCTACGTTCGGCGTGAAATTATAAGTCGCCGACACATCGACGTTAGCGGTGTCGCGCACGTACATCTCGTCGCCGCGGTCGATGCCGGTGAAATACTTCGACCGCCACGTATAGGTGCCGCGGATCGCCACCGGCCCGCTTTCGAAATAGGGGCTGAGGCTCGCCTGATGGCGCGAATTGTACGGCAGGTCCCGCCCGTCCTGTCCCTCGCCGTCCGAGAAGGTGTAGTTGGCGAGGATGCCGAAGCCGAGCGGCAGATTCTGCTGATAGGCGACGGCAAAGCCCTTCACCTCGGCCGAGCCCGCATTGAACGGCCGGCTGATGTCGTAGGTCGACACCATATTCTGCGACTGGTTGAAATGCTCCTCCGGCACCGTCTGCGACAGGATGTAGTTGCTGATGTCCTTATAGAAGACCTCGGCCGACAGGATCGCGCGCGGCGCGAAATACCATTCCAGCGATGCGTTGAAGTTGTTGGACTTGTAGGGCTTGAGGTCCGGGTTGCCGCCGGCGCCGGTCAGGACCTGGTCCGACAGCCAGAAGAAGTTGGTGAGATCGGCATAGTTCGGCCGCGCCACCACCTGCGCCGCGGCGAAGCGGAACAAGAGGTTCGGCTTCACGTCGGCGATGATGTTCACACTGGGCAGCACGTTGTCGTAGCTGCGCTTGGTGCTCTGCCAGGCCCAGTCGGCCTCGGCGGTGCAGAGCGCGCCGGGATTGCAGACATAGCCCGCGCTGTCGAAGCCGGTGTGGACATAGCGTACGCCGAAGTTGCCGCGCAGGCCGCCGACGTCGAAGTTGGCCTGGCCGTAGAGGGCGTGGATGTTCTCCTTGACCTCCCAGTTGCCGGCGGCGAACTCGGGCGCGGCGAACGGCGACGGTGTCGGCAGCGTCCGGCCCTCGAGGAAATCCACCATCGACGGGCCGCTGATGATGAAGCGGTCCTTCATCTGGTCGTTCACGCCCTTGATGCCCGACAGGTAATTGTCCTTCACCTCGCGGGGATCGAATTGCGAGGCCGGCGCCGACAACCCCGTAAGCGAGATGCCGGCATAGGCCTGAGCGGTCTCGTGATGGCGATATTTGTAGCCGACCTGGATCCGCTTGATCGGACCGTCGAGATCGAGGCCGAAATCGGCCTGGGCGTAGCGCTCCTTGTCGGAGGTCGGCTTGGCCACGGTGTTGCCGCTCCAGCCGGGATCGGTCACGAACGCCGCGGGATTGCCGAGCACGTCGGTGGTGTAGCTGATCGAGCCGGGACGCCCCGGCGCGCCGCCGATGTCCACCGTATAGTCGGCCTTGTTCAGGAACTCGAGGAACACCTGGCGCTTGGTGCCGCCGTCGGCGTCGGAGATGCCGCCCTCGACGTTCACGTCCCAGTTGCCGCCGTCCCAGCCGGCCTTGGCGTGATAGGTGTCCGAGTGCATCTCGGCTTCGCGATACTGGACGTCGAGCACGCTCAGCCCGTCGTTGAGCGTCGTGCTGGTGACGATGCCGTCCTTCACCTCGATCCCGGTCAGCGCGCCGGCGCTGTTCCAGGTATTGCCCGCGAAGCTGTACATCGACTGGTTGAGGTTGTTGTATTTCGCGTCGATCTTGAGCCAGTTGAACTCGAGGGTGAGTTCGTCGACCGGCTTCCACTGCGCGGTCGCCGAATAGGTGAGGCGCTCGCGGCCCTGCTCGAAATAGGAGGTGCCGAACGCATTGGGCGCCACCGCATCGGGATTGGCGGCCAGCGTCGTCGCGCAGGCGCCGGTGCAGTTGCCGGTGTAGGTCCGGCCCGGCACCGGATCGGCCGGCGTCGCGAGCGAACTGGTGTTCGCGTCGTTCGCGCCGTTCCAGAAATCCGCGGTGATCGACCCATAGGCCTCCAGACCGTCGCGGCGCAGGCGGTCCTTGCTGCGCTGGAAGGCAGCCAGGATGCCGAAGGTCTTGGACTCGTTATGCCAGCTGACCAACGCCGAGCCCTGGATGTCGCCCTTCTTCGAACGGTCGTTGTAGAGATAGCTGAGCGAGCCCGCGACGGTGAGCGGCTTCAGCTCCAGCGGCTTGCGCGTCACCACGTTGACGTTGCCGCCGATCGAGCCTTCGTCGATGCGCGGCTCAGGCGACTTGTAGACGTCGACGCGGTTGATGAGCTGCGGCGCGAGCAGCGCGTAGTTGAAGGTGCGACCCGGCGAATCGAGGATGAACCAGTCCGCCGACGCCACCGTCTGGCCGTTGAGCAGCGTGCGGTTGAGCGCCGGGTCGGTGCCGAGGATCGAGACCTTCTCGCCCTGGCCGAACTGGCGGTCGACGGTGACGCCCGGCACCAGCGTCAGCGCCTCGGCGACATTGGTGTTGGGAAACTTGCCGACATCCTCGGCATTGATCGAATCGACGATCGCATCGGCGTTACGCTTGGTGTCGAGCGCGGCCGCCAGCGAAGCGCGATAGCCGGTGACGACGATATCCTCGCCCTGCTCCTCGGCAGCCTGCGGCGCGGCATCGGTCGTCTGCGCATATGCGGCTCCCGAGAGCAGCGCGAGGCCGCTGGCGGTGCCGATCAACAAAGCCCTGAACCTCATCTCCATCCCCTTTGCAGCTATAGCTATGGTATGCTTTCTCTTGTACCACTTGCATACCAATGACCAGACCATCCGCTAGCAACGGATCAACGTCAAGTAGGATTCTTTGCAGCAATGTTACGGTGAAAGCCATTTCGCAGCTGAAAATGGTATTGCATTGGTTCCATTGTTGCGCGACAAGCCTGGGCAAGCACTCGATGGTTGGGGGTCCAATGCCGCTTCCGGGCCAGGGAATTGAATCGCTTGGCGAAAGTCGCCGGGGTCCGCGCGCTGCGCAGGACCGGTCGGGGATCGAACCCGGCGCGCCGCGGCCTTATATCGAGCGGCACAGCTTTTCCGGCAGCCACGATCTCGTCGCCGAACCCGACACCCGGATCTGAACAGAATGACGCAAGCACAAGAGACCCGCATGTTCGCGGAGGCCGCCGAATCCGCCGACGCCGTCGCGCGCCAGCTCGCGGCGAACGCCGAAGCGGTCGAGGCGCTGGCGGAGACGCTCCGCGCCGAGCGCCCGCGCGCCGTCGTGACCTTCGCGCGCGGCAGCTCGGATCATGCCGCCACCTTCGCCAAATATCTGATCGAGACCCGGCTCGGCCTCGTCACCACTTCTGCCGCGCCGTCAGTCGCCTCGGTCTACGGCGCGGCGCCGGATTATTCGGGGATGCTGGCGATCGGCATCTCGCAGTCGGGCAAAAGCCCCGACATCCTCGCCGCGATGCGCACCGCCAAGCAGGGCGGCGCGCGCACGCTGGCGCTGGTCAACGTGACCGATTCGCCGCTCGCCGCCGAGGCCGACACCTGCCTGCCGCTGCACGCCGGGCCGGAAGTGAGCGTGGCCGCCACCAAATCCTACATCACCGCGCTCGCCGGCCTCCTCCATCTGGCCGCACGCTGGAGCCGGGACGACATCCTGCTGGAGGCGGTGCGGGAATCGCCTGCCCTGCTGCGCAAGGCGTGGGCAAGCAACTGGACTCCGCTGGTCAATCGGCTGGCCGAGGCGCGCGGCCTCTACGTGATCGGGCGCGGCCTCGGCTTCGGCATCGCGCAGGAAGCGGCGCTCAAGTTCAAGGAAACCTGCGGCCTCCATGCCGAGGCGTTCAGCGCCGCCGAGGTCCGCCACGGGCCGATGGCGCTGGTGGGTCCCGGCTTCCCGCTGCTGGTGTTCCGCCAGAGCGACGCGACCGGCGACGGCGTCGACGAGCTGGTCGCCGACGTCGTCGCGCGCGGCGGCGAAGTGCTGGTGAGCGGCGGCGAGGTGGCGGGCGCGATCCAGCTTCCGCACGTCGACGCCCATCCCGCGATCGAGCCGATGCTGCAGATCCAGGCTTTCTACCGCGCCGCCAACGCGCTGTCGCTGCGGCGCGGCTTCGACCCCGACCACCCGCCGCGCCTCGCCAAGGTGACCGAGACCATCTGATGCGCCAGGCCATCATTCCCGATCGCGTGCTCGTCGACGGCACCTGGCGCGGCGGCACCGCCGTGGTGATCGACGACGGCAGTATCGCCGCGATCACGGCCACGGCCGAGCTGCCCGGCGACATCGCACGAGAGGCGCTGTCCGGCTCGCTCGTTCCCGGCTTCATCGACACGCAGGTCAACGGCGGCGGCGGCGTGCTGTTCAACGATGCGCCGACCGTCGAGGGCATCACCGCAATCGCCTCCGCGCATCGCCGCTTCGGCACCACCGGGCTGCTGCCGACGCTGATCAGCGACGACCTCGACGTGATCCGCCGTGCCGTCGCCGCGGTAAATGCCGCGATCGAGGCAGGCGTGCCGGGAGTGCTCGGTATCCATATCGAGGGCCCCTTCCTCAACGTCGAGCGCAAGGGCATCCACGACGCCGGCAAGATCCGCCCGCTCGACGAGGAGGGCTTCGCCGTCCTCACGTCGCTGAAGCGCGGCCGCACGCTCGTTACGCTCGCGCCGGAACGGACCACGCCCACGATGGTGCGCCGGCTGGTGGAAGCGGGCGTGATCGTCGCCGCCGGCCACAGCAACGGCAGCTACGAGGAGGTGAATGCGGCGGTCGACGCAGGCCTTACCGGCATCACGCACCTGTTCAACGCCATGTCCCCGCTCGGATCGCGCCGGCCGGGCGTGGTCGGGGCGGCGCTGGAGCGCGACGAGCTGACCTGCGGCATCATCGTCGACGGCCACCACGTCAGCCCGGCGACGCTGCGCCTCGCGCTGCGCTGCAAGCCGCGCGACAGGGTCATGCTGGTCACCGACGCGATGCCGTCGGTCGGCTCCGACGCCACCGAGTTCCTGCTGCAGGGCCGCCGCATCCGGGTAGCGGACGACCTGCTCACCGACGAGGCGGGAACGCTCGCCGGCTCGAACCTCGACATGGCGGCGGCAGTGCGGAATGCGGTGACGATGCTGGGGCTCACGCTGCCCGAGGCTGTCGCGATGGCGAGCGCGGTGCCGGCGTCGTTCCTGGGCCTGGGGCATGTGACTGGCCGGATCGCACCGGGCTTGCGGGCCGATCTCGTCCTGATGGACGATGACCTCCGCACGGCGGCGACCTGGATCGGCGGCGTTCGCGATGCCTCTGCCGCGCCGGCGAGCGGCCGAAGGGAGACGCTCCTGTCGAGGGCGTAAGCCGGCGGGAGGACCCGCGACGGATGGAAAGCGGCCGCAGCTACTCCTATGGCAGGTGTCCTTCCTGCTGCTTCGGGAGTCCGCCAAATGCGCCCTGCCCTTTTCGCCTGCTTCGCTCTGGCTGCCACCGGAACGATGGCGCTCGCGCAGCGAGCGGCGCTCGATCCGCATGACGCGGTTTACGAACTACGCATCTACTATCCGGCACCCGGCAAGCTTGCTGCGCTCAACGCACGGTTTCGCGACCATACGCTCAAGCTTTTCGAGAAGCACGGCATGCGCAATGTCGCCTATTGGAACGAGCAGCCGACCAAGGACTCCCCTGAGGGGCGGGTGGTCTATGTGCTCGCATATCCGAGCCGGCAGGCAAGGGACGAGGACTGGAAGGCCTTCGGCGAGGACCCCGAATGGCGCGCAGTAGTCGCCAAGTCCGAGGCTGGCGGCAAGCTGGTGACGAAGGTCGATAGCGTGTTCATGACGATGACCGACTACTCGCCCCCCATCTCACTTCCGCGTTGATGGAAGCGGCGATCCGAAACTTGCGGACGTAAGGATCGGAGCCTCCTGACAATCAAAGCTGGAATCTTCGCTTGGCGCCGGCGGAGACTTCCGGACGGCCGCGCCTCTTGAAAGCGCCGTTGACGCGCAGCCGCCCGCCTCATAAACATCATACATCTGACAACATCGGAGAGGCGCGTGGTCCAGCTCTACGGCGAAGCGATGACGCGGCAGGCGCTCGCCGAACGCACCGGCAGCCTGTCGCAGTTCGCCGGCGTCCGGCTCATGACGCTCGGCGACGGGGTCGAGCGGGGCATACGCCAACTGGAGTTCCGCACCGGCACGGGCCTGCGCTTCACCGTGCTCGTCGACCGCGCGATGGACATCGCCGAATGCGAGCACGCCGGCCGCGCCGTCGGGTGGCATTCGCCGTCGGGGTTCCGCCATCCGGGGCTGCACGAATATGAGGGCGAAGGCGGGTTCGCCTGGCTCCGCTCGATGTCCGGGCTCAACATCACCTGCGGGCTCGACCACATCCTGTTCATGCACGACGATCCCGCCGGCCACTACCACTACGGCCCGCGCAAGTCGGTCTCCTCGTCGCTTCACGGCCGGGTCGGCACGATCCCGGCCCGGCTCACCGGCTACGGCGAGCGCTGGGACGGCGACGAGTGCGTGCTGTGGGCCGAGGGCGTGGTGCAGCAGGCGACCGTGTTCGGCGAGGACCTGCACCTCATCCGCCGCATCGAAGCGAGCGTCGGCGGCGACGAGATCCGGCTGCATGACCGCGTCGTCAACCACGGCTTCTACCGGACGCCGCACATGTACTGCTACCACATCAACGTCGGCCATCCGGTGGTCGCCGAGGGATCGCGCTACGTGGCGCCGATCCGCGAGGTGCTGTGGGCGGCCCATGCCGAGCAGTATCGCGCGCAGGGCGTCGGCTATCGCACCCTCCCCGCGCCGATCGCCAACTTCCACGAGCAGGTGTGGCAGCACGACATGGCGCCGGACGCCGACGGCCGCGTCAATGTCGCCATCGTCAATGAGGCGTTCGGCTTCGGCTTCGAGGTGGAGACGCTGAAGGCGCAGTTCCCGGCGATGTACGAGTGGCAGAACCTGCACGCCGGCCATTATGCCGTCGGCATCGAGCCCTCGACGAACCACGTCTTCGGCAAGGAGTTCGCGCGCGAGCGGGACGAGCTCATCTGGCTCGAGCATGGCGAGGAGCGGCGCTACGACAGCGTGTTCCGCGTGCTGCCCGATGCCGGGGCGGTGCAGGACGCGATCCGGCGCATCGAAAGCGTCGCGCTCCAGCCCGGCGAGGATTATCCCGCACCGTCCGGCAACTTTCCACCGATCGGAGGCCGAAAGTGATGGGGGTGCGGAAAGTTAAGCCCCTCCCCTTCAGGGGAGGGGTCGGGGTGGGGGCTATCCTCAGGCCACCCTGCCTGCCGCACTCCCCCACCCCCAACCCCTCCCCTGAAGGGGAGGGGCTTGAGCTATGAAAAACCGCACCGTCCTCTACACCGGCGCCGCGGGTGGGCTCGGTCTCGACACCACGCTGCTGCTGATGGGACGCGGCGCGACGGTCGTGGCGGTCGACAACGATCCGGCGAAGGTCGCGAAGCTGCGGACGGCGGCCGAGAGCGTGAAGACCGGCAGCCTGATCGTCTCGACCGCTGACCTGTCCGACCTCGCCGGCTTCCGCGCCGAGCTCGAACGGCTGCTCGACGAGGCCGGCGGCTTCGACGTCGTCATCAACAATGCCGCCATCTACCCCGCCAAGCCGTTCGAGGAGGTCTCGATCGAGGAGCATCAGGCGGTCCAGCGTGTCAACGTCGACGCCGGCATCGTCGCGGTGCAGGCGGCGCTGCCGGGAATGCGCGAGCGCGGCTTCGGACGGATCGTCAACGTCTCCAGCATCACCATCTCGGGCGGCTGGGCGAACCTCGCGCCCTATGTAGCCTCGAAAGCCGCCCTCATCGGCCTCACGCGGGCGTGGGCGCGCGAGTTCGGCGGCTGGGGCGTCACCGTCAACGCGATCGCGCCGGGCGCCTTCCCGACCGACGCCGAGAAGATCCATCCCGATCCCGAGGGCTACAAGCGCATGGTGCTCGACGCCCAGGCGATCAAGCGCCGCGGCACCGCCGCCGACATCGCCCATGCGATCGCCTTCTTCGCCGCCGACGAGGCGGGCTTCATCACCGGCCAGACGCTGCACGTAAATGGCGGCTGGATCATGGCCTGAGGACATGAACGGCATGAACATCCTGAGCGGTATCCGCGTGCTCGACTGCTCGATCGCGATGGCGGGGCCCTTTGCCGCCCAGCGGCTCGGCGACCTCGGCGCGGACGTGGTCAAGGTCGAGCCGACCTCGGGCGAATGGCAGCGCCACGCCGCCGCGGGCGGGGCGACGGGGAAGCAGGTCAACGTCTCCTTCCTCTCGCTCAACCGCAACAAGCGTTCGCTGGCGATCGACCTCAAGGCGCCCGAGGGCAAGGCGACGCTGCTCGAGCTGGTGAAGACCGCCGACGTCTTTCTCCAGAACTACCGCCCCGGCGTCGCCGAGCGGCTAGGGGTCGATTACGCGACGCTCGCCGCGATCAACCCGCGCCTCGTCTACGTCTCGATCTCCGGCTATGGCGAGGACGGTCCTTATCGCCTCTATCCCGGCCAGGACCTGCTGCTCCAGGGCATGTCGGGCGCGATGCTGTCGGCCGGCGCCGAGGGACAGCCCCCCTCCCCCGCCGGCCAATATGTCGTCGACGCCGTCACCGCCTACAGCGCCTTCGAGGGCGCGCTGGCCGCGCTCTTCCACCGCGAGCGCACGGGCGAGGGCCAACTCGTCCAGGTCAACATGCTCGACGCGATCACCACCATCCAGATGCAGGAGCTGTCGGTGTTCACCGTCGGCGGCAAGCCGCAGGCCCGCTCCGCCGAGCCCCATGCGCACAGCTACATCCGCGCACCCTATGGCGTGTTCGCAACCAGCGACGGCTACATCACGCTCGCCATGGCGCCGCTCGCCAAGCTCGGCGAGGTGCTGGGCGAGCCCTTCTTCGCCGGCATGGACGACCAGACCGACGGCTGGACGCACCGCGACGCGATCTTCGCGAAGGTGAAGGCCAGGCTGCCCACCGCGACCAGCGCCGAATGGCTCGAGCGCTTCCGCGCCGCCGACATCTGGGCGGGCCCGGTCTACGGCTATGCCGAGCTGGTCGACGACCCGCAGATCCGCCACAACGGCACCTTCGTCGAGTACGACCATCCGACCGAGGGCCGGGTGAAGACGCCGGGCTTCCCGATCCGCTTCTCCAGGACGCCGTCAAAGGTGGAGCGCGGCGCGCCGCTGGTCGGCGAGCACAGCCGCGAGCTGCTCGCCGAGATCGGCCTCGACGAGGCCGCGATCGACCGGCTGGTCGAATCCGGCGTCGTGCGCCAGCACGCCTGACGGAGCGGAAGCATGACCGGCACCCTGCGCTTCACCATCGACGATCAGGTCGCGACGATCCTGATCGACCGTCCCGACAAACTCAATGCCATGACTCCGGAGATGGCCGACGCGCTCGTCGTGGCGGTGACCGAGTGCAACACGTCCGACGCGATCCGCTGCGTGATCGTCACCGGCGCCGGCGACCAGGCGTTCTGCGCCGGCTCCGACATCACAACGCTCGACGCCTATGCGACCGCGTGGGACTTCCGCAACCGTGCCGACTATTGCGACGCGCTGCGCGCCTGCCGCAAGCCGGTGATCGCGGCGGTGAACGGCTATGCGCTCGGCGGCGGACTGGAGACGGCGATGGCCTGCGACATCCGCATCGCCTCCGCCACCGCGCGCTTCGCCGCGCCGGAGATCAAGCTCGGCTGGATCGGCGGCGGCGGCATGGCGGCGGGGCTTGCGCATTCGATCGGCATGTCCAATGCGGCGATGATGCTGCTGACCGGCGACATGATCGATGCCGAACGGGCGCTTGCCTGGGGCCTGGTGAGCGAGGTGCTCGCCCCCGACGCGCTGCTGCCCCGCGCGCAGGAGATCGCGCGCACCATCGCCTCCCGCGCGCCGATCGCGGCGGAGACCGCCAAGCTCAACCTCGCCGCCGCGTTCAGCATGCCCCACGACAAGGCGATCGAATATGAACGAGACCTCCAGGCGATCTGCTTCGCGACCGACGACGCCCGCGAAGGCCGCGCCGCCTTCGCCGAGAAGCGCGCGCCCGTCTTCCGGCGCCGCTGAGCGGGACCGCCCATGACCCGCCCCCGCATCCTGCTCACCCGCCGCTGGCCCGAGGCGGCCGAGGCGCGGCTCGCCGAGCGCTACGACCTGACCGTCAGCCCCGACAACAAGCCCCTCGGCGCCGACGCGCTCGCCGCGGCTATGCGCGACTATGACGCGCTCTGCCCCTCCGCCTCCGATCGTCTTCCCCGCGCCGTGATCGAGACGCCGGGGCGCCGGGTCCGGATCATCGCCAACTACGGCGTCGGCTTCGATCATATCGACATCGACGCCGCGCGCGAGGCGGGCGTGGTCGTCACCAATACGCCCGGCGTGCTCACCGATGCGACCGCGGACATCGCGGTGATGCTGATGCTGATGACAATGCGCCGTGCGCTGGACGGCGAGCGCGAGCTGCGTGCCGGCGCCTGGCGGGGCTGGCGCCCGACCCACCTGCTCGGCCATTCGCTGGAAGGCAAGCTGCTGGGCCTCGTCGGCTTCGGCCGCATCGCCCGCGCGACGGCGAAGCGCGCGGAGGCGTTCGGGATGCGGATCGCCTATCACAGCCGCCACGTCGCGGAAGACATGCCGGCGGAGGCCTATCACGCCAGCCTCGCCGAGCTGGCGGCCAAGGCCGACGTGCTGTCGCTGCACGCACCGGGCGGGGCCGAGACGCGGCACATGATCGACGCCGCGCTGCTCGCCCGGATGCCGGCGCACGCGGTGCTCATCAACACCGCGCGCGGATCGCTGGTGGACGAGCCCGCGCTCGCCGCGACGCTCACAGATGGCGGAATCGCAGCGGCGGGCCTCGACGTCTATGCGGAGGAACCGAAGGTGCATCCGGCGCTGCTCGATGCCCCCAACATCGTGCTGCTGCCGCACCTCGGCAGCGCGACGGTCGAGACGCGCGTCGCGATGGGCATGAAGGTCGCGGACAATCTCGACCGCTTCTTCGCAGGCGAAGCGCCGCCCGACCGGGTGGCTTGACCAAAACCCCTCTCCCTTTGGGAGAGGGAGGGGCCCGCTCAGGCGTAGCCTGAGTGGGAGGGTGAGGGTGACGTATCACCCGTGGTCGCCCTCACCCTCCCGCAGCTTCGCTGCTCCTTCCCTCTCCCATGGGGAGAGGGACAGTGGGCCCTCATTCCGGCGGACGCCGCACCCCCGCCCCGGCAATCACCCCCCGCGCTTCGGCCGGCCAGTCGCTATCGGGCACCAGCACGTTATCCCGCGCCACATTCCCGATCTCCTCCAGCCAGCGGCCGCCGGTCGTCTCCGAATTGTGCCAGTTGCCGGTGGCGACATTGTCGGTCGAGATGCGCCGGCGGTACATCTTGCCGGCGGTGTTGATGTTGAGCCACTTGCCCCGCGTCTCAACGACGTTGCCGGTCACGCGAAAATGCTTGCTACCCTCGTCGAGGTAGATGCCGATCCGGTCGCCGATGTCGAAGATATGGTTGCCGCGGATCACCGCGCCCGGATTGGCGGAGAGGTTGTAGATCGCACCGCCGTCCATGAACCACTGCTTCACGCCGTGGATGCGGTTGCCCTCGATCACCGTGTCGCGCAGCGTCGTCGGCGTCGTGTAGCGGGTGTTGTGGACATAGCCCTTCTGGTTCTCGTCGTAGTTCGGGTTGCCGCCCGCGTCGTTATAGCCCCAGCCCCAGCCGACCGCGATCCCGTCGTACGGCACGTCCGAGACGTCGTTGTGGGCGATACGCGCGCCGGTGACATAGGTCGTCAGGATCGCGGCATTGTCCTTGTAATCCTGGCTGACGGTCGCGACGACATTGTCCTCGATCGTGAGGTCGCGGTTCACCAGCGCCGGGTCGCTCGGGTGATGGGCATCGGCCCGCACGCCCCCGGCCATGATCGCGCCGCCCGAGAGCACGCCGAAATGATTGCGCACCACCCGGATGCCCGAGGTGGCGAGGCCGGTGCCGGTAAGGTTGGCATTGGCGTCGTTGCCGATGCCGAGCGCCACCTGCCCGAGCTGGGCGAAGCGGTTGCCCTCGAACGTCACGTCGCGCGCCGCGGCGACCTGCACAGCCGCCGGGATCTGGCTCCAGCGCTGGCGCATCGATTCGAACTCGACGCAGCCCCAGCCGCAGCTCTGCCAGGCATCCTTCGGCCGGATCGGCGACACTTCGGCGAGGAAGGCGCCGCTCTGCTGATTGGCATAACCCGCCGGCCGCGACGGGCCGAGCCACGAGCTGTAGGAGAAGCGCAGGCCGCGGAAGGTCAGCCGCTCGACCGGCGCGGCCGGCGTGCCGGCGATGGCCACCAGCGTCTCCAGCGTCGGCAGCACGACGGTCAGCTTGCCGATGTCCTCATCCTGCCCGATCCTGAGGTAAAGCTTGCCCGCCGCCGGATCGAGGAACCACTGACGGGGCTTGGCATGCCAGTCGTTGGTCTTGCCGATGAACTCCAGCGCGTTGACGAGGAACAGCCGCGAATCCGCCGGGAAGATCGGCTTGGTCAGCGTGTCGTAGCCCCAGCTGTTGTTGTCCCACGCCGGCTGCTGCATCGTCACGCTACGCCCGGAGATCGCCTTCACCGGCGAGACGCGGTCGGTGAAGAAGCCGGTCGCCTCGACCTCCAGCCGCTCGGGCTGCTTGACCGCCGCGACATAGGCGAGGTCGGGATTGACGATGTCGAAGCCGGTCGCGGTGAAGGCCAGATCGGACGGTTTGATCTCGATCCACGGGCGTTCGGCGAGCGTGTCGTTCACCCACAGCTGGCGGGAATCGAGCCCCTTGGGCACGTCGGCCACCCAGATGCGCCGCTCCTCGTCATAGGGGCGGAAGCCGGTCACGGTCATGCCGCCGGAGATGACCGGCGAAGCGTCGTCCGCCGCACGCCATTCGACGCGGTGGCCGCGCTGCCCGCCGTCCGCGGCGCGGAAGACGAGCGGCTTCTGCAGCCGATAGGTGCCGCCGGCCAGCACCACCGTCACGTCGCCGCGAGCGCTGGTGGCCCGGACCAGCGCCTGCGCCCGTTCGAGCGACCGCACCGGCCGCGCCGCACTGCCGGGGGCGCGGTCGTCGCCCTGGGGCGAGACGTGGATCGCCGTCTCCTGCGCCTGCGCCGCCGTCGCGAGGAACAGGCCGGCGAGAAGCGCGGCCCCGCGCCGCAAGAGGGTCAGCACGCGTTCCCGCCCCGATCGTTCCATAGCTCCCCTCGCCGCGTCAGAAACGGAAACGCACGCCGGCGGAGATGCGCCGTCCGGTCTTGCGATACTCCTTGGTACGGTCTTCGCTCACCGAATAGATGAATTCCTTCGCGTCGTTGAGGTTGGTACCCTCGGCGAAGACGGTGAACTGCGGGTTGACGTCGTAGGACAGGCTCGCGTCGAGCTGGCCATAGGCGTCGAAATATTCGGGCTCGCCGTTGCGGCCGGAGGCGACCTGGAGGAAATTGTCGCGCCAGGTGTAGGCGACACGCGCCTGCAGCCCGTATTTCTCGTAATAGCCGACCAGGCTGTACGACCATTTCGACAGCCCCTCGAGCCCGAAGCTCACGTTGGCGACCGTGTTGGCATAGCTCGCGTTGGAGTCGGTGTAGTTGAGGCTGGTCTGCACGCCGAACCCGCTGAGCGCGCCGGGCAGGAAGGTGAAGGCCTGGCGATAGCCGAGCTCGAAGCCCTTCACCGTCGCGCCCTTGCCGTTGTCGGGCACCGTGACCTGGAAGGTCACCTGGTCGACGAGCTGCGGCGTCGTCACCAGCGTCACGAACGAATCGATATCCTTGTAGAAGACGGCGGCGTTGAGCAGCGCCGAAGGCGAGAAATACCATTCGAGGCCAGCCTCGACCTGCGTCGCGCGAAACGGCTGCAGGTCGGGATTGCCGCGGCGGATCGTCTCGTTGCCGGGATTGGTCTGGATCGACTGGCGCGGCGACAGGTCCGACAGCGTCGGCCGGGTCATCACCCGCGAGGCGGCGACGCGGAAGATCAGGTCGTCGGTCAGCGACAGCCGCGCGTTCAGCGACGGCAGCCAGTCCTGATAATGGCCGCGGAAGCCGACCGGGACCACGCCCGACAGGACGATGTCGTTCTGGCCGGTCGGGTTACCGTTGGCGTCGACGCGCTGCTTCGCGCTGACGATCGTCTGCGACGCGCCGTTCGAGGTGTAGATCGTGTCCTCGAACCGGACGCCGGCGTTGATCGTCAGCGGCATGCCGGCGAGCCGCGTCTCCCAGGTGCCCATCACGAAGCCGACCTTGACGTGCTCGTCGACGACCGAGGACGCGGCCGGCGAGAAGACGGCGGGGTCGAAGGTCTTGCCGTCCTGCGCGGCATATTGGTCGATCAGTTGGACCAGCGCGCGTGGATCGTAGCTGATCCAGTCGCGGACGATGTTGTCGCTGCCGCCGCCTGAGAAGAAATAGCGGTTGGTCGGCCCGAACAGCGACGTCGGCAGCGCGCGGTCTGATCCGCAATAGGCGCATTGCTGGCCGAACGGCATGTCGTTGCCGGTCAGTGTCTTCTTGCGGTCGGCATACATGCCGCCGACGTTCAGCGTGAGGTTGTCGAACAGCTTGTACTGCAGCTCGCTGCGATATTCGCCGATTTCGTCGTCGACGTCGGTGCCGCCGCCCCAGATATAGTAATGCGCGGTCAGCCCCTGCGGATTGGTCGCCGCGTTCGGATAATTGGGGCTGCTGAAGCCATAGTCGTAGATCGGGCTGCCCGAGCGGCGGTCGAACCACAGGTCGACGTTCTTGCGCCGGATCGTGGTGAACAGGCTGTCGTTCCGCCCGCGTCGCCGCGCCGCCGACTGCGAGGCGTCGACGGTCAGCTTGAGCCGGTCGCTCGGTTCCCAGGCGACGTTGAGGCCGTACTGGTCCGTCGTGACATTGCGCACGTCGTATTGGATGATCTCGTCGACGAAACCGCCCCGGTAGCGCTGGTAGACCGCCTCGTTGCCCTCGACCACCTGCTCGACCAGCGTGCCGCCGGAGAAGTCGTAGGCGAGCCCGGTCTGCTGCTCGGTGAAGTCGGCCTTGGCATAGAGGCCGTCGAGCGTGACGGTGAGCGTGTCGGTCGGCTTGAACTGGATCGATCCGTTGAGGCCGAACCGCTTCAGCTGCCGCTCGAAGAAGAAGGGCGACAGGTTCGAGGGCATCGAGACGTTGGAGAAGGGCGCGACGTCCGGCCCGATGCGCCCGCCCTGCACGCCGCCGGCGGTATAGTAGGAGTCGGTGCTCGACCGCCGCACATGGCCGGCGCCGATCGTGAACTCGTCGTCGCGGACATGCTGGTCGGTGTAGACGGCGGCGAGCGAGACGCCGAACGTCTTGCTGTCGTTGCGCCAGCTGACGACGCCCGAGACCTCGGGATTGTAGCGGTCGGCGACCTCGGCCCATTGGATATTGGCCGATCCGGTCGCGAGCAGCCCCGCCTTTTGGTCGAGCGGGCGCAGGGTGCGCACGTCCACCGTCGCGCCGATCGACGCGCCGTTGATGTTGGCCTGGGGCGACTTGTAGACGTCGGCGCCGCTGATCACCTCCGACGGCAGCACGTCGAACGAGAATTCGCGCCCGTTGTTGTCCGTGGCGAGCGTACGGCCGTTGACCGTCACCGCGTTGAACTTGGGTCCGAAACCGCGGACGGTGACGTAGCGGCCCTCGCCGCGGTTGCGCTCGATGGTGACGCCGGCGATGCGCTGAAGCGATTCGGCGACGTTCTGGTCGGGCAGCTTGCCGAGGTCCTGCGCGACGATCGAGTCGACGACGTTGACCGCGTCCCGCTTCAGGTCGATCGCCGCGCGCTCGCTTGCGCGGATGCCGGTGACGACGATATCCGCCTCGGATTGCGCCGTTTCCTCGTCCGTCGCCTGCGCCTGCTGCGCCGCGGCCACACCACTCCACAGCAGCGCACCCGCCGCCGTCGCCGCGAGCAAAACCCTGCGCGCGCGCCCATCCAAATACGCCATGCAGACCTCCCCATGCTTGTTTGAGAAGCATCCTGCACTCAGGCGAGTTCGTATGTCAAATGATCATAATACGTAATATGTCTAACGGACCGACCGGATCGGCAGGACGCACAGCGCCGAGGCGAAGACGAAGGCGAGCGCCGCCCACAGGATCGCCCGGTAGTTCCCGTCGAAGATGCCGAGCAGCACCGCCGCCATCACCGGGCTGATGATCTGCGGGATGTTGACCGCGGTGGTGAGGACGCCGAGGTCCCGGCCCTCGTCGCCCAGGGCGCTCTTCGGCAGCACCTGCGTCATCAGGGCGATGTCGATCGACATGAACATGCCGTAGCCGACGCCGATCACCGCGGCGTAGACCCACATCCCCGCCATCGACGGCGCGATCAGCGGCGCGGCCATCGCACAACCCATGATCAGGCTGCCGGCGACCACGAAGGGCTTGCGGCGCTGGATGCGGTCCGACCACCAGCCCGACACCAGCGACGCGACGACAAGGGTGACCAGCGTCACGATCGCCATGTTGGCGATGGCGATGTTCGACTCCCCGTCACCGAGGCCGATATAGTCGCGCAGGATGTAGAGCAGATAGGCCGCGACCGCCTGATAGCCCATGTAGATGGTGAAGCGGCTGAGGAACGCCCAGGCGAAGTCGGGATGCTCCCGCGGGCTGATCCAGAACCCTCGGACGAACTCCCCCCAGACGAAACGCCGCGCCGGCATCTGAGCGCTCGATGGCTCGCGGTTCACGGCGATGAAGGCGAGGCACGAGGCAGCGATGGCGGCGGCGAACAGGCCGTAGGCGACCATCGGCGTGCTCGCGAGATAGCCGGCGACCACGGTGCCCGCGGTCAGGCCGGCCGTCATTCCCGCGCCGACGATCCCCGACACCCCGCCCCGCGTCTCCGGCTCGAAACGGTCGGCGATCAGCGTGGTCATCGCCGGCTGCATGGAATTGTAGGCGATCGCCGCCATCACCCACAGCACCATCACCGACCAGAAGCTAGTCATCCACGACACGCCGAACAGGCACATGGACCCGACCAGCGATCCGACCGCGATCCACGGTGCCCGCCGCCCCCAGCGGCTGCGCGTCCGGTCCGACAGCGCCCCCGCGACGGGCGTCGCCAGCGTGGAGAAGACCGAGGTCACCGCGAACAGCAGCGCGAGGTTGTTCGCCTTGTCGCCCGGATCGAGCTTCGCGATCTGGTTGGGCAGCAGCACACCGAGCACGCCGCTGTAGAGCGCCATCAGCAGGAAGAAATTGACCATCAGCGAGAACTGCAGCCGCGTCCGCTGCCGGCCGAGCACCCAGGCGTGCGTGGTCATCCGCGCTGGTCCGCGCCGGCTCGCCGGTCGGGGACGAGGCGCAGCCCCGCCTCGCGCGGCCGCCGGTGCGGCCCGCCGCTCGCCTCCCAGCTCCCCTCGACCCGCTCGCGCGCGATCATCCCCTCGTCGACGACGATGCCGAGCCCCGGCCGATCGCCGAGCACGATCCCGCCGTCGACGATCTCCTGATCGACATCGAGCCCGAGCGGCCACTCGAAATCCTGCACCTCGATGCCGATCATGTTCGGCACCGCCGCCGCGGCGTGCGCGACCGGATTGCCGTCATAGGCGACCGGCGAGACCGGCAGGTCGCGCGCATGTGCGGCGATGGCGACGCGGTTGAAATGGGTGATCCCCCACACGCTGCCCGTCTGCACGACATCGACCGCATCCGCGTCGAACAGCGGCGCGAACTGCTCCAGCCCCGTCAGATTCTCGCCCGTAGCGACCGCCGCCCGCGTCGCCCGCGACACCGCGGCATGGCCGGCCGCATCCCAGCGCCGCACCGGCTCCTCGATCCAGGTGAGGTCGATCCCCGCCGCCTCGATCGCGGCGAGATGCCGGATCGCCTGCTTGCGGTTCCAGCTCTCGTTGACGTCGAGCATCAGCGCGGGCTCGGCGCTGTTGGCCGCCAATATCTCCCGCGCCCGCTTCAGTCGGACGATATCGCGCGCGATATCCTTGCCGCCCTTGATCTTGGCCGAGGTGAAGCCGCGCTCCGCCCAGCGCGCATAGAGTACCGCAAACGCATCGTCGTCGAGCCCGAAGCACAATCCCGAGGCATAGCCCGGAACGAACCGGTCTGCCGCCCCCAGCGTCCGCCACAGCGGCTCGTCCGCCATCTTCGCCTTGAGATCCCACAGCGCCATGTCGACCGCCGCGATCGCGCCATAGGTGGCGCCGCCATGGCCGCTCTTGAAGACATGCGACAACATGCTGTCGTAAAGCGCTGCGACGGCACGCGGATCCTGCCCTTCCACCGCCGGAAAGACGCGGTCGATATCGACATGCTGACCGAGCCCGATGCCTTCCAGCCCGGCGTCGGTCTCGAGGATCAGGATCGGCACCTCGGTGATGCCCGACGTCACCACGCCGTTCACGTCGCCGACCGGGCGCCCCCAATCATGCGAGGTGACGAGGCTTCGGTAGCCGGTGACTTTCATGCAACATCCTTGCTTAAGTGCCGAGACGACACCGACCAGGCTACCCCCGCCGACAATAACATATTATGTATGATCTTTCGCCGATGGCAAGCATTGACCGACGGGCGGCAATCGGCTCATCACCTCCCACCGCCGGAGCGGCGGCAGACACGGGGCGCAACGAGCAAGGCCATGACCCATTCTCCTCCCACCCCCGAAGCCGCCCGCGTCCGCCGGCGCCCCCGCCTGGCCGAGGCGGTGGTCGAGGATCTGGTCAAGGCGATCGTGACCGAGACCTATCCCGCCGGCACCGCGCTGCCGCCCGAGGGGATGCTCGGTGACATGTACGGCGTCAGCCGCACGGTGGTGCGCGAGGCGACGATGGCGTTGACGGAGAAGGGCTTGGTCGTCTCCCAGCAGGGCCGCGGCACGATCGTCCGGGAATCGAGCGCCTGGGACATGCTCGACCCCATGATCCTCGGCGCATTGTTCCAGCGGGAGGACGGCCTCGCCTATCTCGACAATCTCTCCGAGATCCGCTCGCTGCTGGAAGGGGCGATGGCGGCAAAGGCGGCCGAGCGCCGCACGCCGGAGATGGTCGACGCACTCACCCGCCAGATCGACAAGCTGGAGACGCTGATCCCCGTCCCCGCCGCCTATGTCCATGAGGACGTGATGTTCCACGACATCATCATGCGCATGTCGGGCGACCGGCTGAGCAAGGCGGTGATCGACGGCGTGCAGTCGGAGGCGCTGCGCACCCACGAATATAGCGGCAAGCTCAACATCGAGCACATCAAGGACACCCACGCCGCGCACCGGCGCATCTACGAGGCCATCGTCGCCGGCGACGCCGAGGCGGCGTCGCGCGCGATGCGCAGCCACATCGAGGAATCCTGGGCCCGCCGCCGAGCGGAACGCCGCGCGCGATAGCCACCCCCGTTACCCCATAGCCACCCCCGTCACCCCGGCCTTGGGCCGGGGTCCACTGGGAGGCAAGGACTGGACAAGAGGCTTGAGCGCAGCCCGCGAGGCCCAGTGGACCCCGGCCCAAGGCCGGGGTGACGGCTGGGAACCGGGCTACGGAATATCCCAATACCGAATGCCGATCCGCCTCAGGCGCCCGGTTGGGCGAACACCCCATGCCGCGCGGCAAAGGCCGCGAACAGCGACGGCCAGACGGACGCCGGCATCGTCGCGGGCAGGCGCACTCCGAAGCCGTGCCCGCCTTCCTCGAACACATGCATCGCCACCGGCCGCTTGGCGGCCTGCATCGCCTGGAACATCGCGATGCTGTTGGCGACCGGCACCACATCGTCGTCGACGGTGTGGAGGAGGAAGACCGGCGGCGTCTCAGCATCCACCCGGAGCTCGACCGACCGCGCGCGCCGCTGCGCCGGCGACGCATCGGGACCGAGCAGATTGTCGCGCGATCCGCCATGGGCGAACGGCGCATCGAGGCTGATGACCGGATAGATCAACCCGGCGACATCGGGCCGGGCAGCGAGGCGATCCGCCTCGTCGACCGGCTCGTAAACATGCTCGGCATGACGCGTCGCCAGCGATCCGGCGAGGTGCCCGCCCGCCGAAAAGCCCAGCACCGCCACCCGGTCCGGCCGGATCGCGAACCGGTCCGCCCGGGCGCGGATCAGCCGCATCGCGCGCTGGGCGTCCTGCAGCGGCACGTCCTCACGCCGGCTCCAGCCCTCGCCCGGCAGACGGTAGAGTAGGATGAAGGCGGTGATCCCGCGCGCGTTGAGCCAGTCCGCCTGGCTGATCCCTTCATTGTCATAGGAGAGAAAGCCATAGCCGCCGCCCGGCACCACCAGCACGGCCGAACCGTTCGGCCGCGCGGGTCGCCGCACCACCAGCACCGGACGATCGATGCCGGTGACCCAGCGGTCGAGCTTGGCAGGATCATGTGACTGGTCATCGATCTTGCGGACGATGCGTGCATCGGTCTTGCCTGGCGGATCGCCCGGCCACAGCTCGATCACCTCGTCGCCGGGCTGGATCTGCGCGAACGCCGCGCCGGGTACGGACGCCAGCACCGCGGCGGCGCCCAGCATCGTGCGGCGGGTCAGCCGCGTTTCGATGTGCCCTTCCATTCGTCCTCTCAGCAGCGAATCCGTCACACCGGATGGCGTGTCAGGCAGCTTAGCCGCGGCTCACCGGAGAGATCAATTTGGCCAATGCTCAATCCTCCCCCGCCAGGGGGAGGTGGCGCCGAAGGCGACGGAGGGGGAGGACGGCGACAAACTATCGATGTGTTTCCGCCCCCTCCGTCACGCTTCGCGTGCCACCTCCCCCTGGCGGGGGAGGATTTGAGTGTCGATCTTAACGCAAAAAGCTGAGCGTCGAGACGTGCATCAGCTTGGCGACCGGCTTCCCCGCTACCGTTCCCGCCTTGGTTTCCCCATGCGTGACGCCCAGGATATAGCGGCCGGCGCCCATGTCGGGCACGTCAACGCGGCCGTCGCCATCCGCCTTGAACGCCTTCTGCCAGCGCCCCGGCGTGATCACGTTGACGGTCGCGCCGGGTAGCGGCTGGCCGCGGAAGCGGACGGTGAACCGGTCGGCGCCGGGCGTGACCGGCACCAGCTCGAGGTCGAGCCTGGCCTCGGTCTCGCTACGGCCCGCGCGGGCGTAGAAGATCGCCCCTTGCTGCACGCCGTCCGATGCCCAGGGCTCGAACACATTGTCGTCGCGGGCGCGCACGTCTCCCACGCCGCCCGGCGCCGCCTCGAGATGATCGGTGCGGCGGGTGGTGGCGAGCGGCCGCGCCGGATCGGCGAGGAAGACCAGCGGCGCCTTGAGCCGATGGAATTCCGGGTCGCCGCCATCCGGAACCGGCTGGGCCGGCTCGCCGAGGTAGATGCGCACCGGGCCGGTCGTGTCGCGCTCGATCCACACCTCATGCGCGGCGGCGGGCGCCGCGACGGCGGCAAGCAGGAACGGCAGCAGTCTGCGCATCATCTCTCTCCAATCGTTACCGGGAACGGGCACGGCGGCTCACGCGCCAGCAGAGCCAGGCGACGGTGATCCACCCACCGATGCTCAGATGGCCGCACCAGATGATCGTGCCGCGCGCCGGGCCGAGCGCGAGCATGTCGGCCAGCAACGACGCCACCAGCAGAAGCCCTCCGATCCCACGCGCGGCACGTGCTTCGCGCGGATCGAGCCTGCGGCCGATCATGTCCTGCTGGTGCCGGCTCATCGACCCGGCGACCGCGGCGAAACCCGCCAGCGCGAGCAGGACGGCGAGAAGCTGGATCATGCCGCCGCCATCACCTCGGCGACCGCCGGATCGCTGCGGCGGGTCCGGTCCGAACGGATGCGGCCGGCCTTGCGCGCCGCCCAGCCGAAGCCGGCAGCGAGCACCAGCATCACGCAATCGAAACCGACGAACAGCCAGTCGCCCGCGGCGAGGCTGGCGACGAGATTGCGCGGCGTCGTCAACGCGTTCACCACCGGCACCGCGGCGAACAGCAGCGCCGCTGCCGACAGTCCTTCCACCCACGCCCGCCGCGTCGGCCGCACGATCGCCCATGCCAGTATCGCGCCCCAGGCGATGAACAGGCAGTGGATCTCCCAATCGGCCCGCCCTTCCATGCGCAGCGGCAGCAGCCGGTTGGCGAGGAAATAGGCGGCGAGCCCGGCGCTCAGCCCCGCGATCGCCGCGACGTTCAGCCGCTCCACCAGCCGGAAGCCGAAATGCGGCCGTTCGGGATCGGCGAGGCGCGTGCGCCGCTTGACGGTCCACAGCACCAGTCCGCTGCCCACCATGATCGTCCCGCCGACGCCCGACAGGAAATAGAGCCACCGGAGGCCCCACTCGGCGAAGCGGCCGGTGTGCAGGCCGATCATCACGCTCTCCGTCGCGAGCGCCGCGCCCTTGGGCGCGCCGGCGCCAACCTGGCGACCGGTGGTGCCGTCGACGATCACCGCCTCGCCGCGCGCGCCGATCGCGGCCTCCGGCGCGCGGGTCAGGACGACCTTCGCAGTAGCGTCGCCGGGATTGGTCACGCGTACCGCGCCCACCCTCGCGCCATGCCACTCCGCCGACGCCAGCCGCATCATCGGGCCGACCGGTGCCAGCGTCGCCGGCTTGCCGCTGCGCTCCACCGCCGCCGGCTCGGCGAAGACGGCGTCGTAGAACTTGGCCTCATCCGAATAATTGGCCGCGATTCCCCACGGCATGTAGAGCGTCGCCAGCGTGACCAGCCCGGTGAAGGTGATCATCAGGTGGAACGGCAGCGCGATCACCGCCGTCACATTGTGCGCGTCGAGCCAGCTGCGCTGCCCCTTGCCGAAGCGCAGCATGAAGAAATCGGCGAAGATCTTCTTGTGCGTGACGATTCCCGACAGGATCGCGACGAGCATGAACATCGCCGCGATGCCGACCAGGTACCGCGCCCAGATCACCGGCATGTAGTGGAGGTCGAAATGGAAGCGGTAGAGGAAATAGCCGCCCTGCGTCTCCCGCGCCTCGATCCGGTTGCCGCTGCCGTCGAGCGTCGCGCTGGTGTCGCCACGGCGGCCGCGCCGCTCGCCGTCGGGCTGCCAGAAGACCTTGGTGGTCGCGCTGCGGCTGTTGGGGGGTGAGATGAACCATGCCCTGGCATCGGGCGCGACGGTCTGGAGGTAGCGCACCGCGCCTTCGGTCGCGGAGACAGGATCGACGGTGCCGGCGATCTCCGGCTCCATCCAGCGGGTGATCTCGTCCTGGAAATAGGCGGCGGTGCCGGTCGCGAACATCGCGAACAGCAGCCAGCCGAGCAGCAGCCCCGCCCAGGTATGGAGCCAGGCCATCGACTGGCGGAGGCCCTCCTTCACAGCCGCCCTCCGGTCGCCAGCGACAGCCAAAGCAGCGCCCCGAGGATCGCTCCCGCGGCCGCCATCGCGAACCACAGCCGGCCGACCGAGCGGACGGCGAAGGCGGTCAGCACCAGCGTCGCGAACAGCGCGAAGGCGATCAGCGTCGCCGCGATGCTCGCTTCATGGCGCGGCCCCGGCAGCACGCGCGCGAGCCAGGCGGTGGCGAGCGAGGTCAGCAGGTAATTCGCTGGAATCGCCGCCACGACACGCGCGGCGACGCTCCACCGGCTCGGCCGGCGGCCCGTTTTACGGCGCGGAAGCGCGTTCGTCGCCATTGCCGGACCTGCTTTCCCCTTCTCGCGATTCGCGCCTGCCGTATCGCTAATGAGAATAGATCGCAACATAGTTCGGAACCGACGGGCAAAACAGCAAAGGGCTGCATCCACCATTTGGTGGACGCGCAGCGCGACGAACTCGGGCAACGACTCGATCGCACGACATTCGCGTCCAGGGAGATGAAGCGATGCGTCAGTATCTCGAGGCCGTCGCGGTCGCCGCCGCGTTGATGTCCGGCACCCCGGCCTCGGCCGGTGAAGCGGACTGGTCCAGCCCCGTCGTGGGCGGCCGCGGCGGCACGTCTGCCGCGCTGAGATGTCCGGCGGGCAGTTATCTCGCTGGCGTAGTTGCACGCATCGGCGACGACATGGACGCTATCGGCCCGATCTGTGCGCAGGCGCTGACGACCGGCGGGATCTACCCCGCCGGCCGGCCCGGAACGCTCGGAGGCACGGGGGGAAGGCTGCGCGAATTCGCCTGCCCGGCCTCGGCGCCCTTTGTCCGCAAGGCGACGATCGGTGCCGAAGGGTCCCGGACCATCGTCGTCAACAGCATAGAAATCCGTTGCGGTCCGCTGTCGGGGCCGATGCCTCAGCCCGTCCTCGAATATAATTACGTGCTCCTCAGCGGTCCGAATTATTATTCGAGCTCGCTTCTACCGGGGACCGGCGGCAATTCCCTGAGCTACTCCAACCTGGCCGAATGCCCGTCGCACATGGCGCCGGTCGGCCTGCATGGACGGGCCGGCGCAATGGTGGACGCGCTGGGTATCATCTGCGGCGAGATCGCGCTCGTGAAGCCCAAGGCGCTCGGCAAGGTACGGCCGGCGGAAAAGCCCCCGCTGGTCAACGCGACTCCCGGCCTGACGCGGCAGGAGGCGATCCGCGTCCCGACCGCCAAGCCGCTCGGGAAGGTGCGCCCCGCCCCGCCGGCCGGAGACCCACCGATCTGCCAGCGCGCCCGCAGCGCACGCGGCCATTTCAACGCGGCGACCCAGGCGGCGCTCGACGCGCAATGCCGCAACGCGGGGGGCAACCCAAACTAGACCGACATCTCGATCGTGCAGGTGACGCCTTCGGGCGGAAACTCGATCCGGGCATCCCCGCGCTCGCTCCGCAGCGCCCGTTCCAGCATCCGCGACCCGAAGCCGGCCCGCGTGGGCGGTTCCACCCGCGGCCCGTCGTGCTCGCGCCAGCTGAGCCGGAGGCGGGTCTTTCCCTCGACCTCGGCGACCTCCCAGCGGAGGTCGACCTTGCCGTTCTCGTCGGACAGCGCGCCATATTTGACCGCATTGGTGCCGAGCTCGTGCAGCGCCATCGCGATCAGCAGCGCCTTGGCTGCAGGAAGGCGCACCTCCGGCCCGGCGAAGACGATGCGCCTCCCGTCGCGATCGAGGAACGGCTGGAGCGCCCGCTCCACCGTCTCGCCGGCCGAGATCGTGTCCCAGTTCTTCTGCGTGAGCAGGTCGTGAGCCTCCGACAGCGCCCGCAGCCGGGCGACGAACGCGTCGCGTTCCATCGCGGGCGTGCTGCGGAAGGTCTGGGTGGCGATCGCCTGGACCATCGCCAGGGTATTCTTGACGCGGTGACGGATCTCGTTGAGGAGCAGCTCCATCGCCGCTTCGGCGCGCTTGCGCTGCTCGATCTCGACCTTGGCCGCTTCGTGGAGCCGGGCATTGTCCATCGCCACTGCTGCCTGCGCCGCGACCCCCGCGACCAGCGCCTCGGCATCCTCGTCGAACATACCCGGCTCGTCATGGCCGAAGAACAAACCCCCATGCACCTCGCCCGACGAGGAGACCACCGGCACGGCAAGATAGCTGACCACCGGAAGGTGGCCCTCCGGCATCCCCTGGTACGGCGGATTGTGCCCGTAGCGCGGGTCCTTGCGGATGTCGTCAGAGCGGATGACCCCATGTCCACGAAAGGTGGGGTCGAACACCGCGGTGTTGCGCGGCATGGCGAAGCGTTCGAACGCCTCGCGCGCGACGCCGGACAGGGTGTAGAGGAGATAACTCTCCCCAGCCTCGTCGGTGACATTGTAGAAGAAGGCGCCGAAACGGGCCCCGCTGAGCTCGGTGGCGATGTCGGTCACCGACTGGACGACCCGGTCGAGGTCGAGGTCGCGCGAGATTTCGCGCGCGGCGCGGTTGAGCTGCTCCAGCCGGGCCGCCTGCCTCGCGAGCATCGACTCGGCGCGCCTGCGCTCCGAAATGTCGCGCGCGATCTTCGATGCGCCGACGATCATCCCGTCATCGCGCCTTATCGGCGAGACCGTCAGCGAGACCTCGACCAGGCTGCCGTCCTTGCGCCGGCGGACGGTTTCGAAATGTTCGATCCGCTCGCCCCTGCGGATCCTTTCCAGGATTCGCTGTTCCTCATCATGCCGGTCGGGCGGGATGATCGTCAGGATCGACTTGCCGACGATCTCCTCCGCAGCATAGCCGAAGAGGTGCTCGGCGCCTTCGTTCCATGTCCTGACGTTCCCGTTCAGATCCTTGCTGACGATCGCGTCGTTCGACGAGGTCACGATTGCCGCCAGATGCTGGGCAGCCTCCTCACTCTTCCTGCGGGCGGTGATGTCGACCAAAATGTTGACAGCGCCGACCAGCTCACCGGCCTCGTCGAACAACGGCGTCGGATAGGGAAGGAAAGGAAAACGACTGCCGTCGGGCCGCTCGGCGATCGCCTCGGCGCCTCTCACCGGTTTTCCGGTCCTGAGTGTCTCCGCCATTGGGCATTCGTCGTGCGCCATCGGCCTGCCGTCGGGCCAGTAGAGCCGCCACGAGCCGCACCACCAGTCCTCGCCGATCTTCGGACGACGCCCCCACAGCTCGGCAGCCGCGGTGTTGTAGAAAGTGATCCGGCCGTCGGCATCGGTCGTATAGAGCGCGGTCGGCAGCGCCTCAACGATCCGGCGAAAATGTCCGTCCCCGATCCTCTCCGCGAACCCCGCTTCGCCCACCAGGCGCACCACAGCTTCAACCGACCGTTCGGCGGAACCCTCGAGCGCCCTCCCGCGCTCACCGTTCATCGTCGGCAGCTTTCGGCACCGCCCATCATGGACATTTGCATAAACCGCTCCTCTTCAAAGGAAACCCTTGGTGGCGAAGAGCGTTCCTTTACGCGGCAAATGTGCAGCATCGCCGCAACGAAACGAGAAACGATGACCGGGGAAGCAGGCAGGAATTGGTCTCGAAATCTCGTTCGCGCAGCCGGGAGTGCTCGCCTTGAATGACGGCGAGGGCCAACAATGCGTCGCACTCATCGTCGAGGACGAATGGCTGATCCGGATGGAGCTGGCCGACGCGCTGGCCGCGGCGGGTGTCACGGTATTCGAGGCGAGCGCCGGCGAGGATGCGCTGACCTATCTCCAGGGTGATCACCCGATCCATGTGCTGATCACCGACATCCGCCTGGTCGGCACGCTCAGCGGCTGGGATATCGCCGAAGCCTTCCGCACCGCACGGCCCGATATCGCCGTGATCTATGCGTCGGCCAATCCGCCGCAGGAGGCGCGCCAGGTGCCGGGCAGCGTCTTCTTCGCCAAGCCGGCGCCGATGCAGCAGCTCGTTCAGACCTGCTATCAGCTCTGCCCGCTGATGCGCGGCCCTTCGATCGGCGGCTGACGCTCTTCAGACGTGACGCTTCTCGAGCTTCCGCGCGAGCGTGCGGCGGTGCATCCCCAGCCGGCGCGCGGTTTCGGAGATGTTGAAGCCCGTCTCCGCCAGCGTCTGGTGGATACGCTCCCATTCCAGCGTCTTGATCGAGGTCGGGCGCGCATCGAGGCTCGCGTCGGGATCGCCCTCGACCCTGGCGAAGGCGGCCTCGATCTCGTCGGTGTTGGCGGGCTTGGTGAGATAGTTGGTGGCGCCGAGCTTGATCGCCTCCACCGCCGTCGCGATGCTGGCATAGCCGGTCAGCACGACGATGCGCATGTCGGGATCGAAGGCATGGAGCGCCTGGATGCCGGTGAGCCCCGACGCGCCTTCGAGGCGGAGGTCGACCACGGCATAACCGGGCGCGAAGTCGGCGAGCAGCGCGTCCAGCTCGGCCGGAGCGCTCGCGGTCCGCACCTCGTAGCCGCGGCGCTCGAACGAGCGGCGGAGGGTCCGGGCGAAGGCTTCGTCATCCTCCAGGATCAGCAGGCGTCCGGTCATTGCTCCGTCTCCACGGCGAGCGAGGCGAGCGGGATGGTGAGCGTCACCGTCGCCCCGCCCTCGTCGCGCCCACCTCTTTCACGCCCACCTCTTTCACGATTGCGTGCCGTCACCGTCCCGCCGAGCTTGCGCAGCACGTTCACCGCCAGGAACAGGCCAAGCCCGTGGCCGCGCTTGCCCTTGCTCGACTGATAGGGCTTGCCCAGCGTCTCCAGCATCTCGGTCGGGAAGCCGGTACCGTCGTCCTCCAGCGTCAGCACCATCGCCTCGGGCGATCGCTCGGCGGTGAGGGTGATCGCGGTCGCCTCGGCCTCCAGGGCATTGTCGAGGACGTTGGCGATCACCTGCGCCAGCGCCCGGTCGCCGACGATCGGCAGGTCGGGGCCGAGCAGGTCGGTGAAGCGCAGCATGTTGGGATGCAGCGCGTCCCAGCCGGCCGCCACCTCGCGGATGAAGCTGCGCAGCGTGGTGCGCATCGGCGCATCGCCCAGCACCTCGCCGGAGGCGAGCAGGATGCCCTTCACGATCTCCTTGCAGCGCGCGACCTCGGCCTGCATGTCGGTGACCTCCTCGGCGAGCCGCGGGTCGGCGGCGATCGGCGGCGCAGTCTTCCAGTCGGCGAGGATCACCGCGAGCGACGACAAGGGCGTGCCCAGCTCGTGCGCCGCGCCCGAGGCGAGCAGGCCCATGCGCACGATATGATCCTCCTCCGCGGCGCGCTGTCGCATCTCGGCAAGATAGGCGTCGCGGCTCCTGAGGTTCCGGTTGATGCGCGCCAGGAACAGCACCAGCAGCACCGCCGACAGGACGAAATTGCCCCAATAGGCGGCGACGTACGGCACCGGCAGCCGGATCGCCAGCGCGGGCGGCAGCGGCAGCGGCGGCGCGGTGGCGGCGACGAGGGCGAACAGCGCAGCGGCGATGACGACCAGCGCCCAGCTCGACCACGCCTCCAGCAGCAGCGCGCCCAGCACGATCTGGAGCAGATAGAGCGAGACGAACGGATTGGCCGCGCCGCCGCTGAGGTAGAGCTGCACCGACAGCGCGGCGACGTCGAACAGCAGCGACAGGAAGATGGTGCGGTTGCCGGTCTCGCGCCGCCGCAATGCACCGAGCGTCACCAGGTTGAGCAGCACCAGCGCGGCGAGCACTGCGATCATGCCGGCGAGCGGCAGGCGGATGCCGAAGCCGAGATGCGCGACCGCGATGGTAACCGCCTGCCCCGCCACCGCCAGCCAGCGCAGGTGGGTGAGCAGGAGGAGGTTGCGCCGCCCGGCGGCGTCGGCGCCGCGAAAGGGCAGCCGGTCGATGCTGGTTGGGAACCAGGAGGTCATGTCCATAGTGTTAGCGCGGTTCGCCCTTCAGGTCCTCCCCGGCACGGGGAGGGGGACCATGCGAAGCATGGTGGAGGGGGAGCTCCGCAGGCGATGTCGCTTGCGGCGAGCCCCCTCCACCGCTGCGCGGTCCCCCTCCCCGTGCCGGGGAGGACCTGAGTGTTGGCTCACCACGCCGCCCCCGCCATGCCAGCCCAATGAGCGCGCCGCCCAGCAGCGCGGCCATGGCGAACCAGGTGAGCGCATAGACGAGGTGGTTGTTGGGGAAACGCACCACCGTGAGGCCGCCGCGTGGCCAGCCCGGGCTCGACGTCGCGTCGGCGTCGACGAAATAGGGCGCGACCGGCCCCAGCCGCTTCGCCGCGGCGATGGCGGCGACGTCGCGCGAATACCAGCGGCCGCCTGCCGGATCGTTGGCGCGCAGGAAGCCGCCGCCCGGTTCGCTGACGCGCAGCAGGCCCGCGACCTCCACGACACCTTCGGGCCGATCATGCGCCTGACGCCGCTCGGGCGGAACGAAGCCGCGGTTGATCAGCACGGTGAAGCCGCGGTCGCTTCTGAGCGGCGTCATCACCCAATAGCCGCCGCCGAGCTCGGTCGCCGCCTGCACCAAGGTCTCGCGATCGTGCTGGTAGGTGCCGCGCAGCCGGACGCGGAGATAGGCGTCGTCGCGCCCGATCCGGGGCCAGCTGTCCGGCCCCGGCGCGGCGACCGGCGCGGCGGCGAGGCGATGCTCGACCTGGGCGATCAGCGCCAGCTTCCAGGTGCGGCGATGGAGCTGCCACACCCCGAGCCCGATCAGCCCGGCGATCGCCGCGAGCAGCGCCAGCGCGACCGCGGCGCGCGCGGCCGGGTGCCTGGTCACATCCCGCTCATCTCGCTCTGGCCGCTCATCTCGCCCTGGGTCATCGACGGCATCATGTTCGCGTTCATGTGGTACATGACCCATAGCGACCCGGCGAGCGTGATCACCACCAGCACGATGGTGAAGATCGCCGCGAGCAGGTTCCATCCGCCTTCCGACTTGGTGTCGAGGTGGAGGAAGAAGATCATGTGGACGAGGATCTGCACCACGGCGAAGGCGATGACGAGCGCCGCGGTGGCGCCGGGCGACAGCACCCCGCCCATCACCAGCCAGAACGGAATGGCGGTGAGGACGACCGACAGGCCGAAGCCGATCAGATAGCCCTTGAGCGAGCCGTGCGGCGCATGGACGTCGTGGTCCTCATGGCCGTGGTCGGCGGTGTGGTCGGCGCTCATCTCAGGACCCCAAGCAGATAGACGAAGGTGAAGACGCCGATCCAGACGACGTCCAGGAAGTGCCAGAACATGCTGAGGCACATCAGGCGCCGCTTGTTGGCCTGGATCAGCCCGCGCCGGCCGACCTGCACCATCAGCGTCACCAGCCAGATGATGCCGAAGGTGACATGCAGCCCGTGCGTCCCCACCAAAGTGAAGAAGGACGACAGGAAGGCGCTGCGCCATGGCCCGGCGCCTTCGTGGATCAGATTGGCGAACTCGTAGAGCTCGATGCCGAGGAAGGCGGCGCCGAACAGCCCGGTGATCGCCAGCCACAGCTGGGTCTGCCCTACCCTGCCGCGCTCCATCGCCAGCATGGCGAAGCCGTAGGTGATCGACGACATCAGCAGCATGGTGGTGTTGAGCGCCACCAGCGGCAGCTCGAAGATCTCGCGCGCCGTCGGCCCGCCGGCATAGGACGTCCCGTAGACGCCGTAGCAGGCGAACAGCACCGCGAAGATGAGGCAGTCGCTCATCAGGTAGAGCCAGAAGCCCAAAAGCGTGCTGCCGCCCGGCGCATGGTCGTGCTCGTCGGCGAGGTAGAAGACCGGCGGCTTGCCCTCGGCCTGGTCGATCGTGGTCGTGCTCATCGCGTCAGGCCCCCGCGCTCGCGAGCAGCCTGGTGCGCGCGTCCTCGGTCTCGATCACCGTCTCCACCGGGATGTGGTAGTCGCGGTCGTAGTTGAAGGTGTGGATGATCGCCGTCGCGACCAGCCCCAAGAAGGCGATCGCCGCCAGCCACCACATGTACCAGATCATGCCGAAGCCGAACACGACGCTGAATCCCGCCAGGATGATGCCGGCGCCGGTGTTCTTCGGCATGTGGATCGGCCGGAAGCCGGAGGTCGGCCGCTGGTAGTTGCGGCTCTTCATGTCGTACCAGGCGTCGAGGTCGTGGACCACCGGCGTGAAGGCGAAATTGTAGTCGGGCGGCGGCGACGAGGTCGCCCATTCGAGCGTGCGCCCGCCCCACGGATCGCCGGTGGTGTCCGCCAGCTCCTCGCGCTTCATGAAGCTGACGACGAGCTGGATGATGAAGGCGGCGATGCCGACCGCGATGATCGCGGCGCCGATCGCGGCGATCACGAACCAGATCTGCAGGCTCGGGTCCTCGAAGTGGCGCAGGCGCCGCGTCACGCCCATCAGCCCCAGGATGTAGAGCGGCATGAACGCCACCCAGAAGCCGATCACCCAGCACCAGAAGGAGACGAGGCCCCACTTCCTGTCGAGCTTGAACCCGAACGCCTTGGGGAACCAGTAGTTGATCCCCGCGAACAGCCCGAACAGCACGCCGCCGATGATGACGTTGTGGAAATGCGCCACCAGGAACAGCGAGTTGTGCAGCACGAAGTCCGCCGGCGGCACCGCGAGCAGCACGCCGGTCATGCCGCCGATCACGAAGGTCAGCATGAACGCGACCGTCCACATCATCGGCAGCTCGAAGCGGATGCGCCCGCGGTACATGGTGAACAGCCAGTTGAAGATCTTCGCCCCCGTCGGGATCGAGATGATCATCGTCGTGATGCCGAAGAAGCTGTTGACGCTCGCCCCCGACCCCATGGTGAAGAAATGGTGCAGCCACACCAGGTACGACAGGATGGTGATGACCACCGTCGCATAGACCATCGACGTATAGCCGAAGAGCCGCTTGCCGCAGAAGGTCGAGGTCACTTCGGAGAAGATGCCGAACGCAGGCAGGATCAGGATGTAGACCTCGGGGTGGCCCCAGATCCAGATCAGGTTCACGTACATCATGGGGTTGCCGCCCATGGTGTTGGTGAAGAAGTTGGTGCCGAGGTAGCGGTCGAGGCTGAGCAGCGCGAGCACCGCGGTCAGCACCGGGAAGGCGGCGACGATCAGCACGTTGGTGCACAGCGACGTCCAGGTGAAGATCGGCATCTTCATCATCGACATGCCCGGCGCGCGCATCTTGACGATGGTCGCCAGCAGGTTGACGCCGGATAAGAGCGTCCCGACGCCCGCGATCTGCAGCGACCATATGTAATAGTCGACCCCGACGTCGGGCGAGTAGTCGAGCCCCGACAAGGGCGCCATCGCCAGCCAGCCGGTGCGCGCGAACTCGCCGATGAACAGCGACGCCATCACCAGCACCGCGCCCGCGGTCGTCATCCAGAAGCTGAAGTTGTTGAGGAACGGAAAGGCGACGTCCCGCGCGCCGATCTGCAGCGGCACGATGTAGTTCATGAGGCCGGTGACCAGCGGCATCGCCACGAAGAAGATCATGATCACGCCATGCGCGGTGAACACCTGGTCGTAATGGTGCGCCGGCAGATAGCCCTCGTTCGGCCCGAACGCGATCGCCTGCTGCGCGCGCATCATGATCGCGTCGGAAAAGCCGCGCAGCAGCATGATGATGCCCAGGATCATGTACATGATCCCGATCTTCTTGTGGTCGATGCTGGTGAACCACTCCTTCCAGAGATAGCCCCAGAGGCGGTACTTGGTGATCACGCCCAGCAGCGCGACGCCGCCCAGCGCGACGCCGATGAAGGTCGCGACCAGGATCGGTTCGTGGATCGGCAGGGACTCGAGCGACAGCCGCCCGAAGATGGTCTTGAGGAAAGTCTCGTTCATCGCGTCTCGCCTCAGGCCGCGGTGGCGGGCGTGGCGCCCGGCCGGGCCGGAATGTCGTTCCGGGTCATGTTCTGGTTGCCCTGATGGCCGGGCGCGTGTCCGCCCGGCGCAGCCTCGGGATGATGCGGCGCCGACTGATGCGGCGTGGTCCGGTGCTCCTCGGGCGACTGCAGCAGCCCGCCCTTGGGCTCGCCCGGCCGCGCCGGAACATCGTTGACCGGCGCATGGCTTCCGCCGCCGCGCATCATGTCGTGGTGCATCGTCTCGCCCATGCAGGTCTGCCCCGGCCGCACGCACATCTGGACAGCGCGGTCGAACAGCCCGCTCTCGACCGCGGCATAGCGGATCACCGGCACCTTCTCGCTCGGCTTCTCGAGCTTCAGATACTCCGCCGCGTCCAGCTTGCCGCCGCCGCCGCGCAGCCCCGCCGCCCAGCGCTCGAACGCGCCCTCGTCCATCCCAGCCACCGCAAAGCGCATGTCGGAGAAGCCCGCGCCGCTGTAGTTGGACGAGATACCCTCGAACTGCCCGGCCTTGTTGAGCACCGCGTGGAGCTTCGTCTCCATCCCCGGCATGGTGTAGATCATGCCGGCGAGCTCGGGCACGTAGAAGGCGTTCATCACGCTGCTCGACGTCAGCCGGAACCGCACCGGCCGGTCGACCGGCAGCGCGAGCAAATTGACGGTGGCGATCCCCTGCTCGGGGTAGATGAACAGCCACTTCCAGTCGAGCGAGACCACCTGGATCTCCAGCGGCTTCACATGGGCGGCGATGGGCTTGCCCGGCGCGGTGCGCTCGATCGGCCGATAGGGGTCGAGCAGGTGCGTGCTCGTCCAGGTCAGCGCGCCCAATGCGATGATGATCATCAGCGGCGCCGCCCAGATCGCCAGCTCGAGCTGGGTCGAATGGTCCCAGTCGGGATCATAGTCGGCGTCGCGGTTCGACTGGCGGTACTTCCAGGCGAAGAAGATGGTCAGCGCCATCACCGGCACGATGATCAGCAGCATCAGCCCGGTCGAGATCATGACGAGCTGGCCCTGCTGGCGGGCGACGTCGCCAGCGGGATCGAGCACCGTCATGCCACAACCGCCGAGCAGCAGCGGAAGCATGGCGAACGCGGAAACCGCCTTCAGGCGCGGTGGACGGAGGACCGGTACGGGACTCATGCCGCCGCCGCTATCGCTGCGCTGCAACACGGACCATTGGACATTTTGTCCTATCCCCATGACCGCTCTCCATGGGCTAGACGTTCGCAGGCGCAGCACGCCACCTTCAATCGATTCGAACGTTTACGGAAGACGGTGTATCATAGTCTTCCGGTGTTACGGGAACCCAGCATGTCCGCACAGGCCGCCTCCTCCACGCCGCTCGAGCGCGATGCTCGCGCCCTCAACACACGCGGAAGCCATGAGGTCCGCCCGAGCGAGATCGCGGTCGGCGTGATCATCGGCCGCACGTCGGAATTCTTCGACTTCTTCGTCTACGCGATCGCCTCGGTGATCGTGTTCCCGCAGATCGTCTTCCCCTATCTCGACCGGCTGGCCGGCACCTTGTGGTCGTTCGCGATCTTCGCGCTCGCCTTCATCGCGCGCCCGATCGGCTCGCTGATCTTCATGGCGATCGACCGCCGGCACGGCCGCGGCACCAAGCTGACCATCGCGCTGTTCCTGCTCGGCAGCTCGACCGTCGCGGTCGCCTTCCTGCCGGGCTACGAGCAGGTCGGCATCATCGCCGCGATCCTGCTCGCGCTGCTCCGCTTCGGCCAGGGCATCGCGCTCGGCGGCACCTGGGACGGCCTCGCCTCGCTGCTCGCGGTCAACGTGCAGGAGGGCAAGCGCGGCTGGTATGCGATGATCCCCCAGCTGGGCGCGCCGCTCGGCCTGATCGTCGCGAGCGCGCTGTTCGCCTTCTTCCTCGCCACCCTCTCGCAGGAGGATTTCCTGAGCTGGGGCTGGCGCTATCCCTTCTTTGTCGCCTTCGCGCTCAACGTCGTCGCGCTGTTCGCGCGGCTGCGCATGGTGGTGACGCCCGAATACGAACGGCTGTTCGAGAACCGCGAGCTCCAGCCGACCCCGGTGGTCCGCACCGTGCGCTCGCAGTGGCTCAACATCATCATCGGCGCCTTCGCCCCGCTGGCGAGCTTCGCGCTGTTCCACATGGTGACGGTGTTCCCGCTGTCGTGGATCTTCCTCTACACCAAGGAAGGGCTGGTCCGCTTCCTCACCATCGAGATCGTCGCCGCCTTCTGCGGGCTCGCCGCGATCGTGGTGTCGGGGCTGCTCGCCGACCGCATCGGGCGGCGCTCGCTGCTCGGCTACACCGCCGCCGCGATCGCGGTGTTCAGCGGCTTCGCCCCGCAGCTTCTGGCTGCCGGCCCCGGCGGCGAGACGGTGTTCATGGTGCTCGGCTTCGTGCTGCTCGGCCTGTCGTTCGGCCAATCGTCGGGCGCGGTGTCGGCCAATTTCGACAAGGGCGAGCGCTACACCAGCTCCGCCGTCACCTCGGATCTCGCCTGGCTGTTCGGCGCCGGCTTCGCCCCGCTGGCGGCGCTGGTGCTGGCGAGCTCGTTCGGCCTGATCGCGGCGGGCGCGTACCTGCTGTCGGGTGCGCTCGGCACGCTGGCGGCACTGGCGCTCAACAAGGAACTGGCGAGCCGGCTGGACTGATCCAAATCCTCCCCGGCACGGGGAGGATTGGAAGTGGCCGCATCCGCGACGGTTTCCGCCCGGCGCGCGGGATCAGGCGGGAACGTACCTCAACCGGATCACATCCTCGCCGATCCGATCGCTGGCAATCAGGCGGAGCGGCGGCCGCGGTCCCGCGAAATATGGGGTACCGCGGCCGAGCACGACGGGATGCAGGTAGATGCGATACTCGTCGATCAGGCCAAGGTCGGTGAGGCTTCGCGCCAGGGTCGGGCCGGCGACCTCGATCTCCCCGTCGCGTCCGGCCTTCAGCTCGCGGATCGCGCCCTCGAGATCGTCCCCGACCAGCGTGGCGTTGGGGCCGACCGACGTCAACGACCGCGAGACGACCCATTTCGGCTGCTTCCGCCACGCCGCCGCGAAGGCGTGTTCGTCTGCGCCCCATTCGGGATGATCGTCGTCCCAGTAGCGCATGAGCTCATATAGCCGGCGACCGTACACGCTGCCCGCCTGCCCCTCAGCCTCCTCGACGAAGTGGCGGAAGAGCGTGGGATCCGGCGCGAACTCCGTATGATCGACGTAGCCGTCGAGGGACTGGTTCATTCCGAACACGAGCCTGGCCATGTCCACTTCCCTTCTCGCGCGGCGCGTCCGCGTGACTCCGATTGCATGACACGATCGGTTTCAAGGTAACTCGACTGGTTTTATTTCGTAATCGGTTTTAGGAGCGCGCATGAATGAGATGGAATCGTGCTCCTGCAAAAGCAGGAGCCCTGGATCATGGGCGCTCCGCCTGCGGCCACGGCTCCTGCTTTCGCAGGAGCACCGACTCTGCAATCTGAGGCAGGACCGGCTCTAAGGCCGGAACTCCGCCACCAGGTCATATCGGCTGCCGGGAAACAGCTGCCGCACATAGGTCACCGGCTCGCTCGCGCGCCAGGTCCAGCGTTCGAGCTGGAGGCAGGCGGCATGGCTGCGGATGCCGAGCAGCCCGCCTTCCTCCGAGGCTTCGACCGCCTGGATGCGGTGGCGGGCCTCGGTCCAGGGCACATGCGCGAGCAGCCAGCTCCCCGGCGCGATCTCCTCGAAGGATTCGTCTTCGGCCTGCGGCACCGCCGACAGCGACAGCGTGCGCTGCTCCCATGCTAACGGAAGGTCGCCGCTGTGATGGATGCCGGCCAGGTGCAGCACCGGCCCCACGATCCCGCTTTCCGCGCCGCGCCGCTCCTCGCCCCGGCGCCGCATCCGCAATTCCCAGCGATGGACCTCGCCCCGCGCACGGACGGCCTCGGCGAGATCGGGCACCTCGAGCACCGCCGACTCGATATGCGGCCGAGCCACGAACGACCCAGCCTTGCGCCGCCGCTCGATCAGCCCGTCATGGGCGAGCCGCTGCAGCGCCTTGCTGACCGTCGCGCGCGAACAGCCGTAATGCGTGACCAGCTCATGCTCGAAGGGAATCCGAGTCCCCGGCGGCCAGTCGCCGGAGTGGATGCGCGCCTCGATGTCGCAGCGGATGCGCTGGTCGAGCGTCAAGCGAGCACCCGCCGCATCGCCTGGGCGTAGCGCACCGCCACAGCTTCCGCCGCGACATGGCGGCCGCCCTCCACGCAAAGCCGCCCGGCCCGCCACACGCGATCGACCAGGCCCGCACGGCCGGTGAAGACCCAACGGTCGAGGATCGTCGCCGGATCGGCGGCGGCGAAGCAGGGATGCGACATGGCGAAGCTCACGATATCCGCCGCCGCGCCGACGACCAGCCCGCCCCGCACGCCCAGCGCCTGCGCACCGCCCGCCAGCGCGTCGCGGAACAGCCGAGTGCCGGCCGAGGGCGCCGCCTCGTCCGCGGTCAGCACCCGTCGCCGGTCGCGCAGCCGCTGCGAATATTCGAGCGCGCGCAGCTCGCCGGCCGCATCGACGCAGATGTTGGAATCGGTGCCGGTCGCGATCCGCCCGCCCTGCGCCAGATAGCGCGTCGCCGGGAAGATGCCGTCGCCGAGATTGGCCTCGGTGACCGGACACAGGCCGGCGACCACGCCGCTGGTGGCCAGGCGGTCGCACTCGCCATCGGCGAGATGCGTCGCGTGGATCAGGCACCAGCGCGGGTCGAGCGGCGCATGATCGAGCAGCCACTCCACCGGCCGCGCACCGCTCCAGGCGAGGCACGCCTCGACCTCGCGCTGCTGCTCGGCGGCGTGGATATGGATCGGGCCGCCGCCTGCCACCGGCAGGATCGCGTCGAGTTCCGCCGGCGTCACCGCGCGCAGCGAATGCGGCGCGATGCCGAGATTGGCGTCGCCTTTGAGGTGCGCTCGGCTCGCCTCCACCAGCTCCGCGAAGCCGTCGACGTCGCTGACGAAGCGCCGCTGTCCCGGCACCGGCGCAACTCCGCCGAAGTCCGAATGGGCGTAGAACACCGGCAGCAGCGTGAGCCCGATCCCCGCCGCCTCCGCCGCCGCGACGATCGCGCCCGCCATCTCGGCCGGATCGGCATAGCGTTCGCCCGAGATGTCGTTGTGGAGGTAATGGAACTCGCCGACACGCGTGTAGCCGGTCTCCAGCATCTCGACATAAGCCTGGGCGGTGATCGCGGCGACGTCCTCGGGGGTCAGCCGGTCGAGGAAGCGGTACATCACCTCGCGCCAGCTCCAGAAGTCGTCCTCCGGCTGGCCGCGCGTCTCCGACAGGCCGCCCATGCCGCGCTGGAAGCCGTGGCTGTGGACGTTGCCGAGGCCAGGGATGGCGGCGCCGTGCCGTTCGGCGTCGCCGGCCTCGGCGCCGGGTTCGACCGAGGCGATACGGCCGTCGGCAACGGTCACCAGCACCGATCGCGCCCAGCCGTCCGGAAGCCATGCCTGTTCAAACCAAAGCCGCTGCATCGCCGCCTCCACCTTAGCTCCTCCCCGGCACGGGGAGGGGGACCATTTGCGGAGCAAATGGTGGAGGGGGCCCTCGGCACCGGATTCCGTAGCGGCCCACCCCCTCCACCACCGACCTTCGGTCGGCGGTCCCCCTCCCCGTGCCGGGAAGGATCTGCATTATTATGACTAGACATAATCCCTCCAACAGGCAAGGATCGCGCAATGGATCGGCTGTGGACCAATGCCCGCCTCGTCACCATGGCAGGCGACGGCCTCGGCATCATCGAGGACGGCGCGGTCGCCTGTACGGCTGGCCGCATTACCTACGCCGGCCCCCGCGCCGACGCACCGGCGACCGCGGCGGAGGTAATCGACTGCGGAGGTCGCTGGATCACGCCGGGCCTGATCGATTGCCACACCCACCTGGTCTACGCCGGCGACCGCGCGGGCGAATGGGCGATGCGGCTGGCCGGCGCGAGCTATGAGGAGATCGCACGCGCTGGCGGCGGGATCCTGTCGACGATGCGCGCGACGCGGGCAGCGGACGAGGCGGCGCTGGTCGCCGCCGCCCTCCCCCGGCTCGACGCGCTGCTCGCCGAGGGCGTGACCACGGTCGAGGTCAAGTCCGGCTATGGCCTCACGCTCGCGGACGAGCGCAAGATGCTCGCTGCCGCGCGGGCGCTGGGGCGCGAACGGCCGGTGCGGGTCGCGACGACCTTCCTCGGCGCCCATGCCGTGCCGCCCGAATATGCCGGCCGTCCCGATGCCTATGTCGACCTCGTCTGCGACGAGATGATCCCGGCCGTCGCGGAGCTGGCGGATGCGGTCGACGCCTTCTGCGAGGGGATCGGCTTCACTCCGGAACAGACCGCACGCGTGTTCGACGCGGCGGCGCGCCACGGCCTGCCGGTCAAGCTCCACGCCGAGCAGCTCTCCAACCAGCACGGCGCGGCACTGGCCGCCCGCCACGGGGCCCTGTCGGCCGACCACCTCGAGCATCTCGACGCCGAAGGGATCGCGGCGATGGCGGCGGCGGGGACGGTGGCGGTGTTGCTCCCCGGCGCCTTCTACTTCACCCGCGAGACACGTCTGCCGCCGGTGTCCGCGCTGCGCGCCGCCAATGTCCCCATCGCGCTCGCGACCGACTGCAACCCGGGTACATCGCCTCTGACGTCCGTCCTCCTCGCGATGAACTTCGGAGCCACCTTGTTCCACCTGACCGTGGAGGAATGTCTCAAGGGCGTCACCCGCCACGCCGCCCAGGCACTGGGCCGGCTGGACAATCTCGGCACGATCGAGACCGGCAAGCACTGCGACCTCGCGATCTGGGACATCGATCGGCCCGAGGAGCTCGTCTACCGCATCGGGTTCAACCCGCTGCACACCCGCGTGTGGAACGGCCAATGCACGACCTCATCCTGACCCCCGGCGCGGTCCCCCTCGCCGACTGGCGCGCCATCTACCGCGGCGCGAGCCTCCGCCTCTCCCCCGACTGCGCCCCCCGCATCGCCGAGAGCGCCACGGCGGTCGACCGCATCCTGGCCAAGGGCGCGCCGGTCTACGGCATCAACACCGGCTTCGGTAAGCTGGCGAGCGTCCGCATCGCCGACGCCGACCTCGCCACCCTCCAGCGCAACATCGTGCTCAGCCACGCCGCCGGCGTCGGCGATCCCACCCCCGCGCCCGTTGTTCGCCTGATGCTGGCGCTCAAGCTCGCCAGCCTCGCCCAGGGCGCCTCCGGCGTGCGGCCGGAGACGGTGGCGCTGCTCGAAGCGATGCTCGCCCGCGACCTGCTACCGGTGGTCCCGTGCCAGGGATCAGTGGGCGCCAGCGGCGACCTCGCTCCGCTCGCCCACATGGCCGCGGCGATGATCGGCGTCGGCGACATGCTGGTGGCCGGGGAACGCCGGCCGGCCACAGAAGCGCTGCGCAACGCCGGCCTCAAGCCACTGGAACTCGGGCCGAAAGAGGGGCTGGCGCTGCTCAACGGCACGCAATTCTCTTGCAGCTATGCCCTCGCCGGCCTGTTCGAGGCGGAGACTTTGTTCCAGGCGGCGCTCGTCACCGGCGCGCTCTCGACCGAGGCGGCCAAGGGCACCGACACCCCCTTCGACCCGCGCATCCATGCACTCCGCCGCCACGCCGGGCAGATCGCGGTTGCCGAGGCGCTGCGGGCGCTGATGGCCGGATCGGCGATCCGCGCCTCGCACGTCGAGAATGATCCGCGCGTGCAGGACCCCTATTGCCTGCGCTGCCAGCCGCAGGTGATGGGTGCGGCGCTCGACGTGCTGCGCCAGGCGGCGGCGACGCTCGCGATCGAGGCGAACGGCGTCTCCGACAACCCGCTGATCTTCCCCGAAAGCGACGAGGCGTTGTCGGGCGGCAACTTCCACGCCGAGCCCGTCGCCTTCGCCGCCGACATGATCGCGCTGGCGATCTGCGAGATCGGCTCGATCGCCGAGCGGCGTATCGCGATGCTAGTCGACCCCGCGCTGTCGGGCCTCCCTGCCTTCCTGACGCCGCGACCGGGGCTCAACTCGGGTTTCATGATCCCGCAGGTGACGGCGGCGGCGCTGGTCTCCGAGAACAAGCAGCGCGCCTATCCCGCCAGCGTCGATTCGATCCCGACCTCCGCCAATCAGGAGGACCATGTCTCGATGGCCGCGCACGGCGCGCGCCGGCTGCAGGCGATGGCGGCGAACGCGCGGGCGGTGATCGGGATCGAGCTGCTCGCGGCGGCGCAGGCGTGCGATTTCCACCAGGGGCTCGCCTCCTCGACGATGCTGGAGGCGGCGCGGGCGCTGGTGCGGCGCGAGGTGCCGTATCTGGAGGACGACCGCTACTTCCATCCGGAGCTGGAGCACGCGACTGCGCTGGTCCGCAGCGGCGCGCTGGCCGACGCGGTCGGATTACCGCTGCCGGGGCTGACGGCATGACCGACTGGCTGGAGGTGACGCGCGGCGAGGCGCCGCTGGTGGTCGGCCTCCCGCATACCGGCACCGAGCTGCCGGACGGTCTGGCCGACAGGTTCGTCTCGCCATGGCTGGCGCGGTGCGATGTCGATTGGTGGATCGAGCGCCTCTACGACTTCGCGGCTGATCTCGGCGCGACCGTCGTGCGGACGCGCGTTTCGCGCAGCGTGATCGACGTCAACCGCGATCCGAGCGGTGCTTCGCTCTACCCGGGACAGGCGACGACCGAGCTCTGCCCGACCACGACCTTCGATGGCGAGCCGCTCTATGCCGATGCTCTCCCGGATGCGGATGAGATCGCCCGGCGCCGCGCGACATGGTTCGATCCCTATCATGCCGCACTCTCCGTCGAGATCGAGCGCCTGCACGAACGGCATCCGCATGTCGTGCTCTATGACGCCCATTCGATCCGCAGCCGCATCCCGCGCTTGTTCGAAGGCGAGCTGCCGCAGTTCAATATCGGCACCGACGGCGACACCACCTGCGATCCCGCCCTGGCCGACGCGGTGCTGGCGATCTGCGCCGCGACCGGCCTCACGCACGTTCGCAATGGCCGGTTTCGCGGCGGCTGGACCACGCGGCATTATGGTCGGCCGAAGCAGGGTGTCCATGCGATCCAGATGGAGCTCGCTTGCCGCGGCTACATGGCCGAGCCCGACCGACCGGACGAAACCAACTGGCCCTCACCCTACGATCCCGCCGTCGCCGAGCCGATGCGCGCCACGCTCACCGACATCCTGAAGGCCTGCCTCGCCTTCGCCAGCAGCAGGAGCCGCCGATGACCCGCCTCGACAACAGCCGCACCATCCGCCCCGCCACCGGCCCCGAACGATCGGCGAAGAGCTGGCTCACCGAAGCGCCGCTCCGGATGCTGATGAACAATCTCCACCCCGACGTCGCCGAGCGGCCGGAGGAGCTGGTCGTCTACGGCGGCATCGGCCGCGCCGCGCGCGACTGGGAGAGCTTCGACCGCATCGTCGAGGTACTGCGGCGGCTGGAGGACAACGAGACGCTGCTCGTCCAGTCGGGCAAGCCGGTCGGCGTATTCCGCACGCACGAGGACGCGCCGCGCGTGCTGATCGCCAATTCCAATCTGGTGCCGCACTGGGCGACCTGGGAACATTTCCACGAGCTCGACCGCGCCGGCCTCGCCATGTACGGCCAGATGACCGCGGGGTCGTGGATCTACATCGGCACCCAGGGCATCGTGCAGGGCACCTACGAGACCTTCGTCGAGATGGGGCGGCAGCACTATGGCGGCGACCTGTCGGGCCGCTGGCTGCTGACCGCCGGCCTCGGCGGCATGGGCGGCGCGCAGCCGCTTGCGGCGGTGATGGCCGGCGCCTCCTGCCTCGCGATCGAGTGCCAGCCGAGCCGCATCGAGATGCGCCTGCGCACCGGCTATCTCGACCGCCGTGCCGACACGTTCGACGAGGCGCTCGCGATCATCGAGGAGTCTTGCGCGGCGAAGCGCCCGACGTCGGTCGGCCTGCTCGGCAACGCCGCCGAGATCCTGCCCGAGCTCTACCGCCGCGGCGTCCGGCCCGACCTGCTCACCGACCAGACCTCTGCGCACGATCCGGTCAACGGCTATCTCCCCGCCGGCTGGACCGTCGCCGAATGGACCGAGAAGCGCGAACGCGAGCCCGATGCGGTGGCGAAGGCGGCCAAGGCATCGATGGCGACCCACGTCCGCGCGATGCTCGACTTCCAGGCGGCGGGCGTGCCCACGGTCGACTATGGCAACAACATCCGCCAGGTCGCCAAGGACGAGGGCGTCGCCGACGCCTTCGCCTTCCCCGGCTTCGTGCCCGCTTATATCCGCCCGCTGTTCTGCCGCGGCGTCGGCCCGTTCCGCTGGGCGGCGCTCTCAGGCGATCCCGAGGACATCTACCGCACCGATGCCAAGGTGAAGGAGCTGCTCCCCGACAACGCCCATCTCCACCGCTGGCTCGACATGGCGAAGGAGCGGATCAGGTTCCAGGGCCTGCCCGCGCGCATCTGCTGGGTGGGCCTGGGCGACCGTCACCGGCTGGGCCTCGCCTTCAACGAGATGGTAGCGAAAGGCGAGCTCAAGGCGCCGGTGGTGATCGGCCGCGATCACCTCGATTCCGGCTCGGTCGCCAGCCCCAACCGCGAGACCGAGGCGATGCGCGACGGATCGGACGCGGTCAGCGACTGGCCGCTGCTCAACGCCCTCCTCAACACCGCCAGCGGCGCAACCTGGGTGTCGCTCCACCACGGCGGAGGTGTCGGCATGGGCTATTCGCAGCACGCCGGCATGGTGATCGTCGCCGACGGCACCGAAGCCGCCGCCCACCGGCTGGAACGGGTGCTGTGGAACGACCCGGCCAGCGGCGTGATGCGTCATGCCGACGCCGGCTACGAGGCCGCGATCGCCTGCGCGCGCGAGAAGGGGCTCGACCTGCCGTCACTGTCCGGCTGATCTTTTTGCGATTGCGTGTGCGAGTCACTCTCAATAAGAGCCCCGGACAATCAAAAAGGGGGCTGATGGTGATTCTGCGCGTGGCGATGCTGGTCGGGGCAAGTGTGTCCGTTCTCGCCGGATCGGCTCATGCGCAGCAGCCGGAGGACGCCGAGGACATCGTGGTGACTGGCGACCGCACCGACCGCACCTTGCGGCAGACCGCGTCGAGCGTCTCGGTCGCGACCGGAGCCGACGTCGACCGGCTGGGCGGCGCCTACAGCACTGACGACGTGATCGGCCGCATCCCCAACGTCGTCACGGCGCGGCCGTCGAGCAGCGCGCCGGCGATCCGCGGCATCGACGGCACCGGACCGGCGGTGGGCGGCGACGCCTTCTTCGGCGGCACCCGCCCCCGTGTGAACTTCCAGGTCGACAACCGCACGTTGACCTTCAACGAGACCATCTATCTCGACGGCGTGTTGTGGGACATCCAGCAGATCGAGGTCTACCGCGGACCGCAATCGACGCTGCAGGGGCGCAACGCGATCGGCGGCGTCGTCGCGGTGAAGACGGTCGATCCCGGCTTCGCCTGGAGCGGCAAGGGGCGCGCGGTGCTCGGCGAGGACCGGGTCCGCCAATATTCGGGCGCGCTAGGCGGCCCGATCGTGCCGGACGTGCTCGCCTTCCGTGTCGCGGCCGACTGGCGGACCGAGCGGTCGTTCGTCGACTTCGAGCCCTATACGGCCCGTCGGGAGGGAATCTCGACGGAGACCAGGGAGATCGACGATCCCGAGCGCAGCCGCTCGCTGATGCTGCGCGGCAAGCTGCTGTTCACGCCCTCGCCCGACGTGCGGGCGCTCGTCACCGTCTCGCACACCGATGCCTATGCGCCCCAGGCGATGGACGTCCTCCGGCCGTTCGACCGGCATGAGGCGTCCTACCCGGCGATGCCGCGGTTCCGCACGCGCGCCGACGTGCTGGTCGCCGATACCGACTTCCGCATCGCCGACGGCCTGTCCTTCGCCTTCCTCGGAACCGCGACCGATTTCCGCGTCCAGCGCTTCGCCGCACTGAACGACGGCAATGCGCTGATCGACGGTCGCGAATATACCGCGGAGCCGCGGCTGCGCTTCGGCTCCGCGGAGGATCGCCTCTCCGGCTTCATCGCCGGGCTGGTCTATCGCACCCATCAGGACGAGGCGATCGACCTGTTCGCAGGCGGCATCTTCCACGACCGTACCCACACCAACGCGGTGTTCGGCGAACTGGTGTTCAAGGCGACGCCGAAGATCGACCTGACGCTCGGCGCCCGCTACGAGGCCGAGGAGCGCGACCGTACCGGCGGCGCGGGCATCTTCGCGATCGATTTCCATCGCACCTTCAAGGCTTTCCTGCCCCGCGCGACGGTGGCGGTGCGCGCGAGCGACAATGTCACGGCCGGCGTGACGGTCGGGCGCGGCTACAACGCCGGCGGCGCCGGCTTCAGCTACGAGCCGCCGTTCCAGCCCTATGTCTACGACAAGGAAACGGTGACCAATTACGAAGGCTTCGTCCGCAGCACGCTGGCCGGCGGGCGTCTGGACCTGCGCGCGAACGTCTTCTTCAACGACTATCGCGGACTGCAGCTTCCGTTCGATCTCAATCCCGACCCGGCGATTTTTTCCTACGTCATCCGCAATGCCGGGCGCGCCACCACCTATGGCGCGGAAGTGGAATCGCGCTACCGCGCGCTCGACGGCCTGACGCTGTTCGCCAACGCCGGTATCCTCAAGACCAAGGTCAATCGCTACGCCGATCCTGAAATCCAGGGGAACGAGCTGCCGCGCGCGCCAGCCTTCTCGCTCAACGCGGGGGTGCTGGCGCAGCCGGTCGCGCCGCTCGAGCTGTCGTTCGACATCCGCTACACCGACGCCTATTTCTCCGACGCGATCAACGACGCCCGCGGCAAGACCAGGCCCTATACCATCGCCAATGCGCAGATCGGCTGGCGGACCGGACCGACGCGGCTGTTCGTTGCGGCCTCCAACCTGTTCGACACCACCGACGTGGTACGGCTGTCGCCGGGCTCGACCTATGCCCAGGACGTCGCGACCATCTCCCGCCCCCGCCGCGTGACCGCCGGCGTCGAGCTGGCCTTCTGACCGCCATGACCCGCAACGCCACCCGCCGCTGGTATCTGGTCCACAAATGGACCAGCATCGTCTGCACCGCCTTCCTGCTGATGTTCTGCATCACCGGGCTGCCGCTGATCTTCCATCACGAGATCGACGAGCTGACCCGCGCGCCCCAGCTCGCGCAGACAGCCGCCGGTAGGACGATCGACCTCGACCAAGTCACCCGCGACACGCTCGCCAAGCAGCCGCCCGGATGGAAGATGCTGTTCCTGAGCTGGGACGACGAGAAGCCGCTGATCTACTCCGTCGTCGCCCCGTCGTTGAACGCAACGCAGGACCAGGCGAAGATCCTGCTCTACGACGCGCGCGACGGCCGGACGGTCGACGCGCCGCCGGTCAACGAAGGCGTGATGGCGTTCCTGCTCGAGCTCCATTCGCAGCTGCTGCTCGGCATCCCCGGCCAGCTGTTCCTCGGCCTGATCGGCGTGGTCTTCCTCGTCGCGGTGGTGTCGGGCGTGGTCGTCTACGCTCCCTTCATGCGCAAGCTCGCCTTCGGCACGGTGCGCAAGGACCGCAGCCGCCGCCTCAAGTGGCTCGACACGCACAACATGGTCGGGATCGTCACGCTCGGCTGGGTGAGCGTGGTCGGCCTCACCGGCTTCATCATCACCATGACCACGCCGATCACCGCGATCTGGCAGATGGACGAGCTCGCAGAGCTGGCGGCGCCCTACAAGAACGCCGCGGTTCCGACCCGGCTCGCATCGGTGAACGGCGCGGTCGCCACTGCGAAGGCGGCGGTCCCTGAAGGCAGGGTCAGCTTCGTCGCCTGGCCGGGCACGCAGTTCAGCACCAAGCATCACTATATGGTCGCCTTCGCCGGCAACACGCCGCTCACCGAACGGCTGATCAAGCCGGCGATGGTCGATGCCGAGAGCGGCCGGCTCAGCGACGTGCGCGAGATGCCCTGGTACGTCCAGGCGCTGTTCCTGTCGGTGCCGCTCCACTTCGGCGACTATGGCGGGATGCCGCTCAAGATCATCTGGGCGCTGCTCGACATCGCCGCGATCGTGGTGCTGGTGACCGGCCTCTACCTGTGGCTCGGCCGGCGGCGCGTGCCGATCGAGAAGCGGATCAACGAGCTGACCAGCGGCGGCGTGATGGAGCCGGCGGAATGAAGGCGGACCGCAGCCGGAGCAACTGGCGGATCTTCCGCTGGCCGCTGCTGATCGCGGCGGTGAGCCTGGTCGGCCTTCTCTCTGCGCTGGTCGGCGACGGCGGATACGATCTTCTGTCCTGGCTGACGCTCGGATCGACGCTGGTGGTGATGGCGATCGCCTGGCGCGGGCGCGTCCGGTCCCGCTGACGGCCCCCTCGATCTGAACCGACCTGCTGCCGGAACGTTGATCGCGCGGGGGCTGACGCCAACCGCACAGACCGATCCGATGCCGACGGAGCCCGAAGAGAAGCCGGTCCATATCTCCGCCGAGGATGCGCGCGGCGGCGAGATCATCCTCAGGAGCCGCGCCCGGCGCGCGGTCTTCCTTGCCGGATTGGTCGGCATGGTGGTGCTCGCGATCCTGCTCGTGCTCGCCGGCGTCGCGCATTGGCGCGGCTGAGACACTCGGATGGAAGCGCTGGAGCGGCGGAAACGATCGTTCAGGCGATCTCGCCGGCCGGCAGCAGCCTCACCTTCGCTGCCGCCTCGCCCGCGACGCGGCGGGCTTCGCCGATACCCTCCGCCAGCGCCAGCGCCACGCCCATGCGCCGGTGCGGACGCATCGTCGGCTTGGCGAAGATACGCACGTCCACCTCGCCGCCCGGCACGGCCAGCGCGTCGGCCAATCCCTCGACGACATAGTCGCTCGCATCCTGCTCCGCCAGGATGACCGCCGAGGCGGAAGGGCCGCGCAGCCGCACCTCCGGAACCGGCAGACCCAGCACGGCGCGCGCATGCAGGTCGAACTCGCTGAGGTTCTGCGAGATCAGCGTCACCATGCCGGTATCGTGCGGACGCGGCGACAGCTCGGAGAAGATCACCTCCTCCCCTCGCACGAAGAACTCGACGCCGAAGATGCCGTAGCCGCCGAGATCATCGACCACCTTGCGCGCCATCTCCTGCGCCGCCGCCAGCGCGCCGGCCGACATCGCCGCCGGCTGCCACGATTCCTGATAGTCGCCGCGCTCCTGGCGATGTCCGATCGGCGGGCAGAAGCTGACGCCTTCGCGGCTGCGGACGGTGAGCAGCGTGATCTCGTAATCGAAGTCGACGAACTCCTCGACGATCACCCGCCGCCGGTCGCCGCGCATGTTGGCGACGGCATAGTCCCACGCGGCCGCGAGATCCTCCTCACGCCGCACCGTCGTCTGCCCCTTGCCGGACGAAGACATCACCGGCTTGATCACGCAAGGGAGGCCGGTATGCGCCGCGCCCGCCCGTACCTCGTCCAGGCTCTCGGCATAGCGATAGCGCGAGGTGGTGAGCCCCAGCTCGGCCGCGGCGACCTCGCGGATGCGGTCACGGTTCATGGTCATGACCGTCGCACGCGCCGAGGGCACCACGTTCAGACCGCGCTCCTCGACCTCGGCCAGCACCTCGGTACGGATCGCCTCCAGCTCGGGAACGATGAAATCGGGCCGATGGCGGTCGATCGCGACGCGCAGCAGCTCGGGATCGAGCATCGAGAACACCTCGGCCTCGTCCGCCACCTGCATCGCCGGGGCGCCGGCATAGCTGTCGCAGGCGACGACATAGCAGCCGAGCCGCTTTGCGGAGATGACGAACTCCTTGCCGAGCTCGCCCGACCCCAACAGCATCAGCTTCGCCGTGAACGCCATCGCACGCTTTCCCCTGACGGATGAATCAAGGGCCCCGTTTGCGATCATCGGCGCGCGCTGTCGAGCGTTCGATACCCCGGCCGTCAGAAGATCGGCACGCGATGCCCCACCATCTCGGCCAGCGCGGCCGGCTGGTGCAGCGTCGCCATGCTGTTGCCGATCGTCACCACCCCCTCGCGCCGGAGCGCCTGGAGCGTGCGGTTCACATGGACGCTGGTCAGCCCCATCGCGTCCGCCATCAGTTCCTGGGTGAGCGGCATCGGGAAACTGCCTCCGCGGGCGACGCCGGCTGGCTCGAGCCGCTCGTACAGCTCCAGCAGGAAGTCCGCGATCCGCTCGTAGGCGGTAAGGCGCCCCAGCCGCATGATCTGCGCGAGCATATAATGATCGTCGAGCGTGCGGCTGAGGTCATAGGCGGCCGCCAGGCCGGAGTCGGGATCGAGTTCCTCCTGACGCGGAAGGTGACAAATCGCTACATCCGTCAGCGCGACGATCGTGCTGAGCGCGACCGGCTGATGTCCGCGCCCGATCCCCATCAGGTCGCCGGGCAGCAGCAGGCTCAGAAGCTGCCGCCGCCCGTTCGAGAGCGTGCGCATCCGCGCGGCCCAGCCGGACAGGATGAGCAGCGGTCGCGCGATGGGATCACCCTCCCGCATCAGCTCCGACCGGGCCTTGACCCTGCGTTGCGTGCGCTCGGCCATGAAAGCGATGCGGATCAGCTCGGCCTCGTCGAGAGAGGTCAGCGTCGCCAGTCGCCGGAGACCCGGACTCACCTCCTTGCGATGAGCGGATTGCGTTTCGGGGGACCGGGTGACGGCCTGCTCCGCCATCTCGCGGCCGGTATCACCATCCAAGGTCGCCATGTCGGGATTGCGCTCGTGCAGGATCTCCATACCGACCTCCTCCTCCTCCGGCTGAAGAGGGGCCGATCACGTTCCACCACCATGCGGCGGCATGCGGCCGAACTCGTCGGATGAATATTCCGTCGAACAAGGGGAGTGATCCTGGCCGGTTCGCCGGCCGGGGCATCCTCCCTGTTGTCCACCGTAGAAGAACCCCTGCGCGGCCCAAGAGTTTCCGACGTCGGTGGATTGATCGCGACAGCGGCACCGGCTGTCCCCGATAATGTCCGCGCGCTACCTCCTTGGGATTATCGGCCTTTAACCCACCGCACGGATCAATGCTTGCAGCGGGCATAGGAGCGCAGGCAGATGTCCCTTGTTCTTGGGAGGGGCACATGGCCGTCACCGACATCGCGACCCGCACCTACAATCACGGCTTCCGCCTCGACCCGATCGTCCGCAGCCTGCTCGACACCGACTTCTACAAATTCCTGATGCTGCAGATGATCCGGCATCTGCATCCGGATGTGCAGGCGACCTTCTCGCTCATCAACCGCACCAAGTCGGTCCGGCTCGCCGAAGTGATCGACGAACGCGAGCTGCGCGAGCAGCTCGACCATGCCCGCACCGTGCGCTTCACCAACAAGGAGCTGATCTGGCTCGCCGGCAACAGCTTCTACGGCCGCCAGCAGATGTTCGCGCCCGACTTCATCGCCTGGCTGCGCGATTTCCGCCTGCCCGACTACGAGCTGCGTGCGGTCGACGGCCAGTATGAGCTGACCTTCGACGGCCCCTGGACGCATACGACCATGTGGGAGATCCCCGCGCTCGCCATCGTCAACGAGCTCAGGTCGCGCGCGGCGATGCGCGGCAAGGGCCGTTTCGCGCTCGACGTGCTCTACGCCCGTGCCAAGGCGAAGCTGTGGGACAAGGTCGAGCGGCTGCGCCAGCTTCCCGACCTCATGCTCTCCGACTTCGGCACGCGGCGGCGGCATGGCTTCCTCTGGCAGCGCTGGTGCGTCGAGGCGCTGAAGGAAGGGCTCGGCGAGCGCTTCATCGGCACCTCCAACGTGCTGCTGGCGATGGACAACGACCTGGAGGCGATCGGCACCAACGCCCATGAGCTGCCGATGGTGCTCGCCGCGCTGGCCGAGGACGATGCCGGCGTCGCGGCGGCGCCCTATCGCGTGCTGGAGGAATGGCAGGCGCATTATTCCGGCAACCTGCGCGTGGTGCTGCCCGACGCGTTCGGTACCGCCGCCTTCCTGCGCGATGCGCCGGACTGGGTAGCCGACTGGACCGGCTTCCGCCCCGACAGCCTGCCGCCGATCGAGGCGGGCGAGCAGATCATCGCCTGGTGGCAGGCGCGCGGCCGCGATCCGCGCGAGAAGCTGCTGATCTTCTCCGACGGGATGGACGTCGACACGATCGAGGCGACCTGGCGCCATTTCCACGGTCGCGTGCGGATGAGCTTCGGCTGGGGCACCAATCTCACCAACGACTTCCGCGGCTGCGACCCCGACGGCGCCGCGGGACTGGAACCGATCTCGCTGGTGGCGAAGGTGACGCGGGCGAACGGCCGGCCGGCGGTGAAGCTTTCCGACAATCCCGCCAAGGCGACCGGTGATCCGGACGAGATTCGGCGCTATCTGAGGATCTTCGGCGAGGAAGGCAGGACGGAAGTCGGCGTCCGGGTTTAGCGTGGACTGACTGACGGACGGCAAGGGAGGAAGAGGCGATGTTCAGGCAATGGTCGAAGGGTGTGGCACTCGCGGGCGCGCTGCTGGTGGCCGCCGCCGCACCGGCTCAGCAGGCGCAGCAATCGCCGGCCGAGCTCTACGGCGACCTGTTCGCCGCGGTGCAGACGCAGCGCCTCTTCCCTGACGGCAAGACTTTCGTCGACGCCGTGCCGAAGCGCGACCCCAAGGCGATCGTCGCCGCCTATTCCCAGGCGCGCCCGAACGGCAAGGAGGCGCTGCGCCGCTTCGTGCTGGACAATTTCACCGTTCCCGGCGTCAACGACCACGGCCCGAGCGACGTGCGCGCGCACGTCCGCAGGCTCTGGCCGACGCTGGTGCGCCAGCCCGAGCCGGTGCCGCCGGGTAGCTCGGCGCTGCCGATGCCCGAGCCCTATGTCGTCCCCGGCGGCCGCTTCCGCGAAATGTATTATTGGGACAGCTATTTCACGATGGTCGGCCTGGCCGTCGACGGGCAGCAACCGCTGGTCGAATCGATGCTCGCCGACTTCACCGACACGATCGAGCGCTACGGCCATATCCCCAACGGGATGCGCACTTATTATCTCAGCCGATCGCAGCCGCCCTTCTACGCGCTGATGCTTGACCTCTCGAAGAGCGAGGACCCTGCGCTCGCCAAGCGGCGGCTGGCGGCGCTGAGGCGCGAGCATGATTATTGGATGAAGGGGGCGAGCTGCCTCGACAGGACCGGCGTCTGCGCGCGCGTGGTGCGGATGCCGGACGGCTCGCTGCTCAACCGCTATTGGGACGACAAGGACACCCCGCGCGACGAATCCTATGCCGAGGACGTCGCCACCGCCCGCGCGAGCGGCCGTCCGGCGGGCGAGGTCTACCGCCACCTGCGCGCCGCCGCCGAGAGCGGCTGGGACTTCAGCGCGCGCTGGCTCCCGGATCCCAAAACGCTCGCGACGATCCGCACCACCGACATCGTGCCGGTCGATCTCAACAGCCTGATGTTCGCGATGGAGGAGCGGATCGCCGAGCGCTGCCGCGCCCTCGCCGACACCGCCTGCGCCGGCGATTTCGCCGCCCAGGCCAAGCGGCGCAAGGCGGCGATCGACCGCTATCTCTGGAGCTCGCGCGAGGGCCGCTACGCCGACTGGGACCGGATCGCGCGCAAGCCGACCTCGGTGGTTTCCGCAGCGACCGCCTACCCGTTGTTCGTCGGCGCCGCCTCGCCCGACCAGGCTTCGGCGGTGGCGGCGACCATCAGCCGCGTACTGCTCGCGCCGGGCGGCCTGCGCACCACGCCGGTCCGCACCGGCCAGCAATGGGATGCGCCCAACGGCTGGGCCCCGCTGCAATGGGTCGCGATCGCCGGGCTCGACCGCTATGGCCAGAAGGACCTCGCGCGCGAGATCTCGAAGCGCTGGATGCACACCGTCGCGCTCACCTACGGCGAGACCGGCAAGATGCTCGAGAAATACGACGTCGAGGAGCATCGCGCCGGCGGCGGCGGCGAATATCCGACGCAGGACGGCTTCGGCTGGACCAACGGCATCGCGAGCGCGATCCTGGAGCGCTACCCGGACCTGGCGAACGCTCCGGCGAGCTGATCGAACCGCCTATGCGCCATGCTCCATGTGCGCATAGGGATCGGTCTGCCCGGCAAGCCACGGATCGCGCGTCGCCGCGCGCACCGCCCGCAGCCGCTCGCGCAGGTCGGAAAGCACGCCGGCATAGGCCGGATCGGCGGCGACGTTGGTCAGCTCGTCGGGATCGCGCCCGAGATCGTAGAGCTCCTCCGCCGGCCGCTTGAGATAGGCCGCCTGGGTCCGCTTGCCGAGCCGGATCGACGGATCGGCGCTGATCGCCTTCCAGCTCGGCGATCCGGCGACGTCGCCCGCGATCGGATAGTCGAGCGGTGAAGCGAGGTTGAGGATATAGCTGTGTGCGCGCGTGCGGATCGCGCGCATCGGATAATATTGGTTGATCTCGTGGAAATCATGGCTGGCGAACACCGCGTCGCGCCCCACCCCCTGCCGTTCACCGAGGAGCGGCAACAGCGACTTGCCCGACAGCGGATACTTCGGTCCGGCGACGCCGGTGAACTCGAGCACGGTCGGCGCGATGTCGACCCAGCTCACCATCGCATCGTTGACGCTCGCCCGCTGTCCCGGCGCCCGGATCATCAGCGGCAGATGGAGACCGGGATCGTAGAGATTGGTCTTTGCGCCCGGGAACGGCCGGCCGTTGTCGCTGAGGAAGATCACCAGCGTGTCCTTCGCCCGCCCGCTCGCCTCCAGCTCGTCCAGGATCATGCCGACGCCCACGTCGAGGCGGCTCAGCGATTCATAATATTCGGCAAGGTCCTGCCGCACCGCGGGAATGTCCGGCAGGTGCGACGGGATCGGTACGCGCCTCGGATCGTAGCGCGCCGGTTTGACTCCCGGCCAGCGGCGGTCGTTGCCGTAATCGGCCGCCGCGCGATGCGGATCGCTGTAGCCGACCGTGACAAAGAACGGCCGGTCGTTGGTGGACCGGATGAAGCTTCCCGCCGCCACCGCCAGCTCGCGCACGTCGCGGATGCCCGATCGCTCGGGCACCAGCTCGACCTCATAGGGAAAGGCGCTGTCGGGCCCGACATGCTTCTTGCCGACCAGCGCGACCGCATGGCCGGCGCGCCGCAGCAGCGACGGCAGCGTCTCGATCCCGTCGAGCAGCGACTGGTGGTGCACGTCGTGCTGCAGCCCATACATGCCGTTCTGGTGCGTGTAGAGGCCGGTATTGATGACAGCCCGGCTGGGGCTGCACGAGGAGACGGCGGCATAGCCTTGGGTAAATCGCGTCCCCGCCCGCGCGAACCGGTCGATCCGCGGTGTGCGGATCGGCACGCCATAACAGCCGAGGTCGAGCCCCTGGTCGTCGGAGATGAGCAGCAGCACGTTGCGCTGCCGCCCCGCCGGCGCCGCCCTTAGCGCCGGTGCCAGCGCGGTCCCGGCGGCCAGGGTGGCGGTGCGGCGGAGCAGCGTGCGGCGGTCCATGGCCCCTCGCGGGTTACGCGAAAAGGAAACGGGCGCCGGAACCCGGCGCCCGCTCCACGATCAGAACTTCACCGCCGCGCTGAACCGGAATGACCGGCCCAGGATCGGCCGCGCCAGGATCGGTCCTTCGCCCTGCGAGCCGATGACACGCGGGTTGCCTTCGGTCAGGCCGATCTCGTCGGTCAGATTGTTGCCGGTGACCTGCAGCCGTATCCGATCGTTGACGTCGACCGACACGCCGGCATCGAGCTGATAGAAGTGCGGCAGCAGCTGCTCGTTCTCCGGGTCGGAGAATCGGTCGCCGGTATATTGCAGCGTCGCGAAGATCGACGGCTTAAAGCCGCCGATGTCGACCTCATAGGCCGGCGTCACGCGCCACGCCCAGCGCGGCTGGCGCTGCACGCGGTTGCCGGTGTTGTCGATCGTGCCGCCACCCGTGAAGAAATCCTCATAGGTGCCGTGGAGGTAGGTCGCCGCACCCGACAGGGTGAAGCCCCGGAACGGCCGAAGCGCACCCTCCAATTCGACGCCGGTCGCCTTGGCACCGCCGATCTGGCTGAGCGGCACGTTGTCGACGAGCTGGGTGGTCGCGAGCCCGTCGAACTTGTTGTGGAACACCGTGGCGTAGAGGTTGATCCACGGCATCGAGACCTTGATGCCGCCTTCGTAGGTGTCGACCTGGGCCGCCACCGCCAGGCCGCTGCGGGCCGCGATATCCGCGTCCGAGGCGTCACGCAGATTGTCGAACTGCGGGAAGCTGTTGCCCCGGCTGTAGCGCGCGAACACGCCGATCTGGCTCGTGATGTCGTAATTGGCGCCGACGGTCCACGACCAGGCCGAGTCCGAATAGTTGATCTGCCGCGGCCCGCCGAACACGGAGACGGCATTGTCGTAGAGCGTGTCGGGATTGCCATCGAGGTCGACCGTCCCGCCAGGCGTGCGGACCATCCCGTCGATCTTGTGCCGCTGCCAGCGCACGCCGCCGTCGACGCGCAGCTCCGGCGTGATCTGGAACTCGTCGACCGCGTAGAAGGCATAGTCGCTGCCGTCATACTGGCCGTCGACGATGAAGCCCTGCCCGCTGGTGAAGCCGTTGAACGTCGCGGTCTGCAGAGCGCCGGCCGCGTTGGTCAGCGTCATGTTGAGCAGCCGCGCATTGGGCTCGCCGGTCAGCAGCACCTGGTTGCCGAGCGTCCAGCGGTCGCGCGAGCTGTAGTTGGCGTAGTAGAAGCCGCCCGTCAGCTTGTTCTTGCCGGCGGTCCATTCGAAGCCGGTGTCGGCGACGAAGGACGAGATCTTCTTGCGCACCTCCCAGATGCCGGCGCGCATCACCGGCGTGGTCGCCGCGAGCGTGCCGCCGCCGTTGACGTAGCTGAGGCTCGAGAGCGTCGCGCCGTCGCCGCCGAGCAGCTCCGCCATGTCCGAAGCGGCGATCGGCGCCTCGGTCGGCACCAGCCCGACGGTATCGGCATGGCCGCCGAGATAGCTGGCGCGCTCGCGGAAGCGGAAGCCGTCGGCGATCTCATAGTCGAAGTTGACGCCGGTGTTGATCACCTTGGCGCCGCGCCCGTCGGCGAGGTCGACGGTGCGGCCCGCGAGGTTGGTGGTAACCCGCGTCTCGCGCCCCGGCAGCGCGCCGGTGCCGGCGTCGAAGCCCGGATAGGCGTGGATGTCGCCATCCTGGTCCTGGACGATCGGGATCGGCAGCAGCCACTGGCCGCGGTCGTTGAGGTAGCGCGCATAGACCTCGACCGAACCGCGGTTGCCGAAGTCGTGGTGGATGTTGCCGGTGATCTGCCCGCCCTTCTCGGCGCGGAACTGCGGATCGCGGATGCCGTTGCCCTGGGCGTAGAAGCCGCCGACCATGAAGCCGGTATCTTCGTCGAGCGGCCCCGAGATCCAGGCGTCTCCTCGAATCTCGTCGTAATCGGTGTAGGAAATCTTGCCGAGCCCGTGGAAGTTGCTGCCGCCGGTGCGCTGGACGACGTTGACGGTGAGGCCCGGCTGCCCGTTCGAGAACAGCGATCCCGTACCGCCGCGCACCGCCTCGACCCGCTCGACCGTCTCGTCGAGCCGGACGAGCTGCGAATTCTCGAGGAACGACAGCGTCGGCGGCGGGAAGATCGGCACGCCTTCCACCTGGAAGGTGACGAACTGCGCGTCGCCGCCCGACGGATAGCCGCGCACGAAAATGTTGGCGCCGTTCTGCCCGCCCGAGCTCTCCGCCATCACACCCGGGATGGTGCGGAGCAGGTCGGCGGTGCTGTTGGGCGCCGCCTGCGCGATCGCATCGGCATTGAGCGTGGTCAGGGCGAACGCAGCATCTTGCCGCCGCGTGCCGCCACCGGCGGTGCCGACGACGATGATGTCCTCGCCCGTCTCCTCGGGTACGGCAGCAGCCGGTTCGGTCTGCTGCGGCTGTGCGGCAGTCGCCGCGTCCTGCGCCTGGGCCGGTACGGCCATCGCGAACAGCGACAACGGCGCGGCACTGCCGGCGAGCAGCGCGACGAATTGGGTCTTCCTGGTCATGGGGTCTCCTCCCTGCGATGTCCGGCGCTCTGTGACGCCGTTACGCCCCTAGTTAGTTTCGCCCTGCCACCTTTCAACGGTGGCGGCGGCGAACTGCACGAATCGCCGGATCGCGGATTTGTTCCCGCCGGGCGATTACCCGCAGGCGCCCGCCGCCAGGGCGATCGAACCGAGCGGCCCCGCCGAGGCGCCGAGTCGAGGCGCCACGATATAGTCGGACGGCGGAAGCTCCATATAGCCGTTGATGCTCCTGCACAGCGCCGCCTCGATCCGCTCGAGCAGATGGGGCTGGCCCGACACCACGCCGCCGCCGATCGCAATGCGATGCGGTCCGGTCGCGCAGACGAGCGCGTGGCACATAGTAGCAAGCACATCGACGATCGGCTCCCACACCGGATCGTCAGGCGTGAGATCGGCGACCGCGCGCCCCTCGAGCCGCGCCACCAGCGCCGAGCCCGAGGCGAGCCCTTCGACGCAATCGTCGTGGAACTGGCAGGCGCTGGGGAGGTGATCCGTCGGCAGCCGCGGCACGCGGATATGGCCGATCTCGCTATGTCCGATGCCGCGCGTCGGCCGCCCGTGCACGATCAGCCCGACTCCGACCCCGGTGCCGACCGTCACATAGGCGAAGTCGTCGAGGCCCTGCGCGCACCCCCAGCGAATCTCGGCCAGCGCGGCGCCGTTGACGTCGGTATCGAACCCCACCGGCACGGCAAAGGGCGCGGACAGGACGCCGCGTACGTCGGTGCCGGGCCAGCCGGGCTTGTTGGTCGCGAGGATCTGCCCGTGACGCGGCGAGGCCGGATTCAGCTCGAGCGGACCGAAGGAGGCGATGCCGAGCGCGCGAAAGCCATGTGAGTCCTCCCATTCGTGCAGCGCCGCCAGGATCGCCGGCAGCGTCTCGTCAGGGGTGGTCGTCGCGATCGTGCGCTGGTCGATGATCGCGTCGGGCCCATGCGCCAGCGTGCAGATGCATTTCGTCCCGCCGAGCTCGATCCCCGCCAGCGGCAGCTCGTCCGTGCCGACGCTCATGCGCAATCCTCGAAACGCAGAGCAGCCTTGCCGTCCGGCGAACATGGATCAAGGATTGCGCACGGCAACACGGCGCTGGGGACGATTATCATGGCAGCTTGCTTTCGACTGGAACGGAAGGCGGCGGAGGGACGATCGCGCCGATCATGGGAATGAGCGCCAGGCGGAACCGGATCGGCGTCCTCGGCACGAGACAGGAGCATCGAACCATACGAAGGCTTCCCCCTCTCCCTTGCCAGACGCCTGCTCGTGTCCCGAGCGGGTCCGAGCGCGCCCGGAGCCGCTTGTGCAGCGCATCGGCTCGATTAATACTTCAATTTGCATAATTCAACGATCGATGCCGGTCGGTCAAACAGGAGGGGGATCAAGGCATGGCGACTAGGAGCTTGAATCCGAATGCGGTCGTGGCGGCGGCGCTCGGCGGCCTGCTGTTCGGCTTCGATACCGCGGTGATCGCAGGCGTGACCGACGCATTGCGGCATTCCTTCGGCCTCTCGCCGGTCGCGCTGGGGAGTGCCGTCTCGGCAGCGTTGATAGGCACGCTGATCGGCGCGCTCGGCGCCGGTGCGCCGGGCGACCGCTATGGCAGCCGCACCATGTTGTTGTGGGTGGCGATCGCCTATGTCGTCTCGGCGGTCGGCTCGGCGGCGAGCGGCGGACTGGCGATGCTGATCGGCTTCCGCTTCATCGGCGGCCTCGCGATCGGCGGTTCCTCGGTGCTGGCGCCGGTCTATATCGCAGAGATCAGCCCGGCCGAGCGTCGCGGGCTGCTGGTCGGATCGTTTCAGCTCAGCATCGTGGCCGGCATCCTCGCGGCCTATGTCAGCAATTTCCTGATCGGCCGGGTCATCGACGGCGAACTCGCCTGGCGCCTCAAGCTCGGCGTGGCGGCGCTGCCCGCGCTGCTGTTCCTGGCGATGCTGCTGCGGATTCCGCAAAGCCCGCGGTGGCTCGTGCAAAAGGGGCGGGAGGCCGAGGCGCGCGAGGCGATCCGGCAGCTCTCGATGGGCGATCCCGACCGGCTGATCGCACAGTTCCGCGCCGGCGAGGACCAGGGCGGTGGCGCGCGTCTCGACTGGCGCCGGCACCACAAGCCGATCCTGCTCGCCGTCGCGATCGCGCTGTTCAACCAGCTCTCGGGGATCAACGCGATCCTCTATTATCTCGGCGACATCTTCGCCGCCGCCGGCTTCAGCGGCCTGTCGGCGGACCTGCAGTCGGTGGCGATCGGCGTCGCCAACCTGGTCGCGACCTTGGTCGGCATGGCGGTGATCGACCGGATCGGACGCAAGCCGCTGCTGCTGACCGGTGCAGCGGGGACGGCGGCGGCGCTGGCCGCGGTGGCGGCGATCTACACCAGCGGCACGGGCCAAGCATGGCTGCTGCCGGCGCTGATCGTCTTCATCCTGTTCTTCGCCATCTCGCAGGGCGCGGTGATCTGGGTCTATCTGTCGGAGATCTTCCCGACCGCCGTCCGCGCCCGCGGCCAGGCGATCGGCAGCGCGACCCATTGGGGCATGAACGCGCTGATCGCCTTCGGCTTCCCCGTGGTCGCGCAGCACATGCAGGCGCTGCCCTTCTGGTTCTTCGCCGCCGCGATGGTGGTGCAATTCATCGTCGTATGGCGCTATTTCCCCGAAACCCGCGGCATATCGCTGGAAACGATGGAAGAGGCGGTGGAGGGTTCGTGATAGCGATAGCAAGGAAAACATGCGATGCACGCCGCAACGATTGAACCGGACAGCCCAGACGTGATCGCAGCCACCATCCGCGGAACCACCGCATGACGCCCCCGTCCCGCGCCCGCCCGCGCCTGTCCGGCACCAATCTCGAGCGCGCCGCCGACCATAACCAGCGCGTGACGCTCCACGCGATCCGGGTGTGCGGCTCGCTGACCCGGGTGGAGCTCGCCGGCATCACCGGCCTCACCGCACCCGCGATCGCCAACATCACTCGCCGCCTGCTCGACGACGGACTGATCGAGGAAGCCGGCCAGCGCCGCGGCGGACGCGGCCAGCCTCCGACAAAGCTCGTGATCCGAAGGGACGCCTGCTACTCGATCGGCGTCAACATCGACCGCGACCATATCACCGTCGTGCTGGTCGATTTTTCGGGCCACACCCTGGCCCGGGTGTCGGAGGAGGTGAGCTTCGCCCTCCCCGACCACGTCCGCTCGCTCTATCGCCGCTCGATCAAGAAGATGCTGCGCCAGGCCAGCGTCGAGATCGGCAAGGTGGTGGGACTCGGCGTCGCGGTGCCCGATGATCTCGGGCTGGTCGACCTGCCCGGCCGCCCGGCCGCCTATGCCGCCTGGGAAGGGATCGACATGACCGATCTCTTCGCCGAGCCCTTCGACCTCCCCGTCTTCACCGAGAACGACGCCGCCGCCGCCGCGATGGGCGAGATGCAGCTCGGCCTCGGGCAGAAGTACAACAGTTTCTTCTACATCCTGATCTCGTCCGGCCTCGGCGGCGGTCTCGTCGTCGACGGCGCCTATGTCCGCGGTGCGGACGGGCGCAGCGGCGAGCTCGGCTTCATGCGCGCGCCCGGCAGCAACGGTCACGGCGAGCAGATCCAGGCGCTGGTGTCGCTCTCCGGCCTTGCCCGCCATCTCGAGGGCCAGGGCCTCGCGCTGGCCGATGCGATGGGCAAGCCCTCCGCCGATGCGCGGGTGAATGCGTGCGTCACGGAATGGATCGAGCGCGCCGCGCGGCAGCTGACGGTGCCGCTCGACGCGGTGAACTGCCTGATCAATCCGGCGGTAGTGCTGATGGGCGGCCGCCTCCCCAGCCATCTGCTCGAGCAGCTCGCCGAGCGGACCAATGCGCTGATGCGGGAGGAGACGAACCTGTTCCCCGCGATCGCCCCCGTCGCGCGCGCGGCACTCTCCGAGGACGCCCCCGCGGTCGGCGCGGCGATCCTGCCGTTCAGCCACTTCCTGCTGCCCAAGCCCGGCGCGCTGTGGAAAGCATCGGGAGCGGGCGTCGCGGATTACGCGGCTTAGAATCCCTTCGTCCCAGTTGAATCCGTCATTCCCGCGAAGGCGGGAATCCATTGTCGCTGAAGGCGATGAGTCTCACAACGGCCAGCCAGAATGGATTCCCGCCTTCGCGGGAATGACGATGATGCAGACTCAGGCCGCCCCTCGCCCGAACGACGGCGGCCGGTCCTTCTTCGCCGTCCCGAAACGCGAAGGCTTAGCCCCCATCTCGAACACCAGCTCACCACCCTTGATCAGCTCGGCATGGGCGATCCAGTTGCGGGTCCACGGCTTGCCGTTCCAGCGCACCGACTGGACATAGGGCCGGTCCGGCGCATTGCCCGGCGCGCGGACGCGCAGCGTCTTGCCCTCGCCGACCTCGACCTCCGCCTCATCGAACAGCGGCGAGCCGAACACATAGACCGCGCTCACCGGATCGACCGGATAGAAGCCGAGCGCGCTCAGCACGAACCAGGCGCTCATCTGCCCGCAGTCGTCATTGCCGATCACGCCGTCGGGATCGTCCTTGTACATCTCGACCAGCAGGCGGCGCACCATCGCCTGCGTCTTCCACGGCGCGCCGGCATAGGCGTAGAGATAGGCGGCGTGCTGATCCGGCTCGTTGCCGTGGGCATACTGGCCGACCAGGCCAGAGATGTCCGGCGGCGCATTCTTGGGCAGCGTCGAGGGCGCGGTGAAGAAGGCGTCGAGCTTCTTCTCGAACACGGCGTCGCCACCAAAATGCTCGATCAGCCCATAGATGTCGTGCTGGTTGAGGAAGGTCGCCTGCCAGCCGTTCGCCTCGGTATAGTCACGGTGCTTCTCCGGATCATGGCCGAGCTGGATCGGGTCGTAATCCTTCCACCAGCTCCCATCGCTGAAACGCGGGCGCGCGAAGCCGATCTTCGGGTCGATGACGTTGCGGTAGTTGCGGCTGCGCTTGCGCAGCGCCGCGGCGTCCTCCTTCGCCCCCGCCGCCTCGGCGAGCGCCGCCATCGCCCAGTCGTCATAGGCATATTCCTGGGTGCGGCTGACCGACTCCCAGATCTTGTCCGCCGGGATGTAGCCGAGATCGTAGTAGAAGCTCCGCCCCAGCGTGCTGTCGATGTCGGTCATCGTGCGGTCGAACGCCCGGCGGCGGATCACCGGCCAGGCCGATGCATAGTCGGCCTTGATCCCCTTCGCATAGGCCTCGGCGAGCACCACCACCGCGTGCCAGCCGATCATCGTGCCCGTCTCGACGCCCTGCAGCGGCCACACCGGCGGGCCATAGGGGCTTTCGCGCGTCTGGCGGACGAGGTCGCGGGTCAGCATCTCGGCGCGCTCGGGCCGTACCAGCGTCAGCAGCGGATGCAGCGCGCGATAGGTGTCCCACAGCGAATAGGTGCTGAAGGCAGGCTCGCCCTCGGGCGCCTGATGCACCTGCCGGTCGAGACCGACATAGCGGCCGTCGCGATCGGTGAAGAGGGTCGGCGCGAGGAAGGAATGATAGAGCGCGCTCGCCATGATCGTGCGCTGCGCCTCGGTACCGCCAGAGACGCGGACGGCGCCGATCTCCTTCGCCCAGGCGCGGGCAGCCGCGGCGCGGGCGCCGTCGAAGTCCCATCCCGGCGCCTCCGCCGCCAGCGCCGCGCGGGCGCCATCGACGTCGATCGCGGAGATGCCAGTCTTGATTAGGATCGGCTCGCCGCCGGCGTCGTCGAAGAACAGAGCGACCTTGAGGCGGTTGCCGGCAACCTTCGTCGTGCCCTCGGGCGAAGGCGAAGTCCCGTCGGCAAAGAACTGCACCCGATCGGGCTTGCGCGACAGCTTCATCGCGAAATGGATGCGGCGTCCCTTGGCCCAGCGGTGCACGCGCCGGCTGCCGGTCAGCGTGCCGTCGGGATCGAGCGCGAGCGACGCCTCGTCGACCAGCGTCCCCTTGTCCCACCGGTCGATGATCATATGGGCGAAGTCGATCAGGATATGCCCCGGCCCCTGCGGGAAGCGATAGCGATGGAGCCCGGTGCGCTCGGTCACCGTCAGCTCGGCCAGCACCCCCGATTCCAGCCGCACGCGGTAATAGCCGGGTTCGGCGTGTTCCTCGGAGAAGCGCTGACGATAACCCGCGTCGGGATTGTCGAGCGGCCCGGGCTCGAGCTGGAGCGGCCCGCGCGTCGGCACCACCAGCACGTCGAGCATGTCGCCGATGCCGGTGCCCGACAGATGGGTGTGCGAGAAGCCCATGATCGAGCCGTCATCGCTGTGATAGCCCGAGCAGGCGTCCCAGCGCGCATTGTCGGTGTCCGGCCCGAGCTGGGCCATGCCGAACGGCAGCGACGGCCCCGGAAAGGTGTGGCCGTGACCGCCGGTGCCGATGAACAGGTTCGGCCTCCCCGCCGCCGGCGCCTGCGCCCAGCTGCGGGCGGGCAGCGCCGCACCGAGCACGGCCAGCCCGGTGCCGGACAGCAGCTGGCGGCGGTTGGCGGTGATCATCGAAGTGTCTCCGTGTTTCAAAGTCTTACAACCGCTCGGCGAGCAGTGCGGGCCGGCGCTTCGACAGATCAATGATCAGGTCGCCGAACAATCCGTTCGCCCAGGCGAACCAACTCCGCGTGAACTTAGCCGGATCGTCCTTGTGGAAGGATTCGTGCATGAAGCCGGTGCCGCCGTGCGTGGTCTTGAGCCAGCGCAGGCATTTCACGATCTCGGCATCGTCGTCGCTGAGGAGCGCGCGGGTGATGATCGACATCGGCCAGATCATGTCCATGCCGACATGTGGCCCGCCGATCCCCTCGGCCGCGCTGCCGGCGAAGAAATAGGGATTGCGTGGACTCCAGGCGAGCGCCGCCGTCCGGCGGTAGAGCGGGTCGTTGCGCTCGGCCGCCCCGAGCAGCGGCAGGCCCGACAGGCTCGGCACGTTGGCGTCGTCCATGAAGATGGCGTTGCCGTAGCCGTCGACCTCGAACGCCCAGACCTCGCCGCCCTGCCCGTCCGGCATCTTGCCGTACGTGTCGAGCGCCTGGCGGACCTCGTCCGCCAGCGCCTCGCACTGGCTGGCCGCCGCATCGTCGCCGCGCGCCTCACGCAGCACCTTGGCGAGCATCCCGAGCGCCGACACCGCGAACAGGTTCGACGGAATCAGGAACGGATAGACGCACGCGTCGTCCGAGGGCCGGAAGCCCGAGTGGATCAATCCGACCTTGCGCGTCGGCGCGCCATAACCGCCGAACATCAGCGTCTCGGTCGGCGACTTGTCGACCCGCTGGAAATGATAGGAGCCTGGCCCTTCCTTGCGCTGCTGTTCCCGCAGCGTCGCGACCGCCTGCGCCATCCCGCGTGCCCACAATTCGTCGAACGGCGCCTTGTCGCGCGTCGCCGTCCAATAGGCGTGCGCCAGCCGCATCGGATAGCAGAGCGAATCGATCTCCCACTTCCGCTCGGCGACTCCCGGCTTCATGTCGGTGGCGTCGGTCCGTGCCGGCAGGCTCGACAGCGCAGCAGGATCATGCATGAACGCGTTGGCGTAGGGATCGATCAGGATGCAGCGCGCCTGCCGCTGCAGCACGCCGTGGAACAGCTTTCGCAGCTCCGCATCCTTCGGAGTCAGATGGACATAGGTCTGCAGCTGCGCCGAGCTGTCGCGCAGCCACATCGCGTCGATGTCGCCGGTGATGACGAAGGTATCGGGCTTGCCGTCGACCTCGCCCAGCTGGACGGTGGTGTCGAGCGTGTTTGGATAGCAATTCTCGAACAACCAGGCGAGCTCCGGGTCGGCGATCTTGCGCTTCACATGGGCGATCTCCGCCTCGACCGCGCGGCTGGTGAAGTGCCGCGCGCTCTTGGGCGGTCGCTTGGTGACCAGCGGCTCCGCGGCACCCGCCGGCACCGCAGCCGCCATCGCCAGCGCACCGGCGCCCGCCATCACCTCGCGGCGCGTGACCATCGTCATCTCCCCTTCTCTCACTTCGCCGGCGCGCTCATCGAGAAGGGCGCGCTGGCCTTGCCGCTCGCCCATTGCCTGTTGGGCGTCGGCCCCATCACGAACCGCAGCGTGCCGCCCTGCTGGAGCGCCGCGCGGTCGAGCCACGCCTTGTCGTGCGCTTTGCCGTTGAAGCTGACCGACTGGATGTAGACGTTCTTGGCGCCGTTGTTCTCCGCCTCGATCGTCAGCACCTTGCCGCCCGGCATGGTGAGGCGGACCGAGCGGAACAGCGGGCTGCCGATCGCATATTGCCCGACCGCCGGCGTCACCGGATAGAAGCCGAGCGCGGAGAACACGTACCAGGCCGAGGTCTGGCCGTTGTCCTCGTCGCCCGGATAGCCGTCGGGCGCCGCCGAATAGAGCCGCTTCATCACGTCGCGGACGTGATACTGCGCCTTCCACGGCGCGCCGGCCCAGTCGTAGAGATAGATCATGTGCTGGATCGGCTGGTTGCCATGGGCGTACTGGCCCATGTTGACGATCTGCATCTCGCGGATCTCGTGGATCACCTGGCCGTAATAGCTCTCGTCGAACACCGGCGGCATGGTGAAGATCGAATCGAGCCGGTCGACGAATAGCTTGTCCCCGCCCATCAGGTCGATGAGCCCCTGGACGTCCTGCATCACCGACCAGCTGTAGTGGGTCGAGTTGCCTTCGGTGAAGGCGTCGCCCCATTTGAACGGGTTGAACGGCGTCGCCCACGATCCGTCCTGGTTGCGCCCGCGCATCCAGCCCGACTGCGCGTCGTAGAGCTTGCGATAGTTCTGCGCCCGGCTGGCATAGAGCTTCGCATCCTCGGTCTTGCCCAGCGCTTCGGCGAGCCGCGAGATGGAGAAATCCGCAGTCGCATATTCGAGCGTCCGCGCGGCATTCTCCTTGATGCCGACGTCATAGGGCACATAGCCGAGCCGGTTGTAGTACTCGGCGCCCTCGCGCCCGACCGCGTGGACGACTTCGCCCCGCTCGTCCTTCGGCCGTCCCTCGGAGGTGGTCGCGTTCTTGACCATCGCCTCATAGAGCGTCTCGACGTCGAACCCGCGCACGCCGTTGATGTACGCGTCGGCGATCAGCGAAGCCGAGTTCGACCCGATCATCACGTCGCGATGGCCGGGGCTCGCCCATTCCGGCAGCCAACCCGATTCCTTGTAGGTGTTGACCAGCCCCTGCATGATCTGGCCGTCGAGCTCGGGGTACATCAGCGCGAACCACGGAAACACCGCGCGCCACGTGTCCCAGAAGCCGTTGTCGGTGAACATGTAGCCGGGGTGCACCTGCCCGTCGTAGGGGCTGTAGTGAACCACCTGCCCCTTGGCGTCGAACTCGTAGAAACGCCGCGGGAACAGCAGCATCCGATAGAGCGCCGAATAGAAGGTCCGCCGGTTGTCGAGGTCGGGATCGCTCACCTGGACCCGGGCGAATTCCTTCTCCCAAATCGCTTTGGCTTTGGCCTCGGTTGCCTCGAAGCTGTCCTTGCCGACCTCGCTCGTCAGATTCCGCTCGGCCTGCTCCAGACTGATGAAGGACGACGCGACCTTCACCCCCACCTGCTCGCCGTCGCGCGTCTTGAAGCTGACGACTGCGCCGACATGCCCGCCCTCCCGGGAAAGATCGGCGGCGAGCTGGTAATTGTCGTCCCAGGTGCGGCTGACGGTGAAGTCGCGGTCGAACTGGGCGACGAAGTAATTGCGGAAGTTCTTCGGCACCCCGCCGCTGTTGTTGCGGACATAGCCGGTGATCCGCCGCCGCGCCGGATCGATCGTCACCATCGATCCGCCGTCATAGCCGTCGAGGATGATGTGCGCATCGTCGCTCTTGGGGAAGGTGAAGCGGAACTGCGCGGCGCGGTCGGTCGGCGCGACCTCGGCGGTCACGTCATAGTCGGCGAGATAGACCTCGTACCTGTACGGCCGCGCCTCCTCGGCCTTGTGGCTGTACCAGCTCGCGCGCTCCTCCTGCTTGAGCTTGAGCGGTCCCGTCTCCGCGAACAGCGCGAAGGCGCCGTAGTCGTTCATCCATGGGCTCGGCTGGTGGGTCTGCTTGATGCCGTTGATCTTTTCGGCGTCATAGGTGTAGCCCCAGCCGCTCCCCAGCTTGCCGGTCACCGGCGTCCAGAAGTTCATGCCGAACGGCACGGCGACCGCCGGATAGGTATTGCCGTAGGACAGGGTGTAGCTGGAATCGGTTCCCATCAGCGGATTGGCGAGGTCGACCAGCGCCTCGTCCGGCGCGGTCTGCGCGATGGCCGCGCCCGTCAGCGGCAATGGCGCGCACAGGCTCGTCGTCACCAGCACCGCAATCGCGCCGCGAAGCGCCCCGCCCAGACCCCTGTTCAAGATCACTCTCCTCTTGTTCGCGCGTGGCCGATCGGCCGCGGCGTCACGCCCTCATTGGTCATCACCACCGGCCGGATCGTCCCGTCCGGATTGAAGATCATCCGGTCGACCGCGAGCTGGCGATGCTCACCGATATCGTCGCCAAGCGGCCGGCGGTGATAGGCGATGTACCAGTCGTCGGTGCCGGGCACGTTGACCACCGAATGATGCCCCGCCCCGCGCGCGATGCGAAAGTCCTGTTGCAGGATCTTGCCCATCGGCTTGAACGGCCCGAGCGGGCTCGGCCCCATGGCATAGGCGACGCTGTAGTCGGGCCCGGTCCAGCCGCCCTCCGACCACATCAGATAATAGACGCCCTTGCGCTTGATCACGAACGAGCCCTCGACATAGCCGGGCGGCGTGATCTCCTTGTAGGTCGTGCCGTCGGCGAACGGCACCACCGAACGCAGGTCAGCGCTGAGGCGCACGACGTTGCAGTGGCTCCAGCCGCCGTAATAGAGATAGACCTGTCCGTCATCGTCGCGGAACACGAACGGGTCGATCGGCTGCGCGCCGTTGTGGAAGGCGCCGATCAGCGGCTTGCCGAGCGCGTCCCTGAACGGCCCTTCCGGCCGGTCGCTGACGGCGAGGCCGATGCCGCCCTGCTCCTGGTCGCTCTGGATGTCGTTGGCGCCGAAGAACATGTAGTAGCGCCCCTTCACCTCGATCACCGAGGGCGCCCACACCGCATAGGCCGCCCAGGCGACGGTCTCGGTGCTGAGCACGCGGCGATGCCTGGTCCAGTGGACGAGGTCAGGCGAGGAGAAGGCGTCGAAATAGGTCTGCTTGACGTAGGACGGCCGGACGGTCCGCCGCTTGCGCGCCCGCGCCTGTTCCGCCGAGAAGCGCGGGCTCGCCTCCGGTGGGTCGGAATCGTCCGACAGGGTCGGATAGATCCAGTAGCGGCCGGCGAACACCCGGATCTCCGGATCGGCATACCATCCGGGCACGATCGGATTCTCGGCGAACGCCCATCCCGACAGCCCCAGCGCCGCTGCCGCCGCGATGCCGGCGAGACTCTTTCTCATGGTTCGGCGCTGACCCCTACAATACTCACCGCCTCATGGTCCTCCATCACTCCCGCCAGGCGCAAGTGGTGGCGCCCGGCGGGAGAGGGGGATGGCGGAGGCTGGGGGGCCATCCCCGGGGAGCTGGTCAAACCCGATCGTCAGAACTTGTACGCGAGGCCGACATAGGCACGGCGCCCCGAATAATAGTTCGAAACGAAACGATCCTTGGTGTCGTTGCCGAGATGCGACCGCTGCTCCGACTTGGTCAGGTTGATGACCGAGGCGGTCAGCTGGAAGTTCTTGAAGATGTCGTACGACGCGTTGAGGTCGACCTGCTCGTACGGATCGTCATAGACGTTCAGGCCGGATTGCAGGCCCCGAACGACCTCGCCGCGACGGTTGTACGACGCACGCAGCAGCACCGGTCCGTGCTCGTAATACACAGACGCGTTGATCTGCGTCTTGGCGCTGCCCACCAGCGGCGACTTGCCGATGTTGGTGCCGTTCAGGCTCACGTCGGCGATCGAGGTGTCGTTGTAGGTGAAGTTGACCTGCGCGCCGAGGCCGAAGTCCAACGTATGCTGGGCATAGACCTCGACGCCCTGCGACACCGCCTTGGAGCCGTTGGCCTGCGTGGCATATTGCTGGACCGTCACCGTCTCGCCGGCGACCTCCTGCGGCAGGTCGACCACGACGGGCACGATGAAATCGGAGACGTCCTTGCGGAACAGCGTCACGCCGACCACCGACCCGCGGTGGAAATACCATTCGAGGCCAAGGTCGTACTGCCACGCATTGAACGGCTTCAGGTCGAAATTGCCGCCGTTGCCGAACCAGCCCGGCAGGGCGCCGAACTGCGCGCGGTCGTAGACGAACGGATCGGCATTGAAGGTCAGCGAGCGCGCCCCGGCAAGATCGCCGTAGCCCGGCCGCGAGATCACCTTCGAGACCGCACCGCGAGCCAGCAGGGTCGGGGTCACGTTCCACGCGATGTTGAAGCTCGGCAGGACGTCGGTGTAGCTCTTCGACTCATCGTTCTGGCTGTATACCCGGCGCTCGCGCTGGGCCTGCGGGATCACGAGGCAGTTGCCGTCCTCGCCGACCGGCGGCGGCGAGAACGGGCCGCCCGGGCCGTTCACGCAGTAATCGTCCTCATAATACAGCGTGTCGGTCGAGGTGCCGGTCTGCTTGGTGTTGACGACGCGGACGCCGAGGTTGCCTCGGATCGTATCGGTCTTGAAGTTCACCTGCGCGTAACCGGCCCAAATCCGCTCGCCGATGTCGTAGACGTTCTGCGGCTCGGGCACGCGCACCGGTCCGTTATAGGTCTTGTTCAGATAATCGATGTAGTTGGCGATGTTGATCGCTGGGAAGACATTGGTCTCAAAGCCGCCGGCAATATTCCCCATCGACTTGGGGTAGAAGATTTCCGGCAGCGCCAGCGCGCCGCCAGGGGTATCCTGGAAACGCAGCGTGTTCGCCTCATCCGAATACCATTCGAAGCGGCCGGTCTGGCGGTGAACGCGGCCGTCGCGCCACTTGGCGCCGACCTGGACCGAGTCGATGAAGCTGTCGAAGTCGCGCGTCACGTCGACCTGTGCGTAGCGTTGCGAGATCGAGCTGTTGGTGAAGCCGGAACCGGTCGAGCCGAGATCGATCTGGGCGACGCCGTTCAGCATGTTCTGCAGCACGTCGGGCGAGACCTGCATCGCGATCGACTGGTCGGTGAAGTTCCACGCGCTCAGCATGTTGCCGTTGACCGTCCCCGCGCGCGGCTTGGCCTGGGCGAAGAACTGGAACGACGGCCCGCCGGTCGCCTTCGTCTTGCCGAGCACGAAGTTCACGCCCAGACGGTCATGCGTCCATTCGCCGCGCACGTCATAGGTGTTGGAAACGGTCTTCTGGCGCACATAGGTGTCCTGAGGCGCCGGCGTCTCCATCGTGCAAAGATTGCCGGGGACGCGGCACCCGGTTCCCTCCGGCGGCACCTCGAACGAGGCGCCGGTGAAGATCGTCCCGCTCGGGTCGAGCGTCGCGCCGGTGAAGAAATTGCCGTAGCCCCATTCCGGGATCTTGATGGTGCTCGACGTGTAGTTGCCGTTGAGCTGGAAACGGAAATAGTTCGCCGTGACCGTGAAATTGTCGAACGGCTTCACCTGCATCGTCGCCTGGATGCCGAGCCGCTTGCGCTTCTCGTCGCGAATGGTCTCGGCTACCGACTGAGGTGCCCAATAGCCGCTATAGTGCGTCCCGTCGCGGGTGGTCGTGCCCGCATCCTGACCGCTGTTCCAATAATCGATCGCGGCGTCGTTCGCGAAGACATTGCCGTTGACGTCGGTCGCGGGATTAGTGGTCTTGTCGTCGGTCCACCAATGCCAGCTGTCGCCACTCGCCGAGAGCGTGCGGTTGGTGCGCTCCTGATAGGTCGCACCGACCAGGAAGCCGATCCGGTTTTCCGGATCATGCCATGAAAGCATGCCCGAGACGGTCGGCTCGACCTTCTTGCTCACGTCGGCATAGGTGCCTTCGACCTGGACGCTGCCGGACCACGGATCGAGGTCGAACGGCTTGCGCGTGTGATTGATGATGACGCCGCCGACACCACCCTCGTCGAGCCGCGCCTCGGGTGACTTGAACACCTCGACGCTGCCGATGAAATTCGACGGCAGCAGCAAATAGTTGAACGACCGGTCCGGATCGTCGCCGTCGGCCGAGGCGATGAAATTGCCGTTGAGCTCGGTCAGCGTCAGGTCGGAGCTCAGGCCGCGGATGCTGACCCGGCTACCCTCGCCGCCGTCGCGGTCGATGATGACGCCCGGCACGCGCTGCAGCGAATCGGCGACGTTCTTGTCGGGGAATTTGCCGACGTCCTCGGCGGTGATCACGTCGACGAAGGCATTGGCGTTGCGCTTCTGCTCGAGGCTGGCCTCGATCGATTGGCGATAGCCGGTGACGACGATGTCTTCCGCGGCCTGTTGCGAGGCTTGGCCGGCCTCCTGTGAGGCCTGTGCCGCCTCCTGCGATGCCCGGGCGGCTTCCTGCGACGCCCGAGCCGCCTCCTGCGACGCCCGCGCAGCCTCCTGCGACGCCTGCGCGGCGGGAGCGGCCGGGGACGCATCCTGCGCCTGCGCGACGCCGGCGAAGCCGACGATCACGCTGGCCGACAACATGAGATCGCGGGTGAAGCGGTTACGCGAAACGGTGCGCGAGCGGTGTGCGTGACGAGCGTGCATTTCAGATAGTCCTCCCTCTGACGGAGGCGTCCACGGCCTCCGGCTTGTCCCTCGCTTCACGCCGCCCGGCCGGACGCGGTTCTAGGCCGTCCGATTCGCAGCAGCAGCGAAAGCAACATTGTTTCAGAATATAAAAAGCAATTTGTCAATTGGATCATTGGAGCGACGTTTTCAGCTGTCCGAACAAGGCACACCGAAAGCCCGGATTTCCCCCGCTCGGCGGGGCAGCGACGCCGGCACCGCCGCCCGCGCAGCGCCGGTGCGGTGCCGAAGCGCGACGAACGTCGCGCCTAGGCCACCCCGCTCATCGCTTTCCGTCGCTCTCCCACAGCGGCGCGGCGATCCTGGCAAGCGACTCGGCGGGCGCCTTGGCCACCGCGCGGTCGTAGGTGAGCAGGCCGTTCACCTCGTCCTCGACGTCGGTGGTCTGGGTATAGACCGAGGCGCTGAGGCCATGGTCCTTCGCCTGGCGGATCACTTCCTCCAGCTTGCGGCGATAACGGGCGAGATAGTCGCCCTCGTCCTTCGCGGTCTGATAGCCCCAGTTGCGCTTGCCCGGCCGCCAGATGTGCCCTTCGACCGGCAGGCCGATGCCGCCATATTCGCCGAGCACGATCGCCCGCACGCTCTGCCGCTCGGGCCGCCGCGGCACATCCTCATAGGTGTGGATGTCGAACACGTCGGACACGGTCGGCGCGACGTCGAGCCAGCCGCTGTCGGCATTGACCAGCCGGCTCGGGTCCATGCCCTTGACGTAGCGCGCCAGCGTCGCGGAATCATACTGGCCCCAGCCTTCGTTGTTCACCACCCACATCACGATCGACGGAAAGGCGCGCAGCCCGCCGATCATGCGGGCGAGCTCGTTCTGGTGCACCGCCATCAGGTCGGACGAGAACACCGCCTGGCTCTGGCTGGTGCCGGTGACGAACTGGTCCTCGCCCCCGCCCGACGGCATATCCTGCCAGATCAGCATCCCGAGATGGTCGGCGTCGTAGTAATAGCGCGCCGGCTCGACCTTGATGTGCTTGCGCAGCATGTTGAATCCCGCCTTCTTGAGGAAGACGAGGTCGCTCTTCATCGCCTCCTCGGACGGCGGCGTGTAGAGCCCGTCGGGCCACCAGCCCTGGTCGAGCGTGCCGTTCTGGAAATAGGGCCTGTTGTTGAGCAGCAGCACCGGCTGGCCGGCGACGCGCCCCGGCCCGACCGAGATCTTGCGCATCGCGAAATAGGTCTCGACCCGGTCGCGCGGCGCGCCGGCGACCTGCGCCGCGGCATAGGTATCGCGCTCGCCCTTGGTGAAGCGCGCATCATAGGAGACGCGGTCGCGCTCCGGCTTGCCCGCATAGGGATCGCGCACCGTCACCAGCTCGGCGGTCAGGTCGTAGAGGAACGGGTCCTCGGGCGACCAGAGATGCGCATTCGGAATCGCCAGCGTCGTATGGCGATTGGCGCGGATCAGGGTCGAGGCGATCGTCTTGCCGCCGCTCCGCGCGGTCAACCGTACGGCATCGGTGTCGTTGGCCCAGCCGCTGAGCGCGACGTCGACCTCCACCACCCCGCGGTCGATGTCGGGCGTCGCGCGCACGTCGGCGATGTGGAGCTTCGACACCGGCTCGAGCCACACCGTCTGCCAGATGCCGCTGACGGCGGTGTACCAGATGCCCGACGGATCGAGTGACTGCTTGCCCCGCGGCTGGCTGCCGGCGCTGGTCGGGTCGGCGACCTGGATCACCAGCTCGTTGCTACCCGGCCGCAGATAATCGGTGATGTCGAAACCGAACGCGTCGAAGCCGCCCTCGTGCGCCCCGACCATCGCGCCGTTGACCCACACCCGCGCCGCATAGTCGACCGCGCCGAAGTTCAGCTTCACATTCTGCCCGGCCCAATCGGCCGGCACGGTGAAGCTGCGGCGATACCACAGCCGATCATCCGGCGTGACCTTGCGCGCGACGCCGGACAGCTTGGCCTCGACCGGGAAAGGCACGAGGATCCGGCCGTCCCACTGCGCCGGCTGCGGCGCGGCGGCGCGGGTGATCGCATAGTCCCAGCGGCCATTGAGGTTCAGCCACTTGTCCCGTTTCATCTGCGGACGCGGGTAGCTGCGCCAGACGTTCTCGGGCGTCACCTCCCGCCCCCAGCGCGTCATCACCTCGCCGGTATAGACCGCATCCTGCGCAACCGCGCCCGACGCAAGCGCCAGCCCCAGCAGCGCGCCCGCCAGCTTCACGATCATCGTCATCCCTTCATTTCCCCGACAGCGACGGCGGCGCATCGCCCGGTGCGCTGCCCCAGGCCGGGTTGGGCTTCGGCCCCATCTCCAGCACCAGCTTCGCCCCATCCTTGATGTCGTCATGGCTGAACCAGGGCCTGGTCCAGCGCCGCCCATTCAGCGTCGCCGACTGGACGTACATGTTCGCCGCCGAGTTGTTCCGCGCAACGATCTCCAGCGTCCTGCCGTTGCCCAGCCGCAGCTTGACCGTGTCGAAGATCGGGCTGCCGAGGACATAATATTGGCTCGACGGATCGACCGTGTAGAAGCCCATCGCGCTCAGCACGTACCAGGACGAGGTCGCCCCCTGATCGTCCATGCCGGGGAAGGCATAGCCCGAGGCGTCGCTGCCATAGAGCTGGTCGAGGATGCGCCGTGTCAGCGCCTGCGTCTTCCACGGCTGCCCGCTCCAGGCATAGAGATAGGGCGCATGCTGGTCCGGCTGGTTGCCCTGGACATACTGCCCGATCATGCCGGTGCAGTCGCGGCAGATGCCCTTGGGATTGTACGGCGTGCCGAAGAACTCATCGAGCTTGGCATTGAATGCCTTGCGCCCGCCGAGCAGGTCGATCAGCCCCTGCACATCGTGCGGCACCAGCCAGAGCGTCGACCAGCCCGACGCCTCCTTCATCATGAAGTTGTAATAGGGCTCGCCCGGATCGAACGGCGCGATCCACTTGCCGTCGGCGGTGCGGCCGCGGATGAAGCCGACCGAGCGATCGAACACGTTGCGGTAGTTGAGCGCCCGCTGCCGAAACAGTCGCGCATCCTCATGCTTGCCCAGCCGCTCGGCATATTCGGCCATGGCGAAATCGTCCCACGCATATTCGAGCGTGGTCGCCGCCCCCGCCTTCCCCCCGGCATAGGGCGGGCTGGGGTTGCCGTCGGGGACGATGTCCGCGATCCAGCCGTTCTTCTGATATTCGGCGAGATAGTCGCGCAGCCCCTTGGGATCCATCGCGTTCTTGCGCAGATATTCGTACGCCGCGGCATAGTCGAACGGGATGCCCCGCCGCCACGCGCCGAGGTACAGGAACACCGCGTTGTCGCCGTGGAAGGAGGTGTTCATGAACCCCTTCTCGCGCGCCATGTCGAGCTCGGACTGCATCACGTCGCGCGTCAGCTCGGGCTCCATCAGCTCGAGCAGCACGATCTGGTTGCGGCCGGTATCCCAGAAGGGCACCGGGCTGTAGCGGTCGTAGTCGACCGTCCGCACCTGCCCCCTGGCGTCGGTGAACCGCTCGCCCTTGCCCGCGATCAGCCGCGGGCTGGCGAACGACTGGAACAGCGTCGAATAGAACAGCATCCGCTGCTTCGCCGTCCCGCCGGTGACCTGGACCCGGTCGAGAATCTTGGCCCACTCCCCGCGCGCCGCATCATGGACGCGCTGGAAGTCCCAGCCCGGCTGCTCGGCGCGCAGCCGCTGCTCGGCCTCGGCACAGCTGTGGCCGTGCGCCATCTTCATCAGCACCGTCTCGCCGGCCCCGGTGGCGAAGGTGAGATAGGCGCCGGCATAGCTTCCGGAGATACTGCGCCGCCCAGGCTCGACGTCCTTGTCGCCGATGCCCCAGCCCTTGTGCTCGCTGGTCGCGCGGAAGGTGCCGGAGGCGGCGAACGGTCGCGAGAACTCCGCGACAAAATAGGGCCCGTCGGCGCCATGCCCTGCGTCGCGGTCCTGCGAATGCCCGCGGACGGTGCGGTCGCCGACGATCTCCACCTCGCCGCCGTCGCGGCGCAGATTGACGATGACGTTCGACCGCTTGTTCTCGGGGAAGGTGAACCGCATCAGGCTGGTCCACTGCGTCGCGGTCAGCTCCGCCTTGGTCCGGAAGGTATCCAGATAGACCGAATAATAGCCGGGCGACGCCTTCTCGCGCGACTTGTCGTACCAGGCCTGGCTATAGGCCGGCGGCACAGTCCAGTCGCCGACCACCGGCATGACGATCGGCTCGGCCCGCGCGCCATAGGAGCTGCCGCCGCCCCCGGTGAAGCCGATCATCGTCGGATTGGGATAATGATAGGGCGCCGGGACGCCGAACGGATAGCTCAGCTCGACATTGACGTTGACCGGCGCCGCCTCGGTCGAGCTGTGCGGCAGCCGCGCGCCCGGCGAGGTCTGGCCCGAATAGGCCGGCTCCCCCGGCGGCGGCGCATTGCCGAGCAGCTCGGGCCGGTCGAGCGGCGCTGTGCCGACGAGGGGGTTGGCCTCGTCGACGGGTTGTCGGGGCTGCCCGGTCTGGGCGTAGACCGCGCCCGCGCCGGCAATGGCGCAGGCCGCAGTCAGCGCAAGGAGCGATATACGCTGACCGCCTGGGCTCTGTCCGGTTCGGGCTGAAGCAGCTTCGGCGCCCCTGCGAAAGCAGGAGCCCAGGCCGTGAGTGCCGTACCGATGATCCAGCGCTCCTGCCTTCGCAGGAGCACGATTCCGCTTCGCTCCGACAGACTCTAGCGGTCGGCGCATGCCAGATGCACGGAGAATCGCCATTCACCCCCTCATTCGCTGCGAGGGCCGACGCCCTCTCCCGTCTTCTGTTTTCGCCGCGGCCGCGAGCGGAATCGCGCGGATGGAATCGGTTCACCCGATCGCCATCAGCCTCGATTAAATAAAACTTTTTGTCAAATGAAAGCCGCTAGCCTGCTAAGATGACGCCCCACCTTGATCGCATCGGCTATCTCTCGGCAGATGCGTTCGCTCTCTTATCGTGATGACGGCACGGTTGCCCGCGCGACCTGCGCTCGCCTACGATCCAGCGGAATTGCGGAGCGAAAATGATGAAGCCGTTGAAAATAGCGTTGGCCGTCCTTTGCGCCCTCACGCCGTTTCAAGGTCACACACAGACGCCCCCGTCCCCACCGAAGCGAATGGCGCTGCTGACTGGCTTCTTCAGTGAATTGCCGACGCGTTTTCCAGCCGAAGATTTGTCGAGCTTCGGCAGATTCGTTTCGGAAAATGTGAAAGTGTACGAGGGGAACGAACTGGTCCACGCCAGCCGGCAATCCTGGTTCGACGCGCTCCGACCCCGAGCCAATGGCCAAGCGGGCTATACGATCAGCCGCTCGGCCTATTATCTTCTATCGGACGGAGGCATTCAGGTAACGGAATTCACCTATCCGGTGACGCCGGAGGGTTCAGGTGCCATCTATCATCCTGGCAATCCGTTTAGGACTGCGACATATTATTTTGACGACAACAGGCTGATCCGCGTGATCTATGGCAAGCCGATGACACCATTCTCGGGCCTTTGCCAAGCGGCACGGAGCGTGACTGCAGCCCACGATCAGAGCGTTGCCAAGTGCGATTGAAGGTTGGGAAGGCAGCCTGTTTATTGCCCCGACAATGACACATCTTGCGCCTGCCGCCGCCGCACGCGGATCGTGAGATCGGCGTCTGGAGGCAAGGATCCAACCAACCATCCGACCAAGGTTTCGCTTGACACTCGCCCCCTCTCACAAGATGGTAGCGCTACCACCTATTCAAGACTGGGACGGGGATGTTTGACAGGATTTTCAGCGCGGATCGCGCCTTGCCGGAGGACTGGCGGCAGGGCAAATTCCTCGGCCGGCTGGAAGGCCCCGAAGGCCCGAGCCCGATCCTCGTCGCGAACGGCATCGCCTATGACATGGCCGCCGTCGCCCCGACCGTCTCCGCGCTGGTCGAACGACGCGCCTTCACATCCGCAGGCGGCCGCGCGCTCGGCCCGCTCGACGAGCTCGCGATCGGCATCGGCCCCGACCACGGCGCCGGCTACGGCCTGCTGAGCCCCCTCGACCTCCAGGTCGTCAAGGCCGCCGGCGTCACCTTCGCCGTCTCCACGCTGGAACGCGTGATCGAGGAACGCGCGCTCGGCGACGCCAATGCCGCGGCGGCGGTGCGTGCCCGGCTCGAAACCATCATCGGCGGCTCGCTGCGCGCCGTCACGCCCGGTTCCCCCGAAGCAGCCTCGCTCAAGGAGGCGCTGATCGCCGAGGGCATGTGGTCGCAGTATCTCGAGGTCGCGATCGGCCCCGATGCCGAGATCTTCACCAAGGCGCCGGTGCTGGCGACAGTCGGCTGGGGCGCGGAGATCGGCGTGCGGTCCGATTCGACCTGGAACAACCCCGAGCCGGAGGTCGTGCTGCTGGCGGATTCACGGGGCCGCGCGGTCGGCGCCGCGCTCGGCAACGACGTCAACCTGCGCGATTTCGAGGGCCGTTCCGCCCTGCTGCTGAGCAAGGCCAAGGACAACAATGCCTCCTGCTCGATCGGCCCCTTCTTCCGCCTGTTCGACGACGGCTTCACCATGGACGACGTGCGCCGCGCCGAGGTCGAGCTGCTGATCGAGGGCGAGGACGGCTATCGCCTCGACGGCCGCAGCAACATGAGCGAGATCAGCCGCGATCCCGAGATCCTGCTCAAGCAGACGATGAGCGAGCACCACTATCCCGACGGCTTCGTGCTGTTCCTCGGTACCTTGTTCGCCCCGACCCAGGACCGCGACGAGCCGCAGCGCGGCTTCACTCACAAGGTCGGCGATGTCGTGACGATCGCCGCGCCCCGCCTCGGCCGCCTCGCCAACCGCGTCGTCACCGCGAAGGACGCGGCGCCATGGCGCTTCGGCATCGGCGCGCTGATGAGCAACCTCGCCGCGCGCGGCCTGCTCAGTACGCGCCAGCCCGAGACCGCCGAGTGACCGACCTCACCGCCTCCACACCGGAGCCGGCACCCGATCAGGACCCTATGTTGAGTATCTCCGAAACATCCGCCGTGACCCAGCACGCCATCTATCCCAGCCTGGCCGACAAGCGCGTGCTCGTGACCGGCGGCGGCAGCGGCATCGGCGCGGGCCTGGTGGAGGCGTTCGCCCGCCAGGGCTCCCGCGTCGCCTTCATCGACATCCTCGAGGAGGAAAGCCGCGCGCTGGCCGACCGGCTCGCGCCGGACAGCCGCCACGCGCCGCGGTTCACCCATTGCGACCTGACCGATGTCGCCACCCTCCAGCGCACGTTGGGCGAGATCGAGCGCGAGCTCGGCGGCTTCGACGTCCTCGTCAACAACGCCGCCAGCGACGACCGCCACGCGATCGAGCAGGTCACGCCCGACTATTGGGATGAGCGCATGGCGGTGAACCTGCGCCACCAGTTCTTCGCCGCGCAGGCGGTAGTGCCGGCGATGAAGCGGGGCGGCGGCGGCGTGATCCTCAACTTCGGCTCGATCAGCTGGCACCTCGCGCTCGGCGAGCTGGTGCTCTACCAGACCGCCAAGGCGGCGATCGAGGGCCTGACGCGCAGCCTGGCGCGCGATCTCGGCCGCGCCAACATCCGCGTCAACACCATCGTCCCCGGCAACGTCCAGACGCCGCGCCAGATGAAATGGTACACGCCCGAGGGCGAGGCGGAGATCGTCGCGGCGCAATGCCTCGACGGACGCATCCAGCCCGAGGACGTCGCCGCGCTGGTGCTCTTCCTCGCCTCGGACGATGCGCGTATGTGCACGGGTCACGACTATTTCGTCGACGCGGGGTGGCGCTGACATGGCAGGCAAGGTGGATCGGGTCGCGAAGGTTGGGGCCGAGCTCGGCGAAGGACCGGTGTGGGTCGCGCGCGACAACGCGCTGTGGTTCGTCGACATCAAGGGGCCGCACGTCCACCGCTTCGATCCGGCGACGGGCAAGCTCGCGAAGTGGGACATGCCGGCGCAGGTCGGCTGGGTGCTGCCGGCGCGCGGACACGGCTTCGTCGTCGGGCTGCAGCGCGGCCTCGCAGCCTTCGATCCCGCGGACAACAGCCTGCGCCCCCTCGCCGCGGTGGAACCCGACCGGCCGCAGAACCGGTTGAACGACGCCGTCACCGACGCCCACGGCCGCATCTGGTTCGGCACGATGGACAATGCCGAGGGCAAGCCGACCGGCCATTTCTACACCTTTGACGATCGCGGCGTGCGCGACACCGGCTTTCCGCCGGTGACGATCACCAACGGCCCGACGATCTCGCCCGACGGCCGCACGCTCTATCCGGTCGATACCACCGGCCGCACCATTTATGCCGTGCCGATCAACGACGACGCGACGCTCGGCAAGCCGCGCGTCTTCGTGACGATCGAGGACGGCGCCGGCTATCCCGACGGCCCGACCGTCGATGCCGAAGGCTGCGTGTGGATCGGGCTCTACGGCGGCTGGGGCGCGCGGCGCTATGCACCCGACGGCAAGCTGGTCGAGACGGTCAAGCTGCCGACCGCCAACGTCACCAAGATCGCGCTCGGCGGTCCCGACCTCAAGACCGCCTATGCCACCACCGCGCGCCAGGGGCTGGACGCCGCCGCGCTCGCAGCGCAACCTGAGGCGGGGGACCTGTTCGCCTTCGCGGTCGACGTGGGCGGCGTGCCGGTCACCGAGGCAGCCGTCACGATGAAGCAATAACGCCGGCGGGACGTCCGCCGCGCGAGATGGGAGGGGTCAATTGGCCACGACACAGGCAGCAGCACGCACGAACTATGCGTTCGTCGCCCTGGTCGTCGCGGTGGCGACGATCGGCGGCTTCATGTTCGGATATGATTCCGGCGTCATCAACGGCACCCAGGAGGGGCTCGAGCGGGCGTTCGACCTGTCGAAGCTCGGCACCGGGCTCAACGTCGGCGCGATCCTGATCGGCTGCGCGGCCGGCGCCTTCGCCGCCGGGCGGCTCGCCGACCTGATCGGGCGGCGCAACGTGATGATGATCGCCGCGATCCTGTTCATCCTGAGCGCGCTCGGCGCCGGCGCCGCCGGCTCGTCGGCGGTGTTCATCGTCGCGCGCATCGTCGGGGGCCTCGGCGTCGGCGCGGCGAGCGTGCTCGCGCCGGTCTACATCAGCGAGGTGGTGCCGGCGAACATCCGCGGCCGCCTGTCGAGCATCCAGCAGGTGATGATCATCACCGGCCTCACCGGCGCCTTCTTCGCCAACTATGCGCTGGCGCACAGCGCCGGCGGGTCGACCGCGCCGCTGTGGGGCGGCTATCCGGCCTGGCGCTGGATGTTCTGGCTGCAGGTCATTCCGGCGACGATCTACCTCGTCACGCTGCTGCTGATCCCGGAGAGCCCGCGCTACCTCGTCCTCAAGGGCCGCGATGCCGAGGCCGAAGGGGTGCTGACCCGCCTGTTCGGGGAGGACCACGCCCGCGCCAAGGTCGCCGAGATCCGCGCCAGCCTCGCCGCCGACCACCACCGGCCCAAGCTGTCCGACCTGATCGGCGCCAACGGCCGCGTCCGCCCGATCGTCTGGGCCGGCATCGGCCTCGCCGTGTTCCAGCAGTTCGTCGGCATCAACATCGTCTTCTACTACGGCGCGGTGCTGTGGCAGTCGGTCGGCTTCAGTGAGAACGACGCGCTGATCACCAACATCATCTCCGGCCTCGTCTCGATCGCGGCCTGCGTGGTGACGATCTTCACCGTCGACCGCATCGGCCGCAAGCCGCTGCTGCTGATCGGATCGGCCGGCATGGCGGTGACGCTGGCGCTGATGGCCTATTCCTTCTCGACCGGCGCGCTCGGCGAAGGCGGCCACCTCGCGCTCTCGCCCGGCTTCGGCCGCCTCGCCTTCATCAGCGCCCTGCTCTACTCGGCGCTGTTCAACCTGAGCTGGGGCCCGGTGATGTGGGTGATGCTCGGCGAGATGTTCCCCAACCAGATCCGCGGCTCGGGCCTGGCGGTGTCCGGCTTCGCGCAGTGGATCGCCAACTTCGCCATCTCGGTGAGCTTCCCGGCGCTGGCGGCAGGCGTCGGCCTGCCTTTCACCTACGGCTTCTACGCCCTCAGCGCCCTCGTCTCCTTCTTCTTCGTCCGCGCCCTGGTCCACGAGACCCGCGGCCGCGAGCTGGAAGAGATGGTCGGCTGATCTTTCAATCCTCCCCCGCCAGGGGGAGGTGGCACGCGAAGCGTGACGGAGGGGGAGGAAGCAATTCGATAGTTTGTCGCCACCCTCCCCCTCCGTCGCCTCCGGCGCCACCTCCCCCTGGCGGGGGAGGATTGAAAGGAGCCCTACACCACCGGCGGACGCCGCCGCGGCGCGGCGTCCGACTGGCGGCGGACCAGCGTGAAGTCGAGCTGACGGTGCACCGGCGCCTCGGGCGATCCCGATCGCCGCGCCCGGATCTCGCGCACCAGGAGCTCGACCGCCGCCAGCGACATGTCGGTGATCGGCTGGTGGATGGTAGTGAGCTCCGGCCAGATCGTCGTCGAGAGCGCGGTGTCGTCGAACCCGCACACCGTGAGATCGCTCGGCACGTCGAGCCCGCGCCGGTGCGCCACCGCCACCGTCGCCGCCGCCATGTCGTCGTTGCTCGCGAAGATCGCCGACGGCGGATCGGCGAGGCCGAGCAGCTGCTCCGCCGCGTCGAGGCCGGAGCGATAAGTGAACAGCCCCTGCTCGACCAGCGCATCGTCGGCCGGCAGCCCCGCCGCCGCCAGCGCATCGCGATACCCTTCCAGCCGGCGCTCGCTCGCGGTCTGGTTGGGGTTGCCGGTGATGAAGCCGATCCGCCGGTGCCCGAGCCGCGCGATGTGCCGCGTCATCTCGAACGCGGCGCGGTGGTCGTCGATGCTGACCGCGGAGAAGCCCGCCGGCGGATGCCCGCTCGCCACCGCCACCGCCAGCGCGTCCGCGCGGCGCAGCACCGCGTGCAGCTCGGTCGAATCGCACAGCGGCGGCGGCAGGACGATGCCGTCGACCCCGTCGCGGATCAGCCGCTCCGCCACCTCGGTCTCATGCTCGCCGGGATCGCATTTCTCGACGATCAGCTGCACGTTGGCGCGGCTGGCATAGTCGAGGCTGCCGACCAGGAACTCGCTCAGATAGGCGGCACTCGGATTGCTGTAGAGCAGCCCGATCCGGATCGGATGCGCCCCCGCCAGGCTGCGCGCCGCCTGGTTCGGCGAATAGTTGAGCGCGGCGATCGCCTCGTTGACGCGCTCGCGCGTCGCCGGGCGCACGCTGTCCTCGTTGTTGATCACGCGCGACACGGTCATCGGCGAGACGCCCGCCCGCTTCGCCACGTCGTTGATCGTCGCGGCATTGCCCTGCCGCCGTGATGGTCTTCGGCTCAAGCCGCGATACTCCTCCTGCTCTCGCTACGCCGTCGGTTCCGCCAGCGCAACAGACGGCAAAGAAATGGCGGCCGGATCGCTCCGGCCGCCAGCGAGGATACCGACGGCGCGCGGGGATGGGAGGCTGCGCGATGCCGGCGAAAGCGAAAGCTGAAAATGGTATCGCTCACATTCCTGGCCCCTGCCCCAGTCGCTGTCAACGCCGATGCGGCGAACGGTGACGTTCAATGCCCCGGCGCATAGGGAAAGCTGAGCGCCTTGTAATAGCCGAGGTCGTGCGCCGGCGGCGCGCTACCGGCGGGCAGCGGCAGGCCGTTGATGCTCTGGAAATAGGCGATGCAGGCGTCGCGCCACCACCCCGCCCCCGCCTGCTGGATCGCCAGGAAAGCGGCGGTCTTGCGGAACCGCTCGGCATCGACCCGCCCTTCCAACGCCTGCCAGCCCGCGCGCATCCTCGCCACCGCGGCGACCCCGCCGTCGTAGCGCCGCACCAGCGTATCCCACAGCGTCGCGCCATCGGCCATGCGATAACCCCAGGGCACATGATGGAACCACAGCAGATAATCGTCGCCGACGCTCCTCAACGACCCGAACCGCCGCGCCACCGGCGACGCATATTGCGCGATCGCGTCGCTACCGCTCGCGGTACGGTCGAAGCCGATCCCCGCCTTGTCGGCACGGTGGTAATAGGCCGGATTCCACTCCGGCCGTGCGAGGTCGCTCACCCACGGCGCCGGCCCGTAATGATGCCCCGTCCCCATCATGTGCGCGAGCCCGAGCGGCGTCATGTAATCGACCACCGCCTGCCGCGAGGCCATCATCATCTCGACGACCGGCCCGACCAGCGCCGAATCGGGCGCGAAGGTCATTCGCGCCCAGTCCCCCGCGATCGCCCGCGCCGACGCCTCCGGGTCCCACGCCAACCGCCCGAAGGCGTACCAGTCGGCCTGGTTGAAGGTCGATCCGCTCCAGTCGCGGTCGCTGCCGATGTTGGCGACCCCGGCGATCCCGGTCAGCCGATGGCCGCCGAGCGACCCGTCGACCACCCGCGCCACCGTCGATCCCGGCCCCTCGGCCATGGTGTCGGCCTTCAGCACCTCCTCGAACAGCGCGCCGAGATAGACGAGATGCGTCGCCTGGCCGAGATATTCCTTGGTGATCTGGACCTCCAGCATCAGCGGCGTCCTGGGCATCGCCCCGAACAGCGGATGAAAGGGCTCGCGCGGCTGGAAGTCGATCGCGCCGTTCTTGACCTGCAGCAGCACATTGGCGGCGAACCGGCCGTCGAGCGGCTTGAACTCCGAATAGGCCTGCTTGGCGCGATCCTCGCTGTCATGCTCCGAATAGACGAACGCACGCCACATCACGATGCCACCATGCGGCGCCACCGCCGCCGCCAGCATGTTGGCGCCGTCGGCATGGGTGCGGTGATAGTCCTGCGGCCCCGGCTGCCCCTCGCTGTTCGCCTTGACCAGGAAACCGCCGAAATCGGGGATCGCGCGATAGATCTCGTCGGCCTTGGCCGCCCACCACGCCCGCACCGCCGGATCGAGCGGATCGGCGGTCTTGAGCCCGCCGATCTCGATCGGCGCGGTGAAGCGCGCCGAGAGGTAGACGCGGATGCCGTAGGGACGCAGCACGTCCGCCACCGCCGCCGCCTTGGCGATATAGGGCGCGGTCAGGCTGTCGGCCTTGGCGTTGACGTTGTTGAGGACCGTCCCGTTGATCCCGACCGAGGCGTTGGCGCGGGCATAGTCGGTGTAGCGCGGATCGGTCCACGCCGGCAGCTTCCACCAGTCCCAGATCGACTGGCCGGCATAGCCGCGCTCGACCGAGCCATCGAGATTGTCCCAATGATTGAGCACGCGCAGCCGGATCTTCGGCGCCGATGCGATGTCGATCCGGTCGATCGCCTCGCCCCGCTGGATGCGCGCCAGCCAGGCGAAGGCGCCATAGAGCACGCCGACATCGCGGTTGGCCGCGATCACGGTTACCGGCGCGCCGTTCACCGTCGCGGTGCGGATCAGATAGCCCTCGTCGCCGACCTTGGAGAGATCGAGCCGCAAGGCGGCGATCGCCGGCAATGTCGCGGGCGTGCCGAGCAGGACCGCCCCCGCGCGTGGCGCACCGGCGATCGGCGGCCGGGCTCCGGTCAGGCCGGCGATCCCGCGCTCGACCTCATCCGCGGCCGCGCGGATCGTCGGCGAGGGGTGTTCGGGCAGCACGATCGCGGCAGCACGCTCCCGCACCGTCGCAGCCTTCGCCGGAGCCAGCGGACGGTAGCGGAGCCACAGGTCATAGCCGTCCTCGGCAAAGGCGGCCGTGGGGACAAGCCACAACACCGCGCAAACCATCGCCGCCAACCGCCCGAACCAGCCCATCCTCATCCTCCCTTCTTAGCCCCTCCCCTTCAGGGGAGGGGTTGGGGGTGGGGCAGTGCCGCAAACGATATCGCCCGTGGATAGGCCCCACCCCAACCCCTGAAGGGGAGGGGCTTAAATGAACTTTGCCCACCTTCGTCGGCATTGACATCGTTCGCCCAACCGATAGCATTGGTAGCGCTATCAATAAAGCGCTCGCGCGATGCATGTCGCAGCGGGCTGCGCCCACAGAGAGGATTCGACCCTTGCGCACCCTGCCCGCCCGCCGCCTGCTGACCGCTCTCCTGCTCGGCACGGCGATCGTCCCGGGCACCGCCGCGCAGTCGCAGTCCACGCCGCCCGCCGTCGAGGCGAACGCGCTCTACAAGAACCCTAAGGCCCCGATCGCCGACCGCGTCGACGACCTGCTCAAGCGCATGACGCTCGATGAAAAGGTCGCTCAGCTGCTGACCGTGTGGGTCGGCAAGACCAAGCTGCTCGACGCCAACCAGAAGCTCGATCCCGCGAAGATGGCCGAGCTCTACCCCAACGGCATCGGCGGATTCGCCCGCCCCTCGGACGCGCAGGGCCCGGTCTCGCCGCGCGTGGTGCCGGGCCGCGACGTCGCCCGCACGATCGAGCTGGTCAACGACCTCCAGCGCTACGCGCTGACGAAGACCCGGCTCGGCATCCCGATCCTGTTCCATGAGGAGGGGCTGCACGGCTATGCCGCGGTCGGCGCCACCAGCTTCCCGGTGCCGATCGCGCTCGCGTCGAGCTGGGACCCCGACCTCGTCCGCCGTCTCAACGGCGTGACCGCGCGCGAGATCGCCGCGCGCGGCGTCACGCTGGCGCTGAGCCCGGTGGTCGACATCGCCCGCGACTCGCGCTGGGGCCGGATCGAGGAGACCTTCGGCGAGGACCCCTATCTGGTCGGCGAGCTCGGTGTCGCCGCGGTCGAGGGGCTGGAAGGCCCCGGCAAGCCCGAGCGGCTCGCCCCCGGCAAGGTCTTCGCCACGCTCAAGCACCTCACCGGCCACGGCCAGCCGGAGAGCGGCACCAACGTCGGCCCCGCCCCGATCTCGACCCGCGAGCTGCGCGAGAATTTCTTCCCGCCGTTCGAGACGGTGATCCGCCGTGCCGGCCCGGCCGCGGTGATGCCGAGCTACAACGAGATCGACGGCGTCCCCAGCCACGCCAACCGCTGGCTGCTGCGCGACGTGCTGCGCGGCGAATGGGGCTTCAAGGGCGCGGTGACCAGCGACTATTCGGCGATCGACCAGCTCGCCGACCTCCACCACATCGCCCCCGATCATGCCGGCGCGGCGGTGCTGGCTCTGCAGGCGGGCGTCGACGCCGACCTGCCCGACGGCATCAACTATGCGACGCTCGCCGACGCCGTGCGCGCGGGCAAGGTATCGGAGAAGCTGGTCGACGACGCGGTGCGCAACATGCTGACGCTCAAGTTCCGCGCCGGCCTGTTCGAGCATCCCTATGCCGACGCCGCCGCGGCACGGAAGGTGACGAACAACGCCGACGCCATCGCCGCCGCCCGCCTCGCCGCCGAGCGCTCGATGGTGCTGCTCAAGAACGACGGCACGCTGCCGCTGAAGCCGGCCGGCACGATCGCGGTGATCGGCCCCAATGCCGCGGTGCCGCGGCTCGGCGGCTATTACGGCCAACCGCCGCACCCGGTCTCGCTGCTCGACGGCATCAAGGCCAAGCTCGGGTCGAAGGCGCGGATCGTCTATTCCGAAGGCGTCAGGATCACCGAGAACGACGACTGGTGGGCCGATGAGGTCAAGCTCGCCGACCCGGCCGAGAACGCGAAGCGCATCGCCGCCGCGGTCGAGGCGGCCAGGGGCGCCGATACCATCGTCCTCGCGATCGGCGACACCGAGCAGACCAGCCGCGAGGCCTGGGCCGACAATCACCTCGGCGACCGCGCCAGCCTCGACCTCGTCGGGCAGCAGCAGGACCTGTTCGACGCGCTGAAGGCACTGGGCAAGCCGATCGCCGTGGTGATGCTCAACGGCCGCCCGCTCTCGATCCAGAAGGTCGCCGACCAGGCCAATGCGATCATCGAGGGCTGGTATCTCGGCGAGCAGGGCGGCAACGCGCTCGCCGACGCGCTGTTCGGCGACGTCAATCCGGGCGGCAAGCTGCCGGTCAGCATCCCGCGCAGCGTCGGCCAGCTGCCGATGTTCTACAACTACAAGCCGACCGCGCACCGCGGCTATCTGTTCTCGCCGAACACGCCGCTGTTCCCGTTCGGCTACGGCCTCAGCTATACCAGCTTCGAGATCGGCGCGCCGCGCCTCTCCTCCCCCACGATCGCGCGCGACGGCAGCGTCGACGTCGCGGTCGACGTCGCCAACACCGGCGCGCGGGCGGGCGACGAGGTGGTCCAGGTCTATGTCCGCGACGACGTCAGCTCGGTCACCCGCCCGGTCAAGGAGCTCAAGGCCTTCCGCCGCGTCACGCTGAAGCCCGGCGAGCGGCAGACGGTCACCTTCCGCCTCGATCCCCGCGCGTTCGAGCTGTGGGACAAGGACATGAAGCGCGTGGTCGAGCCCGGCACCTTCACCATCATGGCCGGGGGCAATTCGGTCGACCTCAAGTCCGCGACGCTGACCATTCGATGATTGGCCGTCCGATGATCGCCCGCCGCCGCCTGCTCGGGCTGCTCGCCTCGGCCTCCGCCCTGCCGCTGCTGCCGCGCGCCGCGCTCGCCGCCGCGCCGCTCTACAAGGACGCGCGCGCGCCGATCCCGGATCGCGTCCGCGACCTGCTCGGCCGCATGACGCTGGAGGAGAAGGTTGCGCAGCTCATCGCGCTCTGGGCGACCAAGGCCGACGTGATGGACGGGCTGACCTTCGATCCCGCCAAGGCCTCGGCCGCCTATCCGCACGGCGTCGGCGCGATCTCGCGCGCGTCGGACAAGCGCGGCGGGCCGGGCATCAGCGCCGCCGCCGGCGGCAACGCCGCGCGCTGGCGCACCCCGGCGGAGACCGTCGCCTTCGTCAACGCCGTGCAGCGCTGGGCGCTGGAGAAGACGCGGCTCGGTATCCCGGTGCTGTTCCATGAGGAATCGCTCCACGGCTATATGGCGACCGAGGCGACGATGTTCCCGCAGGCGATCGCACTGGCCGGGACCTTCGACACCGATCTCATGCGCCGCGTCCAGTCGGTGATCGCGCGCGAGGTGCGGGCGCGCGGCGTGCCCTACGTCCTCTCCCCGGTGGTCGACATCGTCCGCGATCCGCGCTGGGGCCGGATCGAGGAGACCTTCGGCGAGGACCCCTATCTCTGCGCCGAGATGGGCGTGGCGGCGGTCGAGGGGCTGCAGGGCCCCGGCAAGTTCGACCGGCTCGCGCCCGGCAAGGTGTTCGCGACGCTCAAGCACATGACCGGCCACGGCCAGCCGCAGGGCGGCGAGAACATCGGCCCCGCCCAGATCTCCGAACGCGAGCTCAGGGAGAATTTCTTCCCGCCGTTCCGCGCGGTGGTCGAGCGCACCGCGATCGCGGCGGTGATGCCGAGCTACAACGAGATCGACGGCGTCCCCAGCCACGCCAACCGCTGGCTGCTCCACGACGTGCTGCGCGGCGAATGGGGCTTCGACGGCATCGTCTCGAGCGACTATGGCGCGGTCGAGGAGCTCGCCAAGTTCCACCACGTCGCCGCCGACCTCGAGGAGGCGGCGCGGCAGGCGCTGGCGGCGGGCGTGGACAGCAACCTCCCCGACGGTGTCGCCTACCGGACGCTCGCCGACCAGGTCCGCGCGGGCAAGGTGGACATCGCCGCCGTGGATGTCGCCGTCGCGCGCATCCTCGCGTTCAAGTTCCGCGCCGACTTGTTCGACAATCCCTACGGCAATGTCGAATCGACGAATCGCCTGACCGGCAATGTCCAAGCCCGCGCCCTCGCGCTGGAGGCCGCGCGCAAGGCGCTATGTCTCCTCAAGAACGACGGCACCCTGCCCCTGAAACCCGCCGGCACCATCGCTGTCATCGGCCCCAACGCGGCCGTGGCCCGCCTCGGCGGCTATTCGAGCGTACCCCGGCAGACGGTGAGCCTCCTCGACGGCATCCGCACCCGCCTCGCCCGCGAGGCCCGGGTCGTCACCGCCCAAGGCGTATTCATCACCCAGAGCGAGGACCGCTCGGCGGACGAGGTAACCCTCGGCAATCCCACGGAAAACCGGCGCCTGATCGCCGACGCGGTCGAGGTCGCCAAGGGCGCCGACGTCATCGTCCTCGCGATCGGCGACACCGAACAGACCAGCCGCGAGGGCTTCGCCGCCAACCACCTCGGCGACCGCGCCGACCTCGACCTCCTCGCCCAGCAGAACGACCTGTTCCTGGCGCTGGCGGCGCTCGGCAAGCCGGTGGTCGTCTGCGCCATCAACGGCCGCCCCCCGAGCTGGCCCACCGTGGCCGAGCGCGCCAACGCCATCCTCGAATGCTGGTATGCGGGCCAGGAAGGCGGCACCGCGATCGCCGAGGCGCTGTTCGGCGACGTCAACCCCGGCGCCAAGCTGCCGGTCAGCGTGGTCCGCGACGCCGGCCAGATCCCCTTGTTCTACAACCATAAACCGAGCGCCCGCCGCGGCTATCTGTTCGAGAGCACGGCCCCGCTGTTCCCCTTCGGCCACGGCCTCAGCTACACCAGCTTCGCGGTCGGCAAGCCGGTGCTCTCCTCGCCGAGCATTCCCCGCGACGGCAAGGTCACCGTCTCGGTCGAGGTCCGCAACACCGGCGCGCGGGCGGGCGACGAGGTCGTCCAGCTCTACATTCGCCACCTGACCCCATCGGTCACGCGCCCCGTGATGGAGCTCAAGGGCTTCCGCCGCGTGACGCTCGCCCCGGGCGAGGCGCGCACCGTCACCTTCACCCTCGGCCCCGAGCATCTCCGCATCTGGAACGCCGCGATGCGCGAGGTGGTCGAGCCTGGCCAGGTCGCGATCATGGTTGGCAACAGCTCCGCCGCGGTCCAGTCCACCACGCTTACCATCGCCTAACCGGGAGCCCTTCGTGCCCAAGATCACTGCCGCCCGCGTCATCATCACCTCGCCGGGGCGCAATTTCGTTACGCTGAAGATCGAGACCGACGAGGGCGTCTACGGCCTCGGCGACGCTACCCTGAACGGCCGCGAGCTGGCGGTGGCGAGCTACCTCGCCGACCATGTCATCCCCTGTCTGATCGGCCGCGACGCCCACCGGATCGAGGACGTCTGGCAGTTCCTCTACAAGGGCGCCTATTGGCGGCGCGGCCCCGTCACCATGTCGGCGATCGCCGCGGTCGACACCGCGCTGTGGGACATCAAGGGCAAGATCGCGGGCCTCCCCGTCTACCAGCTCCTCGGCGGCGCCAGCCGCGAGGGCGCGATGGTCTACGGCCACGCCAACGGCAAGACGATCGAGGAGACGATCGACAACGCGCTCCACTACAAGGAACAGGGCTACAAGGCGATCCGGCTCCAGTCGGGCGTGCCGGGCCTCGCCTCCACCTACGGCGTGTCGAAGGACCGCTATTTCTACGAGCCGGCCGACGCCGACCTTCCCACCGAGAACCTCTGGTCGAGCGAGAAATATCTCCGCTCGGTGCCGCCATTGTTCGAGAAGGCGCGCGAGGCGCTCGGCTGGGACGTCCACCTGCTCCACGACATCCACCACCGCCTGACGCCGATCGAGGCGGGCCGGCTCGGCAAGGACCTCGAGCCCTACCGCCCCTTCTGGCTGGAGGACGCGACACCCGCCGAGAACCAGGCCAATTTCCGCCTGATCCGCCAGCACACCACGTCTCCCCTCGCGGTCGGCGAGATCTTCAATTCGATCTGGGACGCCAAGCAGCTCATCGAGGAGCAGCTGATCGACTATATCCGCGCGACCGTCGTCCACGCCGGCGGCATCACGCACCTGCGCCGCATCGCCAGCTTCGCCGATCTCTACAACGTCCGCACCGGCTGCCACGGCGCGACCGATCTGTCACCGGTGTGCATGGCCGCGGCGCTGCACTTCGACCTCAGCGTGCCGAACTTCGGCATCCAGGAATATATGCGCCACACCGAGGAGACCGACGCGGTGTTCCCCCACGCCTACAGCTTCAAGGACGGCCTGATGCACCCGGGCGACGCCCCCGGCCTCGGCGTCGACATCGACGAGACGCTCGCCGCCAAATACGAATACAAGCGCGCCTTCCTGCCGGTGAACCGGCTGGAGGACGGCACGATGTTCAACTGGTGAGCGGCGTGGCGTCCTCCGCCGCATCGCGGCCCCGTCCGGTCGGCTACATCCGCTGGACGATCTGCATCCTGCTGTTCGCGGCGGTGGTGCTGAGCTACGTCGACCGGCTGGTGCTGCCGGTGCTCAAGCCCACGCTCCAGGCCGAGTACGGCTGGAGCGAGACCGGCTACGGATACGTCAACGTCGCCTTCCAGGCCGCCTACGGCATCGGCTTTCTGTTCTTCGGCAGGCTGATCGACCGCGTCGGCGCCAAGGCCGGCTATCTGATCGCGATGGGCACCTGGACCGTCGCGCACATGGCGCAGGCGCTGGTGACCTCGACGCTCGGCTTCGCGATCGCGCGCATCCCGCTCGCGATCGGCGAGTCCGGCACCTACCCGGCCGCGCTCGCCGCCGCGTCCGAGTGGTTCCCGCAGCGCGAGCGCGCGCTGGCGATCGGCATCTTCAACGCCGGCGCCAATGTCGGCGCGATCGTCACGCCGCTGATCGTCCCCGCCCTCACCCTGTGGCTTGGCTGGGAAAGCGCCTTCTGGGGCACGGGGCTGCTCAACCTCGTGTGGATCGCCGCCTGGGTGATCTATTACCGCCGCCCGCGCGAGCATCCGCGGATCACCCCGGCCGAGGTCGCCTATATCGAATCGGACCCGCCGATCGTGCAGCAGCCGGTGCCATGGCGCCGCCTGCTCGCCACCCGCCAGGCCTGGGCGTACATGTCGGGACGCTTCCTGATCGATCCGGTCTGGTGGATGTTCCTGTTCTGGCTGCCGGACTTCCTGAGCCGGCGCTATGCCATCGATCTCAAGGGCTACGGCCCGCCGCTGATCGCGATCTACGTCATCGCCGACATCGGTTCGATCCTCGGCGGCTGGGCGTCGTCGCGGATGCTGGCGCGGGGCGTCAGCGCCAACCGCGCGCGCAAGCTGGCGATGCTCGGCTGCGCGCTCATCGTCGTGCCGGTCGCCTTCGCCGCCTATGCGCCGAGCGCCTGGATCGCGGTGCTGCTGATCGGGCTCGCCTGCGCCGGGCACCAGGGCTTCTCGTCCAACCTGTTCTCGATGCCGTCCGACCTCTACCCGCGCTGGGCGCAGGGCTCGATCGTCGGGCTCGGCGGCTTCGCCGGCGCGGCGGGCGGGATGCTGATGTCGACCTATGCCGGCTGGGTGCTGCAGACGGTCGGCAGCTACACGCCGATCTTCCTGTTCTGCGGCATCGCCTATCTGCTCGCGCTCGCGGTCGTGCACGCGATCAACCCCAGCTACGCCCCGGTCACCAAGTTCGCGCCCGTGGAGGAACCGACGACATGACGCGACTGCGCTCGACATGGCTGGCGGCGCTCGCCGGCATCGCGATGCTGTGGACCGGCGCCGCGCCGGCGGAAGCGCCGTCCTCGTGGCTCGGAAGCTGGGCCGCATCGCAGCAGGTCCCGGAGGAACGCAACGCGCTGCCCGATGCCGACCTTACCGACGCGACGCTGCGCCAGGTCGTCCGCCTCAGCACCGGCGGCCGATCGGTGCGCGTGCTGCTCTCCAACGCCTTCGGCACCGAGCCGCTGGTGGTCGACGCCGCGCATGTCGCGCTCGGCACGGCGGGCAGCGCGCGGATCGGGCGCGGGCAGGCGCTAACCTTCGACGGCGCGCCGCACGTCACGATCCCGGCGGGTGCAGCCTATTGGTCCGACCCCGTCGCCATCGACGTACCGCCGCTGTCGAGCCTGGCGGTCTCGATCCACCTGCCGGCCGCGCCCGCACGCCAGACCAGCCACCCGGGCTCGCGCGCCACCTCCTATCTGGTTCGCGGCAACCATGTGAGCGACCCGGACCTGCCGCGCGCGAAGACCGTCACCCACTGGTATCAGCTCGCCGCGATCGACGTCCGCGGCACGGGCCGCGCGATCGTGACGCTCGGCGATTCGATCACCGACGGGCACGGCGTCCGCGACAACCGTGACGAGCGCTGGCCCGATCGCCTCGCCGAGCGGCTCCAGGCGGACCCGAGAACCCGCATGGTCTCGGTGCTCAACCACGGCATCGGCGGCAACCGGCTGCTGCTCGATGGGCTCGGCCCCAACGCCCTCGCCCGCTTCGACCGCGACGTGCTGGCGATGAGCGGCGTGCGCTACTTGATCGTGCTGGAGGGTGTGAACGATCTCGGCACGCTCACCCGCGACGCGCCCGTCAGCGCAGAGGCGCACGCCGACCTCGTCCGCCAGCTGATCGGCGCCTATCGCCAGATCGTCGCCCGCGCACGCGCCCACGGCATCAAGGCGATCGGCGCGACGATCACTCCCTATGGCGGATCGGACTATTACCACCCCGACGCCGCCAACGAGGCGGACCGCCAGGCGATCAACGCCTGGATCCGCGCGCCCGGCAACTTCGACGCGGTGATCGACTTCGACGCCGTCCTGCGCGATCCCGGCAAACCCACCCGGATGCTGCCCGCCTATGATTCGGGCGACCATCTCCACCCGGGTCCTGCAGGATACAAGGCGATGGCCGACGCCATCCCGCTGTCGCTGTTCCGCTGAACCCTATGAGCCGGTGATCGGCGTCCCCACCGCCACGACGTCGGGGCGGGTTGTCTGGGTTTCCGATACGGTGAAGAAGATCGGACGCTCGTGCGCCTCCGGATCGGCCTCGGCCAGCGCGAGCATGATCCGGGTGGACCGTAGCGCGACATGGATCGGCGCGGACGCGGCGGCATCGCCGATATCGACCGGCACCTCGCCGGCGAGCAGCTCGATCAGCTGAACCTCATCCTCGCTCAGGTTCGACGTCCCGGCGTCGCCGGTACGGAACCGCCGTCCGAACCGCGCCTCGAACAGCGCCATCAGGCTGTCGAACACCGGCGCGAGGATGCCCAGCCCGAACGGCTGGAGCCGCGCGAAGAGCGCCGGTTGGACAGGCGCACAGGCATCGCGGACGGCGCGCCAGCAGCGCGCGGCCTCAACGACCAGGAAAGCGGCGGAACGGGTACGGGGGACAGGCATGGCGCACATGTGACATCCTTCTCACCCCTTTGCTCTCCGTCGCTTCTTGCGACTGGTTCGCAGTGCGCTAGCGGGACTAGATGGCAGGAAAAAGACAGATGCGACGAAGCGAGACTCGGTCCGTCGCTATTCGCCGGTCACCGATCCGGAACTTCGGCCCGTTCGCCGCCGGGTGCCTGGAACGGCGGCATCCGGCCCGCCACCCGCGCCCGATCGACGAACTGATGCTTGAGCGCGGCGGCGAGGTGGAGGACGACCAGCGCGATGGTGGTGAACACCAGCACCTCGTGCACGCTGCCGAAGGTGTCGCCGGCCGCCTCGGGCAATCCGGGGATGAGCGGCAGCGGGATGCCGCCCGCAAGCTTCGTCACGCCCGATTCGCCCGCCGAGATGGTGGCAAGGCCGGTCAGCGGCAGCGCGATCAGCAGGACATAGAAGATCCGGTGGTTCCACACGGCCGCGATCCGCTCCCAGCGCGGCAGGCTTTCTGGAAAGGGCGGCGGCTTGTGGGCAAGGCGCCAGGCCAGGCGGACCAGGCTCAGCACCAGGATCGTCGCGCCGATGGTCTTGTGCCAGGTGAACCATTCGCCCCGCGCCGGACCGCGCGGCATGTCGGCGAAGGTGAAGCCGACATAGATCTGCGCCAGCACCAGCACCACCGTCAGCCAGTGGAGCGCGATCGCACCGTTGGTGTAGCGCAGCAGCACCTGGCGCTGGTCGGTCGCCTCGGGAACCGTCGCCATCGTTCCTCTCCCGTTTCGTTCGCTCAAACGCGGGGAGGCGCCGGAGGTTCAGCTGCGCGGCGCCTGCCGGCGATAGCTGAGCGCCTCGGCGACATGGATCCGCCCGATCGTCTCCGCTCCCGCGAGGTCGGCGATGGTGCGGGCGACGCGGAGCACGCGGGTATAGCCTCGCGCCGACAGCCGCATGGCCGCGGCCGCCTGGGCGAGCAGCTGGCGGCCGGGTTCGTCGGGCGTCGCATGGGCCTCGAGCAATTTGCCCTCGGCTTCGGCATTGGTGCGGATCGCCTCGCCGCGATAGCGTTCGCCCTGCACCGACCGCGCTTCGGCGACACGCGCGGCCACCTCCGCCGAGCCTTCGGCCGGCGGCGGCAGGACGAGATCGGCGGCGCTCACCGCCGCCACCTCGACATGAAGGTCGATGCGGTCGAGCAGCGGACCCGACACCTTCGCTTGATAGTCGGCCGCGCACCTCGGCGCCCGTGCGCAGGCCAGCGCCGGATCCCCGAGATGGCCGCAGCGGCACGGGTTCATCGCCGCGATCAGCTGCACCCGCGCCGGAAAGGTGACATGCGCGTTCGCCCGCGCGACGCTGACGGTGCCCGTCTCCAGCGGCTGCCGCAGCGAATCGAGCACCGCGCGCTGGAACTCGGGCAGCTCGTCGAGGAACAGCACGCCGAGATGCGCCAGGCTCACCTCGCCCGGCTTGACCCTGAGCCCGCCACCGGTCAGCGCCGCCATCGATGCCGAATGATGCGGCGCGCGGAACGGCCGCGCGCGCGTAAGCCGGCCGCCGGTCAGCGTCCCCGCCACCGACTGCACCATCGACGCCTCCAGCGCCTCGGCTGCATCGAGCGGCGGCAGGATGCCCGGCAGGCACGACGCCATCAGCGACTTGCCCGCGCCAGGCGGACCGACCATCAGCAGATTGTGCCCACCGGCCGCGGCGATCTCCAGCGCGCGCTTGGCGGTCTCCTGCCCCTTCACCTGACGGAGGTCCGGGCCGAGACCCGGCTCCTCGATCTCTCCGGGCGCCGGCGGGGAGAGCAGCTGCTGCCCCTTCAGGTGGTTGAGCAGGCCGATCAGGTCAGCGGCGGCGAGCACCCCGACCGATCCCGCCCAGGCCGCCTCGGAGCCCTGCGCGGCGGGGCAGATCAGCCCCTTTCCTTCCGTGCTCGCATGGAGCGCCGCCAGCAGCACGCCCGGCGAGGCGGTGATCCGCCCGTCGAGCCCGAGCTCGCCAACGCAGACATGATCGGCCAGCGCCTCCGCATCGACCACGCCCATCGCCGCGAGTAGCGCCAGCGCGATCGGCAGGTCGAAATGCGACCCCTCTTTGGGAAGATCGGCCGGCGACAGGTTCACCGTGATCCGCTTCGGCGGCAGCGACAGCCCCAGCGCCGCGATCGCGCCGCGCACCCGTTCGCGGCTCTCCGCCACCGCCTTGTCGGGCAGGCCCACCACCACGAACGCCGGCAGCCCGGCGACGAGCGTGCACTGCACCTCGACGCTCCGCGCCTCCAGCCCGAGATACGCCACCGTCGAGACGCTCGCGACCATGAATGCTTCCCCCTGCCCCGGATGCACTCATAGCGGCTTTCCCGTGCTTGGGAACAGACCGTGATCAGCCCTGCTTCGGCGTGTAGCGATCCTCGATCGCACCCCATTCCTCGAGGTCGGCCAGGTCCTCGAACCGCGCGAAGTCGATGCTGTCGGCCTCGTCCAGCGGCCGCCCGGCGCGCAGGTCGTCGAGACCGCGCTCGATCGCGCGCACCAGGCGGAACAGCAAGGTCGTCGGGTAGAGGATCATGCTGTACCCCAATGCCTTGAACTCGCCCGGCGACAGCCACGGCGTCACCCCGCCGCGCTCGAGCACGCTGGTGGCGAGCGGCACGCCGCCCAGTGCGCGTCCGATCTGCTCCAGCTCGGCACGGTTGCGCGGCCCCTCGACATAGACGCCGTCAGCCCCCGCCTGGAGATAGGCATCGGCCCGCCGCAAGGCGCTGTCGACGCCCTCCGGCTCGATCGCGTCGGTGCGGGCGAGGATGAAGGTGTCCCGCTCCTGCCGCGCGGCCACGGCAGCGCGGATCTTGCCGACCATCTGCTCGACCGGCACAACCGTCTTGCCTGCCATATGGCCGCAGCGCTTGGGCGCGGTCTGGTCCTCGATGAACAGCGCCGCGGCGCCTAGCGCCTCATAGCCGCGCACGGTGCGCGTCACGTTCTTGGCGTCGCCATAGCCGTCGTCGCAATCGACCAGCACCGGCAACGCGCAGCCGTCGATGATGTCCTGCACCGCGCGGTTCTTCTCGCCGAAATGCTCGAGGTCGACGTCGGGCCGGCCGTAGCGGGTGCCGACCAGCGCGAAACCGCCGACCTGATAGGCGGGAAAGCCGGCCCGCTCGATCAGCTTGGCCGTGAGCGCGTCGTGCGCGGCGGGGAGTTGGAGGCAGCCCTCGCGGTCCAGCAGCGCCTTCCACGAAATCTGGCTGCGGCGCACCGCAGGGATATCGAGCTCGGGCTCATCCATGCATATGCGAACGCCTGCGCAACGATCGCGGTTCCGGTGTCTTGTATCGACGATACACCGTCGCCACATGCCTGCCCGTGCAACACGGCGGTCACATCCGTTGACTTTGGCTCTCACCCCCGATAAGGCGCCGTTCGTTCGGGCCGTCCCCTGTGGCGGCCTTTTTAATTCTAGATACCAGGGAATGACCGATGAAGCGGACCTTTCAGCCGAGCAATCTGGTGCGTGCGCGCCGGCACGGCTTCCGCGCGCGGATGGCGACTCCGGGCGGCCGCAAGGTGATCCGCGCCCGTCGCGCCCGCGGCCGCAAGACGCTGTCGGCGTAAGCGCCGGCACGCTGGCGCGGATGACGCGCCGGGCGGACTATCTCGCTGCTAACGGCGGACGCCGGGCCCCCATGCCCGGCTTCGTCCTGCTCGTGCGCGACCGCGCCGACGGCGATCCGGCGATTCGCGTCGGCATCACCGTGTCGAAGAAGGTCGGCAATGCGGTGGCGCGCAACCGCATGAAGCGCCGCTTCCGCGAACTTGCGCGCGCGGTGCTGCCGGACAGCGGCCTGCCTGGGGCGGATCATGTCCTGATCGGCCGCCCGTCCGGCATCGAACGCGACTTCGACGCGCTCAAGGCCGAGCTCGCCAAGGCGCTGACCAAGGTGCGGCGGGTATGATTCACATCTTCGTCATGCCGGACTTGTTCCGGCATCCACCGTGCGGCGAGCACATCGCTCTCGCCTCCCGCCCTGCACCGGCGGCACGGTGGACCCCGGCACAAGGCCGGGGTGACGGGAGAAGGTCGGCATGATCGCCCGCCTCCTCATCCTCATCGCACGCGCCTGGCAGCTGGGCCCCTCGCTGATTTTGCCGCCGTCGTGCCGTTACCAGCCGAGCTGTTCGGCCTATGCAATCGAGGCGCTTCGCCGCTATGGCGCTGTGAAAGGCGGCTGGCTGGCCGCACGGCGCATCGCGCGCTGCCATCCGTGGGGCGGGCACGGCTACGATCCGGTGCCGTGAACTAGGTTTTTTCGGGGACTGACGTGAAGGAAGACCAGAAGAATTTCGTCCTGTTCGCGGTGATCGCGGCGCTGCTGCTGTTCGCCTGGCCGTGGGTCACGAGCCGCTTCTTCCCCAGCAATCCCCCGGTCACCAAGATCGAGGGCGGCAAGACCAAGGTGGTGACCCAGCCCGGCGCCACCCCGGCCGCCGACAGCGCGACGACGCTGCGCGACCGCCAGACGGTGCTGCGCGAGGCGCCACGCGTGCGGATCGACACCCCGACGCTCAGCGGCTCGATCAACCTCAAGGGCGCGCGCTTCGACGATCTGGTGCTCAAGACCTACAAGGAGACGATCGCCAAGAACTCACCGCCGATCCGCCTCCTCTCCCCCTCCGGCGCGCAGGGGGCCTATTTCGCCGGTTTCGGCTGGCGCGGCAGCGCCGGCCTCAAGGTGCCCGACGCCAATACCGTATGGCGCGCCTCGGGCGACCTGCTCGCGCCGGGCAAGCCGGTGACGCTGGAGGCCGACAACGGCCAGGGCCAGCGCTTCCGCATCGAGCTCGCCGTCGACGACCAATATATGTTCACCGCCAAGCAGTCGGTGCTGAACGGCGGCGCCGGCACGATCGCCGTCGCGCCCTACGGCTATCTCAGCCGCAGCTCGCGTTCGGCCGACGTCGATCAGTGGGTCGCGCACGTCGGCCCGATGGCGGTGCGGAACGGCAGCGCCGACTATGTCGACTGGAAGGAGGTCGACAAGGCGCCGTCGCAATACACCACCACCGGCGGCTGGGCCGGCTTCACCGATCATTATTGGCTGGCGGCGCTGGTGCCCGACCAGAAGACGCCAGTCGACATCCAGCTCCGCTCGGCGCCGAACGGCGGCTACCAGGCCGATTTCGCGGTGCGCGATTCGGCCGATGTCGCGCCCGGCAAGGCGATCACCCAGACCTCGCGCTTCTTCGCCGGCGCCAAGGAGGTGAAGACGCTGGAGGCCTATGAGCAGTCCGGCATCGTCCAGTTCGACCGCGCGATCGACTGGGGCTGGTTCGCGGTGATCGAGAAGCCGATGTTCTACTATCTCGACTGGCTGTTCCGCGCCGTCGGCAACTTCGGCGTCGCGATCATCCTCTTGACCCTCACCATCCGCGCGCTGCTGTTCCCCATCGCGCAACGCCAGTTCGCCTCGATGGCGTCGATGCGCGCGATCCAGCCGAAGATGAAGGCGCTGCAGGAGCGTCACAAGGACGACAAGCCGCGCCTCCAGCAGGAGATGATGAAGCTCTACCGCGACGAGAAGGTGAATCCGCTGGCCGGCTGCGCCCCGACGCTCCTCCAGATCCCAATCATGTTCGCGCTCTACAAGGTGCTGATCCTGACGATCGAGATGCGGCACCAGCCGTTCGTCGCCTGGATCAAGGACCTGTCGGCGCCCGATCCGCTGACGCCGGTCAACCTGTTCGGCCTGCTCGCCTTCACCCCGCCGCACTTCCTGGCGATCGGCGTGGTGCCGATCCTGCTCGGCATCTCGATGTACTTCCAGTTCAAGCTCAACCCGGCGCCGATGGACGAGGTGCAGAAGCAGGTGTTCGCGATCATGCCGTGGATGATGATGTTCCTGATGGCGCCGTTCGCGGTCGGGCTGCAGGTCTACTGGATCACGTCCAACTGCCTGACGATGCTGCAGCAATGGGTGCTCTACCGCCAGCACCCGCAGCTCAAGACGGCACCGGCGAAGTGACGGTCGCGGAACATCATGGCTGAGGAGTTCGACGCCGACCTCATCGAAGCTGCGCGCAAGACCTTCGCCGGTCCGGTCGCGTTCCTCAAATCGGCGCCGGCGCTCCAGCATCTGCCGGAGGCCGACGTTCCCGAGGTCGCCTTCGCCGGCCGCTCGAACGTCGGCAAGTCGTCGCTGCTCAACGCGCTCACCAACCGGAGCGGGCTTGCCCGCACCTCGAACACGCCCGGGCGGACGCAGGAGCTCAACTTCTTCGACGTCGGGGAGCCGCTGCGCTTTCGGCTGGTCGACATGCCCGGCTACGGCTTTGCCGAGGCACCGAAGGATATCGTCAAGAAATGGCGATTCCTGGTCAACGACTTCCTGCGCGGCCGCAGCACGTTGAAACGCGCGCTGGTGCTGATCGACTCGCGCCACGGCATCAAGCCGGTCGACCGCGAGGTGATGGACATGCTCGATGCCGCCGCAGTCAGCTATCGCCTCGTCCTCACCAAGGCCGACAAGATCAAGGCGAGCGAACTCGCCGCCGTCGCCGCGCGCACCGCCGAGGAGGCGCGCAAGCGCCCGGCCGCGCACCCCGAGATCATCGCCACCTCGAGCGAGAAGGGCCTGGGCATCGCCGAGCTGCGCGCCGCCGTGCTAGAAGCGGTCAGCTAGACAGGGAGAGGGCAATGCTGAAGCTCATGTTCGCGCTGGCGCTCGCCGCCGGCGCACCGGCACTGGCGGCCGGAGACACCGAGGCCGAGATCAAGGCAGCATCCCGGGCGTTCGACGACGCCCAGCTCCACAGGGACAAGGCTGCGCTCGACCGCTTCCTCGCCAGAGATTTCAAGTTCGTGCGCGGCTCGGGCAAGTTCACCGACCGCAACGAGTTCATCGCCGGCTTCACCGATCCGAACGTCACCTTCGAGCCGTTCGTGATCCGCGACCCGATGTACGTGCCGCTCGGCGCCGACGCCGGCATCGTCGGCGGCGAAGGCATCATCCGCGGCACCGAGAGCGGCAAGCCGTTCGAGGAACGTTTCCGCTACGCCGACACCTTCCGCCGCATCGATGGGCGGTGGCAGGTGGTCTACGTGCAGGTCACGCCGATCAGATAGCCTTCCACTATGCCGGATTGTGCTTGGCCAGAAAGCTCTCCAGCGCCTTCAGAAACTCCAGCCGATCCTCGCTTCGCGTGAAATGGTGGTCGGCGAGCGGCTGCTCGATGTAGATCGCGTCCTTGCCCGCGGCCTTGAGCTTCTGCGCCATGACGCGCGAGTGGACCACCGGGACGGTCTGGTCCTTCTTCCCGTGCACGATCAGCACCGGAATCGAGAAGCCCTCCGGATCATTGACCGGCGACACGCCCTTGAGGTCCGGCGCCTGCGTGCGTACCCAGTCCCGCTTCGCGCCGGACCAGAGGCTGTTGCTGTCCTGCCGCATCCAGCGCGTGAGGTCCGACACGCCGGCATAGGACACCGCGCAGCGGTAGAGCTTGCCGTCGCGCTCCGCCGCACGCAGCGCCGCATAGCCGCCATAGGAGGCGCCGACCATGCACACGCGCTTGGGGTCGGCGATCCCCTGCGCCGCCAGCGCGGTGACGGCGTCGTTGAGGTCGTCCTGCATCGCCAGGCCCCATTGGCCCTCGCCCTTCCTCATGAACGACGTGCCGTAGCCGGTCGATCCGCGGTAGTTGGGCTGGATCACGGCATAGCCGCGGTCGGCGAGGAACTGCGCCCACCAGTCCCATTCCTCGCTGTCGCGCGCGCGGGGGCCGCCGTGGGGCATGACGATCAGCGGCAGGTTCGCGCTCTTCCCCTTGGGCAGCGTCAGCACCGCCGCGATCTCCAGCCCATCCCGCGCCTTGTAGCGGATCGTGCGTACCGGATGCATGTGCTTCATCCGGATCGCGCTGTTGTTCAGCTGGAGCAGGTCCATCGTGTCCTCGGCTGCCCGATAGATGAAATAGGCACCCGGCGCGTCGGCGCTTCCGACATGAACGATGGCGACCGAACGGTCGCGGCTCAGCGAGACGATTCGTGGCGAGCCCCCCTTGATCTTCGAGGCCACCGTCTTCTCCAGCGCTTCCAACGCCGGATCGGTCCAGCGGATTCCCGGCCGGTCCTCGTTCACATAATAGCCGATATAGCTGAAGCCATCCTGATCGGTGATGAGCCCGCCGAGGTCATAGCCCTTGGACGAGACGAGCTGCTTGCCCCGCTCGAGCGTTTGGAGGTCGAGCTCGTACAGGGCCGAATAACCCTCATCGTCATCCGAGATCATTACCGCCTTGTTCGGATCCTTCAGGAACAGCGACGGGACGAGCAGGTCGTCGTCTCCCCTCCCGGCCTTGTCGATCGTCCGGAAGGAGCTGTGCGCATCGGGCCGGTAGAGCACGCGCCGCGAACGGCCGTCGTCGGACCGACCGATTCCCAGCCGGATCGTGCCGGCGCCATCGGCATACCAGTTGAACACACCGCTGCGCCCCGCGAGCACGGACTTGCGCCGACCATTGCTCACGTTGATTTCGTCGACGCCGGGCCAGAAGCCCGGGTCGTTGGTGTAGATCGACGTCTGCGACGCCATCAGGATGCGCGGGCTGCCGTCATTCGCCACCCAGAGGACGTCGTCGGCATTCTGCCCCGCGTCGCGGGTGGCAAGCCGGACCAGCTTGCCGTCGACGGCGCTGACGCTGACGGCGCGCCGGACGTACCAGTCATCGCCCTCGACCGGCACCTGCTGGCCGACGCCAAGGATCAGCCAGTCGTCGTTGACCCATCGCCACCAGTTGAAGTCGTTGTCGCCGAGCGCGACATAGCGCGGCTTGCCGCCGTCGAGCGGCAGGATCGTGAAATATTGCGTGCCCTGAACCGCGATCTTGGCTGCCAGCATCTTGCCGTTCGGCGACAGCTCGGGGCCCTCGAGCGCCGGCACTTCCGCGAACGCCGCGACATCGAGCGGCTGCGGCTTCGGCGGCGATTCCGCCCCGATCGCGCTCGCGCACATGAAACCCGCGGCCAAAACCAGGCCGGCAAGCCGACGTCGCATCCCCCATTCCCCCTGAGTCACATCTTTGCCCCGCCCCGATGCTGCCTTTGTCGCGGAGGCTTGGCAAGCGGCCTCGTCACCCTCGACTCGGCCGGACGATCGCGGCTAGGACGCACCCATGAAGCTCATCATCGGCAACAAGGCCTATTCGTCCTGGTCGCTGCGCGGCTGGCTCGCCTGCAAGCAATCCGGCCTGCCGTTCGAGGAGATGGTGGTCCCCCTCTACGACGATGCGTGGGAGAAGCGGCGCGAGGGCGACGAGTTCGCGCCGTCGTCCGGCAAGGTGCCGATCCTATGGGACGGCGATGTGGTGGTGTGGGACAGCCTCGCCATCGTCGAATATCTGAACGAGGCGTCGGGCGGCGACAAATTCTGGCCGACCGATCCGGCGGCACGCGCGATGGCGCGGTCGATGGCGGCGGAAATGCACTCGAGCTTCGCGGCGCTGCGCCGCAAGCACAGCATGAACATCCGCCAGGTCTATCCCGCGCAGCAGCCCGACGACGACGTGCTCGCCGATCTGCAGCGGATCATGGAGTTGTGGGCACAGGCGCGCGCCCGCTTCGGCGGAGACGGCCAGTTCCTGTTCGGTGAGTTCGGCGCCGCCGACATCATGTTCGCGCCGGTGGTGACGCGGCTCGTCACCTATTCGCTGCCCGTCGCGCGCTTCGCTCCGGCGTACATGAACGCGGTGCTCCAGCACCCCTTCATGCAGGACTGGATCGCCGCAGCGCAGGAGGAGGAATGGGTGCTCGAGCAGTTCGAGCAGACGCCGGCGTGATCACTTGATCCGCTCCGCCGGATACGGCGTCCCGTCCTTGTGGACATAGCCTTCCGGCGTGAACCGCATGTCGATATCCGGATAGTCACCGCCGATATCGTCGCCGGCGCCGACCACCACGAACACGCAATCCGCATCGCTGCGGTTCTGCAGATGATGACCGTTCGGCTCGCCGGCCGGAAACGACGCGCAATCTCCGGGCCGCAGCATCGTCTCGCCGCTATCGTCGACCAGCACCGCCTCGCCCGCCAGCATCACCAGGAACTCGTCCTCTCCGACGTGCCAGTGGCGCTGCGACGACCAGGCGCCCGGCTTCAGCGTGACGTGGCTGACGCCGAATCTGGTCAGCCCCGATGCGGGCGAGAGCCGGCGATACCAGCGCCCCTGCACCGGCCGGTCGAACGGCGCCGGATAGCCGGTGCGATTGGTCTGCGGGATTGCGTCGAGATCGAGCTTGGGCAATGCCGCCTCCGATGACGAGAGATGCGGTGGATGTCGTAGCGCTGGCGAAGGCGCTGATCGAGTGCGAAAGCGTGACGCCGGCGCGGGGTCCGGTGTTCGACGCGCTGGAGGCGGCGCTGGTGCCGCTCGGCTTCGCGGTCGAGCGATTCGTGGCGGGCGGCGAAGTCGAGAATCTGCTCGCGGTGCGCGGCTCCGGCGGACGGCATTTCGCCTTCGCCGGCCATGTCGACGTCGTACCGCCGGGCGAAGGCTGGACCAGCGGCCCGTTCGAGGGCGCGATCCGCGGCGACCTGCTCTACGGACGCGGGGCGGTCGACATGAAGGGCGCCGTCGCCGCCTTCGTCGCCGCTGTCGCCGCCGCGCCGGCCGAGGGCACCGTCAGCCTGATCATCACCGGCGATGAGGAAGGCCCCGCCCTCCACGGCACCCGCGCGCTGATCGATCGCATGGCCGAGCGCGGCCTGACGCCCGACCTCTGCCTGGTCGGCGAGCCTACGTCCGCCCAGCGCCTCGGCGACACGGTCAAGATCGGCCGGCGCGGCTCGGTCAACATCTGGATCGACGTGCCGGGGCGGCAGGGCCATGTCGCCTATCCCCATCTCGCCGACAATCCGATCCCGAAGCTGGTCACCGCACTGGCGGAGATCGACGCGGTGGTGCTCGACCACGGCAGCGAATGGTTCCAGCCGTCAAACATCGAGCCGACCGACCTCGCCGTCGGCAATCCCGCGACCAACGTCATCCCCGGCGCCGCCTCGGCCCGGCTCAGCATCCGCTTCAACGACCAGCAGCGGGGGCAAGATCTGGTCGAGCTGGTCCGCAGCATCGTCCACTCCCACGCACCGGAGGCCGACGTGCGGGCGATGATCTCGGGCGAGGCGTTCCTGACGCAGCCGGGCGCCTTCTCGACGATGGTTTCCGACGCGATCGAGGCGCAGCTGGGCGTGCGGCCCGAACTCAGCACCACCGGCGGCACCTCCGACGCACGCTTCCTTTCGAAACTATGCCCGACGGTCGAGTTCGGCCTCGTCAACGCGACGATGCACAAGCTCGACGAAGCGGTCGCGCTCGCCGACCTCCGCGCGCTCTCGGCGGTCTACGCCGACATTCTCCAGCGGGCGCTGTCGTCGCCCTGAACCCAGGCGAGGAAGGCCGCCTCGTCCATCGGCGGCGCGACCACATAGCCCTGGATCACGTCGCAGCCGAGCACGCGCAGCACGTTGGCCTGGGCATCGTCCTCGATCCCCTCGGCGACCACTTCATAGCCGAGCCCATGGACCAGGCTGATCACCGCCTGGGCGATGGCTCGGGCGCTCGCCTGATGCGCGACCTGCTCGGTCAGGCTGCGGTCGAGCTTGACCCGGTCGATCGGGAGGTCGCGCAGCCGCGGCAGATTGGAATAGCCGGTGCCGAAATCGTCGACCGCCACCGTCGCGCCATCGGCACGCAGCGCCTTGATCGCGTCGATCACGTCGTCGGAGCAATGCATCGCCAGCGTCTCGGTCAGCTCGATCTCGAGCAGCCCGGCCGGTGCCCTGGCCACGCGCATCGCATCGCGCAGGCGGCGGAAGAAGGTGGCGTTGTCGAGCTCCCGTGCGCTGATGTTGACCGCCAGCCGCGCATCGATGCCGATCGCGCCCCAGCGGGCGATGGTGTCGGCGACGCTGCCCACCACCCATTCGCCGATCTCGACGATCAGCCCGGTCTCCTCGGCGCGGCGCAGGAAGCTGCCCGGCAGCCGCAGCTCGCCCGACGGATGGCGCCAGCGCAGCAACGCCTCGGCGGCGACGATCCGCCCCTCGCCCATCGCGATCTGGGGCTGGAACACCAACGCGAACTGGCTGCGCTCGATCGCATCGCGCAGGTCGGCCTCGAGCTTCGCCCGATCGGCGATCTCGCTGGCGAGACTCTCGGTGAAATGCTCGGCACGGCCGCGGCCCGAGCCCTTGGCATGATACATGGCGGCGTCGGCCGAACGCATCAACTCGGCGAGCGTGGTGCCGTGATCCGGCCGCATCGCGATGCCGATCGACGCGCCGACCGTGATTTCCTGGTCGCCGAGGCCGAACGGTTCGCTCAGCGCGAACAGGATGCCGCGCCCGATCCGGTCGGCGTCGCCGGCGTTGGCGAGCGCCGGGAAGAACATCGTGAACTCGTCGCCGGCAAGGCGGCCGATCAGCGGCGTCAGCGCCGTGTTGCGCGGCGCGAACCGCTCGGCCACGGCGCGCAGGCGGTTGGCGACCATCGCCAGCAACTGGTCGCCGGTGGCATGGCCGAGCGTGTCGTTGACGCCCTTGAAGCGGTCGAGATCGATGAAGAAGATCGCCGCCCTCGCCCCCGGCTCGAGCCCGGCAAGGATATGTTCGGCGCTCCGGCGGAAATTGGTGCGATTGGCGAGACCGGTGACCGGATCGAACATCGCCAGTTGCTGGACGTTCTCGATCTGGCTGTGGAACTGGCGGAACAGCCCGTCCATCGCGGCGGCCAGCGCCGGCACATGCTCGCTCACCTCTTCGGGGATTTCACTTTCGAGATCGCCGTTGCCCGCTCTGGCAAGTCGCGCGATCGCGGCGTCGATCGCCGCGGCGGTGACGCTCACCGTCCGTTCGGCATAGGCCCAGCACATCACGGCGCAGACGATCGCCGGGACCAGCGCCCGGCCGGCGCTTTCCTGATCGGCTCGCCCGCCCGACGTGGCGATCAGCGCGAGGATGAACACCACCGCGCCCGCGCACATCGCAAAGGCGATCGCCCGGCTCTTGAGCGAGAAATTCTCCATCGTCTCGTGTAACGCTCGCCCTACACTGTCGAGCGCTCTGCGCCCTGTCCCCATGCGGCGATGATGGCGGTGAAGGGTTAAGAAACTTGCCGTGACTTTCGTAACACTATGTAAAGTGCGCCGGCCCCGCCGTGCCGCGGATGCGCGCCGCGAACCGCCGCGATGCGATCGGCATGGCGCGAGGCGGCGAGCCAGTCGCCCACCGCTGCACGGATCGCGCCGCGCGCGTGCGGCCGCTCGGAATCCGGCCGCGGCGGCTTGCCGGTGACGAGCAGGATCAACCGCTCGCCCGCCGCGATCGCGCGGTCGAGCGACTGGTCGAGCAGCAGATAGGCCGAGTTGAGGCCATGGCCGTGGAGGTCGACCGTCCGATCGGGCGAGACGAGTCCTCGCGCCAGCTTCCGGTCCCAGCTCGCGTCGAGCGTGGTCCCGGGCGCCGATGGCTTCGGCTTCGGCACGGGCACCTGCACCGGCGGCTTGCCCGCCGCCGCAGCCGGCTTACGCTTGACCGGCTCCGGAGCGTCGGCGACCGGCAGCGGCGGTACCGGCCCGAGCGGCCGCACGCTCGCCATCACTCGCCGCCACAGCGCCGCCTCCTCAGCGCTGAGTCGGCGCTCCGCCACTGCTGCCTCCTCCCTGGAGCCGCGCCAGCGTGCCCACCGGCAGCAGCAGGAAGGCGGTGCCGCGCGCCGACATGCCCCCGGCGATCGCGCGCGCCTCGGCCCCTGCGCCCCAGAAGGTGTCGACCCGATTGGCGCCCTTGATCGCCCCGCCGGTATCCTGCGCAACCCACAGGCCATTGGCGTCGGCGCGGTCCATCGACAGGAACACGGGCGCACCCAGCGGCACGAACTTGGGATCGGCGGCGACGCTCACCTGCGCCGTCACCGGTACACCCAGCGCACCGAGCGGTCCCGGGCCGGTGAGCTCGCGGAAGAACACCCAGCTCTTGTTCTCCTCCATGATCGCGCGTCCCTCCTCGGGGTGGGCGCGCAGCCAGGCCATGATCCCCTGCATCGACGCTTCGCCGGGCCCGAGCAGCCCCCGCTGCCGCATCAGCGCACCGATGCCGGTATAGTCGCGCCCGTTCTGGCCGTCGTAGCCGATCCGCATCACCCCGCCGTCGGGCAGACGCAGCCGCCCCGAGCCCTGGACCTGGAGGAAGAACAGCTCGACCGGATCGGCCGCCCAGGCGATCTCGAGCCCACGCCCGGCGAGCGCGCCGCGATCGATCTCCGCGCGTTCGTAATAGGGCACCAGCTTCTGCCCATCCACGCGCCCGCGGATGCGCTTGCCCTTGAGCGTGTCGGAGAAGAGGCCGAGATCGACCTCTATGATGTCCTTGGGCCGGGCGTAGATCGGCACCTCATAGCCGGGGCGGCGGGTGCGCGACCCGGCGATCTCGGGCTCGTAATAGCCGGTGGCGAATGCCTTGCCGTCGGCAATCTGCACTGCCTCGAAATAGCGGCTGAAGAAGTCGCGCGCGCCGCCGTCGGGCACGCTCGCCGCTGCCTGGCAGGCCGCGGTCCAGTCCTCCGGCCGGGTGAGGCCCGACGCATCGGCACGCCGAGTCAGCGCGGAGCACGAGGTGCGGAACGCCGCCAGAGCGCGCTGGGCGCCGTCGGGCGCGATCGGCAATGTCGCGATCGCCGGTCCGGCGACGACGCCGGCCGCCACGGCGGTCACGGCATCGGCAGGCGCCGGCGCGGCCGGTTGGGCCGCCATCGGAGTCGAGGGCGTGGGCTGGCGCACGGGCAGATGATCGCCGGGCGCGGCTGGCGGCGCCCTGCCCGGGCCTTCACCGGGCGGCACGATTCCGCTCGCGCAGCCGCCGAGCAGCACCAGGACTCCGAACAGAGCTAGTCTACGCACATGCGCCCTCCCGCTCACGTATTCCCTCTCCCTTTGGGAGAGGGAAGGAGCCGCCGAAGGCGGCGGGAGGGTGAGGGTGACTGCGGCCGGCGTGGTCACCCTCACCCTCCCACTCGGGCTATGCCCGAGCGGGCCCCTCCCTCTCCCAATGGGAGAGGGGAAATTGAGCTACGTCCTAGAAGAAACCCCCGGCCTCAGACAAGCCGCGGTCAGGCTTCATCGGTGTCAGCGAGCTTCCAGTTGGGATCGCTGCTGCGGAGCACACGGGTGAACGTCCACGACTCGTGCGTCTCGATCGCGTCGGTCAGCGAACCGGCGATCACCGCGCCGTCCTTGTCGCGGGTGACGGCGGCGACGTCCGCATCGAATCGCACGGTGATCCGCGCGGTGCGGCCTTCGACCTGCGCCTCGGTGATCGCGGCGCGCTCAATGCTGACCAGGCGGTTGTCGAGCACCTCGCCCTTCGCCTCGCGCTCGTCGATCGCGTGCACGAACTCGGCGCGGACCTCGTCCTCGCACAGCCACTTGAGCGTCTCGCGGTCGCCCTTCCAATAGGCTTCCAGGATCATGCGATAAGCGCCCTTCGCGCCCTCGATGAACTGGGCGACGTCGAAGCCGGGATCGGCCGAGACCACCGCGCGCAGGCCGCTCTCGGCACCGCTCTCGATCGTGCGCGGCGCCGCCTCGCGGTGCTCGGGCGTCACGTCGATCGTACGCGCGACCGGTGGCGCGCTCAGACGCTCCTCGGCGGGCTTCAGCGGGGTCTGCTCATGCCCCGTGCGCTTGCCCAGGACCGAATAGAGCCTGAGCGCAAGGAACGCCGCGACCATGGCGAGGAGAATGACGTAGAAAAGCACCGTGCCTCCAAAGCATCGAACGCCCAACATAGGCAAGCGTTGCGTGACATTCAAATAGGACGGTCCGTGCCATTGTCTCGCCCCGCGGCGGCTGCTAGTCGCCACGCCTGTTTTTCGAGGCGCCGGACCGCCGGCGCCGATCTTCCACGAAGGGACGTAACAAATGGCCGAAGAGAGCACGGACGCCGGCATCGGCGAGACGCTCGGCAATGGTGCGGACACCGCCCCCGTCGCGGGCGTGCTGTCGCAGTATATCAAGGATCTCTCGTTCGAGAATCCGAACGCGCCGGCGATCTACCAGAATCAGAGCGCGCCCAAGATCGACGTGAGCTTCAACATCGGCTCGGCCCAGGTCGGCGAGGACGTCTACGAGGTCATGCTCAAGATCGAGGCGCGCGCCGAGACCGAGAACGGCCAGGTCGCCTTCGTCGTCGACCTCTCCTACGCGGGCCTGTTCGGCCTGCGCAACGTGCCGGCCGATCAGATGCAGCCGTTCCTGCTGGCCGAGGCGCCGCGCATCCTGTTCCCCTTCGCGCGCCACATCGTCGCCGAAGCGGTGCGCGACGGCGGCTTCCCGCCGCTGATGCTCGACCCGATCGACTTCGGCGCGCTCTACCTCCAGCAGGCGGCCCAGGCCGAGCAGCTCGCCCAGGGCGAGACGGCCGGGCAGGCCTGAGCCTCGTTCCGACGCTCTCCCCGTTCGTGCTGAGCTTGTCGAAGCACCGTTCTTCGGTCGAAGGAAGTACGGCCCTTCGACAAGCTCAGGGCGAACGGGGAGAGTTAAGACCATGAATCTCGCACGTTCGCTCGGTTCGATAGGCGGGCTGACCCTCGTCAGCCGCGTCCTCGCTCTGGTCCGCGATTCGCTCCAGGCGGCCTTCGTCGGTGCAGGCTTCGCGTCCGACGCCTTCCTGGTCGCCTTCCGCCTGCCCAACATGTTCCGCGCGCTGTTCGCGGAGGGCGCCTTCTCCTCCGCCTTCATCCCGCTGTTCAACAAGAAGGTGGCCGAGGGCGGCGAGCTCAACGCCGGCCTGCTCTTCGCCGAGCGTGCGCTGGCGGTGCTGTTCCCGATCCTGCTGGTCTTCACGATCATATTGATCGCCGCAGCCTGGCCCCTCACCTGGCTGCTGTCGGGCGGGTTCAACAACCCGACGCCCGATCAGTTCGCCTATGCCGTCACGCTGTCGCGGATCACCCTGCCCTATCTCGCGCTGATCAGTCTGGTGTCGCTGCTCGGCGGCATCCTCAATTCGCTCGACAAATTCTGGGTCAACGCCGCCGCGCCGATCCTGCTCAACGTCGCGATGGTCGCGGGGCTGTGGTTCTTCCACGGCGCCGATGCCTATGAGACCGCGCGCGTGCAGGCGATCAGCGTGCCGGTCGGCGGCCTGCTCCAGCTGCTCTGGCTGATCTGGGCGTGCCGCCGCGCCGGAGTGAAGCTCCGCCTCGCCGTGCCGCGCATCGATGACGACGTGCGCGCGCTGTTCCGGCTGATCATCCCCGCCGCCGCCGGTGCCGGTGCCGCACAGATCAATCTCGTGATCTCGACCGCGCTGGCCGGGGCGCTGCTCGATCCTGGCTCGATCAGCTACATCTATTACGCCGACCGGCTGAACCAGCTCCCGCTCGGCCTGATCGGCATCGGGCTCGGCACCATCCTGCTCCCGACGATCTCGCGCCTCCTCTCGAACGGCAAGGACGGCGAGGCGATGGAGACGCAGAACCGCGGCATCGAGCTGGCGCTGTTCCTGACGCTGCCGGCGACCGTCGCCTTCATCGTCGCCGCCGAGCCGATCATCCGCGGCCTGTTCCAACATGGCGCCTTCACCGCCGAGGATACGATGAAGTGCGGGTGGGCACTGTCGGCCTTCTCGATCGGCCTTCCCAGCTATGTGCTGGTCAAGGTGCTGACTCCCGGCTTCTACGCGCGCCACGACACCAAGACGCCGGTCCGCTACGCCACCATCTCGATCGGCGTGAACATCGCGCTCAACCTCGCGCTGATCCCGCTGATCGGCCATATCGGCCCGCCGCTCGCGACCGCGGTGTCGTCGAGCATCAACGTCGCGATGCTCTACTGGACGCTCCGCAAGCGCGGCCATTTCGAGAGCGACCAGCGCCTCAGGCGCCGCATCCCCCGCCTCGCCGTCGCCGCGGTGCTGATGGGCGCGGTGCTGTTCGGCACCGAGCGGCTGCTCGATCCCTATCTCACCGGCGGCTTCTGGATTCGCCTCGCCGGCCTCACCGCTCTGGTCAGCCTGGGCGTTGCGGCCTATGCGGTCGCCTGCTTCATCACCGGCGCGTTCCGGCTCAGCGACCTCAAGGCGCTGGCCCGCCGCCGAGCCTAGAGGACCACAATGCGCGTCGTTTCCGGCATCCAGCCCACCGGCAATCTCCACCTCGGCAATTACCTGGGCGCGGTGAAGCAGTGGGTGCGCATGCAGGACGAGGTGGCGGCCCAGGGCGGCGAGACGATGTACTTCATCGCCGACCTCCACGGCCTCACCCAGTGGATCGACCCGCGCGAGCTCACCGCCAACACGATCGAGATGACTGCGACGATGATCGCCGCCGGCATCGATCCCGAACGCTCGATCCTGTGGAACCAGGCGCGCGTGCCGGCGCACAGCGAGCTCACCTGGCTGCTCAACAACGTCGCGCGCGTCGGCTGGCTCAACCGCATGACCCAGTTCAAGGACAAGGCGGGCAAGGATCGTGAGGGCGCCAGCGTCGGGCTGTACGATTATCCGGTGCTGATGGCGGCCGACGTGCTGCTCTACAAGACCACGCACGTCCCGGTCGGCGAGGACCAGAAGCAGCATCTCGAGCTCGCCCGCGACATCGCCACCAAGTTCAACACCGACTATGGGGTCGAGCTCTTCCCGCTCCCTGAGCCGATGGTGAGCAAGGAGGCGCCGCGCATCATGAGCCTGCGCGACGCGACCTCCAAGATGTCCAAGTCGAACCCGTCGGAGATGTCGCGCGTCCACCTGGTCGATTCGGACGACGACATCGCGGCCAAGTTCCGCAAGGCGAAGACCGATCCCGAGCCGCTGCCCGACAGCTTCGATGCGCTGGCCGAGCGCCCCGAGGCGCGCAACCTCGTGACGATCTATGCCGCCCTCGCCGACCGCACGCCGCAGTCGGTGGTCGAGGAATATGCGGGACAGGGCTTCGGCCAGTTCAAGCCGGCGCTGGCGGACCTGGCGGTATCGGTGCTGAGCCCGATCCGCGACCGGCTGACCCGCCTGCTCGACGACCGCGCCGCGGTGTCGGCGGTGCTGGCGAAGGGGGCGGAGAAAGCCGCCGCCCTCGCCGCACCGACGCTGAGAGCCGCGCAGGACGCGATGGGACTGGAGCTATAAAATCCTCCCCGAGCTTGCTCGGGGAGGGGGACCGCCGAAGGCGGTGGAGGGGCGCCGCGCAGCGGCGATCGTCCTCACCCACTTGTAATCCGATGGCGTCACTCGATTACGCGGTCACCGTGGCCGCGTGATCGGCCAAGCGCCAGCGCACTGGCCACGCAGATGCCGAACAATCCGCCTTCGATCGTCGCCGTCAAAGCCTCGCTCACGCGGCCGAAACCCTCCTCGCCCAGCAACGCGCCGATCGCGTCGAGCCGGAAGCGCGCCCCCGCAAATCCGTGCGCCAGAAGATTGAGGCTGCCGCCCAGCAGATGTCCGCCAAGCAGAGGCACGAGCAGCCCCGCGGCTCCACCGGCAAGTCCGCCGACTACAGCGCTGCCGCCGAACTCGAGCTGCCGGTCGACGGAAATCCACGTAGCAAAGCCGAGCGCCGCACCGAGCAAAGCCCCTTCCGCCGGGCCGGTCATTCCCGAGGGCGACGCGCCGAACAGCAGCGCGAACGCGTCGAGCCCGAGGAGCTTGGCGATCCCGCCGATCGCGAGGCCACCGACCATCCCTCCCGCGGTGCTCCATTGCCACCTGTCGCTCGGCATCAGGCGCACCACCGCGATTCCGCCACCCACCCCCAGGCCGGCGACGAGGCCGATCAGCACGTTGATCGCGAGCAGCACCAGCAGCACCGAGATCGCCCCCATTCCCTGCGCGGGCGACGCCGGAGACACCGCAAACCCATAGAGCAGCCCGCCGCCGACCCCCGCCAACGCGCCGCCGAGACCGGCTGCCCCGGCAGTCCGCAGGACCTGATGCAGGTCGAAGCCTCGCGGTTTCGCCGGTGCAGTGCCCTCGACACCGGCCCATTGCGCCTCGGCAATGAAACGATAGCCGTATTTCGGCACGGTTTCGATGAAGCGCGGGCGCGCGGCATCGTCGCCGAGCTCGCGGCGCAACGCGCGGATGCATTGGGTCAGCGCCTCGTCGGTCACGGGCACGCCGTTCCAGACCTCATCCATGAACCGGTTCTTGGTGACGAGCTTGCCCCGCTCGCGGAGCAATAGCCCGAGCGCATCGAGATAGCGGCCGCCCAGGTCGAGCCGCTCGCCTCCGCGAGTCAGCGAACGCTCGGCGGGATCGAAGGTGAAATCCCCGAAGCGAAGGCGACCGAGCATCATTCTTCAGCCATTTCTCATCTCCGGCTCATGCCGCTCATCCGGATCCACACCAGGATAAGAGCGCAATTTCCACAGGAGGCAAGTCCATGACGGGATCGAGCGAACGGTCCGGCGCGAGGGTCTGGAACTATTGGCGGATCGCGCGCTGGACGGCGGCATTGGCTCTGCTGCTCACGCCGCTGGTGATGATGCAGATCAGCGACGAATGGCACTGGAACATCGGCAGCTTCCTCGTTGCCGGCACCATCATTGGCGGAGTGGGCCTTCTCTACGAGCTTGCCGAACGGGCAAGCGGAAGCCGGGCCTACCGCGCCGGAGCGGCCATCGCGCTGGTGGCACCGGTCCTGCTCGTGTGGAGCACGATCGTTCGCGACGACGGCAATGGCATCGGTTTCTTCATGGTGATCATGGCAGCAGCGGTAGGCAGCTTTTCGGCCTGGTTTCGACCCGCCGGCATGGCGCGGACCATGTTCGGGATAGCGATCATGCAGGCATTGCTCGGCCTGGCCATCGCGACCGCTCCGTCGACCGCGAGCATCCCGGACGGCCCGCTCAGGGCATGGTTGTACAGCGGCTTCTTTACCGTGCTGTGGCTGATGTCGGCGATCCTCTTCCGCGTGGCCGCGAAAGAGGATCGGTGAAGCCTATCCCGACCCGGCTGCCGGAAGGAGAGTCGCTCAAATCGCGCCCCCTTCCAACCGCAGCAGCATCGCCTTCGCCTCCAACCCGCCGGCAAAGCCGGTGAGCGCTCCATTGCTCCCGATCACGCGATGGCACGGCGCGACGATCGAGATCGGGTTGCGCCCATTGGCAGCCCCCACCGCCCGCGAAGCGCTCGGGCGGCCGAGCTGGCGGGCGATCTCGCCATAGCTGCGCGTCTCGCCGAACGGGATCGTCAGCAGCGCCGCCCACACGCTCTTCTGGAAATCGGTGCCGCGGAAATCGAGCGGCAGGTCGAACGCCCTGAGCTCGCCCGCGAAATAGCGGTCGATCTGGCGCGCCGCCTCGCACAGCAGCGGATCGTCCGCCGCCTCGACCATCGTCCCGAGCGGCACCCGCGCGGGATCGTCCCCTTCCCACAATATCGCCGCGAGCCCCTTGTCGCTCGCGACCAGGGTCAGCTCGCCGACCGGCGAGTCGATCGTCTTGAACCTGTCGACCATCGTTCGTTCCTCCGATTGCATCGTCCGGAACGAGATAGCGGGCGGGCGGCCGTGCCGCTTCCCGACGCTTGCGGCCAATCCCAAATCCTCCCCGGCGCGGGGAGGATTTAAGGTCCTATCGCTCCAGCGTCCGCATCAGCGCTTTCACCGCCGCGTCGATCTCGGCGTCCTTCGCGCGCAGCTCCTCGATGCGCTTGACCGCGTGGATCACGGTCGAATGGTCGCGATTGCCGAACTTGCGGCCGATCTCGGGCAGCGAGCGGGTGGTGAGCCGCTTGGCAAGGTACATCGCGATCTGCCGCGGCCGCGCCACCGCCACCGCACGCCGCGCGGAGAGCAGGTCGACCGGCTTCAGGTCGAAATGCGTGGAGACCGCCTTCTGGATCTCGTCGATCGTGATGCGCCGCTGCGGCCCGTTGAGCGCCTCCCCCAGCGTCTCGATCGCGAAGTCGAGCGTGATCGGCTGGCCGATCAGCTGGGCATAGGCGACGACGCGGTTGAGCGCCCCTTCCAGCTCGCGCACGCTGCCGGTGATCCGGCCGGTGAGCAGCTCCAGTACCTCCTCGGGCACGCGCGCGTCGGGCATGTCCTCGAGCTTGCGCGCGACGATCGCGCGGCGCAGCTCCGGCTCGGGCGCCTTGATGTCCGCCACCAGCCCCGACTGGAGCCGGCTCAGCAACCGCGGCTCGATACCGTCGAGCACGTTGGGCGAGCGATCGCATGCGATCACCAGCCGCTTGCCCGCGCTCATGAACTCGTTGACGGTGTGGAAGAACTCCTCCTGCGTCGAATCCTTGCCGGCGATGAACTGCAGGTCGTCGATCATCAGCAGGTCGACCGAGCGCAGCTTCGCCTTGAACGCGTGCGTGTCGCGGGCGCGCAGCGCATGGACGAACTCGAACATGAAGCGCTCGGCCGACATGTAGAGCGCCGCCGCGTCCGGGCACGCCTCGCTGAAGGCATGGCCGATCGCATGCATGAGATGCGTCTTGCCAAGCCCGGTGGTCGAGTGGAGGTAGAGCGGGCTGAACCGCGGCGTGCCCGGCTCGGCGAGCAGCTTGGCGGCGTTGAAGGCGACGCGGTTCGACTGGTCGACCACGAAGCGGTCGAAGGTGAAGCGCGGATCGAAGCTCTGCACCTGCCCGCGCTTGGCCGGCGCGCGCTCGGGCAGCTCGGCGGGCGCGGGCGAATCGACCGTCAGCACGCGCTGCGGCCGCGCGTCGCTCAGCGTCTCGATCGAGACCGAGCGCAGCTCCGGCAGGATCGCGCGGAACTCATAGAACAGCCGGTCGGCATAGTGGCTCTTCACCCAGGTCGTCATGAACGCCGAGGGAAAGCCCAGGCGGACGGAATCCGAGTCGCTGCCCTCGATCAGGACCGCGGGCTTGAGCCACTGGTCGAACAGCCGCTGGCCGGCCGAATGGCGAAGGTTGGTTCGTACCCGGTTCCAGGCCTTTGCCACCGCATCGTCCAAACCCTCGCGCCTCAAAGCCATCCCGCCCACGTGCATTTGCCCTTTATGTTCTAGGCCCGCGGTGCACCCCCGCGGCCCCCGTTTTCAGCCGACAAAGACCCCCACAGCCGGAATCGAACTCCGCCTGCGAAACGCCTGGAATGTGAGTGCCGGGACGGCAGATTGCGGCCCGGAGGGACTGTTTAGGTACGTCTGCGTGAGTCGATCAAGCCCGACTCATGTCAAGATTTTGAAATATAGATGTTGACTCACGGATTCCCGTCAAATTTTTTCATTTCTGCTTTGGAGACGGTATCTTAGCCCGAATTTCTCGAAATCTGATCTCGCGAATCGCGGCGAATCCTGACTTTTCTGTGAAACCTATGTTACAGTGTTCACTTGCTGTTCACGAACGACGAAAGCCCCGCCGGGATACTGTCCCGGCGGGGCCGATCGGATCCGTCTGAAACGGGGTCAGGCGAGCGCGGAGACGCGCTTGTTGAGGCGGGAGAACTTCCGCGCGGCGGTGTTCTTGTGGAACACGCCCTTGGCGACGCCGCGGGCCAGCTCGGGCTGGACCTCGGCGAGCGCGGCGGTGGCGGCGGCCTTGTCGCCGGCGGCGAGCGCGGTCTCGACCTTCTTCACGAAGGTGCGGATGCGGCTCACGCGCGCACCGTTGATCTCCGCGCGGCGCTCGTTGCGCCGAATCCGCTTCTTCGCCTGTGGCGTATTCGCCATGTCGTTCCGTTCCTGCTTGTTCTGGATGCGGCCGCACGAGGCCGCGGAAAGGCGGTGCCCTTAGCGAGGCACCGGCCGTTGGTCAACCGTCAGAGCCGTTTGGAAAAGCGGCACCGGTCCGCTCCCCCACCCGGCCACCCATCAGGGTAGGCTCGTGGGTGGCCGGGTGGGGGAGCGGGCCGGTGCCGCCGAAATGCGCCCGCGGGCGCATTTCCAAACGGACTCTCAGCGCTGGCATTTCGGGCACCAGAAGGTCGAGCGGCCGCCCTCGACATAGCGCGCGACCGTGCCGCCGCATTCGCACGGCTCGCCCTCGCGGCCATAGACCTTGAACCGCTTGGAGAAATAGCCGAGCTCGCCGTCGGGCCGCGCATAGTCGCGCAGGGTGGAGCCGCCGGCGTCGATCGCCGCCTCCAGCACCTCGCGCACCGCCGTCACTAGCCGCGTGCGCTCGGGAGCGGTGATTCGCCCACCCTGCCGCGCCGGCGCGATCCGCGCCTCGTAGAGCGCCTCGCAGACATAGATATTGCCGAGCCCCGCCACCACGCGCTGGTCGAGCAGCAGCGTCTTGATCGAGGCGATTCGATCCGCGAGCACGCGCGCGAGGTGATCGGCGGTGAACGCCGGCCCCAGCGGCTCCGGCCCGAGCGCCCGGAACGCCGGCCAGTCCGGCAGCTCCGCGGTCGGCACCAGGTCGAGCGAGCCGAATCGCCGCGGATCGTTGAGCGCGAGCCGATGCCCCGCCCCCGTCTCCAGCACGACATGATCGTGCGCCAGCAGCTCCGCCGGATCGACCCGCCAGCGCCCGGACATGCCAAGATGGAAGACCAGCGTGTCGCCGCGATCGGTATCGATCAGGCCATATTTGGCGCGCCGCGAGAGAGCGGTCACCGTCGCCCCGGTCAGCCGCTGACCCAGATTCTCCGGCATCGGCCGCCTGAGGTCCGGCCGCCGCAGCGTCACGCGGGCGATCCGTTGCCCCTCCAGCACGGGGCGCAGGCCGCGGACGGTGGTCTCGACTTCGGGAAGCTCGGGCATTGCACCTCCATCGACGCCAGCCTTTGCGTGTCCCGCAGGCTGCGGCTAGAGGCGGCTCATGCCCGATACCGTCTCCTTCGGCTACGAGGACGTGGCCCCCGCGGACAAGACCCGTCGCGTCGGCGAGGTCTTCGCCAGCGTCGCCGGCCGCTACGACCTGATGAACGACGCCATGTCGGGCGGGATGCACCGCCTGTGGAAGGACCGTTTCGTCCGCCGCGTGAAGCCGCGCGCGGGCGAGCAGATCCTCGACATGGCCGGCGGCACCGGCGACATCGCCTTTCGCCTGGCGAAGAGCGGCGCGAGCATCACCGTTGCCGACATCAACCCGGCGATGCTCGAAGTCGGCATGAAGCGCGCCCAGCAGCGCGGCATCGACGGTCTCGTGTGGACCGAGGCCAATGCCGAGACGCTGCAATTCCCCGACCGCTTCTTCGACGCCTACACCATCGCCTTCGGCATCCGGAACGTGACCGACGTGCCCGCAGCACTGCGCGAGGCGCATCGCGTGCTGCGGCGCGGCGGGCGCTTCTACTGCCTGGAGTTCTCGACGACGCTGTGGCCGGGATTCGCCGACGTCTACGACGCCTATTCGCACCATCTGGTGCCCAAGCTCGGCAAGCTGCTCGCGAACGACGAGGACAGCTATCGCTACCTGATCGAATCGATCCGGCGCTTCCCCGACATGGCGCGGTTCGAGGCGATGATCGGCGAGGCCGGCTTCGTCCGCACCCATGCCGAGCCGATCCTGGGCGGGCTGGTGGCGATCCATTCGGGCTGGAAGATTTGAGAGTGGCCAAGATCAAATCCTCCCCGGCAAGGGGAGGGGGACCATGCGAAGCATGGTGGAGGGGGCCCTCCACCAGCGACTCGAGCGAGGCGAGCCCCCTCCACCACCGGCCTGCGGCCGGCGGTCCCCCTCCCCGTACCGGGGAAGATTTTGATACATGACCCACCCCGTCATCCACCTCTGGCGCCTGCTCAAATGGGGCCGCATCGCCGCGCGCCACGGGGCGCTGCGCGGCATCGAGCAGGACCCCAACACGCCGCCCCCGGTGCGCCGGCTCGCCCGCATCGCCCGCTTCGGCGCGCGCGTGCCGAAGGTGCCGCGCTATGCCGATGCCTTCCAGGCGATCGGCCCCGCCGCGATCAAGCTCGGCCAGACGCTCGCCACCCGCCCCGATCTGGTCGGCGAGGAGGCGGCGCACGACCTCATGCGCCTCCAGGACGCCCTGCCCCCGGTCCCGTTCGAGGCCGTCTGCCGGGTGATGGAATCGAGCCTCGGCCGCCCGGTCGGCGAACTGTTCGCCAGCATCGAGGAAGTGCCGATCGGCGCCGCCTCGATCGCGCAGGTCCACCGCGCGGTCACCACCGACGGCCGCCAGGTCGCGGTCAAGGTGCTGCGTCCCGGCGTCGAGGCCGACTTCGCCAAGGCGATCGACACCTATGAATGGGCCGCCGCCCAGGTCGAGGCGATGGGCGGCGAGGCGGCGCGGCTGCGTCCGCGCCTGGTCATCGCCACCTTCAAGCGCTGGACCGCACGCGAGCTCGACCTGCGTCGCGAGGGCGCCTCGGCCAGCGAGCTTGCCGAGGGAATGCAGGCCGAGCCCGATTTCGTCGTCCCGACGATCGACTGGCAGCGCACCTCGGGCAAGGTGCTGACGCTGGAATGGATCGACGGCATCAAGCTGAGCGACCGCGCCGCACTGATCGCCGCCGGCCATGATCCCAAGGCGCTCGCGGGCAAGCTGGTCCGCGCCTTCCTGCGCCAGGCGATCGCCGAGGGCTTCTTCCACGCCGATCTCCACCAGGGCAATCTGTTCGCGCTGCCCGGCGACCGCATCGCCGCGATCGACTTCGGCATCATGGGCCGGATCGACCGCCGTGCGCGGGTGTGGCTCGCCGAGATCATCTACGGCCTCATCACCGGCAACTACCGCCGCGTGGCGGAAATCCATTTCGAGGCGGGCTATGTTCCCCCGCACCACAATGTCGCCGAGTTCGCAACGGCCCTCCGCGCCGTCGGCGAGCCGATGCGCGGGCTGCCGGTCAAGGACATGTCGGTCGGCCAGATGCTCGACGGGCTGTTCAACATCACCCGCGACTTCGACATGCAGACGCAGCCGCACCTGCTGCTGCTCCAGAAGACGATGGTGGTGGTGGAAGGCGTCGCCACCGCGCTCGATCCCGACATCAACATGTGGGAGGTGTCCGAACCCTTCGTCGGCGAGTGGATCCGCACCGAGCTCGGCCCCGAGGCGGCGCTCGCCGACCGGCTGGTCGAGGACCTGCGCACCCTCGCCCGCCTGCCCGACCTCATCCGCAACATCGAGCGCCGCTATCCGTCGCCGGGCGGCGCGCCCCCCGCCCCGCCGCTGCGCGAGATCGAGGTGGTGCGGGTCGGCGGCGGCTGGCGCTACGTGGCGGTCGCCGCGCTTTCCGCAGCGGTGGCGGTGGCGGCGACGCTGCTGCTGAGCTGATGCCCCGGCCGCTCCCTCCCCTGTGGCTCGCCCATTCGAGCCGGTTCGCCGGCCTGTCGCGGCGGCGCGCGCTCTGGGTGGTCGCGGCGCTCGTGGTGCTGATCGCGGCGAGCCTCACCGCGCTGGCCGCGCCCCTGCCTTCGCCCGACGACGGGCAGCGCCTCAACGCCTTGGGTTCGCTCGCGCTCTACGAGAGCGTGATCGACGGGCTGCGCGCAGGCGGCGACTATTACCAGCTCACCGCCGACGCGCTGCGCGCCGGCGGCTATCCGTTGCGGCCGTTCACCGCCTTCCGCTTGCCCGCGCACAGCATCGTGCAGGCCGAGCTGCCGCGCCTGGCCTCGGTCGGGCTGCTCGGATTGCTTGCGGTCGCGGTGGCGGCCGCCTGGTGGGTGCGGCTCAGCCGGGCGCTGCCGCGGACGCCCGCGCGCGTCTCGGCGGCGGTGCTGCTGGCTGGCGGGCTCGTCACCTTCGTCAATACCGATCTCATCGCGCTGCACGAGCTGTGGGCGGCGCAGCTGGTCGCGCTGTCGCTGGCGCTGCGCACGCCGACGCGCTGGCTGGCGCCCGCCGCGATCGCGCTGCTCGCGATGCTGGTGCGCGAGACGGCGGTGCTCTACGCGCTGGTGATGGCGGGCATGGCGCTGATCGAGCGCCGCCGCGGGGAAGCCTTCGGCTGGCTCGGCGCGCTCATCCTCTTCGCCGTGGCGCTGGTCGCCCATGCCTATGGGGTGGCACAGGTCATGGGTCCGCTCGACCCTGCCATCACCGACTGGGCGGGGATGCTGGGCTTCGGCTTCTTCGTGCATTCGGTCGCGGCGGTGACGGCGCTCGATCTGCTGCCGCTGGCGGTCGCGGGGCCGCTGGTGGCGCTGGCGCTGTTCGGTTGGGCCTGCTGGCGCGATCCGCTGGCGCTGAGGGCGCTCGCGACCTTCTCCGCCTATGCGCTCGCGCTCGGGCTGGTCGTGCAGCCCGACAGCTTCTATTGGGGGCTGATGGTCGCGCCCGTGATCCTCGTCGGCCTGGCATTCGCACCCGACGGCCTGCGCGACCTCGCCCACGCCCTGCTCGACAGGCGCCGCGTCCGCGTCCAGAGGATAGCGCCATGAGGCGCATCCTGCTCATCGTCGGCGGCGGCATCGCGGCGTACAAGGCGTGCGAGCTCGTCCGGCTGATCCGCAAGGCGGGGATGCGCGTCACCTGCGTGCTGACCGAGGGCGGGGAGCATTTCGTGACGCCGATGACGCTGGCGGCGCTCAGTGAGAACCAGGTCTACACCACGCTCTGGGACCTCAAGGACGAGGCCGAGATGGGCCATATCCAATTGAGCCGCCAAGCCGACCTGATCGTCGTCGCCCCCGCCACCGCCGACCTGCTCGCGCGCATGGCCGCGGGCATCGCCGACGATCTCGCCACCACCTTGCTGCTCGCGACCGACAAGCCGGTGCTGGCGGTGCCGGCGATGAACGTGCGCATGTGGCAGCACGCCGCCACCCGCCGCAATGTCGCCACGCTGCGCGGCGATGGCGTGACGGTGATGGAGCCCGACGAAGGACCGATGGCGTGCGGCGAATACGGCCCCGGCCGCCTGCCCGAGCCGGAGGCGATCCTCGCCGCGATCGAACGCCACTTCGCCGGTCCCGGCCCGCTTGCCGGCCGGCATGTCGTCGTCACCGCCGGCCCGACCCATGAGCCGATCGACCCCGTCCGCTACATCGCCAACCGTTCGTCGGGGAAGCAAGGCTTCGCCATCGCCGGCGCGCTCGCCGAGCTGGGCGCGCGAGTGACGCTGGTCGCCGGGCCGGTGACGCTGCCGACGCCCACCGGGGTCGAGCGCATCGACGTCGAGACCGCCCGCGAGATGGCGGCGGCGGTCGAGGCGGCGCTTCCCGCCGATGCTGCGGTGCTGGTCGCCGCCGTCGCCGACTGGCGCGTCGAGCCCGCCGCGCACAAGCTCAAGAAGGGCGACGGTCCGCCCGCGCTCGCCCTTTCGCCCAATCCCGACATCCTCGCGACGCTCGGCGAGCATCCTGAGCGCCCCCGGCTCCTGATCGGCTTCGCCGCCGAGACCGAACGCGTCACCGCCCAGGCGGCCGAGAAGCGCGCGCGCAAGCACGTCGACTGGATCGTCGCCAACGACGTCTCCGGCGACGTGATGGGCGGCGACCGCAACACGGTGCATCTTGTCACCGCCGACCGGATCGAGGACTGGGAACCCATGGACAAGGAGGACGTCGCCCATCGCCTCGCCCAACGGATCGCCGATGCGCTTTGAGTGGAAAGATATGCTCGCCGCTTTCAAGCCCCTCCCCTTCAGGGGAGGGGTTGGGGTGGGGACTATCCTCAGGCGACGGAGCTTGCGGCACTCCCCCACCCCCAACCCCTCCCCTAAAGGGGAGGGGCTAGTGGCTGCCGCATGTGTCGCGCTTGCTCTCTTGCCACTCGCTCTTGCCGCCTGCGCCCCGAAGCCGACCTCTCCCGGCACCGCGCCCGCGCAGCCGACGCTCTATACCGAGAGCTTCGGCAACACGCCGCGCGACGCGGTACGCACGCTGATCGTCGTCCTCCACGGCGACGCGCCGACCGCACCGCCCTCCTACCAATATGCCGCCGCCCGCACCTTCGCCGCCGCGGTGCCGGAAAGCGCCGTGGTCGCGGTGCTCCGCCCCGGCTACAGCGACGCCGCCGGCCACCACTCGGTCGGCGAGCGCGGCCTCACCACCGGCGACAACTACACGGCCGACCGCATCGCCGCGGTCGCGCAGACGATCGGCGCGCTCCGCCAGCGCTATCCGCACGCGCGCACCATCCTGGTCGGCCATTCGGGCGGCGCGGCGATCGCCGCCGACCTCGCCGGCACGCGCGGCGGGCTGGTCGACGGGCTGGTGCTGGTCGGCTGCCCCTGCATGCTCGACGAATGGCGCGCCGGCATGGAGAAGCGCATGCCCGAGGCGCCGTTCGAGGCGCCGGTCACCAGCCTCGATCCGCTGAAGACCGTCGGCGGCATCCCCTCCGACACCCGCGCCGCGATCATCGTCGGCGCCAAGGACGAGATCGCCCCGCCCGCCCTCTCGCGCGGCTATGCCGAGGCGCTGGCGCTGCGCGGCATCGCCACCGATTTCCGCATCGTCCCCGGCAAGGGGCACGAGATCCTCGACGACCCCGAGGTGATCGACGCACTCCAGCGGCTCGCCGCCTCGCTGCCGAGACTGCCGTGAGCCTCGCCCCGATCCGCATCGCGCTCCGCCGCCTGCCGCACGGCGAGGGCCTGCCGCTGCCCGCCTATGCCACCGACGGCGCCGCGGGCATGGACGTGGTCGCCGCCGAGGCGCTGACGCTCGCGCCCGGCCAGCGCCACGCGGTCGCGACCGGCTTCGCGATGGCGATCCCGCCCGGCTATGAGGTCCAGGTGCGCCCCCGCTCCGGCCTGGCGCTCCGGCACGGGGTCACATGTCTTAATACCCCCGGGACTATCGACAGCGATTATCGCGGCGAGGTAAAGGTGATCCTAGCCAATCTCGGCGACGCACCGTTCACGATCGCCCGCGGAGACAGGATCGCGCAGCTCGTCCCCGCCCCCGTCCAGCCCGCCACGCTCGATGAGGTCGCCAGCCTCGACGAGACTGTGCGCGGCGACGGAGGCTTCGGATCGACCGGACGATGAGCATCGCCCCCATCTTCTTCCTGTCGCTCGCCCTCGCGCAGCAGCTGCCCGGCGGCGGGACGCTGGACTGGGACCGGCTGACGCCGCTGCCGTGGCGCACGCCGCCGCAGATGACCACCGACCTCAGCCAGTTCGTCGACGACGAGGTGCAGGCGAAGCGCTGCACCCCGCCCAAGCGCGCCGACGGCAAGCCGATGGTCGACGTCGACGTCGCGGTGCTGGTGCGCGCGGACGGCGTGGTGCGGGTGGCGGTGCCGCGCGCGATCGACTGCCCCACGGTCGAGCAGTTCGCCGCCGGCCTCGTCACCAGCTTCGCCCGCAACAACCTCCGCGCGACGCCAGAGGGCTGGTATCGCGCCACCGTCACCTTCACATTGGGGCAATGACCCTCACCGACGCCGAGCTCGACCGCTACGCTCGACACATCGTCCTCCGGGAGTTCGGCGGCGCCGGACAGATGCGGCTGCGCGCCGCCCATGTCGCGGTGATCGGCGCCGGCGGCATCGGCTCGCCGGCGATCCAGTATCTCGCCGCCGCCGGCATCGGGCGATTGACGGTGATCGACGACGACGCGGTCGACCTCGCCAACCTCCAGCGCCAGACGCTGTTCGGCACCGCCGACATCGGCCATGCGAAGGTCGAGGCCGGTGCGGAGGCGGTGGCGCGGCTCAACCCGCATGTCGAGGTGATCCCCCTTCGCAAACGCATCGACCCGAGCAACGCCGAAAGGCTGCTCGCCGGCACGGACGTGGTGCTCGACGGCAGCGACAGCTTCGCGACGCGCGGCGCGGTCGCCGACGCGGCGCTGCGCCTCCGCATCCCGCTGGTCTCCGCCGCGGTCGCGCAGTTCGAGGGGCAGCTCGCCGTCTACCGCGGCTGGGAGCCGGACAAGCCCTGCTACCGCTGCCTGGTCGGCCATCCCGAGGACCGCCCCGAGGAAAGCTGCGCCGAGGCGGGCGTGCTCGGCGCGCTGGCAGGGGTGATGGGCAGCCTCGCCGCGCTGGAGGCGATCCGCGCCGTCGCCCCGTTCGGCGACGACCCTGCCGGCAAGCTGCTGCTGGTCGACGCGCTGTCGCTGCGCTTCCGCACCGTCACGCTGCCCAAGGATCCCGGATGCCCGACCTGCACGGCCTGACCGTCGTCGTCACCACCGCCGACCCGGACCGCTGGCGCGCGGCGCTGATGCTGGCGAGCGCCGAGGCCGCGCTCGGCGGCCGGGCGCGCGTATACTGCCACGAGGCGGCGGTGACGCTGCTCGCACGCTCGGAACTGGTCGACACCGCGCTGGAGCTGGGCGTCGTCCTGATCGCCTGCCAGACCGGCCTCGCCGCGCACGACCTGCCGCTTCCCGATTTCGCCGAAGCCGGCGGCCTCGTCAGCCTGCTCGCGGAGCTGGGCGAGGATCGGCTGGTGACGCTCTAGCGTCTCTGAAACAGTGCTCCTGCGAAAGCAGGAGCTCAGGCCGCGAGCGAAACACCCATGATCCAGGGCTCCTGCTTTCGCAGAAGCACGATTCCACCTTCAGGCCCGCACCCGCTCCAGCCCGTGCCCGGCGGCGGCGAAGCGCTGCCACCACTCGGGATGCGCCAGGTACCAGGCGACCGTCGCCTCCAGCCCGCTCTCGAAGCTCCGCTCCCGCCGCCAATCGAGCTCGCTTTCGATCCGGCTCGGGTCGATCGCATAGCGCAGATCATGCCCCGGGCGGTCGGCGACGAAGCTCACCTGACGCCGGTAGGATCGCCCGTCGCCGCGCGGCGCCAGCCGGTCGAGCAGGTCGCACAGCGTCCTTACGACGGTGAGGTTGCTCCGCTCCGCCCTTCCGCCGATCGCATAGCGCGCACCCGGCACGGCGCGGCGCGCGATCAGGTCGAGCGCGCGGGCATGGTCGTCGACGAACAGCCAGTCACGGACATTGGCGCCGGTGCCGTAGACCGGCAGCGTCTCGTCGCCGAGCGCTCGTGCGATGGTGCGCGGGATCAGCTTGTCGGGTGACTGGAACGGCCCGTAATTGTTGCTGCAGCTGCTGATCGTGACCGGCAGGCCATAGGTCCGGCCCCAGGCCGCGACGAGATGGTCCGACGCCGCCTTCGACGCCGAATAGGGCGAAGACGGCCGATAGGCGGATTCCTCGTCGAAGTGGCCGCCATCGATCGGCAAGTCGCCATGGACCTCGTCGGTCGAGACATGATGGAACCGGAAGCCGCCGCCGACGCGACGCCAATGATCGAGCGCGGCCTCGAGCAGGTGATAGGTCCCGACGATATTGGTCTCGACGAACGCTGCCGGCCCGGCGATCGAGCGATCGACATGCGTCTCGGCGGCGAGGTGGAAGACGACGTCCGCCCCCTCGCCCGCCAGCAATTCCGCCACCAGCGCACGATCGGCGATGTCGCCCTCGACGAAGCGGTAGAGCGGCGAATCCCCGACCGGCACGAGCGCGTCGAGCGAGGCGGCATAGGTGAGCTTGTCGAGCACCACGGCACGCGTGCCGGTCGCGACCAGATACCGCACCAGCGCCGACCCGATGAACCCGGCGCCGCCGGTGACCAAGGCCGTCCGCGTCATGCCGCTCTCGCCACGCGGTCGCGAAGGTAAGCGGCATAGCCGGTCTTCCCCAGCGCCGCCGCGCGCGCCAGCACCGCCTCCGTATCCAGCCAGCCCTGGTCGAGCGCGATCTCCTCCGGACAGGCGATCTTGATGCCCTGGCGATGCTCGATCGTCCGCACGAAGGCGCCGGCGTCGTGCAGGCTGTCGTGCGTACCGGTATCGAGCCACGCGAAACCGCGCCCCAATCGCACGACGTCCAGTGCATCGCGGCGGAGATAGGCGGTCAGCAGATCGACGATCTCGAGCTCGCCGCGAGCGGAAGGCGCGAGATCGCGGGCGCGCGCCGGAGCATCGCCGTCGCAGAAGTATAAGCCGGTGATCGCCCAGTCCGATTGCGGCCTGCTCGGCTTCTCCTCGATTGCCGAGGCGCGGCCGGTCACCGGATCGAAGCTGACGACACCGTAGCGCTCGGGATCGGTCACGCGATAGGCGAACACGCTGGCACCCTCGCGCCCCGCCGCCGCGCGACATCTACCCGGCAAGCCTTCACCATAGAAAATATTGTCGCCAAGGATCAGCGCGGACGGGTCGCCGCCAAGGAAATCCTCGCCGATCAGATAGGCCTCGGGCAATCCCCGCGGCTCCGGCTGGGCGGCATAGCTGAGGGCGATGCCGAACGCCGATCCATCGCCGAGCAGCAGCTCGAACATCGGCAGGTCGCGCGGGGTCGAGATGATCAGGATCTCACGGATACCTGCCAGCATCAGCACCGACAGCGGGTAATAGATCATCGGCTTGTCGAAGACCGGCAACAGCTGCTTCGAAATGGCGAGCGTCGCGGGATAAAGCCGCGTGCCGCTGCCGCCCGCCAGAATGATCCCCTTCACTGTCCGCCCCCATGGTCCGAGCCACGGGACTAGAACCGAAATCCTTAAGCTTCGTTTGCGAGCGCCTCGCGCGCGAATTCCCGTACCGCCGGCCCGATGTCGTCACGCGCGAGCGCCAGCGCAAGGTTCGCCTGGATGAAACCCGCCTTGTCGCCGCAGTCGAAACGCCGCCCGGCAAAGGTGACGCCATGAAAGGGCTGCTCGCCGATCATCCGCGCCATCGCGTCGGTGAGCTGGATCTCGCCGCCCGCCCCCTTCTCCTGCCCTTCGAGCACGCGCATCACCTCTGGCTGGAGGATGTAGCGGCCGATCACCGACAGGTTGGACGGCGCCGTGCCGGCCTTGGGCTTCTCGACCAGCCCCTTCACCTCCGTCAGCGCCCCGTCGCGCGCACCCGGCGTGATGATGCCGTACATATGCGTCTGGTCGTCCGGCACCTCCTGCGCGCAGATCAGGTTGCCGCCGAGGCGGTTGTAGGCTTCCACCATCTGTTTGAGACAACCCGGTTGCCCCACCATCAGGTCGTCGGCGAGCAGCACCGCGAACGGCTCGTCGCCGACGATGTCGCGCGCGCACCACACTGCATGGCCGAGCCCCAGCGGCTCCTGCTGGCGGACGTAGGCGACCGCGCCGGGCTTGAGGCGGGTGGGCTCCAGGACCTCGAGCGACTTGCCGCGGCCGCTCATCGTCGTCTCGAGCTCATAGGCGATGTCGAAGTGATCCTCGATCGCGGACTTGCCGCGGCCGGTGACGAAGATCATCTGCTCGATCCCGGCCTCCAGCGCCTCGTCGACCGCGTACTGGATCAGCGGCCGGTCGACCACCGGCAGCATCTCCTTGGGCATCGCCTTGGTCGCCGGCAGGAAACGGGTGCCGAGCCCGCCCACGGGAAACACGGCCTTGCGCAGCGGCTTGATGGTCAATGGAAGTCCCCGGAAAGTTGCCGATCGATACGGCGGTGCACCGATTAGCGCAATCGGCGGTTAGCGCCCTCTTAAGCGAGTGAGGATTAGGCGGGTTCCATGGCAAGCAAGGCTCACAAGGTCCTGGTCGTGTTCGGCACGCGGCCCGAGGCGATCAAGCTGTTCCCCGTCGTCCGCGCCCTCGCCGCCGCGCCGGGCATCGAGGTGCGCACCTGCGTGACCGCGCAGCACCGCGGACTGCTCGATCAGGTGCTGGCGATCGCCGGCCTCGCGCCCGACATCGACCTCGACCTGATGGAGCCCGGCCAGTCGCTCGACCGGCTGACGGCGCGGCTGCTGACCGGCCTCGGCGAGGTGATGGACGCCGAGCGGCCCGATCGGGTGATCGTCCAGGGCGACACCGCCACCGCGATGGTCGGCGCGCTCGCCGCCTATTACCGCAAGGTGCCGGTCGGCCATGTCGAGGCCGGGCTGCGCTCCGGCGACATCTGGCAGCCCTGGCCCGAGGAGGTGAACCGCCGCATCGTCGCCCCCATCGCCGACCAGCATTTCGCCCCGACCGAAACCGCGGCCGAGGCGCTCAGGCGCGAGAATATCGATCCCGCGACGATCCACGTCACCGGCAACACCGTGATCGACGCCCTGCTCGCGACGCGCGAGGCGATCGCCGCCGATCTCTCGCTCGCCGCCGGGCTCGATCCCATCGCCGCTCGCTTCGCCGGCAAGCGGCTGATCCTCGTCACCACGCATCGCCGCGAGAATTTCGGCGACGGCATGGCCGAGATCGCCCGCGCGATCGGCCGCATCGCCGAGCGCGAGGACGTCGCGATCCTCTTCCCCGTCCATCCCAATCCCAACGTCGTGTCGGTGATGGACGCGCTGCTCGGCGACCGCGCCAACGTCGCCCGCATCGACCCGCTCGACTACCCCCACTTCATCCGCGCGCTCGGCATGGCCGAGCTGGTCCTCACCGATTCGGGCGGCGTGCAGGAGGAGGCGCCGGCGCTCGGCAAGCCGGTGCTGGTGATGCGCGAGACCACCGAGCGCCCCGAAGGCGTCGCCGCCGGCACCGCCCGCCTCGTCGGCGCGAAGGAGGACGCGATCGTTTCCGGTATCTTCACCCTTCTCGACGACAAGGCGGCCTATTCCGCGATGGCGCGCGCCCACAATCCGTTCGGCGACGGCCAGTCCGCGGCAAGGATTGCGAGGATCGTCGCGCATGGTTTCGGATGTTGAGCTCAAGGTCGCCGTTCTCGGCCTCGGCTATATTGGTCTTCCCACCGCGGCGGTGATCGCGCGCACCGGCGCCAGGGTGCTCGGCATCGACGTCCACCAGTCGGTGGTCGACACGATCAATTCGGGCAAGGTGCATATCGAGGAGGTCGACCTCGACGGCCTCGTCTCCGGCGTTGTCGCGCGCGGGACGCTGCGCGCCTCACTGCAGATCGAGCCCGCCGACGTGTTCGTGATCGCGGTGCCGACCCCGTTCGACGACGATCACCAGCCCAACATCGGCTACGTCCTGCGCGCCGCGACGACGGTCGCGACCGTGCTCAAGCCCGGCGACCTGGTCGTGCTCGAATCGACCTCGCCGGTCGGCACCACCGAGAAGGTGGCCGAGCTGCTCGCCGAGCTGCGCCCCGATCTCAACATCCCCGGCCACAGCCGCGAGACGCCGGACGTCGCCATCGCCTATTGCCCGGAGCGCGTGCTCCCCGGCCGCATCCTGATCGAGCTGATCGACAACGACCGCGTCATCGGCGGCATCACGCCCCGCTGCGCGCGCAAGGCGCTCGGCTTCTACCGGCGCTTCGTGCGCGGCGCCTGCGTCACCACGACCAGCCGCGCGGCGGAGATGACCAAGCTCACCGAGAATGCCTTCCGCGACGTCAACATCGCCTTCGCCAACGAGCTGTCGGTGATCGCCGACGGCATGGGCGTCGACGTGTGGGAGGTGATCCGGCTCGCCAACCGCCATCCGCGCGTCAACATCCTCTCGCCCGGCCCCGGCGTCGGCGGCCACTGCATCGCGGTCGACCCCTGGTTCCTGGTCGCCGCCGATCCGGCGAACAGCCCGCTGATCCGCACCGCGCGCGAGGTCAACGACCGCAAGGTCGAGGTGACGATCGCCCGGGCGGCCGCGCTGATCGAGGACCATCCCGGCCCGGTCGCGCTGCTCGGCCTCGCCTTCAAGGCCAACATCGACGACTTCCGCGAATCCCCCGCGCTCAAGGTGGCGGCGGCGCTGGCGGCGTGCTTCGGCGAGCGCATCCGCATCGTCGAGCCCCACGCCCGCGCCCTGCCGGAGGATTTCGCCGGCACCGGCGCCACGCTGACCGACATCGACACCGCGCTGGAGACCTGCCCGGTGCTGGTCGTGCTGGTCGACCACGACGTGTTCAAGTCGGTCCCGCTCGACGAGCGCGCCGACAAGGCGGTCTACGACACCCGCGGCATCTGGCCCGACCAGCCGCGCCTCAAGGCAGCCCAGGACGCGCTCCGGTTGGCGAGCTAGGCCGTGAGCTCATAGCGGGGAATGACCGAGACTGGGTGGTTAGCGGAAGATACTTGTTTCCAACTTATCGGGCGGCTCCGCATTTCCGGCAGTGCGTGGCAACAGGCGCGAGCATGTTCGCTCCGGTTATGTTCCATCCATCCTTCGACGGCGCGAAGTAGTAGCTGACGCCGCAATTCGGACACTTCATTCCGAACATTATTAGGGCGGTAAACGGCATCGTAAGCGCTACCGCTACCGCCATGCCCGCCCAGCCGCCAATTCCAAAAAATATGACGGCCAGGGCCGCTATCGCAGTGATGAAAAAACCTGCTTGGACCAATCGAGCTGCGTTCATAGACGCACTTAACCGGGAAATCGCAAGGTCCGCAATTGGGGCGCTAGCGGTCGCCGAAGTTCATGAGTCTACGCCTAAAGACGAGTCGACATACTGGAGGCGCCTTCTTCGATCCTCCCCGGTGAGAGGTGGGACCCGCACGCCGATCCGGAGCCGAACGCCGCCAGCTCGCCTCCTCTCCTTGCAATGTAGGATTTCGCCTGCTTGGCTCATCCGGTCCGAACCGCGCAAGCCTCGGTCCGCTCTTTGATCCCGTCGATCTCGTCCATGTCGCGTCGCCGGCGCGCTCGTGTCTCGTCCATGCCGCGTTGCTGTCGCGGCCGCGTCGCATCCCGCCGCAACCATGCAGCTACCGGGCGTATCGGCTCGCAAACACGCGACCTCAGTCAACTTAGTCAACATTTTCGGGCATCCTGATACCGGATGCGGCCTCGGATCAGGGGGTCGTTCTACCTATGACTTTCGTGACCTTCGACGGTTTTCCGCGGGTTTCCGGCGCCCGTCCTACAGCCCTGCGACCAGCGCCTGCCAGTCGTTGCTCATCGGCTTGTCCCGCTCGGCCAGGATCGGCGGGACATAAGGCCGCTCCGCCGACGCGGCGAACGCCGCCGCCTCGCGGTCGAGCAGCTTGGCGCGCAGCGTCCAGCGCGGATGGGTGCGCGCCAGCAGGATGCTGTTGAAATGCGCTTTGCCGAACCAGCGCCAGAACCGCGCCGGCGCCGCCGGATCATAGCTGGCATTGGCCATCAGCGCGCTGCCCAGGATGTCCGCCTCGATCTCGCTGCGCCGGATATAGCCGACCGACCGGCCGATCGCCTCGAACAGCCCGCGCTGGACGCCGGCCTGGTCGAGCCGGACCCGATGGTGCAGAATGTTATGCGCCAGCTCGTGCGCGATGACGAAGGCGAGCTCGTCGTCGCTGTCGATCGCCTCGACCATCTTGGTCGTGACCTGGACCGTGGTCCCGTCCGCCTGCGCGTCGTAGCTGTCCTTGACGACGACCTCGAACCGGCTCGCGCAGCCCATGTCAGGCTTGAACGCGATCGTCAGCGGCTGTCCCTGGCGGAGCAGGTCGAGGCGCAGCTCCCCCGACGCCGCCCGCTCCCGCAGCCGCCGTTCGGCGGCGATCAGCCGGTCGGTGGATTCGGCCTTGCCGGTATCCATCGGCCCCGGCTCCAGCACCTCGCCGTTCGCCCGCACGATCGAATCGCCGGCGCGGATGCCCGCCCGCTCGGCCGCACTTCCCGCGACCACGCCCTCGACGGCGATCGGCGCCTCGAAGCCGAAGAAGCGGCGCGCCTCCCCCCTCGCCGCGACCGCATATTGGGAGAGGTCGTGGATCTGCAGCCCCGTCCGCGGGGCGAGATCGCGGCAGAGCGCCCGGTTGGCGAGCGTGAGCCGCTCCGCGATCGTCGCCACGCGCAGGTCCTCCGCCCGCAACGCCGCGAGCACGTCGGTAACGCCTGTCGTCTGCGCCTGCGCGGCCGGCACGACCGGCGCCGCCAGCGCGAGCAGCGCAGGCAACCACCACCGAACTCCCCGCCGCAGCCGGCGACCGCCCCGCCCGATCTTGTCCATTCCGGAGGCGATAGCGCCGCCGCGCGGCCGGGCAAGCCCTTGATTGCTCCCGCGATTGCGCCAAGCCTCCCCAAGGACTATTGGCACCTCCAACTGCGCCTTAGGTGAACGAGTGGCTTTGAGTTTGCTTCGCCGTTTCGGCCTTCCCCTGCCCGCTGCACCGTCGAGCGTTCCCGAAGGGGAACGCGTCTACGCGATCGGCGACGTCCACGGCCGCCTCGACCTGCTCGACCGCCTCCTCGAGCGGATCGAGGCCGACGATGCCGCCCGCGGGCCGGCACGGTCGCAGCTGATCTTCCTCGGCGACCTGATCGACCGCGGCCCGCAGTCGCGCGGCGTGGTCGAGCGCGTGATGCGTTTGAAGGCGGAGCGCCCCAACATTCGCGTGATCGCCGGCAATCACGAGGAGATGCTGCTCGCCGCGCTCCGCTCGGAACGCGGCGAGGCGATGCGCTTCTTCATCCAGAACGGCGGGCGCGAGACGCTGCTCAGCTACGGCATCACCGAAGCGGAATATGAAGCCGGCACGCTGACCGATCTGCGCGATCTCGCCCGCAGGCGCGTCCCGGCCCACCATGTCGCCTTCCTGGGCAGCCTCGAACCTTACGTGGCGATCGGAGACTATCTGTTCGTCCACGCCGGAATCCGCCCCGGCGTCGCGGTCGAGGAGCAATCCCCCAGCGATCTCAAGTGGATCCGCGGCGAATTCCTGAATTCGAAACGCGATCACGGCAGCATCGTCGTCCACGGCCATACCGTCTCCGACGGGGTCGACGAGCAGCCTAACCGAATCGGGATCGACACCGGCGCCTTCGCCACCGGCAATCTGACCGCGATCGGCCTGGAATCGAGCGAGCGCTGGTATCTCTCGACGGCCGGCAGCGGCGCCGGCGCGCGCAGCGCGGCTATTGTGCAACAGGTTTGATCGAATCTTAACCGAAGCATAGGGTTTTGCTGGCAATCGCCGTTGCGCCTTGCGAGAAGCCAGTTGCACCCGGCGATAGCCTGTGCCATTGGAATCCGGGGACTTAGTCGCCGCCATTCGGGTGGAAATGGTCATAAAGGGAGTTTGACATGCGTCTTGCCAATCTTGCTGCAGCGACTTCGGCGCTCATGCTGATCGCCAGCCCTGCGCTTGCTGCGAGCGCAAACCCGGCGGCCAAGCTGTCGGTCGCTTCGTCCAAGTCGGTCCGCGCCGGCACCAAGGCCAAGGACGGCAGCAACCTCTCGCCGGTCCTGGGCGTGGTCGCCGCGATCGTCGCCCTGGGCGGCATCGGTATCGCTGCGGGCGTGTTCGACAGCGGCAACGACGATCCCGACAGCAACTGATCTCAGCCGGTCGTAACTGAATTCGAAAAACGGCGGTCAATCGACCGCCGTTTTTTATTGTTCCCTCACCAGATTCGGATTCGATCGATCGCAACGCGATGTGTTTGAGCGAGATATTGATCTTGGGGGAGGCTGTTCGATCAGTTCGAGGTCGGGACTATAGCGCGAGAAATGGGGTAGAGTGGACCCATTCCCCGCTAGCACGCGTTTGCTATTCATAAGAAGCTGTCCGTCATCGGATAGACAACAGCATTGGGAACAAGGGGTCATCGCGCGTTAGGTAGGCAGTGAAGGCCTGCACTATCCAATGACCGTGCCGATGGAGACGATCGCGTCCGTCTCATCAACGAACGCCAGTCGCTCAAGGTCGAACTCGGCCACCGTTTTGCACTGGTGGGCGATTGCAACGTCAGGTCGATCCTGCTCGGCCACACCACACGGCTTCCTTGAGGCGGCAGAACGTGCGCTCGATAGCGTTGCGGCCCAGAGTGGGTGGCTGAAGCAGCGTTCCAGCGCCGGTTGATCTTTGGCGGGATGTTTGGGGCCCTGCGCCGGGCCCGGCCCTGCGCGTCAGTGATGGCGCGGAGCTTGGTTTTGCGGCCACCCCCGCTGATACCGATCGCCTGGGGCGTGAGCTCTCTCTCCCTTTTCCACCTGCTGCCGAACGGTGCACCTCTACGTGCGCGCTGTCGATCAGCACCTCTGCCGGTGTATCCCCTCGGCGGCCAACGCCTCGAACACGGCGCGCCATACGCCCTTCTCGAGCCAGCGCCTGTACCGGGCGCACGGCATCTTGTGTGAACCGTAGATCACCGGCGCGCTCTTCCCGCGGCACCCGACCGCAGTGTATGCACGATCCCGCTGATCACCTGCCGGTCAGCTACTCGCGGCACCTTTCGGCAGCAACGGTCCAGCCGGTCCCGCTGCCTGTCACTCAACCAAAACTCGTCCGGCACTACCAACTCCCGACCAGGAGTGTGAACCACATTCTACACGCCAAGGGAATCCCGTTTATGGGTTCTCGCCCTGGCTCAAACTGGAGGAGTTCGGGGGAGCATGTCAGAGCACGTCAAGTTAAAACGCATCGTCATACGTGACTACAACCGGTTGAACTTCAGGGCCACGATCCACCTTGCCGCAGCCGTCGGTGATTTACGATGAATCCGCGCAGGCCGTAGGTTACGAGATCAATTACGCTGCCCCGGTTCGCGCGTCTTCTCCTCCGCGAGGGCAAACGAGGAGGCAGCGTCAGCTTGCTGATAGTAACTCCTGTCGATCCGGTTACCGATGCGATTCTGCACACGATTGTTGATACGGGTATCGAGACGCGCGGTTGGCTGTGTGTTAGGCCCCCGCTGTTCATTCGTCTGGCGTTGCCCAACTTCACCAACGGATGAGCTTGCGACCTGTCCCGCTCGATTGGGCTGCGCCGATTGCTGGCGCGGCACCGCAATCTGCGGATCCTTCGCCTGGCTCTGTGCTTGCCCGGCCGCTGGCAATAAGGCAGCTAGTCCCAGAACGATCGGCACGCTGCCACCCCTCGCCAGCTTCACCATCATCGTGCGCGCCGCACCGGCGCCAGCTGCACGCGATTGATCTGGCCGGACAGGCCCGCCACAGCATCAGAAGGTCGTGCAACCAATATCAGCGTCTGCACCGGACAATCCACCGGAACGGTGAAGTTACCTGCGAAACGACCATTTGTTCCCGTTGAATTAGGTAGCGGTACACGACCCAACTCGCGCCCATCCCGCCTGCAGCTGAGCACCCAGTAAGGCCGGGCAGACTCTTCTTGCTGAATCCCACTGCTGGAGCCCGCAATGCGATAGATACCCGGCGGCAATAGCTGCAACTGCTGCAACAATGGGCCGCCTATGCTTGCTGGCGCGGCGAAATCGAACACGCCATCCTTCCCATCGCCACGCTGAATCGACGTGGTCACGCTGCCGTCGTTGATCGGCATCCAATCAAATAACGACGGCGGGTCCATATCGGCGGCAAATTCGGGATCGCGCGAAGTATCCCGATTGACGCCCGGGACCACGGACGCATAATAGCGCCATGCATCCTCCACAAAACCGCCGGTCACCAACGCGTTAATCAGTGGAGCCAACGTAGTCTTTGGTACAGCGATTCCGGCACGCCGCAATCCAAGGAACAATGCGACAGTCGATCGCGGATCAGGGCCAGCTCCAGCAATATAACCAATGAAGCTCTCGCTCCAGTTCGGCCGAGTTGCTAAAATCTTGATTAGTTCGGAGCGGACCTCTGCTTCATTGGCAGCAGCTGCCAACAAAGGAAATAAAATACCCGCGCCCGCCACGCTTGTACGCAAGGCGATATCATAATGATGTAGCACTTCCGGAACGTCACCGCGTCCGACCGCGTCCTCGATCGCCCAGAACTGTGTTTGTAGATCGCGGCGCGATAGTTTCTGCGAATATGCAAAAAGCCGCTGGGCCGTCGCATGGTCACCACGAATCTCGGCGTTCATACCAAGCGCAACGACGGCCGGTACTGTCGTTGCATCCCGTAATAAGGCCCGTCGCGCGAGCAAGTTCGCTCGCTGGCGGTCGGCAGGCGTTGCCTCCGGTCCTGCCAGAGATAGTGCCAACCGCGCCGCAATTGGACCATTGCCGGGTGCTAGGCGATGAGCGAGCTCGGCGTTTCTACGCGCCGCTATCGCCGCCACCGTATGGGTGATCGAAACATAGCCTAGCACCGCCGCGACTATCGTCAGCGCACCGCGTACCATCCATTCTTTCCGGGTACGCCTCGCCAAGACGGATCGTCGCGGCACAGCCAGCTTACGCCTTTGCCTTGTCACTACGGCCGTAACCATAGCCATATTCGTAGCCGTAGCCGTAATGCGCCTTGCGTGCCTCGAACTTGGTGAGAATGCCGCCAAAAATGCGGGCATTGGCGCTTGCTAGTCGCCCAAGCGCGGTCTTGACCAAGCTTGAGCGGATGCCGTGTGATTCAACCGCATATATCACACCTTCCACCCGGCTTGCGATTAGCGGGGCGTCGGCCAAGCCCATAACCGGCGGGGAGTCGATCACAACGTGATCATATTCCTCAAGCAACCGGTCGATCAACAGCGACAGGCGATTGCCGGTCAGCAATTCGGCCGCGTTGGGCGGGACCGGCCCCGCAGACATGGCGGTGAAGCCCAAATCGCGCATCGGGAAAATGAGCGAGGCGATGTTATCATCGCCGGTCAGGAAGTTGCTGAGTCCGCGATCATGGCTAACTCCGCCGAGGTAATGGATGGACGGTGAACGCATATCGCCATCAACAAGGATAACCTTGCGCTGCGCGCGAGCAAGCGTGGTGGCAAGGGCCAGCGCACTGGTCGATTTGCCCTCCGCCGGACGCGTCGAGGTAACCGCAAACGAGCGCGGAACCCCATGCTCCGTGGTGAACGCAAGATTGGTCTGGACCGCAAGATAGGCGTCAACCAGCTCCGACTTCCGATCGAGCAATGCGTCCTTCGGCGTGATGTCCGCAACCTTGGGCACCGAGCCTAGGAGCGGCAAGCCAAGTCGCCGCTCGACCTCGCCCGGATCTGTGATCGCCTCGTCCATTTGCTCAAGCGCGAAGGCCGCAAGTCCGCCAAGAGCCAGCCCTGCAAGCAAGGAAAGAGCAAGGTTCAGCATTAGGCGCGGGCTTGAAGGCTTCTGCGGCACATCGGCAGCATCCACAACGGAGATGTTGTTGATACCGACGCCGCCAGCGACGCCGATCTCCTTGAAGCGCTGGAGGAGCCCATCATACAGGACGCGGTTGGTATCTACTTCCTGCTGATAGATATTATATTGAATGCTGCGGCGACGCAGGTTGAGATAACTCGACTTGAGCTGATCAACCTTATCTTTCAGCGCGCGCTCACGTTCCTGCGCCTCACGATAACTGGCTTGCAGCGACCCCGAGACCCGATTCTCCTCGCGACCGATCGACCGATCGAGCTGATCGATCTGCGACTGGATCGCCTTCGCGGCCGGATAGCCGGGCTCGAACTGCACCATCAATCGCTGGTATTCCGCAGCCAACTCTGCGCGGCGTTGGCGTAAATTATTGATTGCCGCATTGCTCAATGCTTCGGCTGATGCACCCGCGCGCCCAGCCTGCTGATAACGCGCTTCGGCCTGGATGCGCTCGGCAGTCGCCCGCACTAGCGCGGTGTTGAGGTTGGCGAGATCGTCGGCGACGATCGAGCGCTCGGCGGTCGCGCTTCCTTCCGCACCGCCTTGGGCGGGCAGATTGATAATCTGCTGTGCAGAAGCATAGCTCACTAACTGCCGTTGGGATTCGTCGAGTCGTTCCTTTGCCTGGGTCAACTGGCGCTGCAGCAGATTGCGCCCATAGGACGTGGCCTGCGACTTACGTTCAAGATTGGTCTGGATGAAGTTATCAGCCCAGGCATTGGCAACTTTAGCGGAGAATGCCGCCTCGGGGCTGGTGAAAGAGATATCGACCAGACGCGACAATCGTGTAGGATTAATCGAGAGGTTTCGGCGTAAAATTTCTCCGGCTGTACGAAGACGATCGGCACGCCCCGCGGCAGAATAACGCCCTTGGATGACCTGGAACGCCGACTCATTGCCGGCCACGCCGAACATCTCGAAGAATTTCGGATCATCTACGAGACGCAATTGATTGGCGACGCGCTCCGACAGCGAACGCGCCTTCAGCAGGCCATATTGAGTTTGATAGAATTCCTGATCTGCGATGCCACCTTCGCGCTCGACACCTTGAAAATCAGTGACTTTGCTCGTCTCACGCGAAATCTCGACCGTCGCCACTGCCGTATACTTCGGCGTCATCAAGAGTGTCGCGATCAGGCCCAGAAGAAAGCAGGCGGCAACCATGCCGATGATGACGTAACGCCAGCGCAAGGCGACGCGCAAATATTGGCGGATAAGCGACATCTTCTCGATGCTAGGCGACCGAGCGCCGCTCAAAACACGACCCGTCGTGGGACCGCTGCCGGCGTGTGGGTTCGATATAACCATATTCATGCGTCGGCCACCTTATTGCAGAAACGCCACTAAAGGAGCGGCGAGAAGGGGCGACAGCGACACGAAGTCCCGGAACAACCGGCGCTGCGGAGAATCTCCGACGACTATCACGTCATTGGCGTAGATTGGCGGATCGTCATATGCCCCACGCCGTATTGCCGCAATATTATACAGCCCGGCCATCTTACGTCCTTCGACAGTACGCAAAATGACGACGTCATCTTGCCGCGCAAACTCCGCAAGACCCTTGGCCGATGCGATCGCACGCATCAGCGTCATCTGGTTGGTGACGGGATACAACCCCGGTTCAACGACCTGGCCGTCGATCGTGACGACCTGGCTGACCGAACTCTTGATGTTGATCGTCACTTCGGGATTGCGGACGTAACGCCCGCTCAAGGCCGCTTCGATCGCCTGCGCCAGCTCCTCCGACGTCTTTCCGCGTGCATCGATCGTGCCCGCAAGCGGCATGGCTATCCGGCCGCTCGCGTCGACCTGCACTTCTCGGCTGAGATCGGGCACGTTGAAGACATCGATCTGAATCGTATCAAGCGGTCCGATCAGAGCCGGACGATCCCCCACGGTCAGATCCTGCCGCGTTGGCGCAGGCAGCGTCGTGCTGTTCTTCACCACGGTCAATTGCGCCGTCGATACCATGGGCTCCCGATGGGCGCACGCCGAAACGGCGATCGCCAAAAGGGAAGCGGTGATAACCTTTCGCATACGCTCGAAAATTTCCAGATAAAGGAGCCGGGCGGGCTATAGATGCTGTTTAGAGGCCGGTAAAGCTGACGAACCGGTCGTTTTCGACCAGTTGTTCAGCCATATCCCTGCGATCACTGCCATGGCCATCATCATCGGTGTCCGCAAGGGATAGTCGAAAATGCTGGCGACAAAAATCAGCAACAACATGGCGCTGCCCAGGCGTGGGAGCGGATGGTGCCTATCCGGTCGAAGCCACCATGCTTGAACGCTTGCCCATAGCCACCATCCCACAGCGGCCAACAGCAGCAGTAGGCCAGCCAGTCCCGTGTCGAGTACGATCTCAAGCCAATCGTTATGTACGTGGTTCAAATAGGTCGGCTTCAGCAGACCCAATGGTTCGTGCATCCGAAACACCGGATCAAAGGTTCCGAGTCCGGCGCCAAATGGAAAATATTCCTGCACCATCGCCAACACGGTCGGTAACGCACGGACGCGCATGTCCGTCCCCGTATCGGCCACGAACACACGATTGATCGAAACTGCACGCCCCGCCGCAACGCTAAGCAACACAGCGATGCCGATGGCTGCAACCACGCCCGCGACTAATACCCAGGTCACCCACCGCGGATAGGTGGTCAGCCGGCGCCGGATTCGCGACCAGGCAAGCACCAGGCCGATTACGATTCCGAGTCCTCCCACAATGATCCCGGCACGCGACCCACTTGCCAGAATGGTTAGGGCGAAGAGCAACAGCAGCCCCAAGGCGGTTGGCGCGCGCCATCTGGACACGCTGCCGGCCGAAAACGCCCATACCGGCGCGATAAGGCAGCCGAGCGCCGTGAACATCGCGAAGTGGTTGCGATTGGCGAAGGTTCCATCAACTTCCCCGACTGAATCATTGACGAACGGGTTGTCGAATGGAGCTCCGGAAAATTGCAGCAGCCCCACAAGGCTCGACAGTAAGACTCCAATCAGCAACATCCCAGGCAGCCACCTCTGCTCATTTTCCCGAAGTCCGACCACCAGCAACAACACCGCGAATGGCACGACTAACGAGAACGCCGCATTGAGCGTGGCATCGGGCACGATCGACAAGGGCCGCCAAGGTTGCGTCTGTCCGCTCGCTACCGCCGCTTCTATCAGCGGCTGGCGACCTGGCAATGCTTGCCAAACAGCTGGCGGTAACGGGATGATTTGCAGCAGCGCAATCGCCAGCGCCGCGCCCATCAGCAACGCCACCGGCCAAGCAATCGGAGAAACGCGCTCGCCGAAAAGAAAGAACAAAATAATCGCGGCCCAGGCGGCAGTGCGAACAACTGCCTGTCCCAATACGCCGGCTTGCGATGCCCCCCCGGCGAGCCAGAGCATACCGAGCAACGCCGCCAGCAGAATGAAGGCCAGACTCGGCCGAAAATTGGCCATTAGGCGCGGTTTCGATGCCATGTCGGTACTCTAACTCCTCGTTGCCGTCGGCACGTCCATCGATTTCTTCCCAACGCGGCATTCATCGATCCATGATACTAGGGCATCTACCATATGCTGCCTGCCGAACTCTTGTAAGCCATAGCGCCTCCCGTTCCGCCCCATCGACGCCCGCTGCTCCCCATCCATCTCCATCAGACGCCGTGCCTGGGCGGCGAGTGCTGGACCGTCTCCCGCTGGCGCCACCAGTCCCGCCCCGGCTTCCTTGATCACGCGCGCGCCCTCGCCATCCAGCATGGTGAGCAATGGCTTTCCCGCGGCGAGATAGCTCTGAACCTTACCCGGGATGGTCATGCTCCAGACCGGCTCGTTGCGCAACGTCACCAGCAGCGCATCCGCACCGGCAAAGAAGGATGGCATACGTTCTAGCGGGTAACGGCCGAGCAGGACGACCCGATCGGTCAACCCACGCCGCCGGATCTCCTCGCGCACCTGCGGCGCAGCGCGGCCATCGCCGACGACAAGCCATCGCACGCCGGGCGTGTCGCGCAGCGCATCGGCCGCGTCCAGTATCGCGGGAAAATCCTGCGCTTCGCCGATATTGCCCGCGAACAGAATCTTGAAATCATCGGCATAGGGAGCGAGTTCCGGCGCAGCCTCGACGGGCGCGGCACTCCCCGTGTCGAAGATCGCTTCCGCCCAGCCGGGGAAATAGCGGATCTTGCCGGCCCCGCCGGCAAGCCTCGCCACCTTCGGTTCGAATGCGCGCGACTGCACGAGGATACGATCGCACTGCGCATAGACGAAGCGCACCAGCCTCCCCACGGCGCTGAGCAAGCGCGGCGATTTCACCACGCCGATGGCCGAAAGCGTATCGGGCCATAGATCGAGGATCCACATCAGCATTGGCGCGCGCTTCAGCCTGCGCAGCAGCGCTGCCGGTAACGCCGCCGTGATCGGCGACGTCTGGAAAACGAAGATCGCGTCGAACGGCCGGCCGCGCAGCTTCCATGTACCGACCAGCGACGCGCTGATTGCGAAGCTTAGATAGTTGAGCATGAGCCACAGGCTCGATTGCCCCCGTGGAATGACCGGTACCCGTATGACCGGCACATCGCCGAAGCGATCGAACGCAGCCGGATCGGCACGATAGGCCGGGAAGATATATCCTTCCGGATAGTTAGGTTTGCCCGTCAGTACAGTTACTTCATGGCCACGCCTTACAAGCTCCGCAGACAGGTCGTTGATCCGAAAATTTTCTGGCCAGAAATATTGACTGACGATAAGTAGACGAAGCGCTCTTTCAGAATCCGGTTCCCGCCTATTCATCTTGATCAAGCCGGCACTAGTACGAAGCTGTCCCGTCGGATCGCCTTGATCAACAGCGTGCGCAATGGCGTAGAGATGCGCTCAGCTCGGCCGATGCGACTGTCGGTCACGCGATAACCCGCCTCGGCGAAGAGTGCTCGCCATTCTTCATGAGATCGGAACCGCACGCCAACCCCAAAGGTGTTAGCCTTGAACGCAGGAACGAAATCGGAGATTTTCTTAGCGATGGCTGATAAAAGCCGGCTCGAAGTTATTTCATATATCAGCCGACCTGATAAGTTCAACGCATAGGATTGATAGATATATTCATTGACGAACAAGTAATCTACTTTGCCGCGCCACGCCCTCAGAGCCTTGATCTGAAGCTGACGCGTTTCCGCTTCAGTGGCGCCGACGAGATGGTGCAGGATCAGATTGAACGTGACCACGCCTTCGTCGCCGTCCGCAATCGGCGAGAGCGCATCGCCGATGCGGCCATCGACCCCCAGCTTTCGGCATTCCTCAATCGAGCGCGGATCCATGTCGATCACCCGCGTGCTTTCGCCCGCCATTTCCGCCAGCTGCCTGGCGAAAAATCCACAACCGCCCCCGATATCGACCACTCGCTTGCCGCCACGGCCGCTGCCCAGCATATCGCGGAAATCCCTGACCTGATCATCGACGAATTCATCGTGATAAAAGGCTTCGATCTGCTCGGCGGAAAGCTTCGTCTGAATGACCATATCCCTGAAATCCCATACTCTTTCAGACAGACGCCATGTTAGACCAAAGGGGCATCGCGCGGAACGCGGCGGCTCTCAATATTCCCTCCACACCACTCTCCGAACATAGTCCGTATAACTATGCAGGATGCGCACCACCTTGGCCGACACGTTTGGCATTGAATAATCGGCAACTAGGCGCAGGTCGCGCTGCTCGCGACGGCCCTGCGTCGCCAGGATCGCCATGGCCTGCTGCACGCGTTCGAGGCTGAGGCCGGTCATCATCACCACCCCCTCCTCCATCCCTTCGGGCCGTTCGTGCGCCTCGCGGATGTTGATCGCCGGGAAGTTCAGGATCGACGATTCCTCTGTGATCGTGCCACTGTCCGAAAGCACGATGCGCGCCGATTTTTGCAGCCGCACATAATCGTGGAAGCCGAGCGGCTTTCCAAGCCGGACTTGGGGATGGAACGAGATACCGGCCACATCGATCCGGTTCTTGGTTCGAGGATGCGTCGAGACGATCACGGGCCGGTCATAGGTTTCGGCAACATGGTTCACGATTTCGACCAGGCGAAAGAAGGTTCGATCGGACTCGATATTCTCCTCGCGATGCGCGCTGACCACGAAATAATCCTGTTCGGCGAGGCCAAGCCGCTCGAGCACATCGGACGCGTCGATCCGGTCCATATAGTGATGGAGCACCTCGAACATGGGGCTGCCGGTCTTGATTATGCGATCGGGCGGCAGCCCCTCGGCAAGGAGATACTCGCGCGCGATATCGCTGTAAGTCAGGTTCACGTCAGCGGTGTGATCGACGATCCGGCGGTTCGTCTCCTCCGGCACGCGCGCGTCGAAGCAGCGATTGCCAGCCTCCATATGGAAAATCGGCACGCGGCGGCGCTTGGCGGGGATCACCGACAGGCAGCTGTTGGTATCACCGAGCACGAGGAGCGCATCGGGCCGCTCCTCTTTCAGCACGTCCTCCATGGCGATCAGGATATTACCGATCGTAGCCGAGGCGCTGCCCTTGGCGGCCTCGAGGAAGTGGTCCGGCTTGCGGATGCCGAGATCGTCGAAGAACACCTGGCTCAGCTCGTAATCATAGTTCTGGCCAGTATGGACCAGAATATGATCGCAATGCGCGTCCAGCGCACACAGCACTCGCGACAGGCGGATGATTTCCGGTCGCGTGCCGACCACGGTCATCACCTTCAGCTTCTTCATGGCAGTCAGACTTTCATGGCGACGGTGTCGGGCCGGGCGCGGTCAAAAATCTCGTTCGCCCACAGCATGACGATCAGTTCGTTGTCGCCGATGTTGGTGATGTTATGCGTCCAGCCCGGAATCGTTTCCACGATCCGGCCCTCATGCCCCTCCACGACGATCTCGTGACGCTGTCCGCTTTGAAGATCGCGGAAGCCGAAATGCGCACGGCCAGAAATGACGAGGAACTTCTCGACCTTGCTATGGTGATAATGGTCGCCACGCGTGATGCCGGGGCCGGCGGTGAAATAGGAGAATTGGCCGCTATCAGAAGTCTTCAGCATCTCGACGAAGCGGCCGCGCAGATCGGCGTGGATCGGCACTCTGTAGTCGAACAGATCGACCGGCAGATAGCTCAAATAGGTGGAATACAGGGCGCGCGTCAGCCCTGTGCCGACGCGCGGTGTCGTCAGGGTGCCACGGCTCTCCGGAAAGCTGCAGATAATCTCCGCCAGCTCGCCCACGGTCGTCTGATAAGCGGGCGTCACCTCATGATATCCGGTTGAGACGCCCTGCTCGATCAGGCGCAGGAACACTTCAACGACATCGTCGACGTAGACGAGTCGCAGCGTTGCGCTCGGGTCATGAATCTCGATCGTCTCGCCACGCGCGACGCGATGGCAAAAGGTGGCGACTGCGGAATTATAATTGGGCCGTGCCCATTTGCCGAACACATTAGGCAAGCGAAAGATCGCGATCGGCGCGCTCGAAGCCTCGCCATGCGTAAGCAGGACTGCCTCGGCCGCGACCTTGCTGTTGCCATAAGGCTGATCGCGATCGGCCTGGATAGAGGAGGAATAGATGATCGGCGCTGGATTGCCGGCCTCAGCCAACATGGTGCAAAGTTGACGGGTCAGTCCCACATTGCCGGTTTCAAATTCCGCCACATCGGCGGGACGATTAACTCCTGCCAGATGGACGACGAGTTCCGCCTCGCGCACGGCGTTCAGCCAGCTCTGCGCGTCGGTATCGCGGCTGATCGCCAGCACCGTATGACCGACTTCGCCAAGGCGCACTGCCACGTTGCGCCCCATGAAGCCGTTCGCGCCAGTAACCAGTACCTTCATGCGTAGGCATCCTCGGAAATCGGTTCGTTGCGCAGCACGCGATGGATCAACGGCAGCTTGAGCAGCAACTCCTTCATGCCTTCGACGTCGAGCCGACGAGTATTGTGCGAATTATATTCCTCGCCCTGGCTCAGCCGCGCTTCGCCTTGCTCGACAAACTTGTCATAGTTGAGGTCGCGTCCGTCAGGCGGTACGCGGAAATAGTCGCCCATATCGTCGGCGACTGCGCGCTCCTCGCGGCTCAGTAGGGATTCGAACAGTTTCTCGCCATGACGGGTGCCGATGACGCGCACTTCGTGGTCGTGCCGGTGAAGCAGTTCCTTCATCGCTGCCACGAGTGTGTTGACGGTCGCCGCCGGCGCCTTCTGGACGAAGATGTCGCCGTTGTTGCCGTGGGTGAAGGCATAAAGCACCAGCTCGACTGCATCGTCGAGTGTCATCATGAATCGCGTCATGTTGCCATCGGTAATGGTGATCGGGCGCCCAGCCAGCATCTGATCGACAAACAGCGGGATCACCGATCCACGCGACGCCATCACATTGCCATAACGGGTACCGCAGATAACGGTGCCGGTGCCCTCCAAATTGCGCGAGGACGCGACCATCACCTTTTCCATCATCGCCTTGCTGATACCCATGGCGTTGATCGGATAAACAGCTTTGTCCGTCGACAGGCAAACGACACGCTTCACGCCAGCGGCGACGGCCGCGGTCAAAACATTCTCGGTGCCGAAGACATTGGTGCGCACCGCCTGCATCGGATGGAATTCGCAGCTCGGCACCTGCTTCAGCGCGGCGGCGTGGAAGACATAATCTACCCCGCGCATCGCCGGCGCCACGCTGCGCTCATCACGCACGTCGCCCAGATAGAATTTTATCCGCGAGCTGTTGTACAGCTTGCGCATATCGTCCTGCTTCTTCTCGTCACGGCTGAAGATTCGGATCTCGCGCAGGCCGGAATCGAGGAAGCGACGCAGCACTGCATTGCCGAAGGAGCCAGTACCGCCGGTGATAAGCAGAATCTTGTTTGTGAACATTCTCTTTCCTTAATCAGGCGGCGAGCGCGGCGCGCACCATGGCCTCCTTGATGTCCGGCGCCGGATAATTGATGAGCACCGCGCGATAGGCGCCCTTGAACACGAATAAGCTGCCGGCAGCCGCTCCGACCACGCCGACCTCGCGGATCAGCGCCTCGATATCGTCCAATGATCCAGCGCCACCCAGGAAAGTGACCGGCACGCCCACCGCCTCTCGAACCCGCGTGGCCAACGTCAGATCGTAACCTTTCATCGTTCCGTCGAGATCGATCGAATTCACCACGATCTCGCCGGCACCGAGCCGCGCCGCTTCCTGGGCGAAGGCGATCGGATCAATCTTGTGGGCGCGTTTCGCATTGCGTGTGCGCAGCTCATGGCCGCCAAGCATCTTCTTGCGGACGTCGAGTACTACCACGACACTTTGCCGCCCGATCTCGGCCGCAATTTCGGCGATTAGCTCCGGCCGTTCGACCGCCGCCGCACTAATGGCGACTTTCTCGACGCCCAGGCCGATGATCCGTTTCGCCTGCGCTGCGGTCCGTACCCCGCCGCCGTAGCAAAGTGGCATACGGCATTCTGCCGCCAGATGCGCGATCACGGCGTAGTCGGGCTCTACACCGTTCGCAGTCGCATCGATATCGAGCACAACGAGTTCATCACTCTCCTTCTCGTTGAAGATTTTAACCGCATTGATCGGATCGCCGACATATTTGGGATCCTTGAACCCCACGGTCTTCACCAAGCCGCCTTCATGGATCAGCAAACAGGGAATGATGCGCGGTCGCAACATGTCAGAGCTCCGCGAGGTTCTTGCGCCGTGCGAATAGGTCATTGTCGAACGGGAACGCCGTCATCATGCAGGATTGCCTTCCATCATAGCTGCCCGCCACTTGCCATAGGCCGTTACCGTGCCGGCAACGGCATCGTCGATATGTCTCATCCGCGCAGAGACAAAATTGCGAATAAGCGGGACAGCTTCGCGCTCGCCGTCCCCCACCCACCAGATCGGATGGGTCAGTAGCTGAACCGCCGTTCCTGCGGCAATCGCCGGATGATCCAGCGGGTGGCCATAATGCCACCCGCCATTGCTATCGGAGATATAGGCGATCTCAGAGAAGAACGCGGGCTCATAAGTGTGTCGCCGGCCGGCAAATCGTCTGGAGAGATTGAGAAGCTCCGGCGCGGGACGATGGAAGGATATCGTATCAACCGGACGCCCGGTCAGCGTGGAAAGGATATCGCACTCGCGCTCGGCGGCGACGTCGAGATCGCACGCGGGATACTGCGTGGCATCGAAATGCAGGCCGATCTCGTGCCCACAGTCCATAATTTGGGTCATCAGCCCCCGGCTCTTCGCCGATGCCGGGTTGTATATGTCCGTCGACAGTAGCACGAAATAGGTCGAGGTAACGCCCATCTCTCCCTCGACCTGAGCCATTGTGGCCGCATGCTCCAACGAAAGGTCGACGTCGTGCCGGAGATACATGCAGGGCTCCTCCGGTCGCAAATCCTGCAACCTGACCGAGGAATAGCCGTTATCGCGAAGACGAACGAGGAGTGACCGATAGCGGTCAAGCACAAAACCGCTCAACGCATTAGTCAGCATCCGCCAACCTCTTCAAAGCGGCGCGGGTCCGGCGGAACTCGGCATCCGCCTGCGCCGGCGCTCCCATGACCGTCATGCCATCCGGCACGGGCTTAACGACCACCGCTCCCAGGCCAACGACCGCATCCGCACCAATCGTCACCTGATTCATGATGGTCGCGGAAGGCGCAATCCATGCGCGATCGCCGATCTTGACGCTGCCACCGATCATCGCTTCGGCGATAATCGCCACGTCCTCGCCAACTATCACATTATGCGCGACATGGACCTGGTTATCGATGCGAGCACGGGCGCCGATAATGGTGGGATTGAGCGTTCCGCGGTCGATGCTAGTGTTTGATCCGATCTCGACGTCGTCACCGATCACGACGCCGCCGACATGGGGGAACTTCTCCAGTTCCCCTATCTCGTTCCGCTCGTAGCCGAAGCCGTCAGCGCCAATCACGGTGCCGCCGGCAATCGTTACGCGACTACCAAGGCGGACATCCTGCATCAGCGACACATTGGGCCCGATCATGCATTCCGCACCAATGACACAGCCCGGTCCGATCAAGCAGAAAGGGCCGATCGAAGCGCTAGGATCGAGCTGGGCCGTTTCATCGACCACCGTCGTAGGATGTACGCCTGCAGGCGGACGGGCCGGCGCGAAGAAGTGCTTCACGGCACGCATAAACGCGAGCCGCGCGGCAGGAACGACTATCAGCGTCGTGTCCTGCAAACCCCGCAAGGTATCGACGGCGCTCTCCTCGCAGATCAACGTAACGCCCGCGAGCTTGCCGCGAAGCTCACTCAGCCGCTCCTCGGTGAGAGGACGCGAAAGAAAGCTGAGCCCATTTGGCTTGAGAGCATCCAAGGCACTTGGTGCGGTGATGCACCGATCCGCATCGCCAAGAACGGCGCCCTCCGGCCAAATCTTGTCCCGGATATCCCGGGCGTTAGGAGAATTTCCCACCATTGCCCCCTCTTCGCACTGTCGTTGATCATCGCGACCTGCCGCTTACACCCTAGAGATCAGCAAAATTCCTGAGCAGCATCGCGCCGAAATGATGACTTTTCTCGGGGTGGAACTGCACCCCCCAGACATTGCCACGCCGCACCGCGCACGCGAATGGCGCCCCATAGGTCGCAGTGGCCGCCTGGTCGGCTGGATCGGCACATGCGTAATAGAAGGAATGGAGGAAATAGAAGCGGGCATCCCGCTCCAGCCCCTGGAACAACCCTCCACCATTCGATAAAGGTTCGACATCGTTCCAGCCCATGTGCGGCAACGGCAGCTTCTCCGGCAGCGGCATTGAACGAAAATGCCGCACCGTACCCGGAATCCAGCCAAGTCCCCGCCCGCGCCCTTCCTCACTGCTGTCAGCAAGAATCTGCATGCCGACGCAGATGCCTATCACCGGCACCTTGTGGCCCACCACCTTCTCCTCGAGCAGCGGACGCATGCCAGACGCCTCTAGCAATTCCATGGCGTGATCGAACGCACCCACGCCGGGCAGCACGATCCGCTCAGCATCCGCGAGCTCGGCGGCGGTGCGCGCTGCCTTGGCAGGCACGTTCATCCGCTTGTACATGTTGAGGAACGCCCCGATGTTCCCCAAGCCGTAGTCGACAATGGAGATCAACGGATGATCGCCCGCTGGATACCAGCCATACGAAGAATCCTTGCGCCCAGATCCATAATCATCTTGTCGTTCTTGTAGTCGCGGAAGGTCTTGTTCGGGCCGTCGTGCAACGCCCGGAGCTCGGCGACCGAGATGCCGAGTTTGGTCGCGATATATTCAAAATCCTCGGCAATGGTCTCTGGATCATAGGCGGGAACGGCTACCTTCCCAAGCGCCTCATCCCGCGTCATCTGACCAGTGAGGATCAGACTCGAAAAATGCGCGCGGCGCTTGTCGTATCCGAACTTGGTCGGCAGCCAGTAGCTTTCATAGAAGCGGGTGAAACGCGATTCATAGTGCTTGTGAGCGTAGCGCTGCCATCCGAACCGGTCGATCAGCTCCTGCATCGCCGCCTCCTTACGGAAGGGAATGTAGTTGAGTGGCTTCACGACACGCACGCCCTTGGCAAAGCGATACCACACTTTGAAGCGCAGCACTCCCGCCAGAGGAAATTTCTTGAGCGGTCGAGTGCCGAATCGGCGATGGATGTCCTTCAGCTGGCGCAGGTCGGACGCGTGATAGTGCCATTCTAGCGGCTCGCGCACACATTCGGTGGAATAGTTCGCGCCGGTCAGAATGTAGGTCACTTTGTTCTTCGCGGCGAAGTTATAGAGTCCCGCAAAGAACGCATGATCCTGCGGCGTGTCCAGATGCGGTACACTCGCCTTGAAAAAGGCAAGCTGCAGGTCACGCATTTCTGGCCAGTCCACGACTTCCGTGAAAAGATCGAGGTTTAACCCGTCCACCAGCCTCTCAATGTTGTTGACCGCCTGCTGAGAATTCCACCCCGCATCAACGTGATAGAGTAACGGACGAAGGCCGAATCTTTCCTTGGCTATGTACGTAACATAACTACTGTCGACTCCGCCGCTGAGGCCGATCAGGCAATCATGATCACGCCCTCTGCCATCGCGCTTGATCTGCTCGACCTGCGCCATAATCTCACGCTCCCCGCGCTCGTCGGGGTGCCAATTTGGCAGGATGTTATCATAATAGTTGTTACAATAATCACACCATCCACGCTCGTCGAACACTATGCTCGAGTCACTCGTATCCATGATGCAGTTGTTACAAATTTGATATGGACGCACGTTGTCTCTCGCGTAAGGCATTAACGCTTGAATTTGTCGCGACTTCTCGTTGCGATGTCACCCCTTAGGATCCAGACCCAAAATCGGCAATGCCTTGGATCGCCCGAAGAGGCGTACCGGCAAGAAGCACGGCGCAGACGTGTAGCTGAAGCTACGCGCAAGCAAGCAACGCCGACCAGCGGGCTCCTGAACGCGAACGCGCAGCAACGAGCGGATTTTGGCGCATGGCGTTATCGCTCGTCAGTCACGATGCTATCCGCATCGCTCCCTCCTCACTCCTAGCTCTGCGCCAAAATCAGTTCAGTCCAGGGCCTTGCCGGTTATGGGTCCGGATCCCAGCATCGTTCGCCGACCCGAGAAAGCGCGAGGTCAGCGCCTGGTCAAACTTCGCCTCTCGGACCATAAAAGCGGAACAGGGCCAGCCATGCCAACCCGCCGAACGAGACCAGGAACGTCGATAGATGCACGTTGGTCAACGTGAGCCCGACCGGCACCATCAATACGAGCACCAGTTGCCGATTCCATTTCGCCGAAAGTTGGTCCAAAAACTTAAGATAGAAAGCCAGAACAATCGAAATCACCAGTACGCCAAACCAGCTCGCAGCGGCCACCCCCTCACCCACAAATGGGTTAGCGTTAAGATTCACGCGACTGTAGAAACCATAATACTCCGCGCCGACTATCTGACCTAGGACGGGCCAGAACTGATCAAGCCGAAAGGTGGCAGGCGGCGGCAAAATGAGATTCAATCCGGACAGGTTGCTCCACCAAGTATATCCCTTGACCGAAAACACGTCGTAATATTGAGCAAACGTCTGCGCAGGAATGGATATAGACCTAAGCAGAATAAGATCCGCAAGGAAGCGCACAAACCGCGTTGAACTCGTCAGCAGGGCGCTAACGAGACATATCATTACCATACCCGCAGTGAAGTGGTAGAGTTTCAGGCCAGACCAACGGAACGCGGCGGCTGTGACAAGCATGGCCAAGGGAATAACCAGCGATATCTTGGACGCATCGACCATGTATGACATGATCATACCCAGTATTCCCAATATCACCAGCGGCCACCGGGAAGGGCGCGCCGCCCCAATCGCGATCAACAGAGGGGCGAAAATAGAGCCGTAGTAGGTGCGCAGATAGCCCGTAACCCCGACGGTCCGATCTGCAGCGACGAATCGTTGGACGTAAACATCATCTATGCCAGCAAAGGTCATGATGTCATTGAAAACATACCATATAACAACCGTACTTAAAGCAAATAGAATTGCAATGACACTTACCAATAGGTATCCAGGCTCAAATCCGTCGCTTGGATTCTCCACATGAGATTTATTAGTTATATGGCATATCAACAGAAAGCCGATCGAGAAAGATGCCAGGCTTGGTATGTATTCTCCCGCCCCCTTTGCACCAATCATCATTGTGATTGCCATAGTGGGCACATACAAGAAGGCGTACATGAACCATATGATTATGGATGATGGCCTGTTGAATTTTGAAGGAAGAAAAAGCGACACTATAGCAACGGACAAATATATAAATGATAATTCATAAAAATTGAGATCACTATATATCAGACCAGTATAGCCCCATTCCAAACTGATGTAACTCCAGTACACCTGCCTGAATGTTATCAAATATACCAAGCCAATAATCATATTGACGGTCCGGCCGATACTGAAGATCGACTCCTGACGTCCGATCGCGCTGCAATCTGGCGTCGACTCGATTATTCCGATTTCCGGACCGCTCATGAAGATGCAACTCCCTGCTCGCCGATAGGCGAGCGCCCCGCCAACCCCTGCATGACAAGAGACTGATATTCCGCGAAAACTCTTGGCCAATCCCACATTGCGCTTAACCGCCGCACACCATTGGTGACGAGCGAGGCGCGCACCTCTTCGTCTTGCCAGACGCGCTCCATTGCCGCCAGGATCGACAATGGGTCCATCGGGTCGCAATACAGCGCAGCCTCGCCGCAGACGGCGTGCGCAAAATCCATATCTGATGTGACGATCGGCTTTCGATGATCCATCGCCTCGACATAGGGGAGACCGAAGGTCTCGAGCAACGTCGGCATCAGCAGCGCGTCGCAAGCCTGGTAGAGCGCCGGAATATACTCGGCGGAGACGCGGCCGACGTTTATCAGAACGTCGTCTAGGTTGCCGCACTTGATCCGATCCAGAAACCGCCCTGCCGCTTCATGCTCCTTCGGATCGATCGTCAGCACGATCACGACATCGACATCGCGCGCCTTGAGTTCCGCGGCGACGCGCTCGAGGATATCAATATTCTTATGAGGATAGTAATTCGCCGGATACACGAACTTGAATCGGCCTTTCGGCAGGTCGAATACAGATTTTTTCGACGATGAGGCCTCGGCCACGGTCACCGCGGCAGGAACCAGAACCACATTGTCCAAACGATAGCGCGCCTCGAGACGGCTCTTCATTGCCTGTGTTTGAGCCATGATTACGGCGGCTCTTCGCAAATACGCCTCAAAAAAATGGAGCTTCAATCTGAAGAACACCTTGTCTCGTAAAGGCAGCTTCCCCCATATCGCATGATTCGGATATACGGCGAACGCCCAATCGAAGTTGTACACTTGATGCACGTCCGTTGGGATAACAATATCCCCGAAATTCAATATAGCATCTATCCTGAGATTGTTCAAAAGGTTTGGCATGATGAGTCGATATAGCGGCAGCGTTGCTAAATTACTGTGCGCCCAGCGCGGAATATCAATTATCTTGATATTATCAGATTCAAAACTAGCATAGCTGCATCTATCTGGCGTCAGGACAAAATAGGTATCATCTGACTCGCTCTCGATCAGGAGACGAAGATAAGTATCAAATATAATCTTCCCACCACCGACTTTTGACTTCAGCCCATTTACCAGAATGTTCGACAAAACACTCTCCTGTTTTAGGCGGAAGCGCGCTCGATCCGGCTCGTGGATTCGGATTGACCGGTCACCTTCCCCACGAGCGTATCCCAGTCAAGAACCTCCTCGAAGGTTCGCCGGGCGCCGGCGGCCATGGACGCCAGACGCTCCGGATCGGAAACCAGCTCCTCGATTATTTCGGCGAGCCGATCGGCGCGTATTTCGTCGCGTGACAGCTCGATGATATTGTCATGCGCGTTCATATAAGACGTATCCTGCGCGCCGAAATTGCCGACGACCAGCGGCAATCCCATGGACACCGCCTGGACCCAGAGGCTCGACTGGCTGGCAGGAAAGATGGCGAGATCGGCCATGTCCATGAAGCGGAACAGGCCCGCGTTGTCCTGCCACCCGACGAAATGAATGCGCGGGTCATCGCCTGCGACCTCCCGCAACATGGCTGCATATTCCTCCTCACCGATATTTGCCGCGCCTACAATCACGAGCTCGATTGGCTGATGCGGCAGCCTCCGCACAGCCTCTATCAGCAACTCGGTGCGCTTGAGCTTGGCGAACTTCCCCCCCGAGAAGATCACCTTTGTCTCGGGCGCTATCCCCAGCTCTTTACGCAGGGCGCGACCTTCCTCGCGTCGAGCGATCTCGATGCCACTATCCATATCCGCCCCTAAAGGGAGCAATGTCATCTGATCCCAGCTTACCCCATAAACCTCATTAAGAAAATCTCCGGAGCCAGGAGTGACTGGATAAATCGCATCAAGGTATGGCAATCCACGATATAATATAAATTTACGCAGTACGCCATGAAGTATCTTTATGGATACCCAATTTTTTCCAGAATTGCTGTAGTCAGCGTGATAATCCATTACAAATCGAACATGTGGATTTCGCTTTTTGTAACGAACAACCTCAAGCATATCCGGCATGATATCGAGCATGAATATCATGTCCGGCGCCACTTCTTTGATGGCTTCCTTGACACCCCGATAGGAACGGAGTTTATGAAGTAAATTCATCCGAAATGGGGCACGTATTACTTTCAAATCGTCAATGTAATACACCCTACCTGGTTTCGTCGCATCGTGCCGATTAGCAATAAAGTCAAAAACTGATTCGTATGTTGAAGTAAATATCGTCACCTGGTGACCGTGTTTACGAAAATATTTCACAAGAATGTTTTCTTGGGAACCGATATTTTCATCAAACAGGTCACACATGATGAGAATTTTCAACGAACCGCCTCCACCGATAGCATATCGGATTGCCCATCTGAGCTAGTAACTTGCAATGAGACTCAGTTAGTCAAATGTTGCTTTATCGATCTTCATTATCACGCTTACATCATTTGACGCCAAACACCCTCCAAGCGGACGAGCGTGATAACTGTACCGCGCGCGACTTCGACGTCGCCGCCGCTCCGCATTATCATCGAACTGCTATTGCGCAATATGAACGGCGCATCGGCAATGATCGAGATTCGTTGCCCCTCGAATCCGCCTTGAAGCTCCGTGATTGGACTAGATTCCTGTTTGCGGAACCAGCGCTTTGGCAGCACCGCCGGTGCGCTGCCCGCCGGCAGCGTCTGCGCGATCGATGTGCTGAACGGTGCTTTGGCAGTCACCGCATTGTCCTCGACGACTATACCGCTGCCGCCATCGTCGATGATCCCGGTCTTGGATGCCGTCACGACATTGTCGCGGCAGAACCCGCGGACCGCTGTCGGAGCGATGCTGATGCCAAATCGGCCCTCAGTCTCGTTGAAATGGATGATGGTGGTTGCCGCCGCGGAGTGGATTGCGTTCCCTGTTGCCCCCCTGATCCGATTTGAGGAGATTTCTGCCTTCGGTATCTTCGCCCCGCTCACCTCCACGCCGACGGCGAAATTCGCCACGTCGTTTCCCCGCACCGAGAACGCGTCCATCCAGGTGGAGGCGAACTGGCCCACGAAAATGCCGTGCGTGCCCTTCCCCGGTGTCGCGATGAGGCGATTGTCATGTACGGTGGCAGCCACGCCGTCGGCCAACCAGACCCCGGCACCGTCGCAATTTCGCATCAGATTATCCGCGACGATCGTACCGTCGCCCGGCTTTGGCGGTGCGGTTGTCTGGATGCTGGCGATCCCGTGGTGACAGGTATCGATAATGTTTCCCGAGATTACAGCATTGCCAAAGCCGCTGATTCCGATCGCCGCGGGGACGGCGCTTCCAGAAAACGGAAGTCGTCGGTCCGTATTGGTTCTCAGGATACGGTTTCCTGTAACGATCATGTCGTTGCAGGTCTGGAGATATATCCCGCATCCGTAGAAGAGCGTCTTTCCGTCAGTCCAGATGCTGCCGCTGACGTCCTCTATGACATTGCCTTCAATGTTCACGCCATTGATGCTGTCCGTCGGGGCGCTCAGATAAACCATGATACCGTAGCAGGGATAGCCGACGATGGTGTTATCCCTGACGATATTCCCATGCTGGGATTTACCTGCCGTCACCGTCTGACAACCGATCGCGACTCCGACGCCGCTGAAGCATTGATTGCCCTGAATCAGGTTTCGGGAGGAGGCACCCGCGACTAGAACATCGTATCCAGTCGTTGCCTGACGCTCGCTGCCATCGCCCTTCACGAGACTGTCGATGAAGCTGTTTCCGATGACGCGACAGTCGTTGCTGTCCGACAACAGCACGCCACCTCGCCGCATCGCGCTGAACTGGCAATCCTCCACCACGACGCGCCGCGCACCGACGATCACGATCGCCCATCCTTCGAACAGACTGCTCGTCGTGGCGCTCGGCGTGAGATGCAGCTGGCTGAAGCCGCTATCATCCTGCTGCGTGATGAAGAGGTTTTCCTGCCGCCCTGTCTGGGGATCAAAGACGATGCGCGAAAGCGGGCCGAACCCGACGAGCCGCTGGCCTGGACGCTGCAGCGTGATCGACCGCGTGATGCGATAGTGCTTCAGCGCGGGCGGGACCAACACATGGGCGCCGGCGCTGAGCGCCGCTCTGAACGCATTCGTGTCATCGGCGCGGCCATCCCCGACAGCACCGAAATCCGTCACCGATACAACGGTGCCATGCGGAGGGAAATGCTTCAACGAGACGGATCCGGAGGCCGACATCGTCAACATTGCGCCCAACGACCCACGCCGTGAGACATCGATCAAGGGATGCTCCTTACGGTTCCTGGTTCCTGTCCGATCAGCGCTGCGCTCGCCACATACCCAGCCGCAAAATAGGCAACATATGCCGTGAATGTTACTGCCGAGAGGCAGGCCGTGGTCCACGTAAGGTTCAGAGGCCATGCCCAGGCCGCAACGAGCGCGGCAATCGTTCCCAGCAGATTGATTCCAGTGAACCAGTATCGCAGATACGGTCGAGTCGTCAGCGCAAAGACGCGAGCGACCGGCGCAACTGCAAGATTCATGATCGAGGCGGGCGCCATGATTGCGGCCAGCACGCCAGCCTCCCGCCATTCAGCACCAAAAATGAAGGCGAATAGGGTCGGGCTCGCGAACATGGCCGGAATGCCTCCGGCAAAGCCGAAGCCCATAATCAACAGAACGCTGCGAACGAAAAATGGACGCACGCGTTCCGGCGCCTGCCGCGCATCCTGCGCCAATTTCGCGTAGAAGACGTCGCTCAGGCTCCTGAATGCGAAGGCAACCGGCAGGTCCAGCGTACGGCGCATCATGAAAAAGAGACCGAGTCCCGACGCACCGAAGAGATAGGCCAGTCCGGCTGACTGGATGAAAGCGACGCTGCCGTCGATGACCTGAGAAGGAAGCAGAACCAGCGGGAACTGGCGATACCGGCGCAATGCATTCGGTACCGCCTCCTGCTGCAAGCCCCGAGGCGCGATATCTGATCCCGGCGCGGGCGATATCCGCGCCAGATGGAATGCATTTCCGATCCTTCCCAGAACCTCTCCGGCCGCGAGTATCCACCAGCTCGGCAGCAGCGCCCCGAGCGCGATCTGTGTCGCGCCGCGCACGACGTTCATCGTCACGCTGGCTTTTCCGATGACGACGGTCTCGTGACGGCGGATGCTCCAGTTCTGCAGCAGCTGGACCAAACCTTGGCTGGAGAGAAGTGCCATAAGCATCAATGGTGCGGTGAGGGGCAGGCCTCCGAACCCCGCCACCTGGAACAGAATCATCGCTGCCATGACCATGCCGGCAAGCGGTGTCAGCGTCAGCGCGAGCGTGAAAGCGCCCCTGGTCAGGGCTCGCGCATCATCGTCGGAGCTCGCTGCAGGTATGGCAAAATCATAGTTGAGGAATATGATCCCGACCGCTGTCACCGCGAAGGTGAAAAACAGGCCGTACAGTCCAAACTCATAGGGAGAATATATTCTCCCTATGAACGGTCCGGTCAGAAGGTACACGCTCTGGCCGATTGCTGTATATGCCATCATGCCGCCAACGCTGCGCGCAAACGGTGATTTACGGATATTTCTCCACGGGCGCATCAGTCGCCTTACCCGTTTGTAACTAGGCTTGCGCTGCCTTCAGCGCGGCCTCGACGATCCGATCCTGAAGTTCGGCGGACAGAAATGGGTGCATTGGCAAACTGACCGCCCTGGCGGCCGCCCACTCGGCGCGATCCTGCGACCCCGCCAGCCGGCAGAGTTCGACATAGGCGGGTTGGCGATGCAACGGGATCGGATAGTGGATTGCGGTAGGGATGCCGGCGGCCGTGAGGTGCGCGACAAACTTTGTGCGGTCCTCGACCAAGATTGTGAACTGGCCCCATACGGAGCTTCTGTCACGCCCCACCCGGATCACGTCGATGCCGGGCGCGCCCTCAAACATCGCCAGATAACGATCGCCGATACGGACCCGGGCCGCGACTTCCTCCTCGAAGGTCTCCAGCTTGGCGAGCAGGATCGCGGCCTGGATCGTATCCAGCCGCCCCCCTACGCCGACCCGGTCGTGCTGGTAGCGCTTGCTCTGGCCGTGGACGCGGATCTCGCGCATGGCCTGCGCGAGCGCGGCGTCGGTGGTGAAGATAGCGCCGCCGTCACCGTAGCAGCCGAGCGGCTTGCTCGGGAAGAAGCTGGTGCAGCCGATCGTCGACACGCCGCAACTGCGATGGCCCTTATAGGTCGCCCCGAAGCTCTGCGCCGCATCTTCGATCACCGTCACGCCGTGGCGCGCGGCGATCGCGTTGATCGCGTCCATGTCGGCGCACTGTCCATAGAGCGATACCGGGATGATCGCCTTGGTAGCCGGCGTGATCGCCCGTTCGATCAGATTCGCATCGATGTTGCAGTCCGCCAGGTCGATATCGACGAACACAGAGGTGGCGCCGACCAGCGCAATGACTTCCGCCGTGGCCGCGAAGGTGAAGGGCGTGGTGATGACTTCGTCGCCGGGCCCGACATCAAGCGCCATGAGGGCGATCAGCAGGGCCTCCGTGCCCGACGCGACGCCGATGCAATGCTCCACCCCGACATAGGCCGCCAGCCGCTGTTCGAGTTCCGCGATCTCCGGCCCCATGATGAAACGGCCATGATCGAGTACGGTGGCGATGCGGGCGTCGACTTTATGCTTGAGCGCGCGATACTGCGCCTTGAGGTCGATGAATTCGATCTTGTCAGTCATGCTCCACGCAGCTTTCCGTGCTTACCGTATAGGTGCGCTCGCACGCGCAGCGCACCTCTCCCTGACCAACGAGGCGCAGCCCGCACCGGCACATCCATCCTGCCCGCCGCGCCGGAACGCCGATCATAAGCGCATGGGGGACAACGTCTCGATTTACGACACTGCCGGCGCCGACGAAGGCATACTCCCCAATCGTGACGCCGCACACGATCGTGCAGTTGGCTCCCAGCGTGGCGCCACGTTTTACGCGCGTAGGCCGGTACTCATCCTTACGCGAGACTGCCGAACGCGGATTGTAAACGTTGGTGAAAACCATGCTGGGCCCGCAGAACACATCGTCTTCCAGCGTCACGGCATCATAGACAGAGACGTTGTTCTGGATTTTGACGTTGTCACCAATGATCACATCATTGGCAACGAACACATTCTGTCCGAGCGAGCAGCCCGCCCCGATCCGCGCGCCTGCGCATACATGAGTCCAGTGCCAGATCCGTGTACCTTCCCCGATGACGGCGCCGGGATCGACGATCGCGGTTTCATGGGCTTTCACGCGGATCGCTCCAGTGGCAATGCGACCCGCGTGCCATCGCGCGCGGCACGATAGATGGCGGTCAGCAATTCCAGCGACTGCAAACCCGCTCGGCCATCCGTCTCCGGCTCCGCCTCGCCGCGCAGCACGTCGATGACGTTGCGATAATAGAGCGGGTGGCCGAAGCCGTACACCGAAGTGGTGTGATAGCTGGCTTCCTCGATGGCGGCATCGTCGGGGTGCGGTTCGGCGAAGCTCCATTCCTTCATTTCGTTCACCGCGACGCCACCGATGCGCGCAGTCCCTTTCTCGCCTAGGACAGTGATGCTCCCTTCAAGATTCTTGGGATAGGTCAGCATCGTCACGCTCAGACTGCCGAGCGCTCCAGAACGCCAGCGCAGGCTGGCAACCGCCGTGTCTTCCGCCTCGATCTTGCGTGCCAGCGTTGCCGAATAAGCTTGGACGCTTTCCACCGGCCCGATCAACCAGCTCAGCAGGTCGATGTAATGGCTTGCCTGATTCATCAGCGCGCCCCCATCGAACTCCCAGGTTCCGCGCCATTTGGCGGCGTCGTAATAATCTTGCGGGCGGGTCCAGAAAACGTTGAGAGCTACCAGATAAATACGTCCGAAACGGTCCGCCTCGATTGCCCGCTTGAGCATCTGCAGCGTGGCGTTGCGACGGTTCTGCTTGACTACGAACAGCCGCACGCCGGCCTCGTCGCACTCGCGCACCATGCGCAACCCGTCCGACCAGCGGGTCGCCATCGGCTTTTCCGACACGACATGGCGGCCGCTACGCGCGACGGCGATGGCCTGCGCCGGATGAATGCCGCTGGGCGTCGTCAAGATCACGGCATCGGCCGTCGTGGACGCCAGCATCGCATCGAGCGAGTCATGGCATGTCGCGCCGGACCGCTCGCTTGCCGCACGCAGGGCGGCAGGATCGATGTCGCACACATCCACCAGCTCAGCATCCTCAGCGAGCGCGCCCAACGCCTCGAGATGATTCTTGGAAATGCGACCGCATCCGACCAGGGCGAAGCGGACTTTGCGACCCTTTATGGGAACAAATGCTGTCATGCGATTACGCCTTCACCACATTGGCCGCGGCCGGAAGCCGTCCGCGGCTATCAATGACCAGTGAAGCACGTGCGATAAGCTCATAATCAAATCGATCGTGATCGGTAGCGAGCAGGAGGCAATCGAAATCCGCGATGTTTGCCTCGGTCAGAGTAATGCTGGAAAGGTCGAAATGATGCTCCCGCGTCTCCGGGAAGATCGGGACATGCGGATCGTAATAACTTACATCAGCACCGGCATCGCGCAGCTTCTCCATCAGGACGATGGAGGGAGATTCACGCATGTCGTCGACATTCTTCTTGTAGGCGATACCAAGTACCAGCACCTTGCTACCCTTCAACGGCTTGGAACGCTCGTTGAGAGCCGCGACAAGCTTCATCATAACATAATCGGGCATGGCCGAATTGACCTCCCCGGCAAGCTCGATGAAACGCGTATGCACGCCATATTCGCGTGCTTTCCACGTCAAATAGAAGGGATCGATCGGAATGCAGTGGCCGCCCAACCCTGGCCCCGGCTGATAGGCGGTGAAGCCAAATGGTTTCGTAGCAGCGGCGGCGATCACTTCGTGGATGTCGATGTCGAGCTTGTCGGCGACAATCTTCATTTCATTGACTAGACCGATATTCACCGCGCGATGAATATTCTCAAGCAACTTGGTGAGCTCAGCTGCTCGAGTTGAGCTAACTGGAACCAATTTATCGATCACTTTACCATATAATGCCAGGCCGACATCAAGGCACGCGGGCGTCATGCCGCCAACGATCTTCGGGATCGTGTTAGTGCTGAAGTTGGGATTGCCGGGATCTTCGCGTTCAGGCGAGTAGATCAGGAACACGTCCTCGCCGATGGTAAAGCCCCTGCGCTCGATCCGCGGCGCCAACTCCTCCTCCGTCGTGCCCGGATAAGTCGTGCTCTCGAGCGACAGGATCTGGCCTGGACGCAGAAACGGCAGGAGTGATTCCAGCGTATTGAGAACGAACGACAGGTCCGGCTCACGGTGTTTCGTCAATGGAGTGGGCACGCACAGGATAAGCGCATCCGCTTCCCCGATTCGCGAGAAATCGGTTGTGGCACTGAACCTCCGCGAGCGCGCGGCGGCAACCGCGGAGGATGGAATATGCTCGATCAGCGTCTCGCCGGCGTTGAGGCGCTCGACCTTACCGGGATGGATATCGAAACCGAGGACCGGGTAGCCCACTTCGGAGAAGCGCAGGGCCAGCGGCAAACCGACATATCCCAGGCCAATGACGCCTATGACCGCCGACTTATTTTCCATTTTCAAAGATATTTCTAATTTACCCATAGCCCCTCAGATACCATAATAAATAATCTCAAGGATTATTTTGCACCAAATCCAGTAACCATGGTGACAAATGTACGAACGATGATTAGACTATCAATCCACAAAGAAAAATTTTTAATATAATAGAAATCGTAATATAATTTACTTCTCACATCATCGACATCCGTTACATGCCCTTGCATGATTTGCGCCCAGCCGGTGATTCCTGGCCGCACCACATGCCGATAGCGATAGAATGGGATCTCGGATTCATACCAACTCGACAGAACCCGCGCTTCGGGTCGGGGGCCGATCCAACTCATCTGCCCCCTGAGGACATTGATGATTTGCGGCAGCTCGTCGATGCGGGACCGGCGCAGGAATTTACCCAAAGAGGTAATACGATCGTCGTTGGCGCGGGTGATCGCTTCGTCTCGGCCCTCCTCATCACCCGGCGCTTTGATACGCATGGTCCGAAACTTGTAAACGATGAACGGCTTACCACGAAACCCGACGCGTTGTTGTTTGAAAATTGCAGGCCCAGGTGAATCGAAACGAATCAGGATCGCCACAACGATCAACAACGGCGACAGCAGAACGAGCGCCACGGCCGCCGCAATCCGATCTGCTAGATGTTTGGGGGCCATATACGCATATGGGGGCGACAGAGTGCCAAAACTGGTTTCGGACAAGTGCTCGAGTTCGACGCGGCCGGTTAGCGATTCCGCCAGATGCTTGCTGTGGTAGACAGGAATCCCCGACAGCGCGAAATCCGCGATGCGCCGTTCCCACTCGACAGGAAGGTCCGCACGAAGATCGACGGCGATGGCGTCCATTTCTGAGACTTGCTGTCCCGGGTTCTCCAACGGGACCCAATCGACACCTTCGATATCCAAAAGTGCGTCGTCTTCTCGCAACAGGGCACCGATGGTCAGGCGCTTACGTCCGAAAACCTGCGCATATCCAAGGTAAAATATGCCAACGGCGCAGATATATGCGCCAATCAAAATCCATCGGCTGTAATCCAAGCGCAGCAGTAAAAATACTGCAAATACAATTCCAAATGTTACCGAAAAACTAGGAATAATTGCCGAAGCCTTTTCGACTCCTGGATAGCGCCCAAGATTCCGGGCCAATATGATACCAGAAAATATTCCTACCAAACTCCCCCAGAAGGCATACGCCGTCACAAAAAAAACTTGTTCCGCTTGTGGCATAAAGATCGCACGCGCGGCAATCGGCAGAATGGCTGCGACCACGCCCCAAAACATCTGCCATCGCAGACGATGCCAATGACTATGATGCGACAGGATACTGGAGGTCATATTGCACGGGCGTTCGCCAACTACTCCATGGTGATGCGGAGCAAAGACCGGAACATTAATCGTTGTGACCGGACAGGACTCTTACAGACATCAACGTTTACTCTGATGCTCGATCCTCGCTCCTCATCCGAGACAAGGCCGCGTAGGCGGAAGTGGTACTGATAGCTCTAGGCTGTCCTTCCCCGCAGCCATCGGCCTTTACCGATAGTTTCCTCCCGATGTCGAGGATGAAACTTTCAGCGGCATGGTTTCTTGCGCGACGGAGCGCAGTCGCGTCAGCGAGATGATCGTAGCGGGATGGAAGCGACCCTGGCTGAGCCGGCCAGCGCCGGCAAATCCTCATAGATGCATTGCCGCGTCCCCGCACTCCGCGCAGCGATACATGTTCGGCGATCAGCCGCTCCGACTACCGACCGACGCTGCGCGCTTCATCCTTCGAGATCGAGCGCTGCACGAGCGGTTGGCAGCACCGGCTGATATTTCGCCGAAGCGAAAAGCAGTTCCTCGACTGCCCCATCTCGACGTTGACAGGCACGTGCGGCTAATATGCTCTTCATGCCCGCGACCGTTTCGATCACCGCGCGGTTCTGCGGCAGCTTTGCAATCTAGCAACCTCCGCTGTTTCTAGGCGGCGTGGACAAATTGCCTAGAGGCGGGCTTTCCAAGTGTCTCCGGGATATTTGATGATTTGTCGCCGCCATATCCAAACGGCGAAAGCAAACATGATTGCTCCGGTCGCTATACCTGCGACCCATCCCTTCTGCTGACTATGAAAATAGGCCACCAGAATACTGGCAATGGCCGGAGCAGATAGGGCGAGCCAATCCCGTCGGGTCACTTTCCTCATTGGGCGTAATCAGCAGCAGGAACGATGAGAGACAACGCCATCCAGGACTGTCGTTTCGTCAACACATGAGGCGCAGGCGATCAACGACCAGGCTGCGCTCCCAGAACACCGTTCGGTCCGCCGGGAACACTCGGTTCCCCACCATTCTGCATCTGCTGCTGCATCTGCATCTGGCGGATCACCGCCTCGGGCAGGAAATCGAGCAGCTCGACGTCGAACACCAGCACCGAATTGGGCGGGATCGGCCCGGCGCCCTTCGCACCGTAGCCGAGGCTCGGCTTGATCCAGAAGCGGTACTTCGCGCCCTTGTGCATGAGTTTCAACGCTTCGGAGAAGCCCGGCACGACGCCGGCGACCGGCATCGGCGTCGGCTGCTGTGACTTATCGAAGGTGGTGCCGTCGACGAGCTTGCCCTCGTAATTGACGAGCGCGACGTCGGTATCGGTCGGGGACGGGCCATCCTGGCCCTTCTCCAGCACCTTATACTGAAGGCCGGAGGCCGTGGTGACCACACCGGGTTGCCGCGCGTTCTTGCCGAGGAAGGCCAGCGCCGGATCGGTCGGCACCTGCCATGCCAGCGCCGCCGCCGCGGCCACCGCGAGCAGGATACCGAGGACGAGGTAAACGATCACCCGCCGCTTGGTGGGCGGAATCGGAACGGCGGTGACCGTCGACATGGCTGGCGTCCTAGTCCCCGGCGGGCGGCCGGCAGGAGAAAAGTTGACTAAATTGACTCAGGCCATCGCGCGGACGCGCGACGGTCGAGGCTTACTTGACGCCGTCACGCTCCATGCGCTTGCGCTCGAGCTTGCGCGCGCGGCGGACCGCGGCGGCACGCTCGCGGGCGCGCTTCTCGCTCGGCTTCTCATAGTGACGGCGCAGCTTCATCTCGCGATAGACGCCCTCACGCTGCAGCTTCTTCTTGAGCGCGCGCAGCGCCTGGTCGACATTGTTGTCGCGAACGATGATCTGCATAAATCCGCCAAACTCCGGTCCAAATGGAAGTGCGCCGCGAGCAGACACCCGCAGCGGGAAGCGCCGCCCCTAGCAGCGGACGCCCGGAAAGGCAAGCCGCCGAAGTGGTTCTTACGGAGGTTGCCAGGCCGCGGCCGAGGCGGCACGCCTTGGCGATGACGCCTCTGAATGCAAGCGCGGAGTTCCGGTTCGTCTGTGCCTGTTGCCGGGCGCCGGCCGATCCCGGGCGCGAGTCGGCCATTACGAACGCAAGCCGGGCCGTCACCGACTGGAGCCGCGTCGTGGCGATCGCCCGACGCCATCGGGTGATCGGGTTGACGGCCGACGGCGTCCGCCGCTGCGGCGGCGCGCCGGACGAGATCGCTGGCGAACTGAGAGATCTCGCCCGGAGCATGGCGGCGAACGGGCTTCGCCAAATCGCCGAGACGATCCGTCTCGATCAGGCGCTGAGGGCGGCAGGCGCGCGGCCGCTGTTCCTGAAGGGCATGCCGCTCGGCGCGCTCGCCTATGGCAATCCGCTGCTGAAGCATTCGATCGACATCGACGTGGTCGTGGAGCCGGACGCGCTCCCGGCGGCGGCGGCGGCGCTCGACGATGCCGGCTATATACGGAACACGCCCGCGCCCGATCTGCCGCCCGCCGCCCTCGCCGCCTGGTTCCGTCATGCCAAGGAAGCGAGTTGGCGCCATCCTGTTCATGGCACCTGCATCGAGCTTCACGGCCGAATCCTTCACAACCCCTTGCTCGTGCCTGCCCTCACGGCGCGCAGTCCGCGGCAGACGGTGGCGCTGCAGTCAGGAGCCGAGGTCGAGACCCTGGCCGTGCCTGAGCTTTACGCACATCTCGTCGCGCATGGAGCGATGCATGGCTGGATCCGTCTCAAATGGCTGGCCGATCTGGCAGGGATGGTCCGCAGCGCCTCCGTTTCGGTCGCGGAGCTTCATGCCATGGCCGATGCTATGGGGGCCGGACGCTGCTCCGCACAGGCACTGTTGCTCGGCGAAGCGTTATTGGGATTGGAATTGCCGGACGCGTTGGCGAACCGACTGCGCGCCGATCGCGCGATCCGGCGCCTCGTCCGCATAGCCCTCGGCTGCATGACCGGCCGGAGCGAGACCGAGGAAAGCAGGAACCCGACCGGGATTCCGCTGGCCGTTACCGCCTCGCAATTCCTTCTCCGCCCGAGCTGGCGCTACAAATGGGCGCAATTGCGGGCCCAGTCGGCCAATCCGACCGACCGCGCACGCCTGGCGGACCGGCCGTGGCTGGCCGCGCTGGCGCCGGCGATCGGCGGGGTTCGCTGGACGGCGCGCAATCTGAGACTGCTTCCCCGCGCCGTTCCGCTGGCGCAATCGGCGCGCGAGCGATAATCGGGGGGCATGAGCCCCTCTCCCATCCTAGTCACCGGCGCGGCCGGCTTCATCGGCCATGCCGTCGCGCATCGACTGCTCGACCGCGGCGAAACGGTGGTCGGGGTCGACAATTTCAACGACTATTACGATCCGGCCCTCAAGAAGGCACGGGCGGCGACGCTCGCAGGACGTGACGGCTTCCGCATGGAAAGGCTCGATATCGCCGATGCCGAGGCGGTCGCGACGCTGGTGAGGGAGAGCGGGATGACGCGGATCGTCCATCTCGCCGCCCAGGCCGGGGTCCGCTACAGCCTCGACAATCCGTTCGCCTATCAGCGCTCCAACCTGGCCGGACATCTCGCGATCCTCGAAGCCGCGCGGCATGCGCCGGGCTTCGAGCATCTCGTCTATGCCTCGTCGAGCTCGGTCTATGGCGACCGGCCGCTCGACGGCTCGGGCTTTCGCGAGAGCGACCCGGTCAACGCCCCAGTCTCGCTATACGCCGCCACCAAGCGCGCCTGCGAGCTGATGAGCGCGAGCTATGCCCATCTCTATGGCATCCCGCAGACGGGTCTCAGGTTCTTCACCGTCTACGGTCCGTGGGGACGGCCGGACATGGCCTATTTCAGCTTCACCCGCCGCATCCTCGCCGGCGAGCCCATCGAAGTGTACGGCGAAGGTAGGATGGCGCGCGACTTCACCTACATCGACGACATCGTCGACGGGATCGTCGGCGCGCTCGACCGGCCGCCCGAGGGCAAGGCGCCGCGCATCCTCAACATCGGCGACAGCAAGCCCGTCGGGCTGATGGAGATGATCGGGACGCTGGAGAGCGCGCTCGGACGGCAGGCGGAGAAGATCATGCGGCCGATGCAGCCCGGCGATGTCACAGCGACCTATGCCGATATCTCCGCGCTCAACGCGCTGACCGGATATCGGCCGAAGGTGATGCTCGCCGAGGGAATCGGGAGGTTCGTCGAATGGTATCGGGGGTATCATCAATCCCGGGCGACGAACTCGCGATAACAGCAGGCGAGCGTCGATTGCCAGGATCGACCATCATTGGTTCTCCCCTGCGGCGCTTGGGCCGCTGTAAGGCATGAGTTCCTCTAACGTCGCGACCGCATCGTCCGAGACGATGATGCGCGAATGCCAATTCCTGGGATCCACCTGTCGCATCAATTCACGGCAACGCCCGCACGGCGGCATCACATCGCCATCGCTATTCACGGCGACAATGGCGAGGATATGTGTTTTGCGGTGCTTGAGCATGTCGGCGATAGCCGCGTGTTCTGCGCAAAAACCGAGACTGCAAGCAGTGTCGATGCAGACCCCGGTGTGAATCGTATTCGACGAGGTCACCAATGCGGCCCCGACGCTAGCCGCCGAACAGTCTTCGGAACAAATCAGCTCGTGGGCAACGGCTTTTGCTGCTGCAATCAATATCCTCGGGTTGAAGTCTTCCGCGGTGTTCTCGAGGCTCATGTAGAAACCTTACCCCCTACGCGTCGTGAACAGAAGGTGCGGTTGAGCATAACCTCAAGCTGCTGAGCATTCGCGATTGCCGTCGAGTGAATCCGCGACCAGTTGCCGGGCACGACACTCTCAGCTTACCTTTGCCTGCAACCCTGGAGGAAGCTATCACCACGACGCGTCCGAAACCGCATCGCCTGCGTTCGATCATCGGCGGATCGGCGGGCAACCTGGTCGAATGGTACGACTGGTACGCCTATTCGGCCTTCACCCTTTATTTCGCGCCCCATTTCTTCCCCGAAGGCGACCGCACCGCGCAGCTGCTCAGCTCCGCCGCGGTGTTCGCGGTCGGCTTTCTGGTGCGGCCGCTCGGCGGGTGGTGGATGGGGGTCTATTCGGACCGCTACGGGCGCAAGGCCGGGCTCGCGCTGTCGGTGACGCTGATGTGCCTCGGCTCGCTGCTGATCGCGGTGACACCGGGCTATGAGACGATCGGGGTCGCCGCCCCTGCCCTGCTGGTGCTCGCGCGACTGATGCAGGGGATCTCGGTCGGCGGCGAATATGGCGCGGGGGCGACCTATCTGTCCGAGATGGCAGGGCGGCGGCACCGCGGCTTCTTCGCGAGCTTCCAGTACGTCACATTGATCTCCGGCCAGCTCGTCGCGCTATGCGTGCTGCTGGTGCTGCAGGCCGTGATGAGCGAGGCGGCGCTCGACGCCTGGGGCTGGCGCATCCCCTTCGCGATCGGGGCGGCGCTGGCGGTGATCGTCTTCTACATCCGCCGGCGCCTGTCGGAGACCGAGAGCTTCGAGAACGCACGCGCCGAGGGGGCACCGCGCTCCTCGTTCGGACGGCTGCTGACCGAGCATCCGCGCGAGTTCGCGATCGTGCTGGCGCTCACCGCCGGGGGCACGCTCGCCTTCTATGCCTATTCGATCTACCTGCAGAAGTTCCTGGTCAACACCAGCGGCTTCAGCCGCGAGACCGCGTCGTGGATCAGCGCCGGCTCGCTGTTCCTGTTCATGCTCGCCCAGCCGCTCGGCGGCGCGCTCAGCGACCGGATCGGGCGCAAGCCGCTGATGGTGAGCTTCGGCGTGCTCGGCGTGCTGTTGACCTATCCGATCTTCACGACGCTGGAGGGGACGCGCGATGCGACGACCGCCTTCCTGCTGGCGCTGGCGGCACTGCTGATCACCACCGGCTATTCGTCGATCTCGGGCGTGGTGAAGGCCGAGCTGTTCCCGGCGCATATCCGGACGTTGGGCGTGGCGCTGCCGTATGCGATCTCCAACGCGCTGTTCGGCGGCACGGCCGAATATGTCGCGCTGTGGTTCAAGCAGGCGGGGTATGAGCGCGGCTTCTACTGGTACGTCACCGCGCTGATCGGGGTGTCGCTGGTGACCTACCTCACCATGCGCGACACGCGGAATGCGAGCCTGATCCGGGAGGATTGAGGTTAGCCGGCGGTATCGTCGCCGCCGTCCTCATCCTCCTCCGGGGTTCCCGCCAGCGCTTCCTTGATCTGGCCCGCGTCGATGAGCTGGAGAAGCGCAAGCGCCCGATTGCTCGCCGCACGGTTGTGAGGATCATAGGCAAGCGGGGCGAGGACCGTACGCGCCGCCTTGGCGTCGCCATCGATCAGCAGCTGCCGGACTTGGAGCATCCGCAACCCCTGGTCCTGCGGCGACAGCTCGTAGGCGCGGGCGAGGCCGGCGATCGCGCTCTTGCTCGGCGCCACATGCTGCGCGCCGAAGCTGGTGTAGTAGAGCAGCAGCGGCTCGGCCGCGTTGGGATCGAGCCGGTTCGCCTTGACGATCCAACTGCGTACGGCCTGCCACACCTTGGGGTCGGTCTGCTTTTCGGTGACCGCGCGGCGGATCAGGACCCGCGCCTTGTAGAGCAGGCCGTCGCGCGATCGGGGATCGGCAGCGATCGCGCGATCGGCGGCCGCTTCCGCCTCGGTGTCGTTGCCCGCGTCATATTCGGCCTCGGCTAGCTGGGCCTGGACCGCCGCGTCATTGGGGAAGGGAGCGGCGCGCCGGCGCGCATCCGGCACCAGCGCCAGCGCCTGCTCGCGGGTGACGCCGCGGTCGGAGCGCATCCGGACCGACATCATCGCGTCCTCGCCGGGGCTGAGGGTGCGGACCTTGATCTCGCCGATCGGGACCTTCGACGGTTCGATGCGCAGATAGTTGGTGCGGCCGTTCATGTAGCGATCGAGATCGCGGTCGAGCGTCTTCAGATCGCCGAATGCGGTGCGCGCGGCTTCCAGGTTCGGCTTGCCCTGATTGAGGAGCGTCAGATAGCTGGCGAGCTGCCCTTTGCGCTCAGGCACCATCGTCAGCATGTGCGTGAGCAGCCAGCTCCGGCCGTAGAAGACCTCGGTCTCCTCGGCGCTGAACGGCTTGTCCGGCGGATCGAGCAGCTTCTCGATCGGCAGCTTATGCAGCACGAGCAGGCCATAGGCGCGGTGCATCGCGGTCATGCCGATTCCGACGGTGCCGTCGCGCTCGACCTTGGCGCTGGCGTTGAACTCGGCGAACCCCTCCACCAGCCAGCGCGGCAACGGCAACGACGTGTAGCCGAGCATGAAGTGATGGGCATATTCGTGGAACAGGATCGTGTCCGACTTGAGATCGGTGACATCATTCGCCATGGTGACTGCGGTAAAGGCGACCGACCCGCCCGCGCGCGGTACGTAGAAGCCGGCGACGTTGCGGCATTTGCCGCACAGCTTCTGCACCGCGCTCTCCCCGCCCGCGACATAGACGGTGAGCCGGTTCGATCGCGCGTCCGGATCCTGCGACATGCCGCGCATGTAGCGCATCGCGGCGTCGATCCGCTCGAGCCGTTCGGCATAGCCGCGCAACCACTTCTCGCCGGCGTCGACATAGATGCGGAAATGATCGCTGGTCGCCTCCCGCCACTCGGCCGCGGCGGGCGTGGCGGCGAATGTCGTCGCCAGTGCGAGGACGGTGATCGATCGGCGCAGGTGACGTGACGGTTTCATCGAGGCGGCTCCCCCTTCCGCGCAATAACCGCAAGCTATCGGGACCAAGGATCGTCGCCAAGCCCCGCCCCTTCCTTCTTGCGCCACCGCGGACTAGACGGCGACCTGAACCAACACCCTGAAGGGGACGTCTCTTGCGGATTGCGATGATCGGGACCGGCTATGTCGGGCTCGTTTCCGGTGCCTGTTTCTCCGACTTCGGGCACGAAGTGGTCTGCGTCGACAAGGACGAGCGCAAGATCGCGGCGCTGCACGCCAACGTCATGCCGATCTACGAGCCGGGACTGGCCGAGCTGGTCGCGGCCAATGTCCGCGCCGGACGCCTCTCCTTCACCACCGATCTTGCCGAGGGCGTCAAGGACGCCGACGCGGTGTTCATCGCGGTTGGCACGCCGTCGCGGCGCGGGGACGGCCATGCCGACCTCTCCTATGTCTTCGCTGCCGCGCGGGAGATTGCCGAGAACCTCACCAAGCCCGCGGTGATCGTCACCAAGTCGACCGTGCCGGTCGGCACCGGCGACGAGGTCGAGCGCATCATCGCCGAGGTCGCGCCGGACAGCGGCGCCAAGGTGGTCTCCAATCCCGAATTCCTGCGCGAGGGCGCGGCGATCAGCGACTTCAAGCGCCCCGACCGCGTGATCGTCGGCACCGACGACGAGGATGCGCGGCAGGTGATGCGCGAGGTCTACCGGCCGCTGTCGCTCAACCAGTCGGCGCCGGTGCTGTTCGTCGGACGCCGCACCGCCGAGCTCACCAAATATGCCGCCAACGCCTTCCTGGCGGTCAAGATCACCTTCATCAACGAGATCGCGGACCTGTGCGAGCAGGTGGGCGGCGACGTGCAGGAGGTGGCGCGCGGCATCGGGCTCGACAACCGTATCGGCCGCAAGTTCCTGAATGCCGGCCCGGGCTATGGCGGCTCGTGCTTCCCGAAGGACACGCTGGCGCTACTCAAGACCGCCGACGACAACGACACGCCGCTGCGTATCGTCGAGGCGACGGTGCAGGCCAACGACAGCCGCAAACGCGCGATGGGCCGCAAGGTGATCAAGGCGATGGGCGGCGAAGTGCGGGGCAAGACCGTCGCGGTGCTCGGCCTCACCTTCAAGCCCAACACCGACGACATGCGCGATGCGCCGAGCCTCGCCGTCATCCAGACGCTGCAGGACGCGGGCGCGACGGTGCGCGCTTATGATCCCGAGGGCGTCGAGCAGGCGCGGCCGCTGCTGAACGACGTCGAGTTCGCCGACAGCGCCTATGCCGCGATCGACGGCGCCGACGCGCTGGTGATCGTGACCGAATGGGACGAGTTCCGCGCGCTCGATCTCGGCCGCATCGCGCGGACGCTCAAGACGCCGCTGCTGGTGGACCTGCGTAACATCTACCCGCCCGCCGAGGCGGCGCGCGCCGGGCTGACGCTGGTCGGCGTGGGGCGGGACTAGGAAGGGACCATGAGCGGCACGGACGAATATGTGTACGACGAGGCATCCGGCGAATGGCTGTCCGCGGCCGAAGCCGCGGCGCGCGCCGCTGCGGCCGACAGCGTCGAGGTCCGCGATGCGGTCGGCAATCTCCTCGCCGACGGCGACAGCGTGATCACCATCAAGGATCTCAAGGTGAAGGGCGCCGGTCAGACGCTGCGCAAGGGCACCGTCATCAAGTCGATCCGCCTGACCGGCGATCCGCAGGAGATCGATTGCCGCTACGAAGGCATCAAGGGCCTGGTCCTGCGCGCGGAGTTCGTGCGCAAGCATTGATATCCGAGGCGGCGCGAATCGAGGCTTGGCCAGCCGCCTACTTGGCAGCAGTCGCTTCGGCTTCGCCGGTCGTGCTCGGCGCGACGCCGAGTTCGGCGAGCGGCTCGGCGGGCTTAGTGCTGTTGTCGAGCGAGGCGTCGGCGAGATTGGCGACGGTCGCCGCCTTCGACGCGCCGACCGCTTCGGCGGGCGCGCGGCTCGCCGAATTGAACACGGCGCTGGCCAGCGCGATCAGCACGAGCACCGACGCCAGGCCGGTCATGCCGACCCGCACGCGTTGCATCGTCTGGGATGAATCCTGGGGAGCGGGCTTCATAGCTGTGGTATAAATGTAACATCTCGTAACGGACTTGTCGAGGCGAGCCGATTCGAGGGACGAACCGAGCCGCCGCGCAAGCCTCAACGAGCCTCCAGCCAGTCGGGAACGCTCAGCCCTTTGCTCTGCAGCCACTCGCGATTGTAGAGCGTTGAGAGATAACGGAAACCGGTATCGCACAGGATCGTGGCGATGCGCTTGCCGGGTCCCAGCTCGCGCGCGAGCCGAATCGCGCCGGCGACGTTGATGCCGGAAGACAGGCCGAGGCACAGCCCCTCCTCCGCCAGCAGCCGGCGGACCCATTCGAGCCCCTCCTCGTCGCCGATGCGGAACTGGGTGTCGATCGGCGCGCCCTCGAGGTTGGCGGTGATCCGCCCCTGCCCGATCCCCTCGGCGACCGAGGATCCCTCCGACTGGAGTTCGCCGCAGGCGTAATAGCTGTAGAGCGCGGCGCCATGCGGGTCGCTGAGCGCGATGGTGACGTCGGCGTCCTTGGCCTTGAGCCCCAGCCCCACGCCGGCGATGGTCCCGCCGGTGCCCGCGGCGCAGGTGAAACCGTCGATGCGGCCTTCCATCTGCTCCCACAGCTCCTCGGCGGTGCCGACGATATGGGCGCGGCGGTTGGCGATGTTGTCGAACTGATTGGCCCAGATCGCGTTCGGCGTCTCCTCGGCGATGCGGCGCGAGGTGTGGACGAAATGGCCGGGATTGGAATAGGGCGCCGCGGGCACCAGCACGAGCTGGGCGCCGAGCGCGCGCAAGGTGTCCATCTTCTCGCGGCTCTGCGTCTCGGGCATGACGATGATCGTCTTGTAGCCCTTGGCGTTGCCGACCAGCGCCAGGCCGATGCCGGTGTTGCCGGCAGTGCCCTCGACAATGGTGCCGCCGGGGCGGATCTGGCCCTTCTCCTCGGCATCCTCGACGATGAACAGCGCGGCGCGATCCTTCACCGAGGCGCCGGGGTTGGCGAACTCGCATTTGCCGTAGATGTCGCAGCCGGTGAGGTCGCTCGGCCCTTTCAGCCGGACGAGCGGCGTGTTGCCGATGAGCGCAAGCGTGTCGGGTGTGATGGCCATGGCGCAGACATGGCGCGGCGACGCGGCGGCGGCAAGCGAGCGAAACTATCCGCGGTGCAATTGGCGGCGCGGCGGCCCATATGGTAGAAAGGTCGCCGACGGAGGTAGAAATGGGCGTTCAGCTCAATATCAAGAGCGCGGAAGCAAGGGCACTCGCCGAAGAGCTCGCCGAAGCCACGGGGGAAAGCATTACCGAGGCGATCACCGCCGCTCTCCGCCTCAGGCTGCGGCAGATCGCGCTCGAGAAGGCGAAGGAGCCGAATGCCATGCGTGAGCGGGAAATGGCCTTCTATCGCCTTATCCGGGGCAGCCGGATGCGTTGGAAGGGTGCGATGCTTTCCGTCGATCATGGCGATCTGCTTTATGACGAGCACGGATTGCCGAGATGATCGTCGACGCCTCCGTCCTCGTGGTGCTCCTCCGCGAAGAGCCCGAAACCGCATGGATCGAGCCGATATTGAACGCGAACTATGGAACGCTGAAGATGTCGGTCGCGAACTATCTCGAAGCGGCGATCGTCATCGATGCCAATGACGACGAAGTTCTCAGCGAACGGCTGGAACTGGTCATCGCCCATTTCGGGATCGAGCTGATACCGGTGAACGCCTATCATGCGCGCATCGGTCGGGAAGCCTTCAACAGATACGGTAAAGGTCGTCATCGCGCCCGTCTCAATTATGGGGACTGTTTCGCCTACGCTCTGGCCAGAGGCACCAACGAACCCCTTCTTTTCAAGGGCGACGACTTCAACCACACCGACATTACCTTGGCGCGGTGACGCTCAAACGCAGCTTCCTGCCCGTCGTCGATGACGGCACCCGCCTGCTCGTCTGCGGCAGCCTGCCGGGCGAGGCGTCGCTCAGGGCCGGGCGCTATTACGCGCATCCGCAGAACCAGTTCTGGCGATTGATCTCGCCGGTGATCGGGCGCGACCTGACGGCGCTCGACTATGATGCGCGGCTGACGGCGCTGCTCGCGGCCGGCGTCGGGCTGTGGGATGTCGTCGCCAGCGGGCGGCGGGAAGGCAGCAGCGACGCGGCGATCCGCGATCTCGCGCCGAATGATCTCGTGGCGCTGGTGAACAGCCTTCCACGCCTCCGCGCTGTCGCCTTCAACGGCGGAACAGCCTACCGTCATGGCAACGCACTACTCACCGCCGTTCCAGTCGAAACCATCGCCCTGCCCTCTTCGAGTCCGCTCCACACTATCGGCCTCGCCGCCAAGCAGGCCGACTGGTCGGCACTTCGCACTTTCCTTTGAGCCGTTCCTACTCGCGGATGATTATTATTGGTGAAATCCGTCACGACCAATGTGGAGTTCGATGCTAGAGCTGCGATATGGTCCATGTCCATTATCTCCACCTCTTAGCAAATCAGTCGCCGCCCGAGGTGGAGTGCCACCCCTTTATCGGAATCGTCGTAGTTGAGGCGACCGTAACGGAAGAATGGCGGACGCTAATAAGCGATTGGCTTGTCTGTAGCGGCTGTCTCTACATGGTCGCTTGGGGGAAGGAATGTAGTGCTTGGAACGATAGCGTAGACGACGCAAATCTCACGAAATTCGATTGGAAGGACATTCCGGACGACAAGTTCGTCATGACCACTTGGCATGAGAATGAAACGCTTTCCGAAGCACTCTGGTTTGCGGCTCGGTGTGCAGTGCATCCCACCGTGGCGATCGAGCATGTCGTCATTATCCATATCGCAGCGCATCAACGTGAAGCTGAACTTCTGAGCGCCTTTGAGGCAGCTCGCCACGAGTAGCACCAACAGCCTCTACCGACCGATTGCGGCCGCCCATTTACAACCCTGCCTCCTAATGCCCCTTAACGCCGCGCATATTCCAGCGATCCGCCTTCGCCGTCGAACCTTAATGGCGGTCGCGACTATCTGATCGGGGCGGCGCGAACGGTCGCGTCGTGCGTAGCGGCGGGCTTCCCGCCGGCCAAGGAGTCCCGATCCATGCCTTCATCGATCCGCTGCCCCGGCGCCACGCCGGACAGGCATCGCGCATGACGGACGATCACCATGACCGCGCCCTTTGCGCTCTGGGGCGTCACCACGGCGCTCGCGCTGGCGAATCTGGTGCTGCTGTTCCGCCTCGGCCGACGGCTCCGGCGCCAGCATCGCAGCAACCTCACCCAGCTGCTGCTGATCAACCGGCGGTTGCTCCGCCAGCCGTATTCCCGTCCGCACGCGTCGGCCGATCCGCCGCTCGATCCCACCGCCGGATTCCGGGACCCCTGTCGCTGACCAGCTTCCGCGGCTGATCCGCTCTTCCCTTCCTCTCTCATCGGAGCTTCGCGATGGCGACTCGCCATATCCCAGGCGGCCGTGACGGCCGTCCCCGACACCACGCCTCGACGCCCGCGCTGGATGCGGCGCATGCCTATGACTGCGCGGGCGGGGCCTATTGCCGCTACGCCGACGATACCGAGCGCGGGCTGTTCGCGTTCGGCGGACGCTACGACTATGCCGACCGTGCGCTGTGGGCGCGGATCGAGGCCGCGTTGGTGGCGCTCCGCACCCGGCGCCGTCATGCCATCCGCATCCTCGATCTCGGCTGCGGGCCGGGCACCTGGCTGCTGCGCACGGTCCAGCGCGCCCGCGAGCTCGGCTTCACCGCGATCGAGGCGCGCGGCATCGATCCGTCGTCCGAGATGATCGCCTTCGCCCATGTCGCGGCGCGGTCGCTGGCCGATCCGGCGATCGGCGTCGAGTTCGCGGTCGCCGACCTCGAAACGGCGCTAGCCGAGGAGGACGACGCCTCGTGCGATCTGGTGATGTGCCTCTATGGCGTCCTCAATCACGTGCCGACGTCGGCGCATGCCGCCGCGGCGGCGGCGATGGCACGGGTTGCGCGCGATACGGTGATCGCGACGGTGCGCGCCGCCGGCAGCCTGCCGACGATCTACGTCGCCGGGATCGAGGCGGCGACGCGCTTCCGTCAGGACAATGAGCGGGATCGCATGGAGGTCGACTTGACCGACGGGCGCCATATCGAGTTCGGCTCGCACCTGTTCCGCGCGGCCGAACTCCGCGCCTTGTTTGCCGGCGATTGCACGGTCGGCGAGGTGGCCGGACTCGATATCTTCCACAGCCGCTTCGTCGACCATCCCGATTGGAATCCGCCCGGCATCCGCAATGGCGCGACCGATCACCGGCTCGATCGCCTCGAACAATTGTGCGCAGACGACGAGGTGCTGATCGACAGCGCCGCGCACATCCTGCTGGTGGCGCATCCCCGCCACCGGTCCGCCGGCGACTAGGACGCGGGCGGACGCCGCCGCCGGACTCCACGCGAGAGTCCGGCGGCGGTTCTTCCCCGGTCGCGGGTGTCGGAATGTTCTGATAATGTTCCACCATGGCCAAGCTGAGTCGCCGGGATGGAAGGAACGATGCGGCGAGTACCGCTTTGCTCGCCTTTCCGCCGCGGCCGCTGCGCTGGCTGTTCCTCGACCTCAACAGCTACTTCGCCAGCGTCGAGCAGCAGCTCTCGCCCGAGCTGCGCGGCAAGCCGGTGATCGTCGCGCCGGTCGACAGCGACACCACCGTCGCCATCGCCGCCTCGGTCGAGGCCAAGCGATACGGCATCTCGACCGGCACGCCGGTCTGGGAGGCGAAGCGCAAGTGCCGCGAGCTGCTGATCGCGCCGGCGCGGCATGAGAAATATGTCGAGTTCCACAACCGCATCGTCGAGGAGATCTGGAAGCATATCCCGGTCACGCGGGTCTGCTCGATCGACGAGGTCGCCTGCCGCCTGCTCGACAACGAGAATAGCCGCGAGGCTGCGATGGCGCTGGCGCGCCGGATCAAGGCAGGCATCCGCGCCAATGTCGGCGAGTGCCTGACCAGCTCGGTCGGGATCGCGCCCAACCGGCTGCTCGCCAAGCTCGCGTCGGACATGGTGAAGCCGGACGGGCTGGTGGTGTTCGAGGGCGAGGACCTGCCGCACCGGCTCTATGACGTGCCGCTCCGCGACATCGCCGGGATCGGCGCCAAGATGGAGCGGCGGCTGGCGCGCGACGGGATCAACGACATCCGCCAGCTCTGCGAACGGCGACCGCGCGATGCGGGGAACGCGTGGGGCGGCGTCAACGGCGACCGGCTCTGGTACCTGCTCCATGGGCTCGATCTGCCCGAGAAGCCGACCCAGAGCCGCACGATCGGGCACAGCCACGTCCTCTCGCCTTCGAAACGCGGGCTGGAGCCGGCACGACTCACCGCACGGCGCCTCGCGCTCAAGGCGGCGAGCCGGCTGAGGCGCAAGGGCTATGTCAGCCGACTGCTGGTGCTCCACGGCAAGTTCGAGGACGATAAATCGGCCTGGCGAACCTCGATCCGCCTGCCGGCGACGCAGGACAGCTTCACGGTGCTGCACGCGCTCGACGCGATCTTCCCACGGCTGGCGGCGGCGGGGCGGGCGCGGCCGGGCGGGTTCCGGCTGCGGATGATCGGCGTGACGCTCGCCGAGATCGCAGCGGTAGCCGGGGACCAGGGCTCGCTGTTCGTCCATCTCGACCCCGACGATCCCTTGGCACGGGAGACTCGGACGCTGTCGCTCAGCCGCGCGATGGATCGGATCAATGAGCGATTCGGGCGGAACGCCGTGACCGTCGGTCCGCTCCACGGCGGGCGCATCGACCGGGTCGGCACCAAGATCGCGTTCGGGCGCATCCCCGAGCTGGACGAGTTCCACGAATGAAATCCGTGGCTTCCCGCCGAAACGCGAGATATCTGCTTAAATGCTGCGATGCACGACCGTCCCAAATCGCTGCAAAGCTAGGGTCTTGACGTCAGTTGCTGCGTGCGCGAAGGCACCTTCCCGTCATGAAAAGCCTCCTCCCCGCTCTCGCCGCGGTGGCGCTCCTGCCGCTCGCCGCCTGCAACAACCAGCCCGAGGTCGTCGACACGCGCGCGAAGGATCCGCTCGCCGAGCAGATCAAGAACGCGCCGCCGGTCGAGCTGCCGCCCTCGATGGAAGCGTCGGTGACCTTCCGCTGCAAGGACAACAGCCTGGTCTATGTGGACTTCTTCCAGGGCCACAAGCAGGCGAACCTGCGCACCGACAAGGGCGGATCGCCGATCCAGCTCAAGGCCGATGCCGAGGGCAATCCCTATCAGGGCAACGGCTACACGATGACCGGCGACAAGAAGCAGATCGACCTGACCGCACCGGGCAAGGGCGCGCAGAGCTGCAAGGCCTGACCCGAAGGACAACAACCGATATGAGGGCCGGCGGAGCGATCCGCCGGCCCTTTTGCTTGGGGACGCGGCAGGATAGGTTGACGGCGTGAGCCGGCCCGCCGCCCCGACGCGTCTCGACCCCGACCTGGTGCTCCGCGCCTATGCGATGAGCGTGTTCCCGATGGCGGACTCACGCGATGCAGAGGGCGTCTACTGGGTCGAGCCCAAGCATCGCGCGATCCTGCCGCTCGATCGTTTCCACCTCTCGCGCTCGCTGAGGAAGACGATCGCGCACGATCGCTTCCGCGTCACCGCTGATGCGGCGTTCGAGCGGATCATCGCGCTGTGCGCCGAGCCGTCCGGCGACCGCGAGGATACCTGGATCAACCCCAGCATCGAGGAGGTGTTCGTCACGCTCCACGCGCGCGGCTTCGCCCATTCGATCGAGGTGTGGGACGGCGATCAACTCGCGGGCGGGCTCTACGGCCTTGCGCTCGGCCGCGCCTTCTTCGGCGAGAGCATGGTGAGCCGGGCGCGCGACGCCTCGAAGGTGGCGCTCGCCTGGCTGGTGGCGCGGCTCCGGGTCGGCGGGTTCGCGCTGCTCGACTGCCAGTTCCAGACCGAGCACCTAGCGTCGCTGGGCGCGATCGAAGTACCGCGGGCGAACTACAATGCGTTGCTGGGCGCCGCGCTCGGCACCACGGCCGGCGGGCTGGCGACGGGCGCACCTTCGGTCGACGGCGATTGGGGCGCGCTCGACCGGCTCCGCGTTCCGCGCTCTCCGCCGGCGCCCGAAGGTGCGGCCGAGAAGGTCACCGTATCCGGGCCGGTGGCTGGGAAGGACATCGTGCAGCTCTTGGGCCATACGTCGTAGACCGGGTGCTGGACGACGTTCAGCGACGGCCGTTCCTTGTAGACCCAGCCCGAAAACACGCGCCGCCAGGCATTGTCGGTGCCCTGGACGTCGAGCTGGAGGAAGGCGCCGGTGAGCTGGTCCTGCTCCCAGGGCGCGGTCGTCTCGCAGGCGCGCAGGCGGATGATCGCGTTGCCGATGCGGATCGCCTGGCCCGGCTTCATCGTCAGGTCGCGACTGTTGCCGTTACGCTTGTTGAGGAAGCCGACCACCGCGACGCGGTCGGCCATCGGCGTCTCGCCCTTCTGCAGCGCCGTGACCTGCTCGACGGCGACCGGTGCCGGAGCGGGTGCGGGCGTTGGTGTCGACGCGGCACGATTGGCGGCAGGCGGCGCGGCGGCGCGGCCGATGCCGAACCATTCGGCGCCCTGCCAGGCGCCCACACCCAGCACGGCCAGGAGCGCGGCGCCGCCGAGCCAGCGCGTCCAGCTCATTCGCCGGGCGTCCATGCCTCATAATCGCCGGTTGCCGCGGCGCGGACCCCGCCCGCCTCGAGCGCACCCGACGGGCGATAGGCGGAGGTGGTGCCGGTCAGATTGGGAACGGGCGGCTTCTGCCACGGCCGGACCGGCGGCAACGCGCGCTCGGGCACGTCGTCGATCTGGTGGTGGAGCCAGCCGAACCATTCGGGCGGAATGCGGCTGGCGTCGTTGGAGCCGCTGTAGATCACCCAGCGGCGCGGCCGGCCCGCGGTGTCGCGCCCGCCCTCGTAATAGAGGTTGCCGAGCGAATCCTCGCCGACCTTCGTCTTGCCGCGCAGGCCCGCCATGGTGCCCCAGGTGGCGCCGGTCCACCAGGTGAACGGATTGAGGTTGATACCCATGCGCCGCGGATAGCCGAGCCTCGCGCCGGTGCCAAGTTTTTGAGTCGGTCTGGTCGAACGTCTTCAGATCCGAGAAGCCCTCCAATCCTCCCCCGCCAGGGGGAGGTGTCAGCCGCAGACTGACGGAGGGGGAGGTCGGCGACCCACTATCGGTTTGCTTCCTCCCCCTCCGTCACGCTTCGCGCGCTACCTCCCCCTGGCGGGGGAGGATTTGAATGTCTTCGCAGGAGCACGGATGTCAGTCTTCTACTTGGGCCAGGTGACCTTGTCGCCGGTCGCGATGCCCAGTTCGGCCGCGCGGCCGCCGACGATCTCCAGCACCGCCGCCACCGGCTCGCCCGATGGAATCGGATCGGTCGAGAACGGCACCGCATTCTCGGCGATCGTCGCGATGGTGCCGTCGGCGCGGATGAAGATGATGTCGAGCGGGGTCGGCGTGTTCTTCATCCAGAAGCTCGCCTCCCGCGGCGGGCCGCCGTCGGCTGGATAGGGCGTGAAGATCATCGCATCGTCCTTGCCGAGATCGGTGCGGAACATGAGGCCCCGCTCCTGCTCGGCCGGCGTGCGCGCGATCTCGGCGGTGAAGATGTGCTTGCCGTTCGCGGAGGTGACCGTGACCGGAACCTTCTTGACCGCTGCGGTCGCATTGGCGGCACCGTCACCGCTGCAGCCGCCCGATGCCACCGCGGCGAGCGCCAGCCCCGCCGCCGCCAGGGCGGTCCTCGCAAATCCCGAACGCATGACTACTCGTCCTTCTCGACCTCGACCGCGAGCGGCCCCTTCTCGCCCTCGAACACACGGGCGCGCAAGGGCTGGTCGGGCTCGACCTCCTCGATGCCGGCGCGGCGCAGTGTCTCCATATGGACGAAGATATCGCCGGGCGCGTCCGGACGCACCAGGAATCCATAGCCCTTGAGGCGATTGAACCATTTGACCGCGACCGGCTCGAACGGACCGGCATCGGCGATCAGCTTCAGCCGGTCGGCACGATCGCCGCCGCCACGGCTGCGCGGCCCCTCGACCGCGTTGGAGAGGTCGATCGACAGGATCGCCGACGCCTGTGCCCCGCGCTCGCGCCGCACCGTCTCGCACACCACGCGCGCGCCTTCGGGCAGACTGCGGCGGCCGTGCGCGCCAAGTACGGAGAAATGAAGTAATATGTCGCCCACGGCGGGATCATCGGCCACGATGAAGCCGAACCCGCGCGTGACATCGAACCATTTGACGACGCCACTATGGACTTCAGGAGGCGTCAAACCGCTACCCTGTTCGACGGATCCATCGAACATATCCATATCATGACTCGTCGCGACCTGCCCCACATCGGTACGCATCGAAATTCCCCCGGAGGCGATCTGTAACACAGGCCCGGCGAGCGGCGCAAAGTCTTTGAACTAGCCATTCTGAACCGTTTCTCCAACGTCCGAAAATGGCACTTCTCCAGGTTTCATCGCGACGATCCAACGCGCCAGCTCCAGCGGATGTCCGGCGCGCAGGAGCTGCCCGAGCGCGCGCTCGCGCGCCGCGCGGTCCGGCAGCTCGGCGGCATAGGGCCCGATTCGCCGCCGCCGCGCAAAGGCGAGCGCGCTCTGCCGTGCGCGTGCCGCGATCACCGGCTGGAGTGCCGCCGTCTCGTCCTCGCCGATGCCGGCATGGCGGAGCTCGCCGGCGATTCGCCGCGCGCCCAGCCCTCGCCGCGCCATCGACGCCGCCCGCGCCTCGGCGAAGGCGGCATCGTCGACATAGCCGAGCGTGGTCATCCGGCGGGCGATCACGGCGGGATCGGGCGGCTCCTCCCCGTCCCATCCGCGTTCGCGAATCTTACGGTCGAGATAGCGGCGGAGCTTGGTCTCGGTGGTCGCGAATCGTTCGACATAGCGAAGCGCCAGCCGTTCGAGCCCGGACGGATCGAGAGCGGGGCGTGGGCGGGCGGAGGACATGCGCCTTGTTTGTGCCACAGTGACAACCGAATTTGAACGTCTGCGCACGGCAGGGGTGGCGGTATTTTAGCGCTGCCCCCAAGGGGGACACAGCGCGGACGAGGGATGCGACGACGAATGAATTCGGTGACCACGGTGCCTTTGGAGCAGCCTGCGGCGCTGGCTGCGACTCCGACCGAGGATGCGCTTCCACGCCGCTTCTCAGATTTCGAGACACTCGGCGAGGCGCTCGACTATGCCGCGCGCGGCAAGCGCGGGCTCAATTTCCATGACGCGCGCGGCACGCTGGTGCGGGCCTATCCTTTCGCCGAGCTGCGGACGGACGCGCTCGCGCAGGCGCGGCGGCTGATCGCGGTCGGCGTGGCGCCGGGCGACCGCATCGCGCTGATCGCCGAGACCGGTGCCGAGTTCGCCAGCCTGTTCTTCGGCGTGATCTATGCCGGCGCCTGGCCGGTGCCGCTGCCGCTGCCGACCAGCTTCGGCGGGGCGAGCTCCTACATCGAGCAGCTCCGCGTCCAGCTCGCCAGCTGCGATCCCAGGATGCTGCTCTATCCGGTCGAGCTCGCGCAGATGGCGGACGAAGCCGCGCGGATCGCGGGCGTCGAGGGGATCGACTGGGAAAGCTTCACGGCGCGCGAGGCGCCGGAGGCCCAGCTGCCCGAGGCGGGCGCGGACGATATCGCCTATCTCCAATATTCGAGCGGCTCGACGCGTTTCCCGCATGGCGTCGCGATCACGCACCGCTCGCTGCTCAACAATCTCGCCGCGCACAGCCACGGCATGCAGCTGATCGAGAGCGACCGCTGCGTCTCCTGGCTGCCGTGGTATCATGACATGGGGCTGGTCGGCTGCTTCCTGTCGGTGGTCGCCAATCAGGTCTCGACCGACTATCTCAAGACCGAGGATTTCGCGCGCCGGCCACTGGCGTGGCTCGATCTCATCAGCCGTAATTCCGGCACCTCGCTCAGCTATTCGCCGACCTTCGGCTACGACATCTGCGCGCGGCGCATGTCGAGCCAGACCAAGGCGAGCGACCGCTTCGACCTGTCGCGCTGGCGCGTCGCGGGCAACGGCGCCGACATGATCCGGCCCGACGTGATGCAGAGCTTCGTCGACGCGTTCGGCGACGCGGGCTTCCAGGCCAAGGCGTTCCTGCCGAGCTACGGCCTCGCCGAGGCGACGCTCGCCGTATCGATCATGCCCCCGGGCGAAGGCATCGTCGTCGAGCTGGTCGAGGAGACGCAGCTGTCCGGCATCGCCGCGGGCGAGGACCGGCCGCAGCGTTTTCGCGCGATCGTCAACTGCGGCAAGCCGGTGCGCGACATGACCGTCGAGATCCGCGAGGAGGACGGCACCCCACTGCCCGAGAAGGCGATCGGCAAGGTGTGGTGCAAGGGCCCATCGGTGATGACCGGCTATTTCCGCGATCCCGAGGCGACCGACGCCTGCCTGGTCGACGGCTGGCTGGACACCGGCGACATGGGCTACATGTCCGACGGCTACGTCTATGTCGTCGGCCGCGCCAAGGACATGATCATCATCAACGGGCGCAACCATTGGCCCCAGGACATCGAATGGGCGGTCGAGCAGCTCCCCGGATTCAAGGCCGGCGACATCGCCGCCTTCGCGATCACCACGCCGGGCGGCGAGGAGACGCCGGCGGTGCTGGTCCAGTGCCGCACCTCCGACGATGCCGAGCGTTCGCGCCTGCGCGACGCGATCCGCGATCGAGTGCGCGCGGTCACCGGCATGAACTGCGTGGTCGAGCTGGTCCCGCCGCGCACGCTGCCGCGCACCAGCTCGGGCAAGCTCAGCCGGGCCAAGGCACGCAACCTCTACCTGACCGGCGAGATCAAGCCCTACGACATCGCGGCCTGAGGCGGTCGCCCGACTTCTTCGACGGAGATCGCTTGGCGGACGATCGATATTCAGCGTGCCCGCGTGAGTCTGCTCTAAGCCCCTCCCCTGAAGGGGAGGGGCTTGAATCTGGCCTAAAACGATCGAACCGCCGGGCGCCTAACGATCCGTCAACCGTCTTGCCGCTAGGCACGGCGGGTGGACGAGGGGACGACATCGCAATTCGCGCAGCCGCGCATCGACGCGCGCGCTCTGCTGGGGCTCTATGACCCGGCGGATACGACCGATTGGGGACCGATTCGCGCCGCGCAGATGAACGCCGGCGCCCAGATGGCGCTGTTCATGCTCGGCGCCAACGTGATCGGCGCTGCCCTGGTCGTGCTGGCCTTTGCCCCCCTCGTGCCGTCGTGGGAGCTGGCGAGCTGGGGATCGATCGTCGCGGCGGCAGCCTCCGCGGTCGCCTTTCGCCGACTGGCAGCGCGCCACCGCACTACCAGCACCGCCACCGTCCGCGACGTCCGTGGCACGGTGATCGACGGCATCGTACTGGCCGCGGTCTGGTCCGTGCCTCCGCTGCTGTTCGCGTTCGACGCCGATCCGATGACCTTGCTGGGGCTGTGGATCGTGCTGTCGGTGCTGATGGCGTCCGCCTCCTTCGCCATGGCGGCGCTGCCGCTGGCGACATTGACCTTCCTGTTCGTGATCGGCAGCGCCGCAGCGACCTCCTTCGCGGCGATGCACATGTACGGCTTCGCAGGCGCGGTCGCGGTGTTCACCGCCGTGCTGATGGCGGCGTGCTTCGCGCGCGGGCGTGCGCTGGTGGTGATCCGCGCCAACGAGCTGTCGCTCGGCGAACGCGACCAGACCGTCAGCCTCCTGCTCCGCGAGTTCGAGGAGGATAACCAGGCCGACTGGCTGTGGGAGATAGACGCCCAGCGGCGCGTCGTGCGCGCGAGCCCGCGCTTCGCCCATTCGATCGGCCGCGATCCCCGGACGGTCAACGGCATGTCCTTCCTGGAGGTGCTGGCCGGCCCGACCTGGGAGAACGGCAATTTCGCCGCCGCGCTGCGCGAGATGGCCGACAAGCTCAAGGCGCGCGAGCCGTTCCGCGGATTGATCCTGCCCGTCTATGTCGACGGCGAGGAACGCTGGTGGGAGATGTCGGCCTCGCCGCGCCATGACGAGGCCGGCGGCTTCATCGGCTTCCGCGGCGTCGGCTCGGACGTGACCGACCAGCGCCGGACCGCCGACAAGATCAACCGCATGGCGCGGTTCGACACGCTCACCGGCCTCCCCAATCGCCTGCTCATCCATGAGGCACTCGGACACGCGATGACCGAGGCGGAGAAATGGGGTTCGCGCTGCGCCTTCATGATGATCGACCTCGATCGGTTCAAGGCGGTCAACGACACGCTCGGCCATCCGATCGGCGACCGGCTGCTCGGCCGCGTCTCCGAACGGCTGAAGGCGCTGATGACCGACGACGAGATGATCGGCCGGCTCGGCGGCGACGAGTTCGCGGTGGTGGTGCGCGACGGCACCGACATGGCGCGCCTGGAGAGGCTCGCCCGCACGATCATCGCGGCGCTGAGCGAGCCCTATGAGGTCGACCAGCACACGCTCTACATCGGCGCCTCCGTCGGCCTCGCCGTGGGTCCGCGCGACGGGCGCACCGCGGAGATGCTGATCCGCTCGGCCGACCTTGCGCTCTATCGATCGAAGGATGCCGGCGGCGGCGCCTTCCACGCCTATGAGCCGCAGCTGCACATGCAGGCGGAGGAGCGGCGCGTGCTCGAGATGGCGCTGCGCAGCGCCCTGGAGAAGAACGAGCTCCACCTCGCCTATCAGCCGGTCGTCGACGCCGGAGCGGGCCGCCTTACCGGGTTCGAGGCGCTGCTGCGCTGGACCCATCCCGAGCTCGGGCCGATCTCCCCCGCCAAGTTCGTGCCGCTCGCCGAGGACGCGCGGCTGATCGCGCCGATCGGCGAATGGGTGCTGCGCACCGCCTGCCATGAGGCCGCGCGGTGGGAAGCGCCGGTGCGAGTCGCGGTCAACATCTCTGCCGAGCAGCTCCACAATCCTGCGCTCGTCGCGGTCGTCGCCAACGCGCTGGCGAGCTCCGGCCTCCCCGCCGACCGGCTCGAGCTCGAGGTCACCGAGAGCGTCTTCATGCGCGAGGGCACCGCGGCGACGCAGGTGCTCGAGAAGCTGCTCGACCTCGGCATCCGTCTCAGCCTCGACGATTTCGGCACCGGCTATTCCTCGCTCGGCTATCTCAGCCGCACGCGCTTCTCGTCGATCAAGATCGACCGCAGCTTCGTCCAGGCCGCGTCGAAGGGCGTCAGGGAAGCGATCGCGATCATCCGCGCGGTGGTGGCGCTCGCCCAGTCGCTCGGTATGGCGACCACCGCGGAGGGGGTCGAGAGCGAGGACGAGCACCGCATGGTGCAGGAGCTCGGCTGCACCAAGGTGCAGGGCTATTACTTCGGCCGCCCTCTCCCGGTGGAGGAGGCACGCGCGCTCGCGAGCCGCGCGGCGGGCCAGGCCCGCGCCGCCTGAAGAAAAGACTTTCAATGTAGGATTTCGCTTGCTTAGGTGGCCCCGCGGCGGCCGATTCGTCCCTCGCCCCTTGCCCCCCGATCGCCGGATCGTTAGAGGGCGCGGGCCGTAGGAGTGTAGCTCAGTTGGTAGAGCATCGGTCTCCAAAACCGAGGGCCGGGGGTTCGAGTCCCTCCACTCCTGCCAATCCCCGTCATCGCGGATAGCGGCGCTTGCGCTGCAGAGCGGTCGTCGCTAGATAGCGACCCCAATCCGACAGCGTGGATGGGCTGCGCCGGTGCCTTGATGAGGGCCGGGCGGCGGTCCTATGCTCGCTGACGGGCAAGACGCGAGCAGAAGGCTGATCCCAAGTGGCGAAGACGTCCCCGATCGAATTCATCCGCCAGGTGCAGGCCGAGACCCGCAAGGTGGTCTGGCCGACGCGCCGCGAGACGGTGATGACCGGCGTGATGGTGATGATCATGACGGTGCTCTTGGGCCTGTTCTTCTTCGGCATCGATTCCGTGTTCGACGCGATCGTCCGCGGCCTGCTGAACCTCGCCAAGTAATTCACGAAAGACGGACACGCACATGTCGCGCTGGTACATCATTCACGCCTATTCGGGCTTCGAGAACAAGGTCCGCGATTCGATCATGGCCGAGGCGACCCGCCTGGGCCTCGACGCGCTGGTCGACGCAGTCGAGGTGCCGACCGAGACGGTGACCGAGGTGCGCCGCGGCAAGAAGGTGCAGTCGGAGCGCAAGTTCTTCCCCGGCTATGTCCTCGCCAAGCTCAACATGAACGACGACGTCTATCACCTCGTCAAGAACACGCCGAAGGTGACGGGCTTCCTGGGCTCATCGGGCAAGCCGCAGCCGATCAGCGAGGCCGAGGCCGCGCGCATCCTCAACACCAAGGAGGAGGCCGCCGCGGCGCCCAAGGCCAAGGTCAAGGTCGATTTCGAGATCGGCGATTCGATCAAGGTGCTCGACGGCCCGTTCGCGACCTTCAACGGCATCGTCGAGGAGCTCGACTTCGACAAGTCCAAGGTCAAGGTCAGCGTGTCGATCTTCGGCCGCGCGACACCGGTGGAGCTGGACTTCGACCAGGTCGAGCGCAGCAAGTAATCTCCGACCCGATCGGGATCAGGCAAGGCCGGGGAGCGAAAGCATCCCCGGCCTTTCTGTATCTGGGGCTCTGTATCTGGGGCAACCGATCACCCCAGCGGCAGCGCCCCACGCCGCGCGAAATCCCCCAGCACCCGCTCGGCGCCGGTGAGGCTCAGGTGGTGGTAGTCGAAATAGAGCGGCTTGCCCCCGGCCAGCAGCGCGCAGCGGCTGGCGTCGCACAGCACGTCGGCCGGATCGAGATAGACGAGGTCGCGCCCGCGCCAGCGCCCGGCGAGCTCGCGCATCCGCATCTCCACCTCGGCGAGGTCGGCGCGGCGGCGCCCCTCGGCCTCGGCGAGCCTGCCGCCCAGCGCGAGCCGGGCCAGCCGGCGCGGCACGTCGAAGCGGTTGGGCGGCACCGGCCCGACCAGCACCACCTGCCGCCCGTCGGCGAGGAGCTCGGCGATCGTGGCATCGAGGCCCGGCCATGCCCGGTCATAGGCGGGGTCCATCCAGAAGCCGGCGAGATAGATGGTATGGAGCCGTCGGTCGGCGCGGATCGCGTCGAGCACGTCGCCGTTGACGCGCGCGCAGCCGGGCGCGGCGCCTGACGCATAGCCGAGCGCCGGCGGGCAGCTCGACTGGGTGCGCTCGACCAGCGCCCTCCCCTCCCGCGCGGCGATGCGGCCGAGCGCATAGGACAGCTCGACGCCGTGGCTGTCGCCCCACAGCAGCGCGGTCGGCGCCACCCCCGGCGCGCCGAGCGTGCAGGGCCTCCGCCCTGTGGTGGCGGTGTCGTGGCAGCGGGCCCGCTCCGGGCTGACGTCGTCGCGGGCGGCGGCCATGCGCCCGATCTCCGGCGCGAAACGCCCCGGCCAGCCGCCCAGCATCGCCATCGCCAGCGATGCCGCGCACAGCCCTCCCATCGCGCTGGCGCTTGCCGCGAAGATCGCGCGCCGGCCGATCGCCTGCGGATCGCGGAACGGCCGCTCGACGAAGCGCCACGACAGGACCGCGGCCGCCAGCGAGACGAGGATCGCCGCCGCGCTCAACCCGCCCGACAGCGGCCGGTCGAGCGCATATTGGGCGAAGACGATCACCGGCCAGTGCCAGAGATAGAGCGAATAGGAGACGAGGCCGATGCCGATCAGCGGCCCACGGCCGAGCAGCCGGCCGACCGCCGTGCCCGGCGCGCAATGGATCAGGGCGGCGGCGCCGAGCACCGGCGGCAGCGCGGCGGCGCCCGGGAAGGGGGTCGTGCTGTCGTAGGCGACGACCGCGCCGGCGATGGCGGCGAGGCCGGCCAGCGCGAGCGCCTCGCGCACCCGGGGCGCCCGCACCGGCGGCACCGCGCCGAGCGCGAGCAGCGCGCCCGCGAACAACTCCCACGCGCGTGGCGGCAGCAGGTAGAAGGCGAAGCCCGAACGGTCGCCCTGCAGCGCGATCGCCCAGGCGAGCGAGCCGGCGGCGATCGCTCCGACGATCGCGCGTCGCCGGCCGGGTGCGAGGCGATGGATCAGCAGCAACAGCAGCGGGAAGCCGATGTAGAACTGCTCCTCGATGCCGAGCGACCAGCTGTGCAGCAGCGGCTCGACGTCGGCGCCCATCTGGAAATAGCCGACCTTCGAGAAGAAATAGATGTTGGAGACGAACAGCGCCGCGGCGAGCGCCGAGCGCGGCACCGTCGGGAAATCTCCCGGCAGGTAGAGGACGGCAGCCGCGATCAGCACCGTCGCCAGCACCACCGTCAACGCCGGCAGGATGCGGCGCGCGCGGCGCTCGTAGAAGCGCAGGATCGAGAAACGGCCGCCGTCGATCTCCCGCGCGATGATGCCGGTGATGAGATAGCCCGAGATCACGAGGAAGATGTCGACACCGACGAACCCGCCGGAGAAGCCCGGGACGTGCGCGTGGAACAGCAGCACCGGCAGGATCGCGACCGCGCGCAGGCCGTCGATGTGTGGCTGATATCCGGACGCCCGTCCCATCGGGAGCCGTCTAGGAGGGAAAGGGTAATGCGACGTTACCGATCCTGACTCGTCATGCCGCGGCGCGGATCATCAAGGCGATCGGAGTGATAGGGCAGTCGGTGTCCGGGCTTAGGTTGTGAAACCAAAAACGGGAACGACCGCAAACGCCCCCGGGACGCCTGGAGCCCCCCTGTAGGCTCTCGTAGATCTATAAGAGTCTGTTTGAAAATGCACCAGACGGCGCATTTCGGCGGCACCGGCCCGCTCCCCCACCCGGCCACCCATCAGGATACGCTTGTGGGTGGCCGGGTGGGGGGAGCGGGCGGAACCGCCAAGGTTCCGGCGATGCGCAGCATCGTTGGAATGCGGGTGGAGGGCGGTGCCGCTTTTCCAAACAGGCTCTAAGCGCTCATGAGGTGAAGCTGGTGGAGCGCGAGAGCGCCTCCCAAGCGGCGATTTCGGCTCTCATCTGGTCGAGCTTTTGTCCGACCAATCCAAGCGCGTCATCACCCAGGAACAGCCGCGCTGGCGGATTCGAGGAGTCAATCAATGCGAGGAGCGCCTGCGCAGCCCTGGTGGGATCGCCCGGCTGATTGCCGCTCTTCGCCTGTCGTGCGGCGCGGATCGGGTCCATCACCGCGTCATAGTCGGGGATGCTGCGCGGTGTGCGATCCATGGATCGTCCCGCCCAATCGGTGCGGAACTGCCCGGGAGCGAGTGCCGTCACCCGAATTCCGAAGCTCGTCACTTCCTTGCCGAGCGCCTCTGAAATGCCTTCAAGAGCGAACTTGCTCCCACAGTAGAAGCTGATTCCAGGCATCGTGATGAAGCCGCCCATTGAGGTGACGTTGACAATATGACCGCGACGTCGCTCGCGCATGCCTGGCAGCACCGTCTTCATCATCGCGACAGGACCGAACACGTTGGCAGCGAACTGGCGCAGGAGATCGTCCATGGAGGATTCCTCCAGCACGCCCTCATGGCCATAGCCGGCATTGTTCACCAGCACGTCGATCGCGCCAGCCTGTCGCTCTGCTGCAGCCACAGCCGCCGGGATCGCATCATAATCGGTCATGTCCAGCACAAGCGGATGGGCACGAGTCGGCGCGAGCGCGGCAAACGCCTCGCCGTCGCTATCCCGGCGTACGGTGCCGATCACACGGTGGCCGGCGTCCAGCGCGCCGGCGGCGAATGCTCGCCCCAGACCAGAGCTGACGCCGGTAATGAGGAAAGTTTTGGGATTGGCAGCGGCCATGGCTAACTCCTGGTGACGACAACGATCTATATCATGATATAGAAAAGACATGGCGCACAGCAAGACCCACCCTTCTTCCACCGGAACGAGAGGCGAGCCCCTTCGCCAGCGCGTCATCGACGCGGCGGAACGGCTGCTTCGCGACGGCAAGGCCGATTTCTCGATGCGGGACCTTGCCGCCGAAGCTGGAGTCAGCTTCGCGACGCCCTTCAACCAGTTCGGGAACAAGGCCGCGATCATGCATGCCCTTTCGAGCCGACGAATCGACACGATGACCAAGCGGTTTGCCGAGGTCGCTACGCTCCCGGATGCGGCCGACCGCATCCTGCTAGCCATAGACACCGCAGTCGAGGTGATGCTCGAGGAACCGGAGGTCAATCGGGCAGTGCTGGGATGGCTTGGCGCAGCCGGCCCGTCCCGTGGGAAGGTCCTCGCCCACTCCACAGGCTTATGGTCGTTGGCGCTGGGCGCTGGCGAAGGCTTGACCACGACCGGGCGGGAGCGAGCGCTGCGCTGCTTGCCCGGTCAGCTCGCTTTCGCCTTTCGCGGGGTGCTGTCCTTCTGGACCGCTGGCGAACTGTCGGACGAGGCGCTCGCCTCGAATGCGCGAGAGATCGCGAGAACCTTGCTGCTCGGATTCACCGAACGGCCATTTCCCGATCCCGGCTCCTAAGAGTCCGTTTGGAAATGCGCCTGAAGGCGCATTTCGGCGGCACCAGCCCGCTCCCCCACCCGGCCACCCATCAGGATACGCTTGTGGGTGGCCGGGTGGGGGAGCGGGCGGAACCCGCCAAGGTTCCGGCGATGCGCAGCATCGTTGGAATGCGGGTGGAGGGCGGTGCCGCTTTTCCAAACGGACTCTAAGCTGTCGATCGGCCATCCGCCAATTCCGGCCGTTCGATTTATGAGTCGATGGCGAATTGCCTTGTCCGGGAATGTCCCCGGTCAACCGGTACCGTCGTCCCCATCCCAATCGGTGATCCGCCAGCCGCCGAACAGGGCGCGGCGGGGGGCGTGGGGCGGCTGGGCCGGATCGGCCTTGCTCCAGCCCGTCACCTGCTCGAGGTCGGGGAGGACGGGCACCTCGCCGGGCCAGGCGCTCGGCACGCCGCGCGCGCGGCGGGCGGCTTCGGCGATGAGGAAGGCTTCGCGGTCGCGCGCCATCCGCGCCTCGTGCATCAGGGCTAGGCGCATCGAATAGGCATCTCCGGATTCGCCGCGCCGGCGCCGGGCCTCGGGCGGCACCTCGGCCAGCCGCGCCTCCTTCTGGTGGAGATAGAGGAGTTGCAGCGCCTGCTCGGGCGTCATGCGCGGCATGGCGGGGCGGTCGTTGTGGCGCCAGTCGTCGTGCTCATGCGCCTCGACCGCGAAGCCGGCGAGCAGCGCGGCCTCGACCTGCTCATAGCCCTCCTGGAGCGCCAGCCGCATCTCGCGCGCGAAGCCGGGATCGCGGCGGCGCAGGTCGTAGAAGGCGGCGTGGGAAAAGCCCGCCGCGGCCGCGGCGAGGCGGACATTGGCGGTGACGCTGAGCGCGGCGAGGAAGGTCTGGCGCGCGGTGCGGGTGAGCGCGCCCTTCTGTGCGCGGCGGAGCTGGACCCGGCCCGAGGGGGTGCGGACCGGCCGCGGCTCCCCTTCCCCCGCATCGGCGACACGACCGTGCAGCCGCGCATGGGCGACGGCGAGCGCGGCGTCCCATTGCGCGGCGAAGGCGGGGTGCCTGGCGCGGCGCTTCGTCAGCATCGAGCGGTTGAGGCCGAGCTGCTCGGCGGCGGCGCGGGCATTGCCGGTGCGGCGCAGGACGCGCAGGAATGCGCGGTTCTGCATCACCTGGTTGCGGTTGAGCGGTCTGGTCATTCCCGAGGGGGTCGCAGGAAAAATCCTACATTTCTAGGGGGGATCTACTCCAGATCCTCCCCCGCCAGGGGGAGGTGGCGTCGCGTAGCGATGACGGAGGGGGAGGAAGCACGTCGCTAGGGGGTCGCCGTCCTCCCCCTCCGTCAGCCTGCGGCCGACACCTCCCCCTGGCGGGAGAGGATTTGGAGCAGGCGCCCTGCGTTGACAGACTCATAACTCGTGAGTTATGCGACAACCCATAGCCAACGAGTTATGGGTTTCGATGCCGCACGTCCACGACATCCTCTTCAAGACGCTCGCCGATCCAACGCGGCGGGCGATCTTCGAGCGGCTGTGCCGGGAGGGGGAGCAGACGGTCGGGGCGCTGACCGCGCATGCCGGCGTATCGCAGCCGGCGGTGTCGAAGCATCTCGGCGTGCTCAAGCAGGCCGGGCTGGTGCGCGACCGGCAGGACGGGCGGCAGACGCACTACAGCGCGCAGCGCGGCGCGCTGGCGCCGCTGGTCGACTGGACGAGCCGGATGACCGGCTTCTGGGAACAGCGGTTCGACGACCTCGAGGATTTGCTGAAAAGGATGGATCAATGACCGAGACCATGGCCGAGACGCGCAGCGTCGTCGTCGAGCGCGACATCCCGCATCCGCCGGAGCGGGTCTGGCGCGCGCTCACCCTGCCCCACCTGATCGAGGAATGGCTGATGAAGAACGACTTCGTTCCCGTCGTCGGCCACCGGTTCAACCTGACCGGCGAGTGGGGCGGCGTGCTGGATTGCGAGGTGCTCGTCGTCGAGCCGGACCGGGAGCTGGCCTACAGCTGGAACTTCCGGCACGACGATCCGGCGTTCGACCTGGAGAGCGTGGTGACCTTCACGCTGACGCCGACGGGCACCGGCACGCGGCTGCGCATGGAGCAGCAAGGCTTCCGGCCGGACCAGAAACAGGCCTATGGTGGCGCCAGGGCGGGATGGCAGCAGTTCCTCGCCCGGCTGGAGCAGGTCGTGGCGCGCGCCGACTGAGAGAGGGAGGCTCCGATGAACTGGAATGCGTGGATCCGGCAAGGCCATCGCTGGCTGTCGATCGTCTTCACCGTGACCGTGATCGCCAATTTCGTCGCCATGGCGCTGGGGGAGCCGCCGGCCTGGGTGGTCTATTCGCCGCTGCCGCCGCTGTTCCTGCTGCTGTTCAGCGGGCTGTACATGTTCGTGCTGCCCCATGCCGTCCGGTGGCGCGATGCGCGGCGCGCGGGCAGCCGGGCGTAGCGCCGTGGAGCCGAAGCTGCTGTCGGGCGGCAATCCGCAGATCGCCAAGGGCTACGGCGACGCGCCGGTGCAGGCCTATATCGCGGCCATGCCGGACTGGAAGCGCGAGATCGGGCAGCGCATCGACGCGGTGATCGAACGCGCCGTCCCCGGCGTGCGCAAAGCGGTGAAGTGGAACTCGCCCTTCTACGGCGCCGATGAGGAGGGCTGGTTCCTCTCGTTCCATTGCTTCACCCGGTACGTCAAGGTGACCTTCTTCCAGGGCGCCTCGCTGCACCCCGTGCCGCCGGGCAAATCCAAGTACGAGGCGGTGCGCTATCTCGACATCCACGAGGGTGCGTTCGACGAGGCGCAGTTCGCCGACTGGGTGAAGCAGGCGAGCAAATTGCCGGGCGAGCGGTTGTAGGAGAGGACGAGCGTCATGACGGATGGACTTGGGGATGGTTCGCCCTCGGAGCTGATCGACGCGCGGATCGCGGCGCTGGGCGACTGGCGGGGCGCGATGCTGGCCAGGCTGCGCGCCGTCATCAGGACGGCCGATCCGGATGTGGTCGAGGCGGTGAAGTGGCGCAAACCGTCGAACCCGATGGGGGTGCCGACGTGGGAGCATGCCGGGATCATCTGCACCGGCGAGACCTACAAGGACAAGGTGAAGCTGACCTTTGCCCAGGGAGCGTCGTTGGAGGACCCGTCGGGGCTGTTCAACGCCAGCCTGGACGGCGGCACCCGGCGTGCGATCGATTTCCGGGAGGGATATCCGATCGACGAGGCGGCGCTGGCGACGCTGGTCCGGGGCGCGGTGGCGCTGAACCTGTCCCGCGGGCGCGGCTGACCGGGCGGCATTCACCCGGTTGCGCAATCGGGCCCGTTGCTATAAGGGGCCGCGCTTCCGTCCCATCGATGGAATCCCTGCGGGAGAGCGCGTTCGCGCGCTCGTCTGGACCGCTAAACTTGGAATAGAGTGACATGGCAAAGAAGATTACCGGCTATATCAAGCTGCAGGTGCCCGCCGGCGCCGCCAACCCGTCGCCGCCGATCGGCCCGGCGCTGGGTCAGCGCGGCGTCAACATCATGGAGTTCTGCAAGGCGTTCAACGCCGCGACCGGCGACCTCGAGAAGGGCGCGCCGATCCCGACCGTGATCACCGTCTATGCGGACCGCAGCTTCTCGTTCGAGACGAAGACGCCGCCGGCGACCTTCCTCATCAAGAAGGCGGCGAACCTCAAGTCGGGCTCGAAGGAGCCGGGCAAGGTCTCCGCGGGCAAGATCGCGCGCTCGAAGCTCAGCGAGATCGCCGAGATCAAGATGAAGGATTTGAACGCCAACGACATCGAGGCGGCGACCCGCATCATCGAAGGCTCGGCCCGCGCGATGGGCCTCGAAGTGGTGGAGGGCTGATCCGATGACCAAGCTCAGCAAGAAGGCGAAGGCGCTGGCCACCGCGGTCGACCGCGAGAAGCTCTACGGCGTCGACGAGGCGATCAGCCTCGCCAAGACCCACGCGACCGCCAAGTTCGACGAGACCATCGAGGTCGCGCTCAACCTGGGCGTCGATCCGCGTCACGCCGACCAGATGGTGCGCGGCGTCGTCACGCTGCCCAAGGGCACCGGCAAGACCGTGCGCGTCGGCGTGTTCGCCAAGGGCGCGAAGGCGGATGAGGCCCGCGAGGCGGGTGCGGACGTGGTCGGCGCCGAGGATCTGATGGAGATCGTCCAGGGCGGCACCATCGACTTCGACCGCTGCATCGCGACCCCGGACATGATGGGCGTGGTCGGCCGGCTCGGCAAGGTGCTGGGTCCGAAGGGCCTGATGCCGAACCCGAAGCTCGGCACCGTGACCATGAACGTCGCCGAGGCCGTCAAGGCGGCCAAGGGCGGTCAGGTCGAGTATCGCGTCGAGAAGGCGGGCATCATCCACTCGGGCATCGGCAAGGCGTCGTTCCCGGCAGAGGACCTGCGCGCGAACTTCGACGCGCTGGTCGACGCGGTGATCAAGGCCAAGCCGTCGGGCGCGAAGGGCAAGTACCTGAAGAAGGTCGCCGTCAGCTCGTCGATGGGCCCGGGCATCAAGGTCGACACGGCCGAGGTCGCGGGGGCCTGAACCTCCAATCCTCCCCCGCCAGGGGGAGGTGTCAGCCATAGGCTGACGGAGGGGGAGGACGGCGACTCACGATCGGCGTGCTTCCGCCCCCTCCGTCACGCTCCGCGTGCCACCTCCCCCTGGCGGGGGAGGATTGAAAGGACACGGACCTGAACCCATGCAAAGAAAGGGCCGGAAAGGATTTTCCGGCCCTTTTTCTTTGAAGCCGCGGGCCAGGATGGGGTAAAGGCGGGCCATGCCGATCAGGAATGAAGTAAAGCCGACCTTTTTCGGACGCGCCCGCCTAGTGGTGGCGTGGTCCGCGCTTGCCGCCGCAATCGCCGCGCCGGCGTCCGCGCAGCAGGCGCCGAAGCCGCCGCAGCAGTTGTTGCCGCCGCAGGTGCTGTCGCAACAGAAGGGCCCGGTGGAGGCTCCACCCGCCGCGACCACGGGCACGCCGGCGCAGAATACGCCGGTGCCCGCGCCGTTCGTGCCGGCGCCCCCGATCATCCCGCTGCCCAAGCTGAGCGCCGAGCAGGCGGCGCAGCTCACGCAGATGCTGCGCGAGGGGCGGATGGCGCAGGGGCTGCGCTATGCCCGCGACGAGCGGCCGATCCCGACCGAGAACGACGCGCTGGTGCGCGCGGCGCTCGACTATGCGCGGGCGGTGCACAACGGCCGGCTCGATACGGCGGACTTCGAGGAGGACTGGGGCCTGCGTCCCGGCGCCTACGATCCCCTGCCCGCCTTTGCCGAGGCGGTGAAGGGCAACAGTCTCGGCCGCTGGATCGCGCAGCTGCCGCCGCCTTACGCCGGCTATGACGGGCTGCAGAAGGGGCTGGAGCGCTACCGCGCGATCGCCGCGGCGGGCGGGTGGAAGGCGCTGCCGGCCGGGCCCGACCTGGCGCTGGGCGCCACCGGCGCGCGCGTGGCGGCGCTGCGCGAGCGACTGGCGATCGAGGATCCGGAGGTGACGGGGACCGGGAGCAAGTTCGACGAGGCGCTCAAGGACGCGGTGGTGCGGGCGCAGCGGCGCTACGGGCTCAAGCCCACCGGCGTCGTTTCGACGCAGACGCTCGCCGCGCTGAACGTGCCGGCCCAGGACCGCGTGCGCCAGATCATGGCGAACATGGAGCGCTGGCGCTGGCTGCCGCCGGAGCTGCCCAAGGACCGCATCCAGGTCAACATCGCCGCCGCGGTGCTGACCGTGTTCGAGGGCGACAACCCGATCATGTCGATGAAGGGCGTGACCGGCCGGCCCGGCGACGAGACGCCGATGCTGCAGTCGACGATCCACTCGATCGTGCTCAATCCGCCGTGGAACGTCCCCGCCGGCATCGCCCAGCGCGAGCTGTTTCCCAAGGGCGCGGGCTATCTTCGCGCCAATGGCTTCAAGGTGATCGGCGAGGGACCGAACCGCCGCCTCCAGCAGCAGGCGGGGCCGCAGAGCGCGCTCGGGCGCTACAAGTTCGACTTCAACAACCCTTATGCCGTGTATCTGCACGATACGCCGGTGCAGGCGAAGTTCGCGAGCTACGACCGGCTCGCCAGCCACGGCTGCGTGCGGCTGGAGCGGCCGGCGGACCTCGCGCAGCTGCTGCTGCGGAGCGATCCGGCGTGGACGCCGGAGACGATCCAGGCCGCGGTCGACACCGGCAAGACGCAGCGCGTGCAATTGAGCCGCCAGGTGGCGGTGTACCTGCTCTACTGGACCGCCTTCGCCAGCGCCAACGGCACGATGAACTTCCGCGGCGATCCCTATGGCTGGGACAAGCTGCTCGCCGACAAGATCGAGAAACGCTCGGTCGCGCAGGCCGCGGTCGCCAACTGACCATCGACAGGAGAATCCGACTTGAACACCCGCCGTCTCGCCCTCGCCGCCGCTTCCGCGCTCGCGCTGACGCTCGCGGCCTGCTCGGGCTCCGAGCCCACGCCGGCGCCGACCAACGACGCGGTCGACACCACGACCGAGGAGGTCGTCAACGAGGCGCCGCCGGTCGTGAACGAGGCTCCGGTGGCCGAGCCGACCGCGAACGCCACCGCCACGCCGGCCCCAGCCGTCACGGATGACCGCTCCGCCGACGAGCAGATGTACGACGACGCCGACGCCACCGGCATGACCGCCCGCGTCGACCGCAGCGGCGGCGGCTCGAACGAGAGCGCGCCGACCGGGGTGACGGAGGAGAAGTAAGGTCGTCTCGGCCGGTGTGGGGATGAATTTGTTCACGCAGAGGCGCAGAGAGCGCGGAGATGTCTCGCCCGTGGTTCCCGTCTCGCGTCAGCGAGACAGCAATCCCCTGCGGCACCCATTGAAGATCAAGGCCGCTGACGCGGCTGAAGCCGCGGCTGGCGGCGTATCTCTGCGCTCTCTGCGCCTCTGCGTGAATAAATCTTCTTTGCGCCTTCGCGCGCCTTTGCGTGAACCCCTTCTTCTGAATCGATCGGATTGACTTTTCCCCACACCAGGCTATTGGCGCCCGCTTGCCGGCATGGGTTCGCCCCGCGCCGGCACCGTCCGAGACAGCGGGTGGCCGGGATCTGCCGGCCTTAATCTCCCGCCTAGACGGGGACAGAATTCTTCCGGGCGCCGGCTGCCGGCGCATCGGATCGGGCCAGGCGTTGCCGCGGCCGACATGATCCTGCCCCTCACGGACAAATGCGCTCGACCCCACAAGGGCCGGGCGAGTGGACCGGGCTGTGCCCTAGGCACGGCTCATTTTGAGGAGAATGGCATGGATCGTTCGCAAAAGGCCGAGTCCGTCGCCGAGCTGAACCGCACCTTCAACGAGGTCGGCGTGGTGGTCGTCACCCGCAACCTCGGGCTGACCGTCGCCCAGTCGACCCAGCTGCGTTCGAAGATGCGCGACGCCGGCGCGAGCTTCAAGGTCTCGAAGAACAAGCTTGCCAAGATCGCGCTCGAGGGCACCGATTACGCGGGTCTTTCCGACCTGCTGACCGGGCCGACCGCGCTCGCCACCTCCGTCGACCCGGTCGCTGCCGCCAAGGCGGCGGTCGACTTCGCGAAGACGAACGACAAGTTCGAAATCGTGGGCGGCGCGATGGGCAAGCAGGTGCTCGACGTGGAGGGCGTGAAGGCGCTCGCTTCGCTGCCGTCGCTGGACGAGCTGCGTGGCAAGATCGTGGGCCTGCTGGTGGCGCCCGCCACCAAGCTCGCGACTGTCACCCAGGCTCCGGCTGCGCAGCTGGCGCGGGTGTTCGGCGCCTACGGCAACAAGGAAGCGGCATAAGCCGCTGGCAATTACCGACTTTAACCTGATCCGATTGGAGTATTGAAATGGCTGATCTGAACGCGCTGGTTGACCAGCTTTCCGAACTGACCGTCCTCGAGGCCGCCGAGCTCTCGAAGCTGCTCGAAGAGAAGTGGGGCGTTTCGGCCGCCGCTGCCGTCGCCGTTGCCGGCCCGGCCGTCGGTGGCGCCGGTGGCGCTGCCCCGGCCGCCGAGGAGAAGACCGAGTTCGACGTGATCCTGACCGGCGACGGTGGCAAGAAGATCAACGTCATCAAGGAGGTCCGTGCGATCACCGGCCTCGGCCTCACCGAGGCGAAGACGCTGGTCGAGTCGGCTCCGAAGGCCGTCAAGGAAGGCGTCAACAAGGACGAGGCCGAGAAGATCAAGAAGCAGCTCGAGGAAGCCGGCGCGAGCGTCGAGCTCAAGTAAGCTTCACTGCTTGGTTGACATGGAAGGGCGGTCCCGGTCGGGGCCGCCCTTTCTTTTTGGCTGTTCAGGAGAACAGCGCCGCCCCTATTGCTCCGCCGAGGGCGACCAGCGCCGGTACGGCGAAGCGGCCTTTCCAGAACCAAGCCGCCGTCAATGCCGCGACGAAGACGATCGCCACTGGCCAGAGCGCCGGTGCCCGGTCGAGGACCGCGAGCCCTAACTGCAGGCATGTCGCCGCGATGATCCCCACCACCGCCGCCGCGATCCCGTCGAGCAGGCGGTGCAGCGCGGGATTCTCGACGATCCGCTCCAGGCGCTCGAACAGGATCATCGAGAAGGCGAAGGCCGGCAGGAAGATGCCTGCCGTCACCGCCAGCGCGCCGATCCAGCCGCCCGCGACATAGCCGACGAAGGTGCCGAAGATCACCAAGGGCGCCGGCAGCATCCCGGCCAGCGCCACGCCATCGAGGAAGGTGCCGTCGGACATCCATCCGCGGCCGACCGTGTCGTGGCGGACATAGGGGATGGCGGTATAGGCCCCGCCGAAGGTGAGCAGGCCGCCCTTGAGGCCGGCGACGAACAGCGCGGCGGCGGTCGCCTCGCCCGACATCACCCGAGATGCGGCGGATGGATCGCCGACGGCGTGGAGGGCGAAGGCGAGCAGCAGTCCGCCGGCGGCGAAGGCGACCGCGACGCCCGGCCGGATCGCGAAGGCATAGACCAGCCCTGCCGTGGCGAGCGGGATCCAGAAGGAGCCGCCGGCCAGCGTGGCGATCAGGCTCGCCAGCGCGAGCAGGCCCAGCAGCCGGTCGGTAAGCGCATGCCGGCCGATCCGCTCGACCGCGCGGGCGATGATCGCGACCACGACGATCTGCACGCCGAGCAGCACGCCGGCGAGCCCTGCCCGCCCCGCGATCAGCGCCTGATAGGCCGCGGCGCACCCCAGCATCAGCACGAAGCCGGGCAGCATGAAGCCGAGACCGGCGAGCAGCCCTCCCCAGCGGCCGCGGGCGACCATGCCCATATGGACGCAGAGCTCGTGCGCCTCGGGTCCCGGCAGGACCTGCATGACGGCGAGCAACCGGTTGAAGCGGGCGCCGGTGATCCACCGCTCCTCTTCGACCAGCGCCTGGCGGACCATCGCGATCTGCGCGACCGGCCCGCCGAAGGCGAGGCAGCCGAAGCGCAGGAACTTGAGGAAGAGAGGGGCAAGGCCGATGGCGGGCGGTGCCGCATCGCTGTCGATGGACGTCATCAGGCGCTCCTTGGCCGCAGGCGCGGCCGCTGGAGCGGACTTGGACGACAATCGTCTGAACGGGCGTCCGCGCCAGGCCCGTAGGCCGACTATCGCACGAACGCGCGCAAAAGCAACGTCAGGGCAAGGCCCTACCCTGTTCTCCGCGCAGATAGTCGACGAACGCACGCAGCGGCGCCGGCATGAGGCGTCGGCTGGGATAGTAGAGGAACGGGCCGGAGAAGCTCTGCCACCAGTCCGGCAGCACCGGCACCAGCCGGCCGGCGTCGAGGGCATCCGCCACCAGCTCCTCGAAACTAGTGAGGATGCCGATGCCCGCCTCGGCCATCGCCAGCTCCAGCTCGAGGACGTTGGTGGCGACGACGCTGGCGGGGTCGACGCGGACCAGCCTGCCGCCCTGCTCGAATTCCCAGGTCGAGCGGGTACCGTGGACGAAGCGATGGCGGATGCAGCGGTGCGCGAGCAGGTCGCGCGGATGTGCAGGCGTGCCGTGGCGGGCGAGATAGGCGGGCGCGGCGACGGTGGCGAAGCGCTGGACGCGCGGGCCGATCGGGACGGCGATCATGTCCTGCTCCAGCCGCTCGTCGTAGCGGACGCCGGCGTCGAAGCCGGCGGCCAGCACGTCGACGAAGGCGTCCTCCGCCTGCACCTCCACCGCGATGCCGGGATGGGCGGCGAGGAAGCCGGTGAGGATCGGCGGCAGGATACGGCGCGCGACGATCGTCGGCACGTTGAGCCTCAGCGTGCCGGTCGGGCTGTCGCGGAAGGCATTGACCGCGTCTAGCGCCGCCCTCACCTCGCCCAGCGCGGGTGCGAGGCGATCGAGCAGCCGTTCGCCCGCCTCGGTCAGCGTGACGCTGCGGGTGGTGCGGTTGAACAGGCGGACGCCGAGCCGCTCCTCGGCGCGGCGGACCGCCTGGCTGAGGCTGGAGGGCGAGACGCCCTGCATCGCCGCGGCGCCGCGAAAGCCGCGATGGCGCGCGACGGCGACCACCGCGCCCAGATCGGCGAGGTCGAGCTCAGTCATTGTGCAATTTTGCGCACAGCATGTGCAGATCATGCCCAATTATCGAACGCCGCGCCAGCGCGCATATTGGCGTCATCCCCCTCCAATGAAGGATAGATGACGATGGAACAGCACCAGCTTGGCGCGACCGGCCCGATGGTTTCGGCATTGGGCCTAGGCTGCATGGGCATGTCGGGCATGTACGGCGAGTCCGACCGCGGCGAGAGCATCGCGACGATCCACGCCGCGCTCGACGCCGGGATCAACCTGCTCGACACCGGCGACTTCTACGGCATGGGCCACAATGAGATGCTGCTCGCGGAGGCGTTGAAGGGCGTGCCGCGCGATCGCTACCTCCTTAGCGTGAAGTTCGGCGCGCAACGCGATCCGGCGGGGGGATGGCTCGGCTTCGACGGCAGCCCGGCGGCGCTCAAGACCGCGCTCGCCTATTCGCTGCAGCGGCTCGGCGTCGATCATGTCGACATCTACCGGCCGGCGCGGCTCGATCCGAGGGTGCCGATCGAGGAGACGATCGGGGCGATCGCCGAGATGGTCCAGGCAGGATACGTGCGTCACATCGGCCTGTCCGAGGTCGGCGTGGAGACCATTCGCCGCGCGGCCGCGGTGCATCCGATCGTCGACCTGCAGATCGAATATTCGCTGGTCTCGCGCGGGCCCGAGGACAGGATCCTGCCGGCGCTGCGCGAGCTCGGCATCGGCACGACCGCTTATGGCGTGCTCTCGCGCGGGCTGATCGGCGGGCATTGGCAGAGCGGCGCCGTCGGCGCGGGCGACTTTCGTGCGATGAGCCCGCGCTTCCAGGGCGAGAATCTCGACCGGAACCTGGCGTTGGTCGAGGCGCTGCGCAGCGTGGCGGCGGCGCGCGGGATCAGCGTCGCGCAGGCGGCGATCGCCTGGGTGGCGGCGCAGGGCAAGGACATCGTGCCGCTGATCGGCGCGCGCCGGCGCGACCGGCTGAGCGAAGCACTGGGCGCGCTCGACGTGACGCTCTCGCCGGAGGACCTCGCCGCGATCGAGACGGCCGTTCCGCGCGACGCGGCGGCAGGGGACCGCTATCCGGCGGCGCAGATGACCGCGCTCGACAGCGAGCGGTGAGGTAGGCTTTAGAGCGGATCGATCTTCAAATCCTCCCCCGCCAGGGGGAGGTGTCAGCCGCAAGCTGACGGAGGGGGAGGACGGCGACTCACTATCGACCGGCTTCCGCCCCCTCCGTCACGCTTCGCGTGCCACCTCCCCCTGGCGGGGGAGGATTTTGGTTCTAAGCGGCGCGCGGCCTGGCGGGGGCCGGGTCGAAGCGCCGCGCGCTGACCGGGGCGTAGCGGCGCTGGCCGCGGTCGAGCCAGATCGGGCCGAGCTTGGCCACGCCGGCGTCGCCGGTGCCGATCATGAAGGCATTGCCCTGGCCGCGGATGCTGAGCCCGCCGCGCCAGCGCAGGTGGATCAGCACCACCGGCACCACCATCGGACGGCCGCCGACGTTGGCGACGTGCATCGCCTCGACCGGCAGGGTGAGGCTGCCGCGGGCGCGGTGCGTCTCGCCGGGAGCGAGCGACAGCGGCTCGCTGGCCGGCATGGCGCCGGCGCTGGCGCTGAAGGCGGCGATGCGCGCTTCGAGGTCGGGGCCGGCGGCGACCATGCCCGCCGCGATCCGGATACCGTCCGCGGCCTGCCCGCCGGTGTTGATGACGGCGAGCTCGAACTCGACCGTCGCCGCGCCATTGCCGATGCTGACGCCGGCGGGAAACAGCTCGACGGTGAGCGGCTGCGCCGGTGCGGCGGGAGTAACGGGCGATAGCGCCGGAGATGGCGGCGCTGGTGGTGGCGACGGCCGCGCGGCGGCAAGCGGCGGGGTCGGCGCGACCTCCGGCTGGAGGATGAGCTCCTCCTCATCGACGGCATCGGATCGACGACGGCGGCGCCAGAGGAAGGCACCGGCCGCTGCAGCCAATGCCAGCGCGGCCCCGCCGGCGAGCCATAGCCAGGACGGGACGCCCTGTCCGGATGGCGCGGGAGCAGGCGTCGCTTGCGACGGCGCCGCGGCCGGTGGGAGCTCCGGCGCGGACGGGGTCGGCGTGATCGCCGGAGTCGGGCTGGCGCTCGGCGTCGGGGTTGCGATCGGCTCGGGAGCTGCTCGGGCGGGTTCTGTGCGGGGCGGTAGCGTGGCAGCGGGCGGCGACGGACGCGAGGTCTCCCGCACCGTCGGTACCACCGGCGGGGGCGCGGCGACCGGCGCGGCGCTCGGCGTCGGGGTCGGCGTGGGCGCAGGCGTCGGGGCCGGCGTCTGCGTGCCCGAGGGGGGCAGGCTGTAACGCTCGACGCCGGGGACGGTGATGATCATCGGCGACTGGCTGTTCTGCGCCATGGCGGCAGGCGCGGCGAAACCGCCCGCGACGCCGGCAGCGAAGATGACCAGGCCCCTCATCGCCTCGGGCCTAGCGCGCGGTGCCTGAACCGCGGCTGCACGGGGCTTTTGCGGCGAAGCGCGTGGCGGCGTTAACCAATTATTTACCATTTGGATTCATTGTCCGTTTACTCCCGCTAACGCGAGATGACATCCCATGCGAGCCCTTGGGCCCCTGTTCGTGCTGCTTTGCGCGCTCAGTGCGTGCGCCTCGTCGACGACCCGTTCGCGGGCGACCGTCGCGATCGAGCCCGCGCCGGCCAAGCCCGGCTGGCGCGACACCGCCGACCCCGCCGACGCCGCCGCGCTCGATTCGCTGCCGGCGCTGTGGAGCGAGGCGCTGACCGCCCCCGCAAAACGCGGCCGGCGCGCGGCGGCGATGGGCGACACCACGCTGCTCGATCCCAAGGCGGCGCTCGATCACCCTGCCCTGCCGCCCGGGTCCTATAATTGCCGCGTGCTGCGCGTCGAGCGCGGGCGGACGCAGGGCTTTCCAACGCAATTCTGCTTCGTCGGCGGCGAGGCGGACGGGCGCCTCAGCTTCAACAAGCAGACCGGCAGCGACCTGCCCAACGGCTGGCTCTATGCCGACGAGAGCGACCGCTATGTCTTCCTCGGCGCGCAGCAGAAGAAGCCGGGGGACAATTCGATCGCCTATGGCGCGGACCGTTCGCGCGACGTCGCCGGCGTGGTCGAGCGGGTGGGGCCGTTCCGCTGGCGGCTGGTGGTGCCGCGCAGCGAACCGAAGGCGCTGTGGATCTATGAGCTGACGCCGGTGCCGACCGAGCGGCAGCCGGGGTGAAGGACCGGTTCCGGGACCGTAATATTCCGTCACACGCCGCGACGTGGTAGAATGCCGCCATGCGTCGCCTGCGAGGAATCCTGGGGAGCATCCTGGCAACGGCCCTTCTGGCCGTGCCCGGCGCCGCAATCGCCCAGCGCGCCGGAACGCTGATCGCAGCCCAGCCGGTCGATGACGCTCCCGCGGGGATGCGGGCATGGCGGGTGCAATATTGGACGACGAACGAGCGGAACCGGCCGATCCGGGTGACCGGCATGGTGATCGCGCCGGATGCGCGCGCAGCTGTTGACCTTGGCGGCACGCCTCGTCCGGTGATCGCCTGGACACATGGGACGACGGGCGTGGCACAGCGCTGCGCGCCGTCGCGGAACGGCAGCAACTTCACCGTCATCCCCTCGCTCGGCGAGGTGATCGGGCGCGGCTATACCGTGGTGGCGCCGGACTATCCGGGGCTCGGTTCCGACATGGTGCATCCATATCTGGTCGGGGTCGATACCGGCCGATCGGTGCTCGACGCGGTGAGAGCCGCCCGGAGCATCCGGGGTGCGGCGGCCGGCGCGCGCTTCGCCGTCTGGGGTGAATCGCAGGGCGGCCATGCGGCGCTGTGGACCGGGCAGGTGGCGCGGCGCTATGCGCCCGAGCTCGACCTGGTCGGCATCGCCGCGATCGTGCCGCCGACCGATCTCGCCCGTAACATGTCGGAAGGCAGCGACCTGCGTGCGCGGGCGATGCTGACGGCCTTTACCGCGACAAGCTGGTCGCGGCTGTACGGCGCGCCGATGTCGACCTTCGGCCGCAAATCGACGCAGAACGTGATGACGCGGCTCGCCGACAACAACTGCATCGAGCCGAACGCCAAGCCGCGGCTGGGCACGATCGTCGGCATCGCCGTGGTCCAGCGCGCGATCCGCAACCTCGACCTCAGCCGCGAGGAGCCGTGGGGGCGGCTGATGCGTGCCAACAGTCCGTCGCCCGATGCGGTGGCGGTGCCGCTGCTGATCGCGGAGGGAAGCGCCGACGTCATCGTCGCGCCGGCGGTGACGCTCGATTTCGCCCGGCGCGCCTGTGCGCGCGGGAAGACGGTGCGCTACATCTCCGTGCCCGGCGGCGAGCACGCGACCGTGGCGCGCACCGAGGCGCGGGCGACGCTGGACTGGATCGATGCTCGCTTCGCGGGGCGAAGGGCGCCGAGCGATTGCGGGCGGCTGTAGGGATCTTCAGTTAAACCCGTTTCCCCGGCGAAGGCCGGGGCCCAGCTCCGACCGGCTCGCAACTGGGCCCCGGCCTTCGCCGGGGAACAGATTCAGCTGACCGGAGACAGTTCTACAAGCCCGCCAGATCGATCTCCCCGTGCCGGTCGAGCGTGCGGGACTTGTCCGGCATCGGGTACTTAAGGCCGGTCGCGCAGTTGAACAGGACGACGCGCTCGTCCTTGCCGACCATGCCCTCCGCCAGCGCGCGATCATAGGCGGCGAGCGTGGCGCCGCCTTCGGGGCAGAGCAGCAGGCCGTCACCGGCGGCCTCGTCGACCGCCGCCAGGATCGCCGCGTCCGACACCGCCAGCGCCGCCCCGCCCGAGGCGCGGACGGCGTCGAGGATCAGGAAGTCGCCGACGGCGCGCGGCACGCGGATGCCGGCGGCGACGGTATGGGCATTCTCCCAGCGCTCGGCGTGGCGCTCGCCGGCCTCGAAGGCCCTGACCATCGGGGCGCAGCCTTCCGCCTGGACCGCATACATGCGCGGGCGCCTGGGGCCGATGAAACCGATCGCCTCGAGCTCGTCGAACGCCTTCCACATGCCGATCAGGCCGGTGCCGCCGCCGGTCGGGTAGAAGATCGCGTCGGGCAGCTCCCAGCCGAGCTGCTCGGCGAGCTCCAGGCCCATCGTCTTCTTCCCCTCGATCCGATAGGGTTCCTTGAGCGTCGAGAGGTCGAACCAGCCGTTGGCCTTGGCCCCTGCCCCCACGATCGCGCCGCAATCGTCGATCAGGCCGTTGACGCGGTAGACGCGCGCGCCCTGCGCGGCGATCTCGCGCACGTTGATCTCGGGCGTATCGTCGGGACAGAAGATGATCGCCTCGATCCCGGCGCGGGCGGCATAGGCCGCCGCGGCGGCGCCGGCGTTGCCGTTGGTCGGCATGGCGATGGTGGTCACGCCGAGCGCCTTGGCCATGCTGATCGCCATCACCAGCCCGCGCGCCTTGAACGAGCCGGTGGGGAGCCGGCCTTCGTCCTTGACGATCGGGGGGCGCCCGCCGCGCTTGGCGCCGACGCGATCGAGGGTGACCAGCGGCGTCGCATTCTCGCCCAGGCTGACGATGTTCGCCGGCGAGCGCACCGGGAGCAGCTCGCGGTAGCGCCACAGGTCGGCCGGGCGGGCGGCCAGCGCCTCCCGGGTCATCGCCGCCTTCACCCCGTCGAGATCGTAGCGCACCAGCAGCGGCCGGCCGGCGCGGGACAGGCCGTGAAGCGTGTCCGCCTCGTAGCGCTCGCCGGTCATCGAGCATTCGAGGTGGGTGACGAAGCTGGGCAGCTCGGCGGTCAGGTTGGCGAAGGGATCGAGACTCATGACGGGCGCATCGGCGCTCGCAGGGGCGCCGTCAATGGCGGCGATCAGCTCCGCACCGGCAGCGCAAAGGAGGCGGCGAGCGCGACGAGGTCGGCCTGGCGGTGGACGTTCATCTTGTCGAACAGGTGGACGAGATGGGTCTTGACTGTGCTGACGCCGATGTCGAGCGCCGCGGCGGCCTCGACCACGGTGTGCCCGGACACGATCTTCTCGAGGACGCGCCGCTCTGCCGCCGTCAGGTCGAACAGCGCGGCGATGATCTCGGCAGGCGGTGAGGCCGGCGTCTGGAGCGGCGAGACGAAGATCGCGGCGACCGCGGCAGGGGCGATGCCGGGGCGCAGCCGGCCATGCTGAAGCGGCAGGACGTGGAGCGCGCGGGGCTGGTCGCGCAGGCCGCGGATCGGGATGCCGAAGCCCTTGCGGCCGAGCGCGCTCTCGTCGTCGGCCGCCTGCCTGACCGCGACCGCAAGTGCGGCTGCGGCGCCCTTCGTGCGCGGCGTCACCAGGTTATTCTTGAGCTGCAGCAGATCGCCGCGCGCAAGCATGTCCTCCGCCGCGCGATTGGCGTGGATCTTCTGCAGGCGGGAATCGACGAGCACCACGGGTGTCGCCAGGGTGTCGAGCACCGACTGGAAGGTCGCCGCGGCGATCGTCTTGATGTCGAGCAGCCGGCTGATCGCAGCGGCGCGCCGAAGATGCGGAATGAGCAGGCGCAGCGTTTCGACCTCCCGCTCGCCGACCAGGCCCACGCTCTCATGCCGGTTGAAGCCGATGAAGCCGATCGACCGCGCATCGCGGACGAGGCCGACCGAGATCGAATCGACGAACCCCTGCGGCCGGTTGAACTCGATATGGAAACGGTCGCTGGTGTCGGGGGCGATCGCCGCCGGGTTCACCCGCGAGAGGACGGCGGGCTCCTCGACGGGCAGGCTGGCGAGGACTTCGGGGCCGCCCCATTGCGCGACGAGCTCAGGGCCGAAGAAGCTCGCCCGGTCGAGCCAGGGCGCCTCGAAGCCCGTGGTCGCGGACAGCAGCTGTTCGCCGTCGGGAAGCGCGATCAGGCCGATCGCTCCGGTGCGGAAGTCGAGCTCGCGGCAGATCATGTCCATCGTCGCCGGCCATAGCGCCGGGTCGATCGCGCAATCGTAGATCGCACCGATGATGTCCGACAGCACGGTCAGCGAAATCGGATCGCGCACGCCCTGCCCCCGTTAAGCAACGCCACCGACTGCACGGGAAATACTGGAAAAAGGGGGGAGCGCCAAGCGGACTCTCCATCGTACGATGGACGCGTGCCCCCTCCCGGCGGCGATAATCGTCGTCGAATCGATCCCGCCGGATCAGGACATGGGAGCTATTCGACGACGAACCGGGGGCCAGCTTCCAGGTGGCCCGGTAGCGCGCCGCCCCCCGTCAGTCCGCCGCCTTCACCGCCGACTGGTCGACCGGCACCACCGGCAGCAGCACCCGGCTGGGCGTCGCGCCGCCGCGCATGATGGTGACCGTCGCCTTCTGATAGTCACCCTTCTTCGCGTAGAAGATGTTGGGGACGTACTTCTGCGGGTTGCGGTCGTAGACCGGGAACAGGCTCGACTGGACCTGGATCATGATGCGGTGGCCGGGCTGGAAGACATGGTTCACCGTCGGCAGGCGGAACTTGTATTCCTGCACCTTGCCGGCCGGGATCGGCTTGGGGTTCGCCGGATCGTCGCGGTAGCGGCCGCGGAAGATGTCCATCGCGATCGGCCATTGGTAGCCGCCCATCTTGGGATCGGTGGCATATTCGGACGGATAGACGTCGATCACCTTGACCACGAAGTCGCCGTCGGTGCCGGTGGTCTTGGCGAAGATGTCCGCGATCGGTGCGCCGGAGACGCGGACCGGCGCCTTCAGCACCTCGGTCTGATAGGTCATCACGTCGGGCCGGCCGTCGACGAAGCGCTGGTCGGTGACGAGATAATCGCCCCAGCGGCCGTCGCCGAAGTTCACCGGGCGCGGCAGGTGCGGCACCGGCTTGGCGGGATCGGAGACATAGCTGTCGCCGCCGGCCGCGCCCGCGTCGAAGCCGAGGCCGCCGTCGGCATGGAGGTAGATCGGCTTGAGCGGCGACGGGCAGCCCTCCTGGCAGGCGAGCGGCCAGTCCTTGAGCTTGTCCCAGTGGTTCTCGCCGGTGTTGTAGATCGCCACCGTCGGCAGGTTGGCGGGAGGGCCGTCCTTCAGATACTGGTTGAAGAAGGGCAGCACCATGTCCTCGCGGAACTGGGCGGCGGTGTCGCCGTTCCACTCGAACGGACCGAGCTCGCGTCCCTCGCGATTGACCTGGCTGTGGCGCCAGGGGCCCATCACCAGATAGTTGTTGCCGACCTTGCCGGCCTTCTTGAGCGCTTCCCAGCTGTGGATCGCGCCCCACATGTCCTCATGGTCCCACAGGCCCTGTTCCCAGAGCGTCGGCACGTTGGAGGGATTGGCGGCAACCAGCTTGTCGAGCGCCTGGCCCTGCCAGAAGGCGTCGTAGGCGGGATGCTCCGACATGCGCTTCCAGAACGGCAGCTGGGCATAGCCGGACTTCGCCGCCCAGTCGCCGGCCGAGCCGGTGCGGAAATTGTCGTAATCGTCCCAGCCGCCGGTCGGAGGGGGCGACCCCCTGCCCTTGAAGCCGGTCTGCCCGCCGATCCAGGCGATGTTGGCGAGGCGGAAGGCGCCGTAGTGGAACCAGTCGTCGCCCATCCAGCCGTCGACCATCGGGCTCTCCGGCGCGGCGACCTTGAGCGCCGGGTGCGGATTGAGGAGCGCCATCACGACGGTGAAGCCCTCGTAGGACGAGCCGATCATGCCGACGCGGCCGTTCGATTCGGGCAGGTTGGCCTTGTTCACCAGCCAGTCGATCGTGTCGTAGGCGTCGGTGGTGTGGTCGACCTTGGTCGGGTTGAGCGGGCCGATCGGCGGGCGGGTCACGACATAGTCGCCCTCCGAGCCGTATTTGCCGCGGATATCCTGGTAGACGCGGATATAGCCGTCCTTCACGAAGATCTCGTCGGCGAGCGGCAGGGTCGAGAGCATCGACGGGCTGTCGTCGGTGCGCGCGGCGCGGCCCTTGGCGTTATAGGGCGTGCGGGTGAGCACGATCGGCGCGTTGGTCGCGCCCTTCGGCACGACGATGACCGTGTAGAGCTTGGTCCCGTCGCGCATCGGGATCATCACTTCGCGCTTGTCATAGTCCTGCTCGGGCGAGGGCGGCACCGCGAACTTGGGCGGGATGTCGCCGCCGGCGGGGGCGGTCTGGGCGATGAGCGGCGCGGCGGCGATGAGCGCGGTGGCGGCGAGCAGGATCGGCTTGAGCATGAAGACGGGCTCCGGAGGAAGGATGCGCGATCAAACATCCGGAGCCCGACGAAATCAACAGGCTAGCAACCTAGTTAAGGATCAGACGTGCTCCGCGGTGCCGTGGAGCCGCGCCTCGACGTCGTCGTCGTGCATCCGCCGGTCGGCCATATCGAAGCCCCGGAGCTCGCCGTCCGCATCGCTGACACCGATCACGAACGAGGCCGAGGTGCGCCCCTCGCTGCCGTCGGGCAGCCGATAGCGGGCATCGGCGACCACGATCGGACGGAAGCGGTCGACCCCGGCGAGGTCGGCGCGCAGCCTGGCCAGCGTCGCCTCGATGCGGGTGCCCTCCCCCGGCGCGATCGTCACCGGCTCGACCGCGGCATCGGCGGGCGGGGAGACGAGCAGCCGCTCCATCTCACCCGCATCGGCTTCAGGCAGCATGAAAGTCGAGACGCGTACGTCCTCCGCCGCGACATTGCCGGCGTTGGCGACGGTGAGCTCGATCTCGACCAGCGCCTCGTCGGCGCTGGTACCGGCGCGGAGCGGGCGCATCGCCATCTCGATCCACGGCCGGTCGGCCGCCGGCGCGGCGGCGGTGAGCGCGGCGACGTCCTCCGACTCCGCCTCGCCGACGCTCACCTCCTCGGGGGTCGAGGGTGCGACGCTCTCCTCGGCAGGGATCGGCTCGGCGCCGGCGGCATAGGCGGCTGCGGCAGGTTCGGCGACATAAGGCTGCGGCTCGGTCGCGATCACCGGTTCGGGCGCGAGGTGCGGCTCCTCATAGGTTTCGTCGTAGGTTTCGACATAGTCGTCCCGTTCGCGGCGGCGGAACAGGAGGAAGGCGAGACCGGCAAGCACGATCGCGCCACCGATCAGCCACGGCCAGATCGATCCGCCACGCTGCGCCTCGGTCTGCGTGGTCTGGGTCGTGGTGGTGACGGTTTCGGCCGGAACCGCCTGCTCCGGCGCGGGCGCAGGCTGCGCGGCCGGCGGAGGCGGCGTCGGGGTCGCCTGGGCAACCGGGGCGCTCGCCGGCTCGGCCGGAGCCGGAGGGGCTACCGGTGCAGGCGCAGCGCGTTCAGCGCGTTGTGCGGGAGCCTCGGCCCGCTGCGGCGCTGCGCGGCGTTCCGACCGTTCGGCCGCCGCCGCGCGTTCGCGGCGTTCCGCGCGCGCCGCGGCGGCGCGTTCCTGGCGGGCCGCCTCCTCGTCGAGCGCGGCCTGGGCCTCCGGGGCGACCGTCGCTCGGGGGCGTTGGGGCTCGGCCGGCGTGGTCGAGGGCGCCGGCGTCGCAGGAACCGGAGCCGTCGTCGCGACCGGCGGCGGCGGTGCGGCGGGCGCCGGGGTCGGCGTCGTCACCGTCGGACGCACGGGCGGCGGCGCGGTCTGCGTCGTGTCCTGCGCAGCGGCAGGCATGGCAAGGAGCGCGGCGGCCGATATCGTCGGCAGGGCCGCGCGGGCGAAGCTGTAAGCATTGTGTTTCATGACGCAGCTACAACGAGCGGGCGGACGATCCGGCTCCGCAACGGACGGAACCGTCGGCAAGGCGTTGATCGTGAGCGACGAGGCGAAGCTGACAGAAGCATTCGGCAACACGTTGACAGCGCTTGGCGCCCCTCCTATATGGCGCGTTCCACCACAGCCTCGGGAAATGATGCGTCGTCGCGCAGCGCATCGGTCGGATTGGGGTTCGTGGGCTAGAAGACGCTTCGAAGGCTGCAGTTTCCGAACACCGGAGACATGCGGCCTTTCATGTCTTCCGCTGCGGCCGGCCCCAGGTTCACGGGGCGAGAGTTTCGACGGCTGACGAGGCAAAACACACATATGGCGACCAAGGCGATCGAGAGCGGCACTGTGAAGCGCCGCATCCGCAAGGTGTTCGGCGACATCCACGAAGTGGTGCAGATGCCGAACCTGATCGAGGTTCAGCGTGAGAGCTACGAGCAGTTCCTCCGCTCCGACAAGGCCACCGGCCATGTCTCGGGCCTGGAGAAGACGCTGCGCTCGGTCTTCCCGATCCAGGATTTCGCCGGCACCGCCTATCTCGACTTCGACGACTATGTGCTCGAGGACCCCAAGTTCGACGTCGAGGAATGCCGCCAGCGCGGCATCACCTATGCCGCGCCGATGCGCGTCACGCTGCGCCTGACCGCGTTCGAGGTCGATCCGGATACCGAGGCCAAGTCGGTCATCGATATCAAGGAGCAGGACGTCTACATGGGCGACATGCCGCTCATGACCGAGAACGGCACCTTCTTCATCAACGGCACCGAGCGCGTCATCGTCAGCCAGATGCACCGTTCGCCCGGCGTGCTGTTCGACCATGACCGCGGCAAGACTCATGCCTCGGGCAAGTATCTGTTCGCCGCGCGCGTGATCCCCTACCGCGGCTCGTGGCTCGACTTCGAGTTCGACGCCAAGGACATCGTCAACGTCCGCATCGACCGCAAGCGCAAGCTGCCGGTGACGACGCTGCTCTATGCCCTCGGGCTGAACAGCGAGGACATCCTCAACTATTTCTACAACCGCGTGACCTATGTCCGCGGGCCGGGCGGCTGGCAGATCCCGTTCGCGCCGGAGAACTGGCGCGGCGCCAAGCCGATGTTCGACATCGTCGACGCCAAGTCGGGCGAGGTCGTGTTCCCGGCCGGCCAGAAGATCAGCCCCCGCGCCGCCAACAAGGCGCAGAAGGACGGTCTGGAGACGCTGCTGATCCCGACCGAGGAGATCTTCGGCCGTTACAGCGCCTATGACCTGATCAACGAGCAGACCGGCGAGATCTACATCGAGGCGGGCGACGAAGTGTCGGCCGAGAACCTCGAGAAGCTCGACAAGGCGGGCATCGACCGCATCGAGCTGCTCGACATCGATCACGTCACCACCGGTCCGTGGATCCGCAACACGCTCAAGGCCGACAAGGCCGAGGAGCGCGAGCAGGCGCTGAGCGACATCTACCGCGTGATGCGCCCCGGCGAGCCGCCGACGCTGGAGACCGCGGAGTCGCTGTTCGCGGGGCTGTTCTTCGATCCCGACCGCTACGACCTGTCGGCGGTGGGCCGCGTCAAGCTCAACATGCGCCTCGACCTCGACTGCCCGGACACGGTGACGACGCTGCGCACCGAGGACATCCTGGCCGTCGTCAAGACGCTGGTCGACCTCAAGGACGGCAAGGGCGAGGTCGACGACATCGACAACCTCGGCAACCGCCGCGTGCGTTCGGTCGGCGAGCTGCTGGAGAACCAGTATCGCGTCGGCCTGCTGCGCATGGAGCGTGCGGTCAAGGAGCGCATGTCGTCGGTCGACGTGTCGACGGTGATGCCGAACGACCTGATCAACGCCAAGCCCGCGGTCGCCGCGGTGCGCGAGTTCTTCGGCTCGTCGCAGCTCAGCCAGTTCATGGACCAGACCAACCCGCTCTCCGAAGTGACGCACAAGCGTCGCGTCTCGGCGCTCGGGCCGGGCGGCCTCACCCGCGAGCGCGCGGGCTTCGAGGTCCGCGACGTCCATCCGACCCACTATGGCCGCATCTGCCCGATCGAGACGCCGGAAGGCCCGAACATCGGCCTGATCAACTCGCTGGCCAGCTTCAGCCGCGTCAACAAGTACGGCTTCATCGAGACGCCGTACCGCAAGGTCGTCGACAACAAGGTGACCAACGAGGTCGTCTATCTGTCGGCGATGGAGGAGGCCAAGCACACGATCGCGCAGGCCAACGCCGAGCTCGACGCCGACGGCCGCTTCGTCGAGGAGCTGGTCTCGGCCCGCCAGGCCGGCGAGTTCCTGATGGCGCTGCCCGAGCAGATCACGCTGATGGACGTCAGCCCCAAGCAGCTCGTGTCGGTCGCGGCCTCGCTGATCCCGTTCCTGGAGAACGACGACGCCAACCGCGCGCTGATGGGATCGAACATGCAGCGCCAGGCGGTGCCGCTAGTCCAGGCCGAGGCGCCGTTCGTCGGCACCGGCATGGAGGAGACGGTGGCGCGGGATTCGGGCGCGGCGATCGCGGCGAAGCGCGACGGCGTGGTCGACCAGGTCGACGCCAGCCGCATCGTCATCCGCGCGACCGGCGACGTCGAGGCGACCGAGAGCGGCGTCGACATCTACACGCTGATGAAGTTCCAGCGCTCGAACCAGTCGACCTGCATCAACCAGCGCCCGCTGGTGAAGGTGGGCGACGTGGTGCGCGCCGGCGACGTGATCGCCGACGGCCCGTCGACCGAGTTCGGCGAGCTGGCGCTCGGCCGCAACGCGCTGGTCGCGTTCATGCCGTGGAACGGGTACAACTATGAGGACTCGATCCTGATCTCCGAGCGGATCGTGAAGGACGACGTGTTCACGTCGATCCACATCGACGAGTTCGAGGTCATGGCCCGCGACACCAAGCTCGGGCCCGAGGACATCACCCGCGACATCCCCAACGTCGGCGAGGAGGCGCTGCGCAACCTCGACGAGGCGGGCATCGTCTACATCGGCGCCGAGGTCGAGCCGGGCGACATCCTGGTCGGCAAGATCACGCCGAAGGGCGAGAGCCCGATGACGCCGGAGGAGAAGCTGCTCCGCGCGATCTTCGGCGAGAAGGCGAGCGACGTGCGCGACACCTCGCTGCGGCTGCCGCCGGGCGTGTCGGGGACGATCGTCGACGTGCGTGTGTTCAACCGTCACGGCATCGACAAGGACGAGCGTGCCCTGGCGATCGAGCGCGAGGAGATCGAGCGCCTGCGCAAGGACTCGGACGACGAGCGCACCATCCTCAACCGCGCCACCTGGTCGCGGCTCAAGGAGATGCTGCTGGGCCAGACCGCGACCGCTGCGCCCAAGGGCATCAAGAAGGGCTCGGTGATCGACGAGGAACTGCTCGACAGCGTCGACCGCCACGAGTGGTGGAAGTTCGCGGTGCAGGACGACGCGGTCCAGGCGAACCTGGAGGGCGTGAAGGGCCAGTATGACGAGGCCGTGAAGCGCATCAAGGACAAGTTCGAGGACCGCCGCGAGAAGCTGGAGCGGGGCGACGAGCTGCCGCCGGGCGTGCTCAAGATGGTCAAGGTGTTCGTCGCGGTGAAGCGCAAGCTGCAGCCCGGCGACAAGATGGCCGGCCGCCACGGCAACAAGGGCGTCATCAGCCGCATCCTGCCGCAGGAGGACATGCCGTTCCTCGAGGACGGCACGCCGGTCGACCTGGTGCTCAACCCGCTGGGCGTGCCGTCGCGCATGAACGTCGGGCAGATCTTCGAGACCCATCTCGGCTGGGCGGCGCGCAACCTGGGTCAGCAGATCCACCGCGCGCTCGAGGATTGGCGCGAGGCCAATCCCGACGCCAAGGGCGGCGAGATGCCCGAGGCGGTCAAGACGCGGCTGCTCGAGGTCTATGGCGAGCATTACGCCGACGACATCCAGCGGCGCGACGCCAGCCAGATCGTCGAGCTGGCTGAGAACCTCAAGACCGGCGTCCCGCTCGGCACCCCGGTGTTCGACGGCGCGCGCGAGAAGGACGTGTCGGACATGCTGGCGCTCGCCGGCCTCGACACCTCGGGCCAGTCGACGCTGTTCGACGGGCGCACCGGCGAGGCATTCGACCGCAAGGTGACCGTGGGCATCATCTACATGCTGAAGCTCCACCACCTGGTCGACGACAAGATCCACGCGCGTTCGATCGGCCCCTACAGCCTCGTCACCCAGCAGCCGCTGGGCGGCAAGGCGCAGTTCGGCGGCCAGCGCTTCGGCGAGATGGAGGTGTGGGCGCTGCAGGCTTACGGCGCGGCGTACACGCTCCAGGAGATGCTGACGGTGAAGTCCGACGACGTCGTCGGCCGCACCAAGGTCTACGAGGCGATCGTCAAGGGCGACGACACCTTCGAGGCCGGCATCCCCGAGAGCTTCAACGTGCTCGTCAAGGAGATGCGCTCGCTGGGCCTCAACGTCGAGCTCAAGTCCCTCGAGGACCAGAGCGAAGGCGACGGCCTGGCCGAGGCGGCGGAGTAACAGCCTTCAAGCCCCTCCCCTTCAGGGGAGGGGTTGGGGGTGGGGCATCGCCCCAAGCAATTCCGGTGGTGGCCTGCGGACAGGCCCCACCCCAACCCCTCCCCTGAAGGGGAGGGGCTAAGGAGTTCAAGATGAACGAACTGACCAACTTCGCGAACCCGATCGCCAAGCCCGAGACCTTCGACCAGATCCAGATCGGGATCGCCTCGCCCGACCGCATCCGCTCGTGGTCGTTCGGCGAGATTAAGAAGCCCGAGACGATCAACTACCGCACGTTCAAGCCGGAGCGTGACGGCCTGTTCTGCGCGCGCATCTTCGGTCCGATCAAGGATTACGAGTGCCTGTGCGGCAAGTACAAGCGCATGAAGTACAAGGGCATCGTCTGCGAGAAGTGCGGCGTGGAGGTGACCGTCTCGAAGGTCCGCCGCGAGCGCATGGGCCATATCGAGCTCGCCGCCCCGGTCGCGCACATCTGGTTCCTGAAGTCGCTGCCGTCGCGCATCGGCCTGCTGCTCGACATGCAGCTCAAGCAGCTCGAGCGCGTGCTCTATTTCGAGAGCTACATCGTCACCGAGCCCGGCCTGACCCCGCTCGAGAAGTTCCAGCTCCTCACCGAGGACGAGCTGCTCGACGCGCAGGACGAATATGGCGAGGACGCGTTCTCGGCGGGCATCGGCGCCGAGGCGGTCAAGGCGATGCTGATGGACCTCGACCTCGAGGGCGAGCGCAAGGCGCTGCTCGAGGAGCTGGCGGTCACCAAGTCCGAGCTCAAGCCCAAGAAGATCATCAAGCGGCTGAAGGTCGTCGAGAGCTTCCTGGAGTCCGGCAACCGTCCCGAGTGGATGATCCTCGACGTCGTCCCGGTGATCCCGCCCGAGCTGCGCCCGCTGGTGCCGCTCGACGGCGGCCGCTTCGCGACGTCGGACCTCAACGACCTCTACCGGCGCGTGATCAACCGCAACAACCGCCTCAAGCGCCTGATGGAGCTGCGCGCGCCGGACATCATCGTCCGCAACGAGAAGCGCATGCTGCAGGAGGCGGTCGACGCGCTGTTCGACAACGGCCGCCGCGGCCGCACGATCACCGGCGCCAACAAGCGTCCGCTCAAGTCGCTGTCCGACATGCTCAAGGGCAAGCAGGGCCGCTTCCGCCAGAACCTGCTCGGCAAGCGCGTCGACTATTCGGGCCGCTCGGTGATCGTGACCGGGCCTGAGCTCAAGCTGCACCAGTGCGGCCTGCCCAAGAAGATGGCGCTCGAGCTGTTCAAGCCGTTCATCTACGCCCGCCTCGATGCCAAGGGTCTGTCGATGACCCTCAAGCAGGCCAAGAAGTGGGTCGAGAAGGAGCGCAAGGAAGTCTGGGACATCCTGGACGAGGTGATCCGCGAGCATCCGGTGCTGCTCAACCGCGCGCCGACGCTCCACCGCCTGGGCATCCAGGCGTTCGAGCCGGTGCTGATCGAGGGCAAGGCGATCCAGCTCCACCCGCTGGTGTGCTCGGCGTTCAACGCCGACTTCGACGGCGACCAGATGGCCGTGCACGTTCCGCTGAGCCTCGAGGCGCAGCTGGAAGCGCGCGTGCTGATGATGTCGACCAACAACATCCTGAGCCCCGCCAACGGCAAGCCGATCATCGTGCCGTCGCAGGACATGGTGCTCGGTCTCTACTATCTGTCGATGGAGAAGACCGGCGAGCCGGGCGAAGGCATGCTGCTCGCTGACATGGCCGAGGTGCACCAGGCGCTGGATGCGGGTGCGGTGACGCTGCACTCGAAGGTGATCAGCCGCGTGCCGCAGACCGACGAGGACGGCAACGAGTATCTCAAGCGCTACGAGACCACCCCGGGCCGCATGCTGCTCGGCGAGTGCCTGCCGAAGTCGCACAAGGTGCCGTTCGAGACCGTCAACCGCCTGCTGACCAAGAAGGAGATCGGCGACGTCATCGACACCGTCTATCGCCACACCGGCCAGAAGGAGACGGTGCTGTTCGCCGACGCGATCATGGCGCTCGGCTTCCGCCACGCGTTCAAGGCGGGCATCTCGTTCGGCAAGGACGACATGGTCATCCCGGCCGAGAAGGAGAAGCTGGTCGACGAGACCCGTGAGCAGGTGAAGGACTTCGAGCAGCAGTATCAGGACGGCCTGATCACGCAGCAGGAGAAGTACAACAAGGTGATCGACGCCTGGAGCCGCTGCGGCGACCAGGTGGCGGCCGCGATGATGGACGAGATCAAGGCGGTGAAGCGGCTCGACGACGGCCGTGAAGCCCCGATCAACTCGATCTACATGATGGCCCACTCGGGCGCCCGCGGCTCGCAGGCGCAGATCAAGCAGCTTGCCGGCATGCGTGGCCTGATGGCCAAGCCGTCGGGCGAGATCATCGAGACGCCGATCATCTCGAACTTCAAGGAAGGCCTGACCGTCCTCGAATACTTCAACTCGACCCACGGCGCCCGCAAGGGCCTGGCCGACACGGCGCTCAAGACGGCGAACTCGGGCTACCTCACCCGCCGCCTCGTCGACGTGTCGCAGGACTGCGTCGTCATGGAGGAGGATTGCGGCACCGAGCGCGCGCTGGAGATGAAGGCGATCGTGCAGGGCGGCTCGACCATCGCGTCGCTGGGCGAGCGCATCCTCGGCCGCACCACGGCGGAGGACGTGGTCGATCCCAAGACCAACGCGGTCGCGATCCCTGCGGGCACCTTGCTCGACGAGGCCGCGGTCGCGCAGATCGAGGCGATCGGCATCCAGTCGATGAAGATCCGCTCGCCGCTGGTCTGCGAGGCGCAGTTCGGCGTGTGCGCCAAGTGCTACGGGCGTGACCTCGCCCGCGGCACGCCGGTCAACATCGGCGAGGCGGTCGGCGTGATCGCGGCGCAGTCGATCGGCGAGCCGGGCACGCAGCTGACGATGCGGACCTTCCACATCGGCGGTGCGGCGCAGCTCAACGAGCAGTCGAACCTGGAGGCGCCGGCCGACGGCACCGTCCAGTTCCGCGACTTGCGCATCATCGAGGACCAGCGCGGCCGCCGCGTGGTGCTGAGCCGCTCGGGCGAGCTGGCGATCGTGGACATGGACGGGCGCGAGCTCGCCGTGCACAAGATCCCCTATGGCGCCTATGTGCTGTTCGACGACGGCCATATCGTCACCAAGGGCGACCGCATGGCCGAGTGGGACCCCTTCACCATGCCGGTGATCACCGAGACCGGCGGCACGGTGAAGTACCAGGATCTGATCGAGGGCAAGACGATGGCGGAGCAGGCCGACGAGGCCACCGGCATCACCCAGCGCGTGGTCACCGAGTATCGCGCCTCGGCGCGCACCAAGGAGGACCTGCGTCCGCGCCTCACCCTGCTCGACGGGGGGTCGGGCGAGACCGCACGCTACATGCTGGCGCCGGGCGCGGTGCTGTCGGTCGACGACGGCGCCGAGGTGAAGGCGGGCGACGTCGTCGCGCGCGTGGCTCGTGAATCGGCCAAGACCCGCGACATCACCGGCGGTCTGCCGCGCGTCGCCGAGCTGTTCGAGGCGCGCAAGCCCAAGGAGAATGCGATCATCGCCAAGGTCTCGGGCCGTGTCGTGTTCGGCAAGGACTACAAGGCCAAGCGCAAGATCGGCATCCAGCCTGAGGATGGCGGCGAGGTGGTCGAGTATCTGGTGCCGAAGTCGAAGGTGATCGACGTTCAGGAAGGCGACTACGTCAAGCGTGGCGACAACCTGATCGGCGGCAGCCCCGATCCGCACGACATCCTCGAGGTGCTCGGCGTCGAGGCGCTGGCGGAATATCTCGTGTCGGAGATCCAGGAGGTCTATCGCCTCCAGGGCGTGAAGATCAACGACAAGCACATCGAGGTGATCGTTCGCCAGATGCTGCAGAAGGTCGAGATCACCGACGGCGGCGACACCACGCTGCTGGCGGGCGAGCAGGTCGACCGCGACGAGATGGACGAGCAGAATGCCAAGCTCCCGGCCGGCCAGCAGCCGGCGCAGGGCAAGCCGGTGCTGCTCGGCATCACCAAGGCGTCGCTGCAGACCCGGTCGTTCATCTCCGCCGCGTCGTTCCAGGAGACGACCCGCGTGCTCACCGAGGCTTCGGTGCAGGGCAAGGTCGACACGCTGAACGGCCTCAAGGAGAATGTCATCGTCGGCCGTCTGATCCCGGCGGGCACCGGCGCCGGCATGAACCGCCTGCGCGTGGCGGCGACCAGCCGCGACGCGGCGCTCCGCGCGCAGCAGCGTGCCCTCCAGGCGACGCTGATCGCGCCGGAGAGCGCGGCGCAGGAGCATGCGGCGGAGCTGGCCCGCGACGTGCGCGACAGCGGCGGCACGGGCGACGATCCGCTCGCGGCGGTGACGCCGTCGGGTCACGGCACGGACGAGGACGCGGGCGAGTATCTGAACCCGTAAGCGTCCTCGGCCGCGGCCGAGGTCAAGGACAAGGAAGCCGCCGTCCGGGATGCCGGGCGGCGGCTTTCTGTTCGGCGCGAGTGTTCAGATCGCCGGGAGCACGCCGATCTCGGCATAGTTGGGCGAGCCGGGCTCGTGCGGGGCCGGCGGATCGTCTCTCCGGCCCGGTCTGTCGCCAGTGTCGACCGGAGCCGGCGGTGTCGGAGTCGCGGCCGGCTCCGCGGGAACGGATAGAGCTTCCTCCGACGGCGCGGAGACGATGCGGACGACACCCTCCTCGCCCGCGTCCTTGTCGGCGTCGGACAGCAGGAGGGCGCCGGCCGTACCGATCGCCAGCGCCGCCGCGCCCAGCACCATCGCGCGCCGCACGCGCATCTACACCTCCCGCACGAACTTGACCGCGCCGGCGCGCTGGCAGCCGGCGTGGACGGTGTTGGTGACGCCGATCGCGGGATTGGTGGTGCCCGCGTTGAAGCTGTGGACGCCGAGGTCCACCCAACCCGAGCTGCCGGTCGCGAAGTTGATGGTGGTGGTGGTCGTGCCCGACGCCGCCTGCACCTTCACCTCGCCCTGGGTGTCGGCGTTGGCATTGGCCGTCTTCCAAATATAGACGTGGTAGCTGCCCGACTGGTTGAAGCCGGGGGCATAGGTCGACTTGTCGCCGGCGGTGCATGAATAGCGCTGCGGCATCAGGCCGAAGCCCGCCAGCGTGCTGTCCTGCCACCCCGTGCCGCTCTCGGTATAGCCGTAGCGGGCGTTCATCACATACTGGTCCTTCTTGTAGAAGCGGACCGTGTCGTAATATTGTGGCGTGCCGCCGACCGAGACCGGCGCCCGATAGGCGATCGCGGTCAGCCAGATGTTCACCGGGTCCTGGCGGTATTGGGTCGTCGAATAGGCGATCGTGCAATATTTGATGCCGTCGAAGTAGAAGTCGATCGCCCCTTCCCGCCAGTCGGCGCCGTAGGTGTGGTAGGCCGCCGTCAGGTTGACGCCCGGCGCATAGGTCGCGCAGCGCGGCGCGGCGAGCTTTCCGCCGGTGCCCGCTTGGCCGTTCCAGATGTTGAGTCCGCTGGGGATATGGGTCTGGTCCGCGGTCTCGATCTCGGCCTGGTCGATCTCGAGATAGCGGCCGGCGGCGTAGGTGTTGCTGCCGTCGCCGGCCATCATCCAGAAGCTGTTGTGCCAGCCGGTGTTGGTGGTGTTCTTGGCGCGGACCTCGAAATAACCATAGCCGAACTGCTGCTTGCTGACGACGCCGGCGCCGGTGTAGCTCATGCCGCTCACATTCTCCTGCTTCATCAGCAGGCTGAGCTGGCCGTTGTCGATGACCGCATTGGCGGCGAGCTGGGCGCTCAGCACCTTGACGTCGGTCCGGAAGTTCCAGCGGCTGGTATCGACCGCGCTGCCGCTGAACGTCTCCTCCCAGGCGAGGCCGTAGAGGGTCGAGGGTGGATCGGCCAGAACCGTTCCCGGGGTCAATGCCGCGGCCAATCCCGCCGCAGCAAGCGAAGGCCGCAACATGCGGCGGGCACATGACGCAACGATCGTGTTCATGTCGCTTCTCCTCTCCTTGGCGGCGTTATCGTCGGGGCCGCCCTCCCGATCTCGACCGGTTGCGTTCCGGCCTCGCAAAGGGCCTCGCGGAGCGGCGTCTCGGCATGTCAGGGTTGCATTGCGCGAACGGACGGAACCCGCCGGCATCGCGCATCGGCAGGCGCGGCGGAATGCGGACCAATCGGCTGACGGGCGCTAATCGCCGGCGACACCTCTCCTCCCGCTCTCGATTATTATTGCCACCAATAATATGGCTAAATTAGCAACATATCAAGCGGCGGCAGTGAGGTATCGCGTGGCGCCCGCAGACTTTGTTGCTTTCAGTGTCACAGTTAGGAGACTTGACTTGAGCCCCTCCCCTTCAGGGGAGGGGTAGGGGGTGGGGCAGTGCGGCATGCCATATCGCTTGGGGCCAGGCCCCACCCCAACCCCTCCCCTGAAGGGGAGGGGCTTAGTTGTCGCCAGCTAATGCGATTGATTTGCATTTACCCGATCGCCCTGCTAGCCGCGCCGCGCTGGGAGGGCATTGATGCTTCGTCGTTCGTTCTGGTCGTTGCCGTTGGTGGCGCTGCTCGCGCCGATTCACCCCGCCTGCGCGCAGGAGCGTGCGGCCGAGGATGACGGCGACGGGACCGAGATCACCGTCACCGCCGCGCGCACCGTGCTGCCGCCCACCGCGCTGCCGCTCACCATCGACATCATCGACAAGACCGCGCTCGACCAGCAGATCGCGATCTCGGGATCGGTCACCGATGCGGTGGCGAACCTGACCCCGTCCTTCTCCCCCACCCGCCAGAAGCTGTCGGGCGCCGGGGAGTCGCTGCGCGGCCGCTCGCCGCTCTATGCGATCAACGGCATCCCGCAATCGACGCCGCTGCGTGACGGCAGCCGCGACGGCTTCACCATCGACGGCTTCTTCGTCGACCGGGTCGAGCTGATCTACGGATCGAACGCGCTGCAGGGGATCGGCGGCACCGGCGGCATCGTCAACCAGGTGACCGTCGGCGCGCCGAAGACCGAGGGGCTGAGCGGCCGCGCGCTGCTGCAGGGCACCGCGAGCGAAGGGTTCCAGGACGACGGCTTCGGCGGCAAGGCGGCGGGGCTGGTGCAGTACAAGGCGGGCCGCTTCGACGCGAGCGTCGGCGCCGCCTATGAGACGCGCGGCGCCTATTACGACGGCGACGGGCACCGGATCGGCGTCAACTCGACGCAGGGCGAGACGCTGGATTCGCGCGCGCTGTCGCTGTTCGGGCGGTTCGGATACCAGCTCGGCGAGACCGGGCGGATCGACCTGATCGCCAGCCGGTTCCAGCTCAAGGGCAACGGCGACTATCTCGCCATTCCCGGCAACCGGGCGACCGGCGTGCCGACCAGCGCCGTCCGCGGCGACGCGCCGGGCGATCCCGCCGCGAGCCGGACCGAGAGCGTCGCGCTGTCGATCACCGACACCGCGCTGTGGGGCGGCAATTTCGTCAGCCAGGTCTTCTTCAACCGCAGTCGCGACACCTTCGGCGGCGAGGTCGCTCCGGTTCCCACGTTCCAGGACCCGGCGATCGCGCCGATCGGCACGCTGTTCGACCAGTCGCAGAACCGGTCGCGCAAGATCGGCGCGAAGATCAGCTACGAACGCGCCATTCCCGGCTTCGAGGCGCTGACGGTGACGCTCGGCTTCGACGCCTTGTGGGACAAGACCGAGCAGCGGCTGATCGCCACCGATCGCGTGTGGGTGCCGCCGACCGACTTCCGGAGCCTCGCGCCGTTCGGCCAGGCCAACCTCAAGCTGTTCGACGGGCTGGTGCGGCTGGCCGGCGGGGCGCGGTGGGAGAATGTCGAGATCAAGATCGACGACTATCACACGCTCGCGTCGACCACCTTCGTCGCCTGTTCGCCCACGCTGCCGCCCGGCACGCCCTGCGGTCCGTCGACCTACGGCGGCGTCGCGGTCGCCGGCGGCAAGCCGAAGTTCGAGGACCTGCTGATCAATGGTGGCGTGATCGTCGAGCCAACGGAGGGCATCCGCGCCTATGCGAGCTATGCCGAAGGCTTCACCGCTCCGGATGTCGGCCGCATCACGCGGGCGATCAGCAAGCTGAACGTCGACCTCGACACCTATCTCGACATCAGCCCGATCGTCTCGAACAACCGCGAGATCGGAGTGGAGGTGAAGCGCGGGCCACTCGACGGCAGCGTCACCTATTTCTGGTCGTCGAGCGACAAGGGCCAGCTGCTGATCGCCAATCCTGGCGGCATTTTCGACGTGCAGCGCCAGCGGGTCGAGATCCAGGGGCTGGAGATCAATCTCGGCGTTCGCCTGCCGATCGAGGGCGCGCGGCTGGGGATCGGCTATGCGCATCTCGACGGGCGCTACGACAGCGATGCCGATGGCCGGGTCGATACCGACCTCGACGGCACCAACATCTCTCCGGACCGGCTCAACCTGACCGCGAGCTATGCGCGGGGCCGGTTCTCGGCGCTGGTGCAGACGCAATTCTACCTGTCCCGGACGTTCAAGGGCCTGAAGCGCGATCCACGCAACGACTTCGGCGGCTACACACTGACCGACGCGACGGTGCGCTACGACGCCGGCCGGCTCGGCGCGATCCGGCTGAGCGCGCAGAACCTCTTCAACCTCCAGTACATCGACTACAGCAGCGACACCCGGCTGCCGACCGACAACCTCAGCTATTTCGCCGGGCGCGGGCGCACGCTGACGCTCGGCTGGGACTACCGGTTCTAATGACGTGGCGGTTCTGACGATGAAGTGGCTCGACCTCATCCATCGTTGGACCGGCGGGCTGGTCGGGCTCGTCCTCGCGATGATGGGGCTGACCGGCGCGATCCTGGTCCATGAGGACGCCTGGCTCGGCTGGACCTTGCCCCATGCCGGCGATGCGCTGAACCGCGATCCCGCCGCGCTCGCTGCCGTGACCACGCGGCTGATCGGCGACGGGCACGGCGTGCAGGGCATCGTCTATGCGAGCGACGGCTTCGGCCTGCACCAGCTCCGTCTCAGTGGCGGCGCCGGTGCCTACGCCGATCAGGCAGGCGCCATCGTCACGCGCTGGGGCAGCCAATGGGAGCGGCCCGAGCTGTGGCTGTTCGACCTCCACCACCATCTGTTCACCGGCGACGTCGGCGAGACGGTGATCGGCATCGCCGGCCTCTGCGCGATGCTGTTCGTGGTGACCGGCACCATCCTGTGGTGGCGGACGCGGCGGACCTTCGCGTTCCGGCTGTGGCCCAAGCGGATGAGCCGCCCGGCGATCGTGATGCAGCACCGCGACCTCGGCATCGTCATGGCGCCGCTGCTGCTGCTGTCGGCGGTGACGGGGACGATGATGATCTTCAAACCCGTCGCGGCGATCGTGATGGCGCCCTTCTCCTCCTCGGCTGAGGCGCGGGCGGCGATGGCGCCGCCCAAGCTCTCCGGCGGCGCGCTGGCCGCGCATCCGGACTGGGCGGCGATGCTGGCCGCAGCCCATGCCCGGTTCCCCGACGCCGATTTCCGTACGCTCACCCTCCCCCGCAAGGCCGGCGAGCCGATCAGTTTCAGGATGCGGCGCACTGCCGAATGGCTCCCGAACGGCCGCACGATGCTGTGGTTCGACGCCGCCACCGGCCGGCTGCTCGCCGCACGCGACGCGCTGGCGCTGCCGCGGGGCGCGCAGGTGTTCAACACCGCCTACCCGCTTCACGCCGCCAAGGTCGGCGGGCTCGGCTATCGGCTGGTGATGACCTGCTCGGGCCTGGCGATGGCGATGCTGGGCAGCTTCGCGGTGTGGAGCTTCTGGTTCAGGCGGCCGCGCCTGAAGCCGAGGCGGGCGGTGTAGCGACCATATCACCGCCTGCCAGGCGCTCAGTTCCTCTCGGCCGTGCCGGCCATCTTCGCCATCAGCGGCTTGGCTTCAGCAAGCTTGCCTGCGTCGATCAGCGCGATCACCTGGGCCGCAACATTCTTGTCGTCGTCGTCATGAGGAGCGAAGGCGATCGGCTGGAGCAGCGTGCGGGCGCCGGGCGCATCGTCGTGATCGAAGAGGTGGCGGGCAAGCTGAATACGTACCTGCGGGTCTTCCGCGGCGAGGACGAATGCGCGACGCAAACCCTTGACCGCGCCGGGAGTAGGTTCGGTTCCGGCAGCGGCGAAGCTGCGGAAATAGGCGAGGAGCGGCGCCGCCGCGTTGGGATCGGCGTGGTTGGCCTTGATCAGCCACGCACGCGCGGCCGTCCAGGCAGCGGCATCGGTCGACTTCGCGGCGACGAGCCGCCGCACCTCCGCCTGCCCTTTGGCGAGCATCGCCGGCAGCGAGCCGGGCGCGAGCGCGAGCGCGCGATCGGCGGCCGCCGCGGCGAGATCCGGATGCCCCGCCACAAGCTCGGCTTCGGCATATTCGGTCTGCACGCGCGCGTCCGCCGGATAGTCTGCGGCGATCTTCGCGGCATCGCGCGCCAATTCGCGCGCAAGTCCGCCACGCGCACCGTTCACCGATCGCGCGCGCAGCGGCATCAGCGCGGCGACGCCCGGCGAGAGCTTCGTCACGGTCGCATGCGGTGGCTTCGCCGGCGGCGGTACGCCGAGCGGCGGCAGCAATATGCGGCCCTCGAAATAGGCGAACATCTCGCGCCACAGTGCCTGCACGTCGCCGAATGCCTCGCCCGCCGCGTCGAGGCTCGGTTTGCCGCGGTTCATCAGCTGGAGATACTTGGCGAGCTGCCCCTGCCGCTTCGGCGTGAGCATCAGATAATGGGTGAGCAGCCAGCCGCGTCCATAGACCAGGGGCGACGCCGTCGCGGTGGTGAAGAATTCGCCCAGCGGCATCGAGAGATAGTCGCCGGGTGCGAATCAGACCCGCGCGGTAATTGGCGGGCAGTCCGATGACGATCGACCCGTCGTCGCGGAACTCGACGTTCGCGTTGAACTCGGCAAAGCCTTCCGAGAACCAGACCGGATAGGCGATCGGCTCGCTCGAATACATCATGTGATGGGCGTATTCGTGGAGCAGCGTCACCTGCGAGGTCATGTCCCCCGCCTTGGCATGACGGTCGAAGCCGGGGGCATAGAGGCTGAAGATCACCGATCCGCCCGCGCGCGGACGGTAGTAGCCGGCAAGCCCGCCGCACTGGCATACGCGCGTGAACAATCCGGCCTTGAGCACGAAGATGCGCACCGGATTGGCATGCGTCGCCGGGTCGTCGGGAAGGCCGTACAGCCGACGCAGCGCCGCATCGTAACGCTCGAGCCGCTCGGCGAACTCGCGCGCGGCCGGTTCGTCGGCGTCGATATCGATCACGAAATGATCGGTGCGCGCCTCATACCATTCCGCATGCGCGGGCGCTGCACATGCCAACGCCCCGGCAGCAAGCGCACCGAACCATGCCCTCACGAGCCCCCTCATTCCGTCATGTCCCCCCCAGGGCGATTCCCTCCCGTCCATCTTAGATCGGGATTTTCCGGAGGAAAGCGAGCGCCGCCTTTGATCCTCCCCCGCCAGGGGGAGGTGTCAGCCGCAGGCTGACGGAGGGGGAGGTCGGCGACAAACTATCGGCGTGCTTCCGCCCCCTCCGTCACGCTTCGCGTGCCACCTCCCCCTGGCGGGGGAGGATTCGTTCCAAATGGCGATGAGTCCTAGAATACCTCCACCCGCCGCGGCCGACCTGCCGGGTCGACCGCGACCATGGTGAAGGCGGCCGAGGCGGCGTGGCGGCGGTCGCCGGTGAGCAGGTCCTCCGCCCACAGCTCGACACGCGTCCTGAGCGAGCTGCGCCCCCCACCGCGTCGACGGTGGCGGTCAGCTCGATCATCTCGCCTTCCGCGATCGGCGAGCGGAAGTCGACGCGCTCGGATGCCGCCATCACCATCACCGCGCGGGCATGGCGGGTGGCGGCGACGAACGCCGCCTTGCCGAGCATCCTGAGCGCATCGCCCCCGAACAGCGTGCCGTAATGGTTGGTCTGCGGCGGGAAGACGATATCGGCCATGCGCAGCCCGTCCGGCTCGGGCGCCGGCTCGGCGAGGGGCTGGAGCGGCGCGCCCTCCCCGTTCATCGCGACCAGCGTGAAGCGGCCGCGCGTGCACAGCCGCCGCTCGCCGGAGAGAAGCGCCTCCGCCACCAGCTCGACCTCGACGTCGAGCGACGACCGGCCGACGCGCACGACGCGGCCGCTCGCCTCGATCAGCTCGCCCTTGAGCGCCGGTGCGGCGAAGTCGATCCGCTCCGACGCGGCGGTGACGAACGGCGCCCGGCCATGGCGCGAGGCGGCGAGGAACGCCACCTTGTCCATGTGCGCGAGCGCCACGCCGCCGAACAGCGTGCCGTGATGGTTGGTGTCGCCCGGGAAGATCATGTCGATCAGCCGGACGACACCGCCACGCGTGCCGGTCATGCCGGCTCCAGCGCCTCGACCCGCAGGCGCCGCGCCGTCTCGACCATCGCGGCGATCGCCGGCTTCACCTCGTCCCACTTGCGGGTCTTGAGCCCGCAGTCGGGGTTCACCCACAGCTGCTCGGGGGCGAGATGGAGCTGGGCGAGGCGCATCAGCGCGACCATCTCCTCGACGTCGGGCACGCGGTGCGAGTGGATGTCGTAGACGCCCGGGCCGATCGCGCTCGGGTAGCGATAGTCGGCGAAGCCCTCCAGCAGCTCCATCTGCGAGCGCGCGGTCTCGATCGAGATCACGTCGGTGTCCATCGCGCCGATCGCGGGCAGGATGTCGTTGAACTCCGAATAGCACATATGGGTGTGGATCTGGGTCGCGTCGCCGACGCCCGCGGCGGTGAGGCGGAAGCAATCCACCGCCCAGTCGAGATAATGCGGCCAGTCGCGCCGCCTGAGCGGCAGACCCTCGCGCAGCGCCGCCTCGTCGATCTGGATCGCCTTGGCGCCGGCCGCCTCGAGGTCGAGCACCTCGTCGCGGATCGCCAGCGCGATCTGGCGGCAGGACGCCTCGCGCGGCTGGTCGTCGCGGACGAACGACCAGTTGAGGATGGTGACGGGTCCGGTCAGCATCCCCTTCATCGGCCGGTCGGTGAGCCCCTGGGCGTAGCGCCACCACTCGACCGTCATAGGCCGCGGCCGCGACACGTCGCCGTAGAGAATCGGCGGCCGCACGCAGCGCGAGCCGTAGCTCTGCACCCAGCCGTTCACCGTGAAGGCGAAGCCGGCGAGCTGCTCGCCGAAATACTGCACCATGTCGTTGCGCTCGAACTCGCCGTGGACGAGCATGTCGAGCCCGACCTCCTCCTGCCAGCGCACGGTGCGCTCGGTCTCCTCGCGGAGGAACTGCTCATAGGCGGCATCGTCCAGCGTGCCGCGATTGCGCTCGGCGCGGGCGCGGCGGACCTCGGCGGTCTGCGGGAAGGAGCCGATGGTGGTGGTCGGGAAGCGCGGCAGCCCCAGCACCGCCGCCTGCGCCGCGATGCGCTCGGCGTGGCCCGAGCGCCGCTCGCGCATGTCGAGGGTGACCGCGGCAACACGCGCCGCCACCGCGGGATCGTGGATCCGGGGAGAGGTGCGGCGGTTGGCGGCGGCATTGGTGGCGGCCGCCAGCGCGCCGGCGACGCTCGCGCGGCCCTGGTTGAGCGCGGTCTTGAGGATCGCCAGCTCCTCGACCTTCTGCACCGCGAAGGCGAGCCATTGCGCGACCTCCGCATCGATCTTGGTCTCCAGCGCGAGGTCGACGGGGGTGTGGAGCAGCGCGCACGACGGCGCGAGGATCAGGTCGCGCTCCGCGGCGATCGGCTCCAGCCGGTCGAGCAGCTTGGCGAGGTCGGCGCGCCAGATGTTGCGGCCGTCGATCACGCCCAGGGACAGCAGCAGCTTCTTCGGCGCCTTGGCGAGCACCGCGTCGAGCTGGCCGGGCGCGCGGACGAGGTCGACGTGGAGCCCCGAAACCGGCAGGTTGGCGGCAAGCGCGAGATTGTCCTCCAGCCCGCCGAAATAGGTCGCGAGCATGATGTCGACGCCGACCCGCGCCAGCCGGGCATAGGCGCGGGTGAGCGCGGTGCGCTGGCGTTCGGTGAGGTCGAGCACCAGGCAGGGCTCGTCGATCTGTACCCATTTGGCGCCGGCCGCGGCGAGCTGCTCCAGCACGGTCACGTAGATGCCGAGCGCCTGGTCGAGGAAGTCGAAGGGATCGACGTCGCGCCCCTTCGCCAGCGTCAGCCAGGTGACGGGGCCGAGCAGCACCGGCCGCGTCTCGTAGCCGAGCGTCTTGGCCTCGCGATAATCGTCGACCGGCTTGGTCGAGGCGAGGGCGAGCTGCTGGCCGGCCGTCAGCTCGGGGACCATGTAGTGATAGTTGGTGTCGAACCACTTGGTCATCTCGAGCGCGGTGCGGCCCCCATGACCATGGCTGTGCCCGTGGCCGCAGCCCTCTCCCTCCCCGGTCGAACCGCGCGCCATCGCGAAATAGGTGGCGAGATCGACCCGGCCCGGCGCGGCGCCGTAGCGGTCGGGGATCGCGCCCAGCATCACGCTGGTGTCGAGGACATGGTCGTAGAGCGAGAAATCGTTCGACGGCAGCCAGTCGGCGCCGAGCGCCTTCTGCCGCGCCCAGGCGGCGGCGCGGAGCGCGGCGGCGGATTCGATAAGCTCGGTCCCGGACGACTGGCCCGACCAGAATTTCTCCAGCGCGAACTTGAGCTCGCGCCGCGGCCCGATGCGCGGGAAGCCGAGCGTGGCGACGGTGACGGTCATTGGTCTTCATACCCCGATGAAGGCGGGCGACCGGACGGGCACAGGCGCGCGCGGACGAGCCTCCCCGGCCGCGGCACGTCAGCGACCGACCCGGACACCCCGCCGGTGGACGTTATCGCGTCGGAGGCAGGTCTCCTGGCTCACGGGTCGTCACGCCGGCCTGGCCTTCCCGGAGCGCTTGCCGCCCCAGTGACACGTATCGGCCGCCGCTCGCCGCTCACAGTTGCGGGGGCAGCGCCGGAATTGGACCAAGGCCCGCACCGGCTTCCCGTCTTAGCTCCGCCGCAAGGGCGGAGAACCTCGACGATGGGAATGTCGCCGATCGGGAGCACGACGTCAAGTAAGATATAAAGATATCTTTATATTGTTATCTCTTTTTCCGTCGCTCGACAGTGACGGCGCGGCTGCCTAATTGCGCGGGCATGGCGACCGAACTCTACGATCTCACCGTTCCGGCCCTGCTGCGCGGCTTCGCGGCGATGGCGGCGTTCCTCGACAAGGGCCGGGCCTGGGCCGACGAGCAGGGCATGGCGCATGGCGAGCTGATCGAGGCGCGGCTGTTTCCGGACATGGCGCCGCTGACCGGCCAGGTGCAGCGCGCGAGCGACACCGCCAAGCTGGCGCTGGTCCGCATCGGCGGGGTCGAGAACGTGCCCATGGCGGACGACGAAACGAGCTTCGCCGAGCTGCAGGCACGGATCGCGAGGACGGTCGACTTCATCAAGTCGGTGCCGCGCACCGCGATCGACGGCAAGGAAGCCGCCGAGGTGATCCTGCAGACCCCGCACGGCGGCATGTCCTTCACCGGCCTCAGCTATGTGCAGGGCTTCCTGCTGCCCAATTTCTATTTCCACGTGACCACCGCCTACGCGATCCTGCGCATGAAGGGCGTGCCGGTGGGGAAGCTCGACTATCTCGGCGCCGCTTCGTCCGCGTAACGCATCGCCACATCGCACCGGGCGTAGCGCGCACCGTAGCGGGCCATGATCCCGGCATCGTGGACGAAGCCGACCTTCTCGTAGAGGTGGATCGCCGCCGCCGATTTGCGGTTGGAGAGCAGGTAGAGCGTCGTCGCGCCGAGCTCGCGCGCGCGGCGGATCGTGGCGCGGAGCAGGAACTCGCCGGCCTTGCGGCCGCGCGCCGCCTCGCGCACGCCCATCTTGGTCAGCTCGAACACGCCGTCGCCGCTCTTCCGGAGCGCGCAGGTGCCGATGATGCCGAGTTCCCGGTCCTCGACGAACAATATGTCACCGCCCGGAGCGACGATGATCTCCTCCGGATGCTCGAGCGTCTCGCGGTCAGTGTCCTCGACCTCGTACATCGCCGCGACCCATTCGAGGTTGATGTCGTGGAAGTGGCGCGCGAGCTCGGGCGCCCAGCCGCGGATCGCCAGGCCCGAGGCCGCGACCGTGCGCCGATGGAGCGGCGCCGCGGCAAGCGACGCCTCGATCGCATCGAGCTGTTCGAGCAGCGGCCCGGTTCCGCCCGCGGCCAGCTCGGCGGCCGCCGCCTCGACCCGCGGCCACACCGTGGCCTTCGATCGCGCCATCGCCGCGCGTCCCGCCTCGGTCAGTGCAACCGCCCTACGGCGCGCGTCGCGTCCGCCGTCGACCGTAGCGACCAGCCCGATCTCGACCAGCTTCGCGAGATTGCGCGTGACGCCGGGCTGGCTCACCCCCATCGCCGCCGCGATCTCCCCGACGGTGATCGGCTCATCTCGCTCGATCACCGCGAGCAGCGGATATTGCGCCGGCTGGATCGGCAGCCCTTCGGCCTCGACGATCCGCAGCACGTCCGCCTGCATCCGCTCGCCGAGCCGCTTCAGGCGGCTGCCAAGGAAGAGATAGCCGCCGCTCAATATATCGTTCATCGCATCGCCCTTTCGATGCGAAGTTATATAACTTGTTATGGAACGAGCAAGGTCGCTATCCGATCTCCACGATCTGTCCGCCGAGCCGCTCGGCCTCGGCATGGTCGTGCGTCACCAGCAGGATCGGCAGGCGCACCTCGTCGCGCAGCCGCTCGATCACCTGCATCACCTCCTCGCGCCGGGCGCGGTCGAGCGAGGCGAGCGGCTCGTCGAGCAGCAGGACGGCGGGATCGCGCAGCAGCGCGCGGCCGATCGCGACCCGCTTGGCCTCGCCGCCGGACAAGGTCGCCGGCCAGCGGTCGAGCAGATGGCCGATGCCGAGGAAGTCGATCTCATCCCCCAGCCGCCGGTCGTGGGGACGGCCGTAGAGGAGATTGTCGCGCACGCGCATATGCGGGAACAGGCGCGACTCCTGGAAGACATAGCCGACGCGGCGCGCCTCGGCGGGCACGTCGGTCGCGGCATCGAACAGCGTGGCCCCGTCGACCCGCACCCAGCCATCGTCCGGCCGCACCAGCCCGGCGATCATGTTGAGCACGCTGCTCTTGCCTGCCCCCGACGGGCCGAACAGCACAGTCAGCGCAGCGTCGCTGGCGAAGGACGCGGCAATTTCGGCGTCGGCGAAGCGCCTGCGGACCGAGACGTCAAAGCGCATGGGTGCCCCTCCCCGCGCGGCGCGCCAGCAGCTCCGAGGCGATCAGCGCAACCAGCGAGATCGCCACCGACACCGCCGCCAGCCGCCACACCGTCGCGTCCTGCCCCGGCACCTGCAGCGCGGCGTAGATCGCGAGCGGCAGCGTCTCAGTCTCGCCGGGGACGTTGGAGACGAAGGTGATGGTGGCGCCGAACTCCCCCAGCGCACGGGCGAAGCCGAGCACGGTGCCGGCGAGCACGCCAGGCACGCTGAGCGGCAGGGTGACGGTGCGGAACACCCGCCAGCGGCCAGCGCCGAGCGTGCGCGCGGCATCCTCCAGCCGGCGGTCGACCGCCTCGATCGACAGACGGATCGCCCGCACCATCAGCGGCAGCGCCATCACCGCCGCCGCGATCGCCGCGCCGGTCCAGCGGAACAGGACGTGCTCGGAGAGAAACCCGAACGGCCCCGCCGGCGCGAACAGCAGCAGCAGCCACCAGCCGGTCACCACCGGCGGCAGCACCAGCGGCAGGTGGACCAGCGCGTCGAGGAGGATCTTTCCGGGAAAGCGGGCGCGGGCGAGCAGCCAGGCCAGGCCGAAGGCGATCGGCAGCAGGCCGAGCATCGCGACGACGCCGACCTTGAGCGAGAGGAGGACGATGCCCCATTCCTGCGCGGAGAGGATCAAGGTCGCACATCTCCCCTCCCCGTCATGCCGGACTTGGTCCGGCATCCACCGTGCCGCACATCGCTCACGCTGCGGAGATGCTGCACGGTGGACCCCGGACCAAGTCCGGGGTGACGATCGCTTGTGGCGACGTACTAAGCCTCATCGCACCGAGAACCCGTAACGCGCGAAGATCGCCTTCCCCCGCGCCGACAGCAGGAATGCCCGGAACGCGCGCGCGTCCGGGCTCCGCGACGACTTGAGCAGCGCCAGCGGATAGCGGATCGGCGGATGGCTGCCGGCCGGGAACACCGCCACCACCCGCACCGCACGCGAGGCGGCGGCGTCTGTCGCATAGACCACCCCCATCGCCGCGGCACCGCGCTCGACCAGCGCCAGCGCGGCGCGGACATTCTCCGCGCGGACCACCCTGCCCGCGACCCCGCGCCAGGCGCCGAGCCGCGTCAGCGCCGCCTTGCCGTACCGGCCCGCCGGCACAGCATCGGGATCGGCCATCGCCAGCCGTCCGCGCCCCAGCACTCCCGCGAGATCGGTGCCAGGCACCAGCCGTACCGCCGCCCGGCTCGATCGCGGCGCCACCAGCACCAGCCGATTGCCCAGGACATCCGCCCGGCTCCCCGGCACCAGCAGCCCGCGCTGCTGGAGCGCGTCCATCCATTCCTCGTCGGCGGAGACGAACAGGTCTGCCGGCGCCCCCGCGATCGCCTGCCGCGCCAGCGCCGAGGACGCCGCGAAGGAGATGGTCGGCCGCGCATGGCCCGATCGCGCCCAGGCGTCGGCAGCCGCGCTCATCGATTCCTGCAGGCTCGCGGCGGCGAGCACGAGCGGCGCGCGCGGCGCCGGCGCGGCGCCGGCCAGCAGCAGCGACAGACATGCAAGCGCAAGACGCAAAGCGCAGGCTCCGGTGGTGACCGGACCTTCCTAACGCCTCCGCCGCCGAGCGCCAGCCGGCGCTGGGATCGATGGGAGGTGCGGACCCGTTTCAATCCTCCCCCGCCAGGGGGAGGTGTCAGCCGCCGGCTGACGGAGGGGGAGGACGGCGACTCATCATCGGCGCGCGTCCTCCCCCTCCGTCACGCTTCGCGTGCCACCTCCCCCTGGCGGGGGAGGATTGGGATACGGGCCATCCTATTCCTTGCCGGTGAGGCCCCCGATCGTGGCGCGGCCGAAGCTGGCGATCATCTCGCCGATCTCGCGCGCCTGGGTCACCGCGCGGCTGCCCTGGTCGCGCAGATAGTCGCTCTGGATGCGCATCACCTCGCCGATGTCCTTGGCGCCGGCGGCGGCGCGCATCGCGGCGAAGGCCTCGCGCGTGTTCGCCTCGGCCTGGTCGAGCATCTTGATGCCGAGCTGCTGGCCGTGGTCGGCCATGGCGCTGCCCGCCGCCTGGAAGCGCTCGGCCGCGTTCTGCGCCATATCGGCCGCGCTGCCACCTGTCGTCTTCGTCTCGTTTGCCATGGAAGCTCCTGCGGTTGGCGCCGTCTTGGCCGCGGCGCTCGCAACGCGAGACGCTCGGAAGGCGTCCGGGTTCCCGCCCGGCGCGCTATTTACCGTCCGGTGATCATTTCGCGCGATTCTATCGAGTCGAGAGGGATCATGCCGATGAAGCTGCTGATCGTCATCGCCGCCGTCGTCTTCGCCACCGTGTACGACCTGCTGTTCGGCAATGGGCATCACGTCCATGCCGTGCTCGATTGGCTGCAGGCCATGGCCGGATCGCTGGGAAGCTGGCGGATCGACTGATTCCCGCGCGAAAGCGCCGTCTCCAGCCCGACCTGACCGGGAATGCGACAAGCAGATGTCCCACGCATGACGGTTCCGTTGCAAATCGCTTGCTGAACAGGCACGCGGCGCGGTACGTGACACTCCGATGACAGCTCCTCCGCCGGATCGGTCGCGGGATCGCCGGATCGAGGATCCGACGAACCTCTGGATCATCCACCCCGCAGGCCGGTTCCTGTTGCCGTGGTTCATTGCGCGCGGGATCTCGGCCAATGCCGTGTCGCTGGGCGGATTGACCCTCGGCACGCTGGCGGCGCTTGCCTATGCGCACTGGGACGTGCGGCCGTTCGCGTTCGCCGGGCTGCTCCTGTCGATCGGCTGGCTGATCGCCGACGGGCTGGACGGGATGATCGCCCGCGCGACGGGCACCGCCAGCCCGCTGGGGCGCACGCTCGACGGCCTGTGCGATCACGGCGTCTTCGTGCTGATCTATGTCGTTCTGGCGCTGTCAATCGGGACGGCGGAGGGCTGGGCGCTGGCATGTACGGCAGGGGCGGCGCATGCGCTGCAGTCCAATCTCTACGAAGGCGAGCGCGCACGGTTCCACCGCCGCTGCAAGGGCATCGCGGCCGTCGCGCCGGCCCCAAGCGGCAATCCGGCCGCAAGACTCTACGACCTGGTCGCGGGAACGCTGGACCGGTTCGCGGCGCCCTTCGACGACAGCCTGCGTCGCCAGAACGACCCGGCACGGCTTGCCGACGCATACGGCGCGCGGGCCGTCGGGCCGATGCGGCTGATGAGCCTGCTGTCGGCCAATGTGCGCGTCTGCACGATCTTCCTCGCCTGCCTGGCCGGCGATCCCCGGCTGTTCTGGTGGTTCGAGCTCGGCCCGCTCACCGCGATCCTGGTCGCCGGTCTGGTCTGGCACCGCGCCGTCGAGGCCCGCCTGATCCGAAGCGCGGGCACGGCGCGCGAGCATCATTCTTCACCTACTACCCTACCCACTCAAAGGACGTGACGAAGTCATGAAGACCATCAACATCGCCGTGGTCGGCGTCGGCAATTGCGCCAGCTCGCTTGTTCAGGGCCTCACCCATTACCGCGACGGCGCGAACGAGACGATCGGGCTGATGCACTGGGACCTCGGCGGCTATCAGCCGAGCGACATCCACGTCGTCGCCGCCTGGGACGTCGACCGGCGCAAGGTGGGCAAGGACGTCGCCGAGGCGATCTTCGCCAAGCCGAACTGCACCGCGATCTTCTGCGAATCGATCGAGCCCACCGGCGCCATCGTGCAGATGGGGCGCATCCTGGACGGCGTCGCCGACCACATGGCCGATTATGCCGACGATCGCACCTTCCTCGTCTCCGACGCCAGGGAGCCGACCAAGGACGAGGTCGTCGCGATGCTGCGGGCGACCAAGACCGACGTGCTGATGAACTACCTGCCGGTGGGATCGCAGGCGGCGAGCGAATTCTACGCCGAATGCGCGCTCGAGGCGGGCGTCGCCTTCGTCAACAACATCCCCGTGTTCATCGCCAGCAACCCCGAATGGGCCGACCGCTTCACCCAGGCCGGCGTGCCGATCATCGGCGACGACATCAAGGCGCAGCTGGGCGCGACCATCGTCCACCGCGTGTTGACCGACCTGTTCGCCAAGCGCGGCGTCAAGCTGGAGCGGACCTACCAGCTCAATACCGGCGGCAACACCGACTTCCTCAACATGGCCAACCACCGCCGGCTCGCCTCGAAGAAGATCTCCAAGACCGAGGCGGTGCAGTCGGTCGCGGCCGAACGGCTGGAGGACGAGAACGTCCACATCGGCCCGTCGGACTACGTCCCCTGGCAGAACGACAACAAGGTCTGCTTCCTGCGCATGGAGGGCGCGATGTTCGGCGGCGTGCCGATGAACCTCGAGCTGCGCCTGTCGGTGGAGGACAGCCCCAATTCGGCGGGTGTGGCGATCGACATGATCCGCTGCGCCAAGCTGGCGAAGGATCGTGGCCTTGCCGGCCCGATCGACGCCGCGTCGGCCTTCTTCTGCAAGCATCCGCGCACGCAGATGACCGACGATCTGGCCGCGCAGGCGGTCGAAGACTTCATCACCGTCCAGTGAGATGATCCGGACGGCGATCCTGCTCGCGGCCGGCGAAGGCAGCCGCCTTCGCGCCGCGGCGCCGTTGAAGCCGCTGTGCATGGTGGGCGGCCGTTCGCTGCTCGGCCATGCGCTCTGCGGCCTTGCCGAAGCAGGGCTCGCGCGGGCGGTGATCGTGCTCGGCTATGGCGCCGAGCGGATCGAGGCGCATATCGCGGCGCATCCATGGCCGCTCGCGGTCGAGACCGTCAGGACCGACGACCACCGCAAGCCCAACGGCGTGTCGGTCCTGGCCGCGGAGCCGCTCGTCGGCGGCGAGGACGCCCTGCTTGCGATGTGCGATCATCTCGTGGAGCCCGAGCTTTATCGCCGGACCGCCCGGGCCGGGGCGTCGGCCGGCGCCCGGCTGGCGATCGACCGGCGGATCGGGAGCGACTGGGTCGACCTCGACGACGTTACCCGCGTGCGGACCGACGGCGAGCGGATCGTCGCCATCGGCAAGGGGCTGGAGCCCTATGACTGTTTCGATACCGGCGTGTTCGCGATCGGGCCGGCCCTGTTCGCGGCGCTTCGCGGGCTCGAGGCGCCGTCGCTGACCGAGGGGATGCGCGTCCTCGCGGAACGGGGGACGGCGCTGACGCTCGACTGCGGCGACCTGGGCTGGATCGACGTCGACGACCAATGGGCCCTCGACAAGGCCAGGCTCTGGCACGGGACGCCGGAGCGGCGAGCAGGCATCCAGGCCGCCTGAGCCCTGGAACCAACAACTTCCGGCGATCCGAGACACTTTCCCGTCCTTCTCAGTCGTCGTTCAACCCGATGAATGTCGATCCGTCCTGGGACGATCGCCGGGGGCCTCCCCCATTCTGGAGCGCTACGGCGCAAGGTCTGGACCGAGCGCCGGCACCTTCTGGCCGGCGAGGTCGTCGCCGCCGACTTCACGCTGCGCCAGCTCACCCATATCGAGCTGATCCTCGACTGCGGCGGCCGCGGCCTGGCGCTGATCGATGCGTGGACGCGTCGGCCGGGCCTTTACGGCGATACGGAGGCGCTCTTCGCCAGCCCGATCAGCAGCCACCTGGAGGAGATCCGCCGCGCCGTCTGGGAAGAGCTGGGCGATCCCCCGCGCCCGCCCCTCCCGCTCGACGCGAAACTCCAGAGCACCGCCCTCTCGGGCGGACCGACCAACGTCGAACGGCGCAAGGCCCGCCGCGACGCGGAACGCCGGATCGCCGGGGCCCAGCGCGAATGGGAGGCGGCGGCGCGGGAGGATAGTTGGGAGGCGTGGAAGACGGGGCGGGGTGGGTGAGGTTTGGGCCGATTGCGGGCTGACAGGTCTCGGTCGCGATGGACAAAACGGTCGTGTCAAGAACAGAGGTTTGGCGGACACTCGCTCCGCTGTGGTTGAACATCCCTTGGCGAAGGGCGACGAACTGTGGCAAATGATTGCCCATATGAGCGAAGAACCGGCCAACAATAACGAATTTGCAGAGGATTTGCCGCCACAATGTCCGCCGAAGGCGGCGATATCGCCGCAGGACTCGTTGCTGATACGACTTTGGAAGACCGATACGCCGACGAAGGCCGCGTTCGCTTCGCATGCCGCGCGCCGACTGCCGATCCGGGGCGATACATCGCCCTGCCAACATGCTAGCTGTTCGATGTTCGAACACGATGTGGAGGGCGAGCAACTAAACGCAATGCGCGCGCTGCCTCAATTCCGGAATTTTTCTCATGCCTTCGTCGTGAAGGTAAGTCCGTCGTGCGGCATGGCGCTCTATGGCGGAAAGAAGCACGTTGATCTTTGGATGTTCAAAAGCTTCGATCCTGTTAGCGCCGTGCAAGAAGTTGTGAATATGTGATGGCACGCGCTGCTCGAAAGCCACCGTTTGCACGAACTGCATATCTTAAGCAGACTCTCGTCTTTTATGATGGTCCGCAGGTCGTTCTTATGCAATCCGATCGCGGTTTCCCGATGATGGCGGTCGCCGTTGGCGAACCGGATGAAGACACGTATCCGATGTTCGTCACGGAAGTTACCGACGAAAGTATGCGTCGCTACCTTCGTGAGAAAGTCGATCTTCGTTATCTGTTTAGGGAGGGGTCGAAGCGCCGCTATCTCGGCAATTGGGCGGACTTGGACGAGCAAGGTTGGCTTCGCGTCAGCCGAGCCGACGATATAACTGATGATGCATACTTCCCCCGGCATGGCTTTTGGTCACGGCATCACACCGTCGAAGTTGGGGCCGACGCTTTCGCAGCCGATAGCTTAGCGAAGTTCGCCATTGATGGAGCGTGGGACGCGAGCGACTTCTCACGCTTCTATGGCAAAGTTGCAGACCTGTACGCCTATCTTGCGATAACATCGCACGATGCCGCGGCGCACTTCTCGGCGCCTGCGGCTAGCTCTATAAAGGACATTATTCGAGGTTTGGGATGGCGCGGCGGTGGCAGCTACGTCGGGTTCTATGACTCTGTCTTCGCCAAAGTCGATAATATCAGTCCTTTGCGCGTGAACCGCATTGCCTATGCCTCGCCGGGCACGATTGAATTAAAAGGTAGCGAACAGCCGCTAGCCGATGTTGAACGCGTTGTAGCAAACTTCGGAAACGATGAGGGTTCTCTCAAGCTATCCTACGACTTTGTTTACAAGATACTTGGCAAAGAGGAATTGCGAACAGCTTCGCCGGACAAAAGCTTCTCTACTGACGAAGTTCGGGATGCGGTAATTGAGCATTGTTTTACGCTCAACCGGGGCCTTGGCGTGGATGCGCCGGAAGACTTGCTGGCGCTCTGCGACGGGAATGCGGTCGTGTTCGCTAAGATTACTCTTTCATTCTATCGCCGCGCCAAAGACCTTCATGCATTCCATGCCGAAGGTCGGGTTGCGGGCGAGGGTATCTTCCAAATCACGGCGGAGTGATGATGATTGCAGAGTGATCGGTTAGGCTCGCGCCATGTCCGATAATGCCTGCACCTTCCTTGAAAGCCTGCAACGCTTCGATTTATCGATGCTGTTGCGGCATTGCCAAGCGTCCGTCGAAGCACTCGAAACGGCGTTAGATTGGTTCACGGACCTAGAAGACGAAGCGATCGTCGTGCGTGCGCCTGTTCCGATCGCCGAAGCCCTAACATCGCTCCCGCCGCAGGATCGCAAACGGATCGCTGAAGCCGTCGCAAGCAATCAGCAAGTTAACAAACAACACGACGATATTCGTGTAGAAACGCTAGATGCTCCAGAAGCGATAGGCGCAGCCGCGCTATTGTCCGAACTTCTTATTCACCGCGCGATGATGGTTGCCGTCGCCACGGGAGGGCCGCGCATTCAGGACGTTGACGACTACTATCGTGCGCGAGAAGCACGCATTCGACGCAGCCTACCCGAAGGCGTCACCTATGAGAACCCGCACCCCGATCTGTGGGCATGGTATCATCATTGGAGCGCAAACCTTCCGCAATACAAGGACCGTCGCTTCTACGTTCGCCAGCTATTCGCCTCGGCGATCGACGCCATCGCTACGCGATCGTCGCTGCCATCGGAGCCCCGCGAAGCAACGGGATGGGAGCGCGTTGATCGCACTTTGTCGAAGGCGCGAACACAACTCCAAACCGCGTCGGCCGAAGAAGACTGTCAAGCGATCGGGTTGCTATGCCGCGAAGTCATCATATCGCTGGCGCAGGCTGTCTATGATCCGCGCATTCACGAATCGCTCGATGGAGTGAAGCCGAGCGCGACCGATGCCAACCGGATGCTGGAAGCCTACATCGCACATGCGTTCCCCGGCGAAAGCTTTAAGGAAGTGCGAGCCCACGCCCGAGCATCGCTCGCGCTAGCACTAAATCTGCAACATCGCCGAACGGCAACCCGGCAGTTGGCCGCGCTTTCCGTCGAAGCCACCGCCTCAACAACCGCCGTCATCGCGATTATCGCACGCGCCTAATGAGCCGTCCGTAGACACCCGCGCCATGTGATAGCTGAAGTGGTATAACGGCCAAACCCTAGCCAAGTTGTTAATTTTGAAAGATTGATTGAGACGGAGGAAATCGAGCTGTCACGACCGTTTTGCGTCGGCACACAATCATCTCCGAATGGCCGAAATTGGGCGCAAAGCCGCCCCTTACTCCTCCCCCATCCGCAGCGCCGCGATGAACGCCTCCTGCGGGATCTGCACGGACCCATACTCCCGCATCCGCTTCTTGCCTTCCTTCTGCTTCTCCAGCAGCTTGCGCTTGCGGGTGATGTCGCCGCCGTAGCATTTCGCGGTCACGTCCTTGCGCAGCGCCGCGATCGTCTCGCGGGCGATCACCTTGCCGCCGATCGCCGCCTGGATCGGGATCTTGAACAGGTGGCGCGGGATCAGGTCCTTCAGGCGCTCGCACATGCCGCGGCCGCGCGCCTCGGCGCTGGCGCGGTGGACGATCATCGACAGCGCATCGACGGGCTCGTTGTTGACCAGGATGCTCATCTTGACCAGGTCGCCGGGGCGGTGGCCGATCTGCTCATAGTCGAAGCTCGCATAGCCGCGGCTGATGCTCTTCAGGCGGTCGTAGAAGTCGAACACCACCTCGTTCAGCGGCAGCTCGTAGGTGAGCTGCGCGCGGCCGCCCACGTACGTCAGGTCCTTCTGGATGCCGCGGCGGTCCTGGCAGAGCTTGAGGATCGAGCCGAGATACTCGTCGGGGACGTAGATCACCGCCTTGATCCACGGCTCCTCGATCTCCTCGATGCGGTTGGGATCGGGCATGTCGGCGGGGTTGTGGAGCTCGATCGCGCGTGCCTCGGCCTCGCCCGCGGCCTTGGTCAGCTGCAGCTTGTAGACCACCGACGGCGCGGTGGTGATGAGGTCGAGGTCGTACTCGCGGGTCAGCCGCTCCTGGATGATCTCGAGGTGGAGCAGGCCGAGGAAGCCGCAGCGGAAGCCGAAGCCGAGCGCGGCCGAGGTCTCCATCTCGAAGCTGAAGGAGGCGTCGTTGAGGCGGAGCTTCGAGATCGATTCCCTGAGCTTCTCGAAGTCGTTGGCGTCGACCGGGAACAGGCCGCAGAACACGACCGGCTGGACTTCCTTGAACCCCGGCAGCGCCGTGGCCGCCGGCCGCTTGGCGTCGGTCAGGGTGTCGCCGACGCGCGCCTGGGCGACTTCCTTGATCTGCGCGGTGATGAAGCCGATCTCGCCCGGGCCGAGCTCGGGCAGGTTCTCGATCTTGGGCCGGAAGCAGCCGACGCGGTCGACGAGGTGGGTCGTGCCGGCGGCCATGAACTTGACCTGCTGGCCCTTGCGGATCGTGCCGTCCATGACGCGGACGAGGATGACGACGCCGAGGTAGGGGTCGTACCAGCTGTCGACCAGCATCGCCCTCAGCGGCGCGGCCGGGTCGCCCTTGGGCGCCGGGATGCGCTCGACGATCGCGTCGAGCACCTCGTCGATGCCGATGCCGGACTTGGCGCTGGCGAGGACGGCGTTGCTGGCGTCGAGGCCGATGATCTCTTCGATCTCCGCCTTCACCTTCTCGGGCTCGGCGCTGGGGAGATCGATCTTGTTGATGACGGGGATGATCTCGTGGTCGTGCTCGATCGACTGGTAGACGTTGGCGAGCGTCTGCGCCTCGACCCCCTGCGCGGCGTCGACGACCAGGAGGGCGCCTTCGCATGCGGCGAGGCTGCGCGACACCTCATAGGCGAAGTCGACGTGGCCGGGCGTGTCCATGAGGTTCAGGACATGGCCCTTCCATTCGAGGCGCACGGTCTGCGCCTTGATGGTGATGCCGCGCTCCTTCTCGATGTCCATGTTGTCGAGCACCTGCGCCGACATCTCGCGCTCGGACAGGCCGCCGGTGCGCTGGATCAGCCGGTCGGCCAGCGTCGACTTGCCGTGGTCGATATGCGCGATAATGCTGAAATTACGGATCTTTTCGAGTTCGGTCACGAAGCGTCATCTTTTCCGGGAAGAGGATTTGCGCCGCCGATAGCACCGCCGCCGCCCGATCCCAAGCACGGCGCTTCGTCGCGCGCATTAACCCACTCGACCTATTCCCACGCCGCGCGCGGTCGGGTATCGCGACTCGGCATCCATAAGGGGGAAGCATCGATGTTGAAGTATCCGGCGGTGGCCCTCACCGCGCTTGCGTTGTGCCTGACGAGCGGGGCCGAGGCACAGCGACTCGCGAAGCAGAGCAGCGGCCAGAAGCTGCAGGAACAGACGATGAGCGACGTGCCGCGCTGCGCGCGCAAGCTCGGCACCGTCTCGGTCGTCGACGGCGACGATCCCGTCGGCTGGACGCAATATTCGCTGGCGCCGCCGCAGAAGTTGCTCAAGGTGCTGATCCAGCGTTCGGGCTGCTTCAATCTGGTCGACCGCGGCAGCGGCCTGCAGGCGGCCGAGCGTGAACGGCAGATCGGCGGCCACCTCGGCCTCCAGCGCGGATCGAACGTCGGCCAGAACCAGATCAAGGCGGCAGACTATGTGCTGGTCGCCGAGATCCAGGGCGCCAACAGCAACGTCAGCGGCAGCGGCGCCGGCGGCCTGATCGGCGGCTTGGTCGGCGGCCGGCTCGGCGCGCTCGCCGGCGGCTTCCGCACGAAGAAGATGGAGGCGAACACCGTCCTCTCGCTGACCAACGTCCGCACCACCGAGACAATCGCGACGCAGGAAGGCTATGCCGCCAAGAACAGCACGGTCTTCGGCGCCGGCGGCGGCGCCGGCTTCCTCGGCGGCGCAGCGGGCGCGGTCGGCGGCGGCTATGACAACACCGACATCGGGCGGATCGTCACGCTCTCGTTCATCCAGGCCTATACCAAGATGGTGACCGACCTCGGGCTGGTGCAGCCGGGCGATGCGGGCACCGCGCAGGCCTCCCCGGTCAAGGGCTACACCGCGCAGCGGCCGGTGGCGATGCGCGCCTCGTCGATCGGCTCGTCCAAGCTGATCCGCACGCTGCCGGCGGGCTCGACGGTCTATCCCACCGGCAACAAGAACGGCCTGTGGTGGGAAGTCGCCGACGAGAACGACAATGTCGGCTGGGTGCTCAACACCGGCCTCGCGCCGACCGAGCATGCGCCGCAGGACGAGCATGGTCCGACGGTGGTGATCAAGAACAGGTAAGGTCAAACCTGATGCAAGGGGCCCGTTCCGCCAGGCGCGGAGCGGGCCTTTTTGCTATGCGAGCCCGGCGTCGCGGATCGCCGCCATCGCGCTCTCGAACCGTGCCTCACCCTCGCCCCGCACCCAGGTCCAGCGGAGGCCGCGCCGCTCCAGTTCCTCGCGCGAGACGTCGAGGAAGCGCTGGCGGAGCTCGGCCGTGCCGAACAGGCGGGTGCCGTCGTCGATCCACGGCAGGTCGATGTCGAGCAGCAGATAGAGGTCGGCGGTGCCGCTCCAGCGGTCGAACCAGGGATCGCGGCGCCCGAACAGCATCACCGCCCAGGCCGCGGTCATCAGCGGATCGGTGTCGAGGATCACCGGATCGACGCCACGCGCGACCGCTTCCTGCGTCAGCCGGTCGTGCGTCTCGGCAATCTCGACCAGGTCGGCCATGGTGAAGTCGGTCCCGCGCTCCTCGGCGAAGGTGCGGCCATATTCGGCGACCACCTCGCCGCCGAGCGCCGCCGCCAGCCGCGGCGCGAGCGTCGACTTGCCGGTGCTTTCCGGGCCGTGGAGACAGATCAGCCGGCTCACACCCGCATCGCCCGCCGCCAGCCGATCAGGCCCCACACCGACATCGCCAGGAAGACCGCATAGAGCGCGGAGGTCGCCCACAGGTCGCGCACCGCGTAGAGCGGGATCGCGAGCAGATCGACGGCGATCCACAGCACCCAATTCTCCCAATAGCGGCGCGACAGCAGGATCTGGCCCGCGACGCTCAGCATCGCGATGCCGGCGTCCCACCAGGGATAGGCGGCGTCGGTATGGCGGTGCATCAGCCAGCCCCAGCCCGCCGTCGCCGCCGCCACGGCGGCGATCCAGGCCAGCCGCGCGGCGCCGGAGAGCCGCTCGACCCGCACCTCGCCCTGTTCGGCGCGGCTGCGCGACCAGTTCCACCAGCCGTAGAGGTTGACCGCGAAGAAGAAGAGCTGGAGCAGCGCGTCGGAGTAAAGCTTCGCCTCGAAGAAGACGATGCCGTAGAGCGACACCATCGCCAGCGCGAACGGGTAGTTCCACACGCTGCGGCGGACGACGAGGACGATGTTGGCGAGGCCGAGCGCGGCGGCGGTCAGCTCGATGGGGCTCACGCGGGCGTCTTCGTCGTCATCGTGAGCGGCGCCTAGACGAGGCTTTCGAGCGCGGTCAATCGCTCGGCGCTTGCCCTCCCCTGCCGGGCCGCTAGCATCGCACCCACAGACGCGGGAGGATGCATGCGGCATATCGCGGTGATCGGCTCCGGGCCGGCGGGATACTACACCGCCGAGGCGGCGCAGAAGGCGTTCGGCGACCAGGTCCGCGTCGACATCATCGATAAGTTGCCGGTGCCGTTCGGCCTGATCCGCACGGGGGTCGCACCCGATCACCAGTCGATCAAAGCGGTGTCACGCCGCTATGAGGCGACCGCGCTGACCGAGAACGTCCGCTTCGTCGGCAATGTCGCGGTCGGCCGCGACGTCTCGATCCACGAGTTGATCGACCTCTATGACGCGGTGGTGCTGGCGACCGGCGCGCCGGCGGACCGGCCGCTCGGTATCCCCGGAGACGACCTGCCCGGCGTGATCGGGTCGGCGGCGTTCGTCGGCTGGTACAACGGGCATCCCGACCATGCCGGGCTCGCGCCCGCGCTCGACGGCGGCGGCGCGGTGGTGGTCGGCAACGGCAACGTCGCGCTCGACGTCGCGCGCATCCTCGCCAAGGCCGAGGCGGAGTTCGCCGGCTCCGACATCGTCGGCCATGCGCTCGATCGGCTGAAGGCGGGTCATGCCGGCGACATCACCATCCTCGGCCGCCGCGGGCCGCACCAGATCGCGATGACCCCCAAGGAGCTGGGCGAGCTCGGCGAGCTTCAGCGCGCCGCGCCGGTGGTCGATCCCGCCGACCTGCCGCCCGTCGAGGCCGATGCCGCACTCGAGCCGGGCGTGCGCAAGTCGGTGACGCACCTGCGCGACTTCGCCGGCCGGACGCCGTCGGACAAGCCGATCCGCGTCATTTTCGACTTCTTTGCCCGGCCGGTCAGGATTGAGGGCGACGGCAAGGCCGACCGTGTAATCGTCGAACGCACCGCGCTCGACGCCGCCGGCAACGCCCAGGGCACCGGCGAGACGTACGCGGTGCCGGCGCATCTGGTGGTGAGCTGCATCGGCTACCGTACGCCGCCGATCGAGGGCGTGCCCTATGATGAGAAGCTCGGCCGCTTCGCCAACGAGGAAGGACGGATCGTACCCGGCCTCTATGCAGTGGGTTGGGCGCGGCGCGGGCCGACGGGGACGATCGGCACCAATCGGCCGGACGGCTTCGCGATCGTCGACAAGATCGCCGAGGATACGCGTGACGACAGCGGCAAGCCCGGCCGCCCCGGCCTCGACGCGCTGCTGGCGGAACGCGGCGCCGAGGTCGTCACCTTCCGCGACTGGCAGCGGATCGACGCGGCCGAAGTGGCGCGTGCCAGGATCGGTTCCCCGCGCGAGAAGTTCGTCGCGGTCGAGGACATGCTGGGGGCGCGGGGATAAAAAGCTCCTCCCCGGGACGGGGAGGGGGACCAGCGAAGCTGGTGGAGGGGGCTTGCCTCCTCGGACTCGCTCGCAGTGGGCCCCCTCCACCGCGCAAGCGCGGTCCCCCTCCCCGTCCCGGGGAGGATTATGGAGCTTGAAACCCTCAGCCGTGGTGGTATAGGCCGCCCCTCGCTGACGGGGCTCGCCCCGGAAGCGCCGGTCGGGGAATAGCTCAGCCTGGTAGAGCACTGTGTTCGGGACGCAGGGGCCGGAGGTTCGAATCCTCTTTCCCCGACCAATTTCTCTCCCGCTTTTCGCGAATAGACCCGCTCAGGCGGCGGCAAGCAGCTCCAGCGCCTCGCTGGCGTCCATCCACGCCGCTTCCGCCGCTGCGATTCGCGACTCCAGCTCGGCACGGCGCTTCATCAGCTCGGTCATCGTCAGCTTCGCCAGCGCCGCATCGGCCGAGGCTGGATCGAACATCGCCCGATCGATCGCGCTGCGCTGCTCGGTGAGCTTCCCCAGCTCGCGCTCCGCCTCCTGCGCGCGCTTACGCAGCGCGGTGCCCTTCTCGCGCGCCTCGGCGGCCTGGCGTCGCGCCTCCTTGCGGTCGACCTTCGGGGCGCCGGCGGCATCCTTCGCGTCCTTGGTCAGCACGAACGCGATATAGTCGTCTAGCGAGCCGTCGAACGGCCGCGCGGTGCCGCCGTCGACCAGCACCAGCCGGTCCGCGGTCATCTCCAGCATGTGGCGGTCGTGGCTGACGATCACCACCGCGCCGGTATAGGCGTTGAGCGCCTGCACCAGCGCCTCGCGCGCATCGACATCGAGGTGGTTGGTCGGCTCGTCGAGGATCAGCATGTGCGGCGCGTCGCGGGTGATCAGCGCCAGCGCCAGCCGCGCGCGCTCGCCGCCCGAGAGCCTGCCGACCTTGGTGGTCGCCTTGTCGCCCGAAAAGCCGAACCGCCCGAGCTGCGCGCGCACCGCCGACGGGGTCGCGCCCTTCATCAGCCGCGCCATATGCTCGAGCGGAGTGTCGTCGCGGTCGAGCTCCTCGACCTGATACTGGGTGAAATAGCCGACGCGCATCTTGCCCGAGGCGGTCATGCCGCCGTCCATCGGCTTGAGCTGCGCGCACAGCAGCCGGGCGAGCGTGGTCTTGCCGTTGCCGTTGCGGCCGAGCAGCGCGACGCGATCGTCGGGATCGAGCCTGAGGTTCAGCCGCTGGAGGATCGGCGTGTCGCCATAGCCGACGCTCGCCATGTCGAGCGTGATCAGCGGCGGGCGCAACTCGTCGGGATTGGGGAAGTCGAACGACAGGCTGGGGTCGTCGAGCACCGCCGCGATCGGCTGCATCTTCGCCAGCGCCTTGGCGCGCGACTGCGCCTGCTTGGCGGTGGAGGCGCGGGCGGAATTGCGGGCGATATAGTCCTGGAGCTTGGCGCGCTCGGCGAGCTGGCGTTCGCGCGCCGCCGCCTGCTGGGCCTGCCGCTCGGCGCGCTGGCGCTCGAACGCGTCATAGCCGCCCGGGTAGAGCGTCAGCTTGCCGCGATCGAGGTGGAGGATGTGGTCGACGACGTTGTTGAGGAAATCGCGCTCGTGGCTGACGATCAGGATCGTCGCCGGATAGGCGCGCAGGAAATCCTCCAGCCACAGCACCGCCTCGAGGTCGAGGTGGTTCGACGGTTCGTCGAGCAGCAGCACGTCGGGCTGCGAGAACAAGAGCGACGCCAGCGCCACGCGCATCCGCCAGCCGCCCGAGAAGCTGTCGAGCGGGCGGTGCTGCGCCGCCTCGTCGAAGCCAAGGCCGACCAGGATGCGGGCGGCACGGGCGGGCGCGGCATGGGCATCGATCGCGTTCAGCCGCTCGTGGATCTCGCCCAGCTGGTCGGGATCGTGGCTGGTCTCGCTCTCGGCCATCAGCGCGGCGCGTTCGGTGTCGGCCGCCAGCACCGTCTCGAACGGGGTCGCGGCACCGGCGGGCGCTTCCTGCGCGATATAGCCGAGCCTGGTGCCGCGCGGCATCTCCGCCGAGCCGCCGTCGGGCTCCAGCTGCCCCGCGATCACGCGCACCAGCGTCGACTTGCCGGCGCCGTTGCGCCCGATCAGCCCGACACGGCTGCGCGGCGGCAGCGCGGCGCTGGCGCCGTCGAGGATCGTGCGTCCGCCGAGGCGGACGGTGACGTCGGTGATCGTGAGCATCGGGCGCCCCTAGCAACCGGTCGGCCAAAACAGAAGGGTGTCAGCTCCAGCCGCCGCCCAGCGACTTGAACAGCGCGATCGCGGCCTGGCCCTTTGCCGCGGCGGCGGAGTCGCGGCGGCGTTCGGCGGCAGTGAGCGATGATTGGGCACGCATCAGGGCGAGGCGATCGTCCTCGCCGCGGGCGGTGCGTTGCTCGGCGAGCGCGAAGGCGGTGCGCTCGCGGCCGAGTGACGCCTCCGCCTCGACCAGTGCGGCGCGGGCATTAAGGAAGCGGTTGATCGCGCCCTCGCTGTCGGAGAGCGCGCCGACCACCGCCTTCTCGTAGCGGGCGGCGGCACCCTGGGCGCGGGCGTCGGCGGCGCGGATCTGCGCGCGGATCGTGCCGCCCGAGAAGATCGGCCAGGAGAAGCTCGGCCCGACCTGGAGCCGCGTGCTGTCGCCCGAGAAAAGGTCGCCGACATTGCGGGCCTGCTGGCCGACACTGCCCATCAGGCTGAAGCGCGGGAACAGGTCGGCGGTGGCGACGCCGATGTCGGCGGTGGCGGCGGCCAGCTCGCGCTCGGCGCTGCGCACGTCGGGGCGGCGCTCGAGCAGCTCGGAGCGGACGCCGACCAAGATCTCGTCGGGCGCGACCGGCAGCGGCGCGGCGGTCTTGAGCTCCGGCGCCACCTCCTCCGGCGGCACGCCGACGAGGGTGGCGATGCGGTAGGTGGCCGCCGCGGCGCTGGCGCGGGCCTGGGTCACCGCGCCAGCGCTGGCGCGCGCCTGCGCCTCGGCGCGGTCGGCGTCGATCTTCGAGCTTTCCCCGGCGCGGTAGCGCAGCGCGGTCAGCCGCGCGGTCTCGGCATCGGCAGAAGCGGCGGCTTCGCCGGTGGCGATGTCGGCTTGGGCGGAGCGCAGATCGTAATAGGCGCGCGCGACCTCGGCGATCAGCGTCAGCATCACGTCCTGCCGGCTCGCCTCGGCCGCCTGCATCCGCGCGGTGGCCGCCTCGACCTGCCGGGTGCGGCGGCCCCAGAAGTCGAGCTCCCAGCTCGCGTCGAAACCGAGGTCGAACAGCGGGAAATCGCGCGTGAAGACGGGAATCTGGCCGATCGGGATCTGGCCGTTCTCGCTCAGCACATTCTCGGTGGCGGAGCCGGTCGCCTGTACCGTCGGCAAGCGGCCGCCCGCTGTGGCGTCACGGTTGGCGCGCGCCTCGGCGAGCCGGGCGGAGGCTTCGGCGAGATCAGGGCTCGATTTCAGCGCGCGCTCGACCAGCGCCGTCAGCTCGGCGTCGTTGAAGCGCCGCCACCAGGTGAGATCGACCGCGCCGGGCGTGCCGGGCTCGACCCATTGGGACGCGGCCTTGGTCTCGGGGCGGTGATAGTCGGGGCCGACGGTGCAGCCGGCGAGGAGACCCAGGGCAAGGAAGGACAGGCGGCGCATCGGTCACTCCATTCGCGCGCGGAACAGCCAGGCCGCGGCGGTGAGCGTCACGCAGGCGATGATCGCCAGCGGCCAGAGCTGGTGGAACACGGCCTCCGCCGGCATCGCCTTCAGGAACAGCCCCTGGACGATGACGAGGAAGTAGCGCGCCGGATCGGCGTAGGTGATGACCTGCAGCCAGTCCGGCATGTTGTCGATCGGGCTGGCATAGCCCGACAGCAGGATCAGCGGCGTGATCGCCAGGAACACGCCGAGGAACGCCTGCTGTTGCGTCGCCGAGGCGGCCGAGACCAGCATCCCCACGCCGATCAGCGCGAGCAGATAGACCGACAGCGACAGGAAGAAGAGGGTCAGCGAACCGAGGAACGGCACCCCGAACACCAAAGGCGCGATGACCAGGTAGATCGAGCCGTTGAACATGCCGAGCAGGAACGGCGGCACCATCTTGCCGATCAGTATCTCGTGGACGCGCAAGGGGGAGACCATCAGCTGATCGAAGGTGCCGAGCTCGCGCTCGCGCGCCACCGACTGCGAGGTGACGGCGAGGCCCGACACCGACACGATGATCGCGACCAGCGAGGGCAGCGTGAACCAGATATAGTCGAGCGAGGGGTTGTACCAGTTGGTGACGACGCTGCCCGGGCTCGCCGAGGCGCGGGGCATCAGGTCGGCGCCGACCCCGCCGGCGATCTGGCTGAGGTAGCCTGAGACGATCTGCGCGGCGTTGGACCGGCGGCCGTCGAGCACTACGCCGATCGTCGCCGGGCGGCCGGCATCGACGGCGCGGTCGAAATCCTCGTCGATCACCACCGCCGCGATCACCTCCTGCCGGTCGATCGCGTCGGCGAGTTCGTCGGGCGAGCGCAGCGGGAGTACCTTGCGGAAATTGGGGCTGCCGGCGACGCGCGAGACGAACTCGCTCGAATGCACGCCGGTCGCGCGGTTGAGCACGCCGATGTCGACGTTCTTGACGTCGAGCGTGGTGGCGAAGGTGAAGATGAACAGCTGGATGAGCGGCGGCACCACCAGCACGATCCGCGAGCGCGGGTCGCGCAGCACCGCCCACATCTCCTTGACGATCATTGCCCGCAACCGCCTCATGCCGAACGCTCTCGGTCGTCATTCCCGCGAAGGCGGGAATCCATTGGCACTGCGCTCAGGATTAGAGACGCGAAGGCAGCCAGAATGGATTCCCGCCTTCGCGGGAATGACGGGGGATAAGGGGCACGCGCAGCCATCAGTCCAGACTCCGCCGCGTGACGCGGAACGCCAGCAGGAAGAAGCCCATGCCGAACAGCAGCATGATACCGATGTTGGGCAGGATCAGCCCCCAGAGGTCGCCCGCCAGGAACACCGTCTGCAGCGACGGGATCAGGTAGCGCGCCGGCACCGCATAGGTGATCGCCTGGATCGGCCAGGGCATCGACCCGATCTCGAAGATGAAGCCCGAGAGCAGGAAGGTCGGCAGGAACGCCGAGAGCAGCGCCACCTGGCTCGCGACGAACTGGTTCTTGGTCGCCGCCGAGATGAACAGGCCGAGCCCCAGCGCCGGCATCAGGAAGGCGCTGGCGATCGCGAACAGCGCGAACACGCTGCCGCGGAACGGCACGCCGAACGCGAACACCGCGATCAGCGTACACAAGGTCATCGAGCCAAGCGCGAGCAGGTAATAGGGCAGCACCTTGCTGGCGATGAACTCGGCCATGCTGATGGGGGTCGCCATCATCGCCTCCATCGTGCCGCGCTCCCATTCGCGGGCGACAACGAGCGCGGTGAGCAGGGTGCCGATCATCGTCATCACGATCGCGATCGATCCGGGGACGAGGAAATAGCGGCTCTTGAGCTCGGGATTGTACCAGAAGCGGGTCGACAGCCCGACCGGCGGCTGGCGGTCGTCGTCGCCCGCCGCCCAGGCGGCGCGCACGCCCTCCCCATAGGCGGCGGCGAAGTTGGCGGTGTTGGGCTGGGAGCCGTCGGTGATGATCTGGATCGGCGGAGGATTGCCCTGCTTCACCCCCTCGCCGAAGTCGGGCGGGATGACGATGATCGCGCGGACGCGGCCGTCGACCATCCACTGCTTCACCGGCTGGACCGCGCGGGCGAAGGTCACGTCAAAATAGGGCGAGTGCGCATAGCTCTGGGCGAGGCTGAGCGCCGGCGCGCTCGAATCCTGCACCACCAGCGCGACGCGGGTGCGCGTGCTGTCGAGCGACACCGCATAGCCGAACAGGAACAGCAGGATCAGCGGCAGCACGAAGGCGATCAGGAAGGTCGAGGGATCGCGCACGATCTGCGAGCCTTCCTTCGCCACCAGCGCGGCGAGGCGACGGGGGGAGAAGCGGATGGAGGTCATAGCCCCTCCCCTTCAGGGGAGGGGTAGGGGGTGGGGCAGTGCGGCAGGCGAAATCGCTCGGGGCGAGGCCCCACCCCAACCCCTCCCCTGAAGGGGAGGGGCCTATGATGGATCGCGCTCACGCCGCCGCCCTCCCCTCGGCTTCGCGCTTGCGGTCGAATTCCTCGATCAGTGCGATAAAGGCATCCTCCATCGTCGGGTCGTCGAGGTTTGCCAGCTTCGCGGCCTCGGCCTTGAGCTCGTCGGGCATGCCGGTCGCGATCTGCTCGGCGCGGTAGATCAGCGTCGCGCGGTCGCAATATTCGGCCTCGTCCATGAAGTGCGTCGTGACCAGCACGGTCACGCCCTTCTCGACCAGGCCGTTGATGATCATCCAGAATTCGCGCCGCGACACCGGGTCGACGCCCGAGGTCGGCTCGTCGAGGAACAGTACCGGCGGCTCGTGCATCACCGCGCAGGCGAGCGCGAGCCGCTGCTTGAAGCCGAGCGGCAGGGTGCCGGCGTTGACGTTGACGTGCGGCCCGAGCTCGAAGATGTCGATCATCGCCGCGATCGCCCGCGCCGCAGTGCCGCGGTCGAGGCCATAGGCGCCGGCGAAGAAATCAAGGTTCTGCCGTACCGACAGATCGCCGTAGAGCGAGAATTTCTGCGCCATGTAGCCGAGCGAGTTGCGCGCGTCGGCGGCGGCGTGGCGGAGGTCATGCCCCGCCACCGCGCCGGTGCCGCTGGTGGGCGTGAGCAGCCCGCACAGCATCTTGAAGGTGGTCGACTTGCCCGCCCCGTTCGGGCCCAAGAGGCCGAAGATCTGCCCGCGCGGGATCGAGAACTCCATGTCCTTGGCGGCGGTGAAGTCGCCGAAGCGCTTGGTCAGCCCCTTCGCCTCGATCGCCGGTGCGTCGTTCTCGGGGATGGTGCGATAGCGTTCGGCGAGCGGGCTGGTACCCTTCGGTCCACCACCCAGGATCTCGATGAACCCGTCCTCGAAGCGCGGCGCGGCCTGTTCGATCGTCGCGCCCTCGAACTTGGGCTGCGCGGTCCCTTCCTTCAGCAGCAAACGCACCGCCCGCCCCTGGATGGTGCCGTCGATCACGTCGTCGCGGTCGAGCGCCCTGGTCAGGAACTGACGGCGGCGTTCCTTGAAGCCGGCGACGCGGATCACGCGGTCCTTCACCCTGCCGGTGAGCTCGGCAGGCGGGCCGTCGAACAGCAGCTTGCCCTCGTTGAGCAGATAGACGCTGTCGCACTTCTCCGCTTCGTCGAGATAGGCGGTCGACCACAGCACGCCGATCCCCTCGCCGGTCAGCTCGCCGACCATCGCCCACAATTCGCGCCGCGAGATCGGGTCGACGCCGACCCCCGGCTCGTCGAGCAGCAGCAGCCGCGGCGTCTTCACCAGCGCGCAGGCGAGGCCGAGCTTCTGCTTCATGCCGCCCGAGAGCTTGCCGGCGAGGCGGCTCTGAAAGCGCTTCAGGTCGGTAAAGTCGAGCAGCTTGTCGAACGCCGCCTCGCGCTCCGACCGGTCGAGCCCGCGCACCTCGGAATAGAGCACGAGGTTCTCGCGTACGCTCAGATCCTCATAGAGGCCGAAGCGCTGCGGCATGTAGCCGAGATCGTCGAGCGCCTCGCCAGGCGGTTTGCCGAGCACCTCGACGGTGCCGTCGGTCGGCGCCATCAGGCCAGCGAGGATGCGGATCAGCGTGGTCTTGCCGGCACCGTCGGGGCCGACGAGGCCGGTCACCTGCCCCGGCGGGATTGCGATACGCACGCCGTCGAGCGCGGTCAGCTCGCCGAAGCGCTTGACCAGCCCCTCGGCACGGGCGGCGGGATGCGATTCACTCGCCACGCCACGCCCCTCTCGTCACCCCGGCCTTGTGCCGGGGTCCACGGTGCCGCGAGCCAATCAGCCGAAGTGAACGCTGCACGGTGGATGCCGGAACAAGTCCGGCATGACGGATGGGATGCGAGGACATGGAGCCCTCAATCCCGATGCGCCGGCCGCGCGCCGGGCACGCGCACCGTCACCGGCTGTCCCTGGCGGAGCGCATCGTCTGGATCGTTGACGATGATCCGCAGCCGATAGACGAGGTCCGTCCGCAGCGCCTCGGTCTCGACCGACTTGGGGGTGAACTCGCTGCGTGGCGAGATGTAGCCGATCGTCCCGTGATAAACCTTCGGATTGCCGTCCGCCCTCACCTCGACTGCCATGCCCGGGCTGATACGGCTCAAGTCCGGCTCGGCGATATAGGCGCGCACGCGCATCGGGCGATCGATCGACAGAGTGAGCAGGGTCTGCCCCGGCTGGACGATCGCTCCCGGCTCCTGCGCACGGGTCACGACCGTGGCGGCAGTCTCCGCGATCAGGCGCGTATCGCCGAGGTCGGTCGCGGCGCTGCGCCGGGTCGCCTCGGCCGCGCGGAGTTGCGCCTCGCCGGCGGCAACATCCTCGCGCCGGCTACCCGCCTCCAGCAGCGACAACGCCTGCCGCGCCTCGGCAAGCTGGGCGTTGGCGTTGTCGCGCGCCGCCACGGTCTGGTCCCACACGGCCCGGCTGATCGCCCCCGGCGCGACGAGCGGCTGGCGACGGGCATAGTCGCGCTGCGCATTGGCCGCCGAAGCCTGCGCCGCGACGACTCGCGCGCGGGCCTGGGCGATGTCCTGCGCGCGATTGCCGTTGCGCAGCTTGTCGAGCTGCGCGCGCGCCTGCTGCACCTGCGCGTCCGCCTCGCCGATGCGCGCGTCGAGCGTCGCGGTGTCGAGCGTCGCCAGCAGCTGCCCCGGCTGGACCTTGGCGCCTTCCTCGACCGCGATCGTCTTGATGCGCCCGCCGACGCGGAAGCCCATGTCGACCTCGCGGATGTCGACATTGCCGTAGAGCTGGAGCGGCTTGTCGCGCTCTCCGCCGAACAGGCCGAACCCCTTGGTCGCGACTGCGGCGATCGCGAGCGCGGCGAGCACGACGACGGCAATGATCAGGCGGCGGTTCATTCCGGTTTCTCCGAAAGGATGCAGCGGGCATTGGCGCGCAGGCGCCGGATCAAGAGGTCGGCAAGGTCACGGTCGATCTCGAGCACCTCGAATACGCGGCATACCGCCGCATGGCCGGCGCGCAGCATCAGCACCTGGCCGACCATCAGCACCGCGGTCGCCCGCAGCTCGCGCGGGTCGAGATCGGTGCGGACCTGCCCTACCAGGCCGATCAGCGTCTCGGCGATCGGCTGCATCGCGCCGCCGAAGATGCGGTGGAACGCCTCGGTCGGAAATTGCTGCTCGCGAATGATGAACCGGGCCCAATGCTCGGTATCCTTGGCCAGCATCATGCGAGCGAGGCTTTCGAGCAGCATCAGCACCTCCTCGATCGCCTGTTCGCGGGTCGCGGCACCGGCTTCGCGCACCCTCTGCAACACTTCCGCCTGCCGCTCGGCGATGCCCGCGGCAATGTGATCGGCAGCGGCGAGATAGAGTCCTTTCTTGCCGCCGAAATGATAGGTGATCGAGGACATGGCGGTGCGCGAGGCGTTGGCGATCGCGCGCGTGCTCGCCCCCTCATAACCGTTGCGCCCGAAATGCTCGATCGCAGTGTCGAGAAGAACAGAGGAAAGCATTGCCTCTTTTGTTCGATCGAACGAACAGAGTCAAGGTCGGCAATCGCCGATGTCGTTCGACCTCGGCTATTTCCTTGCGAGAAATGCCGGCACGTCGGGCGGGATGGCGGCATTCCACCAGCGTTCGACCGCCACGGTCTCGGGCGGCGCGCCGGGCTCATCGGAGCGGCGCTGGATCAGCGTGGCCCCCTGCTGGACGGTGTCGCCGATCGTGGCGCGGGTGCGCACCCAGAAGGTGTTGGAGCGAAAGCCCGTGGCCGGCGGCATCGCGACATTCTCGTCCGCCAGGTCCTTCATCGTCAGCATCCCCTGACGCTCGCGCACCTTGACCAGCCGGTCGGCGACGACGGAGTCGTGAAACAGGATCGCCAGCATCTCGGGGGAGGCGGCGTTGAGGTTGATCTGGGTCTGCCCGGGCAGCGCCGTCACCAGCCGCTCGAGCTGCCCCGCCACCTTGGGATCGAGCCCGGCGAAGCGCAGCGGGCGCAGGTCCGTCACCGGCCCGGCGAGGCGCACGAACGCGATCGCCTTGGCGATCTGGTCGTCGTCGAGCCCGACCGAGCGGGCGATCTCGCCGAACAGGATCACCGGTCCCGCCTGCCCGCTCATCAGCGTGTTGAGGTTGAAGCGGCCCTCGGCATCGGCGATCGTGAGGTCGAAGCTGCCGCCCTCGATCGGCGCGCCGCTCTCGGCGAGCGCGCCCCAGGGTTCGGAGGCGGCGTCGTAGTCGCGCTCCTCGGCGATATCGCGGCGCAGCGCCACCACCGCCGACAGCTCGCCGCCCCGCACCACCGCCTGCGCCCGTGCCGCCTCGCGGGTGCGCAGCGCGCGGTCGAGCGCCAGCTCCTCACGGTCGACCATCAGCAGCACCAGCCCCGCGGCGATCGCCACGAACATCAGCACGTTGACGAGGATCATGCCGCACTCGTCCTCATGGGGGCGTCGCGGCGTCATTGATCCGCCTCCGTTTTCGCACGGGCAGGCAGCAGGACCACACGGCGGAGCTGCCCTTGCGGTCCCCGCCCCGCCACCGTCAGCTCCAGTTCGACCGCGCGCGGCCAGGCCGCCACGGCCTCATCGTCCTCCGACAACGGCCATCGCGTCTGCCAGTCCTGGTCGAAGAAGCGCCAGCGCGCGCCGGTCACGCCGGTGAGCAGCAGCTGCGGCCGCCCGCCGACGCTGCGGATCAGCGCGCCGCCGCGCACCACATAGGTCACCGGCACCGGCGGTCCGCCGAGCCCGGGCGCGGCGCGGGTGAAGGTCAGCCGGTCGCCACCGCCCGAGACGTTGCCGAGCGCGATCTGCTCGACGTCGCTCGTCACCACCAGCATCGTGCGCTGGAGATCGGCGAGCCGGTCGAGCCGCGTCTCGGTCCGCCCCTGCACGCCCAGCACGCTGTCGACCAGCGCCAGCCCCGCCACCGCGATCAGCGCGAACAGGACCAGGCTGATCATCAGCTCGATCAGCGTGAAGCCGGATTCGCCGGCCGTGACGTTCCGGTGCCTACACCCTCCCCTCGTCATCCCCGCGAAGGCGGGAATCCATTCTGGCTGGCTTCTCGAAAGAGTCGCTCCACCAGCGACAATGGATCCCCGCCTTCGCGGGGATGACGGGAATGGGAAGCGCCGCACGGCAATCACCTCACGCTCCCCGCGAGGTCGCCACGCTCTCATAGCCGCTGCGCCGCGCCACCAGGATCGCGAGCTCGCGCGCGCAGCTTCCGTCGGTGCGGAAGCGGACCGCGCCGGTGACGCAGGGGAAGCTGTCGGTCCCGAGCAGACCGGCGCGGTCGAGCTGATGGTTGGCGCGCAACGCCTTGGCGATCCCTGCCGCGTCATAGGCGAGCGCCGCCAGCGCGCCGGGCGAACCGCCGACCTTCGTCTCGAACTCCGAGGAGAAGGTGCCGAACGACTTGGGATCGGGCGCCGCGATCCAGGCCCCCTCGAGCGCCTCCAGTGCCGACGGGCGGTTGTCGAGCGCCTGCACGGTGCCGAGCAGCTGGATGCCGGTCTCCTTGAGATTACGCGCTGCCGCGAGCACGGCGTCACCGCCGCCGGTCGCGAGCACCGCATCGGGCGGCTCGCCGGCAGAGGGCAAGGGCTGGCCGGCGGCGATCGTGATCGCGCGTACGTCGATGCCGAGCTCGCCCTGCAATGCCTGCGCCGCCTCGACCGCGGCGGCACTCCACGGGGTGCCGTCGCCGATCGCCAGCACCGATTTGATCCCACGCGAGCGGGCATAGCGCAGCACCGCGCTGGTCGACTGCCGCGGCGTCAGGCCGAACACATAGGCGCCGCTCGCGGCGACGCTCATGTCGTTGGTGAAAGCGATCACCGGCACCTTTCCCGCCACGACACCCGCCGCGCCGCGCGCCTCCTCGGCGGAGAGCGGGCCGAGCACCATCGCGACGCGGCGCTTCATCGCCTCGGCCGCGGCGCGCGCGGCGCCTTCGGCGGTGCCGCCGGTGTCGAGCAGCTGCATCAGCTTGCCGTCACTTTCGGCAAGCGCGGCCGCGCGGCTCATGCTAAGCCCCAGCGCCGCCCGCTCGCCGGTGAGCGGGAGCAGCAGCGCCACGGGCCGTTTGTCGGGTTTCGGCTTCCGCTCGGCGGCAATCGACGATGAGGGCAGGACCAATGACGCCGCTGATCCGACGAGGCCTGATCGCAGAAGCCTCAGCACGTCCCGGCGGTCCACTCGATCTCTCCGCAATTGCGCAAACCGGCGCGCGACGCCGTCTTATCCTCTTCGTCGGCATCGGCATAGCCGCTTACGTGCTGGCGATGATCTGGACGATCCCGGCGAGCACCGTGTTCAAGAACCGGCCGTGGCGGACCGGGATCGCCGGCACGGTCTGGAACGGCGAGGTCGGCATCGCCGGCGGCAGCGTGCTTTCGTGGCAATGGGCGCCGCTGCGGTCGCTGGTGGGCCTGGGCTTCGCAATCGACTGGAAGGTGACCGGCGCCGACACCGCTCTGGGTGGCCGCGCGCTGCTGAAGCCCGGCCGCACCGTGGTCGATTCGGTGAGCGGCTCGGCCGACGCCTCGCTGCTCCAGGCGCTGCAGCCGAACCTGCCCTTCACCTGCAATTTCGTCGGGCAGGCAGATTTTCCGAGGATCGTCGTCAGCGCCTCGGGGGCCATGGCGCAGGGCCGGCTCGTCACCGACCCGGGCTCCTGCCAGACCAAACAGGGCGGCGCGCCGATGGCGGTCCCGTCGCTGCTGCTGACCGCCGAGCATATCGGCGACGAAAGCCGCCTCCGCCTCGCCCCGGCGACGCAGCGGCTGCGCACGCTGATGACGATCACGCTGGGCGAGGACGGCACCGTCGACATCGGCATGACCCGCGAGGGCGCCGCGGCGCTGCCGTTCGTCGGCCTGCCCGGCGGCGCGAGTATCAAGGGCGGGATGTAGGCCGGGTCATGCCGTCGCCTTCGCTGGTCCACCGCCTCCGCGTCGAGACGCACGCCATCTGGCTGGCGGTGCGTGATCCACGCACGCCCTGGCCGGCGCGGGCGATCGGGCTGCTCGTCGCGGCCTATGCCCTGTCGCCGATCGACCTGGTGCCGGACTTCATCCGGTGCTCGGCCTCGTCGACGACGCCATCCTGATCCCGGCCGGCGTCTGGCTCGCGACCCGCTTCATCCCGCCCGCGGTGATGGCCGAGCATCGCGCCGCCGCCGAGGCCGCCGCCGAACGCCCCGCCTCGCGCTGGGGGCTCGTCCTCGTGCTGCTCACCTGGGCGGCGATCGCGTGGCTGGCGTGGTCGCTGGTGCGGACCTTGTACGACTGAGCCGTCAGGCCAGACCGACGTTCAGGCAAGACATTCGCTCCTACCCCGTCACCCGTGACGGTTGGAAACGGGCAAGCGATGATCCAGAACTTCAAATGTCGCCCGCTATGCCGCGTGCGCGGCGATCCAATCCTCGACCACCGGCGCGATCTGGCCGCGCCACTTGGAGCCGTTGAAGATGCCGTAATGGCCGACCTTCGGCGCCATGTGGTACTTCTTCTCCCTGGCGGCCAGCTTGGTCGCCAGCGTGAGCGCCGCCCTGGTCTGTCCCAAGCCGGAGATGTCGTCGCGCTCGCCCTCGATCGCGAGCAGGCCGATGTCGGTGATCGCCGCCGGATCGACCCGGCGCCCGCGGTGCTCCATCTCGCCTTTCGGCAGCGCATGGCGCTGGAACACCACGTCGATCGTCTGGAGGTAGAACTCCGCCGTCATGTCGCAGACCGAGCGATACTCGTCGTAGAACGCCATCGTCGCCTCGGCGCTGTCGTCGTCGCCCTGCACGAGATGCTTGAACAGCTCCCAATGCGAGATCATGTGGTTGCCGAGGTTCATCGTCATGAACCCGGCGAGCTGCAGGAAGCCCGGGTAGACCCGCCGTCCGGCACCCGGATAGAGCAGCGGCACGGTGGCGATGACGTTCTGCTCGAACCAGGCATGCGGCCGCTCGGTCGCCAGCGTGTTGACCGCGGTCGGCGCCTCGCGCGTGTCGATCGGGCCGCCCATCAGCGTCAGCGTACGGGGACGGTTGGGGTGCTTGTCGGCGCTCATCAGCGCCGCGGCGGCATAGCAGGGCACCGACGGCTGGCACACGGCGAGCATGTGCGGGCGCGGATCGCCCTCGCGGCCGATGAGCTCCAGGAACTCGACGATGTAGTCGATGTAATCGTCCAGGTCGAAGCGTCCCTCGTCGGTGGGCACCAGCTTCGCGTCGCGCCAATCGGTGATGTAGACGTCATGCTTCGGCAGCATCCGCTCGACCGTGCCGCGCAGCAGCGTCGCATAGTGCCCCGACATCGGCGCCACGATCAGCAGCTTGGGGCCGCCCTCGACGCCTTCCCGCGCGAAATGCTTGAGCTGGCCGAACGGCTTCTTGAGAACGACCTCCTCATGAACGGCGACCTGGCGTCCGTCGATGGTCGTGCGATCGAGCCCGAAGTGGGGCTTGCCGCGCGGCGCTGCAGCATGGGCGAACACCTCCAGCGCCGAGGCGAGCACCGGCCCGCCGCCGAAATAGGCGAACGGGTTTGCCGGATTGTTCAGCAGTCCGGCCGAAAAATTCGCGAACGCGCTCGCCCCCGCAAGCATCGATCGTTGCACTTCATACGCATCATAGAGCATTCGGTATGTTCCCCACCGTGGGTGGAAGCCACGGCCCCGATATGGGTATAGCGTGCCGCAGTTGCGAGACAATGCGGATGACGGGGAAAGCGACGAAGCGAGTTGGGGAACTTTAAAGCCCCTCCCCTTCAGGGGAGGGGTTGGGGTGGAGAAGTGCGGCAGGCTCGTCGCTCGCGGATAGCCCCCACCCCCAACCCCTCCCCTGAAGGGGAGGGGCTTGCAAGCCCACACGCCTCGCTATCCTTCCGAATCCATTGCCCATCGCCCCCGCAAGCCCTAGTCCCCGCGCATGGCCGACGCCCCACCCCCGCCGCGCGCCTCGCTCGGCAACCTCGCGCTCGTCTGGCGCTTCACCGCGCGCTATCCCTTCCGCATCCTGCTCGCGCTGATCGCGCTCGTCACCGCCGCCGGCGCGACGCTGTGGGTGCCGCGCACGTTCAAGCAGGTGGTCGACAAGGGCTTCGCCAGCGGCGACTTCAACGCCACCACCGTCGCGCCCTATTTCGAAGGCCTGATCCTCGTCGTGGTCGTGCTCGCCCTCTCGACGGCGGTTCGCTTCTACATGGTCTCATGGCTCGGCGAGCGCACCGTCGCCGACATCCGCGCGGCGGTGCACCGCAACCTGCTCCGCCAGCCGCCCGGCTGGTTCGAGACCAACCGCCCGTCTGAGATCGCCTCCCGCCTCACCGCCGATACCGCGGTCATCGAGCAGATCGTCGGCGGCACCGTGTCGATCGCGCTCCGCAACCTGCTGGTCGGCGTCGGCGGCGTCATCACCCTGTTCGCGTTGGCGCCCAAGCTCGCGGTCTATCTGATCATCGGCCTGCCGCTGGTGACGCTGCCGATCATGATCCTCGGCCGCCGCGTGCGCAGCTTCTCCCGGACCAGCCAAGACCGTATCGCCGACATCGGCGCGATGACCGCCGAGACGCTGGGCGCGATGCGGATCGTCCAGGCGTTCGGCCAGGAGGACCGCGAGAGCGAGCGTTTCCGCGGCGCGGTCAACCGCGGCTTCCAGGCGGCACGACGCCGCTTCGCCACCCGCGCGGCGATGACCGCCGCCGTCATCTTCCTGCTGTTCGGCGCTATGACGATGCTGTTGTGGGAGGCGGTGCAGGACGTCGCCAACGGCACCATCTCCGGCGGATCGATCACCGCTTTCGTCATCACCGCCGGGCTGGTCTCGGGCTCGTTCGGCGCGCTGACCGAGGTCTATGGCGACCTGCTGCGCGGCTCCGGCGCCGCCGCCCGCCTCGCCGAGCTGCTCCGCGTCGAGCCCGAGATCAGCGCGCCGGCCGACCCGGTGCCGCTGCCCGAGCCGGCGCGCGGCGCGATCGCCTTCGATCATGTCACCTTCCGCTATCCCACTCGCCCGGAGCTTGCCGCGCTGCACGATTTCTCGCTCGAGGTGAGCCCGGGCGAGACGGTGGCGGTGGTCGGCCCCTCGGGCGCGGGCAAGTCGACGCTGTTCCAGCTCGTCCAGCGATTCTACGATCCCCAGTCGGGCGAGATCCGCGTCGACGGCGTGCCGGTGCACCGGGCCGATCCGGCCGAGGTCCGCGCCCGCATCGCGATGGTGCCGCAGGAGACGGTGATCTTCGCCGCCTCCGCCCGCGACAACCTCCGCTACGGCCGCTGGGATGCGAGCGACGAGGCGATCTGGGCGGCCGCCGAGGCCGCCAACGCCGCCGAGTTCCTGCGCGCGCTCCCCGACGGGCTCGACACCTTCCTCGGCGAGGCCGGCGCGCGCCTGTCCGGCGGCCAGCGCCAGCGCGTCGCGATCGCCCGCGCGCTGCTGCGCGACGCCCCGATCCTGCTGCTCGACGAGGCGACCAGCGCGCTCGACGCCGAGAGCGAGCGGCTGGTCCAGTCCGCGCTCGACCGGCTGATGGCGAACCGCACCACGCTGGTGATCGCCCACCGCCTCGCCACCGTCCGCGCCGCCGGGCGCATCGTCGTGATGGACGCCGGCCGCATCGTCGAAACCGGCACCCACGCCGAGCTGATCGGCGGCGGCGGCCTCTACGCGCGCCTCGCCAGCCTGCAGTTCAGCGAGGCGGCGTAGCCCTAGCTCCTCCCCGGCACGGGGAGGGGGACCAGCCGCAGGCTGGTGGAGGGGGCCCTCCATGAAACGAATCGCTTGCGGCTGGCCCCCTCCACCATCCGCTAACGCGGATGGTCCCCCTCCCCGTACCGGGGAGGAGCTGAGCTCAACGTGTCGCGTTGTACTTGAGCTGGTCGTCGGTGAGCTGGAACCCCACCAGCGCCTCGAAGGTCGCCTTCAGCACCGCCTGGCGGACGGCGGGATTGGCGAGCGGGTCCATCGCCGCCTCCTGCTGCCCGGCCTTGCGCCGCTGCATGATCTGGCTGCGCACCTCGGGCGGCAGCGTCGCCGCGGCGCGGTCGACATAGGCGCCGGCGGTGCCGCTCGCGGTCGCGCGCGCCTGGCCCGCATCGAAATGCACGGTGATCTGGCTCACCCGCTTGGCGGTGACGACGGTGCCGCCCTGCACGACCGCGCTGTAGAAGGGCAAGGTCACGTCGCGCGCGCCATCGGTGCGGGTCCGCCGCGCCTGCACGTCGAAGGTGATCGACGTATAGATCGGGTCGACCGTATCGTTGCAGGTCGAGCGCACGTTGGTGATGCTCGCCACCACGTCGATCGCGTCGGCGGTGCGTGCCGTCTCCGGGTTGAACAGCGTGACGTCGCCGGTCGCGGCCGGCACGCCCACCGACGGGCAGGCGGTGCGCACCGCGGTGATGCCGCCCGACGGATCGATCTCGCCCCGATTCGAGCAGCCGGCGGCAAGCAGCGCCAGGACGGAGAGGGCAGTGAGGCTGCGGACGTTCACGAATGACCTTTCAAATACGGGCGGGCACGGCCGCAGCCCGCGTGGCTACCAAGCGCCTTCCGCCTGCGCAAGCAATCGCGTAGAGCGGCAGGCGATGACCAAGCCCGCGCTCACCCTGCTGATCGCCGCCCCGCGCGGCTTCTGCGCCGGCGTCGACCGCGCCATTCGCATCGTCGAGCTCGCGATCGAGCGCTACGGCGCGCCGGTCTACGTCCGGCACGAGATCGTCCACAACAAGTTCGTCGTCGACAACCTCAAGGCCAAGGGCGCGGTGTTCGTCGAGGAGCTCGACCAGGTGCCGGACGGCGTGCCGGTGGTCTTCTCCGCCCACGGCGTGCCCAAGGTGGTGCCGGCGAGCGCGGCGGAGCGCGGCCTCGAATATCTCGACGCCACCTGCCCACTGGTCTCCAAGGTCCATCGCCAGGCCGAGCGTCTGGTCGCCGCCGGCAAGCACATATTGTTCGTCGGCCACGCCGGTCATCCCGAGGTGATCGGCACCTTCGGCCAGGTGCCGGAGGGATCGATGACCCTGGTCGAGACCGTCGCCGATGCCGAGGCGCTCGAGCCCGCCGATCCCGACAATCTCGCCTTCCTCACGCAGACCACGCTGTCGGTCGACGATACGGCCGCTGTGGTCGGCGTGTTCACCCGCCGCTTCCCCAGCATCGTCGCGCCGCGCGCCGACGACATCTGCTACGCGACGTCGAACCGCCAGGCCGCGGTGAAGGCGATCGCCGCCACCTGCGAACTGATGCTGGTGATCGGCGCCCCCAACTCGTCCAATTCGGTCCGCCTGGTCGAGGTCGCCGAGCGCGAGGGCACGCCGGCCAAGCTGATTCAGCGCGCCACCGACCTCGAATGGGACTGGCTGGAGGGCGTGACGACGCTCGGCCTCACCGCCGGCGCCTCCGCGCCCGAGCTGCTGGTGCGCGAGCTCGTCGATCGCCTCGCCACCCGCTACGAGGTCGCCGAGCGCGAGGTGGTCACCACGCACGAGGACCTGACCTTCAAGCTGCCGCGGGGATTGCAGGCGGCTTAGAGGGCCGGATCGACTCCCGATCCCCCGGGCAGTGCGCCCCTTTTCAATCCTCCCCCGCCAGGGGGAGGTGGCACGCGAAGCGTGACGGAGGGGGAGGAAGCACGCCGAGAGTTGAGTCGCCGTCCTCCCCCTCCGTCGCCTTCGGCGCCACCTCCCCCTGGCGGGGGAGGATTTGGCTCCCTGTTGCATAACCCTCGGCGTGTGACATAAGTTACCGCTAACAAAAAGCGGCAACGACCGCATCAGGAGGGGCATCCATGACACCGGCCGAGCTCAGCGTCGTCTTCTTCCTCGAGCTGTTCGTGATCGTCGCCGCGGCGCGCGCGGTCGGCTGGCTCGGCAAGCGCTTCCTCGGCCAGCCCCAGGTAGTCGGCGAGATGATCGCCGGCGTGCTGCTCGGCCCCTCGCTGTTCGGCCTGATCGCGCCGGACCTGCAGGCGCAGCTGTTCCCCAAGGACGCCAAGGGCGTGCTCTACGTCGGCGCGCAGCTCGGCGTCGGCCTCTACATGTTCCTCGTCGGACTCGGCTTCGACCGGTCGCATTTCCGCAGCAACGTCAGGAGCGCGAGCGCGGTCTCGCTGTCGGGCATGGCGGCGCCGTTCCTGATCGCCGTGCTGCTGGCGCCGTGGCTGATGAGCCTCGGGCTGTTCTCGCCGCGACTTGGGCTGGCGCAGGCGACATTGTTCATGGGCGCGTGCATCTCGATCACCGCCTTCCCGATGCTGGCGCGCATCATCCACGAGCGCGGGCTGTCGAAATCGCCGCTCGGCTCGCTGTCGCTGTCGGCGGGAGCGATCGACGATGCCGGCGCGTGGACGGTGCTGGCGGTCGTGCTCGCGACCTTCGGCGCCGGACCCGGCGTCGCGGTCAAGGCGATCGTCGGCGCGATCCTGTTCGCGGTGCTGGTGCTGGGATTCGGGCCGAGGCTGCTGGCGCCGCTCGGCGTGGCGGCGGAGAAGGCGAACGGCGTCAGCCAGGGCCTGCTCGCGACCGTGCTGATGCTGTTCCTGCTCGCCGCCTTCGCGATGGACTGGGTGGGGATGCACGCGGTGTTCGGCGGCTTCCTGCTCGGCACGGCGATGCCGCGCGGCGTGCTGACCCGCGAGCTTCGCGCCAAGCTGGAGCCGTTCACGGTGGTCCTGCTGCTGCCGATGTTCTTCACCTTCTCCGGCCTCAACACGCAGCTGAACATGGTCGCGACGCCCTCGCTGCTGCTGGTCGCGCTCGCGATCCTCGCCGCCTCGATCCTCGCCAAGGGCGGCGCGTGCTGGGCGGCGGCGCGGCTGACGGGTCAGGACAATCCCACCGCGCTCGGCATCGGCGCGCTGATGAACGCGCGCGGCCTGATGGAGCTGATCATCATCAACATCGGCCTGCAGCGCGGCCTCATCGGCGTCGAGCTGTTCTCGATGCTGGTGCTGATGGCGGTGGTGACCACCTTGATGGCATCGCCGCTGTTCGAGGTCGTCTACGGCCGCAAGGCTCGCGAGCGCGGCGAGCTCGGCGCGATCCGCGACGTGCGGGAGGATGGCTCGGCGGCAGCCCCGGCGGGTCAGCCGGCCGGCTGACGGGCGCCTGCTCCTCGGAAGACGCGCCGCGCCGGAATGTTCGCGATTGGTGGTAACGGTCGCTGAATTGAAGGTTCGCCGTCAGCAGGGGCCGTGCCAGAACACGCCAGGGTATAGCTCTGAGTAACATTCTTCCGGCATCGGTAGATCGCTCTTTTTCCGAGCAATCTGATATCCCCAGCCCCCGTCGAAATATGGCTTTGTAGTTATATTTACGCCCCATCGATAAACGGTGACGAATTCTGGATGAAGACTAGCAATCACCTTTGGAAATTGATCTTTGGAAATATCGTTCCATTCGTGCGGCGGTTTGATTGGATGATTTTCCGCCAATGCTTCAGCTTCAGCCTTTATCGCCTTTAGCTTGACAGGATTATATGTAGGCCAGTCACAACCGCCAAGCACCGTGAGAAACACGAAGGCTGCGCGCGCGGGAAAATGGCTCCTTCGCTCTTTCATCGGAGAAAGTTAGGCGCATGGAGGTCATGTCCGCAACTGGGATGGAGGCTGTCGTTCCACATTGCGGGGCTGCGCCTGGCAAACCGGAGCAGTGCCGCCGTCACTTTGCGAAGAGAATCATTCCACCCCGTCGCTGACCGCCTCGCCCGCCGTCCGATACACCGCCTTCAGGTTCATGAACTCGTGCAGCCCGAACGGACCGAGCTCGCGGCCATGCCCCGAACGCTTGATCCCGCCGAACGGCGCCTCCGGAGCCGAGGCGAGCATCTGGTTGATCGCGACCATGCCTGCCGCGATGTCGCGGACGAAGCGCTGCTGCTCGCCGGGCTCGTCGGTCCAGACCGACGATCCCAGGCCGAACGGCACGTCGTTGGCGATCCGGATCGCCTCGTCGATGTCCGCGGCGCGGAATACCATCGCGATCGGCCCGAACAGTTCTTCGTTCGCGAAGGGGCTGTCCAGCGGCACGTCGGTCAGGATGCCGGCGGTGAGATAGGCGCCCGGCAGGTCGGGCTTCTCGCCCCCGACCAGCAGCTTCGCCCCCAGCCGCTTCGCTTCGTCGAGCTGCCCGAGCACGGTGTCGCGCTGGCCGAAGCTCGACAACGGTCCCATGTCGCTCGCCGGGTCCATCGGATCGCCGGCCTTCACCGCTGTCATCGCCGCGCTGAACCTGTCGAGGAACGCATCGTAGATGTCGGCATGGACGATCATCCGCTTTGCGCAGATGCACGACTGCCCGGTGTTCTGGATACGTGCCTTCACCGCCTGGCCGACCGCCTTGTCGAGATCGGCCGAGGGCATCACGATGAACGGATCGGACCCGCCGAGCTCGAGCACCACTTTCTTGAGGTTACGCCCCGCCTGCTCCGCCACCGCCGCGCCGGCGCCTTCGCTGCCGGTCAGCGTCACCGCCACCACCCGGTCGTCGGCGATGATGCCGCCGACCGCGCCCGACTTGATCGCCAGGTTCTGGAACAGCCCTTCCGGGCCGCCCGCGGCCAGCACCATCTCCTCCATCAGTCCGGCGACGCCCTGGACGATGCTGGCATGCTTCAGCAGCCCGATGTTGCCGGCAAGGATGGTCGGCGCGAGGAAGCGCACCACCTGCCAATAGGGGAAGTTCCACGGCATCACCGCCAGCACCGGTCCCTGCGGCTGCCACTGCGCCTCGGCGGTGCCGCCGTTCGCCAGCCTGAACGTCTGCGGCTCGAGCATCGCCGGTCCGTGCTCGGCATAATGGCGGAAGGCCGCGGCGCATTTCTCCACCTCGGCGACCGCGGAGGCATAGGTCTTGCCCATCTCCTCCGTCGCCGTCCGCGCCAACCGCGCCTTGTCGGCCTCGTACCGGTCGGCGATGCGGGCTAGCAGTTCGGTCCGCACCGAAAGCGGTGTCGTGCGCCACTGCCGGTAAGTATCGGCGGCACGGGCGAGCTTCGCATCGACCTCCTCATCCGTCAGTTCCGCATGGGTCGCGATCTCTTCGCCGGTGGCCGGGTTGATACTCTTGAACATGGCTGGTCCTGGATGGTTGCGGGCTTGGCTGAAGCTGGGCGATGAGCCGGATCGGCCGAGGATGCAACGCCGACCTGCGATCGGAGTTTCCGCTCGCCCGTCGAACCATCCTCGCCGTTGCCAGCCACCGGCGGCACCCGTAAGGCCGGCTGCTGGAATTCCGGCGGGAACCGCCGCTCTCAGGGGGCATGGCTTGGCAGTCTACACGCAGGTTTCGGCGGAAGCACTCACGGCCTTCCTCGCGCGCTACGACGTCGGCGAGCTGGTGTCGGCGAAGGGAATCGCGGAGGGAGTCGAGAACAGCAACTATCTGGTAGACACCACCCGGGCACGCTTCATCCTGACTCTCTACGAAAAGCGCGTCGCAGCCGCCGACCTGCCGTTCTTCTTCGCGCTGCTCGATCATCTCGCCGCGCGCGGCAATCCGGTGCCGCCGGGCATCGCCGACCGCGAGGGCCGGGTGATCCACGAATTGGAAGGGCGACCGGCCTGCCTCATCAGGTTCCTGCCCGGCGTATCGGTCAGCCATCCGACGGCGATCCAGGCGCGCGCGGCGGGCGCGGCGATGGGGCGGATGCACGGCTCGCTCGCCGATTTCGCGCCCGTGCGGCCGAACAGCCTCGGCGTCGAGTCCTGGCCCGGCCTGCTCGCGCAATGCGGCCGCTCGCTCGACGAGATCGAACCGGGACTCCACGCGAGGGTCGAGGCGGCGCTCGCCGAGGTCCGTGCGCAGTGGCCCACCGGCCTCGCCACCGCCGCCATCCATGCCGATCTGTTCCCGGACAATGTGCTGATGCTCGGCGACGAGGTGACGGGGCTGATCGACTTCTATTTCGCCTGCACCGACATTCGCGCCTATGACCTTGCCGTGATGCATTCGGCGTGGAGCTTCGACGCGACTGGCGCGCCGCTCGATCCAAGCGTGGGCCATGGACTGGTCGAGGGCTATGCCGCAGCCTTCCCGCTCGCGCCCGAGGAGCGGGCCACGCTGCCGGTGCTCGCGCGGGGCGCCTGCATCCGCTTCCTGCTGACGCGCGCCTGGGACTGGCTCAACACGCCGGCCGACGCGCTGGTGACGCGCAAGGACCCGCTCGCCTATCGCCGCCGGCTCGACTGGTACGACGCCAACCCCGACGCCTTCGCCGCATGACCGCCCTCCCCCATGTCGAGATCGCCACCGACGGCGCGTGCAAGGGCAATCCCGGCCCCGGCGGCTGGGGCGCGGTGCTGCGCTTCAACGGCAAGGAGAAGGAACTGTCGGGCGGCGAGCGGCTCACCACCAACAACCGCATGGAGCTGACCGCCGCGATCCGCGGGCTGGAGGCGCTGACCCGGCCGTGTTGCGTCACCCTCTCGACCGACAGCCGTTACGTGATGGACGGCCTCACCAAATGGATCCACGGCTGGCAGCGCAACGGCTGGAGGACCGCGGACAAGAAGCCGGTCAAGAATGCCGAGCTATGGCAGGAGCTGCTCGCCGCGGCGAAGCCCCACAAGATCGACTGGATATGGGTGAAGGGCCATGCCGGCCACCCCGACAACGAACGCGCCGACCGGCTGGCGAGCGACGCCGCGCTCGCCGCCGGGGCCGGGTAATTACTCCTCGACCGGCGCGCCCGGGCCGTTCTTGAGGATCGAATCGATGGCGTTCTTGGCCGATGCCTTGCTGGTGTAGCCTTCGGTCCAGAAGATCACTTCGCTGTTGTACTTGAACTTGGCGACATACTCGCCGGCCTTGTTCTGCTCGATCACGAACTTGTGCGCCATCGCTCACTCTCCCGAATCACTTGGGCTAACATATGTTAGTAGGGGCCCCGGGAGCTGTCACCGTGCGAAACGATCCGGCGCATAGGGGGCCGGATCGAGCTCCGGTGCCGTCCCGAGCAGCAGCGCGGCGGCAAGCCGGGCCGCGGCGGGTGCGGTCTGGATACCGAAGCCGCCCTGCCCTGCGCACCAGAAGAAGCCCGGCCGGTCGGGAGCGAAGCCATAGACCGGCCGCCGGTCGGGCGCGAAGCTCCTGAGGCCCGCCCATTTCCGCTCGACCGCGGCGACGCGCCAGTCGACCACCCGCTCGAAGCGGTCGACGGCGACGGCGACGTCGATCTCCTCGGGCTGCGCGTCGCAGGGATCGGTGGGAATCTCGTCATGCGGGCTCAACCACAGCCGGCCGCCCGTCTCGGGCTTGAAGTAGAAGCTTCCGCCGATGTGCACGACGAGCGGCAGCGTCATCGACGCCGCCGGATCGGTGCGCAGCTGCGCCATCGTCCGGCGATAGGGCCGGATGCCGAGCGGTCTGGCACCGCAGCGCTCGGCCACCGGATCGGCCCAGGCCCCCGCGGCATCGATCAGGATGCCGGCGACGACCGGTCCGTCCGCCGTCTCGATCCGCCAATCCGCCCCCTGTCGCTCGGCGGCGCGGAGGCCCGCGTTCAGCCGGATCACCGCTCCCGACCGTCGTGCCCGCGCGAGCGCATCGGCATGGAGCCCGGCGACGTCGATATAGGCGCAACTCGGCTCGATCACCCCGAGCGCCCATTCCGATCGCAGCCCAGGCACATAGGCAGCGGGATCGACCGGGCGAAGTTCCACACCGCTGCCTTCGAACTCGGCGAGCAGAGCGTCGATCGTCGCAGCTTCCTCCACCCGTCCGATATGGAGCGAGCCGAGTGGCGCCAGATACGGATCGAGCGCCTCGCGCGAGGCGGTGGTGAGCGGCTGGACGGCGGGCCCGCCATAGGTTTCGGACCAGAAGGCGGCCGAACGCCCGGTCGCATGATAGCCCGCGACCTCCTCTTCCTCCAGCACCACCACCGATCCATGCGGTGCCAATTCGGCAGCCAGCGTCGCACCTGCGATCCCCGCGCCGACGATCGCGAAGTCGAACCGGCTCACCGCGATGCCTTCGCCTCGAGAAACAGATCGATCTCCTCGATCGCGCGGTCGCGCACCGGATCGGCCTCGCGCAGGATCTCGTGCGCCGATTCCTTGCCGAAGCGCACCACGCGCACGTCGGGCAGCTTCTCCGCCACCGCCAGCGCCGCCCGGGCGTCGACCAGCCCGTCCGTCTCGGCGATCAGCATCAGCGTCGGCACGTCCATCGTCGCGAGCGCCGGTGAGGCATTGAGCGTCCGGGTCGAGGCGAACGCCTCGATCACCCAGCGCCAGCTCGGCGGGCCGGTGAGCAGCGAACGGTCGTGCTGCTGCCACCACAGCTCGTCGGCATAGCGGTCGGGATCGAAGGTCAGCAGGCTCTGCCGCGTCTCGGTGGTATAGGGCTTCTCGTTCCCCTTCCACGCCGCCCGCGCCGGATTGCCGAGGCTGCCCATCCGCCGCGCCAGCCACTCGCCGAACCGCGGCCCGATCGGTGCGTGGAGGCCGAGCATCGGCGCCACCAGCACCGCCGCGTCGGGCGCAACTGCCCCCTCCGCCAGCGCGCGGAGCAGCAAATGGCCGCCCATCGAATGCCCCATCGCTACCCGTGGCCCCGGGGTATCCGCCGCCCAGTCATGCCAGAAAACGGCGATGTCCTCGATAAACTGCCCGAAGCTCTCGATATGCCCGACATGCGGCCGTTCGGTGAGTCGGCCCGACCCGCCCTGCCCTCGCCAGTCGAACGAGGTCACCCGCCAGCCGCGCTCGTGCCAGTGCGCGAACGTCTCCAGATATTTCTCGAAGATGTCGCCGCGCCCGCCCTGGAACAGGATCGATCCGCGCGGCTCCACGCCCTCGGGCGCGGGCCAGTCGAAGGTGCGCAGCGCATGGCCGTCGGGCGCCATCCAGCGGCCGACGACGGCACCCGCCGGATAGGCACGGCGATCGAAGGCGGGAGAGGTCATGCCCGCTGGTTACGTTTTGGAAAGCGCGCTCGTCTAGGCAATTACGATTGATGGGGGATTATCTTTCTTTGGCGCTGCTCGGCGCGCTCGCGCTGCTCCTGGTCTCGGCCGGGATCGAGGACGTGCGCACCCGCGAGATCGCCAATTGGAAGAATGGACTGATCGCGCTGCTCGCGCCCGCCTGGTGGTGGGCGAGCGGGCTGGGAGTTTGGCCGGGCGCCGCGATCCAGCTTGGAGTCGCGCTGCTCGTGTTCGCCGTCTTCGTCGGCGCCTTCGCGCTGGGACAGATGGGCGGGGGCGACGTCAAGCTGATCGGCGCGCTGGCGCTGTGGCTGCCGCCGATGCCGCTGATGTGGATGCTGGTGGTGATGTCGCTGGCCGGCGGTGCGCTCACGCTGGTGATGCTGGCCGAGAGATGGTGGCGCCCCGCAGAGCGCCCGCTCGAGATTCCCTATGGGGTCGCGATCGCCATCGCCGGCCTGCTCAGCCTTCACGAACCGATAATTAACCAATTGCGGTGATTGCTTAATCGCGGATCAACCCCGCCGAATCTGGAAAGGCCTGCTCGGCATGGATGGACGGAAGATAGTGCTGCTGGTGGCCGCGTTGCTCGTCGCCGCCGTGACCGCCTTCATGGCGCGCAGCCTGATGCAGGGCGCCGCCACGCCGGTGGCTGCCGCGAACAATGTCGCGCCGAACGCGGACGGCCCCCAGGTGCTCGTCGCCACGCGCGCGCTGCCGGTCGGGACGATTCTCGACGAAAGCTCGATGAAGTTCCAGCCCTGGCCCAAGGAGCTGGTCGAGGGCGCCTATTACCTCAAGGACAAGACGCCCGACCTCAAGGCGCTGCAGGGGACGGTGGTGCGCTTCGCAATTCCCGCGGGCCAGCCGATCACCCAGGGCGCGCTGGTCAAGCCCGGCGACCGCGGCTTCCTCGCCGCCGCGCTGGCACCCGGCATGCGCGCGGTCACCGTGCCCGTGTCGGCGCAGACCTCCGTGGCAGGCTTCATCTTCCCGGGCGACCGCGTCGATCTGATCCTCACCCAGTCGGTGGCGGGCGGCGGCGATGGTTCCCCGCTCAAGACGTCGGAGACGGTGCTGCGCAACCTGCGCGTGCTCGCGACGGATCAGAAGACCGACAAGAGCGTCGACGACAAGGGCAACACCGTCGTCAACACCTATTCGATGGTGACGATCGAGGCGACGCCCAAGATCGCCGAGAAGATTGCCGTGGCGCAGACGCTCGGCTCGCTGTCGCTGTCGCTGCGCTCGATCGCCGACAATGCCGGCGAACTCGAGGAGGCGATCGCGTCCGGCGAGGTCAACGTGCCGGACGGCGACAAGGCCGAGAAGGCGATGCTGGCATCGGTCGCCGCGCGCCCGATCGACGGCAAGGGCACCTTCTCGACCGGTGCCGACGTGTCGCGCTTCCAGCGCAGCACCGTGCCCGGCAAGCCGGTGGAAGCCGGTGGGGCGGGCGGCGCTCCGCAGGTGCTGGCGGCGCCGAGCGGACCGATGGTGCGCGTCGTGCGCGGCAATAATGTCCAGGACGTCGTCATCGGCAGCAAGGTCACGCCGGCTGCGGTTCCGGTTCCGGCACCGCCGCCGGTCCACGCCGGCGGCACGCCTTCGGGGGGGACGAATTAAGATGCATAGGAAAACCTTCCTGCGGCGATCGCTCGCGGCGACGGTGGCTACGGCCCTTGTCGCGGGCACCGCAGCCACCGCACGTCCGGGCCCAGCGGAACGGGCAGGACCGGCCCGAGTCGCCAAGTTCCCGGCCGGTGCCCAGCGCCCGACCACTGAGGTCACGCTGTCGGTCGGTCAGGGCGAACTCGTCAACCTGCCCGCGAGCGTGGCAAGCGTGTGGACGTCGAACCCGGCGGTCGCGGACGTCTTCGTCAACAACCCGCGCCAGATCCATCTCTTCGGCAAGGAGTTCGGCGAGGCGACCGTGTTCGCCACCGCGGCCAACGGCTCGGTGGTCTATGCCACCAACGTCCGCGTCAGCCAGAACATCACCTCGATCGATCGGATGATGAAGCTGGCGATGCCCGACGCCGACGTGAAGGTCACGACGGTCGGCCAGATCGCGGTGCTGACCGGCACCGTCGCCTCGCCCGACGACAGCGCCGAGGCGCAGCGGCTGGTGACGGCGCTGCTCAACCCCGGCGTCAACGTGAACTCACCGGACGCGCAGCTCAAGATCGGCGTGGTGAACCGCCTGCGTACCGCGACGCCGCTGCAGGTCAACCTGCAGGTGCGCATCGCCGAGGTGAGCCGTAGCTTCGTCAAGAATATTGGCGTCAACATGACCACGTTCGACCCGACGGGCGGGTTCAAGTTCGGCATCGGCCAGGGCCGCAAGATCTTCAACCAATATGCTCCCGGCGGACCGCTCGGCGTCGGCGACGAAGCGTCCAACGGCGTCACCTCGGTGATCAAGAGCCCGAACGGCACCTCGCTGTTCGGCAATGGCAAGCTGTTCGGCATGGACGTCCTGGGCGGGCTCGACCTGGGCGAGCAGCTGGGTCAGGTGACCACCCTCGCCAACCCGAACCTCACCGCCCTGTCGGGCGAGACCGCGACCTTCCTCGCCGGTGGCGAGGTTCCGATCCTGATCAGCCAGCCGCTGGGCGGCGTCACGGTCGAATACAAGCAATATGGCGTCAGCCTCGCCTACACGCCGACGGTGCTGAGCGACGGGCGTATCTCGCTGCGCGTCCGGCCGGAAGTGTCGGAGCTGTCGGCCGCGGGCGCGATCGTGGTCGGCAATACGCAGATTCCCGCGATGACCACTCGCCGCACCGAAACGACGGTCGAGCTGGGCTCGGGCGAAAGCCTTGTGATCGGCGGCCTGCTGTCGAACCGGCACGACAACGGTTTCGACAAGACGCCGGGCGTCGGCGACCTGCCGATCCTTGGCGCCCTGTTCCGCTCGAACAGCTTCAAGCGTAATGAATCCGAGCTGGTCATCGTCGTGACGCCGTATCTGGTGAAGCCGGTCAACGCGAACGAGATCGCCCTGCCCACCGACGGCTACAAGGCGCCGACCGACCTCGGCCGCATCTTCATGGGCGAGCTGGCGAGCGGCCAGAGCGGCGCTTCGCGGCCCAAGCCGTCGATGGCGACGCCGTCGGCGCCGTCCCCGTCGATCGGCGCAGTGGCGCCCCTGACCCCGGCACCGGTGGCGCCGCAGCGGCAGGAGACCGCCCCGGCGCCCGAACCGCGCAAGGTCAAGAAGGACGCCGGCGCCATGCCCGGCTTCAGCTTCCGGTGATGGAGATCGAGATGACGATGCCTGGACGTCTGTTGGCCCTTCTCGCGCCGGCGCTGCTGCTCGGCGGATGCGGGGTGGGCAATCGCGACCTCGAATCGGTCCACCAACCGGTGGTATCGCGCGCCGATTACGCGCTCGACCTCGCCGTCTCGGGCGATGGGCTCGCCTCGGGCGAGCGGCAGCGCCTCGCCGGCTGGCTGGCCTCGCTCAACGTCGGCTATGGCGACCGTATCGCGGTCGACGACGGCAGCCAGGACTATGCGGGCGGCGTGCACGCGGCGGTCACGGACGAAGCCGCACATTATGGCCTCCTGGTGAGCGACAAGGTGCCGGTGATCGCAGGTCCGCTGACGCCAGGCACGGCGCGCGTGGTCGTCTCACGCATGACCGCCTCGGTTCCGGGCTGTCCCGATCATAGCGGACTGCGCGGTAGCGACCTCAATGCCAACACCTGGTCCAACTACGGCTGCGCGACCAACACCAATCTGGCGGCGATGGTGGCCCGGCCGGAGGATCTGATCCGCGGCCAGCAGGGTGACCCGACCGCCGACACGATGACGACGTACAAGGCCGTGACCACGTTCCGTGCCAAGGCGCCGACGGGTGCCGGCGACGTCAAGCGCGAATCGACGAAGGGCGGAAACTGATGAACGCTCCCTGGAATCCCGCACGCATCGGCAACCGCGATCCCTTCGTCGCCTTCGTCTGCGACGAAACGACCGCCGAGGCGATCCGGCCGATCGCGATCGAGATGGGTTGGCCGTCGGAGAAGGTGAACAAGGGCGGCCTGCGCAACGCCGTGCAGACGCTGTCGGTCACCGCCAGCCCCAACATCCTGTTCGTCGACCTGTCCGAATCGGGCGATCCGCTCAACGACATCAACGCGCTGGCCGAGGTCTGCGAGCCGGGCACGGTGGTGATCGCCGCCGGCCAGGTGAACGACGTCCGCCTCTATCGCGACCTCGTCGCCAGCGGCATCCACGATTATCTGCTGAAGCCGCTCAATCCCGACATGCTGCGGGATAGCCTCGCTCAGGCGCAGGCGATCCTGAACGCCCCTCGCGCCGCCGAGGCGGCATCGGAGCGCCCGCATTGCGGCATCGCGGTGATCGGCGCCCGCGGCGGCGCCGGCGCATCGACCGTCGCGACGTCGCTCGCCTGGCTGCTGAGCAGCAAGAACAGCCGCACCACCGCGCTGCTCGATCTCGACGTGCATTTCGGCACGGGCGCGCTGGCGCTCGACCTCGAGCCGGGCCGCGGTCTCACCGACGCGATCGAGAACCCGAGCCGTATCGACGGACTGTTCATCGAGCGCGCGATGGTCCGCGCGTCGGACCGGCTCGCCGTGCTCTCCGCCGAGGCGCCGATCCATTCGCCGATCGTCACCGACGGCGCGGCCTTCTACCAGCTCCAGGAGGAGCTGAGGGGCGCGTTCGAGGCGACCATCGTCGATCTGCCGCGGGCGATGCTGGTCAACCACCCGCATCTCGTCAGCGACCTGCAGATCGCGGTGCTGGTGACCGAGCTGACGCTCGCCTCCGCCCGCGACACGATCCGCCTTCTCGCCTGGTTCAAGTCGAACGCGCCGCACCTCAGGCTGCTGGTCGTCGCCAATCGCGTCCATGCCGCCTCGCAGCTCGAGATCAGCCGGCGGGATTTCGAGAGCTCGATCGAGCGCAAGATCGATTTCACCGTGCCGTTCGAACCCAAGCAGGCTGCCCAGGCCGCCAAGCTGGGCAAGCCGCTCGCCGAGGCCGCGAAGGGCGTCAAGTCGCTGCAGCCGCTCACCGCACTGGCCGATCAGCTGGCCGGCATGGCCGAAGCCGATGACGACGAAGCTCCCGCAAAGGGCAAGAAGGTGCCGGGCAAGGCGCAGAAGTCGGACAAGAACGGCGGCTCGCTGCTGGGCAAGCTCACCCAGCTGACGGCGAAGCTGCCCAGCAAGGCGCGGAAGTGATCGGGTTTGAACCCTGAGGGGGAGTTGATCGGGTGGAATTGATGCCGCTGATGATGCTCGGGGCCGGCGCGTTCCTGACGCTCGCGGTGCTCGCGATCGCGTTCAGCGGTCCGTCGCCGACCCGCGTCGCCGCTCGGCGGCTGACGACGGTGCGCGAACGTCATTCCGGCGGCAATTCCGCGATCGCGATCGAGGCGCAGGTCCGCAAGATATCCGCCAACCGCGCGACCCGGATGGACGAGACCTTCTCGCGGCTGTTGCCCAATCCGGCGCAGCTCCAGAAGCGCCTCAACATGACCGGCCGCAACTGGACCGTCGGCCGCTATGGCCTGGCGACGCTCACCCTCACCGCCGTCCCCGCGCTGCTGCTCGCGCTGCGTGGCGCGCCGATCCTGCTCGCGCTGTTCATCGGCCTGTTCTTCGGCGTCGGTCTGCCGCACATGGCCGTCGGCTTCCTCATCAAGCGCCGCATCACCCAGTTCAACGCCAAATTCCCCGACGCGATCGAGCTGCTGGTGCGCGGCCTGCGCTCGGGCCTGCCGATCACCGAGACCATCGGCGTCGTCGGGCAGGAGGTGCCGGGTCCCGTCGGCGAGGAATTCCGCGCGATCGCCGACCGCATGAAGATCGGCCGGACGATGGACGCGGCGCTGCAGGAGACCGCCGACCGGCTCGGCACGCCCGAATTCCAGTTCTTCTGCATCACCATCGCAATCCAGCGCGAGACCGGCGGCAACCTCGCCGAGACGCTGTCCAATCTCGCCGACGTGCTGCGCAAGCGTGCGCAGATGAAGCTCAAGATCAAGGCGATGTCGTCGGAATCGAAGGCGTCCGCCTACATCATCGGCGCGCTGCCGTTCATCGTCTTCGGCCTCATCTGGTACATCAACGGCCGCTATATGCAGAATTTCTTCGTCGACGAACGGCTGATGATCGCCGGCGGCGGCGGGCTCGTCTGGATGGCGATCGGCGCGTTCATCATGCGCAAGATGATCAACTTCGAGATTTGAGAACGGCACCGTGACCCCTCCTCCCCACAGCCCGACCATCATGGGCATCGACGTGATCTGGGCGGCGACCCTGCTCTCGGGCGTCGCCGCGCTGGCAGTCCTGTTCGCGATCTACACCGCCACCACGGTGCGCGACCCGATGGCCAAGCGCGTCAAAGCGCTCAACGACCGGCGCGAGCAGCTGAAGGCCGGCATTACCGCCTCGACGTCGAAGCGCCGCGCCAAGCTCGTCCAGCGCAACGAGACCACCGACCGCATTCGCGCGCTGCTTTCCTCGATGAAGGTGCTGCAGGATTCGCAGATCAAGGACGCACAGCAGAAGCTGCTCCAGGCCGGCATCCGCTCCAAGGACTGGGCGGTCGCGGTGATCTTCGGCCGGCTCGTGCTGCCGATCGTGCTCGGCGGGCCGATGCTCTACTGGGTCTACGGCACCGATGGGTTTGCCGACTGGAGCCCGGTCAAGGCCTATGGCCTGGTCGCTGGCACCTTCATCCTCGCCTACAAGGCGCCCGACCTCTATCTCAAGAACAAGATCGACAAGCGCTCGGCGGCGATCCGCAAGGGCCTGCCCGACGCGCTCGACCTGCTGGTGATCTGCGCCGAGGCGGGCCTGACCGTCGATGCCGCCTTCCACCGCGTCGCTAGGGAGCTGGGCCGCGCCTATCCCGAGCTGGGCGAGGAATTCTCGCTAACCGCGATCGAGCTGGGCTTCCTCACCGACCGGCGGCAGGCGTTCGAGAATCTCGCGCATCGCGTCAAGCTCGACGCGATCAAGGGCGTCGTCACCACCATGATCCAGACCGAGAAATACGGCACCCCGCTCGCCTCGGCGCTGCGCGTGCTCTCGGCCGAGTTCCGTCACGAACGCATGATGCGCGCCGAGGAAAAGGCGGCGCGCCTGCCGGCAATCATGACGGTGCCGCTGATCCTGTTCATCCTGCCGGTGCTGTTCATCGTGATCCTGGGCCCGGCGGCCTGCTCGATCAGCGACGCGCTGATCGCCAAGTAAGGGAATCGGCGAGATCCGTTTCCACCTGCAGCCCGTCTCATGATGGGTGACGGCGAAGGAAAGACGGACGTTACCGCGGCGCGCGCCGACTGCACCGCCCTCCCGGATCACGCGGCCAGGCCGCACTCCCGGCCATGCGCGAGCAGGCGATCGCGCAGCGCCTCCCACTCCTCCGGCGACCAGCGGTGGGGCCGTTCGATCGCGACGATCGGATCGAACGCCGTATCGATCCGCTCATAGGGCACCGCTCGGCTGGTCGCGTTGCAGTGGAAGGTGAGCACCGGCGGGGTCGCGGTGCTGCCACCCCCGCCGTCGAGCACCACCGCCAGCCGGTCGCTCGCCAGCCGTACCAGCGTGCCGGCGGGAAAGGCGCCGACCAGCCGGCGGAACGCCAGGAACATGCGCCGGTCGAAATGCCCCTCGACCCCGGTCATCCACTCCAGTGCCTGCGCCGGCGACCAGCTGTCCTTGTAGGGCCGGGCCGAGGTGATCGCGTCATAGACATCGCAGATCGCGGCGATGCGCGCGAAGACGCTGAGCTCTTCGCCCGCCAGCCCCTCCGGATAGCCGGTGCCGTTGAACCGCTCGTGATGGTGAAGGCAGACATCGAGCACGATCGGCGCGTCGCAGCCGCAGCGCTTGAGCAGCGCGTGGCCCAGCGCCGGATGCGTGACGATCGTCGCCCGCTCGTCGTCGGTGAGCGGCCCCGCCTTGTCGAGCACCGCCACCGGCACGCGCGCCTTGCCGATGTCGTGCAGCAGGCCGGCGAGCGCGATCTCGTTGATGAGCGATTCGTCGATGTCGAGCTCGCGCGCCAGCCCGACCATGAAGGCGCACACACCGACCGAATGCACATAGGTATAGTCGTGGCGGGACCTGAGCCGCGTCAGCCCGGTGATCGCGAAGGGATTGCGCAGCATCGAGCTCGCGATCTCCTCCGCCACGTCGGCGAGCGTGTCGAGCGGCAGGCTGCGGCCGAAGCGAACCTCGTCGAATGTCTCGATCAGCGCGGTGCGTGAGCGCTCGACGATCGCCTCGGCCTGCTTGCGTTCGACCGCGAAACTGGTCGGGCGGGTGGAGGGCTTGCGCTTGACCGGACCACGCTGGCGCGTAGGGCGCGGTTCCTGCCCGCCGCCGAAGCGCGATAGCTCCGGGCGCCAATCGCTCTCGAGCAGAATCTGCTGCGTCGCCGCCGGTCCGCCAGAGGAAACCCTGTCCCCCTTGCGGCGCCTCGGTATCATCGGTGCCGGCCCGCGTTCCATCCAGCCTCCCCCGCCGTGGACGCGGAGGCTAGCAAGCGATGGATTAAGAAATATCCAATCAGCCGGTGAGGGAAGGTAACGGGCGGCCGCCGGCGGCGAGGAGGGAGGAGCCGGCGACCGCCCGCGACGTCACGCCGCCTTGGAACCCGGCGTGCCGCACTTCACGAACTTGCCGCCCAGCCGGCAGCGGGCCGGCGACGCCTTGGCGGTCTTGGCGGGCATCGTTCTTGCCGCCGTCATCGTCTTCGTGGCCTTCACGGTCTTTGCCGCCGCCGTGGGACAGCGCACGAACTTGCCGTGCGCATCGCGGCACGGCGCAGCAAAGGCCGGCGCGCCGGCGAAGAGCATCGCGGACGCGGCGGCAATCAGGAGCGAACGGGTCATCGACAGTCTCCTCGGCCGAGGATCGGCCATGGGGCGGACTATCGGACAGCGCGCATGGCGTGCCGGTGACGGGGCGATGAAAAAGCCGTCATGGAAGGGGATGCTGCCGTGGAGCGGGTAGCGGGAATCGAACCCGCGTATTCAGCTTGGAAGGCTGCTGCACTACCATTGTGCTATACCCGCAAGAGCCTGATATTTAATCAGTTTCCTGCGCCACTGCCAGCTTGTTTTGCAATCTGTTTTGCAGCGATGCGAGCGCCCAGTGCCACAACGACCGCCTTATGGTCAACATAGACCCGGCGAATATGGGCCACCCTGGCGGGCGACCAGCCCATGATTTCGGCCGCCTCGTCGTCGGTGAGGTCCCACTCTGTCAGCAGCATCGTGCAGAACGTGCCGCGCACGTCGTGCAGGTGCTTCGGGGTCTCGTTGCCCTCCTCGTCGACGTGAACGATCCCGGCCTCGCCTTTGATCGCCGAGAAGGCGACGCCGAAGCCGTTCACCGACCATGGCTTGCCGTGGTTGGTGACGAGGACGGTCTCGACGCCTTCTTTGCGCGGCCGGGTGCGCAGCTCGGCGAGCACCGCCTCCAGCTGGGGCGTCTGCGGGATCACAACCCGCCGCCGCTTGCGTCGGCTCACCTTGAGCGCCTTCTTCACGATCGCGAACTCGCCAACTTGCGACCAGGTCAACGTGATCAGGTCCTCGCGGCGCAGCCCTGTCACCGCCGCGAGCCTGAGCCCGTCCAGCAGCGCGCGGCGGTTCCGCTTCTCGGTGATCGCCGCCGCCTCGAACTTGGCGAAATCCTCCTCGGTCCAGATGACCTCCGCTCGATCGGCGCCATGGTAGAGCGCCGGCACCTCAGCCGCGACGTTGAGCCGCACCCGACCGCGCAGCTTCGCGTAGGTCAGGATGAAGTCGAGGACCTGGACGCCGATGTCGGCGGTTCGGGGCGTGGCGGCGCGCTCGTCGCGCCACTTCATCACCTTCTCGACCATGCGCGGGTCGTCCCATACGCTCGTCGGGAACTTGCCCCAGCGCGCCTCGATCAGGTCGACGTGCGGGCGCCAAACGCGCTTCGTGTTGGCGGAACAGGCCTTCCACTCCTCGCTCGCCTCCTCGTCGTCCTTCGCCGGGTTGACCGGGATGCAGGCGCGGATGACTGAGCGGAAGCTCCGCGGGTCGATGGCGCGATCGTCGGTGATCGCGGCCGATATTGCCGCGTGATCCGCCGACGTGAGCTTCGGCTTGCGCGGGCTCACCTCCTTGCGGATCAGCGGGCCGCCGCGAAAAGCGTAAATGTACCAGGTGACCGGCTTGCCCTTGCGCGCCGACTTGATGAATTGGACGGCCATGCCTTCCCTCAGAGTTGATCGGCGAACCGGTCGAAGTCGTTGCCGCCCTTCGGCGCCTCGCGCGATTCGATCACCCGGATCGCGCCGTCAGGGGATACCTCGATGCCGGTCACGTCAAGGCCACACTCTCGCGCGACCGCGACCAGCGTCGGCGCCAACGCCTTGATCTTGGCCGTGGTGGCGTAGGTGCGCTTGTGCGCCTTGGTGCTGAGCGCGTTCATAGATTGATGCCGTATTGCCAAGGCTGCCTTCCCTCGGCCTTCAGCTGCGCCGCGGCAGCGCGAAGCTGCGAAAGGTAGTAGCTGCGCTGCTTCTTGATCACGTCGTCGTCGCGACGAACGCGACCGCTATTGCGCAGCAGGGAGACCACTAGCTCCCAGCTGGGCGCGTCCTTGTCGCGCAGCGGCGCCGGAACGATGATCTTCTTCTTGCCGTCGACGAGCTCGACGAGCCCCGCCCAGTCGGGCACCTCGTCGGGTGCGATCAGCCCCGGCGGGGTGGCATAGTAGAAGCGGTCGCTGAAGAGGCGAGCCTCGCGCTGCTTCTCGTGCGTGTCGCGGCGATAGTCTCCGCGACTCACCTTTATTTCGTAGGCGGTGGCCGCGTATCCCTTCGACTGACAGGGGGCCAAGGTCCAGAAGTCGCACCGGCGAGTGCCCGTCGACAGCGCTAGCTCGCTCGCCCAGATCATCGTGGAATCACATTCGGCGATCAGAGCCTCAAGGATTTCGGCCGCCGTCATGCCGCGAGCCTTTCCGCCTGCTTCCGCTTCGCGCGGTGCTCCTGATTGATCATGTGGCAAAAGATGATCATCGGCGTCCCCCAAGCGCCGCCGTGATACGGCCGATGATAGGCGAGGAGCGTGTCGGCGAGCGCGCTGGTGATCGCGGTGCCGCGCTTATATCCCTCCTCGACATCGCTGCGCGCCGCAGCTCGCTCTGCGCGGGCCTTGGCGCGCGTAGCGAGGACCTCGATGTCCGCCAGCATCTCGCCCCAGTAGGCCCCGAGCTGCTCGAATTCCTCGTAGGCGGAGACATCCTCCTGCGCCTCGACGCAGCGCCAGGTCTCGGCGATGGCGGCCATGACGCGGATGCGGTCGTCGTCCTCGTGATACGAGTTGCGGCGATCGGCGAGCAGCTTGCGGGTGAAGCGCGCGAGCGCTTCCCAGTCGCCGCTGAAGGCTGGGGCCTCATCAGGCATGGGTGGCCTCGGTCGCGTTCATCCGTGGCACGTCCCGCATACCGGGCGACGCCTCATTGCCTTCGGGTCAATTGAGAAGTCGCCGGCCAGCACCTCGTCCCGAAGCTGCGCCATGGTCTTTCGGTCCGGACGAAAGAATCGGTTGCGCTCTTTGCCGTTCCGCTGGTCGATGCCGCGATCCACGCCTTCCATGGCGATCCACGGCTCCACGCTCGACGGATCGAGCGCGATTCGGTTTTTCATGGTGGCTTCGGCCGCCATGAAGCAGTTGTTGCAGTTGCTCAGCCAGCTCGGGATTCTGAGGCGCCAAGGGATGGCGTCGCCGAGGGGCCCGCGATCGTCGAGGCCGAGGTTGAGCTGGAAGCGATTGAATAGCTCATCCGCATCCCATGCCTCGCCTCCCCAGAACCGAAGAACATCGACCTGGTCCAACCGCGCGTCGTAAAGCGGGAACAGGCCGATGCCGCCTTCGACGACACCGGGGCCCGCCTTCGCATCCTGCTTCTTCCGGCGCTCGACCCGGCCCCGTTCGTCAGCACGAAAGCCTAGCGTCGTGTAATAGCGGCTCCAGCCCAGCGACCGCAGGTAACGGTGCGCGGTCTTAGTCTTCAGCTCCCCGGAGCATAGGCGGCGGGGTCCATCGCTCGGTAGCGGTCTCGGCCCGATGGTGCCGTCGCGGCGCTTGATGGGCTCGCTGACAAGCTCAAGGAAGGGTTCGCCAGCGCGGGATAGTCCGTTGTGCCCTACAACCTCCACGGCGCCCTGAGACCGACGCTCCAGCATCGTTATTGGAATGCCAGTGTGCCGCTGGAAGTCGCTCCAGAAGTCGAGCGACTCGGCGCGCTCAAAGCCGGTGTTGGTCGTTAGAACCTGCCAGTTTGGCGCAATGCCCCCGTTCGCCTCGGCAATCGCCCACACCTTCAACGCGGACGAGCTGCCCATGCTGAAGGTGATCTGGATATTCTGCTCGGGGTCGAGCTTGAACGCATCTAGATTGGGAATGCCGAGGCGATCGAGGACGAAGCTCACGCGACCCTCCGCAGCTCTTCGAGCAGCAGGGCGCCCCACTGGTCGGCCATGGCGGCCGCCATGCCGGGGAAGAAGCGCGAGCGCTCCTTGCCGCGGTCCTCGCGGGGCGACATGCGCCAGACGCGGTTCCATGCCTTCCACTCGTCGCTGTTCGGGGCGGGCTCGGGCAGGCGACGGGTTTCGACCAAGGGCGGCAGGCCGCGGAGATACCAACCGGTCGCCTTGTATTCGGGATGGCCGAACCAGAACGGATGCACGATGCTCGGGGCGGGAACGTCCGCCGGCATCCTAGCCCGAGCCAGGTCGTGCATCACCGGGTTCTCGATCGCGACGCGCTCGATGGGCGCGCGCCAGCACGCGATGAACAGATCAACGCCGTCCTCGAACTCGGAAATCATGCTTGCCCAGCTGCGCCCTTTCGGCAGCTGCTTGGGCGGCGTCATGTTGCCCGGCCCCGAGAGCCAGCGGCGACCCGAGCGGCAGAGGCGGGTGCAGGGCGGGTGCGCCACGACCAGCAAGTCCCAGCCATCCCTGAGTACGTCGCGGACGTCGCCGCGGATATGGCGATTGCTGCCGCCTTCGTCGGGCAGGAGGTCGCACGACCATGCATCGAACCCGCGGTCCAAGAAGGCGTTGCGCACGGTGCCCGAGTATTCGCAGGCGACGAGGACGCGCGGGACGAAGCCGGGGCGCATCACATCGGCTCCTGATGGTGCGCGTAGCGCAGCTTCTTCTGCCATGCAGCGACGGTGGGCGCGGGATTGGGCAGCTCGTAGGGGTCGCCCGCAGCGTGCATACCGAGCAGGACCGCGTGGAAGTCGACGATCTCACGGTTGAGCTGCTCGACGTTGGAGCCGTCCTCCGGCGCGTCCGGGTTGTAGCTGCCCGGTCCGTGGCGCAGAATCTTCGCCACAGCGACGATGATTTCCGCGGCTTCCTCGGCCAGCATGTTGAGGCGTTCAGCCTGTGCGGGCGTCAGCCCGTTGAAAGGCGCGCTCACGTCGTCGGCTCCGAGCGGTCGCCCAGCGCGTGCGGGAAGTGGAATTTCTCCGACGTCGCGTTGAACTTGGCGACGGTCGCTGCGATCAGGTCGATGTCGAAGCGGCGGGCCAGCTTGTCGAGGCAGATCAGGACGTCGGCGCACTCGTTCGCCAGCTCGGACGGATCGACCCGAGAGCCACGCCATCCACGCTCCTCGCGCTCCAGCTTCTTGACGATGTTCAGCAGCTCGCCGACCTCGCCGCCGAGCTCCAGCGCATCGAACATGGCGCCGGGGTCCTGGCCCGCGGTCCATGTGTCGTAGCGCGCGCTGTTGACCTCGCGCAGCTCGTTCAGGAACTCGCCCTTACCGAGCGGCAGATGATGCAGCCCGGTGGGGCGAGTCCGCCGCTTACGGAGCCACAAGGCATGGTCCTCGGGATCGGCAGGCCGCAGCGACGCGGTCGCGTGCCACACCCATCCGCCGAGGACGTGGTCGATGTGGAAGCCGGACGAGTGATCGGAGATGATCACGCCGATAGCTGTCGGCCCGTCCGAGTAGCGCACCAGGTCGCCAAAGGTGAAGATTGGCGCGGCGGGGTCTTTGATCGAGCGGAGCAGGTGCGCCGTGTGGGTCTCCAAGGGTGAGCCCGCTTCCTTCACTGCGCGTTCGGGGCAGTGACTCAGGTTGCCGATCACCGCAAGTTCGCGGTTGGTCGCGCAACAGTGAATGCAAACCTGCTCGCCGTGACCGAGGCGGCTGTCCTGCCACTCGTGGGGGACCGCGATCATGCCTGCACCTGCGGGATCGAGGCGAGGATGCGGTCGAAGCGGGAGAGGCGGAATCCGTCGAGGCTGGGCAGCGTCTCGTGCAGCGTGGCCGTGGCCTGCCGCGGCTCGCCGACGGCCAGGTCGCGCATCAGCGTCGAGCGGACGCGCGGGGCCTCGCCGAAGCGAGCGTCGCCGTGCAGTGCGCGTGCTGCGGCGACCAGCGCCAGCAGATCGTGGGCGTGCGCCTCGACGTCCTCGGGCGTGGCGAAGGCGTTCGCGACCGCGCGACCATCCTGGCCGATGTAGCTGAGGTTGATGCCGCGGCATGCGCCGCCAGCGAGCAGCGCAGTCACGCGGACTGTAGCGGCGAAAGGTGTGGGGTGCGTTTCCATGCTGGCCTCCATCTGGTGGAGGCGTTCTGCGATATTCGCAGACTGCTAGTCAATACGATTTCTGCGAATATCGCAGAGTGATGTAGCTACACCTTGTAAACTGTTCGCTGTATGTTCCTATTTCCACTGAGTCGCGCAGAGAGGTTGGTGTGGCGCTGCTGTATCGAGTCGTTGCATTTGGTGAGCCGCGGGGTCCTTGGCGAGCTCGGGAGCGTCAGGCGAAGATGGACGCGGTAGCCGCGGGCTTGGCCGAATATGACGAATGGGGGCAGCTCTGGTTCGACGGCTGCGCCGAGATAGAGTGGAAGCGGGATGAAGAGCTTAGGTTAAGCGCCTAGGGGCGTCGCGCATCATGTAGGCGATCACTCGGCCTTCGATGATCACGGCCTCAGAGCCTAGCGGTATCTCGTGATGCTGCGGGTTGCTGGAGCACGGCACGAGCCGCGCGGGGCCTTCCTGATATTCCTTGAATGTGGTCTCTCCGTCCGCAGTTCGCACGACGTAGCGAAAGCCCGGCCAGAGCTTCTTGTCGTCCGGATCGATGATCACCGTCGACCCAGAAGGTACGATCAGGTCCATCGAATCGCCCTTCACGGTGAGCCCGTAGGCACGTGCTGGTACGTCCGGATCGCTGACTAGAAGCCGACGTCCGCCACGCTGCTCTTGAGGCTGGAAAGACCCCGCCGGAACGTCCCCTAACAGGGGAATCGTCCTGACGCCGAGATGATCCTCAGTCCCCGGCTCCGGGGCGAGCTCGCGGCGAATCGCGTCCATCTCGAACGCCTTCCACTGCCGGCGTCCGGCAAGCGCCTTCGTCAGATGGTTCTCGTCCATGCCTATGGCCTGGGCGAGGTCGCGCTGGCTCATATTACGGCGGCGCAGTTCTTCCCGGATTTCGGCGTTGTCCATGGCTCCATGAACAGCCGCTCTGCGATAATCGCAACTTCGATTATCGCAGATTTCCTCTTGCGCTTTGTCTGCGATTATCGCAGACACTCGGCCATGACGACCGTTTCCGATCGCATCATCGACGCATTCGGCGGCAGCACGGAGCTGTCCCGTAAGTCGAAAGTACCGCTCTCCACCGTCCATAGCTGGCGGAAGAACGGCATCCCGCTTGGCCGTCGTGGCCACCTCGACCTTCTTGCCGCGACCGAAGGCAAGACGATCGATTGGCAGACGGGCTGCTTGGTGGCTGGCGATGGCTGCTCCGCTGATCATGCCGCCACCGATACGACCCGCATGGCAGCGCCGTCACCGGGAATCGACACCAAGTTTTCCCCCATGGAGGCCGTGCATGGCTGAGCGTGCCCTGAGCGCCGAAGAGCAGCGCCTCGCCCGAGCTACGAAGCTGGGCGTGCAGCTTGCCGGCGGGCTCGACGACTGCGCCCGCGAGACGGGCAAATCCACCTCGCAACTCTCGCGCTGCTGCTCGCCCGAGCATGTCGACAGCATCTCGATTCGCGATGCGGTGATCATCGACAGCATCGGCTTCGGGAAGGCCGGGCACCCCGCCATCCTGAGCGCCTACGCCCGCCTGCTGGGCGGCGTCTACGTCCAGCTGCCCACCGGGCCGGACGATCCCGAGGGCGTCACCTTCTCGCTTACCGAAATGACGGCCGAGCTGGGCGACGTCGCCGCCGAGGTCCGTCGCGCGCTGAGCGACGACGGCAAGGTCGATGCCAAGGAGGCGTGGACCATTCTGGAGCAGCTGCACGACCTCGAAACCAAGTCCGCCACGATGCGCGTGCTTCTTCAGCGCATCATCGACGAGGAGGCCAGAAAGTGACCAAGATTTCCGACCGGACCGCCGAGGTCCTGCTCGACATGCGCGCCTGCGAAGGGTCGCGCGTCGCCGTCAGCGAAGGTGCCGTCGCGCTGGCGACGATGGTCGCCGAGGACGATCCGGCCCTCGACAAGCTCGCCATCGCCGTGGGCGGGTATCGCAGCATCGAGCGCATGATCGCGGGCACCGTCTCGCCGTGCCAGTCGTGGTGCGAGATGCTCGGCCAGCTGACGGACGGGCGGATCACCTCGCGCATGTTCGGCAAGAAGTGGCAGGGCACGCTGCCCGAACGGGCGGAGCCGCAGGGCGGGCCCGAGGGCGATCCCCCGCATCCGTCCGCGCCGGGTGCCGCCATGCCGGCGATCCGCGGACGCCTCGGCGAGGTGCCGAGCGGCCCGCTGTTCACCCATATGATGGACCCGCGCACGCCGGGCAGCTTCATCGTCACGGGGCTGGGTCTCGCGCTGCACGTCGACGAGGTTACCGGCTTCGCCCTGCGCTCTGCCCTGGCGGCGGGCCTGCTCGACCTGAAGGGCATGCAGGCGGCCACTGCCACCGCTCGGGCCGCCGCATAGTCCATGTCCGGGGGGCTCGCCTTCTCATATCCGCCGCCATCCCCAGAAATGGGGATTGACGAGGCTCGCAACTGCTATGCGACGCCGGACCAGGTGCGCGCATGGGTCGGGGGAGCCCGCAAGGGCGACGAATTCGCCTATGCGACCCGGTGCGTCAGCCTGCTGCCGGGAGGCCGCGCGGTCGCCGCGGCGGTCACCGAGCTCTACCAGCGCGGCTACGTCGTGCCGGTGCAACGGCTCATTCCCGGCGGGTTCGACAAGAACTACGTCGTCCAGCGGACCGGCAAGGTCTGGAAGGCACCGGCAGAGGAAGTTGCGCCCGCCGTTCGCGGCAAGTCGCCCAGCGTTGTCATCGTGGACGAGCTGCACGAGGTCGATGCGGTCAACGCCCTGTTGCCCTTGCTGGAGCGCTTCGCGCGCTTCGGCCGACCGTGCCCGACCGATGCGCAGCTCGCCCAGCGTGCGGGCATCCCGAAGGCGCAGGTGAAGGCCGCGCTGGACGCCATGTGCAACACCGGGGCGATCAGCGTCACCAGCGCGCCGGCCCCGACCCTTCGACAGATAACAATCATGGCCACGGGCCAGAGCACGGGGATGGTGAAATGAAGATCGAAGTCGAGCGCGATGCGCTCCACGCTGCGTTGCGCCAGGTCGTCGGCGTCGTGCAGAGTCGGGTGACAATCCCGATTCTGGCAAACCTGCTGCTGGTCGCCGAGAAAGGCGAGCTCCGGATCACCGGGACCGATCTGGACCTACAGGCGACCGCGCGCCTGCCCGCCGCAGGCGAGCTGCGCATCACGGTCGACGCAGGCAAGCTGGACAGTGCGGTCCGCAGCTTCAAGACGGGCAAGCTGACGCTGGGCGTCGAGAAGCCCGGCGTCATGCTGATCAAGCAGGGACGCGGCCAGCGCTCGCTGTCGACGCTGCCGGCGGAGGATTTCCCGCTTCGTGGCGAGCTCACCGAGGGCGTGACCTTTCGCATGCCGGGCTCGGTCCTCGCGCGCCTGTTCGACAGCGCGGCCTGCGCCATGTCGAGCGAAGAGACGCGCTATTATCTGTGCGGCATCTTCCTGCACGTCGTCGACGACAAGCTCCTCGCCGCGGCGACCGACGGGCACCGCATGGTGCGCGTCGAGACCGCCATGCCCGAGGGCGCTGCCGAGTTGCCGGACACGATCGTTCCGTCCGGAACCGTCAATCATGTGCGCAAGCTGCTCGGCCAGGTCGAGGCTGAGGTGACACTCCGCGTCACGCCGCGCGCCATCTCGTTCGAGCTGGGCAGCACCGAGATTGTCTCCAAGGCGGTTGAAGGCACGTTCCCCGACTATCAGCGGATCGTGCCCGCCGAGACGGGCCGCAAGATCGAGCTCGCGCGCGTGGCGCTGCTGGAGCCGGTCCAGTGCGTGGCCGCGGTGCTCAACGCCGAGGGCGACAAGGTCAAGGTCCGCTCGGTCGCGTTCGACCTCAAGGAGGGCGAAGGCGGCTGCGTCGTCACCGGACGCGACAATGCCGGCACCTCGGCCGAGGAACCGCTCGACTGCGAATTCACCGGCGAGCCGGTGCGGTTCGGCATGAACGAGCGCTACGTGCGGAGCGTCGGCGAAATCTTCGCCGAGAGCGGCAAGCTCACGCTCTGGGTGAACGCGGCCGACGCGCCCGTTCGCATCACCTCCGAGAAAGACCCCGATTTGCTCGCCCTCATCATGCCGATGCGGGCCTGAAGGAGACGTATCATGGGCAAGCCGACCCGATTTGACCAACCCGTTACCTGCGGTTCCTGCGGCGCCTCGACCGAGGGCCGGATGGAGCATCGCTTTCTCTATGCTCCCACCGACGTTCTCGATCAGTCGCAGGTGATGGCCTTGGCCGCTGCGATCAAGCGCGGCGACACCGCTGCCGCCACGCTGGAACTGGACATCCTGTTCCGCGACGAGCCGCTCGTCACCGAGTGGATCGCTCTGGGGCGGAGCCAGGTGCGCCGGTGACCAGCAAGAAGACCCTCGACATGATGGTCTCGGCGGCGGTGGGCGCGATGCTCGTCGGGCGCGAGGCCATCACGCTTGAGGAGGCCGAGCGGGAGATGCCGGAGCATATCCGCTCCGCGCGGCCATCGCATAAGTCGATCGCGCGGGCGATCGTCGCCGCCGGGTGGGAACCGCGGAGGTCGCACGGGCACGTGATCTACATGCCCGCCAGCGAGGTTTCCGATGCGGAAGACGCTGACGGCGCCCGCAAGCGCGGGATCGGCGACAATGTCTCGGCGGAGCAGCTGCGGCTGCTGATCGAGCGCATCGAGGGCATCCGCGAGGCGAAGAAGGAGCTCGGCGAGGACGAGAAGGACGCCTTCGCCGAGGCCAAATCGACGGGCTTCGATTTGCCCGCGATGCGCACCCTCCTTCGGCTCCGGAAGATGGAGAAGCATCACCGCGACGAGGCGGACGCGCTTCTCGAAATGTACCGCAACGCGGTGGGAACCTGACATGGAAAAGACCAACCCCGCAGCCGAGGCTCTGCTGCGTGAAATCATCGCGTGGGTGTCGGCGACCAAGTCGAGCACCGGGCAGCTCGGCCAGATGGTGCTGAACCATGGCGGCTTCGTGCCGCTGCTTCAGAAACGGGGCTCGCTCAATCCTGAGACCGGCGCGCTGATCCGCGCCTTCATGGAGGCATTTCCCGACCAGGCGGCGCTGCCCAGCGGCCTCGCGGTGAAGATCAAGGAGGCCGCCCGCGCAGGCTCGCCGTGGCGGCCCGAGCGGCATCGTTCGATGCTGATCCGGTTCGGCTATGTCGATCATCCGAGCCTGTCGGATCGCCAGCTCCAGCGGCGCTGGGTGTTGCCCGATCCGGAGCCTGCCGCGCCCGCACCCGCCGAAGCCGACCAAGGGGGGCGCAAGCCGCGCATTTCGGCGCCGGTGATCCGTGCCGCCAAGCTGGACGGGCGAGACCTTCCGACCTTCGTCACGGCCCTGATCGAGATGGGCCTGGAGTGCTGGCGTGACGATCGCCTTCTCCATGGGGAGCCGGTCGCATGAATCCTGTCCGGATCGAAGGCGCGACGATCGCGCTCGGGGCGCCCGACGTGTGGGACGAGGAGCAGCATGGCCGCTGCTCGACCTTGTGGGTGCGCTCCGAGGTCGACGGCGGCTTGCCTTTCCTGCGCAGCGCGTGGGAGGTCTCGCCCAGCGAGGTCGGGCTGCTGCTGGCGGGCGCCAAGGTGCATCTCGGCGTGTGCGCCAAGGCGCATCCGGTCGTGAACCTCGGCCTTGGACCGATTCCCGAGGACTTCGAGCCGCCGCTGATCGTCGAGCGCACCGTGCATCACGGCGCCGCGGCGATCCGCGTGTCCATGTTCTTCCCGAATGCCCAGCGCGTGTGGGCGGAGGCCTATGTCGGGCCCGATGGTCTCGGCGCCGCGGTGAAGCTCGCGGTCGACCAGGTCGAGGAACGGGCGAAACAGGAGGGCTGGCTGTGAGCGCGGTCTATGTCCTGCACTTCGATCCGCCGCTCCAGCACGCGCGGCATTATGTCGGGTGGACCGATCAGGAGGACGTCGCCTCGCGGATCGAGGAGCATTTGAAGGGCACCGGATCGCGCCTTGTGCGCGCGGCGGTCGCCGCCGGCAGCTCGGTCCATCTCGCCCATGTCTTCGTCGGCGCCGACCGTCATTTCGAGCGGCGCGTGAAGAAAAGCACCGACGTTTGTCGCTGGTGCAGAATGTGCGGTCGCAACGAACGGCCTCGCCCAAAAATCAAACCAGCTCTGGAGAAGAAGAAGCCATGACACCCGATCAGGTCCGCGAGGCAATGCAGGCCATCCACACTCTAAATTTCGTTGAGTGTGAACAGGCAAGATCGAAGCCGGGCGAGGAGGATACTCTGACTATTAAGTCCGCAAGGTTCGGCTCTCACGAGCTCGGTCCGCGTGAGCGGGTCATCGTCCTCAATGTTCTCCGGGGGGAAGCGGAGATGAAGCTCAAAACCCTTGGAGTGTCGTTCCAATGAGCAGCGTCAACAAGGTGATCCTCGTCGGCAATCTGGGGCGCGATCCGGAATCGCGGTCTTTCCAGAACGGCGGGAAGGTGGTCGAGATGCGCATCGCCACGTCCGAGAGCTGGAAGGATCGGCAGACCGGCGAGCGCCGCGAGCGCACCGAGTGGCATACGGTCAAGATATTCTCGGAGGGCCTGGCGAACGTTGCCGAGCGCTACCTGCGCAAGGGCAGCAAGGTCTACATCGAGGGCCAGCTCCAGACCCGCAAGTGGCAGGACCAGTCCGGCGCCGACCGCTATTCGACCGAGGTCGTGCTTCAGGGCTTCCATGCCCAGCTCGTGCTGCTCGGCGATCCCGGCGGCCAGCGCGACGGCGGTCGCAGCGATCGTGGCGGCGGCAACTCGGGCGGCGGTTCCGCTGGCGGTGGGGATTTCGGCGGGGGTGCCGGGGGCGGCTTCGGCGGTGGGTTCCCCGACGACCTGGACGATGACGTGCCCTTCTAGAGACTCTCAACCGGGGGCTGGCAGGCACCCCAGAGGCTAACCGACAGGCCCTCGGGCCGGGTCACTTAAACCCGTCTGCCACCGCATTTCATTCGAGGGGTTCCTGCCGTGGCTTCGCCCGTAACATTCACGTCGCTGGAAGACGCGGCGATCCATTTCGCGCGCCGGGGCTGGCCCGTCTTTCCGTGCAGCGCCAAGACCAAGCGCCCCCTGTTGCCGCGCGACAAGGACCCGGTGACCGGCGAGCCGATCAAGGGCAGCGGCGGCGTGACCAAGGCCACGACCGACGAGGCGCTTATCCGCCAGTGGTGGCGCAAGTGGCCTGACGCGATGATCGGCATGTCGGTCGGCGAGGCCGGTCTGCTGGTGCTCGACTTCGATCCGCGCGTTGACGAGGAAGTCGACGGCGACGGCGTGATCACCGAGCGGGAATGGACGCTGGCCGAGCTGAAGGCCGCCCTGGAGGAGCAGATGGGCTGCGTCCTGCCGCCGACGCTGGCGGTGCGCACCCAGTCGGGGGGCGTCCACCTCTATTTCCACATGCCCGCGGGCGAGCCGATCGGGAACCGCGGCAACCTGCCCAAGCACGTGGACGTGCGCGGACAGGGCGGATACGTGATCATGCCGCCGAGCGAGTATCTCGCTGACGGCGGGCCTCGACCGTATCGCTGGTTGCGCGACGACGCCGACGCGCCGATCGCGGACATGCCGGACGAACTTGTCCGCATCCTGCGGTCGCCGGTGCAGAAGGCGTCGCCGGCCTCCATGCCGCCGGCTCCGCGCCACGAACCGCGTTTCGCCGTCGACCTCGACCAGGCGCACCGGAGCTACGCCCTCCGCGCCCTCGACGAAGAGGTCCGCGAGCTGGAGACAACGCCAAAGGGCGGCGGCCGCTATGGCGGTCGCAACCAAGGCGCCTATTCCGCGGCGTTCAACCTTGGGCAGCTCGTTGGGGCTGGTGCGCTCTCCGAATCGGTCGTGCGCGCCGCGTTGCTCGACGTCGTGCGCGGGTTCGATCCCGCCGCCTATCAGCAGCACGCCACGGCGATCGAGAACGGCCTCACGAACGGCATGGCGAAGCCGCGTGACCTTTCGACCATCGGCGCGCGGTCGAGCGGCGGACGGTCCTCTTCGCCGCCGCGCGCTTCCGCGCCGATCGAGGCCTATTCCGACGATGCCGACCGATGGCCGCGGGGAGCGTCGGCCGACGAGGATGTCGAGCCCGACGCGGCCTTCCAATCCGGAAACGTCGCCGACGACCCCATCTATGCGGGGGGGCGGGGGCGGATCGACGCCGAGCCCGACGACGAGCTCGACCGCGAATGCTCGGCTTTCCCCTTGACCGACCTCGGCAACGCCGAGCGGTTCCGCGCGCGGCATGGCTGGCGCTTCCGCTTCTGCAACGAGCTGGGCTGGTTCATTTGGGACGGGCGGCGCTGGTCGTTGCTGTCCGAGGAGAAGGACAAGGTGCCGGGGCCGGTGAGCCTCGCGGTTTTCGCCACGGTCCGCGCGATCCGCAACGAGGCCATCCTCGTGCGCGAAAGCGGGCTGCGGGAGGAAAGCCCCGATGATCCGACGTGCCTGGACTTCATCGCGGGGTGGCGGGGCAGCGGCGATAACCGCGAGCCGATCCTCTATAGCGAGCTGCTGGCGAAGCACGCCACGGCCAGCGAGGGCAATGGCCGGCTCGGCTGCATCGCCAACCTGGCGAAGGCGTTCGGCGAGCTCGCAATCCGCGCGGACGCCATGGATCGCGACCGCATGTCGATCAACGTGCTGAACGGCACGCTGCGCATCGGCCTCGACGGCAACAAGGCGGTGATGCGGCTCGATCCGCATCGGCCCGAGGACCTGATCAGCAAGATCGCCAACGTGATCTACGATCCGAACGCGACGTGCGAGAACTATGACGCCTTCCTCGAACGGGTGCAGCCGGACGAGAAGATGCGGCGCTTCCTGCACCAGTGGGGCGGGCTCAGCCTTACCGGCGACATCGGCGAGCAGAAGCTGGCGTTCTTCCACGGCAAGGGCCGCAACGGCAAATCGACCATGGTCGATGCCTGGGCGCATGTCGCGGGCGACTATGGCGGCTCGGTCGGCATCGAGACGTTCCTTGACCAAGGCCGGGGGCGCAAGGGCGGCGATGCCACGCCGGACCTTGCCCGCCTGCCCGGCATCCGCTTCCTGCGCACCTCCGAGCCGGAGAAGGGCGCCAAGCTGGCCGAGGCGCTGATCAAGCTGATCACCGGCGGCGAGGAAATCACGGCGCGGCACCTCAACAAGGGGTTCTTCACCTTCCTGCCGAGCTTCAAGGTCACCGTCTCGGGCAACCACAAGCCAAAAATCACCGGGCACGATGACGGCATCTGGCGCCGCGTGATGCTGGTGCCGTGGGACGTCCAGATTCCCGCCGAGGAGGTCGACAAGAAGCTCCCGGAGAAGCTGAAGGCGGAGGCCTCGGGGCTGCTGAACCGGCTGCTGGAGGGGCTCGTCGACTGGAAGATGGAGGGCCTGATCGAGCCTGACACCGTGAAGGCCGCGACGGCGAAGTATCGCGAGCAGAGCGACCAGCTCGGCCGCTTCCTGGCCGAATGTACGCGCGACCAGAGCGGCGCCCGCTCGAAGTCGTCCGTGCTGTTCAAGCTCTTCAATGCGTGGGTGAAGGCCAACGGCGCGGCCGAGTGGCAACAGGTGGGCTTCACCAAGGCGATGGAGGACCGCGGGTACGAGACGATGCGGTCGAACGGGATGCAGTGGCTGGACCTCGAAATGGTGAAGACCGTCGAGGACTATGCCGACGCGATCCGCACCTCGGACGACGATCAGGAGCCGGATGCGCGCCCGTCCTATCCCGATGACGACGACGAACCGCTCTGATTGGAAGGGATCGGGGTTCCATGTGGAAGGGGCAGTTGGAAGCGTGAAATGGCGGTTTTCTGCGGGTTTGGAAGTGTTGGAAGGGCTTTGCTCGGTCCCGCCACACATGCGCAGGCGCGGGCGCGCAGGCGCGCGCACGATCATCACCCCATTTTACCCTTCCAACCTTTCCAATCTTCCTGATCGCTAGATCAGGCACCAATAGAAACCGAAGAAATCCAAGGGTTTGAACGATGAAAGGCAGCGAGAATATGGAAGGACAGGCGCAGCAGCAGGCGGTTCCAGTGGAAGGGGCCTCCCTTCCCGCCCTGGCATGGACGTTCGAGGCGGTGCAGGACCGTCTCGTCGAGGCGATGATTACCTGCTGGCGCAATCCCGACCGCGAACGGGGATGGCAGCGCGTCCGCTCCACCTGGCCGGAGATTACGCGCGAGCAGGCCGCCGGTGACTATGATGCCCGCGGTGGCGACCTCAGCAGCTCGGACGTGGAAATCCGACCGGCGGCGCTCACCCGCCGCGACGTGGCCGAGATGGACGAGGCGTTCGGTTGGGTGGACGCCATCGCCCCCGACGACCGCAAGGTTGTCGGTCTCGTCGTTGTCCAGCTCGCTCGCGGTGCGCGTGAGGTGCCTTGGACCTACCTGCTGAAGCAGATGGGCCTGAAGCATGGCGTCCATGGCCTGCGTAAACGTTACGGAAGGGCTATCGCTGACATCGCGGCGCGGCTGAATGGCGGAAATCCACCGCCGAGCGTGTCAACCCCAGAAAAGTGCGGCGCGTGAGATTTTCCATGTCCACATATCGGGTGTTTTCGGTCTATTTCTTGTCACGCTGGGACGGGCCTTCGGGTACGGCGTAGCGCTTCATGCTCCCCCTCCTGCCAAAGGGCGGCGCGGCTTCGGCCTCGCCGCCCTTTGGCGTTTTCAGGCCATGCCGTCCAAGCCCAGAACCCTCCGCCCGCGCGGCCAGCCCAAGGCTGGCGAGTACGATCGCGAGCGGGGAAGCGCGGCATCGCGGGGTTATGATCGGCGGTGGCAGGCTGCGCGTGAGGCGCATCTGCTCGCGCATCCGCTCTGCGCCTATTGCCAGCTGGAGGAGCGGATCACGGCGGCGACGCTGGTCGACCACCTGTATCCGCACCGTCGCTTTCGGGGCGTGTTCTGGCGGGTCGAGTGGTGGGTGTCGGCCTGCGAGCCCTGTCATGCTGGGTTCAAGCAGCGGGTCGAGCAGCTCGGGCGCCGCGCGCTCGACGAGCTCGCCCGCCAGCTGGGCCGCGCCCCCATGGGGGTGGGGGGGGTCGAAAGTCAGGGCCCTCCCGAGGGGTAGACCGGTCCGCAGCCCCGAGATTTCCGGCGCAGAATTGCGCAAAACTTTTTTTGTTGGAGGTGCGAAATGCGAGGTCGGAAGCCCGACGCGCCCGGCCTTCAACAGGCCAAGGGCAACCCCGGTCGGCGGAAGTCGGCGGTGCAAAAGCGGATCGACGAGGCCGACCGGATCGCCGGTCTGTTGGCGCAGGCGCCGACCACCGGCGATCCGCTGGCGCCGCCCGCGATCATCGAAGAGGGCCCGGCGACGGCTGCTGCGGTCGCAGTGTGGCGCGACCTCGCGCCGAGGCTCCGCGCGACCCAGCGGTTGCAGCCGCAGCACCGTCCAATGTTCGCGATGTTCTGCGTCTACTTCGCCGAGTGGGTGATCGCCAACGAGGACATCAAGGCGAACGGCCTCACCCAGCGGGTGAAGACCGTGGCCGGCGGGATGATGGAGCGCACGCGCCCTATCGTCGCGATCCGCGACAAGGCCTTCGACCTGGTGATGAAGCTGTCGGAGCGCTTCGGCCTGACGCCCTCGGACGAGTATTCGCTCTTCCGCGAGCAGGCTGTCGCCTTCGCGGCCAACCCCGGCCTGTTCGATCGCGAGCAGCCGCAGAAGGCGGACGCCGAACCGAGCGCCGAGACGCAAGCCGATAGCGGCAGTCTGATCGGCGCCATGGATCGAATGGACTCGGCGCCGCCGACTCTGAACTAGCATGGCCGCAAAGACGGGCTCGATAGAGGGTCTGCCCGAGTGGCTCGCGTGCCGGGCCGACGAGCCGATTTACGAATGGGCTCGTCTCGCCTGGAAGCGTGCGGCGGAGGTGGCCGGCGCGTGGTTCGACCACGCCAAGGCCGACAAGGTCGTCGAGCTCTGGCCGAAGGTCTTCCGGCTGACGGAAGACCGGTTCGCGGGCAAGCCGTTCCGGCTCGTTGCATGGCAGGAGATTATTGTCCGGCTGCTGGTCGGATGGAAAATCCCGGTCGAGGTCCTCGACCCCGACACCGGAGCGCCGCAGCTCCTGCACGTCCGCCTCTTCCGGCGGCTGCTGCTGTGGGTGCCGCGCAAGAACGGGAAGTCCGAGTTCCTCTCGGCCCTCGCCTTGCTGTTCTGGGCGATCGAGGGTGTCGTCGGCGGGCAGGGCTTCGTGTTCGCCCGCGACGAGAAGCAGGCGTTCACCGTCTTCAACAAGATGAAGGCGATGGTCGCGCTGGAGCCGCGCCTGGCGTCGGACATCCAGCCCCACAAGAAGACGATCTACCTCAAGCCGTGCGGCGCCCTGTTCGAGGTCGTCACCGGCGCCGAGGCAGGCAAGCACGGCAAGTCGCCGACCGTCATCGTCGGCGATGAGATGCACGAATGGCGCAGCCGCACCGTCGAGACGACGCTGCGGCAGGGCACCGGCGCGCGGCTCCAGCCCATCGAGCTCTACGCCTCGACCGCCGGCCTGAAGTCGAACGTCACCGGCATGACGCTGTGGGACGAGAGCCTCGGCATCATCGAGGGCCGGATCAACGACCCGTCGACGCTGGTCGTCCTGTTCGCCGCTCCCGCCGATGCGGCGTGGGACGACGAATCGGTCTGGGCGCTGGCGAACCCGTCCCTCGGCTTGTCGCCGACGATGCAGTTCCTGCGTCGCGAGGCGGCCATTGCGAAGGACAACCCGAGGGCTCAGGCCCATTTCAAGTGCTACCACCTCAACCAGTGGGTCGACACCGTCGTCCGCTGGCTGAACATGAAGGCCTACGACGCCTGCTCTTCCGACCGGAAGGGCTGGGAAACGGCCTGGCAGCGCATGAAGGGCCGGCGCTGCTACGCCGCAGTCGACGTGTCCTCGACGCAAGACGTCACGGCGCTAGTGCTGCTGTTCCCGCCCGAGGGCGACGAAAAGCAGTGGACGGTGGTCTGCCGGTTCTGGGTGCCCGAGGACACCATGGCCGAGCGGGTCAAGAATGACCGCGTGCCCTACGACGACTGGGTCGCCGCCGGTGCGATGAAGACGACGCCGGGCAACTTCGTCGATCAGAACTTCGTGCAGAAGGCCCTGCTCGACGCGCTGGATGATTTCGAGGTCCTCGGGACCGGCTTCGACCCGTGGAACGCACGGAAGTTGATGGCCGACCTTCAGGCCGATGGCATGGACCCCGAGCTCCAGCTGGAGGTGCGGCAGGGCATCCCGTCGCTGGGCGAGCCGACCAAAGCCTTCGAGCGCTTGGTCTATGCGGGCCTGCTCGATCACGGATGGCATCCCATCCTGCGCTGGATGGCGAAGAACACCGTCGTCCGGTTCGACGAAAACCTGAATTTCATGCCCGCGAAGAAGCGGAGCGCGGAGAAGATCGACGGCGTCGTCGCGGCAATCATGTGCCTCGCCGTCGCCATGTCAGCTGAAGAGGAGACGGGCGTGGACGACTTCATCGCAGCGATGAAGGAGGCCGCGTAATGAGTTGGCTATCCGGCGCGTGGTCTTATGTGACCGGGCAACAGTCCGCCAAGCTCAGCGGGGCCCCGGAGGACGAGCCGACGCGCGTCCGCATCGAAACCGGAGCTGCGCTCGCCTCCGAGCGCGTCGACGAACGCTCGACCCTCGGCCTCGCCACGGCGTGGGCGTGCATCGCGCTGAAGTCCGAGCTGATCGGTTCCATGGGCACCGGCGTCTTCAGCAAGGTCGCGGGCGGCGGGCGCAAGGAGCGCTCGGACCATTGGCTCTACGACCTCCTCCACGAGGAGCCGAACGCCGATCAGACGCCGGGCGAATTCTGGGCGGGACAGGTCGCCGCGCTGGACCTCTATGGCAACGCCTACGCCGAGAAGACCAGCGTCGGCCAGCGCGTCGCTGCGCTGACGCCGCTGCGGCCCGACCTGACCACCACGTGCCGCCGCGATACCGGCGAACGGTTCTACCGCTACTATGATCGCGGCAAGCTGGAGGAGTTGCCAGCGGAAAAGGTGTTCCACCTCCGCGGCATGACGTTCGGCGGCGACGTTGGCCTCTCGCCGATCGAATTCGGGCGGCGGACGTTCAGCACCGCGCTCGCCGCCGATCGCACGGCCAACGGCCTATTCCGGCGCGGCCTGCACAATTCGGGCTTCATGGAGACCAACGAGACCAAGCTCTCGAAGGATCAGCGCTCCGACCTGGTCGACATTTTCGCGAAGTTCACCGGCCCCGACAGCGCCGGCAAGATCATGCCGCTGGAGCGCGGGCTCAAGTTCGTGCCGCTGGAGATGAAGCCGGAGGACGCCGAGCTCCTCCTCAGCCGCCGCTGGAGCGTCGAGGAAGTCTGCCGCTGGTTTGGTATGTTGCCGATCCTGATCGGCCACGCCGCGCAGGGGCAGACCATGTGGGGCAGCGGCATCGAGCAGTTGCTGCTTGGCTGGCAGACGCTCCGCCTCAATCCGCTGCTCCGCAAGATCGAGCAGGCGGCGAAGAAGCAGCTGCTGCCGGCGGGCGAGCGCAAGCTCGTCTATCCGGAATTCAACCGCGAGGCCGTCATGGCGACGGACAGCGCGGGCCGGGCCGCTCTCTATTCGGCCTTCGGGCAGAATGGCGTGATGGACCGCAACGAGATGCGGTCGCGTGAAAACCTCGACCATCGCCCCGGCGGCGATTTCCTGACGGTGCAGTCCAACCTCGTCCGGCTCGACCAGCTCGGCGAGGCAGGGGCCGCTTCGTCCGAGCAGCAGCTGCGGTCCGCGCTGCTGGGGATGCTCGGCGTCCAAGAAGGCGACCTTGAGGCGATGATCGCGGCGAAGGTGAAATCAATGCTCGGGCACAATGGCGGCCCGGCACTGGAGGACTGACGATGGTGACGCGGGAATTCCGCCGCAAGCATGCGGGCGCTGGCGCGCTGAAGGTGCGCGACTTCGACTTCGAGGTGAAGTCCGTGAACGAGGACGGCACCTTCTCGGGCTACGGCTCGGTCTGGGACGTCGTCGACAGCTATCAGGAGGTCGTCGCCAAGGGCGCCTTCACCGAGAGCCTCGCCGAAATCGCCGCCAAGGGGCGGCCCGTGCCGGTCCTCTGGCAGCACCGGTCGAGCGAGCCCATCGGCGCCTGGTCGAACCTGAAGGAGGACGAGCACGGCCTCTGGGGCGACGGGCAAATCCTGCTCGAAGCCGGGTCGATGGAGAAGCGCGCCTATGCGCACATGAAGGCCCGCACGGTGACCGGCCTCTCCATCGGCTATTGGGTGCGCGAATCGTCGTATGACGAGAAGACGGGCATCCGCACGCTTACCAAGCTCGACCTGGTCGAAATCAGCCTCGTCACGTTCCCGGCCAATGACGACGCGCGCGTCGAGGCGGTCAAGTTCAAGCTGGCACACGGCCAGCTCCCCACCCTCCCCGAATTCGAGAAGCTCCTGCGCGAGGCAGGTTTCTCGAAGACGCAGGCCGCAGGCGTCGCCAGCCGCGGCCTCGCGCATTTGCTCCGGAGCGAGTCCGAGGGCGATCCGGCGCCGAGTGAGGGCCTGAAGGCCCTTCGTGACACCCTGGCCGGCTTCCGCCTGCCCCAACTCTGAAGGAAATCGAAATGACGAAGTTGATCGCTGGCGCGGCCCTCGCCGCGTCGCCCGCCCTCGTTGCGTCCTCGGCGGATGCCGCCTCGGCCGCGCAGGAGAATATGTCGCGCATCCGCGAATTCGGCCGCAAGGACGGCAATCAGCCGCGCGACGAGAAGACCATCGAGCGCGAGCTCAAGGAGACCCTCGACACGGTGAAGAAGTTCGCCGAGGACTTCGAGAAGAAGGCCAAGGCGGGCGAGGACGCCACGACCGAGGCGAAGAAGAGCGCCGACGAGGCCCTCGTCAAGCTGACGGAGCTGCGCGGCGAAATCACGGACCTCGCGCAGAAGTTCGCGCAGGGCCGCAACGGCGACCGCGAAGAGCAGGGCCGCAAGAGCCTCGGCCAGCTGGTCGGCGAGCATGCCGACCTGAAGGAGTACATCGAGAAGGGCGCGATCGGCAGCGTCTCGATGCAGATCAAGGCGGTCACCAGCGCCGTGGGCTCGGGCGGTGCCTTGATCACGACCGATCGTCGGCCGGAGATTATCGGCATTCCTCGTCAGCAGCCGCGCGTGCGCAGCCTCCTGACGCCGGGCCGCACCGCGTCGAACATGATCGAATATGCGCGCCAGGTCGCTCGCGTGAACAACGCAGCGCCCGTCGCCGAAGGCGCGCAGAAGCCCGAGTCGAACTATGCCTGGGAGGAGGCAACGGCGCCGGTGCGCACCATCGCGCATTGGGTGCCCGCGTCGCGCCAGGCGATGGACGACATTCCGCAGCTCGAATCGCTGATCGACGGCGAGCTCCGCTACGGGCTCGACGACAAGGAGGACGAGCAGCTCCTCATGGGCGACGGCGTCGGCCAGAACCTGTCCGGGCTCTATCCGGCGGCGACGGCCTATGCGGCGCCGATCGAGATTGCCGGCCTCACCCGCATCGATCAGCTGCGTCTCGCCATCCTTCAGGTCGAGCTCGCCGACTATGCACCGGACGGCCAGATTCTGCACCCGACCGACTGGGCGAGCATCGAGCTCACCAAGACGGTCGACGGCGCGTACATCTTCGCCAACCCGACCGGCATCGCCGGTCCGGTCCTCTGGGGCCGCCCGGTGGTCTCCACCAAGCGCATCGGCGTCAGCAACTTCATGGTCGGCGCGTTCAAGATGGCCGCGCAGATTTTCGACCGGATGGAGACCGAGGTCCGCATCTCCGATCAGGACCGCGACAACTTCATCAAGAACATGCTGACGGTGCGGGGCGAGAAGCGACTCGCGCTGGCGATCCGCCGCGCCGCGGCGATGGTCAAGGGCGAGCTGATCGACCTCCCGGTCGAGGGCGCCTGATCCTCTCCACGCGGGGCGCCTGCGGGCGCCCCGCCTTCCTCGCGAGGTGAACCATGAAGAACGCCTATACGCTGGTCGCCCATTCGGGCGACGACGGCTTCGCACCCAAGGGGCGCGTGCTGCTCGACGTCACCAACGATCGCTTCAAGGCGCTGGAAAAGCAGGGTCTGGTGCGTGTCGCGACCGACGAAGAGGTCGCCGCGGCCAAGCAGGCCGCCGAGCACCAGAACAAGATGGCCCCGGCTCCCGAGAACAAGGAAGCCTGAGCTATGCGCGTCGTCGTCGTCACGCCGCCGGCAGACCCGGTGGTTACGCTCGAAAAAGCCAAGCAGCATCTGAGGATCGACGGCAACGACGACGACGCGCTGATCACCGGCATGGTGGCCGCGGTCACCAACCATATCGACGGTCCGCAGGGCTGGCTTGGTCGCTCGCTCGGCGTGCAGACGCTGGAGCTGCGGCTCGACCACTTCTCCTATCCCGCCTGCCGCTGCGATATTCGGCTCCCCTATGCCCCGGTGATCGAAGTCCTGTCGGTCAAGTATATCGGCAGCGCTGGCGGCGAGCAGACTGTCGATCCCGCCGCCTATGAACTGCTCGGCGACGAAATCGCGCTCGCGTTCGGGCAGACCTGGCCGACCACGCGCGTGCAGCGCGAGGCGATCCGCATCCGCTACCGCGCCGGCTACGAGGAACTGCCGCCCGCGATCACCGCCGCCATCCTGTTGATGGTCGGCGACCTCTACGCGAACCGCGAGGGCGTGATCACCGGTCCCAGCGCCGCCGCCATCGCCGTGCCCATGTCGACCACGGTCGAGGCGCTGCTGACGCCGTTCCGGGTCTTCCGGTGATGGCGTTCGGGGCTGGCCGCTTCGATCGGCGCATTTCGATCCAGCGCCCGGTTGCCGACGACTCCTTCGACGGCGCCGGCGCGGGCAACTGGGCGGAGGTCGCCAAGGTCTGGGCGAACGTGCAGGACAATCTGCCGAGCCGTGGCGAGAATCTCGGTGAAGGCTTCACCAACATGATGCGGCCCGCGCGCGTCCGCATCCGCTTCCGCACCGGCATCACGTCGAACATGCGCTTCGTCCTCGGTGATCGCGAGATGTACATCATCTCGGGCCCGGCGGAGCTCGGCCGCCGCGAGGCGCTCGAATTCGTTGTCGCCGAGTACATGCCCCGTGGGAACCCGGCCTGATGCCGACCGTGACGGGGAAGCGCGAGGTCCGCGACTTCATCGCGCAGGTGCCCGCGAAGATGGACAAGGTCCTGCGCGGCGCTGGTCGCGCGGGCGCCAAGGTGATTTCAGAGGAAATCAAGGAGCGCACGCCATCGGAGGAGGTCCGCGAAGGCCTCCGCACCCGCACGAAGGCGAGCGACGGCCGGATCGTCGTCCGGATCGACCTCAAGCCCGGCTGGGCGCGGTCGGTCGGCACCTGGCTCGAATACGGCACCGCGCCGCACTTCATCACCGTCGACGACGCGCAGCGGGAGGGCCGCAGCGTCAAGCGCATCAACGAGATGCAGAAGGGCAAGGCCGGCTCGCTCGTGATCAATGGCGCCTTCGTCGGCAGCACGGTCTTTCACCCTGGCGCCCGCGCGCACCCCGCCTTTCGCCCGGCGCTCGACATCAAGGAGAGCGAGGCCATCGCCGCGGCCCAGAGCTACATCAACAGCCGCGTCACCCGGTCAGGGATCATCGCGACCGCCGAACCCGAGGAGCAGTCCGAATGACCGGTGCCAGCATCGTCGGCGAGCTGCTGCGCGCCAGCGCGGCGCTCGGCGTCGTCGTGCCCGCCGCCCAGATCAAGGGCGGGCGGTTGCCGGAGGACATCACGCTTCCGGCGCTGCTGGTCCGCACCGTCAGCGTCATTGACCGCCAGCCCCTGAAGCGTGGTGCGACGAACCGCAGGACCGACCGCGTGGCGGTGACCGTGCGCGCGGCCAGCTGGCGCGAGCAGCTCGCCATAATCGAGCTCGTGCGGACGATATGCGCGGGCCGCACCGGCGACGTGGGCGGCGGCAAGCGCGTCTCGATCCTCACCGCCGGCACCGGCCCCGACCTGGACGGACCCGGCAACAGCTTCGAGCAGACCCAAGATTTCCGCGTCAGTTTCGACGCCTAGCACGAGGAGAAGACCGTGAGCGACGCAAAGAAGAAGGGCTTTGCCCAGAGGAATTTCAAGGACGCCGGCACCGGCGAGCGCTTCGAGAGCGGCAAGCCCGTCGAGCTGCCCGCCGGTGTCTATGCCAACTACGAGGCCGCCGGTCTCGTCGGCGACAAGGCGCCCAAGGCGGCCGAACCCGCCACCGCCACCACGCCCGCCAAGGCGTAAGCCCTCCGGCCCGGCAAACGGGCGGACCATCGTCGGCATCGCCGGCTCGCCACCATAGGAGATTGAAATGGGTTCCACGACTGCGGCGGGCTCGACGCTCGCCATCTCGGCCACCCCGCCGGCCACTCAGGACGCCGCCGGCTACGGGGCCCTCGCCGCCACCGAAATCGGCGGCATCGACAAGATCGGCGCGATCGGCGCGTCGTTCGCCAAGGTCGAATTCCAGCCCCTCAAGGGTCCCAAGGACAAGCACAAGGGCTCGGCGGATTACGGCTCGCTTCAGCCCAGCATGGCCTACGACGACGAGGATGCGGGGCAGATTCTGCTGCGCACCGCGGCGGCGGACACGACCTCGAAGCTCTATTACTTCGTCGCCACCTATCCGACCGGCGACAAGCGCGGCTTCGGCGCGCGCGTGTTCGGCGCTCCGGAGACGATCGACAGCGCCGACACCGTGATCACCGCGGCCTCGACCATCGAGATTTGCACCGAGGTCGTGAAAATCCCGGCGGCCTGATCCTTCCATCCGGCGCCCGCGCCGCCGGCAATCCTATGCACTGGCTCGCTCCGCTAGCGCGGGTGCGGGGCGGGTCAGTGCAACCCGCGAGGTAAGATCATGAAGACCAGTGTTTTCGACATCACGACGCAGGCGGTGGACGATACCGCCGTCATCCACGTCAAGAACGCGGCCGGCGAACCGCTCTATGCGGACGCGGAGCGCCAGCTGCCCGTGCAGATCATCATCCACGGCCCCGGCAGCGACGCCTATGGCGTCGTCGAGGCCCGCCAGTCCGCCCGCGCCGTGAAGCGCATGCAGGACAATGACGGCAAGATCACCATGCCGCCCTTCGAGGATCGGCTGCGCGAGACCGCCGAGGACCTGGCCGCGATCACCGTGGCCTTCAACAACTTCAGCTATCCGCCCGCGGGCGACGCGCAGGGCGCCAAGCTGTTCGAGGCGGTCTATCGCGACCAGAAGCTCGGGTTTATCGCCAAGCAGGTGACGAAGTTCGTGGCCGACTGGGGAAACTTCAAACCCGGCTCGGCCGGGAACTAACGCTTTTCGTGCGGCAGATGGCGTGGCTCCATGCCACGCCCAAGCCGCCTGAAGGGTCGCGGCGTGCGAAGAACGCGGACGGGGCGAAGATCAGCCGCCTCGACCAGATGAAGAAGGACGGCATCACCCCCAAGATGCCGCCGAACCCCGCGCCGCACATCATCGCCCGGCTGATCGAAATCGGCATCACCGAGACGACCGGCATGGGCCCCGCGCCGCTCACCTGGCGGGAGATTGACGCATGGTGCAGACGCACTCGCGTCGACCTCCCGCCATGGGAAGCGCGGGTGATCCGCCAGCTTTCCCTCGCGTACATCGCGGAGGGCCGGCGAGCGGAGAACGAAAGCTGTCCGCCGCCGTGGCGCGCCGAGGTCACCCAGCGCGAGCTGGACGTCGCCGAGGCGAAGCTGCGCATGGTGCTCGGCTGATCGTGCGTGTATCGTCGCATCCTCGTGAAGGATTCGATATGCGCGCAATCGCCTTGGCTATTGGTCTTCTGTTCGCATCGCCGACCCATGCGCAAGAGCTTAAGGCTTTTGATTTCATGGGCTTCACGGCGGGCGATCCGGTGCCGCCGGAGAAGTTGAAGAAGTGCGGCAAGGGCGCCCACGTCACGTGCGTCGAAGCTCTTGCCAAGGTCTCGAATGTATATGTCGGATATTCTGTCACCGTCCACGACGGCCGGTTGTCGACTGTTTACATTGATGCCCATCCCAACAGCTATTCCGATTTGCTGCGCGCGTTCACCGCGAAATATGGTGAGCCATGTGAGACGAAGGATGCCGTCTGGAAGAATGCGGCTGGGGCCGAGCTCACCAATCCGACCACCTATTGGTGCTTCAAGTCCGGTAAGTTAATGTTTGCCAAGTATGGTGCGCGCATCGACCGGATGGCGATCTTCTACGAGGACGCCAACAAAGCACCCGAGCGGGCTCCAATTATCAACTTCTGAGTTTCTCGCCGACTGATTGGCGAAATTCACTCGGCCGCCAGGCCATCTCAACCAGCCCCGCTTCGGCGGGGCTTTTTCGTATCGGAGGAACGTCATGGACGACGACACGCCGACCCTCGGGGTGGGTTTCGCGATCGACGCCTCCTACGAGTCCCTCGTCCAGCTCCAGAGCGTGATGGACAGCGCCGAAGCGAAGATCGTCGCCGATGCAGCCAAGATCGAGCGCGCGACCGGCAACATGCTCGACCTGGGCGGAGCGAAGGCCAGCATGATCGCCTTCGGAAACGCCGCGAGCAAAGAAGCCCAGAGCGCCGCCCGCGAGCTGAACCGTGTGGAGCGCGCTGGTGAAACGCTGTCGCGCCAGCTGGAGCGGGATGCCGCCACCTTCGGAAAGACCCGCGAGGAAATCCGCTCGATGAAGGTCGAGGCCGCCGCGCTCGCCGCCGAGCAGCAGGGGCTCACCGAGCTCGCCGCGCGCCTGCGCGCGCAGGAGCAGGCGCTCTACGACGCCAAGTTCGCCGCCGCGCGCCGCGCGCGCTTCGAGGCCGAGGCCGCCGCCGAGGAGGAGCAGCGCGCCGCCGCGGCGGCAGCTGCCGCTATGCAGGCGGAGGCCAATGCCGCCGAGCGTCTCGCCCGCGAGCATGCCGAGCTCGCGGCGATGGTGCGCGGGTCCCACGCCGCGCAAGAGGCCGATGCCGTCGCCGCCGAAAAGATGCGGATGGCGACCGACCCGCTCTATGCCGCGGTGAAGCGCCTGAATGCCGAAATAGCAGAGAGCACGCGCCTCTATCACAGCGGCGCGACCGCACCGGCGGAATATGCCCGGCAGCAGGAGGTGCTCACCCAGCGGCTCAAGCAGGCCACCGACCAGCATAATGCCTCGGCCGTCGCAGGCACGAAGAACGCGCAGTCGCTGAAGATGGTCGCGCTTCAGGTGCCCGACGTGGTGCAGGGCCTGCTCACCGGACAGAAGCCCCTCACCGTCCTGATCCAGCAGGGCGGGCAGCTGGTGCAGGTCGGCATGATGGCCGAGGGCGGACTGCGCGGCATGGCCTCGGCGATCGGCCATGTGTCGAAGGCCGCACTCCTGGCCGTGGTCACCAATCCCATCCTGCTCGGCATCGCCGCCGCCGCCGCCGCGGTTGCGGGCAGCATCGCACTTATGCAGCGCTCGGCCAACGAAGGCGCCGACATGAAGAAGTATGCTGCGTCGCTCGGCCTCACGGCGAAGGAAATCCGCAATCTGGACGACGTGACGGTCACGTTCGGCGACACGACGAAGGCAGTTTTTCAGGTCGCAGGGCGCAATCTGTGGACCGCCATCGGGCCCGCCGTCACCACCGTGTGGGACACGATGAAGGAGTGGCTCTCGTGGCTGGTGTCGGCTGCGAAGACGTCGAGCAACTTCGTGATCGGCGCATTTGTCGGCGGCTACAACGCGATCAAAGCCACCTGGTCGACGCTGCCCGCCGCCATGGGCGACATTTTCTACAGCGCCGTCAATGCTTCTATCGAGGCGATCAACTGGCTGATCCGCAAGTCGGTCGAGGGCATCAACTCGTTCATCGCGGGCGCCAACACGGTGCTCGACAAGGTCGGTCTCCATCTCCCCAGCCTCGATGCGCCGCAGATCGCCAAGGTGAACAACCAGTTCGCCGGAGCCGCGGCCAAGGTCGGAAAGACCTTCCGTGACGAAGTCAGCAAGGCTGTCGGCAGGGATTATATCGGTGAGGGCGCGTCCGCGGTGATCCAGCAGGCCCAGCAGAACGCCCGCGACCGGATCAAGAAGCAGGCGCAGGACAAGGGCTATCTCGATCCCGAAAAGCCCAAGACCGACCGCCACGCCGCGCAGCTCGCGCGCGAGGCCGAGGCCGTCGAGGCCCAAATCCGCAACCTCTATGCGCTCGCCGATGCGTACAAGGTCTCGGGCGCCGCGGCACTGATCGCCGAGGCGCGCGTGAAAGCCGAATCCGACGCGATCAAGAAGCGCGGTGACATCGAGGCGATGGTGGACCGGCAAATCCGCCTCGCCATCGCCCAGCGCGTTTCCGATGCCGCCAAGAGCACCGCCGCCATGCGCGACCAAGCCGATGCGCAGGCGGTGGTCAACGCCATGGTCGCCGCCGGCACCATCCCCGCAGAGCGTGCGGCCGACCTGGTCAAGGACCAGATCGCAGACCTTCCTCTCCTGGCAGCGCTTCAGGCGGCCCAGCAGCGGGGACTGGCGACCGAGGCGGACCGCGCTACGAAGGCGCTCGCGGACCAGCGCGCCGAGCGCGAGCGCCTGCGCAAGGCCGACGAGACTGCCCAGTTCAACCGCGACATGGCTTCGGGAGCGAACCGCCTCGCCGAACTGCGCGAAGAGCTCCGGCTCGTCGGCGCCACGAACATGGAGCGGTTTCGGGCGCTCGCCACCCTGCGGGCGACGCAGGAGGCGGAAGCCAAGTTCAGCGACCCGGCGCTCCGCGCCCAGTACATCGCGCAGCAGGTGCAGATCGCCGAAGCAACGGAGCGACTGTCCGACGCGCAGCGTGACTTGAACGACGCTCTAACGTTCACTGCTGATCGCTGGGACCTGATCGCGGCGAATGTCCAGACCGCCGCTCAAGGGATGGCCGATGCCTTCGGAGGCGTTGGCCAGGCGATCGGCGATGTGGCTTCGATCTATGCCAGTTTCCACGCTAACCGCGAGCGTCTCGACGACGAGCATCGCCGCAAGCTCCTTGAGGCTGGCGGGCGAGAGGCTGCGATCAATCGAGAGAATCAGTTGTACGCGCTCCGCTCGGCCACGTTGCAGGTCGATGCCTATGGCGACATGGCCGCCGCGGCGAAGGGCTTCTTCAAGGAGGGCACGAGCGGCTATCAGGCGCTCCAGCGCGCCGAACAGGTCTTCCGTGCGATCCAGTTCGCGCTGTCGGTCCGCGCGATGGCGCAGGATGCGGCCGAGACCGTCGCCGCGATCGCAAAGAGCGGCGCCCGCACCGCCGCCCATGCCGTGGAGGCGGTCGTCAAGGCGATTTCGTCGCTGCCGTTCCCGCTCAACCTGGCGGCCGGCGCCGCGACTGTCGCGGCGCTCGCCTCGCTCGGCGTGTCCATCGCCGGCTCGTTCGGCGGCGGCGGCAGCAAACCGACCCCGGCCAACACCGGCACAGGCACCGTGCTCGGCAATTCGACCGCGCAGAGCGAGAGCCTGAAGAACGCGATCGACGCGCTGCGCGAGGTCGACACGCTCACCAACAGCTATGCGCGGGAAATGTCGTCGTCGCTGAAGTCGATCGACAGCCAGATCGGCAACTTCGCCGCCGTGCTCGTCCGCAGCGGCGACATCAACGCCTCGGCCGGCGTGACCGAAGGCTTCACGAAGGACACCACCGGCAAGCTGCTGGAGGGCATCATCACCGGCGGCGGCATCCTCAGCAAGATTCCGATCATCGGCGGCATCATCGGCGGGATCGGAAGCCTGATCGGCTCGCTGTTCGGATCGAAGACCGAGGTCACCGGAAGCGGCCTGTATGGCGGCTCGCAGTCGCTCGGCTCCATCCTCTCGGGCGGCTTCGATGCGCAGTATTACAGCGACATCAAGAAGACGAAGAAGTTCTTGGGCATCACGACCGGGCACTCCTATTCGACGCAGTACAGCAACGCGGACCCGGCGCTGGAAAACCAGTTCACGCTGATCCTGCGGTCGTTCAACGACGCCATCAAGGCCGCAGCCGGCCCTCTCGGCGTCGCCACGTCGGACATCGAGGCGCGCCTCAACGGCTTCGTCGTCAACATCGGCAAGATCGACCTGAAGGGCCTCACCGGCGACCAGATTCAGGAGAAGCTCACCGCCATCTTCGGTGCCGCGGCGGATGGCATGGCGAACGCGGCCTTCCCCGGCATCGCCCAGTTCCAGAAGGTCGGCGAAGGCGCCTTCGAGACGCTGGTGCGCGTCGCGTCCACGCTGGAGGCCGTGACCAACACGCTCGACCTTCTCGGCGACAGCGCGCAGCAGATGAGCATCGCGGCCAAGCTCGGGCTGGCGGATCAGTTCGAGAGCGTCTCGGCGCTCAACGATGCGGTCAACGCCTATTTCGAGGCCTATTACTCGAAGGAGGAACAGGCCGCCGCGAAGACCGAGCAGCTCTCGCGCGTCTTCGCCAGCCTCGGGCTCACCATGCCCGCCACGCTCGCCGGCTTCCGGCAGCTCGTCGAGGCGCAGGACCTGACGACCGCCGCCGGGCAGGCGACCTATGCGACGCTGCTCCAGCTCGCCCCGGCCTTCGCCGACCTCCAGAACTCGCTCGCGGGCGCGAAGAGCGCCGCCGACATCCTGAGCGAGCGGCAGGACCTGGAGCGGCAGCTGCTGGAGTTGCAGGGCAACACCGAGGCCATCCGCCAGCTCGACCTCGCCAAGCTCGACGAGAGCAACCGCGCGCTTCAGCTGCAAATCTGGGCGATTCAGGACGCGCAGGAGGCCGCCAAGGCGGCGGACGAGCTGCGACAGGCGTGGCAATCGGTCGGCGATAGCATCATGGACGAGGTGAAGCGCATCCGTGGCCTCTCGGACACGACCGGCGCGACCTCGTTCGCGTCGCTGCTCGGCCAGTTCAATGCGGCCAGCTCGGCGGCGCGCGGCGGCGACATGGATGCTGCCAAGAGCCTGCCGCAGCTGTCGCAGGCCCTGCTCACCGCCGCCGAGAATTCGGCGACGAGCCGGCAGGAGCTGGACCGCATCCGCGCGCAGACCGCCGCGAGCCTCGAAGCGACCTATGGGCTGATCAACAGCCTTGGCAACGGCGCGGCGGCGACGTCGAACGCGGCGTTGCTGAGCGCCGGCCTGACGAGCCAAGCGGCGGCGACGAGCTCGAACGACAACGCGAGCGATCCGCTCACGGCAAAGCTGGACGAGCTCCGCGACGAGCTCGTCCAGCTGCGCGCCGAGAATACCGCCGGCCATGCCGCCACGGCGGGCAACACCGGCGCCATCAAGCGGACGCTCGACAACGTCACCGCCCAGAGCGGCGGTGAGGCAATCTCTGTGGAAATCGCGGCATGAAGGTAGTCGTCAACAATGGCGTGCCGATCGAGCTCGGCACGACCGAAGCGTCGCCGACGATCGGCATTATCGACTATAGCCGCCGGGTGACGGACGATTTCGGCGTTACGACCGTGGTCGAGCGCGGTTTCTCGCGGCGCATGTCTGTTCGGCTCGCTCTACCCACCGAGAACGTCGACGGTATCCAGCGTCAGCTTGCCCAGCTGCGCGCCACGGCTGCGCACTGGATCGCGGACGATAGCCTCGCATGGCTGAGCATCGAAGGATTCTACAAGGACTTCGAGCTTGACCTCGCCGTCCCGCCGCTCAGCTTTTGCACGCTGACGGTCGAGGGGCTGGCGGAGACCGAAGTCGGCGTCGACGACGGCGCCGATCCGGCCCCGGACGGCTCGGCGTCTACCCTGAGGCTGTTGCAGCCCGTCGAAGTGACCAGTGCCATGCTGGTGGCCAGCTCGGTCCCGGAAGCAGACTATGCCGTCTGGGCGGCCGGCACCAACTACGCCGCGGGTGCGCGCGTGATCAGCACGGCCACCCACCGCGTCTACGAGAGCGCGAGCGCGGGAAATGTCGGCCATGATCCCGCCGCCGGCACCGGCGAGTGGATCGACCTCGGCCCGACGAACCGTTGGGCAATGCTCGATCAGGCTGTCGGCACGGCAACGACGTCGGCGGGCAACATCGCGATCACGCTGGACGTCGATGATGTCGATAGTGTCGCGCTGCTCGACGTCGTTGCGGGCACCGTGCGGGTGCAGGCACCGGGATACGATCGAACGCTACCCGTTGCCTCGGGCGCCGCGCTGTTCCTCGATCTCCCGGAGACGGACGGGCAGATCACCGTCACGGTCACCGGGCAGGGGCAGGTGGCGGTTGGAACGCTGCTCGTCGGCCGCGTCGTGTCGCTCGGCACGACCGGAGCCTCCCCGACTGCCGGAATCATCGACTTCAGCCGGAAGGAGACGGACGAATTCGGCGAGGTGACCGTGGTCGCTCGTGCGTGGGCCAAGCGCATGGCGGCGACCGCGCTGATCCGCACGGATGCGGTCGACATCGTGGCGAACCGAATCGCGTCGGTTCGCGCGGTGCCGTCACTGTGGATCGGCGACGAGAGCCTCGACAGCCTCACCGTCTACGGCTTCTTCAAGGACTTCTCGATCGAGGTCGGGGAGAACGTCAGCACCCTGTCGCTCTCGATCGAGGGCCTCTCGGAGGCGACCAAGCCGGGGGCGCTGGCGCCGAACTGGACGGACGTCGTCGACAACGATCCGGACAATCGGCCAAAGCCCGACGACGGCGCGACCGTGGGCGCTCCTGCCGGAACGAATGTGGGCGGCGTGAAGCAGCCGGACGGCAGCACCACGGGCGGCGTTCCGGCGGAACAGGTTCCGGTCAAGCTGGACGAGCTGCGCGTCGATGTCGACGACCTGGTCACGGTCTATGGTGACACGGTGAGCGCCGCAGCGAGCGCCGCTGCGGCGAATACCTACATGACCGCCGCGCAAACGGCGCGCGATCAGGCGCAATCGGCCCGGGCCGCCGCGGACGACGCCAAGACCGCCGCGCTGTCGAGTGCGAATCTCGCGTCCAGCAAGGCGGCCGACGCGGCGGGCTCGGCCTCGGCGGCGGCAGGCTCGGCCGCGACCGCCACCACCAAGGCGACCGAGGCGGGCCAGAGCGCGAGCTCGGCTCAGGCCAGCGCCACGACCGCACAGACCAATGCGGGGAACGCCCAGACCTACGCATCGCAGGCCGCGACGAGCGAGAGCAACGCGGCGGGTTCGGCGAACGCCGCCGCGAGCAGCGCGGGGGTAGCGGCGACCGCCCGAGATAGTGCCGCTTTTACCGCGGCGATGTTGCTTCCTGATCGCTATTCGAGCGCGTCGGACGCCTCGTTCACCAACGCCGTGACCGCAAATCCGGCGACGGCGGCAACTCTGTTGTCCAACTATACGGACCCGAGCGTTGGACCGGTTTATCAAGCGGTCGTCGCCAATTCCCTGCTGGACTTTGCAAACAAGGGTGTTGTGCCCGCGGTAGCAGGGCGAATCTACGAGGTTACGGCCACCTATGAGGTTGTCAGCTTCGCTGGCGGTGGCGGCAATATGTATCTCGCCGTTCGGGGCCTGAGCGCGGCATATGGCGACCTGTTGGATCGGAGCACCGTCTTCCCGATTACCGCGACGGGCGTTTTCACTCGGACCATAATGGTCTCCAACGTCGGCAGCGCCACTGCTGGAGCCTGGCCAGCTGGATCGGTCTGGCTTCGCCCGTATCTGCGCACGAACACCTCTGGGGCGGGGAACTCGGCAACTGTTCGCATCCGCACGTTGTCCATCCGCGACGTGACGGCCCGAGAAGCAGCAGCAGCCAGCGCGAGCGCAGCCTCGACCTCCGCGAGCAACGCCGCGGCGAGCGCCACCACGGCGGGCCAGCAGGCATCGGCGGCTCAACAGAGCGCCACGAACGCCGCGACCAGCGCCGGCAGCGCGCAGACCTACGCCGGCCAGGCCAGCACCTCGGCCACCAATGCCGATGGTTCGGCGCAGGCGGCAGCAGCCAGCGCCGGTGTGGTGGCGAACTATCTGGGGACGGCGCGCCAATATGCCGGCGACGCCTATTTCCAGAATGGGCTCGACGGATGGGCGCGAGACCTCCCCGGAACCTTGGCGCCGCTCGGCAGTGTCGTCACTCGGGCCGACGCGCTCGGCGGCAAATGCTACCGATCCCAGACGGGCACGGCGACCCAGATCATTTCGCGCAAGTGGTACACGATCAACACCGCGCGCCGGTACGTCATTCGCGCACGCTTCCAGACGGTCGGGCCGAATTCCGCTCAGGTCTATATCGGCTTTGCTGGCGAGGATGCGTCGGGCGCGATGGTCGACCACGGTGGGTTCGGCACCTTCCGGTACGCGGCGGAAACCGGCGGATTGTACACCCAAGCGCAGGGCTGGCAGGAGCGCAACGTCACCGTCACCGGCGAGGGGAACGACGCCTGGACCAAGTTCCCTCCGGGGACCAAGCGCGTCCAGCTCGTCGCTCTGCTCAACTGGGGCGCCGCTGCCGCGGGCACGGTGGTCGACCTCAACTATCTCGACCTGTACGATGCCGAGAGCGAGCTGGCCGCAGCGGGCTCGGCGAGCGCAGCTGCAACGTCGGCATCGAGCGCGTCGACCTCGGCGACGAATGCCGGGACGAGCGCCACCAGCGCGGCGCAAAGCGCACAGACGGCCTCTACGGCGGCTGGCAATGCGCAGACGCAGGCCACCAATGCCCAGACCTCCGCGGCCTCCGCGTCGAGCAGCGCCGCAGCCGCGCTGACGAGCATGACGCTCTCCGCCAGCGCTGGCGGTGGGCAGCTCAATGTCGATCCGAAATTCACGCGTTGGTCGGTCGTCAGCGGACTGCCCGACTATTGGAGCGGCGACTACGCGTTCTCGAACGGAGGGACGCTCACGCGGGCCACAGGCGAGAACGGCTTGGGATATGCCGCGCAGATCGGCGCCACCGCCGCGAGCAACGCCTATATCAGCACGACGGTCGGCGACGGCGCTACGCGGATGCTCACTCCCGGCGCCTGGTACGTGGTCGAGGCGGACGTCAGGCTCAACGCCGGGTCCTTCTCGGGCGCGGGCATCCTCTTCCGCGAATTCACTTCGGCCAACGTTGGCGCGCAGGACAACAAGCTGTACTTCTTCACCGATCCCGACAGCACGGGCGCCACGGTCGGCGCCGGGGTGCCAGGCACGACCTATCGTTTCCGCAAGCTGTTCCAGTCGTCCGCCGCGGCATACTGGTTCCGCCTCTATTGCATGGCGCACTGGGATGTCTTCGGCGGCGCCGGGGCAATCGCCGCCGCCAACAACGTCACCTTTGTGCGGGTGGGCGTGCGGCCCGCATCGGATGCGGAGCTTGCAGGCTATCAGAGCTGGGCGGACGTCCGCACGCTCTCCGGCGCCGTGGCCGATATGTACGGCAGACAGAGCGCATTCTGGCAGGTCAACGCTGCGGTCGGCGGGTCGGCGGCAGCGGCGTTCCTGACGGTCCGGGCAGACACCGGCACGCCGGCTGCCGCGCCGTTCACCGCGGTCGCGGCAGGCACGACGGTCGTTGCTCGGCAGGCCTATCGCAGCAGCGGCGCCAACACGGACTGGAACAACGGCTTCGCCAGTGTGGAGACCTATACCGGCAGCGCCTATGCACAGGCCAATCCACTCGCGAGCACGACCTACCAGATGTTCGGATTGTCGGATGCGGCCCTTCCCACCACCGGGGCCAACTTCCACTATGCGAACATCGATTACGCCATCTACTTGCAGAACAACGGCCTGTTCACCGTGTACCAAAGCGGTAGCCTGCAAGCTTCAAACCCGGCATGGTCGTACAACACCAATGACTATTTCTCGGTGCAATATTCGGCGGCCAATGGCGGGACGATCAGCTACGCCAAGAACGGGGTGGAATTCTACAGCATCACGGCTGTCGGCACCGGCAGAACCTTCCGCTTCCTTTCGTCCCTGTACAATGTCGGCGCGACCAACTCAGGGGTTGCGAATGTCGTTTTCGGCCCATCCGGCCCGACGACGGCCTCCAGCGTGGCGATCGGCGCGCGAGAGATTGCCCTTTACAACACCGAGGACGGGACCAACGCCCAGCTCGCGCTGAAGATCACTAACGGCAATGTCGCGCTCGCCGGCAACCTCTATGCTGGCGGGAAGATCATCCAAGGCAACGGCGACGCTGGGTGGGAAGTGGCCCTGCGTCCATCGGTGATCCCGGTCACCGATGGGCAGGTCCTGTCTTGGCCGAACGCGGGGCGCGTGCCGAGCTATAGCTTCAGCACGGTCGGGCTTGCTCCCCTCAACACCGGCGAGACCTATCAGCTCTCGCTGACGGGCCTCTCTGCCACGGGCGCCACCGCCAGCCTCAAGATCAGCGTGCCCGCCACGCCGAGCAGCTACAATATCGGGCCTATGGTGGCCGGCGGCGCAGGGGACCCGCAGAGGGTCATCAGCAAGGGAGCCGCGCAGGATTCGACGACCGGGCAATACCGCTTCGTCGGCACGGCCAGCAACACCGGAACGACCCATATCGTGCTCGATGGCGGGACGAAGACCTATGTCGCCACGATCACGGTGACGGCGACGATCTATGCCAAGCTCGGCGGCACGTGGACGGCAGTCCGCTCGCTCAGCACCACCGAGGACGTGTACGGCACGGCGGCGAACGAGGTCGTCACCGCATATCTCAACATCAACGAGCTGGTGACGATCCCCAACGGCGCCACGGACTTCGGCGCGAGCGGAGGTTCGAGCGTCGGCATCAACAGTGTCCAGTGGACCGGAGCGGGCGCCGGCTCGGGCGTCCGCTCCGCGACGCCGAACGGGCAAACCTGCTCGGTCACCATCACGCCCTGAGGACGCCACGATGATCGTCACGACGCTGAAGGAGTATGTCGAGCAGAAGCTCGGCTTCACGCCCGCTCGGGCGGCGCGTTGTCCCGGCTGCGGCATGCCGACCGAGGCATTCGCCCTTACGAAGTGCGCGAGCGGCAAGTGGCGTTGCGGCCATTGCCGCGTTGACGCCGAGCGCGAGGCGGCACCGCCTTGGCAGCTCAGCTGGGGGGACGTCCGCGGCCATAGAGCCGTGCTCCTCGCCGAGACGGACTGGACGCAGTTGGCCGACGTACCGGAGGAAACGCGGATCCTCTGGCAACCTTATCGGCAGGCGCTTCGCGACATCACGCTTCAACAGTGCGAGCCCGACCAGGTGGTCTGGCCGCAGAAACCGGGAGAATGACTATGACTGACGCAGCGATCGACGCGCTGATTGCCCAGCGCGAGGCCATCGAGAAGCAGATCGCAGCCGCCGTGTTGCCCGTCCTCACGGCGGCGAAGGCGGACCTCGCCGCCGAGGCGGTGACCACGCTGGTCGACACGATGAAGGCGCACATGGAGGCGCTGCCGGATGGAGACGCCAAGCAGCAGCTCGGCAATGTCGTGATCGTGCTCGAGAACGTGCCGTCGTTCCTCGACGTCGAGATTGCGAGGTTGACCGCGCTGACGGCCGAGGAGGCGGTGCCGGAAGCCTGATCGCGTCTTGCTACCGCCGCTTCATCCGCCCGCCTCGCGCGGGCTTTTTCATGCCCGGCGCAGGGGGCGCTCGGGCATCGGGAGACAGTCCTTGATTGAGTCGAAACTGGCGGGCCTCGGCTTTCAAGCGGCCGGCGCCGGAGGCGGGTTTGCGCTTGTCATCCTGCTCGGCCGCTGGCTGCTCAACTGGATGACGGGCCGCGTGGAGCGGCGCGAGGGGCGCCTCGACCAGCAGCAAGAGCGGATCGACCGCGAATGGCAGGCGATCCGCGAGGAGCTGGAGGGGCGCATCACCTCGCTCGAAGAGCGCGTCCACCGCGCCGAGGGCGACCTGGCGGACGAGCGACGCCGGTGTGACGACAAGCTCGCCAAGTACGAGGCGGAGGTTCGCGTCGAGCGGCACCGCTCGAACAACCAGCGGATGATGATCCACTCGCTGCTGCACCTGTTCGACATCCCCGCGGCGCGCCGGAAGGAGGCCTTGGCCAACATTCGCGGCGAGCTCGCGGCGATGGAGCACGCCGAGGCGACCGAGAAGGGCATCCTCGTTGCCGCCCCAATCACGGCCATGGCGGTGGCCGAATAATCCCCGGAGACAAGATGATGAACAGCGAAGCGAAGTTCTTCGATAGCGTCCGCGCGGGCATTCTAGGCCCGACCCTCTCGGCCGGCGAGGTTGAGGGCTGCTCGAACATCCTGAAGGCGATGGCGGGAACGCCGATCGCGTTCGTCGCCTATGCGCTCGCTACCGCCTATCACGAGACCAACTCGACGATGCAGCCAGTGCGCGAGGCCTATTGGCTTTCCGAGGACTGGCGGAAGAAGAACCTCCGTTATTGGCCATGGTATGGCCGCGGCTATGTGCAGCTCACATGGGAGGGCAATTACGTCAAGGCGGACGAGGAGCTGACGCAGGCCGGACTGATCAAGGCCGGCGAGCTCGTCGGCAATCCGGACCTCGCCATGCGACCCGACATCGCCGCCTTCATTCTTCGCCGGGGCATGACGGAAGGCTGGTTCTCCGGGGACAAGAAGGGCCGCCATACGCTGGCCCGCTACCTGCCCGCGAAGGGCCCGGCGACGCTGGCGCAGTTCACGGCGGCGCGGCCGATCATCAACCTGCACGACAAGGACCTGATCATCGCGCGCGCCGCGATGCTGTTTCAGGCGGCAGCGACCGCGGGAGGCTGGGCATGAAGGGTTGGGACGTGCTCGCGCTGTTGATCCAGCGCATGGTGCCGGCAGATTTCCGGAGCTGGCTGGGGCTCGGCCTCTTCCTCCAGTCGACCTTCCTCTTCGCGCTGATCGCCGCGATTCCCGACCTTCGGGAGAGCCAAGGCTTCCTGACGCTCGCGTCGGCCGTGATCGTCACCGGCTGGATCGGCGGCGCGGCGGCGTTCGCCTATGCCGCCGGCAAGCATGACGCCGAACGGGAGGCGGCGCGCGACGAACAGCTCACCCACGCGCTCGATACGACGCGCGACCTCGCCAAGAGCATCACCGCCGCCGAGGGAGCGCCGGTGAGTGGCACGGCCGAATAGGCTCCCTCACAACCAAGGAGACACCCATGCGATTCCGAATTGTCCTCGCGCTCTGCGCGGGGCTGGCGCTCTGCGCCTGCAATCTGCCGGGCGGCGTTCCGCCCGCCCCGGCGAGCGTCGCCGATCAGACCAAGGTCGACGAACAGGCCGCGCTCTCGGTCGAGCTCGCCTATCAGTCCGCCGTGCTCGCGGTCCGCACCGCGAATCGCGCTGGGTTGCTCTCGCCGGCCGATCGCGCGCGCGCGGCCGAGCTCGATACCCGCGCCTATGCGGCGGTGCAGGCGGTTCGCGCTGCCTACGAGGCCGGCAACGCGGCCAGCTACCGCAGCGCGGTCGAAAGCGCCCGGAGCGCCATAGCTGGCCTGGTCAACGCCTTGGGAGAGAAGCAATGAAGTTCGACCTCGACACGATCCTGAAGGCCATCCAGTTCGTCGGCGAAGCAAGCGAGGCGGCCAAGCGGCTCTACGAGGGCTTCATCGCCGTGACGGGCGGGGAGACGCAGGAGCAGCTGAAGCAGCGCTATGCCGCGGCGCAGGCGCAGTCCGATGCCGAGCACCAGGCGGTGCAGCAGGAGCTGGGCGACGCGCTCTAACTCCAGAACGGCGACGTCAGGGCCGCGATCGTCAGCGCAAGCACGATCGCGGCCTCTATCTCGATCAGCTTGGGCCGGCGGATCATCGCCTCCTCGCTGCCGCTCGATTGGCGAAGAACCAGGTTACTGCCATGCCAGTCGCATCCTTTGGCCGCGGTCCGCGCGGCTTGGTGGGCACGATCAGGCAATCCCGAGCGCCGCACCGCGAGCAGCGAAAATGCTGGCGGGCCTCCTCGATGTCCAGCGGCAGGCCGCGGTCCTCGAACTCCATCCAGACGATCCCGTTGATCACGGCGTCTCGCTGACACGCATAGCACCAGAGCCGCAGGTCGAAGCCTGCGCGGTCCATGTCCTTGATCGTGGTGAAGCGCTTGGGCGCGTCCATGCCAGCTCCGATTCGTGGGCGGCGAATGTACGCTATCTGTTCCTATCGCTGGCAAGCGCGAAGGCGCCTTATCTCCGCGATCAGTTTCGGCACGCTCCAATAGGCCGCTGCCGCGTATTCCTGCACCTCGCTGGGCCATCCGGTCTTGCCACGCGCGGCATCCCATTTCGCCTCCAGCGAGGCGATCAGCCGGTCGATGTGGTCGGGCTCCGGAGGGGTGATTTCGTTTTGCACCCGATTTCCAAGCTATTGATGCGAAACGCTATTTTCTGGGGCTGTTTTGCAGCGAAACCCGCGGAAAACCGTGGTCCAAGGCAGCTTGGAAGGCTGCTGCACTACCATTGTGCTATACCCGCCCACCGGCAGACGGCGGGAATTAGCCCGCGTCCCTGCCGGATTCAAGCTGCAAGACCTTTGCATCGCACCGGTCGAGCGAATAGAGAGCGCGACCCATGGCGCGCGTCACCACTCCCAACCGCATCCGCGGCACCCAGGACATCTTCGGCGAGGACCAGCGGCGGTTCGCGCACGTGCTGGAGAGGTTCGACCACGTGCGGCGGCTCTACGGCTTCCAGCGCGTCGAGATTCCGATCTTCGAAGACACGCAGGTCTTCGCGCGCTCGATCGGCGAGACCACCGACGTCGTGTCGAAGGAGATGTATACCTTCGCCGACAAGGGCGGCGATTCGATCACGCTCAGGCCCGAGTTCACCGCCGGCATCTGCCGCGCCTACCTGACCGAGGGTTGGCAGCAGTACGCGCCGCTCAAGCTCGTCGCGTCGGGCCCGGTGTTCCGCTACGAGCGCCCGCAGAAAGGCCGCTACCGCCAGTTCCACCAGATCGACGCCGAGGTGATCGGCGCCGCCGAGCCGCAGGCCGACGTCGAGCTGCTCGCCCTCGCCGACCAGCTCCTGCACGAATTGGGCATCGCCGAGGGCGTGACCCTCCAGCTCAACACGCTGGGCGATGCCGAGACGCGCGACGCCTGGCGCACGGCGCTGGTCGCGCATTTCGAGCAGCACCGTGGTGAGCTGTCGGAGGACAGCCTGACTCGGCTGGAGAAGAACCCGCTGCGCATCCTCGACAGCAAGGACCCGCGCGACCGCCCGATCGCGGACGCGGCGCCGGGGATCGACGACTTCCTGACCAGCGAGGCCGGCGCCTTCTTCGAGAGCGTGACCAGCGGTCTCGACGCGGCCGGGGTGAAATGGACCCGCAACGCGCGGCTGGTCCGCGGCCTCGACTATTACCGCCACACCGCCTTTGAGTTCGTCACCGACCGGCTCGGCGCACAGGGCACGGTGCTGGCCGGCGGCCGCTATGACGGACTGATCGAAAGCCTTGGCGGTCCCACGACGCCCGGCGTCGGCTGGGCGGCGGGAGTCGAGCGGCTGGCCATGCTGATTGCGGAGCCGCCGGCGGACAGGCTGGATGTGATCCTCGCTGTCGAGCGTGACGACGTGCTGGGCATTGCACAGGCTGTGCTCGGGAGGCTCCGGGCGGATGGCATGTCTGCCGATATGATCGCTACAGGATCGCCCAAGAAGCGCTACGACAAGGCGACAAAGGTGCCGGCAAAGGTGCTGGTGTCGATCGGACGTTCCGGTGACAAACCGGTAGCCAACAGTCGCTCCGCGAGTGACGCCCCCGAGCACGCGCGCGTGGAAGCCCTCCTTCGCGAGCTGGCGGAGACCTGGCAGTGACTCTCTCCGTCACCCCGGCGCAGGCCGGGGTCCACCGCCCGGCACGGTCTGAAGCAAGAGCATCGAGCCCGGAGCGTGCGGCTCCGTGGACCCCGGCCTTCGCCGGGGTGACGGTGGGAGCGGATTAATGCGCATCCCCGCCGACCGTATCGCGCAGATCGAGGCGCGGCGCGACGAACTGCAGGCGATGATGGCGACCGGCGACCTGCCGTCGGACCGTTTCGTCCAGGTCTCGAAGGAATATGCCGAGCTCGAGCCCGTCGCCCACGCCGCCGCCGAGGTGCGCCGCCTGCGCGCCGAGGCGGACAGCCTCGCCTTCATGGCGCAGGACGGCGACGACGAGCTGCGCGCGATGGCGGTCGAGGAGCTGCACCTCAATAAGACCGCGCTGGAGGTGGCCGAGCGCAACCTCGCCCTCGCTCTCCTCCCCCGCGACGTCGCCGACGAGCGCGCGGCGATGCTCGAGATCCGCGCCGGCACCGGCGGCGACGAGGCGGCGCTGTTCGCCGGCGACCTGCTGCGCATGTACCAGCGCTATGCCGACCGCCAGGGCTGGAAGGTCGAGCTGATCTCCGCCTCCCCCTCCGAGGCCGGCGGCTACAAGGAGGTGATCGCCTCGGTCGAAGGCAAGGGCGTGTTCGCGAAGTTGAAGTTCGAGAGCGGCGTCCACCGCGTCCAGCGCGTGCCGGTGACCGAGAGCGGCGGCCGTATCCACACCTCCGCCGCCACCGTCGCGGTGCTGCCCGAGGCCGAGGACGTCGACGTCCAGATCGACGACAAGGACCTGCGCGTCGACATCTACCGCTCGTCGGGTGCCGGCGGTCAGCACGTCAACACCACCGACTCGGCGATCCGCATCACCCATATCCCGACCGGCATCGTCGTCATCCAGCAGGACGAACGCAGCCAGCACAAGAACCGCGCCAAGGCGATGAAGGTCCTGCGCACCCGCCTCTACGAGGCCGAGCGCGAGCGGCTCGCCGCCGAGCGCTCGGGCACGCGCCGGGCGATGGTCGGCTCGGGCGACCGTTCCGAGCGCATCCGCACCTATAATTTCCCCCAGGGCCGCGTCACCGACCACCGCATCAACCTCACGCTCCACCGCTTGCCGGAGATTCTGGAAGGCGAGATGGACGAGCTGGTCGGCGCCCTCGTCGCCGAGGACGAGGCCGAGCGGCTGGCGAGTTTGGATGCCTGAAGAACAGGATAAGCCCCTCCCCTTCAGGGGAGGGGTTGGGGGTGGGGCAGTGCCCCAAGCGATATCGCCTGAGGATAGGCCCCACCCCAACCCCTCCCCTGAAGGGGAGGGGCTTGCGCGGGAGGCGATCGCCCGCGCCGCCGAGCAATTCACCTTCTCCGAAACCCCTCGCCTCGATGCCGAGCTGCTGATGGCGCACGCCCTCGGCACCACTCGCGACGAGATGCTGCTCCGTGGCCTGATCGACACCCCCGCCCCGCTCGCTTTCGCCGAGCTGGCCGCCCGCCGCGCCGCGCACGAACCCATCGCCTACATCCTCGGCAAGCGCGATTTCTGGACGATCGAGCTCCAGGTCGGCCCCGGCGCCCTCGTACCGCGGGCCGACAGCGAGACGCTGATCGAGGCGGCCGTCGATCACTTCAAGGAAACCCCGGGCCCCGCACGCGTGCTCGACCTCGGCACCGGCCCCGGCACGCTGCTGCTGGCGGCGCTCGCCGAATGGCCGCAGGCGACCGGCCTCGGCGTCGATTCGTCCTCCCGCGCGCTCACCTGGGCGTGGCGCAACGTCGCCTCGCTCGGGATGAGCGGCCGCGCACGCTTCGTCCTCGGCGATTGGGCGGCGCGAATCGCGGACTCTTTCGATCTAATCCTCGCCAATCCGCCCTATATCGGGACAGCCGAACCCCTTCCCGCCGAGGTGCGCGAGCATGAACCCGCCTCGGCTCTGTTCGCCGGCGCAGACGGGCTCGATGCCTATCGCGCGATCGTGCCGCATCTCCCGCGCCTGCTCGCCCCCGGCGGCGTGGCGATCCTCGAAATCGGCTGGACCCAGGCCGACACAGTCACCGCGCTCGTCGAGGCGCAGGGCCTCGCCGCCACGCTCCGCCGCGACCTCGCCGGTCATCCGCGGGCTATCCTCGCCGCTTGAAACCGCCGTACCGCGACCCAATATTCCGCTTGGCGATCGGTGCCGCAGCCGCTAAGGCATTTCGCGGGGCAGGCACCTTCGACCAGCTTTTGAAAGCAGAGGCGCTCGCCCAATCAAGTCATGAAGCCGCTGCAGTCCGGCGGCCAATGGCGGGGCGCTGATCCGCCGGATCGTCCGGCGGCGCCCGGGGGGTGTTGTCATGCGCCCGCAATGCCCGTGAACGGGTCTGGCGGGGGCCAGTTGCAAGGACAGGACAGACTAAATTGATCAATAATCGTCAGGCCGGCCGCCGTCGCGGCCGTGGCGGGCAGCGCTCAGGGAATAATCCGGGGCGCCCGGACAACGGCAACCGCATCGACAACCGCGCGCGCGGCAACGCGGCGCAGCTTCTCGAGAAATACAAGAATCTGGCGCGCGACGCGCAGATGAGCGGCGACCGCGTCAACACCGAATATTACCTCCAGTTCGCGGACCATTATTTCCGCGTGCTCAACGAGAGCCGCGCGCGCTTCGAGGAGAACCGCCGCCAGCGCGAGGACGCCGAGGGCGAGGAGGACGAGGAGTTCGGCTTCGAGGGCGAGCCTGCGACCGCGGACGCCTATCAGGGCCAGGATCGCGACAATCGCGAGAATCGTGAGCCGCGCGGCGACCGTGAGAACCGCGGACAGCGCGAGTTCCGTCGCGACCGTGAGCCGCGCGAGGTGCGCGAGCCGCGCAACGGCTATACCAGCCATGGCAACGGCTACGCCAACGGCTTCGATGTCGCTGCCGACGAGCGGGCGCCGGTCGCCGAGGCGCGTCCTGCTCCTACCGCTGCCGCGGACGAGCCGCACGACGAGGCCCCCGCCCCTGCCCCCGAGCGGCCGCGCCGCGGCCGCCCGCGCAAGGTTCCGGTCGAGGCCGAGGCAGCGGAGCCCAGCATGTTCGACGTCGACCGCCTGCCGCCGTCGCTGTCGACCGAGCCGAACGGCGCCGCCGAGCCGGCGGAGGAGCGCCCCCGCCGCACCCGCCGTCGCCGCACCAGCGACGAGGAGGCCACGCCGACGGCGTGACCGGCGACATCGCCAAGTCAAGCAGAGGGCGGGATTCAGCCGAATCCCGCCCTTTTCTTTTCAGGTCCTCCCCGGCACGGGGAGGGGGACCGCCGAAGGCGGTGGAGGGGGCTCGCCCCAAACGACGTCGCCTGCCGCGCTCCCCCTCCACCAGCTGCGCTGGTCCCCCTCCCCGTGCCGGGGAGGAACTAGGAGTCCCCGTCCTTCCACGCCTGCGCATCCTCGCCCAGGTCGGCCCGTTCGACCTCCTCGTCATGTCCGGTGCCGGAGCTCAGGAACACCAGCCCCATCAACGCCGCCGCCATCAGGACGGTGAAGCCCACTCCCAGCGCGGTCGCGATCGCGACGTGGATCGGCAGCGGCCCGACCCACCACCACAGCACCGCCACCGCCACGCCCGCCGCCACCGCGGCGACCAGCGCCATCCAACCCAGCAGCCGCCGATAACGCGCCCAGGCGAAGGCGGCATAGTCGGGATCGTCGAGGCCGCCCGGAGGTTTCTCCATCGCTTCCCATTGCGCGTGATTCGTGGGACACTCAAGCAGATAGGCTGATTAGGAGAGAAGGCGATGACGATCGCGGCAATCCTGGGCGGCAAGGGGCATGAGGTGGTGTCGGTCAGCGGCGACACGCTGGTCTCCAACGTGGTCGCGCTGCTCGCCGAGCGGCGGATCGGGGCGGTGCCGGTGGTCGACGGCGGCCAGGTCGCCGGCATCTTCTCCGAACGCGACGTGATCCACGCGCTCGCCGCGGAGGGCGCGGGAGCGCTCGACCGGCCGGTGCGCGAGCGGATGACCTCGCCCGCGCTGACGGTGCGGCCCGACGAGCCGGTGCTCGGCGCGCTGTCGCTGATGACGCGGCGGCGCATCCGCCACCTGCCGGTGGTCGACGGCGGCCGGATGGTGGGCTTCGTGTCGATCGGCGATCTGGTCAAATACCGGATCGACCGCATCGAATCCGAAGCCAATGCGATGCGCGAATATATCCAGACGGCTTGATGGGACCTCGGCGAGGCGGGATCGGCTGAACAGCACCGTCATCCCGGCGAAAGCCGGGATCTCCGGCCGTATCGCGCCGCCGCACGAGATCCCGGCTTTCGCCGGGATGACGGCGACTCGACGCCTCACCGATAGTTGAAGCTGATGCTGATCCGGTCATCCTTCGCCCGGTTCGGCATCACCTCGTGCCGCAGCCAGCTTTCCCACAGGAACACGCTGCCCACGGCCGGCTCGGCATAGACGAAGGTGTCGGGCCGCCCCGGCGCCGCCATCAGCATCGGCAGCCGCGGGTCCTCGAGCTTGAGCGCGCCCGATCCCGGCGGCACCGCGACATAGACCGTGCCCGAGACGACGCTGTGCGGGTGGATATGGCCCGAATGGGTGCCGCCCGGCTTCAGGACGTTGACCCACAGGCTGTCGAGCCTGAGCCGACGCCCGCCCAGCTCGAACCCGCAATCCTTCGCGAATGCCGCGACATGCCGGTTGAGCAGCCGTACCAGATCGTCGAACCGCGGGTCACGCTGCGGCAGATCGTCCAGCGAGGCGTAGCTGGTATAGCCCCGGTAGCCATGCTCCTTCGACCAGGCACGCCCCGCACGGTCCTCGGCCGCCAGGTCGCGACAGGCTTCGGCGAGCTCGGCAACCAATGCTTCGTCATCGAGTCGGCCTTCGTAGAAGAAGGTGGGAAACAGCGCCCGCGTGGTCATTCGCCCAGCCTCAGCGCGACGTCGTTCATGAAGCGTGCGTCATCGCCCTTCGCCAGCCACTCCGCCTCGGCGGCGATCGCGCCCAGCAGGTCGGAAAGCGGCTCGATCTCGGTCTTGTGGTAATTGCCCAGGACGTGGCCGGTCACCCGGTCCTTGTGCCCGGGATGACCGATGCCGATGCGCACGCGGCGGAAATCCTCGCCGATATGCTGGATGGTCGAGCGGATGCCGTTGTGCCCCGCCGCGCCGCCGCCACGCCTCACCTTGACCTTCATCGGCGCGAGATCGAGCTCGTCGTAGAAGACGGTGACGTCCGCCGGCGTCAGCTTGTAGAAGTCGAGCGCGGCGCGGATCGACCGGCCGCTCTCGTTCATGAAGGTCGCGGGCTTCAGGAGGATGATCTTCTCCGGCCCGATCCGCCCTTCCTGCACCCAGCCCTGGAACTGCTTCTTCGGCGCCGAGAAACCATGCACCTCGGCGATCGCGTCGGCCGCCATGAAGCCGACGTTGTGGCGGTGCATCGCATATGTGGGACCTGGATTGCCCAGGCCGGCCCAGAGCTGCATCGTTAAGCCCTCTCCCCTTGGGGCGCATCTGGCCCGGTGATGCCCCCAGCATCACCTAAACAGCGCGGGGCGCTGTTTACCAGATGCGGGTTGGGAGAGGGGGCGGGGTCTCACCGAGACCTTCGCCCGCGGCACCGCCCCTCTCCCAACCCTCTCCCCGGAAGGGAGAGGGCTAGACGCGTTTACTCGCCTTCGGCCTCGCCTTCACCCTCGCCGGTGACCTCAGTCTGGGTCTCGCCCTCGCTCGACTTGAGCGCGGACGGCGCCACGACCGTGGCGATGGTGAAGTCGCGGTCGGTGATCGCGCTCTCCACGCCCTTGGGCAGCGTCACCGCCGAGATGTGGATCGAATCGCCGACCTCGACGCCCTTCAGCGAGATGTGAATCTCGTCAGGGATGTGGGCCGCGTCGCACACCAGCTCGAGCTCGTGGCGGACGACGTTGAGCACGCCGCCGCGCTTGATGCCGGGCGCCTCTTCCTCGTCGGTGAACACCACCGGCACCGCGACGGTGACCTTGGCGTGCTCGCTGATGCGCAGGAAGTCGACGTGGAGCGGACGATCGGTGACCGGATGGAAGTGGACGTCCTTCGGCAGCGTGCGCTCGCCGTTGACCATCACCACCGAGTTCATGAAGTGCCCGGTGTTCAGCGCCTTGACGAGCTCGCGCTCGTTGAGGCTGACGCCGACGGGGTCCTTCTTGTTGCCGTAGATGACGGCGGGCACGCGGCCTTCGCGACGCAGCGCCCGGGAGGCTCCCTTGCCAGCCCGGTCACGCGTCTCGGCCGACAGGGTAAGCGTCTCGCTCATTGTCGTGTTCCGATCTGCGTTAAGTGTTTCATATTCACCGGACAGGCCTCCAGGGATGACCCTGCCACGGCAAGCGCGCGCCCTTAGCGGAGAAGGGAGACGGGTGCAACCTGTCTAAGCCCCTCCCCTTCAGGGGAGGGGTTGGGGTGGGGCCTATCGGCAGGCGATCCGCCTGAGGCACTGCCCCACCCCCAACCCCTCCCCTGAAGGGGAGGGGCTTAGGAAGCTCAATACTTCACCCGCTCCGCCGTCAGGTGATGCGCCTTCAGGTCCGCGATCACACTCCTGTCCCCGGCGAGGTGTCCTGCCCCCACCGCGACGAACACCGTCCCCGGCTGCTTCATCCGTTCGGCGATCCAGCCGGCCCAGCGCGCGTTGCGATCGTAGAGGATCGTCTTCGCCACCTCCGGCGAATCCTTGAGGTTGTCGTTGAGCAGCCTGGCGAGCGCGTCCGGGTCGCCCTTGGCCCAGTCGTCGACCATCTCGCCCATCAGCGGTACCGCCTTGGGCAGCTCGTCGAGCGTAGAGGTGAGGAAGGTCATCTGCGCGTCCGGCGACAGCGCGTCGAAATAGCCGATCTGCTGCTCGGCGGTCTCGAGGCCGGTGACGGGCTTCCCCGCCGCCTTGGCTGCCTCGGTCAGCACGCTCTCCGGCCCGTTCTTGGGATCGTAGCCCGCCTTCACCAGCGGCACGAGCGACAGGTTGACCGCCGCGAGCCACGGATCGAACCGGTCGAAGGCATTGGCCGGCGCGCCGATATCGGTCACCGCCTTGATATAGGCGTCGCGCTTGTCCGCCGGCACGCGCTCGGTGAGCGTCGGCTCGCCCGCCGGCGTCATCGCCTTGCTCAGCACGATCCGCTGCATCTCCTCCGGCGCCGGCTGGACCAGCTCCAGCACCAGGCTGTCCGATTTGTCGAACGCCGTCTTCACCGCTTCGTCGAACCAGCTGAGGCCCGGCTTCAGCACATGGACCGTGCCGAACAGATAGATGGTCGTGTCCTCGTCCTTCACCACCCACAGCGCCGGATCGGCATCGGTCGCGGCCGGCTGAGGGGCCGGCGCGGTCTGGCCGCAGGCGGGAAGCGGCAGGCTCGCGAGCAGGATGGCGGCGATCGAGGTCAGGCTGCGCATGGAAACTCCGTCGACTGTATCGCCGGGGTGGGACACGGGAAGCGCGGCCAAGTCAATCGGCATTGATGGTTTACGGGAGCGAGCCGGCGCCGACCATATCAAACGCACGAGGCTTGCCCTCCGCCCGCCCATCCGGCAGACGCGCGGCCGTGACCGACACACCGCTCTCCTTCCAGCGCATGATCCTGACGCTCCACGACTATTGGGCGGCCAGGGGTTGCGTGATCCTCCAGCCCTATGACATGCGCATGGGCGCCGGCACCTTCCATCCCGCGACGACCTTGCGCGCGCTCGGGCCCGATCCCTGGAACTGCGCCTTCGTCCAGCCCTGCCGCCGCCCGACCGACGGCCGCTACGGCGAGAACCCGAACCGGCTCCAGCATTATTACCAGTATCAGGTCATCCTGAAGCCGAGCCCGCCCGACCTCCAGGAGATGTACCTGGGCTCGCTCGCCGCGATCGGCATCGATTTCGCGCGCCACGACATCCGCTTCGTCGAGGACGATTGGGAATCGCCGACGCTCGGCGCGTGGGGCCTCGGCTGGGAGGTATGGTGCGACGGGATGGAGGTGACGCAGTTCACCTATTTCCAGCAGATGGGCGGCTTCGACTGCAAGCCGGTCGCGGGCGAGCTCACCTACGGGCTCGAGCGGCTCGCGATGTACATCCAGGACAAGGACAACGTCTACGACCTCGCCTTCAACGATGACGGCGTGTCGTATGGCGACGTGTTCCTGGAGAACGAGAAGCAGATGTCGAAGTGGAACTTCGAGATCGCCGACACCGACGCGCTGTTCGACCTGTTCCGCAAGGCCGCGGCCGAGTGCGAGAATTGCCTGGAGGCGAAGCTCCCCATCCCCGCCTACGAACAGGCGATCGAGGCGAGCCACATCTTCAACCTGCTGAACGCGCGCGGCGTCATCTCGGTCGCCGAGCGCCAGGCCTATATCGGCCGCGTCCGCGACCTGGCCAAGGGCAGCTGCGCGGCGTGGATGGAAAAGAACGGGTGGGCGGCGTGACATACCTGTTCACGCGAAGGCGCGAAGGCGCGAAGATTTGTTCACGCGGAGACGCGGAGACGCGAAGAACACCGCGCGCGGCGAACGTCTCGCGCCAGCGAGACCTTCAATCTCTTGTGCCAATCGCCCTGAAAGAGCCGCTGACGCGGCTCACGCACCGACGGACCCGACCACTCCGCGTCTCCGCGTCTCCGCGTGAATCCAATAATCTTCGCGCCTTCGCGCCTTCGCGTGAACAAAATCAGGCCCACGCACGATGACCGACTTCCTCCTCGAACTCCGCTCGGAGGAGATTCCCGCGCGCATGCAGGAGAAGGCGCGCGAGGACCTCGCCCGCCTGTTCGCCGCCGAGCTCGCCAAGTCGGGCCTCGCCGCCGCCGAGACCGTCACCTACGCCACCCCGCGCCGCCTCGCCCTCATCGCACGCGGCCTTCCCGACGAGACCGCCGCCGTCTCCGAGGAGGTGAAGGGCCCCCGCGCCAATGCCCCCGCACAGGCGCTCGAAGGCTTCCTGCGCAAGACCGGCCTCCGCCGGGACCAGCTCGTCGAGCGGGATGGCGTGCTCTTCGCCGTCATCGACAAGCCCGGCCGCGCCACCGCGGAGCTGCTCGCCGAGGCGATTCCGGCGATCGTCCGCATCTTCCCCTGGCCCAAGTCGATGCGCTGGGGCGCTGCGTCCCTCTCCACCGAGAGCCTGCGCTGGGTGCGCCCGCTCCAAGGCATCGTCGCGCTGTTCGGCAGCGAGGTGGTGTCGTGCGAGGTCGCCGGCCTGGCCAGTTCCGCCGCGACCGTCGGCCACCGCTTCCGCCATCCGGGCGCGATCACGATCGGCTCGGCCGCCGACTATGTCGAGAAGCTGCGCGCCGCCCATGTCATCGTCGACGGCGCCGAGCGCCGCGCGATCATCGCCGAGGGCGCGCGCAAGGCGGCCGCGGCGGCGGGCCTGACGCTGATCGAGGACGAGGGCCTGCTCTACGAGAACGCCGGCCTGACGGAATGGCCGGTCCCCCTGCTCGGCCGCTTCGACGAGGATTTCCTGAGCGTGCCCCCGGAGGTGATCCAGCTCACCGCCCGCGTGAACCAGAAATACTTCGTCTGCTCGGACGCGGCCGGCAAGCTCGCCAACGCCTTCGTCTGCGTCGCCAACATCGACGCGACCGACGGCGGCGCCAAGATCGTCGAGGGCAACCGCAAGGTGCTGGCCGCCCGCCTGTCCGACGCGCGCTTCTTCTACGAGACGGACCTCAAGACCGCGCTCGAGGAGCAGGCGAGAAAGCTCGACAAGATCGTCTTCCACGAGAAGCTCGGCACGGTCGCCGACAAGGTCGACCGCGTCGCGAAGCTGGCGCGGTGGCTGGTCGAGGAGGGCATAGTAAAGCCCCTCCCCTTCAGGGGAGGGGTTGGGGGTGGGGGAGTGCCACAAGCCCCTTCGCCCGCGGATAGCCCCCACCCCAACCCCTCCCCTGAAGGGGAGGGGCTTGAGAGGCTCGCCGACATGGCCGAGCAGGCCGCGAAACTGTCGAAGGCGGACCTCGTCACCGGCATGGTCGGCGAGTTCCCCGAGCTCCAGGGCCTGATGGGCGGCTACTACGCCGCCGCCCAGGGCGAGCCCCGCGAGGTCGCCGAGGCGATCCGCGACCATTACAAGCCGGTCGGCCAGGGCGACGACGTCCCGACCGCGCCGGTGACGGTGGCGGTGTCGCTGGCGGACAAGCTGGATACGTTGATCGCCTTCTTCTTCGCGGATGAGCGGCCCACCGGGTCCCGCGATCCCTACGCGTTGCGCCGCGCAGCATTGGGCGTGATAGAAACCGTGACGAGAAACACCCTTCGCTTGGGCCTTTGGGAGATCATTACGCGGGGTCTCGGCGGTTTGACGACGCAGCGATGCACTCCGGAAATGGCGGATGAGGCGTATCAGGCTCACCAACGGGGAATGAAGCTGGCGCTCGCCGCTTTGCCCGACTTCTTCGCCGACCGCCTCAAGGTCCAGCAGCGCGAGGCCGGCGTCCGTCACGACCTGATCGACGCCGTCTTCGCCCTCGGCGGCGAGGACGACCTCGTCCGCCTGCTCGCCCGCGTCCGCGCGCTCCAGTCCTTCATCGCCACCGAGGACGGCGCCAATCTCCTGACGGGCTACCGCCGCGCCGCGAACATCCTCAAGAAGGAGAACTACGCGGGTCATGAGGAGAAACCCCTTTCCTACACCCCCGAACCGGCGGAAAAGGCGCTGATCGAGGCACTCGATTCGGCCGAGCCCAAGGCAAAGGCCGCGGTCGAGGGGGAGGATTTCGAGGGGGCGATGGCGGCACTGGCGACCTTGCGTGCGCCGATCGACGCATTCTTTGATTCGGTCACCGTCAACGATGCCGACCAGGACAAGCGTGCCGCGCGCCTGGCCCTCCTCGCCCGCATGCGCGACGCCGTCCACGCCGTCGCCGACTTCTCCAGGATCGAGGGCTGACACATGCGAGACGAGTCAATTTGGTCAACATTTTGGTGGTGACGCAGTTTGAAGGCCAGCTTGACAGGAAGAGTGCAATCTCCGCCGTCGTCATTCCCGCGAAGGCGGGAATCCATTGTCGCTGAAGGTCATGAGACTCACGGCGGCCAGCCGGAATGGATTCCCGCCTTCGCGGGAATGACGAAGAAGCGGAACCACCGCCGAACCAGGGCCGCCACCAACTTTTCCACTCAGGATTTTTGCCTCCCCAGGCGAGCCTGCCCGCGGAACATCTCGTCTCCGCAGGGCTTGAGACTCCCGATGGTGCAGCGCACCACGGACAGGAAACAGAGTTCCATCAAGGGGATCAGATGATGGCCACCGCTCCGACCGCCGCCAACGACCAGCGCTACGTCTACCGCTTCGGCGGCGGCGTCTCCGACGGAGGCAAGGGCGACCGCAACCTCCTCGGCGGCAAGGGCGCCAACCTGGCGGAGATGGCCTCGATCGGCCTGCCGGTGCCCCCGGGCTTCACGATCAGCACGGCGATGTGCACCCGCTACTACGACGAGGGCGGCATCTTCCCCGACAGCCTCAAGGCGGAGGTTGCGCAGGGCCTCGCCCATATCGAAGCCGTGACTGGGAAGAAGTTCGGCAATGCCAACGACCCGCTGCTGGTGTCGGTCCGCTCGGGCGCCCGCGCCTCGATGCCGGGGATGATGGACACCGTCCTCAACCTCGGCCTCAACGACCTGACCGTTCAGGGTCTCGCCGCCGTCTCCGGCGACCAGCGCTTCGCCTGGGACAGCTACCGCCGCTTCATCCAGATGTATTCCGACGTGGTGCTGGAGCTCGACCACGCCCGCTTCGAGGAAGCGCTGGAGATCGCCAAGGAGGACCGCGGCTACACCCTCGACACCGAGATGACCGCCGCCGACTGGCAGGCGCTGGTCGCCGAATACAAGGCGCTGGTCGAGGAGCTGTGGAGCAAGCCCTTCCCGCAGGACGTCCACGACCAGCTGTGGGGCGCGATCGGCGCGGTGTTCGGCTCCTGGCAGTCGGAGCGCGCCAAGGTCTACCGCCGCCTCAACGACATCCCGGCGAGCTGGGGCACCGCGGTCAACGTCCAGGCGATGGTGTTCGGCAACATGGGCGACACCTCGGCGACCGGCGTCGCCTTCACCCGCGATCCCTCGACCGGCGCCAACGCCTATTACGGCGAGTTCCTGATCAACGCCCAGGGCGAGGACGTCGTCGCCGGCATCCGCACCCCGCAGTACCTCACCAAGGCCGCCCGCGAGGCCGCCGGCGCCAGGCCGCTGTCGATGGAAGAGGCGCTGCCCGAGACCTATGCCGAGCTGGCCAAGGTCTTCGACCTGCTCGAGCGCCACTATCGCGACATGCAGGACATCGAGTTCACGGTGCAGCAGGGCAAGCTCTGGATGCTCCAGACCCGTTCGGGCAAGCGCACCGCCAAGGCCGCGCTCAAGATCGCGGTCGACATGGCCAACGAGGGGCTGATCACGAAGGAGGAAGCGATCCTCCGCGTCGACCCCGCCGCGCTCGACCAGCTGCTCCACCCGACGCTCGATCCGCAAGCGCCGCGCGACGTGCTGACCAAGGGCCTCCCCGCCTCCCCGGGCGCCGCATCGGGCAAGGTGGTGTTCGACGCCGACGCCGCCGAGAAGGCGGCCGTCGCCGGCGAGAGCGTGATCCTGGTCCGCGTCGAGACCAGCCCCGAGGACATCCACGGCATGCACGCCGCCAAGGGCATCCTGACCGCACGCGGCGGCATGACCAGCCACGCCGCGGTGGTGGCGCGCGGCATGGGCCGCCCCTGCGTGTCGGGCGCCGGCACCCTGTCGATCAAGGCCTCCGAAGGCGTGATGCGCGTCGGCCAGCGCGAGGTCCGCGCGGGCGAGGTCATCACCATCGACGGCACCACCGGCGAGGTGATGGTCGGCGAGGTGCCGACGATCCAGCCCGAGCTCGCCGGCGACTTCGGCACGCTGATGGTGTGGGCCGACGCAGTGCGCCGCCTCAAGGTCCGCGCCAATGCCGAGACCCCGCTCGACTGCCGCACCGCACGCGAATTCGGCGCGGAGGGCATCGGCCTCTGCCGCACCGAGCACATGTTCTTCGACACCGGCCGCATCACCGCGGTCCGCCAGATGATCCTGGCGTCGGACGAAGCCGGCCGCCGCGCCGCGCTCGACAAGCTGCTGCCCGAGCAGCGCGCCGACTTCGCCGAGATCTTCCGGGTGATGGCCGGCCTCCCCTGCACCATCCGCCTGCTCGACCCGCCGCTGCACGAGTTCCTGCCGCACGAGGAAAGCGAGTTCGCCGAGGTCGCGGAAAGCTCGGGTGTCGACATCGAGACGCTCAAGCGCCGTGCCGCCGAGCTCCACGAGTTCAACCCGATGCTCGGCCACCGCGGCTGCCGGCTGGGCGTGACCTTCCCCGAGATCTACGAGATGCAGGCCCGCGCGATCTTCGAGGCGGCGGTCAGCCTCGACGAGGCGCCGGTGCCCGAGGTGATGATTCCGCTGGTCGCCACCGCCCGCGAGCTCGAGCTGATGAAGGCGGTCGTGGACAAGGCCGCCGAGGCGGTGTTCGCCGAGACCGGCAAGCGCGTCGACTATCTGGTCGGCACGATGATCGAGCTGCCCCGCGCCGCGCTCAAGGCCGGCGAGATCGCCGAGGTCGGCGAGTTCTTCTCGTTCGGCACCAACGACCTGACCCAGACCACGCTGGGCGTGAGCCGCGACGACGCCGGTCGCTTCCTCACCGCCTATGTCGAGCAGGGCATCTACGCCAAGGACCCGTTCGTCAGCCTCGACGTCGAGGGCGTCGGCGAGCTGGTGAGGATCGCCGCCGAACGCGGCCGCGCGGCGCGCGACGGCCTCAAGCTCGGCATCTGCGGCGAGCACGGCGGCGACCCGGCGAGCATCGCCTTCTGCGAGGCGGTCGGCCTGGATTATGTCTCGGCCTCGCCCTACCGCGTGCCCATCGCCCGCCTGGCGGCGGCGCAGGCGGCGCTTGGGAAGGAGGGCTAAGGGCTAAACAACTCCGTTCGCCCTGAGCTTGTCGAAGGGCCGTCCTTCCTCTTCAGGCAAGAAAGGACGGATTCACCCCCAGCGCCGGCCGTGCTCCTCGTCGCGCCCTTCGCGCAGCAGCGCTGCCTGGGCGCGCCAGTCCTCCCGGGCGACGGTGCCGGGCTCGAGCCCTAGCCGGCGTTCGAGCTCGGCCTCGTCCTCGACGCTCATCGTCTCGACCTGCTCATAGGTCTTGATCCCCTCGGCGTTGATCGCCTTCTCCCGCCCCTCGTCGATGCCGCGGATGCGCGAGAGATTGTCGCGGCCCCAGCCGAACCAGCCCCGCCGCGCCGGCCGGGTGTCGGCGCCTTCGATCATCTGCGCGGTGACCGGCGCCGCCTTGGCCAGCCGGTCGCGCTCGGCCTCGGCGGCGGCGATGCGGGCTTCAGCGTCCTTGCGGTAGATGGCGTGGTCGACCTCGGCCTGCCGCAGCCGCTCGCGCCACTTGCGCCCGCCGGGGTGTGACGCGAGCCCGAACAGCCAGCCCGCGATCAGGCACAACGCGAGCACCGCATATTGGGTCGGCGTGGTAAAGATCATGTGCGCCTCCTGTTACGGAGGCCCAACGATGCGGAGACAGGATGCGTTCCAAGCCTCGAACGACGTCCGCAGCGGCCCCGCTGTTCAGGTCGCCGATCAGTGATAGATTGATGTCGATCCGGTGTGTGGGGGATGCACCATGAGGCGGCCTGAGAAGACGAACCGGTTCTGGACGCTGCTGCTGGCCTGCGGATCGCTGATCGCCGCGGAGCAGGGCCACGCGCAAACCGCGCCTGCATCACCCTCAGCCGGAACCGGCGACGTGACTGTGATCGGCCGGAGAATGCCTGCCGCGGAGGCGCCTCGTTCGACGACCTGCGAGGCTCTGGTCAGGGACCCGTTCTTCAGGGCGCAAATGGAAGCCGCCGCCTCGCGGGGAGTCCTGGGGCCGGCCATCTATGTCCCCACCAGACGCCCGCGGAATCCCGACTATGGCGCTCCGCCGTCGGTCCCTGTCGGGTCGGCGCTGCCGTCTCTCTCGAAATCACGCTTCGGCGTTCGCGATCCCGTTTATGGCGGCTCGGCGCCGGCTACAGCCACCCCCGAGGGCGGCGAGGTTCCGGCAGATGGGGCTGCCGTCGCTTCTGTAGACCAATCCAGCATCGACAGCGCCATTGCTGCCTGCCGCACGGCCTACAGCAGAGGCGGCGGCACGCCCAACGCCGGCCGGGGTCTGCCCTCCGGGATCGGCGAGGCCTTCAGCGGCCCGGCGGCGGGGTCTGCCGGCTATATCGACGGCCGGGCAACGATCGCGCGCAACGATACCACGCTGCCTATGGCCTTCGCCCTGTTCGATCAGGGCCGCTACGGCGAGGCGCTCGAATGGTTCCGCAAGGCGTTCGCGAAGCTCCAGTTTCGCGAAGGTGGCGACGAGGCGGCGCTCTTCATCGGCAAGATCTATCTTCAAGGGCTGGGAGAAAAGTCCGACCCGATCGAAGCGATCAAATGGCTGAAGAAGGCCGCGACCGCGCCCTTCGATCCGACCATGGAGACCCCGGTTTTCGACCCAAGGGAGCCCGAGCGGAACACCGCCGTCGGCGAGGCTGCCGTGATCCTGGCCAATCTCTACCGCACCGGCTTCAAGGGCATTCCGAAAGATGGCATGGAAGCCCGCAAATGGTTGGAGCGCGCCTATGATGTCGGGCATGTTCCTGCCGCCAAGATGCTCGGCGATTATTATTACTATGGCATCGACGGGCCTCGGGACGCCAAAAAGGCTGTGTCCTATTACCGCAAAGCCGCCGAGCTGAACCTCCCGGCTGCTCAGTTCGCGCTGGCCGAGATTCTGTACCATGGCGACGATGGCGTGCCGCAGGACAAGAAGGTGGCACTGGGCTGGTACCAGGCGGCCGCCACGCTCGATCACGGTGGTGCGCTTTATGCTCTGGGCGAGGCCTATGAATCAGGCGACGGCGTCGCGGCCGACCCGCAGCGGGCGATCGGGTTCTACAAGACCGCCGCATTGCATGGGAACGCCGCGGCGATGGTGGCGCTGGGTCTCTGCTTTCATGAAGGCAAGATCGTCTCCAGGGATCTTCCCGTAGCTCGCGGATGGTTCGAGCAAGGCGCAGCACGATCCGATCCGGACGGCATGTTCAACCTCGCTGCCATGCTTGCCAATGGCGAAGGCGGCCAAAAGGATGTGGTCACGGCGTGGGTATGGCTGAAGCAGGCCTCCCTGCTCCGCCACGAGACGGCGACGCGCGCCTTGGCGGTCCTCGAGGGGCGAATGACCGAAACGGAAAGACGTGCCGGAGCTGCCATCCTCGCGCGCCGGTGACGGTGTTTCGGATGATGGTGGAAGGGGCTGGATTCGAACCAGCGTACACTTGCGTGGGCAGATTTACAGTCTGCTGCCTTTAACCACTCGGCCACCCTTCCACGGGGTGCTCTTGTCGAGGCGAGGGGCGCCCAATGCCGAACGTGTTGCGCCATGTCAACGCGTGTTCGACTTTGCGAGCGAGCGGCCTTGTCAGCAGGGGCGCCGGTCAATAGCACCGCGACCATCCAAACGATCGAAGGGGGGATAACGATGCGCCTTGCCCATGCTCTCGCCGCCGTCTCGCTGATCGCGCTCGCCGCGCCCGCGCCCGCCGAGACCGACCGCACCCAGGTCGCCCGCATCATCGACGAAGGCACCAACCAGTCGGAGGTGGCGCGTACCGCCGAGTATCTGTCCGACTTCATCGGCCCGCGCCTCACCAACTCGCCGAACATGCGCAAGGCGGAGGAATGGACCCAGGCCAAGTTCCGCGAATGGGGCCTGCGCAACGTCCACAAGGAAGGCTTCGATTTCGGCCGCGGCTGGTGGATCGAGAGCTCCTCGGTGCGGATGGTGACTCCCCGCCCGATCCAGCTCACCGCGATCCCGATCGCCTGGACGCCGCCGACCAACGGCACCATCTCGGCGCCGGTGATCGTCGCACCGATGAGCGCCGAGCGCCATTTCGACGCCTGGCGCGGCAAGCTCCAGGGCAAGATCGTGCTGATCTCGCTTCCCACCGACGGCTCGGAGCCCGACAAGCCGGCCTTCCAGCGGCTGGGCAACGACGACTTCGCCAAGCTCGATCAGTATAAGCAGCCGCGCTACGATCCCGATGCCACCGACCGGCGCATCAAGCGCTTCGAGTTCGCCAAGAAGCTCGGCGCCTTCCTGAAGGCCGAGGGCGCCGTCGCCTATGCGACCGAGAGCTACCGCGACGGCAAGCTGGTCCATGGCGAGGGCTATCTCTACGGCGTCGGCGACACCATGCCGCTGCCCGGCGTGCAGATCGCAGCCGAGGACTATCGCCGCCTCGCCCGCATCGCCAAGGTCGGCCCAGCCCCGGTGCTCGAGATCAACAGCAACGTCCATTTCGACGACAGCGACACCCAGGCCTACAACGTCTTCGCCGACATCCCCGGCACCGATCCCAAGGCCGGCTACGTCATGGCCGGCGCGCATCTCGACTCATGGGTCGCCGGCGACGGCGCGGCCGACAACGGCGCCGGCAGCGCGATGATCATGGAGGCGGCGCGCATCCTCTCCGCGATGGGGGTGAAGCCGAAGCGCACGATCCGCTTCGCGCTCTGGGCCGGCGAGGAACAGGGGCTGCTCGGCTCGATGGCGTTCGTCGAGAAACACCTCGCGACGCGCGGCAGCGGCGCCGACACCAGCAGCGGCATCGGCCGGATGATGGGCTGGACCAACCGCTGGCCGATCACCCCGCAGCCGGGTTACGGCGACCTCGCCGCCTATTTCAACATCGACAACGGCTCGGGCCGGCTGCGCGGCATCTATGCCGAGAACAATCCGGCGGTGGTGCCGATCTTCAAGGACTGGCTCGCCCCCTTCGCCTCGATGGGCGCGACGCAGGTGGCGATCTCCAAGACCGGCGGCACCGACCATGTCTTCATGCAGGCGGTCGGCGTGCCGGGCTTCCAGTTCATCCAGGATCCGCTGGACTATGGCAGCCGGGTCCATCATTCGTCGGTCGATACCTTCGACCATCTGAAGGCCGACGACATGCGCCAGGGCTCGATCGTGCTCGCCGCCTTCCTGCTGAACGCCGCCAATATGGAGAAGCCCCTGCCCCGCGCGGTGCCGCAGCAGCCAAAGGTCACCGATCCCTTCGCCTATCCCGATCCGGACGAGGACCGGTGAGCCGGCGCGGACACAGGCCCAGCCAGGCACCGGCGTCACGGCCGCGCTTCTGGGGCCGCCACCCGGTGATCGCCGCGCTCGCCAATCCGGAGCGGACCGTGCGCCGCATCTGGGGCACCCGCGAGGCGCTGGCGGCGCTGGGGCCGTTGCCGAACACGATTCCGGTCACCTTCGCCGACGCCGCCGACCTCGGCCGGCTGGTGCCGTCGGACGCGCCTCACCAGGGGCTGGTGGCGGAAGTCGATCCGCTCGAGGACATCTGGCTCGGCGACCTCCTGGAGCAGGGCGCCGGCGACCGCCGTCCGCTGCTGGTGCTCGATCAGGTGACGGACCCGCACAATGTCGGCGCGGTGCTGCGCTCGGCGGCGGCGTTCGACGCGCTCGGCATCGTCACCCAGGACCGCCACGCTCCGCCCGAGTCCGGCGCGCTGGCGCGCTCGGCCTCGGGCGCGCTGGAGACGGTGCCGTGGGTGCGCGTGGTCAACCTCGCCCGCGCGCTCGAGGAGATCGCCGAGGCGGGCTACTGGCGGATCGGCCTCACCGGCGCCGGATCGGTGACCCTGGCCGAGGCGCTGGGACCGCCCAAGGTGTGTCTGGTGCTCGGCGCCGAGGGCGAGGGCATGCGCCAGAACACCGAAGCGCATTGCGACCAGCTTGCGCGGCTGCCGATCTCGCCTAAGGTCGAAAGCCTGAACGTATCGAATGCCGCCGCGATCGCCCTCTATGCGGTGGCGACCTCCGCGGCGGCCTGAACAGGGGTAACCGCATATGTTGGCTCGTCTCAGAAGCCTGTCGCTCGCGCTCGCCGCGCCGCTGATCCTGTGGGGCTGCGTGCTGACGCCGGGCAAGTTCGTGTCGACGCTCGATATCCGCGCCGACCGCAGCTTCGCCTTCACCTATGTCGGCGAGGTCTATGCCGTCGACATGGGCAAGGAGTTCACCAAGGGGCTCAAGGACAGCGACACCGACAAGACGTCGACCGACGCGACCGGCGATGAGGCATCCGCGAAAGCGATCGCGGCGCAGGATGCGAAGGGCGACGACGCGAAGGGCGGCGAGGACAGCGAGGCTAAGAACAGGGCGATCGCCGAGGCGCTGTCCAAGGAGGCGGGCTTCCGCAAGGTCCAGTATGTCGGGAACGGCAAGTTCGAGATCGACTATGCCGCCTCGGGCAAGCTCACCTATCCCTTCCTCTTCCCGTTCAGCAGCGATGCCGAGGTGATCTTCCCCTTCGTGATGGTCGAGCTGCGCGGGGCCGACCGCATCCGGGTCAAGGCGCCGGCGTTCGGAGCGGATTCGTCGAAAAGCAGCATGTCGGACGCTGGTAAGGCCGCGAACAAGGTCGACGGAACCTTCACGCTCACCACCGATGCCGAGATCGTCAGCCAGAACAACGAAAGCGGCGCCACGACGGCGGGCGGGAAGAAGACGATCAGCTGGCGCGCGACGCCGACGACCAAGGATACGCCGATGGCGGTGCTGAAAGTGGCGCCTTTGGCGCCTTGATCCCGGTTCACGCGAAGGCGCGAAGAAGAAGAAAGAGAGTTTTGTTCACGCAGAGGCGCGGAGAGCGCAGAGATAGGTGCCTGTCGGCAATCTCGGCCGCGTCAGTGGCCTTCTTCGGACGATAAGGTCTCGCTGACGCGAGATGATTGCCGCTGGCTAGACATCTCTGCGTCCTCTGCGCCTCTGCGTGAACCAATTAGCGGGACGGTCAGTCCTCCGCCGCAATCCTCACCCTCAGACCATCCAGCGCCGTGGTGAACTCGATCTGGCATCCGAGACGCGAGGTCTCGTCGCGGTCGCTCGACGAATCGAGCAGGTCGTTCTCGTCCTCGCTCATCGGCGGGAGTTTGGCGGCAAATTCCGGATCGACATGGACATGGCAGGTGGCGCACGAGCAGCAGCCGCCGCACAGCGCGAGGAGCTCGTCGAATCCGTTGTCGCGGATCACTTCCATCACCGACAGGCCGGCATCGCCCTCGACAGCGCGCTCCTGTCCGTCGCGGGTGGTGACGATCAATGTCGGCATGGCTATCTCCTGACGTTCGCCTGTCCCATGCCGTGCACGTCAACCGAATTCAAGGAATCCCATGGGCCTATCCGCCGAACAGCTCCGCATCTCGATCGACGCGCTGGCTTCCATCGAACCGGCGTTCGCCGTCGCGCTGCAACGCGCCGGCTATCCGGAGCCCCGCATCCGCGCGCGTGGCTATGAGACGCTGCTTCGGACCATCGTCGGCCAGCAGGTGAGCGTCGCCGCCGCGCAATCGATCTGGACCAGGATGGAAGCGACGCTCGGCGATCTCACCGACCCCGCGAACGTCGCCGATGCATCCGACGAGATGCTGCGTGCCAGCGGGCTCTCACGGCAGAAGGCAAGCTATGCCCGCAGCCTCGCCGAGGAGGTCACCAGCGGTCGGCTCGACCTTGCGAACCTCCCGGAGGATGACGAGGGGGCGATCGCGGCGCTGACCCGCATCAAGGGCATCGGCCGCTGGTCGGCGGAGATCTACCTGCTGTTCGCCGAGGGGAGACCCGACGTCTGGCCCGCCGGCGACCTGGCGGTGCAGGTCGAGGTCGGGCGGCTGCTCGGCCACACCGAACGGCCTAGCGAGAAGGCGGTGCGCGCCCTCGCCGAGCCGTGGCGGCCGCACCGCGGCGCGGCCGCGATCATGGCCTGGCACCACTACAAGATCGAGGTGATCTGAACGCCGCTCAGGTGAAGGGCGACGGCGGCATTGCGGGGATCGGATCGCGATCGACACGCCAGCCGTGCTGATCCTTGATCATCCGGGCATGGCACCCGCGGCACACCGACCGCAAGGCATCGGGATAGTGGACCGCAGCCCCGCGGCTGCGGCGATGCACGCCGAACAGACACAAGACACGCTGCATCAGATGCATGGCCATTCTCCTCCGTACGCGACGGCAGCCCCTGGCCGATGCCGGTCCATACCACCGATCGCATTGCGATGCACATGGACGCGCGACATGGTTGCGTGAGGGAATCGCACCCTCCTATAGCTTTGTTCCATGTCCGAAGATCTGTTCGCCGCGCCCATCCCCTCCTCCAACGACTACGACGCATCGTCGATCGAGGTCCTCGAAGGGCTGGAGCCGGTCCGGCGCCGTCCGGGCATGTACATCGGCGGCACCGACGAACGCGCGCTCCACCACCTCGCGGCCGAGGTCCTCGACAATGCGATGGACGAGGCTGTGGCCGGGCACGCCACGCGGATCGAAGTGACGCTGGAGCCCGGCAACCGCCTCACCATCGTCGACAATGGGAGAGGTATACCCGTCGATCCCCACCCGAAGTTCAAAGACAAGTCCGCTCTGGAGGTGATCCTCTCGACGCTCCATTCCGGCGGCAAGTTCAACGGCAAGGCCTATGCGACCTCGGGCGGCCTGCACGGCGTCGGCGTCAGCGTGGTCAACGCGCTGAGCAAGGACACGGTGATCGAGGTCGCCCGCGACCGGCAGCTCTATCGCCAGAGCTTCTCGCGCGGCGTGACGCTGGGGCCGCTCGAGCATGTCGGCGGCACCCCCAACCGGCGCGGCACCAGCGTCGCCTTCACGCCCGACGACGAGATCTTCGGGCCGGAGATGCACTTCAAGCCGGCGCGGCTCTACAAGCTTGCCCGGTCCAAGGCCTATCTGTTCGCCGGCGTCGAGATCCGCTGGAAATGCGATCCCTCGATCATCACCGACGACACGCCGCCCGAGGCGGTGTTCCAGTTCCCCGGCGGCCTGGGCGACCATCTGCGCGAACAGCTCGCCGGGCGGGAGTGCGCGACCGCGGACTTCTTCGCAGGAAGGCAGGATTTCCCCGACGAGCAGGGCCGCGTCGAATGGGCGGTGGCCTGGCCCTTGTGGTCCGACGGCAGCTACAGCTGGTACTGCAACACCATTCCCACGCCCGACGGCGGCACCCATGAGCAGGGCCTGCGCCAGGCGCTCACCCGCGGTCTGCGTGCGTTCGGCGACCTCGTCGGGCAGAAGAAGGCAAAGGACATCACCGCCGACGACGTGATGACCGGATCGGAGCTGATGCTCTCGGTCTTCATCCGCGACCCGCAGTTCCAGAGCCAGACCAAGGACCGCCTGACCTCGCCCGAGGCGACCGCGCTGGTCGAGCGCGCGGTGCGCGACCATTTCGACCATTTCCTCGCCGACAACATGGAGCGCGGCCGCGCGCTGCTCGGCTACGTCCTCGAGCGGATGGACGAGCGCCTGCGCCGCAAGGCCGAGCGCGAGGTCAAGCGCAAGACCGCCACCTCGGGCCGCAAGCTCCGCCTCCCCGGCAAGCTCACCGACTGCGCCGCCGACAGCCCGGAGGGGACCGAGCTGTTCATCGTCGAGGGCGATTCGGCCGGCGGTTCGGCCAAGCAGGCGCGCGACCGCAAGACGCAGGCGATCCTGCCGATCCGGGGCAAGATCCTGAACGTCGCCTCCGCCACCTCGGCCAAGATCCTGGCCAACCAGGAGATCGCCGATCTGATCCAGGCGCTGGGCTGCGGCACGCGGAAGGACTGCGTCCCCGACAACCTGCGCTACGAGCGCATCGTCATCATGACCGACGCCGACGTCGACGGAGCGCACATCGCGACGCTGCTGATGACCTTCTTCTTCCAGGAGATGCCCGAGCTGGTCCGGCGCGGGCACCTCTATCTGGCCCAGCCGCCGCTTTTCCGCCTGACGGTGGGATCGAAGTCGATCTACGCCCGCGACGACGCCCACCGCGCCGAGATCGAGGCGAACGAGTTCAAGGGCAAGAAGGTCGAGGTGTCGCGCTTCAAGGGGCTGGGCGAGATGAACCCGCAGCAGCTCAAGGAAACGACGATGGACCCGGCGACGCGCCAGCTCCTCCGCATCACGCTGCCGCAGGAATATGAGGAGCGCGCCGGGGTGAAGGACCTGGTCGACCGGCTGATGGGCAACAACCCGGCGCACCGCTTCGCCTTCATCCAGGAGAATGCCGCGCGGCTGGAGGAAGAGGCGATCGACGCCTGACGCGGCAAGGTCCTTGCCCCGTGGAGACTTGTGTATTATTCTAGTAATACACATCCTTGGGGGAAATGCCGCAATGCGATCCTTGCTGCTCAGCCTGCCCGCGCTCGTCCTTTGCGCACCGGCGACTGCACAGACTGCTCCGGCGCAGGCACCAGCTGCCGTACCGGTGCAGGCGGCGCCCGAATTCAGGGCGCGGGTGAACGAGCTGGCGGAGATCCTGTCCGGCAAAGGCGACTACGACGCCTATTTCGCCCCGGCCTTCCGCGCCCAGGTGCCGAAGGAGAAGGTCGACCAGATTGTCGCGCAGCTGCTCGCCGCCGCCGGCCCCTATTCCGATCTCCAGCATCTCGAGCCCGCGACGCCCTGGTCGGGCACCGTCACGGTCGAATATCGCGACGCGCTGGCGACCGCCCGGATCGCGGTCGACCCGAATGCGCCGCACCAGGTCACCGGCCTGCTGATCAACGGCGTCACCGCGCGCGAGAAGACGCTCGACGAGGTCGCCGCGGCGGTGAAGGGGCTGCATGGCGCATCGGGGCTCGCGCTGGCCAGGCTCGGCGCCGGCGCGCCGCAGATGCTGGTCGAGCACAACGCCGACCGGCTGTTCGCGATCGGATCCGAGTTCAAGCTGGTGATCCTGGCCGAGCTGATCCGCGCCACCAATGCGGGCGAGCGCAAGTGGGACGACCTCGTCACCCTCGACGGCGCGCCGCTGCCCGGCGGAGGCTATGCGCAGAAGCCGGCCGGGACGCAGGTGTCGCTGCGCGAGCTGGCGACGCAGATGATCTCGGTGAGCGACAACAGCGCGACCGACATCCTGCTGACGACGCTGGGCCGCGAGAAGGTGGAGGCGATGATGCCGGTGGTAGGCATCAAGGACCCGGCGCGCAACCGGCCCTTCCTGGGTACGGCCGAGCTGTTCAAGCTGAAGGGCGTCGGCGGCGGTGCATTGGGCAGGCGCTATCTCACGCTCGACGAGGCGGGCAGGCGCAAGCTGCTCGCGGGCGAGGTTGCCGCCACGCCGCTCGGCGCGGTCGATCCGATGCTGTTCAAGGACGGCAAGCCGGTGATGATCGATCAGCTCGAATGGTTCGAATCGCCCGCCGACCTGGTGCGCGTGATGGACTGGATCCGGCGCAATACCGAGGGGCCGAAAGGCGCCGACGCGCGGGCGGTGCTCTCGAAGAACGCCGGCATCCCGCCGCTGGCTGCGGGCAAATGGCAATATGTCGGCTACAAGGGTGGTTCGGAGCCCGGCGTGATGGCGATGACGCTGCTGCTCCAGGCGAAGAACGGCGACTGGTACGTGCTGACCGGGAGCTGGAACGACCCCGCGCGCGACGTCGAGGCGGGCCGCTTCGCCGGGCTGATCGGCAAGGCGGCGGAGCTGGCGGCGCCTGCTCCCTAGCAGCGCAGCCCGCCTCATCGCGTCGCCGGACTGTACCGGATCGCCGCGCTCCCCCTCGCCCGCACCGGCAGGAACAGCCCCTGCCCGGTGACCCTGATCTCGCCGTTGCTCACATCCGAGACATTGGCCGACAGCAGAAAATCGCCCTCGCGCCGCCCGGCGATCGCCTTGCGCGCCGCCGTCAGTACCCGCTGATAATCCGGCGCGAAATCATGCGTCAGCGATTGGCGGATCTCGGCCAGCACGCCGGGGTCGAGGAACAGCTGGATCAGCATGTCCACCGCCTGCCGGTCGGTCTCTCCCGCGATGCTGAGGTCGCGCACACGCACCAGCTGCGAATCGGGCTCGTTATACGGTACGCCCCACAGCCAGACCTCGCCATGCGTGGTGGTGAGCTCCGGCCGCGAGCGCGCCCGCACCTTCGCCTTGACCCCGACCGCCAGCCGCCCGCCTTCGGTCGCATAGACGGTGACCTTGCCGAACTCGGCCTCGACCGGACCGACGCCTTTCAGCGTGATCCCCTTGGCCGCCCGCTTGACCAATGCGCGGTGCACCACCGGCTCGAGCTGGGCATAGTCCGCCAGCACCGGCACGAAGAAGCGCAGCCCGCGCGGACCGAGCCGCGTCGCCGGCGGCGGCAGCGGGGTCGGCGCGGGATCGGGCGGGCGGCCGCCGACGAAGGTCTCGGTCAGCGCCTCGGCCTGGAGCGTCATCTCCAGCCGGCGGCCGGCGACGCGATAGCCGCCGAAGCCCAGCCGCTTCGGTGTCACCCGCATCCAGGCGGGCGGCTTCTCGCGATTGAGCTCGATCGCGGTGAACGCCTGCCGCCACAGCTGCTCGATCCGTGCGCGGGCGTGGAGCTTCGCCAGCTCCTGCGGCAGGCTGCGCTCGAGCCCGGCGATCACGCCCTTGAGCTTGGCGTCGGCCTTTTCGGCGAACTTGATGCGCTGGCCGAGGAAGTCGATGCCCGGCGGCTCGGTCCAGTCATAGGCGATGTCGACCTTGGCGGTGGGCTGCCACGCGCGGTCGACCGCGAGCCGCACCGTCGCGCGCACCTCGGCGGCACCGGTCGCGGTCTCGCCCTTGAGGACGCCGCCGACGTTGCGCGCCGCGATCACCGCCGAGACCGGCAGCGTCGCGATCAGCGACTGGCCCTTGCCGCTCAGCCGGATACGCCCGCGCGTCACCTGCCCGACGATGCGGCAGCCGATGTCGGGCGTCACCTTCGCGCGGACGCCCAGCACCTTGACGCGCTTGGCGGCGACGCATTTTGGCTGGAACCTGTCGATCCGCCAGAGCTGGCGCGGCACGCGCGCGTTGAGGCCCGCCTCCAGCGCGGCGAGGTCGATCGTCAGCGGCACCACGATCGTCGAGGTCTCGCTCGGCAGGTCGGCCGGCGTCTCGACCTTGGGCGGTGCCGGGTTGCCGCCGTGCCTGCGCTCGCGCTCGCATCCGCCGAGCAGCGTCACCGCGATCGCCGCCGCAATCCACCCTCTCCGCATCGGCGTTTCCCCTCGCCAGCAGCTACGGCACCCAGGATCAGCCGCCTCGCACGGCCGGCCGAGGGGAAGTCAAGCAAAGCAAATCCTATTAGGGAAGCGATTTTGTCGGGGCTTGCTCCCACACGTCATGCCGGACTTGTTCCGGCACCCACTCCTCCGCGAGGACGGGCGTCGAGGTTCCGGCTGGAGCCGCGAAACCTGCGCTCGGCTGCCCCGTGGACCCCGGAACAAGTCCGGGGTGACGATGGGAGGGCAGATGCTAGTCGTTCCCGCCAATGAAGTCGCCGAGGCCGCCCAGGATCGACCCTTCACCGCGATTCTGCCCGCCGCGCGACCCTGCCGCCGCCAGCATCCGGCCGGCGAGGCGCGAGAAGGGCAGCGACTGCACCCACACCTTGCCGGGACCCCGCAGCCGGGCGAAGAACAGCCCCTCGCCGCCGAAGAACACGCTGCGCACGCCGCCCGCGGTCACCAGGTCGAAGTCGACGCTCGGCGTATAGGCGGCGAGGCAGCCGGTATCGACGTGCAGCTCCTGCCCCGGCGCCAGCTCGCGCTCGACGATGGTGCCGCCCATCTGCACGAACACCCAGCCGTCGCCGTCCAGCCGCTGCATGATGAAACCCTCGCCGCCGAACAGGCCGGTCATCACCCGGCGCTGAAAGGCGACGCCGATCGTCACGCCCTTGGCCGCGGCGAGGAAGCTGTCCTTCTGGCAGATCAGCGTGCCGCCGACGTCGCTGAGCTTCAGCGGCATGATCGCGCCGGGCACGGGCGAGGCGAAGGCGACGCGCGCCTTGCCGGAGCCGTTGTGGGTGAAGACGGTGGTGAACAGGCTCTCGCCGGTCACCAGCCGCTTGCCGGCGCCGAGCAGCTTGCCCATGAAGCCGCCGTCCTGGCCGCTGCCGTCGCCGAACACCGTGGTCATGCCGACCGCGGCATCCTTCCACACCAGCGCACCCGCCTCGGCGACCGCGCTCTCGCCGGGATCGAGCTCGATCTCCAGGAACTGCAGCTCCTGGCCCTTGATCTCGAAATCGATGTCGTCGGCGACGCCGCTGCTGCGCGCGTGCGACCACGGGCTCGACTGGGGCATGATTCGCTCTCCACTTGAGGATGACGCGGGGCCCATAGCGCGGGCCGCGGCCGGCACACAGTGGCTTGGCAGGTCACGGCGACCGCGGGGTCGAGGTTGACCAAAAAAGTTGACTAAATTGACTCGCGGGACATGTGCGCGAGCCAATACGGCCCCGTCGCGAGAGGGGGATGACTGAAACGCGGCGCCGACGCGACATCGGGGTCACACATGCGCGACACCGAAGCGACAGATACGCGACACGTGCGCGACGCTGACGCGACACACGAGCACCGCCGGCGCAGCACATATGCGGCACCGGCGCGACGGGGGAAATCGACAGGGTCAAAGAGCGGGCCGATGCCTACGCAGATCGGGGATCGGGCGATCCGAGCAAACGAAATCCTATATTGCAAGGGCGCAAGATCGTCGGCGTCAGGTGCCTAGACTCGGGTTCGATCAGGCTCGCACTCTCGACCCTTCTTAGGCCCCTCCCCTTCAGGGGAGGGGTTGGGGGTGGGGCCTATCCACGGGCAACCCGCTTGCGGCACTGCCCCACCCCAACCCCTCCCCTGAAGGGGAGGGGCTTGCACACCTCAACGATTCAATCTGGTCGAGCCCAAAGCCTAAAGCCTGCGCATCCGTTGCATGTGATAGCGGACGCGCCGCCATGTGCCGATCAGCATCAGGCCGAGCGCGGTGACGATCAGCGCGAGCGGCACCACCTCCGGCAGCGACGGCAGCACGCTGCCGCGCAGGATCGCCGCGAGCACGCCGAGCAGCGCGAGCGCAATGCCCGACAGGCGGGTGCCACGCGCCACCATCCGAAGCTCATGACGATAGCGCGCGAGCTCGGCCGGGTCGCCGAGGTCGGGCCGCTCGCTCACGACGCCAGCGCTTCGACCAGCGCCTTGACCTTCTTCTGCCGCCACTGCGGCAACGGCGCCATCAGCCAATAGCCGCGCGCGACCATCCTGGGCTCGCCGACCATCACCACGCGTCCCGCCGCCAGGTCGGCGCGGGCGAGCAGCTCGGGCACGCAGGCCCGGCCCAGCCCCGCCGCCGCCGCGTCGAGCGCGAGTCCGGCGTCGGCGACCCGCACCGGCGAGGTCGCGTCCTCGCCCATGCAGCCGGGCCAGGCGATCGCGACGTCGGCGCCGCCCGAAGGCGCGGTCACCGTCACCATGCCGTCCGATTCGAGCGCCTCGCCTTCATGCTCGCCCGGTCCCTCGCCCCAGCGGATCGCGAGGTCGAGGTTGGCCTGGGCGAAGTCGACCTCCTCGTCGGCGACGATCGCGAAGCGCAGCTCCGGGTCGGCGGCGGCGATCTCGGTCAGCCGGGCCATCAGCCACTTGGCGGTGAGATCGCGCGGCGCGGCGATGGTCAGCGACTTGGACGACTGCCCCGCCTGCATCGCGCGCACCGCCTCCTCGAACTGAAGAAAGCCCTCGCGCAGCGCCGGCAGGCCCGCCTCGCCTTCCGGCGTCAGCTCCAGCCCCTTGGTGGTACGGCGGAACAGCACGGTGCCGAGCGTATCCTCGAGCGCGCGGATCTGCTGGCCGACCGCGGCCGGGGTCACCGCCAGCTCGTCGGCCGCGCGGGTGAAGGACAGGTGCCGCGCGGCGGCGTCGAGGACGCGCAGGCCGTTGAGGGGGAGATGGGTGCGTTTCATACCCCCACCGCCGGCGCCAGCAGCGCGAACTTGGGGATGGCGACGTCGAAGCCTTCGCCGTCCTCGTCGATCATGTGATAGCTGCCCTGCATCGACCCGGTCGGCGTCGACAGCGGGCAGCCCGAGACATAGTCGTAGCTCGCCCCGGGCGTGATCACCGGCTGCTCGCCGACCACGCCCTCACCCTCGACCGAATGGCGCGCGCCGCGGCCGTCGGTGATGATCCAGTGGCGGGTGAGGAGCTGCACGGTCCGGTCCGACGCGTTCTCGATGCGGATGTGATAGGCCCAGAACCAGCGTCCGCGCGCCGGCTCCGACTGTTCGGCTAGATAGCTCACCTGCACGCGCACCGCGATCCCGCGGGTCTCGGCGGCGTGGGCGAACAGCGCCTCCATCAGAGCCCCACGGCCCTCAGCGCCTGGTCGAGGTCGTCGATCAGGTCCTGCGGGTCTTCCAGCCCGACGTTCATGCGCAGCATGCCTTCGTTCACCCCCATCTCGATCCGCTTCGCCTCCTCGACGCCCGAATGGGTGGTGGAGGACGGATGCGTCATCAGCGAGCGCGAATCGCCGATGTTGTTCGAGATGTCGACGAGCCGCAGCGCATCGAGCAGGCCGTGCGCCTGCTTGCGCCCCTCGACCTCGAAGGCGAAGATCGATCCGGCCGCCTCCATCTGGCTCATCGCCAGATTGTGCTGCGGGTGGCTGGGAAGGCCCGGGTGGAGGACCCTGGGCACGCGGCCTTCCAGGAATTTGCCGACCTTCAGCGCATTGTCGCTCTGGCGGCGGATGCGCAGGTCGAGCGTCTCCAGCCCCTTCAGCACCACCCAGGCGTTGAACGCGCTCAGCGTCGGTCCGGTGTTGCGGGTGAAGGGAAGCAGGGTGTTGGTGATGAAATCCTCGGTACCGCACACCGCGCCGGCGAGCACGCGGCCCTGGCCGTCCATCGCCTTGGTCGCCGAATGGGCGATCACGTCGGCGCCGAATTCGACGGGGCGCTGCAGGATCGGGCTGGCGAAGGCGTTGTCGACCACCGTGACGATGTCGCGCTCCCTGGCGAGCGCGCACACCGCCCTCAGGTCGACGATGTCCATCGTCGGGTTGGCGGGGGTCTCGAAGAACCAGACCTTGGTATTGCCCTTGGACGCGTCGACGAACGCCTGCGGGTCGCGCGCGTCGACCACGGTCGTCTCGATACCGAAGCGCGGCAGCAGCGTGTCGGTCAGCCAGCGGCACGATCCGAACGCGGCGCGCCCGCCGACCAGATGGTCGCCCGCCGAGAGCTGGCAGAGCAGCGCCGCGGTCATCGCCGCCATGCCGCTCGCCATGGTGCGGCACGCCTCGGTCCTCTCGAGCAGGGCGATGCGGTGCTCGAGCATCTCGACGGTCGGGTTCTGCAGCCGCGAATAGGTCATGCCGACCTGGTCGCCGGCGAAGCGCGCGGCGGCGTCGCCTGCGCAGTCATAGGCATAGCCGGAGGTGAGGAAGATCGCCTCGCTCGTCTCGCCCCATTCCGAGCGCGCGGTGCCGCCGCGCACGGCCTGGGTGCCGGGACGCCAGTTGCGGGTGATCGATGTGTCCTGTCCGGTACGGCGCTTCATGCGAAGTGCTTTGGCGGAGGGGACCCCGTGGGGTCAACCTCCCCCAGGCGTCATGCCGTAACCCGCCACTTAATCTATATCTCAAGCCCCTCCCCTTCAGGGGAGGGGTTGGGGGTGGGGGCGTGCGGCAGGCTTTATCGCTTGGGGCGAGTCCCCACCCCAACCCCTCCCCTGAAGGGGAGGGGCTCGCCGGATGTCGATCTGACTTAGATCAGGGGAGTCTTGTTCCAGCCTCCGTCGGACGGCAAATACGGCGGCAAGGGGCCTGGCACCCGGCATGACGGAGAAAAGCCCATGACCGCCCGCCGCCCGTGGCTCGTTGCCCTCCTCATCGGCCTCGCCGCGCAGATCCTGTTCAGCGTCAACGTCGCCCGGCCGCACAAGCTGATGTTCGACGAGGTCCATTACGTCCCCGCCGCCCGCGCGATCCTCACGCTCGACCGGCCGATGAACACCGAGCATCCGCTGCTCGGCAAGGAGATCATCGCCGCCGGCATCGCCGTCTTCGGCGACGATTCGCTCGGCTGGCGCGCCTTCTCGACGCTCGCCGGCACCGCGACCGTGCTGGGGGTGTTCGCGATCCTGGTCCTGCTGTTCGGCAGCGTCCGCACCGCGAGCTATGGCGCCTTGTTCACCGCGCTCAACTTCACCGTGTTCATCCAGGCGCGGATCGCGATGCTCGACGGCTTCATGGCGGCGTTCGTCGTGCTCGGCATCGCCAGCCTGCTGTGGGCGATGAGTGCGCCGCCGGACAAGGTCCTGCGGCGCTGGCTGCTCGGGGCGGCGCTGCTGGGGCTCGCCACCGCGACCAAATGGGCGGCGGCGCCTTATGTCGCCTTTGCGATGGTTGCTTTCCTCTGGGTGCGCAGCATCCGGCCGCGGGCCTGGCCGGGACTCGGCAGGGCCAGGGCGGTCCTGTCGCTCGGGATCGTCAGCGTCGCGGTCTATTTCGTCACCTTCCTGCCTGCGCTCTTCTACGCGCACGATGCGCTGACGCCGGCCGGCATCATCCCCTTCCAGTGGCGGATGTACGAGAGCCAGACGCAGATCCTCTCCCCCCATCCCTATCAGTCGAGCTGGTGGAGCTGGCCGCTGATGCTCCGGCCGATCTGGTATCTCTACGAGCCGGTCGACGGCGCGGTGCGCGGGGTGCTGCTGATCGGCAATCCGGTGATCATGTGGGGCGGGCTGGTCGCGGTGCTGCTGCTCGTCTGGCGGTGGTGGAAGGGGTCGGCCGAGGCGGGCGCGGTCGTGCTGCTATGGGCGGCGTCGCTCGCGATCTGGGCGATCATCCCGAAGAGCCTCGGCTTCTACTATTACTACCACCTCTCCGGCATCTTCATCTGCATCGCGCTCGCCGCCGCCTGCCACATGTACGGCCGCGGATCGCGCAGCTGGTGGACGGCCGCGACCGCCGTCGCCGCGGCGGCGATGTTCGTGCATTTCTACCCGATCATCGCCGCCGGGGCGCTGCCCGACGACCAGGGGTTCAACCGCTGGATGTGGCTCGACAGCTGGCGCTAGGACGGATCGGTCTTAAGCCCCTCCCCTTCAGGGGAGGGGTTGGGGTGGGGCCTAGCCCTGGGCGATAGAGCCTGCCGCACTGCCCACTGCCCCACCCCCAACCCCTCCCCTGAAGGGGAGGGGCTTAACGCGCTACAGCCGCGCCAGCACCGCGTCGCCCATCGCCGAGGTGGCGAGCGAGCCGCCGAGGTCCGCCGTGCGCGCGCCGTCGGCGATCGCCGCCGCCACCGCCGCCTCGACCCGGTCGGCCGCCTCCGGCTGCCCCAGCGAATGGCGGAGCATCATTGCCGCCGACAGGATCGCCGCGCACGGATTGGCCTTGCCCTGCCCCGCGATGTCGGGCGCCGAGCCGTGGATCGGCTCGTAGAGGCCGCACGCGCCGCTCCATTCGCTGAGCGACGCCGACGCCAGCATCCCGATCGAGCCCGCGCACATGCTCGCCTGGTCGGACAGGATGTCGCCGAACATGTTGCCGGTGACGATCACGTCGAACTGGCCGGGCGCGCGCACCAGCTGCATCGCGGCGTTGTCGGCATACATATGGGTCAGCGCGACTTCGGGGTAGCTCGTCGCCAGCTCGTTCACCACGTCGCGCCACAGCTGCGAGGTCTCCAGCACGTTGGCCTTGTCGACCGAGCAGAGCCGGCCCTTGCGCCGCTTCGCCATCTCGAAGCCGACCGTGGCGATCCGCCGCACCTCGGCCTCGTCATAGGCCATTACGTCATAGCCCTGGCGCAGCCCCTCGGCGGTGCGGCGCTGGCCCTTCTCGCCGAAATAGACGTCGCCGGTCAGCTCGCGCAGGATGACGAGGTCGAGCGTGCGTACGATCTCCGGCTTCAGCGCCGATGCGTCCTCCAGGCCCGGAAAGCCCTTGGCGGGCCTCAGGTTCGCGAACAGGCCGAGCGCCTTGCGCAGCCCCAGGATCGCCTGCTCGGGCCGGAGCGAACGCTCGAGATTGTCGAAGCGCGGATCGCCGACCGCGCCGAACAGCACCGCATCGGCCTGCTGCGCGAGGTCGAGCGTCGACACCGGCAGCGGATGGCCCAGCGCCTCATAGCCGGCGCCGCCGACCGGTGCCTCCTCGAAGGTGAGGTCGAGCCCCAACGCCTCGAGCACGCGCCGCGCCTCCGCCACTACTTCCGGTCCGATCCCGTCGCCGGGCAACAATGCGATCAATGCCATCTATCTTCCCTCGGTTCGGCGCCGCATTGCCGGGCGCGAGGCGATCACGCAACCGCGCGTTTGAGCCGTTCGACCAATCGCCCCCGCGCCGCGAGCGCGTCGGCCGCGCGGCCGTGGAGCAGGTCGCGTTCGAGGAAGTGGCCGGTGAGGCGGAGGCCGTCGAGGATGTCGTTCCACTCGGCCGCCCCGCCGCCCTGCAGGAACGCCGGATAGCGCAGCAGCCGCGCCTCGTAGCCCGCCGCCGCCGACCGGCTCACCGCCGCGCCGCTCTTGGGGCTGACATAGGCGAGGTCGTCGTTCGATCCGGTCGCCACGCAGCGGTCGAGATCGAGCCCGAAGCCGAGCTCGGCCAGCACCAGCAGCTCGTAGCGGACCAGCGCGCCCGCCCAGCCGCGCGCGCCCGGCGCTGCCTCGATCCCGGCGAGCAGGCCGTCGAGTGCCTCGTAGAGCCGCGGATAGGGCTGCGCATCGGGCAGCGTCGCCGCGGTGAGCGCGGTCGCCCATTCGAGCGCGGCGGCGGCGAGCGGCTCGGCATGGAGCGGCGCGCGGCTGTGCACCAGTTCGACGGTGAGGCCGGCCAGCGTCTCCTCGGTCCGCGATCGCCATTCGCCGAGCACGATATTGGCCGGCTGGAGGATCGGCCTCAGCTTGCGCGAATGGCCGCCACGGACATAGCCGGGCTGCACCCCGTCCGCCGGGGTCAGGCAGCGCACCACCGCCCCGTGCTCGCCATGCGCGCGGACCGAGAGGACGATGGCCTGGGTGCGGAGGTGCATGAGGGAGACATATAGGTTCCTCCCCGGCACGGGGAGGGGGACCATTGCGTAGCGATGGTGGAGGGGGCCCTCCCCAAGATCGCCTCGCTTGTGGTCGCCCCCCTCCACCACGACGCTGCGCGTCGCGGTCCCCCTCCCCGTGCCGGGGAGGATCTTAGCCCCGTCGCAGCCGCTTCACCCGATCCTGCAAACCGATCCGCCCCACCGCCTGCTTCGCCAACGCCACCGCCCGGTCGAAACCCGCCAGCGCCGCCACCACCGCACGGTTCGCCGCGGTCGGCCGGAGCAGCAGCAGGTCGACGCATTCGATGCCACCCGTCGCCATGCTGCGCTTGTGCTGCCCCTCGCCTTCGGTGAAATCGAACCGGCTGAATCCGCCTTCCGCGAACAGGTCGCGCATCGCCTCGAGCTGGAGCACCGTGCCGGGCGACAGGTCGTTGCAGGCCGGGTCGTGCCCGACATATTCGTAAATCACCGTCCCCGCCTGCACCGGGCAATAGAGATAGGCGACGGGCCGCCCCTCCACGAACAGCAGCCACGCCCGCACCGCACCAGCCGCGGCCTGCGCCAGCATCCCGGCGACGAACTCGCCATCGTCCGGCAGGCCCATGCCGAGCAGCCGTTCCTGATAGGTCCGTTCAGCGATGCCGCGCGCGATAGCGTGGAATGCCTCCAGTTCCTCGGGCGTGCGATAGGCGCGCACGTCGGGGATGCCGATCCGCTTGAGCTTGCGCTTGAAGCCGGAGCGCGTGTTGCCGGAGAGGCCCGCCCACCATGTGTCGAAGCCGGTGGTGAGATCGGCATAATAGCGGGTGTAGCGCTGCCGCACGAAGGCGATCATGCCGCCCGCCGCGAGCTCCGGCACCAGTGCCGCCGGCAGCGAGGTCACGAAATAGCCGTCGCCATCCTCCACCGGGGGCAGCGGCGGCATGCGTCCCGACAGCGCGTCGTCCAGCGACAGCGGCACGCGCCGGAGCTTGCGCCGCACCGACAGCAGCGTCCGCGCACCGATCTGGAACCTGAGCGGCAGCGATGCGGCGGCGGTCATGCCGCGCGTTCCTCGATCAGGTTCGACCAAAGCTGCTCGGCCTGCCGCCAGCCGGTACGCAGCAGGCTGGCGCCGAGCGGGACGTCCCCCTGCCCGAGCGCCAACGCGGGTCGATCGGCGAAGTGAGCGGTCGGCAGCGTGGCGCGCCGGGTCGAGAGCAGCCGGCATAACGCCTCGAAGCGCGCCACATGCACGCGGTTGGGCCGCGTTCCTGCCCGGTTGGCGAGCTCGAAGCTGTGGCCGACGATCGTCACCGCTGCGTGTCGCTCGCGCACGGCATGGTCGAGCGCAGCATGCATCTCGCCGGCCGACAGCGCGCAGATTTGGAAATGACGGAGCCGGCCGGCACGATCCTCGATCACCGTCACCGGGACTTCGACGATCCCGCGATGCACGATCGGCGCGATCTGCGCACGCGGCAGGCCGACTGCACTCGGCCAGGGATGCTCGCAGCCGTTGTGGCTGCTGTCATAGGCGAATCCCAGCGACGCGAGCGCTGCCAGCGTGTCGTCGTTGGCGGCATAGCTGCCGGCGCGGAAGGCGACCGGCACCGGCGCGCCCGCTTCGACCAGCAGGGTGCGGGCTCGGTCGATCATGGCGCGCTGCTCGATCGCGGAGAGATCGGTGAGCTCGAACCGCCCATGGACCGCCCGATCCTTCGCATTGGCGCCGGCCCAATTGGGATGGAGATGAAGCTGCACCTCCTGCCCCGCCGCCAGGATCGCCTCCACAATCGGCCGGATCGCATCGATCCCGTGCACCAGCGCCGGCATCGGATCGACGAAGAAGGTCGCCTTCAGTCCATGCGCCGCCAGCCGATCGAGTTGCCAGCCGATGCCGACGCCCGCCGGCTCCAGCGACCGCGCCGCCATCGCGGCCACGTCGAGCCCGGCGGCGTGATGCCCCCATTTGAGCTCGGTATCGATCGTCAGGAAAACCGGCGTCACCATCGCGCCGCCCTAGCCGCATGGGAGTGAAGGAAGCGGTAACGCGCCGGATGAGGTGCGGTAGCGGAAATCCCGATCCTCCCCCGCCAGGGGGAGGTGGCAGTCCCCGCGAAAGCGGGGATTGACGGAGGGGGAGGACGGCGACCCGCTATCGGCGTGCTTCCTCCCCCTCCGTCACGCTTTGCGTGCCACCTCCCCCTGGCGGGGGAGGATCGGAAGGGTCCGCTTCGCCTAATTCGTGATCCCGTATTTGCGATAGTCGCGGTCGATCTGCGGCGAGATGAGGCGTGCGCCAGTCAGGTCTTCCGCCGCCTGCGCCGTGTGGCCGAGCTGCTTGTTCACCACCGAGCGCATGAACAGGCTGGCGGCCTGCGCCGGCGCCACGTCGAGCGCGGCGTTGAGGTCGGCGAGCGCGTCGTCCAGCCGCCCCATCCGGAAATAGACCAGCGCCCGGCTGTCGAGTATTCCCGCCGGCCCCTCTGCAAGCTCGATCGCCTTGGTGCAGTCCTTGAGCGCGGTGTCGAGCGCCAGGTTGCGCGTGCCCTTGAGCCAGCAGCGCTCGTTGAGCAGCGTCGGGTCGCCCGGACGCTCGGCGAGCGCGGCGTCGAGCGTCGCGATCGCCTCCGCCGCGGCGCCGGTGTCCGCCTGCACCTCGGCCTTGGCGGCGATGACCTGGAACCGTTCCTTGCCGCCCTGATCGATCCGCTCCTGAAGCAGCTTGAGCGCCACCGCCCCGTCCCCGCCATCGGCCTTGAGCGAGGCCAGGCTGTTCAGCGCGGCGGTCGAGGACGGATCGAGCGAGCGCGCAGTCTCTATGTCCGCCAGCGCCTTCGCATTCTCTCCGATCGCACGATAGAGGCCGGCGCGGCGCAGATAAATGTCGATCGTCGGCTCGATCTCGATCACCTTGCCGAGATCGGCGATCGCGCCGCGATAGTCGTAGGTGCCGGCGCGGAAGCTCGCGCGGCTCTCGTAACCGGTCGCCTCCTTGGGATCGGCGGCGATCGCCTGTGCGAACATCGCTTCGATCGGCTTGAAGCGGCCGTCCTTCTGCGCCGCCAGCACCTGTTTCCAGCGCGGCGGCATCTCGGCGGGGGCGACCAGGCGGAGAAGGCGGCTCTTGGCCAGCGCCAGCCGCGCGCGCACCGCGGCGACCTCGGCCGGCGCGATCTCGGTGCCGAGATTGTCGATCCGGTCCTCGACGGTGACGACGCCGTTCGCCAGGCTGCTGGTGCGGGAGACCATGCTGCCGGCCAATGGCCCCGACAGCGTCTGGTCGCCCTCGAAACTGTAACCTGCGCCGCCGTCCGGCAGGCGCACAGTGGTGCGGTAGAGCAGGCTCGCCGGTCCGGCGGTCGCGACCGGGATGTCGCGCCACGCCGGGCGGGCTCGATCGGGCTCGAACTCCAGGCCATTCACGACGCGGTCGAGGTCGAGCCGGTAGCGCTTCTGCTCCCGCGACCACCAGGTCGTGACCAGGCCGGACGCGGTGACCACAACCGCCCCCGCGGCCGCATCATAGCGGATCGCACTATCGCCGATCTGGGTGTCGCCAAGATAGCTGCTGATCGCGCTGCGGATCAGGTCGCGCTTCTGCTCGGGCTTGGCCTGGCTGGCGGCGTCGTTCAGCGCCGTCGCCATCGGCCCGCGCATCGTCACCGTCGCCTTGAACAGCATCGGCAGGTCGAGGCCGGCGCTCTGGTCGAAATCGATCGCGACGGCGATATCGGGCCGGGCATTGGCATGGATCGGCAACGGCATCAGCTCCGCACCGCCAAGCCGGAGCGGAAGCACGGTGCGGAACGGCGGCGTGTCGCCGATATCGGCGAGCCGCGCACCCGCGCCGGTGCCGTCGAGCCACAGCGATCGCCCGCCGATCGCGGCGCGCACCAGCACATGATCGAAGGCGCCCGCCGTCGGCAGCCGCTCGCTCACCACGCCGCCGAGCTGCACGCTCGCCAGCACCGGCTCCGCCTCGATGTCCATCGCGTGGAGCAGTGCGAGCAGCAGCAGCGTCTTGGCCTTGCAGTCGCCGTATTTGAGCTGCCAGGTGTCGGCCGGCTTCTGGGGCACATAATTGCCACCGTTCATGCTGACCGCGAGATAGCGGACCTTGTCCTGCGCCAGCTCCAGCGCACGCTGCGCGCGCTTCAGCGGATCGGTCTCGGCCGCCTTGATCCGGTCGACCTCGGCGGCGAGCGGATCGCCGGGCTTGATCAGCCCTTCGGTCGCATAGAGCGGCGCCATCGTCCGCGAAACCTCCGCCCAGTCGGCGAAGTCGCCGACGTCGAGCAGCGGCGTCTTCAGGAAGCGCGGCGGGGCGTCGCTCGGCTGATCCTCCGGCTTGGATAGCGGCAGAGCGAGGACGAGCTCACGTTGGTCGCCGACCGTCTTCACCACCGGCTTGGCGGTGTCGGTATAGGCGCGCCATTGCACCTTGTTCGCTGTCGGCCACAACAGGCGCACGCGTCCGAAGCCGACCGGCATCGGCTCGGCCAGCAGCGGGATAATGCTCTGCAACCGCCCTTTGAGCGCCGGGTCGGCCCGGGTGATCGAGAAGCTGACGCGCAGCACGTCGCCGATCTGGAGCCCCTGGACAGGTAGGGTCGCCGTGAGCAATCCGGTGAGCTGGAGCTGCTCGAGCCCCTCTTCGCGGCGCAGCACCTGGAACGGCTCGCCGCCCTTCACCAGGTCGATATGCTCGCTGCCGCGGATGATCTCGGCGCGGTGGATGATGAGGTCGCCCTTGTCCGGCATCCACGGCAGCTTCACGGTGCCGATCTGCGTCAATATCTGGGACGAGCTGGCCCGCATGGCGAGATCGGCATAGCCCCAGACGGTGCCGTCCTTCAGCAACTGCTGGGCGTCGGCGATCACCATCACCGGTCCGTCGGCGCCGAGCTTGGCCGGATCGATCGGCGGCGCCGGCGTCACCCAGGCGGGCGCCGGTCCGTAGAGCGGCTTGTCGCCGGCATGAGCACTACCCGCCGCACACAGCAGAGCCGTGGCGAGCGCAACGCGCGAAAGCATGAAGAACCCCCGTCCCAAAAACGGGCCATCGTAACGCGCGGCATCGGCAGCGCCAAGCGGGCGCGAGAATGCCGTCAGTCCCGATCCAAGTCAGCGCGCGTGGTAGAAGTCGTAGACCTGCTGCGCCACTGCCGCCGAGACGCCGGGCGCCTTCTTGAGGTCCTCCAGGCTCGCCGCCTTCACCGCCCGCGCGGTGCCGAAGTGCATCAGCAGCGCCTTCTTGCGCGCCGGGCCGATGCCGGGGACCTCGTCGAGCGGGCTGGCGCCGATCGCCTTGGCCCGCTTCTGCCGGTGCGCGCCGATCGCGAAGCGGTGCGCCTCGTCGCGCAGGCGCTGAAGGTAGAACAGCACCGGCGAGTTGACCGGCAGGGTCAGCTCCCGGCCGTCCATCAGGTGGAACACCTCGCGCCCCTCGCGGCCGTGATGCGGGCCCTTGGCGACGCCGACCAGGCACACGTCCTCGATGCCGAGGTCCTCCAGCACCGCCTTCACCGCGTTGAGCTGCCCGCGTCCGCCGTCGATCAGCACCAGGTCGGGCCAGGTGTCGCCTTGGCGGTCGGGGTCTTCCTCCTGCGCGCGGGCGAAGCGGCGGGAGAGCACCTCGCGCATCATCGCGAAATCGTCGCCGGGCACCGTCTCGGCGCGCTTGATGTTGAACTTGCGGTACTGGTTCTTGCGGAAGCCCTCGGGTCCCGCGACCACCATCGCGCCGAGCGCATTGGTGCCCTGGATATGGCTGTTGTCGTAGACCTCGATGCGGTCGGGGGGCTCGGGCAGCTCGAACAGCTCGGCGATCTCGCGCAGCAGCTTCGCCTGGGTGGTCGATTCCGCCAGCCGCCGGTCGAGCGCTTCCTCGGCATTGCGCTTGGCCTGCTCCATCAGCCGCCGCCGGTCGCCGCGCTGGGGCACGCTCAGGCTCACCTTGAAGCCGGCGCGCTCGCTCAAGGCCGTCGCGAACAGCTCCGCCTCGCCCAGCACCCGGTCGACCAGCACGGTCTTCGGCGGCGGCACCTCTTCGTAGAACTGCATCAGGAAGGCGGCGAGCACCTCCTCCTCCGGCACGTCGGCGGTGTGCGTCGGGAAGAAGGCGCGGTGCCCCCAGTTCTGCCCGCCGCGGATGAAGAAGGCCTGGACGCCGTAGATGCCCGACTTGCATGCCATCGCGAACACGTCGGCGTCGCCCACCCCTTCCGCGTTGATCGCCTGGCTGCCCTGGATGAAGGTGAGCGCCTTCAGCCGGTCGCGGTAGACCGCAGCCAGCTCGTAATCCATCCGCTCGGCCGCCTCGGTCATCGCGGCGCCGAGCTTGGCCTGCACCTTGGTCGACTTGCCCTGGAGGAAATCCTTGGCGTCGGCGACCAGCTCGGCATAGCCCGCCGCGTCGATCCGCCCGACGCACGGCGCAGAGCAGCGGCGGATCTGGTAGAGCAGGCACGGCCGGTCGCGCGTGTTGAAGAAGCCGTCGGTGCAGCTCCTGAGCAGGAACAGCTTCTGCAGCGCGTTGAGCGTCTTCCTGACCTGCCCCGCCCCGGCGAACGGCCCGAAATAGTCGCCCTTGATTCGCCGCGCGCCGCGGTGGAGCTGGACGCGGGGGAACTCGTGGTCGGCGCGCAGCAGGATGAAGGGGAAGCTTTTGTCGTCGCGCAGCAGCACGTTGTACGGCGGGCGGAAGCGCTTGATCAACTGCGCCTCGAGCAGCAGCGCCTCGGCCTCGTTGTTGGTGGTGACGATCGTCATCGACCGCGTCTGCGCCACCATCCGCTGCAGCCGCTTCGAGAGGCGCGCGACCTGGGTGTAGTTGGTGACGCGGTTCTTGAGCGCGCGCGCCTTCCCGACATAGAGCACGTCGCCCCGCGCGTCCTGCATCCGGTACACGCCCGGCCGCGTCGGCAGCGTCTTCAGCACGTTGCGGATCGCCGCCACGCCGGCATCGAGGTCGGGCGCATCGGCGCCGCGGACCGCGTAGGTCGCCTTCTCCTCGTTGAATCGATTGGGGGAATTGGGCTCGGACATCGCCGAGCGATTTAGGCCCGGCGGTGCAGGGCGGCAACGTGTCGTGCGCTTAAGTCTGATCCGAGGGCGACATCAGTGCTCCTGCGAAGGCAGGAGCCCAGGCCGCAAGCGACAGCCCGTGATCCAGTGCTCCTGCCTTCGCAGGAGCACGTAGTTTCTAAGGCCGATCCCTCCCCTCCCCCGGCACGTTGCCCGCCGCCTCCCGCACGGCCGCCTCGCCTTCGACGCCGGTCGCCGGATAGCCGTCGCCCGTCTCCGGATCGCTATCGAAGTCCTCGCCCGCCGCGCCGCCGCCTGCGCCCGATCCCGCACCGTGCACCGCGCCGGTCGCGGGGTCGAACCACGCGCGCCGGCCGTTCTCGGGCGGAATGTCCTCGCCGCCGGCCGGTGCGGCCGCACGATCCTTCTCCGCAAGGCCCGGATGGACCTGCCCGCCGGGCGCACGCCGCCGCTCCAGCTCCTCGCGATCGCGATGATAGTCCTGGCCCGAATAGCCGGTGGACACGTCGAAGGCATTCCGCTCGCGCCGTTCCGGATCGACGCGCCGTTCGTCTGCGTCGTCCATGATCACCTCTCCTCGTCACCCGCCGTCTCGCAGGGTCAACGGGCGGCGCGATGCCGACGTTCCGCCACGCGCGACGGAACGTCCGTTCCGGCCGCGCTTTCCTACTCGGGGCCCTGGGAGACGTGTCATGCCGGAAGAACGACCCAGCAACCGCCGCCTCGGCCGCGCGGCGGTCCTCGTCGTCGGGATCGTGCTGCTGATCGTCGTCGCGATCTTCGTCACCTTCAACATCTCGCACTACAAGGATGCGAGGAACGAGCAGACGACGGCGAACGGCGCACCGCCGGCGCGCTGACGGGCCTCCGCCGACGGTAGCATTTCATTCCGCCCGCGAACGGATTAGCCTCCGCTCATCAGGAGAGGAGTCGTTCGATGAAGCGTCTGTTCGCCGTCATGCTGCTTGCCGCCGCACCCGTTGCGCTTGCTGCCCAGACCGTCACTCCCGCCATCAAGGCCGCACTCGCCGATCCGGCGCGACCCGCCGACCAGAAGGCGCGGGACGAGGCGCGGCATGCGGGTGAGATTCTCGCCTTCGCCAGGATCAAGCCGGGCGACAAGGTCGCCGACTTCATCATGGGCGGCGGCTATTGGACGCGCATCCTGTCGCCGCTGGTGGGGCCCAAGGGCCATGTCTACGCCTACCAGCCCAAGGAATTCATCGACTTCCGCGCCGCCTATGCCGACGAGCAGAAGGCGGCGGTGGCGGGCCGCGCCAACGTCACGGCGAGCAGCGATCCGCTGGCGTCCTTCGCCTTCCCCGAGAAGCTCGACGCGATCATCACGGTGCAGAACTACCACGACCTGCACCTCAAGGCCGCCCCGCCGGGCGCGGCCCTCGCGATCACGAAGAAGCTCTACGATGCGCTGAAGCCGGGCGGTACGCTGCTGGTGGTCGACCATGTCGCCAACCCCGACCCCGGCTTCGCGGTGCCGCAGACGCTCCACCGCATCGACCCCGCCGCCGCGCGCGCGGAAATCGAGAAGGCCGGTTTCCAGTTCGACGGCGAGCTGCCGGTGCTGCGCAACCCGGCAGACCCGCATACGGCCAGCGTGTTCGACCCGTCGATCCGCGGCAAGACCGATCAGTTCGTCTATCGGTTCAGGAAGCCGGCGTAGCTTCCCGCTGTCATCCCGGCGCAAGCCGGACTCTCATGCAATTCGCCGTACGCTTGCGGCTTGAGATCCCGGCTTTCGCCGGGATGACGGTTGGAGAGTTACTTGACCGCCTCGAGCGCGGCCTTCGTCTTGGCCATCACCTCGTCGGTGATCTTGCCGCCCGCCATCGGCTGGAGCTGATTGAGGCTCATCGACTTGAACATCTCATAGGCCTCATGGGTGGTGAGGCCCGGCATGGTCTCGTCCAGCGCCTTCTTGCCGGCCGGATCGGCGGCGATCGTCTCGATCGGGGTATCGAGCGTGAATTTGGGCGCGGCCGCCGGCGTGGCCGGCGCCGTCGTCGCGGCTGTCGTGGGTGCGGTCGCAGCGGGCGCAGTCTGGGCGAACGCGGGCGTTGTACCGGTGAGGGCGGCGAGCAGCAGGACGGTCTTCATCGGCAAGGAGCCTCCATGCGAGGACTCGGCCCGACTGCCGCCCCTCGCATGAGGTTGCCTAGCCCGCCGGCGATCCGACGGGAAGCCGCCGGAGCCCGTTCGGAGCAAGAAGTTCCGTGCTCCTGCGAAGGCAGGAGCGGTGGATCACGAAGGTCCCGCTTGCGGCCTGGGCTCCTGCCTTCGCAGGAGCACTGACGCGATTTCAGTTGAGCCGGCCGATCCCTGCGATCGTCTTGTCGACGAGCGCCTTGTCGGCTTCGGCGCCATGCTTGTCGGCGATCAGCGCGCGCGCCGCCTGGGTGGCGGCATCGGCCGCCTTGGCGCGGACCTCGGCGAGCGCCGCGCGCTCGGCGGCGGCGATCTTGTCCTCGGCCATCTTGGTACGGCGCTTGACCAGCTCCGCGGCATCGGCCTCGGCCTTGGCGACCAGCGCCTTGGCCTCGTCCTCGGCATGGGCGACGATCGCCTGGGTCTGGTTCTCGACGTCGGCGATCTTGCGCGCATATTCGTCGCGCAGCGCCTCGGCCTCGGCGCGGAGCTGCCTGGCTTCCTCGAGCCGCTGGCGGATCGCCGCGATCTGCTTGTCGAGGCCAGCCGTCAGGAGGGCCGGAACCTTCTTCCACAAGAGGATCGCGAGGAAGGCGAGCATCGCGATCGATACCCACACCGTCGCATCGAGCACGCCGAACAGCGCCGGCTCGGCGTGGTGCGCGGGAGCGCCGCCGTGCGCCTCGGTCGTGGCGGTGCCGGCCTCGTGGCCTTCCGCGGGTGCGCCGTGCGAATTAGCCATTGAGCGCCGCCTTCACTGCCTTCTTGGCGTCGGTCTTGGTCACCTTGGCGCCCGACAGACGCTGGACGATGTCCTGCGCCGCCTCGACGGCGACCTCCTCGATCTCCTTCATCGCCTCGGCGCTGGCCGACGCAATGCGCGCCTCCGCCTCGGCGATGCGGGCATTGGATGCCTCACCCGCCTTGGCGAGCTTCGCCTCGGTCGAGGCCGACGCCTTGGCGCGGGCCTCGGCGAGGGTGCGCTGGGCACGCTCGCGCGCGGCGTTCTCCTCGACGCGCCAGCGTTCCTCCTGGGCATCGGCGTCGGCACGCGCCGCCTCCGCCGCCCTGAGGTCGGCCGCGACCGACGCGTCGCGCGCGTCGATCGTCGCCTGCACCTTGGGCACCATGCCGCGGCCGACGACCACGAACACGATGCCGAAGGTGACGATCAGCCAGAAGAGCTGCGAGGCCCAGGTGGCCCCCAATTGCGCGATCTGAGGCATTGCAATCCTTCAGACCGGAGACGAGCTCCGGCCCTCAAGTCCTGTTACGCGACGAAGATCAGGATCATCGCCACGACGAACGCGAGCAGGCCCAGCAGCTCGGCGGCGGCGAAGCCGATGAACAGGCGGCCCTGCTGGCCGTCGGCGGCACCCGGGTTGCGCAGCGCGCCCTCGAGGAACGAGCCGAACACGTTGCCCACACCGATCGCGGCCATGCCCGCACCGATGGCGGCGAGACCGGCACCGACGAGCTTTGCTGCTTCTGCGTCCATTTGAAAAACTCCTGCGTGAAACTTTTTGGGGTTGGGTACGAACGGAAAACTCAGTGCAGATGCTCGGCGTCGTTGATGTACAGCGACGTGAGCAGCGCGAACACATAGGCCTGGATGCCGGCGACCAGCAGCTCCAGCGCCGAGATGCCGACCATCAGCGCGAAGCTCGGCACCCCGACCAGCAGGCCATAGCCCGCGCCGGCATTGGCCGAGTTGATCACGAAGCCTGCCAGCACCTTCAGCAGCACGTGCCCGGCGGTCATCGCCACGAACAGTCGCAGGCCCAGGCTGAACGGGCGCACCATGAACGACACGAACTCGATCGGCGCGATGATCGGGATCATCACCAGCGGCGTGCCGTGCGGCACGAACAGGCTGAAGAAATGGAGGCCGTGCTTCCAGAAGCCGACCACCAGCACGATCGAGAAGGACAGGATCGCGAGGATGCCGGTGATGGTGAAATGGCTGGTGAAGGTGAAGGGATGGATGCCGAACACGCCGAGCGGCAGCAGGCCGAGGATGTTGGCGAACAGGATGAACATGAACAGCGAGAAGACGTAGGGCAGGTACTTCCGCCCCGCCTTGCCGATGTTCTGCGCCAGCATCGAATCGATGAAGCCGACGAAATTCTCGACCAGCATCTGGCCGCGGCTCGGCACCAGCTGGCGCCGCATGCCCATCAGCATGAACGCCCACAGCGCCACCACCGCCACGCACATCCAGGCGGCCGAATTGGTGAAGGCGATCTGGTGTCCGCCGATGGTGAAGCCGTCCCAGATCGTCTGCACCTCGAACTGGTGCATCGGGTCGATCTTGCCAGAACCTGCCGCCACGCCTGTGAGCCCCAACTGTTACGACAAACGCCCGAATCACTTCGAGCGTTTGGATGAAATCCGAATGATGTTCCTGAAGGCCGCCGCGATCCCGAGGAACAGGAGGCCGAGCAGGAACCATGGGGAGGTGCCGAGCAACCGATCGAGCACCCAGCCGATCAGCGCCCCTCCGACCATTCCGCCGATCAGCTCGGCGAGCACGCGATTGCCGAGGCGATAGCCGTCCTCGCCCGTCTCGCGTCCTTCGCCGGACCTGATCGCCTCCTCGGATTTCGCCTTCGCCAGTCGCTCATCGAGCGACGTCAGGCGCGCGTCCTCTGGGAGGGGGTCCAGTCCGGGCTCGTTCTCCGCCAATGCGTTACTCCGTTTCCAACGGGCAGCACAAAAGCCGAGCGGCGAGCCCGCCAAGGCATGCGCGCTTTAGGAAGGGGGGCGGCCCGAGTCAACAATTGCAGATACTGCAAGCTGCGGCCGCTCGGGGACCGGTGATCGACGGAGGGTCAAATTACAAATTTGAAAGTGGCCGGTCCCCGGAAGTCGCAGCTATCCTCCGATCGCCCACCGCATCCACGTTTCGGGTGCAAATCAATGGGCGGAGGGAGGTGACGCTATGTGAACGATGATACCGCCGCGGTCATCATCGGCGCCGGTGCGCTGATGGTAGCCTTTGCCACCTTGGTGTTGAAAATCATCGAGGTGGCCCGCTCCAAATAGCGGCGGGATGGGGTCGAGCTGGCACTCGGCCCCTGAACGTGAAGACCCCGGCCGCTGGCACGACCGGGGTCTGGAGGTGATCTATGTGAATCTTCAACCGCCGCAGCTGATGTAGCGTGAAACGTCCTGAAATTCAATTCCGCTCACACGCAGCGCGGGTCGCGCTCCGGTGGGCCGGCATCGCGCTTCTTCCAGGCGCCGGAGGGCGTCTGGTACATCTCGCCGGGCTTGGTCTGGGCGATCAGGTTGCAGCCGGAGACGAAGGCGAACTGCTCCACCGTCGCGCCGTTGGCGGCGCCCTTGGTATAGGCGGCCTTGCGCTGGATGTTGATGTTGTTGACCAGCGCGCGCAGCTCCGGCGTCGCCGCGCCGACCACGCCGATATAGCCGTCGGGCTGCTCGCCCACCTTGCCCGCCGCGCGGGCGGCGGCATAGGCCGGATCGCGCTGCGCCAGCGCCGTGCCCGACACGGCGCCGAGCGCCACTGCCGCCAGGATGATCGTTCGTTTCATCAGAAAATCCCCGGATTCTGCTGGATCAGCGACTTCGCCTCGCCGTCGAGGCGATAGACCACTTCCTGCGTGATCGAGATGTTGAGATTGATGACGATCGGCTTGTCCGGCGCGGTCACGTTCACGCAACCGCCCGTCATCATCACCGTCGCCGCAGCTGCGCCTGCCATCATCCGTCTCGTCATCGTTCCCATGCTCGCGCGGAACGTCCGCGCACTCAATCCTATTTGCTCTTGGCCTGTTTCGCTCATGGCACTTTCCCGCTTTCGGAGGGCTGAATGGGAGTCGCAGGCGTCCGCGGCTGCTCCTGCCGCCGCCGCTGCTCCTCGAGCAGCGCGGGCAGGTTGCGCTGGATGAGCAGCGACGGGTCGTAATAGGAGCGCACCGAATCGACGAGCTGGCGGAAGGGCGCGCGCACCTGCACGTTGAACACCAGCGGCAGCCGCGCCAGCCGGCGGATCAGGAAGTTGCTCTTGGTGCCCTTGCCCTGGCTCAATCCGGCGAAGCGGATCTCGGTGATCATCTCGCCCGCCAGCGGTCCGTTCATCGTCAGCTCGAGATTGCGGTAGTCGAGCGACTTCAGCGCCTGGAAGGCGAGATTGCCCCAGGTGCCGAGGTCCTTCTGGCTGACCTCCCCGACATAGGCGAGGTTGCCGCCGGTGCGGGCGGTCAGATGCCCGTTCTCGATCCGGCCGCCGCTCTCGTCGAACACCATCGGCAGGACGCCGTCGAAGACGCCGGTGGCGTTGAGGTTCTTGAACTCGAACTGCTGGAGGAACTGCCCGGCATCGACGCCGGTCACGCGAAAGGTCATCCGCCGCACCTGCTTGGCGGAGAAGTCGAGCACGGTCGGCTCCAGCACCAGCTCGCCGCCCGCAAAGGGCCAGCGTCCGCCCTCGATCTGCACTCTCTCGGGACTGAGCAGGCGATAGCGCACCGTCCCGTTCTCGACCGGCACGCCGGGATTGACCGTGGCGATCGTCGCCACCTGCCCCGGCGCCGTCACCATGCCGAGCAGGTCGCTGAACGCGACCTCGCCCTTGAGCCCCGTCACCGGCCCGAAGGCCGCGGCGAGATCGGTCCCGTCGGTCGCGAACCGTCCGCTGCTGGTCACGCCGTCGCCGCTCCAAGCGATGTCGCCGCGGCCCGAGACGCGGCCGTTCACCGCCGCGATCACGCCGAAGGTGAGCGGCGTGAGATCGTCGGGCTGCAACCCCTTCTCCGCGAAGGCGATCCCGGGCACCACCAGCGCCGCCTGCCCCGTTCCGCTCGACAGATCGTGGCCGAGCGTCACATCGGCGACCTTGCTGCCGTCCTTCGGCGTATGGAGCGTGCCGGCGGCCTCAATCCGGCCGTCGATCAGCGTGAGCGCGACATCGTCGCTCCGCAGCGGCTTGAACCGCGGCTGCGGCGCCGCGTCGGCGACCTGGAGCCCGCCTCCGAGCGTCAGCCGGCCGCCTGCAAGCCGCCATGTCCCGGCTCCGTCGGACAGCAGCAGCGGCACATTCCCGATCTGCCCGTTCGCGCCTTCGAAGCGGCCGGCGACGCCGGTGCCTTCGAGACGGCCGGTGAGCCGCGCGGCGTCGATCCGCGTCAGCCGCTCGGGCGTACCGAGCCGCGCCGCGACGTCGGCGAGCACGAAATCGCGCTCTCCGAACGCCAGGTCCGCGCCGGTGGCGGCAAGGGTCAGCGGCGTGCCTCCGATCCGGCCGGAAAGGCGCGGCGCGGCGATGCGCGTCCCCCCGCCGATCCGGCCGCCCGCGACGGTTAGGAGCGCCGGCCCGCGCGGGCACAATGTCAGCTGCGCCGGATCGAGCGCCAGCCCCGCCACTGCGAACCGCTCCCAGGACAAGGGCACGCAGTGCGGGTTGAGCGCGAGCGTGCTCCCCCGCCAGCGCGCCTCGATCGGCAGCCGCAGACCGTCGACGCGGCCATCGCCGAGCGGGCCGGACAACGTCGCGACGGTCGCGACTTCGGTCACACCTGCGCTCCCTGCGCGAAAGGTGACCGGCGCCAGCGCCAGCCGCGCGCCGAGCGCCTCATAGGGCGCGGCGACCACCCGGCCGGCGATGGCGCCGCCTTCCTGCCGGAGCGCGGCGTCGAGCGTGGGCAGGCCGCCGCCGCGCACCGCCAGGCTGCCGCCGAGCGAGATCGTGCCGAACCGCAACGCGTTGCCGCTCAACATCGCCCGCGCACCGCTTGCCGAGGTGGCGCCGAGACGTTCGACCGCCACCTCGCTGCCCTGGGCACGCACCTGCGCCACGACGTCGAAGTTCCGCCCCGCCGCGCCGAGTGCCGAGGCCAGCCGCGCCACGAGCGGGCCGATCGGCGTTCCCGCTCCGGTATCGCGATAGCCGGCGATCATCCCCAGCATCCGCCGGTCCGCGGCAGCGCCGGCGGCGCGCAGCGTTCCGGCGAACTGCAACCCGTCCGCTCCAATCGCATAGCGCCCGCTCGCACGCGCCTCGCGGCCGGCTACGCCGGGAACGGCGAAGCCGCCGCTGCCGATGTCCAGCGTCCCCGCGGTCCGCCGCGCGTCGCCTGCGAAGCTGACCGTGCCGCGCACCCGCGCGACGCCCTGCTCCGGCGCACCCACCATCGCCGCCCCGATCGCCTGCGCCTCGCCCTGCCAGCGGTCGAGCCGCTCGCCGAGCGTCACCGCCACGTCCGCGCCCGGCGCCGTGACCTTCGGCATCCCCTTGCAGGCCAGCGCATCCGCGGCGACCGGTCCGGTCAGCGTCGGCTTGCCGCCACGGATGCGGACAGCGGCTACCATATGCGGCCGCACCGCCCGGCACCCGCCGCCGCCGAGCGCATAGGCAAAGGCGGCGACGCGCCCGTCGAACCCGTCGTCGAGCCGTCCGCGCCCGGCGATCTTGAACCCGACCTGCCCGTAATCGGTGGCGAGCCGCACGCGCAGGTCATCGATCCGCGCGCCGAGCCGCGGCAGCGCGAAGGGCTTGCCGGAGGGCGGCGGCAGCAGCCGGTCGATCGCGCCGAGCGACACGCTTCCGTCCACCAGCCGCGCCTTGAGGAAGGCGTGGCCGACCGCGATCCCCGTCACCTCGGGGCCGCCAAGCCCGATCCGCGTGTAGACCTCGACCCAATCGGCGGTGAGGTCGGGATCGCGCGGATCGCCGATCACGATATCGGTGAGCCGCTGCGTGCCGAATCCCACGTCGGCGATGCGGTAGCGCGCCGGAACGCCGCGCTTCGCCAGCTCGTGCGCCACGAGATCCTCGGCGATGCCGCGCCGCTGCCACCAGGCGAGCCCCGCTGCGACCGCGACCAGCGCCAGCAGCATGCCGAGCCCGCGCAGCGGCCGGCGCCAGCGCCGCCGCCGCTGCTTCGTCTCCGTCGCCGCCTCTTCGTCGTCCACCCGCGCTCCCGCGCCCGCATTGCGCGGGGCTCATGCTCCCCCTAACCTTGCCCGCCGATGGACGTTCCCGCAACCAAGCCGACCCCGCAGCCGAACGGCGATGCCACCGGGCATCGCGCACGCCTGCGGCGCCGGCTGTTCGAAGGCGGCGGCGACGCGCTGCTCGATCACGAGCTGATCGAATATCTCCTCGCCCTCGCCATCCCGCGCCGCGACACCAAGCCGCTCGCCAAGGCGCTGCTGCGCGAGTTCGGCGGCATCGGCGGCCTGCTCGCCGCCGACGGCGAGGCGCTGGCGCGCGTGCCCGGGATGGGCGAGACCTCCGCCGCCGCGATCAAGATCGCCCATGCCGCGGCGCTCCGCCTGCTCCGCGCCGAGGTGATGGAGCGGCCGGTGCTGTCCAACTGGCAGGCGCTGCTCGACTATCTGCGCGCCGACATGGCGCACCACGGCGTCGAGCGGGTGCGGGTGCTCCATCTCGACAGCCGCAACCGGCTGCTGCGCGACGAGCTGATGAGCGAAGGCACGATCGACGAGGCCGCGCTCTATGCCCGCGAGGTGATCCGCCGCGCGATCGACCTCAAATCGACCGGCATCATCCTCGTCCACAACCATCCGTCCGGCGACGCCAGCCCCAGCCGCGCCGACATCGACGTGACCCGCGCCATCGCCGATGCCGGCAAACGCCTCGGCATCGCGCTCCACGACCACATCATCATCGCCGCCGGCGGACATACGAGCCTCAGGGCGCAGGGGCTGATCTAGGGGGCCAGGTTCAGCCAGTCCTCATGTCCTCGACCGCGATCCGGATCGCCTGCTCGACCAGCGAATAGTCGCCGTCCGGCCGATCGATGCGGATCGGCTCGCGCGGAAGCAGCGGAGGCTGCGCCAGGAAGCGCGGCTCGGTTCCGCGGTGCCGCTGCGCCGCGTGGACGAGGAAGGGGTGGCACAGATAGACCGTGCCGGCCTCGCCGACAGCCGACACCTCCGGCCGATGGGCCGATCCGGCGAAGCCGTCGGCCGCCAGCTCGCGCAGGGTCAGCCCTGCCTCGCCGGCCGGCGCGAGCTGGCGCGCGATGTCGATGTGCGAACCCACCCGGATCCGCGTCGGAGCATCGTCGGGTCCGACGTCGGAGAACAGGAACAGCATGAGCAGCGCCCGGCCCCTGCTGACGATGTTCGCGCGCCATTCCATGAAGTCCGGATTGTCGTCGCCGAAGCTCACGTCGATGTGCCAGCCGTCGTCGCCGGGATCGGCGGACGAGGGAAAACGCACCGGAAAGGTGCCGAGCGCGCCGCGCGGCAACCACCGGCCGGGTCCGACGAGCTGGTCGAAAGCGGCGTGAAGCAACGGCTCGTTCGCCGCCGCCCGGAAGGGCGGCTGGCCATAGTGCCCGAGCCGTGCGACCGGCCGGGTCCAGGTCGAGGGGTCATCCGGATCGCAGCCGGTGTCGCGCCACAGGATCGTGCGTGCTTCCTCCGCCAGATTTTTCGGAAAGGCTCTGTCGATGCGGACGAAGCCGTCGTTGATGAATGACGTGATGGCGGCGGCGTCCAGCGCGCACCTAGGTTCAGATCCCATGATGTGTTCCAATCGGATGTGCAGGCGTTCGCAGCGGCGCCGCCAGGCATCGCCGTTCCAGGTTCTCGTCATCCGCTCAGGTGAGCGGGAACGCTGCCGCGCGATTGAAAGCGATGAACATCATGGCGCCGTCCAGCATAGGAACGGCTCCGGCCGATGCAAGCCGTTGGGGACTTTGCGACTAATATCCCGCCGCCGCGAGCTGTCCTCTGAGGTTCTGCAGCACCGGCTCCGGCACCGGCGGCAAGTCGCGCGCAGGCTTGCCGTGGCGCAGGCGTTCGCGGTCCTCCTCCGACGGCTCGACCCGCCGCACCCGCACCGCCGCATGGCCCTGTGCCTTGATGCCGAGCTGTTCCGCAGCGCCGCGCGACAGGTCGATGATGCGCGGGCCGCGCACGAAGGGGCCGCGGTCGTTGACCCTGACGATGATCCGCCGCCCGGTCGCCAGCGCCGTCACCTCGACATAGGTCGGCAGCGGCAGGGTGGTGTGCGCCGCGGTGATCCAGCCGGGGCGGAAACGCTCGCCGCGCGCGGTGCGATTGCCGGATTCGTTCCCGTACCAGCTCGCATAGCCCAGCATGTCGTAGGTCGGATCGGCGGCCGGCACATAGGTCGTGCCACGGACCACATAGGGCCGTCCGATCACCGTCGGCGTATCGCTCACCGGCCGGAAATTGCCGCCCGCGCAGGCGGACAGCATCAGCGTCGCCATCGCCGCGCCACCGATCCGCGCCCTTGCCAAGTCCCGCATGGCGGAACCCTAGAAGCTCGCCTGGGGCCGGGCAACGTCCAGGCAAAAAACAACCGCCGGATTCCGAGGAACCCGGCGGCCGCTCCAGGGAGGAGCTGGGGAGTTGGGCTTAGTCGCCTGATACGCTCTTCGACAGATAGGCGGTGAGCTCGTCCTTGGAGACCTGCGCCGACTTGTCGGTGTCGGCCGACGCGAAGGCGCCGTTCACCCAGCTCTTGGTGGCCGGATCGTCGGGCTTGGTGGTCGGATCGCTCGCGGTCTTGAGCGCGACCATCCAGCTGCCGAACTCGGTCTTGTCGAGGTTGCCGTCCGCGTTCTTGTCGTAGGTCGGGAACTCCTGGTTCACGATCTGCGCGACCTGCGCGGCGGCACTCGCGGGTTGACCGGTCGCCGGCTGCGCCGGTGCGGTCTGCGCCTGGTCCGCAGTGGTCGGCTGCTGCGTCTGCGCGGCGGCCGGATCCTGCGCGTCGGGCGTGGCCGTCTGCGGCGTCGAGCTATCCTGCGACAGGGCAGGCCGCTGGACACTCTGCTCGGTCGGCGGGGTCGTCTGCTGAGTGCTGGTCGAAGGCACCTGATCCTGGGCCAGCGCAGGCACAGAAATCATCACCGCACTTGCAAGCAAAACACTCTTCAACACTATGAATCTCCTTAAGATAAATCGACACTCTTCTTTTAAAGAAGAGATAGGAATGCTTCCCTGGACAGCAAATGAACAACGAAGGATTTCATCCTGTAGTTCCTTCGCTTCGCCGTTTGGCGCAGGCATTCGCCGATGCTAGGAGCCGATTCGTCGCGTACCCCTGAAAGGAGTCCCATGGTCCCCCGCTACTCGCGGCCTGAAATGGCTGCGATCTGGTCCCCCGAGGCCCGCTACCGCATCTGGTTCGAGATCGAGGCGCACGCCACCGACGCGCTTGCCGAGCTGGGCGTGGTGCCGAAGTCGGCCGCCAAGGCGCTGTGGGACTGGTGGGCGACCGACCCGGCGATCGACGTCGCCGCGATCGACGCGATCGAGGCGGTGACCAAGCACGACGTCATCGCCTTCCTGACCTGGGTCGCCGAGAATGTCGGCGAGGACGCCCGCTTCATGCACCAGGGCATGACCAGCTCCGACGTGCTCGACACCTGCCTGGCGGTCCAGCTCGCGCGAGCCAGCGACATCCTGCTCGCGGACCTGGATGCGCTGCTCGCCGTGCTCAAGCGCCGGGCCGAGGAGCACAAGCTCACCCCCACCATCGGCCGCAGCCACGGCATCCATGCCGAGCCGGTCACCTTCGGCCTCAAGCTCGCCGAGGCCTATGCCGAGTTCAGCCGCGCCAGGACCCGCCTGCTGGCGGCGCGTGCGGACGTCGCGACCTGTGCGATCTCGGGCGCGGTCGGCACCTTCGCCAACATCGACCCGCGCGTCGAGGAGCATGTCGCGGCGAAGCTCGGCCTCACGGCCGAGCCGGTCTCGACCCAGGTGATCCCGCGCGACCGGCACGCGATGTTCTTCGCGACGCTGGGCGTGATCGCCAGCTCGATCGAACGGCTTGCGACCGAGGTCCGCCACCTCCAGCGCACCGAGGTGCTGGAGGCCGAGGAATATTTCTCGCCGGGCCAGAAGGGCTCCTCGGCGATGCCGCACAAGCGCAACCCGGTCCTGACGGAGAACCTGACCGGCCTCGCCCGCATGGTCCGCTCGGCGGCGATCCCGGCGATGGAGAATGTCGCGCTGTGGCATGAGCGCGACATCTCGCACTCGTCGGTCGAGCGTTTCATCGGCCCGGACGCGACCATCACGCTCGACTTCGCGCTGGCGCGCCTCACCGGCGTGGTCGACAAGCTGCTCGTCTATCCCGAGCGGATGCAGAAGAACCTCGACCGCATGGGCGGGCTCGTCCATTCGCAGCGCGTGCTGCTGGCGCTGACCCAGGCCGGCGTCAGCCGCGAGGACGCCTACCGCCTCGTCCAGCGCAATGCGATGAAGGTGTGGGAATCGGACGGCCAGCTCTCGCTGCTCGAGCTGCTCAAGGCCGATCCGGAGGTGACCGCGGCGCTGTCGGCGGAGGAGATCGAGGACAAGTTCGACCTCGGCTATCACCTGAAGCACGTCGACACGATCTTCGCGCGGGTGTTCGGCAACTAACCCCTCTCCCTCTGGGAGAGGGAGGGGCCCGCTCGGCGTCAGCCGAGTGGGAGGGTGAGGGTGACCACGCTGGCCGTAGGCACCCTCACCCTCCCGCAGCTTCGCTGCTCCTTCCCTCTCCCAATGGGAGAGGGACAGTGTGGGAGAGGGACAGTGGCTTCAAGCCGCCTCCTCCTGCGCCGCATCGAATCGCCGCCGCGCCGCGTCGATCGCGGCGACGTTCGCCTGCGCCCACTGACCGAGCGCCGTGACCGGATCGCACAGCGACCGCCCGAGCGGCGTCAGCGCATATTCCACCTTGGGCGGGATCGTCGGATAGACGGTCCGCGTCACGAAGCCGTCGCGCTCCAGCCCGCGCAGCGTCAGCGTCAGCATCCGCTGCGAGATGCCCTCGATCGACCGCTGCAGCTCGCTGAACCTTTTGGTCCCATCGCGCAGCAGCATCACGGTGAGGATGCTCCACTTGTCCCCCACCCGCGCCAGGACCTGACGCACAGGTGTGCAGCGCTCATGCGTGTGCCTGGGTTCCGAAAATGTGCCTTCTTGTTCCGTCATCGCCACCACACCATTGCAGCCTTTGTTACTCAACGTAACCATGAAAGGCTGAACATTCCATGCTCGACATCGCCCTCATCATCGGCACCACCCGTCCCAACCGCTTCGCCGACACGCCGGCCAGCTGGATCGTCGAAGGCGCCAAGGGCCGGGACGACCTGAAGCTGACGGTGCTCGACCTGCGCGACCAGGGCCTGCCGTTGTACGAGGAACCCGCCTCGCCGCTGTTCACCGGCGGCGTCTATTCCAATCCCGCCGCCGAGGCCTGGCGGCACCGGATCGGCCAGTTCGACGGCTATATCGCCACCGCCGCCGAATATAACCACGGCCCCACCGGCGCGCTCAAGAACGCGCTCGATTCCGCCTTCCTCGAATGGCGGCGCAAGCCGATCGCCTTCGTCGGCTATGGCGGCGTCGGCGGCGTGCGGGCGATCGAGCAGCTCCGCACCGTCGCGATCGAGCTGCACATGGCGCCGATCAAGGCCGAGGTGAACATCACCATGGAGCCCTTCGTCGGCGTGATGATGCACGGCAAGACGCTCGACGATTACGACCATCTCGTCACCGCCCGCGCCACGCTGTTCGACGAGCTCGCCTGGTGGGGCAATGCGCTGAAGGCGGCGCGCGGGAAGTAACGCCCGCTGCACGCGACGATTGCGTTTCCTGCAATCGTAATAATCCTGTTTGCCATTGAAACTTTATTGCGGAGGCGTATTCATGCTGCACCGCAACAAAGCGGTTGCCGGGCCACCTTCTGCGGCCCGGCGCAAACAGGAGACCCACCATGCGCAACTTCGAAGCGTCGGCGTTCGGCGCCGCCGTGATGGTTGCCCAGGCGCTGGTCATCGCCGCGATCTTCGCGGCCTAAGTCAGCCCTGGGCGATTCCCGCCTGTCCCGCCCCACGAGGGGTGCGGACGGGCGGAAACGGCCCTGGTTCCTGACATTCAGGTTTCTGCGGCGGCGGCCGGTGATACGGCAAGCCACGGCGGTCGCTTGCAAGCTCCAGCTTGACCAAAAGTTGACCGAATTGACTCTGCTGCGTCTGTGCGAGCCGACGCAACACGGAGGAAATCGACAGGGTCAAAGAGCGGGGCCGATGCCTGCGCACATCGGACCGCACGAGCCAAGCAAACGAAATCCTACATTGCAAGGGCGCTGGGTGGCCGGCGTTCAGCGCCGAGATTTCGTCCGACGCTGCCAGCTAGGGCCGATCGACATCTGAACTCTGAGCCTTGCCTAGCCCCAACACCAGCCCGTCACCCGGCCTTGTGCCGGGGTCCACTGGGCCTCATGGGCTGTGCTTGAGCCTCTCGTCCGGTCCTTGCCTCCCGGTGGACCCCGGCACAAGGCCGGGGTGACGAAGTGGAAGATCGCATTCCCAAAGGTCGATCCGCTTTTAGCCCCCGACCGCCTTGCGTACCTTGGCGAAGAAGCCGGTCGCTTCCGGGCATTCCTCGCCGGTTTCGGTCTCGCGGAACGCTTCCAGCAATTCGCGCTGGCGGGCGGTGAGCTTGGTCGGCGTCTCGACCTCGATGCGCACCACCAGGTCGCCGCGGCCGCGGCCCTGCAGCACCGGCATGCCGGCACCGCGCTGGCGGACTTCCCGGCCCGACTGCGTGCCGGGCTGGATGCGGATCGCATGGGCGACGCCGTCCGGTCCCGGGATCTCGATCGTGCCGCCGAGCGCCGCGGTGGTGAAGCTGATCGGCGCGCGGGCGTAGAGCGTGGTGCCCTCGCGCTCGAAGATCGGGTGCTGGCGCACGTGGAGGAAGATGTAGAGGTCGCCGGCCGGCGCGCCGCGCGGTCCCGCCTCGCCCTCGCCGGCCAGGCGGATGCGCGTGCCGTCGTCGACGCCGGGCGGCACGTTCACCGCCAGCGTCTTGGTCTTCTCGACCCGGCCCTCGCCGCGGCAGCGGCTGCACGGATCGGAGATGACCTGGCCGGCGCCGTCGCAGCTCGGGCAGGTGCGCTCGAACACGAACGGGCCCTGCTGCGCGCGCACCTTGCCGATGCCGTGGCACAGCGAGCAGGCGCGGCTGCCGGTGCCGGGCGAGGCGCCCGAGCCGTGGCAATGGTCGCAGGGCGCGGAGACGTCGACGGTGATCTCGGTCGCCTTGCCGTGGAAGGCGTCCTCGAGCGTGATCTCCATGTCGTAGCGCAGGTCCGCGCCGCGGCGCGGCTGGCGCGCGCGGGCGCCGCCGCCCATGAACTCGCCGAACACGCTCTCGAAGATATCGGAGAAGCCGGCGAAGTCCGCGCCCGGCCCCGCCCCGCCGCCGCCGTTGCGGAATGCGGCATGGCCGAAGCGGTCGTAGGCGGCGCGCTTCTGCGGGTCCTTGAGGCAGTCATAGGCCTCGCTGACCGCCTTGAACTTGGCCTCGTGGTCCTTGCAGCCCCCGTTCTTGTCGGGGTGGTATTTCATCGCGAGCTTGCGGTACGCCGATTTGATCGTCGCCTCGTCGGCGGTGCGATCGACCTCAAGCAGCTCGTAATAGTCGACTTCGGTGCTCATTCAGGGCCCCCGCCGGTCCATCCCCCCTCCGTCACCCCGGCGGAAGCCGGGGTCTCAGGCGACATGCGATCCGGCCTGAGATGCCGGCTTTCGCCGGCATGACGGATATGGGACATAGACTTACGCCTTCTGGTTGTCGTCCACTTCCGAGAATTCGGCGTCGACGACGTCCTCCTGCGGGCCCTCGGCAGCACCATCGGCTCCCGGCGAAGCCTCGGTCTGCTGCTGCTTCTCGTAGATCGCCTGGCCGAGCTTCATCGCGACCTGGGCCAGCGCCTGGGCCTTGGTGCTCATCGCCTCGGCATCGCCGCTCTCGACCGCCGACTTGGCCTCGGCGATCGCGCCCTCGATCTCGGACTTGAGCGCGGCGTCGACCTTGTCGCCATTCTCCGCGAGCTGGCGCTCGGTGGTGTGGATCAGGCTCTCGGCATTGTTCTTGGCCTCGGCCGCCTCGCGGCGCTTCTTGTCCTCGTCGGCGAAGCGCTCGGCATCCTTGACCATCTGCTCGATGTCGTTGTCCGAAAGGCCGCCCGAGGCCTGGATGCGGATCTGCTGCTCCTTGCCGGTGCCCTTGTCCTTGGCCGAGACGTTGACGATGCCGTTGGCGTCGATGTCGAAGGTGACCTCGATCTGCGGCACGCCGCGCGGCGCCGGCGGGATGCCGACCAGGTCGAACTGGCCGAGCAGCTTGTTGTCCGCCGCCATCTCGCGCTCGCCCTGGAACACGCGGATCGTCACCGCCTGCTGATTGTCGTCGGCGGTGGAGTAGGTCTGCGACTTCTTGGTCGGGATCGTCGTGTTGCGGTCGATCATGCGGGTGAACACGCCGCCCAGCGTCTCGATGCCCAGCGACAGCGGCGTGACGTCGAGCAGCAGCACGTCCTTGACGTCGCCCTGCAGCACGCCCGCCTGGATCGCAGCGCCGATCGCCACCACCTCGTCGGGGTTGACGCCGGTGTGCGGGTCCTTGCCGAAGAAGCTCTTCACGACCTCACGCACCTTGGGCATGCGGGTCATGCCGCCGACCAGCACCACCTCGTCGATCGCGTTCGCCTTGACGCCGGCATCGGCCAGCGCCTTCTTGCACGGCTCCAGCGTGCGCTGGATGAGGTCGTCGACCAGCCGCTCCAGGTCGGCGCGGGTGATCGACTTGACCAGGTGCTTCGGCCCGTTCTGGTCCGCGGTGATGAAGGGCAGGTTGACCTCGGTGGTCGCGGCCGAGCTGAGCTCGATCTTCGCCTTCTCCGCGGCTTCCTTGAGCCGCTGGAGCGCCAGCTTGTCCTTGGTGAGGTCGATGCCTTCCGCCTTCTTGAAGTCGTCGGCCAGGAACTGCACCAGCTTGGCGTCGAAGTCCTCGCCGCCGAGGAAGGTGTCGCCGTTGGTCGCCTTCACCTCGAACACGCCGTCGCCGATCTCGAGCACCGAGATGTCGAAGGTGCCGCCGCCGAGATCGTAGACCGCGATCGTCTTGTTGTTGTCCTTGTCCAGGCCATAGGCGAGCGCCGCGGCGGTCGGCTCGTTGATGATGCGCAGCACTTCCAGGCCGGCGATCTTGCCGGCGTCCTTGGTCGCCTGGCGCTGGGCGTCGTTGAAGTAGGCCGGCACGGTGATCACCGCCTGGGTCACCGTCTCGCCGAGATAGGCCTCGGCGGTCTCCTTCATCTTCTGGAGGATGAAGGCCGAGATCTGCGACGGCGAATAATCCTCGCCGCCCGCCTTCACCCACGCGTCGCCGTTCGAGCCGCGCACGATCGTGTAGGGCACCAGCTCGGTGTCCTTCTTCGTCACGGGATCGTCGAAGCGGCGGCCGATCAGGCGCTTCACTGCGAAGATGGTGTTGTCCGGGTTGGTCACCGCCTGCCGCTTCGCCGGCTGGCCGATCAGTCGCTCCCCATCCTTGGCGAACGCGACGATCGACGGCGTGGTGCGGGCGCCTTCCGCATTCTCGATCACCTTGGGCTTGCCGCCCTCCATCACTGCCACGCAGCTGTTGGTGGTGCCGAGGTCGATGCCGATCACTTTAGCCATAGTCTTTGCCTGTACCCCCAGGTCTCAGAATTGAACGCTCCACCGCACCCCAAGAGCGGCGATGCGGCGTCTTGCAACCTTGGCGATATAGGTGGGCCTTCTATTGCCGCAAGATTGCTGGGCACGCTAAGGGCTCCACAATATCTCGCTTTGGGAGTGGGTTGCATGCGGCCACTGATTGCTATCGGCATGGCGCTGGCCTTGGCGGCGTGCGGACGGCCGCCCGAGCTCCATGCCGACAAGGCGTGGATTCGCCTGCCGGCCGTGCCGGGCCGGCCCGCCGCAGCCTATTTCACCGTGACGGGCGGCACCGCCAAGGCGACGTTGCTCGCGGTCTCGACCCCGGCGGCGCTCAAGGCCGAGCTTCACGAGAGCATGGAGCATCATGGCATGATGCAGATGGCGCCGCTCGGCCAGGTCGACGTCGGCCCCGGTGCGACGGTCAGCTTCGCGCCGGGCGGCCGGCACGTCATGCTGTTCGGGGTGAATCCCAAGCTCAAGCCGGGCGACATCACGCCGATGACGCTCCAGTTCGCCGAGGGCCGCAACCTGGAGGTCGAGGCGAAGGTGGTCGGCGCCGCCGACCCCGCACCATGAGAGGGTCCGCTGAGATGCCGCAGGTGATCGACCGTTTCCGTTCCTCGACTCTCGGCTGGCTCAAGGGCTCGCTCGCCGGCTGGGGGACGGTGCTGCTCGCGGCGGCGGGGCTGGTCGGCATGATTCTGGCCGGCGGCGACGTGCTGCCGGTGCCGCCGGCCGCGCCGCTGCTGCTGACGCTGCTCGCCGCGGGGATCGTGCTGGTCAAGTGGATCGGCAATGCCGCCGCCACCTATGAGGTTACCGCCGACCGGCTGATCCTGCACCGCGGCATCCTCAACAAGTCGATCGACGAGATCGAGCTCTACCGCGTCAAGGACGTGCGCATCCAGTTCAGCATCGTCAACCAGCTCGCCGACCTCGGCACCATCACCGTCGGCTCGTCGGACGAGACCACCCGTGCCACCCCGCTGGTGATGCGCGACATCGAGCATGCCCGCGCCCGCCGCGAGAAGCTGCGCGAGTTGGTCAACGCCGCCCGCCTCAGCCGCGGCGTGCGGGAGATCGACGTGGCGCCGGAGACGTTTGCCTAGGGCCAGCCGCTGATGAGCCTCCACCTCCCTCGTCCTCTCACCCCCGGCGAGATCGAGCTCGCCCGCAGCGTGTTCGGCGACGCCATCGACTATGCCCGCGCCGCGGTAGCCAACCGGAAATGGGCGTTCTTCCAACCCAAAAAGATCGCCATGGCCCCGACCGGCTGCATCCACTTCAACCCCAAGGGCGACCTCTACCACGACGACTTCGCCTGCGCCGACCTTGGTCATCAAGCCCTGTTCATCCATGAGATGATGCACGTCTGGCAGTATCAGTCGGGCATCTACCTGCCGCTGCGCCGCCATCCTTTCTGCCGCTACGCCTATACCATCCAGCCGGGGCGGCGGTTCGAGCGCTACGGCATCGAGCAGCAGGCGGAGATTGCCCGCCATGCCTTCCTGCTCCGCCGCGGCGCCGTCGTTCCCGGCGCGCCGAGCCTGTCGCAGTATGAGACGATCCTGCCGTTTCGGCCCTCCTCCTGATCCTTACCGCGGCCCCGCCACCATCAGCACCACCTCGGCCGCCGGCGAACCCGACAGCTGGAGGACGTGGCGGCCGGGCTCGAGGTCGAAGTCGACGATCTTGCGGATGCCGGTGCAGGCGGGGCCGTGGCCGTGGGCGACCGACTTTTCGACGGCGCCGTCGCGGACCAGGTCGATCCAGGCGGGCGCGCCGAGGGCGACGCGGTAGCGGCCGCGCTTCGCGACGTCGAGCGCGACCAGGCCGGCATGGCCGCCGGGCTCGGCGACCTTCTCCGGCGGGTGGGCGAAGGTGACCTTGTCCGCCGCCGCCAGCTCAAGCCGCGCCGCCTGTCCGACGGCGACCGGAGTCACTGTGTCGAGGACGGTCGCCGCCTTCGCCGCCGCCGGGGTGGTCCAGCCGGCGAACTCGGCCGGGGGCGGCGCGGGGTTTGCCGGGCAGGCCGGCTGGCTGCTCTGGGCCGCGGCGGTGGTGGTCGGCAGGGCGGCTGCAAGGGTTGCGGCAGCTGCCAGAATCTTGGTCAGGTCACGCATCGTCTTCTCCATCCCAACGACAACGTCTCGTCGGCGGTGGTTATCCGAAGCGGGGACGAAGGCAATCATCGCCCGGGCTGGGGGCACCTCAAGCGATGGAGCACGAGGCGAGCCCCCTCCACCGCCTTCGGCGGTCCCCCTCCCCGTCCCGGGGAGGATTGAAGAAGGCGCCCCACCCTAACCTTCCCGCTCGCGGGTGAAGGAGGGGCGGAGGTCGGTGCCGCCGCTCGCCTCGCGCTCGGCGCGGCTGCGGGCGACACGCTCGACCTTGGCGGCCATCGCCTCGAACGCGGCGACCGAGCGCAGCGCGCGGTCGCGGACGTTGGCGAGCGTCGCCGCGTCGGCCTCGGCCCGGGCGCGGGCGGCCTGACCCCGGTAATAGGCGGCATCATAGGCCATGGCTCGGCCCTTTCGCTGGAGGAACGGGAACGGGAACAGCAAAGGGAGGAAGCGCGGGCGAGGCAGGGGGCCGCCCCGCCCGCGTCCCGCGCCGGTCAGTCCTGCAGCTGCAGGTTGACCGCGCTGGTCTTGCCGCGACGATCCTGCTCCAGCTCGTAGCTGACGCGCTGGTTCTGGGTGAGGGTGCGCAGGCCCGCGCGCTCGACGGCGGTGATGTGGACGAACGCGTCCTGGCCGCCGCTCTCGGGCGCGATGAAGCCATAGCCCTTGTCGGAATTGAAGAACTTGACGGTACCGGTGATGCTCATGCGAGCTTTCCTTCTGTTGGCGGGATCCCGGACGTCGGGAGCCCTCGTGTGCTGCGAGGGGCAGGGAAAGAAGGAATGAGGAGCCGCAAAGCGCCAAAGACCGTCAATTTGCGACTGTAGCGGCTTCGATATGGGCCTCCGGGAACGGGATTGCAACCGAAGGCCCCGGCGCGGCGGCGGCCGGCGCGTCCTCGTCCGCATCATCGGGCGCCTCGTCGAGCGCATCGCCGGCCGCCTCCCCGCCCCTCGCCGCCGCAGAGACGCAGGCGGCGAACCGGGCGTCGCGCTCGCGCGCCTCGGGCACGCGGCGGAGCTCGACCTCGGCCTGCCAGGACGCCTCGACCGCCGCGATCTCGTCGTCGTCGAGCGTGCGGCTGTAGCCCTGCTGGCCGTATTCGCCGTCCTCCTCGCCGTAGAAACGGTCGGTCGGCGGGAAGCGGGTGCGCCATTCCTCCTCGCCCTCGTCCCACCACACCGGCTCGGGCCGGTCCTCGGGCGCGATATAGGGCGGCAGGCCGAAATGTTGACGAAGTTGACTCATCTCATCGTCCAGGTTTGCCGCCTTCGACGGTGCGGGCGCGGCGTCGGGCGCGGGCGGCGGCGTCGGGGCGAACTGGACCAGCCCGGCGGCCTCGGCGCGGGCCCATTGCTCGCCGGTCCAGCCGGCGCGGGCGGCGGGATCGAGGTCGGCGGTGTCGACGCCCTCGGCGAGGTCGGTGTGGGTCCTGAGCCAGCGGTCGGCGCGCGCGAGCGCGCGGATCGGGGCGAGATCGTCCTCGGTGGCGGGCTCGGCCCCGGCCGCGCCGAGGCGGGCGCCGAGGAACAGGCCGGCGCGGGCCGGGCCGCCGTCGCGCCCGACGAGGTCGAGATACTGGTCGAACTCGGCCGCGACCAGCCGCGCGGCGGCCTGGCCGGCCGCGCCGGTCGCGCTGTCGGCCAGGCGGTCGAGGCGGTTGAGGAGCTGCATGGCGAGGCGGTTGTCGAAGCGCTCGCGCTCGATCGTCACCGTCGTGTCGCCGTTGGAGCGGGTGACGACCTCGACCGTGCCCTCGATCACGCGCTCCATCAGCGTCTCGGCGAGCGTGTCGCGCGCGAGCAGCGCCGCCGCCTGCCAGCCGAGCGCGAACCCCGCCCCGCGCGCCGAGGTGCGGAAGGCATAGGCGGACTGTTTGGTGAGCCCCACCGAGCGGGCGGCGTCGGTGACCGTGGCGCCCTCGGCGATCGCCTGGAGGAAGGTGCGCTGACGCTCGGCCGTCCAGCCGGCGGTGCGCTGGGATTGCGGGGCGGAATAGTGCTTGAGGTTGACCGGGACGAAGGTCGCGGGGTCCGCGGGGGTTTCTTCCGCGGGCGGGGTGATGGTGGTGGGTGCTGACATGGGTAGGGTTCCTCTCGCGAGAACAAAAGAGGACCGACCAGTTATACAGATTTGGTGATGTAGGAAAGGGTTTTGTTCCTATTTGGTTCGCGACGGTGTGGCAAAGAGGGACTGGCGTCCGGCCGGATCGGCGCTAACCTGTGGGCCAAGGGGGACATCGTGGAAGCCATATCCGAGGAGCTTGGCGTCGAGACGCTGGACGTTGTCGCGAATTCCAGTGCCAGGGGATAGATATAGACGGAATCCGGTCCAACTACTATATACGTGCACAACGACGCGCCGCCGGTTGGACTGGAAGCGCGCCGTTGCTCTTACCCCTTGTGGAAGGGGGCAGGATGGGGAAGCGCCTAGGCGCTCACTCTATAATGTCCGGGCCATGGATCGCATGGCTCACCTCCTTTCCTCCGGGAAGTACGCCAGAGCGCGGGCCGTCCAAAGCGGCGCTCTGCGTCGGGAGATTGAGCGGGGATCGATCATTCTTGATCGGTCCCCGTGTCTTCATTCGGGAAAAGCTTGTCGAACGTATCCATGGCGTTGCCCGCGGCATCAGCGGGCTTTGTGTAAATCATATCGAAGATCGATGCGGCCATCGTGAGCCATGCCTTGCGCCCCGCAATATCCCATGCCTTTCCGGGTTCGGGAAGCGTGACAAGCAGCCCCTGGATCAAAGGATGATCCTTCCCGCCACCACTCCCGGAACCGACCCCACCCCCGCGCTTCTCATTGCGTTTTGGCTCCTCTTCCGAGGACTGTTGGCGATCGGCCGTGACTTGTTCATCGACACGGGGCCGCACAAGCCGATCCTCGCCATGCTCGAAATAACCTGCTTGACGAGCCGAGCGCTCAAACGCTTGGCGCGCCTTGTCCGTCTGTTTACCAGATACCCCAAGCGCCTCCATTTCCCGCTCTAGCGCTTTACGGGGCGGGAGCCGCTGGCCTTTATACTTCTCGTAGATTGCCCGATAGAGCGGCACGTTCATGAACGCTTCCGCCCGCGCCGCTCGCTCGGTTTCAGGCTCTATGATTGCAATCCCGAGCGCGCTCAGCTTCGCAGCATCTCGCCCCTCTTTTTCTGACAAACCGAAGATGCGCGCGGTTCCGGTCTTGAGCCTGAAAGCGCCACTGACAGTTTGGCTCATGGTCGCGGCGAGCTCGTGCGCTTCCATCGCACTGTGTCCGCGCGTCCTATACATCGCCTGGGCAACTTCTATCGCAGCATCGAGATCGAGATAGGGGAACAGAATGGTGGACTGCTGCCGCTTGGCGGATTCGTCCGCCGATTGCTCCGCCGCCTTCTCGAACTGGATCGTCTCGCCTGCCATGGGGGAATCTCCCGCCTCGTGCCTAGGCGGAGTTAGTAAACGCGCGCAACGGCCGAGTCAATCCGCCCGCATTAATCCGCAAACGATATCACGAGCGGAAAGCGCATATTATGCGGAACACTGGAAGAACATGCCTTTGAAGGCGCGAATCCGCATATCCGCACCAAGGGAATAAACGAAAAATTCAATCCGTAGGTCACCACTTCCCCCCGGCAGCCTCGATCGCCGCGAGCAACGCCTTCTTGGACGACGTACGCCGCTTGCCGCTATTCCGCGGCATCTCCGGCTCACCCGCAGCAGCGCGGCGTTCGGCGAGCGCAGCCGCGAAGGCGTCGTGGCGCAGCACGCGGCCGGGCCAGCGGCGGTCACTGTCCGTCGAGCGCTTCGATGCCATGGTCGCCTCCAGTCTCCTCGCGAATGCGGCGCTCAAGATAGGGCATGTCGAGGTCGGAATGAAGGCGGAACAGGACTTGCGCTTGCTCCAGCATCTCCGGCGCGGTGCCCGAGGCGTATTGGCCCATGCGGTCGGCGATCAGGTCCTCGATCGGGATGACAGCGAAGGCGGCGTCGGGCGCCAGGCCCTCAATCAGCAGCAGGCGCTGCGGATCGACCGTGCCGTCCAGCGGCGTCGACGCAACCACCTCGAAGCCGAGGCGCAGGTCCGGGTGGACCCAGCCCAGCGGCGTGTGGCCGAGTCCCTCCGGCTTCTCGAAGCCGAGGCGGGCGAGTTCCTGCTCCAGCTCCGGCTGGACCGGGGAGGTGACGTCGACGTCGCCGGTCATCACCGCGCTGCCGGAGAAATATTCGGCCGCGGCGCCGCCCACCAGGATCGGGCGCGGCAGGCCGCGGCGGTGCATTGCCTCGCTGACTTGGGCGAGGAGCGTGAGGGCGTTCAGCAGTTCCGGTCGGTGTGTGCTTGCCATCACCCTCACCCTTCCCACCGCCTTCGGCGGCGGGCCCCTTCCCTCTCCCAAAGGGAGAGGGAGTTTATTCCGCCGCCACCGCCTCCTTCGCGGCCTTTCCCTTCTCCAGCAGCGGCGCCAGATACCGGCCCGTGAAGCTCCGCGGTTCGCGCGCCACATCTTCCGGGGTGCCCTCGGCGACCACCTCGCCGCCCTTGACGCCGCCTTCCGGCCCCAGGTCCAGGATCCAGTCGGCGGTCTTGATGACGTCGAGGTTGTGCTCGATCACCACCACCGTGTTGCCCTGCTCGACCAGCGCGTGGAGCACCTCGAGCAGCTTGCGGACGTCCTCGAAGTGGAGGCCCGTCGTCGGCTCGTCCAGGATGTAGAGTGTGTTGCCCGTCGCGCGGCGGCTCAGCTCCTTCGCCAGCTTGACGCGCTGCGCCTCGCCGCCCGACAGCGTCGTCGCCTGCTGGCCGACCTTGACGTAGCCGAGGCCGACCTCCGCCAGCATCGCCATCTTGTCGCGGATCGGCGGCACCGCCTTGAAGAACTCGACCGCGTCCTCGACCGTCATGTCGAGCACGTCGGCGATGCTGCGGCCCTTGAACTTCACCTCCAGCGTCTCGCGGTTGTAGCGGGCGCCGTGGCAGACGTCGCAGGTGACGTAGACGTCGGGGAGGAAGTGCATCTCGATCTTGAGCACGCCGTCGCCCTGGCACGCCTCGCACCGGCCGCCCTTGACGTTGAAGCTGAAGCGGCCGGGCTTGTAGCCGCGGGCCTGGCTCTCCGGCAGGCCGGCGAACCAGTCGCGGATCTGGGTGAAGGCGCCGGTGTAGGTCGCTGGGTTCGAACGCGGGGTGCGGCCGATCGGCGACTGGTCGATGTCGATCACCTTGTCGAGGTGCTGGAGGCCGGTGATCTTGTCGTGCTTGCCGGCGAGCAGGCGGGCGCCGTTCAGCTGGCGCGCGGCGGCGGCGTAGAGCGTGTCGATGGTGAAGCTCGACTTGCCCGAGCCGGAGACGCCGGTGACGCAGGTGAAGGTGCCGAGCGGGATGCTCGCGGTGACGCCGCGCAGGTTGTTGGCGGTGGCGCCGACCACGGTGAGCTTCTTGCCGGAGCCCTTGCGGCGCTTGGGCGGGACCGGGACCTCCCGCGTTCCGTTGAGATAATCGGCGGTGATGCTGTCGTGGCTGGCGAGCAGCTCGGGGAGCGTGCCCTTCGCCACCACCTCGCCGCCGTGGACGCCGGCGCCGGGGCCCATGTCGATGATATAGTCGGCGGTGCGGATCGCGTCCTCGTCATGCTCGACGACGAGGACGGTGTTGCCGAGGTCGCGCAGGCGGCGGAGCGTCGCCAGCAGCATGTCGTTGTCGCGCTGGTGGAGGCCGATGCTCGGCTCGTCGAGGACATAGAGCACGCCCGACAGGCCGCTGCCGATCTGCGACGCGAGGCGGATGCGCTGGCTCTCGCCGCCGGACAGGGTGCCGGAGGTGCGGTCGAGGTTGAGATAGTCGAGGCCGACGTTGTTGAGGAAGCCGAGGCGCTCGAGGATCTCCTTGAGGATGCGCTCGGCGATCTGGCGCTGCTGGTCGGTGAGCTGGTCGGGGAGCGCGGCGAACCATTGCAGCGCGTCGACCACCGACAGGCGGGTGGCGTGGCTGATGTCCTCGCCGGCGATCTTGACCGCCAGCGCCTCGGGCTTGAGGCGGGCGCCGTGGCAGACCTCGCAGGGCTGGCTCGACTGGTATTTGGAGAGCTCCTCGCGCATCCAGGCGCTTTCGGTCGAGAGCATGCGGCGGTTGAGGTTGCCGATCACGCCCTCGAACGGCTTGCGGACGTCGTAGCTCTTCCTGCCGTCGACGAAGGTCAGGGTGACGGGGCGGCCGCCGGTGCCGTGGAGGATGACGGTGCGGTGCTCCTGCGGCAGATCCTCCCACGGGGTGTCGAGGCTGAAGCCGAACTCGCGGGCGAGGCTGCCCAGCACCTGCATGTAATAGGGGGACGGCGGGTTGGACTTGGCCCAGGGGACGATCGCGCCCTTCTTGATGCTGAGCGCGTGGTTGGGGACGACGAGGTCCTCGTCGAACACCAGCTTTTCCCCCAAGCCGTCGCAGGCCGGGCAGGCGCCCTGGGGGGCGTTGAAGCTGAACAGGCGCGGCTCGATCTCCGGGATGGTGAAGCCGCTGACGGGGCAGGCGAACTTTTCGGAGAAGACGATGCGGTTGGCGGGGACGCCGGCACCTTTCATGCCGCCTTTAAGCCCCTCCCCTTCAGGGGAGGGGCTTTGGAAGGAGAACGCCTGTGGGGCCTCCCGCACCCGGTTCGGGCTCACCGCTTCGACCGTCGTGTCGACCAGGTCGACATAGGCCAGCCCTTCCGCCAGCTTGAGCGCGGTCTCGAAGCTGTCGGCCAGCCGCGAGGCGATGTCGTCGCGGACGACGATGCGGTCGACCACCACTTCGATGTCGTGCTTGTACTTCTTGTCGAGCGCGGGGGCCTCGTCGATCGCGTAGAGTTCGCCGTCGATGCGGACGCGCTGGAAGCCGGCCTTCTGCCATTCGGCCAGCTCCTTGCGGTACTCGCCCTTGCGGCCGCGGACGACGGGGGCGAGGAGGAGCAGGCGGGTGCCCTCGGGCAGCGCGAGCACGCGGTCGACCATCTGGCTGACGGTCTGCGCGGCGATCGGCAGGCCGGTCGCGGGCGAATAGGGGATGCCGACGCGCGCCCAGAGCAGGCGCATGTAATCGTAGATCTCGGTGACCGTCGCCACCGTCGAGCGCGGGTTGCGGCTGGTGGTCTTCTGCTCGATCGAGATCGCGGGGCTGAGCCCCTCGATATGGTCGACGTCGGGCTTCTGCATCAGCTCGAGGAACTGGCGGGCATAGGCCGACAGCGACTCGACGTAGCGGCGCTGGCCCTCGGCATAGATGGTGTCGAAGGCGAGGCTCGACTTGCCCGAGCCCGAGAGGCCGGTGATCACCGTCAGCGTGTCGCGGGGGATGTCGACCGAGACGTCCTTGAGATTGTGCTCGCGCGCGCCGCGGACGGAGATGGTGGTGAGGGCCATGCTCTACGTTCTATCTTCGTTCTGGAGGGGATTCCAGAGGGGAGATAGGAAGCGGGGCGGGATGTTGCCAGGATGGTGTCAGCAGTGAGGTCCCCTTTCAATCCTCCCCCGCCAGGGGGAGGTGTCAGCCGCAGGCTGACGGAGGGGGAGGACGGCGATGCGCTATCGGTGTGCTTCCTCCCCCTCCGTCACGCTTCGCGTGCCACCTCCCCCTGGCGGGGGAGGATTGAATTCCTACGCCGCCGTCATCCGCACCGTGCGCCCTTCCCTGGCCGCGCGGTAGATGGCCTCGATCAGGCGCATGTCGCGCAGGCCCTCCTCGCCGGGGACGATCGGGTCGCGGTCGGTCAGCACGCACTCGGCGAAATGGTCGAGCTGGCCGACGAACTGGTTCTTGGCCGGCGCCGGCAGCACGCGCGGCTCCATCTTGCCGCCCTTGCGCACCCACATCTGCTGGCCCTCGTAGACGGTGGCGGGCTCCATCCACACCCAGCCTTCGGTACCGGTCACGCGGTGGGCATTGTGGTTGGAGCTGTAGCTCGACACGCAGTCGGCGATCAGGCCCGACGGGAACTTGAGCTGGAAGTCGATGCGGTCCTCGACGGTCCTGAAGCGCGGGTCGCTGCGGTCGGTCGATTCCATCGCGTTGACTTCGACCGGCTCCTCGCCGGAGAGGTAGCGCGCCGCCTGGAGGCTGTAGATGCCGATGTCCATCAGCGACCCGCCGCCCGACAGCGGCTTGTCGAGCCGCCACTGGTTGGGGCTGATGGTGAAGCCCGATTCGGCGGTGATCAGGCGCGGCTTGCCGAGGAAGCCCGAGCGGACCAGCTCGATCGCGTGGCGGTTGTAGGCCTCGAAGCGCGAGCGGTAGCCGATCATCAGCTTGCGGCCCGCCTTGCGGCAGGCGGCGACCATCGCCTCGGCCTCGGCGGCGGAGACGGCCATCGGCTTCTCGCACAGCACATGCTTGCCCGCCTGGGCGGCGCGGATCGTGTATTCGGCGTGCAGCGCGTTGGGCAGGATGACGTAGACGGCGTCGATGTCGGGATTGTCGCGGATGCTGTCGTAGTTGGCGTAGCTGTAGTGGTGCGTCTTCGGGATGCCGTATTCGGTGCCGTAGCGTGTCAGCTTCTCCGGCGTGCCGCTGACCAGCGCGGTCAGCCTGATCGACTCGCAGCCGGCGAGGCGCGGCATGATCTGGCGCGTGGCGTAGCTGCCGAGCCCGACGACCGCCAGGCCGAGCTTGCGGCCGGGTGTCCCCTGCCGCAGCGTGACCGCGGCGGCGGCGCCCGCCACCAGCGCACCGCCCATGCCGACGAGGAGCCCGCGACGCGTGCCGTCCAACATCCCCTCTCTCCCGCAACGCCCGCCGATGTGCGGGCCCGGAAACTGTTAACGCTATCGGTAACGGGAAAGTGCCGTTCGCAAAAGGGCGTTTCGGGAAATTCCCGCGCCCGACATCGTGCCTGAAGGCCCGCCGGAGCCGTCCGTACCCGTTGTTCATCGAACCGCATCTGCCGTTCATCGTCCGCCGTTGCGGTTGATAGAACGGTCCATCCTCTTGATCGAAGAGCGCGCCCCTCCGCCCGCCCGATCGAATATTCATCAGTCGCCGCCCTTTCGGGGGCGAGCGATTGACCTCAACAACATGGGAACGATGTGATGCGTATTGCACATTTGGGACTGTTGTCGCTCGCCTTCCTTGGTTCGCCCAGTTTCGCAGAGGCGGCGATGGACATGAAACCGTCGCACAGGGCCGTCGTCTCCACGCGGGGCCTCGACCTTTCGACCGATGCGGGTGTCAGGGCGGCGCGAGCGCGTGTCCGCCGTGCGGCGGAACAGGTTTGCGGTGATTATCCGCGCGTCGGCCTCTTGCCGCCGCCGGGAATCGCGCGGTGCCGCACGACCGCGACGCGCGAAGCAGAGCCCAGGATTGCCGCCTTGGCCTCGCGCGCAAGCAACGATCGCGTCGCCATGGCCGATACAAGCAGACACGATCGATAACCGGCCCGGTCCGGCCGCTCGCTCGAACCTCATCGAGGATGAGATTTCGATCGATCAGATCAACATTAAGGAAGCGACTGACATCTCTCCTCACCGTCACCCCGGACTTGTTCCGGGGTCCACCGGGAGGCAAGGACCGGACAAGAGGTTCCAGCTCAGCCTGTGAGGCTGAGTGGACCCCGGAACAAGTCCGGGGTGACGGCGGGAACCGGATTACGGCAGACCTGCAACTTCAAATGTCGACAGGCTCTTACCTGCCCGCAAGCGCCTTTACCGCCGCGAGATGCGAGCGGCCGACCCGGACCTCGGCCCCGTTGGCCAGGATCACGTACCAGATTCCGAGCCCGTCATGGCGGAGCCTGGCGATGAAGTCGCGCCTGACGATCGTCGAGCGGTGGACGCGGATGAACATGGCCGGGTCCAGCCGGCGCTCGAGGTCGCCGAGCGTCTGGTGGAGCAGGAAGCTGCGCGACCCGATCTGCAGGGACATGTAATCGCGCATCGCGTCGATCCGATCGACATCGACCGCCGCGATGCGCACCATTTCCGAACGATACGGAACCCAGAATTCCTCGATCCGGTCGGACGGCACGGCGGCGCGGTGCTCGGGGCTGCCGATCTTCCGGCGTGCGCGCGCAACCGCCCGGACCAGTCCTTCGGACGTTATCGGCTTCAGCAGATAATCGACCGCGGCAACATCGAACGCCGCCAGAGCAAAGCCGTCGAAGGCCGTACAAAAGACGATGGCGGGCGGCTGCTCCCCGGTGGAGAGCGTCTTTGCCACATCCATGCCGTCCACCTGCGGCATGGCGATGTCGAGAAGAACGAGGTCGGGCGACAGCGCCTTGGCCAGCCGCAGCGCGATCTCCCCGTCGGACGCGGTCCCCACCAGCGAGAGGCTGGGGACGTGCGAGCACAGCATGACCAGCCGTTCGATGGCGAGCGGCTCGTCGTCCACGATCAGCGTGCGCAAGGCAGGTTCACCGGGCATCGAAGGTCAGCGGCATCGTGAGGTCGACGAGGAAACCGCCGGGGTCGAGCGGGTGCACGCGGCAGGAGCCCCCACCGCCGAACCGCGCGGCAATGCGGTCGGCGACGTTGCGCAGGCCCAGGCCGGTTCCTCCGACACTCTCCTTGCCGGCCGCTCCCGCTTCGCCATCGTCCTGCACCGATAGAAGGAGAAGCCCCTCCTGGCTGCGTGCGCGGATGCTGATCGTGACGGGGCGGCGCGATCGCGACACACCATATTTGACGGCGTTCTCGATCAGCGGCTGCAGGATCAATCCGGGGACAAGGGCATCGCGCAGGTCGTCGGGCAGGTCGATGGCGAGGAGCAGCCGAACGGGGAAGCGGACCTGTTCGATCTCGAGATAGAGGCGCTGAAGCCGGATCTCCTCCTCCAGCCGCACATCCTCGCTCGGGTCGCCGACCAGGCTGGCCCGGAAGAAGCTCGAGAGATTGATGATCATGCGCTCGGCGGCGGGGCGTCGGTCGGACATGACCAGCGAAGACAGCGAATTGAGCGTGTTGAACAGGAAGTGCGGATTGACCTGGTATCTGAGCGCCCGAAGCTCGGCCGCCTGCGCCGCAGCGCGGAACGCCGCGTTCTTGCGTTCCAGCGCGCCGACCTCCGCGGCATAGCGAAGCGCGAGGTAGAGCGCTGCCCAGCCGACGAAGAAGAAATAGCTGTTGACCGCGTTGTCCGTGATCATCTTGATCACTTCCATATTGGCGTCGTCGGCGTTCGTTCCTCCAACCTCCACCATCATCCTGCCGGCTGGCGGAGCCTGCTCCGTCTCGGCAGGCGCCTTGTCCGCACTGGCGGCGATCGCGGGCCATGGCGACTTCATGACCTCAAACACCACCCAGTCGGCAGCCGAAAAGGCCAATGCCGCAGGCGCGGCGAGCAGGCCCGCGACGATCATGCCACGCCGCAGCGACTTCCTCACCACCCTGCGCAGCACCAGGTAGAGCAGATAGGTGAGGCCCATGCTGAAGACCATGAGCTCCAGGTGCCGCACCAGCGTGTCGAGCTGGCCGGTCTTTCCCATGACCGCCGAGCGCAACGTGACGATGGCGCAATAGAATAGCCAGAAACCGACGATCGACAGCAAGGCGACACGCGGCGGAAGGGCAGGTTCGTCGTGCGGGTCCGCAGCGAATTCTTCAGGCATGGCGGATCATAGCGTCAGGCCGGCGGCGGTAGAAGATCGCACCATGTCGCTGATCGAAGACTGTCGGACATTCATCGAAACGCGCGGAGGCCGGGCATCGAAACGCGCGGAGGCCGGGCGCTCCGTCTACGCCATTGCCGGTGTGGAGTACGCGCTAGAGCGGATCGACATTCAAGCATGTCGCGTGGCCATGTCTTAAGCCCCTCCCCTTCAGGGGAGGGGTTGGGGTGGGGCCTGGCCTCAAGCGACAGAGCCTGCCGCACTCCCCCACCCCCAACCCCTCCCCTTCAGGGGAGGGGCTAATTGCTGAATGTCGATCCGCCCTAGAACACCGGCACCACAGCCCCGCCGTACTTGCGCTCCATGAACCCCTTCACCTCCGGGCTGCGCAGCGCCGTGACGAGCTTCTGCACCCTGGGATCGTTCCGCTCGCTTTCCAGCCCCACCACATAGTTGACGTAAGGACTGTCCTTCCCCTCGATCGCGAGCGCGTCGCGGGTGGGGTCGAGGCCGGCGTCGAGCGCGTAGTTGGTGTTGATCAGCGCCAGGTCGACCTGGTCGAGCACGCGGGGCAGCGTCGCCGCCTCGATCTCGCGGAACTTCAATTGCTTGCGGTTCTGGACGACGTCCTTGGGCGTGGCGGTGATGTCGTTCGGGTCGCGCAGCGTGATCAGCCCCTCCCCGGCGAGCAGCCGCAGCGCGCGGCCGCTGTTGCTCGGTTCGTTGGGGATGGCGACGGTGGCGCCGTCGGGCAGCTCGCCCAGCGCCTTCCACTTGCGCGAATAGGCGCCGAGCGGCTCGATGTGCACCCCGGCGATCTTCACCAGATGCGTGCCCTTGGCCTTGTTGAACTCGTCGAGATAGGGGCCGGTCTGGAAATAATTGACCGCGATCCGCCCTTCGGAGACCTGGACGTTGGGCTGGACATAGTCGTTGAACACCCGGACATCGAGCTTGACGCCCTCGCGCGCCAGCATCGGCTTCACGAACTCGAGGATCTCGGCATGGGGCACCGCGGTCGCGGCGACGGTGAGCGTGTCCGGGTCGCCGGCACCGGGCTTGCCGCCGCCGCAACCGGCGAGCGCAAGGGCGCCGAGCGCCGCCAGCAGGATGCGTCGGTTCATGGGAGCGGCCTTTCTCTTATCGGTGGCTGAAATGGCGGACGAGCCGGTCGCCCGCCATCTGGAGAAGCTGGACGATGACCAGCAGCAGCACGACGGTGACGAGCATCACGTCGGTCTGGAAGCGCTGATAGCCGAAGCGGATGGCGAGGTCGCCGAGCCCGCCCGCGCCGACCGCGCCGGCCATCGCGGTGAAGGAGACCAGCGCGATCGCGGTGACGGTGACGCCGGCGACGATGCCCGGCAGCGCCTCCGGCAGCAGGGCGCGGAGCACGAGGTCGCGGGTGGTCGCCCCCATCGCCTGCACCGCCTCGACCGTGTTGCGGTCGACCTCGCGCAGCGCGGTCTCGACCAGGCGGGCGAAGAAGGGCGCGGCGCCGACCACCAACGGCGGGATCGCGCCGACGACGCCGAGCGAGGTGCCGACGAGCAGCACTGTCAAAGGGATCATCACGATCAGCAGGATGATGAAGGGCACCGAGCGCAGCAGGTTGACGGCCAGCGCAAGCACGCCGTTGCCGAGCCGGCTCTCCCAGACCTGACCGGGTCCGGTCAGGAACAGCGCGATGCCGAGCGGCAGGCCGAGCAGCACCGTCAGCACCAGCGAGCCGCCGAGCATCACCAGCGTGTCGAGGCTGGCCTGGCCGATGTCGGCCCAGTCGATGTTGACGAACCAGTCGTTCATGAGGCCACCACTTCGCCCCCGGCGCGGAGCGCGTCAACTTCGCCATGCGCGCGCAGGGCGTCGATCGCCGCGGTCACGTCGCCGCCGGTGAGGCCCAGCGTGAGCTGGCCGAAGCTCAGGTCCTTGAGCCGGCCGATGCGGCCGTCGAGGATCGCGAAGTCGGTGCCGGTCTCGCGCGCGATCCGGGTCAGCACCGGCTGCCACACCGCCCCGCCGCGCAGGGTGAGCCGGATCACCTGGCCCGTGAAGCCGACCGGCTCGGGATGATCGTCGGTCTCGGCGAGCAGCGCGCGCGTCTCGGGCGCCTGGGGATCGAGGAAGACGTCGGCGACGCTGCCGCTCTCGACGACGCGGCCGGCGTGGAGCACCGCGACGCGGTCGCAGACCTGGCGCACCACCTCCATCTCGTGGGTGATCAGCACGATCGTCAGGCCGAGCTCGCGGTTGAGGTCGGCGATCAGGGCGAGGATGCTGCGCGTCGTCTCGGGATCGAGCGCGCTGGTCGCCTCGTCGCACAGCAGGATGTCGGGGCCGGTGGCGAGCGCGCGGGCGATGCCGACGCGCTGCTTCTGCCCGCCCGAGAGCTGCGCCGGGTATTTGTCGCCGTGGTCGGCGAGGCCGACGCGGGCGAGCAGCTCGGGCACGCGCGCGGCGATGGTGGCGGCATCGGCGCCGCCGATCCGGAGCGGCAGCGCGACGTTGGCGGAGACGGTGCGCGAGGCGAGCAGGCCGAAGTTCTGGAAGATCATGCCGACGCGGCGGCGGAGCGTGCGGATCCCCTCCCCGTCCAGCGCGGCGACGTCGGTGCCGTCGATCGACACCGTCCCCGCGCTCGGCCGCTCGAGGCCGTTGAGCAGCCGCACCAGCGTCGACTTGCCCGCGCCGGAGCGGCCGATGATCCCGAACACCTCGCCGCGCGCGACCTCCAGGTCGACGGCCGCCAGCGCTGCGTGGCGGCCGCCGGTGAAGGTCTTGTGGACGCCTTCCAGCCGGATCACGGGCGCGGTCAGACCGGCTCGCCCGCGGCTGCGCCGATCCGGTCGAAGTCGCTCGCGGCGTGGCGCTCGCGCAGCTTGCCCTCGGCGGTGCGGTTGACGATGCGGCCGCGCTTCACCGGCTCGCGCGCGGCGATCTGCTCGGCCCAGCGCTGGACGTTTTCATATTCGCCGGCGCCCAGGAACTGCTGCGCGTCATAGCCGTCGCCGCGATAGGCGTCGCCGAGCACCAGCGCACCGTACCAGGGCCAGATCGCCATGTCGGCGATGGTGTAGTCGTCGCCGGCGACGAATTGGTGGCGCGCCAGCCGCGTGTCGAGGACGTGGAGCTGGCGCTTGGCCTCCATCGCATAGCGGTTGATGGCATATTCGATCTTGAACGGCGCATAGGCGTAGAAATGGCCGAAGCCGCCGCCGACGAAGGGCGCCGAGCCCATCTGCCACATCAGCCAGCTCATCGTCTCGGCGCGCTTGTGATGCTCGGTCGGCAGGAAGGCGCCGAACTTCTCGGCGAGGTAGAAGAGGATCGAGCCGCTCTCGAACAGGCGCGTCGGCGGGGTGGTGGAGTGATCCATCAGCGCCGGGATCTTGGAGTTGGGATTGACCCCGACGAAGCCGCTTCCGAACTGGTCGCCCTTGCCGATGTCGATCAGCCAGGCGTCGTACTCCGCGCCCGCATGGCCGGCGGCGAGCAGCTCCTCGAGCATGATCGTGACCTTCTGCCCGTTGGGCGTGCCCATCGAGTAGAGCTGGAGCGGATGATCGCCGACCGGCAGCGCCGCCTCATGCGTCGCGCCGGAGATCGGACGGTTGATGCTGGCCCAGGTCCCGCCGCTCGGCTGGTCCCAGGTCCAGACGCTGGGCGGAACATAGCCCGGCGGCTGGTTGTTCGCGCTGTCGGCGGCGTCGGTCATGCTGTCCCTCCGGTCATGATGATGCGGCCGCTGATTTAAGCCCGAAAACCGGATGCGCCAGCGCACCCGCCCATTTCTTTCTTTCCGACCCCCAAGGTCCGCATGATCCGCCGGAACGGCGATTCCGGGCTATCCGGGAGCTACTCCTGACATCGATACATAATCCCGATGCGTCATTGAAACCGATTGCCTCAGAAGCAACACAATAACGGCCAGAGGACGGGAGGCGGCATGAAATACCGCCAATTAAGTCATCATGCTTACGAGCGAGACGATATTAAGGACCCCGCCCCCTCTACCAGGGAAAGGCGGCTGGACGCGGCCTTTGTAGAGCAGGCTGCGCGAACGCCGGAGAGGATCGCCGTCCTGTGCGCGGGACAGGCGCTCACCTATCGCGCGCTGGATCGGCGCTCCAACCGGCTTGCCCGCCACCTTCGCAATATCGGCGTCGATCGCGAGGTGCGCGTCGCCGTCGCCTTGCCGCGCACGGCCGAGCTGATCGTGGCGTTGCTCGCGATCCTGAAGGCGGGCGGCGCCTATGTGCCGCTCGATCTCAGACAGCCGCCCGACCGGCTCGACTTCCTGCTGCGCGACAGCGGCGCCGCGATCCTGCTGACCGACGCGGCGAGCGCGGCGGCGCTGTTCGCGGACAGCGGCTGCCGGGTCGAGACGCTTCCGGCCGCGACGGACACATTGTCCGCGGACCCGCTCGAACCGGCGGGCGATCATCGCGACCTCGCCTATATCATCTACACCTCCGGCTCGACCGGCGTTCCCAAGGGCGTGATGCTGCGGCACAGCGCGATGGGGATCATCGACTGGATGGCGTCGACCATGGATGCCGGCGACCTGGAGCGGATCGCCGCGACCACCTCCATCACCTTCGACCCCTCGGTGATCGAGATCTTCGGGCCGCTGTCCTGGGGCGGCTGCGTGGTCCTGAAGGAGAGCCTGCTCGAACCGTTCCGGCACGGCGAATGCCCCACGCTCGTCCAGGGGCCGCCGTCGGTGATGGACGGGCTGGCGCGGCGCGGTGCGATCCCCGAGACGGTGCGGGCGATCAACTGCGGCGGCGAGGTGCTGCAGGCCAAGATCGTCGAGCGGCTCTACCGGCTGTCGCGGATCGAGCGGCTCTACAACCACTATGGGCCGACCGAGGCGACGATCGTCGCGACGATCGCGCCGGTGCCGCGCGGGACGCGCGAGGACCCGCCGCTGGGCGAGCCGGTGGCCGGGGCGCGCATCCATCTGCTCGACGAGGCGGGCGAGCCGGTTGCCGAGGGCGAGGTCGGCGAGATCTGCATCGGCGGGGACGGTGTCGCCTGCGGCTATTGGAACCGCCCCGAGCTCACCAGCGAGCGGTTCGTGCCCGAGCCGGGGAGCGACCCGGCCCGGCCGATGTACCGGACGGGCGATCTCGCCTTCTACGGCGCGCCGGGCAAGCTGATGTTCGTCGGGCGACGGGAGCGCCAGGTCAAGATCCGCGGGCAGCGCGTCGAGCTCGGCGAGATCGAACATGCGCTGCGCGGGCTGCCGCTGGTGGTGGAGGCCGCGGTCGAGTGGTTCCATGCGGACGGCCGGCCCGACCGGCTCATCGCCTTCCTCGAAGTGGAAGCGGGTTTCGACGAGACCGCGGCGCTTCGCGAGCTGGGGCGCTGGCTGCCGTCGCATATGCTGCCGCATCGGATCATGCCGATGCCGCGGCTGCCGCGCGGCGTGTCCGGCAAGGTCGACCATCAGGCGCTGGCGTCGCTCCATCCTGGCGATTTCCCGGCGAAGGAGGATGCGCCGGCCGGGGCCACGCCGCTCGAAGCGCTGGTCGTCGCCGCCTTCGCGAGGGGGCTGCATCGTCATGACATCGGCGTCGACGACGATTTCTTCGCGCTCGGCGGGGATTCGCTGTCCGCCTACAATCTCACGCTCGAGCTGGAGGAGCTGCTCGACCGGCCGGTCTCTCCGGCGATCATGGCGCAGGCCAGCACGCCGCGCGCGCTCGCCCAGATCCTTGAGCTGACCGATGCCTCACAGGACGGCGATTTCTGCGTGCTCAACGCCGGGGGCAGTGGGCGGCCGATCTTCTGCCTTCCCGACGTGTTCGGCCAGCCGGTCAGCTTCACGGCGCTCGCAGACGTGCTCAGGGACGTACGGCCGATCTACGGCCTGACGCCCGCACCCGGTGTGGAACGGACCGGTCGGCTCAGCGTGGAGACGCTGACCGCGCGCTACCTGCGGACGGTCCGCGGGCTGCAGGCGACGGGGCCCTATTGCATCGCGGGCTATTCCTTCGGCGGCGTCGCCGCGTTCGACCTGGCGCGCGCGCTCGAGGCGGCGGGGGAAGAGGTGACGCTGGTCCTCATCGACGCATTGGTCGGATACCGAATCCTCGAGCCGCGGGTCTGGCTGCCGTGGTTGGTCAGGCACGGGATCGCCTATGCGCGGAGCACGGGGGTGCGGCAGCTGCTGAACAAGGCGATGGTGTCGCGGTGGATACCCTGGATGAGGTCGCAGCCGGCGCCGCCGAGCTGGGTGTCGGCGCGCAGCCGCGACCTGGCCGCGGCGATGATCGACGCGACGCGCCGCTATCGCATCGGAGCCTTCGGCGGACCGACGATGCTGATCCATGCCGGCGTCCGCGATCCGCTGGAGCGGCTGCTCGATCACGACGGCCGTCAGGGCTGGGGCCAGGCGCTGCGCGGAGCGGTGCGGACGGTGACGTTGCCCGCGTCGCATCTCGAGATCATGCGCTATCCGCACGTCGCCAGCGTGGCCGAGGTCTTCTCCGCGCTGTCGGGGGAGGATGGCGCTCCTGAAGCCGGGCGATCCGTTGCGTATGTAGCCTGAACAGGGTGGTTCCAGCATCGAATCTGGCATAATCAGCAAGCGAGCTGGTCTCAGACCAGCGTGGTCTGCGATCCGGATACCGAGCCGTCGTTGGCTATGTTAGCCTATTAGGCATCCATATCGAGCGAGCTGCCGAAGGCGCAGCAGCGCACGCCCCGATCCCATTCCTGCGATGCTGCTCGGTCAGCTTGCCGTCGACCGGCGCAACCAGGGGCGCGACTAAGCGCGCTCGCTGATGGTCTTCATGCTCACCACTGCGCTGCGATTCTCTTGGGAAAACGAACAACTCGCGGCCTCCGGATGCTCGCGTGAGCGTCGCCAAGACGGTCAAGACGCTATCGAATAGTTGCCGGGATGACGGAGGCTGTGGCGTCAGCCCGGCGCCATGCCGCTAGGGGAGTACGACGGGGAGAGAATTCGTGCATCTCGACTCCACGAGTGTCGTGCGTCAGCATTCGACGCAACCAAGGGGAATAATAGTGGTGTGCTCTACAGATTGGATCGGTGTCGCCAGCTTGGCATTTACAGTCGGTGGAGCTTTCGGGAGTTTCGTAGGCTGGATAGCGAAGGGGCGCCAGGAACGGCGCGCGGCTCTGCCTATGCTCCGACGCTCCGGCGACCACATCACAATTGTGAACCGACTCGATGAGGATCTTCGCCTTACTCGCTTAGAAGTGAACGTCCCCTACTGCCTCAGACTCGCTTATAACGATGATGGGGTGTTCGATCCCGATGCTCAGGAGTGGATCGACCATTCGATCCAATACGACATGCTCATCAAATCGAAGGGCGAAGGCACGATCTTTGTCATGCCGAAGCGCGAAGGCGTCGCTCCCATCGCTACTCTCACCTTCAATTCAGTAACGGGAATCCTGCGGAACAAGCGGATACCCGTTCCGCTGTTTCTCCAGATCGACACCCGGGATCATGCTTCGCGCTCCTGGGTGCGCTGGCTGCGCTTCAATTCATGACCGAATCAAAGCCGTGCTGTCCAACAGCTTTCGTGACGTGATAGGAGAAGCGCTGAAATGGTCCGCTGTCCATTTGCTGTCCAAAACGGGTAATGGACGCGTGATTGTGGTGACCGAGAATCGGCAAAAGCGCACAATTTACAGCCGTGGAAGGCTGGTGCCGCCTACAGGACTCGAACCTGTGACCCCCGCATTACGAATGCGATGCTCTACCAACTGAGCTAAGGCGGCCCGCGGCCGGCGCCGCTCGGGCCGGTCGAGGCGGCGGCGCTTAGCAGTGCGGGGGCGCTCGCGCAAGCGGCGTTGCGGCCGCGCCGCGGCTTTACGCCCTGTTTACCACATCCGGTGCAGACCTGCCCGCGAATGGAGGCGGCATCGCCGCGTCCGGCGAAGGACAGGTGCATGGATAGCTCGCGTGACATCGACGATCGGTTCGACACCGGCGAAACCCCGGATCGGGGCGGGCCGGATCGGGACGGCACGGTGAGCGAGGCCACGCTCGACGTCGGCGGCGACGAGCGGCGGATGCACGTGCGCGCCTATAATCACTGGGTGTCGCTGCTGCGCGGGCGCGCCTATCCCTCGATCGAGGACCTGGAGCCCGCCTCGATCGCCGACTTCGGGCCGCACAGCGTGCTGCTCGACTTCACCGGGAGCGTCGAGGATCCGAAGATCCAGTTCCTCGGCAGGGCGCTGCGCGAGGAATGCGGCGTGGACGCCGGCATCAGCCGCATCGCCGAGGTGCCCGGCCGCTCGCTGCTGTCGCGCCTCACCGACCATTATCTCCAGATCATCGCGAATCGAGCGCCGATCGGCTTCGAGGCCGAGTTCGTCGGCACGCGCGGACACAACACGCTCTATCGCGGCATCCTGATGCCCTTCTCCTCGGACGAGGACACGATCGATTTCATCTACGGCGTGATCAACTGGAAGGAGACGGTCGACGCCGATACCCAGGCCAAGCTGACCGCCGACCTCGCCGCCGCGCACCGCGCCGCACCGGCTGCGCCTGCCACCACGCCGGTATGGGCCGACGGGCCGAGCTCGGGCGTTGCCGGCGAGGCGATCCAGCTTCCGGACGAGGAGCCGCTGCCGGCCGATGCCGCCCTCGCCGACCGGCTGACCGCCGCGCGCGAATGGGCGGTCGCCGCGACCTCGACCGAGACGCGCAGCCGCGCCGCGCTCTATCGCGCGCTCGCCCGCGCCTATGAGTTCGCGCGTGCTGCCGGCGAGGATCCGGACGGCTATGCCGCGCTGCTCGACGAGGCCGGGATCAAGGCGCAGGCACGCGCGCCGATGACGCCGATCGTCAAGCTCGTGTTCGGCGCCGATTACGACAAGACGCGACTCACCGAGTTCGCCACCGTGCTGACCCATGCCGAGCGCTGCCAGGTCGAGCCGGCCGCGCTGGTCGCCTTCCTCGAGAGCTTCCGGGGCGGCATCAAGGGCGTGGTCGCCGCCGAGCGCGCCGCGCGCCGGCCGGCCGAGAAGGCCGGCGGCTGGGACGCGATCGCCGCGGAGCTGCGCCGCCGCCCGCCGCTCGCGCGCATCGAGGTGGGCGAGATCGACGGCGAGTTCGTCGTGCTGCTCGCGCGCAAGGCGGCCGACGGCGCGCTCGACGTGGTGGCGATCGACGACGACAAGGCCCTGACCGACCGCGCCGCCCGCCGCGCTGCAGCATGATATTTCGCAATCGCCACAAGCCTTGAGCCGGTCACACACCCGGCGTAGGCGACGGTCATGGCAAGACAAACGATAAAGTCGCTGTCGCAGGCGCTCGCCGCCCGACTGACCGAAGGTGCACTCCCGGGAGAGATTGAAGGACTGAGCAAGGCGGATCGGGCCGAAGCCGCCGGCTTCGTCGCCGAGACGGCGGCGACGCGCCCGCCGGGCACGCCGGCGATCGCGCTCGAAATGGTCGAGGCCGAAGGGCGCGAGCGGCGGATGCGGCTCGCCGTCGTCAACGACGACATGCCGTTCCTGGTCGATTCGATCGCCGCGACGATCGCCGCGCACGACATCCCGATCGACCGCATCATCCACCCCGTCCTCCCCGTCACCCGCGACGCCAAGGGCGTGCTGAGCGCGATCGGCGAGGGCGGGCGCGAATCGATGATCTACATCGAGCTGCGCCGCGCCGAGGCGCGCACGCGCAACGCGCTGGTCGCCGAATTGGAGCGCAACCTCGGCCATGTCCGCAGCGCCGTCGACGACTGGCCCAAGCTGCAGGCGGCGATGCGATTCGATGCCGAACGGCTGACCGCGATCGACAATGTCGAGGGCGCGCAGCTGCTCCAGTGGTTCCACGACAAGAACATGACCCTGCTCGGCCACGAGCAGTGGCGGCGGGACGGCAAGGCGAGCAACCAGCTCGGCCTCGCCCGCCACGAGCTGGCGATCCCGCTGCTCGCCGAGGCTTCGCGCAAGCTCGCGCTCACATGGTTCGAGAAGGGCGGCGCGGCGCCGCTGCTGCTCAAGTCGAACTGCATCTCGACCGTGCATCGCCGCGTGCCGCTCGACCTGGTGCTGCTGCCGCTGATCGAGAAGGGCGAGGTGGTCGGCCTGTCGCTGCACGCGGGCCTGTGGACCAGCGCCGCGCTGCACAGCGAGCCCGAGGACGTGCCGGTGCTCCGCCAGCGGCTGCATGCGCTGGAGGCGAAGTTCGGCTTCGATCCCAAGGGGCATACCGGCAAGGCGCTGGCCCATGCGCTGACCGCATTGCCGCACGACCTCACCACCGCCTTCCAGGAAGAGGAGCTGGAGCGGCTGACGCTCACCGCCATGTCGCTCGCCGACCGGCCGCGGCCGAAGCTGGAGCTGATCCGCTCGACGCTGGGGCGGCACATCTTCGCCTTCGTCTGGCTGCCGCGCGACGACGTCACCACCGCGCGCCGGGTCGGCATCGGCGAGATGCTGGCGGAGGCGGCGGACGCGACCGTGCTCAACTGGTCGATCGCGCTGGAGGACGGCGTGGTCGCGCTGATCCGCTACACGCTCGACGTGCGCGGCAGCGGGCGGACGCCCGACGTGGCGAAGCTCGATGCCGAGATCGTGCGGATGGTGCGCGGCTGGACGCCGGCGGTGGAGGCGGCGCTGGCGGCGCTCGCCGGGGATGCGCGCGCCGCGCGGCTGACCCTGCGCTACGCCAACGCCTTCCCGAACGGCTATCGTCTCGCCTATTCGCCCGAGGAGGCGGCGCACGACATCCTGCGCCTCGGCGAGCTGACCGACGCCGGGTCGCGCGCGGTGCGCATCGTCGCCGATCCCGCGCAACCCGACGTGCTGCGCGTGCGGCTCTACCGGCTGGGCGGGCCGCTGCCGCTGTCGGATGCGGTGCCGGTGTTCGAGAACTTCGGCTTCCGCGTGATCGAGGAGATCCCGACCAAGCTGGCAGGCGAGGACGGCGCCTATATCCACGACTTCGGCGTGGCGCTGCCGGGCGGCGCGCTGCGCTGCGACGTTACGACCATCGAGGGCGCGATCGACGCGGTGCTCGAGGGGCGTGCCGAGAACGATGCGTTCAATCGGCTGATCGTCGAGGCCGGGATGAAGCCGGCCTCGGTCGTGCTGTTCCGGGCGTGGTTCCGCTACCTGCGCCAGACCGGCCTGCCCTATGGCCTGGTCACGGTGGTCGACGCGCTGCGGCGGGCGCCGAAGGTCGCGACCGCGCTGATCGAGCGGTTCGAGGCGGCGCATGATCCGGCGCAGGCGAAGGGCGCCGAGGCGAAGATCGAGGCGGCGGACCGCGCGATCGAGGCGGGACTGGATGCGGTCTCGGCGATCGACGACGACCGTATCCTGCGCACCATCCGCGGGGTCGTCGACGCGACGCTGAGGACCAACGCCTTTGCGCCCGCGGCGACCGAGGCGCTGGCGTTCAAGCTCGACAGCGCCAAGGTGCCGGGCCTGCCGGCGCCGCTGCCGTGGCGCGAGATCTGGGTCTACAGCCCGCGGGTCGAGGGCATCCACCTGCGCGCCGGTCCGGTCGCGCGCGGGGGCCTCAGGTGGTCCGACCGGCGCGACGACTTCCGCACCGAGATCCTCGGCCTGATGAAGGCGCAGCGCGTCAAGAATGCGGTGATCGTGCCGACCGGGGCCAAGGGCGGCTTCTATCCCAAGCTGCTGCCGGCGCCGTCGAACCGCGACGCCTGGCTGGCGGAGGGGACGGAGAGCTACCGCATCTTCATCCGCACTTTGCTGTCGGTCACCGACAACATCGTCGAGGGCAAGGTGGTGCATCCCGAGAAGGTGCGCGTGCTCGACGGCGAGGATCCCTATTTCGTCGTCGCCGCCGACAAGGGCACCGCGACCTTCAGCGACGTCGCCAACGAGATCGCGGTCGGCCGCAACTTCTGGCTGGGCGATGCCTTCGCCTCGGGCGGCGGGCACGGCTATGACCACAAGGCGATGGGGATCACCGCCAAGGGCGGCTGGATCTCGGTCCAGCGGCACTTCCGCGAGATGGGAGTCGACGTCCAGACGCAGCCGGTCAGCGTGGTCGGCTGCGGCGACATGTCGGGCGACGTGTTCGGCAACGGGATGCTGCTGTCGAAGGCGATCAGGCTGGTCGCGGCGTTCGACCACCGGCACATCTTCCTCGATCCCTCGCCCGATCCGGCGGCGAGCTGGGAGGAGCGCGCGCGCATGTTCGCGCTGCCGCGGTCGAGCTGGGCGGATTACGATCCCAAGCTGATCTCCAAGGGCGGCGGCGTGTTCGCGCGCACCGACAAGGCGATCAAGCTCAGCAAGCAGGCGGCCGAGGTGCTCGGCCTCGCCCCCGGCAGCTACGAGCCGACGGTGCTCATCTCCGCCATCCTCAAGGCGCCGGTCGACCTCATATGGTTCGGCGGCATCGGCACCTATGTGAAGGCGGCGGCCGAGAACAACGTGGCTGTCGGCGATCCTGCCAACGACCGCCTGCGCGTCGATGCCGAGCAGCTGCGCGCGAAGGTGATCGGCGAGGGCGCGAACCTGGGCGTGACGCAGGCCGCGCGCATCGCCTTCGCGACGCTCGGCGGGCGGATCAACACCGACTTCATCGACAATTCGGCGGGCGTCGACTGCTCGGACAATGAGGTCAATATCAAGATCGCGCTCAACCGCGAGATGAACGAGGGGCGCCTCACCTTCGCCAACCGCAACAAGCTGCTGGCGAGCATGACCGACGACGTCGCGCATCTGGTGCTGGAGGACAACCGCCTGCAGACGCTGGCGCTTTCCACCATGGAGAACGACGGCGCGATCGCGGTGCCGAGCTATGTCCGCGTGATCGAGATGCTCGAGGCATCGGGCCGGCTCGACCGCAAGGTCGAGGGGCTCGGCAGCAACGAGGAGCTGCTGCGGCGCGCGCAGGAGGGCCGCGGCATGACCCGGCCCGAGCTCGCCGTGCTGCTCGCCACCGCCAAGCTGGGACTGCAGGATGCGATCGAGGAGCGCGGGTTGGGGCTCGACTCCGAGTTGGCGCCCGATCTCCACGCCGCCTTCCCGCCGGCGATGCGCAAGAAGTTCGGCGCGGCGATCGATGCCCATCGCCTGCGCGGGGAGATCGTCGCGACCAAGCTCGCCAACCGCGTGATCAACCGGATGGGCGTGCTCCACCCGTTCGAGCTGGCCGAGGAGGAAGGCGCGTCGATGGGCGACATCGCGGCGATGTTCGTCGCGGCCGAGCGCATCTTCGGCCTGCCCGACCTGTGGGAGGACATCGAGAGTGCCGCGATCGGCGAAGGCGCGCGCATCGCGCTGTTCGACGAGGCGGCGACGGCGGTGCGCAGCCACATCGCCGACCTGCTCCGCGCCCAGCGCCCCGGGGAGGGACCGGGCGAGGTGGTCAAGCGGCTCAAGCCCGGCGTCGACGCGCTCGACCGGCAGGTGAAGACGCTGCTCAAGGCCGAGGCGCGCGCGGGCAGCGAACGCATCGCCGCCGTGCTGGAGGAGGCCGGCGCGCCCAAGCCGCTGGTGCGCAAGATCGTGCGGCTGTTCGAACTCGACGGGGCGATCGGCCTCGCCGCGCTCGGCAATGCGCGCGGGATCGACGAGATCCGGCTGACCCATGCCTTCACCCATCTCGGGCAGGCGCTCGGGCTCGACTGGGCGCAGACCGTATCGGCGCGGATCACCACCGGCGATCCGTGGGAGCGGCTGCTGATCGCCGGCCTCGCGCGCGACTTCCAGCAGCTTCGGCTCGAGTTCCTGAGCCGGATCGAGGGCAAGGACCCGGAGGCGGCGGTCGAGGCGTGGCTGACGGCGAACGCGGCGCGGGTGCGCCAGTTCGCCGGGCTGGTCCGGCGCGCGAAGCTGGCCGCGGCGCCCAATGCGGCGATGCTGGCGCAGATCGCAGGCCAGGCGCGGGTGCTGCTGGGGCGGTAAGCGTCGGCTCGGTCTGCTTGAATCTGTTCCCCGGCGAAGGCCGGGGTCCAGATGCGAGCGGCCCGATTCTGGGCCCCGGCCTTCGCCGGGGAACGGCTATTTCAGGCCGGAAGGATCCTCACCGGTCTGCGCCTCGTGGAACAGCCAGCTCCGGATCGCGCTGGCGAGGTTGGGCGGATCGGCCGCCTCGATCCGCGCCGCGTCGATCGCCGCGACCAGCGCGGACAGCGGCAGCGCACGGGCGACGGCGGCGGTTTCCAGTGCGTGCCAGAAGAGCGGCTCCAGGCTGATCGAGGTTTCGTGCCCGGCGATGGTGATCGAGCGTTTCACCGGGCCGAGGAAGCCGCCGGGGGGTGGGATAACCTTCATAGCCCCTCCCCTTCAGGGGAGGGGTTGGGGGTGGGGCAGTGCGGCAGGCCATATCGCTTGGGGCGAGGCCCCACCCCGACCCCTCCCCTGAAGGGGAGGGGCTTGAGCCAACCGACCCTCACGCCTCCTCGAACAGCCCGGCGAGCTGCTCGATCATCGTGCCGGCGAGCTGGTCGGCGTCCATGATCGTCACCGCCTTCTGGTAATAGCGGGTCACGTCGTGGCCGATGCCGATCGCGACCAGCTCGACCGGCGAGCGCGCCTCGATCCAGCCGATCACCTGCCTCAGGTGCCGCTCCAGATAGCTGCCCGAATTGACCGATAGCGTCGAATCGTCGACCGGCGCGCCGTCGGAGATCACCATCAGGATCTTGCGGTCCTCGCTCCGCGCGATCAGCCGCTGGTGCGCCCACAGCAGCGCCTCGCCGTCGATGTTCTCCTTGAGCAGCCCCTCGCGCATCATCAGCCCGAGGCTGCGCTTGGCGCGGCGCCACGGCTCGTCGGCCTGCTTGTAGACGATGTGGCGGACGTCGTTGAGCCGGCCAGGCTGCGGCGGCCGGCCCGCGGCGAGCCATGCCTCGCGCGCCTGCCCGCCCTTCCACGCGCGGGTGGTGAAGCCGAGGATCTCGGTCTTGACCCCGACCCGCTCCAGCGTGCGCGCGAGGATGTCGGCGCTGATCGCCGCGATCGAGATCGGGCGGCCGCGCATCGAGCCCGAATTGTCGATCAGGATGGTGACGACGGTATCCTTGAACTCGGTGTCGCGCTCGATCTTGTAGGAGAGCGACTGCATCGGGTTGACCACCACCCGCGCCAACCGCGCCGCATCGAGCAGCCCTTCCTCCTGGTCGAAGTCCCACGAGCGCGCCTGCTGCGCCATCAGCCGGCGCTGGAGGCGGTTGGCGAGCTTGGTCACCACGCCCTGGAGATGGACCAGCTGCTGGTCGAGATAGGCGCGCAGGCGATCGAGCTCGTCCTCGTCGCACAGCTCGGTCGCAGCGATCACCTCATCGAAGCGGGTGGTGAACGCCTTGTACTCGAACTGCGGCGGCATGTCCGACCAGGGGCGGTTCGGACGTACTGGCATCATGCCCTCGTCGCCCTCGTCGCCGGGCTCGCCCTCGGCGTCGTCGAGGCTGTCCTCGCCCTGCTCGCTCGCCTCGCCGTCGTCGGCGTCGGCGTCGCGCTGCTCGCCGCGCGCCTCGACCTGGCCCTCGCCGGCGGCGCCTTCCTCCTCGCCGTCGTCGCCTTCGTCCTGCTCCTGTTCCTCGATGCCCTCGTCGTCGCTGCCGCCCTCGTCGCTCTCCTCGGGCTTCATGTCGCCTTCGGTGAGCTCGAGGTCCTCGAGCAGGCGCGTGACCAGATCGGCGAACGCCCGCTGGTCGTCGATCGCGAGGCCGAGCGCGTCGAGCTCGGCGCCGGCCTTCTCCTCGACCCATTCCGATACCAGCGCCAGGCCGGCAGTCGCGCTCTCGGGCGCCGCGCGGCCGGTCAGCCGCTCGCGCACCATCAGGCCGATCGCGGTCGACAGCGGCACTTCCTCGGGCGTGCGGGCGCGGGCGATCGGATCGGACTTCATCCGCATCGCCAGCGCCTGGTCGAGGTTGTCGGCGATGCCGGCATAACCCTTCGACCCCAGCGCCTCGACCCGCGCGGTCTCGACCGCGTCGAACACCGCTCGTGCAACCGCCTCCTGCGGGGCGCCGCGGGCGTGCAGCGCCGTATCGTGATGGCGCAGGCGCAGCGCGAAGCTGTCGGCGAAGCCCCGCGCCTCGGCCACCTGATCGGCAGGCAGGGTGCGCGCGGGCATCGGCACCTTGAGGTGACGCCCGGCCTGGCTCGGCGCGTCGGCGGTGAAGGCGAGCTCGACGTCCTCCTTGCCCGACAGCGCGCGGGCAGTGCCGGCGAGCACCGACTTGAAGCGGTCGAGAGGGGTTTCCTGAGCCATTACCAGAGTGTCTCGCAACCGAAGCCCGCGAAGGCGCGATCCCGCGTCAGGACGGTCAATCCCTCGATCAGCGCCTGCGCGGCGAGCAGACGGTCGAACGGATCGCGATGCTCGTTTTCGAGCAAGCCCCCGCGAAGGCCATGCTCATGTCGCACGTCGAGGTGACGGAAGCCGTCGTCTCGGATAACGGCATCGAATGCGTCGAGCCGGCGGCCGACCGACGGCAATCGGCCCGAGCGGAATTTGGTTGCAAGCTCCCAGGCCGTCGCCGCGCTGACGAAGATGGTGTTGGTCCTATCCGCCATGATCGCGCGAGCGGCCGGTGACAACGCCGGATCGGCATTCCACCACCAGATCAGCGTATGACTGTCGAGCAGGCACTTCACGTCTTCGGCTCGTCGGCGAACTCGCATGCGAAGGCATCGAGCTCCTCGTCGGAATAGAAGGGATCGAACCACACCGAATCCGGAATCCCGTCGAACTCGCCCTTGAACCGCCCCGGCTTGCGCGGCGGCAGGTCGACCGGATCGATCGGCACCAGCTTGGCGTAGGGCACTCCCGCCTTGGCGAGGATGATCTCCTCGCCTGCGTGCGCGCGATCCATCAGCCGCGACAGATGCGTCTTGGCGTCGTGGACGTTGAACGTCTTCTGCGGATCGGCTTCGGCCATCGCGCACCTCCTGTGGACTAAGTAGGTTAGTCCACCCGTCTCCTCAAGCCTTCCCCACCACGCTCTCCGGCAGGTCCGTCCCGAACACGCGCTGGTAATATTCGGCGACCAGCGGCCGTTCAGCGTCGTCGCACTTGTTGAGGAACGACAGGCGGAAGGCGAAGCCGACGTCGCCGAAGATCAGCGCGTTCTGGGCCCAGGTGATCACCGTGCGCGGGCTCATCACGGTCGAGATGTCGCCGTTGATGAAGCCGCGGCGCGTCAAGTCCGCCACGCGCACCATGTTGTCGACCGTCTCCTTGCCGCCCGGCTTGTCATACTCGCCCGACTTGGCGAGCACGATCTGCGCCTCGACCGCGGCGGGGAGGTAGTTCAGCGTCACCACGATGTTCCAGCGGTCCATCTGGCCCTGGTTGATCTGCTGGGTACCGTGATAGAGCCCGCTGGTGTCGCCGAGGCCGATGGTGTTGGCGGTGGCGAACAGGCGGAAGAAGGGGTTGGGCCGGATCACCCGGTTCTGGTCGAGCAGGGTCAGCTTGCCCTCGGTCTCCAGCACGCGCTGGATCACGAACATCACGTCGGGGCGGCCGGCGTCATATTCGTCGAACACCAGCGCGGTCGGCGTCTGCAGCGCCCAAGGCAGCAGGCCCTCGCGGAACTCGGTGACCTGCTGGCCGTCCTTGAGCACGATCGCGTCGCGGCCGATCAGGTCGATGCGGCTGATGTGCGCGTCGAGGTTGATGCGGATGCACGGCCAGTTGAGCCGCGCCGCCACCTGCTCGATATGGGTCGACTTGCCGGTGCCGTGATAGCCCTGCACCATCACGCGGCGGTTGTGCGCGAAGCCGGCGAGGATCGCGAGCGTGGTGTCGGGATCGAACACATAGGCCGGGTCGAGATCGGGCACGCGCTCGTCCGCCTCGCTGAAGGCTGGCACCTCCAGATCCGAGTCGATGCCGAACAGCTCGCGCACCTTCACCGCCTTGTCGGGGGCGTCGAGGATCGTGGTCTCGCGGCTGTCGGGCTGGGTGTTGGGGATGTCGGTCATGATGCGCTACCGTTCGGACTGAGCTCGTCGAAGCCCCTGTCCTCCCCTCAACGCACGAGTCAGAGGAACGGCACTTCGTAGGGCTCAGTGCGAACGGATGGCGAGAAGGTCAAGCCGCAGCGGCTTCGTTTTCGATCTTCGGCGGCAGCGGGAACAGCGTCACGAAGCGTTCGGCGAGCGCGCGGTCGCCCTCCAGCGTGAGCATGTCGTTGGCCTCGGCGGCGGCGATCGGCAGGCCGCCGTAGACGATCGCCGCCATCCCCATCGGCGTGGTCTCGAACACCGCCTCGCCCTCCGGCTCGGCGCGGCGCACCTTGATCTCCTCGTCGGTCAGCACGCCCACGAAGCCTTCGTCGCCGAAGCGGAAGCCGATGGTGGCGCCGATCCCCTTCGCGCGTGCCCGGTCGTACATGGTGCGGAACGACAGCATGATCGAGGCGGCCGACACCGGCAGCGACGGATCGTGGGCCGGCGAGCGCGTCGCCCAGCGGCCGAGCTCCTGGATCGCCGTTTCGCTCTCATAGCCCCAAGGCGTCAGCTCATAGACCTGCACCGATGCGGGCGGCGGCAGCTTGCGGCGCTTGAGGATACCGGCGCGCTCCAGCCCCTCGAGCCGCTGCGTCAGCACGTTGGCGCTGATCCCCGGCAGGCCCTGGCGCAGCTCGCCGAAGCGGCGCGGCCCGAACATCAGCTCGCGCACGATCAGCAGCGACCAGCGTTCGCCCACCAGCTCCATGGCGAAGGCAGTGCCACACGCATCGTCGTACCACCGTTTTTCCGCGCCATTTCCGTGTTTAGTCATTTTTTCTAACTTCATAGTTGCTTTTGATAACTGAGTCGTGCAGATACGCCTTCGTCGATTCGTTTTCAAGGGAGAAGGGCCATGGCCAAGATGATCTTCGTGAACCTGCCGGTCGCCGACGTGGAGAAGTCGGCAGCCTTCTACGAGGCGCTGGGCTTCGTCCGGGACATGCGCTTCAGCCAGGAGGGCACCGCGGCATCGATGCAATGGTCGGACACGATCGTCGTCATGCTGCTGAGCCGCGAGTATTTCGGCACCTTCACCCCGCGGCCGGTCGCCGACGCCAAGGCCGCGACCGGCACGCTGATCGCGCTGTCGCGGGACAGCCGCGCGGAGGTCGACGCGATCGCCGAGGCGGCGGCGAAGGCCGGCGGCAAGGCGGACGTCCGCGCGCCGCAGGACATGGGCTTCATGTACGGCCGCACTTTCGAGGATCTCGACGGCCATATCTTCGAGCCGATGTACATGGATCTCGAAGCGGCGATGGCGGCGTTCGCCGGCGAGCCGGCCTGAGCGATCGGACAGGGAGACCGGCGATGCGGCTCAGGGACAGCATAGCGATCGGCGTCACGGCCTTCGCGACCACCGTGCTGGCGATTCTGGGCCACGCACTGGTCGCCGGCCCGGGGCTTTTCGCGTAACATCGCGCCACGGCGGCAGCGCGGAACGACATGCCGCCTCAGACAAGACGCAGGAGAGATACGATGACCTATATCGAGGGGTTCGTGCTGGCCGTGCCCGCCGCGAACAAGGAAGCCTATCGCGAACATGCCGCCGGCGCGGCGCCGCTGTTCAGGGAGTTCGGCGCGACCCGCTTCGTCGAGAACTGGGGCGACGACGTGCCGGACGGCAAGGTCAACGACCTGAAGGGCGCGGTGAAGGCCAAGGACGACGAGGTCGTGGTCTTCTCGTGGCTCGAATATCCCGACAAGGCGACGCGCGATGCCGCCAACCAGAAGATGATGAGCGACCCGCGCATGGAGGAGATGGGCAAGACCATGCCCTTCGACGGGATGCGCATGATCTTCGCCGGCTTCGAGCCGATCGTCGAGGAAGGCGACGGCAAGGGCACGGGCTATACCGACGGCTTCCTGGTGCCGGTGACGCCGGAGAAGCGCGAGGCCTATCGCGAGATGGCGGCCAAGGCGGCGGTGATCTTCCGCGAGCATGGCGCCACCCGGGTGGTCGAGGCGTGGGGCGACGACGTGCCCGACGGCAAGATCACCGACTACAAGGGCGCGGTGCTCGCCGAGAAGGGCGAGAACGTCGTCTATTCCTGGATCGAATGGCCCTCGAAGGAGGCGCGCAACGCCGGCTGGGAGAAGGTGATGGCCGACGAGCGGATGAAGCCGCCCGCGGAGATGCCCTTCGACGGCAAGCGCATGATCTGGGGCGGCTTCGAGCCGATCGTCCAGGCGTAAACCCCTCCCCCTGCACCGTTCGGCCCCGGACTTGATCCGGGGTTGTCGAAGCCCTGTCCTTTCTTCCTCGAAGAAGAAGGACGGCCCTTCGACAAGCTCAGGGCGAACGGGGAAAGCTTGGAGACCCAACATGGCCAATCCGCAGGGCACGCATATCTGGTACGAGCTGCTGACGAACGATCGCGACGCGGCCGTCAAATTCTACGAAGACGTGATCGGCTGGACCACCGCCGAGTTTCCCGGCGGTCACGGCGGCTACATCGTCGCCAGCGCAGGCGCGGACGGGGCCGCCGGGATCATGACCAACCCGGCCCCCACCCCGCCGGTCTGGCTCGGCTATATCGGCGTCGACGACGTCGATGCCTCGGCCGAGAAGATCAAGGCGCTCGGCGGATCGGTCCACTTCGGTCCCGCCGACATTCCGGACGTCGGTCGCTTCGCGTTGGTCGCGGACCCGCAGGGCGTGAAGTTCAACATCATGCGTGGATCGAGCCCCGAGGACAGCAAGGCGTGGGACCGCATGGGTCTCGGCCACTGCTGCTGGAACGAGCTCGTCACCACCGACCAAGTCGCCGCGCTCGATTTCTACGGCGAGATGTTCGGCTGGCGGAAGGATGGCGCGATGCCGATGGGCGAGCAGGGCGACTATACCTTCCTCAGCGACGGCGAGGGCATGATCGGCGCGGTGATGAACCGCCAGGGGCCCGAGCAGCCGGCGATGTGGAACTATTATTTCCGTGTTCCCGACCTCGACGCCGCGCTGGCCAAGGTCCGCGCCGACGGCAAGGTTCATTACGAGCCGATGGAAGTCCCCGGCGGCGAGCGCGTGTCCTTCTGCCAGGACCCGCAGGGTGCCGTCTTCGGGCTCGTAGAGCCCGCACGCTGATCAACATCGAAGGAGAGACGAGATGACGTACGGCAAATTCATCACCTGCCTGTGGTTCGATTACGGCGAGGCGCGCAAGGCGGCCGAATTCTATGCCGCCACCTTCCCCGACAGCCATGTCGGGTCGGGCCACTATGCCGCGTCCGACTATCCGGGCGGCGAAGCGGGCAACGAGATCACGGTCGACTTCACCGTGCTCGGGCAGCAGTTCGTCGGCCTCAATGGCGGGCCCAACTTCAAGGCGAATGAATCGGTCAGCTTCATGGTGCTGACCGAGGACCAGGCCGAGACCGACCGCTATTGGAACGCGATCGTCGACAACGGCGGCCAGGAGAGCGCCTGCGGCTGGTGCAAGGACCGCTGGGGCTTCTCGTGGCAGATCACGCCGCGGGTGCTGCTCGAAGCGATGGACAATCCCGACCGCGCCGCCGCCAAGCGGGCGATGGATGCGATGATGACGATGCGCAAGATCGACGTCGCCGCGATCGAGGCCGCCATCCGCGGCGAGCAGGTGCCGGCATGAACGCGGCTCTCCAGGCAGGGGAGACGAGCGATGCGTAGGATCGTCGGCGGCGTCTTCCAGTCGCTCGACGGAGTGATGCAGGCACCCGGCGGCCCCACCGAGGACCCGACCGGCGGCTTCGCGCTCGGCGGCTGGTCGACCAGCTTCTGGGACGAAGCGATGGGCGAGGCGATGGGCGGGCTGTTCTCCCAGCCCTACGACCTGCTGCTCGGCCGCAAGACCTATGAGATCTTCGCCGCGCACTGGCCCTATGCCACCGAAGGGCCGGACAAGGAGATCGCGGAGCAGTTCAACCGGATCGCCAAATACGTCGTCACCTCGTCGACCGATCCGCTGGCGTGGAACAACAGCCATATCGTCGGCGGCGACGTCACGGCGCGGCTGGCCGAGCTCAAGGCCGGCGACGGGCCCGACCTGCTCATCCAGGGCAGCACCACGCTCTATCCCCAGCTGTTCGCGGCGGGACTGATCGACCGGCTGTTCGTGATGACGTTCCCGGTGGTGCTCGGCGGCGGCAAGCGGCTGTTCGGACCGGGCACGCCGTCGTTCGCACTCAGGCTGGTCGACCAGAAGGTCTCCACCACTGGCGTGACGATCGCGACCTATGAGCCGGCCGGGCCGGTGCCGATCGGATCGTTTCAGCTCGCCGAGCCGAGTGCGGCGGAGGTGGCGCGGCAGGAGCGGATGAGGATCGAGGGGTAAGAGCCCAAGATCCTCCCCGGGACGGGGAGGGGGACCGCCGGCCGCAGGCCGGTGGTGGAGGGGGCCCACCGCATACGAATCCGACACCGAGGGGCCCCTCCACCAAGCCGCTGCGCGGCTTGGTCCCCCTCCCCGTGCCGGGGAGGAGCTATTGCCTCACGCGAACGCAGGCGCCTTCCTCAGCCGCTGGTACGCCTCGACCACCTTCTGCAGCGCCGCCTCATGAGTGCGGTCGCCGCCGTTGCGGTCGGGGTGGAATTTGCGGACCAGCTCCGAATAGCGCGCACGCAGCGCCTTGCGGTCGGCGTCGACGCCGAGCCCCAGCACGCGCAGCGCGACGCGGTCCTCGGGCAGCAGCGGCTTGCCGTCGGCGCGCGCCCTTTCCGTTGCCATCCGCTCGCGGAAGCGCGCGCCGATCGCGTCGAGCGGGTCGCTGAAGTCGGCCCAGCGCGGCGGGCGGTCGGCACCGGCGGTGGAGAAGGCGCGGGTCTCGCGCTCCCAGCCGGCATAGGGGCGCTGGGCGTCGTGGATCTCCTCCGGCGTCATGCCGTTGAAGAAATTATAGCCGGCGTTGAACGCGCGGACGTGATCGAGGCACAGCCAGCGGTAACGCCCCGGCCCCTCCCCGCTCGCGCCCGAGCCCTCCAGCGGCGGCGCGCGGAACTCGCCGGGCTGATCGCAGCCCGGTTCCTCGCACAGCCGATCGCCCGCTTCCACGCGGCCGTGGAAGCGGGCGTTGGGACGATCCTTTCCGGGCATTCCACGCGCCACTCAAACCCCTCGCAAAACGGTCTATATAGGCGCGATGACAGCTCCCGCCACCGGCCCCGTCGCCGCCGAAATCACCGCCCGCCTCCGCGAGGCGCTCGATCCGACGCACCTCGAGGTCATCGACGACAGCGCGGGCCATCGCGGCCATGCCGGGCATAATCCGGCGGGCGAATCGCACTTCACCGTGATCGTCGAAAGCCCCGCCTTTACCGGATTGAACCGCGTCGCGCGCCAGCGGTTGGTGAACGCGGCGCTGGCGGACCTCCTCCGCGAGCGCGTCCATGCGCTCGTGATCCGGGCGCGTGCTCCCGGAGAGGCATGATGATCTACAATCTCTGGTACTGGACCGGCATCCAGGGACGCGGCGAGTTCGTCCGGCTGGCGATGGAAGCGGCCGGTATCGCCTATCGCGACTGCGCGCGCGAGCTTGGCGACGAGGCGCTGGTCGCCGACATGAAGCTGCGCAGCGGGGGCCGCGGCCCCTTTGCCCCGCCCTATATCGAGTTCAACGGGATGGTGATCGCGCATGTCGCCAACATCCTGCTCTATCTCGGCGAGCGGCACGATCTCGCACCTCCGGCGATGGCCGACCGGTATTGGCTCCACCAGCTCCAGCTCACCATCACCGATTTCGTCGCCGAGGTGCATGACGTCCATCACCCGGTCGGCGCGGACCTCTATTACGAGGAGCAGAAGGCCGAAGCCGCGCGCGCCGCCGAGCGGTTCCGCGAGGCGCGCATCCCCAAGTTCCTCCACCATTTCGACGCGGCGGCGAACGCCAACCCCGGCCCATGGGTGATCAATCACCGCTGGACCTATGTCGACTGCTCGCTGTTCCAGCTCGTCGAGGGGCTGCGCTACATGTTTCCGGAGCGCATGGCGGCGATCGAGGGCGACTATCCGACGCTCCTGCGTATCCACGACCAGGTCGCCGAGTTGCCCGGCATCCAATCCTACTTGCAGAGCGACCGCAGGATCGCCTTCAACACCGACGGTATCTTCCGCCACTATCCGGAGCTCGATGCGGCATGACCAACGAGGATCTCTTCATCCACACCATCGCTCCGGTCACGCACGACCTCGGCGGGTTCAAGGTCCACCGGACGCTGCCGTCGAAGCCGCGGACGATGGTCGGCCCCTTCATCTTCTTCGATCAGATGGGGCCGGCGATCCTCGACGCCGGCACCGGCATCGACGTGCGGCCGCATCCGCACATCAACCTCGCCACCGTCACCTATCTGTTCGCCGGCGCGATCGACCATCGCGATTCGCTCGGCACCAATGCGCGGATCGAGCCGGGGGCGGTCAACCTGATGACCGCCGGCCACGGCATCGTCCATTCCGAGCGCTCCCCGGCCGACGAGCGGGCGCACGGGCCGGAGCTGTCGGGCATCCAGACCTGGCTGGCGCTGCCCGACGGCGCCGAGGACATCGACCCGGCGTTCGAGCACGTCACCCGCGACGACCTGCCGGTGGTCGAGGACGAGTGCGCCAAGGCGCGCGTGATCATGGGATCGCTGTGGGGCCGCCGCGCGCCGACCACCACCTATGCCGACACCGTCTATGCCGACATCCAGCTCGCCGCGGGCGGCGCGATCCCGATCGACGCCGATGCCGAGGAGCGCGCGATCTATGTCGGCGTCGGCGAGGCGACGCTCGACGGGCTGACGCTGGAGCCGATGACGCTCTACGTCCTGCGGCCCGGCACCGCGGCGACGCTGCGCTCGGAGAGTGGCGCGCGCGTGATGCTGTGCGGCGGCGAGGCGTTCGCGACGCCGCGTCACGTGTGGTGGAACTTCGTCTCGTCGAGCCGCGACCGCATCAACCAGGCCAAGGAGGACTGGAAGGCCGGGCGCTTCCCCAAGGTGCCGGGGGACGACAAGGAGTTCATCCCGATCCCGGAGGTGCCGAAGACGGTGAGCTATCCGTGACGACCGCCGTCATTCCCGCGAAGGCGGGAATCCAATCTGGCTGATCTTGGCGAGTCTCA